>NZ_QCZF01000005.1 GCF_003075095.1 Blastococcus litoris
GTCGGGGAGGTCCTGGTCCGGAGCGGCCTCGGCACCGTCTTCGGCGTCGTGGGCTCGGGCAACTTCGCCGTCACCACCGCGATGGTCGCCGCCGGGGCCCGCTTCGTCGCCGCCCGGCACGAGGGCGGGGCGGCCACGATGGCCGACGCCCACGCCCGGATGTCGGGTGGGGTGACGGCCCTGAGCGTCCACCAGGGCTGCGGGCTGACCAACGCCCTCACGGGCATCACCGAGGCGGCGAAGAGCCGCACCCCGCTGGTCGTCCTGACCGCGGAGGCCACCTCGCGCCGGTCGAACTTCTTCGTCGACCAGCAGGCGCTGGCCGTGGCGGTGGGTGCGGTGTCCCTGCGCGTGGAGGTGGCGGAGGAGGCCGCCGCGACCGCCGCTGCCGCGGTGGCGACCGCCCGGGACGAGCGGCGGGTCGTCGTCCTCAACCTGCCGCTTGACGTGCAGCAGCTGCCGGCCCCGCCGGGCGGGGTCGTGGCGCCTCCTGCGCTGCGGGGGCAGCCCGCGGCGGACGAGGTGGGCCGGCTGGCCGATGCCCTGCGGCGGGCCCGCCGTCCGGTGTTCGTCGCCGGTCGCGGAGCGCGGGGGAGCGGGTCCCGCGCCGCCCTCGAGGAGCTGGCCGATCGGTGCGGGGCCCTGCTGGCGACGTCGGCGGTGGCGAAGGGGTTGTTCCGCGGGAGCCCCTGGGACCTCGACGTCTCCGGCGGGTTCGCCACCCCGGTGGCCGCGGAGCTCATCTCCGGGGCCGACCTGGTGGTCGGCTGGGGCTGCGCCCTCAACATGTGGACGATGCGGCACGGCCGGCTCATCGCCGACGACGCCGTCGTCGCGCAGGTGGACCTCGACCCCGAGGCGATCGGCGCCCAGCGGGAGGTGGCGTTCGGCGTGGTCGGCGACGTGCGGGAGGTCGCGCGGGCGGTCACCGGCGCCGTGCCCGGATTCGCCACGGGCTACCGGACGGCCGAGGTGCGCGAGCTGGTCGCCGGCCGCCGCCGCTGGCGGGACGAGCCGTTCGACGACGAGGGCGGCGCCGGGCTGGTCGACCCCCGGGCCCTCACGATCGCGCTCGACGACCTGCTGCCCGCCGAGCGCGTGCTCGCCGTGGACTCCGGCAACTTCATGGGCTACCCGAGCATGTTCCTCGACGTGCCCGACGAGTTCGGCTTCTGCTTCACGCAGGCGTTCCAGTCGGTCGGTCTCGGGCTCGCGACCGCCATCGGCGCCGCCCTCGCCCGGCCCGACCGGCTGCCCGTCGCCGCCCTCGGCGACGGCGGCGCGCTGATGGGTGCCTCGGAGCTCGAGACCGTCGTGCGGCTCGGCCTGCCGATGGTGGTCGTCGTCTACGACGACGCCGCCTACGGGGCCGAGGTGCACCACTTCGGTCCGGCCGGCCACCCGCTGGACGTCGTCCGGTTCCCCGAGACCGACTTCGCCGCGATCGCCCGCGGGTACGGCTTCGAGGCGGTCACGGTCCGGGACGTCCCCGACCTGCAGCCGTTGCGGCAGTGGCTGGCCGGCCCGCGGTCGGCGCCCTTCCTCGTCGACGCCAAGGTGACCCGGGACCGGCCCTCCTGGTGGCTGGAGGAGGCCTTCCGCGGGCACTGACGCTCAGCGCCAGGCGAACACCGGCTGCTCGAGATGGTCGACCCGGGCGACCTCGCCACGGCAGGCGATGCGGCAGAACTGGTGGATGACCGCGGCGGTCGGCGCGTGCAGGTGCCGGCCCAGCAGCGGCAGCGCGATCACCGGGGCGGAGGACTCCGGTATGCGGGTGAAGAGGGGCTCGACGTCCAGGTCGGCCAACGGGATCTGCAGGACCTCGGCCACCTCCGCCTCGTCACCCACCAGGTCACCCACCTCGCCGGCCCAGCAGACCACCGGTGTCATCACGTACCCGGAGCGGGTCACGTAGTCGTCGAGCACGCCCAGGACGTCGGCGGGGCCGACGGTCAGGAGCACCTCCTCCTCCAGCTCGCGGAGCGCGCAGTCGACGACGGTCTCGTCCGGGTCGAGGCGCCCGCCGGGCAGGGCCCACTGCCCGGCGTGCGCGCGGAGGCCGGCGGCGCGGCGGGTGATGACGAGGGCCGGCCGGCCCTCGTACTCGGTCACGCAGAGCGCCACAGCAGCCTGCCGGAGGTCGGGGCGGTGCGCCGGACGCCGCGGGAAGTCCCGCAGGCGCCCGGCCACCGCCGTCCGGTCGACCGCTCCGGTGGTGCCGTCAGACGGAGGAGGGGGAACCGGCATTGGCCGGGACGTCCTCCTCCGCGGGGGCGGCCTGCGCGACGGTGTTGTCCGAGAACGCGGTGGCCCCACCCTGCTGGGGCTCCCGGTTCGAGCGCTGCGCCGGTGGACGCGGTGGCCCCTGGGGGATGGCGGCGGGGTCGGCCCTGCCCCACTCGGTCTCCACGTCGGTGATCAGCGCCTCGAGGTAGGAGCGCAGCTGCACGCGGACCGCCGAACCGAACGCCTTGAGGTAGGCCACCTGCTCCTCGAGCTCCTCGACGCTGCGACCCGGTGCGTCCGCGCCGGCCGGCGCCGGCCCGGTCATGCGGGCCGCCGCCTCCTGGGCCGCCTGGATGATCGCGCCCGCCCTCTCGCGCGCCTCCTGGAGCTCCTCCTCGTAGACGCTGCGCGCCTCGCTGGTCATCTGCCGGCTGAACTCCTCCGCCTCGGCGACGTAGGCGTCCGCCGTCTGCTGCGCCGCCGACAGGATGCGCACCGCCTGGTCGCTCGGCGCCTCGTGCACCGGCGCGCCGTCCACGGCGGCCCGCAGCGCGCGCACCTCGTCGCGGAGCGCTGCCTTCTCGGCGATGTGCCGGGCCAGCTCCTCGGCCACCCGGCTCATCACCCGGTCGACCTCGGTGTCGACGTAGCCCGGCCGCAGCATCGAGGCACGGGTGAACCGCACGTTCTGGACGTCGGCCGGGTGCAGGCCGCGCTCCTCGCCGGTGGGCTCGTTCTGGACGCTGCTCATTCGGTCACCTCTCCGTCAAGACTGGGCCCCGGTCGGCTGGGGGCGAAGACCTCGCTGTGGATGCGCTGCGCGGGCACCCCGTGCGCCTGCAGCCGGGCGGTCGTGTCGTCGACCATCGCGCCCGGTCCGGCGACGTAGACCTCCCGGCTGAGCCAGGGGCCGTGCCGCATGACCACGTCACCCACGTCCCCGTGCTCGAGGGAGGAGACCTTGTCCTCGGAGACGGCCAGGGTGACCGTCAGCCACGGGTTCTCCTGCTCGAGCCGGCGCAGGTCCGCCCGGTCGTAGTGGTGGTCGTCGTTGCGGGCCCCCACGAACAGGTCGACCCGCCGGGCCGGCCCGTGGCGGGCCACCTGGTCGACCAGCGCCTTCAGCGGCGCCAGCCCCATGCCGCCGGCCACGAGCAGCAGGTCGCGATCCGACTCGCCGGAGAGCGAGATGTGCCCGACGGGCGGGCCGAGCCGCACGACGTCGCCCACCCGCAGCCTGCGGACCAGCGCGGAGCTCACCGGACCGCCGTCGCGGGCCTTGACGTGGATCTCCAGCAGGCCGTCGGGGCGAGGCGCATTGGCGGGGGAGTAGTAGCGCCACAGCCGTGGCCGGATGTCGGTCTCCAGCGACAGGGACTGCCCGGCCAGGTAGTCGTAGCGGGTGCGCGGCCGCAGCTGGAGGACGGCGACGTCGATCGCCCGCGTCTCGTGCCCGACGACGTCGGCGTCCCACCAGGCCGGTGCCTCGGCGGCCTCGTCGGCCGCCGCGATCATCACCTCGGCGACGAGGGTGTAGGCCTCGGTCCAGTCCTTGGCGAGCTCGGGGCTCCACTCGTCGTCGAAGTGCTCGAGGGTGGCCAGCAGGCTCGCCCCGACGGCCGGGTAGTGCGCGGCGAGCGTCCCGAACTTGCGGTGGTCGCGGCCGAGCTGCTGGAGGATCGGCACCAGCGCGTCGAGGTCGTCGACCCGCGCGACGACGTCGCCGAGCGCGCTGAAGAGCCGGTCGCGCTGGTGGGCCATCGAGACCGGGAACATCGCCCGCGTCTCGGGATGGCTCAGGAACAGGTGCGAGTAGAAGTACAGCGGGGCCTCGTCGCCGGTGGCCGCGGCCTTCGCGAAGTTGGCCCGCATCGCGGGGATGTCCACGCGCAGCTCCTAGAGGGAGACGCCGTCCGGGCGGTGCCGGACGGCGGGTGGGCAGGTCGGGTCAGGCGCTGTGGCGGCCGGCGCGCTCCGTGGCGCCGGGTGTCTCCTCCGTCGCGAGGTCGGCCTGCCACAGGTCGGGCCCGAACACCTCGTACTGGATGTCGCGGGCCGGGACGCCTCGCTCGATCAGCGCGCTGCGCACCGCCTGCATGAACGGCAGCGGTCCGCAGAGGTAGTACAGGGCGCCCCACGGCAGCTCCACGTCGCCCAGGTCCATCTGCCCCTGCCGCACGCCGTCGACCGGGAGCGAGCACTCCGCGCCGCTCTCGAACCAGACGTGCACCTGGCCGTTCGCCAGCTTCCGCACGTCGTCGAGCACCTGCTGGCGCAGCGGCCACGACGCCTCGTCGGCGTCGGCGTGCCACAGCCGGACGTCGAGGTGCGAGCCGGCCTCGACGAGGTGCGAGAGCATGCCGGCCATCGGGGTGATGCCGATGCCGGCGCTGGCGAAGACCACCGGGCGGCCGGAGTCGTCGAGGACGACGTCGCCGAAGGGCAGCGACATGGTCAGCCGGTCCCCGACGTCCACCGTGTCGCAGAGGAGGTTGGACACCTCGCCGTCGGGCTTGCCCCCGCCGCTGACCCGCTTGACCGAGAACTGGCGGTGCTGGCCGTCGTCGGCACGGGTGAGGCTGTACTGCCGCGGCTGCCGCACGCCGTCGGGCATGGGTACCTGCACGGTCACGTACTGGCCGGGCAGGGAGGTCTTCACCAGCCGGTCGTCGACCTTGCGCATCCGGAAGGTGACGACGTCGTCGGTCTCGCGGACCTTCTCCGCGACCTCCCACTCGCGCCAGACCGTCTCGGGGCGCACCCCGCGGGCGCTGTACAGCCCCCGCTCCTGGTTGATCAGGGCGTACGCCATCAGCCAGTAGACCTCGTCCCACGCGGCCGCCACCTCGGGCGTGACCGCGTCGCCGAGCACGTCGACGATGGCCCAGAACAGGTGCTCGTGGACGACGTCGTACTGGGCCGGCGTGATGCCGAGCGAGGCGTGCTTGTGCGCGATCCGCGACAGCAGGTGCTCCGGCAGCTGCTCGGGCACCTTCACCAGCGAGCTCGCGAAGACGGCCACCGAGCCGGCCAGCGCCAGCTGCTGGGTCTGCTCGGCCTGGTTCCCGCGGTTGAACACGCCGTCGAACAGCTCGGGGTGCTGCCCGAACAGGTGGCGGTAGAAGCGGGTGGCGATCTCCGGGATGTTCTCCGCGACCACCGGAAGGGTCGCCTCGATCACGGGACGGGATCGATCGGAAAGCACGTGTCCTCCTTGCCAGTCGACTAGCCCCCCGCTGGCGCGGTCACGTTCCGCTCTGCACCCGCTACCCGTCCGCACCGATCCCAGACGTACGAATTCCGCCCGGGCGTGTCGCGGAACTCCGCCGCGGGCACCCGCGGGGCGTGGACGGGATCGCCGGAGCGCTGCCGGACGTGGTGATCATCGGCGCGATGAAGTGCGGGACGACGTCGCTGCACGCCTACCTGGACGCGCACCCCGACGTGGCGATGTCCGAGCCCAAGGAGCTCAACTTCTTCGTCGGGCCCGCCGACCGCGCCGGGGACTGGACCGAGGGCAACTGGCACCGCGGGGTCGCCTGGTACGCCGGGCAGTTCGATGCCCGCGCCCGCGTGCGAGGGGAGAGCTCGCCGGGATACACGTCTCCGGACCACCCCGAGGTGGCCGGCCGGATGGCGGAGGTCGTCCCGGGCGCCCGCCTGGTCTACGCCGTCCGGGACCCGGTCGACCGGGCGGTGTCCCAGTACTGGCACCACCGGCGGGACGGGACCGAGCCCCGGCCGCCGGAGGAGGCGCTGCTGGACCCGGCGAGCCAGTACGTGGCGCGCGGCCGCTACCTCGAGCGGCTGGAGCCGTTCCTGGCGGCCGGAGCATTCGAGGGGCGGATCACCGTCGTGGCCCAGGAGGACCTCCGCGACCGTCCGCGGGCGACGATGCGCCGGCTCTTCGAGCAGCTCGGGCTCGACGACCACTGGTCGTCGGCCATGGAGCAGCGCCGCAACGCCGCTCCTGACCGGCCCGCGCCGGTGGACGCGGCCGTGCGGGAACGGCTGCGCGCGGCCCTCCGGGACGATGCCGAGCGGCTGCGCGAGGTCACGGGGGAGGAGTTCGCGGCCTGGTCGCTCTGACACCGTCCGGCGGGGTGCTGTCGGCGACGACGGCACCCCGCTCGCCCAGCGGCCGGTCGGGGCCGACCGTGGAGTCCCGGAGCGTCTGCCGCTCGGCCTCCGCGTTGACCGCCGCACCGAGGATCACCAGGAAGACGCTGATCCACAGCCACAGCATGCTGATCGCCACCCCGGCCAGCGAGCCGTAGGTCGACTCGTAGCTGCCCAGGCTCTGCACGTAGGCGAACAGGCCGATGGAGGTGGCCAGCCAGAGGACCGTCGCCACGGCGGCACCCGTGCTGGTCCACCGCCAGCGGGCCTGCCGCCGGTCGGGGGCGAACCGGTAGAGCACCGCCAGCACCACGGCCATGAGCGTGGCCAGCGCCAGCCAGGTGAAGGCGGGGCCCAGCGCACGGATCGTGGACGGCGCGCGGTCGAGCGCGTCGGAGATCACCTCGGCCACGGCGATCGCCCCACCCACCACCAGCGCGCCGCCCAGCACGAACAGGAGCCCGAGCCCCATGCGGCGCAGCAGGCCGCGGGTCTCCGTCTCGTGGTAGGCGAGGGTCAGCGCGTCGATGAGGTAGGTCGCCGCCGTCGTCGCCGTCCAGAGGGCGAGGACGAGACCGGTGATCCCGCGGACCGTGAGCACGTGCGTCGAGGCCGTCGTGATCGTCGTCAGCTGCTCGGCGACGAGCGGCTCCAGCTCGGGCGGCAGCGTCCGGGCCACCCCGGAGAGCTGGTCGAGCGCCTCGGCCGGCGTGGTCACCGCTCCGTACACCGACACGGCGGTGACCAGCATCGGCGCGATGGACAGCAGCGCGAAGAACGAGATGCCGGCGCTGAGCAGCAGAAGCCGGTCGTTGAGGACGTGCCGCACCACGCGCCGCAGGATGCTGCCCCAGTGCCGCGCCGGAATGCGGTGCGGCCACGAGGCGTCGCTCGCCCGGCCCCGGGAGCCGCTGTGCACCTCCGCCATGCGCTGACGTGTTCCCCCGTCGCGGGCCGCTGACCCGTCGCCGTGACGCTGCGGTGACGCCGGCCCACGAGGCTGACCGGCACGGGCCGGTGTCACGACCGGGGGGAGCCCATGGATCTCGAGCTGCGCTTCGACGGGCTGGACGACGACGTCCTCGACGCCGTCGTGGACGTGCGCGTCGCCGACCTCGCGGTGGCCGACGCGCCGGCGGACGGCCCGGCCGCCTCGTCGTCCGATCTCACGGTGACGGCGGCCCGGCCGACGGTCCGGGTGACCCTCGACCTGCCGGTCGGCGGCGGGATGTACGAGCCCGGGCTGCTGGTCCGGGTGCGGGGCCGGACGGCGGACGACGCCCGGGTCGAGTTCTTCACCACGAGCGCCACCCCGGTGGCGGAGCCGGCGGCGGGTCCGGTGCGGGTGCACCTGTCCCGGATCGCCTGACACCTGCAGCACGACACGGCAGCACGACCTTGGAGATGGTGGGCATGAGCACGGACGACGACAGGCAGCTCGGCGGGATCGACCACATGGCTGCCAGCCCGGTGAGCGGGGCCGGGTTCCTCACCGGCCCGGGCCTCGTCGAGCACCCGGTCAGGTTCGCGGTCGTAGACGGCCGCGCCATCCACGACGGCTGCATCGACATGGGCCCGGTGGAGGAGGTCGAGGCGGAGGCCGCCGAGATCGCCCGGCGCCGCGAGCTCCGGCTGACGACCGCGTTCGCCGGCAGCGAGGACGGCGCGCTCACCGTCGGCCCGCTGGGCATCGGTCTGCCCACGGACTCGAGCTTCCTGTGGACCAACGGGCAGGTGGCCTACGCCGTCGACGCCGGGGTGCCCGACCAGCAGCGGGTGACCGACGCGATCAACCACATCCAGGCGAACACCGGCATCCGCTTCACCCTGCGCACCTCGGCCAACGCCGGCTCGTGGCCCAACTGGATCCAGGTCGTCAGCAACGGCAACGCGTCGTCGAGCTCGTCGCCGATCGGGATGCGCGGGGGCCGTCAGGACCTGCGCCTGGCCGACGGCCACCCGTGGGGGGTGCTCGCCCACGAGTTCCTGCACTCCCTCGGCGTCTACCACGAGCAGTCCCGGTCCGACCGCGACTCGTTCGTGGAGATCAAGTGGGACAACATCAAGGACGGGCCGCCACCCGAGGGCGAGGACGACGCCCGGCACAACTTCCAGACCAAGCCCGGGTCGACCGACTACTTCGACTACGACTACGGCTCGCTCATGCACTACCACGCGACGGCGTTCGCCAAGGACACGTCGAAGCCGACGATCGTGCCGCGGCGGTCGGGCGTGACCATCGGCCAGCGCACCGGCATGAGCTTCGGCGACCGGCAGACCGTCGCGAAGATGTACGAGCGGTTCTCCGAGAAGGGCTACTCCGGGGTGTGGCGGGCGGGCACCGGGCGCTACGCGCTCTGGGTCAACGACACCTGGGAGGGCTTCGCGGCCAAGTGGCAGCAGTGGAGCGCCGACGGCCTGCGGCTGGTCGACGTCCACGTGCGGCCGGTGGCGAACGGCGCCCGGTACTCCGGGGTGTTCCTCCCCGGCACCGGCGGCCACGCCCTGTGGGCCAACGCGAGCTGGGAGAGCTTCCAGGCCAAGTGGGACGAGTGGAGCCGGCAGGGCCTGCGGCTGCACGACATCCACATCGCCAACGTCGGCGGCCAGGACCGCTACACCGGTGCCTTCCTCGCCGGCAGCGGCGGGCACGCGCTGTGGGTCGGCGCGAGCTGGGACAGCTTCCGGGCCAAGTGGGAGCAGTGGAGCGGGCAGGGCCTGCGGCTGCACGACCTGCACGTGCACCAGGTGGGCGGCCAGGACCGCTACACCGGCGTCTTCCTGCCCGGCACCGGCGGCCACGCGCTGTGGGTCAACGCCTCGTGGGCGAGCTTCGTGGCCAAGTGGCAGGAGTGGGCGGGGCAGGGCCTGCGGCTGGTGGACCTCAACCAGCACCGCGTCGGCGGTGAGATCCGGTTCTCCGGCGCCTTCCTGCCGGGGCAGGACGGCTACGCGCTCTGGGCCAACGTGACCTGGGAGAGCTTCCGGGCCAAGTGGGAGGAGCTCGCGGGCCAGGGGCTGCGGCTGGTGGACTTCGAGTTCGTCAACCCGCCGGCCGGCGCGCTGCTGGACGGCGCCGACACCGCGGAGCTGCCCGCCGCGGACGAGGTGCCCGAGCCCTTCGGCGGCATCGTCGACGCCGTGCGGACCGAGGCGGCCGACGACGGCTACGGGGCCGCCGAGCTCGACGGCCGCGTCCCCGCGACGGTCGGCGCGGGCGGCGCCGAGCTGCCGAACGTGGTCATGCCGCGCACGGCCGGCGACGACGAGGGCGCCGGCGGCCGCGCCGGCGACGACACCGCCGTGCCGTCGGGGGCCGGCGCCGGTGCCGGGGGGATGGTCCGGGACGACGGGTGAGCTAGTTCTCCGAGCCGCGGAGGTGGTCGACGACGAGCAGCGGGACGGCGTCGTCGTCCGCCTCCGGGGCGCGGTCCGGGAAGTCGAAGACCGCGACCATCATCTGCACCGGGTAGGCCGGTGGCTGCGGGCAGCTGCGGACCACCTCGCCGTCGACGGAGAACTCCGCCCGCTCCGGGGTCCAGTCGACGGCGTAGGTGTGGAACTCCGCCACGTCGATCGGCAGCCGGACGGCGGCGAAGTCCTCGGGCGTCGCCGGGTCGCGGAAGGCGTGCAGGCCCATCCCGACGGCGGCCGAGACCCCCGGCTCGACGGCGTCCCCGAAGACCTCGAACACGCAGATCTCGGCGGAGTGCTCGGGCACGTCCTCCAGGCCGACCATCCACCAGGCGGCCATCGACCGGGGCGTCAGCTCGGCGCGGGCCCGCATCTCCAGCCGCCCGTGATCGGGCGTCCAGCCCCAGAACGTCTCCTGCTCCTCGCGGACGACGGCGCCGTCCCGCCACGGCTGCTGGCCGGTCGTGCTGCCGGCCGGCCCGGAGAAGTTGCCCGACTGCACGCCCGAGACCCGCAGCGGCGGTTCGTGCTCGCCGGGCAGCCAGAGCCCCTGGTCCCGCGGGATCGACAGGCGCAGGCAACCCTCTCCCACGTGGTACGTGGCCGCCGTGGCCGCGCGCGAGCTCCACGCCGGCAGGTAGTGCGGCAACCAGACCGACCGGTCGAGCGCGGTGCCGTCGAACTCGTCGGCGAAGACGGGGCTGGTGGTGGACGGCGGCATGCCCCGATCCTGGCACCGTGCGCGTCGTGATCCGGACCGACCGGTTGCTGCTGCGCGAGCTGTCGATGGACGACCTGGACGCGCTCGCCGCGCTGTACCGGGACCCGGAGGTGCGGCGGTACTTCCCCGACGGCACCCGCACGTACGAGCAGACGCGCGAGGAGCTGGCCTGGGTCATCGACGTCTACTACCGCCGGTACGGCTACGGGCTCTGGGCCGCGGTCGACAGGGGCACCGGCTCCTTCGTGGGCCGGTGCGGTCTGCTGCCCTGGGAGATCGGCGGCCGGACCGAGGTGGAGGTCGCCTATCTGCTCGATCGAGCCGTGTGGGGCCGTGGCCTGGCCACCGAGGCGGCCCTGGCGATCGCCGGGCACGCGTTCGCCACGCTCCCGGTGGACCGCCTGATCGCGATGGTCGACCCCGCCAACACCGCCTCGCGACGCGTCGCGGAGAAGATCGGCATGACGCTGCTCTGGCCCGGCTTCGTGGACGAGTACGGCACCTGCGACGTCTACGCCGTCCAGCGGACGCCGTCAGCGGGCTGAGCCGCGGGCGTGTCCGGTTCGGCATCGGGGACACCGAAGCGGGCCAGCAGCAGGGCGCAGCCCACCGTGACGACGAACCCCACGGCGGCCAGCCAGCCCAGGCCCTCGGCCGGCCGGTCGCCGACCAGCAGCCCCAGCACCGAACCCAGGGCCGCTTCGGTCGCCACCATCGTGGTGGTCACCGCGACCACGGTGCCGCGCTGGAGGGCCAGCGCACCGGCGAGCAGGCCGGTGAGCGCGGCGATCCCGCCCGCGTACGCGCTCGGATCGGCGAGGACGCCCGGCAGCTGCACGGGACCCAGGACGCGGGCGGCCAGCGCGCGGACGCCGAAGGAGCACCCGGCCAGCGCGGCCAGCAGGGCCGCGGCGCGAGGAGAGGGCCGGCTCGGGCTCGCCACGAGCGTCAGGCCGGCGACCAGGACGGCAGCGGCCAGCACCAGCCACCGGACGAGGTCGGACACCTCGGCGGGCCCCTGCGGTGCCGCCGCCAGCGCGACGGCCACCAGGCCCACGCCCACACCGCCGAGCGCCAGCTTCTCCGCGCGGAGCAGCCGGGAGCCGAGGAAGACGGCGGCCAGGACGGCGGTCACCCCCAGGCTGGACGCCCGCCCGGCCTGGACCACGAACAGCGGCAGCGCGCGGATCGCCACGACCGACAGCAGGAAGCCGGCCGCGACCAGCGCGAGGCCCACGAGGTAGCGCGGGTCCACGGCCAGCCGGCCGAGCAGTCCCCCCACGCCGGTCCGTCCCGACCGGGCGACCGCGGCCGCCTGGAACACCGCGGACGCGCCGTAGCAGAGCGCCGCCCCGGCGATGGCGAGGACCGAGAGGACCACCGCGACCTCGTTTCCGTGACGTTGGTGCCGCATCGCCCGGGCCGTCAGCAGTCCGGCCCGTCCCACCCGTACCGCCTGTGACGACACCGCGAGTGCGGCTGTACTCGATTCCGTCCGCCGACATAGATTGCCGGACGTGACGCAGCCGACGGGGGAGAGGCTGGCGAGCGTGGTCCGGCGCCTGCCTCTCTACACCCTGGGCGCGTTCCTGCTCATGACCGCCGCGCTGTCCGCGGTGGCGTGGACCACCTACCGGTCGGTCGGAACGCTGCCGGGGCGCGACTTCCTCGACGGCCCGGGCTGGCTGGACGCGTGGTTCCAGGGCGACTCGGGCTGGTACCACCTGATCGCCTCGGAGGGGTACTCCTACACCCCGGGACGGCAGAGCCCGATCGCGTTCTTCCCCGTCTACCCCCTGCTGGTGCACGTCGCGGGACAGCTCCTGGGCGGCGACTTCTCCACCGCCGCCGGGCTGGTCACGCTCGCCTGCGCGGCAGGGGCGGCGATGCTGTTCGCCGCCTGGGTGCGGGCGCGGCTGTCGCCGCGGGCCGCCGTCGTCGCCGTCGTCCTGCTGCTGGTCTACCCGTACAGCTTCTTCCTGTACGGCTCCGGCTACAGCGACGCGTCGTTCCTGCTCACCACGCTGGGGGCGTTCGCGCTGCTGGAACGCCGGCACTACGTGCTGGCCGGCCTGGTCGGCGCCCTGGCGACCGCCGGCCGGCCGGTGGGGATCGCCGTCGCGGTGGGCCTGGTCGTGCGCGCGGTCGAGATGATCGCCCAGGACCGTGCGGCCAGCCGCGAGCCGGTGCTCGTCGGCGCCGGCGGACCCGCTCCGGACGCCCCGCCGCCCACTCCGTCCGGCCCGCTCCCGTGGCGCGCCCTCGTGCGGGCGGTGCCGGCGGTGCGGTGGCGGCACGCGGCGCTGCTGGTCTCCGGCGCCGGGCTGCTCGCGTGGATGGTCTACCTGGGCGTGCGGTTCGGCGACCCGCTGGCCTTCGCGACGGTCCAGGGGGCGCCCGGGTGGGAGCAGCCCGGCGGGCCGCGCACCTGGTTCAAGGTCGCCTTCTTCGGCCTCCTGTACTACCGCGACTGGGACGTCGCCGTCCTCGTGGTGCCGCAGGCGCTGGCCTGCCTGGCCGCGGTGCTGCTCGTCCGGGTGGTCTGGCGGCGGTTCGGCTGGGGCTACACCGCCTACACCGTGGTGTCGCTGGCCATCCCGATCATCGGCACCAAGGACTTCATGGGGTCGGGCCGGTACGTGCTGGCGGCCTTCCCGGTGATCGCCGCGGCCGCGGTGGTGCTGGCCGGCGACCGCCGCCCGCGCTGGCTGGCACCGGCGGTGGCCGCGGTGCTCCTCGTGGGGACGGTCGTGGCCACGATCGCTTTCGTGCACGGCGTGGAGGTCTCGTGAACCGGTCGGCCAAGGTCGAGCTGCTGTCGGTCTTCTTCCCCATGTGGAACGAGGAGGACTACGTCGAGCGGGCGGTGCGCGCCGCCGAGGAGGAGTGCCAGCGCCTCATCGACGTGGGCGAGATCGCCGCCTACGAGCTGGTGATCATCGACGACTGCTCGACCGACCGGACGCCTGGGATCGCCGACGCGCTCGCCGCGGCCGACCCCCGGGTGCGCGTGGTGCACCACCCGGTCAACCGGGGCCTGGGCGGCAGCATCAAGACCGGGTTCGACGCGGTCCGCGGTGACGTCGTCCTCTACACCGACGCCGACCTGCCGTTCGAGATGCTCGAGCTCGGCCGGGCCCTGCGGGTGCTGCGCCACTACGAGGCCGACATGGTCAGCGCCTACCGGCTCGACCGCACCGGCGAGGGCCCCCGGCGGGCCGTCTACTCGTTCGTCTACAACGCGCTGGTGCAGATGCTGTTCGGCACCCGTGTCCGCGACATCAACTTCGCGTTCAAGCTGGTCCGCCGGCACGTCCTCGAGGCGGCGCGGCCGGTCAGCGAGGGCTCCTTCATCGACGCCGAGCTGGTCATCCGCGCCCAGCGGCTGGGCTTCCACATCGTGCAGATCGGCGTCGACTACTTCCCGCGCTCGCGCGGGGTGTCGACGCTGTCCTCCGGGTCGGTCATCCGGCGCATGCTCTCGGAGATGCGGAAGCTGCGGTCGGAGCTCGACCGGTTGCACCCGATCACCCGGTGAGCCGCCTCCTGGTGGTCAACGCCGACGACATGGGACTCACGCCCGGTGTCTGCCGCGCCGTCGCGCGCGCCCACGAGGGGGGTGTGGTGACCTCGACGTCGGTGCTGGCGGTGGGGACGGCGTTCGAGCAGGCCGCCGACGCCGTGCGCCAGGCCGGGGACCTCGGGCTCGGGGCCCACCTGGCGATCGTCGGCGAGGACCCCCCGCTGCTCTCGGCGCGGGAGATCCCCACGCTGGTCGACCGGCGGGGCCGGTTCCCGCTGTCGTACCGCACGGTGGTCGCCCGGGGCGCCGCCGGCCGGATCGACGCCGACGACGTGGCCCGGGAGTTCCGCGCCCAGCTCGACCGGGTGCGCGGCATCGGCGTCCCCGTGACCCACCTCGACACCCACCAGCACACCCACCTGTGGCCGGCCGTCGCCCGCGTCGTCGTCGACCTGGCGCGGGAGGGCGGCATCCCGTGCGTGCGGCTGCCCGCGAGCGCCCGTCGCGGGCCGCTGGGCTCCGGCGTGCGGCTGCTGGCGGGGCGGCTGCGCCGGCGGCTGGAGGGGGCCGGCCTGGCGACCACGGAGGCCTACGCCGGTCTCGACGAGGCCGGGCACCTGGACGGCGCACGGTTCGCCGCGGCGCTGCGCCGCCTGACCGCCGGCACCGCGGGCACCGCCGAGATCAACACCCACCCGGGCGAGGCCGGCGACCCGGAGCTGGCCCGGTTCGCCTGGGGCTACCGCTGGGCCGACGAGCTGGACGCGCTCACCGCCCGCACGACCCGTGAGCTGGTGAACCGGCTCGGCTGGCGGCTGGGTACCTTTGCCGACGTGGCGGGTACCGGGTGAGCCGCTGGCCCGATCCGGCCGCACGGCAGGCGCTGCAGGCGTACCGCACCGCCCCGCCGGGCGACCGCGCGCACGTGCTGGTGCGCTGGCTGAGCTGCCCGTTCCCGCCGGTGGTCGACGCGCTCCCCTCCGCCGGGCGGGTGCTCGAGGTCGGCTGCGGCCACGGGTTGTTCAGCGCCTACCTCGCCCGTCGCCGCCCGGGCCTGACGGTGCACGGGGTCGACATCGACGCCGCCAAGGTCGCCGTCGCGACCGCGTCGGAGCGCGTCGAGGGACGGCTCGACTTCGCCGTGGCCCCGTCGGGCGCCGTCCCTCCCGGGCCGTGGGACGCCGTGGTCCTCGTCGACGTCCTCTACCTGCTCGACGAGGCCGGCCAGCGGGCGCTGCTGGAGTCCTGCGTCGCGGTGCTCGCGCCGGGCGGGGTGCTGGTGGTGAAGGACATGGCCACCACACCGGCGTGGAAGGCGCGCTGGAACGCCGCGCAGGAGGCGCTGTCGGTGCGGGTCCTGCGCATCACCGAGGGGTCCCCGGAGTTCACCTTCGTGGAGCCCCGGGAGCGCGCCCGCTGGATGACCGGCGCGGGCCTGGTGGACGTCCGTGAGGAGCGGCTGGACCGCGCCCGGGTGCACCCGCACCACCTGCTCGTGGGCCGGCGCCCCGCCTGAGCGCCCGGCTCAGCCGCCGTAGGGCCGGGTGATGACCTCGAGGACGTGGCCGTCCGGGTCGTGCCAGTAGACGCCGCGCCCGCCGTCGTGGGTGTTGATCTCGCCGGGCTGCTGCTGGAAGGGGTCGGCCCAGTAGTCCAGCCCCCGCTCGCGGATCCGGCCGAAGATCGCGTCGAACTCCTCCTCGGACACGAGGAAGGCGTAGTGCCGCGCCACCACGTGCGGATCGTCCATGAAGTCCAGCGACACGTCGTTGTCCAGCTCGACCACGGCGAACGGGCCGTAGGTGGCCGGCGGACCCAGCCCGAGCACCTCGGCGAGGAAGCGGGCCGACCGCGCCTTGTCGCTGGCCGCGACGATCGTGTGGTTCAGGTGCACGGGCACGCGCGCATGCAAGCACGGTGCCGGCCGGTCCGGGAGGCCCTCGTGCGCGGGGTCAGGACGGGTCGCCGACCACCCTGTCGCGGCCCTGGCGCTTGGCCAGGTACAGGTGCCCGTCGGCCCGGCCCAGGAGGTCGGCCGGCGCTGCGGGGGAGCTGCCGGAGGTGCCGGCCGAGCCGATGCTGACCGTCACGGGGAGGTCGCCGAGCAGCTCGTGCCACGGGTGCGCGGCGACGGTCGCGCGCAGGTCCTCCAGCCGTCCGGCGGCGGCCCGCGGAGCGGCCCCGACCTGCACGAGGAGGAACTCCTCGCCCCCCATGCGGGCGGCGAACGAGCCGTTCCCCGACGAGCCGGCCTCCTCCAGGAGCTCCGCGACCGCCCGGAGCACCTGGTCGCCGGCCTCGTGGGAGCGGGTGTCGTTGACGGTCTTGAAGTGGTCGAGGTCGAGCAGTGCCACGGTCACCGGCACGGAGCCCGCGGCGGCGCGCTCGAGCAGGCGCGGGAGCTGGTCGTCGACGTAGCGGCGGTTGTAGAGCCCGGTCAGCGGATCGCGCAGCGAGAGCTCGCGGTAGCGGCGGGTCTGCCGTCGCGCCTCGGTGGTCTCGTACATCGCCTGCAGCGCGCGGGCCCGGGCGTCACGCTCGGCGGACTGCAGGTCCATGAGCTCGTCGGTGTAGAGCCGGTGCTCCTCGTAGGCCAGCCGGAAGTCGCCGGCGGCGGCGTGCAGCTCGGCCTGCTCGCGCCGCGCCCGGACGCGGATCGAGGTCAGCCCGTGCCGCTCGCACCGGCGCACGCACTCGTCCAGGGTCGCCTGCGCCTCGTCCAGCGAGCCGCGGCGGCGCCGCACCTCGGCCAGGGTGAGCAGGAAGTCCGCGCCGGCGTCCCCGTCGAGGGTGCGGTCGAGCACCTCGGGCGCCGTCCCGGGCAGCAACGCCTCCTCGGCGTCCTCGAGCCGGCCGAGCTCCACGAGCGCCCGGCCCACGGTGTCCAGCCGCCCCACGCTCATCGGCACGTCGTGGCGGGCGGCCAGCTCCTGCAGCTGCGTGCTCCAGACCAGCGCTTCCTCGTACGCGCCGACGACGGTCTCGCAGTAGGCACGGTTGTTGAGCACCAGCAGCTGGCGGTCGACGTCGCCCAGCTCCTCGGCCAGCGCCAGGACCGTGTCGTAGCGGTCGCGGGCGGCGACGTCGCCGCCGAGGCCCAGGCAGTCGGCCAGGCGGGCCAGGTGGTCGATGCGGGTCTCGGGCAGGACGTCGTCGCCGAGCAGGTCCACCGCGCGCACGGCGTGCTCCAGGGCCAGCGAGAGATCGCCGAGCTCCTGGAAGACCGACGCCAGCACGAAGGAGCTGCGCGCGAGCAGGTGCCGCGCGTCGTGCTCGGTGGCCCAGCGCTGGATCTCCTGGGCGCGGCGGCCGGCCTCCGCGACGTCGCCCCGCCGGCGGAGCAGGTCGGCGCGCACCAGGCGGGCGCGCTGGGCGAGCTCCGCTGCGCCGAGCGCCTCGGCCGCGTCGACGGCGCGCGACGCCCGCTCGTCGACGTCGGCACGGTCGAACCGGGAGAGGTTCTCCAGCTCGCCGACGGACAGCGACAGCTCCAGGACGCCGGGCACGGGCGCGGGCACCGCGTCGCGGCAGCCCTCACCCCCGTTGCGCAGGTCCACGGTGCTGGTCACAGCAGTCCATCGGCGCGATGTCGTTGCAGCTTGAGACCTTCTCCGACGTGATCTGGCCCGCAGCGAACAGGGGCCGAGCCGGCCGGCGGTCCTCCCCGGCCGGTGGTGCGGTCGTGGGGGCCTGTTTGACTCGGCCCATGCACCTGGGCATCGACAGCTTCGTCTCGGCGGTCACCGACCCCTCGACCGGCCGGGTGGTCGGCCCGGCCGAGCGGATGGAGCACCTGCTCGAGGAGATCGAGCTCGCCGACCGGGTGGGCCTCTACTCGTTCGGCATCGGCGAGCACCACCGCAGCGAGTACTACGACTCCGCCCCGCCGGTGATCCTCGCGGCCGCGGCGGCGCGGACCTCCCGCATCCGGCTGGGCAGCGCGGTCGCCGTCCTGAGCGCGGCGGACCCGGTGCGGGTGTTCCAGCAGTTCGCGACCCTGGACCTGATCTCGAAGGGCCGCATCGACCTCGTCGTCGGCCGCGGGTCGTTCACCGAGGCCTTCCCGCTGTTCGGGCTCAGCCTGCGCGACTACGACGAGCTGTTCGCGGAGAAGCTCGACCTGCTGCTGCGCATCCGGGAGTCCGAGCACGTCACCTGGTCCGGGCGGCACCGCCCGCCGCTGACCGGGCAGGGCGTCTACCCGCGGCCGGTGCAGGACCCGCTGCCGATCTGGGTGGGGGTCGGCGGGACGCCGGAGTCCTTCGTCCGCGCCGGGCTGCTGGGTCTGCCGCTCATGGTGGCGATCATCGGTGGCCAGCCGCGCCAGTTCGGTCCGCTGGTCGACCTGTACCGCCGGGCCGGCGAGCAGGCCGGGCACCCGCGGGAGCGGCTGCAGGTCGGGCTGCACGTGTTCGGGTTCGTCGCCGAGAGCACGCAGGCCGCCGCCGACACGATCTACCCCGGCTGGCACGAGATGTTCGAGAAGGTCTCGCGCGAGCGCGGTTTCGCCCCGCCGTCGCGTGCCCAGTTCGACGCGACCAGCGGCCCCGACGGCGCCTTCTTCATGGGCGACCCGGAGACGGTGGCCGAGAAGCTGGTGCGGATCGCCGGCCAGCTCGGCGGGGTCGACCGGATCTCGCTGCAGATGACCAACCCGCGGCTGGCCCACGCCGACCTGCTGCGCGGCATCGAGCTGCTGGGCACCGAGGTGGCGCCCCGCGTGCGCGAGGGCTAGCCGAGCATCGCGCGGATCGTGTCGACGGTGTCGGCCTCGGCCGCCGTCTTGTCCGGCCGGTAGCGGAGCACCCGGGCGAAGCGCAGGGCGACACCGCCGGGGTACCGGGTGCTGCGCTGGGCGCCGTCGAGGGCGATCTCCACGACCAGCTCCGGCCGGAGCTGCACGCCCCACTCGGTGTGCTCGGCGGCGTGCTCGGGGAAGGTCCGCGTCTGCCACTCGAGCAGCTCGTCGGTCATCCCCTTGAACGTCTTGCCGACCATCACCGGCGGGCCACCGTCGGGGTCGCGGGCGCCGAGGTGGATGTTCGACAGCTTCCCGGTGCGGCGGCCGTAGCCCCACTCGGCGCCGATGACGACCAGGTCGAGGGTGTGCACCGGCTTGACCTTCTGCCACGCCTTGCCGCGCCGGCCCGCGGCGTAGGGGGCGTCCAGCGCCTTGACCACCACGCCCTCGTGACCGGCGCTCAGGGCGCCGTCGAGCACGCCGGCCGCCTCGTCGGGGCCGGGGGAGCGGACGC
Source organism: Blastococcus litoris (assembly GCF_003075095.1). Classification (GTDB taxonomy): domain Bacteria; phylum Actinomycetota; class Actinomycetes; order Mycobacteriales; family Geodermatophilaceae; genus Blastococcus_B; species Blastococcus_B litoris. The sequence continues at coordinate 19,262 of NZ_QCZF01000005.1, forward strand.
CGGGCATGCGCAGGGCCGCGTGCTCGTCGTCGGCGAGCAGCAGGGCGAGGGCGTCGAGCCGGACGTGCAGCGGCTCGTCGAGCAGGTCGCGGCCGTCGAGGTGCAGCAGGTCGAAGAAGAACGGGCTGAGCAGCACCTCGTCCGTCGCCCTGTCGTCCGGGAGACTGCCGAAGCGGCTCATCGTGTCCTGGAACGCGCGCGGCCGGCCGTCGTCGTCCAGGGCCAGTGTCTCGCCGTCCAGGACGGCGGTGGTGCAGGGCAGCGCCCGGACCCGCTCGACCAGCTCCGGGACGCCGTCGGTGACCTCGCGGAGGGTGCGGGTCCAGACGCGCACCTCGTCGCCGTCGCGGTGGACCTGGATGCGGGCGCCGTCGAGCTTGAACTCCACGGTGACGTCGGGGCCGAGGTCGGCGAGCGCCGCGTCCAGGGAGGAGCCGGGGCTGGCCAGCATCGGGCGCACCGGGCGGCCGACCTCCAGTCGGACGGCGCCCAGGGCCTCGACCCCGCCGGCGAGCGCGGCGGCCGCCGTCGCGTCCAGCCGGCCGGAGAGCATGAACGCCCGGCGGACGCTCGCAGCGGGGACGTCGGCCGCCGTCGCGACCGCGTCCAGGACCACTCCCTCCAGTGCCCCCTGCCGCAGCTCACCGCCGATGAGCCGGATCAGGAACTGCTGCTCGTCGGCGGTGGCGGCCGCCAGCAGCGAGGTGAGGACGGCGTCGCGCCGGGCGGCCGACCCCGCGCCGGTGGTGCCGGCGAGCTCGGCGAGGGCGCCGTCGACCGCGGCCACGGTCAGCGACGGGCTGTCCGCGGGGGAGCCGCCCAGCCGGGACAGGGTGCGCCACCCGACGCCGAGCCGGCCCTGCCGGACCTCGCCGGACAGCCACGCGGTGACCGGCCGGACCTCGTCCGGGCCCGCGGCCCGCAGCAACTCCGCGATCGTGCCGGCCTTCGCGGTGCGCGACCGGGTGGCCGCCACGGCAGCGGAGGCGGTGACGACGTCGCTGAGCAGCACGGGGCCATCGTGGCAGTGACCGCGGGCGCAGGTCAGGATGGGCCCATGGCCGACCAACGGAGCTTCGACCTGGCAGTCTTCGGCGCGACCGGTTTCGTCGGGAGGCTGCTCGCCGCCTACCTGGCCGACCACGCCCCCGAGGGCACGCGGATCGCCCTGGCCGGGCGGTCCCGCAGCCGCCTGCTCGAGGCCCGGGCCGCGCTCCCGGCGGCCGCGCGCGAGTGGCCGGTCGTCGAGGCCGACTCCGGGGACCCCGCGTCCCTGGCCGCGCTGGCGGGGCAGACGCGGGTCCTCGCCACCACGGTCGGGCCCTACGCCCGCTACGGCATGCCGGTGGTCGAGGCGTGCGCCGCGGCCGGGACGCACTACGCCGACCTCACCGGTGAGGTGCTGTTCGTCCGCGAGGCGATCGACCGGGTGGACGCCGTCGCGCGGGGGACCGGCGCGCGCATCGTGCACGCCTGCGGCTACGACTCGATCCCGTCCGACCTCAGCGCCTACCTGCTCGCCGAGCGGGCCCGGGCGGATGGCGCGGGCGGGCTGTGCGACGTCCGGCTCGTCGCCACCCTCCGCGGCGGGTTCAGCGGCGGCACGATCGACTCGATGCGCGCCCAGGTCGAGGCGCTGCAGGAGGACCCGTCGCTGCGCCGGGTCGCCGGGCACCCTTACGCGCTCAGCCCTGACCGGGCCGCCGAGCCGGACACCCGGCAGCCGCGCGACGCCGTCCCGCCCGCCCGCACGGACGACGGCCGGTGGACCGCGCCGTTCGTGATGGCGCCGTTCAACACCCGGATCGTCCGGCGCAGCAACGCGCTGCAGGACTGGGCGTACGGCCGCGGGTTCAGCTACGGCGAGGTGATGGGGGTCGGCCGGGGCCCGGTCGGCGCCGTCACCGCCGCCGGGCTCACCGCAGGGCTGGCCGGCACGCTGGCCGCGATGAGCTTCGGGCCCACCCGCGCCGTGCTCGACCGCGTGCTGCCGGCGCCGGGGACCGGGCCCAGCGAGGAGGTCCGGCGGAAGGGCTGGTTCCGGATGACGGTGGACGCCACGACGGAGAGCGGCCGCCGCTACCGCGCCGTCGCCGGCGGGCAGGGCGACCCCGGATACGCCGCGACCGCGGTGATGCTGGGCGAGGCCGGCCTCGCCCTGGCGCTCGACGGCGACCGGCTGCCCGGCCGCGCCGGTTCCCTCACGCCGGCGACGGCGATGGGCGCCGTCCTGGTCGAGCGGCTGCGGGCGGCCGGCCACACCTACGAGGTGAGCGAGCGCTGACTGTGTCCGTGTGACACGCGTAACCCATCGGCGAGTCGGCCGTTGTGCTGTCCAACAGTCCCCGGCCCCGATGGAGAAGCCCGTGCGCCGACTCGCCGCCTGCGTCCTCGCCGTCCTCGCGTTCCTGCTGTTCGGCGCACCGTCGCCGGCCGGTGCGCACTCGCCCATCCGGTACGTGGCGCTGGGGGACTCCTACAGCGCGGCGTCCGGCGTGCTGCCGCCCGACCCGACGGCGCCGCCGCAGTGCCTGCGCTCGACGAGCAACTACCCGCACGTCATCGCCGCGGCGACCGGCGCGCAGCTGACCGACGTCACCTGCGGCGGGGCGGACACCGGTGACTACGTCGCGGAGCAGTACCCGGGGGTCGCCCCGCAGCTCGACGCGCTGGCGCCGGACACCCAGCTGGTCACGATGACCATCGGCGGCAACGACAGCGGGGTGTTCATCAACTCGATCGTCCAGTGCGGCGCCGCCGGCCTGTCGACGCTCGGCCAGGGCAGCCCGTGCAAGGACCGGTACGGGTCGTCGTTCGAGGACACCATCCGCAACGTCACCTACCCGTCCCTGGTGACGACGCTGCGCGCGGTGCGGGCCGAGGCGCCGCGGGCGCGGGTCGCGATCCTCGGCTACCCGTGGATCATGCCGCGCACCGGCGGGTGCTTCGACCGGATGCCGGTCGCCGAGGGCGACGTCCCGTACCTGCGCAGCCTTCAGGCGACGCTCAACGACGCCGTCCGGCGCGCGGCCGCCGCGACCGGCGTGACCTACGTGGACATGAACCGGGTGTCGGAAGGACATGACGCCTGCGCCCCGATCGGCGTCCGGTGGATCGAGCCGGTGCTGCAGGGCACCAACCCGGTCATCGTGCACCCGAACGCGCTGGGCGAGCAGGAGATGGCCGCGCAGGCGATGAGCGTGCTGCGGCTGCGCTGAGACGGCGGGGCACCGGCGCGCGGGGCGCCGGTGCCCCGCTCTGCCGTCCCCCCGATGATGACGGCGTGGACCGGATCGGTGTCGTCGGTGCCGGCATCGTCGGCCTGGCGGTGGCCCGGCGGCTCGCGGAGCTCCGGCCCGGTGCCCGCATCACCGTGGTGGACAAGGAGGACGACGTCGCCGTCCACCAGACGGGCCGCAACAGCGGCGTGGTGCACGCGGGCCTGTACTACGCGCCCGGCTCGCTGAAGGCCCGGCTCTGCACGCGCGGGCGCGCCCTGCTGCAGGAGTTCTGCGCCGAGCACGGGCTGGCGTACGAGGAGGTCGGCAAGCTCGTCGTCGCCCGGAGCGAGGCCGAGCTGCCCGGGCTGGACGAGATCGGGCGGCGCGCCACGGAGAACGGGGTGCCCGGGCTGCGCCGGCTCTCCGGTGCCGAGCTGCGTGAGGTCGAGCCGGAGGCGGTGGGCGCGGCCGCGCTGCACTCGCCGCGCACCGCGATCGTCGACTTCGCGGCCGTCGCGCGGGCGATCGCCGGGGAGCTGCGGTCCGGCGGCCACGACGTCCGGCTGGGTTTCGAGGTGACCGGTGTCCGTCGCGATCCGCTCGGGGGAGTGGTGGTCTCGTCGGGCAGCGAGGAGGTCACGGTCGACCGGCTCGTCGTGTGCGCCGGCCTGCAGACCGACCGGGTGTCGCTGCTGGCCGGTGACGACGCCGAGCCGGCGATCGTGCCCTTCCGCGGCGAGTACCACCGGCTCGTCCCGGAGCGCACCGGCCTGGTCCGCGGGCTGATCTACCCGGTGCCCGACCCGCGCCTCCCGTTCCTCGGCGTGCACTTCGCCCGCCGGGTGGACGGCAGCGTCGACATCGTTCCCAACGCCGTGCCGGCCGCGGCGCGCGAGGGCTACGGCTGGGGCACGGTGCGGTTGCGCGACGTCTGGGAGACCGCGACCTGGCCGGGGGTGCGCCCGCTGCTCCGGAGGTACTGGCGGACCGAGCTGGCGGAGATCCGGGCGTCCCTGTCGACGCGGCGGTACCTCGCCGCGGCGCGGGAGTTCGTGCCCGCCCTCCGGGACGACGACGTGGTGCGGGCCCCCGCCGGGGTGCGCGCCCAGGCGGTCGACCGCGACGGCACGCTGGTCGACGACTTCCGCATCCACCGGGTCGGGCCGGTGGTGACCGTGCGGAACGCCCCCTCGCCCGCGGCGACCTCGGCGCTGGCGATCGCGGAGCACGTGGCCGATCAGGTGCTGGACCCACGCACCGGGTGACCTCGGGATTCACAGCCGGAGGCGGGGGCTGCTCACAGGTCCACCACAGGCACGGTCCCCAATCTGAGCCGGATCGGCCGGGACAGCCCGGCCCGGACCGAGGAGTGCACGTGCGGAAGAAGCTGATCCTCGCCACGACGGCCGGAGTGCTGACCCTGGGTGGTGGCCTGGCGTTCGCGGTACCGGCGCTGGCGGACGACGAGACGGCGACGACCCGGGAGGACCGCATCCGCGACGCGCTGGCCGACCTCGTGGAGGACGGGTCGATCACCGCCGAGCAGGCGGACGAGGTCGCCTCGACGCTGGCCGACGTGGCCGTGGGTGGTCCCGGCGGCGGTCACGGCGGTCCCGGCGGCGGGTTCCGGCCGGGCCTCTCGGCTGCGGCGACGGCGCTCGGGATGACCGAGGACGAGCTGCGCGAGGCGCTGCGGGCCGACGACACCTCGCTGGCCGACGTCGCGCAGGCGCAGGGCGTCGAGGTCGGCGTGCTGGTGGACGCCCTCGTCACCGAGGCGCAGGAGCGGATCGCGCAGGCGGTCGAGGACGGCGACCTCACCCAGGAGGAGGCCGACGAGCGGCTCGCCGACCTCGAGGCGCGCATCACCGAGCGCGTCAACAGCGACGACCCGGGCCACCACGGACCGGGTGGCCCCGGTGGCCCCGGTGGCCCCGGTGGCCGCGGCCACCGCGACGCGGAGGACTGACCGCTCCAGCGGCAGCACGACCGAGCGGCGTCGACCCCACGGGCGGCGCCGTTCCGTCGTCCTCAGCTCCGCAGGGGTGTGCTGACGACGATCTCGCTGTCGTCGGGGCGGAAGGTGCGGCATCTCCCGTCGGGTCCTCGCTCGACGCGGAACCCGTGGTGGACCCATGCGCGAGTGCCGCCCGCACAGGAGGGCCGCGTTCTCCCGCGACGTCTCGCCGCCGGCGATCCAGTGGACCAGGTGGTGGACGTCGCACCAGTGCCTCGGGGCGCCGCAGCCGGCGACGACGCAGGCCTGGTCGCGGAGTTCGACGGCCTTGCTCAGGTGCGGCGGGACCACCCGCTCGGTGCGGCCCAGGTTCAGCGGTGCCCCGTCCCCGTCGGTCAGCACCGGGGTGATCGATCCACCTCCAGGACTCGAACGCCTGCACGAGGACCAGGGGCGTCGAGCCACGGTCAGCGTCGCGAACCCCCGCTCAGGGCCCTCTGCACAGCTGCCGTCGGCCGCTCGACAGGGGCGTTCGGGGTGCCGCTCGCCGAGCGATCCGCCAGGCTGTGCCGGCACCCGCCCACGAACGAGGAGACCCATGCCCGAGGTCCTGATCCCCGGCGGCGCGAGCGCGCCCGAGCTGCGCGCCCACCTCGCCGTCCCGCCGGTGGGGGAGGGCCCGTGGCCGGGCGTGGTCGTGGTGCACGAGGCGTTCGGGCTCAACGACGACACCCGCGACCAGGCCGACCGCCTCGCTGCGGCCGGCTACCTGGCGGTGGCGCCGGACCTGTTCACCGCCGGTGGCGCCGTGCGCTGCCTCCGCTCGACCTTCGCCACGATGCTGCGCGGCAACGGGCCGGCCTTCGGCGACCTCGAGGCCACCCGGTCGTGGCTGACCGACCGCACCGACTGCACCGGGCGCATCGGCGTCGTGGGCTTCTGCATGGGCGGTGGGTTCGCGCTGCTCGCCGCGACCCGCGGCTTCGACGCGGCGGCGCCCAACTACGGCCTCGTGCCGCGCAAGGCCGAGGAGGTGCTGCGCGGCGCCTGCCCGGTGGTCGCCAGCTACGGCCGCAAGGACCTCGCCCTGCGCGGAGCGGCCGGCCGCCTCCGGGGCGCCCTCGACGCCCTCGACGTCCCGAACGACGTCGTGGAGTACCCCGGCGCCGGGCACTCGTTCATGAACCGGCACAACAGCGGACCGTTCGGCGTCCTGGAACGCGTCGCCGGCTTCAGCTACCACGAGCCCTCGGCGCAGGACGCCTGGGCGCGCATCCTGCGCTTCTTCGGCGAGCACCTCCAGCCGGCGGCCACGACCTGAACGCGGACGCCTCGCGGCGGCAGGATGGCGGCATGGACTTCGAGTCGGGACTGGAACCGGACATGCAGCCGGACCTCGACCAGTTCCTGCTGGCCCGCATCGCCGAGGACAAGCGCATCGCCACCGATGCCGCGGCCGGCGGGGACGAGTGGGGCGAGGGCTCCGAGCACGTCCGCCGGCACGACCCCGCGCGCGTGCTCGCGGAGTGCACCGCCAAACGGCGGCTCGTGCTGGCCTGCCGCGACGCCCGGCCGGACCGGGCGTTCCTCGGCGCGCGCCCGGAGGGTCTGGCCGACTTCCCGCTGACCCCGGCGGACCAGCACCAGCTGGCTGCCCTGACCCTGGCGCTGCTCGCCCTGCCCTACGCCGACCACCCGGAGTACCGCCCGGAGTGGCGCCCCTGAACCGGTTCGGCACCCCGTCCCCCGAACAGCCGCTCGACGTCCGCTGCCCGCCGCAGCTCCACCGGCCGGCCGGCCCGCCCGGCTGCCTCGAGGTGGTCCTGCAGCAGCTCGACCGCCCGGGTGGACAGCGAGGTGACCGAACCGGCGTCGATGCCGTCGACCCGCGCCGGTTCCAGGCCGTAGCGCCGCTGGAAGGAGTCCACCGCGGCCGCGTCCACCTCCCCGGCCAGGACCAGCATCCGGCCGCCCGCGGTGTTGAGCAGGCGGACGATGCCGCGGGCGGGCGTCGGCGAGGTCACTCCCGCAGTGTCCCGCCGTCCGCGCCGTGCCGCCGCCCGTGTCGGACCCGTGGGTGACACTGCAGCGGTGAACCGGCTCGTCCTCGTGCGCCGCGGCGAGGGCGGGGTCGAGGCCCGGGAGTGCGCCGACGACGGCACCCCCGAGGGCACCACCCGCCTGCCCGCCGCCGACCTGCCGGCCTTCGTGCGCGACCGGGAGCGCGAGCCGGTGCGCTGGGTCTGGGACGACACGACGCGCTGGTACCCGGCGCTGCTCGGGGCCGGCGTCCGCGTCGAGCGCTGCACCGACCTGCGGCTCACCCACGCGGTCCTGCGGCGGTCCCCGTTCGTGGACCAGGAACTCCTGGCCACCGCCGACACCGCGGGCTGGGACTCCCTCGCCCCGGTCACGGCCACCGACGAGGCGCTGTTCCCGCTGGCGGACCCGGCCGACCGGCTGGACGTGCTCCTCGAGCACGAGCGCCAGCTCTCCGCGCTCGCGGCCTCGCCCGAGCGCGGCCGGCTCGGGCTCCTCGTGGCGGCCGAGTCCTCGGGTGCCCTGGTCGCGGCGGAGATGACCCACGCCGGTCTGCCGTGGCGGGCCGACGTGCACGACCGGCTGCTCACCGACCTGCTGGGCCCCCGGCCGGGAGGCGGGGGCCGCCCCGCGGTGCTCGAGCGCCTGGCCGGCGAGGTCCGCGCCGCACTGGACGACCCCGGCCTCAACCCGGACTCGCCCGTCGAGCTGGTCCGCTCGCTGCAGCGGGCCGGGCTGCCGGTCGCCGACACCCGCTCCTGGACCCTCGAGCAGGTCGACCACCCCGTCGTCGCGCCGCTGCTGGAGTACAAGAAGCTCTCGCGGCTGCTGCAGGCCAACGGCTGGAACTGGCTGGACACCTGGGTGCGGGACGGCCGCTTCCGGTCCTGGTTCCTGCCCGGCGGCGTGGTCACGGGCCGGTGGGCCGCCACCGGCGGAGGTGCCCTGTCGGTCCCGCTCCAGGTCCGCCCGGCCGCGATCGCCGACGACGGGTGGCGGTTCGTCGTCGCCGACGTCGCCCAGCTGGAGCCGCGGGTCCTCGCCGCGATGAGCGGCGACACCGCGATGGCCGAGGCCGCCCGGGCCAGGGACCTCTACGAGGGGATGGTCGCGAGCGGGGCGGTGGCCAGCCGGGCCGACGCGAAGCTCGGCATGCTCGGCGCCATGTACGGCGGCACTCGCGGGGAGAGCGGCCGCATGATGCCGCGCCTGACCCGCCGGTACCCCCGCGCGATCGGCCTGGTCGAGGAGGCGGCGCGGGCGGGGGAGCGCGGCGAGGTCGTGCACACGCTGCTGGGCCGGGGGTCGCCCCGGCCGGGGGCCTCTGCCGGGAACCCCGACGAGCCCGGCGAGCCGCCCGGGGCCGCCGAACCCGCCGCCGACCGGGACCGGCGGCGCCGCGCCTGGGGCCGCTTCACCCGCAACTTCGTGGTCCAGGGCACCGGCGCGGAGTGGGCGCTGTGCTGGCTGGCCGACCTGCGCAACCGGCTGTGGCGGCTCGGCGGCGAGGGCGCGCTCGAGCAGCGGCCACACCTGGTCTTCTTCCTGCACGACGAGGTCGTGGTCCACGCGCCCGGGCACCTGGCCGACGCGGTCGCCGACGAGGTGCGCGCCAGCGCGGCCGAGGCCGGCCGGCTCCTGTTCGGCGGGTTCCCGGTGGACTTCCCCCTCGACGTGGCCGTCGTCAGCTCTTGGGCGGACGCGGGCTGACCGGTCCGGAACTGGGGGTGTCGACGTGCGCGCGCTGGGCACAGGCATCCCATGCGAGCGATGGTCTACCGCGGCCCGTACAAGGTGCGCGTGGAGGAGAAGGACGTCCCGGCGATCGAGCACCCCAACGACGCGATCGTCCGGGTGACGCTGGCGGCGATCTGCGGCTCCGACCTGCACCTCTACCACGGGCTGATGCCGGACACCCGCGTCGGCCACACCTTCGGCCACGAGTTCATCGGCGTCGTGGAGAAGGTCGGCTCGTCGGTGCAGAACCTGCAGGTCGGCGACCGGGTGATGGTGCCGTTCAACATCTTCTGCGGCTCGTGCTGGTTCTGCGCCCGCGGCCTGTACTCCAACTGCCACAACGTGAACCCGAACGCGACGGCCGTCGGCGGCATCTACGGCTACTCGCACACCACCGGCGGCTACGACGGCGGCCAGTCCCAGTACGTGCGGGTGCCCTTCGCCGACGTCGGTCCCGTTCCGATCCCCGACTGGATGCACGACGAGGACGCCGTCCTGCTCACCGACGCCGCTGCCACCGGCTACTTCGGCGCGCAGCTCGGCGACATCGCCGAGGGCGACACGGTCGTCGTCCTCGGTGCCGGCCCGGTCGGGCTGATCGCGGCGCAGTCGGCCTGGCTGATGGGCGCCGGCCGGGTGATGGTCGTCGACCAGCTGGAGGAACGGCTGGAGAAGGCGCGGACGATGGCCCACGCCGAGACGTTCAACTACACCGAGTACGACGACATCGTCGTCGAGATGAAGAAGCAGACCGACCACCTGGGCGCCGACGTCGTCATCGAGGCCGTCGGCGCCGAGGCCGACGGCAGCCTCCTGCAGCACGTCACCGGGACGAAGCTGAAGCTGCAGGGCGGGTCGCCGATCGCGCTCAACTGGGCCATCGACTCCGTGCGCAAGGGCGGGACGGTCGGCGTTGTCGGTGCCTACGGGCCGGTGCCGAACGCGGTGAAGTTCGGCGACGCCCTGAACAAGGGGCTCACCCTGAACATGAACCAGACGCCGGTGAAGCGCCAGTGGCCCCGCATGTTCGAGCACGTGCGCAACGGCTACCTCACGCCCCGGGAGATGGTGACCCACCGGTTCCCGCTGGAGGACATCGCCGAGGCCTACCACGTGTTCTCCGCCAAGCTCGACGGCTGCATCAAGCCGCTGATCCTGCCCAGCGCGGCCTGAGAGGAGCCCCCGTGCCCGACGCCAAGGACATCCCCAGCGCGTACGTCAAGGACAAGAGGACCTCCACGCCGAGCCGCGAGGAGCTCCGCGCCCGCATCCCCGGCTGGGGCGTCGACCTCGACCCCGCCGACCGGCCCTCCAGCCGCCGGCTGAACTACGCCCCCGACACGACCGGGGCGCACTGGGACTTCCCCGACCGGCAGCCGGAGCGGTGGCCGCGGGAGCGCTCGATCGAGCACGCCTTCGTGACGCCGGTGTTCGGGACCGGCCAGCCGCCCAAGGGGCTGTCCGGCGCCATCCGGAAGTTCTCCTACGCCCGGTACAGCGAGGCGCGGGTCGGGCACTGGCTGCTGCTCATCCTCGCCGACCGGGTCGACGCCTGGGAGGAGCACCTGCGCTCCTTCACCACGACCCGCCCGGACAACCCGTTCACCGAGACCGGGATCAAGGGCGAGTTCACCCACTCCGGCCTGCGCTCCCGCAGGGGCCGGGCCGACGCCCGCCACCAGTTGCTCGACCCGGTGGTCGTCGGCGGTCCGTGGCTGGCCGCCGCGTGGGTGACCACCTGGGGCGTCCGCCGACTGGTCCGCGCCGGCCGGCGCTGAACGCCCCACCGACGAGAGGAGCACCGTGATGTCGCACCCGGCCGGAGAGACCGACCCCGACGACCGGTCGGGCCGCCGCGACGGGATCGACCCGCGCCGCGGGCGGAGGCTCGTCCTCAGCACCGCCGTTGCGGCGATCCTGGTCGTGGCCGCCGTGTTCCTGTTGCTCTACCAGTGCGGCAGCAGCGCCGACGACGTCGAGGGCAGCGCCCTGCGGGCGGCCGCCGGGGCGGCCGGCCTCCTCCGCTCCGGAGGCTGAGGTTCAGGTCCCGCAGAAGGTGCGGTACGCGCCGAAGTCCTGGGGGGCCGGGGCCGCGTAGCGCTCGAGCCCCGGCCGCTCGTCGTACGGGCCGGTCACCGCGTCGAGCAGCCGGTCGAGCGGGTCGAGATCACCTGCGGTCGCCGCGTCGAGGGCCTCCTCGACGAGGTGGTTGCGGGGGATGTAGACCGGGTTGACCCGGTCCATCGCGTCGGCGTCGGGGCCCAGCTCCCGCCAGCGCGCCGTCCACGCGTCGAAGCCCGCGAGGTCGAGGAACAGCAGCCGCGCGGGCTCGGCGTCGCCCCGGGCGGCCGAGGCGAGCGCCCGGTAGAACGACGTCGAGTCGACGTGGTCGCGGGCGAGCAGGGACAGCAGGTCGTCGACGAGGGGGCCGGCCACCGCCGGGTCGAGGTCCTCCGGCAGACCGAGCTTGGCGCGCATCCCGGCCGACCAGGTGGCGTTGTACCGCGGACGGAAACCGCCCAGCGCCTCGACGGCCACCGGGATCGCCTTGTCCTGGTCCTCGTCGAGCAGCGGCAGCAGCGCCTCGGCCAGCCGGGCCAGGTTCCACTCGGCGACGACCGGCTGGTTGCCGTACGCGTAGCGGCCGCTGTGGTCGATCGAGCTGTACACCGTGGCCGGGTCGAAGGCGTCCATGAACGCGCACGGCCCGTAGTCGATGGTCTCGCCGGAGATCGTCATGTTGTCGGTGTTCATGACGCCGTGGACGAACCCGACGAGCATCCAGCGCGCCACCAGGTCGGCCTGCGCGGCGACGACGGCCTCGAAGAACGCGAGGTAGGGGAGCCCGGCGTCCGCCGCTCCGCCTCCACCCGACCCGGCCCAGTGCCGGGCGATCGCGTGGTCGGCCAGGCGGCGCAGCAGGTCGACGTCCCCGGTGGCCCGGGCGTACTGGAAGCTGCCCACCCGCAGGTGGCTGGCCGCGACACGGGCCAGGACGGCGCCGGGGAGCAGCGTCTCCCGGTGCACGTGGCGCCCGGTCCCGACGACGGCCAGCGAGCGCGTCGTGGGGATGCCGAGGGCGTGCATCGCCTCGCTGACGACGTACTCGCGCAGCATCGGCCCGACGGCGGCCAGGCCGTCCCCTCCGCGCGCGAACGGCGTCCGGCCCGAGCCCTTAAGGTGCAGGTCGCGACGGCTGCCGTCGGCGGCCACGAACTCGCCGAGCAGCAGGGCGCGCCCGTCGCCCAACCGCGGGGTGTAGCCGCCGAACTGGTGCCCGGCGTAGGCCTGGGCCACCGGGTGGGCGCCGGCCGGGACCGCGTCGCCGACCAGGAAGCGGAGGCCGTCCGGGGACCGCAGCTCGGCCGGGTCCAGCCCCAGCTCGGTGGCCAGCGGCTCGTTGAGCACCAGGAGCCGGGGGTCGGGGGCCGTCTCGGCCTGCCAGTCGAGCGCGAGCTCGGGGAGGTCGCGGGCGAAGCTGTCGTCGAGGGTGACGCTGGGCGCCGGCGCGATGCTCACCCCGTCCAGGGTACGAGCGACCGCGCCGGCCCGTTCAGCGTTCGCCGGCGCCGACGGCTGCCGTCTCCCGCTCGGCAGGGGCGGGCGCCGCCTTCTCCAGCGCGGCCCCCTCCACGTCGAGCACGGGCAGCCAGCGCAGCCAGCGCGGCAGCCACCAGGCCCGCTCGCCCAGCAGCGCGAGCGCCGCCGGCACCAGGACCATCCGCACGACGAAGGCGTCGAACAGGATGCCCGCGGCGAGGGCGAACGCGATCGACTTGATGGTCGCCTCACCGGCCGGCACGAAGCCGGCGAACACCGAGAACATGATCAGCGCGGCCGCGACCACGACCGGGGCCGCCTGCCGGAACCCGGTGCGGATCGCCTCGAGCGGAGCGGCGCCGTGGCTGTGCGCCTCGTGCATCCGGGACACCAGGAAGATCTGGTAGTCCATCGCCAGCCCGAAGAGGATGCCGATGACCAGGATCGGCGTGAGGCTGATCAGCGGCCCGGTGGTGTCCAGGTTGACCACGTCGGCCAGCCAGCCCCACTGGAACACCGCCACGGTGGCCCCGAGCGAGGCGCCGATCGTGAGCACGAACCCGAGCACGCCGACCAGCGGGACGAGGATCGAGCGGAAGACCAGCACGAGCAGCACCAGGGCCAGCCCCACGACCAGCAGCAGGTAGACCGGCAGCGCCTCGTCGAGGCTCTGCGCGACGTCGACGCTCACCGCGGTGGCGCCGGTGACCGCGGCGTCGACGCCGTCCAGGGTGGCGAGCTCGGCGCGCAGGTCGGCCACCAGCTGCTCGGTGGCCGGATCGGTCGGCCCCGACTGCGGGATGACGGTGAGCAGCGCCGCGGTGTCGTCGGCGTTGGGGATCGGCGGCGTGACCACCGCGACGTCGTCGAGCTCTGCGATCGCCGGGCTCTCGCCGGCGGCCGCCGCCGAGGCGCCGTCGCCCTCGAACAGGATGGTGATCGGCCCGTTGAAGCCCTCGCCGAAGCCGTCGGCCAGCAGCTGCTCCGCGCGCGCCTGCGTGCTGTCGGTCGGCGGGATCTGCACCAGCGTGGTCTGCATGGAGAAGAACGGGACGGCGATCGTCGCGAGTGCGGCCACGGCCAGCACCAGCGACAGCACGCGCTGCCGGGTCACGGTGGTGGCCCAGCCGACCAGGAAGCCGCGACCACCCGTCGGGACGGCGGACTCCGCGGTCGCCGCAGCGGCGGCGGTGCGCTGCTTCTTCGGCAGGGCGCGGTAGCCGAGCCAGCCCAGGACGGCGGGCACGAGGGTCAGCGCGACGAGCACGGCGACGACGATGGTCGCCGCCGCGGCGATGCCCATCTGGGTCAGGAACGGAATGCCGACGACGAACAGGCCGACGAGGGCGATGACCACGGTGAGGCCCGCGGTGACCACGGCGGAGCCGGCCGTCCCGACGGCGGTCGCGACGGCGGTCGGCACGTCGGAGCCGTGCCGGAGCTCCTGCCGGTACCGCGTGACGATGAACAGCGTGTAGTCGATGCCCACGGCGAGGCCGAGCATGGCGGCCAGGGTCGGGGTGGTCGACGACAGGTCGATGAACCCGGTCGCGATGGTGACGCCGAGGACGCCGATGCCGACGCCGACCAGCGCGGTCAGGAGGTTCATCCCGGCGATCGCCAGGGCGCCGTAGGTCACGGCCAGGACGACCAGGGCGATGACGACGCCGATCGCCTCGGCCGGGCCGCCGACGTGCGGCGCCTGCTGGGTGGCCTCGCCGGCCGCCTCGACGGTGAACCCGCCGTCACGCGCGGCGTCGATCGTGTCGAGCAGGGCGTCCTGCTGGGCGGGCGTCACCTCACCCGGGGCCGCGTCGTAGGTCAGCGTGCTGTAGGCCGTCGTCTGGTCCCGGTTCACCGAGGGTGCGGCCGGGTCCAGCGGGTTCGTCGCCGACACGACACCGGGGAGCTCCTGCAGCTCGGCCACGAGGTCACCCAGCGCGGCGGCGTTCTCCGGTGTCGTCAGCGTCTGGCCGTCGGGAGCCACGACGACCACGCGTGCCGTGGCGCCCTCGCCACCGCCGCCGCCGAACTCCTCGCCGATGCGGTCCAGCGCGGTGGTGGACTCCTGGCCGGGGATGGAGAAGGAGCTCGAGGTCTCGCCGGACAGGGTGACCGCGCCGACGCCGCCGCCGACGAGGACGAGCAGCCAGACGAGGACCACCGGGAGGCGGTGCCGGTGCGAGAACGCACCGAGCCGGGACAGCAGAACAGCCATGGGTCAGGCCTCCACCTGATCGGGAACGGGAAGAGCGGCGCCGGGGCCCGGGTGACGGGTCGTGTGGTGGCCGAGCGCGTCGAAGCAGGTGGCGACGATGTAGGGCCGCCACGCGCTCGTCTGGTCCTGGGCGTGGGCGGCGAGGGTGAGCACCGCCAGCGCGGTCAGCGAGCCCACGACGCGGATGGCGCGCTCGGACGGCGGCGCGTCGGGGTCGACCCCGAAGGCCAGCAACGCCGCTGCGCCGGCGGCGTCCAGCTCGGCGACCGCCGGCTCCTGCTCGCCCTGGGTCAGCGGTGCCAGGAGCATCGCGACGAGCCCGGGGTGGGCGAGCGCCACGTCGACGAGGAATTCGAGGACGTGCCGGTCGCGGGCGGGACCGGCCGGCAGGTCGTCCACCTGGTCGACCACCCGCCGCCCGAGGGCCTCGGCCTGACCGAGGACCGCCTGGTGCAGCGCCTCCTTGCTGGGGAAGTGGTGCAGCAGGCCGGCCTTGGAGAGGCCGACGGCGTCGGCGAGGTCCTGCACGGAGGTCTTGGCGAAGCCGCGTCGCGCGAACAGCGCGGCCGCGGAATCGAGGATGCTGTCCTCGATCTGGTCGCGGAACGGTCGGGCCACGGCGACCACCGTACGGGGCTACCGACCGATCTGGTCGGTAGCCCGACCGAAGTGGTCGGTAATGTTCCTCACACGGTCAGCGAGCGAGGAAGCCCAGTACCCGCTCGGTGAGGAGCTCCGTGGCGGCCGCGTCGTAGGACGGCAGCGAGCTGTCGGCGAAGTAGTGCTGGTCGCCCGGGTAGAGGAACAGCTCCCCGTCGCCGGCCTCCTCGACCAGCTCCCGCGCGGCGTCGACGTCGCCCTCGCCCACGAAGATCGGGTCGGCGTCCATGCCGTGGATCTGCACCGGCACGCCGGCCGGCCAGCTGCCGAACTCCGACGGGGGGAGGCACGAGTAGAAGAACAGCGCCCCACGCGCGCCGGCCCGCGTCTGGGCCAGCCGCTGCGCCGGCACGACCCCGAGCGAGAACCCGGCGTAGACCAGCTCCGCCGGCAGCCCCTCGACAGCCCGGACGCCCCGCTCCGCCACCTCGCCGAAGCCGAGCTCCCGCACGTGCGCCATCCCGTCGTCGAGGGTCGCGAACGTGCGGCCCTCGAACAGGTCGGGCACGTGCACGGTGTGCCCGGCCGCCCGCAGCTCGTCGGCGAACGCCGCGATCCCGGGGGTGAGTCCCTGCGCGTGGTGGAACAGCACGACCTCGGCCATCGACGGCCTCCTCCCTCGTGGACTGGTGTCGCGGGCACTCTAGGGACGGGGTCAGACATCCCCGTACTGCTCGCCGAGGAGCCGGCGGAGCGCGCCGAGGTCCGGGGGCGGGCTCCCTCGCCACCAGGCCAGCCGGACGGGGACCGGCGGCGCGTCCCGCACCGGCCGGTACACCACACCGGGACGCCGGTGCTGCGCGGCGGTGGCCTCGGCCGAGATGCCCACCGCCTGCCCCGCGGCGACGACGGTGAGCCAGTCCTCGATGCCGCGGACCGCGCGCGTCCCCGCAGGCGCCGCGGCCGGCGGCCACAACTGCTCGCTCGTCGTCCCCGTGCGGTCGTCGACGGCGATCGTGCGCCCGGCGAAGTCGGCGAGGACCAGGCTGCGGCGCCGGGCCAGCGGGTCGTCGGCGGCGAGGGCCGCCCAGCGGCGCTCGTGCCCGAGCAGGGCGGTCTCCACCCGGTCGTCGTCCACCGGGCGGCGCAGCACGCTGGCGTCGGCGAGCCCCTCCGTCAGGCCGGCCGTCGGGGTGTTGGACTGCACCAGGACGAGCGTCGACCCCGGGTGCTCCTCGGCCCAGCGCCGCTGCACGGCGGCGGTGTGCCGGCCCAGGGCCGACCAGGCGTAGCCGATCCGCACCTCGCCGCGCGCCTGGTCCGCCGCGCGCCGGATCGCCGCCACCTCCTCGACCACCCGGCGGGCGTGCCCGACGACGCGGGCGCCGACCGCGGTCAGCGACACCTCCCGGGTGGTGCGGTGGAGCACCCGCGCGCCCAGCGCGCGCTCGAGCGCCGCCACGGTCCGGGAGACCGACGCCTGCGACACCCCGAGGACGTCGGCGGCGCCGGTGAAGGTGCCCGCGTCGACGACCGCGAGCAGCGCGCGCAGCTGGCGGACCTCCGGATCCATTCGCGAACCGTATCGCCGGGTGCGTGTCGGGCATTTCCCTCGTGCCCACGGCGTGCTGATACTCCGACGAGTGCAGACCGAGGCCGCCCCCGCGCAGCACCCGTCCGCCCTCCGCGGCGTGGCGATCATGCTGGGCGGCGCCTCCAGCAGCCAGGTCGGCGCCGCCGTCGGCGCGCACGCCTTCGGCGCCGTCGGCCCGGCCGGTGTGGTCGGGGTCCGGCAGGTCGTGGCCGCGGCGGTGCTCATGCCGGTCGCGCGTCCGCCCCTGCGGCGCATGACCTGGTCCCAGTGGTGGCCGGCGCTGCTGCTGGCCGTCGTCTTCGGCTGCATGAACCTCGCGCTCTACACGGCGATCGACCGGCTGGGCCTCGGTCTGGCCGTCACGCTGGAGTTCCTCGGGCCGCTCGCCGTGGCGCTCGCCGCCTCGCGCTCCCGGCGCGACCTGCTCCTGGCCGCGGCAGCGGCGGCCGGCGTCTACGTCCTCGTGCTCCCCGGCCCCTCCAGCGACTGGGTGGGCATCGGCATCGGCGCGCTCGGGGGCGCGAGCTGGGCGGCCTACATCGTGCTCAACCGGGTGGCCGGCGCGCGGCTGCCGGGCCTGCAGGCGCCGGCTCTCGCGGCACTGCTGTGCGCCGTGGCCTACCTGCCGGTCGTCGTCCTGCTCGCCGTCGCCGGCCGGTTCACCTGGGCGGCGCTGGGCTTCGCCGTCGTCGCCGGGCTGCTCTCGTCGGTCGTGCCGTACGCGGCCGACCTCACCGCGCTGCGTTTCGTGCCGACGCGCTCCTTCGGGGTGTTCATGAGCGTCCACCCGGTCCTCGCGGCCCTGGTCGGCACGGTCCTGCTGGGCCAGCACCTGGCGGCGCACGAGTGGAGCGGCATCGCGGTGGTCGTGCTGACCAACGCCCTGGCCGTCGCCGGGTCGCCCGCCCGCGCCGACGAGATGCCGGGGACCTCGGGGACGGGAACGATGACCGTCCCCGACCCGGACGGAGCGGACCTGTGCACCTGCGCAACGGCGCCCACGGCTACGGGGTCGTCACCAAGGCGCTCCACTGGCTGACCGTCGCGGCGATCGCGGCCCAGTTCGGGGTGGGCCTGGCGATGGACCTCGACGACGTCACCGACCGGGCCGAGGACCGCCTCGGCGCCGAGGAGGAGCGCCTCGAGGAGGGGGCCGAGGGGCGCGGCGAGGCCGCGGAGGAGCAGGCGGAGGCGGAGATCGAGCGTCGCGAGGACGCCCTCGACGCCCGTGCGGACGACGCGGCCGGCGACGTCGTCACCGACGTCGTGGGCGGGGACGCCGTCGCCGACGGCCTCTCGCTGCCCGAGCTGCACGTCGTGCTGGGGCTGTCGATCGTCGCGCTCGGCGTCGTGCGGCTCCTCTGGCGTCGCGCCACGCCGCTGCCGCCCTGGGCCGAGCACCTCAGCGCGGGGGAGCGGCGCCTGGAGGGCGGGCTCGAGAAGGTGCTGCTGGGTTCGCTGCTGGTCGTCCCTGCGACCGGCCTCCTCCTCGTGGCGGCCGGCGACGACTGGCTGCCCCTGCACGTCACCGCCCAGCTGGTCTTCCTCGCGGCGATCGCCGGCCACGTCGGCCTGGTGCTCCGGCACACCGTCCTCCGGCGGGACCGGCACCTCGCCCGCATGCTCTGACCCCGGCACCACCGCCAAATCCCCTTGCTCCCGGAGCCCGGGCGCGCGACCCTCGGACCGCCGAACGGATCCCCCGGTCCGGCGAGGTGTGCCCGCGGGCACGGTGACCAGGCGGCGGCGGATGGACACAGTCGAGGCCGAGCAGCCCGGCGACGTCCGGCCCGGTACGCGGTGGCTGCTGGTCGCGTTCACCGTGCTCACCCTGCTCGCCGTGTTCCAGCTCCTGCTGCTGGCCGACGTCGCCGACCGGTACTGGGCCTGGACGATCCGGACGGAGCTGACCGCCGCCTTCCTGGGCGCCGCCTACGGCGGGGGGTTCGTGCTCGCGGTCGTCGCCCTGCGGCAGCGGGAGTGGAGCCGGATCCGGCTGCCGGTGATCACCGTCGCCGCCTTCACCTGGCTGACGGCGGTCGCGACGCTGATCCACCTGCACCGGCTGCACCTGCTGGACGGCGGTCCGATCGCCCGGGTGGTGGCCTGGGTGTGGCTGGCGGTCTACCTCGTCGTGCCGATCGCCTGCCTGCTCGTCGTCGTGGCGCAGGAACGGCGGCGGGTCCGGGTGCCGGTGCTGCGGCCGCTGCCGGACGGGCTGACCGTGGCCCTCGCCGTCGAGGGGGCGGTGTTCTTCGCCGCGGGTGTGCTGCTGTTCGCCGGCGGGATGACCGTGCACCACGACGAGCCGCGCAGCGCCGCGGCGTTCTGGCCCTGGGAGCTGACCCCGCTCAGCGCCCAGGTCATCGGCGCGTGGCTGATCGCGCTCGGTGTCGCCGCGGCGCTGGCGCTGGTCCAGGGCGACGTGGGCCGGCAGCTGGTGGCGGCGACGACCTACACCGCGTTCGGCCTCTTCGAGTTCGTCGCCGTGGCCTGGTACTGGCCGCAGCTGAACCGGCACGACGCCTGGCTGTGGGTGTACCTCACCTTCCTCGCCGCCGTCGTCCTCACCGGGGCGCTCGGCGTCCGGGCGGCCCGGCGCGGGGCCGCCGCGGGAGCAGCCGGCCCCTCCTCGGCTGCGCGGACGACGACCACGACGAGCGGTCGCCCGGCCGCCTGAGCCGCGGCGCATCCCGGCGGGACCCCGGCGCCTCCTGACAGCGAGGCGCCGGCTCGGGACCGGGGCCGTCGTGGATCGGGGTCCCCGGTGGACGGCATCTGGGCGTTCGTCGCGATGACCGTGCTGCTGTCGGTCTCCCCGGGGCCGGACGACGTCCTGGTCCTCCGGGCGGCCCTGCGCGGCGGAGCCCGGCTGGGTCTGGCCACCACGGCCGGCGTCGCGGTGGGCACGCTCGCCTGGGGCGTGGCGGCTGCGGTGGGCCTGGCGGCGGTGGTGGGGCGGTCGGCGCCCGTCCACGACGCGCTGAGCCTGGCCGGCGCGGGCTACCTCGTCCTCCTGGGCGTCGTGCCGCTGGTGGCGGAGCTGCGCGGACGAGCGGCACCCGTCCCCGTACCCCCGCGCTGCTCACGGGGAGGGGCCGGACGGGCGTTCGCCGCCGGTCTCGCCAGCGACCTGCTCAGCCCGAAGATCGGGGTGTTCTACCTCGCCGTCGTGCCGCAGTTCGTGCCGGACGGCGCCTCGACCCTGCAGTGGTCGCTGCTGCTGTGCGCCCTCGACGTCGCCGTGGCGGTGGGGTGGCTGACCGGGTTGTCGTGGCTGGCGCACGCCGCGGTGGCCTGGCTGGAGCGACCGGCCGTCGTGCGGTGGACCCAGCGGGCCTTCAGCGCGTCGCTGATCGGCATCGGCTCGGCCTCGGTGGTCGGCCTCTGAGCGCATCCTTGTGGCCCAGGTCACGCCGCCCCTAGTCTGCCGCTGACCACGGGGCGTCACTCCTGCGTGACCAGCCGGCCGGCCACACGGAGCACGGGGAGAGCGATGTCGGTCGTGCCGCAGCCTGCCGGGGTCACCGCGCCGAGGCCGGGACCGCGCCTCGGCCCGGAGGGGCACGACCCGCAGGAGACCGCACGGGTGCCGGTCACCGGCCGGCTGCGGCGGCTGCTGGTCTGGTACGGGTTGGCCAGCCTCGGCGTGTACCTGTCCCTCGGAGCGGTGAACAGCGTCCTGCTGCCCCTGCAGGTCGAGGCGCTCGACCCCGCCCAGAAGGCCGCGAACCTCGGTCTGGTCAGCGCCGTCGGGGCGGTGGGCGGCATGCTCGCGCAGCCCATCGCCGGCCTGCTGTCGGACCGGACGCGCACCCGGTGGGGACGGCGGGCGCCGTGGATCCTCACCGGGGCGCTCGGCGCCGCCGCCTCGATGGTGGTCCTCGGCGGGACGAGCGGGCTGGCCGGGATTGCCGCGGTGTACCTGCTGGTGATGGTCTCGCTGAACCTCTACTTCTGCCCCAAGTCGGCGGTGATGCCCGACCGCGTGCCGCGCGGGGTCCGGGGCCTCTTCTCCGCCGCCGGCGGGCTCGGCGTCCTCGTCGGGATCACCGGCGGCATGGGGCTGGGTGCGGTCCTGTCCGGGACGCCGGGCGTCGGGTACGGCGTGCTCGCGGTGCTGGTCGTGCTGGCCGGTGGCGGGTTCGTCCTGTTCAACCCCGACCACGACAACCGCGACGAGCCGCGCGAGCCCGTGCAGTGGTCGGCCTTCGTCCGCACCTTCTGGGTCAGCCCGCGGGCGCACCCCGACTTCGCGTTCGGGTTCCTCGGCCGGCTGCTGACCATGACCGGCTTCTACGTCACGACGACGTTCCAGGTCTACCTGCTGCAGGACTACGTCGGCCTCGGCGACGACGCCGTCGACGTGCTGCCGCTGATCTCCGTCGTCTCCCTGCTCGCCACCCTCACCAGCACGCTGATCGGCGGACCGCTGAGCGACCGCATGGGCCGCCGGAAGCCGGTCGCCGTCGTCGCCGGCCTGCTCATCGCCCTGGGCCTCGTCGCGCCCTGGGCGATGCCCACCATCCCCGGGGTGCTGGTCTTCGCCGTCCTCGCAGGGCTGGGCTTCGGCTCCTACCTGGCCGTCGACCAGGCGCTGCTCTCGGAGGTCCTGCCCACCACGGAGGACAACGGCCGCTACCTCGGCGTCCTCAACATCGCCGTCACGCTGCCGCAGGCGCTGGCGCCGGCGATCGCCGGGCTGATCGTCAGCACCCTCGGCTACGCCGCACTGTTCCCGATCGCGATGGTCGTCGCCACGGCCGGTGCGCTGGCCGTCCTCCCCATCCGCTCGGTCCGCTGACCTGGTAGAACGCCTGCGCGGGTGGGGCCGGGAAGTTTTCTCGCGCGAGCTGTCGATCCTGGTCCCGGGCGCGTGTCGTAGGGATGTGGGCCCGAATCCGCGGGCCGCGGACCCGAGGGGACGAGATGACGAAGTACATGATCCTGATCTACGAGGACGAGGCGTCCTACGCCACGGCGACGCCGGAGGTCATGGGCGAGGTGATGCAGGCGCACGACGAGTTCTCGGCCGGCGTGGAGAAGTTCGGCGCCACGCTGCTCGGCGGAGAGGCCCTCGAGCCGACGCCCACCGCCACCAGCGTGCGCGGCGGGTCGGAGGTGACCGACGGCCCGTTCGTCGAGACCAAGGAGGCGCTGGGGGGCTACTACGTGATCGACGCCCCCGACCTCGACACCGCGCTCGCCGTCGCCCGGACGTGCCCGGCCCGCTTCGGCGGCGTCGAGGTCCGGCCGGTGATGACGTTCGACTGAGCCGGCGGACCGACGCGCCATGACCGTCGCGGACAGCTCCGCCGTCGCCGCCGCGGTCGCCGACGCGCACCGTCGCGAGTGGGCCTTCGTGCTCGCCGCGACGGTGCGCGTCACGCGCGACCTCGACGTGGCGGAGGAGTGCGTGCAGGACGCCTTCGCCACGGCGCTCGGCGACTGGCGCGCGCACGGGATCCCGGTGCGGCCGGGTGCCTGGCTGACCACCGCGGCCAGGCGGCGGGCGCTCAACGTCGTCCGCCACCGCGGCGTGGAGCACCGCTACCTGCCGCTGCTGGTCGAGGACGACGTCGTGCCGGGCCCCGACGACCTGGTGGCCGATGCCGACGAGGCGCCCATCCCGGACGACCGGCTGCGCCTGGTCGTGACCTGCTGCCACCCCGCGCTGGACCGGCCGGCGCAGGTGGCGCTCACCCTGCGGCTGATGTGCGGCCTGTCCACGGCCGAGGTGGCCCGCGCGTTCCTGGTCAGCGAACCGACCATGGCCGCCCGGATCACCCGCGCCAAGAAGAAGATCGCCGTCGCGCGCATCCCGTACCGGGTGCCGCCCGCGGCGGAGCTGCCCGAGCGGGTGGACGCCGTCCTCTCCGTGGTGCACCTGCTGTTCACCACCGGCCACACCACGCCTGCCGGGGCCGAGCTGGTGCGGCGCGACCTCGTGGAGCGGTCGGTGGAGCTGGCGCGGATGCTGCGCCGGCTGCTGCCACGGGACGCGGCCGTCGCGGCCCTGCTCGCCCTCCTCCTGCTCACCGACGCCCGCCGCGAGACCCGCACCGACGGCGACGGCCGCCTCCTCCTGCTGGAGGAGCAGGACCGTTCCCGGTGGGACCGGGCGGCCATCCGCGAGGGCGTGGCGCTCGTCCAGGAGGCGCTGCGCGACCGGCCCCCGTCGCGGTACGCCCTGCAGGCGGCCATCGCGGCGGTCCACGCCGAGTCACCCACGTGGGACGACACGGACTGGGGCGAGATCCTCGCCCTCTACGAGCTGCTGACGACGCTGTGGCCCTCCCCGGTCGTGGCGCTCAACCGGGCGGTGGCCGTCGGGTTCGCCCGCGGCGCGGCAGCGGGGCTCGCCGCACTGGACGCCCTGACCGACGAGCCCCAGCTCGCCGGCTACGGCTACCTGTCAGCCGCCCGGGCGGACTTCCTCCGCCGGCTCGGCCGCGTGGCGGAGGCCCGGCTGGCCTACGGCGAGGCGCTGGCGCTGACCGGGAACGCCGTCGAGCGCGAGTTCCTCGCCGGGCGACTGCGCGCCCTGGGACCCGAGCGGTCCTGAGCCGGCCCGCGAGCGCGGGCGCCCGAGCTCCGTGCGCAGCTCGAGCAGCGCGTGCAGGAACGCTTCCGAGAACGTCGGGAACGGCTGGATGACGTCGTCGAGGACGTCGAGGGGCACCCGGGCCCGGATGGCGAGGGTCGCCTGCTGCAGCCACTCGCCGGCCTCGGGGCCGAGGCCGTACGCACCGGTGAGCCGCTCGCCGTCGGACACCAGCGTCAGGAACCCCGGCTCGGTGGCGTAGCTGCGCGTGTAGGTGGCGGTGCGGGCGACGCCGGAGAGCGGGACGGTGACCACGACCGGCCCCTCCGCGTCGCCGACCGCCGCCGCCTCCGGGTCGGTGAACATCACGCGCGGGACCGCGGAGTAGTCCGCGTGGCGCGGCCGGCCGAGGATGTTCGACGCCGCGATGCGGGCCTGGTACTTGCCCACGTGGGTGAGCGGGAACGGCGTCATCACGTCGCCGACCGCCCACAGCCCGCTGCCCGCGTTCATGCGCGAGTCGACGCGCAGCTGCTCGATGCCGAGGGTCTCCAGCCCGACGTCGCCCACCCGGGGGCGCCGGCCGGTCGCGACCAGCAGCCGGTCGCCGCGCAGCGGCTCCCGCCCGGCGAACTCGAGCACGTACTCGTCGCCGTCCAGGCGCGCCCTCGACGCCATCTCGCCGAGCACCAGGCCGATGCCCTCGGCGGCGAAGGCGGTGCCGAGGGCATCGCCCAGCGGCCGCGGTTCGCGGGGCAGCAGGTGGTCCATGCCCTCGACGACCGTCGCCGTGCCACCCAACCGCGTGACGGCCTGGGCCATCTCCACGCCGACAGCACCGCCGCCGAGGACGATCAGGTGGCGCGGGACCGCGGACATGCTCGTCGTCTCCCGGCTGCCCCACACCCCGGGCAGCTCCCGCAGCCCGGGGACCGGCGGCACGAACGGCTCCGAACCGGTGGCCAGGACGACGTGGGCGGCCGTGTGCACCTCGTCGCCGACCGCCACGCGGCCGGGGCCGGCCAGCCGGCCGTGCCCGCGGATCACGTCGATGCCCTCGCCGGCCGCCCAGGCGGCCGCCCCGGAGTCGTCGTAGCCCGACACCATGAAGTCGCGCCAGGCCAGCACCGCGGCCACGTCGATCTCCCCGGTCACCGCCTGCGCGGCGCCCGGCGCCCGCCGCGCGGCCGCCAGCGCCTGGCCGGGCCGCAGCAGCGTCTTCGACGGGATGCAGGCCCAGTACGAGCACTCGCCGCCGACCCGCTCGCGCTCGACGATGGCGACCCGCAGGCCGCCCTCGGCCAGCCGTGCGGCGCAGTGCTCGCCGGGAGCGCCGCCGCCCAGGACGATGGCGTCGTAGTTCATGGCCGCTCCTGTCGGTGCCGCACGCGGTGGGGGACGACCCCGACCGTCGCGTCCCACCGAGGACCGTCGCGCCCGTGGAAGTCCCTGGTGTGGACCGGCCCGGGCGGAGTCGCGGACCAGGGGGTTCCACGGGCGCGACCGCCGGCAGCACGCGGGAGGGTCGGGACCGCGCCCGACCCGCCGCTCCGAGGAGGCAGCCGTGGATCTCTCCCGCCTCGCCGTTCCGCGCCCCGGGAGCTGACCGTGTTCCGCCGGCTGCACATGCCGTCGCTGGACGGGGCCACCGCGTGGCTGAACTCCGAACCGCTCACCCCCGAGGCCCTGCGCGGCCGGGTGGTGCTGGTCAACTTCTGGACGCTGACCTGCATCAACTGGCTCCGGCAGGAGCCGTGGGTCAGGTCGTGGGCGCGGGCCTACCGGGACGACGGGCTGGTCGTCCTCGGCGTGCACACCCCGGAGTTCTCCTTCGAGCACGACGTCGAGGGCGTGCGCCGGGCCGTCCGCGACCGGGACATCGACTACCCGGTCGCCGTCGACGACGGCTACGAGATCTGGAACGCCTTCACCAACCACTACTGGCCGGCCCTCTACTTCGTCGACCGCGAGGGGCTCGTCCGCGACAGCCAGTTCGGCGAGGGCCGCTACGAGGAGTCCGAGCGCGTGCTCCAGCGGCTGCTCGGCGTGGACCGGGAGCCGCTCCGCGTCGAGGGGACCGGGGTGGAGGCGGCCGCCGACTGGGCGAACCTGCGCACGCCCGAGACCTACCTCGGGTACGCGCGCGGTGAGCAGTTCGCCTCGCCCGGAGGAGCCGCCGTCGACCGCAGCCAGGGATACCAGCTGCCCGGACGCCTGCGGACCGGTCAGTGGGCGCTGGACGGGCGGTGGACGGTCGGCCGCGAGGCCGTCGTCCTGGACGAGGCCGGCGGCAGCCTCGCCTGGCGCTTCTCCGCCCGCGACGCGCACCTCGTCCAGTCGGGCGGGGGAGGGGAGCCCGTGCCGTTCCGCGTCCTCCTCGACGGCGAGGCACCCGGCGCCGACCACGGCGTCGACGTCGACCCCGAGGGCGACGGCGTGCTCCGCGAGGGGCGGATGTACCAGCTCGTCCGCCAGCGGGACGGCGTGCGGGAGCGGACCGTCGAGGTCACCTTCGCCGCGCCGGGCGCCGGGGCCTACTGCCTCACCTTCGGCTAGCCGCTCACACCAGCTGCTGGCCGCCGTCGACGTCGAAGGTCGCACCGGTCAGCGCGTCGTTGGTCATCACGTGCAGCGCGAGGGCGGCGACGTCCTCGGGCTGGACGACGCGACGCACCGGCAGGGTGGCCCGCAGCTCCGCGCGGCGCGCCTCGAGGCCGTCGCCGAGCAACCGCGCCGACAGCGGCGTGTCCACGAAGCCGGCGGCGATCAGGTTGACGCGCACCGGGGCCACCTCCAGTGCCAGGTTCGCCACCAGCGCCGGCATCGCCGCCGTGAGCGCACCGATCAGGCTCAGCCCCACCCCGCGGCGACGGCCGCCGGTACCGCCCACGAACAGCAGCGTGCCGCCGGGCCGGACGGTGCCGACGGCCGCGCGCGCGACCCGCATCGGCAGCCACAGGTGCGCGTCGACGTCGCGCTGCCCCTGGTCGAAGTCGAACTCGGCCAGGGGCGCGTAGTAGGGCCCGCCGCCGGTGACCAGCACGTGGTCCACCGGGCCGGGCAGGTCGCGGAAGAACGCCTCGAGGAGGACGGGGTCGGTCGCATCGAAGGCGGCCGTGGCCAGCGGCGCCAGCTCGTCGGCGGCGGCGCGCAGGCGGCCGGGGTCCCGTCCGGTGAGGACGACGTCGGCTCCGGCCGCCCGCGCGGCCCGGGCGGTGGCCAGGCCGATGCCCGCGGTGCCGCCGAGCACGACGACGGTCGTGCCCTTCAGCGGCTGGGCGGTCACGGCCGCGCCGTCCCGGTCAGCGTCGGGCCGTCGACCGGGAGGGCGCAGCTGTGCACGCGGGGTGGGACGGGCATCGGCGGCAGCGGGGCGGGCCGGTCGGAGACGAACACCGCGGTGACCGCCGCGGCGGCCAGGGTCAGCCCGCACATCACGAGCATCGCGGGCCGGTAGCCGTCGGCCAGCGCGGGCCCGAGCTCCCCGGAGCCGACGCCCACCAGGACCGGCACCAGTGCGACCAGCAGGAGCGCGCCGACCCGGGACGCGGCGTCGTTCACGGCCGAGGCCTCGCCGAGGTCCTCGTCGCTCACGGCGGCGAGGACGCCGGCGGTGAGGGGCGCGACGGTGAGCCCGAGGCCCAGGCCCCACAGGAGTGCGCCCGGCAGGACCGCCGCGACGTACCCGTCGCCGGCCTCGACGGCGGAGAGCGCGAAGAAGGCCCCGGCCATGAACAGGATCCCGACGACCATCAGGCGCCGGGGACCGAACCGGCCGACCAGCCCGCCGACGACGGGGGAGACGAGCAGGAACACCACCGACTCGGGGATGAGGATCGCCCCGGCCGCCGTCGCGCTGTAGCCCAGTTGCAGCTGGACCTGCAGCACGAGCAGGTACCCCCCGGCGGCGAGGGCGCCGTAGAGCAGGAGCGTCGTGACGTTGATGGCGTCGAACTGCCGGGAGGCGAACAGCGACAGACGCAGCATCGGGCTCTCCTGACGCCGCTCGACCGGCACCAGCGCGACCAGGCAGAGCACGCCGACGACGCCCGGCAGGAGGACGCGGACGCTGAGCCACCCGGCGGCCGGTCCGGCCATCAGCGCGTAGATCGCCCCGCCGAGGCCGGCCACCGACAGGACGGCCCCGGCCACGTCCAGGGAGAGCGGGCGCCGGTCGCTGTGGACGTCGGGCACGTGGCGCAGCACCGCCAGCGCGCCGAGCACCAGCGGCACGTTGAGCAGGAACAGGTAGCGCCAGGAGGTGACGTCGACGAGCCAGCCCCCGGCGTACGGGCCCAGCGTCATGCCGATGGTGGCCAGCCCGGCCCAGACGCCGATGCCGCGAGCGCGCTCGGCCACCCGCAGCGTGCCGTTGAGCAGGGCGAGGCTGCTCGGCACCACCAGGGCCGCGCCCGCGCCCTGCACCAGGCGGGCACCGATCAGGGTGCCGGTCGTCGGGGCGACCGCGCACAGCACCGAGGCGACGAGCATGACCAGCAGGCCCGCGACGAGGACCCGGCGGCGCCCGAAGTGGTCGATGACCGCGCCGGCCGGCAGCAGGAGCGCCGCCGCGGTGAGCAGGTAGGCGGCCACGACCCACTGGACACCGGCGACGCCCGCGCCCAGGCTGCGACCGATCGCCGGCACCGCGACGTTGACCACGGAGGCGTCCAGGAAGGCCACCATCGACGCGAGCACCGTGCCGGCGATCAGCGCGACGCCGGGCCGGCTCCGCAGGGTCACCAGGGAGTCGGTGCCGGCGCCGCGAGCCGCGGCCGGGGCGGTCCGCCGGGGGCGCACGAGGTTCATGGACAACCCACCTCCGGGCGGATCGCGAGCGGGCGGCCGTGGCGGGCGGCGCGGGGCCGCCCGGCCGGGCTCAGCGGGGGGCGCCCTCGACGACGAGGGTCGCGTCGGCGACGGCCTGCAGATCGCTGCGGCCGTGCTGGCGGGCGACGATGTAGCCCGCGTACCAGTCCGACCAGTGGTGCGGCGGCGCGGTCGCCTCGTACGCGCCGTGGTGCTCCTCGGCCTCCCGCAGCAGGGCGGTCAGCGTGGCGACGTCCATCATGGTCGTGGTCCTCTCGGGTCGGTCTGGCCGCCGGCCGGCTCAGCGGCCGGGCAGCCGGGTGGTGAGCTCCTGGAGCACGAAGGTGTTGCCGTCCGGGTCGTCGAACGTGGCGTAGGAGGCGTAGCTGCGGCGTTCGGGATCGGGACCGGGCGCGTGCGTCGCGGGGTCCGCGCGCACGGCGAGACCGCCGCCGGCGTCGTGGTAGATCTCGCTGACCTGCGCCCCGTGGTCGAGGAGCTCCGCGCGTGCGGCCTCGATGTCGGTGACCGCCAGGAACATGCCGGCGATCGAGCCGGGCGGGGCCGGCGGCAGCCCGACGCCGAAGTGGATCGAGCAGGTGGAGCCGGGAGGCGTCATCTGGACGATGTGGAACCCCTCGTCGACCAGGAAGTCGGCGTCCTCCCGCCAGCCCAGGCCCTTGTAGAACTGCTTCGAGCGGTCCACGTCGGTCACGGGCACGACGACGGCCTCGAGTTTCATGTCCACGGTGCGCTCCTCGTCCTGTCGGGGGTCTCTGGTACCGGGATGCCGGTCCGACGAGCCTCGCGCGGCCCTCCGGCGCCTCGCCCCAGGGGAAGTCCCTGGTCTGCCTCCCGGGCCCACCCGCCCGTCGCCGACGGTGGGGAACCAGGGGGACCGACGGGCGCGAGGGCGGCGGCGGACCGTGCAGGGTCGTCGCACCGGGCGTCGAGGGCCCGGGCAGCGCGGCGAGGCCGGAGAGGTGGGCCATGCGTTCCGACATCACGCCCGGCGGCGTCTTCCCCGACTACCGGCTGCCCGACCACACCGGCACCGACCGCACGTTGAGCGAGTTGCAGGGACGGGATCCGATGGTGCTCACGCTCGCCCGCGGGCACTACTGCCCCGAGGAGCACCAGCAGCACCTGCAGCTGGCGGCGCTGCAGCCCGTGCTCGCCGTCGCCTGCACGCAGGTCGTAACCATCACGACCGACGAGCGGCGCACCCTCCAGGAGTTCCGGGCGTCGGTCGGCGCCCGGTGGACGTTCCTGTCCGATCCCGGCCGCATCGTCCAGCGCGACCTCGACATCCAGGAGTACACCGACCCCCGGAACGACCCGATGATCCCGCACACCCTGGTGCTCGAGCCGGGGCTGGTCGTCCACACGGTCTACAACGGCTACTGGTTCTGGGGCCGCCCCTCGATCGCCGACCTCTGGCACGACCTGCGGACGGCGTCGGCGGGGAGCCGGCCGGACTGGGACCTCGGCACGCCCGGCCTGCGTGAGGCGTGGGACGCCGGCGAGTGGCCGTCCTTCCCCGGCTGGGACCGCCGTTCCCGGGACGCCGTCCCGGCGGGGTGACGGTGCGCGCCGCGTCAGGCCGAGGTGCGGGCGAGGGCCGCGACGAGCTCGCGCCGCGAGCTGACGCCGAGCTTGGTGAACACCTTGCGCAGGTGCCACTCCACCGTGCGGGGGCTGAGGAACAGCTGCGTGCCGATCTCCGGGTTGGTCAGCCGCTCGCCGGCGAGCCGGGCGATCTGGGCCTCCTGGGCCGTCAGGTCGTCCAGCGTGGCGACGACGCGTCTGCGGGCCGTCGCGCCGGTGGCGGTGAGCTCCTGCCGGGCCCGTTCGGCGAAGGCCTCCATGCCGATGTCGACGAACGCGCGGTGGGCCGCGCGCAGCTGCTCGCGGGCGTCGGTCCGGCGGCCCTCGCGCCGCAGCCACTCGCCGTAGAGCAGCCGGGTCCGGGCGAGGGCGACCTGGACGCGGGTGCGGGCCAGCCGGTCGACCGATTCCCGGAAGAGGGCCTCGACCTCGTCGTGCCCGGCGAGCAGGGCCCGGCACCGGGCCTCGACGCCCAGTGCCCAGTCGCTGCCGCTCGCCCGGGCGAACCCCGCGAAGTGCGCCGCCGGACCGGTGGCCCGCTCGGGGTGGCCGCTGCGGACGGCCGCCTCGACGACCTCGGGCCACACCCAGGTCCAGAGCTCGAGCCCCTCGGCGTGCCGGGCTGCACCCTCCGCCGCCTCGAGGGCCTCCCCGTACCGGCCCAGGCCGATCAGCAGCACGGCCATGGTCCAGTCGGCCGAGATCAGCCAGAGCCCCTCCCCGCGGCGCAGGACGTCGGCGCGGCCGGCCTCGATCAGCGCCCGGGCCTCGGCCTCGCGCCCGCGCCAGGTCGCCAGCGAGACCGAGCCGTACGGGGTCACGCGGCTGCCGATCGCCTCCGTGACCGCGGCCGCCTCGCCCGCCAGCGCGGTGGCGGCGGAGAGGTTGCCGGCGAACAGTTGCATGCTGAATCGCTCGGTCAGCGCCGTCGGCAGCAGGGACAGTGCGCCGGTGCGGCGGGCGACCTGCACCTGGCGCTCCGAGAGCACGTCCCAGCTCGCGTCGTCGAAGAGCGCGCGGGCGGTGCGGCAGGCCAGCCACAGCCAGCGCAGCGCGTCCTCCTCGTCGATCTCGTCGTCCCGGAAGGCGGCGAGGGCACCGTGCAGGACGGGGACACCGGCGGCGTAGCCCTCGGTGACGAGGAGCGCCAGCCCGTCGAGGAGCAGCCCGCACGGACGCGGCAACCCGGCGGCGTCGGCTCCCCACCCGGCGGCGAGGAAGGCGGTGGCGACGTCGCGCAGGTCCGCGGCGTGGGCCTCCCGTCCGGCGGCGACCGCGGCGGTGAAGGCATCGAGGTAGGTCGCCCGCGCGAGCGTGGTGTCCAGCGGCTCGAGCCGCCGGGCGGCCGAGAGGAGCAGCCCGGGGGCGTCCCGGCCGTGGGTGGCGGCGAACGTGATCTGGGCGTGCAGCAGGTCGGCCCGTGCCTCGTCCAGCTCGTCCAGCGGCCCGGACCGGGCCGTGGTGAGCAGCTCCAGCGCCCGCTCCGGCGCCCCCGCGAGGTTCTTGCCGTGCGCCGCGGCCAGGGCGCGCCGTGCCCGGCGCGCAGGATCCGGGGTCAGCGCCACGGCCCGCTCGAGGAACGCCGCCGCGGCCGCCTGCCCGCCCCGGGCGCGGGCCCGCGCCGCCGAGCGCTCGAGCTCCTCGGCCACCTCCTCGTCGAGGCCCGCGGTCGCCTGCGCCCGGTGCCAGGCGCGGCGGTCGGGATCGGTGCCGGGGTCGATCGTCGCGGCCAGGGCACCGTGGGCAGCTCGTCGACGGTCCGGGGACGCGGCCCGGTAGACCGCCGACCGCACGAGCGGGTGCCGGAACCGCACGCTCGTGCCGATCTCGACGAGGCCCGCCCCGGTCGCCGGTGCCTCGGCCCCCGCGTCGATGCCGAGCCGCTCGGCGGCGCGCCAGACCAGCACCGGGTCCCCGACCGGGTCCGCCGCGGCGATGAGCAGGAGCTCACGCGTGTCGGCCGGCAGGGGCTCGAGCCGCCGGCGGAAGCTGTCCTCGATGCGCCCCGCCAGCGGCGCCGCCTCGGGCAGGCCGAACCCGCCGGCGAGGTCGGCCGGCGTGTGCCCCTGCGGCAGCTCCAGCAGCGCGAGCGGGTTGCCGTGGCTCTCGGCGACGATGCGGTCGCGGACGCGGGGGTCGAGGGCCCCGGTCACGGCCGACTCCAGCAGCGCGGTGGCGTCGCCGGTGCTCAGCCCCCGGACGACGAGCTCGGGCAGGCCCAGGAGGAGCGGTTCCCGGTCGGAGGGCCGCACGGCGAACACCACGGCCACCGGCTCCGCGGCCAGGCGTCGGGCGACGAACTCCAGCGTCTGCGCCGAGGCCTGGTCCAGCCACTGGACGTCGTCCACCACGCAGACCAGCGGTCGCTCCTCGGCCACCTCCGAGAGCAGCGTGAGCACCGCCAGGCCGACCAGGAAGCGGTCGGGGGCGGAGCCCGAGCGCAGGCCGAAGGCGGTGCCGAGCGCCTCCTGCTGCGGGCCGGGGAGCGTGGGGAGCCGGTCCAGGAACGGCCCGCAGAGCTGGTGCAGACCGGCGAAGGCCAGCTCCATCTCCGACTCCACACCGGCGGCGCGGCCGATCCGGCACCCGGTCGCGCGCAGCAGCAGGAAGTCCAGCAGCGCCGTCTTGCCGATCCCCGCCTCTCCGCGCAGCACGAGGACCTGGCTGCGCCCGGCCTTGGCGGCGCCCACGAGGCGGCTCAGGGCCTCGCACTCGTCCCGGCGCCCGAGCAGACCGGGCCAGGAACTGGTACTCCGCATGCCGCGCACCGCCAGGGCTGGGGGAAGGGCAGGGTGGCCGGACCGGCGGCACGCGCGGGTACGCGGGACGCCGACGGGAGTGAGAGTCCCTCTCGCGACCGCCCGGCGGAACCGGCCCGGCTCCCCGGCCGGGGCGAGCCGCCCCTGTGGCGGGTCGCCGTCACGCTGTGTCGCCACGCCATGGGCCGTACGCTCGGGCCGCGCCGACGCGGTCCCGTCCGACCCGCCGGCGGGCTGTGAGGTGCCATGCGGGGGACGTCGGGGCGCGCCCGGTCGCGCGAGCAGCGCACCGCCCGCATCGAGCAGGTCGCCCTCGAGCTCTTCCGCAGCCGCGGGTTCGACCGGGTGACGGTCGAGGACGTCTGCGCCGAGGCGGGCGTCGGCCCGGCGACCTTCTACCGGCACTTCGGCACCAAGGAGGGGGTCGTCTTCTCCTACCGGGATGCCTTCACCGCGGCGCTCCGGGCGTCGATCGAGGCGGCCGCCGGTGCCCCGGCGCCGGCCCGCCTCGGTGCGGTCCTGGGCCGGTTCGCCGGCTTCCTCGAGACGCAGCGCGAGCTGCTCGCCGTCCGCGACGAGATCGTCCTGGGGAACGAGCGGCTCCTGCACCGGACGCTGGTCGTGCAGCGCGACATGGAGGCGCAGCTGGCCGAGGGCCTGGCCGCCCTGCGCGGGGTGCCGCCGTCCGACGCCCTCGTGCGGCTCGAAGCGGGGCTCGGCGTCCTCGTGCTCCGTACTGCCGTCCGGTCGTGGCGGGCGGGGGAGGAGGACGCGCTCCCGGCCGCCGTGGACCGCGCCCTGGCGGACGTGCGCGGCCTGCTCGCACCCCCACCGCGGGTGACCGGTCCCGGGGACACCCTCCGGAGCTGACGCGGACGCGTCCGGAGGGGTGTCGGATCGGTCGGCAGCGGAGGAGCCTGCCCGCATGACCGGCACGACACCTCGCCGCCGTCCCTCCCTCCGTCTCCCGCGGCCGCGGCGTGCGGCCGAGGGCCGGGACGGTGAGGTCGACCCGGCAGGCGGTGCCGGGCGCCCACCGCGGGTGGTGGTCGTCGGCGGCGGCTTCGCCGGCTTCTACGCGCTGCGCTCGCTGCAGCGGCACCTGCCGCGGGGACGTGCCGAGCTGCTCCTGGTGAACCCCAACGACTACTTCCTCTACAGCCCGCTGCTGCCCGAGGTCGCCACCGGCGTGGTCGAGGCCCGGCACATCGCCGTGTCGCTGCGCCGGCCCCTCCGGCGGGTGCGGCTGGTGCTCGGTCGCGTGCAGGACGTGGACCTCCCTGAGCGGACGATCACCGTGCGCCGCGGCGACCTGGAGCAGCGGTTCGGGTGGGACCACCTCGTCCTGACCCCCGGGTCGATCACCCGCCAGTTCGAGATCCCCGGCGTCCCCGAGCACGCCCGCGGGCTCAAGACCCTGGTGGAGGCGGTCTACCTGCGCGACCACCTGCTCGAGCAGCTCGACCTCGCCGACGCCCAGCCCGACACCACCGAGGGGCGGGCGGCGCGGGCGGCCATGCTCACCGTCGTCGCCGTCGGTGCCGGCTACACCGGGACGGAGTTCGTCGCGCAGGCGCACCGCTGGCTGACCCGCATCGAGCGCCGCTGGGACCACACCCGTGCCCGCGACGTCCGCTGGGTGCTGGTCGACGTCGCCCCGGCCGTGCTGCCGGAACTCGGCCCCCAGCTGGGGGACCACGCCCTGGGCGTGCTCCGGCGCAGGGGCGTCGACGTCCGCCTGAACACGAGCGTCCGCTCGGCCGACGACAGCGGCGTCGTCCTCACCGACGGGACCTCGATCGCCACCCGCACCCTGGTGTGGGGCGCCGGTGTCGTGGCCAGCCCCCTCGTCGGCGGTCTCGGCCTGCCGACGCGGCGGGGCCGCCTGGTCACCGACCCGGACCTCTCGGTGCCCGGGGTCGAGGGGCTGTGGGCGGCAGGGGACGCCGCCGCCGTCCCCGACCTGGCCGCCGGCCCGGGTGACGACGGCGAGCTGCCCGACACCCAGCCGACGGCGCAGCACG
Source organism: Blastococcus litoris (assembly GCF_003075095.1). Lineage (GTDB taxonomy): Bacteria > Actinomycetota > Actinomycetes > Mycobacteriales > Geodermatophilaceae > Blastococcus_B > Blastococcus_B litoris. The sequence goes on from NZ_QCZF01000005.1 coordinate 53,913, forward strand.
CGCAGCGGCAGGGCACAGCGGTGGGACGCAACATCGCCGCCGCCCTGGGGTTCGGCACGGCACGCGAGTACCGGCACCGCGACCTGGGGCTGGTCGCGGACCTCGGCGGCTTCGACGCGGTGGCCAGGCCGCTGGGCATCCGCCTGACCGGGCCCGTCGCGAAGCTGGTCACCCGCGGGTACCACCTGCTGGTCCTGCCGTCGGTGTCCAACCGCGTCCGGGTGGCGCTCGACTGGGCGTTCCAGACCCTGCTCCCGCCCGACGAGACGCAGCTGTCGGTGGTCCGCGAGGAGGACGCCCGCCTGGCCAGCGCGCAGGCCACGGCCATCTACGGCCCGGGGGAGGAGCGGCGATCGGCGGTGTGACCGGACCTCCCGGTGGCGGCCCGGCGGCGGGGCCCTACCGTGGTGGGGGCCATGCCGAACACTTCCCACGGCCGTCCCCCCGGGACCGCAGGCTCCCCGCCCGCGGACCGGGACGACGACGCCTCGCCGGCCGCCCCCGCCATCCCGTCCTTCGCCTCGCTGCGGGCACCGCGCCGGCGCACGGCCGTCGACGTCCTGCTGCCCGAGGCGCCACCGGCCCAGCCGGAGCCGACGCCGGCGGCGGGGCCGCGGCCGGCCGAGTACGCCGACCTCTGGCTGCTCGGCGTGCGCACCGCGCGCGTGTTCGCCGGCCTCCCGTGGCGGGTGGCCTCCTGGTCGGTGCGCGCACCCGCCGCCTGCGTCGGGCGGCTGCTCGGCCGCCCGCAGCAGAGCTAGGCGGCGCTCCTGCCGCGCTGGCCGGCGGCCACCCTGGTCGCCGACCGCCACGGGACCGCGTGCGCGCCGATGCGGTCATGGATGCGGTCGAGGTAGCCCCGGGCGGCAGGGGCCGACGGGGCGGGCAGCTCCGGGCTGCTGCCCGGCTCGGCCAGCAGCTGCGCGCGGCGACGCTCGAGCTCGGCCACCTCGGCCTGCAGCACGGCGCGCCGTGCGGCGGCCTCGCGGTCGAGGCGCTCCCGGGTGGCCGCGGCCTCGGCGTCCGCGCGCCGCCGCTCCTCCCGGCCGGTGCCCAGCATGCGCACGACCTCGTCACGGGCGCGCAGCCGGGCGGCGAGGGCCTCCTCGGTCGCCCGCTCGCGGATCCGCGCCGCCTCCGCGATGGCGCGGGCCTGCACGGCGCGGGCGTCGGCCAGGTGCGCGGCCGCCGCGCCGCGGACGTCGCGCCCGGTCTGCTCGGCCTCGGCCAGCGTCCGGTCGGCCTCGGCGATCCGGTCGGCCACCTCCGTCTCCGCGTCGGCCAGCAGCTGCTGCGCCTCGGTGCGCGCGTGGGCGAGCGCTCGGCGGGCGTCGGCGGTCAGGACCTCCGCCTGGGCGCGCACGACGGACCGGTGGTTCTCCGCCTCGGCCCGGATGTTCTCGGCCTCGTCGGCCGCGCCGGCGAGCAGGCCCCCGATCCGGCGGGAGACCTGCACGAGCCGGCCGCCGGCGGGGGAGTGGGACAGCAGCTCCCGCGCCTCCTCGAGCGCCGCCTGCGTGCTGACCTGACGGGCCAGCAGGTGCTCGCGCTCGCGGTCGGCGGCGACGAGCTCGTCCTCGGCCCACCGCACGTAGGTGTCGACCTGGAACCGGTCGTAACCGGCCAGGACGCGTCGGAACATCGGCCCGACCTGCAGGACCGTGGGCAGGTCGCCGGAGACGTTCGGGCGCGCCCGCTCCGGGCGCGCGGCACCCAGGACGGCGTGCGGCCCCCCATCGGTGCGTGCGGCCCCGTCGTCGGTGCGCAGCTCGGTGCTCATCCCACCTGCCTCCCCTCGCAGTTCGGTCCGAGGTTCGGGAACGCTACGGCCCCGGATCGCCTCCGCGCCCCCGCGGACCGGGCGGCATCACCCGGAGGGGCGGTGCCCGCGCCCCGATCCGGTAGCGCGGGCGCCGGCCCTCGCTCTGCGTGACCTCGCTCACCCGGGTGAGGACTCCCGTGCAGCGGGTGTGGCCGCGCCCGCGGCAGCGCACCCTCGTCCCATGGCGCCCGTCCCGACCTCGCCCGCACCGGGGAGCATGACCGTCCCGCCGCTGTTCGGCTGGGAGACCATCCTCGTCGTGCTGGTCGCCGTCGTGCTGGTCGCCGTCGCCTTCCTGCTGCTCGGCGCGGCGCGGGCCAGCGGCAGCGAGCGGTCGGAGTTCCAGGCCTGGCTCGACGGCCGGTCCGGCACCCGCGCGGGCGACACGTCCGACGCCCGGCGTGACTGACGCCTCAGACGCTTTGTGCCCCAACGATTGGTGCACCAGCTAACCTGGGGTGCATGAGCACCACGACCGCTCCACCCGTCGACGCGGAGGACGTGCTCGCGCTCGACCGGCAGGTCTGCTTCGCCCTGTCCGTGGCCGCGCGCAACGTCGTCGCCGTCTACCGGCCGGTCCTCGAGCCGCTGGGGCTGACCCACCCGCAGTACCTGGTGATGCTGGCGCTGTGGCAGCACGGGTCGCTGTCGGTCAAGCGGCTCTCCGGCCTGCTGCAGCTCGACCCGGGCACGCTCTCACCGCTGCTCAAGCGGCTGGAGTCGGCCGGCCTGCTGCGGCGGGAGCGCGACGCCGGTGACCAGCGCAACCTGGCGCTCTCGCTGACCGAGAAGGGGCAGGCGCTGCGGGCGGAGGCTGAACGCATCCCGGCCGGCATCGTGGAGCGGCTGGGCATGCCGGTCGACGAGCTCGTGACCCTGCACGCCGCGCTCACCGGGGTGATCGCCGCGTCCCAGCGGGCGCTGGCGGAGAGCGAGGGGAGCGGTCGTGGCGAGCGCTGACGTGGCGGCCCCGGTCGTCCGGCCCGCTCCGCACCGGTGGCTCTGGTACGCCTTCGGGGGCGCGCTCCCCGCGCGGCACCGCGGCTGGGTGCTGCACGACACCACGACGCGCACCTGGTGGCTGCGCCACGTCGTCCGCACGCTCGTGCAGCTCGCCGTCCCGATCGTCCTGCTGCTGGTGCTCCTCCCCGCCGGGTGGGGGCTGAAGCTGGCGTGCGCCGGCGGCGGTCTCGCGCTGGCGCTGTTCTACTCGTCGGCCTACATGCCCGAGGCGGTGGAGAACCGGGTCGTGAAGGCCGGCTACCCGGCCGGCACCGCCACCCGGCACCGCGACGCCGCCGGGCTGGTGCGCCAGCAGGCGGAGAGCGAGCGCAAGCGCGCGGCCGCCGCGAGGCGGGCGGCCCGGTACCGGGAGCGCCTCGGGCGCTGAGGCCGGGTCAGCCCACCGCGGCCGCGGCCCGTGCCGGGTCCATCCGCCGTGCCCGGGCGATGATCCGGCGGCAGCGCAGCTCCAGCAGCACGACGGCGACGCCGAAGAGCCGGAACTGCCTGTTCGTCGTCTGGCCGGTCCAGTACCGCTGGTAGACCTGCTGGGCGATCACGGCGACCCGGAACAGGCCGAACACCTCGTACCAGGCCCACTCCCGCCGCGTGACGCCCCGGCCGCTGCGCGCGCAGTAGTGGGCGACGACCTGCTCGCGGGTCATCATCCCCGGCAGGTGGGTGGGCTGGCGCCGGAACGCCTGCATCAGCCTGCCGTCGTCGGCCTGCAACCAGTAGCCGAGCGATCCGGCCAGGTCCACTAGCGGATCGCCCACGGTGGCCAGCTCCCAGTCGAGCAGGCCGATCGGCCGCGTGGGGTCGGCCGGGTCGAGGACGACGTTGTCGAAGCGGAAGTCGTTGTGCACCAGCGTGTGCGGGCGGTCCTCCGGCTGGTTCTCGTCCAGCCAGCGCATGACGCGCTCGAAGCTGCCGACGTTCCAGGTGCGCGCCCGGCGGTAGCGCTCGCTCCACCCCTCGACCTGGCGGCGCACGTAGCCCGGGCCCTTGCCGAGGTCGGCCAGCCCGGACGCCTCGACGTCGACGGCGTGCAGCTCCACGAGCAGGTCGACGACGTTGCGGCACAGGGCGGCGACCTCGTCGCGGGACAGCTGCACGCCGCGGGGCAGCTCCTTGCGGGGGATCGGCCCCTCGATCCGCCGCATGACGTAGAAGGGCGTGCCGACGACCGACACGTCCTCGCAGAGCGCGACGGTCCGCGGCACGTAGGGGAGCACCCGCCCCAGCGCCGTCTGGATGCGGTGCTCCCGCGCCATGTCGTGGGCGCCCTTGTGGTGCGTGCCCCGGGGCGGGCGGCGGAGGATCAGGTCGTCGTCCGGGTAGCGCAGCAGGTAGGTCAGGTTCGAGACGCCGCCGGAGAACTGCTGCACCCCGGGCACGGCGGTGAGGTCGACGCCGGCCGCCTCGCGGTCGGCGTGCGCGGCGAGCCACGCGGCGACCGCGGCGACGTCGAACGCGTCCTCGGTCCGGACGTCCCTGGCGTCCGGCGAGGTCACGTCAGCTTCCGGACGGCGGACAGCGGCAGCACCCGCATGAGGAACCCGATCGGCACCCACGGCCACGCCGGCACGTACGCCGTCGCCCGGCGGGCCTCGATGGCGGCGACCATGCTGCGCACCCCGGTCGGGGTGTCGACCATGAACCGGGTCCTCTGCTGCACGTGCTCGTTCATCTCCGAGCGGATGTAGCCCGGGTAGATCACCGACACGTCCAGACCCGGGATCCGTTCGGAGCGCAGCCCCTCGGCGATCGAGGCGACGCCGGCCTTGGTGGCGGCGTAGACGGTCATCGACTTCCGCATGCCGCGCAGCGCCGACATCGAGGAGATCAGCACCAGGTGCCCGCGCTGCTGGCGGCGGAAGATCTCCAGCGCCGCCTCGCACTGCGCGAGCGCGCCGACGAAGTTGGTCATCGCCGTCTCGCGGTTGGCGTCGGCGCGGCCGGTGCCCAGCGGGGCGCCCTTGCCGAGGCCGGCGTTGACCACGACCCGGTCGACGGTGCCGAACGCCTCGGCGAAGCGGGCGAAGACGGCGGGGACGGCGTCGGCGTCGGTGACGTCGAGCGCCGCGGTCGCCACCCGCCGTCCCGTCGCCGTCCGGATCTCCTCGGCGAGGGCGTCGAGCCGGTCGGTGCGCCGGGCGCAGAGCGCGAGGTCGTGGCCGAGCGCGGCGAACTGGCGGGCCATCTCCGCGCCGAGGCCGGAGCTGGCCCCCGTGATCAGGACGGTGCTCACGCCGCGCCCCCGTCCAGCTCGGCGCGGTGGATGCGCGCGCCCATGCCGCGCATCTGCCGGTCGTAGAGCGGCCGCGCCAGCCGCTTGCTCCAGTAGGCGATCCGTGCGTTGCGGTCGGGGAGCACCAGGAACCGCTTGGCGTCCACCGCGCTCACCACACGGTCGGCGATCTCGTCGGCGCCGAGCTTCGAGCGCTCGATGAGGCGGGTGGCCACCTGGTCCATCAGGGGGTCGTCCCCGCGGAGGGAGGCGGCCAGGTTGGTGCGGAAGAAGGTCGGGCAGACGACGGAGACGTCGACGCCCCACGGCCCCAGCTCCCAGCGCAGGCTCTCCGAGAGGGCGACGACGGCGGCCTTGCCGGCGTCGTAGGAGGTCATCGCCGGCGGGTGCACCAGGCCGGCCGCCGAGGCGACGTTCACCAGGTGGCCCGAGCCCTGCTCCTTGAACAGCGGCACGAACGTGCGGCAACCGGTGACCGCCCCGAGCACGTTGACGTCGAGGACGCGCCGCCAGTGGTCGGCGCCGAGCCGGTCGATCCGCCCGCCGGCGGCGATGCCGGCGTTGTTGACCAGCACGTCGAGGCCGCCGAACTCCGAACGGACCCGCTCCAGCGCCGCCACCCAGTCCGCTTCCGACGTGATGTCGAGCCGCTGGTAGGACGCGCCGGCCGGGACGTCCGCCGTCCCGGCCAGGTCACCGACGAGCACGCGGTCACCCCGGGCGGCGTACCGGGCGGCCAGCGCGGCACCGAGCCCGGAGGCGCCGCCGGTGACCAGCACGCGCCGGGTCATCGCGGGGCCACGGGCGAGGAGGAGCGGCAGGAGATCATGCGGGCACGCTACGGAAGAGCCGCAGGTCGGCGGCGGGTGGCTCCGGCGGCCGGTCAGCCGACGCGGCGGTAGGTGATCGCGAGGTCGGGATCCCAGATGACTCCGTCGCGCGACAGCTCGCCCTGCCCGGCGATCGTCGTGCCGTCCGGGCCGAGGGTGCCGGTGAACCTCTGGGCGAACCCAGGAGTGGCGTTCCGGTAGCGCCAGGTGCCGGGGGCGACGTCGACCTCGAAGACGCGGTGCACGCCCCGGACGTCGAAGTAGTGCATGGCCGGCGCCCCGTCGAGGGTGCCGATGACGGCGAGCGCGTCCGGGATCGCGTCGTGCTCGACGTGCGTGCGCAGGACCAGCAACTGCTGGTCCTCCAGCCACTCGAACGTGGCCCGTCCGTGGATGACCTCGCCGGGCAGGCCCGGGTGGGTCGCCTCCGTCGTCCACTCCCCGAGCAGCCACCGCCACGGGTGGGACGGCTGGTCCGGTGGCTGCACGGCGTCCTCCTCGATGCGGCGGGGAGCTGCTAGCACAGCCTCGCCCACGGGTCCTCCCGCCGCCAGACGGTCGGGAGGTGCAGGCCGACTCCCTGGTCGGCCGCCAGCCGGCCGAGCACCCGCAGGGTCACGTCGAGGTCGTCGCCGGCGTAGGGCAGCGCACGCAACGGCTCGTCGAGGGGGCGGAAGAAGTCGTCCCAGTGCACGAGGACGACGTCCCGCGCACCGACCGCCTCGACGGTGTGCCGCCAGTACTCGCGGATGTAGGCCTCGTCCAGGACGCCGAGCTGGCCCACGCCGAGGTAGGCGATGTCGGCGGTCCGGCCCTCGAGGGCGCCGGCGACGAACCCGGCGCTGCCCTGCACGAGCGCGGTGCGGCCGCCGGCGTGGCCGACCAGCAGGGACCACGCCTCCCCGCACCGGTAGGCGCCGGCCCGCACGGGCGGGACCGGGGGCGCGGTGATCTCCCCGGGGTAGCGGTCCGGCGGGCAGTGGTCGGACACCAGCGGGGTGACCGTGAAGCTACCGAGGGCGATCGGCTCGCCGGGTGCGGCGACCACGATCCGGTCGGCGGGGAGACCGGCGCCGCGGGCCAGGTTGGCCGCCGAGCGCCCGCCGACCACGTCCGCGCCGGTGCGCTGCGCCACGGCGGCGGAGTCCAGGGCGTGGTCGTAGTGGGTGTGCACCGGCAGCACGGCGCGCAGCCGGCCGCCCAGGTCCAGCCGGGCCAGGGCGGCGTCGATCCGGGCGTCGTCGGGCGCCACCTTCCCGAGCCCCACCCGCAGCAGCGAGGGCCGGGAGAAGAAGCCGTCGGTCAGCAGCGCGTGCTCGCCGTCGTCGAACAGCAGGCTGGAGACGCCCAGGAACGTCACGCCGAAGGCTCCGGTCGCCGCCGGGACGTCGAAGAGCCCCGCGTGCGGACGAAGGTCGGGGCGGCCGGGCCTCAGCCGCACGGGACCTCCGCGAGGATCTGCCGTACGTGCGCCAGGGCCGTGGCGAGCTCGCCGAAGCTCGTGCTCAGCGGGGAGAGGCCGACGCGCAGGCCGCGCGGCTGCCGGAAGTCGGGGATGACGCCCCGCCGCCACAGCTCCTCGACCACGGTCTTCATCGCGTCGTGCTCCAGGGTGACGTGACCGCCGCGGGTGGCGGCGTCCCGCGGCGAGGCGACGACGACGCCCAGCGGCGCCAGGACCCGGTCGGCGACGGTGATCGCGTACTCGGTGAGCGCCACGGACTTCGCCCGGACGGCGGGCATCCCGGCCCGCTCGACCAGCGTCAGCATGTCCTCGACCGGGATCATCGACAGGATCGGCGGCGTCCCGCTCAGGAAGCGCCGGATGCCGGTCGCCGGGACGTAGTCCGGGCCCATCGCGAAGGGCTCCGCGTGCCCCATCCACCCGGTGATGGGCTGCACCAGCTCGTCCTGGAGGCGGCGGGCGACGTAGCCGAAGGCAGGGCCGCCGGGGCCGCCGTTGAGGAACTTGTAGCTGCAGCCGACGGCCAGGTCGACGTCCGCCGCGTCGAGCGCCGTCTCCACGACGCCGGCCGAGTGGGACAGGTCCCAGAGGACGAGCGCGCCGGCGCCGTGGGCTGCGGCGGTGATCGCGGACAGGTCGGCGACGTAGGCGGACTTGTAGGCGACGTGGCTGAGCAGCACCAGCGCCGTCCGGTCGGAGAGCACCGCGGCCACCTCGGCGGGCTGCACGCCGGTGGCCGGGTCCGGCTCGATCCAGCGGATCGTCCGGCCGGTCTCCGCGGCCACCGACGCCAGGACGAAGCGGTCGGTGGGGAAGTTCTCGGTGTCGGCCACGATCTCGGTGCGCTCGGGCCGGGCGTCGACGGCGGCCCGGACGAGCTTGTAGAGCAGCACCGTGGTCGAGTCGCCCACGACCGTCTGGCCCGGGGCGGCGCCGAGCACGACCCGCCCGATGAGGTCGCCCACGGCGGTCGGGCGGTCCAGCCACCGCTCGTCCCAGGCGCGGATCAGCCGCTCGCCCCACTCGTCGTCGACGAACCGGGCGAGCCGCTCGCCCGTGACCCGCAGCGGCCGGCCGAGGGAGTTGCCGTCGAGGTAGGCGAGCACGCCGTCGGGCAGCACGAACTCCGACCGGTACCCGGCCAGCGGGTCGCGCGCGTCGAGCTCGGCGGCGAGGTCGACCAGCTCCTCGGGGAGGCGGGGCTCAGGCACCGATCCACGTCCGCACGGTGTACAGCTCGGGGAAGAAGGTGAGGTCCAGTGCCCGCCTGAGGAAGTCCACGCCCGAGCTGCCGCCGGTACCGGTCCGGAAGCCGATCGTGCGCTGCACGGTCCGCAGGTGCCGGAAGCGCCACAGCTGGACGGCGTCCTCGAGGTCGACGAGGTCCTCGCAGGCCGCGTACTCGGCCCAGTGCGTCGTGGTGTCCTCGTAGATCCGCTGGAACACCGGCAGCAGGGCGGCGTCCTCCACCCAGGCCTTCCGGACGTCGCGGTCGAGGACGGAGCGGGGGACGTCGTGCCCGTGGCGGGCGAGGAAGGCGAGGAAGGCGTCGTAGACGGTGGGGGAGTCGAGCAGCTCCGCGAGCATGCCGTGCGCCTCGGGCCGGGACTCGAAGACCTTCAGCATGCGGGCGTTCTTGTTGCCGAGGACGAACTCGACGGCCCGGTACTGCCAGGACTGGAAGCCCGACGCGTTGCCGAGCACGCCCCGGAACTCCGTGTACTCGCTGGGCGTGAGGGTCGCGAGGACCGACCACTGGTCGGTGATGGTGCGGAAGACGTGCTTGACCCGCGCCAGCCCCTTGCGCGCCCGCCGCACGTCGTCGGCGTCCAGGTAGGTGCGGACGGCGCGCAGCTCGTGCAGCGCCAGCTTCAGCCACAGCTCGGTCGTCTGGTGCGCGACGATGAACAGCGGCTCGTCGTGGTGGTCGCTGATCGGTTGCTGCGCCGACAGCAGGGCGTCCAGCGACAGGTAGCCGCCGTAGTCCATCCGCGCGGTGAAGTCCGTCTGCACGCCGTCCTCGATCGCGCGGACGCCGTCGTCGATCGCCATGCCGCCTCCCGGGTCCGGGCCCGACGCTACCGATCGGGTACACCTGGTCCGTGGTCGCCGCCGGATCGGAGGACAGATCGGTGCTGAGCCGGTCGGCGTCCGCTCCCGACGCCGTCGTCCCGTACGGCCCGGACGGCGACCAGGTCGCCGACGTCCGGTACGCCCGGGGGCCGGCTGCCCACCGGCCGGTGCTCGTCCTCCTGCACGGCGGCTTCTGGCGCCCGTCGTTCGACCGGCTGCACCTGCGGTCCACGACGGAGGCCCTCGCGGCGGCCGGCTGGACGACGGTGGCGCCGGAGTACCGGCGGGTCCCGGGGCGCCCGGACCGCACCGTGGCGGACGTCGCCGCCGCGGTGCGCGCCGTCGCGGGGCTGCCCGGGCTGGCCGGCCGGGCGGTCCTGCTCGCGGGGCACTCGGCCGGGGGCCACCTGGCCCTGCACGCGGCCGCCACCCTCGACGTGCCCGCCGGGGTACTGGCCCTCGCCCCGGTGGCCGACCTCCGCCTGGCGCAGGACCTCCGGCTGGACGGCGACGCGGTGACCGCCTTCCTCGGGGAGGACGCCGCCGCCCGCCCCGACCTCGACCCCGCGGCGCTGCCGTCCCCGGCCTGCGCGGTGCGGATCGTGCACGGCCGCGACGACGGCATCGTCCCGGTGGCGGTGAGCGGGTCCTACCTGCGGCGCCACCCCGCGGCCCGGCTCGACCGGGTCGACGGCGGGCACTTCGGGGTCATCGACCCGCTCAGCGGCGCCTGGCCCGCCGTGCTGGCGGCGCTCGCCGATCTCGGCGCCTGAACCGGTCAGGGAGCGCGCACGAGCGCGACGGCCTCCCGGTGGCCGAGCTCCGCGCCGTCGGCGACGGCGTCGGCGTAGGCCGCGGTGCCGAGGCACTCCCTGACGCGGTCGACCAGCTCGGCCTCGCTCCGGCGCGCCGCAGGCCAGGCCCGCAGACCCGCGCGCCGGCGGAGCCCGTCGGCCGCTCCCAGGGCGGTGGCCGCGCCCCGGCCGTCCCCGCGCGCCAGCGCGAGGTGTGCCCGGGCGACCAGGGAGAAGGTCAGCGTCAGGGTGCTGATGTCGGCGTCCGCACCCCCGTCCACCGACTCCAGGAGGAGGGGCCGGGCCTCCTCGGGGCGGCCGGTCCAGACGGCGAGGGCGGCGAGCTGGGCCAGGGCGGCCGACACGAGCCAGCGGTTCCCGGCCCGCCGGCCGAGCCCGGCGACCTCCGTGAGGTGCGCCCGCGCCGGCTCCGGCCGGCCGAGCACCATCTCGAGCCCGCCCACGGTCAGGAGCGCGAAGGCCTCGAACGGCGCGTCCTGGTCGCGGAAGCCCTCGAGCGCCGCCGTCGCCGCCCGGAGCGCCCCGTCGACGTCGCCGACGACGGGCACGGTCCACGAGATCGCCAGCTGGGCGGCGCTCTCGAGGTAGGGGTCCCCGATCCTGCCCTCCAGCCGCCGGAGGTCCTCGACCGCAGCGAGCGCGCTGTCGTCGTCACCGACCTCGACGGCGGTCATGGCGGAGGTGACCAGCAGCTCGGCGCGGGCGCGGTCGTCGAGGGCATCGGCCCGGCGCTGCACTTCGTGGATCCACGTGCGGCCCTCGGACATCCGCCCGCGCATCTGCCAGAACAACCACAGGATGCGGAACAGGTGCGGCAGGGGCCTGACGTCGTGCGCGCAGAACCAGCCGATGGCCACCCGCAGGTTCTCCTCCTCGGTCCGCCACCGGTCCGCCCACTCGCCCTGGCCCTGCGACGGCCAGTCGGCGGCCTCCACGAGCGCCCGGAAGTACGCGGCGTGGCGCCGGGCGACCTCGTCCCGGTCCGGCCGGCCGGCCAGCCGCTCGGCGGCCAGCTCCCCGACCGCTCCGAGCATGCGGAACCGCGGACCGGTCCCGGACACGTCGATGACCACGAGGCTGTGCGCGGAGAGTGCGTCGAGCAGGTCGAGCGCCCGGTCCTCCGGGAGCGCGGTCACGGAGGTCGCGGCCTCGAGCGTCCACCCCTCGGCGAACACCGACAGGGTCTCCAGCACCTCCCGCTCGTCGTCCGCCAGCAGCCCGACGCTCCACTCGACCGTCGCGCGCAGCGTGCGCTGGCGCTCGGGGAGGTCGACCGGACCGGGGCCCAGGGCGTCGAGGCGGGAGCCGAGCCGGGCCAGCAGCGCGGCGGGGTCGAGCAGCCTGCTGCGCGCCGCGGCGAGCTCGATCGCCAGCGGCAGGCCGTCGAGGCGGCGGCAGATCTCCGCGACGACCGGCGCGTTGGTCTCGGTCAGCGCGAAGTCGTAGCGGACCGCCCGCGCGCGGTCCTCGAACAGCTGCACGGCCGGCAGCGCCGCGAGCTCCTCGAGGCGGGGCCGCTCCGGCAGCGCCGGCACGTCGAGCGCGCCGACGGCGTACTCCCGTTCGGCGCGGAGCCGGAGCGCGGTGCGGCTGGTGACCAGGACGGTGAGCCCCGCGCACCGCGCCAGCAGCTGGTCGAGGTCGGACGCGACCCCGACCAGCTGCTCGAGGTTGTCGAGCACGAGCAATGCCGGGGCGTCGGCGAGGTGCTCGGCGACGACGTCCACCGGTGGTCGGCTCCCGTCGACGGGGGCGCCCAGCACGGCCGCCACGCGGGGCAGCACCAGCGCCGGCTCGACGACGGAGGCCAGCGGGACGAAGACGGCGCCGCGCGGGAAGGAGCGCTCGAGCCGATCGGCCACCGCGATCGCCAGGCGGGTCTTCCCGACGCCTCCGGGGCCGGTGAGGGTGACCAGGCGTGCGCCGGCCGACCGCACCAGCGCCGCGACGGCGTCGATGTCCCGCTCCCTGCCGATCAGCGACGTCGGCGTGGTGGGCAGTGACCGGGCGGGCGGCCGCGCATCGGCCGGCGGGGCCGGAGCCGCCGCCCCGAACCGCTCGCTGAGCAGCAGCGCCAGGTCGTCTCGCACGAGCCGCCCGAGCTCCCGCGGTGTCCGGAAGGTCCGGTAGGAATCCGCCCCTTCGGCCTGGAGCTCGCCGATCATGCCGGTCAGCCGGGCCTCCCGGTCCGGTGCCGGCTCCTTGACGTACAGCAGCCGGGGGATCGAGCCCGACAGCCGGAACTCGTCCTCGAGCCCGGAGACGTCCATGCCCGGCCCGATCCAGCCGTACCGCTGCCAGTACAGGCCGACGAAGACGTCGGACTGCGCGAGGTAGGCGCGGTAGAGCTCGCGGGGCGGGTGCGGGCGGGCCCCGAGCTCGAACATGACCGGAGTGAGCCGGAGCGCCGAGACGGCCCGCGCGACGGACGCCCGCTCCGGGGCCAGCTCCGCCAGCGTCGAGCTCACGAACACCCGCAGCCGCTGGTCCGGGGTGCGGATCGGCAGCGTCTCGTGCGCGTCGGCAGCCATGCGTCGTCCTCGGCGGGGTGGGAGGGGTGGGAACCATCGTGTCGCCGGCGCGGGTGCTGCGAACAGGTCTCTCGCCGCGGGTCGCGGCACGCCGTCCTCCGTCGGGCCGCCCGCGGGTGCGGTGGCCGGTACGATGGCGGTGTACGGCCACGACGTGGACCCCGCTCGTCGTGCGACGACCTGTTCTCTGCGGTCGCCGCCACAGTCGTCGACTGCCGGCTCTGGTCTCCCGCCGTGGTCGTCCGCCGGGTTCCGCGGTGCCGATCCCTCGGCACGCCGCACCACCGGGCCGGGGGCAGCACCCCCGTCCGCGGGACCGCACGGCAGCCGGGCACGCCACCGCGCCCGGCATCTCGGAGGAGGAGTACGTGGCTCGACCAGGCCAGCGCCGGAACGGCGCTCGCCGCAGCGCCCCGCGCAACCAGCGCCGCGTCCGGGACGGCGACGTGATCGCGGAGCTCGCCCGCGCGGTGCGCGAGGTCGAGGCCGCCGTCCAGCGGGGCCGCGTGACGCCCTCGGTCCGGACGAAGTTCCAGGCCATCGCACTGCTGATGCGCGAGCAGCACGCCCAGGTGCGGGCCGACGAGACCAGCAGCGCCGCGCACCGGGCCGAGCAGCTCAAGCGCCTCGACGGCGTCGCGACCATCCTGGCCAAGACCGCGGTGCGCGACTCGGGGTTGCTCGGGCTGCTCGCCGAGGACGCCGTCGTCACCGAGGCGGCCCGCTCGCTGGTGCGCGAGATGCTGCGCGACGTCGGCGTCGAGCCCGCCCCGGAGGAGATCGCCGAGCCCGAGCCGCTCGACGTCCCCGCCGTCCCGGAACGCCGGGTCGTCCCGCAGTCGGTCGTCGCCCGGCAGCTGGCCAACCCCTTCCTCGCCCCCGACTTCTCGGCGGCCCCGCAGCGGCCCGTGCGGCCGCGCCGGCTGGCCGGCTGGGAGCTCCTCGGCCCGCTGCTCCGGTCGTTCGAGCGGGCCGGGAGCGGCGAGCCGGCGTGCATGGCGCTGCCGGCGCCTACCTCCCTGCGTGCCGCCGGTGGGCGCCAGCTGATGCCGCACCAGGCGCAGCTGGTCGCTGCCGCGGCCGACGGCCACCGCACGTTCCTGCTCGCCGACGAACCGGGACTGGGCAAGACGGCCCAGGCCCTGCTCGCGGCCGAGGCCGCCGACGCCTACCCCCTGCTCGTCGTCGTCCCGAACGTCGTCAAGACCAACTGGGCGCGGGAGGCGGGGATCTGGACGCCGCACCGCCCCGCCACCGTGGTGCACGGCAACGGCGACACCATCGACGGGTTCGCCGACATCGTCGTCGTCAACTACGAGGTGCTCGACCGCCACGTCGGCTGGCTCGGCGACTTCGGTTTCCGCGGCATGGTGGTCGACGAGGCGCACTTCATCAAGAACAAGTCCTCGCAGCGGTCGCAGCACGTCCTGGAGATCTCCGAGCGCATCCGGGCGCGCACGACGCGGCCCCTGCTCATGGCGCTCACCGGGACCCCGCTGATCAACGACATCGAGGACTTCCTGACCATCTGGCAGTTCCTCGGCTGGATCGACGACAGCAAGCCGCTGGGCGACCTCATGGAGGCGCTCGAGGACACCGGCCTGACGCCGGCCGACCCGGGCTTCTACGCGGCTGCCCGGCGGGCGGTCATCGACCGCGGCATCGTGCGGCGCCGCAAGGTCGACGTGGCCGCCGACATCCCTGCCCGCCGGGTCGCCGACCTGCCGGTGGAGCTCGAGGGCGCGGCCGGCAGGTCGATCCGGGCGGCCGAGCGGGAACTGGCCCGCCGGATGGTGGCCCGCTACGAGACGGCGATCGCCGCCCGCTCGTCCGACGACGGCGCCGACGGCATCGACCTGGAGCTCGTCCGCCGGATCGCCCGGGCCGAGCTCAAGGACGCGACCGCGGGCGAGGCCGGCGAGAACGTCTTCAGCATGATGCGCCGGCTCGGGCAGGCGAAGGCCGGTCTCGCCGCCGACTACGCCGCCCAGCTGGCCCGCAGCGCCGGCAAGGTCGTGTTCTTCGCCAAGCACGTCGACGTCATGGACGCCGCCGAGGAGTCCTTCACCCGCCAGGGCATCCGGTTCTCCTCGATCCGGGGCGACCAGACGTCGACGGCGCGGCAGCGCAACATCGACGCCTTCGTCAAGGACCCCGACGTCGCGATCGCGGTCTGCTCGCTGACCGCCGCGGGCGTGGGCCTGAACCTGCAGGTGGCGTCCAACATCGTGCTCGCCGAGCTGTCGTGGACCGACGCCGAGCAGACGCAGGCGATCGACCGCAGCCACCGCATCGGCCAGAGCGAACCGGTCACCGCGTGGCGGATCATCGCCGCGCAGACGATCGACGCGCGGATCGCGGAGCTGATCGACAGCAAGGCGGGGCTGGCCGCCCGGGCGCTGGACGGCTCGGACGAGGAGGTGCAGTCGTCGGCCGACGTGCAGCTCGAGGCGCTGGTCTCCCTGCTGAGCGACGCGCTGGCGGACCGGTCCTAGCGCCTCACCGCCAGGGGTCGGTGATCTCGCGCAGGTCGGCGAGGACGTCCCGTAGCAGCGCCATGCGCTCGCGCCCGAGGTGGGCGGTCCACTCGGCCTCCACCTCGGCGACCACACGGCGGGAGACCTCGACGCTGCGGGCCCCCCGCTCGGCGATCCGGACCAGGCGCGCCCGCCCGTCCGCCGGGTCGGCGACGCGTTCCACGTACCCGGCCCGTTCCAGCTGGTCCACCAGGAAGCCGGCGCTCTGCTTGGTGATGCCGGCCTGCGCGGCGAGGTCGGTGAGCCGGCTGCCCTCGGGCGCGATCCGCTGGAAGACCTGCGCCTGGGCGGGGGAGACGTCGTCGAAGCCGGCCTCGGCCAGCGCGGCGAAGACGCGGCCCTCCATCGCCCGGTACGGCAGGAACAGCAGAAGGCCGACGTTCAGCGGCTCCATCACGTTTGACGATGGTAGGCAACGGTAAGAGAATCTGACGAGTCCGTCAGACTCTCTTACCACCTCGGGAGCACCCGTGGACCGAGACGAGAAGTGGGCAGTCGTCGCCGCCGGGCGCCGCGAGCTCGCCGACCTGCTGGACGGCGCGGCCGAGGCCGACCGGGACCGGCCGTCGCTCTGCCGTGAGTGGCGGGTGCGCGACGTCGCCGCGCACGTCGCCCTGACTCCGCAGTCGCCCGGGATCGTGCGCCTCCTCGGCATGGGGATCCGCGTCCGGGGCGACTTCGACGCGCTCAACCGGGAGCTCGCGGTGCGCCACGCCGATCGGCCGGGCGCCGACCTCGTCGCGGAGCTGCGGGCGCTGGCCTGGAGCCGGAGCAAGCCGGCGATCACGACCCTCGACAACCTGCTCTTCGACACCCTCGTCCACGTCCAGGACGTCGCCGTCCCGCTCGGCCGGACCGTCGTCATGCCACCCGAGGCCGGGCGAGAGGGTGCCGAGCGCGTGTGGCGGATGGGCTGGCCGTTCTGGGCACGACGCCGGTTGCGAGGCCTGCGGCTGTCCGCGACGGACGTGGACTGGGCGGTGGGGGAGGGCGCCGAGGTCCGCGGGCCGGTTCGGGCGCTGCTGCTCCTGCTCACCGGCCGGAAGGAAGCCGCGCTCCCGGAGCTGACCGGCCCGGGGGCCGCCCGGCTGACCGGGGCGGGGACCGGACCCGGGCGGTGACGGGAGCGGTTGACGCCGCCGATATCCGCTTGCCGGCACGGGGGGACGGCTGCCAGCGTCGCCCCGTGCCGCCCACCAGCGCAGGCCCACCGACCGCCGCGTTCCTCGCGGCGGCGGAGGCCGCGGCCCGCGCCCGCCCGGAGGTGGACCCGCGCATCCACCACAACGGCGCCAAGCAGTTCCGCCCCCCCCGTCGTCGGCGCCCTCGATCTCGGCTACAGCACCCTCGAGCTGCCCGCCGAGGACCGGGCGGACCTCCGCCTCACGATCTACACCGCCGAACCGGGGTCGCCGTCCGCGGACGGGCTCGCGCTGCTGGCCAGTTGGGCGGCGACCGCACCGGACGCGACGGGAGCCGACCGGTCCTGAGGCGGCGTCGCTCGCCCGCGGGGGTGGCGCGGCACGAGCGGCACGGCGACCGGCACGTCGCCGCCCACGCAGCGGACCGGCCCGCCGGCGTGGAGACGCTCCCGGACGGCGTCGCGGCAGGGTCTGCGGCACCCCGTGCGCGGAGCGCGCGGCCGCCGTGGTTGCGTGTCGGGGCGCCGGGCCGTCGGCGGCAGGGCGACGTCCGGAGGGTCGGTCAGGAACGTGCTGGGTCTCGACCTCCTGCCCGCCGGCCTGTCCACGACGACGCTGGTGCTCGTGCTGCTCGCCGGCCTGGCGGCGGGCTTCATCGACGCCGTCGTGGGCGGCGGCGGTCTCGTGCAGCTGCCGGCGCTGCTGCTCGTCCCCGGCATCAGCCCCGTGCAGGCGCTGGCCACCAACAAGCTCGGCTCCGTGGTCGGCACGAGCACCAGCGCGGTCACCTACTACCGGCGGGTCCACCCGGACCTGCGCACCGCGCTGCCGATGGCCGCGGTCGCCCTGGTCGGCAGCTTCTGCGGCGCGTCGGTCGCCGCGCTCCTGCCGGCGAGCGTCTTCAAGCCCGTGATCGTCGTCGCGCTGGTCGGGATCGGGGCGTTCACCCTGCTGCGCCCGTCGCTGGGGGAGGTGACGGCGCTGCGCCACAGCGGCCGCCGGCACCACGGCGTGGCCGCAGCGATCGGCGCCGCCATCGGCTTCTACGACGGCATCCTGGGGCCCGGCACCGGCTCCTTCCTGGTCTTCGCCATGGTGTCGCTGCTGGGCTACGCCTTCCTCGAGGCCAGCGCCAAGGCGAAGATCGTCAACTGCGCCACCAACATCGGGGCGCTGCTGTTCTTCGTGCCCCACGGTGCGGTGTTCTGGGGGCTGGGCCTGCTGCTCGGGGCGGCCAACATGGTCGGCGGCTACCTCGGAGCCCGGACGGCGACGGCGCGGGGGAGCCGCTTCATCCGCGTCACCTTCCTCGTCGTCGTCACGGCGCTGGTGGCCCGGCTGGGCTGGGACGTGTGGACGGAGAACGTGCGGCCCGCCCTCCGCTGACACCTGGAAGCCGGCGGGGCCGCGCCCGGTTGGCCCGGTCGTGAGGCTCTCGCTGCTCGACCGCTCCCGGACCCGCGCCGGCCACCCCGAGGCGGCCGCCCTGACGCACACCGTGGAGCGCGCGGTGGCAGCCGAGCGGCTCGGCTACTCCCGGTTCTGGGTGGCAGAGCACCACGCCGTGCCGGGGATCGCCTCGGGTGCACCCGCAGTGCTGCTCGCGGCCGTCGGTGCGCGGACGGCGCGGATCCGGCTCGGGTCGGGCGGGTGATGCTGCCCCACCACCAGCCGCTGGTCGTCGCGGAGCAGTTCCTGATGCTGGACGGGCTGTACCCGGGCCGGGTCGATCTCGGGTTCGGCCGGTCTCTCGGGTTCACCGCACCCGTGCGGCGTGCGCTGCGCCGCTCCGGCGACGAGCCCGACACCTTCGCCGACGACATCGGCGAGCTCCGCGGCTACCTCGAGCGCACCGCGCCGGTCACGGCCCGTCCGGCCGCCGCGGCGCCACTCCCGCTCTTCGTGCTCGCCACCGGTCGGGGCGTCGACGTCGCCGCCCGGCTCGGCCTGCCCGTGGTGCTGGGCGGACCCGTGCTCGCGCAGCCCGACCTCGGCGAGCTGCTGGCCGCCTACCGCCGCGGCTTCCGCCCGCACGCGGGCAGCAGGCCCCACGTCACCGTCTCGCTCGACGTGCTGGTCGCCGACACCGACGCCGAGGCGCGGGAGCTGGCGCTGCCGGAGGTGTGGGCGATGGTCCGCTCGCGGCGCACCGGTGTCTTCGACGCGCTGGAGCCGGTGGCCGACATCCGCGGCCGGCGCTGGGACGCCCAGGACGCCGACCGGGTGGAGCGGGGCCTCGACGCGGTCACCGCCGGCAGCCCGGCCACCGTCCGCCGCCGGCTCGAGGAGCTGGCCGGGCGCACGGGCGCCGACGAGCTGCTCGCGAGCGGCGCCACCTACGACCGCGCCGCCCTGGCGGCGTCCGACGGCGAGCTCGCGGCGCTCCTCAGCTGACCCCCGCGCCAGGGGCGACGTCCAGCGCGAGGTCGACCAGCCGCATCTCGGCGTAGCGGAACTCGCCGTCGGGGAGGTGCCAGACGGCCGCGCCGCCGGTCATCCGCGGTCGGCCGTCGACCACGGTCCAGCCCTCGACCGGCGTGCTCCACAGCGCCCGGACCGGGCCGCCCGGCAGGTCGGCCCACCGGTCGCGGCTGCGGACGTCGCGGGGCCGGCCGTCGTCGTCGAGGAACACCTCCGCGCTCACCGTGCGCCCGCTGTCGGTGACCGCGACCCGGAAGCTGTCGTCGCCGAGGGAGTCCCAGCTGATCCGCCGGTCCAGCAGCATCCCGGGCGCGATGAGCACCGCGTCGTCGAGCCAGGTGGTCAGCTCGCCGATGTCGAACTCCGGCCCGGACCCGTCGGCGACGGTCACCAGCCCGAGGGCCTTGCCGAGCATGCGGCCGCGGCCGTCGCGGTAGGTGTCCCAGCCCCACATCGGCACCGCCCGGCCGACGACCAGGCGCATGCGGAACAGGCGCGCCACCTCGACGGCGGAGTTGTACTGCCACGCGTCCAGCGGCATCCACGGCTGGTCCGGACGACGCCGGAAGCGGCCGGTCACGTGCGCCCGGAAGGACGCCGTCCGGGGCCGGCCGACCACACCCATCGCCCGCACGTACCGGCCGGCGACCGGCGGCAGCCGAGCGACCTCGGCCTCGGTGACCGGCTCCGTCGACGGGACGCCCGACGGCAGGCCGGCCGCGGCCAGCGCCCTGGTGAAGGCACGTGGCGGACGGGTTCGCATGCGTGACCTCGCAGGTGGGCGGGGAACCGGTCGAGCGGCCCGACGGCGACACTAGGGGCACGACGGTGGGAAGGCAGCGCCCCTACGCCCTGCGCAGGTCAGGACCGTCGGGCGCCCGGCGGAGGACCTCGGTCCCTGACGCCGGCCGCACCGCCGCCAGCACGCTGCCACCATGCGCCTCGCACCGACGGCACCGGACGCCCGATCCGGCCCGATCCGGCCCTGGGACCGCGCCCGGTGGCGATCGTGGGTGGCCCGCACGACGCTGGGGGAGACCGTCGGTTTCCTGTTCCCCGTCCTCGTGGTCCTGTCCGGGGCGGACGACCTGGCTGCCGTTCCGCGCCTGGCCGTCCTCCTGCTGGCCGGCGCGGCAGAGGGAGCCGTCCTCGGCTGGGCCCAGAGCTCCGTGCTCGCCCAGGTCGTGCCGGAGCTCTCCCGCCGCGACTGGATCGTCCGGACGGCGCTGGCCGCCGTCGTCGCCTGGGCCGTCGGACTGGGCCCGAGCACGTGGGCCGCAGGCGCAGCCGACCTGCCGGCTTCGCTCCTCGTGGTCCTCGCCGTGCCGGTGGCGGTCGTGCTGCTGAGCTCGATCGGGTTCGCGCAGTGGACCGTGCTCCGACGGCACGTGCCGGCCGCCGGACGGTGGATCGGCTGGACGGCGGCCGCCTGGCTCGCCGGGCTCGGCGTCTTCACCGCCGTCACCACTCCTCTCTGGCAGCCGGGGCAGGAGGCTGTCACCGTCGCGCTCATCGGCGTCCTCGGCGGCCTGCTCATGGCCGCCGCGATGGCCGTCGTGACGGCCGCCGGGATGGGGCGTCTGCTCTCCCCGCGCGACCGCTGAACCACGACCCTCGGCCTGGGAACGCCCCTGTCGACGCATCGAGATCTGGAGGCCCGCATGAACCACGCCCAGCCCGGCACCCACGTCGGCCGCGGCGAGGCGCTCGCCTTCGCGGCGCCCTACGAGCGGGACGGGGCGACGGTCATCACCGCGACCGCGGTGCGGGCCCACACCGCCTCCCGCAGCGACGGCGCAGCGGCCGGGGAGCAGGGCTTCGACGCCCGGCTGGCCGGCAACCGGCCGCTGGGCGCCTTCGTGGTGCGCAACGGCCGCGTGCGGTGGCACCCGGCGGTCGACGTGACGCGGTTGCTCACCACCGCGGAGCTCGTCGTGGGCGGCGTGCTGATCGCCCGGCAGCTGGCCGGGCGACCGGGGTCGGCCAAGGCGCTCGTGACCATGGGCCCGGGCGGCTGGGTCAGCATGAGGGGCGGGGTGATGGCCGTCCGTCCCGCCGAGCGCGCCTGGCGGCGGACCCACCCCGCGCCGGCCGGCCCGCCCATCCGGCGTCCCTGGTGGGCGCGTCTGCTGTCGGCCACGGCCCTGGAGAAGCTGCTGGGCTGACGCGATCAGCAGCGCAGAGGGTCCACGCCGTCCACCGTGCCCCTCGCCGAGAGCACCCCGAAGCGGGCGAAGAGCTCCTCCGCGTACCACCCCTCGCGAACGGTGCGCGCGACGACCGCGGCGTGCGCCGGCCGCTCGTAGGCGAAGGCGTTCAGCTCCGAGGACGAATTCCAGACGCTGAGGGTGCCCTGGAGCCCGATCGGCGCCTCCCCGATGCCCAGCGCCAGGCGCAGGCCCGGCGCGCCGTGCAGGTCGGCCGCGACCGGGTGCACCGCCCGCCAGAAGCGCACCGCGCGCCGGGGCGCGAGCCGGGCGCGGGTCACCGCCGCGACCGGACCCTCCCAGGGGCCGTGCCGGGGATCACCGAACGGCTCCTTCCGCGACCACCGGCCGCGCGCGGACAGCGGGCGCAGCCGCGCCGTCCACTCCTCGTGCGCCATGCGTCCCCAGCGCCCGGCGAGGCGGCTGCCGGCGAACGCCGTCGCGGCGACGTCGTCGTCCCAGACGGCGAGCAGACCCCAGCGCGTCGGGTCGGCGTCGAGCGGCGTGAACGTCCGGCCCCGGCCGGTGCCGAGGAGCTTGGCGAAGCGGAGACCGGGTGTGCGCCGCAGCGGTGCCCGGTCGGCCGCCATGTGCCACACCGCGCAGGGGAGGGCGTGCGCCGGCACACCCCACAGGTGCACGGTCACGATCACGCCGGTGACGCTCTCTGCCCGGGTGGGCTCACGGCCTGCGCCGGCCCCAGCGGAAGTACGCCAGCGGACCGACGACGTTGATCGCGATGACGAAGGCCCACCGGACCTTGCTCCCGTTCACCCCGGCGGCCGGCCGCGTCGCCAGGTCTGCCCACGCCGTCGCGGCCAGGGAGAGCTGGATCGAGGCGAGCGTCAGCACCGCGGTCTGCTCCCGGGAGCTCAGCTCACGCCATCGGCGTCGGGCCACGGTTCCTCCTCGGATCGGTCGCGTGCACCGTCGGACCTGCCGGAACCGCCGGTCGTCAGGGCCCGGACACCGACCACCCTGGTGGAGGCGGCGGTGTCGAGAACCGGGGAGGAGGTCACCGGGAGGTAGGTCGGGCGACGCCACCGCCCGGGGACGGGAGGCCCTCCGGTTCGTGACCTTCGTCCCTGCACCGGGGGCCGGCAGGACTGCCTAGCCTGGCGTCGCGGGGCCCTCCCAGGGCTCTGCAGCACCGTCGCGCACCCCGGCGCGGCCACGACCCGCTGGACGGAACCCTGTGGACGCGGAACAGCAGAACGGCATCTCCGTCTTCCTCCTCGACGACCACGAGGTCGTGCGCCGGGGCGTGGCCGACGTCCTGGGGACCGACCCGGGCATCACGGTGATCGGCGAGGCCAGGAACGCTGCCGAGGCACTGGCGCGCGTGCCCGCGCTCCGGCCCCAGGTGGCGGTGCTCGACGTCCGGCTGCCCGACGGGGACGGCGTCAGCGTCTGCCGCGAGCTGCGCTCCCGCCTGCCGGACCTGAAGGTCATCATGCTGACCAGCTACAGCGACGACGAGGCGCTCTTCGAGGCGATCATGGCCGGCGCTTCGGGCTACCTGCTCAAGCAGATCCTGGGCCAGGACCTGGTGGCGGCCGTGCGCACCGTCGCCTCCGGGGGCTCGCTGCTCGACCCGACCGCGACGACCGCAGTGCTCGAGCGCATGCGCCGGGCTGCCGAGCCGGCCGGGCCCCTGGCCACGCTGAGCGAGCAGGAGCGGACGGTGCTCGAGCTGATCGGCGAGGGGCTGACCAACCGCCAGATCGGCGAGCGGATGTTCCTGGCCGAGAAGACGGTGAAGAACTACGTGTCCCACCTGCTGGCCAAGCTGGGGCTGGAGCGGCGGACCCAGGCGGCCGTCCTGGCCACCGAGCTGCGCGGGTCGGCCGCGACCCAGCGGCGGGCCTGACGGCGCTCAGCGCAGGGGCGCGTACCAGCGCAGGCGGGTGCCGCCGTCGGTGACCGGCTCCACGCTCGCTCCGCCACCGTGCCTGCGTGCGCGCTGCTCGAGGTTGCGCAGGCCGCTGCGGGCCGCGCGCTCGTCGATCCCGCACCCGTCGTCGAGCACCTCGACCACCACGTCGTCGGCCGCGTCCAGGGTGACCGTCACATGGCGGGCCCCCGAGTGCCGCGCCGCGTTGCTGACCGCCTCCCGGACGACGGCCGCCACGTCCTCGGCGAGCTCGCCGGAGATCAGGCTGTCGACCGCCCCGGACATCCGGACAGTAGGCGCCAGGACGCCCGCGGCGGCCTCGGTGACGATGTCGAGCACCCGGCGGCGGAGGCTGCCGGCGTGCTCGGCCGCGCCCGTCGTGTGCAGGTCGAAGATCGTCGTCCGGATGTCGCGGACCGTGTCGTCCAGCTGGCCGACGACGCCCTCCACGCGGCGGCGGACCTCGGCGTCCGCGACCCGGGGCAGCACCGACTGCAGCGCCAGGCCGGCCGCGAAGACCCGTTGGATGACCAGGTCGTGCAGGTCGCGGGCGATGCGGTCGCGGTCCGCGTACACGTCGAGCTGCCTCGCCAGCCGCTGGCGCGCGGCGTGGTCCAGCGCGGCGGAGGCCTGGTCGGCGAACGCCGTGACCAGCGGGGCGACGGCGTCGTCGAAGGGCTCCGCGCCCGCGTGCCGGGCCACGACCAGCACCGCGTCGTCGGTGTGCGACATGCGCAACGGGATGCCGAGGCAGGGCCCCCAGGCGATGTGGTCGTCAGCCCCCTCGTAGGGGAGCCCGCTCAGGTCGACGCTCACGACGCCGTCCGCGGCCTCCAGCACCCCCAGCACGGGGCTGCCGGAGGCCGTCAGCCGCGATCCGGTCAGGTCGTGCAGGTCCGCGCCGAGGTGGGCGATCACGGTGTAGTCGCCGTCGGCAGGATCGGGACCGAGCGCCAGCAGGGTCGCATCGGCCCCGGTCAGCGCGGCCACCTGTTCCGCGATCAGCCGCAGCGCGTCCTCCTGGGACGTCGCCTCGAGCAGGGCCGCCCGGACCTCGGAGACGGCGGACAGCCATCGGCGGCGGACCTCGCCCTCCTCGTAGAGGCGCGCGTTGTCGATCGCGATCCCGGCGGCGCCGGCCAGCGCCGTGAGCACCGCCTCGTCCTCCGCGGTGAACTCCCCGGAGCGCTTCTCGGTCATGTACAGGTTGCCGAACACCTCGCCGCGCACCAGCACGGGCACCCCGAGGAAGCTGTGCATCTCCGGATGTCCCGGCGGGAAGCCGACCGACGAGGGGTGCCGGCCCACGTCGGGGATCCGCAGCGGGCGAGGCTCGGTGATGAGCTGCCCGAGCACCCCCTTCCCCTCGGGCAGCGTCCCGAGCCGTCGGGCCGTCTCGTCGTCGACGCCGACGTGGATGAACGCCGCGAGCCCGCTGCCGCCACGGGCGAGGACGCCCAGGGCCCCGTACCGGGCGTCCACGAGGTCGGTGGCGGCCGCGACGATTCGGTGGAGCGTCGTGTCGAGGTCCAGCCCGGTGGACACGCTCAGGAACGCGTCGAGCAGGTTCTGCACCCGGGCCTGCGTGCGCGCCACCACCGAGAGGCGTTCCTGGACCTCGTCCAGCAGCTCGGCCAGCCGCATCCCGGAGAGCGCTCCGGTGCCTGCCGGCGTCATCTCCGCCCTGTCCGGCCGCCGTCCACCCGGCGAGGTCATGCACATCCACCTCCTCGGCAGCGAGCCTGTCACCGAGGGGTCGCGATGGGTAGACCTACCGGTCGCAGCCCGCCGGCAGCCCGTTCCTCCCGCCGAGGCGGACGACGGGCAGGCTCAGCCGCCACCCCCGGAGCAGACCGATCCGGACGACGATCGAGCAGGTCCCGGCTGCGGCGCCGCCCGACCCGGCGAGCACCCGGGACGGGCCGACGGCGGTGACCCCCCACCCGGTCCCCGTGTCCACGTCGTAGGAGTCCACGGCCAGCGCCACGACCGAACCGCGCACGGCACCGACCACCCGGCTGTTCCCGCGGGCCGGGATCACGAGGGCATCGCCGTCGACCGTGAAGGCGACCGGGACGACGTCGGGCAAGGCGCCCTCGGTGAAAGCGAGGCGGCCGATGCGGGCGGTGCGCAGCAGGCGGTGGCACTCGGGCTCGCCGAGCTGCTGCAGGAGGCGGTCCTCGTCGTCGGTGCTCACGCTTGCTCCACGTGCCCGGCGGTGAGGGCGCCGGCGACCTCCTCGGCCCAGGCACGCACCGCCACCCAGTCGCGGAAGTCGCCGACCGGCGCGCGCATGGCGGTGGCCATCGCCCGCTCGCCGAAGCTGAGCCGGGCCTTGTCCAGACGACCCGGGAACACGGCGTGCCCCCGCGCGCCTGTCAGCTGCGCCAGCGGCGCGACGTCGTGCGGCTCGTCGGGCGGGAACGGCGGTTCGCCGATGGGTCCGCTCGAGAACAACCAGGTGGGGCGAGCGCGCAGGGCGGCGGCGCGCTGCGCGGCGTACTCGCGGGCGGGCTCGAGCCAGCGCCCCGCGTACACGGCGCTGCCCAGGACCACGGCGTCGAAGGCTGTCGGATCCGGTCGCTGCTCGGCCGGGAGCGCCACTGCGATCAGGCCGCCGGCCCGGCCGGCGCCGCAGTCCGCGATGGCACGGGCCACCTCCACACCGATCTCGGCCGTCGCACCGTGCCGGCTGGCCACCACCACCAGCACCTGGGGCTGCCGACCGGTCACCGCGTCGCCCACCGGAGCGGGACGACCGCGACGGGCGCGGTCGCGCGGTGCAGGACCGCATGCCTCGTCCAGCCGAGCGCGAACCGCCCCCGGTGACCGACGCCGGCCACCACCGGACGGTCGGGACTGCGGGTCATCGTGGTCCTCCCTGCCCGGCGACGCGGTCCCCGGCCGGTGCATCGACGTCGGGAGTCCGGGCACCGGGTGCGCCGTCGTGGACGATCCGCACCGCGATGACACCGGCGACGGTGCGGCCCAGCGTCCGGAGCGCCTGGTCCTCCACCTCGGCCGAGACCTCCGGAGCGCCGCGCGTCCGGCGGACAGTGGCGACCCCCTCCGTGACGTGGACGTCCCAGCAGCTCACCTCGCCCGTGTAGCCCTCGACGAGGTGGAGGACGTCGTCGCGCAGCTCGGCGTCCGGACGGACCAGTGCCCGCAGGAGGTCGCGCCGGCTCACGATGCCGACGACCCGGCCGCGTTCCAGCACGGGAACGCTGCGCAGCCGCTCGTCCACGAACAGGCGGGCGATGTCCGACACGTCCGCGGTCGGGTCGACCCCGCGGACGCCCTGGGTCATCACGCCGCGCACGAGCAGCGGCGGCGGGTCGTCCGCCCGGGCGTCGTCCCGGCGCAGGTGCAGCCGCGGGTCGGGCGGCAGGCGGTCGGCGAGCACGTCCGCCTCGGCGACGACCCCCACCAGCTGGTGATCGCCGTCCACCACGGGCAGCGCGGCGAACCCGCGCCCGGCCATCAGCTCGGCCGCGTACTTGGCCGAGGTGTCCGGTCCGACCGTGACCACCTCGCGCGTCATGACGTCTCTGGCCTGCACGGGCGCTCCCTCGCGTCTCGAGATACCCCGACGCTAGGCGGGCCGGCCCGGTGGCCCCAGGGTCGGCGGGCGCCCAGGGGCGGGACCTCCGTCCCCGGGCGCCCGGGCCCTCGGCCCGCTGATCCGACGGTGCCGGGCGGTCACCGTGGGAGCGAGCGGTCGCGGCGATCCGAGGAGCAGGCCATGAGCGAGTCCGGCTCGTGAGGGCCTGGGCCGGCGCGGCGTCCCGTGCGGTCACCGACGTGGTCGGGGGCGGGCTCCTCGTCCTCGGTGCCCTCGTGGCGTCCCCCCTGATGCGCACGCGGTACAACCGATGGGGCGTGACCGAGGACGAGCTCGCCACCTCGCTGCCGGGGGACGGGCTGGTCCCCGCTCCGGACCTCAGCTGCACGCGCGGGCTCACCGTCGACGCGCCGGTCGCCGCCGTGTGGCCGTGGGTGGCGCAGATCGGGCAGGGCCGGGGCGGGTTCTACAGCTATGACGGGCTGGAGAACCTGTTCCGCTGCGACATCCACAGCGCCGACCGGGTGCTGCCCGAGCACCAGCACGTCGCGATCGGCGACGTCGTCCGGCTCGCCCCGGGGGAGGGGCCGGCCTTCCGCGTGCAGGACGTCCGCCCTCCGACGGCGCTGGTCCTGGTCAGCGCACCACCGGTCGGGGCGGCCACCGGGGGAGCCGGGCCCGTGGCGACCTGGCAGTGGGTCCTGCGGCCGGTCGACGACGGCCGCCGCACACGGCTGCTCGTCCGCCAGCGGCTGAGCCGGCCGCACGAGCAGCGGCTGCTGTGGCGCCTCGTCGAGCCGGTCGGGTTCGTCATGGAACGGCGCATGCTGCGGGGCATCGCGGCGCGTGCCGGGCGGCCGTGACGGGGCGCGGGCCGGCCGGGTGGACCTCGTCGCTGTCGCGCGGGAGGACCTACGTCCCGGGCGACCGGGCCGTCGGCCCGCATCCCGCACCGGCCGGCCCCGGGACGGTGGGGAGGCCGGACAGCGGTCCGGTGACCCGCCGAGACCGATCCCCGGGAGCCATCGTGAACGAGCCGACCGACGTCCCGACCGTCACACCTGGGGAGGGTGGGCCGGGCACCGGGCAGCGGATCGTCGTCGGGGTGGACGGCTCGCCTGGTGCGCGCCTCGCCCTGGCGTGGGCGCTGCGGGCGGCCGCCGGGAGCGGCGCCGAGCTGCTCGTGCTGAGCTCGTTCCCGATCGAGGTCTACTGGCTGGACCCGTACTTCGTCGACCCGCGACGGATCGACGCCATCCGCGAGGACACCGAGGCCCGTGCGCGGGTCCTGGTCGACGAGGTGCGCCGGGACCCCGGGGTTCCCGCGACGACGGAGGTGGCGGTCCACGTCGTCGCGCTCGCGGGCCCGGCAGCGCCGAACCTGGTGCAGCACTCGGCCACGGCCGATCTCCTCGTGGTGGGCAGCCGGGGTCGGGGCGGGGTCCGGAGCACGGTCCTCGGCTCTGTCGCCCTGCACTGCGCGGCCCACGCCGACTGCCCGGTGGTCGTGGTGCGCCCCTCCCCGGAGGACGCCCCCGGCGCCGCCCCCCGGGTGGTGGTGGGACTGGACGACTCCGCGCACGGGAGGGCCGCGCTGGTCTCGGCGGTCACCGAGGCACGACGCGTCGGTGCACGCGCGGAGGCTGTCCTGGCGTACGAGGAGCCCACCTACTGGAGCGACCTGTACGCGGTGATGACGCCGCCACCGGGGCAGACCCGCGCCCAGGCGCTCGACCGCGCCGAGGCCGTCGTCGGCGAGGTCCTCGGGGCGGACCGCGACGCGGTCGATGTGACGGTGACCGCCGGTCCGGCCGCGGAGGCCCTGGTGCGAGCCGCCCAGGGCGCGCAGCTGCTCGTCGTGGGCAGCCGCAGCCGGAGCACGCTGCCCGGGATGGTGCTCGGCTCCGTCGCGCTGCACTGCGTGGTCCACGCGCCGTGCCCGGTGATGGTCGTGCGACCCGGAGGATCGTCCGAGACGGCTGCTCCGACCGCGGCCGAGCCCGCCGCGCTGGCCTGACCGGGGTCGGTGCCCGGCAGCCGGCTCCGAGAGGGGCAGCCCGCCGGTCGCGAAGGAGGACCTCGACAACCCCGTGCCGCCCGTCGACCGCATCGACGGCGGCGCTCCTGCGGAGGTCAGCCGGATGCGTCCGCCCGCGGTACGCCGACCAGCAGGTTCAGGAGGGCTCCCACCGCCACACCGGCGGCCGCGCCCCCGAGGACGTCGAGCGGGGCGTGGCCACCGAGGTAGACGCGGGCCACCGAGTTGAGGACGGCCAGCGCCACCACGACCACCAGCCAGCGGCGGCGCAGGTAGGGGGCCAGGAGGGCGACGATGCCGAAGGCGACGACCGCGTGCCCCGAGGGAAAGGACGACCCCGCGGACGGCACGTCCCGGAGGACCGCGCCCGCGATCGTCGTCCCCGGTCGCTCCCGCTGCACCAGCTCCTTGAGCAGCTCCCGCTCGACGGCCAGCTTGAGCGGGACGAGCAGGGCGAGCGCGAAGGCCAGCCGCCACTCCCGCAGGACCAGTGCGACGACGGCGACCGCCAGGGGCGCTCCGAGCACGCCGAGGGTCTGGAACACCCACAGCGGCCACCGGAGCGCGTCCGGCAGCCCGTTGACCGCCTCGAACAGGTGCCGCTCCAGGTCGCCGACGGTGCCCGGCGCGGCCGCGACCGCGCAGGCGGCCGTCAGCCCGGCCGCCACCGCAGCGGTCGCGGCGTCCACCCGGCGCCGCCCGTAGCGCCTGGTCACGCCCGCCGCCCGGGGTGCGGTCACGTGACGAATCGGTGCTCGAAGCGCGCTGCCAGCAGCGACCCCAGACCCGCCGGGATCCAGAACACCAGCAGCCGGAAGGCCAGCACCCCGGCGCAGGCACTGGCCAGGGGGGCGCCGAGCGACGTCAGGGCCAGCAGCAGCCCCACGTCCGCGGCCCCGGGGAGACCGGTCGCCGGGACCACCGACCAGAGCAGGTGCAGCGCGCCGTAGACCGCAGCGGTGGCGAGCAGCGGCACCGCTCCGCCCGCGGCGTGCACCGCAGCCGCCAGAGCCGCCGCCTCCAGGGCCACCCCGAGGGCCGCCCACCCCAGGTGCGGCCACCAGGGCCACCCCGTCGGGGCACGCAGTGCCAGGGCCTGGCGGAGGGTCAGCGTCACGTGCCGCTGCGGCTTCCGGACCGCTGCGGCGGCGTCCGCCGACCGGCGCGCCGCCAACCACTGCCCCAGGAGCACGAGGGCCCAGGCGACCAGACCGAGGACCGCGGCCGGCACCAGGGACTCGGGTGTGCGCCAGCCGCCGAGGCTGCCCTCGACGAGCGCCAGCAGGAACGTGCCGACGCCGACGACGAAGGCGGCGGCGATGGAGCCGGCGACGAAGCGGTCGGTGGCGCGACGGGCCGCGTCGGGGAGGACCCCGGCCCGCTCCAGGAAGCGCGCGGCCGCCAGGCGCCAGCCGGTCCGGCCCCGCATCAGGGTCGCGCCCTCCGCCACCATGCCCGCCCCGAACGTCCGACCCAGGGCGATCCGGCGTTCGACGGTCAGCAACGCCGCCGCAGCCGTGGCGGCGCGCGCCCCGACGACCAGCAACGCGGCGCCCCCCAGCCACCGCCAGCCGCCGACCTCGACCGACTCGAGGACGTCCGCGGCTCCGCCCAGCAGGGGGACGCCGACGAGGACCAGCAGCACGCCGGCCCCGACGGCGGTGCGGGCCGCGACGCCGGCGGGCGCGAACTGCGGACGCCAGGGGTCGGGCAGCTCCAGGCGGCGACGGACCTCGCGGCGCACGGCGCTGAGCCTTCCCGGCCGCGCGCGCTCCCCGGCTCGGGTGGCCGCCGAGAGGGTGAGCGGCGCCAGACCGGGCAGCGCCGACCCCACGACGTCCCGGCCCAGCACGTCGATGGCGGAGCCGACCACGACCGCCGGGTCCAGCCACATCGACAGCGAGGCCATCAGCTCGGCCACGTCGCCGTCCAGCGACTGGTCGCCTGCGCCGGTCAGGGCGTTGCCGAAGTCGACGATCCACGGGTCGCCGGCGGCGTCGATCAGCACGCTGGACGCCACGAGGTCGTGGTGCGCCACGCGCGTCGCCCGCAGACGGGCGACCTGCTCCCACACCCGCGCCAGCAGCGCGGGGGTGACGGCCTCCACGGGCAGCTCGTCGAGCGCTCTCCCGGGTACGAGCTGCTGCACGACGACGGCGCCACGGTCGGTGCCGCGGGCGAGCACCACGGGTGGCACGCGGACCCCGCGTTCGCGGGCCGTCATGGCCGCCACGGCCTCGTGCTCCGCCTGCCGGCCCAGCGGAGCGACGGCATCGGCATCCTTGATGTCGCGGACGGCGACGAGGCGGTAGAGGCGGTACAGCCAGTCCCGCTCGAACCGGTCGGGGTCGAGCACCTTGACGTAGAGCCGCCGGCCGTCCTCGTCGACCGCCTCGAACGGATGCGAACTGCGGGCCACGACGTCGGCGGGCCGGAGGTCGCGGACGCGCAGGCCGAACCGGCCGAGCATCTCCGCGACCGCCGCCGTCGCCGGCTCCCAGCGCGGCACGCCGAAGACGAAGTGCACGAGGCTGCCGATCGCCCAGCCCACCGCGGCCCCGCCCACGACGTCCAACGGCAGGTGGGCGCCCACGTAGACGCGGGCGATCGCCACGGTCCAGGCCAGCGTCCACGCCATCCGCCGACCCCGTCGGGAGAGGTAGGGCACCGCCGCGGTGGCCAGGGCGGCGGCGACCGCCGCGTGCCCGGAGATGAACCCGATCCCGGTGACGTTGCCGTCCAGCAGGTTCGCGTCGATCAGGCCGGCCGGCCGCTCCCGCCCCACGATGCTCTTCACCAGGTCGGCCGCGAGGTAGGCCAGCACGCCGGAGACCAGCATGTCCCGCGCCATGCGGAAGCGCTTCGTCAGGGCCGCGATGCCCGCGACGACCGGGACGGCGAGGACGTTGCCGAGCTGCATGACCGCCCACACGGCCGGGAAGACGATCTCGGGCAGGTCGTTCACGATCCGGAACAGGTCGCGCTCCGTGACGGGCAGCCGGCCGCGCTGGGCGATGAGGAAGCCGACCCCGAAGATCGCCAGCCCGAGCACCACCCGCACCAGGTCGGCGGGGTGCCGCTGCACCCGCGCGCCGCGGTTCGGCCGCGACTCCGGGCGCGGGGTGACCGGGGCGGTCACCGCGCGCGTGGTCACCCGACCAGTCCACCGGCCCGGTCGGCGCGCGGGCAGGGTCTTCCGACCCCACCGACGCCCGGCGCGAGAGGCCTTACGCGCCCGCCCGGCTCGCTGGTAGAAGGACGTGCGCCGAGCGCGGGGCGGCGTCGAGGTTCCCGGACCCGGGGGAGTGGTCGTGGTGGCGTCCGGCAGGCACCGACGAGGCCTCTGGCCGGCTCGCGGTTCGCGGTGACGGCGACCGAGGGCGCCCGTGACAGCGGACCCGGGGCCGGCCTGGTCGCGCGGCCGCGCACCCCTGCCGGCGGCCTGGGCAGCGCCGCCGTCGCAGAGCGGGTCGCCGCGGGACAGACCAACGCCACGTCGGTCCGCACCAGCCGGACGCTGCTCGAGATCGTCCGTGCCAACGTCCTCACCTTCTTCAACGGCCTGCTCGCCGCACTGTGGGTGGTCGCACTCACGGCCGGCCGTTGGCAGAACGCGCTGTTCGGCGGTGTCGTCGTCGTCAACGCGGCGATGGGGATCGTCCAGGAGGTGCGCGCCAAGCGGACCCTCGACCGGCTCGCCGTCCTCAACGCGCCGCGCGCCCGCGTCGTCCGGGACGGGGCCGGACGCGAGGTGCCCGTCGCCGACGTGGTGCTCGACGACCTGCTGGAGCTCCGGGCGGGCGACCAGGTGCCGGCCGACGGGGTGGTGCTGACCTCCGCCGGGCTGGCGGTCGACGAGTCGCTGCTCACCGGGGAGGCCGACGCCGTCGCCAAGGAGCCCGGCGACGAGGTGTGGTCGGGCTCGATCGTCGTGGCGGGGTCGGCCGGGGTCCAGGCCGTCGCGGTCGGCGAGGAGTCGTACGCCACCCGGCTGGCGACCGAGGCCCGGCGGTTCACCGTGACCTTCTCCGAGCTGGTCGCCGGCACCAACCGGCTGCTGCGCTGGATCGCGGTCGTCCTGCTCGTGGTCGGCCCCGCGGTGCTGTGGAGCCAGTTCCGCACGGACGAGAACGAGAGCTGGCGGGACGCGGTGACCGGGACCGTGGCCGCGCTGGTCGGCATGATCCCGGAGGGGCTCGTGCTGCTCACCACCCTGGCGTTCATGGTCGCGACGCTGACCCTGGCCCGCCGCCAGGTGCTGGTCCAGGAGCTGCCCGCCGTCGAGGGGCTGGCCCGCGTGGACGTCGTGTGCCTCGACAAGACGGGCACCCTCACGTACGGCGACGTCCGGTTCGACCGGATCGTCGCGCTCGCGGACCACGTCGTGGACGACGAGGTGGCCGCGGCCCTGGGGCAGCTCGCCGCGGGCGACGAGGCGAACGCCACCGCGGCCGCCCTCGCGGCCGCCTTCCCCGCACCCGGCGGAGCGCCGGTCGCCACCGTGCCCTTCTCGTCGGCCCGCAAGTGGTCCGCCGTCCGCACCGGCCAGGGGACCACCTGGGTGCTGGGCGCCCCCGAGATGGTGCTGCCCCGCCCGGGGGCCGAGGCGGCCGTGGCGGCGCGGGCCCGGTCCGACGCGCTGGCCGCCGAGGGCCGACGGGTCCTGCTCCTCGCCCGCTCGGCGCAGGTCCCACCTGCCCTCGACGGGGACGTGGCCCTCCCGGGCGGCCTCGACCCCGTCGCCCTGGTCCTGCTGGCCGAGCGCATCCGGGAGGACGCCGCCGAGGTCCTCGGCTACTTCACCGAGCAGCAGGTGGCGCTGAAGGTGATCTCCGGGGACAACCCGCGGACGGTCGGCGTGATCGCGGCGGGCGTGGGCGTCCCGGGCGTCTCCGGGGCGGCGGACGCGGTGGACGCGCGGACCCTCGGGGACGACCCGGACGCGCTCGCGGACGCGGTGGAGGCGCACAGCGTCTTCGGCCGGGTGACGCCGCACCAGAAGCGGGCCATGGTCACCGCGCTCCAGCGGCGCGGGCACGTGGTGGCCATGACCGGCGACGGCGTCAACGACGCGCTGGCGCTCAAGGACGCCGACATCGGGGTGGCGATGGGCAACGGCTCCCCGGCCACCCGGGCGGTGGCCCAGCTCGTCCTCCTCGACGGCCGGTTCGCCCACCTGCCGGCCGCCGTGGCCGAGGGCCGCCGGGTCATCGCGAACATCGAGCGCGCGGCCAACCTCTTCCTCGTCAAGAACGTCTACTCGGTGGTCCTGGCGCTGATCACCGTGGTCACGCTCAGCGCCTACCCGCTCGAGCCGATCCAGCTCACGCTCATCTCGTTCGTCACCATCGGGGTGCCGGGCTTCGTCCTCGCCCTGGGCCCCAACCGCCGCCGCTACGTCCGGGGGTTCCTCGCGCGCGTCCTGCGGTTCTCCCTGCCCGCCGGCGTGATCACCGGCGTCGCCGCCTACGGCAGCTACGCGGCCACCCGGGTGCTGGACCCGGCGGCCGGCGTCGCCGGGGCGCGGACGACGGCGACCGTCGTGGTGCTCGTCGTGGCGCTCTGGACGCTGGTGATCCTCGCCCGGCCGCTCTCGCCCTGGAAGCTCGCCCTCATCGGCAGCATGGTGGGGATCGTCGTCCTGGTGCTGCTGGTGCCCGCGATCGGCACCGGTGTCGTCCTGCTGGAGGTGACACCCGACGTCCTGCTGATCGCGGTGCCGTTCGGGGTCGCCGGGGCGCTGCTGGTCGAGCTGGCCGAGCGGCTCACGTCCGCCGTGGCCGGGCGTCGCCACGCCGGCGGCTGACCCCCTGGGGTTCGGCCGGGCGTCGGAGGACGTCGCACGGGAAGATCACCGGGACCAGCCGGACGGCGACTGCCGCCGGCCCGCCCGACCCCGGAGGACCTGTGCTGCGAGCCGGCATCTCGATCGACCCGGCGTTCACCGTGGCCCCGGTGAACCGGCGGACCTTCGGGTCGTTCGTGGAGCACATGGGGCGGTGCGTCTACACCGGAATCCACGAGCCGGAGCACCCCACCGCCGACGAGGACGGCTTCCGGCAGGACGTTCTGGAGCTGGTCCGCGAGCTCGGGGTGAGCGTCGTGCGCTACCCGGGCGGGAACTTCGTCTCCGGCTACCGCTGGGAGGACGGGGTGGGCCCGGTGTCCGGGCGGCCCCGGCGGCTGGACCCGGCGTGGCGGAGCCTGGAACCCAACACCTTCGGGCTCGACGAGTTCGTGCGGTGGTCCCGCAAGGCCGGCGTCGAACCGATGATGGCGGTCAACCTCGGCACCCGGGGGCTGCAGGAGGCCATCGACCTGCTCGAGTACTGCAACCACCCCGGCGGCACGGCGCTGTCGGACCTTCGCCGCCGCCACGGGGCCGAGCAGCCGTACGGCATCGGCACGTGGTGCCTGGGCAACGAGATGGACGGGCCCTGGCAGCTCGGTCACAAGCCGGCCGCCGAGTACGGGCGGATCGCCGCGGAGACGGCCAGCGCCATGCGCCAGTTCGACGCGGGCCTCCAGCTGGTCGCGTGCGGGAGCTCCTACCGGCACATGCCGACGTTCGGCGCGTGGGAGGCGGAGGTGCTGGAGCGGGCCTACGACTCCGTCGACGCGATCTCCGCGCACGCCTACTACGAGGACACCGGCGACACGGCGAGCTTCCTCGCCTCCGCGGTGGACATGGACGCGCAGATCCGCGACGTCGTCGCGACTGCGGACCACGTGCGGGCGAAGCTCGGGAGGAGCAAGCGCATCGACGTCTCGTTCGACGAGTGGAACGTCTGGTACGTGAGCCGGCTGTCCCAGCAGGTGCCGGAGGAGTGGACCTTCGCCCCGCGCATCAGCGAGGACGCCTACACGGTGACCGACGCCGTCGTCGTCGGCTCGATGCTCATCACGCTGCTGCGGCACAGCGACCGGGTGACCGCCGCCTGCCAGGCGCAGCTGGTGAACACCATCTCCTCGATCCGCGCGGAGCCCGGCGGCCCGGCGTGGCGGCAGACGATCTTCCACCCCTTCGCCCAGGCGGCGCGGCTCGCCAGGGGGCAGGTGCTCCAGGTGGTGGTCGACAGCCCGACGTACGGCACCGAGAAGTACGGCGAGGTCCCGGTCGTGGACGCCGTCGCCACCCATGACGAGGACACCGGCGAGCTGGCGGTGCTCTGCGTCAACCGC
This sequence comes from Blastococcus litoris, assembly GCF_003075095.1. GTDB lineage: Bacteria > Actinomycetota > Actinomycetes > Mycobacteriales > Geodermatophilaceae > Blastococcus_B > Blastococcus_B litoris. The sequence continues at coordinate 89,688 of NZ_QCZF01000005.1, forward strand.
AGCCAGACCGAGGCGGTCGAGCTGGCCCTGGACCTGCGGGCGTTCCCCGGCGTTCGCCTCGCCGAGGCGACCGTGCTGGCCGACGAGGACCGGCTGGCCGCCAACACGGCGGAAGCGCCCGAGCGCGTGCGTCCCCGCGGGCACCCGGATGCCGTGTGCGACGGGGAGCGGCTGCGGGTCGTCCTGCCGCCGGTGTCGTGGAACGCCGTCCGGCTCGCGCCCACCGGCTGATGGCAGGCTGACCGCATGGCCACCTCACCTCCCGTCGTCGTCGTCACCGGTGCCAACGGGCTGGTGGGCGCCGCGGTCTGCCGCGCGCTCGCCGACCGCTTGGCGAGCGTGCGCGCCGTCGTCCGGCGTGCCGGCACCGCTCCCGCGCTGCCCGGGGTCTCCGAGCACGTCGGTGACTTCGCCGACGAGGCGTTCGCCGGCCCGGTGACCCGGGGCGCCGACGCGGCGGTCACGACCGTCCACCCGATGGGCTCCTCCCGGGACGTCCAGAGGCGGGTCGGGGTGGAGGGGACGACGACGTTCGCGCGGGCTGCCCGGGACGCCGGCGTGGGCCTGCTCGTCCACGTGTCCACGGCGGGGGTCTACGACCGGTCGGCCGGTGTCGGGGACCTGGCGGAGGACGGCGCCCTGCTGCCCGACGGCAGCGGCGACTACCCCGACACGAAGAACGCCGCGGACGCCGAGCTGGCGCGGGTCGAGGGGCTCACGACCGTGCTCGTCCGCCCGCCGGCGATCGTCGGCGCGGGCGAGACGTCGGTCTGGAACACGCTGCGGCCGCGGGAGATCCGCGACGGCGAGCGTGCGGCGAACCCGGCGAAGAGCTGGTCGTGGGTGCACGTCACCGACCTGGCCGCGCTGATCGCCGACCTGGCCACCGGTGCCGTCGCCACCGCGGACGACCCGGAGCGGGGACCCGTCCCCGGGCGGACCACCGCGGTGCTGGTCTCCGGCGAGCACGCGACCTGGCGCGACTACCTCGGCACCGTCACCGGGGCGCTGGGCGTCGAGCCCGAGTGGACCGACGAGCCGGTCTGGACGGGGCGGCTGCGCACCGACCGCGCACGGGCGTGGGGCTGGGCGCCGCGGGTGGGGCTGGCCCAGGCCCTGGACGAACTGCGGGAGGGCCTGACGACCAGCGGGTGACGCGGCGGGCGTCCTAGGGCGTCAGGTGGCGGCGGAGGAAGCTGCTGACCGCCGCCAGGGACTCCGGGGCGTCGAAGGCAGGGTCCTCGTGATTGGCCCCGTGCAGCAGCCACAGGCCGGCGTCCACGCCCTCGGCGCGGAGGGCGTGGTGCAGGCGACGGCTGTGCCCGGACGGGACGAGCCCGTCGCGGTCACCGTGCATCAGCAGGAAGGGCGGGGCGCCCGCCCGGACGTGCGCCACGGGGCTGGCCGCGCGCGCCGCCTCGCGGGCGTCCCGCACCTGCTGCACACCGAGCAGCCGTGCCTCGAACGACGGTTCCGGGAGGGGCGCGGTGACGAACGGGGGGAGCGGACCCTCGGGTACGTCCGAGTCCCGCAGCAACAGGTCGGACGGGGCGAACCAGGCGACGACGGCCTGCACCGACGAGTCGCCCAGCTCCGCGTCGCCGGCGTCCTCGGTGAGTGCGAGCAGCGAGGCGAGGTGACCGCCGGCCGAGGCGCCCCACGCGCCGACCCGTGTCGCGTCGAGGCCGTGCTCGGCGCCGTTGGCCCGCAGCCAGCGGACCGCCCCCCGCGCGTCGTCCAGCGGGGCGGGGAACGTCGCCTGCCCGCTGAGCCGGTAGTCCACGGCGGCGACGGCCACCCCGCTCTCCGCCACCGGGAGGAGCCGCTGCTCGGCCCGGTCGGTCCGCGACCCCCGCATCCAGCCCCCGCCGTGCAGCCAGATGCAGACGGGAGCGGGCCGCACGTCCGGCAGGTACAGGTCCAGCCGCAGCTCGACGCCGTCCACCACCGAGTGGACGACGTCGCGGTGCACCGTGACCTCGCTCATGCGGCGACCGCCGACCCGACCACGGGGACGACCTCGTCGCGGAACAGCCGCACCGACGCAAGGACGGTGTCGACGTCGAGCGAGCCCCACGCGAACGCGCCCGCGAAGTAGTTGATCTCGCCGACGTCCCGCGCGCGGGCCACCTGCGCGGCCACCGTCTCCGGCGAACCGACGAACAGCTTGTGCTCGGCCACCAGCGCGTCGACGTCCGCAGGCCCGGTGAAGCGGTCGCTGCCGTGCGCCCGCCACAGGTGGGTGAAGCTCTCGTGGTGCGCGTCGAACGCGGGGCGGGCCAGCGCGACTGCCTCCTCGTCGGTCGCCGCGACGAGGACGTGGCGCAGCATGCCGAAGCGCGGCGGGGCGCCCGGCAGGCTGTAGCGCACCCCGCCGGCCGCCGCGGACCGGGCGAAGTGGTCGAAGAACACCCGGCTCTGCTCGCGGACGACCTCGAGCGGCGGGGAGGCGAAGCCGAAGCCGAACAGGACGTTGTAGCCCTCGTCGCCGAGCCGCGGGATCGAGGCCGCGTTGGAGGTCGGGTACCAGAGCGGCGGGTGCGGGCGCTGGAGCACGGGGACGTGCAGCGGCACCTCGGCCGCCGGACCCTCGGCACCGGGCCGGCGGAACGTGCCGCTCTCCAGCGCCTCGACGATCGCCGGGAACAGCTCGTCGAACCGTGCCGCGGTGTCGGCCGGGGTGAACCCGTACATGGCCGCCTCGATGGGGGAGGAGCCCTTGCCCACGCCGATGTCCAGGCGCCCGTGGCTGAGCTGGTCGAGCATGCAGATCTCCTGCACCAGCCGCAGCGGGTCGTACAGAGGCACGATGAACGTCGTCGGGGCCAGCCGGATGCGCTCGGTCTCCCGGGCGGCGGCGGCGATGAACACCGACGGCGAGGGCGCCAGTCCCAGCGGCGTGCCGTGGTGCTCGGCGAGGTGGTAGGTGCGGAAGCCGCCTGCATCCGCCTCGGCGAGGACCCGCAGCCGCGCGTCGTAGAGCTCGGCCGTCGGCAGACCGGGGACGGCGTCCACCCAGTCGAAGAGGCCGAACTCCAGGTCACCCCGGTCGGGCTGCTCTGCCGACATCGCCGTCCTCCCCCTCGGATGCGGGTCAGGTCCGGAACCTACCGACCACCCGCACCGCCTGCCGGTCGCGGCGGGCAGGATCGCCCCCGGGCGGGACCGCGCCCGGCAACCCGACGAGGAGGCACTCCGTGATCGACGACGTGATCGACCGCTGGCACCGGTACATGGCCGGTGAACTCCCCGGCGGGCTCGACGAGCTGCTGGCCGACGACGTCGTCTTCTACTCGCCGGTGGTCTACACGCCGCAGCGCGGGAAGCCGGTCGCGACGCAGTACCTCGAGGCGGCGTCCCGGACGCTGGCCGGCGGGGCCGGGGGCGAGTTCCGGTACACGAAGCAGGTGCTCTCCGGCGACACCGCGGTGCTCGAGTTCGAGACGAGCGTCGACGGAAAGTACGTCAACGGCGTCGACATCGTCCGCTGCGACGACGCCGGCCGGATCGTCGAGTTCCGCGTGATGATGCGGCCCCTGCAGGCGATCCAGGTCGTGCACGAGCACATGGGCCGGGCCCTGTCCTCCGGCGGCTGACCGCCGGCCCGCGCCGAGTCGCGGGCAGCGACCGCCGGGGCGTCTCATGGGGGCATGAGGATCACCGCCGCCGTCGTCGAGGAGTTGCACGGGCCGTTCGTCGTCCGGGAGGTCGAGCTCGACGACCCCGGCCCCGGTGACGTGCTGGTCAAGGTGGCCGCCACCGGGTTCTGCCACACCGACGGCATCGCCCGCGACGGCGACCTGCCGTTCCCGCTGCCCGGCGTGCTCGGGCACGAGGGCGCCGGCACGGTGGTGGCGGTCGGGGACGGCGTCACGGGCGTGCGCGAGGGTCAGGACGTCGTGCTGGGCTGGCCGTCGTGCGGAGCGTGCCGCAACTGCTCGGCCGGGGAACCGCGGTACTGCCTGCGGATGGGGGAGCTGGTCGGGGGAGGGCACCGCCTGGACGGGGCGTCGGCGCTGCGCGGCACCGACGGCTCCCCGCTGGCCAGCCACTTCTTCGGCCAGTCGTCGTTCGGCACCTACGCGATGACGACCGCGTCCTCGGTGGTCCCGGTGCCCGCCGGTCTGCCCGTCGAGCTCCTGGGACCGCTGGCGTGCGGGTTGGCCACCGGCGCCGGCGCGGTGTTCAACACGCTGCGGCCCGAGCCGGGCAGCTCGATCGTCGTCTACGGCACCGGGACCGTCGGCCTGGCCGCCGTGATGGCGGCCCGCAACTCCGCCGCCACGACGATCATCGCGGTGGACCGGCACGAGGGCAGGCTGCGGCTGGCCGAGGGGCTGGGCGCCACGCACACCGTCGACGCGACCTCGACCGACCCGGTGCAGGCGGTGCAGGAGATCTGCGGCGGGCCCGCCGACGCGTCCCTCGACTGCACCGGCAACGTCGCGGTGATCCGGCAGGCGATCGACTCCGTCGGCATGCTCGGGACGGCGCTGCTCATCGGCGGCGCCCCCGCGGGTGCGGAGTTCAGCGCCGACCACCTGACGACGCTGTGGGGCAAGACGATCCGCGGCACCCTGGGCGGCAGCGGGCACGGCCAGCAGCTCATCGCCGCGCTGATGGACCTGCACCTGCAGGGCCGTTTCCCGTTCGACCAGCTGGTGGAGTTCTTCCCGCTGGAGCGCATCGAGGACGCCGTCGAGGCCTCCTACAGCGGGGCGGTGGTCAAGCCCATCCTGCGGATGCCGCACTGACGACCCGGCCCGGTCGGGCGGTGGCGGAGGTCAGCGCAGGAGCTTGTTCACCGCTTCGGCACCCAGACCGGCCTCCTCGTAGTGCTCCCGTGCCAGCTCCAGGTAGTCGTACGCGTCGAAGGTGCCGTCGGGCTCCCCGTCCTCGTCCAGCCAGATCAGGGGCCCGGTGACGTTGAAGTGCACGCGCATGGGCTCGGGGGAGTCGTGCGCCACCAGCGTGTGGGCCTCACCGGGTGCCTCGTACACGAAGGTCCCCGCGGTGGCCACCCAGTCGTGCTCCAGGTAGCTCCACCGGCCGGAGAGGGTGTACCCGAAGACCTGGTGCGGGTGGTAGTGCCGGTTGACCAGGCCTGGCTGCTTGGCCATGAGGATGTCGGCCCAGCGGTTCTGGGCCAGGGAGATCCACAAGGGACGGGTGAAGACGGTCTCCGACAGCGGGACGAAGAACCTGTCGTCGTCGGCCATCGTGTCGGGCAGGAAGACCTCGGGGGCGGCGTCCTTGCGGAACACCTTCTCCTTGTCGATCGGCGTGATGTCCCGCCAGAACTCGCTGCCGGCGGCGGGGTCGGGGGTGACCATGGAGCCTCCTCGTGCAGGTCGGAGCAGAGCCGAGGTGAGTCCTGCGGTCCACCGACCGACAGGACGCCCGGGGAGGCCCGCGGCGTCCACCGACCTCCATCCGCCCTGCTGCGTGGTGCGTGCTCATCCTCCGCCTGGCAGGGGGCCCCGGCACCCGGAGCGGGGAGCGGGGCCGCGGAGCGTTGACACCGGTTGCCGGCTCCGGTGTCCTGCCGGGGCCTCCAGCGATGGGACGTCCCGTGATCTCCCTGTTCCCGCCCGCCCTGTTCGTCCTCGCCTGCGTCCTCGGCTTCCTCGGGCTGGACCCGCCGGGGAGCAGCACGGACCCGGGGCTCGACGAGAGCCTGCTGCTGTGGACGCTGTACCTGAGCGTCGGCTGGTCCGGTGTCGGGGCGGGCCTCTCGCACACGGTCTTCGCCAGGCGCACCGCGGCTTCGATCGGGTGGGAGACCAACGGCTTCCAGTTCGAGGTCGGTTTCGCCGACTTCGCGACGGGGGTGGCCGCCCTCTACGCGGTCCACGCGGGATCGTCCGGGGCCTGGGCCGCGGTGGCGATCGCCGGCGGTCTGTTCAGGCTCCTGGCCGGGGCCAACCACGTCGTCGGCATGGTCCGCGACGGGAACTACGCCCCCGGCAACTCGGTCATCCTCGTCGCGGACCTCGGGCCGCCGGTCGTCTTCCTGGTCACGCTGCTCTCCACCGGCATCCTCTGACGCCTCGGGGCCGTGCGTCCGGCGACCGGGGATCCCCCAGTCACATGACGGATGCGCAGCGACCGCGCAGGACCCCAGGCTTCCGGTGTCCGGCAGCAGCCGCAGCGGGTCCGCAGGGGAGGTGTCCGCCGTGCGCACCGCACCTCCGACGCAGCCGGCCACGAGCCTCGACGAGGTGTGCGACGCGCTGCTCGCCGGCGACGCGGAGCTCCGTCGCCGACGAGTACGGGCGCCCCGATCCCGTCACGCGCGCGGGTGGGGCAGCCACGGGGGGGCAGCCCCTCCGCGGCCCTGCTCTGGGCGTCGCTGCGACCCACGCCGGCCACCGACCGAGGAGTTCCGATGAGGAGTGGGCCGACGCACCCGGCACGCCCCACGGGGGCGCACCCCTGATGGCCGTCGGCGGGTTCGACGGCTACGAGTTGTCGCGGGCCACCGTGGGTGAGGTGACCCTGCGCGTGCGGGTGGGCGGGAGCGGGCCACCGCTGCTCCTGCTGCACGGCTATCCGGAGACCCACCTCATGTGGGGCGGTGTCGCCGCGGAGCTGGCGCAGGACTTCACCGTGGTCGCCCCCGATCTACGCGGCTATGGCGACAGCTCCCAGCCGCCGACCGTGCCGTCGCACGAGACGTACGGCAAGCGCGCGATGGCTGCCGACGGCGTGGCCCTGATGCGGCAGCTCGGCTTCGGACGCTTCGACGTGGTGGGGCACGACCGGGGCGGTCGCGCCGCCTACCGGTTGGCCCTGGACTCACCCGACGCGGTGCGCCGGCTGACCGTCATGGACGTGATCCCGACCGGCGAGGTGTGGGAGCGCGCCGATGCCCGGTTCGCCCTGGGCTACTGGCACTGGGCCTTCCTGGCCCTGGCAGAGCCGGTGCCCGAGACGATCATCGCCCACGATCCCGAGCACTTCTTCTTCGACGCCGAGTTCGGCGGCGCCATCCGCGGGTTCGCCGCCGATGCGGTGGCGGACTACGCCCGGTGCGTGCGCGACCCGGCTGTCGTGCACGCGATCTGCGAGGACTACCGGGCGGGCGCGACCTGCGACCGGCGGGACGACGACGCGGACCGGGCGTCCGGCCGGACCATCGGCAGCCCGGTGCAGGTGCTGTGGGCCGGGCGCGGTGCCCTCGCGGCCTGGTACGACCCGCTGGAGGTCTGGCGCCGGTGGGCGGACGACGTCACGGGGTCGGCGATCGACAGCGGCCACTTCATGGTCGAGGAACGGCCCGCGGAGACGCTGGCGGCGCTGCGGGCCTTCCACCGCGACGAGCCGCCGGCGCGTGAGGGCGCCGCCCGGCAGGAGCGTGACCCGATGCCAGTCAGGTGACCGATGTTCGCCCCCGTCCCACCGGAGGAGCGTCCTCCGTGCCCGACGCCGACCTGCACTCCCGGCCGGCTGAACCGTCCGTCCCGATCCGTCAGGAGTCCGTCATGACCGACGCCAACGTCGTCGCCACACCCGCACCCACCGTCGCCCTCGTGCACGGCGCCTTCGCCGACAGCTCCGGGTGGACAGGGGTGATCCAGATCCTGCGCGCGGCCGGCATCGACGCCGTCGCGGTGTCCAACCCGCTCCGTGGGATCGCCGAGGACTCCGCCTACGTCGCCAGTGCGCTCGCCCAGATCCCCGGACCGGTGCTCGCCGTCGGCCACTCGTACGGCGGGGCGATCATCACCAATGCCGCCGCCGAGGCCGGCAACGTCGTCGGCCTGGTGTACGTGTCGGCGTTCGCGCCGGACGAGGGGGAGAAGCTGATCGAGGTCGAGGGCGGCTCGACCGACAGCGTCCTCGACACCGCGCTGGTCGAGCGGCAGTACCCGGCCGGCGAGGGCACCGTCACCGAGTTCTCCATCGACCGGGCGAAGTTCCACCAGGTGTTCGCCGCGGACGTCACCGAGGAGCAGGCCGCCGACATGGCCGCCACCCAGCGGCCCGTCTCCTCCCTGGGCTTCGTCGAGCCGAACGGGCCGCCTGCCTGGAAGACGCTGCCCTCGTGGGCGGTCGTGTCCACCGGCGACACCGCCGCCGGCACCGACGTCGTGCGCAGGATGGCCCAGCGCGCGGGGGCAGTCATCACCGAGGCCGAGGGGTCGCACGTGCTGTTCGTCGCCCGGCCCCAGGTCGTCGCCGACGTGATCATGCAGGCCGTCGAGGCCGTCTCGCAGGGTGCGGCGACGCCGGCCCACGCCGGCGTCTGACGATGGACCGCGATCCGGCGACGGCGGTCCTCCACGCGACGGACGAGCTCGCCGCCACGCTCACGCGCACCGAGGTCCAGCGAGGTCCCTCGTCGATCCCTGGCCGGGAGATCGTCCAGGTGCTCACGGAGATCCCGGTGGGGGTCGCCTCCGGCTGGCACACCCACCCGGGCGAGGAGGTGGGGTACATCGTCGCCGGGACGGTGGAGATGCAGATCGCGGACAGCGAGACGCTGATCCTGCACGCCGGTGACGGCTTCCTCATACCGCCGAGGACGCCGCACGACGCCCGCGACCTCGGCCCGGGCACCGGCCGCATGCTGTCGACCTACATCGTCGAGATCGGAGAGCCCCTGGCGACGCTGACGGGTTGATGCCCCCGGCGCGGCGTGGCGCCCGCGTCAGGGAGGCGGTACGGCGACGTGGCCGAGCCCGGTGAGGGCGTCACGGAGCGCGGCCCGGGACGTGATGCCGAGGCGGGGGAACAGGCTGTACAGGTGCGCCCCGACGGTGCGGGGCGACAGGTACAGCAGCTGGCCTATCTCCTTGTTGGTCTTCCCCTCGGCGGCCAGCATCGCGATCTGCAGCTCCTGGGCCGTGAGCACGTGCGAGGTGGTCCGGCTCCGCCCGGTGTGGTGCTCCCCGGTGGCCCGCAGCTCGCGTTCGGCCCGTTGCTGCCAGGGGAGGGCGCCGAGATCGGCGAACAGATCCGCCGCCGCGGCGAGGTGGGTGCGGGCGAGCTTCGATGCGCGGGAGCGTCGCAGCCTCTCGCCGTAGAGCAGCCGGGTGCGGGCGTGGTCGAAGCGCCACTGGGGGGCCTCGGGGTCGGCCAGGGCCTGCTCGAACAGCTCCCGGTACGCGCGCTCGGGCGCGACGACGCCCGATGCCGCACGCACCACCAGGGCCAGCCGGGTCGACAGCTCCGCGACGCCGTGGGCGCACAGCGCGTCCACGTGCGCCTGCGCCTCCGCGTGGTGACCGCTCCGCTCGGCGGCCTCGACGAGGTCCAGCGCCACCCACAGGGCATGCGGCACGTGCCGGGGCAGAACCCCCGCCGGGGAGATGGCACAGGCCTGCTGGAACGCCTCCTCGGGGTCACCGGCCGACAGCGCCGCCAGGCAGCGCAGGTGCGCGGCGAACATCTCGGCCACCCCCGCGCCCCGGGACCGCGCCCAGTCCGAGAGCTCGTCGGCCGCGGCGCGGCTCCGGTCGACGTCCCCGCGTGCCGTCGCCACCAGGGTCGAGAGGTAGCCCCCGAGGATCCACGAGTACTGGTGGTAGCCGAGGCGCTCGGCCAGGCGGACCCCTTCGGCCGTCAGCTCCCGGACCTCGTCCCACCGGCCGCGGTGCCAGTCGTCGTCGCACAGCGTGGTGAGCGCGTGCATCGCCAGGGCGACGGCGCCTCCGGAGCGGCCGTCCTCGACGACGCGCCACAGGGCCGATCGGCAGTCCCCGACCCGGTCGACGTAGACCGACGCCAGCCCCACCTGCGTGATCTGGACCGGGTCGTGCTCGTCGCGGAGCGCGGCGATCGAGCGTGCGAGCGCCGGCAGCAGCGGTGCGGCGGCGTGCACCGGGTCGCCGAAGGTTCCCGCGCAGACGAGCAGCAACTCGGGTGCGCGCGGCCGGAGGTGGGCCGCTGCCGCGTGGAAGGCGCTCCACAGCTCGGCACGCCCTCCGGTCCAGCAGACGACCAGCAGGCTGCGCAGGACCCCCACGACGTCCTCGTCCCCGGCGTCGAGGCCGTCGCCGCGGGCGTCGAGCGCGCCGGCGAGCAGCCCGTGCGCGGCGTCGATGTCGGAGTCGGCGTGCAGGAGCACGTACGACGTGGCGAGCACCGCCGCCATCGACTGCTGCAGCTCGACGGCTCCCGAGCGTGCCTGGTCGAGGAGCTCGAGCGCCCCGTCGAGATCACCGGTCACGTCGGCGCCGAGGTAGGCGGCCTCGGCCAGCCGCCGGTTCCTGTCCGGGCTGGCGGGACTCAGCTGGGCGGCGCGGATCAAGGCCTCCACCGCCCCGTTGGCGTCGCCACGGCGGAGGTGGTACTTGCCCGCGTGGTCGAGCGCGGTCGCGACCTCCTCGTCGGGCTCGAGGGTCGCCTCCGCCAGGTGCACGGCCCTCCGGACGACGTCCCCGTCGACGGCCGCAGCCAGGGCCCGGTGCGCGCCGTGGCGTTCGGCCGCGGTGGACAGCGCCACGACCGCGGCGGCGGCCAGGGGATGACGGAAGCTGACCCGGCGCGCCCGGTCGTCGACGTAGACCAGGTCGGCGCGCTCGGCGGGGGCGAGGTCGACGAGCACGGGCGGCCCGGCGGCCGCCCGGAGCACGTGGAGGTGCCCCGAGCCCGACAGCGCGGTCAGGAGGAGGACCTCCCGGGACCGCGGCGGCAGACCGCTGACCCGGGCGGCGAACAGCTGCTGCACCCGCCGGCTGACCGAGCTGGACGTGGACGCCCGGGACGGGCCGCCGAGGCGCTGACGCCCCGGCAGGGCCGTAGGCAGCTCCAGCAGCGCCAGGGCGTTGCCCCGCGCCTCGTCGACGAAGCGCGCCTGCTCACCCCGGGTGAGCGCGGGGAAACGGGCGCTCAGGATGCGCTCGGCCGCAGCGCGGGGGAGCGGGCCGATCTCGACCTCGGCCAGGTCGGAGCGCTCGAAGAACGTCGACGTGCCGGTGCGCAGCGTGGCGAGCAGGCCGACCCGCGGCGAGGTCAGCCGTCGGGCGGTGAAGCTCAGCGCCGCGGCGCTCATCCGGTCGATCCACTGGAGGTCGTCCACGGTCAGCAGCAGCGGCCGCGCGGCGCTCGCCCCGGTGAAGAGCGCGAGCGTGGCGCCGGCCACCGCTCCCGTGGTCGGGAAGGGGCCGTCGTCCAGCCCGAGCGCGGTCCGGAGGACCTGACGGTTCGCCAGCGGCAGCGCGCCCATCGCCTCGATCAGCGGGAGGGCGAGCATGCCGAGGCCGGAGTAGGGGATCTCCGCCTCGAACTCGACGCCGCTCGCGGCCAGCACGAGCAGACCCGCCTGCTGGGCATGCTGTGCGGCCGCCCTCAGCAGGGCCGTCTTGCCGGCGCCGGGCTCGCCGAGGAGCACCAGGGCCCGGCCCTGGTCGGGGACACCACCCACCAGCGAGGCGATCAGGCCCAGCTCGGCGTCCCGTCCCTCGAGCATCAGGACGGCTGGCGAGGGTGACGGTCCACGGGCAACCCCTCCACGACCGGGTGGGGCGACCCTAGCGCCGGGGCGCCGCCGCCGGACGGCTCGGCCGCGTCCCGGTCCGGGCTCGGTGCCCGCCGTGGCGGTCAGGCTCGCGAGCAGGGCCAGCCGTTCGGCCGACTGGCTGCCGGGAACGGCGTGGTACACCACCAGCACCTGACCGGGGGCGCTGGTCACGGCGAGCTTCTCGTAGCCGAGATCGAGCCGGCCCACCACCGGGTGGTCCAGCACCGAGCTGCCGCTGACCCGGGGCCGGACGTCCTGCCGCGCCCAGAGCTGCTGGAACTCCTCGCTCCGCAGGGACAGCTCGCCGACCAGCTCGGTGAGCTGCCGATCCCCGGCATCGGGACCGGCCGAAGCCCGCAGTGCGGCGACGACGGCGGCGCTCCGGTCACCCCAGTCCTCGTAGAGCCCGCGCACCTGCGGGTCGAGGAAGGCCGCGCGGACCAGGTTGGTGCCGGGCCGGTAGCAGGGGGGCACTCACGCCGCGGGCCCGGAGAACCTGTCCGGTCGGACGTCGGTGTACGTGCCGACCGGTACCGAGAGGGTGATCGGGCCGGCGTCGCGGAAGTCGAACGTGACGGGGACGCTGAGCCCGCTGCGCAGCCTCTCCTGCAACCCTGACAGTTCCAGGTGCTCACCGAGCACGTCCCGGACGGTCGCGACGCCGCCCGGCGGCACGGCCACGTCCAGGTCCGGGTCCGGACCGGCGTCGCCGTCGCCGTCGCGGAGCACGACCTCCTCGGCCACAGGGGTGCTCGCCCCGATGAGGACGTCGTCGCTCCCACCGTGGTTCGCGATCGTGAGGACGAGGGCGGCGCTGTCACCGGCGACGTGGAAGCTGCCGCGCGTTCCCGGGGAGGCGATGGACACGCCGATCAGCCGCAGAGGGCCGACCCGCCCGTCCACGCTGTCGAGCCCGATCCGGGCCCGGCCGAAGAAGGGGTCCGACCCCGGCGGACCGACGCCGCAGCCGGCCAGCGCCAGCAGGACGAGGACGACGGTTGCGGCGGTTCCGATGCGCTTCACGGGAACTCCCAGGGCCGTCCGGTCCGGCACGTGGCGCGACGTCAGAGGGCGATGAAACCGGTCGACAGGCCGATGATCCCGGTGATCCCGGCGGCCACGATCACGGCGCAGAGCCCCATCTCGGTGGGGGTGAACAGCCGGCGGCCGTGCTCGCTGCGCGCCTTGACGTAGAGCAGGGTGGCCGGGGCGAGGAGCACCGTGGACAGCAGCAGGAACTGCAGGCCCGCCGCCTCGAAGAGGAACAGCGTGTACGCGGTGGCGATCCCGGCGGAGATCGCCTCCTTGCGGCGGGTCCTCGTGGGGACGTCCTCGTAGGACTCGCCCGTGAGGCCGAGCTTGAGGGCGTAGGCGGCCGCGAGGAAGTACGGGATCAGCGCGAGGCTGGTGCACAGGTCGAGCATGAAGTTCAGGGCATCGGTCAGGACGAGGGTCGCGGCGAGCAGACCCTGCACCGCCAGTGAGGTGACGACGAGGGCCGTGATCGGCGTGCCCTGGTCGTTCTCCTTGCCGAGGAAGGCCGGGAAGTCCTCGTTGCGCGCGGGGATGTAGGCGACCTCCGCGGCCATCAGGGTCCAGGCGAGATAGGCACCGAGGACGGAGACGACGACGGCGATGCTGATGAACCAGCCGCCCCAGTCGCCGACGACGGACTCGAACACGCCGATCATCGAGGGCTGACGGGTCGCGGCGATCTCCGGCTGGGTCATCACCGAATAGCTCGACAGCGTCACCAGGGAGAAGATCGCCAGCACGCTCAGGAAGCCCAGGACGGTCGCCTTGCCGACGTCCTCGCGCCGCTTGGCGTACCGGGAGTAGACGCTCGCGCCCTCGATCCCGAGGAAGACGAACGTCGTGATGATCATGGTGTTGCGCACCTGCTCGTCGAGCGAGCCCAGGTCGCCGTAGCCGGTGGCGATCCAGTTGTCGGCGAAGACGCCGGCGTCGAAGGCGAAGAACAACACGACGACGAAGACCAGGATCGGCAGGATCTTGAAGACGGTGACGATCCGGTTGATCACGGCGGCGTCGCGGACCCCGCGCGCGATCAGGTAGTGGAACAGCCAGACACCGACGGTGGCCAGCCCCATCGCGAGGACGGTGTCGCCGTCACCGAACCCGGGCCAGAACGCCCCGAGGGTCGCGGTGATGAACACCCAGTAGAAGGCGTTGCCGGCGATCGTGCTGGCCCAGAAACCGATCGCGGAGTTGAAGCCGGCGTAGTCGCCGAAGCCGGCCTTGGCGTAGATGAAGACCCCGGAGTCCAGGTCGGGCTTGCGGATGGCGAGGTTCTGGAAGACGAAGGCGAGCATGAGCATCCCGGCGCCCGCGATCGCCCAGGCGATCAGCGAGCCGAGGATGCCGGTCGCCACGCCGAAGCGCGCTGGCAGGGAGAACACGCCCGCCCCGACCATGCCGCCGACGACCATCCCGGTCAGGGTGGGCAGGCTCATCTTGCGCGGCGTCGTCGCCGCGGAGGACTCCGCAACCGGGTCGGCAACGCGCGGGGGAGGGACCGTGTCCACCATGGTCAGCTCGCTCTCGTGGTCGGGGGTGCCGTCGGCGTCACGGGTTCGCCAGGACGTCGAGGACGAGCCGGGTGACCCCACTGATCAGGATGGTGACGGCGATGGCGGTGAGCAGGATGCCGGCGATGCGGTCGAGGAACGCCGCCGTCGACGGCTTGGCCCGGCGCTGGACGTGCCCGGAGGCGTAGACGGTCAGCGCCGTGACGGTCGCGTAGGCGAGGCCGGCCACCGACAGCAGCAGGACGTCGACGGTGGTGCCGGCCTCAGCGCGGAACGCGACGAAGAAGGCGAACGTCGTGCCACCCACGGTGAGCGGGAAGGTCACGGGCACGAACGCGACACGGCGCCAGTTCTCCGTCGTCGCGGGTACCACGGTCGGCAGCTGCGTTCCTCCCGTGGGGGCGCCCGGCGCCGCGGGACTAGCGTCGACGGTGTCCCCGGGCCCGGCCGCCTCGGGGTGGTGAGCGGTGCCGCGCATGAGCGCCACCCCCTCGTACATCAGCGCGATCCCGCCGGTGGCGGTCAGCGCGGCGGTGCTCAGGCCGAGGACCTCCAGCAGCGGCTCACCGATCCACAGGGCGACCAGCGCGAAGACCGAGGTGTTGAGGAACAGGGCCAGCGCCAGCCGCCGTTGCTCGTGCTCCGCGAGCTGCCCGACGACGGGGAAGTACGAGGGCAGGGCGGCGACGGGGCTGTACAGGGCGACCAGCGCCAGGAACAGCAGGAGCGGCTGCTCCAGCACGGGGATCCCCTCGACCGGCTCAGAAGTCGACGGGGTCGCGGATGATCGGGCAGGTCATGCAGTGCCCGCCGCCGCGTCCGCGCCCGAGCTCCGCGCCCACGATGGTGATCACCTCGATACCTGCCTTGCGCAGCACCGTATTGGTCTGCGTGTTGCGGTCGTAGGCGAACACGACTCCCGGCGCGGCGGCCACCACGTTGTTGCCGGAGTCCCACTGCTGCCGCTCGCCGGCGTACGCGTCACCGCCGGTGCCGAGCACCCGCAGCTCGCGCAGACCCAGCGCCTCGGCGACCACGTCCGCGAAGCGCCGGTCCTTCTCGTCGGTGACCTCGACCGGCTCCTTGTCACCCGGGCGCAGGGAGAAGGTGTGCAGCCCGTCGACGATGTCGAGGTACGCCGTGGCCACGTCCCGGTCGGCGAAGGTGAAGACGGTGTCCAGGTGCATCGCCGCGCGCAGCTTGGGCATGCCGGCGACGATCACCCGCTCGGCCGCGCCCTGCGCGAACAGCGCCGCGGCGACCTGGGTGATCGCCTGGCGCGAGGTGCGCTCGCTCATGCCGACGAGGACGACGCCGTTGCCGACCGGCATGACGTCACCGCCCTCGAACGTGGCCAGACCCCAGTCCTGCTCCGGGTCGCCCCACCACACCGTCGAGCCGGCGAAGTCCGGGTGGAAGGTGTAGATCGCCTTCATCAGCAGCGTCTCGTCGTGCCGGGCCGGCCAGAACAGCGGGTTCAGGGTGACGCCGCCGTAGAGCCAGCAGGTGGTGTCGCGGGTGTAGAGGGTGTTGGGCAGGGGCGGCATCAGGTACTCCCGCACCCCGGTCGACTCGCGTGCGAGGGCGACGTAGCCCGGCCGGAAGTCCTCCGGGAGGTCGGTGGTCGCCAACCCGCCGATCAGGAACTTGGCCAGCTGCCGGTTCTCCAGCCCTTCCAGGAACTCCCTCGTGGCGTCCACGAGCCCGAGGCCCACCTCGTTGGCGGTGATCTTGCGCTCGAGCAGCCAGGTCCTGGCCTCGGGGATGGCCATCGTCTGGGCGAGCAGGTCGTGCAGCTCCACGACCTCGGCTCCGCGGTCGCGGAGCTTGTGGACGAAGTCGGCGTGGTCGCGGCGCGCGTTGTCCACCCACAGCACGTCGTCGAACAACAGGTCGTCGGAGTTGCGCGGCGTCAGCCGGCGGTGGGCGAGGCCCGGCGCGCAGACCAGCACCTTGCGGAGGACGCCGATCTCCGAGTGGACCCCGTACGCCGCGGAGGTCCCTGGGTGCGAGCTGCTCCGCGGCGCGACGGTCGTCGTGGTCACAGGTGTTCCTCCCAGCACGCGGAGCCGGGGTCGTCGTCCGGGACGCCCCGACCTGCGGGCCGGGGCGAGTGCCGCCGCGGCCCCTGCGCTTGGCTCGGCATGGGCAAGACCGACATAGCCCAGCACCGATCGGCTCCCGGCTCCTCGTCCGTTCGGGATGACATGCCCCGACGTCGTGCTCCGGTTCCGGGTGATCGCACGGACGTCGCGCACAGCGTCCCTACGCGGGTCAGGACGGGAGCGTTCCCGCCGGGCCGGTCGGCGCGCGGACGAGCCGGCTGTGGACGACGCAGCCGGGGGAGAGCGTGAGCAGTCCCGCGGTGAGGTCGTCGCCCGCGGCGAGGAGCTGGTCGTGCGTCAGCGGGTCGAGGCCGTCGAGGATGAACACCGCGCTCGTGGTCGCGGCGGTGATCCGCGTGCGGACGCACTGACGCCAGTTCCAGCGACGGCAGGTGACGCCGACGTCGTCCCGCCAGACGACCTCGCCGGGCTCGGGGTGCTCGACGACGGCCTCGCCGCCGGCGGTGGTGTCGAACGGCTCGCTGCCGTCGGCGCGGACCAGGCGAGGCGGACCGGTGTAGGCGCCGCGGTCCTCACCGCCGAGCGGCAGCAGGTGGGCGATGGAGACGGCGTTGTAGACGTCGGTGAGCCGGTCGATGCGCGGCAGCCCGTCCGGGTCGAGGCGGCGCAGCAGCGCCTCGACGCTGGGCCGGGTGCGCTGCGGCTTGGCGCCGAAGGCCCGGTAGGCGTCCCGCCAGGCGGCCAGCTCCGGCAGCTCCTCCGGCCGCCGCCCACCGACCCGTTCCCGCGCGGTGGCCTCGGCAGCGGCGAGCAGACGCTCGCTGGTCTCGTCGGGTGGCCCGCCCCGGAGGCCGTCCGCGGTCACCAGCACCACGCGGTAGTCCGGCCGCAGCGCGTGCACGGCCTCCTCGACGGCGGCGCCTCGCAGCCACTCCTCGGGGTCGGTCACGGGCGGCCTCCGGTGGGATCGGCGGGCGGGCAGGGGAGCGCGGACGGCTGGGGCGCCCCTGCCCTACCTCGCCGTCGTGGCCGTGAGCCTCCGACCGACGTCAGCCCGGCCGGCCGGCTCGTCGGCGTCGGCTCCGGTGCGCGGGATCGGCCAGCTGCTCGAGGGCCGGGCCGCTCAGGTGCGGCACGGCGGCCTCCGTGCGGCCGGTGAGCAGGAGCAGCAGCGCCTGGACCGGCCCCCGGATCTCGACCCCGTCGCCGGCGGTCCAGTCGACGTCGGTCGCGGCCAGCCGGATGCCGCGCAGCCGGCGCCGGGCCCAGAACGGCCAGCCCATCCGCCAGACGCGCTCGGCACCGGCGCGCGCCGCGTCGAGCGGCATGCTCGTGGCCAGGCCGAGCGGCACGGCCACGTCCTGGACGTGCACCAGGGTGTCGAACAGGAGGTTGTCCAGCGTCGTGAGGGCGGGCTTGCGCCGGCTGTCGGCCAGCTCCCGCAGCTGGGCCAGCAGCTGGCCGGGCGGACGGTCGGCGTGCGCGACCGCCAGGTCGCGGTTCACGGCGTCGAAGCTCCCGCCGGCACGGAGCCCCAGCGCGACGACCCGGACCATCCCCGGGGACTGCGGGGTGAGGGCGACATGCGCGACGACGTCCTTGATCCGCCACCGGTCGCACAGCGAGGGTCGCTCCCACTCCTCGTCCGCGAGGTCGGCGAGCAGCTCGGCCAGGGCCCGGCGCTGACCGGCGATCACGCTCCACTTCTCCTCGTGGTCCATGCCCGCCCCCCTGCCGTAAGAGACTCCGACCAGATGGTCAGAGTCTCTTACCATCACCTAGCATCGTCAAGCATGGAGCCGCTGAACGTCGGACTGCTGCTGTTCCTGCCCTACCGGGCGATGGAGGCGCGCGTCTTCGCCGGTCTGGCCGAGGCGGGCTTCCATGACGTCACCCCTGCCCAGGCGCGGGTCTTCCAGCGGATCTCACCCCAGGGCAGCCGGCTCACGGAGCTCGCCGCGCAGGCCGGGGTCACCAAGCAGACCGCCGGGTTCCTGGTGGACCAGCTCGAGCGTGCCGGGTACGTCGAACGCGTCCCCGACCCGGCGGACGGGCGCGCGCGCCTGGTCAGGGTCGCGGAGCGGGGTGCGCGGAGCGTGGAGGCGTCCCGCGCGATCGTCGCGCAGGTGGAGGCGGAGTGGACGGCCCACCTCGGTGAGCACCGGATGGTCGAGCTCCGGGAGATCCTCACGGATCTGCGCGAGATCACCGATCCGTGGCGGTGACCAGCTGCCACGCGGCCCCCGCCCGCGGGCGGACGGAACCCCCCGGGGTGCCGACGTCAGTGCACGAGCGACCGGACCAGGGCTCTGCCGCCGGCGATGGCGGCGCCTGCCGCCGCCACCCATGGGCCGGCCACGACGAAGGGGTCCAGGGGCTGGTGCACCAGATCGGTGCGCTTGCGTCCGATCCGCGACGAGATCCCGTGATGGGTGAACTCGGCCTTGATCCCGGTCTCGGTGATCGGATTGTCCGGGTGCGAGGTCGCGAAGGACTTCAGGTGCTCCTCGACGGCATCCACGCGGTCGGCCAGCATCAGCAGGAGCCAGTGCGCGGCACGGCCCTCGCTGTACCGGGCGTAGGAGAACCTCCGGATCACTCCGGACAGGCCTTTCGGCGGCTGCGCCGTGCCGAAGACCGGCGTGAGGAACTTGTGCTCGATCGAGCGTTCCCGCGGCCACTTCTCGGGCTGGCGGTCGGGGAACTCCCAGCGCGCGCCCGTCAGGTCCTTCTGGAACTGGAGTTTCGGCACCGAAGGCCGGTCGGACGGGTCGCTGTCCACTCCCCAGCCGGGTATGCGCGCCCGCAGCTGGTCCGGGGACTCGGCGATCGGCGGCTTGTGCGGTGTGTAGGTCATGGCTTCTCCCTCAGGCAGCGCTCGGGACCACGAGCGGCTTGATGCAGTCGTCGAGCTTGGCCGAGAAGATGTGGTAGCCCTCCGCGATGTCGTCGAGCGGGATCCGGTGGGTGACCAGCTCGCTGGGCTTGATGTAGCCGTTGCGCACGTGCTCGAACAGGCGGGGCCACTGCCGCTTCACCGGGCACTGGTTCATCTGCAGGGTGAGCCCCTTGTTCATGGCGTCGCCGAACTTCACGGCGCTGAACAGGGGACCGTAGGCGCCCACCACGGAGATCGTGGCGCCCTTGCGGACGGAGTCGATCGCCCAGTTGAGCGCGACCGGCGACCCGCCCTGCAGCTTGAGCTTCGAAGTCGTCACGTGCTGCAGGAAATTGCCGTCCGCCTCGGCCCCGACGGCGTCGATCGCGACGTCCGCGCCGAGGAAGTCGGTCTGCTTCTTCATCTCGAGCACGATGTCGCCGTACTCGGTGAAGTTGAAGGTCTCGGCGTGGGCCCACGTCCGGGCCTTCTCCAGGCGGTAGTCGAGGTGGTCGACCACGATCACGCGGCCGGCCCCCATGAGCCAGGCGGACCGGGCCGCCACCAGGCCGACCGGGCCGGCGCCGAACACGACGACCACGTCACCCTCGACGATGTCGCCGAGCTGCGCACCGAAGTAACCGGTCGGGACGGCGTCGGTGAGCAGGACGGCGTCCTCGTCGGACATCCAGTCGGGGATCGTGGCCGGTCCGACGTCGGCGAACGGGACGCGGACGAACTGCGACTGCCCGCCGTCGTACCCGCCCGTGGTGTGCGAGTAGCCGTAGATGCCTCCCACGGCGGTGGCGTTGGGGTTCACGTTGTGGCAGTTGGAGTACAGGCCACGGGCGCAGTACCAGCACGAGCCGCAGAAGATGTTGAACGGGACCATGACCCGGTCACCGACCTTCAGGTTCTGCACCGACGACCCGACCTCGTCGACGACGCCGATGAACTCGTGGCCGAACGTGTGGCCGATCCGGGTGTCCGGCATCAGCCCGTGGTAGAGGTGCAGGTCGGAGCCGCAGATCGCCGCCAGCGTCACCCGCACGATCGCGTCGTTGGGGTGCTCGATCGCCGGTCGTTCCTTCTCCTCGACCCGCACCTTGTAGGGCCCTCGATAGGTCATCGCACGCATTGCCTCGGTCTCCCCCTGGCGCCGTCCGGCCCCTGTTGATCGGTGGCCCGAGCCTCGGTCAGCCCCCGGCGGCAGGCCACCCGAAGTAGCGGATATCGGCAGTTCTGCCCATACGGGCCGCGGCCGGTTTACCGGCGCGCCGACCGCGGGACCGCGGGGACGTAGAGCCCCTCCCGCTCGGCCCGCACCGCCGCGAGCGTCCTCGTCGGCGCGTCGAGCTTCACGAGCAGGTGCTCGACGTGTGCGGCGACGGTCCGTGGTGCCACGACCAGCGTCCGGGCGATCTCCTGGTTCGAGCACCCGTCGACCACGAGCCCGAGCACCTCCAGCTCGCGGGGGGTGAGCCCGTGCAGGTCCGGCGCCGGCGACACGACGACCACGCCGCGCAGGACCGCCGGCACGTCGTCGGGCGCGGCGAGGGCGGTGACCCGCGCGTGGCCGTCGGGGGCGTGGGAGCCGCCCAGGGGCCACAGGAAGGACGAGAACACCTGCCCGTCGGTGATCCGCCCGCACGCCGCGGTCAGGACCGGCGAGCCGACCGCGAGCAACGGCCCGGCGTCGAGGCCGGGCAACGGCTCGGTCCGTCCGTCCCTGCGAAGAACCGTCCCGGCCGTCGCCCCGCGGACCAGCCGCGTGACGCTCAGGACGGAGCGCATCGGGTCGATGCCGTGGGCGAGCACCGGCGCGAGCCGCCCGAGTCGGCGGCGCGCGGCCGGGGCCGGTGGCTGCCGACTTTCGGACAGCACCGTCAGGAAGCCGACGTGACGGCCTCCGTGAGCGAAGAGCGCGACGGACAGGCACTCATGGATGCCGGCCGGGATCAGGCACTCGGCCCACGTCGGGAGCTCCTCGGCCGGGTAGGGCAGGTCCGACAGGCTCACGGGCGGGCGATCCCGATCGACACCGGCGGTCTCGATGTCGTGCGCCGCCTGTGGCCCGCTGAAGATGTCGACGACGCGGTCGTCCAGGTCGGCACTGGCGAGCGAGCTGAAGCTGCTGCGGAGGGGGTCGGCGAGGGCGATCCACGCGGCGTCGAACGGGACGAGCGGGCGGAGGACCTCGAGCAGGGCCTGCGCGCGCTCAGACGTGGTGCCGGCCGAGGAAGCGGTCTCGGCCAGCAGCAGTTCACCGACATCGTGCGAGCGCATGAGGGCCCTTCCTGGAGCTCGGTGAGAGCGGACGCATGGAGGCCGTGACCGAGCCGGCTGCTCGACGGGGGCGGGCGCACACGGACCAGGTACTGATACCGCAGGACGCGGCGGTCCACCGGGTGTGCCGTGACGTAGAACCACATGCCCGTGAGTCCTGGCCTCACGCGGGGGGCCGGGCCCGGTCCGCGGCGGTAGCGTGTCCTGTGGACCTGCGCCAGCTCCGGTACTTCCTCACCGTGGCCGAGGAACGGCGCTTCGTCTCTGCCGCGCGCCGGTTGCACGTCGCCGCTCCGTCGCTCTCGCAGCAGATCCGTGCGCTGGAGCGGGATCTGCGCGTCGCGCTCTTCGACCGCACACCGCGGGGAGCGGAGTTGACGCCTGCCGGGCGCGTCCTGATGGAGCGGGCACGGGTGATCCTGGCCGAGGTCGACCGGGCCCGGGAGGACGTGCGATCGGCGGCGCCGGACCGTAGGGAGCAGGTGTCCCTCCGCGTCTGCACGATGGCGGAGCGGGTCCTCGACGGCCCGCTGCGGCTGGTCAGCGTCGCGCTCCCGGGCACGGAGGTCGTCGTCGCCTCCAGCCCGGGGGACGACGCCGTGGAGGCCACCCGCCAGGGACGGGCCGATGCGGCGGTCGTCTGGTACCGACCCCAGGAGCACCGCGACCTCGACGGTGTCGTCCTCGGCTCGGTGCTGTTCGGCATCGTCCTGCCGCAGGGGCATCCCCTCGCGGGACTGGCGGAGATCCCGGTCGCCGGTCTCGACCACGAATCCACGGTGATGTTCCCGTTGCCTCCCTTCGCCGGCATCTGGCAGCGCACCGTCGACCACCTGCTGCCCGGGGGACCGCAGCCGGGACAGGTCGTCGTGGAGCCGGACCTCATCAACTGCCCCGAGGCGATGTTGCGGGCGGTCGCTGCGGGGTCCGGGGTGGCGCCGGGGATCCTCGGCGTCGCCGAGCACATGGACGTGGCCGGGATCGTCGTGCTGCCGCTCGATCCGCCGCTGTTGCTCGACCTCGAGGTCGTCTGGCGCACTCCGCCGCGCCCCGCCGTGCGCGGCCTCGTCGACTTCCTGGCCGCCGCGGTGGACGACCCGGAGGTCCTCGTCGCGCCGCCTCGTCGTCCCCCCGGCCGGAGGCCGTGAGGCGTCAGGACGACCTCCTCGCAGCCGTCCCCGCTCGTCTCGACCGTGCCGTAGCCGTACAGGTGGTGGTGGCTCAGGTCGCCGCCGTCACGCCCGGTGGGATGCGCAACCCGCCGCGCAAGGCACGCATCGTGGCCGACGTGAGGTCGCTCGAACGCAGGGCCCCCAGGCTCCGGCCGAGGCTGTCGGCCACCACCGTCGTGCCCACGTGGAGTGCCTGCGCCAGAGCGGGGATGTGGGTGACGCCCTCGATCAGGAGGCCCAGGACCCGGAGATCGAGGACGTCGAGGCCGTGCAGGTCGCCCGGTGGGCCCAGGAGCACCGCGGCAGAGAGGTGGTCCAGGTCGGGGCGGGCGAAGTCGAGCGCGGTGACCCGGACCAGCTGCGCGCCGTCCGCGCCCGCTGTGGGGGCGAGGAACGAGGTGTACGCGCCGCTGTCGGCCAACTCGTCCGCGGCGACCGCGAGGATCGGGGAGCCTGGCGCCAGCAGGCGGTCGTCGGGGAGACCTGGCAGCGGCAGGACGTCGCCTCCGCGGGTCAGGACGATGCCGGCGTCGGCCTTCCGGATGATCCGGGCGGTCTCGGCGATGTCCCGGCTGCGGTCGAGCTCGTCGGCCACCACCGTGGTGATGGCCGCGATGACCCTCCGGTCGGCCGGGCTCGGCCGCGAGGGATCGGCGGAGAGGAGAGCGAGGGAGCCGATGTGCCGACCGTCCGCCGTGAACAGGGGGGCCGCCACGCCCTGGCGGAAACCGGCCGGGAGCAGGTGGTCGGCCCACGCGCGGACCTCGGACAGCGGACCCGGGATCTCGCTGGCGAGCATGGGCAGCCGCCGCCGGTTGAGCCCCAGTCGTTCCAGCTCCTCGTCGGCCTCCGGACGGGCGAAGTAGTCGTAGAGCGGCGCGGCCGCGCCCGTGCTGGCCAGCGGGAGGTGCCGGTGCCGCTCGGGGTCGCGTGCGGCGATCCAGCCGGCGTCGAACGCCATGATCCGCCTGAGGTGGTGCAGAACCTCTGCAGCCCGTTCCTGCACGGTCGCGGAGGAGGCGGCGATCCCCGCGAACTCCCGCCGCAGCTCCGGGAGCGGCGGTTCTCTCCCCCTCATGGCGGCGGTCCCTCCTCCGCGCGTGGCGGGACGTACGAGCCGGCGCGTTCGGCGCGGGCGGCGGCGTGGGTTCGCGTCGGCGCACGCGGCGTCGCCGGGATGGGCGCGACGTGCGCCGCCACCGTCCGCCGGGAGACGAGGGGCGTGCGCGCGATCTGCCTGTTCGCGCAACCGGCCACCAGGGCCGGCCGGGCGCTGTCGAACGGGACCACCCGGCGCAGCACGGCGAGTGCCTCCTCGCCACGGCGTGGCAGCGGGTCGGAGGGACCGGCGATCGCGGTCATCTCGAGGGCCGCCGGCCCGTAGTCCCGCATGGCCGTCTCCCGATGCCCGGCTGATCCCTGCCTGCAGATCCCGAGGATGAGGGCGCATGCCCGCGTCCGGCATCGGCAGAGCGACCGATCCTCCCCATCCCGATCCGGAATGGGCATGTCTACCGATACCGGAGCGTCTCCGCCCGGCGTCCCATGGAGGAGCCTCCGGCGCCGCCACGGTCGACGTCCAGGGCGTCCCTGATGAACGAGACGAACGAGGAGTCAGCATGAAGGCAGTGGTCTACGAGGGCCCGCGTCAGGTCAGCGTCAAGGACGTACCGGACGCGCGGATCGAGCGGCCGACCGACGTCCTGGTGCGGATCACCTCGGCGAACATCTGCGGCTCGGACCTGCACATGTACGAGGGCCGGACCGATTTCGAGACCGGGCGCTGGTTCGGGCACGAGAACCTGGGCCAGGTGGTCGAGGTCGGCGACGGGGTCGACAAGGTCCGGGTGGGCGACTGGGTGGTCCTGCCGTTCAACATCGCCTGTGGTCACTGCAAGAACTGCGAACGCCAGCTCACGAACTACTGCCTGACCGCGCAGCCGAAGCAGGAGTGGGCGGGCGCGGCGTACGGCTTCGCCGACATGGGCCCGTACGGCGGGGGACAGGCGGAACTGCTGCGCGTGCCCTGGGGCGACTTCAACTGCCTGCGGCTGGGCGAGGACGCCGAGCAGCGCCAGACCGACTACGTGATGCTCGCCGACATCTTCCCGACCGGCTACCACGCCACCGAGATGGCCGGCGTCAAGCCCGGCGACCAGACCGTCATCTACGGCGCCGGCCCGGTCGGCCTGATGGCGGCGCTCTCGGCCACCATCCGCGGGGCCAGCAAGGTGATGGTCGTCGACCGGCAGCCCGACCGGCTGAAGCTGGCCGAGTCGATCGGGGCCATCGCCATCGACGACTCGAAGGTCGACCCGGTGCAGGCGGTCCTCGAGCAGACCATGGGCCTCGGCGCCGACAACGGGTGCGAGTGCGTCGGGTACCAGGCGCACGAGCCCGACGGCCAGGAGAAGGCCAACCTGACGATGAACCGGCTGGTCGCCTCCGTGCGCTTCACCGGGACGATCGGCGTCGTCGGGGTGTTCATCCCCCAGGACCCCGGGGCCAGCGACGAGCTGGCCAAGCAGGGCAAGCTCGCCTTCGACTTCGGCATGTTCTGGTTCAAGGGCCAGAAGATGGGCAGCGGGCAGGCGCCGGTCAAGAAGTACAACCGGCAGCTGCGCGACCTCATCGCCGGGGGCAAGGCCGAGCCGTCGTTCATCGTCAGCCACGAGCTGCCGCTGGACCAGGCGCCGGATGCCTACGAGCACTTCGACAACCGTGACGACGGCTGGACCAAGGTCGTCCTCCACCCGGCGATGGCGGGGGCCTGACGTGGCGGGCGAGCTCGACGGACGCCGGGTCGCCATCCTCGCGGCCGACGGCGTGGAGCGGGTCGAGCTGGAGCGGCCCCGGCAGGCGCTGGAGGACGCCGGTGCCCGCACCGACGTCGTCTCGATCGCGAGCGGCGAGATCCTGGCGCGCAACCAGGACCTCGAGGACGCCGGCACCTTCGGCGTCGACCGGCTCGTCGGGGCGGTCTCCATCGACGACTACGACGCGCTGCTGCTGCCGGGCGGGACGGTGAACCCGGACAAGCTGAGGATGGAGCCGGCCGCCGTCGCCTTCGTCCGCGACTTCGTCCGGTCCGGCAAGCCGGTCGCCTCGATCTGCCACGGTCCGTGGAACTTCGTCGAGGCCGACGTCGCGCGCGGTCGCCGGCTGACCTCGTGGCCGAGCGTCCGCACCGACCTGCGCAACGCCGGCGCGGAGGTGGTCGACGAGGAGGTCGTCACAGACGGCAACATCACGACGAGCCGGTCGCCGGACGACCTGCCGGCCTTCTGCGCACGCATCGTGCAGGAGTTCGCCCGCGCCCTGCAGCCCACCGGGGCGGGGAGTCGGGCATGACGTCCTCGATCGGGAACGTGGCGTCCGTAGCCGCCAGGGCCGGGGGGTCCGTCGTCCGCCAGGTGCGGGCGGTCATCGATCCGTCGGCCGCCCACCCGGCCGGCGCCGGCCAGCCGGCGTCCGGGTGGCTCGCGGTGACGGTGTTCCGCGAGCCGTCCGACATCGACACCGCGGTGCTGCCCGCCCCCCTGGCCGAGTTCGGCGACCGGATCGAGGTCCGGGTCCGCCGGGCCCCGGGCGAGAAGGGCACCGAGCTGGCCGCCCGGCTGCGCGACCAGCCGGCACCGGGCAACGCGCTCAGCCGGCTCAGCGGCAGCGATCCGCACGGCCGGCTGCGGTCCGCGCTGCGCAAGGCCAAGCAGCTGATCGAGGTGGGCGAGGTGCTGGCGGTGGACCCGGCACCGCACGGCAAGCGGACGGCGACTCCCGGCGGCGCCCTGCTGGAGGCCTGGACCAAGGTGGCACCGAAGGCGGGTGTGCGGTGAAGGCGGTCACCTGGCGCGGGGTGAACGAGATCGGTGTCGAGGACGTCGCCGAGCCCACGATCCTCAACGACCACGACATCATCCTCGAGGTGGGGCTGAGTGCCACCTGCGGCTCGGACCTGCACCTCATGGGCGGCTACATCCCGGCCATGCGCGCCGGTGACGTGCTCGGGCACGAGTTCATGGGCACGGTCGCCGAGGTCGGCCGCGGCGTGACCAAGCACCACGTGGGTGACCGCGTGGTGGTGGTCTCGTTCACCAGCTGCGGGCAGTGCTGGTACTGCAAGCAGGGGCTGTTCTCGCTGTGCGACAACGGCAACCCCAACCCCGGGATCACCGAGGCGCTCTGGGGGCAGGCCATCGGCGGCTGCTACGGGTACTCCCACGCGCTCGGCGGCTACGCGGGCAGCCACGCCTCCTACATCCGGGTGCCGTACGCCGACCAGGGTGCCTTCGCGATCCCGGACGGCGTCTCCGACGAGCGAGCCCTGTTCGCCTCCGACGCCGCACCCACCGGGTGGACCGGGGCCGACCAGGCCGGGGTGCGGGCCGGGGACGTGGTCGCGGTGTGGGGCGCCGGAGGCGTCGGCCAGATGGCCGCACGCAAGGCGATGCTCATGGGCGCCGAGCGGGTCGTGGTCATCGACCGGTTCGACAACCGGCTCGAGCAGGTCCGCACGCACGTCGGGGCGGACACGCTGGACTACGAGGAGGTCGACGTCCCCGCCGAGCTGCGCGAGATGACCGGTGGCAGAGGGCCGGACGTCTGCATCGAGGCCGTCGGCATGGAGGCGCACGGCACGGGTCCGCAGTACCTCTACGACCAGGTCAAGCAGCAGATGCGGTTGCAGACCGACCGGCCCACGGCGGTGCGCGAGGCGATCTACGCCTGCCGCAAGGGCGGGTCCGTCTTCACCCTCGGCGTCTTCGCCGGTCTGGTGGACAAGTTCCCCCTAGGCGCCGTGATGAACAAGGCGCTGACCCTGCGCGGCGCCCAGCAGCACGGGCACCGCTACATCCCGGAGATCCTCGACCTCATGAGCCGGGACGAGGTGAGGACCGAGCACCTCGCGACCCACGTGATGTCGCTCGACGACGGGCCGAAGGGCTACCGGATGTTCAAGGACAAGGAGGACGGGTGCGTCCGTGCTGTGTTCCGTCCTGGTGCGTGAGGCGCCGACGGGTGGATCGCCCCGGGTCGGGGCGTAGAGCCGGGGCGGGACCCCCGCCGGCCCGGTGCGGGGCTCGCAGGTGAGCGTCGCACCGAGCCGGACGGCGGTGGACACGGGCCCGCGGCCCACGATCCTGTCGTGGCGCCGACTGCTGATCTGTCTCGCTGGCGGTCTCGTCGCGGCCGGACTGGCCGTGCTGGCCGGCGTCCCCGAGATCGCGGTGCTCGTCGGCTGGGCCGTCGCCGCCGGCGCCCTGCTGGTCTGGGTGTGGCGGATCAGCTGGCCCCGCGACCCGGACGGGACGAAGCGGCTGGCCGAGGAGGAGGGGCAGACCCGCGTCACGGACACGGCGGTGCTGGGAGCGGCGGTGGCCAGCCTCGCAGCCGTCGCGGAGGCCCTCGTCCGGTCCAGCTCCGGGGGCGCCGTCGGGGTTGTCACCGTGGTGCTCGGCGTCCTGGTGGTGATCGTGTCGTGGGCGCTGGTCAACACGGTCTTCGCGCTCAAGTTCGCGCGCCACTTCTACTCCGGCGGCGACGGCGGCATCGACTTCGGCCAGCGGGATCCGCCTGCCTACAGCGACTTCGCCTACCTCGCGTTCACGGTCGGGATGAGCTTCGCGGTGCCGGACACCCAGATCGCGGACACGTCGATCCGCAAGGTCGCCCTCGGGCACGCGCTGCTGTCCTACCTCTTCGGCACCGTGGTGATCGCCGTGGCGGTGAACCTGGTGACCAACCTCGGACAGCAGGGATAGCCGCTGGGGACGGTGTTCACCCGCTCAGGCGAGCCGACCGGCCCGGCGTCGTCGCCGGCGTGCCGGATCGAGCAGCTGCTCGAGAGCAGGGCCGGTCAGGTGCGGTGCCGCGGCCTCCGTGCGCCCGGTGAGCAGGAGGAGCAGAGCCTGGACCGGCCCCCGGATCTCGAGCCCGTCGCCGGCGGTCCAGTCGACGTCGGTGGCGACCAGTCGCGTGCCGCGCAGCCGACGACGGGCCCAGAACGGCCAGCCCATCCGCCAGACCCGCTCCGCTCCCGCTCGGGCCGCGTCGACCGGCATGTTCGCAGCCAGACCGAGCGGCACCGCGACGTCCTGGACGTGCACGAGGGTGTCGAACAGGAGGTTGTCCACCGTCGTGATGGCGGGCCTGCGCCGGCTGGAGGCCATCTCCCGCAACTCGGCCACGAGGTGGGCGGGAGGACGGTCGGCGTGCGCGACCGCCAGCTCGCGGTTGACGGCGTCGAAGCTGCCGCCGGCCCGGAGCGCCAGGGCGAGGATCCGGACCAGCCCGGGGGACTGCGGGGTGAGGGCGACGTGCGCGACGACGTCCTTGACCCGCCACCGGTCGCACAGCGACTGCCGTTCCCAGTCGTCGTCCTCCAGGTCGGCGACCAGCTCGGCCAGGGTCCGCCGTTGACCGGCGATCACCCGCCACTTCTCCTCGAGGTCCATCGTCGTCCCCATTCGTAAGAGACTCTGACCAGATGGTCAGAGTGTCTTACCATCGCCTAGCATCGTCAAGCATGGAGCCGCTGAACGTCGGACTGCTGCTGTTCCTGCCCTACCGGGCCATGGAGGCGCGCGTCTTCACGGGTCTGGCCGAGGCCGGCTTCGACGACGTCACCCCTGCCCAGGCTCGGGTCTTCCAGCGGATCTCGCCCCACGGCAGCCGGCTCACGGACCTGGCCGCCCAGGCGGGGGTCACCAAGCAGACCGCCGGGTTCCTGGTGGACCAGCTCGAGCGTGCCGGGTACGTCGACCGCGTTCCCGACCCGGCGGACGGGCGCGCCCGCCTGGTCCGCGTCGCGGAGCGGGGTGCGCGCAGCGTGGAGGCGTCCCGCGCGATCGTCGCGCAGGTGGAGGCCGAGTGGACCGCGCACCTCGGTGAGCACCGGATGGTCGAGCTCCGGGAGATCCTCACCGACCTGCGCGAGATCACCGATCCGTGGCGGTGACCGGCCGACGACAGAGGCCCCTCCGGGGCCATGGTGCGTCTGCCCGGCGGGCGCTCGCCGTGACGCAGACTTGCGAGCCGCGGGCGGCTCGGATGACGATCGGGTGCACGTCGTCTCGTGCACCGGTGCGCGCGACGGCCAGGCTCCGTCGGTCCAGGACCCGGCTGGCGGGGCCGCCTCGGACACCCGGAGGTCGGGCGTCGCCAGGCGGAGCGAAGCCGATGCATCCGCACCCACCGGTGGGGACGAAGACCTGGCATGAGCGTGACGACTGCGGACGGCGCCCCGGACGTCCTCCTCGTGGAGTTCGAGCTGGCCCGCCTGGACCTGGCAGCGGCCACGGCGGCCCTGCGCCACAAGGACACACCTGCCGCGCGCGGGGAGGTCGCGGAGTGCCGGGCGCGGATCGACAGGATCCTCGACTCCTGGAACGCCGGCGCCCGGGTCCCTCTGTGACCCGGCCGTCGACGCCGGACGATTCGCGCCCGGCGCCCATCCGGGTCACCCTGCGCCGGTGAGGATCCTGGTCACCGGCGCGTCCGGATTCGTGGGCAGCCGGCTGGTCGCCGCGCTCGACGGGGAAGGCCACGAGGTCCGCGCGATGACCCGACGCCCCGAGCGCTACGAGGGCGTCGGCACCCCGGTCGCCGGAGACGTCGGGGACGAGGGCTCGCTTCGGGGTGCGCTGGAGGGGTGTCAGGTCGCCTACTACCTGGTGCACTCCCTCGACGACCCGGACTTCGAGCGCAAGGACGCCGAGGCGGCGCGTGCCTTCGCCCGAGCCGCGGCCGCGGCCGGGATCGACCGGATCGTCTACCTCGGCGGCCTGGGCCAGGACGGCGACACGCTGTCCCGGCACCTGCGCAGCCGCCGAGAGGTCGAGCGGCTCCTGGGCAGCACCGGTGTGCCGGTGACAGTGCTGCGCGCGGGCATCGTGGTCGGGCACGGCGGGGTGTCGTGGGAGCTCACGCGCCAGCTCGTGGCGCACCTGCCCGCCATGGTCACGCCGCGGTGGGTCAGCACGCGCACGCAGCCGATCGCGGTGGCCGACGTCGTCCGGTACCTGGTCGGCGTCCTCGACGCGCCGGAGACCGCCGGGCGGGTGTTCGAGGTGGGCGGCCCGGAGGTCCTCACCTACCTGCAGATGATGACCCGGGTCGCCGAGCTCCAGAACAGGCATCTGTTCGTCGTCCCCGTGCCGCTGCTCAGCCCTCAGCTGTCCTCGCGCTGGCTGGCTCTGGTCACGGACGTCGACGTGGCCACCGGCCGCTCCCTGATCGACTCCATGACCAACGAGGTGGTCGTCACCGACGACGCCATCCGTTCGATCGTGCCCTTCGAGCCGATGGGCTACGACGAGATGGTGATGACCGCCCTGGTGGAGCGGGCACGGGAACGCCGGCGGCAGGCCGGTGAGCGTCGCGGCGGATGGCTGAGCCGCGGAGCGCGGCGGTGACCCGCCTGCGCGCCGTCGGGGTCCGGGTCCGGCGCGCGGCCGAGCCGCTGCTGCGCCGCGTGCCCCGCGACCACTGGGAGAGCGACGAGGCGTTCCGGCGCCGCCGGCGGGTCACCGGCGCCACCGCCGTCGCCGGCGCGTCGCTGCTCGGGGTGTCTCTGTCGACGCCGCCCGGTTCGCCGCGGTTCTACGGGCTCACGCTCGGGGTGGCCGCCACCTGGGTGGTCGGCGGCCTGGCGTCCGGCCCGCTGCACCTGGGGCGGATGTTCGGTCCGGGGGAGCAGCTGCGCCGGCCGGTGGTCACGCCGGTCCTCTCCGGGATCGGCGCGTTCGGTGCCTTCTACGCCGCGGCGCTGGTCGCCCGGCGGATCCCCGTCCTGGAGCGGGCTGTCGCCTCGGTCCTCCGCTACGCCGACCAGGGGACGACGCCGCTGGTGCTCACCACCACGCTGGCCAACGGCGTCGCGGAGGAGGTGTTCTTCCGCGGCTCGGTCTACGCGGCGGCCGCCCACCGGCCGGTGCTCGCCTCGACCGTCGTCTACGGGCTGGCCACGACGACCACCCGCAACCCGGCGCTCGTCCTGGCCAGCGTCCCGATGGGCGTGCTCTTCGCCCAGCAGCGCAGGGTCACCGGAGGCATCCAGGCGTCGATGCTGACCCACGTGGTGTGGTCGGCCCTGATGCTGCGCTACCTGCCCCCGCTGTTCACCCGCGGGCTCGCCGAGGAGCGGGTCACCGCCGGCGCGTGAGTCGTCCGGGTGGGGCGCGGCGGCCTCGACGACCGCCGCGCCCCACCCGTCAGCGACGGCGGCGCAGCAGGACGGTGACCAGCGCCGCCGCCACCGCGGCCGCCGCGAGGACCCGGCGGCCGCGGCCGGCGGCGATCACCACGACGGCGGCGCCGGGCCGGACCAGCCGGGTCCCGAGGAGCAGCCCACCCGCCGCCGAGTCGACACCGGCACCGGCCACCGCCACCGGGCGCGTGGGGGAGGAGAGGTGCGCCGTGATGCCTGCCTGGGCCAGTGCCTCGGCGAGTCCTCCCAGGTCGCGTCGGCCCGGCGCCAGCCCCGTGCGTGCGGTCGCCGCCTCCCGGACCCGCGCCACGAAGGCGCCGACGTCCTCGGCGACGATCCGCACGTCCGAGCCCTCGGCGTGCACCTGCACGCCCGACCCGTCCACCTCCAGCGACAGGTCACCGGACAGGTGCACCGGGCCGCGCGGGTCGGTCATCCCCGGCTGGCGTTCTCGGCGGTCGTGATCCGCAGGGTGCCGTTGAGCTTCCAGGTCGCGCGCGGAGCGTCCGAACCCGTCTCCCGCGGCACCTCGACGGTCATGTCGACGAACTCGTAGTTGATGGCGGCGCCCTTGCCGGTCAGGTAGGCCCACATCTCCTTGCCGAGGTCGGCGAAGCTGGTCTTCTCGTGGCTCTTGATGTCCCGGGAGCCGGTTGCGACGTCGGTGCTGTTCACGCTCATGGTGCGATCTCCTCGCGCGTCATGGGGCCGCCGGCGTTCCGACGGGTTCGTCCGTGGGGTGCCTGATGACCTCTCTTCGTGGCGACCGGCGTCCAGGGATGCGGACATCTGGTCGTTCTTCTGCCGGTGCGCGCGAGGCGCACCGACGTCTTCGGCAGCGCTGGGACGGACAGGAGGACGAACGGGTGGCCCGGGGGCGCACCGCCGGCTCCGGGCGATCGGCGCCTCGTGCGAGCGCCGGCGTCCGATGCCGCGCCGGCGGGACTCCCGGCCCGGGCAGCCGGCCCGGCCGGAGGCCCACAGCGGTGGCGAGGGGCAGGTGTGGGGGTGGGTGTGGGAGTGCTGTGGGTGGGGTGCGAGGCCGCCGGCCGACAGGCTTCCCGGCATGACGCACACACAGAACGCCCAGCTCACCGACGTGTCGGACATGTACACCGTGCACCGCGCCTTCCGCCGCGAGTTCGGCCTCATGCCCCGCCTCGCCCGGTCCGTGGCCGCCGGCGACACCGCCCGCGCCGCGGTCCTCGCCGACCACGGCCGGCGGATCCTCACCGGCCTGCACTACCACCACAGCGGTGAGGACGAGCTGCTCTGGCCGATGCTGCTGGAGCGCTGCCCGCCGGACGCCGAGCTGATCGAGCGCATGGAGGCCCAGCACGAGGGCGTGCACGAGCTCATCGAGCGGCTGCAGACGGCGCTGCCCCGCTGGGAGGCCGAGGCCCGCCCGGCCGTCACCGAGGAGGTGGCCGACACGTTCGCGGCGCTGCACGCGGCGCTGCTGGAGCACCTCGGCGAGGAGGAGCAGCACATCCTCCCGCTGGCCGCCCGGCACGTCAGCCAGCAGGAGTGGGCCCAGCTCGGCGAGCACGGCTTCGGTCAGATGGCGAAGTCCGAGCTGCCGCTGATGTTCTGGATGGTCGTCGAGGAGGCGACGCCGGAGGAGGCTAAGGAGATGTACGCCAACGTCCCTCCGCCCGTCCGCCTGCTGCTGAGGACCGTCTTCGCGTGGAAGTACCGGCGTTACGTCAGCCGCGTGCGCGGTTGATGCGGGCGGCGAGGTCGGGGACGTCGGCCGGCTGCACGTGCCGGCCGCGTTCCCAGGCCTCCCCGAACCGCTCCTCGCCGAGCGTGTCGCGGGCCGCGTTGAGCCAGCGGTCCGCGAGCTCCGGATCCGGGGGGACGGCGACGGTCAGCGCGGCAGCGGCGGAGCCCGCCCCGAACAGCTCCGCGGCGAGCTCCGGCTGCCCGCGCTCGGCGGCCAGGGCGCCGAGGTCGGGCAGCGCGTAGGCCAGGTTCCACGTCGTCGGTACCTCGGCGGCCAGCTGCACGACCTCCAGCAGCAGCTCCAGCGCTGCGTCGTCCTCGCCCCTGAGCCTGGCGAGGGTGGCCCGGGCGTTGAGCGCCGTCGCGACGGTGAACGGGGCACCGGTGTCCCGCGCCAGGTGTTCGGCGTCGGCCAGCACCTCGGCCGCGGTCGGCAGGTCACCGAGGCGCAGCAGCCGCCGTCCCTCGACCTGCGCGGCGTGCGCCTCGGCCCACGCATTGCCCGAGTCGTGCGCGACCCGGCGCGCCTCGTCCACGCGAGGCGCGGCGGCCGCCGGCTCGTCGAGGAAGAGCGCCGCGGACGCCCGCAGCATCAGCGCCTCGGCCAGCAGCGCGTCGTGCTCCGCCGCGCGCGCGGCCCGGGCGGCCGCATCGGCCGGCGCCACGATGCCGGTGAGGTCGC
Organism: Blastococcus litoris; assembly: GCF_003075095.1. Classification (GTDB taxonomy): domain Bacteria; phylum Actinomycetota; class Actinomycetes; order Mycobacteriales; family Geodermatophilaceae; genus Blastococcus_B; species Blastococcus_B litoris. The sequence continues at coordinate 123,721 of NZ_QCZF01000005.1, forward strand.
CGGTGGCGTAACGGAGCCCGGCCAGACCGGTCCCGCGGGCGGCGCGCCCGACGTCGTCGAGGCCCTCTTCGGGGATCCGCGAGACCCACCCCAGGCCTTCGACGCCGTAACCGCGCAGCGCCCAGTACAGCCAGCTGTCCGCGGCGAGCACCGCCGCGTGTTCGTGCCGTGCTGAGCCGAGCAGGTGGGCGAACGTGGCTGCCAGGTTCCCGTGCTCGGCGGCGAGCCGGTCGAGCGAGCGCCGCTGGCGGGCGTCCTGGAGCCCCGGGCGGGCGCCGGCGGCCAGGTCGAGGAAGAAATCGGCGGCCCGGTCGGCGACAGTCCCGGTCTCGCCCGCCTCGGTCAGCCGCGCGGCTGCGTACTGCCGGACCGGCTCCAGCATCCGGAAGCGGCCGTTCTCGGCGACCACCAGCGACTGCTCGACCAGCCCGCCGAGCACGGGCAGCGCGTCGGGTTGCAGGTGCTCGGCCGCGTCCAGGGAGAACCCGCCGGCGAAGACCGACAGCCGCCGCAGCAGCGCCTGCTCGGCGGCGGTGAGCAGGTCGTGGCTCCAGTCGAGGGTGGCGCGGATGGTGCGCTGCCGTTCGGGGAGGTCCCGGCTGCGGGGCGAGCTGACGGCCTGGTCGAGCCGGTGCAGCAGCGCATCGGGAGCGAGGTACCGGGTGTGGGCGGCGGCGAGCTCGAGCGCCAGGGGCAGCCCGTCGAGGCGACGGCAGATGGCGGCGACGTCGGCGGCGGTGCCGGCGCTGAGGACGACGGTGCCGCCCGCGGCCCGTGCCCGGTCGAGGAACACCTGGGCGGCGGGGGAGCGGCCGACGTCGTCCGGGTGGGGGCTGCCCGGGAGGCCCAGCGGTCGCAGCGGGTACTCGTGCTCGGCGCGGATGCGCAGGGGTGCGCGGCTGGTGGCCAGCACGGTCAGGCCCGGCGCCCGGGCCACCAGCTCCGCCACGTCGCCGGCCGCGTCCAGCAGGTGCTCGAGGTTGTCCAGGACCACGAGCCGCGGCCGGCCGCCGAGGTGCGCGACCACCGCGTCGAGCAGCGGCGTGCCGGACTGGCGCAGGCCGAGAGCACGGGCCAGCGTGGGCAGCACCAGGCGGGCACCGGTCACCGGCGCCAGCTCCACGACCGTGACCGGGAGCCCGACCGCGGAGGCGACGTCGAGAGCGAGGCTGGTCTTGCCGACCCCGCCCGGCCCGGTGAGCGTGACCAGCCGCTCGTCGTGCAGGAGCCGCACCAGCTCGGCCCGCTCGCGGTCGCGGCCGACCAGCGGGACGGCCGGTGCCGGGAGGGGCTGGGCTCCGGCGGTGGTCGCCGGCTTCGCGGCGGCCGCGAGCGCGTCGCGGTCGGCGTCGTCGAGGCCCAGGGCCGCGGCCAGCGCACGGACGGTGTGCGGGTAGGGACGGCGGCGTTCGCCCCGCTCCAGGGCGCTGACCGCCTTGGCGGTGATCGCGGCCCGCTCGGCGAGCTCCTCCTGGGTGAGCGCCGCCTGCTCGCGGAAACGGCGCAGCAGCTCCGCGAACTCGCCCGGCGCCTCGGTCATCGGCCGGGAACGTAGCAGCGCCCAGCCGTCGGGCGCGGTGACCGCGCGCCGCCCCGGACGAGGCAGGCCCAGGAACAGGTGAACCCCCGCCGATCCGAGGATCGCGGGGGTCCAACTCGGTGTCCGAGGGGGGACTTGAACTCCCGTTGAATGACGAGCATCCGGATACCTTGAAGTCCCCTGACCTGCACTTTCGGCGTGACCGACCAGACCGCCACGGCCGTGAAAGGCACCCAGATACCCCGGAATACGCCGGCTGCAGTATCACGCGAAGTATCACGAACCAGTCGGAGCGCTCCCCGTGGTGGCCCGGCGACAGCTGATGAGAGGCGTGCGTGGAGTAGCCCTGGCGAAGCTGCGGTTCTCAAGTCCAAGACGCCGGTCGACTGGTCATAGGCGTCGCGACTGCATCGGCACTTGGCCGAGCCCCCGCGGCTGTTGTCAGCAGACCGCACCGGGTCGCTACCCCTGGGCAGGGGCCACAGAAGCACCCTTGGAGCCGTCGCTTCGCCGACGCGGGTCCGACGTCTCAGCGAGATCGCCGTCTCCAGACACCCCCAGGCAGGCCAGAAGCGGAAGCCGAGGAATCAACACTCGACGTCCCAACCGTAGTGCAGGCAGTTCGCCCTTCTGGATCGCGCGAGTCACCGTGCGCACGTCGACGCCGAAGACCGAGGCCGCCTGCGCGACGGTCACAACGGCGGAGGGGCTGGCCTTGAGGTCCTCGAGGTTCACCGCGCCTCCTGCGTACGAGCTGGGACGTCGAGCTGCGCCGACGCTGTCTGCCTCATGAATGGTCGGGCACTGGCCTTCCGTCGTTCTGCAGTTCCTCTCTTTGGGGGACGCGCGCCCGCGCGCCTGACCTTGCCTCAACGGGGGATGAGGTCGAGCCGATGGCGCTGGGGTGCCCCATCCCGCAGCCGCAGCTCGGTTGGGGATTCTCGGCATCCTCCGGTCTCGCTCCTGTACTTCGCCAGCCGCCAATTCGTGTCGCGCCGGTGGAGTGGCGCTGCGGGATCGGATGGGCGCTGGGCGCTAGGGTTCAGCGCCACGGGGCGGGTGTTCACCGAACGGGTGATGGGGGGCTGCCGTGGCGCGGCCGCTGCTTCGAGGCGATCGCCTGCAAGCTGCCCGTGAGGCCAAGGGGCTGACCAGAGAAGACCTGGCGACGAGGCTGGAGCTCTCCAGCCCGGTGCGCATCCGGGTCTGGGAGACGGGGCTCGAGCGTCCACGGCCTCGCTTCATACCGCGCCTGGCGGTCGCGCTTGGCGTCGAGCCCTTGTACCTGCTCGACGCCGATCCGGACGATCCGCCCTTGGCGGCTCTTCGCCTGGCGGCCGGACGTGCCACGAACGAAATGGCTGCTCCGGGCGTATCCGTGATGACGTACGTGCGTCTGGAGGACGGCCGCCCTGGCGCGGCTCCCTCCACCACAGTCCTGACCGCCGTAGCCGGCTTGCTCGGCGTGGACGTCGCACGGGTGGAGGCTGCCGTCCATCGCTCGCGTTGCAATCACGCATCCTCGGCCTCGTTCAGCGGCTGAACTGGAGAATTACTGGTGAATGGGCCTCACCTCTCAAGCGATTCCGGTGGTAATTTCCCGCCACCGCTGCCCGGGAGGTACCCATGGCCCGCACGACAGAGTCGAGCGTGACCTGCGCCGGCCCAGTGACCAGCCTTGTGCGGCGACCGCTGACGGCCATGCTTCGACCGGAGCATCCGCGCGCCCGTAGCGGCCGGTCACGATGACTGTGCGGCGGTGGGTGACTGGCGCGTGCATTGCGTTGCTGCCCCTTGCCGGGTGCTCGGAGGGCGAAGCCTCCCCGGATGGCTCCTCGCCGACCGCGACGGCACCGTCCGAGATCAAGGCGACACCTCCTGCGACAAGCAAGGCGTCGACTCCGGAGGAATTGGCATCTCAAGACGCGATGACGGCTTTCGAGGAGATGCTGCGAGTGACGGACGCAGCCAGTCGGGATCCAGGTTCCCGGGACTGGGAGCAAGAGATCCGGCGATACGCGGCCGACCCTGCCGCCTTCCTCGCCGTCCAGTCGGTACGTGACTTGGCGACGCTGGGCCTGCGCCAGGAAGGCGACTCGCGCGTCGACGTGGAGGTTGCGGCCGTAGACCTGGAGGCGCCGGAAGGGCCAACTGTTCGACTTACCGCTTGCTACGACAGCCAAAGCGCGCAGATCGTCGACATAGCAACCGGCGATGTCGTCCCACCGGGGACTCCGCCTCGCTATATCTGGGACATCTCAATCATTCGGTACGTCGAGGAACCGGGTGAGCCCTGGTTGGTGAGCGGCCTGGACCCGCTGACGGACCAGCCATGCTGAGGATCGCCCGCGGCTTCCTGTCTCTGGTTGCGGCAATAGCGGTGATGGCAATGAGCAATCCAGGCGTCGCCGTGGCTGAGCCGCCGGTCGAGTGCACCAAGACCAACCCGCGTACCGGGGGGTGCCTGCTCTGGGCCTCAGTGCCGGAAAGTGGAGGTGCCGGCAGTGGCACCGGTTCAGGGGTGCCCAGTGGTACGGAGCAAAGCAGCAATGAAGCGAATCCGCCGAACCCGTGCACGTACTCGGTGGCGGATCCTCAGCCGTGGCCTGGGCACCCGGTCTGGGCCGGACAGCGCCCGGAAGACGGAACGATCTGGACGTTCGCCTGCCCTCGGCCCGCCGGTTTCGGTTCCGGCCTGTGGTCCGGGCTGGTCTTCCTGGCGAACGGGGCCGAGGTCCCCGCCGCACCATTAGTGGATCCGCGTGCTCTTGCCCAGCAGGCGATCTCGTCGATGACGTTGCGGGCACCAGAGATCCGGATGGCGCCGCCGCCGGGTTCTGTGAGCGGACTGGTGGGCCTGCCCGTGTGGATGTGGGTCGAGCGAAGTGCCGACATCACCGGCCCGGCCCGTGCCTCTGCCTCCGCCGGTGGCATGACCGTGACCGCAGTGGCTCAGGTCAGCCAGGTCCTCTGGGACATGGGAGACGGGAACACCGTCACCTGCGGCCTGGGGACGCCGTATGTGGACGGCGTCGGGACTGCCTCTCCTGACTGTGGCTACCTCTATGCACAGGCATCGAGCCGACACGTGCCCGGTGGCGGGCCCTGGCCGATCACCGCGACAAGCACGTGGGCGATCACCTGGTCCGGCGGGGGCATGTCGGGAACCGAGGCGCTGGAGCTGTCGTCGTCGTCCGAGCTGTTCGTTGGCGAGTTGCACGTCCTCAACCAGGACGGGAGCAGCCGATGACCCGCACCCAGCCTCCGAAACCGAGCGCGCCGCTCCCTCCCCAGGCGGTCAACGGACTGTCCCGAGCGCCCGTGTTGCCGGCACCACGTCGGCGCCGCCGTCCGGCCCTGCTGGCCCTGGCCGTCACCATGGTCATCCTCGGTGCGCTGGGTGCGGCCTACCTGGCGACGTCGCTGGGGCAGACGTCCTCGGTGATCGCGATCGCACGGGAAGTGCCCTGGGGCCAGACGCTCACCGCAGCCGACCTTGCGGAAGCGCGGATCTCGGCCGACCCTGCGTTGGAGCCCATCCCGTACGCGGAGCGCGACCAGGTGATCGGGCGGATGGTGGCGTCCACTCTCGCGCCGGGCTCGCTGCTCACCCGGGATGCGCTGACCGATCAGCGGCTTCCGGCTCCCGGCCAGCAACTGGTCGGCGTCGGCGTGTCGACCGTGCAGCTACCGACAACCGCGCTGCGCGCGGGCGACGACGTCCTCTTGGTGCCCGTGGTCGCAGGCGCTGCTCCAGCCACAGGGGCGGCGGGTCCCGGTGTGGTGGAGGCGACCGTGGTGCAGACGGGTCCGCCCGGGACTGACGGGCTGCGAGTGGTCGACGTGCTCGTCGACTCGGCCGACGGGCCGGACGTCGCCGCTCGCGCTGCTGCGGGTCTGATCGCCATCGTCGTGGTGCCCGGCGAGTAGGGGACGGCTGCCGTGTTCATCGCGCTGTGCTCGGCCAAGGGTGCACCCGGGGTGACTACCAGCGGGCTGGCGCTGGCGCTGTCCTGGCCGCAGCCGGTGGTGCTGGCTGAGCTGGATCCGGCCGGCGGGGACGTTCTGGCGGGGTACGGCAGAGGTGAGGTGTCCGCCGTTGGGCTGGCCGACCTGGAGCTTGCGGCGCGACGCGGCGGTATGGCCCGGCAGCTGGACGCCCAGCTGCTACTGCTCGACGCCGAGGGCCAGGCGCGGCTCTTGCCCGGCCTGGCCGATCCCGCCAGCGCCCGACACGTGGACTGGGATCGCCTCGCCGCCGTGCTGGCGTCGATAGAGGACGGCGCCGTCGACGTGCTGGCCGACTGCGGACGGCTGCGCGCCGAACACTTCCCGGCCGCGGTGCTACATCGGGCCGCCGCCGTGGTGGTGGTCACCGGCTCCACGCTGCGAGCCGTGCGCGCGGCGGCACACGCGATCGCCGAGCTTCGAGAGGGTGACGGCCGCCCCGGCACGCTGGCCACGCTGGTGGTCGGGCCGGGGGAGCCGTACGGCGAGCGAGAGATCAGCGAGGCGCTCGGCGTACCGGTTATCGGTTCCCTGCCCAGGGATGGAAAAGCGGCCGCAGTGCTCAGCGACGGTGCGCCGGCCGGACGGTTGTTCGCCCAGTCCGTGCTGCTGCGGGCCGCCCGAACCGTTGCCTCCCGGTTCGTCGAGTCTGCCGCAGCGCACGAATCCCGGCTGACGCCGCCGCCGACGCCGCTGTCTGCATCGGCGACCGCGGTCGGGGGCAGCGGTGTCCGCTGACCTCACCACCGACCTCCTCGGCGTCGGACCCGTGCCTCGAGGACTCGACGCCTCAACGGTTCCGGTGGACTGGAGGCTGGTGCGGCGGCTGCACGAGGCGACGGCGACCGGCCTGGCCGAGGAGCTCAAGCGCCGTCCGTCGCTGAGCCTGGCCGCGCAGCAGGAGCTTGCTCGCACGTTGATCCAGGACGGGATCGACCAGCTGGTCCGAGAGCGGATGCACGCGGGGCCGGCGGTGCCTTCGGCAGCCGAGGAGCAGGCGATCGCCGAGGCGGTGTTCGCCGCCCAGTTCGGGCTGGGCCGGCTGCAGCCCTACGTCGACGACCCGCTCGTGGAGAACATCGAGGCGCACGGGCACGACAACGTCTGGGTCGGCTACGCCGACGGCCGAGATGTACGGGTCCCTCCGATCGCGGATTCCGACGAGGAGATGGTGCGGCAGCTGCAGCACATCGCCGCCCGGCTGGGCCGTGCAGAGCGGACGCTGACCACTGCGAGCCCCCTCCTCACCATGCGGTTGCCCGACGGGTCTCGGCTGGCGGCGGTGATCGAAACGGTGCCACGCCCACAGCTGGTGATTCGCCGGCACCGGATCCGCAACGTCGAGCTCGACGACCTGGTGGAGCTGCGGGCGATCGACCGGCCGCTATCGGAATTTCTGCGGGCGGCGGTGCGGGCTCGGAAGAACATTGTGGTCACCGGCGGGCAGGCCGCAGGCAAGACGCTGCTGTTGCGAGGGCTGGCCAACGAGCTGCCGGTCGAGGAGAACCTGGCGACGATCGAGAAGCACTTCGAGCTGCTGTTGCACGAGCTGCCTGACCGGCATCCGCGGGTGGTGCCGTTCGAGGCGCGGGAGGGCACCGGCGAACGTGGTCCGGACGGCCGTCGCCTGGGGGAGGTGACGCTGACCGAGCTGGTCGAGCACGCATTGGTGATGAACGTCAGCCGGGTGTGGCTGGGGGAGGTGCGCGGCGACGAGGCGTGGCCGCTGATCGAGGTGATGGAGGCCGGCGAGGGCGGCTCGTGCTGCACGCTGCACGCCCGCTCGGCCCACCACGCCTTCGAGCGGCTGGCCAACCTCTGCATGCGCGGCCGCGCTGCCGTCAGCCCCGAGCACGCGTACCGGTCGTGTGCGTCGGCGATCGACCTGGTCGTGCACATCACCACCGTTGACGAACGGTGGATCGGGGGAGAGCGGCACCGGTTCGTCAGCCAGGTCGTCGAGTGCAACGGAGTGGGGGAGGGCGGGCGCCCGGCACTCACGGAGGTGTTTGTTCCGGGCCCGGACGGACGAGCGATGCCTGACCACGACCCGGTGGCCCTGGCCGACTACGTCCGGGTCGGGTTCGATCCGGACTGGTTGCGACCCGGCCGCGGTCATTGGGCCGGCGCGGTGGGGCGACCACGGTGAACGGCCCCGTGCTGCTGGCCGGCGTATGCGGGGCGCTGCTGGTCGGAGGCCTCTTGCTGGCCGCCCGCGCCCTCACCGGCCCGGAGACTCCGGCGCGGCCACGCCGCATATCGCGTCCGACGGCGCAGGCCGACCGCCAGGCGGCGCGGCGACAGCGGAGGGTGTGGGTGGGCGGCGGCGTGGCGGCGGTGGCGGTGTGGCTGGCCTCCGGTTGGCCGGTCGGCGGTGTGCTGGTCGGGCTGGCGGTGGTCGGTGTGCCTTGGCTGTTGGCGCAGTTCTCTGCCGGAAACGCCGCGGTGGAACGGCTGGAGGCACTACAGGAGTGGGTGCGACGCATCTCCGACGTGCTGGCCGCCGGTGGGGGCCTGGAACAGACGCTGATCCGATCGGCCCGCACCGCGCCGGAGCCGATCGAGGCGGAAGTGGCCACGCTCGCGTCTCGGCTACAGGCGCGGTGGCCGACGTCGCGGGCACTGCTGACCTTCGCCGACGACCTGGACGACGCCACCGGCGACCTGGTGGTCGCCGCTTTGCTGCTCGGATCAGAGTTGCGCGGGCCGGGGCTGGCGCGGGTGCTGACCGAACTGGCGCACAGCCTCAGCGAGGAGGTCACCATGCGGCGCAAGGTGGAAGCCGACCGCGCCAAGCCCCGGGCAAACGCTCGATGGCTCCTACTGATCACGGTCGTCACATCCGGGCTGGCCGCACTGAACGGCGACTACCTGGCTCCCTACGGCAGCGGGCTGGGGCAGCTGGTCCTCGCGGCGATCGCCGCGCTGATCGTGGCCTGCTTGCTGTGGATGCGTCGACTCACCGTGCCCACGCCGAGTCCCCGCTTCCTGATCGATCGGGAGGGCGGTCGACGGGCCGAGCTCGAACCGGAGGGGGTGCCGGTCCGATGAGCGGCACTCAGATGATGCTGGTCGGCTCCGGGGCGCTCGCCGGGCTCGGGGCGCTTCTCCTGCTGCGAGCGGTGCTGGTCTTCGAGCAGCCGCAGCTCTCCGACGCGCTGGCCCGCCTGGACGGGCGCATGGACCCGGCCCTGGTCGGACAGGACGCGGGGGCGGGTGACGGGTGGGGGCGAGCGGCCGGGCGCGCCGGGGTGTGGATCGGTGCCCGGTTCAGCGCCGCCGGGCTGCGGGCGCCGGGTCAGGGGCTGGCGCTGATCGGCTGGACACCGGAGGGCTATGCCGCCCGCAAGGTCGGTCTGGCTGTGTTCGGCGCGGTCTTCGTGCCGTTGCTCACCGCTGTGCTCGGTCTGGTGGGTCTTCGGTTGCCCGTGGTGGTGCCGGTAGTCGGGTCCCTAGCACTGGCCGTCGTCCTGTTCTTCGTCGTCGACCTCATCGTCCGCGATCAGGCCACCGAGGCGCGCGGCCAGATGCGTCGGGCCCTCTGCTCCTACCTTGACCTGGTCGGCTTACGTCGTGACGCCAGTGAAGGCCCGACCATCGCCCTGGAACGGGCCGCCGCGTTGGGCGAGGGCTGGGTGTTCCGTCGGATCACCGACGCCCTGGTCGCTGCGCGGCTGGCCGGCGAGCCGCCTTGGGACGGGCTGCGCCGGCTGGCCGCCGACACCGGCGTCGGCGAGCTGACCGACATCGCCGACATCGCGGCGGTCGCCGCACAGGAGGGCGCCTCGATCGCTCCGACGCTGCGGGCCCGGGCGCAGTCTCTGCGGGTGCAGTTGCTGGCCGAGGAGGAGGCCGCCGCCAACACCGCCAGCGAGAAGCTCAGCGCCCCGGTGGCGCTGCTCTCGATCGCCTTCCTGCTGCTGTTCCTCTATCCGGCCCTGGCCCGCCTGATGGGCACCTGACCGCACAGCCCCGACCGAAGGGATCACCATGACGCCGCTGTTCAGCACCCTGCTCGCCCTCGGCGGGGCCCTACGCGACCGGATCCGTTCGCGGCGCGCGGAGCCGGAGCGGGGCTCGCTGTCGGTCGAGCAGGTGATCATCACCGTGGCCCTGGTCGGCATCGCCGTCGCGCTGATGGTGGTGATCGCCAACGCGGTCACGTCCCGCTCCGGCCAGATCCAGTAGCCGGGTCATGCCGACCCCTGCCCAGCACCGCGGCCGCCCTGGGCCACCCGGGTGCGTGGGTGCCTCGAGCCGCCGTCGTGGCGGCCGGTCGTGCGACGGGGGGAGCCGGCGGTTAGCGGGGGAGCGGGGGTCGACGTCGGTGGAGGTCGCGGTGGTCTTCCCAGTGGTCCTGCTGCTGGTGATGACTCTCATCCAGGCCGCGCTGTGGTTCTACGCCCGATCGGTGGCCCTCGGTGCGGCACAGGAGGGGGCGCGGGAGGGGCGGGTGCAGCCGGCGTCGGTGGCGCGGGCGCAGTCGGCGGCCGAAGACTTCCTCACGCAGACCGCGCAGGACCTCCTGGTGAGCCGCTCGGTGGCGGTGTCCGGGTCGCCGTCCACCGTCGAGGTGACCGTGACCGGTACTTCGATCAGCCTGTTTCCCGGCCTGGGCGGCTGGCCGGTGACCCAGACCGCCGTCGGCCCAGTGGAACGGCCGACCCCATGAGGACCGCAAGCGGGGAGCGCGGGTCGGTGTCGGTCGAGCTGGCTCTCCTGGCGCCGGCCCTGCTGTTGCTCCTGTCCCTCGCCGTGTTCGCCGGCCGCGCGCAGGTCGCTGACAACGCCGTCGAAGAGGCAGCACGCGCTGCCGCGCGCGAGGCGTCCCTGGCCCGTGACGCCGCCACCGCCGTCGGATCGGCCGGGGCGCAGGCGCAACGCACCCTGACCGCTCAGGACCTGCGCTGTCAGGCGACCTCTGTCGACGTAGACACCGCAGGCTTCCAGGCGCCGCTCGGCCAGCCCGGCGACGTCACGGTATCGATCAGCTGCACCGTCGCCATGGGTGACCTGCTGGCTCCTGGCCTGCCCGGCTCGGTGACCGTGCAGGCGTCCTTCTCCAGCCCCGTCGACGCCTACCGCGAACGATGACCACCCCACCGTCCACCGGGAGCCGGCAGTCCGAGCGCGGCGCGATCAGCGTCTTCCTCGCCGTCCTCGTGCCCGGGCTGCTGCTCATCATCGGCCTGGCAGTCGACGGCGGCGCCAAGGTGCAGGCCACCCAGCGCGCCAACGCCATCGCCGACGAAGCAGCGCGCGCCGGCGGGCAGGCCATCGATGTCTCCGCCGCGCTCGGCGGGGAGGTGCGCATCGACGTACCGGCCGCAATCGCCGCCGCACAGGAGTACCTGGACCGCACAGGAGTACCGGGCGCGGTGGCGGTCGTGGACGGCGACACCCTGCAGGTCACCACGACGATCACCGAGCCCACCACCTTCCTCGGCCTCATCGGTATCTCCACCCTCACCGTCGAAGGCGCCGGCACCGCGGAGCTGATCACCGATCTCGGAGCCGGGCCATGACCACCTCACCGCGATTCTTTGACCCGCTGCGTCGGCTGCTGGCCGCACTCGCGCTGGGAGCCGTGGTCTTCGGCGTGCCAATCGCCCTCTGGGGGCTGGGTGGCTCCTACCTACCCGACCGCGTGCCTTCCTGGACCCAGGTCACCGCCGCGCTGACGGGCCCGGACACCGGCGCGGTATTCCTCGGGCTGCTCGTGCTCATCGGCTGGGCCGCGTGGGCCGCGTTCGCCGTCTCCGTGGTCGCCGAAATGGCCGTTCAGCTGCGAGGCCTGCCCCCGGTGGACCTGCCCGGCCTGCGCGCCCCGCAGCAGCTGGCCGGAGTGCTGGTGGCCGCGGTCATCGGCGTGGGGGCCGCACCTCTGCTCCTCACCCCGGCGCTTGCCATCCCCCCGGTGGTCGCCGAACAACCCATCGAGGAATGGCCCGCCCCCTCACCCGACCGCGCGCCTGCCGCCGAACCGGCTCCGCCAGCGAGCACCGGACCCACCTACACCGTGCAGCCCCGGGACACGTTGGGGCGGATCGCCGCCCGCCATCTCGGTGACTGGGCTCGGTTCGACGAGATCCTCGACCTCAACCTCGGCCGGCTCCAACCCGACGGCGGCACCCTGACCGACCCCGGACTCATCCGTCCCGGCTGGACGCTGGTGCTCCCCGCCGACGCCGACCTGCCTGGTTCCGACCCGGCGGCTGCACAGGTGACGGTGCAGTCCGGCGACACCCTCGCCGATATCGCCGCCGAGCACCGCATCGACGGCTGGCAGCCCATCTTCGACCTCAACGCCGGCGAGCCTCAGCCCGGCGGTGGCCGCTTCACCGACCCCGACGTCATCCGCCCCGGTCAGGTCCTCGACCTCCCGCACGCGGCTGCGCCTGAGCCCACCCACCCCGTGCCTCCGGTGGAGGCCGACCCGGCGACACCGCCGGCAATCGAGGACGCCCCCAACCCCGCCGGACCACCACGCGGACAGGTACCGATACCGGACGACACGTCGAACAGGGACCAGGCAGAGGCGGCGGACTCTGACGCCGCAGCAGGCGGCGACGCGGCGGACACCGACCGGTCTCCGGCGGAGCTGGCGATCGTGCTCACGGGCAGCGGCGCGCTGCTCGCCGCAGGCCTGGGCGCGGCCTGGCTGGCCCACCGACGGCAGCGCCTACGCCGACGCCGCCCCGGCCGGACCCTGACGCCGCTGCCTGCCGAACTCTCCGAGGCCCAGGCCGCGGTGCGAGCTGGTGCCGACACCGGCAACCCCGACTACGCCGCCCTCGACCACGCCCTGCGGGCGCTCGCCGTCGCACTCTCGGACCAGCCCGACGCGCGGCTCCCCGACGTCGTCGCCGCCAGACTAGGCGCCGACCGCCTGGACCTGCGGCTGCAGACTCCGGGTGCCTCGCCGCCGCCGGCGCCGTGGGCCGCCGATCCGACCGGCCTGTGGTGGTCGATCGGCATGGATGAGGACACCGGCGTCGAGGCCGACCGCGCTGCCGCGCGGCTGGCCCCCTACCCGACGCTGGTGACCGTCGGGGCGGAGGACGGGCGGCGTTGGCTGCTGGACCTGGAACGCATCGGTGTCCTGCGCATCAGCGGACCGGCTGAGCGCCGGGAGCAGTTCGCCCGGCACGTGGCCGCCGAACTTGCCGTCAACAGCTGGTCTGACCTGCTCACCGTCACGCCCGTCGGCTTCGGCGGCGAATTGATCGACCTGGCCCCGGACCGGATCCATGTCGTCGCCCAGGCTTCCGATGTCTGGCTCCAGGGGACGCTGCGCCAGGCCGCCGAACAACAGGACGGCGACGTGCTGCAGGGTCGGCTACGGGCCGAGGCGGGTGATGGATGGATGCCCACCGTCGTCCTGGCCCCGCACGCCCCCGACAGCGACGGCGGGGAACTGGCCGAGCTGATCGCCACTCTCGACAACCGAGACATCCGCGGCGCAACCGCGGTGCTCCTCGGCGCCCACCCGACAGGCGATGCCCCGTGGACGCTCACCGTGACCGACGACGGGCATCTGCTCGTCCCTGACCTGGAGCTGCGGCTGCCCACTCCACAGCTGACCGCCCAGCAGGCCAGCGACATCGCCGCGCTGCTGTCCTTCGAACGCGACGCCGGCGACGCGCCTGTGCCGGCTGCTGACGGCGACCAGCCATGGCAGGACAGCACCGACGCCGCGGGTGCACTGCGCGAGGACCTGACGCTGCCCCGAACGCTCGAAGCCGCGGAAGAGAAGGCGGGGCCCCCGTCGGAGGCGCACGCGCCCTGGGCGCCAGCGGTGTCGGACTCACCTCTGCCGCAGCCCCCCGACACCTACCTGCAGACCTCGCCGGCCACACCCGAGGACATCGCCGTGCTGGGCCGTCGCGCACCCACCGAGCTCCGCCGACGCCTCGAAACCGACTTGGAGCTACTCGACCACGACCTGGCCGACTGGTGGGCACCGGACTGCACGCGCCCCCGACTGACCCTGCTCGGCCCGATCACCCTGCGGGCCCACGGCGACGAGGCTGCCGTCACGAAGTCAGGGCTGCGCCGTCGGTATGAGGAGGTCGTAGCCTACCTCGCCACGCGCCCGCACGGCGCCACCGTCGACGAGGCCGCAACCGCCCTGCAGCCCGCCCGTTCCGGCAGGACAGACCCGGTCAGCGCCCGCGCCTACGTCCACAGGGTCACCGCCGGCGCCCGAGGGTGGCTCGGCACCGACCCGGCCACCGGCGAGAAGCACCTGAGTTCCGGTCACCGAGGCCCGTACACCCTGACGAATGTCCTGGTCGACGCTGATCTGTTCCGGCAGTTGCGCGCCCGCGCCGGAGCTCGCGGCTCTGACGGCATGCCCGACCTGCTCGCCGCCCTCGCCTTGGTTTCGGGACCGCCGTTCGCCCAGCGTCCGGCCGGCTATGAGTGGCTGGGGGGCCTCGAGCTGACCTACACCGCCGCCATCTGCGACGTCGCCCACCTCGTCGTCACCTCCGCACTGGCCGACGACGACCTCGATGCTGCTCGCACCGCCAGCGCCACCGCGCTGCTCGTCGCCCCCGACGACGAGAAGGTCCTGCTCGATGCCATGTGGGTTGCCTACCGCGAAGGCAACCGCGCCGAAGCCGAGACCTACGTCGCCCGCATCGTCGACGTCCACGACGGAGAGGATGAGATGGACCTCCCCATGAGCACCGCCGAGATCATCAACCGCGCCCGAAGGCAGTACCTCGATCGCGCTTCGTAATGGTGCGATCCCGGTCCCGCGGGACTTTGGGGACGCCGCTTCTGTACCGCGCATCACCTGGGGCCTACTGTGTGCCGCCGTGCCGGGCATCCGCCCGACCCCTCGACAAGCCCCGAGTGCGAACTACCGACCGCGGTAGGACGTCGGAGACCCGGAACTGCTGCGCGCGGCTCTGCCTCCTTGTCGGCGGATGGGCTCACGCGGTCCGGCGGTCAGTGGGAGCACGACGGTGTGCCCTTGCGCTGGCTGTCGGTCCGCTCTGAGAGAATCCATCTAGCGCGCCGTTGTCGTCGTGCGCAAGGGATGCCCGTGGAATTGTCGAGGAAAGACCGGAGGATCCTGTGGGGTCGTTCCCGTCACCTCTGTGCGTTTCCGCAGTGTCGGAGGCAACTGACTGAGGATCAGGTCGATGCCAAGACAGGGGAGACCTTCCAGACCATCATCGGCGAGGAAGCGCATATCTATTCGGCGACGCCCGACGGTCCGCGCTATGACCCGAAATTTCCTAAGGAGAAGCTCGAGACATACGAGAATCGGGTTCTTCTCTGCAGCGTCCACCACACGCTCATCGACTCGGAGAGAGGTCGCGCGTACGACCCGAATACCCTCCTTGAGATGAAGCGCCGCCACGAGCGGCAGGAGGAGCGCAGAGAGCGCATCTCCGGCACCGTCCGCGCCTACATTGCAGACCAGTACGAAGCCGACGACAAGGTGCTGTTCCGCCAAGTCAAGCTTGAGGGGCCGCGGGTTGATGCGATGTTTGTCGACGTGCCGTTCGCTTCGCGTGGAGACACGGCTGCCGCAGCATTGTTAGCCCGCATCGCCGCCGACCGGCCGGGCGATGCCCTGGCGGACGATGGCTTTGTCGTCACTGGAGCCGCGCAGGCGCTCCTGCATCCCGAGTGGAGTGGAAATGCACTCGTGGTCGGGGGGCCGGGGCAGGGTAAGTCGACGTGCTCCAGTATCTCTGCCAGTTTCATCGGGCTCGACATCGACGGGCAACGGACTATTCGGGCGAGGCGCAGGGCCTGAAGCCCCTGACGGATGTCATGCGTGTGCCGATCCGCCTTGACCTGCGCGATTACGCTCAGTGGGCCAGTTCGACAGCTGCCGCGGTCGAGGCCAAGTCCGCCGTCGCCAAGAAGCAAGCGAGAACCGCCGTGCCGTCGCGCTTCGGCAATGACGGCTGGCCGCAGCTGGAGCGCTATATCGCTGACCAGATCGGCAAGAACGGCGGTGCCCGAAAGTTCCGAGTGGACGACTTATCCACGTTGCTTGCGACCGAACCTGTTCTGCTTGCGCTCGACGGATTGGACGAGGTCGCGAACCTGAAGCACCGTGACCGAGTTGCGAGCGAAATTGTTCGTACCGGCGTCCGCCTTGGAGCCGACGCTCACAACTTGGTTATCGTGGTGGCGACCCGTCCGGGGATGACGACGTCACCACTTTGGTCATCGACCGAGTTCCCGGTCTTTCATCTCCAGAAGCTCACGGCGGGTCTGCGCCTGCAGTACCTGCAGCGCTGGACCATGGTCGCCGAGCTAACGCAGGAAACCGCAGGCAAGTTGCTGCGGACGTTCCTGGAGCACGAGAGTCTCCCGCACATCAGAGACCTCGCGTCCTACCCCATGCAACTCGCCATCCTGCTGCATCTGCTGCATCGTCGCGGCCTCCTGCCCCAGCAGCGAACGGAGCTGTACTCCGAGTACGTACAAACGTTTCTAGACAGGGAGCAGACCGAGGAAAGGAACCACTTCTCTCGTCGGACCGTGATGTCATCGAGGACGTCCACGCCTTTCTTGGGTGGCACCTTCAGCAACAGGCTGAGGGCTCTGGCAGCGCTGGCCATATCTCCCGGACCGATCTTAAGCAGCTCTTGATTCGGCACCTCGCCGGCAGAGAGAAGGGTCAGGAGCTTGCGGCGCAACTGTTTGCGGCGATGGAAGGTCGCGTGCTGTGTCTGGTTGAGCGAACTCCCGGGTACTTCCAATTCGAGGTCCAGTCACTGCGCGAATACTTCGCTGCGGCTTACGTGAACCAGTACGCGGACCCGCGGGGCGTCGGGAACTCTCGCGTCGATTGCTTCGACGCACTGCTGGCGCGGCCGTACTGGCTCAACACCTGTCGGTTCTTCGTTGGCATGTTCACCAAAATTGAAGTGCGGGGGATCGAGCGCAGTCTCCGTGAGCTCGAGGCAGAGCCGGAACTCAAGTTGCATCCGCACCTCCGCCTGACGGCAGGGCGCGTGCTGGACGATCGGGCGTACCAGGGCCAGCCAAGCGACACGATTCGCAAGGTGGTCGACTTCATCCTGGACGGTTCCGGCGTCGTCCTTGCCGAAGACGGGTTTTTGGAGGAGACGGGCCGGCCACTTACCTTCGCGGAGGACGCCGGACGGAACCAGGCCGTGGTCCACTTGAAGGCACGCCTTGCGTCGCCGGCAGCGAATGGCACGCGCCAGGCTGCCGCGCGGATGCTCAGGCGTCACGGGGATCGGGCCGACCTCACTAAGTGGTGGTGGAGCAAGTTTCAGCCGTCCGGTGACTGGCTCGAAACGGCGGCCGACCTCGGCGCTATTGCCGCTTTCGGTGCCGAGCAAGAGGGCAAGCTGGCGAACGCCGTCTCGAACGCGGACGGTGACACCCGGTGGGGGGTCGAGCTGCTGGCGCGCGGCGGATACGCTGGAAACGCGGACGATGTGCTCGCGGTCTGCAAGGAGCAGATTGGCGACGGAGCGGTGGACGTGCTCTCCCTCGATGCCTCCACCCCTCTGGGTAAGCTCGTCTGGGCGGCGCGCGCGGTGCTGCTCCGACATCCTCGTGAGAGCGGGAATGCCGGGCCATCAAGCGCCCGCACGCGAATCCGTTCAGCGGCGGGACGCAAGCTTGTTGCAGATGTTCTCACCGCGATGGAACCGCTTCGTGCACTCCCAGCTCACAACGCAGACACAAAGGTCTGGGTCGATCGACTGGCGCAGGTGGTGCAAGTCTGGGGAGACAGTTGGCTGACACGTCAGGCCGTCGGGCTCCTGCCGTCATCGGTTGATCTTGCCGCAGCGGAACGCACGGTCGCGAACTCGGCGCCCCGGTTGGCGTCGGCGCTCTCTCGCGAGATGCGAGCACGCGAGCACCGCTCGGACGCCGACTGGTGGCGCTCGCAGGGGGAATGCGCGAACGGCGTGCTGGATAGGCGCGTCTGGCTGCTTTCGGTGTTGACGATCGTGCGGCTTCCGGTGATTGTTCAGCTCTCCACCGAAATCGATGTGGCTAGCGCCGCGCTTGTGCCCAAGCACTACCGGGCGATGGAACAAGCCATCGCGTCGTTCATGAAGTCACCGCTGGCGAGGCAGTTGGTGCTCCACGATCCTCTGCGCCGTGGCCTAGTGTCTTTCTCAGGGCGCTCGCTGGGGCTGCTCAGCCTGGTCGCGACCGATAGCAGTAGTGAACAGCTGGCAAGGAAGTCGGCTACGGCCTACGTTGAACTACTCGAGCCCGGAATGGGTGATCGGCGGCAGATGCTCCGGGCGCTGGGGCAGCGCAAGACCGTCAGGATCAGTGACTTGAGGGGCACGCGCGAAACCCTTCCTGACGGGGCTTGGGCTGGTGAGGTCAAGCTCGGCGCGATCACGGCAGCGACGGCCAAGGATGTCCTACAGCATCCGGAGGTATGGCCCTCAGAGATCGTAGAAAAGGCAATCCAGGTGGAGGCGAACCGGTTGAGTGGATTGCCGCCGATCGCCCGCACTGCGAAGGAGAACGGTTGGTTCCGGTCCAGCGAGTGAGTTAGCGAGCCGCTCCCCAGGAAGCGATCCTTGCCAGGCGTTAAGGTTTGGCCACTCCGATGCTCCAATAACGCCGGTCGGAGGCTCTGACTGCATCCAAGCCGGCGACCGCAAGGGCCGCTGCGCGCGGATGTCGAGGTACTTGCCTTCCAAGAGCCAGCAGGGTCGCTCCTCCAGTCGCGGTATGTGGTCGGTTGTGCACGCGTTGAGGATCGAGACTTCGCCTCGGAACTGACTGGAGGAAGACCGGAGGTTACCCGGGCACGGTGCCCGTATGCATTGCAGCCCCGCATTAGGGGACCAAGAGTCCCGGTCTTATTCGCTGAGCGGCGACGTATCGCCTCGCGCGCCGGCGCTAACCAGCACGCTGTTGTTGCCGCCTCAAACACCGAGGCTGTCAGTCCCGGCGATGCGCGCAGCGGTTATCGCGATTCGGGCGGGAGAATTCGACGGCCGGGAGGACGTCGACACTTCACTCGGCGGCTGCATCCGTTCGCGAGAGGTCCGCCGCGAACCTCGTCGGCAGATTCCGGCCTGCCTGCCGTGGAAAGAGCTCGAAGCCCGCGTTCCCATCGTCGTGGTTCTCGCCGGCCATGCCGGAGCTGGCGCGTCCACCGTGGCGATGGCGGTCGCCGAAGCGATGGCGGACGGTCGGCGGACGCAGCTGGTCGAGTACACCGAGCCGGCCCGGTCGGGGCTGGTGGCGGCGGCGAGAATCGAGCTGGGTGCAGAGGGCGGCTGGTGGCGTCGCGGCCGCCGCGGGCACCTCGACCTCTTCCGCCTTGCTCGAAGTCCAGCCGACGGACAGCCATCCCCACCGGAAGGTGACGGGGAGGCACGGCTGATGGTCGTGGACGCCGGCTGGCCGCTCACCACCGCGCTGCTGGAGACGCGGTCTGCAGAGGCGTTCGTCCACGACGAGCGGTCGGTCGTGGTGACCCGGGTGTCGGTTCCTGCAGTGCGGCAGACCGAACGCGTCCTGGCTGCCGTCGGCGACGAGGCCCTGGTGGCCGCGGTGGGGCCGGCCCGGTGGCCGCGGGCGGTGGAGGCCAGCTGCGGACCCCGGCTGGCTGAGCTGCGGTCTCGTCACCGAGTGGTCCGGGTGCCGATCGACCGGCGACTGGAGATCACCGGCCTGACCGGCGACCGACTGCCGAAGTCGGTGGCTGCCGCAGGTCGGTCGCTGGCCGCGTTGTTGGTGCCGGCCGTGGCGCCGCAGCCCCGTCATCGGCGTCGGGCGGAGCCATCCCGGACGGGCCCGGCGGAGGAGCCCGAATGATGAACCACCGCCGGACCGCTCCCGCAGCGGTACGAGCGGCCAAGACTGTGGTGCTGGTCGTTTCGGTGCTGGTCGTGCTGAGCGCGTCGCCTGCTTCTGCCGCGTCGGTGGAGTTGACCGCGGCGGTCTGCCCGGAGGCGCCGCCGGGGATGCAGACCTTCGCCAACGACGTGACGGCGTGGGTCAAGTGGGGCGTGCTTGCGCTGATCGGAATCGGCGCCGTCATCTCGCTGGGCTCGATCCTGGTGGGCCGGATCTTTTCCCATCCGCACGCCTCCCGGTACGGAGCGATGGGCGTCGCGGTCGTCGTCATGGTGGCCATCACCTACACGGTCATCCTCGTCATTCTGGACTCGATCACCGGTAGCGGGTGCACCTGATGCGCCGCCGGCAGAGGGGGCGGGTCGGCGGCGCTGCGCCCGCGGTGTGGAGTCCCGCGAAGCTGCTCGCGGCAGTGGTCGCGTGCGCGGTAGCCGGGCTGGCCGTGCTGGCCGGGTTCGTGCTCGCGATCGTCACCGGCCTGACCGACGACGAGCCCGCCCGACCGGCGGGCCAGACGGACTCGACGACGTCGTCGGCGTCGGTCACCCGAGAGGACGAACTCGCCGCCGCGCCGATGCCGGCCGCTGAGCCGGACGACGCGCTGCCCGGGCCGGTGTCGAATCAGGCCGCGGGCGTGCTCGAGGTGCCGCGCGCCACGGGTGTCGGCCCGGCCGACGTGCCCATCGGCTTTCCCCCTACTCCGGAGGGTGCCCTGGCGCAGCTGGCGGCGATCGACGTGATGGCGATGCAGACCGGCTCGATGGACGGTGTGCGGCGGGTGATCGCCGAGTGGGCCGCACCGGGTGGCCCGACTCCGGAGAGCTGGTCCGGTGTGGATGGCATGGCGAACCTGTTGTCGGCCGCGGGCCTGTCCGGTGCCGGCTCGCCGCAGCTGGCGATCGTCGTCCGCCCGGTGATGGGACTCATCAAGGGCACGGTGGGCCCGGATTTCGCGGTGGTCTGCGTGAACTTCGAGTTCACCGTCACCGTGGAGCAGACCTCGCGAATCGCGATCGCCGACTGCCAGCGCATGACGTGGGTCGGAGAACGGTGGGTGATCGGCGCCGGGCCGGAGCCGGCGCCGGGGCCGTCGATCTGGCCGGGCACGGAGGCGGCGATCGCCGCCGGCTGGCGGGATCTGCGCTATGTCTAGGCACCCGCTCGGTCGGCGCGGCAGATGGTCGCGCCCGCGAGCGTTGGTCGTCGTCCTCGTGCTGGCTGCGGCGGGCTGGCTGGTGGCCGCCGCCCCGGCCTCGGCCGACCCGATGGTGGTGGCGTTCCCCGTGACTCCGGCGGCGGACGACGGCTCGCTGCCGTGTCTGCCCATCAACCCGTTCTGCGTGATCGGCGAGGCAGCCGGGGCCGTGGTCGCCGACGTGTGGGTCAGCGCGATGCTGTCGCTCTGGGAAGCGGGCCTGTGGCTGCTGGGACTGGCATTCTCGGTGATCGACGCCCTGGCTACCCCCGACCTGTCCGCCGGCGGCCCGCTGGCCGGGGTGTATCCGGTGACCTTCGGCATCGGCGCGACCGTGGCGGCGCTGATGGCGCTGGTTCAACTGGGCGTCGCGGCCGTGCGTCGCGACGGGGAGACGCTGGGCCGGCTGCTGATCGGGCTGCTGCAGTTCGGGCTCGTCTGGGCCGGCTACGTCGGTGTGGCCGCTCTGCTGGTCACCGGCGTCTCCGGGCTGACCACCGGCCTGCTGCGCAGCCTGCTTGACATCGACACCATGGCCGCCTTCGAGCCGTCGATCAGCGTGAGCCGCGACCTGGTCGACGGCACGGTCGCCACCGTGCTAGGGGTCAGCTCGATCTTCCTGCTGGTGCCGGCCAGCGTGGGCTACCTGCTGCTGATGCTGGTCCGCGAAGCCGCGCTGATCGTGCTCGCGGCGACCTCAGCCATCTCGGCAGGTGGTCTGCTGGCGCAGTCCTCGAGCGCCTGGTTCTGGCGCAGTCTGCGCTGGTTCCTCGCCGCGCTGCTGGTCTCCCCGGTCGCAGTCCTCGTCCTCGGTGTCGGTGTGACCATCACGGAGGGCATCGTCGCCGGGGCGGAGGAGACGAGCACCGAGGCTGCGGTCGGCATGGCGGTGGTCGGCTGCCTGCTGATCCTGCTCGGCGCGATCTGCCCGCTGGCGCTGTTCCGGCTGCTGGCCTTCGTCGACCCGGGGACCTCCAGCGGAGCAGCGCTGCGCTCCTCGCTCGTCGCTTCCGGTGGGGTCACCGGCGCACTAGGCAATCTCGGCGGCGGAAGAGGTCGAGCCGCGGGTGCTGCGGCGGTCGCGGCCTCGGGTGGGGTGGCCGCGACCGGGGCCGCGGCACAGCTGGCCGGCGACCGTGCGCAGGGCGAGTCGACCGCGGATGGCGCAACCAGCGGGCGCTTCGCCGGCGCGCTCCATGCGCTGACCACCGGCACGTCGGCGGCCGGCCGACTCGCGGCCGGGGTGGCCGCCTCGGCCGCCGACGTGCTCTCCGGCGCTGGCATCGGACACACCGCCCCCTACTACGGGCAGTCGATGCGAGGCCGGGTCACCGCAGGCAGCACCGGACAGGCCACCGGGACTTCGGGTCCAGCACCGTCCGGTGGGTCGCCGCGTTCGTACGACGACGCCGCTCAGCCCGTTGGCGTGATCCCGGATCCGCTGTGGTCGCCGGTCGTCGACCGTGCCGACGGCAGCACGGCCGTCAGCTGGCCGAGGGAGCAGTGGAACGGCTCCGAACCCGGCGGACGTGCGGAGTCTCCAGCCCCTCGACCGCCCGATGGCGGTTCTCCTCGGGACGGCGATGCCTGATGAGCGCGCACCGCTATGGCGACTACGCCAAGGACGTCTCGGGCTGGTTCCTCGGCATGACCGGCGCCCAGCTGGCCCTGGTCACCCTCGCCGGCGTGCCGGCGCTGCTGACCCTCAACGCCCAGGCATGGGCGCTGTTCGCCATCTGGCTGCCGGTGTGGGCCCTGCTTGCCGTAGTGCTGCTGGTCCCCATCCGGGGCCGGGCGGCCGGCCGCTGGTTCGGCGATCTCTGCCTGTACGCGATCGGAGGAGCGATGGGCTGGACGGTGTTCGGCTCCCGAGCCGCGTCCGGGACGGCCGGGGACCTGTCCGACGCGGACCTGCCCGGGGTACTGGCCGGCGTCCGTACCCACGACGGCCCGCCCTACGGGCACCTGTTCACCCGTCCGGTGATCGTGCAGAACTCCGCGGCTCGCACCTGGGCGGTGGTGGCGCGTCTCGCCCATCCCGGTATCGGCCTGGCCGAGCCGGGGGAGCGGGACAGGATGGGTGCCGGCCTGGCCGAGCTGTGCGAGCTCGCCGCGCGCACGGAACTGGTCGACGTCCTGGCCCTGCAGGTGCGCACCGTTCCCGACGACGGCGCTGAGCGCGCCGCCTGGGAACGGGCGCACGCACGCGCGGACGCCGCGCCGCTGGCGACCCGGGTGAACGCGTTGCTGGGCGCCACCCTCACACCGGCCGCGGTACGCACCGAGGCCTTCGTGACCGTGGTGGTCGGAGAGGGACGGATCGGCCGCGCCGCGAAGGAGTCCGGCGGCGGGGTGGACGGCCGCGCCCGGGTGCTGCACGGAGTGATGGCCGAGATCGAGGCTGCGCTGCGCGGCCCGGTCGGCTGCACGGCGGTGACCTGGATGGATTCCGCTGCGCTCGCCGCCGCGGTGCGCACCGGCTTCGCCCCCGGTGACCGCGGCCAACTGGTCGCCGCCGACCTGGCCGCCGCCGACGGGCAGCGCCTCGCGACCGGGGTGCCGATGGCAGCCGCCGGCCCCACCCAGGCCCGAGCCGAGGTACGGCACTACGTGCACGACGCGTGGGCGTCGGTCACCGACACCATCCTGCTGCCCGACCAGGGGGCGGTGCTGGGCGCGCTGGCCCCGGTACTGGTGCCCACGACGGCGGGGGAGCGGCGCTGTCTGACGGTGTTCCTCCAGCCCCTGCCGCCGGCGCGGGCCACCCGGATCGTGGGCAGGGAGGAGATGAGCGCCACCACCGGCAACGAACTGCGTGCCCGGATGGGCTTCCGCCAGCGGGCTCGGCAGCGGCGCGATACCGAGCGGATCGGCGTCGCGGACGAAAAGCTGGCCGCCGGGCGGGCGCTGGTCCGCCCGGCCGTCGCAGCGTGCGTCACCGTGCCCGCCACCTGGCCGGTGACCGAGCACGGCCGCCGGCTCGCCGCGTCGATCCGTGCCGCCGGCTACGTGCCGCTGCGGCTGGACCTGGCGCAGGACTCCGGCTTCGCCGCCGCAGCCATCCCACTGGGTGTCGGCCTGCCCGACCGCCGGGGCCGGCGATGAGCCGCCGTACGCGGGGCCAGGGCCGGGGTCGGGACGTCGCCGTCCTGCTCGACGACTTCGGCCACCGACTCCCCAGCGCCCCTGCCGCAGCCGCCGCGCAGCGGGAGCGGGGGCCGTTCACCCAGCTCGTGCCTCGCCTCGGGCCGCGCGGCCGCGGCCGGGGTCGCGCAGTGGCGCTTGCGCCGCTGTCGGTGTGGCGAATGACGTCGGAGCAGACACCGGTGGTGTGGCCGTTGATCGCCACGAGCGGACTGCCGCCCACCGGCGCGCAGATGGGCCTCGACCTGCTGTCGGGCGGGGCGTTCTACTGCGATCCGGTTGGCTGGGTCACCGACGACGGCATCCCGGTCACCAATCCCAACGTCGTCGTCTTCGGCAAGCCCGGGCGCGGCAAGTCCGCCACCGTCAAGGCCTTCGCGCTGCGAATGCTGGGCTATGGCTATCGCACGCTGATCCTGGGTGACACCAAGGACGAGTACGAGCCACTGTGCCGCGCGCTCGGCGTAGAGCCGTTCGTCATCGGCCACGGCCTGTCGGCGCGGGTCAACCCGCTGGCCTTCGGCCCGCTCGGGCACGGCTGGGACCGGCTCGATGCCGCCGAGGCACGCCGCCGCGAGGCGATCATGTTCGCCCGGTGGATCGTGCTGCTCCGCGGTCTGGTCGGCTCCCAGCACGTGCCGTTCGGTCCGGTGGAGGAGACCGCCGTCGGCGAGGCGCTGCGGCTGCTCACCGGCTACCGCATCGGCGCCACCCGGCTGACCGAGATCACCATTCCGCAGCTGTGGCGGGCGCTGGACGAGCCCACGGCCGAGCTGGTCGCCTGCTGCCGCTACGCCGACCGGCAGCACTTCCTCGACGCTACCCGAACCCTGCGCGATGCCCTCGGCTCCCTCGTGAAGGGCTCCCTGGCGGGGCTGTTCGACGACCACACGTCGATTGAGGTCGACTGGCGGGCGCCCATCCAGTCCCTGTCGCTGTCCCGCCTGGAGCCGCTCGGTGACCAGGCCGTCGGCATCGCGCTGACCTGCCTGAACTCCTGGGGTCAGGCGATGCGGGAGATCGCCGACCCCGGTGACCTGCGCATCGTCGTCCGCGACGAGACCTGGCGGCAGATGCGCCTGGGCGCCGAGGCGATGAAGAGCCTGGACGCCAACCTGCGGTTGTCCCGCCGCGACGCCGACGTGCAGATCCTGCTGGCGCACAAGCCCTCGGACATGCTCGCCGCCGGCGACGCCTCGTCCCAGGCGGTGGCCATCGCCCGCGACCTGCTGCACCTGTGCGACGTCAAGGTGCTGCACGGCCAGGACCAGGCCGTCGGCGACGAGCTCGGCAGCATGCTCGGCCTGACCCCGATCGCCCAACGGGTGGTCACCGGCTGGGCGGTCGCAGGCAAGGGCCGCGCCCTGTGGCTGGTCGGTGACCGGGCGTTCAAGGTGCAGACCGTCCTCACCGAGCCCGAGCTGCGCCTGACCTTCACCAACGAGGCCCTCACAGGACGTCCGGTATGAGCGGGACGGCGCCGTACGCGGCTCAGGAGTATGCGAGGCGATGGCTGTGGAAGGCCGCTGCGCCAGCGGCCGTCCCGTTGTTCGCCGCGCTCACCCTGCTGCTCATCCCGCTGGCGGTCATCGGCGCCCCCGAGACGGGGGCGGGGACCGCGTCGTCGGCCTGCTCGATCGGCGGGACCGGCGCCACCGTCGCCGGCATCGAACTGGACGCCGTCCAGATGGGCCATGCGCAGACGATCGTCAACCTCGCCGCGGCCGGCGCGCTGGACCCCTACGCGGCGACCGTGGCGCTCGCTACCGCGTACCAGGAGTCGAAGCTGCGGATGCTGGCCAATGACGGCAACAGCCAAGAGCTGACCGCCGAGCAGGCCGCGGTGACCGCCACCAGCCTGCAGTACCCGCACGACGGACTCGGCTCCGACCACGACAGCGTCAACACCTTCCAGCAGCGCTGGATCGCCGGCTGGGGCACCGTCGCGCAACTGATGGACCCCGCCTACGCCGCCGAGGCCTTCTACGCCCGGCTCGTCGAGGTGCCCAACTGGCGGAGCATCCCGCTCACCCAAGCGGCCCAGGCCGTGCAGATCTCGGCCGCCGGCGGAGCCTACGCCCGATGGGAACCGTTCGCCCGCGAGCTGACCGCCATGCTCTGGCCCGCCGCCGAGGGCACCGCGGGCGGCCAGGCTGGCGTAGCGTCCGGCGTCTGCCCGGGCCTGTCGGTTGCCGACGGTTCCTGGATCCGGCCCGCCGCCGGCACGGTCACCTCCGGCTACGGGTCCCGCTGGGGCACCCTGCACGCCGGCGTCGACATCGCCGGCCCCCGCAACACCCCCGTCTATGCCGCAGCCGACGGCAGCGTGGTGACTGCGGCATGCGCCAGTGCCTACTGCGACCGCGACGGCAACCTGAGCCTGGCCGGCTACGGCAACCTCGTCGAGCTCGACCACGGCGGCGGAGTGACCACCCGCTACGGGCACCTGTCCGCCTTCACCGTCACCCCCGGCCAGCAGGTCACCGCCGGGATGCTGATCGGCTTCCAGGGCTCTACCGGCAACAGCACCGGCGTCCACCTGCACTTCGAGGTGCGCCAGCACGACGCGCCGGTCGACCCCGTCCCGTGGCTGGCCGACCGCGGCGTCGACTTGCTCGCACCCAACCCCGGCTGAGCCGCTCCCAAGCCACCGAACAAGGAGGAGCCATTTACGCCACGGACATCGGACGGCGGCAGTGAGCGCCGGGCGAACACGGTCCGACGTCGGCCCTGTCAGCTGGGAGATCCCGGCTGCCGCCGTCCTCGTGTGGCTGGTCGTCGGAGCGATGCTGCTGCCGGCCGGCCGCGCCGCTGCCGCGCTGCTGACCGGCGGCGGTTGGGTGTGGCCGGACGGGTCGACAGCCCTGGTGGTTTCCGTCGGCGGGCTGCTCACCGGCGAGACCACCGCCGGCCTGGATACCAGCCGGGTTGCGGCGGTGCCGTCAGCCGCGGCCGTGTACGCCGTCACCGCAGCAGCGCTCGGACTGTTCCTGGCCGGCAGCGGGGGAGCGGCCTGGGCCGGGCGTCGATGGCTGGGTGGGCGGTCGGGCATGGCTACTCGTGGCCAGGTCGCCGAGGTGCTCAGCCGCGCTCGGCTGCACGAGGTCGCCCCCGTGATCCGCCCCGACCTGGTTCCGGCCCGCCGACGCGGGCCCCTCCGCGCGGCAGGGACCGACGTGGGGTGGCGGTTGGGCCACTCCGTCGTCCCCGCCGCGGGGGAACTGTGGGTGCCCTTCGACCGGACCACCGGCGTCTACGGGCCCCAAGGCTCCGGAAAGACCCTCGACCTGCTCGCTCCCGCACTGCTCGACGCACCCGGGGCGGCGCTGGTGACGCTGACCAAGGCCGAGGATCTGCTGCTCACCATCGACGCCCGCGCCGCCGACGGCCGCCCGGTCACCGTCCTGGATCCCTTCGGCGCGGTGCCTGGCCTGCGGGAGCTGGTCTGGGACCCGGTGGACGGATGTGTGGACCCGATGGTCGCCGAGCGCCGGGCCAAGGCCTTCGCCGCCGGCACGGTCACCGGCGCGGTCACCGGCGGCAGCACCGACAGCGCGGCCCGCTTCTACGCCTTTGAGGCGGCCAAGGTGCTGCAGGCCTACCTCCACGCTGCCGCGCTCACCGGCCGCACCGTCGAAGACGTTCTGGAGTGGGTCGCCCATCCACAGGCAAGTACACAGCCAGCGGACATCCTGCGCGCCCACCCGCACGCCGCCCCCTTCTGGGACGGGCTGCTGCACGGTGCCCTGCACGGCGATCCGCGCACCGCCGGCAATACCGCGACAACCGTGCAGCAGGCGCTGGCGTTGTTCTTCCAGACCGACATCCGCCGCCGCTGCGTGCCTGGGGCCGGCCGGCCGGCCACCGACGTCGCCGAGCTGCTCAGTGCCGGAGGCACCATCTATCTGCTCGGCCGCGAGGACCCCTACGCCTCGGCGTCCCCCCTGATGACCGCCCTGGCGGAGCATGTCCTCGACACCGCCCTGCAGCTCGCCAATGCCGCACCGACGGGGCGGCTGTGTCCGCCGCTGCTGGCCTGCCTGGACGAGTTGCCCTCCACCGCCCCGCTGCCCACGCTGCGCACCCGGATGGCCAATGACCGCGCCCTGGGCGTCAGCTTCCTCTACGCCGCCCAGACCTGGCGGCAGCTTGTGCTGATCTACGGCGAGGACGAGGCCCGCGCCCTGTTCGGGCTCACCAACGTCATCGTCGCCTTCGGCGGCGGCAAGGACGGCGCCTTCTACCGCGAGCTCTCCGACCTGCTCGGGGTCACCCGGGTACGGCGCACCTCATACAGCTACCGAGGAGCCGGGTGGGCACGATCAACCCACGGCGAGGACACCCCGGTGCTGCGGCCCGAAGAGATCCGCCAACTGCCTCCGGGCCGGGCACTGGTCGTGGCCGAGAACGCTCCACCTCTGATCGCGAGGCTCACGCGGTGCATTACCGGCCGCCAGGGCGCGGCGCTACTGACCGCCCAGGCCGCCGCCCGCAAGCGGGCCACCGCCGCTCGCGGGCGCGGTCCGGATCTGGCCCAGCGAACCGGTCAGGCACACGAGGCAGCCGCCCGGGCCGGGCTGTCGCCGGCCGGACGGGAGACACGGTGAGCCCCGAGCTGGCGGTCCCGTTCCCGCCGCCGCCGCGCTGGGTGCGCCACGCCCTCGAGCACTTGCGACAGGCCGAGGACGCCGGCCTCGAGCCCACCGGCCTGCAGCTGCTGGACCGGCCGTGGGACCCGGCCAGCTGCTCACGGCATGTTCGGCAACAGCTGTGGCCGTGGCTGGACGATGTCGCCGCCTGGCTTAACCACACCTACGCCTGGCAGACCACCTCCGCGCTCCCGGCCTGCTGGCCCGCCCATCCGCACCTGGTGCATGAACTGGCCGTGCTGGCCTGCCTGCGTGTCGCGGCCGCCGACGCCACCGGTCCGCAGGCGCTGGAGGAGTGGCACCGCTACGCCCTGCCCGGCTTTACCGCCCGGATGCGTGAACGGCTCGGCGTCGGCTGCCCACCCGGCCGGCACCTCGACTGGCCCGCCCGCTCCTGGGCGGTGGAGTTCGACAGCCCGCAGGCGACCGAAGCGCGACGGACGCTGTTTGACGGCGACATCGGCTCCACCCGGCTCGCCGCCGCGCAAGCTTCCCCGCCCCGGGGCTTCCGCGGAGCGACCTCGTGAAAAGCCCGGCCCGGCGCGACCGCGGCGACTGGGTGTCGCTCATCGACGGCGTACGGGTCAGCCGCCACTGGATGACCCGGCACACCCCGCGACTGCTGGCCGCCTGGCGCGATGCCCGAACGCTCGAGCGCCGACGGGCTGTCGCCGTGCGCATTCTGCAGGTCGCCGCTGAGCTGGAGAGCGAACCCGACGGTTTCGACATCGACGACACGCTCGCAGATCAACCATGGCGGACGGTCGCGGAGCGGATTGACGCCCGCCTGGTGTGCGGCCCGGATTGGTTGCCTCTGGCCGCCGCCCTCGCCCGCGCCGCGGCCGCCGGTTACGACGTCGTAGCCCGGCTGGCCACGCTCGCGGCGGCCGCGCCGCTGCCCGAACGGCAACCGGCCCGGGAGCTGCACTGGCGGTTGCTCGACGACTGCCCCGCCGCCCTCCCGGTACTCAACGCAGTCCAACGCCCCGCAGGGGCAAACGGCCTGCCGGATAGAGACAGCGCAGCCCCCTATCCACAGATTTGCCGCGATATCCCACGAGCGGCCTGCGGCGACGCAGCCTCGAACCGCAGCCACCCTCCCTGCGAAGGAGATCAGTCATGACCGTCGACGCCGCCACCGACCCGCTCAGCTACGCCGCCTCCCTGCTCGACGCCGTCGGCGCCGATCGAGAGCAGCTGCCCGCCGAGATCGCGCTGGAGTGCCTGTACGCCGCTGAGCTGCTCGAGCTGGCCGGCGGCCGCGCGGAGCCCACCCCGCTGATCGACGGCGATCCGCGCGCCAGCATCCGCGCGGCCATGACAGCTCTCGGGAGCCTGGGCGTAGAGGACTTCGCCAGATCCTTGGTGATCGATGCCGCCCGCGCCGCCCGGCATGCGCTGCGGCAGCTGGCCTGAACGTGGCCACCACCCTGCAGCAGCTGGTGGACGAACTCGCCGCCCGGGCCACCGCGGCGATGCAGGCGACCATCGAGGACGTCACCGGCGCCCTGGCCCACCTCGGTCGGGCGCTCACCGGGCTGACCGACGACGGGCTCACCCCGGCTGGCAGTTCCCGGCAGCAGATCGCCGTCGACCTGGCTGTTGCTTGCACCATCGCCGGCCGGCTGTGGCCACGCACCGGCGGACCACTCACCGACCTCGCCGGCGTCGCCGCCGACCTCGTCGGCCGCGACCGCGCCATCCTGGGGCGCTCCCACCGCTGGGCGGTCACCATCGAGCTGGCAGAGGTGGCCGATCACTGCGCGCGGCTGGGCCACGGGCTGCTGCCGCAGGCAGCCGTGGGGGAGCTGGCCGCCGTCCGTCAGCTGGCCGCCGCCATCGAACGCGACGCCCAGACCGATCCACCAACAACCTCGGGTTTCGTGATCCTCGACCGCCTGGTGCCCATGCCCGGCGTTCCGAGACGTGGCTCGGACGTGACCGCCCTCGACGCGTCGGCGGCGCTCACCGCAGCACTCGGCCGAACACAGCGGACCGGTGAGCTCACGCTCCGCGACTTCCGCGCCGCCGTCGCAGCCGCAGAGATCAGCAGCCGATGCGCCGCCGCCGTCACCGCGGCAGCGACCGGCGAAAAACCAGGCCGGCTACCGGGGGCAGCGGTCGCATGGGAACTCACTGGCCGCACCAGCATGGTGTTCGAGGACGGACGACGCATGCGGCCGACCGACCCCCAGGGTGTCGTACCGTGGGCTCGGACACTCGCCGATGCACTGCTTGCGGACGTCGGATCGCCCGCCGACGTCGGAGCGCTACGCGACCGGAACGATCTCGCCCGGGTAACGCACGGCGTACAGCAGGTGGCCCACCAGATCCCCGTGCTGGCCGGCGAATTCGCCGCAGCCGTCGACCGGTGGTCCCGCACCGGCCAGCTGTACGCCTCGGCGCGAGACCTGCCACGCATGGACAACATGCCCGAAGACCGAGTGCGCGACGTGATCGCCGGACGCCGCGTCCAGGCCCGCGGCACCGACCTCAACGCCCTGGCTCACGTCGTCGGCCGGGCGGGCGCACTGTCCACTGCGCTGGCCGATGCCCTCAATCGCGCCGCGCCCCCCGGAGCGCCAGTCCAGCGGCACCTGGCCGCCTTCTATGCCCGGCGAGCGCGAAGCCCCGGCTCGGCCGAGCAGCTGCTCGGCCAGGCCCAGGCGGTCGAGCGCGCCCTCGCGGCAACGCCGGCCCCACCCGCAATAGGTGGACACATCCAGGGCCGCCCGACATCACCGGAGCACTGACCGCCCATCTCCGCGGACATGCGACGCAGCCTTGCCGGAAGGGCCGGGCGCCGGTCGTCAGCTGGCTGGATGCACCCGTAGGTAGTCGTTCAGCGCGTCCCGCATGACCGCGCTGGCGCTGCGGTGCTGTGCGGCGGCCACCGCTGCTAGCTGCTGGTCGAGCTCACTGGGAAGGCGCACCTGGCGGGTACGGGCGTGCTCTCCGGGCTTAGCGGCCGGATCGATCGAGGGCCGGCCACCCAGAGCACGGGCGAGCGCCTCCCGGCCATGCTGGGCTGCCGCCGCGCCCCGCCGGGCGGTCGCCGAGTCAGGCTGCAGCTGCATCTCGTGCTCGGCCCAGTCCGCGGCAGCCTGGTAGTCCCGTTCAGTCGGCATCGTCGCTTGCCTCCATTCGTTCCAGGTGTTTCTGACGGGCTTCCATGACGTGGAAGACGTGCAGTCCGCGGGGCGGGCGCACCTCCACCATCACTTCCAGCAGCGGGGCGCCTCGCCCCCGCTGCGGACCGATGTACAGGTGCGGACGGATGTCGTTGGGCGGCCGCGGGTTATCGAACTCTTCTTCGACGTAGACGGCGTTGGCGATCGCGTGCAGTGCATCCTCATGGGCGATGCCGTGCTTGTCGGCACTATGTGCCCACGTCACACCCACCTCGGTAATGTACTACACAACCTCCCGCAGTGGCAGGGTCTCAGCGGAGGGGTTCACCGGCCTGGCGTCGACGCCGCGTCCGGAGGTTGCGGCTTTGTGGCTGCTTGTGGGGGAGGGGAAAGGGGACGTCGTGGCATTCGGTCTCGCGTCCGTGCCGGAGAGGGTGCCTGCGAGCCGCTGGACGGTGGAGCCGGGGGACGTGTCGAACGCGACGCGGTTGATCCTCCGGCGTCGAGGACGGCCCAGTAGAGACGGCCGGCGGCGCCGGGCAGCTGCTCGAGCACGCGGTCGATGTGCTTCAGCCACCGCAGCGGAGGCAGCGCTGCGATGATCCCCGCGACATCTCGCAGAACTGCGTCGTCGTGAAGGTTGCTGGGGCTTTCAGTGGCCTGTGCGATGCGGGCACTGATTAGCTGGTCGGCGAGGCTTCCAGCATCCGTGATCGCCTTTCGAAGGGCAGGAGCGCCGTCGCGGTGCAGCAGGTCGGCGGGATCCAGGCCTTCCGGTAGGGCAAGTCGGCGGGGGGCATCGCCGCGGGCGGTGAGTTGCCAGAAGGTCCGTTCGGCGGCGCGCTGGCCGGCCGTGTCGTTGTCTGTGGCCACCAGGATGCCCGGGCCCTCGGGCCGGATATGGGCGCGCAGCAGGTCGGCTTGGTGTTCGGTGAGGGCAGCGCCGAGGGTGGCCACGCCGATGGTGTGCCGGTCTCCGGCGAGGGTGAGCGCGATGGCGTCCAGCGGTCCTTCCACCAGAGCCGGGGTGGCGCCGGCGGCGACCGCGTCGCGTCCGTCGTGCAGGCCGAGCAGGTGTTCCCCCTTCCGGTACAGGTCTGTGCGGGGGCTGACGAGGTACTTCGGTCCGGCGTGACCGTCGTTGGAGGCGGTGGGGTTGCGGCGGGCGATGAATCCTCGGATGGCGCCGTCCGTGTCGCGGACGGGAAAAGTGAGCCGGTCGCGGAACCGGTCGATCAAGGTTCCGGTGCGCGCTCGCTGGGCAAGGCCGGCGGCAAGCAGTTCGGTCTCGGTGGCGCCGCGGTCGCGCAGGTGTTCGACTAGGGCGGTCCAACCGGCAGGGGCGTATCCGGGTGTGAATCGCGGGTCGCCGGAAAGGTCGGTGCCCAGCCGCTGGTGCAGGTAGTCCGGCGCCCAGGATTTGGGGTAGCGATCGGTGTAGAAGGCGGCGGCCTGGGTGTTGAGTTCGATGAGCCGGTCGCGTCCGACGGTGGCGGTGGCCCAGAAGTGCTGTTCGAGCAGGTAATCCGCCTCATCGGAGGCCGACCCGCCGGGAGCGAAGGGGTCTGGGGTGAGGTACCGCGGTTCCGCGGGCGGCGGTTCATCATCGTCGGGGGCGAGCGGCTCCTCGTCATCGCTTAGTACGTCGGCAAGGTCCGCGTCGACGAGGGTCGTGTTGTACGCGGCAGGCGGGAGCAAGTGAGCGTCGTCGGGTGCCTGCAGGTCTGCGGGCAGAGGCTCAGGGGCTTCGATGGGTGCAGGATCGGTGAGGGCAGCGACTCGGAAGACAAGGGCCTCGGTCACCCCGTCGCCGGACCGGTCGGCCGCCACTGTTGCGGGAAGGCCGGTGACGGCCGCGGTGAGCAGGTCGGTGGCGTTCCAGCCGGCGCGGATGCCGGTGGTGACAGCGGCAACCAGCGCCGGCCAGGCCGGGTCGGCCAGCAGTTGCTGGGCGTGCTCGGCGGGTAGGAGCACGAGAAGGGTGGTGCACCAGTCCGGGCGCAATCCGGTGTGGCCTGGTGCTGCGGTGACGGTGGCCGGGCTCAGATGAGGAGCCAGCCGCCACCACAGGGCGGCGGCGGGCAGGTCGTCGGGCAGTGGCCGCCCGGCCCCGACGGCGGCCAGCAGACCGGCGGCGTCGAGGCCGGCGCGGTCGGCGGCAGCCAAGCGCTCGGCCAGAGCGGGCCAGTGCGCGTCGCGGCGGATGCGGGGATCGATGCTGTCGGCCAGCGAGGTCCACACCGAGGTGTCCGGGCTTGGGGCGACGGTGAGCGCCTCGTCCAGCCGCGCCTGGTGGTGTCGCTCGGCGGCCGGGAGCCGCGGTGGGCCGGTGGCTCGTCGGTCATCGGTCGGTATGCCCAGCGCGGCGCGCCAGACGGCGAGGTCGGCCCGCAGGGAGAGGTGTTCGCGATCCAGCAGTGGCCGGGCCCACTCGGGCGCGGTGGCTGATTTCATGGCCGCGGACGCCTCGGCGACGCGCGTGGCGCAGTCCGTGAGGTGGGCGGCGCGGGCGGCCAGGTAGGGGCCCCAGTGCGGGCCGTCGGCCAGCGGGGCGGGGATGCCGGGCAGCCACGGCAGGGGACCGGGAGGTCCGGTGTCGGCGAGCCGCCAGTCGAGGACGGCGGCGGGGTCGGCAGCGCTGTCCAGTCCACGTATCCCGGCGGCAGTTGCCAGCGCCGCGATGGGGTCGGTGCCGGAGGTGGCGAGCAGCGCCAGGTGTCCGCGCAGCGTCGGCCACGCCGCCGCGGCGGTCAGCCCCGGCTGGAGGCTCTCGGCGGCGTTCTCCAGTTCTTCTGCAGCCGTCGGACCGAGGCGGTGGTCGGCGGCGAAGCGCAGCGCGTCGGCGTAGCGGACGGCCGCGGTGTGCAGCTGCATGGCCGGGTCGGCCAGCGCCCGGCGGGAACCGGTGGCCGACGATTGGGCACCGTCGCGGGCCAGCATGGCGACCAGCAGGTCGGTGGCCGTCGGCGGCGAGACCGCGGCCGGGCTGATGACGCTGTGCGGATCGCCGTCGCCGACCGTGGCGAGATAGACGTGGTTGGCGGTGCGGCCGCGGGACAGCGCGACATAGAGCAGCTGCCGGCTCTCGGCGCCCGTGAGCACGGTGTGGCAGGCGTCGGCGGTCGCGCCCTGGGCGCCGTGCACGGTGGCCGCGTAGCCCAGCTGCACGTGCTGGTGAACGTAGGCGGCCGGCAGCGTGATCCGGCGGCCAGTGCCGTTGTGGGCGACGGCCAGGGCGCCGTCCCCGCGGACGGTGTGGATGGTGAAGCGGTCGCCGTTCTTCACCCAGTCCGCGGCGCCGAGCGGCAGGGCCCGGTCGTTGCGGCGGGTGATGATGGCATCTCCGGCGCTGGCTCGGGTGCCATCGGCGAGCATGACCTCGGGATCCGCTGGGCCGGGGGAGCGGGCCAGCCGTTCGGCGCGGGCCCGCTCGTTCAACTGAAGCACCACCTCCCGGGTGGCCGCCAGCAGCAGCGCGTCCAGGCCGCGGTCCCGGTCGGCTGCCCAGGCGGCATACGCCTGCACGGCACAGGTGGCCAGATCGCCGACGTGTACCCGGCCGGCGTCCAGATAGAAGCCCAGCCCGGTGGTGTCGCCGTCGCGGATCGCGACGGTGGCTGCGGCCTCGGCCACGTCAGCGAAGCGCACCAGCTGAGTGAGCGTCACCGCCCCCTGCGTGGCGGCGATCTCGCCCAGCACCCCGCCGGCGGCCACCGAGGTCAGCTGCTGCGGATCGCCGACCAGCCGGACGCTGCCGCCGCGCCTTAAGACGTAGTCCACGGCGCGGGCCAGTTCCACAGTGCCGGCCATGCCGGCCTCGTCGACGATCACCAGCGTGCCGGGCCCGATGCCGGCGACCCAGTCAGGAACCTCTTCGACGTCCAGGGACCAGACCAGTTTGGTCAAGGTGTCGCACGAGCCGGCGATAGAGGCGCGTAGCCCCGCGGCGGCGACCGCGGAGGGCGCCAACCCGACCACGCTGCCCCCGCCCGCGGTCCAGGCACGGGCCAGCGTCGCCAGGGCGGTGGTCTTACCCGCGCCGGCTGGCGCGATGGCCAGCTGCACCCGGGCGCCGCTGCCGGCCAAGTCCCGGACCAGCTGGGCCTGCCCCGGATTGAGGTCGGTGCCGTTGGCGGTGGCCTCCAGCAGCGCCAGTTCGACGACGGCCGCATCGGCGCGACGGCCATCGCCGCGGCCGGCGGCCGCGACCAGCAGGACTTCGGCGTCCAGCACCGCCTGGCTGGTGAATAGGCCGGCGCCCGCGACGGTGTAGACGCTGGCCCCGTCCGAGCGGCGCAGCTCGGATGGGTCGACCACCGGATCGGGAGCATCGAGCGAAACGGACATCCCACGCGACAAGGCCGTCTCGGTCACCCGAGACACCACGCCGTCGATGTCGCCGGGGGCCAGGGCGGCGGCGCGCACTTCCCGTTCGGCCTCGGCGCGCACGTGCCAGTACTGCCAGCTCGCCCGCTGCCCGCTCACCGTCTCCAGCACCCGGGTGGCGGCTGACTGAACCCAGGCCTCGGTGAGACGCGGCGGGCGCGGCGCCGGCGCACGGCCCAGGACGCGGTCGAGCATTGCGGCCAGATGCGACGGGTCGCCGAGGACGCCCAGGGCCTGCTGCCGCCAGGCCGCCCGCTGCTCGGCGAGCGAGCGCGGCTGGTGCTTGGCCTGTCGCGTCTCCAGGGTGGCCCGCTGGGCAAGCGCTATCGCCTCGGGTGTGGTCGGCGGGCGACCGTGCGCGGACTGGAAGTCGGTGGCCAGCTCTCCGCGGCGCACGTCGATGACCTGCCGCCGCGACGACCAGGCGGCCAGCAGCCGGGAGTCGAGGCCGACGATCTCTCGCACCGGCCGCTTCCCGGGTTCCTGGTCGGTGCGCTCGGCGAAGCGGACCCCGAGCCCGGCCACCAAGTGGGCCTCGAGTCGGGTGTTGTACCGCTCCGAGGCCGCGACGTTGGCCTTGTACAGCACCCGCCCGTCCAACGCCCGCCACCGCCGATCGGGAGTCTGCACCTTGTTGCTCACCGCCACGTGGGTGTGCAGATCCGGATCCCCGGCGCGCGAGTCGCGGTGGGTGAACACCGCCGCGACCAGACCGGTCGTTTCCACCTGCCGCGCTCCGCCGGCGCCCAGCCGCGTGAAGCAGGCGTGCCGCTCCAGCCAGGCCAGGGTGTCGGCGACCGCCGCGGAGTGAGCGGCCTCGATCCGCTCGGCGATCTGCCTCGGCGCCAGCGCCCACAACGCCGACACAGACTTCACCGGCGAGAACGTCAGGTCGTAGCCGGCCACTGCCCGCGTCGCCGGCCGGGAGGCGCGGGCAATGAACCCGGACAACTCCCGGGCGTCAGCAGGTGGGCGGCCGTTCTCGGCGGTGAACATGCCGCGCGCCACCTCGCTGCGGATCCGGGCACGCACCTGCTCCGGCAGGGGCGTGTCGCACGGACGCCCCCGCGACGCGTTCACCGCGGCGAACTCCTGCGCGCAGCGGGCCCGGATGCCGTCCACGGGTGTGGGGTAGACCAAGAACGGCAGCCCGAGGGCGCCCGCGGCTCGCGCCTGCTCCGGCGTCCGCCCGGCGGCCAGCGCCTCCCGCACCAGGCGCTCGGCGTCGGGATGGCGCCCCTGCCCGAACAGCGACTTCATCTGCGCCTCGCCGACCGGCTGCCCGGCACCCACCCCGGTCACGCCGGCCAGGCCGCTGCCGGCCCACACCCCCGGCGACTCACCCCGCTGCGAGTAGTAGTCACCCAGGCCGACAAGGCCGCGCTCGGTGGCATCCAGCGCCGCCACCTGCCGCGTCAGGTACGTGTACCCGTCGCCCGCGGTCAGCTTGTGCAGCGACATCACGGACGCGGACGCTAGGAACGCCGCCTCCAGTCCCGGCTGCGCGATTCTCCAGTTCCTGCGGGCCTCTCTAACAGAGCAGGTTGCCTCGGCCGTCGACGCGGTGCACGCCACGTCTCACGGCTCGCCACGATCCGACAAGCAGGGGGCAAGGCAGCCGGCCCTCCCGGCAGGTGGCGAGGCGGGGCCAACCAACCTCGAAATCAATCGCGTTGCCCTCATCACCAGACGGATCCGGCTTCAGCGGCCGGCTTGGCAAGGCGCGCAGGGCGGTCGTGGAGGGCTTTGGGTCCTCCCGTTAGGCGTCGCCCAGCAGGTCGATAGGCGATCTTCACCCGACAGTGCATGAGGTGTGATGCCTTGCGATCTTGAGTCTCCAGTGCCACTCGACTCCGGGGCGACTGCTCTGCGTAGGCAGGCGGCGAGGGATGCACAGTTGGAGGGCCGGCTCAGGCGTCGGACGCCGGATGTCTCTAGTGGCGGCGGCATAACACCGCTGAGGGATCACCGAGCGAGTCGACCTGTCCCAGTGAAGGTGGATCGCTCGGGCCAGCCCCCCCGGATGCCAGACACTAGGTTGCTGAACCGAGGGTCACCGGGACCGGTACCGTCGCCCAGTGGCTGCGGACTGGTTGCCTTACGTGACCGGCATCGGAGGCTTGGCGCTCGGCAACCTGCTTCCGTCAGTCGTGGACCTGATCAAGTCTGGCAAGGACCGCGCGCAAGCGAAGACGCTTGCCGACCAGGCCGACGCGCGGGAGCAATCGAAGAGCAACCGGCAGCTCATCTCTGAGGCGGAAGCTCAGCTGGACGACCCAGACAAGGCCGAGCGCGCTTGGGCGAAGCTCGACGCGATCGCCCAGATGGACGGACTATCGAAGGACGACGCGCTGTACCTCGGTGCGATCCTCGCAGGCCGCGAGCCTCACGAACGCATCGAGCGCGCGAAGGAGCTGGACGCTGGATCGGAGGACATCACGGAGTTCTACGTGGACAGCGACGTCTACGAAGCCGACGATGTAAACAGGGAGGACTGACGCTGATGCCGCACTACCTCGCTGTATCGCCTGACGAGGTCAGAGCCGCGCGCGTCCACGTCAAAGCCTACAGAACCGCAGGGCTTGAGCCTGATCCGTATCTGGTGCGCGTAGCGGAGGCGAAGCCACGCTCGAGCAGCAGGCTCCGCGAGCTGTCTGAGCGGTCGAGCGTCGATGCAACACGTCTGAGCGCCGAGATCGCTGAGCTGTTCAAGGCGAAGGATCGGGACTCGCACCGCGAGGGCTTCAAGAAGCTGCTGCGCCTAGCTAAGGCAAGTAGGCAGGTCCACGATCGGGACATGCTCCTGGCCGTCGCAGCGATAGGTCTTCAGACGCTTGGTGACGACTCGCTTGAGATGGTCCAGAGAGGCAGCAAGTCCTGGGGTACCGCGATCAAGCCTGTTGGGGACGTTGATGTCGTCGTCAGCCTCAGCGACGCCGCAAGCTCCTTCGTTCGGCACGCTGAACGACTCAAAGAGTTGTTGAGCCGGAACGTCGAGCCCCTGCACCTAACGGAGGCGGAGAAGCTCACCGCAGAGCTTGAAGCCGACCTCGAAGAGATCAACCAACTCGCAGCGCAGGCCTGACATGCATCGGCCTGGCGCGTCACCGGCTTAAGGATGGCGGGAACTGGGGCCGCTACTGGCCGTCGAGCGGATGAAGCGCTGACTAACTGTCGCTGGTGCTCGCGGGACTACTCCTCAGCTCTGCAGGCGCCCGATCATGCCGCGCAGCGCGCTGACCCCCTCTGCCGCCAACCCGAGGTCGTGACGGCCTCGTGAGCAATGGAGTTTCCTCGCACGACCACATCATGAGGATCTTCGAACAGCGTCAATACGGGCACGTCGGCGGCGCGGCCACAGCCCTAGCATTGGCTGAGGCGCTCACCAGGGCAGGCGCCACGTCCCCGGTCACCACCGAGTCTCTGATGACGTCGGCTCGCCGTCATGCTGCCCGTGGATTGCGAGCACGCGACCAGGGAGAGCACGACGACGCGTCGCTACAGCTGGGGATCATGCTTGAGCACCTGGCGAAGGCCTACCTTGCCAGCCTTCACCCCACACTGCTGCTTGAGAGGAACTTCGATTTCCTATCGCTGGTGCGGCTGGCCGGCCAGGGGCAGCGCATTAAGCCCGGGCACATCATCAAGACCGTTGGCATGACCGACGCACTCGTGCGGATCGGCACGCTCCAAGCAACCGGCAATGAGGAAGCCGGCCGGAGGTGGGCGAGGGACTTCAACCTCGTCCTTCAGGCGCGCAACGGAGTCGCTCACATCGGGGACGACGGGGGCCTGGCGGACCAGGTCGCGCAGACGGCCGTCAGGGGCGCAGCCGAAATCCTCGGCTTGATGAACCGGTCGCTTAGCGAGCTGTTCGCCGACCTCACGGGCGCCGCTGAGACGTTGCTCAACGAGCATGCGACCGCCGTGCAGCAACTAGTCTCGCTGCGCCTCGCGCAGGCTCGTGCCCGCTTCGCCGAGAGGTACGGCCCGGCCGATGAGGAGCGACTCAATGCCCTTGACACCGTGACGAGCGCGTCATCCGACGCGCCTAACATCCAGCACCCACAACGATGCCCCGCGTGTCACCGGCTCGGCGTGCTCAGCGGCACCTGGGACATCGACGGAGTTGACGATCCAGATGATGACGACGAGCCATTTGCGAAGCCTGCGAGGCTCGTCTTAGTGCTGGCCGTCGACGCCTTCCGGTGTCCCGTTTGCGTGCTCGGACTAGGCGGTCCGGAGGAGTTGCGGGAGGCTGGTCTGCCGCAGTCGGTGACCCTTCGACAGGCGACCGATGAAGACATCCTGATGGTCCTCAACGAGCCGAAAGTAGTCGACGGAGACCGTTCATGAGGCGTCGGCCGTGGCCAGCCGAGGTTGAGCGGTCTTAAGTCACTGACCTCGGGGAAGCTGCGAGAGCTCGGAGGGGAGCGGCTTGGTCGCTAGGGAAACCAACGGCTGACCGGCCAAGGGGGCGGGTGCTCTTCGCCGGCCCACCTTGTTGGGGAGTAGATCCGGTATAGCTCGTGGTGTTCCTGGCCCTCTGCCATAGGCAGCGGACCTTCCCGCTTGAGTTGCGGAAACCGAAGAGGAACTTGAAGCAACTCCGTG
The DNA here is from genome assembly GCF_003075095.1 of Blastococcus litoris. Classification (GTDB taxonomy): domain Bacteria; phylum Actinomycetota; class Actinomycetes; order Mycobacteriales; family Geodermatophilaceae; genus Blastococcus_B; species Blastococcus_B litoris. Next base: position 164,236 of record NZ_QCZF01000005.1, read on the forward strand.
TGCCTCTTAGAGGCTCTTTCGAACGCCCAGCGCGAGGCCGAAGCGAGGATTTCACGATTTATCTCGGAGCACTCGATTGGATCCAACTCGTACGGTGGGCGTAGGCGGTCGGCGTCCTTGCTCATGACAAGCAAAGCTTCCGGCGATAATGGGAATACGAGGATCGGCGCAACGCCCAGCCCCAAGCGCTCGTCGCGTTTATCACCGGGCCCGCCGATCCGAACGACCGGTTCGTCACATGTGATGAGTGTCTTGGGCGTCTTGTACACCTGCCAGTCGCGGGACAATAGGGCCGATCCCAGTGCCCCGGCGCTCTCTGCAGACGACCCGACTAGTGCGGCGTCCTGCTGTCGAATCTCCAAGCGGCCAGCAAGTAGGTCTTCGACACCCCTCCTGGCGGCGGCGACGTCTTCAGCTGTGGCAGGCGCTCCGTTCTTCCTCAAGATCTTGAGCAAGCCCTCGTCTGTAATCTCGCTATAAAGAAGGCGGAAGTAATCATTCGTTATGAAGGTCATCTGTTGACGATAGGCATGACCTCGCGTGACCTGGAAACTCAAGTACCACGTGAAGTACGCCATCTCCTCGCTGGGAATCTCCCAAGGTTGCATAATTAGCAATTTGTCGATCGTGCCCACGGCCCTGCCCTCAAGCTCGCCCAGCAGCGTCTCAAACAAAAGCGGGGACACCTCGGTGGGATCGATATCCGGGGACGCCATGCTGTAGTAGTCCGTCTCACGGGCTGCTTGCTCGGGAGCGGCCAAATAGCTCCGGTCGCGCTCCAGGTCCCGCACTCGTATTAGCTTGTCGTCTGCCCACCGTCGGAGGTAGGAAGCTGGAACGAGGTGATGTTTACGCGGGGCCGACGGCCCTTCGGCCTTCCGCGCCTTATCGAGTAGCGCCTGGAACTCCGGAGGGTAATTGGGCTTCCGACGACGCCGATGATTTGTCATATCGGAATAACCTCGCATCCAAACTTGAGGGCCCACCAGGGGACCAGCAACCTGCTTGCAAACCGTTCGCTACTACGTCTCATGGAGTCTGCACTCGGGTTATTCAGCCGTCTCCGCTGGTCGACTCCTCAGCCGCAGCCGCAGCCGCAGCCGCAGCCACGTGCGCGTCCTCGGTGTCCGATTCCGGGTCGGCCGGGTTCGCCGGGGCCAACCCCTTCAAGACCATCGCGTCGAGGTCCTCGACGGACCAGTCGGACCGGACGAGGCGCTCGCGGAGAACCTCCCTGACCATCCACACGGCAACCGAGTGGGTGGAGAACTCCGGTCCGTCCTCCTGTGGCTGAACCGTTGCGTGCTTGCCGCTGGTGCTGCCGTGGACCAGTTCGGAGCGCCGGTCGTAGACCTTGCGGGCAAGCTTGAACGTGAGCTCGGGGTCACGAGGTTCATCCGCCTTGGAGGCGAGAAGCGCAGCCGCGCGGACCGAGACTCGGTACGAAATTTCAGCGCCCTTCTGCCCGAGCAGGGCCTCGAGCCCGATGCACGCATCGATGAGCTGGTCATCCTGCGTGTCCCGAAGCAACGCCATCGATAGCCGCCTGGACGCCAGCTTTGCCTGTGCACTGGAGGTCTTCAGAGCTGCCGCGATCGCCGGAAGCTGCGCTGCTTCCTCGGCGGTCACGCCCGTGTGCTCTTTGAGCCAGCCGCCGTCCTCGAAGTACGAGGGATAGCGGCGAGCGGTAAACACGTGGTCCAGGTTCGGAAGGTGATCTTCCCAGTGTCGCGCCCAGTCACGCGGGCGACGGAACACGCGAGCCCACCCGGGGCGTGCGAGAGAGACGATGCGGATGGCATCGCAGACGGCCTCGACACCTCGGGTGTCGATGGGGGCGTCCCGGGTGAACAGCATCCGGCCTTCTCCGATGTTGTCCATCGGAGGCATGTCCACGACCACGGCCCACTTCGCCGCGTCAGCGAGCGGGGTCATCACTGTGAACCGGTCGACCTCGCTGATGCGTCGCAGGTCGTCGTCGAGCAGTCGCTCGATTCGCGTGACTTCGTCCACCTGAAGGCCCTCGTCGCCGATGTCGAAGTCGGTCAGCAGCAGAGGAACCACGAGCTGGTACTCCAACGTGGGCGCGAGCCACGACCTCTCCCGCTGCAAGTACAGGTCGGAGACGGCCGGGTCGGTCATCTCCAAGTCGAGCGCGGTCGCCCGGTCGTAGATGCTCTTCGGGAACAGCACGATGGTCGTGTCCATCAAAGACTCGGCCAGCTCGTCTGGAAGGGTGCCGGCGGCGTTCTGCGGCCGAATCTTGTCGAGCACCGCCTCGGTCGAGGTGACGTACTCCTTAAGCGCGGCCATGCCAGGGACGTCGTCGTAGGTGAACGGGTCGATGGCGCTGGACCTGTGTGCGAACAACTCCGCCGGCGCGACACGGGACTCGTCCTTCTCCTTGGAGTACACGTTCGGCCAACCCGAGTCGAAAGCCTTCACCTGCCGCTTCTCCCGGTACGGCGTGTACTTGTAGCCGTCTCGAGCGAAGTACTCGGTCACCATCGCGTCCATGTGCGCGACCACCGTCATCGTCAGTCGGAACAATTCCGGGTCGATGACCGTCTCTGGCATCGGCGGAAGCTCTACGGACGTCTCTTCGGGTGACGGCGTATCGGACAGCTGCTCGGGCTCAGTGTCGCTCACGACCCCATCCAACCAACCTGGTGTTGGTGGTTGGAACCGCGAATCCCTCAGCAGTCGCGAGTCAGTTCGGCGGGGAAACGCGACCCCGACCGAAAGATCGGCTCGGCGGTGTCAGTAGCCGAGTGTCCCCCGCACCGCAGCCCGTCGTGCAGCAGCTTTCGCCTCAGCCAAACGCGGTTCGAAGGTCTCGATGCCTCGCTCCCCGAGCCGCGCGAGGTCCGGCTCGGGTGACTTGGCCAGGTCACGGCACACGTTGAGGTGCCGTTCGAGCCGTTCATGGTCTTCGCCGGAGTGCGTTCCAACCTCGAGGGTCCAGAGAAGGTCATCGGGCTGCCACTTGAGCGGTCGGAGCATGACAGCAAGAACCTCCAGTGGGTATCGCTTGCCGTGCTGGAACCGCGTCGCGTGCAGCAGCTTGCTGAGCGACACCGGGAAGGTCGGGTCGGATACGGCCGTGGTTATCCATCCGACATCTGTGGCTGAGATGACCCAAAAGAGGTTCTTAGCCATCGGGCTCTCCCGCACCCGGTTCCAGAGTTCGAAACGGTGCGCGCCGCTCAGCTTTCGCGCGCTTTCCTCCCACTCGTCGAAGTCATCGTTGCCCTCGAGCGCGTCGACGTGTTTGACCAGCAGGCTCATGTAGATCTCTGGGTTCGTCTTCGCGAGTATCTCGAGCGCCTTGGACTGCATGTGGTCGCGCGTGGTGCCTGATGGGACGGTGAGGTCGCTCATGGCCGTAGCCCAATCGGGGTCGGCTGGCATCTCCTCTGAGGAGTACGCCATCTCGGCCGCCCACAGCGCGGCCGCGCTGCTTCGAACCTGGGGGTCCGGGTGGATGAACAATGCCTGACGGGTGGAGTCGGATGCGTGACGGATGGCGTAGGACGAGTCGAGGCCCGCGATGTCTTCGACCGTGAGGGCGTCGACGATCAGACTCGTGAGCTCGGCGTCCTGGCAGTCGCTGATCACCGAGCTGATGAGGGAGCCTCTCCCGCCTGTGTCGCCGAGGAGCTCCGTGGCAAGAGGAACAGTCATGATGCCGTTGGCGACGCACCTACTGATGAGCGGGCCGGCTGAGGGACCCAGTCCATGGTCCAGAGCGGCACGGAGCCAAGCCTCGGGGTCGCAACGCATGGAGAGGCGGACCATGACGCGCCACGCTGCTGAGCCGTCCTTGACCGTGGCGAGGTCGGCGTCGTGGCCTGCGAGCCACGTCATGATGACGCTGGGCGGTTGCTCGATATAGGCAGCAAGTGCTCGGTCGAGTTCAGCCTCTCGGAGGCGGCGGTCCTCTTCCCAGTCTTTGGACAGGTCGCGCTCGGCGGTCAGCGCCGCGAACAGCTCATCCGGTTCGTCGAGCATGATCTCGAGGCTGGAAGCTTCTCGGTTGAAGACTGCGCGTAGGCCTGGCGTGGCGATCAGCGGGGCGATGGCTTTGGCGATCGAGACCGCGATCCGTCGCGCCGCGGTCTGCTGCCCTGGGTTCGGGACCCCACGGACTGGAAGAGGGTATCCGCTGGCGATGTGGGCCCATTTTCTCATGACCTCGATGAGGTCTGCGAGCTCTTCGTTCGAGGCCGAGGCGATTCGACTGACCAGCTCGGGTTCGAGCGCCTCATGCATGGCGCCAATGTCTTCTTCGGGCCAGGTGAATGACTGCAGGACGAACGAGTTCACCTTCTCGGGGCTCATGTAGTTGCCGTCGAAGGTCGGCTGGAGCACGTGGCATGCGAGCTTGAGCCAGACGTGGTCAGGCAGTTCCTGGGCTTGGTCGCTCGCCATTGCCGCGCAGAGGTGCACGATCGCCGTCGCGGTGGGGAAATCTCCGGTCCGGGCGTCCTGGACATCCTCAACCACCGTCTTGATGGCCGTCGTGTAGTCCCACCCTCGTGCAGCCAAGTGGGTCAGTGACGCGAAGAAGAGCGCGATGCACTCGGTATTCTCTGCCTGAAGCGAGTCGGCGACACGCGCGGCGAGGACCTTGGTCGCGGCGACGGCGGACCGCTCATCGTCTACTTCGGTCGCGTCTTGCACGGCCTGCATGAGGTAGTCGAAGGCGAAATGGGTGCACTCACTGTTGATGAGTGCGTAGGTGCGCAGGAGTTCGTCGCCGTCCGAGCCCAGTCCCAGGTCGGCCAGGACGGCGAGAAGTTCCTCTGCGGTGGGAACCATCGGCTCTTCGGCACCGAGCAGCGCGGCGTAGATCTGGGTTTGCAGAATGCCTGGCAGGAGTTCTGGCAGCGCACTCTTGACGTCGCTGACGCGTACGGCGGTCGCGTGGCCGGCGAAGTAGACGTCGGCCACGATGCTCGCTGCGATGGTTCGCGGAACAACACGGTAGGAGCTATCGAAGGTTCGCCCGTCGGGAGAGTTCCACAGCCGGTTGCGGCGGACGTCGACGAGCCCGGCGATTGCGACCGAGCGAATGAGCCCCTCGAACTGAGTAGGGGTGAGTTCGAATAGCTTCGCGATGGTACGCGCTTGGTCCTCGGTGGCGTCGCTGACGAGGGCGATGGCTGCGAGCAGTTGGATGGCTTCAGCCGGCGCCATTGACCGTCGCAGGAACGCCCGGATCTGCTCCCTGAGAGCTTGCCCGGTCCACACGGCTTGCCAGGCACCTTGCTGGACGAGGAGGTCTGCGAGGTTGAGCGCCCATGCGGGTCGCCCTTGGGCTTGCTGGAGCAGCTGAGCGATGACCGAGGTCCGGGTGATGCCTCGCTCGCGAAGGAGGATTCCGATTTCCTCCACGGTGAGCAGGTCCACCTCGAGGGCAAGCGCCTCCGGCAGGTGGTCGGCGACGCTTTCCCTCTCGTGTGGCCAGCAGGTGACGGCGACCCGGAACTGGAGCTTCTCTGCGTGCCGAGCGTGCAGGAGATGCTCGACGTCCTCGGACCGGCCGCCGGCGTCGTCTACGACCACGAGCTTCGGTTTGGTGGCGAGGAGGTCATCCAGTAGTCGTTCGGGTGCGGTGTTCCGTTCGAGGAACAGCGCGCTGCCCAGCCGTCCGGCTACGTGGCTCTTGCCGGCGCCGGGGACCCCCCACAGGATGAGGTCCCGGTCGGAGTTCTCGGCGCGGTCGAGTAGTTCGTCGCGACCGACGGTGGGGAGCTGGTGCTCATCAGGGCGTGCGCCGCGCGGTGTGCGGGAAAGGCTGAACGCGCCGCCTTCGATGTGCAAAATCCTCCGGCGCCAGTCGGGGTCGTCGCGGAATGCGTTGGCGAACCAGGGGCGGTCGTAGACCTGGATGAGATCGCAATCGAACTCCTTGGCGATGGCGGCCAGCTTGATGCGCTTCTGCCGGTTGACCTCGGCTAGGTTCGCCACAACGACTTGGTCGACGCGCATCTTGTGGTCTCGGGCCGACTCGAGGCTCCCGCGGAGGCTCTTCTTGGCGCCCTCCCATGTGCGGGATGAGGTGATGATGAGGCCGAGGACCTGGCCGTTGGGTTTGACGAGCTCTGCGTCAAGGCCGTGGTCGGTTCCGCCTGTCACGGGAACGAGACCTGGGTAGTCGTGCCCGATGAGCGCGGCCGCGCAATCCTCGAAGTCGGATTGCTGCAGGCGGTATTGAGTGTCGTTTAGACGTTGGTCGATACGGTCGAGCAGGTTCACGAGCCGCCTACCTACCTCTCTACTCGGACCGGGCGACTCTATGCGTCGGAGCCCTCACCGTTCGTTCAGTCCCGCCAGCGGCGCGATCCCGGCGGCCGGCGCGCGGGTGTGACTGATATGAAGTCAGGCAACAACGGAGCCCCCCGCAATTGGTGTGCGGGGGGCTCCGTTGTTCGCCTACCAGGCGACGAGGCTTCAGCCTCTCTCAGTCACGCTGGTGTTCGGGTGCCGCGCAGCTGCGGCGCCGGAGATGTACTTCCCGGTGATGGCGCTGCGGTGGTGCGTACCGCTGCTGCGGTTGGCTCCGCTCTCGCTGACGCTGGTGCGGGGATGCCGCGCAGCGGCCGCCCGAGAGATGTACCTCCCGGTAATGGCGCTGCGGTTGTGGCCTCGAGCCATGATGACCCTCCATTTCTGGCGGAGCCGGGGTTGGATCCGCCTGTCGGCTCATACATCCGTCGAGCGCTTCGATCCCTCAGCTGTGGCCCTTCTTTCCTGACTGATCCCGCTTCGTGCCCCGGTCGACTGATCGCGAGACGAGGTTGGCGGCAAGCGACGAAGGCACGGTCTGGCGCACGGCGCTTGCTTGGGGGCTGCCCAGAGACGACCGCTCGATGAGCTTGGTGACTGAAGTCCTGGGGTGACTCCTCTTGGTCATGCCGACTGCCGCCTTCCTGACGTGGGTGTGGTCCCCCGGATACGTGCTTTCCACCGGGTGACCAGGTTCTCGACGGTCTTTGCGCTATCGAGCTTGAGGAAGACAGCGATCTCCGCGTAGCTGTACCCCTCGGCCTGGTAGATGAGGGCGGACTGAGCCTCGGCGCTCTCGATCCTGCCCAGCGTCTCGGTCACTTCGGCCTCGCGATCGAAGGACGCTTCGACGTTGTTGTGGGCCGGCGCGAAGACGTTGCGCTCGACCAGGTCGTCAAGCGAGTCCGAAGGGGGCCGTCGCTTCTGAGTGCGCCGCCACTCTTTGTAGACGTTGGGGAACTGCCACTTGCACTGACCGATGAAGTAGGTCTTGAGACTGGCCCCCTTGTTCGGGTCCCAGCTGTGATTCTTCAGGGCGATCTCGAGGAACTTGTCCAAGGCGTTGACGACGGTGAAGCTCGCTAGGTCGTGGACGTCCTCGCGGCCCTGGATCCGCTCGTCGAAGTCTCGCGTGAACCCGTAGTTGGTAGCCTTCGTGACGATGCCGAAGATCAATCCCCGCCGGATCCATGAGCTGATCACCGCGTAGCCGTACCGAGCGAACTCTTCGGCGATGGGCTTCCAGACCTTGGGGGAGTAGTTGCTGAGCTGGAGATTGAGCAGGAGGTCTGCGTCTCCGAGCATTCGGTCGAGTCTGTCGCCGTCTGGGTGGCGGTCCTCGTCAACGAGGCGGTCTTCGCGTCGGAGTCGCTCTTCGTCGCTCTCGAGGCCCTGTGGGGGTTCTAAGTCCTCCTCACGCGCGCTCCAGCCACCGGCGAGGTGGGGCGGCTGGCTCATGCGCGGTCTCCGGAGCGAGGCATCAAGCAACGAACTTCGCTGCTTGGTCCCTCTTAAGTCCGGCCCTCAGGGAGATCCCTCGCTTCGACCAAGATTTTTTTTAGATTTTTCTCGGCACCCAATCGACCAGGTTGAGCGTACCTGTTTCCGCTGCTCAGAGGGGGTGTCACAGGCTCAGTGGGCCCTTGTGAGTGCGCTGGCGAGTAGGTAGTTGGGGGAGCGGTCGAGGTTGTGACGGCTTTGTCGTAGCGCCGCGTCGTGCGGGTCGGCGTGGCCGAGCGCGTCCTGCACGTCTTGCAGCGTGGCGCCTAGGCGCAGCGCTTCGGTCGCGTAGCTGTGGCGCAGGCTGTGAGGGCTCACGCCGGCAGGAAGGCTCGCGGTCTTGGAGAGCCGAAGGAGTTGCTCGTAGGCCAGCTTGTAGCCGTAGCGGTCGCGACCGTTGCTTGCGAGGAAGATTGGCCGCCAGCACCTCTTGCGGAGGGGGCTCTCACTTGTTGGCCGTTCTGGTTGCAGTTGTGGTGAATCCGTGGCCGTCCACCGACGTCCGCCGTCGTCTCGGAACAGCGTGAATTAGCTGCTCAAGTGCCTGCTGCGGACCCTGGCGAACCGCCACGAACGCGATCATGACGGCCTGGCAGTGTGCGGACCTCGCTCGCTTGACCTGGGAAAACAGCGTCGTCGAGCCGTCACGGATTGGCGGTCTACCACTGAGGTTCTTGGGGGCTGTCCCGCAGGCCCGCGCCTTGGCGTCGTGTCTAGGCGACGTCTCGAGCCGCAGCGGCGCCCGACGCGGCCAGCGTTGGCGCATTACTGAGGCCTAAGTTGGCGCAGACCTGAGTGGTGGCTGCTGCCTTGTTCATGGTGATGAAGTGCAGGCCAGGCGCACCCTCGTCGATCAGCCGCTGCGATAGCTGGGTAGCCACCGCGATGCCGTAAGCGCGCACCGCAGCGCGGTCCTGCGGCCGATCGCCGTCCAGGGCGGCGAATCTGTCTGCGAGCTTGCGGGGGAAGCCCTGGCCCGACAGCTGCACGATGCGAGCGATCTGGCGGACGTTGGTGACAGGCATGACGCCGGCAATGATCGGTACGTCACAGCCCCGGGCGGTCACCTGGTCACGCAGCCGCAAGTAGTCCTCGGCGCGGAAGAACATCTGGGTGATCGCGAAGTCCGCCCCCGCACGGCACTTGGCTACGAACCTCTCGACACAGGTCGCGAGGTCAGGGGAGCGCGGGTGCTTCTCCGGGAAGGCCGCGACGCCGACGGAGAAGTCGCCCATCGCGCGCACCAACTCCACCAGCTCGGCGGCGTAGCGCAGCCCATGCGGGTGGGCCACCCACTCGGCCTGCGGATCAGCTCCAGGTGGATCGCCGCGCAGGGCCAACACGTTGCGCACCCCAGCCGCCGCCAGCCGACCGATTGTCTGCCTCAGCTCGGCCACGCTGTGGTCGACCGCGGTCAGGTGCGCCAGCGGCGTCATGGTCGTCTCGGTCGCGATCTGCTCGGCCACCGCCAGGGTGCCCTCCCGCGTGGAGCCGCCAGCACCGTAGGTCACCGACACGAACGATGGCTGTAGGCGCTCGAGCTCGCGCAACGCACTCCACAGCTCGGCCGCACCGCGCGGCGCCTTAGGTGGGAAGAACTCGAAGGACACCGTCGGCCCCATCCCGGAGAGCGATCCGCGTATGGGCATGGGACCGGTCGGGCGAGTCGCCGCCAGGGCGCCGCCTCGCAGGCGGCGGGGGAGTGGCCGGGACATTTGGTGGGACAAGGCGTCTCCAGGACGTCGCTGCGGCGCGCAGGACGGCCAGGTTGGTCGCTGCGCTTGCCCTGCCGGCGACAGGGCCAGGTCGTCACCCGGGGCACCCCACCGCAGCGGAGGGTTGCCGGCCAGCGAGCCGGGGCTTGACGCTGGCACTCGAGACCCGGATAGAAGCTAAGGCAATGGACGTTCTGTCAGCAAGGTCGGCGGACGTGACCGCCGTCACCACAGGTGGGCCCACCCAGATAGGCCGTCGTCGCCCAGGTGATGCCGAATTCTCGCGCCCCGCCGGAGCAGCCTGCGACCGTTCGCTTCGGATCCTTAGGTCGTCACGAGGAGAGGCATCTTGCGAAGGTCGCAGAGCTGCCGCCGACGAACGAGGGCCGTGCTCGGGAACACGGACGGCGACTTCTGCCGCTGCTCCGCGCAGGTCGTCGACCTCGTCGCCGAGCCGGACGAGGTTCAGCGATGCGCCGGCCATGTAGGCAGGTGCGGTACTGAGAAGCGGCTGTGTAGAACGGGCGCAGAAACCTCACCGGTCTCGCGTCGACGGCCCACTCACGACTCGGTAGTGAACGACCTAGGGGAGGCGCGCTCTTCGGCTACGGGCCGCCGACGGATAGTAGGTTGACGAATATGGCTACCCCTAGCGCCCTTCCGCAACGCCCTGGCCCAGCACCTGAGGTTGTTGGACCGGCTCCGCACGCCCAAAGGTCGCAAATTGCTCCTGTCATGGTGCAAGAGGAACTTTGGTCGCGGATGCGCGCATTGCCTTATGTCTACATGGCTCCTACGCTAGTTTCCGTTAAGCATGCCCGTGCTCTGCACCTGCCGGAGAACGTCGGATCTGCTTCTCCCGACCGGTTTCAGGGCGGCCGCGAGTTCATGCACCTGCACCCCCATCACGACGGCAGTCTGCATCTCTCCCTTCCAGATTGGGCGAGGGATGCCGCCACCCGTAGCGGATGGGGCGTGCCTCATCCCGTTCAAAACGCTTTCCTTGTCTTCGGCCCCCGAGACCGTGGTGAGCTCGAAGTTGTCTGGCACCTGGTCCAGGTGAGCTATGCATGGGCAATGGGCGAGGTGGCCGCAGAGCCCACATAGCGGAGGCTGCAAGGTCGGCCGCTCGGCGACGCCTGGACCCGCCAGCTAGGAGCCGGCTCACGGCGTGGCAAGACCGCCGGCCCCTAAGAAGCGGCGGGTCCGCGGCCGTGCCGAGCGCAGCCACTTCCTGCATCCCACCGGACGGCTGCCAAGTCGTCAGTCACTCAGTCGACGGCGCCGCAGTCATGTCGAAAGCCGCCCGCGATGGATGACCCGATAGCGGTTGGCGGTCAGCTGCTCCTTGTCGTTGCCGTGGCGATGTGCGAGTACATCAAGGACTCGGCCGAGCGCCCAGTCGACGACGGACCCCTGGTCCATGTCGATGCACCGCCGCGAGGCGGGGCGGTGCAGCTGCTCCGCCCCGCCCCGCGGGATCACGCGTTCGGTCAGGCCGAGCCGTCGGCGCCACCGTCGGCACCTCCGTCGGCACCGCCGTCGGCACCGCCGTCCGAGCCGCCACCTGCCGCACCACCGTCCGCGGGTCCGTGCCCGCCTCCCGCGGCACCGACGTCCATGGCGCCGTCATCCGCGGGCCCGCCCTCGCCGTCGGCCAAACCATGGTCGGCGCCTTCGATCGGGCCAAACCCGTGCGTCATGTCGTCCATTGCCGTGGCTCCTTCGATGACGTCGTCCTGGGCCACCGGCCGGCGGCCCCCGGCGCTGCTTACCTCGGGCGTCGCGCGCTCACACCCGGCCGAGCTGCGCCGGTGAGGTTGGGGATGCCGCCGTCGTCGTGTACGCGCACCGGGACGCCGTCGCAGTGGCGCTGCAGCTTCCGCTTGCTCAACACGCACCCGGCAACTCCGCTTCGGACAAGTGGGCGGGCCGGGGCCCCGTCGAGCACCTACTGGCGACAGGGGGCGGGGTGTGCGTCAGACCAATCTCTGCTGGAGGGGATGCACACGGCCTGGACGGGGGCCGGGCATAGAGGTCGTCGCAGATGGCTCGTTGCGGCTCCCTAGGTGGCGGCCCGAAAGACTGCCGCGCTCTTTCCGCGGCTGCGCTGCTGTCAGGGACAGGAACGCCCGCCGACGTGGACGGCGAGAACACGCCGGTCTGCGGGCACCGGCAAGATTCCGTCGCTTCGGACCATCGATCCACGGACCGTGGCCGGTCAGGCGTCCTCTGGCTGCATGGGTGGACATCCTGGCACCTCGCACGCGACTGCGTGATACGTGAGCCTCGACTCGCCACCCTGCCTTCGACCGAGGAGAAAACATGACGGTCACGCCGTACTGGATCGCCGGCGAGCCGGGCTCCGGCGCCGAAATCCTAGAGGTCGTCTCGCCGCACGACGGCCGCGTGGTCGGCCGCACGACTCTGGCTACGCCCGAGGACGTCGAGGCAGCGACGGCCGCCGCGCACGATGCACTCGCCGCCTGCGCGGCCACGCCGGCACACCGGCGCGCCGCGGCTCTCGATCACGTCTCGCGGCGGTTGGGCGAGCGTGCCGAGGAGGTCGCCGCCCTGATCACCGCGGAGTCGGGCAAGCCGCTGAAGTGGGCCCGGCTGGAGGTGAACCGCGCCGTCTCCACCTTCCGCTGGGGCGCCGAGGAGGCCCGCCGCTGGTCGGGCAGCCTGCAGCGGCTGGACACCGATCCCGCCGCAACCGGACGCATGGCCCTGGTGCGTCGTGCACCCCGGGGCCCGGTACTGGGCATCGCACCGTTCAACTTCCCGCTGAACCTTGTCGCCCACAAAGTGGCGCCAGCGATCGCGGTCGGCGCGCCGATCGTGCTGAAGCCTGCCCCCGCGACCCCACTGACGGCATTGCTGCTCGGTGAGATCCTGGGCGAGACGGATCTTCCGGCAGGGACGTGGTCGGTCCTCCCGGTGACTAACGACGTCGCCGGCGAGATGGTCCGCGACCCCCGACTGCCCGTCGTCTCGTTCACCGGCTCGGTGCCCGTGGGCTGGTCGATCCGTGATGCCGTGCCCCGCAAGCACGTCACCCTGGAGCTCGGAGGGAACGCTGCCGTCGTCGTGGCCCCCGACCAGGACGATGATGCTCTCGCCTGGGCTGCGTCCCGCATCGCGACCTTTGCGATGTACCAGGCCGGTCAGTCCTGCATCTCGGTGCAGCGGGTCTTCGCGCACCGCGACGTCGCCGGAATCCTCACCGAGCGGGTTGTCGAGGCTGTGCAGAACCTCAGCACCGGTGATCCCGCGGACGACGCCACCGATGTCGGCCCGCTGATCGACGAGGCGGCCGCCCGCCGGGTGGAGACCTGGGTCGAGGAGGCGGTCGCCGCCGGCGCCACGGTGCTCACCGGCGGCACCAGGGCCGGTGCCGCCTACGCGCCCACCGTGCTGACCGACGTCCCTGCGACCGCCAAGGTGGCGTGCGAGGAGATCTTCGGGCCGGTCGTCGTCCTCGACGTCGTCGACACAGTGGACGAGGCGTTCGGCCGGGTCAACGACAGCCGCTTCGGTCTGCAGGCAGGCGTCTTCACCCGCGACCTGCAGTTGGCATTCCGCGCTGCTCGCGAGCTCGAGGTCGGTGGGGTTGTCATCGGCGATGTTCCCAGCTTCCGCGCCGACCAGATGCCCTACGGCGGCCTCAAGGACTCCGGGACCGGCCGCGAGGGCGTGCACGCGGCGATGGAGGACCTGACCGAGGAACGGGTGCTCGTCCTCACCGGCATCGACGTCTGAGCCCACGAACCGAGGCCCCGGTCCGGTCGGACCGGGGCCTCGGCGTGGTCCGGCAAGGGCGGGATCAGGCCGCGCTCTGCCGAAGTCGGTACAGCTCGTTGGTGAGCACGACCAGCAGGGCGACGGCGTCGTCCCGGGCTGTCGAAGCCGCGCTCCGGACGGCGGCGAACCGGTCGACTGCCGCCGCGTGCCGGGTGAGGAAGCCGTCGACGCCGTCGTCGGATGCGAGCATCGCTGCGGTCAGCGCGCGGGCGTGCTTGTCGAACTGCTCGCGTAGTGCGGTCTTGGCAGTGAGGACCCAGGACGAGTCGCCAGGCGCCTCCACCGCGCCCGCGCGGGCACCCGGCAGCCCGAGGGCATTGGCCAGTGCGAGGTGGCCGGCGACCACCGCCTCGACCGGCAGTCTGGTTCGCTCGACCACCCACCCCAGGTCGACCGCCTCCGCCCGGCGGACCAGGACGGCGACGCTCTGGGCCAGCGCGGGACGAGCGCCCGCCGCCAACAACTGGTCGGCCCGCTCGGGGTCACCCTCGACGACGCGCGCGGCCAGCCGGGCCAGGCCTGGCGCGGCCGCGGTGAGCGACGACGGTGCGGGATGGCGGCGCAGCAGCGCGTCCGCCACCCGCTCGGTTACCCGATGCACTTCTGGTAGCGCGAGTCGTTCGACCGCGGGCGGGACGTCCTCGTCGAGCAGGGCCCACACCGGATCCAGCCCGAGAACCTGCTCGGCGACCGCGAACGCTCGAGCCGCGACCGGCGTGGGCACGCCATGCCGCTCCTCCAACCGGTGCAGGAACCCCGGCCCGACCCGGTTCAGCAGGTCGTTGGCCAGCTGCGTGGCGGTGATCTCACGAGCCAGCGGGTGGGCAGCGATCCGGTCTGGCCAGCGCTCGCGCACCACCTGGGGGAAGTAGCGCCCCAGCACCGCACCGAGCGCCGGGTCCTCGGGGACGTCGCTGCTCAGCAGCTCCTTCCGCACCAGGTTCTTGGAGTACGCGAGGAGCACCGCCGCCTCCGGGCGGGTCAGCCCGCCACCTGCCGCGCGTAGCCGCTCGATGTCGGCTTCCGACGGCAGGTGCTCGAGCGTGCGGTCGAGACCGGCCTGCTGCTCGAGGTTCCGCATGAGTGCGGCGTGCCGATCGAGCAGGAAGGGTGCCTGGTCGGCGCAGACGGTGAGGGCGCGGGCTTGGTGGGCGTTGTCGGCGAGCACCGCCGCAGCCACCTCGTCGGTCAGGTCGTGCAGCAACTGATCGCGTTCGACGCCGGTCAACTCGCCGTCCCGCACCGGTCCGGCCAGGAGGAGCTTGAGGTTCACCTCTCGATCGGACGTGTCGACGCCGGCCGAGTTGTCGATGAAGTCTGTGTGCAGCCGCACCCCGGCGCGGGCTGCGGCGATCCGCGCGCGTTGGGTCAACCCGAGGTTGCCGCCCTCGCCGACCACCCGGCAGCGCAGCGTCCCCGCGGTCACCCGGACCCGGTCGTTCGCTCTGTCGCCGACAGCAGCGTCCGTCTCGTCGTCGGCTCGGACGTAGGTGCCGATGCCGCCGTTCCACAGCAGGTCGACCGGCGCCCGCAGTATCGCCCGCACGACCTCGTCCGGCGTGAGCTCGGTCGCCTCGATGCCCAGTCGGTGGCGGACCTCGGGGGAGAGGGGAACCACCTTCGCGTCGCGCCGGTGCACGCCGCCGCCTGGAGAGAGCACCGAGCTGTCGTAGTCGGCCCACGACGAGCCGGGCAGCGCGGCCAGGCGGCGGCGCTCGGCGAAGGAGGCCGCCTGATCGGGGTCCGGGTCGAGGAACACGTGCCGGTGGTCGAACGCACCGACAAGGCGGAGTTGGTGCGACAGCAGCATCCCGTTGCCGAAGACGTCGCCGGACATGTCACCGATGCCGACCGCTGTGATCTCGTCGGTGTCGACGTCCATGCCCAGTTCGCGCAGGTGGCGGCGCACCGAGACCCAGGCGCCGCGCGCGGTGATGCCCATGGCCTTGTGGTCGTAGCCCGCCGATCCGCCCGAGGCGAATGCATCACCGAGCCAGAAACCGCGCTCGATCGCGAGCGTGTTGGCCAGGTCGGAGAAGGTCGCGGTGCCCTTGTCGGCAGCGACGACGAGGTAGGGATCGTCCTGGTCGAGCACGACCGTGCGTGCTGGGTGAACCACACGGCCCTCGACGCGGTTGTCGGTGATGTCGAGCAACCCGGAGACGAATGAGCGGTAGGCCGCCGCCACCTGTTGACGCACAGCAGCCCGGTCACACCCACGCAGGTCGGCACGCACGATGAACGCACCCTTGGCTCCGGCCGGCACGATGACCGCGTTCTTGACCAGCTGCGCCTTGAGCAGGCCCAGGACCTCGGTACGGAAGTCCTCGGGGCGGTCGGACCAGCGGATGCCGCCACGCGCCACCGGACCCCCGCGGAGATGGAGCCCTTCGACGGTGGGGGAGTGGACGAACGTCTCGACCCAGGGCCGGGGCGGGGGGAGGAAGGGAAGCCGGGGCGAGGCGATCTTGAGCGCGAGCTGGGCCGGTGGCCGCCCGTTGGGGTCCTGGAAGGCGTTGGTGCGGACGACGGCGTCGAGCACGTCGCGCAGCCCATGCAGGATGCGGTCCTGGTCGAGGCTCGTGGTCTGGCCCAGCAATTCGTCGAGTTCCTCGCCCGCCGCGGCGTCGACCGCGGCGTCGAGGGCGTCGGGGTCGTGCTGCGCGGAGAAGCGCCGCACCAGCGCCCGCGCGAACCGCGGCGCGCCCAGGACCGTCTCCTCGATGTAGCCGCGGGACAGCCCCGTGCCGGTCTGTGCCAGGTAGCGGCATGCCGCACGGAGCACGCCGACCTGGAGCACCGGCAGGCCCTCCGTCACGGTGAGCCGGGCCAGGCCGTCCAGCTCGGTCTCCCCGGCCCACGCCGCAGCGAGCGCCGCGTCCAGCGCCTGCAGCGCGGTTGCCGGCGCCACGCCGTCGGGCAGGAGCAGGTCCAGGGGGGTCGCCGACTCGTCGTCGTCCGGCAGGGACAGCGCGTTCGCGACACGGACGCCGAGTCGTTCGAAAACCGGGACGACGTCGGCGAGCAGCGGCCGTTCGCCAGGCCACTCGACAACCACGCCGACCATCGGGCCGGCCCCGGTTGACGCCTGACGGAGCCGGACCCGTTCGCGTAGCGGGGCGGCGGTCACGACACCGCGGCGAACGCGGCGTCGAGCACGTCGAGCGCCTCGGAGAGCAGGTCCGGACCGATCACCAACGGCGGCAGGAACCGCAGCACGTTGCCGAAGGTGCCGGCGGTGAGGACGACGACGCCCTGGGCGTGGCAGTGGCTGGCCACGGCCGCCGTCAGCGCGGGGTCCGGCTCGGTCGTGCCCGGCTTGACCAGCTCGATGGCGATCATGGCACCGCGGCCACGGATGTCGCCGATGGTGGGGAACCGTGCCTGAAGCGCGCGCAGCCGGGGCAGCATGGTGTCGCCGATGGCGCGGGCAGCACCGGCGAGGTCGAGCTCGCGCATCGTCTCGATCGAGGCCAGCGCGGCGGCGCAGGCCAGCGGGTTGCCGCCGTACGTGCCGCCGAGTCCGCCGGTGTGGACGGCGTCCATCAGCTCGGCGCGGCCGGTGACGGCGGCCAGCGGCAGGCCGCCGGCCATGCCCTTGGCCAGGGTGATCAGGTCGGGCACGACTCCCTCGTGCTCGCTGGCGAACCAGTCGCCGGTGCGGCAGAAGCCCGTCTGCACCTCATCCGCGATGAAGACCGCACCCGCACGGCTGCACCACTCGGCCACCGCGGGCAGGAAGCCGGGCGCCGGCACGACGAAGCCGCCCTCTCCCTGGATGGGCTCGACGAGCACTGCGGCCACGTTCGCGGCGCCGACCTGGGTTTCGATCTGGCGGATGGCGCGGGCCGCCGCCTCCGCGCCGGAGAAGCCGTCGGCATCGCGGAACGGGTAGGACATCGGCACCCGGTAGACCTCGGGGGCGAACGGCCCGAACCCGTTCTTGTACGGCATGTTCTTAGCCGTCAGCGCCATCGTGAGGTTCGTGCGGCCGTGGTAGGCGTGGTCGAAGACGATGACTGCCGATCGGTTGGTGGCCACCCGCGCGATCTTGACTGCGTTCTCGACGGCCTCGGAGCCGGAGTTGAACAGCGCGGAGCGCTTTTCGTGGTCGCCCGGCGTGACCCTGGCCAGCTCCTCGCAGACGGCGACGTAGCCCTCGTACGGCGTGACCATGAAGCACGTGTGGGTGAAGGAGGCGACCTGTTCCTGGACGGCGGCCACCACGCGCGGGGCGGCGTTGCCGACGTTGACCACGGCGATACCCGCCCCCAGGTCGATGAGGGAGTTCCCGTCGACGTCCACAACCACGCCGCCGCCGGCACGCTCGACGAAGACCGGGAGCGTGGTGCCGACGCCGGCAGACACAGTCGCCGAACGACGGGCCATGAGCTCTCGCGACCGCGGGCCCGGGATCTCGGTGACCAGCCGTCGTTCCTGGGTCGGGGAGGACTGGGGTGCAAGCAGATCGGTCATGGCGACTCCTGACCTCGACGGGTGAACGGACGCGCATCGAGTCTCAGCTGCACGCACGGCTGCGAGTACTGTCCGGATCGGCGCGCCGTGCCCCTCTGGATGTCCATTGCGGCACCGGCCGTCGTGCAGTGTGAGAGGAGCTCGCGTGCCGGTCACCGTCGCCGATCTGGTCGCCCAGCCCGAACTCGGCCTGCGCCTGCTCAGCGCAGGTGCTCCGGTGGACCGGCCGTTGTCCTGGGTTCACGTGAGCGAACTGGCGGATCCCACTCCGTTCCTGGAGGGCGGGGAGCTGCTGCTCATGACAGGGCTCGCGCTGGACCACGGAGAGGCGGCGGAACCGTACGTGCGCCGGCTGGTCCGCGCCGGCGTCGCCGCGCTGGGGTTCGGTATCGGGGTCGGCCAGGACGTCGTGCCTGCCGCTCTCGTGGAGGCTGCCGAGGACGCCGGCCTCCCATTGCTCGAAGTGCCTCACCGAACGCCCTTCATCGCGATCTCGCGCGGCGTGTCGGCGGCCCTGGCAGCCGACGAGTACGCCGCGGTCGCCCGCGCGGCCACCACCCAGCAGGAGCTGACCAGGGCAGCCTTGGCTCCCGGTGCTCCGGCGGCGGTGCTCGGCCGGCTGGCCCGATCGATCGGCGGCTGGGCCCTGCTGCTGGACGCGGTGGGTGCCTCCGTGGAAGCCGCTCCGCGCGCGGCCGCCCGGCGAGCTTCGGGGCTGCAGGCCGAGCTGGACCGGCTGCGCGGCATGCGGGCGCCTGCCAGTGCCGCGCTGAGCGACCCGGAGCAGACGGTGCTGATCCAGTCGTTGGGCACCGGGTCGCGCACGCGCGGCTTCCTCGCCGTCGGCCGCTCCGGGCCGCTCCCGCCGGCGGACCGGCACGTGGTCAACGCGACCGCCCTGCTGCTGACCCTGCGGATGGAGCAGTCCAGAGCCTTGGACAGCGCGACGGCGGCGCTGCGCGCGGCGCTGCTGCGGCTGTTGCTGGCCGGGGAGGAGCGGACGGTCGCGGCCGTGGCCGGCGAACTCGGTCAGCAGCTGCCCAAAGAGCCGCTGCACGTCGTCGCTGTGCTGGGTGGTGAGGAGCATCGCTCCGCCGCGGTGGACGTCGCC
Source organism: Blastococcus litoris (assembly GCF_003075095.1). Taxonomy (GTDB): domain Bacteria; phylum Actinomycetota; class Actinomycetes; order Mycobacteriales; family Geodermatophilaceae; genus Blastococcus_B; species Blastococcus_B litoris. Next base: position 183,133 of record NZ_QCZF01000005.1, read on the forward strand.
GCCGACGCCGCCGCCCACGAGCACGAGCCGCTGTTCTCCGCGGAGCTCGACGAGGCGCTCGTCGTCCTCGTCTCGGCCGAGGGGCCCCTACCGGTGCGGCTCGGTGTCCTGGCGGCCCGGCTACGAGGTGCGGCGATCGGTTCGTCCCGGCCGGTGGCCTGGGCACGGCTCGCCGAGGGCGTCCAGCAGGCACGGCAGGCCGCGGAGTACGGCCGCAGCCGGGAGGGCGGGATCGTCGCCTTTCCCGATCTCGCCGTTCCCGGCCTGGGCGGCCTTCTGGAGTCCACCGCGACGCGAGCCTTCGCGGACGCGCTGCTCGCTCCGCTGGTCGCCGCGGACCGGGCGGGAGCGGGAGACCTGGTCCGCTCCATTAGGGTGTGGCTGGCTCACCACGGACAGTGGGAGCCGGCAGCCGCGCAGCTCAAGGTGCACCGGCACACGCTGCGCAAGCGCGTGCACCGGGCAGCCGACCTCCTCGGCCGCGACCTCGAGGACCCCGGCGCGCGTGCCGAGCTGTGGATCGCCCTCCACCCACCCGGCGGCGACTAGCTAGCCAGCGAGCTTGGCCGTGATCTCGGCCAGTCGGCGGCCCTGGTACCGCGCCGCGATGAGTTCCGCGTCGGAGGCGGTGGTGGACTTGCCACCCGAGGCGGTGGAGATGCCGTAGGGGTTGCCGCCGGCCTCGAACAGGAGCGGATCGGTGTAACCCGGCGGCACGATCACCGCGCCGAAGTGGGAGAACACGTTGAACAGCGTGAGAATCGTCGACTCGTTCCCTCCGTGGACGTTCTGGGCGCTGGTGAACGCGGTGGCACCCTTGTTGGCCAGCTTGCCGGTCGCCCACAGTCCGCCGAGCGTGTCGATGAATTGCTTCATCTGGGCCGCGGGCGTCCCGAACCGCGTAGGGGTTCCCAGCGCGTAGCCGTCGGCCCACTCGAGGTCGGCCGGAGTCGCCACGGGTATGTCGGTGGTCGCCTCGGCGTGCTCCCGCCAGAGCGGGTTCGAGTCGATCGCTTCTTGCGGAGCGAGCTCGGGGACGCGGCGCAGCCGCACCTCGGCGCCCGCCTCCTCTGCTCCCTCGGCCAGAGCGGTGGCCAGCTGGTGGACGTTCCCGGTCGATGAGTAGTAGACGACGGCGATGTTCGGCATGGTTCTCCTCTGAGATCGTGGAGCCCCCGTGACAAACCCGACGAGGTCGGATGCTCTCGATCGAGCGAGATCACAGGGGCCGACCTCGACTCTCCGTCGCGCGCCCCTTGGGGACCTATGCAGAAAGCCACCAGGCCGGCGGGGTAGTTGCGCGGATCCGTGAACGCACGCAAGATCGCCGACGTCGGCGGTAGGCAGGGGGATGAGCATGAGCTACGAGCCCGAAGCGCAGCGTGCCGCGACCCACTCGGTCACCGAGCTCAGGGACGCCACAACCTTCCCGCCGGCCGCCGTGGAGCTGCTGCAGCGCACCCTCGAGGAGTTCGAGCGGGTACACGGCACGGAGCACACGAGGACCGTCGATCTCCGTCGCCACTTCGCGGTGGTGCTGCAGAGCAGGGGTTGCGTGTCCGAGGCCCTGCCCCACTTCGAGCGGGTCCTGCTGGCACATGAGCGCTCGCTCGGGTCGTCCGCTCCCGAAACCCTGGAGGCACGCTACGAGCTGGCGCTCGCCCATCGTGATGCCGGTCGTCACGAGCAGGGCCTGATCGTACTGGCGGACACCGTCGTCGAGGCCGAGCGCACGCTCGGCGCCAGGCATGCACTTGCCATAGCCAGCCGCCAGCTGCGCGCCGAACTTCTTGACTCAGCTGGCGGATGACGCAGCGGAGCCGCGGCGCCCCCCGTGGGCCCCGCGGCTCCGAGCGGACCTGGAAGGTGTCAGTCCGCGAGGACCCAGAACTCCTTGAAGCGGGTCTTGAACGTCCAGGTGGACGTGTGTCCCTTGGGGAGGAAGGCAGCGTCCCCGGGCTTGACCTCGACGAAGCTGCCGTCCTCGAGCTCGATCCGGGCCTCGCCCTCGAGGACGTAGATCATCTCGTTCTCGGTGAGCTCGTAGGTGGTCTTGGCGGGGTCGCACTCGAAGAAGCCGCATCCCCGGGCGCCGTCCGTGAAGTCCTCGAAGAGGGTGAAGCCGCGCCCAGCGGGCTCTCCGCTGTGGACGGTGACCCCCTCGGGCTGCCAGGTCTCGAGCGTCGCGGTCTGTGCAGTGGCGGACCTGATCGTGGTCATGGGGATTCCTCCAGTTCGTCGGCGGTCACCCGGATTCTGGTGAATGGTGGAGCCACCGCTGTTGTCAGAACCCGCAAGCATCAGTCCACGGATGCACCATCAGTGCACATGAGACGCGCATGGGAGCGGCGGTCGTAGTCTGCGAGCGTGACACTCGAGGACGACCTGCGAATGCTGGCCCAGGGAGTCGAAGCCCGGTTGCCGGCGCTGACGGAGACGATCGTCCGGCGTCTCCGGGAAGAAGTGCCGGAGTTCTACAAGCTCGACGACCCAGTCCTGGGAGATGCCGAGAGCGACGCCATCGCAGCGTCCCTCCGCGACATCCTGGACGGTCTCGTGGAGGGGCGGACCCCTCCCGAGCAGGCATCCGACCGCATCCTGCGCGAGGCTCGGCTTGCGGCGCAGGCCGACATCGATCTCCACGCCTTGCTGCGGACCTCCCGGGTGGGCCAGGCCGCGACGTGGGACTGCTTCCTCGAGGTCGCCGATGAGCTGCTGCCCGACGCGGGCCAGCGGCTGCCGGTGCTGCGCCACGCCAGCCAGTACCACTTCGCGTGGAACGATCGCGTCGCCGCCTCGATCATCGATGCGTACCAGAAGGAGCGGAACGCCTTCTACTTCCACGGGCGCGACCGCAAGCGGCGCGCCCTGGTGCGGGACCTGCTCGCCGGGATCCCGGTCGACGAAGCAGCGCTCGGCTACTCCCTCCGTGGACGTCACCTGGGGATCGTCGTCTGGGGCGACGCACCGGAGGCGGCCCTCAAGCAGCTGACGAACACGCTGGGCTGGCAGTCGCTGACTGTCACGGGGACCGCGGGAACGGTGCTGGGTTGGATCGGCCGGCCGGCAGGAAAGGCGTCCGGCGACGACGACCTGTCGCGGCTGAGCCTGCCCTCGGGCACCCACCTCGCCTGCGGGGAGTACATGAACGACGTCGAGGGGATGCGACTGACCCACCGGCAGGCCTGGCAGGCCTACCGCGTCGCCAGGATCAAGGGTCAGCCGATCACGTGGTACCGCAAGGTTGCCTTGGAGGCCCTCGTTCTGCGGGACCTTCCCGCAGTGCGGAGCTTCGTGCGGCAGGAACTCGGCCCGCTCTACGGCCCTGGGGAACGTGCAGTGGTCCTGCGGGAAACGTTGCGTGCGTACTTCGCCAGCGGCCAGAACGCAGCGTCGGCCGCAGCCGTCATCGGAGTGCACGAACGGACGGTCGCCTACCGGCTCCGCTCGGTGGAGAAGTGGCTGGGCACATCGATCACCTCCGTGCGGGACGAACTGTCCGTCGCGCTTCGCCTTTCCGAGCTGTTCCAGGGCGCGACGGAGGAACGGGATCTCACCTTGCAGGAGGAGCAGGCCTTCGACGGATCTCCCCTCTGAGCCCATAGGCAGGTGCGTCAGCGGTCCGCCGCGCGGCGGACGGGCGCGCGGACAGTTGTGCTCGCCGCTGGCGCTGCGAGCGCCTGGGCACCCGCGGCGACCTCGGTCACCAGCATCCCGGCCACGCAGGCCCTCGCGCCTGCACAGAGGACCGGGAGTCGTCGCAGCGTCGACATGGGAAGCGGACTCCCGTTCGCCGTCAGACCGGGCCTTGCCGAACTCAGCAATGTCGCGAACGCTTTTGCGCGATAAGGGATAATCCTGTCACCCAGGTCACTTCAATACTTCCTCGACTGAGCAAACGCCTCACGAGGAGAAGAGATGTCGTCGAACGTCGCCGAACACGCACCAGACGGCCACGAAGAACTCAGCGGACTGCAGCAGGGGACGCTGAGCCTGCCCAAGGCCCTGGGCCTTGCCGTCGTCACCTTCAGCCCGGTGCTCATGGCCGCCACCGTCGGCGCGCTGGCCGGTGGGGTAGCCGGTTCCAGTGCCTGGGTCTCCGTCCTCGCCGGTACGGTCATCGTCACGTTCATCGGCCTGGCGATCGTGCCGTTCGCCCGCCGCTACGTGGTGACCGGCGCTCTGTACTCCTACATCGGGCACGAACTCGGTTCGAAGCTGCGCACCCTGGCAGGCGCGTCCCTGGCCGTGGGCTACGCCTGCGGGATGATCGTCTTCCTGCAGGCCCTCGGGGTGTACGCAGCCAGTTTCGTCGCCACCGTGTTCGACCTCCCCGCGGCTTACGGACTGGGAGGCCAGGCGGTCATCTACGTGCTGTCCATGGTCAGCATGGCCGCGTTCGCCATCCGCGGACTGGACACCTCCACCCGGTTGGGCATCGGCCTGCTGTTCGTGTCCACACCCGTCGTGGCAATCATCCTGGTGTCCAACGTCTTCACGGATGGCTTCGCCTTCGCCGATCAATTTGCGTTTGGCGGCTTCTCCTTCAGCGCCTTCTTCTTCGGCATCGTCCTGTCGGCGACCTTCTTCGTGGGTTTCGAGTCCAGCGCCGCGACGGCGCTGGAGACCAAGAACCCGATGCGCACCATCCCCCGGCTGATGACGCTGGTGCCCATGATCGTCGGCGGCGTCGGAGTCCTTGCGACGATGCTTACCGTCCCCGTCCTGCCGGCGATCGCCGATGCCACTGCTGCGGGCGAGTCTCCCCTCTCGGCGATGGCCGACAACGCCGGGCTCGGGGCACTCGGTCCGGTGGCGGACCTCTGCTTGGCCATCACCTGCTACGCGGGGGTGCTGGGGTTCCTGAACTACTCGGCGCGGGTGTGGGCCACGATGGCCGTCGACGGCATCCTGCCCAAGTACCTGGCCCACGTGGACGAGAAGCGCCACACGCCCGTGCGAGCGATCGTCATCCTCTCCGTGATCTCGATCATCGTCCCGATCGCGCTGTCAGCCTTCAGCGGCGGAACTCCCTTCGAGGTCTACGCGCACGTGGCCACGCTGTACCCGTACTACTGGGTAATCCCGTACGTGCTGATCTGCGTCGGTGCGATCGTCATGCTTTCCCGCAGCGGCGAGCTGCGCGCCGGCACGGTCGTCGTCGCCACGATTGGCGGGCTGGGCTTCGGTTACGTCTGGCTGAGTGCCGTGCTGAACCCCACGGGGACCTCCTACGACGCCATGACGTGGGCAGCTCCCGCCTCCATCCTCCTGGCGCTGCTGGTGGTCCTGGCCATTCGGGCGTCGTCGAAGCGCAGCTCTGGCGAGAGCCGGCGTGAGGTCCCGGCGAACCGGACCGACTGACATCGGCTGGATGCGTCCGGCACTACCGGCGACGACGACGCAGGCAGTCGTGGTCGCCGGTAGTGCCGCGTTGCGGGCCCCCAGTGCCCTGCTGACCCCGTTCCGTCGGTCGCAGGTCGGGAAGCCGCTGATCGGCTGGCTTCGCCCGCCTGTCCGAGGAGCTGGCGAAAGCTGCTCGACCGGCTGTTGCGGAAACGCCGAGAACGTCACCGGGCTCGGGAAACGCTCACCGCTCCCTCCCGGGCGAAACCTGAGCCGTTACTGCCAATGGGGCCCTCACCGCTCCGCAGTGCGGTGGATCGGCCCGTCGATGCTGGCGAGCCTCTCTCCTGAGCCCCCCCAGCGCCCGGCGATGATCTCCGCCGCGATCGAGACGGCGGTCTCCTCCGGGGTGCGGGCGCCGAGGTCCAACCCGATGGGCGAGGACAGCCGGGCGATTGCCCCCTCGGCGAGCCCGGCCTCGCGGAGCCGCTCCTCGCGCTCCCCGTGCGTGCGGCGGCTGCCCATAGCACCGACGTAGGCGACAGGAAGGCGCAGCGCCACCTCCAGCAGCGGGACGTCGAACTTGGGGTCGTGGGTGAGGACGCACAGGGCGGTCCGCTCGTCGATCCGGCCGGCGTCCACCTCCGCCTGCAGGTAGCGGTGCGGCCACTCGACGACCACCTCGTGCGCCTCGGGGAAGCGCTTGGGGGTGGCGAAGATCGGGCGGGCGTCGCAGACGGTCACCCGGTATCCGAGGAAGGCGCCGACCCGGGCGACGGCGGCGGCGAAGTCGATGGCGCCGAACACGACCATGCGGGGAGCTGGCGCAAGGGCGTTGACGAACAGCGACAGGTCGTCGCCACGGCGCTCACCGTCGTGTCCGACGTGCAGGATGCCGGTCCGGCCCGCGGCCAGCATCCCTCGAGCATCGGCGGACACGGAGTCATCCAGCCGCTGCAGGCCGAGGGTGCCCGACGCGCGGTCGGGCCAGACAACCAGTCGCCGTCCCACACGCTCGTCGGGGCCCGCGACGCAGGTGACCACGGCGACCGGCTCGTGTCGTCGGACCGAATCGCCCACCTGGCCGAGTTCCGGAAAGGATTCCCGGGACACCGATTCGACGAAGACGTCGAGGATGCCGCCGCAGGTCAGGCCGACGGCGAAGGCGTCGTCGTCGCTCACGCCGTACCGCTCGAGGGCGGGGACTCCGGTGTCGACGACCTTCTTGGCCTCCTCGTAGACCGCGCCCTCGACGCAGCCGCCGGAGACACTGCCCACCGCGGTGCCGTCGGGTCCGACGAGCATCGAGGCGCCGGCGGGGCGGGGCGCCGACCTCCAGGTGGCAACCACGGTGCCCATGCCGACGGTCTCGCCCGCCTGCCACCAGCCCATCAGATCGTCCAGAACCTCACGCATGCTGGATCACTACCGTCAGCTCCTCGAACGCGGCCAAGCTGTGCCCCGACACGAAGTGGTCGACCGACGGCAGGGCCGCCCGCATGCCGCCGGTCAGCGGTTCATAGCCCGCACGGGCCTTGTGCGGGTTCACCCAGATGACGGCGTGGGCGAGCCGGCGCAGCCGGGCCATCTGTGCGCCGAGCAGCGCCGTCCCTCCCCGCTCCCAGCCGTCGCTGCACACTGCGACGATCGCGCCGCGAGCGATGCCCCGTTGTCCCCACCGGTCCAGAAATGCCTTGAGCATGTCGCCGAGGCGGGTGCCGCCGGACCAGTCGGGGATCGCCGACCCGCTCGCGGTCAACGCTCGGTCGGGATCGCGCAGTCGCATCTCCCGTGTGACGCGGGTCAGCCGGGTGCCGATCGTGAACACTTCCGTGGAGGAGGGTCGCGCCCGCGCCGCGACGTGCGCGAAGCGGAGCAGGGCGTCGGCGTAGGGCGCCATCGACCCGGACACGTCGACCAGCAGGACGACGCGCCGCGGCCGGGCCCGCCGCCGGTGGTGGGCAAGCCGGGTGACCTCGCCACCGGATTGCAGCGCCCGGCGCACCGTTCGTCCGGGGTGCACCGGTCCCCGGGCGCTGGGCCGCCGGCGGCGGGAGGGCCGCATCGGCGTCGCCGGCGCCAGAAGAGCGAAAAGCCGGCGCAGGTGCGCGCGCTCGGCCGGGGTCAGCTGGGCGACGTCGCGGTGCCGCAGCACCTCCTCCGCGCTGGCATGAACGGAGAGCTCCTGTTCATCGGAGGCGTCGTCGGCGTCCGAGCCACCTGCCTCGAGCGGCGCGGCGTCGGATGCGTGAACTTCGGGGCGGGCGTTCGGGGGAGGGACACGCGGTCGCTTCCCGGCGAAGTAGGCCGAGAAGGCCGCGTCGTAGCGGTCGAGGTCGTCAGGACCCCCGCACAGGGTCAATCGGCCGGCCCAATACACGGCCCGCGGGTCGAGGACGTCGAGGCTCCCGAGCGCCTCGAGCATTGCCTCCACCCGGTCGGGCGACGCCGCGACCCCGGCGTGGCGCAGCGTCCGCGCGAACCCGAGCACGGTGTCGACCACATCGCGACGTGGTTTAGCAGCCCCGTCCGAAGGCTCGTCCTGAGTCTGCGCCGGGTGAGAGTGACGTGGTCCTTCACCCACCGAAGAGCACACCCGGCGCCATCCCCTGCACCCGCTCGGTGTCCTCGCGATACTTCAGGACCGCCCCCAGCGTTCGGGCGGCCAGGTCGGGGTCGAGGTCGCGCGCGCCGAGCGTGTGCAGCGCCGTGGCCCAGTCCATCGACTCGGCGATGCCCGGCGGCTTGAGCAGGTCCAGGGTGCGCAGCTTCGCCGTCGCGCGGGCTACCTCGCGGGCCAGCTGCTCGGTCACCTGCGGCAGCCGGCGGCGCAGGATCGCCACCTCCCGGTCGAACTCGGGGTGCTGCAGCCAGTGGTAGAGGCACCGGCGCTTGAGGGCGTCGTGCACCTCACGCGTGCGGTTGGAGGTGAGCACCACCAGCGGCGGGGTCTGCGCCCGCACGGTGCCCAGCTCCGGGATCGAGATGGTGAAGTCCGACAGCACCTCAAGCAGGAACGCCTCGAACTCGTCGTCGGCGCGGTCGACCTCGTCGACCAGCAGCACGCTCGGCGAGTCCTCCAGCGCCTGCAGCAGCGGGCGGGCGAGCAGGAACCGGCGGTCGTACAGCGAGGCCTCGAGCTGCTCGGTGTCGGCGGTGGCGTGCGCGGCCTCGGCGGCGCGCAGGTGCAGCAGCTGGCGGCCGAAGTCCCAATCGTAGAGGGCCTGGCTGGCCTCCAGCCCCTCGTAGCACTGCAGCCGGTAGATCGGGCGCGCGGTGACCTGGGCGAGCGCGTGCGCCAGCGCGGTCTTGCCGACGCCGGCCTCGCCCTCCAGGAACAGCGGGCGGTGCATCACCAGCGCCAGATAGGCAGCCGTCGCCAGCCCCTCGTCGGGCAGGTATCCGGTCGACTCGAGCGCCGTCGCCATCGAGTCGGGTGCGGCCATCGCGTCGGTCCCGTCGCGCGAGCCCTGCTTCGCCAAGGCGTGTGTCCGGTCCATCGAGTCCTCACTCCCGGCACGAGCCGGCGCGCTGTGGCGGCCGATCGGTCGGCATCGCCCGTGCTCGCGGCTGCATGTCGTTCGAGGCCCGTGTCATCCCATGGTTGCCCACGCGCGGACCGGAGCGCTCTGCGGAATCCGCGCAAGCCGAGCGGCTGCTTTCCGGAGGCCACAGAAACGCGTCAGCGGCCCGCACCCGGACGTACCCGCCCGGCGTCCGTCGCCGGCTCGGTCGCGGGTGCCGCCCCCGAGCGGCCTGCCATAGTGCGCAGCCGACTCGCGGAACGGAGTAGCACCGTTCCGGGCTGCATGGGTTGAGGACCTCCCTGGGCCTGCGCAGTTGTGCACCTTCCGTAGGACATGGCCGTCGAATCTGCGGCACGTGCACTGTGGCCGCCGGCAGAGCCGCCCGAACACTGGCTTCGGGCGCAGCGCCTGGGTGCAGGAGGACCGCTGGTCACATGAGCACAGACGGGACGAAGGTGGACGGAACTTTCGGGACGGGTATCCGACGGAGCCCCTGGCTCGCGGAGGCGCTGGCCGTCGAGCCTCCGACGGAGGGCACGGCCCTGAGGGGGCGGACGACCGCCGACGTGTGCATCGTCGGAGGCGGTTACACCGGTTTGTGGACGGCGCTGGAACTCAAGATCAGACGGCCGGACCTAGACGTTTGCCTGGTTGAGGCGGGGGTGTGCGGCAGCGGGGCCAGCGGCACCAACGCCGGCCTGCTGATGAATCTCTGGCCCAAGTTTCCCTCTCTGGAGGCGCTCGCGGGCCGGACCGAGGCCACCTGGCTGGCTCAGCAGTCGAGCAATGCCGTCGACGATGTCATCGGGTTCTGTCGCGACCACGACATCGAGGCCCACATCGAACGACGCGGCTGGTTGTGGGCGTCGAGTGCTCCGGCCCAGGACGGCGCGTGGACCGAATCGCTGAACCTCGTCGAGGGGCTCGACGGTGCTCCCTTCCGGGTCCTCGACGGTGATACCGCCCGAGCCCTGGGGAGCACGGCGCTGCGTGGAGGGGTTCTCGACCCCACGTCGGCGACTCTTCAGCCGGCACTGCTCGTCCGGGGCCTGCGTCGGGTGGCGGTCGAGCGGTATGGGGTCCGGATCTACGAGCACACCCCGATGAGGGCCACGGAGGAGCGGGGCAACTGCACCCACGTCGTCACATCGCACGGGCGGGTCGAGGCCGGCGCGGTCGTGCTGGCGATCAACGCCTGGATGAGTGCCTTCGCCCACGTCCGACGGACCATGGTGATGAGCGCCAGCGACAACGCCATCACCCGTCCGCTGCCGCCCGAGCTGCTCGCCGGCGCGGGAGACCCGGGACTGGGCGTCAGCGACTCGACCCGGATGCTGAACTACTGGCGCACCACTCGGGACGCGCGCGTCGTCTTCGGCAAGGGAGGGGTGGGGCTCGGATTCCGTCAGCACGGAGCACGGTCGATGTTCGGGCCGGTCCGACGCGACGCGATCATCCGGCGTAGTTCGACCGCCTCCTCCCAGCGCTGGCCGGGGAGGACTTCGCCGCGACCTGGCGGGCGCCGGTCGAGTACACCCTCACGTCGTTGCCCTACTTCCAGCAGCTGCCCGGTCGTAGCCGGGTGTGGTTCGGCACCGGCTACTCCGGTGATGGTGTGGGCCCCAGCCGCATGGGAGGTCGGATCCTCGCCAGTCTGGTGCTCGGCGAGGACGACGAATGGTCGAACTGCGCCTTCACGCAACCGCCGCGCGGCTGGCTGCCGCCCGAACCGTTCCGGTTCCTGGGCGGCCAGGTGGTGAAGCACGCCATGATCAGCAAGGAGCGAGCGGAGAACGACGGTCGGACGCCGGGCTCGGTCGTCGGCGCCCTGAGTCGCCTCGATCCGACGACCTGGGTCTGAGCCGCGGCGGCCCCGGTCGCGGCGTTCCGCAGCGACGTCCTCCGCTCACGGGCTCATCTCTCGGGCGCTCAGCCGCCGATGGCCGACATGGGCCGGGCCGGCTGGAGGAAGCTCGGGTCGTCGATGCCGTGGCCGGGCAGCTTCCCGAGGGTGGCGATCCGCCAGCGGTCGGCGATCTCGGCGTCGGTCGCGCCCTCGCGCATCGGCGTCCGCAGATCGGACTCCTCCCGCGCGAACAGGCAGTTGCGGACCTGGCCGTCGGCGGTGAGCCGCGTGCGGTCGCAGCTGCCGCAGAAGGAGCGGGTCACCGAGGCGATCACACCGACCGTGGCGGGTCCGCCATCGACCAGCCAGCGCTCGGCCGGTGCCGACCCGCGGGCCTCGGTGTCCGGCGTGAGCGTGTGCGCGGCCGACAGCCGCTCGAGGATGTCCTCGGCTGTCACCATCTCGCCCCGGGTCCACGCGTGGTGCGCGTCGAGCGGCATCTGCTCGATGAACCGGAGCTGGTAGCCGCGCTCCAGGCAGAAGTCGAGCAGCGGGACGGCGTCCTCCTCGTTCATCCCGCGCAGGAGGACGACGTTGACCTTGACCGGCGTCAGCCCGGCCGCCTGCGCCGCCGCGAGCCCGGCGAGGACGTCGTCGAACCGGTCGCGGTGGGTGAGCTGCTTGAACCTGTCGCGGTCGACGGTGTCGAGGCTGACGTTGATCCGGTCCAGCCCGGCCGCGGCCAGCGCCGGGGCGACCCGCGCCAGGCCGATCGCGTTCGTGGTGAGGCTGACCTCCGGACGGGGCTCCAGGGCGGTGGCGCCCGCGACGATGCCGACCAGGCCCGGCCGCAGCAGCGGCTCCCCGCCGGTGAAACGGACCTCGCGGATGCCGAGCTGCTCCACCCCGATGCGCACCAGCCGGACGATCTCCTCGTCGGTCAGCACCTCGACCTTGGGCAGCCAGTCGAGCCCCTCGGGCGGCATGCAGTAGGTGCACCGGAGGTTGCAGCGGTCGGTCAGCGAGACGCGCAGGTCGGTGGCGACGCGGCCGTGCCGGTCGACCAGCCCGCCGCTGCCCGGCGCGGGCGCCGCGACGACCCGGCGCGCCACGGGCTCAGGCAACGTCACTGCACATCCACGATGACATCGTGCCCGAATTGCACGGGTCCCACCGTTCTCTCGAGGCGTGAGCAGGGTCCACACCAGTCTCCAGCGAGCGCCCGGCTCGTGCGTAGGCACAATCCCGTCAGCGGGTCGTGGAAGTTGCGGTGATCCGTCAACCCGCCGGGAGATGACGCGGTGCGGTCGGATACCACGATGAGGAGCGGTGGACCGACGAGGAGAGTCGTCGCCGGCCAACGCCCTGCGGCGGGAGCGGGTGGCGATCCCACGGGTCGAGTGAGCCGTGGCGGCTGGTACGCCATCGCCTCTATCCATCCGTGTCGATCCGGTCCTGCTCGGATTCCGCAGCTAGACGGTTCCCTTTGTCGGTCCAGGGCAAGGCTTCGCGGTCGTGGATCTCGCGATACTGCTGGAGACACGCCTCGGATCCGGTGACGCCCTGCCGACACACAGCGCGCCAGCCGGGACGGTGCCGCGTGACACCACCTGTGGCGACATGTGTTCTGGAGAGGGCTCTCGTGACCAACAACAGCGGTACTGCTGCGCTGCAGCCGGAGCAGGAGATGCTCAACTGGGGACGGCTCATCCTGGATGGCGTGCCGTACGCCGATCTGGTGAGCGCCCGTGACCGCGACCCGTCCGTGACGTGGTTCGACCACTGGATGGAGACGGCCGCGAACTACGAGCGGCTCGGCGAGGAGGCGCAGGCCGCCGGTCACACGATCACCGCCGGCGAGTACTTCGTCCTCGGTTCGCTCGCGGCGCAGTACGCCCAGTTCCTCTGGTTCGACGACCGTCGTCGTGTCGGCCAGGAGCGCAAGGTGGAGCTCTACCGCCGTGCTGCGCCGCTGCTCAACCCGCCGGCCGAGCGCTTCGAGCTGACGGTGGACGGCGCCACCGTTCCCGGTTTCGTCCGCGTGCCCGCGGTCGGAAGCGGCCCTTACCCGACCGCCGTCCTGCTCGGCGGTCTGGAGTCCACCAAGGAGGAGAGCTACCAGTTCGAGCAGCAGCTCCTGGCGCGGGGCATCGCCACGGTCACCTTCGACGGGCCGGGGCAGGGCGAGATGTTCCCGGAGGTCCCGCTGCGCGGTGACTACGAGCGGTACACCTCCGCGGTCGTCGACTACGCCGAGAAGCTGCCGGAGGTCGACGCCTCGCGGATCGGGGTCGTCGGTCGCAGCCTCGGCGGGCACTACGCGCTGCGCAGCGCCGCCCTCGACCAGCGCTTCGTCGCCTGCATCTCCTGGGGTGGCTTCGCCGACATGGACTCCTACGACGACGAGACGCCGATGACGAAGGAGAGCTGGAAGTACGTGACCGCCTCGTCCACGCACGAGGAGGCACGCGAGCGGGTCACGAGGCTCATGGACGTCCGGTCGGAGCTCCACAAGCTCCGCGTCCCGACGTACATCCAGCACGGCATGCATGACGAGGTCCCGGTGAGCGAGGTCGACGTGGTCAAGCAGCTGGCCGTCGACGCACCGCTGACCATCGTCATCGAGCCCGACGGTGACCACTGCTGCCACAACCTCGGGCCGCGCCCCCGCTTCGAGATGATCGACTGGCTGGAGGAGCAGCTCAAGCCGCGCCCCTGACACCAGCTCTTCGCTGCGCTGCTGCCCTCCACCGGTCCGCCGGTAGAGGGCAGCAGCGTTTCGGCATGTCCGGCCTGAACGGCGGCAGGTGAGCTCGTCATTCGCGGAGAGCACCGTCCGCTGGGGCCGGTGTTGCCCTCGGTCATCCGCGCTGCGACTGCCCGCCTGCGGGATCGGAAGAAAAGCCTCCCGCGCTTGTCGCCTGCTGTGTACTTCGACACATCGGTGCGCCTGCACGCTTCTCGCCAACGAGGTCACGGACTGAGTGACCACCGCGAGAAGGAGAGCTGACATGAGGGTGACCGGGGTGGGACCGCGTCGTCGCTGGGCGACGTCCGTGGTGGCGGCGTCGGCCGCGCTGGCGCTGACCGCGTGCAGCAGCGAGTCAACCGCTGGCAGTGGCTCCGACGGCGAGCCCGTCAACGAGGAGGCCGCACAGGTGGTCCAGGAGGCCCAGGAGCGCATCGAGGCCCGGCTCGCCGGCGAGACGTACGAGGAGCCGCCGAGCGAGGGACCGGCAGCCGTCAGCGGTGCCCGGGTCGCGATGGTGAACGTCGGTACCCAGGCACCCACCGGCGCCTACGTCGCCGAGAACGCGGAAGAGATCGCCGGGATCATGGGCTGGGAGCTCAGCATCTACGACGGCGAGTTCAACCCGACCAAGTTCCAGGAGGGCATCCGGCAGGCCATCGCCGCGCAGGCCGACGTCATCTGGCTCTTCGCGGTCGACTGCCCAGTAGCTCGCACCGCGCTGGAGGAGGCCAAGGCCGCCGGTATCCCGGTCATCTCGCAGGAGGGGGCCGACTGCAGCGACGTCGAGGACGGCGCTCCGAGTTTGTTCACCCACAACCTCGAGTTCGCCGACGGCGACTTCATCGAGTGGGGCCGGGCGCTGGGCGCGGCGCAGGCGGACTACCTCATCGCCGAGACGGGCGGGAATGCCCGCGTCATCGAGATCTCCGTACCCGACCTCTACGTGACCGCGGCCCTGCACGAGGGATTCGTCGAGCGCATGGAGGAGTGCTCGACATGCGAGATCCTGCAGACGATCGAGAACTCCGCCGCGGCGCTCGGCCCGGAGCTGCAGGCCAAGATCGAGCAGGCTCTGCTGCGCAATCCGGACGCCAACGGGCTCGCCGTGTCCTACGACGACCTGATGACCGCGGGCGGGGCGGCCGCGGTGATGGCCTCAGGTCGATCGGACGATCTCGCGGTCGTCGCGGGCACCGGCTTCGAGCCCAACATCGAATTGGTCCGGAACGACCAGGGCCAGGACGCCGGCTACGGCATCGACTACGGCTACGAGACCTGGGCCGGTGCTGACCTGGTGAACCGGTTCTTGGCCGGTGCCGAGATCGGCCCCTCCGGGGACAGCCTGGGTTTCTACGACCGGGACAACCTGCCGGGGAGTGGCTCCTACACCAGCCCCATCGACTACCGCCCGGCGTACACGGAGGTCTGGCAGGGATGACCGACGGGTTGACCACTCCGGCGGGACCCGCCGGTCCGAGCAACGGTGGTCTGGCGCTGGCGAGCACTGGGGTCACCAAGACCTACGGTGTTACCAAGGCGCTCGACGACGTGAACGTCAGCGTCAGCGCTGGCCGCATCCACGCGCTGATGGGCGGCAACGGCTCAGGGAAGTCGACGTTCATCAAGGTGCTCGCCGGGGTGGTCACCCCGGAGGACGGGCGGCTCCTCCTGTCAGGGGAGTGGAGCGACGCACGCTCGCACACCCCCGCACGGGCTAAGGCTGCAGGCCTGCACTTCGTGCACCAGCAGAACTCCACGTTCCCCGACCTGACAGTGGCGGAGAACCTGGCGCTTGGCCGGGGATTCGAGCAGACGCGGGTGGGAAGCATCGCGTGGCGAGCGCAGCGCGACCGGGCTCAGGCGGTGCTCGACCGGTTCGAGATCTCGGTCTCGCCCGACGCCGCGGTGGTCCGCCTCAGCGCTGCCAACCAGATGATGGTCGCCATCGCGCGGGCTCTGCAGGATCAGGACCAGGCCGGCGGGCACGGCGTCCTGATCCTCGACGAACCGACGGCCAGCCTGCCCAAGCACGAGGTGGAGGTCCTCCTCGACGCGTTGCGCCGCTACGCGGCAGCGGGCCAGACGATCGTCTACGTCTCCCACCGGCTCGAGGAGGTGACCGCGATCGCCGACGAGGTGACCGTCTTGCGCAACGGTCGGGTCGCCTCGGTGCTCTCCGGCGGCGAGATCACCCATGACGCCCTCGTCGAGGGCATCACCGGAGCCCGGCTGTCGGTGATGAGTGCCTCGGAGTCGAATCCCCCGGCCGTCGACTCCGAGGCGCCGGTCCTCACCGCCCGGACGGCGGACGGGCAGGAGGCGGTCTGCCTCCGGCCCGGCGAGATCGTCGGAGTGGCCGGCCTACTGGGCTCTGGGCGTTCCCGGATGCTCAAGCAGCTCTTCGGCGTCCTGCCGAGGCCGGAGCTCAGCGTCGACCTCGCAGGACGCTCCCTCAGACCGGACGACGTGCGCGAGGCGATGCGGCGAGGAATAGCGTTCGTGCCCGAGAGCCGGTTGGCGGAGGCGGCATTCCCCGAGCTGAGCATCGCCGAGAACCTGTCGATCGCCCGGCTCGAGGAGTACTCCACCGCGGGGTACGTGCCCTCCCGCCGTGAGCGGGGGATCGCCGGTCGTCTGATCAGCACGTTCGGGGTCAAGGCGCCTTCCGCCGCGGCTCCCCTCACCGCACTCTCTGGTGGCAACCAGCAGAAGGTCATCCTCGCCCGGTGGCTGCAGCGCGAGCCCAGGGTCCTCCTTCTGGACGAACCGACGCAGGGCGTCGACATCGGGGCGCGCAACGAGATCTATGCCCTCGTCCGCCGCGCTGCACTGAGCGGGATGGCGGTGCTCGTGGCGTCGTCCGACTTCGACGAACTCGCTCAGCTCTGCCACCGGGCGATCGTGGTCAGCAAGGGCCGCGTGGTCCGGCGGCTCGATGGACCCCCCACCGAAGACCTGCTCAACGATGCCGTGTACCAACAGGAGAAGTCAGCATGACCCAGACCGTCGACACCAGCCCTCAGGAGCCTTCCGCGGTGGATCGTCCCGCGCCGAGCGGACGTCCTGCCAGGCGGCGCCTGGCCTCCTTCCTCGAGGCCTACGCGCTCCTGGTCATGCTGGTGGTGATCGCTCTGTTCTTCACGTTCTGGCCGGAGACGTCGTCGACGTTCCCGACCGCGGCCAACATGCGGATTCTCGTTGCCAGCCAGGCGGTCATCGGAGTCATCGCCATCGGTGCGCTGCTGCCCTTGCTGGTCCAGGAGTTCGACCTCTCGGTGGGCGCGGTGGCGGGGGTGTCGGCGATCTTCGTCGCGGCGTATCTCTCCGATGACGGAAGCGTGCTGGTGGGGGTCCTGCTCGCGGTGGCCATCGGGCTGGTCGTCGGCACGATCAACGCGCTCTTGGTGACGCGCGCTCACGTGAGCGGCGTCATCACCACGCTCGGCATGTCGACCATCCTCGCCGGGGTCATCCTGCAGAGGACCGGAGGCCTGGCCCTGTCCAGCGACATCCCCGCAGCGCTCACGTCATTCGGCACGGGATTGCTGGCCGGCGTGCCGTTCATCTTCGTGACGCTCATCGTCATCGCGGGCATCGTGTACTTCGTCCTGGCGCACACGTCGTTCGGGCGCGCGATCTACGCGGTGGGGTCGAACAGCGAGGCGGCCAAGCTGGTCGGACTGCGGACGGATCTCATCCGCGGGATCGCCCTGGTCGCAGGCAGCACGCTGTGCGCAGTAGCCGGCCTGCTCTACGTCGCTCGTGCCGGCGGAGCCTCGCCCAACGTGGGGATCAACTTCACGCTGCCGGCGCTCGCTGCCGCGTTCCTGAGCGCTGCCGCGGTCCGCCCCGGTCGCTTCAACGTCTGGGGGACCATCATCGCGATCTTCTTCCTGGCGGTCCTCAACAACGGACTGAACCTGGCGGGGATGCCGCGCTACGTGAACGACTACGTCAACGGGGGGGCGCTGATCATCGGCGTCGCGCTCGCAGCTGCCCTGTACCGGCGTCGGACCACCTGACCCGCGACCCCGGACGCACGGCTCACGCTCCGGTGCCCGCCGATCGTGCCTTCACGGACGGCGGGCACCGGCCTCGTCAGACGCCGTGCCCGGCCGGCAACGCCTCGCGAGGTGCGAGCGGTCCCGGGGCGGTGCCGTCACCGAACGGGGAGCCGCTGAGGGCTTCGCGACCGTGGGCCGTCAGCCAACCGGACAGGTCTGGTCCGCGGGGAACGATCCGCGTCGGGTTGATGTGTGCGTGCACGACGTAGAAGTGCTGCTTCGCCTCGACGAAATCGACGGTGTCGCCGAACCCGGGCAGCTGGAAGAGGTCACGGGCGTAGGCCCAGAGCACCGGCATCTCGGTCAGCTTGTGCCGGTTGCACTTGAAGTGGCCGTGGTACACGGCGTCGAAGCGGACGAGGGTGGTGAACAGTCGGACGTCGGCCTCGGTGATCGATCCGCCCATGAGGAAGCGCCGGGTGGCCAACCGGTCCGACAGCCAGTCCAAGGTGCCGAAGAGGCGCTCGTATGCCCGCTCGTACGCCTCCTGCGACCGGGCGAAGCCGCACCGGTAGACACCGTTGTTGACGTCGGTGTAGATGCGCTCCATCACCGCGTCCATCTCGTCACGCAGCGGCTCCGGATACAGGTTTGGAGCCCCCGCGCGGTGGAGCGCCCCCCATTCGGTAGCGAAGTCGAGCGTCATCTGCGCGAAGTCGTTGGTCACCACAGACCGCGAGGGGACGTCGACGAGCGCCGGCACCGTGATGCCCTTGTCGTAGTCCGGGAACCGAGCGAAGTACGCCTCCTGGAGTCGCTCGTACCCCAGGACCGGGTCGCGCCCATCGGGTTCGAGGTCGAACGTCCAACTGCGCTCGTCGTGCGTAGGCCCGCACGTAGCCATCGATAGTGCGTCCTCCAGGCCGAGCAGCCGGCGCACGATGATGGCCCGGCTCGCCCAGGGGCACGCCCGCGCGACGACCAGCCGGTACCGACCGGGCTCCACCTGCCACGGGCCTGAACCGTCGGTCGTGATTCGGTCGGTGATGTAGTTGGAGGCGCGCCGGAATTCCTGCTGCTCAGTGCCGGCATGCCCGGCCTGGTCATCGCTCATGCTGGTCCCGCCCTGTCGCCTCGTGGTCCGCACACTGGGGTGGAGCTCGATCGCCGGGTTCGGCAGAGGCTTCGCGCCTTGCCTGGACCTCGCTGGCGATCGATTTTCGGGGTGACGAAACGTCGCTGGGCAGCCGCCGGGTGCCACGGCCGGCCAGCACCGTCCGGGAGACAACCCGCTCAGTCCCCGGCGGTGGGGGACTCCCCGAGGTGGATGTCGAGCGCGCTCGTGTCGGATGACGCACCCTCCTGCGCGGCCGTCTGCTCCCGGCCGGCCACGGCGTCACGAGCCATCCCGAAGAGGGCTTGGGGGTGCACGGGCACCCGTCGCACGCGGAACTCGCCACCGAGCGCGTCGTCGATGGCGCCGGCGACGGCGGCACCGACCGCGATGAGCCCGACCTCCCCGAGTCCCTTGGCACCGAACGGGTTGTTGGGAGTCGGTGCGTCCTCGGTGATGAAGTAGTCGACGCGTGGCATGACGTCAGCGGTGGGGAGCAGATAGTCCATGAACGACGTCGCCAGCGGCTGACCGGCCTCGTCGTACAGGAACTCCTCGAAGAGGGCGCCCCCGATGCCCTGCGCCGCGGCGCCGATGATCTGCCCCTCGGTGGTGAGCCGGTTGATCACCTTGCCGGCCTCCGTGCTGACGAAGAACTTCCGGATCGTGTGGCTGCCCGTGGTCGGGTCCACCTCCATCTGCACCAGCGTGATCCCGTAGGGGTAGTTCATGTGGTCGTCGAGGTAGACGGCGTCGGCACCGAGCCCGGGCTCCTTGCCGGCCAGCCGGGCGGAGTAGTTGTCGAATCGCTGCGCGATCTCGGTCAAGGTCAGGGACATTCCCGGTGTCCCCACCACCTGGACCTTCCCGTCGCGCAGCTCGAGGTCGGAGACGTCGACCTCGAGCATCTCGCTGGCGAGCTCGAGCGCCTTGTCGCGCGTCTTGATCGCGGCGAGGCGGGCGGCGCCACCGGCCAGGACGGTGGACCGGCTCGACCAGGAACCGACGCCGTCCGGGATGAGGTCCGTGTCGCCGTGAAGCACGTCGATGATGTCCGGCTCGATGCCGAGCTGGTCGGCGACGATCTGGGCCAGGATGGTCTCCACGCCCTGGCCCACGTTCGAGGCGCCCGTCAGCACGCGGACGCGTCCGGTCTCGTCCACCTCGACCGATCCGGTCTCGTACAGGCCGAGACCAGCCTTGTCCATGAGCAGCCCGACACCGTTGCCGACGAGGCGCCCCTGGGCCCGCAGCTCCTCCGCCTCGGCGCGCCAGGCATCGAAGTCGGCAGCCACGAGCGCCTTCTGCACGTGGTCGAGCACGTCCCCGGAGTTGAACGAGTAAGGCTCGAACGCGATCTCGATGCCCGGCTCGTAGGGGAGGTCGGCGGCAGTCAGGAGATTGCGGAGCCGGAGCTCCACGGGGTCCATGCCGATCTCGGAAGCGGCGAGGTCGAGGAGCCGTTCGCGGGCGAAGGTCCCTTCGAAGCGGCCCGGTGCCCGGTAGGCGGCCAAGGGTGTCTTGTTCGTCAGCACGGCGTGCAGATCCACGTCGTACGCGGGAACCCGGTAGGGGCCGATGATCATGCCGGCCGTGATGTCGCTGACCAGGGGCTCGGCCTGGCGCATGAATGCACCGTGGTTGTGCCAGACCTCGTCTCGGAGCGCGAGGATCCTGCCCTCGGCGTCGAAGGCGCCCGAGATGCGGTGGACCTGCTCTCGCGCGTGCGCGATGCCGACCATGTGCTCGACCCGGTCCTCGATCCACTTCACCGGCCGCCCAAGGAGCTGGGCGGCGTGCGCGACGAGGACGTACTCCGGGAAGGCACCGCCCTTGACGCCGAAGTTGCCGCCGACGTCCGTGTGGCGCATGCGCATGCTGCTCTGCGGCATTCCCAGCATCTTGGCCATGACCCGGCGGGAGTCGTGCACGTGGACGGGGCCCCACATCCACAGCTCCTTGCGCGCGGGGATCGGCTCGACGATGCAGCCGCGGGTCTCCATCGGGATCCCAGTGTGGCGACCGACCACGAACTCCCCGGACACCACGTGGGCCGCCTGCGCGAAGGCGGTCTCGACGTCGCCGTACTGCTTGAGGAACCTCGCTGGCTCGTTCCCTCCCGGGAGCAGGTGCGTGCTCGACGTCGCCGCCTCGACCGGGTCGAGGAGGACCGGGAGCTCCTCGTAGTCGACGCTCACGAGCTCGGCCGCGTCCTCGGCCAGGTACGGGTCCTCGGCGATGACGGCGGCGACCGGCTGGCCCACGTAGAGCACCTTGTCCACGGCGAGCAGGGGATGCCCGAACTCGTCGATCCGGGGAAACATCTCGTGGTAGCCGATCTCCTCGATGGGGATCAGGCCGAGGTGGCGGACGTCCTCGCCGGTCAGCACCAACCGGACACCCGGTAGCGCCCGAGCCGCCTCCGTGTCGATCGCGAGGATCCTCGCGTGGGCCATCGTGGCGCGGACGACCCGCATCGACAGGCCGCCGGCCACCTCGACGTCGTCGACGAAGATGCCCTGACCGCGCAGGAGGCGGCGGTCCTCGATCCGTGGTGTGCGGCCGCCGACGTGCTTGGCCTCTGGCGCACGGCTGGAGCTGGTGACGGTCATGCGGGGTGTCGACCTTCCGCTTCGTGGGGTGGAGCACAGTATCGAGCCGCCGGAGTGCGCCTCCTTGCTCGGAATCCGAAGGTCGAGTCGCTGGATTGCCCGCAGACGACAACAGGGTGAACTCCCACCGACTCCGCACCGCGCGCGAACGGTGCGTCCGGGGGCCCCGCCCAGTTTGGCCACTCCGCTGGCTCCCGTCGTCCGTGGCCGGCGTGAACGGTGGAACCTGCGGTCCAGCGGAGTACATGGATGGACAAACCGATCTGTCACTTCTGCTGATCCGAGACATTCCGCAGGGTGCGCGGGTCCGGATACTCCACAGCAGTCGCCGCGGGGGAGCCCGGGACGCCGTTCCTCGCTGACACCAGCGGTCCGCTGCACCTGTTCGAAGGAGAGCCGAGTGGCATACGACGTCATCGTTGTCGGTGGAGGGTTCGCCGGCCTCCGGGCCGCGCGCGATCTCGCAGCAGCGGGCTCCTCCGTGGTCCTCTTCGAGGGCGGGGATCGCCTCGGCGGCCGTGCCTACACCCGCGCCTCCCAGCTGTTCCCCGAGATCCAGGTCGAGATCGGCGGTACGTACCTGGAGCGGCACCACCACCCGCGGTTGGCCGGTGAGCTCGATCGCTACGGGGTGGCCACGGCCCCAGCCCCGGAGGTCAGCGTCTTCCGCAACCGCCTCGGACCGGGCGACCACGACAGTGCCTTCCCCATCCCGGGGGAGGAGGCCGCAGCCGTCGAGACGGGCCTATACCGGATGCTCCGCGACGCTCATCGCATCGACATCACTGCAGGGCTGGAGAACCAGGGTCTCGACGATCTCGACATCCCGCTCACCGACTACGTCGACACGCTGGGCCTCGGACCCGTGGCCAGGCAGCTCGTCCTCTCCTGGAGCTGGAACATGCTGGGACAGCATCCTTCGAAGTCCTCGGCGCTGTGGGCGCTCCAGCAGATCGCCTCCCACGGATACAGCGTGCTCGGCGTCGTCCTCTCGCTCGACGAAGTCGTCCCTGCCGGCATGAACCAGCTGGTGGCCGCCATGGCCGCCGATGTCCCGGAGGTCGTCCTCGGAGCGCGGGTGACCTCCGTCGACCGGCAGGACGACGGGTCCTACGACGTGGTGGTCGAGCGCGGCGGCGAACGAGAGCACCACCGCGCTGCGCACGTGGTGATCGCGACACCGTTCAACACGTGGCGGAACATCACGCTGGACCCGCCGCTCCCATCGGTCCGCGCTGATGAGGTGGCACGAGGGCATGCGTGCAGGGGACTCAAGCTGATCGTCCACGTCACGGGCGTGCCCGAGGGGCTGTCGTGCACCGGGGACGGCGTCTTCCCGACCGTGTACGACTACATGGCGACCCCGGACGGAGGGCGGTTCCTGGTCGCCTTCACCGACTCCGAGTCATTCGATCCGACCGATCTGGGAGCGGTCGCCGCTGCGATCCACCACTACGTGCCCGAGGCAGTCGTGCACGGCGTCGAGTACCACGACTGGGCGGCCGATCCGCTGTTCGGCGGCCCTTGGGTTTCCCCGTACGTCGGTCAGTTCAGCCGGATCCACAAGGGTCTCGGTGAGCCGCACGGCAAGGTGTACTTCATCGGGTCGGACGTCTCGCTGCAGTTCCCCGGCTACATCGAGGGAGCGCTGGAGACCGCTGACGTCGCCGTGACCCGCGTCCTGGGCATCTCCCCGGAACGGCCTGCTGTCGCGGCCCACGTCTGAGCATTCGGGGTCCACGGACGTTCGGCGACGTATCGGCGATGCGGCACCCCGCGCCCGGCGACTGATCCGACGGCCCACACCACGACCGCGCGCCCACGTGTCGACGAGAGGTCTGCATCGTGCCACCTGCTGATCATCACGAGATCCTCTTCGAGCCGGTCGCCATCGGCCCCAAGACCCTCCGCAACCGCTTCTACAACGTCCCCCACGGCACCGCGTACGGGGTTCTCCGCCCGTCCACGTGGGCCGCGTACCGGGCGGTGCGCGCAGAAGGTGGGTGGGCAGCCGTGTCGACGGAGTTCTCCAGTGTGGGCCCGAGCAGTGACGAGTTCCCGTTGCACTCGAGCGACATCTGGGACGAGGAGGACGCCCGTCGCCACCGCTTGATGGTGGAAGCCGTCCACGCCCATGGCGCTCTCGCCGGCATCGAACTCCACCACGGTGGCGCTCACGCGATGCGTCGGATCTCCCGTGAGCCCGCTCTCTCTCCCTCCGGTCTGGCGCCCGAGCTACCCCCACCGGCGGGTCCGCCCGGGACACCGAAGGTCATGACTCTGGACGACATCGAGCGGATCGAGCAGGCCTTCGTGGACGCCGCGGTGCGCGCACGCGACGTGGGCTACGACATCGTGGACGTGCTCGCGGGGTACGGCTACCTCTTCGCACAGTTCCTGTCGCCCTTCCACAACCACCGCACGGACAGGTACGGCGGATCGTTGGAGAACCGCGCGAGGTTCTGGCTGGAGACCCTCGGTCGCGTGCGCGACGCCGTGGGCGCCGACTGCGCGATCGCGACACGCCTTTCGGTCGAGACGCAGGGGCCGTGGGGGCACAGCGTCGAGGACAGCGTGGAGCTGGTCCGGATGGCCGATCCAGTGGTCGACCTCTGGGACCTCAACGTCGGATCCGTCCTCGACTGGGGGAGCGACATCAGTCCCTCGCGGGTCATCCCCGAGGGCCGGAACCTGGAGCTCTTCGGGCGGATACGTCTCGCCACGGAGAAGCCTGTGGTGGGTGTGTCGCGGTGGACGAGTCCCGACCTCATGGCGCAGGCCGTGCGATCCGGAGTCATCGACATCGTCGGATCCGCACGTCAGTCGATCGCGGATCCCTTCTTCCCGCGGAAGGTCCAGGAGGGCCGCATCGAGGACATCCGCGAGTGCATGGGGATCAACCAGTGCATCAGCAGCCTCGACCGGGGCAACATGACCTGCGCGCAGAATGCCACCGCGGGGGAGGAGTACCGGCGCGGGTGGCACCCGGAGCGCTTCGAACCCCTCACCCGCCCCGACGTGAGCGTCCTGGTGGTGGGTGCCGGCCCGGCAGGCATGGAGGCGGCGATCGGTCTCGCGAAGCGAGGGGCCGAGATGGTGCACCTCGTGGACGCCGCGGAGCACCTCGGCGGGCATCTCCGGTCGGTCCTCGAACTGCCGGGACTTCGGGAATGGGGACGATTCATCGACCACCGGATGATCCAGATCGAGAAGCTCCCGAACCTGCAGTTCATCCCGTCGACCAGGTTGAGCGCCGAGGACGTCCGCGACTACGGGGCCTCGCACGTGGTCGTGGCCACGGGCGCTCGCTGGTCGGGCACGGGGCTCACGCCCGGTACGCACGCTCCCCTGGAGGGGGTCGTCGAGGGGGCGGACCGGGTGTTCACGCCGGAGCAGCTGCTCGTCGAGGGCCGGCGCCCCGCTGGGGGGAGCCACGTCACGGTCTACGACGCCGAGGGCGTCTACATGGGCGCCGGCATCGCCCAGCTCCTCGCCGACGAGGGCTACGAGGTCTCCGTCGTCACGCCCCATGCCCAGGTGGCAGCCGAGGGTGACCTGACCCTGGACGGGCCGGCCATCCGGGCGTCGCTGCACAGCAGCGGCGTGGCGATGCACCGCGAGATCACGTTGACCGTTGCCGATCAGGGACGGGTCCTCGGGGTGGGCGAGTTCCAGGAGCCCTTCTCGTTGGAGACGGACGCTCTCGTCCTGGTGACGATGCGGGCACCGCTGGACGATCTGTACCAGGAGCTCGTCAGTGACCGCGAGACGCTCGCCGCAGTGGGCATCGAAGCCGTCCACCGCATCGGGGACGCGCTGTCGCCGCGCCCGATCGCCGAGTCGATGTTCGAAGGTCACCGACTGGCGCGCGAGTTCGAGTCGCCCGACCCCGCGGTCGCACTTCCCTACAAGCGCGAGCCGCTGCGGCTGGTCCTGAAGGACCGACCACGGTGAGTCGGATCCTGGTCACCGGCGCCGGCGGCACGACGGGCCGCCACGTGGTGGCCGCACTCATGTCGCGGGGCGCCACCGTCCGCGCAGCCTCGCGCAACCCCGCACGGCTCCTCCTCGAGGGGGTGGAAACCGCCCGATTCGACTGGCATGACGAGTCGACCTGGGTTCCTGCGCTCGACGGAGTGGACGGCGTGTACCTCGTGAAGCCGCACTCGGGCGATGTCGTCGAGGTCGTCGCCGATTTCCTGATCGCCATGGAGGTCGCCGGCGCGCGCCGGCTCGTGCTTCTCTCCGAGTGCGCCGCCGACACGCGGTCCGAGGACATCAGCGAACGTCGCGTCGAGCGGGCGGTGGAGGCCAGCGGCCTGGAGTGGACGATCCTGCGTCCGAACTGGTTCATGCAGGACATCGTCGACGAGGACTTCTTCGGGCCCATGATCCGGAACGACCGGATCATCGTGATGACGACGGGTGGGTCGGCCATCGCGTGGATCGACGCCCGCGACATCGCCGCGGCCGCAGCGGAGGCGCTCGTGACCGGTGGGTGGGCGGGCACTGCGCTCGAGCTCACCGGCCCCGAGGGACTGACGCTGGCCCAGGTCGCCGAGCGCATCGCCGCAGCCGCCGGCGGCTGCGTCCAGGCCATCGAGGAGAGCCTCCCCGAGGCCGAGAAGCGCATGCGCACCGATGGGCTCGACGAGGCGTCCGTCGCCTACATGACACGGATCGCCGAGAGCATCGTCGCGGGGCACACCGCCACCGTGACGGCCGAGGTCGAGCGGGTGACCGGTGGCCGGCCACGCCACATCGACGCCTTCCTGGCGGAGCACGCAGCAGAGCTGTGGCCGTCCGGCGACGTGAGGAATGAGTGAGCGAGACACTCGTAGGCTTCAGCGCGTGACACTCGAGGACGACCTGCGCATCCTGGCTGACGGGGTCCGGGAACGACTACCCGCGCTCGCCACGAAGATCGCGCGGCGATTGCGGGAGGAGATCCCGGAGTTCTACCTGCGCGACGATCCCGTCCTCAGGGCCGCGGAGAGCGAGACGATTACGACCTCGGTCCGGGACATCCTCGACGGCATGACGGAGGAGCGACCTCCGCCCGAGCAGGCGTCCGACACGCGCCTCCGGGAGGCTCGCCTCGCGGCCCAGGCCGACGTCGACCTCCATGCCCTCCTGCGCACGTCCCGGGTCGGCCAGGCCCTGACCTGGGACTGCATCCTGGAGGTCGCGGACGAACTGATCCCCGACTCCGCACGGCGGCTACCCGTCCTGCGGCATGTGAGCCAGTACCACTTCGCCTGGAACGACCGGGTCACGGCTTCGATCATCGAGGCCTACCAGCGGGAGTACCACGCGTTCTACATGCAAGGGCGTGACCGCAAGCGCCGTGCTCTGGTCCGGGATCTCCTCGCCGGCATCCCCGTCGACGAGGCCGCTCTCGGATACGCCATGCGTGGCCGGCACCTGGGTGTGATCGCCTGGGGCGCGGAACCGGAAGCGACCATCAAGAAGGCCGCCACCGCGCTCGGCTGGCAGTCACTGAGCGTCTCCGGAGCGGCCGGCACGGTCGTCGGGTGGCTGGGTCGGCCGAGCACTAGGACGACCGACGACAGCGACCTCAGCGCGGTCGAGGTGCCGCGGGAGACGTACCTAGCAGTCGGCCAGTACGCGAACGACGTCGAGGGGATGCAGCGGACCTACCGTCAGGCCTGGCAGGCCTACCGGGTCGCACGGATCCACCCGCAGCCGCTGACCCGTTACAGCACGATCGCCTTGGAGGCTCTGGTGCTGCGGGATCTACCAGCGGTCCGTGACTTCATCGTCGAACAACTGGGGCCGCTGTACGGCAAGGACGAGCGCGCCAAGGTCCTCCGGGAAACCCTGCGCGCCTACTTCGCCAGCGGGCAGAACGCCGCAGCGACGGCCTCGGTGATCGGCGTGCACGAACGTACGGTGGCCTATCGCCTCCGGTCCGCGGAGAAGGTGCTGGAGCGGTCGATCGCCACCGCGAGGGACGAACTCTCGATCGCACTGCGCATGTACGTCCTGCTGCAGGAGGACGAGCGGACGGACCTGGCAACACTGGAGGACCAGGTCCTCGGTCCTGCTCCGCTGTGATTCCTCTGCGGAATCCGGGCAGCCGATGCTCGCCAATTGTGAGAGAGCGCAGAGACATCGGCGGGTTGGTCCGGGCAGTGTGGAAGCCATTCCGCACACGGCATCCCATCGAGGTGCCGTCGCTGCGGGCTGGTGAGGAGGAGGCCGCCATGTCCGAGAGTGCGTGCGCCATGGAACGGGACCAGTGACGCGGTCGTGAAGCCCCCGTTGTTCGATTACGAGGCGCCGTCCACGGTGGAGGACGCAGCCCGGCTGCTCGCGGAGGGTGGCGAGGACGCGAAGCTCCTGGCAGGCGGTCAGAGCCTGATCCCTCTGCTCAACCTCCGGTTCGCGGCGCCGTCCCTGCTGATCGACCTGAACGGTGTCGACGGACTCGGACAGATCCGGGCCGAGGACGGGCAGCTGAGGCTGGGTGCGCTGGTGCGGCACAGCACGGTGGCCGGCGACCCGCTCGTGGCAGACCGGCATCCGCTGCTGAGCGAAGCGATGGGCTACGTCGCCCACCCCCAGATCCGCAACCGGGGAACGATCGGCGGCACGACCGCGCACGCGGACCCCGCTGCAGAGGTCCCGGTGGTGCTGCTGATGAGTGACGCGCGGGTCGTCGCCCGCTCCACGCGTGGACGACGGGAGATCGGGGTCGACGACCTCTTCGTCTCGATCTTCACGACCAGCCTCGAGCCGGACGAGATCATCAGCGAGGTGATCATCCCGGATCGTGCGGTGGAACCCGGCACGGCCGTCGGTTCCTCTTTCCAGGAGTTCGCCCGCCGGCACGGCGACTACGCAATCGGCGGGGCCGCTGCGATCGTCCACCTCGGCCCCGACGGCGTGTGCCGTTCGGCACGGGTCGGCCTGCTCGGGGCCGGGATGCGACCGGAGGAGTCGCGCGCTGCAGCGGCAGTGCTCGAGAGCGGCACCTTCTCGGAAAGGGCCGCGCGGGAGGCGGCAGCAGTGGCAACGACGGACATCAGCCCCCTGGGCAACGTGCACGGCGACCCGGACTACCGGCGCGAGGTCATCCGGGAGATGACCTTCCGCGCCGTCATGACGGCAGCCGACAAGGCGAAGGCGAGGATCGCGTGAAGCGGGAGATCGAGCTCGAGGTCAACGGCGACCGCTACCAGCGTGCGGTCGAACCGCGGATGTTGTTGTCGGACTTCATCCGACACGAGCTGCGGCTGACCGGCACGCACGTGGGCTGCGAGCACGGTGTCTGCGGCGCATGCACGGTGCTGTTCGACGGTGAACCGGTGCGCTCCTGCGTGATGCTCGCGGTCCAGGCCGATGGGCACAGCGTGCGGACGGTCGAGAGCCTCGCCCAGGGCGGTCAGCTCAACAGGCTGCAGCGTGCGTTCAACGAGTGTCACGGACTGCAGTGCGGGTTCTGCACCCCAGGTTTCCTGATGACGTTGCAGCCCGTCGTGGACGAGGGGAAGCAGCTCTCCGACGACGAGATCCGCGACGCGATCTCCGGGAACATCTGCCGGTGCACGGGCTATCAGCAGATCGTGGAGGCCGTCAGCCAGGCTCTCGCCGAACCGCAGGAGGACGAGCGGGCCGGCACGGCCTGACCAGGAGCCATCGTCTGATCCCCACGGCGGGGTCGGTCTCCGGGACGTCCGGGGACCGGCCCCGCTTCGTCATTTCCGCGACGACGTGACTTTCGCGATTCGGACAAGCGCGGCCGGAGTTGTGTGGCGGATGCAATAGAAGGCAGCGGCAGGCCCTCGCAGACTTCGTCCACCGCCAAGTGATGGCGGCGTAGCGAATCCCCGAGGAGTGCAGCATGATCCGGCACGTTTTCATGTGGCAGGTCGCCGAAGGCAACGACCCCGATGAGGTCATCGACCTGCTGAACACGCTCAAGGGCATGAGCAGCATCCGCAGCTGGGAGCTCGGCAAGCACACCGGCGACCCCGGCGACAACGGCACGCCGTGGGACGGCGTCCTCATCAACGACTTCGACGACTGGAACGGCCTGGAGGAGTACTCGGTCGACCCCTTCCACGCCGAGGTGGTCGGGAAGCTGCTGCCCAAGCTCGCGGCTCGCGCGGTCGTCGACTTCGAGAAGGTCACCCCGTGACGGCGACGCAGCCTCGCGCGGACATCCAGGTCGCGACGAGCCCGTGGGGTCCCGACGACCAGCTCGGTGCCCTGAACTACCTGGACCCGGTCCGCTCGGCGGAGGTGCTCGCGCGCGCGGACGGGCGCCGTGTCTACGACCTCAGCATCGACTACTTCGTCGGCATGCCGAGCTTCCAGGCCGCGGGTGACCCGGCCTACCAGCTGTTCATGAGCCACACCCCGCAGGGAACTGTCGTCGACAACCTGAACGGTGTCGGGGCCGAGGTGAACCGGCACGTCTGCTACTCGGGCGACGTCGTGTTCATGTACACCCACACGGGCACGCACATCGACGCCCTCAACCACTTCGGTGTCGACGGAGCCATCTACAACAACTTCAAGGTCGACGAGCACCTCGGCAGCCGCCACTGGACCCGTGGCGGCGCGGAGCAGATCCCGCCGATCGTCACCCGAGGCGTGCTGTTCGACGTCGCCGGTCTCAAGGGCGTCGAGTGCCTGGAGCCGTCGTACGCGATCACGGTCGAGGACCTCCAGGCATGCCTCGAGCAGGCCGGCACCGAACTGCAGGCCGGCGACGTCGCACTCATCCGCACCGGGCGCATGGCGTTCTGGCCGGACGGCAGCAAGGTGCTGGGCAATCCGCCCGGAGTGGGGCTCGACGCGGCCCGCTGGCTGACGCAGCAGAAGATCGCCGCCGTCGCCGCTGACCAGGAATGCGTCGAAGTCGGACCGTCCGAGCAGGAGGACAACTGGCTGCCCGGCCATTGCCACTTCCTCGCCGAGGCGGGTGTCCCGATGATCGAGCTTATCGATCTCGAGGCCCTGGC
This sequence comes from Blastococcus litoris, assembly GCF_003075095.1. GTDB lineage: Bacteria > Actinomycetota > Actinomycetes > Mycobacteriales > Geodermatophilaceae > Blastococcus_B > Blastococcus_B litoris. The sequence goes on from NZ_QCZF01000005.1 coordinate 213,327, forward strand.
GCGGGACGGTGTCCGGGAGTGCGCCTTCATCGCCGCACCCATCCGCCTCCGCGGTGCCAGCGGTGCGCCGTTGCGGCCGCTGGCGATGCCACTCGTCGACCCGGCATGACCGCCGCCCCGATGACCGGGCGCCCCGGCGACACGCGCATCGCCGTCGTCGGGGGCTCGATCGCAGGACTGACGGCGGCCGGGCTGCTCCGCGACGCCGGTTACGAGGTCGACGTGTACGAGCGGTCCCCGAGGCCGCTGTCCGGTCTCGGCACCGGGATCGTCGTCCAGCCGGAGCTGGTCCGGTTCCTCCTGGAGCGGACCGGCACGACCCTCGACGACATCAGCGTGCCCTCGTCCTCGGTGAAGTACGTGAACGCCGCGAGCGGAGCGATGATCGGGCAGACCGACGTCGGCTGGCGCTTCACGTCCTACAACGCGCTCTACCACCGTCTCCTCGGCCACTTCGGCCGGGAGCGCTACCACTTCTCCTGCAACCTGGAGCGGGTGGTGGATGACGGCGACCAGGTCGAGCTCTTCTTCAGCAGTGGAGAGGTGGCACGGGCGGATCTGGTCGTGCTGGCCGACGGTGGCGCATCCGCAGGTCGCCGCCAGTTGACCGGGGTGACGCCCGAGTACGCGGGGTACGTGACCTGGCGCGGTGTGGCGGAGCTCGACGCGTTGTCCTCACGGACCCTGGACTTCTTCGACGATGCCTTCTCGTACGGGTTGCTCGAGGACGGCCATCTCATCGCCTATCCGATCCCGGTCGTCGACGCGGAGGGTCGGGTCAGGCGGGGGCTGAACTACCAGTGGTACAGGAACGTGGCGGCGGGGCCGGAGCTCGACGCGCTGATGACCGACCGCAACGGTGTGCGGCGGCCCACGTCGGTCCACCACCACGACCTGCACCCCGACGTGCTCGCCGGGTTCGAGGAGTCCGCACGCCATCGGCTGGACGACATGTTCGCGGAGCTGCTGCTGGCAGCTCGTGAGCCCTTCGTCACCGTGATCGCCGATGCGGAGGTGCCGCGCATGCGGATCGGACGCTGCCTCCTCATCGGCGACGCGGCGATCACCCCGCGCCCGCACGCCGCCGCCGGCGGGGCGAAGGCCTGCGCCGACGCCTGGGCGCTCGTGGACGCGCTCACCGGTGCCGGAGACGACCTCGACGGTGCCCTCAGCCGCTGGGAGACTCACCAGCTGGCCGTCGGGCGCGCGTACCTGCGAAAGGTCCGCCGCATGGCGGAGGTCCTGCAGCACGGCGGCCCCTTCCCGCCCGGCGATCCGGCCTACCGGTTCGGCCTCCCGGCAGTCACCACGGTCTGACCGCGGCCCCCCGCAACTCCCTACGAGAGGTAAGTGCCTGATCATGCAGCTCACCAACGAGTTCGACGTGTCCGTGCCTGTCGAGGAGGCATGGCGCCTGCTCACCGATCTGGAGCGGGTCGGCCCGTGCCTGCCCGGCGCCTCCATCACCGGCCGGGACGGGGAGGACTACCTCGGCCAGGCCAAGATCAAGGTGGGCCCGATCACCGCCAACTACAAGGGAACCGCACGCTTCATCGAGTTGGACGAGACGGAGCGGCGCGCCGTGCTGTCGGCCAAGGGACGGGAGTCCCGCGGTGGCGGGGATGCGCAGGCAGTGGTTACCGCGACGCTGGTGGACAAGGGAGACGTCACCCACGTGACGGTGCTCACGGATCTCACGCTGTCCGGGAAGGTCGCCCAGTTCGGCCGTGGCGTCATCAACGACGTCAGCACTGCCCTGCTCAAGACGTTCGTGACCCGCCTCGAGGCGATGGTCCAGCAGCAGCCCGAGGAGAGCGCGCCCGAGCCGGCTGCCGCGGGCACCAGGACCGACAGCCGCCCCGGAACCGACGCGCAGCCACCGCGGTCCCGGGGCAGCGAGCCGGACCGCCTCCGGCCCGCGACGGCACCCGCCGCTGACGACCACGAGGACGTCTTGAGCGTCCTCACCCTTGCTCGCAGCATCACCGCGAGCAAGCTGCAGCAGCCGGTCCCGCTCGGCGCCGCCCTGCTCGCTGCCCTGTTCGCCTACCTGCTCGGCAGGCGCCGGTCATGACCGTTCCTTCCACGAGGACGGCGAACGTCCGGCTCCTGCAGATCGCCTACGGGGATACCGAGCCGCTGGTCGAACGCGTCGAGCGCGTCACGGCCCTGATCCGCCAGCAGCGCGGCGCGGATCTCGTCGTGCTGCCTGAGCTCTGGGCGCACGGCGGCTTCTCCTACGAGTCGTGGCAGGACGGCGCAGAAGGCGTGACCGGGTCGACCGTCAGCGCGATCCGTGCTGCGGCACGCGAGGCGCGTGTCGTCCTGCACGGAGGGTCGATCATCGAGCGGGACCCGGTGTCAGGCGCTCTGTACAACACCGCCGTGGTCATCGACAGCGGGGGTGAACTCGTCGCCACGTACCGCAAGCTGCACCGGTTCGGGTTCAGCGCCGGGGAACCGACCCTGCTGACCGCGGGGGACCAGCTCGCGACGGTGGACCTCGACCTCGGCGGCGAGTTTGTCCCCGTCGGTCTGGCCACGTGCTACGACCTGCGCTTCCCCGAGCTGTTCCGGATGTTGACGGTCAACGGGATGCAGCTGAGCGTGATCGTCGCCGCGTGGCCGCTCGCGAGGGTCGAGCACTGGCGGGTGCTCGCGCAGGCGCGAGCGGTGGAGAACCAGGTCGTCGTCATCGCGTGCAACACCGCCGGGACGCACGCCGGGGTGACGATGGGCGGCCACAGCATGGTCGTCGATCCCCTGGGTCGCGTGCTGGCGGAAGCCGGAGAGGACGAAGAGGTCCTCGCCGTAGAGCTCGACCTCGGCGGAGTCGACGCGACGAGGGCGAACTTCCCCGTGCTGCTGGATCGCCGGTTCTGAACGAGGACCACCCTGACGCCCGGCGCCGGAGGCGCGTGCCGCCCTCCGGCGCCGGTGAGCCCTGCCGCCCGTGCGCACCGCGGGTGGCCCACGGGCCGGTTTGCCGGATTCCGAGTGATGAGGGGCACAGATGCCCGTCTTCCGTACGCCGACGTGTGCATCGCCGCACCTAGTGTCGGGCTTCCGGGCCTGACGGTCACGCGTCGCCGCCCTCTGGAGGTGTCTGAGTGAAGTCCCCTGTTTTCGCCTATGCCGCGCCCGACAACGTGGCAGAGGCCTGCCGCCTGCTCGCCGAGGACGAGGACGCGAAGATCCTCGCCGGAGGGCAGAGCCTGGTCCCGCTGCTCGCGCTGCGTCTGGCGGCACCGACCACGCTGGTCGACCTGCGTCGCGTGCCGGGGCTCACGGGCATCGAGCATGAGGCCGGTGCTCTGCGGCTGGGAGCGATGACGACACACCGTGGCATCGAGCGATCTCCGGTCGTCCGGGACGTCGCGCCGGCGATCGCCGCGGCGGCGTCACTGATCGCCCATCCCCAGGTCCGGACCCGCGGGACCATCGGGGGTGCGGTCGCCCACGCCGACGCCGCGGCCGAGTGGCCCGCTGTGCTGCTCGCCCTGGGTGGGCACGTGGAGGTCACCGGAGTCGGCGGTGACCGCACGATCTCCGCCGACGACCTGTTCCAGGGACCGTTCATGACGTCCCTGGAGCCGGACGAAGTGATCACCTCCGTGCTGCTGCCCGTCAACGGGCGCCAGATCTGGGTCGGTGAGCACCACCGCCGTCACGGCGACTACGGGCTGTCTGTGATGGCCATGACCTATCGGCAGGACGGTGGGGTGCTCACCGACGTCCGCCTCGCCGTCGCGGGGGCAACCGGCAGCGTCACCCGCGCCCCCGACACCGAAGCGGCTCTGGAGGGACGCACGCCCGCGGACGGGGACGGCGCCGTCGCGGCGCTCGCCGGCGAGCTGTCCTACACCGCCGACATCCACGGCTCGGCCGACTACCGGCGAGACATCACCACCACACTGTTCCAGCGCGCCCTGCGGGCCGCGGGGGAGAGGTCCGGTCAGGCATGACGCAACCATCCGAGCAGGTCTCCGTCGAGGTCGAAGTCAACGGACGCGGCTACCGGCGCAGCGTCATGGCACGGATGACGCTCGCCGACTTCATCCGGGACGAGCTCGCGCTGACCGGCACCAAGGTCGGCTGTGAGCACGGCGTCTGCGGCGCCTGCACCGTCCTGGTCGACGACGAACCAGCCCGGTCCTGTCTCATGCTCGCCGTCCAGGCCGACGGCCGCCGGATCCGGACGGTGGAGAGCCTGGCGAACGGGCGGTCGATGAACCCCCTCCAGGAGTGCTTCCAGAAGCACCACGCCCTGCAGTGCGGCTTCTGCACGGCCGGCTTCCTCATGAGCGCCACGGCCCTGCTGGAGGAGGGGCAGCCCACGCGGGAGGACATCGTCGAGACGCTCTCCGGCCACTACTGCCGGTGCACCGGTTACGCCCCGATCATCGATGCGGTTGAAGAGGCCGCGGCCAAGGAGCGGTCATGAGCTTCGCGCACAGCGAGTCCCCCTCGATCGCCGCTCGGAGCATCGGCGCCCGCGTCCCGCGGGGGGATGATCCGCGTCTGCTGACCGGTCGCGGCCAGTACCTCGCGGACATCGTGCTGCCCGGTGAACTGCACGCGTGCTTCGTCCGGAGTTCGGCCGCGCACGCCCGCATCGCCGCGGTGGAAGTCGAGGACGCTCGTGCGCTGGACGGTGTCGTCGCGGTGTGGACTGGGGAGGACGCCGCGAAGTTCTGCGAGGGGATCGTCGGCGAACTCGAAGTCGAGGGGTGCGTCGCCACGACCATGCCGTTGCTGGCGCGCGACGTCGTCCGTTACGTGGGCGAGCCGGTCGCGGTCGTCGTCGCGGAGAGCCGGTACGTGGCCGAGGACGGCTGCGACCTCGTCGACGTGGACTACGAGCCCCTCGAGCCCGTTCTGGACCCTCGGTCGGCACTCCGGGGTGGGCCCGCCGCCAACGAGGAGCTCCCCGACAACGTCGCCTTGCGGGGAGGCAGGGTCCTCGGGGACGTCGAGGCTGCGTTCGCCGGCGCAGCCCGCGTCGTGGAGGCGACCTTCCACAGCGGCCGCCTGTCCGCGGGGCCCATGGAGACCCGGGGAGTCATCGCCGACTACGACTGGACCAGCCGGCGTCTGCGCCTGTGGACGTGCTCGCAGATGCCGCACTACGTCAAGTACTGCCTGACCGCGTACCTCGGCTTCCCCGAGAACGAGTGCGAGGTGCTGACCCCGGACACCGGTGGCGGGTTCGGGCAGAAGGCCCACGTCTTCCCGGAGGAGATGCTCCTACCGCTGCTGGCCCGGGAGCTGGACCGGCCGGTGAAGTGGGTCGAGGACCGGCGCGAGAACCTCATGACCGCGACGCATGCGCACGAGCAGTTCGTCGACATCGCCTACGCCTTCGACGCCGATGCGAAGGCGACAGCCGTGCGGATCCGCGCCACAGGGGACGGTGGGGCCTACCACCAGCCACCGTGGTCCATGGGCGTCGAGCCGTGGTGCACGGCGATGGTCACGCCGACCGGCGTCTACGACATCCCCGTCGCGGATCTCACGTACGAGGCTGCCGCGACCAATAAGACCCCGATCGGGGCCTACCGGGGAGTCGGGTACATGGCGGGCACGCTCGTCCGCGAGTGCCTGATGGACGACGCCGCCCGCGCGTTCGACCTCTCTCCGTTCGAGATCCGCCGGCGCAGCGTGGTGCGCGAGTTCCCGTGGACGAATCCGCAGGGGATCGTGTACGACGAGGGCAGCTGGCTGCAGACGATCGACGAGCTCGAGAGCATGGTCGACTACCCGGCGTTCCGCCAGCGCCAGGCGGCGCTCCGTGCTGAGGGCCGGTTCATTGGCCTCGGTCTGAGCGTCTTCGTGGAGAGCAGCGGCGAGAGCACCGCGATGGGCAAGGCGCACGATCTGGGGGGCGTCTACCACGACACCGCCACGGTGAAGATGGAACCCAACGGCAGCGTGACCGTCACCATCGGCCTCACCACCCAGGGGCAGGGGCACCGCACGACGATGGCGCAGGTCGTCTCGGACGCCCTGGGCGTCCCGCTAGAGGCGATCACCGTCCGAGCCGCCGAGTCCACCACCTACGGCTGGGGGAGCGGCACCGTGGGGAGCCGGGGCGCGGTCATCGCCGGCGGAGCAGTCCTCCGCGCGTCGCACACCATCCGCACCAAGCTCGTCGCGCTCGCGGCGAACATGCTGGAGGCGGACCCGTCGGACATCGATCTGGTGGACGGAGCGGCCGTCGTGCGCGGTGTGCCGGGATCCTCCGTCTCCATCATCGACCTCGCCACCGCCGTCTACTTCGACCAGACTTCGTGGCCGGAGGACTTCGATCCCACGCTCGAGGCGACGCTCGCCTACGACCCGGCCCGGCCGATCTTCTCCAACGGCGGCCACGCCATGATCGTGGAGCTGGACCCGGACAACGGGTTCGTGACTGTGGAGAAGGTCTTCTCGGTCGAGGACTGCGGAACGGTGATCAACCCCGACATCGTCGAGGGCCAGATCCGGGGCGGCGTGGTGCAGGGCATCGGGGCCGCCCTGCTCGAGCGGCTGGTCTACGACGACGCCGGCCAGCTGGTCACGACCACCCTCCTCGACTACCACATGCCGAGCATGGACTTCTCGCCGCCGTTCGAGATCCACCACCTGGAGACCCCGTCCTCGCACACCCCCGGAGGCATCAAGGGGATGGGGGAGTCCGGCCTCATCGCGGCGCCGGCCGCCGTGCTGAACGCCGTCAACGACGCCCTGTCCCACACCGGCATCGTGCTGCACGACATCCCCGTCACGCCGGAGCAGGTGCTGCGCGCCCTGCGCTCGTGAGTTGGTCGGCGAACCGGTGGAGCCGCTGACCGGCGGGGGAGGTCCGGCAGACGGGGTCCACGCCCCCCGCACGGAGCGGGTCGGGTCGGTCGCCCGGTTGGAGACTGCCGCGACCAAGGGTTTCGCCCTGCGCTCCGTCCTGGCGGTCGAGGTGTCGCGCACGGGGATCGTCGGCAACCGCGAGTTCTTCCTCGTCGACATCGACGAGCGCCTCTACTCCGTACCGAAGGACCCGGTCTTCCTCGGCTACTGGACGTCGTACGACCCCGACACCGGCGTGTTCTCCCTCGGCCGTGGTACCACGACGGTGTGCTCGGCGGTGGTCCGGCACGCGGGTGGCGTTCGTCCGTTCGTGTTCGACGATCGCATGGTCGACGGCTGGTGGGCGCCGGGCCCGTGGGACGAGGTGCTCTCCCATGTCGCCGGGCGGGACCTCCGCCTGGCGCACTGCGCCGAACCCGGGGGCGGGCACGACGTCCATCCGGTGACCGTGCAGTCCACGGCCTCGTTGGCAGCCCTGGGCTCCGAGCTCGACGGAAGGCCCGTGGACGGGCGTCGGTTCCGGTTGAACCTCACGCTCGACGTCGGTGACGTCCCCTTCGTCGAGGACACATGGGCGGGCGATGTCCTCGTCGTGGGAGCTTGCCGGCTCCGGCTAGGCAGCGGGATCCCCCGCTGCCTCGCCGTGGAGCACCGCCCCGACGACGGTGACCGCGGACTGCTGATGCAGCGCCGCATCCGCGAACTGCGCGGCCCGATGGTGAGCGACTGGGGACCCGGCGTGCTCTTCGGGATGTACGCCGACGTCGTGGAACCCGGTCGCGTGGCCGTGGGGGACCCGGTCTGCATGGAGTCCTAGGTGCGCCGAGTCCCGTCCCGCCACCGACCGCCGCCGCACGATGCGGGCGGATGGCCCGGCACAGAAGCGTCAGCGACGTCTGCCAGCACGAGAGCACACGCGCCGGCGGATCACCACCGCACGATCCCGATCTGCTCGTGACCCGCCAGCAGTCGAGAGGAACCGCGATGCCCGCGCCCCGCTCACCTGGGCACCGGCACTCGTCGCGCGATCCGCGGCGGGCGGCTCAGCAGGGAGAGAGGTGCCCATGACCTTCGTGATCACCCAGAGTTGCTGTGATGACGCATCCTGTGTGCCTGTCTGCCCCGTGCAGTGCATCCGTCCGCGCCCGGGGGACCCGGAGTTCACGACCACGGAGCAGCTCTACATCGACCCGGGCACCTGCATCGACTGCGGTGCCTGCGCTTTCGCGTGTCCTGTCGAGGCCATCTTTCCCGAGGCTGAGCTGCCGCCGTCGCAGGCGGACTTCCGCGACATCAATGCTGACTACTTCGCGGCACATCCGCTCCAGGACGTGACGCCGCTGCCCATCGAGCGCCGCCGGCTACCCCGGACACAGCCCGAGCTAAGGGTCGCGATCGTGGGAGCGGGACCGTCCGCCCTGTACGCCGCCGCGGAGCTGAGCGAGATCCGCGGAGTCACCGTCACGATCCTCGAACGAACTCCGACACCTCACGGACTGGTGCGCGCCGGAGTCGCACCCGACCACGAGCGCACCAAACTCATCGGCGATCGCTTCGACCGCGTGCTCCGGCGTCCGAACGTCATCTGTCTGTTCAACGTCGAGGTGGGGCGGCACGTCTCGGTTGCCGAGCTGCTCCGGCACCACCACGCCGTCCTCTGGGCTGCGGGCGCCTCGGACGACCGCCGCCTGGGTGTCCCAGGCGAGGAACTCGAAGGATCCATCTCCGCTCGCGAGTTCGTCTCCTGGTACAACGGCCATCCCGATGTCGCGCGACGGCACTTCGACCTCTCGGGCCCGAGGGCCGTAGTGATCGGCAACGGCAACGTGGCACTGGACGTCGCGCGCGTGCTTGCCCGGCCCGTCACCGCGTTCGAGAAGACCACGATGTCCGATCTCGCACTCCAAGCGCTTCGGTCGAGCCGCATCGAGGAGGTGGTGGTCGTCGGCCGGCGGGGACAGGCGCTCGCCGCCTGTAGCACCGCTGAGCTTTTTTCCCTGTCCCGGCTGCCCGGAGTCGACCTGCTCGCCGACCCGGCTGAAGTCGCGGTGACCGACAGGGATCTGCAGGCCGCCCGCAGCGGCGCAGCCGGCGACCTCGCCCGCCGGCAGGCGATCATCGATGCGGCCGCCCACCGCAGGCCTGCGTCCCCTCGTCGGATCGTGATGCGCTTCCGGCTGACCCCGACCGAGCTGACCGGCGACCAGGCCGTCAGCGGGATCGTGCTGACACGCCCGGACGGCACGACGGAGGCACTCGAGACGTCGCTGGTCATCCGCGCTGCCGGGTTCCGCGGCCGTGCAGCGCCTGGCCTCCCTTTCGACAGCTCAGCCGGGATCATCCCGAACGACGGCGGAAGGGTCGTGGATCCGGGGACCGGCCACCCACTGCCGGGGCTCTACTGCACCGGCTGGATCAAAAGAGGACCGACCGGAGTGATCGGGACCAACCGCGCCGACTCCGCCGAGACCGTCGCTTCGCTGCTCCGCGATGTCGCCGATCACCGTCTGACCGAGCCCCCCGACGGCCCGGAGCAACTGGTCGACCTACTGCGCCGACGTCAGCCGGACCTCGTCGATGCCTCGGGCTGGGGGCGGATCGACGAGGCGGAGAAGCACGCGGGCCGTGCCGCCGGCCGGTCCCGGGTGAAGTTCCTGAGCACGTATGACCTGCTGCTCGCAGCACGTGGGGAGCACCCGCGCTGACCGGGCAGGATGGGAGTTCGGGACAGGGCGGTCGGTCACCCAGCTGCAGGGCCTCGTCAGGTCGCTGACGGTATGCGACACGGGCCCCACGTGCCGAAGGCATTTGCTCTGGCGGCCCGATGCGCCTACCGGCGATGAGCCCTACGCGCTCCGTGCTGCTGAGGCGGTCGCACATCCGCACCCTTCGTGCGCCTGCGCGGTCCTGGCGTGAGGCTGCCTGGTCAGACCTCGCGATGGGCGCCGAGCTCGAGTGCCAGCACCCCGACGACGATCAGTCCCATCCCGAGCAGTTGCACGGTGGTGAGCCGCTCGCCCAGGAAGACCGCACCGATCACGGCGATCGACACGATGGCGACGGCGGACCACAGGGCGTAGACGACCGCCACCTCGAACCCGCGCTGCAAGACCAACGACAGCAGGAAGAAGGAGACCCCATACCCGCCCAGCACCAGGAGGCTCGGCACGAGCCGGCTGAAGCCCTCGGTGGCCCTCAGTGACAAAGTCGCCATGATCTCGACGGCGATCGCCAGTGCCAGCAAACCGTACGTCATCAAGCCCGTCACCCAGCCTCCGCTCCGTGTCAGCCCACGCGTCCCGCTGTGGCCCGGCCGTATGGCTCGCTGTCCGAGCCGGTTCCCGCCCTTCGCCGCTCGGAGCGAGGTCCGCGTGTGCGTCGTGCGCACCGCTTCAACACTTGCCGAGCACTGCCAGGTGGCTCTCCCGCAGGCGCGAGATGCCACCGGCCAACCGTCCCCCGTCTGGCCGTACGACGGCATGCCGGAATCCGGCAGACAGCGCTCCCGTCTAGTCCATGTCAGGCAATGACCGGCCTCCCTTCGCCTCGCTAGTGTCCGAGGGCCCGACGATCTCTTCACCTGTGGATCCACCGGGTCTCGTGGCGCTTGCTCCTCGGGGGAGACCAAGAACGTTCGATCGAGAGCCGATCGGTACAGGCAGATCCCTCCGTGGAGGTCAGCCGGTCGGCCCTCGCAACAGTGGCATCGGCCTCCGGACGACCGTCCGGACAGCCGTCTCTTCACAGGAGGTCGTCGTGATCGCAGTCCTCGGCACGGGTTCCATGGGAGCGGCCATCGCGGAGGGCCTGATCACTTCCGGCCATGCCGTCACCGTGTACAACCGCACCCGGGAGAAGACCGTCCCTCTCGAGAAGCTCGGTGCTCGCGTTGCAGAGTCGTCTGCAGGCGCTCTGCATGCTTGCGAGTCCGCGATCATCGTTCTTCCCGATGCGACTTCCACGCGCGAGTTGCTGCTCGAACCCTCGACTGCCGCGGCTCTCGACGGCAAGAGGGTACTCAACGTCGCGCACACCTCCGCGGCCGAGATCGTCGAGCTGGCCGAGGACGTCCGCGGGCACGGTGGCCGGCTCGCCGAAGTCAATGTCACCGTCTATCCGGAACCCGTGCGGTCGCACTCAGGGCACTTCAACGTCGCCGCTGACGACGAGGATGCGGAGTACTGGACTGTTCTCCTCGGCGCACTTGGAGAGCACGTGCACTTCGTGGGCCCCGTCGGAAACGCCTCGCACGCCGAATTCGCCCTCTGGCTGAGTTACATGTTCAACCCCGTTGCCGTGGCCTACTCGGCTGCGGCGTTCAAGGCCCTCGGGTTGCCTCATGAGGCGCTCATCTCGGCGCTCACTGACAATCCGACGCTACGGGTCACAGGAGCGGAGTCTTACATCCCGCAGATGATCTCGCGGGCATATGCGACGGATACTTTCTCGGTCGACAACTTCGCACACTCGGCCGGCCTGGTCATGCGAGACGCCGGACAACTAGGTCTGCCCACCTCACCGTTCGCGGACATTCTCGAGTTGTTCCTCGCTGCATCGCGCAGGGGTCACGGCGGTGATGACGTCTCGGCCGTCTTCGAAGTGATTGCGGGCAGCTCGTCTGGCCCGAGGTGATCGTGCGGAGGGTTGCCGCAGGTCCCGCTCAAAGGGAGTCAGCCAGGTCGGCGACTGCGGCCGGCCGGGATGGACGGCCGAGCTGGACAAAGCCTGACCACGTCGAAGGCACGGTCGGGCCCCGGACCACCGCTGGCGAGTGCGCTGATCTGCGTGAGGTGCTCGGACATTGCTGGGCAGGAAGATGATGCAACATCTCGCCGGAGTGGTGTCTCGAACCTGATCGGCGTCGAGGGCGCCTCGCCGGCGCGGAGGCGCCGACACCCATGCGAACACGGTGGAGCAGGGGGGCCGAGGAATAGGATGACGAGCCCATGGGCATCACGGTCAACGAGCTCGTCGCTCTCCCATCCGTGGGCACCCGGTTTCTCGCCGGTCGCTCCGGGGCGGACCGAGCGGTGCAATGGGCGCACACGTGCGAGCTGCCCGACCCGTGGAAATGGCTGGGCACAGGAGATCTTCTGCTGTCCGACGGGTACAACTTCCCCAGCGACGCAGCGGGGCAGGTCCGCTTCCTCGAAGAGCTCGCGCACGCGGCGTTGTCGGGGCTCGCGCTCGCCGAGGGAATGCACGCGGCGCCCTTGACGCACGAGGCGATAGCGGCAGCAGATGCCTTGGCCTTCCCGGTCCTCGAGACGGCGTACGCCGTCCCGTTCGTGACCCTCGTGCGCACTGTCGCCGACAGCAACAGTCTGGAAGCCAGCGCCCGGCTCGGCAAGATCATCCGCATGTACGACATCCTCCGGCGGTCGCATCAGGCGAACTTCCGCGGGGACCCCCTGCTGGACCAGCTCAGCCGGGACGCCCGGATTCGTCTGCACGTCCTCGACCCCCAGACGGGGAAGTCCCTCCTGCCGACCGAGGTGCCGATCGCCCCTTCTCTGTGCCGGGCGGTGCTCGACAGCGTCCGGGATTCCGGTGAGCCGCTGCCGACATTCATCCGGGTGACGGTCTCAGGGCAGTCAGCTCTCGCCCTTCCCGTCGGTACCGGTGAGAAGGCGGTGTTGCTGGCCGAGCCCCTGTCTGCTGGGGCGACCTTGGACCTCGTGGTGTTGCAGCACCTGGCGACGATCGCCCACCTCGAGGTCGAGCGTCGTACGGCCATGGCGCTCCGCCGCACTGAAGCCGGCGGGCGGCTGTTGGCCCAGCTGCTCGACGGGACCGTCGACGTCGACACCGCGGAGGCGCGGTTGGCCGCCCTGGGTCTGGCTCGCAAACCATGGCGTGCCGCCTGCATCCGGACCTCGGCTCAGGCGGATCACGACGCGGTCCAACTGCGGCTGACCTCGGCGAGGATCCCGCACTTGGTGATTCGTCGGGCCGACGAAGTGCTGGCACTGCTACCGGACGAGTGCGCCACGACGGACCTCTTCGACTTCGAGGGGGATAGCCGGGTCTCGGCCGGTATCAGCCAGGCCGTGCACACCGTGAAGGCGGTGGGGGATGCGGCGCGCCAAGCGCGGTGGGCCATGGAGGCGTCCCGGAGCGAGGGGCGCAACGTCGTGTTCTACGGCGAGCAGGTGCCCGCATTCATGCCCAGAACCGTCACGGAGGGAGCGGCTCTGGTGACCCGCATTCTCGGTCCCCTCATCACCTACGACAGCGAGAACGACTCGCAACTCGTGCACTCGCTGCGCGTGTTCCTCGACAGCAACCGGTCGTGGAAGGGCGGTGCCGAGCGTCTCGGCATCCATCGCCAGACCTTGGTGTACCGGATGCGGCGGGTCGAGGAGCTCACCGGTCGCCACCTGCAGAGCCTGCAGGACCAGACGGACCTCTACCTGGCCCTGAAAACCCTGCAACTGCTCGGAGGAGAGGTCCCCGTTCAGACCTCGACGGCCCGGCCTGAGTAGCCGGCGGTTCCGCGGTCGCCCGATCCGCTGACGAGGCGCCGGACCGTCAGCCGACGAAACTGGTCGGGTCGAGGCTCGCCAAGAAGGTCGCCACGCGCGATGGCTTGCGGCCGCTGTCCTCCGCGACCTCCTTGCTCGCGAGCGCGGTCCGCACGACCCGGCCGCCGACGTATCGGATCGGCTCCGGCGGCAGCCACATCTTCGGCTTGCGGACCATCGGGCTGTTCGACCACTCGTCGTCTGCACCGAGCAGCAGCGACGCCATGATCCGGCCGCCGAGGCCGGACGGTCCCACGCCGTTGCCGGAGAACCCGACTCCGTAGACCACTCGGGGGTCCCCACCGAGCCGTCCGAAGAACGGCAGTGCGTCGCTGGAGTAGTCGACCGGCCCGGACCACGCGTGGGTGATGTCGGTGTTCGCGGTGGCGGGGTACATCCGCGTCAGGTGGGCGTGCACATCGGCGGGGCGGCTGTTCCTTGACCACTCCTCGCGATCAATGCGGCCGCGGAACGCCAGCCGGCCTCCGCCCTTCCCGAAAACGATGCGGCCGTCATCGGTCGACCGGTAGTAGTGCACCAGCCGCCTCGAGTCCGAGATCGCCAGGCCCTCGGGCAGCGCGGACCCCTCCAGCAGCCGCGGGACCGGCGCGGTCGCGATGACGTCACTGCCGAGGACGATCAGGTGCCGGCGGATCTCCCGGAATCGGGCCAGCCAGGCACTCGTGGCCAGCGCCACCCGCTGCGCGAGCAGCGTGCCGCCGGGGGATGTGAGGGTCACGCCCTCCGTACCGCGGTGCAGCCCGGTCATGGGGGAGTGCTCCCAGACGTGGATGCCGGCCGCGATGGCGGCCGCCCGCAACCCCCGGACCAGACCCGCCGGCTGGATGGTCGCGACGCCTGCCTCGAAGACGCCGCCCAGGTGTTGATCGCTGCCACTCATCTCGGCGACCTCGGCGGCGCTCATTTCCTTGAACGGTTCGGCGCCCAGGGCGGCGAGGTGGTCGAGCGTCGCCTGCCAGCTGTCCATCTGGCTGGTGTTGGTCGCTGCCCACAGCCAGCCCGACGGCTTGAAGGCCGCGTCGATGCCGTGTCGGCGGCAGAAGTCGCCGATGTCCCGGACCGCCGCCTCCGAGGCTGCCGCCATCCGCAGCGCGTCGCTGGTGCCCATGACCTTCGCGAGCGTCTTGACCTTCGGCCACCAGGTCATGGCGAACCCACCGTTGACGCCGCTCGCACCCGAGCCGCAGACGTCGGCCTCGAGCACGGCTACGTCCAGCGAGGGATCCTGCTCCTTCGCCCGGATCGCCGTCCACAGACCGGTCAGGCCGCCGCCCACGACGCAGACGTCGACCTTCCGCGAACCGAGCAGGGCCGTGCCAGTACCGCTCTCGCGGGCCAGCGTCTCCTGCATCCAGAGGGAGCGCGCCGCGGGCGGGAGTTCGGACGACTGTGACATAGGACTTCCTCACACGAGCTGCCGGGGGAACACCGCAACTGTCGCTGCAGCGGTGGAGCCGCAGCAATGCGCTCGGGATGCCAACCTGTGACAGGGATCTGTGCACGTGTACAAACGATCAACGGGGTCCGAGCGTGGTCGGTCAGCACGGGGAACGCGTCAGCGGAAGACGACCGTCTTGCTGCCGTCGATGAACACCCGCTGCTGGGCGTGCGCGGTGACCGCGCGTGCGAGAGCCAGCGCCTCGATGTCCCGGCCGACGGCTGTGAGGTCGGCAGCCGAGAGATTGTGGTCCACTCGGGTGAAGTCCTGCTCGATGATCGGGCCCTCGTCCAGGTCGGCCGTGACGTAGTGCGCGGTCGCGCCGATCACCTTGACGCCGCGGGCGTGGGCCTGGAAGTAGGGCCGAGCGCCCTTGAAGCTCGGCAGCAGGCTGTGGTGGATGTTGATCGCACGTCCGTGCAGTTCGGCGCACAGCATGTTCGACAGGATCTGCATGTAGCGCGCGAGCACCACGGTGTCGGCCTCGTACTCATCCACGAGGCGGCGCAGCTCGTCCTCGGCCTGCGACTTGGTCTCCGCTGTGACAGGGACGTGGTGGAACGGAACGCCGTGCCACTCCACCAACCCACGTAGGTCGTCGTGGTTGGAGACGACGGCGACGATCTTCGCGGGGAGCGCACCGGTTCGCATCCGGTGGAGCAGGTCGTTGAGGCAGTGGTCATGCCGGGACACCATGACGAGCAATCGGTGCGGAGCTGTGGTGTCGTGGAGACTCCAGTTCATCGCGAACCGCTCGGCCACCTCCTCGAACGCGGAGCGCAACTCGTCCACCTTGACATCGTCGATGCTGCCGGCGTGGACACGCATGAAGAACAGCCCGGTGTCCTCGTCACCGAACTGCTGGCTGTCCCGGATGGTGAACCCGCGATCGGCGAGGAAGCCGGCCACAGTGGCCACGATGCCGGGGCGGTCCACGCAGGAAAGCTTCAGGACGACGTCGGTGTTCAACTCTTCGGCCTCTCGGACTTAGGGTCGTACATGGGGCGGAGGGAGGCCTTCGCCGGCACCCGGCGGTCCGCCACCTCGATCGCATAGGGGGCAGCTTCGAACCAGCCCCGCTCCACCGGTCCGGGAGCGGACACCCAGCCGAGAGCCACGGCTCCGCCGAGGGTGTGGCCGTACTGCGCCGATGCGACCCGGCCCACCAGATCGCCATCCCGGTAGATGGGCTCGTCGTGGAAGAGATGGGCCTCGGGCTCGTCGAGGACGAACTGGACCAGCCGGCGGGAGACGCCCGCCTCTTTGGCAGCGAGGAGCGCTTCCCGCCCGATGAAGCCACCCGGCTTGTCCCACTTGGCCGTGAAGCCGAGACCTGCCTCGAGGAGGTTGTCCGCAGACGAGACGTCGTGACCCCAGCTGCGGTAGCCCTTCTCGAGGCGCAGCGAATTCATCGCGTGGTAGCCGACAGGGCGCAGGCCGTCGCCGTCCACCCCGAAGAGCGTGTCCCAGATGTGCCGGGCGATGTCGGAGGGGATCAGCAGTTCCCAGCCGAGTTCACCGACGTAGGTGACCCGGGTGGCGCGGACGAAGCCGAAGCCGAGATCGATCTCGCGGGACGTCCCGAAGGGGAAGGCCTCGTTCGACAGGTCAGCATCCGTGAGCGGCTGGAGGAGTCGCCGCGCATTCGGGCCCATGACCGCGAGCATCGCCATCGTGCCGGTCACGTCGGCGACGGTGCAGAAGTCCTCCGGTCCGATGTGGCGGCGGAGCCGGGCGAGGTCGCGGTTCACCGTCGCCGGCCCCGACAGCACGAGGAACTGGTCCTCGGCGAGGCGGGTGACGGTGACGTCCGCCTCGATGCCGGCGTGCTCGTTCAGCCACTGCGTGTAGACGATGCGGCCGACGTCCACGGCGATGTCGTTGACCGACATGCGCTGGAGGACGCCGAGTGCGTCGCGGCCCTGGACCAGGAGCTTGCCGAACGACGAGGTGTCGATCACACCGACGTCCTCCCGGATCGCCCGGTGCTCGGCGGCGGAGTGCTCGAACCAGTTCTGCGGTCCGAAGCTGTACCGGTACTCCTTGCTCACCCCCTCGGGGGCGTACCAGTTGGCCCGCTCCCACCCCGCCAGCTCCCCGAAGACCGCACCTGCTGCTTCGGTCCGCTCGTAGAGGGGGCTGACCCGCAGGGGCCGGGCGCTCGTCCGCTGCTGGAAGGGCCAGTGGATCTCGTAGGACTCGTCGAGATACTCGACGACGCGCCGCTCGAGGAACCGGCGGTTCGTCTCGTGGCGCTGCACCCGGGCCGGATCCGTCTCCGGCAGGTCGATCGAGCTGCGGCCTTCCACGATCCAGTCCGCGAGCACCGAGCCGGCGCCAGGACCGGAGAGGAAGCCCACCGAGTTGAACCCGGCGGCCACGAAGTAGTTCTTGAGATCCGGCGCCTCACCGAGGTGGTACTGACCGTCGGGCGTGAAGCTCTCGGGACCGCAGAAGTGCAGCCGGATGCCGGCGTCCGCCAGAACGGGCATCCGCTCCATAATCTTCTCGTAGAAGGGCCCGAGATGGTCCCAGTCCTCGGGCAGCTGGACGAAGCCCTTGCTCTGCGGGATGCCCGTGCTCGCCCACGGATAACTGCCGGGCTCGAAGAAGCCCACCATGAGCGCGCCGGCCTCGTCCTTGATGTAGGCGTACTCGTCGCCGCTCTTGACCGTCGGCAGGTTGCGCGGCAGACCGGGGATGGCCTCGGTGACGACGTAGTAGTGCGCCAGCGCTTGCAGCGGCAGCCGGACGCCGGCGGTGACTCCGAATTCGCGCCCCCACATGCCGGTGGCGTTGACGACGTACTCCGCCTCGATGTCGCCCTGATCCGTCTGCACGCCGGTGACCCGGCCGGCCCCCGTCGTCACGCCGATGGCGGTGACGCCCTCGAGGATCTTCGCGCCGCGGGCGGAGGCGCCCCGGGCCAGCGAGATCGTGGTGTCGGTCGCGCTGCCACGACCATCGTGCGGGAAGAAGAGGCTGCCGTGGAGACCCTCCGGGTTGAGCAGCGGGTGGCGCTCGAGGGTCTGATCGACGTCCAGCAGGGTCGCTTCGACCCCGCTTCCGCGCACCGCGCTCGCCTGGTGGCGCAGTTCGTCCATGCGTTCCGGCGAGGCCGCGACGTTCAGGGTTCCGGTTTCCACGAAACCCGTGGCGAAGCCCGTGTCCTGCTCCAGGTTCTTGAAAATCTCGAGACTGCGCTTGACGATGCGACGCGTCCCGTCCGTGCCTCGCGCCTGGGTGACCAGGCCCGCCGCGTGCCAGGTGGTGCCCGAGGTCAGGGTGTTCATCTCGAGCAGCACCACGTCAGTCCAGCCGTGGCGGGCGAGGTGGTAGGCCGTGCTGGTCCCGATGATGCCGCCGCCGACGATGACGACCTGTGCTCGTGCCGGCAGTAGTGGCGCCATGGCCTCCTCCTTCGTTGCCGACCCACGGTTCTCGCGCGGCGCCACGCCAGCAATGCCCCATGTGTCTGAACGGGGCCGCCGAGCCTGTTCGATCGTCCAATTCCCAGCCGAGGTGCGGACCCATGACATTGAGTCGGCAAGGGGGCCGCCGAACCAGCGGCACGGCGGCTGGCATGCGTGTGGCGCGACAGCACGCCCAGGAAGGGCCCACGGACCGATGAATTCGAAAGCGGCCGTCATCGACGGCAACCTCGCGGCGGGCGAGATCAAGGCGGAGCTCCGTGCGCGCGTCGAGCGACTCGCTGCTGTTGGGCGCCGACCCGGTCTGGGCACGATCCTGGTCGGCGACGATGCCGGATCACGGTCCTACGTGGCTGGCAAGCATCGGGACTGCGCCGAGATCGGGATCGAGTCGATCCGGGTCGAGTTCCCGGAGGACGTCACGCAGTCGGAGCTGGTCCTGGCCGTCGAGGAGCTCAACCGAGATCCGCGCTGCTCGGGCTTCATCGTCCAGCTCCCTCTGCCGCCGCACGTGGACATGAGAGCGGTCCTCCGCGCGATCGATCCCGATAAGGATGCGGACGGATTGCACCCCATCAACCTGGGGCGACTCGTCTTGGGCGAGTCCGGGACCGTGCCGTGCACTCCTCAGGGCATCCTGGAACTGCTCCGTCGCAACGACGTACCGATCACGGGAGCCCAGTTCTGCGTGATCGGCTGCGGGACGACCGTGGGACGTCCCCTGGGGCTCATGCTGACCCGTCCCACCGAGCATGCGACGGTCACTCTGTGCCACGAGGCGACGGTGGACGTTGCGGCTCACACGCGCGTCGCCGATGTGGTGATCGCTGCGGCCGGAGTCGCACACCTCGTGAAGCCCTACTGGGTGAGACCGGGCGCGACAGTGCTCTCCGTGGGCATCACGCGCACGGTCGAGGGCATCCTCGGTGACGTCCATCCGGGCGTCGAAGAGGTGGCGGGGAAGTGGACTCGGGCGACCGGCGGTGTGGGGCCCATGACGCGGGCCATGCTGCTGCGCAACGTCGTCGACCTAGCCGAACGCCGCGCAGCCGCCGCCGAACGGCCCGTCCCGTCGATCACCTTGCGGCAAGGAAGGTGACACCTCCGGACCCTTCCTCGCTCCTTCCTCGTGAGGAGCCCACACCAGCCACGCCCGCTGAGCGCCACCGGTTGTCCATGACCATCCTCATGACCCCGGACATGTCCAACTTCGCCGGCAATGTCCATGGCGGCACCCTGCTCAAGTACCTCGATCAGGTCGCCTACACCTGCGCCACCCGGTACGCGCGCAACTACGCCGTCACCTTGTCGGTCGACCAGGTGGTCTTTCGGGAGCCGATCCACGTAGGGGAGCTGGTGACGTTCGAGGCCAGCGTGAACCGCACCGGCCGGACGTCGATGGAGGTCGGCGTCCGAGTGACGACCCAGGATCTCGTCGCTCAGACGGTGCGGCACACCAACAGCTGCTACTTCACGATGGTCGCGGTCGGGCCGGACCGCCGGTCGGTGCCGGTGCCGCCCTGGCAGCCACGGACGGCGGAGGAGATCCGCCGGCACCGGGCCGCCGAGCGTCGGCTCGAGCTGCGCAGGGCGGTCGCGCGAGCTACCGAGGAAATCCGGCAGTCCCCGGCCGAGGTGCCGGAGGATGGCCCGACATGAGGCGGGACAGGTTGGACGTCCACGGCGCCTCGCAGCGCTCTGCGCCTGCGCCCGTCGACCCCGCGCTCCGTGCGGGCTTCACCTACCGGGTGAGAGCGGCCGCCCGGAGTCCTGCTGGCGGAACGGATCCCGCAGCGCTCGGCTGGAGATCGACGTCGCAGACCTGAGCCGTGGGCTGTCCGTGACCCATGGACGGCTCAGGTCGACGTCGACGACATCCTCGAACTGAGCACCTGGCCATTGAGCTCGTGACCGACAGCCGAGAGCCACGCCACACCCGGGGGTCGGAGCTCCAGCTGGACCGCCGCTGGCCGCAATCCATGCCAGTGGTCGGCCCGCCTGCCCCGCCTCGCCTTGCGCCATAGTTGTGACTTCGTGGAGCAGCAGCAGATCGCTGCTGGAGGAGGTTGGCCGGCCATGCCCAGAGCTCTGCTCCTGGAGAACATCGATCCGGTAGCGGTGGAGCTGCTCTCCTCGGCCGGCTACGAGGTCGAGTCCGTGCGGGGAGCGCTCGACGAGGCGGATCTGACCGCTGCACTCGACGGCGTCGACGTGCTGGGTATCCGCTCTAAGACGCAGGCGACCGCGGACGTCCTGGCCGCCCGGCCGGAGCTGGCAGCGGTAGGAGCCTTCTGCATCGGCATCAACCAGATCGACCTGGCCGCAGCGGCCGCGCGCGGGGTCGCGGTGTTCAACGCGCCTTACTCCAACACCCGCAGCGTCGTCGAACTGGCGATAGCGGAGATCATCAGCCTGGCCCGGCGACTGGTCGACCGGGACCGCTCGCTGCACGCCGGAATCTGGGACAAGTCTGCGACCGGCAGCCACGAGATCCGGGGGAGGACGCTCGGCATCGTCGGCTACGGCAACATCGGCAGCCAGCTCTCCGTCCTCGCCGAGGCGCTTGGCATGCGGGTGCTCTTCTACGACCTGGAGGACAAGCTCGCGCTCGGCAACGCCGAGGCCTGTGGCAGCCTCGACGAGCTGCTCGAACGGGCCGAGACCGTGAGCCTTCACGTGGACGGGCGCGCCGGCAACGCCGGGCTGTTCGGCGCGGACCAGTTCGCCAGGATGCGCCCGCGCAGCCTCTTCCTCAATCTCTCCCGCGGCTTCGTCGTCGACCACGCGGCGCTGCGGGAGAACGTCCTCAGCGGGCATATCGCGGGTGCGGCGGTCGACGTGTTCCCCGAGGAGCCCAAGGAGCAGGGCGACGAGTTCGCCTCCGTGTTGCGCGGGCTGCCCAACGTCATCCTCACGCCGCACGTCGGCGGGTCGACGAAAGAAGCCCAGCACGACATCGGGCGGTTCGTCGCCGGGAAGCTGGTGGACTACGTGCGCGCCGGGACGACGACGCTCAGTGTCAACCTCCCCCCGGTGGCGCTGCACGGGTCGTCGGCGGCCCGATTCGCGCTGCTGCACCACAACGCGCCGGGCGTCCTGGCTCGGGCCGACGCCCTGGTCGGCCAGCACGGCCTCAACGTGGACGGGCAGGTTCTCGCCACCCGAGGACAACTCGGCTACGTCGTCACCGACGTCAACGATGCACCACCCCCTGCTCTGCTGACCGCGCTCCGCGCGATGCCGGAGACCCTCCGGCTGACGGCGTTTCCCGTGCGCCCCTGAAGGAACTCCTCCCGCAGGCTGGAGCCCGCCGACTCGACCGAGGGTGTGACCCGCGACCGACCCCAGTGCCGACGCGACAGGTGATGCCCGGCGTGTGGTTCACGCTGAGGCAACATCCGGTGGCCATCTGACGGCAGACCGTCTCGGCCGGCCGAGGGGCGCTGTGCGCCGGCGACGGTGGGGTCGCTGCCCCTTGCCAGCCGTCTGCGTGGAGCTCCGCGAGGTGCTCGTCCTCGACGGATCGGGCACCGCGGAACCGCAGCGGGGCGTCGGACATATGTCGTCAAGCGCTCCTTCGCACCTGCGACTCCTGACCACGACGGCCCTCGGTCACTGTAGGGCGTTGTCGGCGTTCTCCTGCTGAACGCCGACGTCAGAGCCGCTGTCCGTTGTCGCGAAGGGACAAGTGGGGTGTGGATATCACCGGCTTTGGCAAAGGGGTCGACAGTCGTGACGCCGATGGAAGAGCCGGAGCCAGCCGGTCCCGCCGTGACTAAGTAGCCAGAGTTCTCGACTCTCACGGTGTTGTTCGCCTGAGCGTGGCGCGCAGGTCGCACGGGGCTGGACGACTCCTCCGTTCCAACCTCGTCTCGCGCATGCGTACGGCCTTGTGCACGCCGCCTGCGGTTGACCCCCCGAACACCCGATCTCCGAATGAGGTCGGTGACTTTCGTCCGCGTAGTAGGGAGACGGCAGATGCCCAGAGAAGACTTGTCCGGCGGTGGCGCTGCGGTGGCCACAGCTGCAGGACCCACGGTGTGGAGCCGACGTGGCCGTCCCGGGGTGCGCGGAATGATCGCCGCCGTCGGTGCCATGGGCATCGTCGCCGCACTCGTCGTGGGCGGACTGGCCTTGCAGGGGCTCTACGACGCGGGTGAAGCGCGGCGCACGACTGGGTCCGTCGGAGCGGCCCTGTCGCACGTCCAGGAGATGGAGTACCGCGGCGCAGACATCAGCGGCTGGCAGGTGGCCTACGCCTGGGACGCGAGGCGGACCACGCCGCTCCAAGCGGTCGATGCCAGCAGCGGCAATCGGGCCGGCTTCTTGCTGTCCGGCGGAGAGCTGAACCAGCTCTTGGCCGACGCCCCCGTATCCGCGTTGACGCCGACCGAGCAGGCGTACTTCAGCGCGATAGTGGATGCCTGGGAGCGGTTCTTCCAATACGACGAACAGGTGGTAGGCCTGTACCGGCAGAACACGTCGGCGTCGATGGACGCGGCCGACGCCCTGATCCTCGGCGACAGCTATGACGTGTTCTACGAGGTCCTCGAGGAGACCGCGAAGCTGAAGGAATCGCTCCAGCAGCGGGAGCGGGAGGCGACCGAAGCCGCTGATGGCCAGCAGAGCACCACGACCTTCGTGATGATCGCGGCGACGGCCCTCGGTGCGCTACTGGTCCTCGCGGTGTCGGTTGCGGTTACACGCCGCATCACCCGTCCCCTCCTAGCCGTCGTCTCGGTGGCGGAAGCCATGGCCGACTGCGACTTGACGCAGTCCACCGGGATCACTAGAGGTGACGAGGTAGGGCGGGTGGCGGTGGCCATCGACGCCGCCCAGGCGAGTCTGCGGCGAGTGATGGCCTCAGTGATCTCGTCCGCCGATGCGGTGGCGGCATCGGCAGAGGAGCTGTCCGCCTCGTCCGCTCAGATTGCCGCCTCGGCTGAAGCGACGTCTGCACAGTCCGACGTGGCGGCAGACGCCACTCGCGAGATCAGCCAGAGCGTCGCGACCGTGGCATCCGGCGCGGAGGAGATGGGGGCGAGCATCCGCGAAATCGCCAGCAATGCAGCGGAAGCCAGTGCTGTGGCCGGACAGGCAGTGAACTCCGTCGAGTTGACCAGTTCGACGATCGGTCGGCTGGGGCAGAGCTCTGCCGAGATCGAGACCGTCGTGAAGGCCATCACCGCCATCGCCGAGCAGACGAACCTGCTGGCGCTGAACGCAACCATCGAGGCTGCACGTGCCGGAGAGGCAGGGAAGGGGTTCGGTGTGGTGGCCAGCGAGGTCAAGGAATTGGCAGAGGAGACCTCCAGGGCGACGGAAGACATCGTCCGGCAGGTCCAGGCCATCCAGAGCGACACTGGGGCGGCCGTCACGGCCATAACGGAGATCAGCGACATCGTCGGTCAGATATCGGACCGACAGACCACGATCGCCAGTGCGGTCGAGGAGCAGACCGCAACCACGAACGAGATGGCGAGATCGGCAGCCCAGGCGGCCAGCGGGACCGAGAGGATCACCGAGAACATCGCCAGCGTCTCTGCAGGGGCGTCCGCAACGACCGGGGCACTCATGCAAACCCGTACCGCGGTGGACGAGCTGGCGCATATGGCAGCCGAGCTGCGTTCCTCCGTCGCTCGGTTCACATTCGACCGGTGACCGTCGTCCTGTCCCGGCCGCCGATCGCGAGCGGCCGGGACGGGACGATTCTTCTCGGTCGGACCCGTCACGGATGCTGTGGTTCGGCCGTCACGTACGCGTCCTCGCTGGTGGGGTGAACCGGCTCTTCGCATCCCAGGGTGTACCCGCGGTCTGAAGCCGCCGGTCCCGAGCAGGCCCATGACCAGGTGGTTGATGAGGTTGCGAAACCGGAGACGCGAATGACCAGCGCGCCCACATCCTCCGCGATTATTCACACCGTCCTGACCGCGCCGGCGCACATCCGCCGATGCGCCCCCTTTCCGCACCGGCAGGGCCGATGTTCCGCCTGAACGCCGCGTGAGTACGTGTAGATCTTGTACACCTGTCGGCCAGCCTTTACGGATTTCGCAGAGGCCGGGCGAGAAGCGCTCATGGACGCTGACGTCCAACGGATGTCTCCCCGTCAACGGCTTGGAGCCATCCACCTCCACACCGACAAGGAGCAGCCGTCGTGACAACGCGAACGCACAGATCTCGGGTGACCGTGCTCGGCTTGGGTCAGATGGGGACAGCCGTGGCTCGCGTGCTCAGCGAGGCGGGGCACGACGTTACCGTTTGGAACCGCACCTCTTCCAAGAGTGAGGCGTTCCGGGGCTCCGCCACGGTTGCGGACTCCGCTGCATCGGCCTGCCAGGCTTCGGATGTCGTCCTCTCGGTGCTGAGCAGCTATGCGGTCACTGACGAGATCCTGCGGGCCCCCGACGCGACGGATGCCCTGCGTGGCAGGACGCTGATCCAGATGAGTACGGGCACTCCAGACGATGTCCGCGCTACCGCCTCATGGGCCGCGCGATCGGGCGTCCAGTACCTCGATGCCAAGATCATTGCGTACCCCAACTCCATCGGAACGGAGTTGTCAACGATCTTGTACTCCGGCGCTCCGGCAACGTTCGAACGGTGGCAGGACACGCTTGCGCCGCTCGCGGGCGAGAACGAATTCGTCGGCCAGGGCGTGACCGATGCGGCGACGTTCGACCTCGCGTGGCTTGGCTTCTGGTACGGCGCATCGGCCTCGTTCCTCCAATCGTTGGCACTGTGCCGCGCGGAGCAGCTGCCCGTCGAGAAATTGCTGTCGCGCCTGCGGTGGATGGTCGACTTCATCGAATACAGCGCGCGCGATGCGGCGGCCAGGGTGGAACGAGACGATTTCAGCGGCGCCGACTGCGCGCTCGAGGTGCACCGGCATGCGCTCGAGGACGTGACCCGAGCGAGCAAGAACAGGGGGCTCGACGACAGGCTGCCAGCTGCCGTGATCGAGCTGTTCGACCGGGCCATCTCGCTCGGATAGGGCAACGACGAGTTGCCGGCGCTCTATCAAGCTGTGGTTGAAGCGCAGTCCCCTGCGCCGAATTGACTCACGTGCGCCGAATAAGCTGAGCTCGATATCACCGGTTGATCATGGCGGTGATCGCGTGATCGCGTGATCGCGCGATCCGGGTCGCGGAACAGTGAGCGGTCAACGGTGTGCTGGTGCCCGGACCTCGTTATCCAGGTCGTCCACATTGGTCCGTGCTCGCGCAGCGGTGGCTGCCGAGTGCTCTGCCCGCCACGGCCGCCACGGCCCTGTCCGGACCAACCGGGCATCGTTGCGCTGGCGTGGCAGCGAGATCAAGCAGGACGAGCTCTGGCACCGGGTTGTCCGCTGACCAACGGCTCGGCTGGGGATGGCTCCTGACCTTGTCCGGTAGATCTCCAGCTATGCGCTGCGCGGCTTCTTCGTTTTTCGATTGCTCGTCCACAGCGCGACTCACTGTCCACAGATGTGGCTGCCCCTGTCCCTCAGCCCCATCAGTCGGGGTCAATGGCCATGGGCCCGGGGTCACCGTCGCTGGGCTCCTGACGGTGCGAGCAGCGGAGGCAGGGATGACCAAGCGGCGTCACAAGGGCGAAGGCGGGATCAGTGAGTATCGAACGAGATCTGGGCCGCGGTTCCTGATCAAGTATCCGGTCTCGCTTGAGGACGGCACCACTCGCGTCGTTCTCAAGCGCGGCTTCCTAACGAAGAAGGACGCGGCCGCCGCTCTCCGATCGGAGATCCGAAAGGCCGAGATCGGGCAGTGGGTGCCTCCCTCGAATCAGCGGCTTGACGCCTATCTCGAGGACTGGATCCAGGGGCAGCGACTGAGTCCCTCGACGGTGGCCTCGTATCGTAAGAACATCCGGTTGCACATCGATCCACATCTGGGCAGTGGGCAGGTCGCACGGCTGACCGGACCGATGGTCGACATCTGGATGCGGAAGCTGGAGTCCTCCGGCAGAGCCGACGGCACGGGCGGTCTGTCCGCGCGGACGGTCCGCTACGTCTTCACCATCCTGCGCTCGGCTCTGAGCGACGCCGTCAAGCACGGACGCTTCCCGGCTAACCCCACTGACCGATCCACCCCGCCGAGCCCCTCGGAGGCCCGCCCGCCGGAGATGCAGGCCTGGACCGCGGTCGAGCTCGGCCGCTTCCTCCGCTGGGCCGCCGCCTACGACAGAGACGCGGCCATGGGCTGGCGCCTGCTCGCGGCCACCGGCATGCGCCGCGGTGAGGCATTGGCCCTGCGGTGGCGCGACATCGATCTGGACGCCGGCCGGCTCGCGGTGCGCCGCAGCCTCGGCGTGATCAAGACCAAGGGCGCCGGCCAGCAGCTGGTCGAGGGCCCCACCAAGACGGGCCAGTCCCGAGTCGTCGACTTGGACGCCGGCACCGTGGCGGCGCTGCGCGCCTACCGCACCGCCCGGAACGAGGTTGCTGGAGATCTCATCCGGGACGGCGCGCTGCTCTTCAGCAACCTGGACGGCTCGCCGCGTCATCCGGAGCGGTTCTCCCGTCAGTTCGTCGCGCACCTTTCCCGAGCGCGCCAAGCGCTGGGCTGTGAACAGCTCCCGGCGATCCGTCTGCACGACCTCCGCCACACCCACGCCAGCCTGCTCCTCGCCGACGGTGTCCCGGTGAAGGTGGTCTCCGAGCGCCTGGGGCATGCCAACGCCACCATCACGCTCACCGTGTACCAGCACGTCCACCCCGGCATGGGCCGCGAGGCCGCGGACCGCTTCGCCGCCCTCCTGGAAGGCTGACGAGGCAAGGCTGACGAGGCGCCATAAGTATCAAATAGGTATCGCGAGGCCCTATTGACCTTGAGGCGAAACCGCCCCGGCTCTCTGACCTGCTGAGACGCCGGGGCGATGCTGTGTCCGAGGGGGGACTTGAACCCCCACGCCCGATAAAGGGCACTAGCACCTCAAGCTAGCGCGTCTGCCATTCCGCCACCCGGACGAGTGCAGGACCAGACTACCGGAGCGCTCCCGGCGTCCGAAGCACCCCCCGCCGCTCAGGTCGCGGCGACCGACACCCGTCCGCGGCCGGCCCGCTTCGCCTCGTACAGGGCGGCGTCCGCGGCGGTGTAGAGCCCCCGGCGGTCGCTGGAGTGCTGAGGCACGTGGGCCACGCCGACGCTGATCGACAGCGCCAGCAGCGTGCCGTCGGGGAGCGTCATCGGTGCCGAGCGGACCGCCTGGAGCAGGTCCTGCGCCCGGTACTGCGCGATCGTGCGGTCGCACCCGGGCATCAGGACGGCGAGCTCGTCGCCGCCGAGCCGGGAGAGGACGGCGTCCTCGGCCCGCACCCGGCCCGTCAGCACGGTCGCGAGGTGCACGAGGACGTCGTCCCCGACCGGGTGCCCGTGGGTGTCGTTGATGGTCTTGAACGAGTCGACGTCGATGAGCACCAGCGCCGTCCCGCCCGGGACCGACCGCGAGAGGGCCGCCTCCAGCGCGCCGTCGAAAGCGCGGCGGGTGGCCAGACCGGTGAGGGAGTCGACCGTCAGCTGCTCCTGCAGGGCGGTCACCAGCCGCTCCTGGGTGCTGTTGGCACGGACCAGCATCACCGCCATGACCACCAGGACGGCGCCGAAGAAGACGAGGTCGGTCATCGCCGCTTCCACGGGAAGCAGCAGCAGGAGAGCCACTCCGTCGCCGAGGACCGCCGTCCCGGTCACCACGACCACCGCCCCCCGCTGCAGGTGGGACGCCGCCCAGAGCACGGGGAAGGCGAGGAACGCCTGCGATGCCGCGGAGGGGTCGTTCGTGAGCACGTTGAGGCCGCAGATCAGCAGCACCCCGCCCAGGGCGATCATCGTGAAGACGCCCATGCGGTCGAGCCGGTCCGCCGGCGCGAGCGAGACCGCTCCGGCGATCACGAGGACCAGGCCGACCGCCGACCAGGCGGCTACCTTCGCCCACACGCTGTAGGGGAGCGGCTGGAAGGTGTTGAAGGCTGCGAGGACCAGGGCCGCGACGACCAGGATCAGCACACCGCTGCGGGCCGCCGACTCCGGCTCCCGCGCCCGCATGCTCATCCCCGTCACCCGATGAGCATCGACCGCTCCGGGCCTTCGGACGAGAGGCCCTCACCCCTCCGGGGGTGCCCCCTTGCGCACCGATGCGGACGACCTCGTCCGGAATCCCGGCAGCGGGGCCGCCACCCGGCAGCGCACGGTCACGCCTTCCACCCCCGCCCGTGCTCCCCCTACCCTCCGCAGCGGTCCGCCGCGGTCGGAGGTGCTGGGTGACGTCGTCGGAACCTCGGTCGGCCGCCGTCCGCGTCCGTGCTTTCGCGGTGCTCGGCGTCGGGGTGGCGGCCGGAGCCGCGGCGATCACCATCCTCTCCGACATCATGCGGTCGGTCGGCGCTGTGGGCGGGTCCTGCGCCGACGGCGGCCCCTACGTGTCCGCGCCGCCGTGCCCCGACGGCACGGGGACGGCGATGCTGCTCGTCCTGGGCCTCGCCGGCGTGTGCCTCGTCGGCACGCTGTGGGGCGCCCACGTGCTCCGGGCACCGCAACCGGTGTGGCTGGGCTGGCCGGCGCTGTTCCTCGTCCTCGGCTGGAACTTCCTCGAGGACGGCCTCGTCGACCCGCCCGAGGGCTTCGGCGTCAACGGCGGCTACGTCTTCTGCGGCGTCCTCTTCGTCGCGATGGGCGCCGGACCGCTGTTCATCGTGCTCTGGGCGCTGAAGGGCCACCGCCGGGACGGGTGGCAGCCGGGGCCGGCACCGGTCGTCGTGCACCGACGGGACCTCCCGGAGTCGGCGCCGCCACCCGGCCCGCTGGACGACGACATGCCCAGCGGCGACCTGCCCGGCGGCGACGCGCCCCCGCGCGACGACCCCCGCGCGTCGGCGATGTCGGTCGCCGGCCGCCTCGAGCGGCTGGCCGCCCTGCACGCCTCCGGCGAGCTCACCGACGAGGAGTACCGGCTGGCCAAGCAGGCCACGCTGCGCGAGGAGACCGCACGATGACCGATCCCCAGGTCCCACCGGAGCGGCGCACGTGGCCGTGGTGGCTGTTCTACCTGGGAGCCGCCGTGGTCGGGGTGCTGGCCGGGAACGCCCTGTTCACCTGGGTCAGCACCTGAGGCCGGCGGGCGGCATAGGCTCGCCCGATGGATGACGCGCCGCTGCTCCGGGCCCAGGACGAGGTCGCCGAGCTGCTGTCCGATCTCATCCGGATCGACACCACCAACACCGGCGACACCGCGACGAGCGCGGGGGAGCGGTCGGCCGCCGAATGGGTGGCCTGCAAGCTGGCCGACGTCGGCATCGAGTCCGAGATCCACGAGTCCGAACCGGGCCGGGCCAGCCTGGTCGCCCGCATCCCCGGCGCCGACCGCAGCCGCCCAGCGCTGCTCGTGCACGGCCACCTGGACGTCGTCCCGGCGGACCCGGCCGAGTGGAGCGTGCACCCGTTCTCCGGCGAGGAGCGCGACGGCTACATCTGGGGCCGGGGCGCGGTCGACATGAAGGACATGGACGCGATGGTCCTCGCACTGGTACGCGACTGGGCCCGCACCGGCGTCCAGCCGCCGCGCGACATCGTGCTGGCCTTCCTCGCCGACGAGGAGGCCGGCGGCAAGCTCGGCGCCCGCTGGATGGTCGACGAGCACGCCGACCTGTTCGAGGGCTGCACGGAGGCGATCAGCGAGGTCGGCGGCTTCAGCATCACCGTCCGCGACGACCTGCGCCTCTACCTCGTCCAGACCGCGGAGAAGGGCCTGGCCTGGATGCGGCTCACCGCGTCGGGCAAGCCCGGCCACGGCTCGTTCGTGCACGACGACAACGCCGTCACCCGGCTCTGCCAGGCCGTGGCCCGGCTCGGGTCGGCCCGGCTGCCGACCGTCCTCACCCCGCCGATGCGCGATTTCCTCGCCGCGGTCGAGGACGCCTACGGCATCGAG
The DNA here is from genome assembly GCF_003075095.1 of Blastococcus litoris. Lineage (GTDB taxonomy): Bacteria > Actinomycetota > Actinomycetes > Mycobacteriales > Geodermatophilaceae > Blastococcus_B > Blastococcus_B litoris. The sequence continues at coordinate 243,503 of NZ_QCZF01000005.1, forward strand.
ATCGACCCGGACGAGCCCGAGCAGGCGCTCGCCCGGCTGGGCAGCATCAGCCGGATGATCGGCGCCGCGCTGCGCAACACAGCCAACCCGACCATGGTCGACGCCGGCTACAAGGCCAACGTCATCCCCGGGACCGCGTCGGCGACCGTCGACGGCCGCTTCCTCTACGGCCAGCACGAGGAGTTCGAGCGCCAGCTCGCCTCGCTCATCGGCGAGGGCATCCAGCGCGACTGGATCGTCCACGACCAGGCGGTCGAGACGACGTTCGACGGCCCGCTGGTCGACCAGATGGTCGCCGCGCTCAAGGCCGAGGACGACGGCGCGCGACCGGTGCCGTTCACGATGAGCGGCGGCACCGACGCCAAGAGCTTCCAGACCCTCGGCATGCGCTGCTTCGGCTTCTCGCCGCTGCGGCTCCCGCCGGAGCTGGACTTCGCCTCGCTCTTCCACGGCATCGACGAGCGGGTGCCGGTGGAGTCGCTGAGGTTCGGCATCCGGGTGCTCGACCGGTTCCTGCGCTCGGCATGATGGGGACGTGACCCAGCCCACTCACGCCGCCGGATCCGTCGCTCTGATCACCGGGGGGACCGGCGGCTTCGGCCGCGCCCTCGCCACGAAGCTCACGGCCCACGACGTCACCGTCGTCCTCACCGACCTGGACTCCGAGCGCAACCGGCAGGTCGCCGCCGACCTCGGCTGCCCGTTCCTGCCGCTCGACGTCACCGACCTCGCCGCCAACGAGGCGGTCGTGGCGCAGATCGAGGCCGAGTACGGCCGGCTCGACGCCGCCTACCTCAACGCCGGCATCTCGGCGGCGAAGTCCGACGACGCGCTCGACCTCGACGAGTTCATGAAGGTCGTGGCCATCGACCTGTTCGGCGTCGTGTACGGCGCGCAGGCCGCCCGGCCGGCGATCCAGCGCGCCGGGGGAGGGGCGATCGTGGTGACGGCCTCGCTCGCCGGGCTCTCGCCGATGGCCGGGGACCCCGGCTACAGCGTGGCCAAGGGCGGGGCGATCGCCTTCGTCCGGTCGATGGCACCGCGGCTGCAGCGCGACGGCATCACCATCTCGGCGATCTGCCCGGGCTTCGCCGACACCGCGATCATCGACCGCATCCGCGACCAGTTCACCGCCGCGAACTTCCCGGTGCTCTCGGCCGAGGAGGTCGCCGACGCCATGGTCATGGCCTGGACGTCGGCCGAGCCCGGCGCCGCCTACGTCATCCAGCCCGGCGTCGGTGTCGTGCCCTACAAGTTCAAGGGCGTGCCGTCGGCCAAGACCGAGGCCGGCGAGACCGCCGTCGTCCCGGAGGCGCTGCGGCCGCCGTCGATGCGATGACCGGCGCGGCGGCGGAACGGGCGGTCGACTGGGACGGCTTCCACAACGCCCGCGACCTCGGCGGTCTGCCGACCCGCGACGGACGGCGGACCCACACCGGGGCGTTCTACCGGTCGGCGACGCTGGTGCTGGTCACCGACCGCGGCTGGCAGGAGGCCCGGGACGCCGGCGTGCGGACGGTCGTCGACCTGCGCAACGACGACGAGGTGGAGTCCGAGGCGGTCGACCCGGTCGGCATGACCCGCGTGCGGGTGCCGCTCGACGGGATCGAGGACGTCGAGCTGTGGCGCCACCTGCGCGAGGAGGGGCTCGACGGGACGCCGATGTACTACCTGCCGTTCCTGTCCCGTCGCCCCGACCGGGTCGCCGCGGTGATGACCGCCCTCGCCCGGAGCGAGCCCGGCGTCGTCTTCCACTGCAGCGCGGGCCGGGACCGGACCGGGCTGGTCACCCTGCTGCTGCTCGCGCTGGCCGGCGTCGAACCGGAAGCGGTGGCCACGGACTACGAGCTGACCGTTGAGCCGCTCAAGGTGCTCTACGCGGCCGCCGGCCGGCCCGACGACAGCGCCGAGGTGGCGGGCTTCCTGGCGGCGCGCGGGACGACGGCTCCGGCGGCGGTCCTGGCCACTCTCGAGCAGCTGGACGTCGAGGCCTACCTGCGGGACGCCGGCGTCGCCGACGCGGACGTGGCGGAGCTCCGGGCCCGCCTGCGGGGGTGAGTCGTCCCCGAGCCCCCCGCCGTCCGTGCGCTGATTCCGTCCGGCAGCCCCCGAACGGGCCACACTGACCCACCTGCCACGACTTGGAGGTGCGCCATGCGGCACCACATCGGGACCGAGATCGACATCGAGGCGCCGCCCGCCGAGGTGTGGCGGCACCTGGTCGACCTCGCCGCCTATCCCGAGTGGAACCCGTTCATCCCCTCCGCGGCGGGCACGGTGGCCGTCGGCGAGCGGCTGACGCTCCGCCTCCAGCCGCCCGGCGGCCGCGCCCTCCCGATCCGCCCGGCGGTGACCGCGGTGACCCCCGGGTCGGTGCTCGAGTGGCTGGGCCACCTCGGCGTCCCCGGGCTGTTCGACGGCCGGCACCGGTTCGAGCTCTTCCCGACGCCGGGTGGGACCCACCTCGTGCAGAGCGAGTCGTTCAGCGGGGTGCTCGTGCGGCCGCTCCGGGCATTGCTGGACGGCGGCACCCGCGCGGGCTTCGAGGCCATGAACGACGCGCTGCGCACACGCGCGCTCGACGGGCGGGCCGACTGACGAGCCGAACCACCCGGTGACGGTCGTCACGAGCCATCTGGCAGGGTCGGGGCCATGCGTGCATGGCGGGTACACGAGCTCGGCGACCCTTCGAAGGTCATGAGCCTGGACGAGGTCGACCAGCCCACCCCCGGGGAGGGCCAGGTCCTGGTCAAGGTGCGGGCGGCGGCGCTGAACTTCCCCGACGTCCTCATGGCCATGGGCATGTACCAGGAGAAGCCGCCGCTGCCCTACACCCCGGGCGTGGAGCTGTGCGGCGAGATCGTGGAGACCGGCCAGCGGGTCATCGGCTCGCCCGCCGGCGGCCCCGGCGCCTTCGCCGAGTACGCGCTCATGGACGCGGCCGGCGCCTTCCCCGTCCCCGACGAGATGTCCGACGAGAAGGCCGCCTCGCTCTACCTGACCTACCAGACCGGCTACGTCGGCCTGCACCGCCGGGCGGGCATCGCGGCCGGTGACTGGGTGCTCGTGCACGCCGGCGCCGGCGGCGTCGGGACGGCGGCGATCCAGCTGGCCAAGGCTGCCGGCGCGAAGGTCATCGCCACCGCCGGCGGGAAGCGCAAGACCGAGGTCTGCACGCAGCTGGGCGCCGACCACGTCGTCGACTACACGACCGAGGACTTCGTGCCGGTCGTCAAGGAGGTCACCGGCGGACACGGCGCCGACATCGTCTACGACCCGGTCGGCGGCGACGTCTTCGACAAGAGCACCAAGTGCATCGCGTTCGAGGGCCGGCTCGTGGTCGTCGGCTTCACCAGCGGCCGCATGCCCGAGGCGCGCGCGAACCACCTGCTGGTGAAGAACTACAGCGTGGTCGGCCTGCACTGGGGGCTGTACCGCAAGCACGAACCGGCGATCTTCGGGCAGGTCCACGACGAGCTGGTGAAGCTCGTGCGGTCCGGCGACGTCGACCCCCTGGTCGGGTCGGTGCACCCGCTGGAGGAGGCCCCGCAGGCCCTGCTGAAGCTGGCGTCGCGGGAGACCGTCGGCAAGGTCGTCCTCGTCCCGTAACTAGCGTGGAGCCGTGACGGAGCTCCCGCTGGTCGACGAGCGGGCGCACCTGCGGGCGGACTGCTCGCGCTGCGCCGGGCTGTGCTGCGTCGCACCGGCGTTCGCCGCCTCGGCCGACTTCGCCATCGACAAGCCGGCCGGGGTGGCGTGCCCGAACCTGCGCGAGGACTTCCGCTGCGGGATCCACGCGCAGCTGCGCGAGCGCGGCTTCCCGGGGTGCACGGTGTTCGACTGCTTCGGCGCCGGCCAGCGGATCACGCAGGAGACCTTCGGCGGGCGCAGCTGGCGCGAGGCACCGGACCTGGCGGCGGCGCAGTTCGCCGTCCTCCCCGTCGTGCGGCAGCTGCACGAGGCGCTCTGGTACCTCGCCGAGGCGCGGACGCTCACCGGTGCACGGGAGGTCCGGGAGCTGGAGCAGCTCACCGAGCGCCTCGCGGCCGGGACGGCGGACGAGCTGGCCGCCCTCGACGTCGCGGCGCACCGGGCGAGGGTCGGGGAGGTGCTCTCGGCCGCCAGCGAGGCCGTGCGCGGACCCGGAGCGCCCGACCGGCGCGGCGCGGACCTCATGGGACGCGATCTCCGCCGGACCCGGCTGCGGGATGCGAGCCTGCGCGGCGCCTACCTGATCGGGGCCGACCTGCGCGGCGTCGACCTGGGCCGGGCGGACCTGCTGGGCGCTGACCTGCGGGCCACCGACCTCCGCGGTGCCGACCTGGGCGCGGTCCTCTTCCTCACCCAGCCGCAGGTGACCGCGGCGCGCGGGAACTCCTCGACCCGGCTACCTGGCGCCGTGACGGTCCCGCCGCACTGGGGTGGCTAGATGACCGGCAGCGGGAGGTAGGACAGGCGCGCACGACGACGCAGGATCACCTTGCGCGTGCCGTCGGGGTGGAGCTGGAGCCGGGCGAGCTCCCAGCCGCCGGTGTCTGCCTGCAGGCTCAGCATGGTCGCCGCTGCGGACCGGGACGTGCCCGGAGGGATCCGCAGCGGCGCGTACTGGTAATCGCCGGCCGCCTCCATCGACTGCGATGGTGCCACGCGGGCACGCGCTGGTCACGCGATCGTGGCCTGGCCGACATCTCCGGTCTGCCACGGTCGATGCCGTCGGCCAGGATGGGGTCGACCCGCCAGCGCACGACCGGAGGAGGACGACGTGACCGGACCCGGCATCCCGAGCGAGGTGCCCGACGCCGACCGCGCGGAGCAGGAGGCCCTCCTGGACCCCCCGGCGGTGACCTCGGCCGGTGACGCGACCGGCCCGGGTGAGGACGTCCCCGAGGCCGACGCGCTCGAGCAGCAGCTGTCGGCGCGTCCGGGCGAGGCGGGCAGCCCTCCGCGTCCGGTGGGCGACCGCGAGGCGAACGAGGCCGACGTCCTGGAGCAGGAGGCCGACGTGCCCGTCGACGAGGACGACGTCCTGAGCTGAGGACTTCCGGCGGCCCTCGGCTTTGGTTAGGCTGCCCTAACCGAAGCCGAGGAGGGCGCCATGCCGACCTGTCCGAGCCGCCCGGCGCCCGAGCCCGAGCGCTCCGACGTCGATGCGCTGCGCCCGGGTCCGGCCGAACGTGCCCGCACCGTGGCGGCGCGGGCCGGCGCGAGCGTCTGCGCCGTCGGTGTCGAGGGCAGCCGGGTGCTGGCCCACGCCGTCACCGACGCCGGGCAGGTGCTCGTCGCCGTGCCGACCGACGGCGACCTGGTGCGCGCGGTCGCCGCGGCTCCCGGCTCGGACCTCTCCGCGCTCATGATGGTCACCGACCACGCGCCCGTTCCGGTGCGCCGGCCGGTCCGCGCGCAGCTGTGGCTGTCCGGCTGGCTCACGCCCGTCCCGGCGCGCGACGAGCGGCCCGCAGTGCTGGCCTTCGCCGACGCGCGCCCCAGCGAGGTGCTGCTCGACGTCGGCCGGACCGCCACCCTGCTCCGCCTCGACCTGGCCGAGGTGGTGCTCGGGGAGGGCGGCGCGGCGATCGACGTGAGCCCGCTGGAGTTCCTGGCCGCGCGCCCCGACCCGCTCGCGGCGCTGGAGGCCGAGCACCTGGCCCACCTGGACGGCGACCACCCCGAGTTCCTCACCCTGCTCGGCGGCCTCCTGCCGCCCGGCTCCCTCGGCCCGGACGACGTGCTGCGCCCGCTCGGGCTCGACAGGTTCGGTTTCCGGCTGCGCGTGGAACGCCCCGCCGGCCATCGGGACGTGCGGATCCCGTTCGGCCGGCCGCTGCGCTGCGCCGGGGAGCTCGCACCGGCCATCGGCCGCCTCACCTGCGCCGCGCGCACCCGGCTGCTGCGGGGATGACACCGGCGCGATGAGTCCCGCGGCCGGCTGCGGTCCTACGGTGACGCATCCGCACCCCGGGGAGGACGCATGACCGCCGTCTACACCTTCGACGTGTTCGCGACCCTCGACGGCTTCGGCTCCTACGGGGAGGACGGCGACTGGGGCGGCTTCTGGGGCAAGCAGGGCCCCGAGTTCCTCGACCGCCGCCTCGCCCAGTACCAGCAGGACCAGCGCCTGGTCCTGGGCGCGAACACCTTCCGGGAGTTCCTGCACTTCCTGGGCTCGGCCGACGAGGCGGGCGACCCGCTGAACGCCCGCATGAAGAACCTCCCGACGACAGTCGTCTCGACGACGCTCGAGGGCCCCCTCGACTGGCCGGACGCCACGCTCGTGCGCGGTGACGCGGTCGACGTCGTCGCCGCGCTCAAGGAGGAGTCCGACGTGCCCCTGCGCTCGCACGGCAGCCTGACGATGAACCGGGCGCTGATGGCCGCGGGGCTGGTCGACCTCGTCCAGCTGACGGTCTTCCCCGTGATCACCGGGCGGACCGGCACCGATCCGGTCTTCCGGGGGGCAGCCGACTTCGACCTCGAGCTGGTCTCCAGCCAGACCCTCGACGGCCGCATCCAGGAGCTCGTCTACCGGCCCACCCTGCACGGCTGACGAGGATCAGCCGGCGGCGTCCCCGGCGAGGTCCCCGAGATCCGCGAGCAGCGTCGCCAGCCGGGTGCGCCGCGGCCGGACGTCGACCTCGCGCACCGCGCGGGCCAGCGCCGCGCCGCTCGCGTGCACGATCGACAGGTGGCTCTGCGCGCGGGTGAGCGCGGTGTAGACCAGCGGCCGCGACAGCATGCCCCCGGCCTCGGGCGGCAGCACGACGACGACGGCCGGCCACTCCGACCCCTGCGCGCGGTGCACGGTGATGGCCCACCCGTGCCGGAGGTCGGGCAGCGCGTCGCCGGTGACGGTGACCGGGCCGGAGGAGAAGTCCACGGTCAGCGACCCCTCGCCGGTGCCGGTCACCACGCCCACCTCGCCGTTGGCGAAGCCGATCGGCTCCAGGTCGAGGTGGTTGGCGGTGGCGACGACCCGGTCGCCGGCGTCGAAGCCGAAGACGGTGCCCTCGCCCGGGTTGAGCTGCGCCTTGAGCGCCTTGTTCAGCTCGATCGTGCCGGCCGGCCCGCGGTGCACCGGGGTCACCACCTGCACCGAGGTCGCGGGGATGCCCAGGGCGCGCGGGATCGAGTCGGTGACCAGCTGCACCACCCGCCGGGCGGCCTCGGCGCTGCCGGTGGCCGGGACGACGACGACCTCGCGGTCCGGGGAGTCGACCGGCGGAAGCTCCCCACCGCGGACGGCCGTGGCCAGCCGGGCGATGGCACCACCCTCGGCCTGCCGGTAGAGCGTGGTCAGCTCGGTCACCGGGACCGCGCCCGAGTCGATCATGTCGCCCAGCACGTGGCCGGGACCGATCGAGGGCAGCTGGGCCGGGTCGCCGACCAGCAGGAGGTGGGTGCCGTCGGGGCAGGCCTCCAGCAGCGCAGCGGTCAGCTCGACGTCGAGCATCGACGCCTCGTCGACCACGACGACCTCGGCGTCCAGCGGCCACTCCTCGTTGCGGGAGAAGCCCCCGGTCATGCCCTGCGCGCCGAGCAGCCGGTGCACCGTCGTCGCCGGGTGGTCGGTCAGCTCCTCGAGCCGCTTGGCGGCGCGGCCGGTCGGCGCCGCGAGGGCGATCTCCGTGCCCTTCGCCCGCAGCAGCTGCACGATCGCCGCGACCGTACGGCTCTTGCCCGTGCCCGGGCCGCCGGTGAGCAGGCTGACGCCGGACCCGAGCACCTGGGCGACGGCCGCCGTCTGCGCCTTGTCCAGGCCCTTCGAGACCCGGCGCACCGAGAGCGGGTCGGCGATGAGCTCGGCGGACGCGGCCAGCCGGGCGACGCCCTCGGCGACCGCCTCCTCGGCCATCCCGTAGCGGGCGAGGGACAGCGACCGGAGCGCCGGATCCGGCTCGGCTTCCGGATCCTCCGGCTCGGGCGGCTCGTGCTCCAGCACGTCGCCCGACTCCACGGCCGCGACGATCGCCGCGGCCGGATCGGCGACCCCCTCCGCCTGCAGTGCCGCGACCACCAGGTCCGCCGGGAGCACGGTGTGGCCGTCGCGGGTCGCCGTCCGGAGGGTCAGGCCGACGATCGCCCGGCCCCGCCGGCTGTCCTGCCGGTCGGCGCCCTTGAGGATCGCGATCGCCAGCCGATCGGCGTCCCCGAGCGCGACGCCGGAGAGGCTCAGCAGCGCCCAGGGGTCGTCACGCAGCCGGCGGGCGGCGTCCGGACCGAGCGAGTCGGCGACGCCGGAGGCCAGCTTGGCCTGCAGGCCGGCGCCCACCAGCAGCTCGACCACCTCGTAGGTCGGCTGCGCGGACAGGAAGCTGGAGAACAACCGCTCGGCGCGCTGCCGGCCCACCCGCGGGAGCCTGATCAGCCGGTCGGCCGTGACGTCGTCGGGCGCGGTGATGCCGGCCGCGGGCAGCTCCGCGGCCGTCCGCCGGCCCAGGCCCGGCCACAGCCCGGCGGCGCAGAAAGCGGCGAAGACCGGATCGCCCCCGGCCGCCGGCGTCGCCGCAGCGGTCATGCCTCGGCCCGGCGTTCGGGGTAGCTGAACGTCGGGGCGGAGACGTCCTCGAGCGCGGTGCGGATCGCGGCGGGCAGGCGGACCTTCTCCGCGTCCAGGCTGGCCTGGAGCTGCTGGGCGGTGCGCGCACCGACGATGGGTGCGACGACGCCCGGCCGGTCGCGCACCCAGGCCAGCGCGACGGCCAGGGGAGTGGTGCCCAGACCTTCCGCCGCGGTGATGACGGCCTCGACGATCCGGTCGGCTTTGGCCGAGCGCAGCCCGTCGATGAAGCCCTGCCACTGCGGGGACGCGCCGCGCGACTCCGACGGCGTGCTGTGCCGGTACTTCCCGGTGAGCAGGCCGCGTCCCAGCGGCGACCAGGGCAGGACGCCCAGCCCCATCGCCTCGGCGGCCGGCACGACCTCGCGCTCGACGCCGCGCTGCAGCAGCGAGTACTCGACCTGGGTGCTCACGATCGGCGTCCGCCCGGGCCACGCGCGCTGCCACGTGGCCGCCTGCGCGGTCTGCCAGCCGGTGAAGTTGCTGATGCCGATGTAGCGCGCCCGGCCCGAGCTGACGGCCAGGTCGCAGGCCGCGAGGGTCTCCTCGAGCGGCGTCGTCTCGTCCCAGGCGTGCAGCTGCCACAGGTCGACGTGGTCGAGGCCCAGGCGCTCCAGCGAGGCGTCGAGCGCGGCCAGCAGGTGCCCGCGGGAGGCGCCGCGGCCCATCGGCCCGGGGCCGGTCCGGCCCACGGCCTTGGTCGCGACCAGCACGTCCGAGCGGGGGACGACGTCGGCGAGCAGGTGGCCGAGGGTGCGCTCGCTCTCGCCGCCGCAGTAGACGTCGGCGGTGTCGATGAGCGTGCCGCCGGCGTCGACGAAGGCCGTGAGCTGCATGGCGGCCTCGTCCTCGTCGGTGTCCCGGCCCCACGTCATCGTGCCCAGCGCCAGCCGGGACACGACCAGACCACTGCGTCCCAGCGTGCGTTGCTCCACGACCGGCCAACCTACCGGCGGACACCGACCGGCACCGGGGAGCCTCGGGGCACGCGGAGCGGCGCGCTGGGCCCCCGCCCGGTCCCGCCTAGGGTGATCGGTCGTGCCCGCCCGCCCCACGCCCCGACCTGCCCGCAGCGACCCGGCGGGAACCCGCTGATGGGCTGGCTCGAGGCCGTCGTCCTCGGCGTCGTGCAAGGCCTGACGGAGTTCCTGCCGATCTCCTCCAGCGCCCACCTGCGGCTGGTCGGCGAGCTCTTCGGCTGGGAGGACCCGGGCGCGGCGTTCACCGCGATCATCCAGATCGGCACCGAGGCCGCCGTCCTCCTGTACTTCCGCAAGGACATCTGGCGGATCGTCGTCGCCTGGCTCGGCTCCCTCGCCGGAAAGCGGAAGGGCGACCCTGACGCCCGCATGGGCTGGCTGATCATCGTCGGCAGCATCCCGATCGTCGTCCTCGGACTGCTGTTCCAGGACGACATCGAGACGACGTTGCGCGATCTGCGGATCGTCGCCATCTGCCTGGTCGCGTTCTCGCTGGTCCTGTTCTGGGCCGACCGGGTGGGCAGCAAGAAGCGGGAGCTGACCGACCTCACCGTGCCGCACGGGATCGGCTTCGGCTTCGCCCAGGCGATGGCGCTCATCCCGGGGGTGTCCCGCTCGGGGGGCACCATCACCGCCGGCCTCTTCCTCGGGTACTCGCGGGCGGCCGCGGCCCGCTACTCGTTCCTGCTCGCGATCCCCGCCGTCCTCGGCTCCGGGCTCTTCCAGGCCTACGAGGCGCTCACCGGTGACGTCGCGGGCCAGGGCGTCGACTGGGGGCCGACGCTCCTCGCCACGGTGATCGGCTTCGGCGTCGGGCTGAGCGTGATCGCCTGGCTGCTGCGCTACCTGGACCGGGGCAGCTTCACGCCCTTCGTCGTGTACCGCATCGTGCTGGGCCTGCTGGTCCTCGGGCTGGTCGGCGCCGGGGTGCTCAGCCCGACCTGACGCCCGACGCGCATACGCTCCGTCCTGTGACCACGGTGATCCTGCTCAGGCACGGGCGGACGACGGCCAACACCGGTGGCGTCCTCGCCGGCTGGACGCCGGGGGTGCAGCTCGACGAGACCGGTGCGGCCCAGGTCGCTGCGGTGGGGGAGCGCCTGGCGAAGGTGCCGCTGGCCGCCGTCGTGAGCAGCCCGCTCGAGCGGTGCGCGCAGACCGCGGCCGCCGTGGCCGCAGGGCGGGACCTCGAGGTGCACAGCGACGACCGGCTGGGCGAGGCCCGTTACGGCGACTGGACCGGCCGGGCGATCAAGGAGCTGGCCAAGGAGCCGCTCTGGAAGGTCGTGCAGCAGCACCCGTCCGCCGCGGTGTTCCCCGGCCCGGAGGGGGAGGGGCTCGCCCAGACCCAGGCCCGCGCCGTGGCCGCGGTCCGCTCCTGGAACGCGCAGCTCGGCCCCGACGCCGTCTGGCTCGCCTGCAGCCACGGCGACGTGATCAAGGCGGTCCTGGCCGACGCCCTGGGGCTGCACCTGGACCAGTTCCAGCGGATCGTCGTCGACCCCGCCTCGATCTCGGTGGTCACCTACACCGACACCCGCCCGTTCGTCGTCCGCGTGAACGACACCGGCGGGGACGTCTCGGCGCTGATCCCGCCGCCGCGCAGGCGCCGCCGGGCGCGGAAGTCCTCGGACGCCGTCGTGGGCGGGGGAGCGGGCACGACCGTCTGACCTCGGCGTCGTCGGAGCCGGACGTCGGCCCCGCCGCGTAACCTGGGCGCGTGCCCCGTCAGGTCCATCTCTTCGAGCGTCCGACCCGATTCGTCGCAGGCACCGTGGGCCAGCCCGGGGACCGCACCTTCTACCTGCAGGCATCCGACGACAGCGGCCGCACGGTCAGCGTCGCGCTGGAGAAGACGCAGGTGCAGGTCCTCGCCGACCGCATGAACGAGCTGCTCGACGAGGTGGCCGGCCGGGCGAGCACGATCATCCCGGCGGAGGCCGAGCCCGACGACCTCGAGCCGCTGACCGCTCCGGTCGACGAGGAGTTCCGCGTCGCCGCGATGGGCCTGGCCTGGGACGGCTCCGCCGAGGCCGTCGTCGTCGAGGCGGTGGCCGCCGGCGACGAGCCGATCGACGAGGAGGCGATCCTCTCCGACAGCGAGGACGGCCCCGACGCGCTGCGGGTGACGATCACGCCCATGGCGGCCCGCGCGTTCGTGGCCCGGGCCCGCCGGGTGGTCGCAGCCGGCCGCCCGCCGTGCCCGCTGTGCTCGCTCCCGCTGGACCCGGCCGGGCACGTGTGCCCTCGGCAGAACGGCTACCGCCGCTGACCGGCGGCTCCCCATGAGCGAGCAACCGGTCGAGCCGGATCTGCGCCCCCCGGCCGACGACGGCGAGGCGCTGCAGCTGCTGCTCGAGGGCGTCATCGACCTCGAGGGGCGCATGCTCGACGCCTCCAACGTGACGCTCGTCGGCTCCATCCGGTGCGGCGACCTGGCCGCCGATTGCGTCTACAAGCCGGTCGCGGGGGAGCGGCCCCTGTGGGACTTCCCCGACGGCACGCTCGCCGGCCGGGAGATCTCCGCGTTCCTGGTGTCGCAGGCGACCGGCTGGCGGGTCGTGCCGCCCACGGTGCTGCGCGACGGGCCCTTCGGCCCGGGCATGGTCCAGCTGTGGATGGACGGCGACGAGACGGTCGACCTGGCCGCGTTCGTCCGGCGGGACGACCCCGCGCTGCGCCGCATGGCGGTCTTCGACGCGGTGGTGAACAACGCCGACCGCAAGGGCGGGCACATCATCCCGATGCTCGACGGCCACGTGCACGGCGTCGACCACGGCATCTGCTTCTCCGTGGACCCGAAGCTGCGCACCCTGCTGTGGCGGTGGGCGGGCAAGCGGCTCCCCGAGGATGCCGTGGCCGTGCTGGAGCGGCTGGGCGACGAGCTGCGCGGCGACCTCGGCGAGCAGCTGCACGAGCACCTCACCCGCGGCGAGGTGCGGGCCACGCAGCGGCGGGTCACCGAGCTGCTGCGCACCGGCCGGCACCCCGAGCCCAGCGGCGAGTGGCCCGCGCTGCCCTGGCCGCCGTTCTAGCGGTTCGCCGAGCGGGGCCGGAGGCTCCCCGAGGCGGGACGCCGGAGCCGCCCCGCGAGGTCGCCGCGCGGAGCGGGGGCCGGAGGTCCCCCGAGGCGCGGTGAGGAAGAGCTCAGCGCAGTTGGGGACGGCTCCTGGTCGCGGTCGGAGCCCGGAGGGCGACAAGATGGCCCATGCACCGCTCGCGTCTCTCGATCCTGCTGCTCGACCTGCCGCCCGAGCACCACGTCGCCGGCACCGGCTTCTGGGCCGGCGCCACCGGCCGGAGCGCCGAACCCGACCACACCGACGAGGACTGGGCGTCCCTCGGCTCGTTCGCCGACGGGTGGCACGTCGAGATCCAGCGCACCGGCGAGGGGACGCCGCCGCGCTGGCACGTGGACATCGAGACCGACGACATCCCGGCCGAGGTGGCCCGCCTGGAGGCGCTCGGGGCCACCCGGCACCGGGACATGGGCTCCTTCTGGCAGCTGCTCGACCCGGCCGGGCTGGTCTTCTGCGTCGTCGGCATCCAGACCGGCGAGGAGTTCGAGCGCCACGCGGTGACGTGGCCGTGAGCACCACCCGCGTCACCGTCCTGCTCCAGGCTCCGCGGGCAGCGGTGTACCGGGCGCTCACCGACCCGGAGCAGCTCGGCCGGTGGCGGTTCCCCGACGGCATGAGCAGCGTGGTCGAGGTGCTGGCGGACGGCGGCTTCCGCGTCACCCTCACCTACGAGCAGCCGGACGCGCAGGGCAAGACGACCGCGCACGCCGACGTCTACCGGGCCCGGTTCACCCGCCTGGTGCCCGACGAGCTGGTCGTGGAGGTCGACCGGTTCGAGACCCCCGACCCGGCGATGGGCGGCGAGATGACGCTGACCATGACGCTGACCGACCGGGACGGCGGCACCGAGCTCGACGCGGTCCACGAGGGCGTCCCGGACGGCGTGGCGCCGGAGGACAACGCGCTCGGCTGGCGGATGGCCCTGGACCGGCTGGCCGTCCTCCTGGCCTGATGCGTCAGGCGGCGCGCCGCGCGATCCCCGGGTAGTCGAGCACCAGCCCCGCGGCGTCGTACTCGAGGACGGCGCGGAAGGCGCCGCCCTCGGACGAGTAGTCGAACGTTCCCGGGCCCCGGCGCCGGTAGGTCTGGTCCAGGCGCGCCACGGACACGTCGAGGGCTCGCACGTAGACCGCCGGGGCCGCCGTGACCTCGCCGTCCGGCAGGGCCAGCCGGTGCACGGGCAGCATGTTGGTGCAGGCGGACGCCTCGAGGTCGACGTCCACCAGGCCGTCCAGGTGCGGCGCCGGGACGCCGTCGACGGTCCACCGCCCCGCGCCGTCCGACACCAGGACGGTCGATCGCCGGCCGGTCACGGTCTCGGAGCTGACGTGCACCTCGCGGGTGCGCCAGCCGTCGGCGAGGCGGATGTCGTACGAGACGGCGTAGGGGCGGCCGTCCTCGACGGCCGTCGTGTGCCCCCGCAGCCGGCGGTCGGAGGGGTAGACCACCTCGAAGCCGTCCACGGCGTCGAGGTGGCCGCCAGGCGGCGAAGGCCGGCAACGGGACGAACCCCGGCACGCTCAGTCCAGCTTCACGAGGTCGATCATCGCCGCCGCCTGCAGGCCGTCGCCGTCGACCGTGAGCACCTCCAGCGGCACGCGGCGCCACAGCGCCAGGAGGAGGTCGCCGGCGGTGCCGGTCAGGGCGGCGATGGGGAAGGGGCGGCTGCCCGGGAAGAGCGTGCGCTCGGCGTCGGCGTCGACGGCGTGCAGGACGACGGGGTGCGCCGCCGCCGGCGGGCCGTCGGGCAGAGCGCCCGGGACCATGACCTCCAGCCACTCGTCGATCCCGTCGAGCCCGACGTCGGCCGGGATCGGGCGGAGGTCGCCGAGGACCTGCTCGACGTCGACGGTGTGGACCGTCGCCTCCTGCGCCTGCCGGCGCAGGACGAACGCGACGTCCTGCTGCGGCGCCCAGGTCCACACGCGCTCGTGCGGGTCCGCGCCGGCCAGCGCCGTCTCGAGCTCGGCGTTCCGGGCGGTGAGCCAGCCGAGCAGCTCGTCGTCGGGACGGCGCACCGGCTCGACGTAGGCCGAGGGGTCCGGGGCACGCGTCCGCACCACCCACGCCCAGAAGTGCTGCACCTCGGACAGGTGCCAGACCAGGTCGCGCAGCCGCCACCCGGGGCAGCCGAGGACCGGGGCCTGCCAGCCGTGCGCCAGCACCGCCTCGGCGGCGGCATCGGCGAACCGCGCGTTCGCCTTCTCCAGGACGGGCAGGTAGTCGTCGAGCTCCATCGGTTCCCCCTCGTCACGCGCGAGACCTGGACGCTAGGCGAGGACGCCCGCGATCGGTGCCTCGCGTGCGCGACGCAAGATCGTCGGACCGCCGAACTAGGCTCGTGCCGTGCTCTCCTGGCCCGCCCCGCTCCTGCCGACCCTGCCCGGGACCGGGCCCGTCCTCAAGGTCCACGACACCGCCCGCGGTGAGGTGGTGGCCACCAGCCCGGGCCCGACGGCCCGGATGTACGTCTGCGGCATCACGCCCTACGACGCCACCCACCTCGGCCACGCCGCCACCTACCTGGCGTTCGACCTGGTCAACCGGGTGTGGCGCGACGCCGGCCACGCCGTGCACTACGTCCAGAACGTCACCGACATCGACGACCCGCTGCTGGAGCGCGCCGACCGCGACGGCGAGGACTGGATCGTCCTCGCCATGCGCGAGACGGCGCTGTTCCGCGAGGACATGGCGGCGCTGCGCGTCCTGCCGCCCGAGGACTACGTCGGCGCGGTGGAGTCGATCCCGCGGATCGTCGCCCACATCGAGGACCTGCTGGCCGACGGGCTGGCCTACGTCCTCGACGACGGCACCGGCGACGTCTACCACGACGTCTCGCAGGCGCCCGGTTTCGGCTCGGAGTCCCGCTACGACGAGGCCACCATGCTGGGGTTCTTCGCCGAGCGCGGGGGAGACCCCGACCGCCCGGGCAAGCGCCAGCCGCTCGACCCGATGCTCTGGCGCGGCGAGCGGTCGGGCGAGCCGTCGTGGCCGGGGCCGCGGGGCACCGCCGGGCGGCCGGGCTGGCACATCGAGTGCGCCACGATCGCGCTGGACACCATCGGCATGGGCTTCGACGTCCAGGGCGGCGGCAGCGACCTGGTGTTCCCGCACCACGAGTACTCCGCGGTGCACGCCGAGGCCCTGACGGCGACCAAGCCCTTCGCACGCGCCTACGTGCACGCGGCCATGATCGGCCTGGACGGCGAGAAGATGAGCAAGAGCCGGGGCAACCTGGTGTTCGTCTCCAAGCTGCGCGGCGAGGGCGTCGACCCGATGGCGATCCGGCTCGCGCTGCTGTCGGGCCACTACCGCACCGACCGCGCCTGGACGGCGGACCTGTTGCGCACCGCCGAGGAACGCCTGGACACCTGGCGCCGGGCCGTAGCGCTGGACGCCGGCGCGCCCGCCGCGCCGCTGCTGGTCAGCCTGCGCGAGCGGCTCGCCGACGACCTCGACAGCCCCGGTGCGATCGCGCTGGTCGACGCCTGGGCGGCGGAGACGCTCGCGGGCGGTGCCGACCTCGAGGAGGAGTCGCCGCGCATCGTGTGCGACGCCGTCGACGCGCTGCTCGGCGTCGCGCTGGGCGACTGCGGATGACAGGGCCCTTCCGGTTCACCGACCGGGCCGCGCGGGAGGCCGCGGAGGAGGAGCTGGCCCCGGCGGCGACCCGTGCCGCCGCCAGCCGCGGCCGGGCCCGCCCCGAGGCGGAGGACCCGCTGCGCACCGCCTTCGAGCGCGACCGCGACCGGATCCTGCACGCCAAGGCCTTCCGGCGGCTCAAGCACAAGACGCAGGTCTTCCTCAACCCGGACGGCGACCACTTCGTCACCCGGCTCACCCACACGCTGCAGGTCACCCAGGTCGCGCGGTCGCTGGCCCGGGCGCTGGGCCTCAACGAGACGCTGGCCGAGGCGATCGCGCTGGCGCACGACGTCGGGCACTCGCCGTTCGGTCACCTCGGCGAGGACGCGCTGGAGCCCTACGTCGAGGGCGGCTGGCACCACGCAGCGCAGGGCGTGCGCATCGTCGAGGTCCTCGAGCACCTCAACCTGACGTGGGAGGTGCGCGACGGCGTCCGGTCGCACAGCTGGAAGATCGACCCTCCGCCGTCGACCCGCGAGGGTGAGTGCGTCCGCTACGCCGACCGCATCGGCTACCTGTCCCACGACGCGCTCGACGCCATCCGGGCCGGCGTGATCCGGCTCGACGACCTGCCCGCCCGCGCCCGCGAGGTGTTCGGCGAACCGGGCAGCGAGATGGTGGGCACGATGATCGACGCCGTCGTCGAGGGCTCGCTGGCGCCGGACGACCACGCCGGAGCCGTCGTCATGGCCCCGGGACCGCTGCAGGCCATGCACGAGCTCCGGGCGTTCATGTTCGAGCGCGTCTACGCCTCGGAGACCGCGGCGGGGAAGAAGCACGTCGCGATCGACGTGATCCGCCGGCTGGTCGACCACCACCTGGCCCATCCGGAGCTGATCCCCGCGTCCTACCGCGACACCGAGGCCGACGCGGTCACCCAGGTCGTGGACTACGTCTCCGGGATGACCGACCGCTTCGCCCTGGCCATGCACGACCGGCTGTTCGACGCCGACGCCACCTCGCGCATGACGCCGCTCCTCGGCGCCCCTCCGGGCCGCACCGCGGCCAGGTAGCGCCCCCGTCCCGCTGAGCCGCTGCGTCGCGCCTGCGCGGGACCGTCCGGGCCCCACTCGGCGCGACAGGGCGCTGCCCGTCTTCTTCCCGGCGCTCGGCGCTGGGCCTCGGCGACGAGGTGACCTCCACGGCCCGGCACGTCGGCATCCCGTGGCGCGGCCCCTTCCGGCGGCTGCGGCACGAGCACCTCTTCCAGCCCGTCGGCGACGGGACGACGACGCGGATGACCGACCGGGTCTCCTTCGACGCGCCGTTCGGCCCGGTGGGCGCGGTCGTCGGACGAGCGCTGCTGGCGCCCTAGCTGCGCCGCCTGCTCGGGCAGCGGGCGGCGTACGTCGGGCAGCTGGCGGAGACGGCTCAGCCGCCCGAGGCGCCGCGGCGGCGCAGGTAGCGCTCGAACTCCTTGGCGATCGTGTCGCCGTTGGCCTGCGACATGTCCAGCTCGGTGGCCCGCTCCTCGAGCGAGCGCACGTACTCGACGACCTCGTCGTCCTCGTTCGCCATCTCGTCGACGGTCTTCACCCAGTCGTCGGCCTGCTGCGGCAGGGCGCCCAGCGGGACGGCCAGCTCGAGGACCTCCTCGACCCGCTGCAGCAGCGCCACGGTCGCCCGGGGGGACGGCGGCTGGGAGACGTAGTGCGGCACAGCGGCCCAGAAGCTGATCGCCGGCAGCCCCGCCTGCACGCAGGCGTCCTGGAAGACGCCCAGGATCCCGGTGGGACCCTCGTAGCGGGACGTCTCCAGGCCGTACGCGCGGGCGGAGTCGGCGTCGTAGGCCGACCCGGTCACCGGCGTCGGGCGGGTGTGCGGCGTGTCGGCGAGCAGGGCGCCGAGCGCGACGACGATCGAGACGTCGAGCTCGCGCAGGATCGAGATCAGCTCGTCGCAGAAACCGCGCCAGCGCATGTTCGGCTCGATGCCGCGGATGAGGACGACGTCGCGCTCGCTGCCCGGCGGCCGGGCCACCGAGATGCGCGTGGTGGGCCACTCGATGCGGCGGCTCACCCCGCCCACGAGCGACACCGTCGGCCGGTTGACCTGGAAGTCGTAGTAGTCCTCGGGGTCGAGCGCGGCCAGCGGCTGGGCGTCCCAGATGAGCTCGAGGTGCTCGACCGCGCCCGTCGCGGCGTCCCCGGCGTCGTTCCAGCCCTCGAAGGCAACGACGACCAGAGGGTCGGTCAGCTGAGGCAGGTCGTCCGGGGTGGACTGAGGATCGATCACCTCTGCGAGCCTACGTCGATCCGCCGCTCCCGCCCGGTGTTCGACCCGTCCGCGTGATGTCTGCACCGCCGGACGCGCCAGGAATGAGAGGATGGCCGGTGACATCGGGAGCGCCCAAGCCTGGGTAAGCCCGCCGGGGTGCCGGAGCCTCGTAGCCCGCACACCCACAGCAGAGCGCCACTGGGGAATGCCTGTGTCCGAGTCACCCACCCTCCGTCCGGATGCCACCGCCGAGCTGACCAGCCTGCTCGAGGAGCGGATCCTCGTGCTCGACGGCGCGATGGGCACCGCCATCCAGCGCGACCGGCCCGACGAGGCCGGGTACCGCGGCGAGCGCTTCGCCGACTGGCCGACCGACGTGCAGGGCAACAACGACCTGCTCAGCATCACGGCCCCGGAGATCATCGCCGCCATCCACCGCGAGTACCTGGACGCCGGCGCCGACCTGATCGAGACCAACACCTTCAACGCCAACCGGATCTCGCTGTCCGACTACGGCATGGAGGAGCTCGCCTACGAGCTCAACGTGGCCTCCGCGCGCCTCGCCCGGGCCGAGTGCGACGCGCGGAGCACGCCGGACAAGCCGCGGTACGTCGTCGGGGCCATCGGCCCGACCAGCCGGACGGCGTCGATCTCGCCCGACGTGAACGACCCCGGCGCGCGCAACGTCGGCTTCGACGAGCTGGTGGCCGCCTACCTGGAGCAGGCGAACGGCCTGGTCGACGGCGGCTCGGACGTGCTCCTGGTCGAGACCATCTTCGACACGCTGAACGCCAAGGCGGCGATCTTCGCACTGGAGACGCTGTTCGAGGAGCGCGGCCGCCGCTGGCCGGTGATGATCTCCGGCACGATCACCGACGCGTCGGGTCGCACGCTGTCGGGGCAGACCACCGAGGCGTTCTGGCACTCGGTGCGGCACGCCCACCCGCTGCTCGTCGGGCTCAACTGCGCGCTCGGTGCCAAGGAGATGCGGCCCTACCTGGCCGAGCTGTCCCGCGTCGCCGACACGTTCGTCTCCTGCTACCCGAACGCCGGCCTGCCCAACGCCTTCGGGGAGTACGACGAGTCCCCGGAGGAGACCGCCGGCATCCTGGCCGAGTTCGCCGGCAGCGGCTTCGTCAACCTGGTCGGCGGCTGCTGCGGCACCACCCCGGCCCACATCGCACGCATCGCCGAGGTGGTCGAGGGCGGCAAGCCCCGCGTGCCCGTCCAGGCGGCGCCGGCGCTGCGGCTCTCCGGCCTCGAGCCGGTGACGGTCACCGAGGACAGCCTGTTCGTCAACATCGGCGAGCGCACGAACATCACCGGCTCCGCGCGCTTCCGCAACCTCATCAAGGCCGGTGACTACCCGGCGGCCCTGGCGGTGGCGCGCCAGCAGGTGGAGGCCGGTGCGCAGGTCATCGACGTCAACATGGATGAGGGGATGATCGACGGCGTCGCAGCGATGGACCGCTTCACCAAGCTGATCGCGAGCGAGCCCGACATCTCCCGCGTGCCCACGATGGTCGACTCCTCCAAGTGGGAGGTCATGGAGGCCGGCCTCAAGAACATCCAGGGCAAGGCGATCGTCAACTCCATCTCCCTGAAGAACGGCGAGGAGGAGTTCGTCCACCACGCCCGGCTGTGCCGGAAGTACGGCGCGGCGGTCGTCGTCATGGCCTTCGACGAGAACGGGCAGGGCGACAACCTCGAGCGCCGCACCCAGATCTGCCGGCGGGCCTACGAGATCCTCGTGGACCAGGTCGGCTTCCCGACCGAGGACATCATCTTCGACCCGAACATCTTCGCCGTCGCCACGGGGATCGAGGAGCACGCCAACTACGGGCTGGACTTCATCGAGGCCACCCGCTGGATCAAGCAGAACCTGCCCGGGGCGCTGGTCTCCGGGGGCGTCTCGAACGTCTCCTTCTCCTTCCGCGGCAACAACCCGGTGCGCGAGGCCATCCACTCGGTCTTCCTCTACCACGCGATCGCGGCCGGGCTGGACATGGCGATCGTCAACGCCGGCCAGCTCGAGGTGTACAGCGAGGTGCCCGAGCTGCTCCGCGAGCGGATCGAGGACGTGATCCTCAACCGCCGTCCCGACAGCACCGAGCGCCTCCTGGAGATCGCGGGTGACTACGCCGGCGACGGCTCGGTCAAGGAGGTGGCCACCGAGGAGTGGCGCACCCTGCCGGTGGACGAGCGGATCACCCACGCGCTGGTGAAGGGCATCGACGCCTTCGTCGAGGACGACACCGAGGAGCTGCGCGCGCTCATCAGCGAGCGGGGCGGCCGGCCCATCGAGGTCATCGAGGGCCCGCTGATGGACGGCATGAACGTGGTCGGCGACCTGTTCGGGGCCGGGAAGATGTTCCTGCCGCAGGTCGTGAAGTCCGCGCGGGTCATGAAGAAGGCCGTGGCCTACCTGATCCCGTTCATCGAGGCGGAGAAGAAGCCCGGCGACGCCGAGCGCACCAACGGCAAGGTCGTCATGGCGACGGCGAAGGGCGACGTCCACGACATCGGCAAGAACATCGTCGGCGTCGTGCTGCAGTGCAACAACTACGACGTCGTCGACCTCGGCGTGATGGTGCCGCCGCAGAAGATCCTGGACACGGCCAAGCAGGAGGGGGCCGACATCATCGGCCTGTCCGGGCTGATCACGCCGTCGCTGGACGAGATGGTCACCCTCGCCACCGAGATGGAGCGGCAGGGCTTCGAGGTCCCGCTGCTCATCGGCGGCGCCACCACCTCGCGTGCGCACACCGCGGTGAAGATCGCGCAGAAGTACCACGGGCCGGTCGTCTGGGTGAAGGACGCTTCGCGGTCGGTGCCGGTGGTCGCCGCCCTGCTCTCGGACGAGCAGCGACCCAAGCTGCTGGCGGAGACGGCGGCCGAGTACGAGGCCCTGCGCGAGCGCCACGCCGCGCGCCAGGACACGCGGACGATGCTGCCGATCGCCGCCGCCCGGAAGGCTGCCCCCGACCTCGACTGGAGCGGTTACACGCCGCCGCGTCCCCGCATGCTGCTGCAGCAGGCGATGGACGTGTGCGCCGGCCCGGCCTGCGACCACCAGCAGCACGTGGCCACGCACTTCGTCCGGACCTTCCGCGACTACCCGCTGGAGGAGCTGCGCGGCTACATCGACTGGCAGCCCTTCTTCAGCGCCTGGGAGATGCGCGGCAGGTTCCCGGACATCCTGCACAACCCGGCCACCGGGGAGGCGGCGCGGCGGCTCTACGAGGACGCGCAGGCGATGCTCGACCGCATCGTCGACGAGAAGTGGCTGACGGCGAACGGCGTGCTGGGGCTGTTCCCGGCCAACCAGGTCGACGGCGACGACATCGAGGTCTACACCGACGAGTCCCGCGGCGAGGTGCTGACGACGCTGCACCAGCTGCGGCAGCAGACCGAGGGCCGCGACGGCGCACCCCGGAAGTCGCTGGCGGACTTCGTGGCGCCCAAGGCGACCGGTCTGCGCGACTACGTCGGGGCCTTCGCGGTGACGGCGGGGCTGGGCTCGATGGAGCGCGTCATGGCGTTCAAGAAGGACAACGACGACTACAGCGCGATCATGCTGGAGGCGCTGGCCGACCGGCTGGCCGAGGCGTTCGCCGAGCGGCTGCACGAGCGGGTCCGCAAGGAGTTCTGGGGCTACGCGCCGGACGAGACCCACGACAACGACGCGCTGATCGCCGAGAGGTACCGCGGCATCCGCCCCGCGCCGGGCTACCCGGCCTGCCCGGAGCACACGGAGAAGCTGACGATCTGGTCGCTGCTCGACGTGGAGGCCAACGCCGGCATCGAGCTCACCGAGAACATGGCGATGTGGCCCGGAGCCGCCGTCAGCGGGCTGTACTTCTCGCACCCGCAGTCGCGGTACTTCGTCCTCGGCCGGGTCGGGCGCGACCAGGTGGAGGACTACGCGCGCCGCAAGGGGTGGACCGTCGCGGAGGCGGAGAAGTGGCTCTCGCCCAACCTGGGGTACCGCACCGAGGACGAGTGACGCGCCACCCTCCGCCGTCTCACACGATGGCGTCCATGCCGTTCCAGCCGAAGCCGACGCGCACCCGCGGCAGCCAGCCGCCGGTGCCGTTGCCGGGGTAGAGCCAGAGCTCCCCGGTCGACGTCTCGCGGGCGAGGAGGTCGGCGGTGCCGTCGCCGGTGAAGTCGCCGGGTGCGACGAGGGCGTTCATGACGTTCCAGCCGGAGCCGACGCGCACCCGCGGCAGCCAGCCGCCGGTGCCGTTGCCGGGGTAGAGCCACAGGTCTCCGCTGGACGTCTCGCGGGCGAGGAGGTCGGCGGTGCCGTCGCCGGTGAAGTCGCCGGGTGCGACGAGGGCGTTCATGACGTTCCAGCCGGAGCCGACGCGCACCCGCGGCAGCCAGCCGCCGGTGCCGTTGCCGGGGTAGAGCCAGAGCTCCCCGGTGGAGCCTTCCCTGGCCAGGAGGTCGACGCGCTGGTTCCCGTCGAAGTCGCCCGGCCCCACCAGGGCGTTCATGCCGTTCCAGCCGACGCCGACGCGCGCCGGAGCCAGCCAGCCGCCGGTGCCGTCGCCGGGGTAGAGCCACAGCTCCCCGGTCGAGGTCCAGCGGGCCAGGACGTCGACGGTGCCGTTGCCGTCGAAGTCGCCCACGGTGTCCAGCGCGTCGATCGTCTGCCAGCCGTTGCCCACCTGACGCGGAGCTCGCCACGTCACGCCCGGCGCCGTCGGGTCTCGGCCGTAGAGCCAGAGAGCGCCCGTCGCGCGGTCCCGGGCCAGCACGTCCCCGCCCCCGTCGCCGTCGAAGTCGCTGGTCTCCGGCGCCACGGACGGCGGCATCGGCAGCGGTGTGAACGCGTACGTGCCGCAGGTGAGGTCGTAGTCGCGGACGTCGTCGTACCACTGCGAGACGTACACCCGGCCCCCGGAGAAGCTCGGCTGCGTGCAGCGGTCCTGCGCCTCCGTCGGGTAGTCGAGCCGCCCCGCCGTCGCCCACACGGGGACGCCGGGCAGCCACCACGAGCCGGTGATCGACGTCCAGGCGTTCGTGTAGGAGTAGAGCCCGAACGGGATGCCGCCGTCACGCAGCCCGCGCATCACGCCCTCGAGCACGAGCCGGTTCTCCCGCTCCAGCGCCCGTGTCCCCGTCGGCCAGGGCTGGGCGCTCCGGGGCTCCACGTCGATCCACACCACCGGGGGCGCGAAGGACGTGCTCGTCAGGCTCGCCCGCGCCGCCACGGCCTCGGCGTAGCCGACGTTCGCCAGGCGACCGGCCCTGGTGGTGGCGGACCACGGTCCCTGGGTGCCGTAGGTGTCGAGCTGCTGCGCCGTCGGGAACGCGGCGATCGTGTACGCGTGCGCCGGCTTGGCGTTGGCCCGGACCCAGTCCACCTGGCTCTGCAGGCACGGGTTCACCGTGAAGGGGAGGCCCCGGGTCAGGCCGACGATGACGAACTGGGTGTCGGCCGGCGGCAGGGGGAGCCCGCCACCACCCGACGTCGGGCACTGCGGCCAGGAGATGTCGTGCCCGTACATCGTCGCCGCCCCTGCCGGGGTCGCTGCCCACGGCCCGCCCGCGCTCACCAGCAGGGCGAGCGCGAGGACGGCGAGGACCCGCCGGGTGGAGCGGCCGACGATGCCCTGCGAAGCGGCCATGGGAGCCTCCACGGTGCGGACGGCGCGGGTGCCCGGCGGGTTCCAGCTCAGGGTCCGGCCACCCGCTCCACGGGGGGAGGGCCAGAGGTCACCGGGCGCATCCTCCGAGGACCCTCATAGCGGGCGGCGTGTCAAGTGGGCAAGCATCACGTCACGCGCCACGACGTTTCGTAGTACTTTCGTAATCTGTCCGACGGGCCCCGCTCCTCGAACATGAGGACCCCGATGGACACCGCCGAACTGTGCGCGGCCGTGTGCCGTGGCAGACCGGGGACCCATGGTTCCTCTGGGGTGAATCCTGCGCGCATGCGCAGGTAGGGCAACTTCCGGCCCGAACCCGTCAGCTAACTCGGTAGGCGGCTGAGGAAGAACGGAGAGCCGCCCCCTGTGGCGCCCCTGAACACGTACACCGCACAGCCCGTCGACTCCGCCGAGGCGGGCAGCGACACCGCACAGTCCCCCCGGCCGGCCGCCAGGCACCGCAGGGTCCGGCTCCGCTCCGCGCCGAGCTCCCGCGTCGCCTACGCCCTGGGCGTCGCCACCGTCTGCACGCTGGCGCTGGTGAACCTGCTGTCGGGCGAGGAGGCCGCCAACGCGACGGCGGACTCGCCGTCGGTCGCCGTCGCCGCCGCCCTCGGCATCGACGGCTCGGGCATCGACGAGCCCGCCATGGAGGAGCCCCAGCTGCTCGACCAGCTGGCCGCCAGCCGGTCCGAGCGCGACGCCGAGCAGGCGGCCGCTGCCGCCGCGCAGGCCCAGGCCGAGGAGGCCGCCGCCGCGGCCAAGGCCGAGGCCGAGCGCAAGGCCGCCGAGGAGGCCGCTGCCGCAGCTGCCGCCGCCGAGGCCGCCGCTGCGCAGGCAGCTGCCGCCGCAGCCGCCCCCGCCGCTCCGGCCGCGTCCGTGGCCGCCAGCGTGATCGCGAAGATCAGCAACAGCGCCGGACCCATCAAGGCCGTGGCGCAGAACGCCGCGAACGCGGTCGTCTCCAACGTGCCCGGCGCGGCCGGCATCACCATCGGTGGCACCCGCGCCAGCGCGGCCGACCCCGGTGGGCACCCGTCCGGCCTGGCGCTGGACTACATGTGCAACCCGTCGCTCGGGGACGCGATCGTGGCCTATCACGTCGCGCATTGGGACGAGTTGGGCGTGGAGTACATCATCTGGCAGCAGCGCATGCTGTCCTCGCCCGGCGGCTCGTGGAAGGGCATGGAGGACCGCGGCAGCGCGACGGCCAACCACTACGACCACGTGCACGTGAACTACCGCGGATGACCCAGCCCGTGGGTCACCTGCGAGCGGTGCTCTTCGACATGGACGGCACGCTCGTGGAGACCGAGCAGTACTGGGGCCAGGCGATGTTCGAGCTGGCCGCCCGGCTCGGTGGCCGGATGTCCGAGGTCGCGCGGGCGTCGACGGTCGGCTCGACCATGCGCCGGTCGATGACGATCCTGCACGCCGACCTCGGGCTGGTCCGGTCCGAGGAGCAGCTGCTCGCCGACGCCCGCTGGGTCGAGGACCGGACGGCGCAGCTGATGGCGGCCGGCGTGACGTGGTGCCCCGGCGCCCGTGAGCTGGTCACCGGGGTGCGCGCGGCCGGCCTGCGGACGGCGCTGGTGACGACGACGCCGCGCCGCATCGCCGACATCGTGCTGGCGGCGATCCGGGCCGACCTCGGGGACGACCCGTTCGACGTGACCGTCTGCGGGGACGAGGTGCCGGCGCGCAAGCCCGATCCGGCGCCGTACCTGCAGGCGATGGAGGGGCTGGGCGTCGAACCGGGGGAGTGCGTGGTGATCGAGGACTCGGAGTCGGGTGTGGCCGCGGGTCTGGCCGCCGGGGCGGCCGTCCTCGGCGTGCCGGCGCTGCAGGCGCTCGCGCCGGCGCCCGGCCTCGTCCTCCGTGCGGGGCTCGTCGGCGTCGGGGTGGCGGAGCTGGCCGACGTGCTCGAGCGGGAGCTGGCGGACCGCCCGACCGTCAGCTGATCGCGTCGGCCGCCGGGGTCACCCGCTGCCCGCGCGAGACGACGAGCGACACGGCCCGCAGGGCCGCGACGTCGGTGCGCGGGTCGCCCTCCACGGCCAGGAGGTCCGCCTCCAGCCCGACCGCCAGCCGGCCCGTCCGGTCGCCGATGCCGCAGGCGCGGGCCGCGACGCTGGTCGCGGCGGCGAGCGCCTCGGCGACCGGGATGCCGGATCTCACCAGCTCGGCCACGGACTCCGCGACGATCCCGTGCGGCTTGGCCGGGCTGATCCCGGCGTCCACACCGGCGATCAGGGTCACCCCGGCCGCGTGCAGGCCCGCGAGCTGCGGATAGCGGTCCTCCCAAGTCATGTGGGCGCGCTCGAGGGCTGCCCGGATGTGCGGGGGGACGGCGGTCTCGACCCGGGCGAACGTCGGGGAGACGACGATCCCGGCTGCCGCGATCGCCTCGGCGAGCCCCGGGGGCAGGCGGAGGCCGTCGGCGGTCATGCAGGTGCAGTGCTCGATCGAGTCCACCTCCGCGGCGACGCAGAGCTCGACCGCCGCCAGCGGGTGCGCGTGCGCGGCCACCGGCAGCCCGGCGGCGTGCGCCTCGTCGACGACCGCCCGGAGCTCGCGCAGGGTGAACTGGCAGGCCAGCACGTCGGTCGTGCGGGTCATCAGGCCACCGCTGGTCATGATCTTCACGACGTCCACGCCGTGCGCCACCCGCTCGCGCACCGCGCGGCGCAGGCCCGCCTCGCCGGTCGCCCCGCCGCCCATGGCCGCGCAGTGGCCGTCCGGTGTGGTGATCGGTGGTCCCGCCGCGACGACGGTGGGTCCGAGCCGGCGGCCGCGGTGCCGGTCGGCCACCGCCCAGTGCGCGTCGCCGAGATCGCGGACGGCGGTGACGCCTCCCGCGAGGGATGCGGCCATCGATGCCCCGACGATCCCGTCGAGGTCGTCGTCGGTCAGTTCCGGGAGCTGGTCGAGCGCGCGGGGTCCGGCGTCACCGCACAGGTGGACGTGGGCGTCGATCAGGCCGGGGAGGAGCGTGGCACCGGGTAGCCCGGTGACCGGGCAGCCGTCCGGGACCGCCGACGACGCGGCCTCCAGGCCGACGATGCGGCTGCCCTCCACCAGCACCAGGGCGCCGTCGGGGAGGAATCGCTCGCCGTCGAAGGCGCTCCGTGCCCGGTACCCGTGCACGTCGGATCAGGCTAGTGACCGGCCCGGCGGCCGTGACCGGTCTCGTGCGCGGCTGCTCCTCAGTCGCGCTCGACGATCGGGAGGGTCTGCCAGCCGGCCGCCGCGGCCGCCTCCGTCGGGAACGGCGGGGGAGTGCCGCCGAACGCCGGGCAGACGGCCTGGTGGTCGCACCAGCCGCACAGCCGCGTCTTGTTGGGGCGGAAGTCGCCGGTCGCGACCGCCCGCTCGATGGCCGCCCAGATGGCGAGCAGCGTGCGCTCGAAGCGCACCAGCTCCGCCTCGTCCGGGGCGTAGGTGAGCGTGTCGCCGTCGCCGAGGTAGATGAGCTTCAGCTGCGCGGCGACGACGCCCCGCGTGCGCCAGAGCACCAGCGCGTAGAACTTCATCTGGAACAACGCCTTGGCCTCGAAGGCCTCGCGCGGCATGGAGCCCGTCTTGTAGTCGACCACCCGGATCGCCCCGCTGGGCGCCACGTCGACCCGGTCGACGAACCCGCGCAGCAGCAGCCCGTCGGGCAACGTCACCTCGACCAGCTGCTCGCGCCCGTCGGGCTCGATGCGGGTGGGGTCCTCCAGCGCGAAGTACTTCTCGACGAGCTTCCCGGCCGAGGCCAGCCACGCCTCCACCGACTCGGGTGCGTTCGCGTCGGTCTCGGCGCCGTCGTCCTGGACCACCTCGAACAGGTCGGCGATGCCCGGCTCGTCGCGCAGCTCCGCCCAGGCCGGCTCGATGAGCTCCTGCGCGGCCGCCACCGTGCGGCCCGCCGCGGGGAGGTCGTAGAGCTTCTCCAGCACCGAGTGGACGAGGGTGCCCCGCACCGCGGCGAGGCTCTTGCGCTCCGGCAGCCGGTCGATGGTGCGGAAGCGGTAGAGCAGCGGGCAGGTCTTGAAGTCGGCCGCGCGGCTCGGGGACAGGGACGGGCGGCGCGGGGCCTGCGCCTCGTCGGGCTGGACCCCGGTGCTCACGTCCGTCTCGACCATCGCCGTCATGCACCCGAGGCTAGGTCGCCCCTCCGACAGTTCCGAGTGCCCGCGCCGCACTGGGGACACGGGTCACACCGACCCCGTCCGTACCCTGAGCGCCCGTGGAGATCGAGCAGCGACCCGACGTCCAGGCCACCGAGCAGCGGGAGCCGGTGCCCGGGGCGTTCGTCGCCGGGGACCGGGTGCAGCTCACCGACCCGAAGGGCCGGCACCACACCGTCGTCCTCGAGCCGGGCAAGGAGTTCCACACCCACCGCGGTGCGATCCGCCACGACGACCTGATCGGGGCTCCCGAGGGCTCGGTCGTCCACTCGACGGCCAACACCGGGTACCTGGCGCTGCGGCCGCTCCTGGCCGACTTCGTGCTGTCCATGCCACGCGGCGCGCAGGTCATCTACCCGAAGGACGCCGCGCAGATCGTCGGCTTCGGGGACGTCGGCCCCGGGATGCGGGTGCTCGAGGCGGGGGCCGGTTCCGGCGCGCTGAGCTGCTCGCTGCTGAGGGCCGTCGGCTCGTCCGGATCGCTGACCAGCTACGAGCGGCGGGAGGACTTCGCCGACGTCGCGCGGGGCAACGTGCAGGCCTTCTTCGGCGAGGTGCCGGCCAACTGGTCGCTGCGGCTGGGCGACCTGGCCGACCACCCGGCCGAGGAGGTCGTCGACCGCGTCGTCCTGGACATGCTCGAGCCCTGGGCGGTGCTGCCCACGGTCGCGGCCGCCCTCCGGCCGGGCGGCGTCCTGGTCGGCTACGTGGCGACGACGACGCAGCTGTCCACCTACGTCGAGGCGCTGCGGGCGCAGGGCGTGTGGACCGAGCCGCACGCCTGGGAGTCGCTGCTGCGCCCGTGGCACGCCGTGGGGCTCGCCGTCCGGCCGGAGCACCGGATGGTCGCGCACACCGCCTTCCTGGTCACCTGCCGCCGGCTCGCCGAGGGCGCCGTGGCGCCGATCCGCCAGCGGCGCGCCCAGAAGTTCTGACCGCGGCTGGGGCGTGTGTGACGAGCCGGTCACAGCTACCCGCGAGCCCACGGCGAACTGTCGGAGCGCGTGTATAGATTTGCGTCTCGACTCCCTCGATGAGTGTGGAGGTGCGCGATGAGTCTGGGTCCCGACGAGATCCGCGCGCGGCGTGAACGAGACGTCGCGGCACTGCTCAGCCAGATCTCCTACCTCGAGGAAGAGATCGGCCTCCTCCGGCGGAAGGTGGCCGACAGCCCCCGGCAGGTGCGCCAGCTCGAGGAGCGGATCGCCGAGGCCGAGGGGCGTGCGGCGTTCCTCTCCGAGCGCAACGACAAGCTGGCCGGCACCCTCCGCGACGCCCGCGAGCAGCTCGTCACGCTCAAGGAGGAGGTCGACCGGCTGGGCCAGCCGCCGTCGGGCTACGGCGTCTTCCTGACCCGGTTCGAGGACGGCACGGTCGACGTGTTCACCGGCGGCCGCAAGCTGCGGGTCTCGGTGTCGCCGAACGTCGAGGTCGAGGGCCTGCGGACCGGCCAGGAGGTCATGCTCAACGAGGCGATGAACGTCGTGGAGGCGCGCGACTTCGAGCGTGCCGGCGACGTCGTCATGCTGAAGGAGCTGCTGGAGCCCGTCGACGGCGTGACGCCGCGGGCTCTGGTCATCGGGCACACCGACGAGGAGCGGGTGGTCTACCTCGCCGACTCGCTGACCGGTCAGCCGCTGCGCGTCGGCGACTCGCTGCTGCTGGAGTCGCGCTCGGGCTACGTCTACGAGCGGATCCCGAAGAGCGAGGTCGAGGAGCTCGTCCTCGAAGAGGTCCCCGACATCGACTACTCCGACATCGGTGGTCTCTCCCGGCAGATCGAGCAGATCCGCGACGCCGTCGAGCTGCCGTTCCTGCACGCGGACCTGTTCCGCGAGTACGAGCTGCGCCCGCCGAAGGGCATCCTGCTGTACGGCCCGCCCGGCTGCGGCAAGACGCTGATCGCGAAGGCGGTCGCCAACTCGCTGGCGAAGAAGGTCGCTGCCGCGAAGGGGAACGGCGACGCCAACCAGGGGAAGTCCTACTTCCTCAACATCAAGGGCCCGGAGCTGCTCAACAAGTACGTCGGCGAGACCGAGCGGCACATCCGGCTGGTCTTCCAGCGGGCGCGGGAAAAAGCCAGCGAGGGCACGCCGGTCATCGTGTTCTTCGACGAGATGGACTCGATCTTCCGCACGCGTGGCTCGGGGGTGTCGTCGGACGTCGAGTCGACGATCGTGCCGCAGCTGCTGAGCGAGATCGACGGCGTCGAGGGCCTGGAGAACGTCATCGTCATCGGCGCCTCCAACCGCGAGGACATGATCGACCCGGCGATCCTGCGGCCCGGCCGGCTGGACGTGAAGATCAAGATCGAGCGTCCGGACGCGGAGGCAGCGCGCGACATCTTCAGCAAGTACCTGACGACGTCGCTGCCGATCAACCCCGACGACCTGGCCGAGCACGGGGGCAGCCGCGAGGCGACGATCGCCGGGATGATCCAGCGCACCGTCGAGCGGATGTACACCGAGAGCGAGGAGAACCGCTTCCTCGAGGTCACCTACGCCAACGGTGACAAGGAGGTCCTGTACTTCAAGGACTTCAACTCCGGCGCCATGCTGCAGAACATCGTCGACCGCGCCAAGAAGATGGCGATCAAGGAGCACCTGGAGACCGGGACGTCGGGTCTGCGGGTCAGCCACCTGACGGCGGCGTGCCTCGACGAGTTCAAGGAGAACGAGGACCTGCCCAACACGACCAACCCCGACGACTGGGCGCGGATCTCGGGCAAGAAGGGCGAGCGGATCGTCTACATCCGCACGCTCATCAGCGGCAAGGGCAACGAGTCCGGTCGCGCCATCGACACGGCGACCAACACCGGTCAGTACCTCTGATCCCGACGCCTCGACGGCTCGGTCGCTGCGGCGGCCGGGCCGTCGTCCTGTCAGTGGTGCGCGGCGGGTGAGCGACATCCGGCTCCACCTCGTCCCGACCGATCCGCAGTGGACGGCCGGCGCGCTGCGCGTGCGCCGCGCCTTGCGGGCGCTGCGTGCCCTCGTTCCCGACGCGGAGGACGTGCGGGCCGAGCGCCACGCCGAGGTGGTCTTCGTCGACGCCGGTGGGAACACCGAGCGGATCGAGTGCCCCGGCTGCGGCGACACGCTTCCCGAGGACTGGTGGGCCGAACGCATGTCGTCGGCGTCGGAGCAGGCCTTCCGCGACCTCGCCGTCCGGACGCCTTGCTGCGGCACGGTGACCTCGCTGAACGACCTGCGGTACGTCTGGCCGGCGGGGTTCGCGCGGCTGGCGCTGACCGCGCATTGGCCGGCCCGCGACTGGCTCTCCGCCGACGAGCGCGATCGGGTCGCCGTGGCGCTGGGGCACCCGGTGCGGGAGATCCGCAGCCGGGTCTGAGCCGACCGTCGTCGTCCGGGAGCCGCGGGCCGTCCGGTCGGGGCGCGGCCTAGGGTTGGCGCATGAGCGTGCGGCGGGTCATGGGCACCGAGGTCGAGTACGGCATCTCGGTGCCGGGGCAGCCGACGGCGAACCCGACGACGCTGTCCAGCCAGGTGGTGAACGCCTGGGCCGTGGCGGAGGCACCGACGCCGCGTCGTCCCCGGTGGGACTTCGAAGAGGAGTCGCCGCTGCGCGACGCGCGCGGCTTCGACCTGTCGCCGGCGCAGGCGCTGGACCACAACGACCTCGACGAGGACACCGGGATGGCCAACGTCATCCTGACCAACGGGGCGCGGCTGTACGTCGACCACGCGCACCCGGAGTACTCGACGCCGGAGGTCACCAACCCGCGCGACGTCGTCCTGTGGGACAAGGCGGGGGAGCAGGTGATGGCGGAGGCCTCGCGCCGGGCCGCGCGCATCCCCGGCCAGCCGACGATCCAGCTCTACAAGAACAACACCGACGGCAAGGGCGCCTCGTACGGGGCGCACGAGAACTACCTGATGGACCGGAAGACGCCGTTCATCGACATCATCCGGGGCCTGGTGCCGTTCTTCGTGACGCGGCAGGTGTTCGCCGGCGCCGGCAAGGTCGGCATCGGGACGGAGGGCCGGACGCAGGGCTTCCAGCTGTCGCAGCGGGCCGACTTCTTCGAGGTCGAGGTCGGCCTCGAGACGACGTTGAAGCGCCCGATCATCAACACCCGCGACGAGCCGCACGCCGATGCCGACAAGTACCGCCGGCTGCACGTGATCATCGGCGACGCGAACCTCGCCGAGCTCTCCACGTACCTCAAGGTCGGGACGACGTCGCTGGTGCTGGCGATGATCGAGGCACGGGCGCTGCCGCGGGACCTCGCCATCGAGGAGCCGGTCGAGGCGCTGCAGGCGATCAGCCACGACCCGACGCTCACCCACCTGGTGCGGCTGCGCGACGGGCGGCGCATGACCGCGATCGACGTCCAGCGGGTCTACCTGGAGCAGGCGGAGAAGTTCGTCGCGACGCAGGGGGAGTCCGACGAGCAGACCGGGGACGTGCTGCGGCGGTGGGCCGAGGTGCTCGACGACCTGGCAGTCGACCCCATGCGCTGCGCCGACCGCCTGGACTGGCCGGCCAAGCTGCGGTTGCTGGAGGGGTACCGCAACCGCGACGGGCTCTCGTGGGGCGACTCGCGGCTGCAGCTGGTCGACCTGCAGTACTCCGACATCCGGCCCGAGAAGGGCCTCTACAACCGCCTCGTGGCCCGCGGCTCGATGCAGCGCCTGCTGACCGACGACGAGGTCTCCCGGGCGATGGTGCACCCGCCGGGGGACACCCGTGCCTTTTTCCGGGGCGAGTGCCTGCGGCGCTACCCGTCCCAGGTCGCGGCGGCGTCCTGGGACTCGGTGGTCTTCGACCTGGGCCGGGAGAACCTGGTCCGCATCCCGACGATGGAGCCGCTGCGGGGGACCCGCGAGCACGTGGGCGCCCTCTTCGAGGCGTCGGCGACGGCGCAGGAGCTCGTGGACACCATCACCGGATCGTGAGCCGCCGCTCGTCCGCTCGTCGGACGACGTCCCGGTCCACGTGCGTTCTCAGTTGCCGTCGTCGCCGGTGGGGCCCACGCCCTGGATGCTGCGGGCCAGGTCCCAGCGCTGAGCGGTGTCCCGCAGCCAGTCGGCCCACTGCTCGACGTCCTCGCCGTACTCACCGTCGACTGCATCCTCGACGATCTGCCGGACGTCGGCACGCGCCTCCTCCGGTTCCTGTCCGATGACCTGCTGGATGTCCTGCCGCAGCTCCTGCGGGAGGGAGGCG
Source organism: Blastococcus litoris (assembly GCF_003075095.1). Lineage (GTDB taxonomy): Bacteria > Actinomycetota > Actinomycetes > Mycobacteriales > Geodermatophilaceae > Blastococcus_B > Blastococcus_B litoris. The sequence continues at coordinate 277,001 of NZ_QCZF01000005.1, forward strand.
AGCAGGCCGCCCATCCGCTGGCTCCAGCGCTGGACCTCGTCGCCGTAGTCCCCGTCCGTGGCGGCGTCGATGATCTCCTGCAGGCGTTCGGTCCGCTCGCTCGCCGGCGTCTGCTGCAGGCTCTCCAGGTCCTCCCGGAGGTCGTCGGGGAGCCAGTCACCGGGGCTGACCCGGGGCAGGTCGCCGAAGACGTCGCCGGCCGACTCCTGGGCCTCGTCGGCCTGTTGCTGCGCCTCCTCGAGAGCTTGCTCGGCCTGCTGTCGCGCGTCTTCAACAGCCGCCTCGGCCTCGTCCACGGCCTCCTGGGCTTCTTCCCGGGCCTCGCCGGTGGCCTCCTCCGCCTGCTCCTGCGCCTCCTCCAGCGCGGCTTCGGCCTCCTCGACCGCCTCCTCGGCCTCCTCCTGGACCGCCTCGGCGGCCTGCTCGATCTGGTCCGACGGGGCGGCCGACGCTGCGGGCCCGACGAACACCGCCGCTGCCGTCAGGGCCGCCGCTCCCGCGCCGGCCAGGGCATGTCGTCGTCCTCGCGATCGCATCGTCACGGTGTGGTCTCCCTCATCTGTGGCTCTCAGCTGGTGCGACCGTCGGCCCCAACCGGGCTCCGCGGCCGGGAGCCGTCGCCGTGGTGCGCGGCTCCTCTTCGTCGTGTTCCCCCGGGGGACGCCTGCCACGACTGCAAGGCCGTGACAGAGCGATGACGGTCCCGAGACAGCCGCCGGCGGGTCTGCTCGTCCGGCCCCCCTCGCCTGCGGTCGCCCGGAGGAGGGAAGTGGTGCCGGACCTGGCCCGGCGCGGCCCGGCTGTCGGTTGTGGCGAGTACGTTTTCCTGGAGCACTGGGCTCGAGCACAACGTGGAGGCGGCCATGGCCACGAGGGACACCGGCGGACAGCAGAAGGCGACCCGTTCGCGCGAGGAGACCGACGAGGTCGAGGCGTCGGTCGACACCGAGGTCGCCGAACGCCACAAGGAGATGACCGAGGACGTCGACTCCCTGCTGGACGAGATCGACGAGGTGCTCGAGGAGAACAGTGAGGAGTTCGTGCGCCAGTACGTACAGAAGGGAGGCGAGTGATCGCTCTGCGTCACCGACTTTGTGACCGTGAAACGCTGTCCCTCATGCGGGGTGGACAAGCCGCCTGCTGAGTTCGGTCGCAATCGATCACTCGGAGACGGTCTCTCCTTCTACTGCCGATCCTGCAACCGGGCCAAGAGCAATGCGCATTACCGCAAGCGCAGGAACGCGATGGGAAAGACGGTCAGGGACCACTCGTGGGTCCCGGACGGGTTCCGGTGGCGCCCCGCGTGCGAGCAGGAGGTTGCCCACCAGAACTTCGACAAGAGCAGCCGCACCGCGTCGGGCCTGACCGGCTGGTGCAAGTCGTGCAAGAGCATCGCAAGCAGCAACGCCTACTACTTCCGGAAGTACAAGCTCACCCATCGGGAATTGAGCGCCTTGCGCGCGGCGCAGCAGGACCGTTGCGGCATCTGTGGTGCGTCCGAGCCCGAGCGCCTCGATCACGATCACGTGACGGGCAAGGTCCGGGCATTCCTCTGCCAGCGGTGCAACCAGGGCCTGGGCCTGTTCCGCGACGAGCCCTACCTCCTCCAGGTGGCCGCCCTACATGTCCAGGGACATCGGGAGAACCAAGCGATCGAAGCTGTCGCCGAGGCGGCGCGCGCTGCGGAGGACGGGGCCAGCCGGCCCGGGGAGCCGCCGGTAGGGTCGCAACGACGCCCAGGAGCCAGCGGCACCAGCACGCGGAGCACCGGGCGGAGCAGCGGTTCACGCCGGCGCACGCAGGCGGGAGAGGCGGATGGGTGAGCGAGCAGTCGATCGGCCGGAGCGGGTTCCCGCCCGCGTACCTGGACCGGGTGGGCTCCTCGTTCACCGACTTCCTGTCGGCCGCCGCGCCTGACCTCCTGCCCGGCCGGCGCCCCGTCCCGACCATGCCCGTCGGTGACCTCGCCCCGCACGGCACGACGATCGTGGCCGTCACCTACGAGGGCGGCGTCCTCATGGGCGGCGACCGGCGCGCCACCATGGGCAACCTGATCTCCAGCCGCGACATCGAGAAGGTCTACCCGGCCGACTCCTACAGCGTCATCGGCATCGCCGGCGCCGCCGGCATCGCCATCGAGATGGTGAAGCTCTACCAGGTCGAGCTCGAGCACTACGAGAAGATCGAGGGCCTCACGATGTCCCTCGACGGCAAGGCCAACCGCCTCGCCCAGATGATCCGCGGCAACCTCGGCGCCGCCATGCAGGGCCTGGCCGTCGTCCCGCTGTTCGCCGGCTTCGACCTCGACGCCGGCCCGGGCACCACGCCCGGCCGCATCTTCAGCTACGACGTCACCGGCGGGAACTACGAGGAGCGCGGCTACGCCGCCGTCGGGTCCGGCTCCCTGTTCGCCAAGAACAGCCTCAAGAAGACCTGGCGCAGCGGCCTGCCCGCCGACGAGGCCACCCGCACCATCGTCGAGGCCCTCTACGACGCCGCCGACGACGACTCGGCCACCGGTGGCCCCGACCCCGTCCGCCGGCTGTACCCGATCGTCTACCGGGTGGACGACGAGGGCGCCGTCCGCCTCACCGACGCCGAGGTGGCCGCCGTCGCCGACACGATCGTCACCGAACGCGCCGAGGCCGACCGCCGCAACATGGACCGGGAGGCCTGAGCCATGACCATGCCGTACTACGCCTCTCCCGAACAGCTCATGCGGGACCGCTCGGAGTACGCCCGCAAGGGCATCTCCCGCGGCCGCAGCGTCGCCGTCCTCACGTATGCCGACGGGGTCCTCTTCATCGCCGAGAACCCCAGCTCGACCCTGCACAAGGTGGGCGAGCTCTACGACCGCATCGGCTTCGCGGCCGTCGGCCGCTACAGCGAGTTCGAGAGCCTGCGCGTCGCGGGCGTGCGCCTGGCCGACGTGCGCGGCTACTCCTACAACCGGCGCGACGTCACCGGCCGGGTCATCGCGAACGCCTACGCCCAGACCCTCGGCGAGATCTTCACCCAGCAGACCAAGCCGTTCGAGGTCGAGCTCTGCGTCGCCGAGGTCGGGGACCGTCCGGAGGCCGACCAGCTCTACCGCCTCACCTTCGACGGTTCGATCGTCGACGAGCCGGACTTCGTGGTCATGGGCGGTCAGGCCGAGGCCGTGACGGGCAACCTGCGCGAGCACTTCCACTCCGGCATGGGCCTGTCCGACGCCCTGGACGTCGGCGTGCGCGCCCTGTCCGCGGTCAGCCCCGTCACCGCGGGCGCCACCAACGGCGGGCCCACCCGCCTCACCGGTGCCCAGCTCGAGGTCGCGGTGCTCGACCGGCGCCGCCCCAAGCGCGCCTTCCGCCGGGTCACCGGCTCCGCCCTCCGCCGGCTGCTCGGCGAGGAGGCCACGCCCGACGCCGTCCAGGACGCCCCGGCGACCGCTGCCCACGCGCCCAGCGTCTCCGAGCCGGGCACGCCCGCCGGCCTGGGCGATCCGGCCAACCCCGACACCGCGGGCGGAGCCGAGCACACCCCGCAGGACTGACATGCCGAACTACCGCGTCAACGAGGACGCCCTGGAGCAGGCCCGGAAGCTCATCGACGCCGGGAAGGTCGACGTCGACACCGAGTGGTCCGACGCCGCCCCCAGCGCCGACGACGGCAACGCCGAGATCGAGGCGCACGGCTACGAGGGCTACGGGCGGTGGCACCTCGCCGTCGACCCGGATGCGTCCGAGGAGACGAAGGGCCGGTACAAGTTCCCGTACGGCGACTTCTCGACGGTCAACCGCGCCGCGCTGATCCACGGCAAGCAGCGCGCCGCGCAGAACGACCACGACGCCATCGAGAAGGCGTTCAGCGAGCTCCTGGACCGGCTGGACGGCGAGTGAGCCGGCGAACGTTCACCTGGTCGTGACCCGTCCTGTGGCACGGGACACGCGCTCTGTCGCCCGGGCGGCCTAGTCTCGGATCGTGGACCGACGGATCTTCGGCATCGAGACCGAGTACGGCGTCACGTGCACCTTCAAGGGCCAGCGCCGGCTGTCCCCGGACGAGGTCGCCCGCTATCTCTTCCGGCGCGTGGTCTCCTGGGGCCGCAGCTCCAACGTGTTCCTGCGCAACGGCTCCCGGCTCTACCTCGACGTCGGCAGCCACCCCGAGTACGCCACTGCCGAGTGCGACGACCTCACCGAGCTCGTCGTCCACGACAAGGCGGGGGAGCGGATCCTCGAAGGCCTGCTGGTCGACGCCGAGCAGCGCCTCGCCGAGGAAGGCGTCACCGGCGACATCTACCTGTTCAAGAACAACACCGACTCCGCCGGCAACAGCTACGGCTGCCACGAGAACTACCTCGTCGGTCGGCACGGCGAGTTCAGCAGGCTCGCCGACGTCCTCATCCCATTCCTCGTCAGCCGGCAGATCGTCGTCGGCGCCGGCAAGGTGCTGCAGACGCCGCGGGGCGCCATCTACTGCGTCAGCCAGCGCGCCGAGCACATCTGGGAGGGCGTCTCCAGCGCCACGACGCGCTCCCGGCCGATCATCAACACCCGCGACGAGCCGCACGCCGACGCCGAACGCTACCGGCGGCTGCACGTCATCGTCGGCGACTCCAACATGAGCGAGACGACGACGCTGCTGAAGGTCACGATGACCGACCTCGTGCTGCGGATGATCGAGGCCGGCACCCCGATCAAGGACATGACGCTGGAAAACCCGATCCGGGCCATCCGCGAGATCAGCCACGACATGACCGGCCGCCGCAAGGTCCGCCTCGCCAACGGCAAGGAGATGTCGGCGCTGGAGATCCAGTCCGAGTACCACTCCCGGGCCATGGAGTTCGTCGACCGCGAGGGCTGCAGCGCCGAGCACCGGCAGATGCTGGAGCTGTGGGGCCGGGTCCTCAAGGCCGTCGACACCGAGGACCTGTCGCTGATCGACCGGGAGGTCGACTGGGCGATCAAGTTCAGCCTGCTCGAGCGGTACCGGGCCAAGCGCGACCTGCCGCTGAGCCACCCGCGGATCGCCCAGATGGACCTCGCCTACCACGACATCAGCCGCCGGCGCGGCCTCTACTACCTGCTGGAGCGGGCCGGCCAGGTCGAGCGGGTCGCCCACGAGCCGCGCATCTTCGAGGCCAAGAACGTGCCGCCGCAGACCACCCGCGCGAAGCTCCGCGGCGAGTTCATCCGCAAGGCCCAGGAGAAGCGCCGCGACTTCACCGTCGACTGGGTGCACCTCAAGCTCAACGACCAGGCGCAGCGCACCGTGCTGTGCAAGGACCCGTTCAAGGCCGTCGACGACCGCGTGGACAAGCTCATCGCGAGCATGTGAGCGGTCAGGGCGCCTCGACCGCGGAGATCCGGTACTTCCGGACGTCGGCGGAGAGGAGTTCCGGCACCTGCGGCTGCGGCGCGTCGGGACCGCCCGAGGAGCGGAAGCGCAGCAGGTCCTCGTCGGACTCCCAGCGCTCGTAGACGGTGATGCGCTCGGCGTCGAGCGGGTCGGCCGCCTGCGTGAAGTCCAGGCAGCCCGGAGCAGCTCGCGCCAGCCGGGCGACGTCGACGACCGCCGCCAGGTAGCGGCCGCGATCGGCGGCGGCGACCCGCAGCCACCCGGCCACGATGATCACGGGGCGGGCTCGGCCTCGGGGACCGGCACCCGCAGCGCGGCGAAGCGCCCCGCCGCCGCGGCCGCCAGGAAGTACGCCCGCTCCTCCGGGTAGCCGCGGCCCATCGTGCGCAGCGGCACGGGGGAGAGGACCAAGGCGTCGTCCAGGCCGTCGGTGTCCACCCAGACCACCGGGTTCCGCTCGGGCTGGCCGGCCAGGTCCTCGTCGACCTGCCCGCCGAGCTCGGAGGACAGCCCGCGCGGTGCGACCAGCGTGACCCCGCCCAGCGCCACCCGGCCGAAGGCCGTCAGCGAGTGGTGGGAGACCCCGCGGTGGCGGATGCGCGGGTCGGCGTCGGAGATCCGCAGCGCGCCGATCGCCTCGCCGCCCAGCACCGTCACCGCGTTGCACGCCTCACCGGCGGCCACCCCGGAGAAGCCCCACGGCGTCCCGGTGCCGAGGTTGCCCGGCCCCTGGGTGACGATCGCCAGGTCGGCGCCCAGCACGTGGCGGGCGGCCAGCAGCCCGGTGTGCACCGTGACCGCCTCCAGGTCGCCGCCGAACGCCTGCCCCACGGTGATCACCCCCGCCAGCGACGACGCCAGGGTGTCCAGAGTCCGCGAGAACGCCGCGGGCAGCGCCCCGCCGTCGGTCATGACGTAGGCGACCTTGAGGTCCGGGTCGGTCGCCAGCATCCCGATCAGGATCGCCGGCAGCGCGGAGTGCAGGTCGGCCACCACCACGGGCAGGCCGTCGAGCGAATCGGCCTCGGCCAGGAGCGCGTGGTGCTCGGTCTCCTGTTCGTCGACGCCGGTGACGGTCGCCTGCAGCGGCGTGTACCGCGCCTTCACCAGGTGCCCCGGCCCCTCCGGATCCGGCGGCAGGCGGTCGGGGACCGCCACCACCATGGCGACGCCGCCCGTGCCCAGGCCCTGCGCCAGCGCGGTCGTGTTGAGCAGCACGTCGTCCCCGACCTGGGGGATGCCCACCAGCGACGGGTAGGCCAGCGCGGGCAGCTGGCCCTCCTCGGGCACCTCGACGGTGAGCTGGAGGCTGTCGCGGCCCCGCCGGCCGGTCGCCGTCACCCGGCCGCGCCGCCAGCGGATGCGCATGGGCGGGGGAGGGGACGAGGAGAAGGGCATGCAGGCAGGCTAGCCAGCGCCGACGACACCGGCGCACCGGAGCCGTGGCGTCTGACTAGCCTGGGCGCCATGGCGGCCAAGCGGGCGGAACGACTGGTGAACCTGGTCATCGCCCTGCTCAGCACCCGGCAGTTCGTCACCGCGGCCCGGATCCGCGCCACCGTCCCCGGCTACGAGGCCGACGACGGCTCCGAGCGCGCCGACGAGGCCTTCAAGCGGATGTTCGAGCGGGACAAGGCCGAGCTGCGCGAGATGGGCGTCCCGCTGGAGACCGGGCGCACCAGCGTCTTCGACACCGAGGACGGCTACCGCATCGCCCGCGCGGACTACGAGCTGCCCGAGATCCACCTCACCGGTGAGGAGGCCGCCGCCGTCGGGCTGGCGCTGCGGCTGTGGGAGTCCGCCCAGCTGGCCGGCCCCGCGCACAGCGCCCTGGTCAAGCTCAAGGCCGCGGGCATCGACGTGGACAGCTCCCGCGCCATCCCGCTGCAACCCCGCCTGGACGCCGGCGAGCCGGCGTTCGAGCCCTGCTACGCCGCCGCCCGCGACCGCCGCCAGCTCGAGTTCGGCTACCAGCGGCCCGACGAGGACACCCCGGCACGCCGCCGTGTCCAGCCGTGGGGCGTCGTCGCCTGGCACGGCCGCTGGTACCTCGTCGGGCAGGACCTCGACCGGCGGGCGCCCCGCGTCTTCCGCCTCTCCCGCGTCGTCGGGGCGCCGAAGGCCACCGGCCCGGCGAACGCCTTCGAGCCGCCGGAGGGCCTGGACCTCAGCGAGGTGGTCGCCGGTCAGGTGACCGGTGAGGAGCAGCTCGTGGTCGTCCGCGCCCGTCCGGGCACGGCCATCGGGCTGCGCCGGCACGCCACCCCGCTCGGCCCGGCCGAGGACGGTGACGACCGGCTCCAGCTGCGCACCACCGAGCCCGGCAGCCTCGCCGACCAGCTCGCCGCCTACGGCGCCGACGTCCTCGTCGAGGCGCCCGGCGAGATGCGCGAGGCCGTCATCGCGCGCCTGACCCGGCTGGCCGCCATGGCGACGCCGGCATGACCGCCACCGGCACGACCGACCGCATGACCCGCCTGCTCGCGCTGGTCCCCTACCTGACCGCCCGCGCGGACGGCGTCCGGGTGGCCGAGGCCGCCCGCGACTTCGGGGTCACCGAGCGCCAGCTGCGCAGCGACCTCGAGCTGCTCTGGATGTGCGGCCTGCCCGGGTACGGCCCCGGCGACCTCATCGACCTCTCGTTCGAGGGCGACCGGGTCCGCGTCACCTTCCCGGCCGGCATGGTCCGGCCGCTGCGCCTGACCACCGACGAGGCCGTCGCGCTCGTCGTCGCCCTGAAGACCCTGCTGGAGCTGCCCGGCCTCGCCGAGCGGGACGCCGTCAGCCGTGCGCTGGCCAAGGTCTCGGCCGCTGCCGGCCACGCCGCCGAAGGCGTCACGCCCGTCGCCGTGAGCGTCGACGCGCGGGAGGAGGCGCTCGCCGTCGTCCGCGACGGCCTGGAGCGCAAGCGCGCCCTGCACCTGCACTACTACGTGCCCACCCGCGACGAGCGGACCGAGCGGACCGTCGACCCCATGCGCCTGCTCCTGGTCGACGGGAAGTGGTACCTCGAGGCGTGGTGCCGCCGGTCCGAGGGCGTGCGGCTGTTCCGGCTCGACCGGGTCGACGACGTCGTCGTCCTCGACGAGCGGGCCGCACCGCCCCCGGAGGCGCACGAGCGGGACGTCGACAACGGCGTCTACCAGCCCGACCCGGACTCGCCGGCGGTCCGCCTGCGGCTCTCCCGGGGCGCACGCTGGGTGGCCGACTACTACCCGGTCGACTCGGTGCAGCCGGTCGAGGACCCGCCCGGTGGCCTCGCGGTGACGGTCCGCACGCAGGACCTGGCCTGGGCGCGCCGGCTGGTCGCCTCGCTCGGCGGTGAGGCGCTGGTGGACGAGCCGGCCGATCTCGCCACCCAGGTCGCCGCCGACGCGCGTGCCGCGCTGGCCCGCTACGGGGTCGGGCCCACCGGCTAGGGTCGCCGCGTGCTGTTCTGGATCCTGCTGGCCGCCGCGGTGGTGCTCGCGCTGCTCGTGCTGGGCGTCGTGGCCTACGGCGTGCTGGGCGCGTTCGGCCGGCTGAACCGGGAGCTCGCGGCCGCGGAGCGCGACGCCCGCCCCCTGCTGGAGCAGGTCCAGGCGACGGTGGACCGGGCGGGGGCAACCGCGCGGGGCCCGGGATCCGAACGCCCTTCGGCGTAGCATTCCCCGGAGACCCACACCCCTGGAGGACCAGTGAATCTCGGCCCGCTGGAGATCGGCCTAATCATCCTGGCGATCCTGCTGCTGTTCGGCTACAAGAAGCTGCCCGACGCCTCGCGCTCCCTCGGCCGCTCGCTGCGGATCTTCAAGGGCGAGATGAAGGGCATGAAGGACGACGACGTGCGCGGCAAGGACGCCGCCCGGACGACCGTTCGCGGCGAGATCGTGCCGCCCACCCCGGCCGACAGCGACCTGACCGCCCAGCTGCACGAGGAGGCCCGCGTCGCCGAGGCGCGCGCCGCGGAGCTGCGCGCCCGCGCCGAGCAGTCCCGCGCGGCCGACGGCACCCGCTGACCCACCCCGTACCAGGCAGGACGACGGTGAGCGGTCCGCGGCTGCGTCGGCGCCGCGCACCCCGCGACGCCGAGGCGACCATGTCGCTGGTGGCCCACCTCACCGAGCTGCGCAACCGCATCGCCAAGGCGCTGCTGGCGCTCCTGGTCGCCACGGCGGTCGCGTTCTGGTGGTACGAGCACGGTCTCGGTGACTTCATCCGCGCTCCCTACTGCGGCCTGGACCCCGACCTCCGCTTCCCGCAGGACGACGGCCCCTGCGGCCTGCTGATCACCGATGTCTTCGGCGGCGTCTTCATCCGGCTCAAGGTCGCGTTCCTGGCCGGCGCGGTGCTCTCGGCGCCGGTCTGGCTGTACCAGCTCTGGGCGTTCATCACGCCCGGCCTCAAGCGCAACGAGAAGCGGTACGGCCTCACGTTCGTCGCCGTCTCCACGCTGCTGTTCGCGCTCGGGGCTCTCCTGGCCTACATCTCGCTGTCGGCCGGCCTCGAGCTCCTGCTGAGCCTGGCGGGGGACGGCGTCGTCGTCGCCCTGACCGCGCAGGACTACATCGGCTTCGTGCTGGCGCTGCTCGTGGCGTTCGGCGTCAGCTTCGAGGTGCCGCTGATCGCGATCGCGCTGAACCTCGTCGGCGTCCTCAGCTACGAGGTGCTGCGCAGGAGCCGGCGCTGGATCTTCTTCCTCACCATCGTGTTCGCCGCGTTCGTGACGCCCACCCAGGACCCGTTCACCATGCTGCTCATGGCCGGGCCGATGATCCTGCTGTTCGAGCTGGCCATCCAGATCGCCCGCGTCGTGGACCGGCGCCGGGCCAGGCGCGAGGCGCTCGAGCACTTCCACGACCTCGACGACGACGAGGCCTCCCCGCTCGACGCGCGGCCGTCGTCGCTGGACGACGCCCCGTCGCCCACCCCCCGATGACACGGCCCCGATGACGGCGGACGTCGCCCTCCTCGTCAGCCCGTCGGCGGGCCGTGGCCGTGGCACCGCGCTGGCCGCGGGCGTCCTCGCCGCGTTCCGCGACGCGGGCTTCACCCCGGAGGTGCTGCCGGCCACCAGCGGTGCCGACGGCGAGCAGCTCGCCGCGAAGGCCGTCGCCGCCGGGACCCGGGCAGTGGTGGCCGTCGGCGGGGACGGCACCGTGCACGCCGCCCTGCAGGCCGTCGCCGGGAGGGCGACGCCGCTGGGGATGGTCCCGGCCGGAACGGGCAACGACCTGGTTCGGGCACTGGGCGGACCGGACGAGCCGGTCGCCGCGGCCCGCGCCGCCGCGGAGGACCTCGCGGCCGGCACCAGCCGGGCCGTCGATGCCGGCCGCACCGGCGACCGGTGGTGGGCGACGGTCCTCTGCTGCGGGTTCGACTCTGCGGTGAGCGACCGCGCCAACCGGCTGCGCTGGCCCCGGGGACGCCGTCGCTACGACGTCGCCGTCCTGGCCGAGCTGGCCCGCCTCCGGCCGCGCGAGCTCACGCTCGTGCTCGACGGGGAGTCGCAGACGCTGCCGATCACGCTGGTCGCCGTCGGCAACACCGCCTGGTACGGCGGCGGGCTGAAGGTCTGCCCGGGCGCCGACCCGTCGGACGGCCTCTTCGACGTCACCGTGGTCGGCGCCTCCACGCGCCTCGAGCTGATGCGCACCAAGCCGCGGCTGACCACCGGCACGCACGTCGACCACCCGTCGGTGTCGGTGTTCCGCGCATCCCGGGTGGAGCTGTCGAGCCCGGGCGTCACCACCTACGCCGACGGCGAGCCGGTCGCCCCGCTGCCCGCGGTCGCCGAGTGCGTCCCGGGCGCGCTGCACGTGGTGGGCACCGGGCGCTGAGCCCGACCGCCGGGAGGTCCCTACTGTGGGGGGCATGTCCAGCCCCGCTGAGCGTTACGCGGCTGCGCGGCGGCGGACCGCGCACCCCACGCTGTCGGACTTCACCGCCGAGCTGGGTTTCTCCCTCGACCCGTTCCAGGTCGAGGCGTGCGAGGCGCTCGACGAGGGCTCGGGCGTGCTGGTCTGCGCGCCGACCGGGGCCGGCAAGACCGTCGTCGGCGAGTTCGCCATCCACAAGGCGCTGTCGGAGGGCCGCAAGGCGTTCTACACGACGCCGATCAAGGCGCTGTCCAACCAGAAGTACGCCGATCTGGTCGAGCGCTACGGCGCCGACACCGTCGGCCTGCTGACCGGCGACAACGCGGTCAACGGGAACGCGCCCGTGGTGGTCATGACCACCGAGGTGCTGCGCAACATGCTCTACGCCGACTCCCCGGCGATCGAGGGCCTCGGGTACGTGGTCATGGACGAGGTGCACTACCTCGCCGACCGCTTCCGGGGCGCGGTCTGGGAGGAGGTGATCATCCACCTCCCGGAGTGGGTCACCCTCGTCTCGCTCTCGGCGACGGTGAGCAACGCCGAGGAGTTCGGCGACTGGCTGGTCACCGTCCGCGGCCACACGAAGGTCGTCGTCAGCGAGGTGCGCCCGGTGCCGCTCTGGCAGCACATGCTGGTCGGCAACCGGGTGTTCGACCTGTTCGCCCTGCGCCCGGCGGCCCACGCGGGCGAGCTGGGCGAGAACCCGCGCGAGCTGTCCACCCGCGAGCGCGGGTCGTCGGTCGTCGACCCGGAGCTGGTCCGCTACGTCCGCGAGCACGAGCGCCGGATCGACAGCTGGCACGGCGGCAACGGCGGTTCCCGCCGCGACTCCTGGAACAAGCCGCGGTACCGCGCGCCGTCGCGCCCCGACGTCATCAGCCGGCTGGACGCCGCCGGGCTGCTGCCGGCGATCACCTTCGTGTTCAGCCGCAACGGCTGCGACGCCGCCGTGCACCAGTGCCTGCTGTCCGGGCTGCGTCTCACCGACGAGGCGGAGCGGGCCGAGATCGCGGAGATCATCGACCGGCGCACCGGCTCGCTGCCGGAGGAGGACCTGCACGTCCTCGGCTTCTGGGAGTGGCGGGAGGGCCTGCTCGCCGGCATCGCCGCCCACCACGCGGGGCTCGTCCCGGCGTTCAAGGAGACCGTCGAGGAGTGCTTCGTCCGCGGCCTCGTGAAGGCCGTGTTCGCCACCGAGACCCTGGCCCTGGGCATCAACATGCCCGCGCGCAGCGTCGTCCTCGAGCGGCTGGTGAAGTGGAACGGCGAGGCGCACGTCGACGTGACGCCGGGGGAGTACACCCAGCTGACCGGCCGGGCCGGGCGTCGCGGCATCGACGTCGAGGGCCACGCCGTCGTGATCTGGGCGCCGGGCATGGACCCCTCGGTGGTCGCCGGGCTCGCCAGCACCCGCACGTACCCGCTCAAGTCCTCGTTCCGGCCGAGCTACAACATGGCCGTCAACCTGGTCGGCTCCTTCGGCCGGGCCAGGGCACGGGAGCTGCTCGCGTCGTCGTTCGCCCAGTTCCAGGCAGACCGGTCGGTCGTGGGCCTGGCCCGGGCGGCTGCCCGGCACGAGCAGGAGGCCGAGCGGTTCGCGAGGGAGATGCACTCCGACCGCGGCGACGTCGGCGCGTACGCCCAGCTCCGGCGGGAGATCTCCGACCGCGAGAAGGAGCTGTCCCGCGACTCGCAGGCCAAGCGGCGCATCGAGGCGGCCGACGCCCTCGCCGCGCTGCGCCCGGGTGACGTGATCCGGGTGCCCAGCGGCCGGCGCCAGGGACTGGCCGTCGTCATCGACGCCGGGATCACCGACCTCGCCGATCCCCGTCCGCTGGTCGTGACCGAGGACAAGTGGGCCGGCCGGCTGGGCTCGGTCGACTTCCCGACGCCGGTCACCGCACTGGCCCGCGTCAAGGTCCCGAAGAACTTCAACCACCGCAGCCCGCACGCCCGCCGCGACCTCGCGTCGACGCTGCGCAACGCCCGCGTCGAGAACGAGCTGGGTGCCCGCCGGGTGAAGAACCGCTCGGCGGCCGCCGACGACCCGGTGCTGGCCGACCTGCGGCAGGCGCTGCGCAAGCACCCCGTGCACCAGCTGCCCGACCGCGAGGAGCGGGTGCGGGTCGCCGAGCGGTGGCTGCGCGCCGTGCGCGAGGCCGACGCGCTGCAGAGGAAGATGTCCGACCGCACGGGGTCGCTGACCCGCCAGTTCGACGCGACCTGCGACGTCCTGGAGGAGCTGGGCTACCTGGTGCCGGAGGTCGCCCCGCTCGTGCCCGCCGACACCGAGGTGCTCGGGGCCGCGGACGACGTCCCGGTGGTCACCGACGACGGACGGCGGCTGGCGCGGATCTGGTCGGAGGCCGACCTGCTGGTCGCCGAGTGCCTGCGCTCGGGTGCGTGGCGCGGCCTCAACCCCGCGGAGCTGGCCGCGGCGGCCTCGACGGTGGTCTTCGAGGCCCGGCGCGACAACCCGTCGCTGCCCGCCGTCCCGGCCGGCAAGGTGGCGGCCGCCATCGGCGAGATGCGGCGCATCCGGTCACGCCTGCAGGACGTCGAGGCCGACCACGGCGTCCGGGTCACCCGCGACCTCGACCTCGGCTTCGCGTGGGCCGCCTACCGCTGGGCCGACGGCCAGAGCCTCGACCGCGTCCTGGCCGGCGCCGAGCAGGCGGGGACGGAGCTGTCCGGCGGCGACTTCGTCCGCTGGACGCGGCAGCTGGTCGACCTGCTCGACCAGCTGGCCAAGGTCGCCGAGGAGCCGGTGGCCGCCGTGGCCCGCGCCGCGGTCGGGCGGGTGCGCCGCGGCGTCGTCGCGGTGGCGGTCGGGGGCTGACCGGCGTTTCGCCGCCGGCCGCGCGGGCCGGTCGTAGGGCAGAATTCGCACCCCGCGGCCGGTGGCCGCGGGAGGACGCCGGACCGGGGAGCCACGAATGACCAACCCGCCGCAGGGCAGCGACGAGCCCGGCCGCGCGCCGGGAGCGGCCGGCGACGCCGACCGGCAGCCGACCCAGCCGGTGCCGTCCTACGAGCGCCCGCAGGAGCCCGGCCCGTCCTACGGCCCACCGGCGCAGCAGCCCTACGGCCAGCAGCCGTACGGCCAGCCCTCGGACGCCCCTCCGCCGTACGGCCAGCAGCCGCAGTACGGGCAGCCCCAGCAGCCGCCGTCCCAGCCCTACGGGGCACCCCAGTACGGCCAGCAGCAGTACGGCCAGCAGCAGTACGGCCAGCAGCAGTACGGCCAGCAGCCCTACGGCCAGTACGGCCAGCCGCCGCTCGGGCAGCAGCCCTACGGCCAGCCGGCGGCCGCTCCGTCGACGTCGCGCGTCGGCCTGATCGCCGGGGTCACGGCCGGGCTGCTCGTGCTCATCGCCCTGGTCGTCGTCCTGGTGATGACGATGTCCTCGACCGTGCTCGACCGCAACGCGGTGCAGCGCGACGTCGCCACGCAGTTCGAGGAGCGCGAGGGCGTCGCCGTCGAGCTGAGCTGCGACGACGAGATGAAGGTCGAGGCGGGCGCGACCTACACGTGCACGGGGACGACGGCGGACGGCGAGGACGTGACCCTCGAGATCGCGGTCACCGACGAGGACACCGCCGCCTACACCTGGACCGAGCCCTGATCCTCAGCTGAGCTGCCAGCCCAGGGCCGCGCCCAGCCGCCGGACGCTGTTCTCGATGCCGTGCCGCTCGGCGAGCTCGGCCAGCGCGTCCGGGTCGGCAGGGGAGCGGGGGAGCGTCCCCTCGACCGGTGGCAGGTCGATGGTCCGGGCCACGGCGACGACGACCGGCGCTGCGTCGAGGTAGCCGGCGGCCGCGTGCATCTTCTTCAGGACCGCGGCGGTCAGCGGTGGCTTCGGGACGACGGTCCGCTGCACGGCCGTCCGGATGCCGGCGAGGTCGCCGAACTCGTTGATCAGCGCCGCCGCCGTCTTGGCGCCGACGCCGGCCACGCCCGGCAGCCCGTCGCTCGGGTCGCCGCGCAGGACCGCGAAGTCGGCGTAGGCGCGGCCGGGGATCCCGTACTTGGCGGCCACCGCCGCCTCGTCGACGAACTCGATGTCGGTGATGCCGCGGGCGGTGTAGAGGATGCGGATGCCCCGGGCGTCGTCGACGAGCTGGAAGAGGTCGCGGTCACCGGTGACGACGTCGACCGGGCCGCGGGCCCGGGTGGCGAGGGTGCCGATGACGTCGTCGGCCTCGTAGCCGGGGGCACCGACGCGGTCGATGCCGGCGGCGGCGAGCACGTCGACGAGCACCGGCACCTGGGGGCTGAGCTCGTCGGGCACTTCCTCGCCGCCCTCGGGGGCGACCCGGTGCGCCTTGTAGGAGGGCAGCGCCTCGACGCGGAAGGCCGGCCGCCAGTCGTCGTCCCAGCAGGCCACGAGCCGGTCGGGGCCGTGCGTCGTCAGCAGCCGGGCGGTCATGTCGAGGAAACCGCGGACGGCGTTGATCGGCCGGCCGTCCGGCGTCGTCACGCTGGTGGGGACGCCGTAGAAGGCCCGGAAGTAGAGGCTGGCGGCATCCAGCAGCATCGTCGTCACGATGGCGGACGGTAGCGGTCCGGCAACGATTGCGGAGATCGTCGTCCTGCCTGGTTAGTCTGCGCCCGTGGGAACCGCGACTGCACCGGCCGGAACCGGCCCCCTGGTGACGATCGACCGGGTGCACGCCGCCCGCGAGATCGCCGGCGAGCTGGGGCTGGACCTGCTCGTGTTCACGCCGGGTTCCGACCTGCGCTACCTGGTCGGCTACAACGCCCACCCGCTGGAACGGCTGACGGCGCTCGCGGTGCCCGCGCGGGGAGAGGCGTTCCTCGTCGTCCCGCGCCTGGAGGCGCCGATGGTCTCGGCGAGCCCGGCCGGGGGCCTGGGCCTCGACGTCCTCGCCTGGGACGAGACCGACGACCCGTTCGCCCTGCTGGCCGCCGCCGCGGGGGCGCGCCTGGGCGGTGCTCCCTCCCGCGTGGGCGTGGGCGCCCGCAGCTGGGCCGAGCACGCGCTCGGCGTCCAGCGCGCGGTCCCCGGCTCGGCCCTGGAGCTGGCCACGCCCGTCGTCGACCGGCTCCGGATGGTGAAGTCCGCCGCGGAGATCGAGGAGCTGACGATCGCCGGCGCCGCCATCGACCGGGTGCACGCCCGCATGGGGGAGTGGCTCCGCGTGGGCCGCACCGAGGCGCAGGTCGGTGCCGACATCGCGGCGGCCATCCTGGAGGAGGGCCACGTCAGCGTCGACTTCGTCATCGTCGGCTCCGGTCCGAACGGCGCCAGCCCGCACCACGAGCTCTCCGACCGGACCATCGGGGCCGGCGACGTCGTCGTCGTCGACCTGGGCGGAGGGACGCCGACCGGCTACCGCTCGGACTGCACCCGCACCTACGTCGTCGGCGGCGCGGCTGCTCCCGACGTCACCGAGTGGTACGGCGTGCTGCAGGCGGCGCAGCGGGCGGCCACGGACGCGGTGCGTCCCGGTGTGACGGCGGAGTCGATCGACGCCGCGGCGCGGACCGTCATCGCCGACGCCGGCTGGGGCGAGCACTTCATCCACCGCACCGGCCACGGCATCGGGCTGGACACCCACGAGGCGCCCTACGTCGTCGAGGGCAACGACATCCCGCTGGTGCCGGGGATGGCGTTCTCGGTGGAGCCGGGCATCTACCTGGCGGGCCGCTGCGGCGCCCGCATCGAGGACATCGTCGTCTGCACCGAGGACGGCGTCCGAGTGCTGAACCACGGTCCCCGTGAGCTCGTCGAACTCCCCGGCTGAGCCGGGGGCGGCGGTCGACGTCGACCGCGCGCTCCTCGCCGCGCTGGCCCGTGACGGCCGGGCCAGCTACACCGAGCTCGCCGAGAAGGTCGGTCTGTCGGTGTCGGCGGTGCACCAGCGAGTGCGCCGGCTCGAGCAGCGAGGGCTGGTCACCGGGTACCGGGCCACCCTCGACGCCAGGGCGCTCGGCCTCCCGCTGACGGCCTTCGTCTCCATCACGCCCATCGACGTCGCCCAGCCCGACGACGCCCCGGCGCGGCTGGCACACCTCTCCGAGATCGAGGAGTGCCACTCGGTCGCCGGGGTGGAGAGCTACATCCTCAAGGTGCGGGTGGCCTCGCCCGACGCGCTGGAGCACCTGCTGCAGGACATCCGGGCGGCCGCGAACGTCACGACGCGGACGACGGTCGTCCTCTCCACCTTCTACGAGGACCGTCCACCGATCTGATGGCCGCACGCTCCTGGTTCTGGACCAACCGGGTGGCCAACCCGGTGCTGCGCCGCGTGCTGCGGACGCCGCTCGGGCGGGGCCTCGGCCGGTCGCTGGCGGTGGTCCGGTACACGGGCCGGCGGACGGCCACCCCGCACGAGCTGGTCTGCCAGTACGTGCGGGACGGCGACCGGGTGTGGATCCTCGTCGGGCAGGCCGAGCGGAAGACGTGGTGGCGGAACCTGCGGTCACCCTCGCCGGTCGACCTGTGGCTGGCCGGCCGGCATCTCCCGGGGTCGGCGGTCGCCGTCGTGGGGGCCGAGGACCCGGGAGAGTGCGGCCGCGGGCTGGCCGTCTACGGCGCGGCCGGTACGTCGCCCGCCGAGGCCGTCATGGTGCGGGTGGACCTGCCCGCGTCCTGACTGGACATCGGTTCGAACATGTGTTCGCATGGTGGGCATGCGATGGGACGCGCAGCGGCTCGACCTCGACGAGCCCACGACGCTGCCCGGCATGCCGAGCATCCGCGGTCTCCTGCGAAGCGTGCAGGTGCCGGAGTTCCCGGGGCTGACCTTCCACGAGGTCCGCGCGAAGAGCGCCCTGAATCATGTTCCCGGAGAATCGGCGATGCCATTCCCGTACACGATCAATCCTTATCGCGGCTGCAGCCATCAATGTGTTTATTGCTTTGCTAGGAAAACGCATGAATGGCTGGAATTGGATTCCGGCAGGGACTTCGACACCCAGGTGGTCGTGAAGACGAATCTGGTCGAGGTCCTCCGCCGCGAGCTGGCCCGACCGTCGTGGACGCGTGAGCACGTCGCGTTGGGCACCAACACCGATCCGTACCAGCGGGCCGAGGGCCGGTACACGCTGATGCCCGGGGTCATCGCCGCCCTGGCCGACTCCGGAACGCCGTTCTCGATCTTGACGAAAGGCACCCTGCTCCGCAGGGACGTCCCGCTGCTCGTGGAGGCCGCCCGTCAGGTCCCGCTCGGCCTCGGGATCTCGATGGCCATCTGGGACGACGAGTTGCACGCCGGCCTGGAGCCCGGGGTCCCGAGCCCGCGGGCGCGGCTGGACCTCGTGAAGGCGCTGGCTGACTCGGGGCTCCCCTGCGGAGTCTTCCTCGCTCCGGTGCTGCCCGGCCTCACCGACGACGTGGCGAGCCTGGACTCCGCCCTGGCGGCGATCGCGGCCGCCGGCGCCCACGGGGTCACCGTCATCCCGTTGCACCTGCGCCCCGGCGCCCGCGAGTGGTTCATGGACTGGCTGTCTCGCGAGCACCCGGAGCTCGTGCCGCGCTACCAACAGCTCTACGCCCGCCGTGCCTACGTGCCCGCCGAGTACCGCACCTGGCTGGCCCGGAGGGTGGCGCCCCTCCTGGCGCAGCACGGGCTGGACCGGCAGAGCGGTGGAACCGCCCGCAAGGCGGTGGATGCGTCCGGGGTCCCCGGCGACCCGGAGGTGGGCTTCCCGGAGGGCAGCCTGCCGACCGGCGGCATGCCCGGCGTGCGCCCCAAGGCCCAGCTAGACCCTCGGACCCCGGTGGGCGAGGCCTCGGCCTGCGGCGAGCAGCTCTCACTGATCTGACGGAGCTGCGCCGGCAGGCCCGGTTCAGGGACACCAGAAGTGTCATATCTCGTACGTATGTTCGGTTCGTGCCCACCGCCGAGCTCGCGCGCAGCCCTATCGAGGGCGCGCTGGTCGGATTGCTGCTCGACCAGCCTCCGGGGGTGTCCCGGCTGCCGGTGGCGCTGCTGTCCGACGTGGAGAAGGCCGCCGAGCTCCAGCGGCTCCAGGCCCGGAAGGCGATGGACGCCGCGTACGAGGCCGAGCTGCTGATGGCGCTCGCGGCCGATCGCCCGGACGCCGACGACCCGCCGCCGGGTCACCCCGGTGCGCGGCGGCGGGGCGCGGGGTCGCCGGTGCCCGGGACGAGCGAGTTCCTGCCCGACGAAGTGGCGTTGGTGCTGAACTGCTCGCGCAGGTTCGCTGCGGGTGTCCTCGCGGACGCCTACGAGCTTGTCGAACGGATGCCTGCGGTGCAGGCGGCGTGTGCCGCGGGTGAGCTGGACTGGTGGCGGGCGCGGGTGTTCACCGATGTGCTGGGACCGGCCTCGGACGAGGTGGTCGCGGCCGTGGTGCCCGCGGTGCTGCCGGAGGCGGCTGGTCTGTCGTCGGGGCGGCTGCGGCGCCGGTTGGTCGCCGCGGCGGTGGCAGCGGACGAGGAGTTCGCCGAGCGACGGCGGATGGAGGCCGAGCGGCGGGCCGAGGTACGCACTCGGCCGACCCAGGACGGGATGTCGGTGCTGACCAGCGAGCTGCCCTCGCCGGTCGCGGCAGCGATGTGGTCGGCGATCGACCAGGCCGCGCAGCTGGCCCTGACCGCGGGCGACGACCGGCCGATCGGGGTGCTCCGGGCTGAGGCGCACGCGGCGATGGTGCTGCGGCCGGGCGGAGGCTCGGGCCCGCGATTCACCGGTTCGGTCACGGTGCTCGCCCCGCTGGCCTCGCTCCGTCAGGGGTGCACCGGGCCTGTCGACCGGGACCTCGGTCCCACTGTCGACGGGGTCCCGATCACCGCCGCACACCTGCGGGAACTGCTCACCCAGCTCGGCGCTCTCGGCGTGCAGAGGCCGCCGGGCGGCACCGTGGAGGTGGCGCTGACCGAAGAGAGCGGCGCCCTCCTGGCGGTCGTGACCCCTGGCGAGCTGGCGCGCCTGGCCGTCCGTGCTTGCCCCACGCACGGCCGGGCCGCTGACTGCGGCTGCACGGTGCTGACCGCGCCTGCCGCCGTGGATCGGTACGAGCCGTCGGCAGCGCAGTTGCGGTTCCTCAGGATGCGGGACCGGACCTGCCGGCATCCCGGTTGCTCCCAGCCCGCTGGGCGCGCGGACGCCGACCACGTCGTCAGCTACGACTGCGGAGGTCGGACCGGCTGCGAGAACCTCTGCTGCCTGTGTCGCACGCACCACCGGCTGAAGACCTTCGCCCGCGACTGGCGCTTCGCGATGCTGGCCGACGGCACGCTGCAGGTGACCACGCCCTCGGGGATCACCCGTACCACGCGGCCACCGGGTCTGCGCGAGCCGGTCGAGCAACGCGCTCTGCCGGGGCCACCACTGCTCCGTGTGGAACCGCCGCCGTTCTGAACCGTCGACGACCCTCGGGCTGGCACGCTGCACCGCATGACGGCCCCTGCGGACAACTGCATGCTGTGCGTGCCCGCGATCGCCGACGAGCAGTTCCGGCGCGTCCGGCTCTGGGAGGACGAGCTGTGGCGGCTGTCCGCCGTGCTGCAGGGACCGGTGCCAGGGTTCGCCCACCTCGAGCCGAAGCGCCACATCCCGTTCATCACCGACCTCGACGGCCCCGAGGCGGCCACCTTCGGACCGGTGCTCGCCCGCGTCACCCGCGCTCTGCGCGACGCTGCCGGCGCGGAGAAGACCTACGCCTACGTGTTCGGCGACCGGGTGCCGCACCTGCACCTGAACCTCGCGCCGCACCGCGACGGCGACGCCCTGCGCGGCGGACCGGGACTGCTCGAGCCCGGCGCGGAACCTGCACCTCCGGAGGTGCACGAGCGGGTCGCCGTAGCCGCCCGGGACGCGATGGTCGGCTTCTCGACCTGACTCAGCCGGCCAGGCGGGCGGACCGACCCACCGCGCGCGCCGCCCGCACCACGCCCCGCGGCGAGACCGGGGGCGCACCGGCGGCCAGTGCCAGGCGGCGGTAGGAGTCGTAGGAGAGCTCGCGGTAGGCCACGGCCAGCTCCTCGGCCCACGCCTGGCGCGAGGGGGCCGCGGTCGCCCGCAGATGCTGCGCCGTGCGCCCCGCGTGCTTGGTGAACGTGGTCTGCAGCGCCTGGTTGGACAGCCGGCCACCGATGCGGGAATCCAGCCCGGGGCCTCGGCGCAGCGCCGGCAGCACCCATGGGCTCTCGGCCAGCGCCGGGAACCGCGAACGCACCGCCTCCCAGGCGTGCCAGGCGGTCAGCGCACCGGCGACGGACCACTCGCCGTCGTCGGTCGACACGAGCAGCCTCCGCCCGCTGGGCCGCACCTGGTCGCGGCGCAGTGACCGGAAGGTCGCGACCGGCGCCGGCCAGCCCAGCGCCAGCGCGCACCAGGCCACCGCGCGCAGGTGCTCGGGGTCCTCGGTGCGGATCTGCGTCAGAGGGCGGAGGTCCAGCTCCGGCGGATCCGGCTCCGGCGTCGCCACCCGCGGCAGCGCCACGCCGCCGTACCGCGCGACCTTGCTGTACAGCGCCACCGTCGCCGGCTTCCAGCCACGGGCCGCCGCCAACGGGTCCAGGCCGGTCTCCCCGAGCTGGTCGGGCCCCAACCCGAGCTCCAGGGCGGCCTCGGCGAGGCGCCGCCACTGGGCCTCGTACCCGGGCGGGGCGTCCAGCCGGCGCCAGGCGCGCGCCGGGGGAGGGGCCGGCATGTCGGGCAGCGGCTGCTGCCACCCACCTCGCATGGCGGAACACTACCGTTATCCCCAACAAACATGCCCCCCGATTTCGTCGTCACCTGCCGAAACAAGGGTCTCGGCGCCCTCCGGGCGCCAGGCCGGCAACCGCGGGACCCGTGGTCGTCGTCGGTACAGCACCACCCGGGGCGGGACCGAAGGTCCCGCTGAAGATCGGTCGACCACTTGGGGATAACGGATCGACGAAGGGCGTGCCCCGATGGGGTGGCTCCAGAGCCGTCGCCCGGCGGCGTCGCGCGGCGCTGGCGATCATGGGCACGTGCGAACGGTCGGCGTCGAAGAGGAGCTCCTGGTCGTCGACCCCACCGGACGGCCGGCGCCGCTCGGGCCCGACGCCCTGCAGGTGGCGTCCCGGCGCGGCGAGGGGGAGAGCCCGGAGGAGCACGAACGCGCCGAGCAGGAGGAGCCGGACGCCGGGAGCGCTGCCCACCTCATGCCGGAGCTCAAGGCGCAGCAGCTCGAGCTCGGTACCGCGGTGTGCACCGGGCTCGACGAGGTCGAGCGGGAGCTGCGCCACTGGCGGGCGCGGGCGCAGTCGGCCGCCGCGGCCACCGGCGCCTCCGTCGCCGCCCTGGCCACCTCACCGGTGCCGGTCGACCCCATCCCGACAGCCGGCGACCGCTACGCCCGCATGCTCGACACCTTCGGCCTGACCGCCCGCGAGATGCTCACCTGCGGCTGCCACGTGCACGTCTCGGTCGCCGACGACGACGAGGGCGTCGCCGTCCTCGACCGCATCCGCGTCTGGCTGCCGGTGCTCACCGCGCTCACCGCCAACTCGCCGTTCTGGCAGGGCGAGGACAGCGGCTACGCCAGCTTCCGCTCGCAGGCCTGGCACCGGTGGCCCTCGGCAGGACCCAACGAGGTCTTCGCCGACGCTTCCACGTACCACCGGCTCATCGACGAGGTGCTCGCGACCGGCACGGTCCTCGACACCGGGATGGTCTACTTCGACGCCCGGCTGTCGGCCAACTGGCCGACGGTCGAGGTCCGCACCGCCGACGTCGCGCTCCGCGTCGAGGACGCCGTCACGCTGGCCGGCCTGGTGCGCGGGCTGGTCGAGACCGCCGCCCGCGACGCCGCCCCTCCGCCCGACGTGCCCGCGGCGGTCCTGCGGGTCGCCGCCTGGCGGGCGGGCCGGTCGGGCCTCGGCGGAGACCTCGTGCACCCCGTCACCGGGCGACCGGCGCCGGCGGCCGACGTCGTCGGGGACCTCCTCGAGCACGTGCGCCCCGCCCTCGCCGACGCCGGGGACGAGCAGCTGGTGGCCGACGGCCTGGCCGCGCTGCTCCGCCGCGGCACCGGGGCGGACTTCCAGCGCCGCGTCCACGAGCAGACCGGTGACCTGGCGGCCGTCGTGCGCGCCGCGGTGGCGGTCACCGCCGGCCGGTCCGTCGACGCCGCCCAGGCAGCTCACAGCTCGACCGGCTAGATTCCGGCCATGTACACCGCGAGCTGGCGCGACGTCGTCCGCCGCGACCTGTTCGGACCGTCGCCCGATCCGCGCGACAAGCCCTACCGCTTCGTCGACCGCGCGGTCCTGCTGGTCTTCACGGCGTTCGGCTTCCGGTTCGACATCCGTGGCTCGGAGCACGTGCCCGTCAACGGCGGCGCGATCATCTCCAGCAACCACGTCAGCTTCTTCGACTTCATGTTCCTGGGGCTGGCCGCGCTGCCGCAGCACCGCATGGTCCGGTTCATGGCGAAGGCCGCCGTCTTCGGGCACTGGTTCGCCGGCCCGTTCATGCGGGCCATGCAGCACATCCCGGTCGACCGGAAGGCCGGCGCGGCCGCCTTCGAATCGGCGGTCCGTGCGCTCAAGGACGGAGAGGTCGTCGGCGTCTTCCCCGAGGCGACCATCAGCACCAGCTTCACGGTCAAGGACCTCAAGGCGGGTGCGGCGCGGATGGCCGTCGACGCCGGTGTGCCGATCATCCCCGCTGCGGTCTGGGGCGGGCAGCGGATCGCGACCAAGGGGCACAAGGTCCAGTGGCGGCGCGGTGTCCCGGTCACCGTGATCCTCGGCGAGCCGATCGTCGCGGAGCCGGGGGAGCGGCCGCAGGCCCTGCTCCGCCGGACGAAGGCCGCCATGGAGGCCCTGCTGGACGAGGCCCAGCGCAGCTACCCCGAGCAGCCCTCCGGGACCGACGACAGCTGGTGGCTGCCGGCCCACCTCGGCGGTACCGCTCCCACGCCCGAGGAGGCCGCGTCCTCCGACGCCGTCCGTGCCGCGGGCAAGGAGGTGACGGCCGCGCGGCCGCACCCCGCCAAGCGGCTCCTGACCCGGCTCCGCCGGCGCTGAGCGCGCCTCACTCCACGACGACCGGCGCCATCAACCGGAACGCCTCGAGCTCGACGTCGTACCACCGACGGAAGCGCCCGAGAGGTGCCATGCCCAGCCGCCCGCAGACCGCCATCGAAGCGCGGTTCCCGGGACGCACGACGGCGTAGACCTCGGGCACCCCCGCCGCGAACCCGCGGTCGATGACGGCACGGGCGGCCTCGGTCGCGTAGCCGTGGCCCCACGAGTCCGGGTGCAGGTGCCACCCGACCTCGACCTCGCCCACCCCGTTGGGCAGCGGCTTGAACAGCACCGTGTCGGACACCGACCCGTCGGCCTGCTGGATCGCCCAGCAGCCGTACCGCTCGTCGAGGGCGTGCACCGTGGCCCACCGCGCCACCAGCTCGTCCGGCGGGACCGACGGCGTACCGCCGACCCAGCGGATGATCTCCTCGCGGGAGTAGATCTCGGTGAGCCGGGCCAGGTCGGCCGCCGACGTCGTCCACGGCCGCAGCCGCAGCCGGTCGGTGCGCACCAGCACCTGCTCCGTCGCCCCCACGGGGCGTGCCTACCCCGCCCGGTGGGCGCCGGACACCCTCCGGATCAGACCTGCAGGTCGGCCACCGACGCGGCGCGGGACTCCGCCGCCCGCCGCTCCGCGGTGACCGGGTCGTGCTCCCGCTCGGCCCACCAGCGCTGCCCGCTCTCCGGCAGCGTGCTGATCGGGTCGTAGTAGGTGTAGCGCCGGTCCAGCGCCGCCTCGTCGCCCAGCTCGATACCGGTCCGGTAGTTCTTGGTCCAGTAGCTGATGCCGCGCTCGCGGTCGTACTCCGCGACCTGGTGCACCCAGCGCTTCCCGACGTAGGGCACGTCGCAGACGATCCGCGGCGTCGCGAAGCCGGGCAGGTAGCCCATGAGGTCGTGCTGCAGGGTCTGCGCCTCGGCCAGCGACACCCGCCAGTGCTCGGCGCTGGGGATCATGTCGCACATGTAGAAGTAGTACGGCGTGATCGACGCGCCGTCCTGGAGCGCGAAGCACAGGTCGAGCAGCTGACCCGCGGTCGCGTTGACCCCCTTCAGCAGGACGCCCTGGTTGCGCACGTCGCGCACGCCCGCGGCCAGCATGGCCGTGGCCGCCTCCGCGACGAGCGGGGTCACCTGCTGGGCAGCGTTGACGTGGGTGTGGATCGCCAGGGAGACGCCGCGCTCGCGGGCGGTCCGGGCCAGCCGGCCCATGCCCTCGACGACGTCGTCCTGGAGCCAGTGCTGGGGCAGGCCCATGAGCGCCTTGGACGCCAGCCGGATGTCGCGGACCGACTCGATCTCCAGCAGCCCGGCGACGAACGCCTCGAGGTTCTTGAACGGCAGGTTGGCGACGTCGCCGCCGGACACCACGACGTCCCGGACGCCGGGGGTGCGGCGCAGGTAGTCGAGCATCCGGCCCTGGCGGTCGACCGGCTTGAGCTCGAACTTCAGCTTGGGGACGGCGGGCGTCGAGTTGCCCACCAGGTCCATCCGGGTGCAGTGGCCGCAGTACTGGGGGCAGGTCGACAGCAGCTCGGCGAGCACCTTGGTGGGGTAGCGGTGGGTCAGTCCCTCGACCGCCCACATCTCGTGCTCGTGCAGCGAGTCGCGGGCCGCGTACGGGTGGCTGGCCGCGGGCCCGGGCAGCCGGTCGGAGGCGACGGGCAGCATGTAGCGCCGCACCGGGTCGGCCAGCATCGCGGCGGTCGTCGGAACCTCGCCGGGCACCATCGTGTTGAGCATCTGCGGCGGCAGGAGCAGCGACATCGTCGCCCGCCCCACCTGGTCGGCCTCGACGTCGGCGTAGAACGACTCGTCCAGCAGGTCGCCGTAGACGCCGCGGAGCTGGCGGAGGTTCTTCACGCAGTTGACGCGCTGCCACTGGGCGCTGCGCCACTGCTCCTCGGAGACGTCGGCGAAGCCGGGCAGCCGGCGCCAGTCGGGCTCGACGAGCTCGCGTGCGACGTACTCGTAGGGCTGTTCGAGCACGGTGCCACCTCCTCAGGTCTCCGCAACACGGGTGAGCCTACGGGAGAATCTTCGGTCGAACGTGCCCGACGCGATAGGTTCTTCTGCATCGAACGGGTGAGGCGGGAGAGTCGAGTGGGTGGATCGGTCGAGCGGGCCCTCGGGGTGCACCGCGTCCTGGAACCGCGCGGCGCCCTGCCGCAGGCGGCGCTGCGGCTCGACGCCGATCCGGCGATCGGCCCGGACGAGGTGCGCATCGCCGTCGAGCGGCTGAACCTCGACGCCGCCTCCTTCCGCCAGCTGTCGGAGTCCTGCGGCGGCGACGGCGCCGCGGTGCGCGCCGCCGTCCTGGAGATCGTCACGACCCGGGGCAAGATGCAGAACCCGGTGACCGGCTCCGGCGGCATGCTGATCGGCGTGGTCGACGCCGTCGGCCCCGAGTCGCCCCTGGGCCTCGCCGTCGGGCAGCGGGTCGCCACCCTGGTCTCGCTCACCCTCACCCCGCTGCGCATCACCGACGGGCTCGCGGACTGGGACGGGCGCAGCGAGCAGGTGCCGGCGGAGGGGACGGCGATCCTGTTCGCCCGGTCGATCGCCGCCGTGCTGCCCGACGACCTGCCCGACCCCGTCTCCCTGGCTCTGCTGGACGTCTGCGGCGCGCCTGCCGCCACCGCCCGGGTGGTCGAGCGCACCGGCGCCCGGTCGCTGGTGGTCCTGGGCGCCGCCGGGAAGTCCGGCTGCCTGTCGCTCGCGGCGGCCCGCGAGGCGGGTGCCGTGGACCTGACCGGCCTGGTCCGCGACGAGCGGGAGGCGGCCGCGCTCCGGGCCGCCGGCCTGGCCGACCGGGTCGTGATCGCCGACGCCACCGATCCGCTCGCCGTGGCGGCCGCTGTCGGCACCCCGGCCGACGTCACCGTGGTCTGCGTCGACGTCCCCGCTGCCGAACACGGCGCCGTCCTCGCGACGGCGCAGGGGGGCACCGTGGTCTTCTTCTCCATGGCCACGTCCTTCCCGGCGGCGGCCCTGGGCGCGGAGGGGATGGCGGCGGACGTGACGATGCTGGTGGGGAACGGCTACACGCCGGGGCACGCGGCACTGGCGTTGGACCTGTACCGACGGACGCCCGGCGTCCGCGCGCTGGTCGACCCGCGCGTCGAGGCATGAGCCTCCTGCTGACCGACGTCACCGTCGGCGACCGCCCCGGCCGGGCCGTGCACCTGGTGGACGGCCGGATCACCTGGCTCGGCGACGCCGCCGACGCGCCGGCCGCCGACCGGACGATCGCGGGCGAGGGGGCGCTGCTCACCCCGGCGTTCGTCGACGGGCACGTGCACGCCACCGCGACCGGCCTGGCGCTGACCGGCCTCGACCTCCACTCGAGCTCGAGCGTTGCCGACGCGGTGGCCGCCCTGCGCGCCCACGTCGACCGGACGCCCGACGGCATCGTGCTGGGCACCGGGTGGGACGAGACCGGCTGGCCGGACGGGCGTGGCCTGACCCGGCACGATCTCGACGCCGTCGTAGGGGACCGCCCGGCGTACCTCGCGCGGGTCGACGTCCACTCCGCCACGGTGTCGACGGCACTGCTCGACCGGATCCCGGGCATCACCGCGCTGCCCGGCTACGACGCCGACGGTCAGCTGCGGGTCGACGCCCACCACGCCGCCCGCCAAGCGGCCTACGGGGCGGTGGACGACGCCCAGCGCCGCGCCGCCCAGCGGGCCACCCTCGCCACCGCGGCGGGCCTGGGCATCGGCTCCCTGCACGAGATGGCGGGCCCCGAGGTCTCCAGCGCCGACGACCTCGTCGGCCTGCTCGCCCTGGCCGGGGAGCACCCGGGCCCCCGGGTCCTCGGCTACTGGGGGGAGCTCGCCGAGCGCGGGGGGCTGGACCTGGTCCGCGAGCTCGGGCTCGCCGGGGCCGGCGGCGACCTGTTCTGCGACGGGGCGTTCGGCTCGCACACCGCGGCGCTGGGCAACGGGCCCTACACCGACCGCCCCGAGACCTCCGGCAACCTGCGCTTCGCGACGGGTCAGCTGGTCCACCACGTCCGCGCCTGCACGGAGGCCTCGATCCAGGCCGGGTTCCACGTCATCGGCGACGCGGCCGTCGCGCAGGTGATCGCCGCGGTCGAGGCCGTCGCCGCCGACCTGGGGCGAGACGCCGTCCGCGCCTGCCGGCACCGGCTCGAGCACGTCGAGATGATCGACGGCCCCGACATCGAGCGGATGCGCGACCTGGGCATGGTGGCCAGCGTGCAGCCGGCGTTCGACGCCGCCTGGGGCGGCGACGCCGGGATGTACGCCGAGCGGCTGGGCGTCGCGCGGGCCCTGGCGACCAATCCGTTCGCCGACCTCGCGGACGCGGGGGTGGCCCTCGCGCTGGGGAGCGACGCGCCGGTCACCCCGCTCGACCCGTGGGGCAGCGTGCACGCCGCCATCGACCACCGGACGCCCGGCTCCGGGCTGCGGCCCTTCGACGCGTTCGACGCCCACACCCACGGCGGCTGGCACGCCGCCCGGGCGGAGCACCCCACCGGCCCCCTCGGCATCGGCGCGCCGGCGGACCTGGCCCTCTGGGAGACGCCGCAGACCCTCTCGGCAGTCCTGTCCGAACGCGGGCGGCCGGCCTGCCGCCTGCTGGTCGTCGGAGGAGAACCCGTATGACGCACCTCGACCTCGACCCGGTCCTCGTGGCCCGCGCCCGGGAGCTGGCCGCGCGGGCGGCGCAACCCGTCGTCGACCTCGCGCACCGGCACACCACGGTCTCTGTGGAGCGCGCCGTCCTGCGGCTGGCCGGGCTCACCGGTACCGACCCGGTGACGGGGGAGGGGAGGCTGGAGGACCGGGTGCCCTGGGCCAACCGCGTCGTCGACGCCGTCCGCGACCAGGTCGGCCTGGAGTCCGGCGTGGCCCTGCCGGTGTGGCACGCCCTCGCCTCCGGTGGGACGCTGCAGTCCCTCGCCGAGGAGGTCGGCGCCGGGACGGCGCGCTTCGCGATCCCGACCGGCGCGGACGCCGAGCAGGCCCGCGCGGCGGCACGCGACGCGGCGGCGCAGGGGATCGCGCGGATCGACGCCAACCGCCGGCGCCGCGAGGAGCTCGTCGCGCTGCACGGCGACCCCCCGCGCCGGCCGTGGATCTACCTGATCGTGGCCACCGGCGACATCCACGAGGACATCCCGCAGGCCCAGGCGGCGGCGCGGGCCGGCGCCGACGTCATCGCCGTCATCCGCTCCACCGGCCAGTCGCTGCTCGACTACGTGCCCGAGGGCGCCACGCGGACCGGGTACGCCGGCACCTACGCGACGCAGGAGAACTTCCGGCTGATGCGGGCCGCACTGGACGACGTGAGCGCCGAGCTCGGCCGCTACGTGCGGCTCACCAACTACGCAAGCGGCCTCTGCATGCCGGAGATCGCCGTCCTGGCCGGGCTCGAGCGGCTGGACATGATGCTCAACGACGCGATGTACGGGATCCTCTTCCGCGACATCAACCCTCGGCGCACCTTCGTCGACCAGCGGTTCAGCCGGATGGTGCACGCCCGCGCCGGGATCATCATCAACACCGGCGAGGACAACTACCTCACCACCGCCGACGCCGTCGACGAGGCGCACACGGTCACCGTGAGCCAGCTGCTGAACGAGACGCTGGCCAAGGAGGCAGGCCTCGAGGACTGGCAGCTGGGCCTCGGGCACGCCTTCGAGATCCAGCCCGAGCGCGAGGAGTCCTTCCGGCTCGAGCTGGCGCACGCACTGCTGGCCCGCAACCTCTTCCCCGACGCGCCGCTGAAGTGGATGCCGCCGACCAAGCACATGACCGGCGACGTGTTCCGCGGCTACCTGCTCGACGGCTTCTTCAACCTGGCCGGCGCCCTCACCGGCCAGGGCATCCTGCTGGTCGGGATGATGACCGAGGCCGTCGTCACGCCGTGGCTCTCCGATCGGGACCTGGCCCTGCGCAACGTCCGCTACGTGCTGAACTCCGCGGGCAACCTCGCCGAGGACTTCGCCCCGCCGAAGGGCGGTTTCATCGACCGCCGGGCCGACACGGTGCTGCGCGAGGCCGTGGACCTGCTCGGCCGGATCGCCGACCACCCCGAGGGCCTCATCCAGGCGATCGCCGACGGGACGTTCGGCATCACGAAGCGCCCGGCCGACGGCGGCAAGGGCCTCGACGGCGTCGTCGCGACCGGCCCCGACGCCTACAACCCGGCCCTGGACCTCCTGGAGCGCGTCCATGCCTGACGGAACCGTGATCCGCCCCTACGGCGACACCACGGGCGACGGGATGGTGCAGACGTCGTTCACGCTGCCCGTGCCGATGGGCCCGAAGGCCGAGGGCGCGGCGCTGCAGCTGGCCGACAAGATGGGTATCGAGCCGGCGATGGTGGTGCACAGCCACGCGATCGACGCCGGCTACACCTTCTTCGTCGTCTACGGCAGCGTGAAGCACCTGGTCGACCTCGACGCCGTCGTGGTCGAGGAGCGCGCCTACCCGCTCCTGTCTTCCTCGGAGATCAACGGCGCCATCCGCAGCGGGCTCAACCGGAAGATGGTCGTGCTCGGCGCGTGCATCGGCACCGACGCCCACACCGTCGGCATCGACGCGATCCTCAACGTCAAGGGCTTCGCGGGGGAGAAGGGCCTGGAGTACCTGCGGGAGATGGCCGTGACGAATCTCGGCGCGCAGGTCACGGTGCCCGAGCTCGTCGCGAAGGCCCGGGCCGCCCGCGCCGACGCCGTCCTCGTCTCGCAGGTGGTCACCCAGAAGGACGCCCACCTGCGCAACACCCGCGAGCTCGCCGCCGCCTTCCGCGAGGCGATGGGGGAGCGGCGCCCCCTGCTGGTCGTCGGCGGCCCCCGCTTCGACCCCTCGATGGCCGCCGACCTCGGCGTCGACAAGGTCTTCGGCCGGGGCACGACGCCCGGTGAGGTCGCCAGCTACCTCGTCCACGCACTGATCAAGGAGACGCCCGCATGACCGAGCCGGATCCCCGCACCGGCCTGACCGTCACCCACCGCCGGTACGTCCCGTACGCGCACGCCCACTACGGCGGTGCGCTCGTCGACGGGGCCTACACATTGGGTCTGTTCGGCGACGTCGCCACCGAGGTCGCCATCGTGATGGACGGCGACGAGGGCCTGCTGGCCGGCTACTCGGAGGTGCGCTTCCTCGGGCCGGTGCGGGCCGGGGACGTGCTCGAGGCCAGCTGCGAGGTCATCCGGATCGGGCGGCGCAGCCGGGAGCTGCGGTGCACGGCCCGGGTGGTGGCCCGCGCCGAGCCGGAGCGCGGCGCCTCGGCCGCGCGCGTGCTCGACGAGCCGCTGACCGTCGTCGAGGCGACCGCCACGCTGGTCGTCCCGGGCTCTTGACGCGCCGATAACGTTTCAGCCACAGTAGCTCCCGCAGTCACCGTATGTACGCGTGTGAGCGCGCGCAGTTCCTACAGTCGCTGCAGTTCCATCCGGGAGCACCGCGATGCGCTCCTCCGGATCGGGCCGGGACGCCCGTCGACCGAACCAGGTCGCGCGGGGCCCGGCAGGCCGGAGGTCCGCTGAGCGGCCACCCCGGCGGGGCCCCTCGGATCCGCGTCATCAGACAACGGTCGAGCCGATCGCGCCCAGCGACCGGCCGTCCGGCCCGAAGACGCGGAACCCGCGGGGAGCACCTGCCGGCCGCTGACCCGGTGGAGGGACGGACCGGCCGCGCACGCGCGCCGGGATGGGATGCTGGGTCAGGACCGCAGCCGACAGCGCGGCGGTCCGGACCCCGTCCGACCGGCTCGGGGGAGCGACCCGGGAGGCTGTGGGTGCCGGCAGGAGCAGGCGAGCCGGCGGTCGGCACGCTGACGCGGCCGGCCCCCTCGCCGTCGCAGGCCCAGGACCGCCGCCGGTGGCCGTGGCGCACCCTCGTCGCCGTCGTCGGCGGTCTCGTCCTCGTCCTGGCCTTCCCCGGCTACGACCTCGTCGGCCTCGCCGTCCTCGGCCCGGCCGCGCTGGCGTACGCGGTGCACGGGCAGCCGGTGCGCTCGGGCGTCTGGCTCGGGCTGGTCTTCGGCCTCGCCTTCTTCGTCCCGCTGCTGTCCTGGACCGGCATCTACGTCGGTCCGCTGCCCTGGCTGGCCCTCGCCGTCTGGGAGGCCCTGCACCTCGCCCTCCTCGGCGCCGCCACCGCCTTGACCTCCCGGCTGCGGTTCTGGCCCGTCTGGACGGCGATGCTGTGGGTGGCCGACGAGGCGATCCGCGGGCGCTTCGTCCTCGACGGCTTCCCCTGGGGGCGGCTGGGCTTCAGCCAGACCGAGGGCCCGCTGCTCGCCCTGGCCGCCTACGGCGGGGTCCCCCTGGTGACCTTCGCGGTCGCCCTCGTCGGTGCGCTGATCGCCGCCGCGGCGCTGGCCCTGCAGCGCGCCTGGCGCGCATCGGACGACGTCGAGGTGCGCGGCCCCGCCCTGCGGACGGGCGCACTGCTCGTCGTCGCCGTTCTCGCCGTGCCGCTCGTGGGCATGCTCGCCTGGCTGCCGCTCGCCGGGGGATCGCTCACCACGGGCGGCCCGACGTCGACGGTCGCCGTCATCCAGGGCGACGTGCCCCGGGCGGGCCTCGACTTCAACGCCCAGCGGCGGGCGGTCCTCGACAACCACGTGCAGCGGACGCTCGAGCTGGCCGACGCCGTCGCGGCGGGGGAGGAACCCCAGCCCGACGCCGTCCTCTGGCCGGAGAACAGCTCCGACATCGACCCCTACGTCAACGAGGACGCCGCCGCGCAGATCCGCCGCGCCGCACGCGCCGTCGGGGCGCCGATCCTCGTGGGTGCGGTGGTGAAGGGGCCGGGCCGGTTCATCAGCAACACCGCGATCGTCTGGGACCCCCAGGACGGCCCGGGGGACACGTACGTGAAGCGGCACCCCGTACCGCTGGGGGAATACGTGCCGGCGCGCAGCTTCTTCCGTTTCTTCAGCGAGGACGTCGACAGGGTCACCGACCAGTTCGCGGGCAGCGAGGTCGGCGTGCTCGACGTCGGCGGCGTGCGGGTCGGCAACCTCATCTGCTTCGAGGTGGTCTACGACGGCCTCGTGCAGGACGTCGTCGACGGCGGCGCGGGGATGATCGTCGTCCAGACCAACAACGCCACCTTCGGCTACACCGACGAGAGCGCCCAGCAGCTGGCGATGAGCCGGCTGCGCGCCGTCGAGTTCGGCCGGACCGTCGCCGTCGCCGCCACGAGCGGCATCTCCGCGATCGTCGCGCCCGACGGGTCGGTCGTGCGCTCCTCGGAGCTGTTCGAGCCCGCCGTCTTCGTCGAGGAGATCGCCCAGCGCAGCTCCACCACCGTCGCCCAGCAGCTCGGATCGGCACCGGAATGGGTGCTCACCGGGCTCGGCGCGGCGGCCGTCGCCACCGCCGTGGTCCTGCGCCGGAGGAACGCCCGGTGAGCGACCGCGTCCTGGTGGTGATCCCGACCTACGACGAGGTGGAGAACCTCGAGCGGATCCTCGACCGGCTGCACGCCAGCGTGCCCGCGGCGCACGCCCTGGTGGTCGACGACGGCTCGCCCGACGGCACCGGTCAGCTGGCCGACAAGCTCGCCACCCTCGACGAGCGCGTCCACGTCCTGCACCGCACCGCCAAGCAGGGCCTGGGGCAGGCCTACGTCGCCGGCTTCCGATGGGCCCGGGAACGCGGGTACGACGTCCTCGTCGAGATGGACGCCGACGGCTCGCACGCTCCCGAGCAGCTGCCCGACCTGCTGGCGGCGCTCGGGTCGGCGGATCTGGCGCTGGGCTCCCGCTACGTACCCGGGGGAGAGGTGACCGACTGGCCGCTGCACCGCCTGCTGCTGTCCCGCCTCGGCAACCGGTACACCCGGTGGGCGCTGCGGCTGCCGCTCGCGGACGCGACCGGCGGCTACCGGGCCGCCCGGGCCGAGCTGATCGACCGGCTGCCCTTCGCCGACGTCGCCAGCCAGGGCTACTGCTTCCAGGTCGACTGGGCCTGGCGGGCCGTGCGGGACGGCGCCCGGGTGGTCGAGGTGCCGATCACGTTCGCCGAGCGCGCGTTCGGCAGGAGCAAGATGAGCGGCTCGATCGTTAGAGAGGCATTGGTACGGGTCACCGTGTGGGGCCTGCGGGACCGGCTGGCCGACTGGCTGCCGGGCCGTGTGCGCCGTCCGGTGCCGGCGCGAGCCGGGCGCAGAGAGGCAGGACAGCATGAGTGACGCCGTGGGGCGCCGGGTCCGGACGGCCGCAGGCCTGCTGGTGCTCGCCGAACTGGTCGTCTTCGTCCTCGTCGCGGCGTGGATCGGGGTCGGCTGGACGATCCTGGCCACGCTCGCCACCAGCGTGATCGGCTGGGTGCTGCTGGCCCGGCAGGGCACCCGCGCGCTCGCCGACCTGCGCGAGCGGGCCCGCAGCCGCCGCTCGCCGGGCGCCGAGCTGGGCAACGCGGGCCTGGTGGCCGCCGGGGGCCTGCTCATGGTGCTGCCTGGCTTCATCGGCGACGTCGTCGGCCTGCTCTGCCTCCTGCCGGGAACCCGGAACCTCGTCCGGGGCGCGCTGACCCGCCTGGTCCTGGCGCGGCTGCCGGTGGGCCTGCGCCCGCCGGTGCGCGTCGAGAGCGTCCGCACCGCCGAGGTGCCGCTGGCCGAGGACGTCCCACCGGGACGCCCGGGGAGCTCCCGACTGGTGATCGAGGGAGAGGTCGTCCGCGGGCCGGACGGCCGGCCGCTCGCCTGACGCAGACGCAGAACGGCCCCGGTGGATTCCTCCACCGGGGCCGTTCTGCGTCGTGCTGAGATCAGCTGGCGCGGGTGCGCCGACCACGGAGCACGTCGAGGCGCTCGGCGAGCACCTCTTCGAGGTCCTCCACGGAACGACGCTCGAGGAGCATGTCCCAGTGGGTCCGCGGCGGCTTGACCTTCTTCGGCGCTGGCTCGGCACCGCCGACCAGCTTCGCGGCCGAACCGTCGAACTTGCACTCCCAGGTGTCGGGGAGCTCGGCGTCGTCGGCGAAGGGCACCGTGAACAGGTGGCCGGACGGGCACCGGTACTCGGCGTACTGCCGGTCGATCGGCGCGGTGTTCCGCTCCGTCTCGTAGCTGACGCTGCCCAAGCGGCTGCCGCGCAGGGAACGCTCGCCCATGGCACACCGTCCTCTCGTTCGTATGTCGGTCGCGACTCGATCTCCGGCCACGCGGGGGCATACCCACGAACCCGGAGGAGTCACAGAGATGAACGACAGAAATCGCGGAAGGATTCCGCCGAATCAGTTGTCCATCATCGCATGGGGGCAGATCCGCCGCTCGGTTGCCCCTCGCATGGGTGAGCCCGCAGGTCAGGGCAGGGCCAGCTGCCCCGGTCCGGCGGCCGTGGGGCCCAGTTCGCCGCGCACGTAGTGCCGCCGGCACAGCACCTGGTAGCGGACGGCGGGGGAGTGGCCGCGGTCCTCGCCGGGCAGCTCCGCGGGCGCGGTGTCGGCCACCACGACGGTCTCGCCCGAGTGCACCATCACGCCGTCGACCACGCGGGCGTTGAGCAGCCCGGGCAGCCCGCACCAGCAGAGCACCTCGACCTGGATGCGCTGGACGTCGTCGGCCACCTCGAGCAGCCGCCGGGTGCCGGGGAAGAGCTGCGCGCGGAAGTCGGTGGTCAGCCCGAAGGCGTAGACGTCGACGTGCCACTCGTCGACCAGCTCGGCCAGCTGGTCCACCTGCACGGCGGTGAGGAACTGCGCCTCGTCGACGATCAGGTAGTCCACCCGCTGCCCGTCGGACCACCGCTCCCGGACCAGCCGGCGCAGGTCGACGTCGTCGTCGATCTCCGTCGCCGCCCGCGACAGGCCGACCCGGGAGCTGATCTGGGGAGCCGCCGAGCGGTCGCCCTGGGTCAGCAGCAGCCCGTACCGGCCCTGCCGGCTCTGGTTGTGGTCGACCTGCAGGGCCAGCGTCGACTTACCGCAGTCCATCGGCCCGTGGAAGAACCGCAGGTGCGCCGGCGCGGGGTGCCGGCGGCGGTCGCCGGACGCCGGGACCGAGTTCGGTCCGACCGGGGTCACAGGCGCTCCGGGGGAGTGTTGCCCGCGGCGACGACGGCGCGCCGCATCGGCAGGGCCGCCAGGGCGATGAAGCCCCCCACGAAGAAGATGACCAGGCTGACGATGGCCAGCCGGTAGGAGCCGGTCAGCTGGTAGGTCAGGCCGAAGGCCAGCGGCCCGAGCCAGCTCGTGCCGCGGTCGCTGATCTCGTAGAAGCCGTAGTACTCCGCCTCCTTGCCCGCCGGGATCAGCTGGCTGAACAGCGACCGGGAGAGCGCCTGGGTGCCGCCCTGCACCAGGCCGATGACGGCCGCCAGGGCGTAGAACTGGGCCACCGCTCCGGTCTGCAGGGAGAACGCGGCCAGCAGCACGCCGATCCAGGCCACCAGCGCGCCCAGGACGACCCGCTTGGCGCCGTAGCGGCCGGCCAGCCGGCCCAGCCCCAGCGCACCGAAGATCGCGACCACCTGGACCATCAGGATGGCGCCGGTGAGCACCTCCTGCTCCAGGTCGAGCTCCTCGGTGGCGTAGGTCGCCGACAGCGAGATGACCGTCTGGACGCCGTCGTTGAACAGCAGGTAGGCGCCCAGGAACCACAGCGTGAGAGGGAACGCCCGCATCTCCCTGAAGGTCCGCGCGAGCTGCCGGAAGCTGCTGCCCGACCGGGCGGCGTCGGCGTCCCGGACCGGCCGGTTGCGCAGCCGGGAGACGGTGAAGACGGTGAACGCGCCCCACCACAGACCCGCGGTCGCCAGGCAGATGCGCACCGCCTCGCCCGTGGTGAGCCCGAGCGACTCCGCGCTGAGCACCAGCCCGAGGTGGATGGCGAGCAGCAGCGCGCCACCGACGTAGCCGAACGCCCAGCCCCGGCTGGAGACCTTGTCCCGCTCGTCCGGCCCGGCCAGGTCGGGCAGCCACGAGTAGTAGACGACCGTCGCGGCACCGAAGCTCACGTTCGCCACGACGAACAGGACGGCGGCCATCAGCCACCGGCCGTCACCGGCGAAGAAGAGCGCGGTCGTGGCCAGCGCGCCGAGGAACGCGAAGCCCGCCAGCATCTCGCGCTTGCGGCCGGTCCGGTCGGCCACGGCCCCGGTCAGGGGCAGCACCAGCACCTGGACGATGACCGAGAACGACAGCACGTAGGAGAACCAGCTGCCGGCGGCGACGGAGAGCCCGAGGAAGGACAGCCGCTCGTCGGGGCCGGCGGCGTCGCGCGCGATCGCCGTCAGGTACGGGCCGAGGAAGACGGTCGTCACCGAGGTGTTGAAGACCGACATGGCCCAGTCGTAGGAGTACCAGCCGAAGCGCTCGCGCTTCAGGGCCTTCTCGTCCGCCGGGTCGACGGGTCGGCCGGCGGGCCCGGTGCCGGTGTCCGGCGGCGCAGTTGTCACGGGCGCAGGTTCCCAGCCGCCGGACGAGCGGTCCAGCACCGGGACCAGGTCGTCACGGGATGTCCTCCGGAACCACACCTCCGGGGTACGCCGCGACGGCAGTGGTCGGCCGGGTCCGGTCGACGAAGGCCGGCCGGTCCGGCTCGTCCGCCCGCAACGGCACCAGCCCCCGGGTGATGGCCGCGGCGATCCGGTACCGCGCCCGGTTGGCGTCCCCGACGCGGCCCATCTGCAGGTCGTCGAGCTGCACCGGCGGGCCGACGTGCACCCGGAGCGCCGGCCGCCGCACGACAGCGCGCAGGGCGGTGCGCAGCTTGCCCCAGTCGTTGCCGTACTGGAGCACCTCGTGCGCGCCCCACTGGCTCACCGGGATCACCGGCACGCCGAGCCCGAGGGCCATCCGCGCCATCCCGGTGCGCCCGCGCTCCGGCCAGCCGTCCGCCGTCAGGCCGACCCGCCCCTCGGGGTAGGCGACCACGTGCCCGCCGGAGACCAGGGCCACCTCGGTGACCCGCACGGCGTGCCGGGCGAGCTCCGTCCCGCGCTCCACGCGGATGGCGCCGGTCCGCTCCAGCAGCGGGCCCGCCACGGGCGCCGACATGATGCCGCCGGTCGCCATGATCCGGGGCACGACGCCGGCCTCGTGCAGCGCGACGGCGATCACGAA
Source organism: Blastococcus litoris (assembly GCF_003075095.1). Taxonomy (GTDB): domain Bacteria; phylum Actinomycetota; class Actinomycetes; order Mycobacteriales; family Geodermatophilaceae; genus Blastococcus_B; species Blastococcus_B litoris. The sequence continues at coordinate 315,259 of NZ_QCZF01000005.1, forward strand.
CGGGTCGAAGTCCCCGATGTGGTTGGCGGCGAGCAGCAGCGGTCCGTCGCGCAGCTCGTCGGGAACGCCCCCGGTGACCTCGACGCGACCGAAGATGCCGACCAGCCACGAGAAGTTGCGGAGCACGAACCGCCAGAACCACCACGGCGGCGCCGCCGCGATCGCCATCTCCCGGGCGAACCAGTCCGGGTCGTCCGGCTTGACCAGCGGCGCGAGGTCCTCGGGGAGCGGCGGCGGGGTCGGACGCCAGGCGCGCAGGCGTTCGCCCAGGCTCACCGCGGGACCCACTGGCCGCGCTTCTCCAGCAGCTCGCGCAGCATGGCCGGCCGGTCGGTCATGACGCCGTCGACGCCGAGGTCGAGCATCCGGGCGGCGTCACCCTCGTCGTCGACGGTCCACACGTGCACCTGCAGCCCACGGGCGTGCGCGGCGGCGATGAAGCGCTCGTCGACCAGCGCGCGGCCGCCCAGCTGCAGCGGCACCTGGGCGCAGCCGGCCTGGATGCGGACCAGGCCGGCGGCCTTGGGCGAGTAGGAGGACAAGCGGAGGGCGGCGACGCCCCGGGGCCCCAGGGACGTGCACACCGACGGGCCGAACAGCCGGCGGGCGGCGGCCAGCCGCGCGTCGGAGAAGGACCCGAGGCAGATGCGGTCGGCCACCTTCATCCGCCGGACGGTGCGGACCAGCGGCGCGAGCACCCCGGCGGCCTTGATGTCGAGGTTGAACCGCACGTCCGGCCAGGCGCCGAGCAGGTCCTCCAGCCGCATGATCGGCTCGCGGCCGCCGATCCGGGCCTCCGAGACCTCCGCCCACGACAGGTTCTCCACCCGCCCGGTGCGGTCGGTGACCCGTTCCAGCGTGGGGTCGTGGAAGACGACCAGGACGCCGTCGGCGGTCACCCGGACGTCGGTCTCCAGGTAGCGGTAGCCGAGGTCGACGCACGCCTGGAAGGCGGGCATGGTGTTCTCGAGGTGCTCGATCGCCCCGCCGCGGTGGGCCATCGCCAACGGCGTCGGCCCGTCGAGGAAGGCGTACTGCGCGGCGGGCACGGCATCCACGCTAGTGGCAGCCCTCCCGGCCGTCGCGGGGCCCCGATCAGGCCCGCCGGACGGCGTCGGCCAGCCGCGCCACGATCGTCGTCAGCACGGGCCTGGGCGTGGCGAAGTTGAGCCGCACGTGCCCCGCTCCGGGGGCGCCGCACTCGGGGCCGTCGACCAGCGCGACCCCCGCCCGCTCGAGGAAGAACTCGCCGGGTGACCCCGGGAGGTCGAGCTCCCGGCAGTCCAGCCAGGCCAGGTAGGTGCCTTCGGGGGGCGTCCAGCGCACGGCCGGCAGGTGCTCGGCCAGCAGCCCCGCCAGGTGGCGCCGGTTCCCGTCGAGGTAGGCCAGGACGCCGTCCAGCCACGGCCCGCCGTCGTCGTAGGCGGCCGTGTTCGCCAGCACGCCGGGCGTGGCGGCCGCGTGGGTGTAGAGGAAGCCCACCTCGGCCCAGCGTGCGGCGTCCTCGCCGTTGCTCAGGACCAGCTGGGCGGTCTTGAGGCCCGGCAGGTTCCACGCCTTGGACGCCGACGTGGCGGTGACGGTGTGCCGGGCCGTCGCGGCGGACAGGGACGCGTACGGGCGGTGGACGGCTCCGGGGTGCACGAGCGGGGCGTGGATCTCGTCGGAGAAGACACGGACGCCCGCGGCCTCGACGACGTCGGCCAGCGCGAGCTGCTCCTCGACGGTGAAGACCCGGCCCAGCGGGTTGTGCGGGTTGACGTGCACCAGCAGCCGCCCGCCGGCGGCGAAGGCCCGGGCGAGGCCGTCGAGGTCATAGGTCGGCCGGCCCTCCCGCTCGACCATCGGCACCGGGATCAGCTCCCGGCCGAGCAGACCGGGCACCGCGAGGAACGGCATGTAGGCGGGGGTGGGCAGGACGACGGGGCTGCCGGGCGGGGTGAACCGCTCGATCGTCGCCTGCAGACCGGCGATGACGTCGCCCAGCGGGGTGATCCACTCCGGCGGCACGTCCCAGCCGTACCGGCGGCGCTGCCAGCCGGCGCAGGCGCGGGCCATGTCCTCGGCCGCGCCGGTGGTCAGGTAGCCCAGGCGGCCGCGGTCCACGGCCTCGTGCAGCGCGGCGGTGACCGCGGGTGCGGTGCCGAAGTCCATCTCGGCGACGAACGCCCCGATGGCGGTGCCGTAGCGCGTCCACTTGAGGCTGCCCGCCGTGCGCAGCGAGTCCTCCGACAGCGCGTCGAAGCCGAGGGCGTCCACGTCGTTCACCGATTCCCTCCTGGTGGGCGCGGAGTGGTTCGTCGCCGCGCCGCTCTGGCGTGTCCCCGAAACCTGTCGCCCCGGCCGTCTACCGTGCGCAGACGTGGCAGAACGACACGCAGCGGGCACCACGGCGGAGCTCCCGGTGGCGCCGATCCCGAACCGGGGGAGCGACGAGCAGCGGCGCTGCGGCTGGTGCCGCCGGGTGCTGCCGTCCCAGGGGTCGGTCGGCCGGCCGCGGCTCTACTGCGGGCAGGCGTGCCGTCAGCGGGCCTACGAGCAGCGTTCGGCCACCGCGAAGGCCGGTCTCCCGGGTGACGTCGTGCTGGTGTCACGGAACGAGCTCGACGGGTTGCAGGACCGGCTGTACCAGCTGCGCTGCGCGCTCGAGGACGCCCAGACGCTGCTGACCGAGAAGCCGACCAAGGCGGAGCTGGAGCGCCAGCTCGCCGAGCTGGTGCGCTCCACCGGGCGTCTGGACCGGCTCTGGGTCAGCGAGCGCTCCGCCTGACCGGATCAGTCCGGGTCCTGCTGGTCGTCGCCGTCGTCCTCGTCGCTCGGCTCCTGGTTGCTGTTGTCGGGAACGTCGGACTCCTGGTCGGCGCCGCCGGTGTTGTCGCTGTCGTCGGTCGTCCCGTCGTTCTGGTCCTGCCCGGCGGCCTCGCAGGCGGTCAGCGTGACGCCCCCTCCGAACAGCGCCAGGGCGGTCATCAACGCGGCGATCGGACGTCGGATCTGCATGTCCCGACACTACGAACACCCGGCGGTCGGCGCCCGTCGAGCCGGCCCACATCGCCGTCATTACGTCACCGTGACGTTATCGACCCAGGGTGGCTGCACCAGGGGAGGCTGCACCCAGAGGCGGTCAGGGCGATCTGACCGGGTCGCAGCCCGAGTCGGCAGGTCGGTCGCGCCGGACGAGCTCGTCGGGGACAAGATCAACTCACGGGGGAGTCGGACCGATGGGGCGGGCGTACGGCGGCGTCCGGACCGGCGGACCCGGTCGACGCGCCGGTGGTGCACGAGCCGGTGCACGAGCAGCAACGGCGACGCGGAACACGGGCGCCGTCGGGCCTCGGACGGCGGGGGCGAACTCGTGACGACGAGACGTGTCGCTGTGGACGTCGTAGGGCGGCGGCACGACCGGGCGCAGCCGGCCCCTTCCGGCTCGTCCAGCTAGCGCCGATAATGCACATTATGTCAATTCGTCGAGCGCAGGCGGTGCGACCGACGAGTTCGGGCCACTCCTCCGGTCGGTACTGACGACCCCGCGAAGGAGAACCCATGCCGGCCACCGTCCGACCGATCATCGTCAGCAACAACCTCGGGCGCCTGCTCACCTTCTACACCGGGCTGCTCGGCGCCGAGGAGGTCATGCGGTACCCGGAGGACGGCGACGCGTTCTACGTCGGTCTGCGCCTCGGCGACTCGGAGTTCGGGTTGTCGTCGGACTCCGCTGTCTCCCCCGGTGACCCGGGCCGGATGCTGCTGAGCATCGAGGTGCCCGACGTCGACGCGGTGCTCCCGCAGGTCGAGCGCCTCGGCGGCACGGCGACCAGCGGCGCCAACGACATGCCCTGGGGTCAGCGCGTCGCGCACCTCACGGACCCCGACGGCAACGTGGTCAACCTGACGCAGCAGCTGTGATCAGCGGGCGCGGTCGTCCGGGTTCCGGCCGCTCCGCCGGGGGTAGCGGGAACCGCATGACCCAGGAGCGCCCCGACACCGGCGAGCGGAACGAGCCGGCGGGCACGCCGTCCCCCGGGCCGGACGACCTGACCGCCACGCCGGCGACGCCGGGCACGGACGACGCCGGGCGGCCGACCGCGGTCCCCGGTGCCTACGAGGCCGGCGACGCCGAGCAGGAGCGCGGCAAGGCCGTGAAGCCCGGCGGCTGAGTCACCGGCTGGACACAGCGACGCGCAGCCCCAGGGCCACCAGCACCGAGCCGCTGACGGCCTCGAGCCGGGCACGGATCCGGGGCCGGCGGAACCAGGCGCCCGCCCGGGCGACCCCCGCCGCCAGGGCGAGGTACAGGCCGGTCTCCAGGGTGATCTGCAGCAGCCCCAGCACCGCTGTCGTCGCGAACACCGGCCCGTCGGCCGGGACGAACTGCGGGTAGAACGCGATCATGAAGACGGCGGCCTTCGGGTTGGCCAGCTGCACGAGCACCCCCTCGCCGAAGGCCCCCCACCAGTGCCGCCGGCCGGCCGGGGGCGCCACCTCGGGCGCCTCCCCGCCGCCGCCCCCCCGCCAGGCCGCCCGGAACGCCTTGATGCCCAGGAACAGCAGCACCGCGGCGCCGACGACCCGCAGCACCAGGTAGGCGACCTCCGAGGCGGCGACCAGGGCCGCGAAGCCCGCCCCGGCGAACAGCGCCCAGGCATAGAGCCCGACCTCGAGACCCAGGACCGTGGGCACGGCACCGCGCAGGCCGCGCAGTGCCGCCCGCCGGAAGATCAGCGCCATCGCCGGCCCGGGCGAGGCGGAGATCAGCAGCACGGCAAGCACGAACGCCGGCAGCGAGGAGAGCACGTCCACGCCGGTGATGGTGGCACTCCCCTCCCCCGGCGATCGACCGCTTATCGGCGGTCCCGGAACCGTCGTCCGTGCAGCCACCAGTCCAGCCGGGCGGTCATCCAGGGCAGCAGCAGGTAGGTCATGATCGGCGTGAGGGTCAGCGTCAGGACCAGCACCCGCACCACCACCGGCACCTCGCCCATCAGCCGGCCGAGGGTCACCGTAGCGAGCAGGTTCATCGGGAAGAAGACGAGCCAGATCGTGACCGCCTGCTTCCAGCGCGGCGGTGCCGTCCGCGGTGACGGCGACGTCACCTGGGCCTCCACCGGGGCGTCGAACCAGCCCTCGATCCCGGTGCGCCGCTCGGTCCGCGTGACCTCGGCCAGGCCCTGCGCCGAACGCAGCCACCACTGCCGCTCGGGCGAGGAGTCCCAGGCGGCCAGCGACCGCTGGTCGGCGAACCGGCACAGCATGTGCCACTCGTCGGACTCGCCGCGCGGCCGGACCCACCCGCCCCCGAGGAAGCCGGGGAAGCCCTCGGCCATGCTCAGCCCGGCGCGGATCCAGGCGGTCATCTCCCGCGCGTGACCGGGATCGGCGCGCCTGGTGAAGGACACGGTCACCGGGAGGTCCTGGGCGACGGCGGGCGCGGGCGGGGTCACCGCTCCAGGATCCCGGCCCGGCGGCCCCCCGTCGCCCCCAGGACGTGTGAGGAGCACCGCAGCCGCCGGTCGGCGCCGACCTGCCGGGCCCATCCGGGCGCGTGCGGTTGACTCGGGCCGTGGAGGTGGTCGGCCGGTTCTGGGCGCGCGTCACGGCGACCGTCCCCGACCTCTCCGTCGGCGTGCTCCTCGCCGCGCTGGCCGCCGCGGCGGTGCTGGTCCTCTCCCCCACCCTCTGGCGGGCCAGCCGCCACGCGGTCACGATCGCCCACGAGGGAGCCCACGGGCTCGTCGCGCTGGCGGCCGGCCGGCGCCTCTCGGGCATCCGGCTGCACTCGGACACCTCGGGGCTGACGGTCTCCGCGGGGAGGCCCACCGGTCCGGGCATGGTGCTCACCTGCGCGGCGGGCTACACCGGGCCCGGGCTCTTCGGGCTGGGCGCGGCCGCGCTGCTGGCCGCCGGCCACGCCATCGGCCTGCTCTGGGCACTGCTCGCCCTGCTGGCGCTGCTGCTGGTGCAGATCCGCAACTGGTACGGGCTGTGGTCGGTGCTGGCCACCGGCACCGTCGTCTTCGCGGCGACCTGGTGGCTCCCCCCGCAGGGGCAGGCGGTGTTCGCCGCCGTCGCCACCTGGTTCCTGCTGCTGGCCGCGCCGCGCACGGTGCTGGAGCTGCAGAGCTCGCGCCGCCGGCGGCGGGCGCCGGACTCCGACGCCGACCAGCTGGCCCGCCTGACACCGTTCCCCGCGCTGGTCTGGGTCGGCGTGTTCCTGCTGGTCGACCTCGGCGCGCTGGTGCTGGGCGGGAGCTGGCTGCTCACCTGAGCCGTTCGGTGTCCTTGACCGATGGGTGCACCCGCGGCGGGGCGCCGGTCCGGGCCCGGCGGCGCGGCTCGCAGCCGACCGGCTGGCGGACCGGCTCCGCCTGCGGGGCGGGCGGGATGCCGAGGACGAGGTCCTCGTGGTCGACGGTCACCTGGCGGCCGTGGTGGCGGATGTCGAGGGGCTCACCCTCCACCAGCCGGTACGTGGCGCTCTCGTGGGTCACGGTCACCGTCAGCTTGCGGCCCCGGTACACCACGCGGAACCGCATCCGGGTGATCCGCTCCGGCAGCCGGGGGCCGAAGGTCAGCTCGCCGTTGTGGTCGCGCAGCCCACCGAAGCCGGCGACCGCCACCGTCCAGCCACCGGCCAGGGACGCGATGTGCAGCCCGTGGCCGGAGTTGTGGTGCAGGTTCTGCAGGTCGGTGAGCGCCGCCTCCGCCCAGTAGTCGTAGGCCAGCTGCAGGTGCCCGGTCTCGGCGGCGACGACGGCCTGCTGGCTCGCCGACAGCGAGGAGTCCCGGGTCGTCCGCTCCTCGTAGTAGGCGAAGTTGGCGATCTTCTCCTCGAGCGTGAACGCGTCGCCGCGCAGGTGCAGCGCCATCACCAGGTCGGCCTGCTTGACCACCTGCTTCCGGTAGATCTCGAAGTAGGGGTAGTGCAGCAGCAGCGGGTAGTTCTCCTTCGGCGTGCCCGCGAAGTCCCACTCCTCGTGGTGGGTGAACGCGTCGGACTGCATGTGCACGCCGCGCTGCGTGTCGTAGGGCACCGCCATCAGCGAGGCCGCCCGCAGCCAGGTGTCCACCTCGTCGGACGCCACGTCCAGCCGGCCGGCGACGTCGGGCTGCCGCTTGACCGCCTCGGCGGCCTCCCGCAGGTTCCGCTGCGCCATCAGGTTCGTGTAGACGTTGTTGTCCACGACGGCGGTGTACTCGTCGGGGCCGGTCACGCCGTCGATGCGGAAGCCGTGCTCGGGGTCGAAGTGGCCCAGCGACGCCCACAGCCGCGCCGTCTCGATGAGCAGCTCGGCGCCGAAGTCGCGGTCGAAGTCGTCGTCCAGGGTGGCGTTGTAGTACCGCACGACGGCGTCGGCGATGTCGGCGTTGATGTGGAAGGCCGCCGTCCCCGCCGGCCAGTAGCCGGAGGTCTCCTCACCCCGGATGGTCCGCCACGGGAAGGCCGCGCCGCGGCGTCCCAGGACCCGCGCGCGTTCCCGGGCCATGTCCAGCGTCGAGTGCCGCCAGCGCAGCGCATCCCGCACGGCGTGCGGCGCGGTGTAGGTGAGCACCGGGAGGACGTAGGTCTCGGTGTCCCAGAAGGTGTGCCCGTCGTAGCCGGGCCCGGTCAGCCCCTTGGCCGGGATGGGCTGGCGCTCCCCGCGCAGGCCCGCCTGCAGGACGTGGAACATGCCCACGCGGACCGCCTGCTGCAGCTCGTCGTCGCCGTCGATCTCGACGTCGGCCTCGTCCCAGTGCTGGTCGAGGATCTCCCGCTGCTCCCGGGCCAGCCGCTCCCAGCCGGCCAGCTTGGCCGTGGCGAGCGCGGCCTCGACCTGGTCGCGCAGGGCCGGCCCAGAGCGCCGGGAGGACCAGCCGTAGGCCAGGAACTTGACCAGCTTGAGGCTGCCGCCCTGCGGGATCCGCGCCGCGAGCGTGTAGCGGGCGAGGTCGCCGGCGGCCTCGATGTCCTCGGTCGCGCTGTCGGGGATCTCGATGACGTGGTCCATGCCGGCCGCCATGCGCAGCTTGCTGCGCTTCGTGCAGTGCACGAGGACGGCGCGGCGGCCCCGGCCGACGGCGATCTCGCACTGCAGCGGCTTGGCGAGCATGGCCGCCGCCCGCGGGTCGTCGTCGTCGGTGGGCACGGTCTCGTTGGCCAGGAGGTCCGACTGCAGGGCGACGTAGAGGTCGCCCAGGTCGTCGGTCACCTCGACCTTGTACTCGATGGCGGCGATCGAGCGGCGGGCCAGCGACACCAGGCGCGTGCTGGTCACCCGCACGGTCCGGCCACCGGGCGAGCGCCACTCGGTCGAGCGCCGCAGCACCCCGGCGCGCAGGTCGAGCGTGCGCGTGTGGTCGATGATCTCGCCGTAGTCGAGATCGAGCGGCGAGTCCTTGACCAGCAGCCGGATCAGCTTGCCGTCGGTGACGTTGACCATCGTCTGGCCCTGCTCGGGGAAGCCGTATCCGGCTTCCGCGTAGGGCAACGGCCGTTCCTCGAAGAAGCCGTTGAGGTAGGTGCCGGGGACGACGACCGGCTCGCCCTCCTCGAACGAACCGCGCATGCCGATGTGCCCGTTGGTCAGGGCGAACACCGACTCGTGCACGGCCAGCGAGGAGTGGTCGAGCCCGACCTCGGTCAGCGACCACGGCTCGATCGGGAAGGTCGCCCGTCCCTCGGTCATGCCCTTTCCCCCATCAGCTGCTCGAGGTCGGTGACGACGACGTCCGCGCCGGCGGCGCGCAGCGCGTCCGTCTGGCCCACGCGGTCCACCCCGACGACGTAGCCGAAGTTCCCCGCACGACCGGCCTGCACGCCCGAGATCGCGTCCTCGTAGACCACCGCGGCGGACGGCTCCACGCCCAGCATGCGGGCCCCGGCCAGGAACGTGTCGGGCTCCGGCTTGCCGCGCAGCGAGTCGCGTGCGGCCACGACGCCGTCGACCCGCACGTCGATGAGGTCGGCGAAACCACCGGCGGCGATGACCTTCTCCCCGTTCGCCGACGCGGTGACCACGGCGGTGGCGAGCCCGGCGTCCTTGACCGCGCGGAGGTACCTGACCGACCCCGGGTAGACCTCGACACCGTGCTCGTCGAGCTCGCGCAGCACCATCTCGTTCTTGCGGCTCGCGATCGCCTGCACGGTCGCCGCGTCGGGCGGGTCCCCGTCGCCGCCCTCCGGGAGGTCGATCCCCCGGCTGGCCAGGAAGCCGCGCACCCCGTCGGCGCGGTGCTTGCCGTCGACGTAGCGGTTGTAGTCCAGCTGGCTGAACTCGGCCTGTCCGGCGTCGTATCGCTGGAGGAACTCGTCGAAGGTGCGCTTCCACGCCGCGAAGTGGACCGTCGCGGTCTTCGTCAGGACGCCGTCCAGGTCGAAGAGGCAGACGCGGACGGTGTCCGGGAGGCCGAGCGGGCCGGGAGCTGGCACGCGGGCGACGGTACCGGCGGGAGGCGCGGTGCACGCGTCGCAACGGCGGCAGTCGTGCAACGGTTCGCACCGAGGAGCGCCGCGGGCCCGCCCTGCCTAGGGTCGCGTGGGGAGGCCGTGCACCGGCCCTGCCCGCCCGCCCGAGAAGAGGAGAGCCGCGATGGCCGACCGGCCGCTGACCTACGACCCCTACGAGCACCTCCCCCAGGTGCCGAGCTTCACCGTCACGAGCAGCGACTGCAGCGACGGCGAGACGCTCCCGATGCCGCACGTCAGCGGCGTGATGGGGGCCGGGGGCGAGGACCGGTCCCCGCAGCTGAGCTGGTCCGGCTTCCCGGAGGGCACGAAGAGCTTCGCCGTCACGGTGTACGACCCGGACGCCCCCACCGCCAGCGGCTTCTGGCACTGGGCGGTGGCGAACATCCCCGCCTCGACGACCGAGCTGCCCAGCGGCGCCGGCGACAAGGACTCACCGCAGCTGCCCGCGGGCGCGCTCCAGCTGCGCAACGACGGCGGTTTCGCCGGGTACGTGGGAGCCGCTCCCCCGTCCGGGCACGGGGCGCACCGCTACTTCGTCGTCGTCCACGCCGTCGACACCGAGACGCTGGACGTCACCGCCGACACCACCCCGGCCGTGCTCGGCTTCAACCTGTTCTTCCACACCCTCGCCCGCGCCACGATGGTCCTCACCTACGAGGAGGACTGACGGTCACCCCACGCTGACGGTCCATCACCGGCGCGCGGCAGGTCCATGAAGGTGCAAGCACCTGCCGCCGCCGGGAGGACCATGGCCGCATGGGCTCGGCAGCGGCTGCCCCGGGACGCCCGGTCCCCTGCGGTCTGCGGCGGGTGCTGCTCCCCCTGACCGTGCTGGCCCTGATGGTGAGCGAGGTGCTGCTGCCGCCGGACCGGCGCGCGTGGGCCGGGGGCCCTCCGGCCGCCGAGCTGGTACCGGCGGTGGTCGCGGCCTACCCGGAGGTCGGGACGCTGGCCGTCGCGGTGGCGCGCCTGCACGTGCCGGCGACGGGGCTGTCGGTCCGGGCGGCGGAGGCCCGCACGGCCCGGACGACCGCCGCCGCCGCCGGGAACGCCGCCGCCGACCGGCCGTTCCCGACGGCGTCGATGGTGAAGCTGTTCGTCGCGGAGGACGTGCTGCGCCGCGTGCGGGCCGGGAGCGTGGCGCTGCGGCCCGACGACCCCGCGCTGCTGAGGGACATGATCCGCAGCTCGGACGACCCGGCCGCCTCGGCGCTGTGGGTGCGCTACGGCGGTGGCGCGATGGTCACCGACGTCGCCCGCCGGTACGGGCTGGCGGGGACCGCTCCCCCGGTCCGGCCGGGCCGGTGGGGCGAGACCACCACGACCGCGCGCGACCTGGCCCGCTTCCTCGCCCTCCTGCCGGTCGTCGCCCACCCCGACGACGCCGCGGCCATCCTGGGCTGGATGCGAACGGCCACCTCGACCGCGGCCGACGGCTTCGACCAGCGGTTCGGCGTCTTCGCCACCGCGCCGCCGCTGACGGCCGTCAAGCAGGGCTGGATGTGCTGCGTCGGCGGCAACCGGCACCTGCACTCGGTCGGGGTCCTCGGGCGGCGCGTCGTCGTGCTGCTCAGCGAGGTGCCGCGGGCGACCGGGTACGAGGAGGCGCGGGGCGCGCTCGACGCCGCGGCCGGAGCCGTGCCCCCTCCGGGAGGCCCCTGACGCTCAGACCTGCGGACGCCGGTCGGCCACGGCGGAGGTCGCCAGGCGGGCGAAGCCGACGCGCTCGTAGACCCGGGCCACGTCGTCGTCCCCCGCCGCGAGGAAGACCAGCTCGGCGGTCTCCGTGGCGTGCGCGACCAGCGCCGAGGTCACGCCCGCCCCGAGGCCGCGCCCGCGCAGGCGCGGCAGGGTGGCGACGCCGATGACCTCGCTGATCTCGCGCCCGTCGACGTCGACCGGCTGGTGGGAGCCGACGGCGACCGGCTCGCCGTTCTCGACCGCGACCATCATCACGGTGCGGCCCGAAGCGATCCGCTCGCGCAGCACCTCGGTGCGGGCCCGGGCCTCCGCGGAGGTGTCGAGCGGGACGGCGCCGGCGTCGGAGGCGCCGCCCGGGTGGGCGAACGCCGTGGCCGCGACCAGCTGGTAGCGCGGCAGCTCCGGGTCGTCGGCGCCCACGACGTACAACCGGACGCCGGCCGGCAGCAGCAGCTCGACCGGGTCCGCGGCGACGAGCAGCGGGAGCTCCTCGACGGTGAGACCGGCGGCGCGGGCGACGGCCGCCGTCTCGGGCGAGCACTCCGGCACCCACTCCAGGGCCGCTTCCAGGCCGGACTCCTCCTGCAACGCCACAGCGGCCCGGACGTCGTCCTCGGTGACCGGCCCCTCCCCCACGCGGGGGCGGGCGGGGTAGGGCCAGGTGGGGTCGCCGATCGGCACGTCGAGCCCGCCGACGCGGTGGATCCGCGCGTCCGGGAGCGGAGCGGCGGCGAAGTAGCTCTCGATGCACTCGAGCAGCCCCGGGCGGGTCGGCACACGCCGACCCTAGACGCGCCGGGGCCGGACGTCCGCCGCGGCGCCCGTCCGGCAGCGCTCCCCCACCCGCGTGGGTGACCCGGCCGAGGGGACCAGGCGGTCCGGACGGCACGATGGGGCCGTGACGTCCGGTACGCGGAGCTCGATCTCCCCCTACGCGGTGTTCGACCGCGCCTCGTGGCGCGCGCTGGCCGCGGGGTCGCGGCACCCGCTCGACGAGGCGGAGCTGCGGGAGCTGGCCACCCTCGGCGACCGGATCGACCTCGACGAGGTCGCCACCGTCTACCTGCCCCTGGCCGAGTTGCTGGAGCTGCACGTCGCGGCGAGCCGGCGGCTGTGGGCGGCGCAGAGCGAGTTCCTCGGCGACGCCACGGCCAAGGTGCCGTTCGTCGTGGCGGTCGCCGGGAGCGTGGCGGTCGGGAAGAGCACCACCGCGCGGCTGCTCCAGCGGTTGCTGGCGTCGGCTCCCGGCTCCCCGCGCGTGGACCTGGTGACCACCGACGGTTTCCTGCTCCCCAACGCGGTGCTCGAGTCCCGGGGGCTGCTGGGCCGCAAGGGATTCCCGGAGAGCTACGACCGGCGGGCGCTGGTGCGGTTCCTGGCCGACGTGAAGTCGGGCCGCCAGGAGGTGTCGGCCCCCGTCTACGACCACCAGTCCTACGACATCGTCCCGGGCGCCCGGCAGGCGGTGGACCGCCCGGACATCCTGGTCCTGGAGGGGCTCAACGTGCTGCAGGCCGGCGGCCGCGGCGACGGCGCCACGCCCGAGGTCTTCCTCTCCGACTTCTTCGACTTCTCCGTCTACGTCGATGCCGCGGAGTCCGACATCCAGCAGTGGTACGTCGAGCGGTTCCTGGCGCTGCGGCGGACCGCGTTCCGCGACACGACCGCGTACTTCCACAGGTTCGCCGACCTGACCGACGACCAGGCACGCGAGACCGCCCTGGGCATCTGGTCCGCCGTCAACGGCCCCAACCTGCGGAGCAACATCGCGCCCACCCGCTCCCGCGCCCGGCTGGTGCTGCAGAAGGCCGCCGACCACTCGGTGCGCCGGGTCCTGCTGCGCAAGCTCTGATCCGGCGGACACGCCGAGCCGACCTGCGCGGATGCGCCCGAGGCGGAGTCCGGCTTGGCAGGACCTGCCCACTCCGTGGGGTGATCTGGTGACCCAGCTCACTCCCGCTCGCTTCAGCTCGCGCGCAGACTTGCCGAATCGAGTAATCGAACGAGCACGGTACGTACTCGTACTGGCCGTGGATACCGAGCGAAGAGGAACCACCATGTGCCACCACGTAACGCCCTGCCCCGAGGCCTCCAGCGAGGCGCGTGATCTCGCCGCGGTCGTCAGCAGCCACCCCGAGCAGGGCTGGAGCCTGCTGTGCAACGGCGTCGTCCTCTTCGACGACGACGGCGAGCTGCTCCCCGACGGCCAGGCCGTGAACGACCACCACGTCTGGCTGGCCCCCGCCTGAGCCGGACCCCGCTGAGCAGGCTTCAGCCGGCGGCCTCCCGCGCGGCCCGCTCGAGCCGGTCGCGGTAGCCGGCCCACCAGCCCGCCTCGACCTCGGGCAGGTTGTCGTCGTCGGCGCGCAGGCCCGCCGCGCCGTCGATCTGCTCCCGGACGATGTCGGCGTGACCGGCGTGCCGATGGGTCTCGGCGACGACCTGCACGAGCACCTGGTGGAGCGTCACAGCCCGGCAGTCGGGACGCCACCAGGACACCTCGCCCGGCGCATCCAGCGGCAGCGCCTCGACCGTCGCATCGGTCACCGCCCACGCACGGCGGTAGAGCGCGACGACGTCCTCCCGCGACTCGTCGGCCGTCGCCCACATGTCGGCGTTCCACTCGAGGTCGTCGGCGAGCCAGGGCTCGACCTCGGGCACCGGCCGGCCGAACGTCGGGCCGAAGTAGCCCATCTCCACGTAGGCCAGGTGCTTGAGCAGGCCCAGGAGGTTCGTGCCGGTCGGCGTCACCGGCCGGCGCGCGTCGTACTCCCCCAGCCCCTCGAGCTTCCAGAGCAGCGCGTCGCGCCCGGACTGCAGGTAGCGGTGCAGATCTGCCTTCGCGTCCATGCGCCGCACCCTGCCAGGTGGTGCTGACGGATCAGGCCGGAGCGCCCACCACGTCGGCCGCCGTGCCGAGGTCGTCCGGGTGCCCCTCCCCGCGACCGGGCACCGCGCCGTCGGCCGAGGGCGCGTGCGAGGAGAAGTCGTGCTCCTCGAAGGCCTCGGGCGAGGGGCACGAGCACACGAGATTGCGGTCGCCGTAGGCCTGGTCGATCCGCCGCACCGGGCTCAGGTAGCTGCGGCCCTGCAGGGCGCGGACGGGGAAGACCGCCTCGGTCCGCGGGTAGGGCCGCTCCCACTCCCCCGCCAGCATGGCCAGGGTGTGGGGGGCGTTGCGCAGCGGGTTGTCGGTCGCGTCGTACTCCCCCGTCGCGACCTTCTCGATCTCGGCGCGGATGGCCACCATGGCCTCGACGAACCTGTCGAGCTCGGCCTTGTCCTCGCTCTCGGTCGGCTCGACCATCAGCGTGCCGGCGACCGGGAAGCTCATCGTCGGCGCGTGGAAGCCGAAGTCGATGAGCCGCTTGGCGATGTCGTCGTTGGTCACGCCGGTCGCCTTGGTGAGGGGCCGGATGTCGAGGATGCACTCGTGGGCCACCAGACCGGTGGCGCCGGTGTAGAGCACCGGGAAGTGCTCCTCGAGCCGGGTGGCCAGGTAGTTGGCGGCGAGGATCGCGTGCTCGGTGGCGGCGAGCAGGCCGTCGGGCCCCATCAGCCGGACGTAGGCCCACGAGATCGGCAGGATGCCCGCCGAGCCCCAGGGGGCCCCGGACACGGCCGGGCCCTTCCCGCCCGTGTCGGCCAGCGGGTGGCCCGGGAGGAACGGGACGAGGTGCTCGCGGACGCCGATCGGCCCGACCCCGGGACCGCCGCCGCCGTGCGGGATGCAGAAGGTCTTGTGCAGGTTGAGGTGGCTGACGTCGGAGCCGAACCGGCCCGGCTTGGCCAGCCCCACCATCGCGTTGAGGTTCGCGCCGTCGACGTAGACCTGGCCGCCGGCGTCGTGCACCGCCGCGCAGATCTCCTGGATGTCGACCTCGAACACGCCGTGGGTCGACGGGTAGGTGACCATGATCGCCGCGAGCCGCTCGGCGTGCTGGTCCACCTTGGCGTGCAGGTCGGCGACGTCGACGTTGCCCGCCTCGTCGCACGCGACGACGACCACCCGCATGCCGGCCATGACCGCGCTGGCCGCGTTGGTGCCGTGCGCGGAGCTCGGGATCAGGCAGACGTCGCGCTGGTCCTCGCCCCGCGAGCGGTGGTAGGCGCGGATCGCCAGCAGCCCGGCGAACTCGCCCTGCGAGCCGGCGTTGGGCTGCACGCTGACGGCGGCGTAGCCGGTGACCTCGGCGAGGGCCGTGCACAGCTCGTCGATGAGCGTGCGGTAGCCGCGCGCCTGCTCGGCCGGGACGAACGGATGCAGGTTCGCGAACTCCGGCCAGGTGATCGCCGCCATCTCGGTGGCCGCGTTCAGCTTCATCGTGCAGGAACCCAGCGGGATCATCGTCCGGTCGAGCGCGAGGTCCTTGTCGCTCAACGACCGGAGGTAGCGCAGCATCGCCGTCTCGGACCGGTGCGCGGAGAACACGGGGTGCGTCAGGAACGGGGTCGCCCGGCGCAGCTCGATGGGCAGCGCGTCGGCCCCCTCGCCGCGCAGATCGCCCGCGGGCACGCCGAACGCCTCGGCCACGGCGCGCAGGACGGCGGGCGTCGTCGTCTCGTCGCAGGCGACCGCGACGGTGTCGCCGTCGACGAGGCGCAGGTTGATCCGCCGCTGCGCCGCCGCTGCGACGACCTCGGCGGCCCGGCCGGGCACCCGCACCGCGATCGTGTCGAAGTAGCTCTCGTGCACCAGCTCGAGGTTGCCCTCGGTGAGCCAGCCGGCCAGCGTCTGGGCACTGCGGTGCACCCTGGCCGCGATCGCGGCCAGGCCCTCGGGCCCGTGGTAGACCGCGTACGCCCCGGCCATGACGGCGAGCAGCACCTGGGCGGTGCAGATGTTGCTGGTCGCCTTCTCGCGGCGGATGTGCTGCTCGCGGGTCTGCAGCGCCAGCCGGTAGGCGACGTCGCCGTCGGCATCGACCGAGACCCCGACGAGGCGGCCCGGCAGCTGGCGGGCCAGACCCTCGCGGACCGAGAGGTAGCCGGCGTGCGGGCCGCCGAAGCCCATCGGGACGCCGAAGCGCTGGCTGGTGCCGCAGGCGACGTCGGCGCCCCACTCCCCCGGCGCCTCGAGCAGCGTGAGCGCCAGCAGGTCGGCCGCGACGACGACGGATGCGCCCGCCTCGTGCGCGGCCGCTGCCAGTGCGCGGTGGTCGCGCACGGCGCCGCTCGCCCCCGGGTAGGACAGCAGCACGCCGAAGGCGCCGGCCTCCGGCAGGTCGGTGGGCCAGCCGGCCGAGAGGTCGGCGACGTGCAGCCCGATGCCCAGGGGCTCGGCCCGGGTCTCGAGGACGGCGAGGGTCTGCGGGAGGGTGTCGGCGTCGACGACGAAGACCGCGTCGGCCTTGGCCCGGCCGGCCCGGCGCACGAGGGTCATCGCCTCCGCCGCGGCGGTCGCCTCGTCGAGCATCGAGGCGCCCGCGACCGGCAGGCCGGTCAGGTCGGCGACCATCGTCTGGAAGTTGATCAGCGCCTCGAGCCGGCCCTGGCTGATCTCTGGCTGATACGGCGTGTAGGCGGTGTACCAGGCGGGGTTCTCCAGCACCGTGCGCTGGATGACCGCCGGCGTGACGGTGCCGTAGTACCCCAACCCGATCATCGAGGTGTAGACGTCGTTGGCGTCGGCCCGCTCGCGCAACAGCTCCAGCACGGCGGCCTCGTCCAGAGCGGCGGGCAGGTCCAGCGGCGTCCGGTCGCGGACGCCCTCGGGCACGCACGCGTCGACGAGCGACTCCAGCGTCGGGTGACCGACAGCAGCCAGCATCTCGGCGGTGTCACCGGCACGGGGGCCGATGTGCCGGGCGGCGAAGGCGCCCGACGGGTTCAGCGACGTCAGGGACGGGAGCGGTCCGGACAGCGGCGGGAGGGTCGCCCCCACCGTTCCGGCCGAGGTGTCAGCGCGGTCGGCCACTAGGTGAACGCTACCAGCGCGGTGGCGCGCGACAGGTGACCTCGTGGGTCACGCCGAGTGGGCCCCGCAGGGGTCCGCGCAGGCGCGACGAAGCGGCTCAGCGGTGCGCGGGCACGGCTCCTGGCCGCGGTGCGGTCCGGAGGACCGCGGTGTCACAGCGTCAGACCGCGGCGCGGCGGCGACGGCGCATGGAGAGCTCGTCGTCGCCGGCGTGCACCGGGCCGCCGTCGAGGCGCTCGGCGGGCAGCTCGGCCAGCTCGCCGGAGAGCTCGCGCAGCGCACCGCTGACCGCGATGCCGAAGACACCCTGGCCGCCGGCGAGCAGGTCGACGACCTCCTCGGCGGAGGTGCACTCGTAGACGGTCGCACCGTCGGAGAACAAGGTGACGTTGGCGAGGTCCTTGATCCCGCGCGTGCGCAGGTGGTCGACGGCCTTGCGGATGTTCTGCAGCGAGACCCCGGTGTCGAGCAGCCGCTTGACGACCTTCAGCACGAGGATGTCGCGGAACGAGTACAGCCGCTGCGTGCCCGAGCCCGTGGCGCTGCGCACCGACGGCGCCACGAGGCCGGTGCGGGCCCAGTAGTCCAGCTGGCGGTAGGTGATCCCGGCAGCCGCGCACGCCGTCGGGCCGCGGTAACCGACCAGGTCGGTGTCGACCTCGTCGTACGGCGGGGCTCCGACGGCCGCATCACTGAACAGCTGACCCTGGGAGCCGTCCCTCTGGTCGCTCACGCCAGCGTCCTCCTCTGGTCCCGTACCGCTCGCGCGGTCCGGGTCGACGGCTGCGCACCTGCGGGGTCTTGCACCCACTGACCTCAGATGTCACACCGTTGTTGTTCGCCGACCGTAAGCCGGGCCAGGGGTGCGGTCAACTGAGCGGGGCGGCGTGTCGGCCCGCTCATCATTTCGGGTGGAGACCGCGACCCCCCCTGCCGATATCCAGGAGTTAGGCCGCGCCGCCCGAACCGGAGCCCGCGCCGAAGTCCTCCGGGGAGATCTGGTCGAGGAACTCGCGGAACTTCTCGACCTCGTCCTCCTGCTCGTCGGGGATCTCGATGCCCACCTCGTCGAGCAGGTCGTCGGCGCCGTAGATCGGGGCACCGGTGCGCACGGCGAGGGCCACGGCGTCCGACGGGCGAGCGCTGACCACGCGCTCGTCGCCGAACACGAGCTCGGCGATGTAGATGCCGTCGCGCATCTCGGTGATGTTGACGGCCTCGAGCGTCGCGCCGAGCGCGGTGACGACCTCGCGCAGCAGGTCGTGCGTCATCGGGCGGGCCGGGCGGACGCCCTGCTGCTCGAAGGCGATGGCGGCGGCCTCGACGGCCCCGATCCAGATCGGCAGGTACCGCTCCCCCTGCGTCTCCTTCAGCAGGAGGATCGGCTGGTTGCCGGGCAGCTCGACGCGGACACCGACGACTCGAAGCTCCTGCACGGTCTGGCTCCTCGGCTGCTGGCCCGGGGAAAGCGGGCGGGTCGGTCTCGTCACGCGGGTGAGCGCTGCGACGTCCTCACGGTACGCCCGAGTCAGGGGCGCAGGAGATCCCGGAGTCGCGACTCCAGGAGGGCCGAGTGCAACTGGGCCGACAGCGTCGCCAGCTCGCGCAGCTTCTCGGCCGCGCGGGTCCGTGCCTCCTCGGAGCGGGCCCGGAGCACCGGGGCCACCAGCTGCTCGACCAGCCCGGCCTCGCGCTCCACGCCGCTGCGGTACACCCGCAGGTGGCGCGGCTCGATGCCGTGCCGCGCCAGCCCGGCCGCGGCGCGGGCCACCGGCAGGTCGGCGGCCGGGTGGCGGCCCTCGGCGTCGGTCGCCAGCAGGCCGAACTGCACGCAGTCGGCCAGCTGCTGCTGGTCGAGCCCGGCGGCACGGGCGAACTGCTCCGCCGTCAGCGGGGGCACCGCGGTCTCGTCGTCGCCGTCGACGGCGGGTGGCGGCGGGACCGAGCCCGGCCCGCCGGCCCCGCCGGGCAGCGGCTCGCCGCGGTCCAGCGCCTCGAGGTGCTCCTTGATGACCCGCAGCGGCAGGTACTGGTCGCGCTGGGCGGCCAGGACGTAGCGCAGCCGGCTGACGTCGGCGCGCGAGAACTTCCGGTACCCCGACGGCGTGCGCTGCGGGTGCACCAGGTCCTCGGACTCCAGGTACCGGATCTTGCTGATCGTCACGTCGGGGAAGTCGTCGCGAAGAACAGCCAGCACCTCGCCGATGGTCAGGCGAGGCGTGCGCTGATCGGCGGCGTCCCCGAGCGCGCTCTCGCGCTCGGGCACGCTCACTAGCGAGCGGCCGGCTCGCCGGTGCGGGGTCCGGTCAGGTAGACGAGGCGGAACTTGCCGATCTGCACCTCGTCACCCCCGGCGAGGCTCGCGACGTCGACCGGCTCCCGGTTGACGTAGGTGCCGTTGAGGCTGCCGACGTCGTGCACCGAGAAGCCGCCGCCCTCGCGGTGGAACTCGACGTGCCGGCGGCTGACGGTGACGTCGTCGAGGAAGATGTCGCTGTCGGGGTGCCGGCCGGCCGTGGTGACGTCCTGGTCGAGCAGGAAGCGGCTGCCCGCGTTGGGCCCCCGCTTGACGACGAGCAGCGCCGAACCGGCAGGCAGCGACTCGACGGCGCCGGCGTGGGCGTCGGCCGCGGCCTCGGTCACCTCGGGCTGGTCGCTGGTGTCCTCACCGCCGACCTTGGGGATCACGCTGGTCGACTCGCCGACCCGCTCCTGGGAGAGCGCCGAGCCGCACTGCGCGCAGAAGCGACTGCCCTCGGGGTTCTCGTGGCCACATCGAGTGCAGTGCACGTCTGTCTCCTCCTGTGCGAGGGGCCCCGCCGCGGGCCTCGGAACGGGCCGCGAGCGGCCGGCGGACGACGGGCCGGACGGTCCGCCGTGGGTCGGCCGCCGCGGGGGCGGCGGACCGTTGGTCATGGAACCAGCCGGTCGGCCCGAGGGTCAACCGGACGTTCAGGGTGTGGAACCGAGGTTCCGGTGAGCTGTGACGATCATAGTGATCAGGCCGCCGCCGGGGCCCGGCGGCGGGGGCGTCACGACGCGTCGACCAGCGCCTGGTAGGCGTCGGCGTCCAGCAGGCCGCCGATCGGGTCGCCGCCCTCCCCCGCGACGCTGATCTCGACCAGCCAGCCGGCCCCGTACGGATCGGCGTTGATGGTCTCGGGCGTGTCCGCGAGGGCCTCGTTGACCGCTGCGACGACCCCGGCGACGGGCGCGTAGATGTCGGAGACCGACTTCGTCGACTCGACCTCCCCGATCGGCGCCCCCGGGCCCACCTCGTCCCCGACAGCGGGCAGCTGCACGAACACGATGTCGCCCAGGGCGTCCTGCGCGTGGTCGGTGATCCCGACGCGGACGACGCTCGACGTCCCGTCGGTGCCCTGCACCAGCGCCCACTCGTGCTGGTCGGTGTAGCGGCGGTCGTCTGGGGTGGCCATGCGGGCGATCGTCTCCTGGGGCCTAGTCGCTGGTGGGCTCAGTCGGTGGTGGACTCAGTCGGTGGTGGACTCAGTCGGTGGTGGACTCAGTCGGTGGTGGACTCAGTCGCTGGTGGGCTCAGTCGGTGGTGGGCGAAGCGTATTGAGGCGTGTCGAGCGGTCGCAACGCATCCACCACGACCTGCTCGGACGGCACGATGTCGACCGAGGCGCCCTGCCGGGTCAGATCCTGCACCACCCCGCCGGGGATGTTGAGGGCGGTCCGCATGCTCTCGGGCGACCCGATCACGACGATCTCGTACGGCGCCGTGATCGGCCGGCCGTCGACCATCAGCTCGCCGGGCCGCCCGGTGACGGCGGTCGACACCCCGACGCGGACGCCGTCGATCTGCATCGTCTCGGCACCGGCGCCGCGCAGCTCCTGGATGGCGTCGAGCAGGTCGCTCACCCGCACCTCCTCCTCGGGGTCGCGGATCGTGATCGTCAGCCCCGGCCCCTGCGCGGCGATGGTGCCGTTGAGGATGCCGATCGCCTCGGCCCGGGCGCGGGCCTCCTCGAGCGCGGTCGCCGACTGGCTGTCGGTGTCGGTGAGGTCCTCCAGCGCCCCGCGCTGGTCGGCGATCTGCCCCCTCAGGCGCTCCTCGCGCGCGTCGAGGTCGTCGAGGATGCGGACGAGGTCCTCCTCGCGCGCGCCGGCGTACTGCTGGTCCTCCCCCACGGCACGGACCTGGACGGCGAACGCGAAGCCGAGCAGGAGCGTCAGCACGCCGATGAGGGCTGCCGCCAGCGGATCGCGGGTGCGCCGGCGGGGCGGCTGCCCCGCCGCGGCGGGTACCCCGGGGGTCGGCTCCTCATCGGCAGGCCTTTCGTCGGTGCCGGGCTCGACCGCGTCCTCGGGCTCGACCGCGTCCTCGGGCTCGACGGCGTCCTCCGGCTCGTCGGCGTCCTCGCCGGGGGCGTCGTCCGGCTCGCCCGCCTGCTCGCCCCGCGTGCCGGGACCGAACGGGTGCGGGACGACGACGTCGTCCTCCCCCGGGTCCGGGCCCTGGCCGGGCCGCTCGTCGCCGCTCATGCGCGGAACACGTGCCTGCGGATGGCGGCGGCGTTGCCGAAGATGCGGATGCCGAGGACGACCACGACGGCGGTGGACAGCTGCGCGCCGACGCCCAGCTGGTCGCCGAGGAAGACGATCAGCGCGGCGACGACGACGTTCGACACGAAGGAGATGACGAAGACCTTCGCGTCGAAGATGCCGTCCAGACGCGCCCGGAACCCGCCGAAGACGGCGTCGAGCGCGGCGACCACGGCGATCGGCAGGTACGGCTGCAGCCACACCGGCACGGTGGGGTCGAAGAAGAGGCCGAGGAGGACGCCGGCCGCGAGTCCGAGGATCGGGATCACGGGGTCAGCCTCCAGAGGTGGGGTCGGGGGTCGGGTCCGGGTCGTCCACCGGGTCGTCGCCGTCCACCGGGACGGCGGAGCGGAGCTCGGGGACGCCGGCCGCGGGAATGCTCAGCTCCTCCTGCTCCGCGTAGTCGAAGCGGAGCCCGAAGGTCTGCGAGATGACCGCGAGCGCGCCCACCTCGGGGCTGGCGAGGAACTCCGAGATCAGCGTGTCCGGATCGCCGATGGCGCTGATCTCGTAGGGGTTGGTCACCGGGCGGAAGTCGACCAGCACCGCCTCGCCGGCGAAGCGGATGGCGGTCGTGGGACCCAGCCGCTGACCGTTGATGCTGATGGCCTCGGCGCCCGCGGCCCAGAGGGCGTTGACCACCAGCTGCAGGTCGCCGTCCTGGACCTGTTCGCGGGGGTCCTCCTCGGCGGTGCCGCCGCCGACCGGGTCCTCGTCGGCCCGCGGATCGGCATTGGCGAGGGTCACCAGCAGGCCAGGGCCGGTGACGGGCACCGCCCCGGCGCCCTCCTCGGCCCGCGCCAGGGCGTCGCGGGCGCGCTGACCGACGGCGCTGGCCGCCAGGAGCTCGTCCCGGGTGCTCGTGACCTCGGTGCGCAGCGCCTCGACCTGGGCGGCGAGGTCGTCGCTGACCGCCGACGCGCTGTGGATGTCGTCGATCAGCGCGGCGCGCACCTGGTCGCGGCCCTGCACCGTGGCGGCGGCCTGGTCGTAGGTGACGGCGACCAGCAGCCCGGCGACGACCATCGTCAGGGCGACCAGCACCCGCCCGGAGCGGCGGCGACGGGGCGCACCGCCCTCCGCCGATCGGGCGGCGGCCGCCTGGGCGTAGGCCGGGTCGAGGGTCTCGGCGAGGACGGCGTCGAGGAGGGACGCGCCCATCGAGCGCGGCCCGCCGCCCCGCGGGGGTGCGGTCACCGCGCCGTCCGGGACGGGCGGGCGGTCCGCTCGGCACGGAGGATGCCCGCGACCTGCACGAGGTAGAGGACCCCGGCCAGCACGTAGAGCGCCGTCCCCCAGATCGTGAACGCCCACGCGAACGGCTCGATGGCGACGGCCAGCCATCCCGACCCGTCGGCCAGCAGCAGGCCCGGGAACGCGTACAGCAGCAGCAGCGTGGCGGCCTTGCCCAGGTAGTGCACCTGCAGCGGCGGGTAGCCGTGGCGGCGCAGCACGAGCAGGGCGAGGGCGAGCACGACCTCGCGGCCCACGAGCACCGCGACGAGCCAGAGCGGGACGATCCCGCGCAGGGCCAGCGCGACGAGGGTGCTGACGATGTAGAGCCGGTCGGCCGCGGGGTCCAGCAGCGCGCCGAGCTTGCTGCTCTGGTCCAGCCACCGCGCGAGCTTGCCGTCGAGCCAGTCGGTGAAACCGGAGACCATGAGGATGGCCACTGCCCAGCCGTCGGCCTCGGGTCCCAGGAGGAGCCAGAGGAAGACGGGGACGCCGAGCAGCCGCAGCAGCGAGAGCGCGTTGGGCACGGTCCAGATGCGGTCGGGCAGGGCGTCGCGGTCGGTCACCGGCGGGGAGCCGGCGACCGGGAGCTGACCCGACGGCGGGACGGGGACGGCCGCCGACGGACCGTTCGACGACGTCACTGCTCCCCCACCTCGACCGACAGCGTGCTGCACCATCCACGAGGCTAGTGGACGCGCCCGCGTCGACCCGTGAGCCGCTACGCGGAGACGGCCAGGTTGGCCGGGGCCGGCTCGTAGCCCAGCGGGCGGCGCGAGAAGCTGCCGGTCCCGTGGGTCACCGACCGGAGCACGCCGGGATAGCTCAGCAGCTCCACCTCGGGCACCTCGGCGCGCACCGTCGTCCGGTCGCGGACGGGGTCGGCGTCGCTGCCGGTGACCCGCGCGCGGCGGCCGGAGAGGTCGCTCATGACCGCCCCGACGTACTCCCCCGGGACGACGACGTCGACCTCGCACCACGGCTCGAGCACCCGGGTCCCCGCCGCAGCGGCGAGCTCGCGCAGCGCCAGCGCTCCCGCGGCCTGGAACGCCGCGTCGGAGGAGTCGACCGAGTGGGCCTTGCCGTCGACGAGGGTCAGGTGGACGTCGACCAGGGGCCGGTCGCCGGTGATGCCCCGCTCCGCCTGGGCCCGGATGCCTTTCTCCACGCTGCCGTGGAACTGGCTGGGCACCGTGCCGCCGACGATCTTCTGCTCGAAGACGATGCCCGATCCCGCCGGTCCGGGCTCGGCGTCGACGACCACCACGGCGTACTGCCCGTGCCCGCCGGACTGCTTGACGTGCCGGCCGGTGACCCGGGTGGGCCGGGCCAGCGTCTCGACCATCGGCACGCGGACCGGGACCGTGGAGACCGCGACGCCGTGCCGGGTCCGGAGGCGGTCCAGCAGCACCTCGGCGTGCGCCTCGCCGACGCACCACAGCAGGAGCTGGCCGGTGTCCGGCCGCCGTTCCAGGCGCACGGTGGGGTCCTCGGCCACCAGCCGGGCCAGCGCGGTGGCCAGGCGGTCCTCGTCGGACCGCGTGGCCGCCTCGATGGCGACCGGCAGCTGCGGGACGGGCAGGTCCCACGGCGGGACCAGCCGTGGGTCCTCCGGCGAGGAGAGGGTGTCCCCGGTCTCCGCGCTGGCCAGCCGTGCCACCGCGCAGATGTCGCCGGCCGGGCAGGACGGGACCGGCCGCAGCGCAGCCCCCAGCGGCGAGGAGAGCGCCCCGATCCGCTCGTCGACGTCGTGGTCGGGGTGCCCGCGGTCGGTCATGCCGTGACCGGAGACGTGCACCGGGATGTCGGGGCGCAGGGTGCCGGAGAACACCCGCACGAGGCTGACCCGCCCCACGTAGGGGTCCGTGGTGGTCTTGACGACCTCGGCCACGAGCGGGCCGTCCGGGTCGCACTCCAGGGACGACGTCGCCGTCCCCTCGGGCCGGGAGACCGGCGGGCAGCCGTGCTCCGCGGGGCACGGGAAGCCGGAGACGACGAGCTCCAGCAGGTCGTCGACGCCGATGCCGCTCAGCGGGGCGGCGCAGAGGACCGGGTGGAAGTGCCCGCGGGCGACGGCCGTCTCGAGGTCGGCGATCAGATCGGCCTGGACCAGCTGGTCACCGGCGAGGTAGCGCTCCATGAGCGCCTCGTCCTCGCTCTCGCCGATGATCCCCTCGATCAGCTCGGACCGGAGCCGGTCGGCGTCGGGGGCATCGGCGGCGGGCTGCAGGAGGTTGACCAGCCCGCCCACCGAGCCGTCCGCGGCGCGGTCGACGAGGTGGACCGGGTAGACGCCCTCCCCCAGCAGCAGCTGGCAGAGCCGGACGGCGTCCTCGACGTCGGCGCGCGCACGGTCGAGCTGGGTGATGACGACGGCGCGGGGCATCCCGACCGCGGCGCACTCCTCCCAGAGCTGCACGGTGGCCGCGTCGACGCCGTTGACCGCCGAGACGACGAACAGGGCGGCGTCGGCCGCGCGGAGCCCGGCCCGCAGCTCGCCGACGAAGTCCGGCGAGCCGGGGGTGTCGAGCAGGGTGATGCGGTGGCCGGCGTGCTCGAAGGTGGCCACTCCGAGGGACACCGACCGCTGCTGCCGGACCTCCACGTCCTCGGTGTCCAGCGCGGTCGTCCCGTCCTCGACCCGCCCCGCGCGGGCCAGGGCGCCGGTGGCGACGAGGAGTGCCTCGGCGAGGGTGGTCTTCCCCGCCCCCGCGTGACCGACGAGAGCCACGTTGCGCACGCGTGCGGCCGGTCGCGGTGCCGGCGCCGTCCCGGTGTCCTTCGCCATCAGGCCGGGCGCTCAGCCGTGCGCGGCTTCGGCACGGACCACCGAGGCGGTGCCGGCCGGGTAGAAGAGGCCGGTGTGCCCGTCGGGCTCCCAGCGCACGCGGTACGGCGGCCCTCCCCCGGGCTCGGCGCACCCGAGGACCTCGCCCACCCGCTCGGGCTCGCCCTGGTGGGTGGACCGCACGACGATCCGGTCTCCGACATGAGCTTCCACGGCAGCCTCCGACGGTGCGACTGTGGCGTGCCTCACAGCCTGCCCGTCCGGTCCGGCCCGATCAAGGGCCGTTCCCATCCCCGGGCGGCCGTCTCGGCGACCACCACCTCATCCGGTGCGGATGGTGCCGGGGCCGCGCCCCGGAGGCACCGTCGGACGCATGCGGACCGGTGTGGCGGGGGTCGTGGTGGTCGTGGCCGGGCTCTGCGCCTGCTCGTCCGACGAGGACCCGGGCACGGCCGCCGGCACGACGAGCGCGGGAGCGGCGGAGTCCGTGTGCGGTTCCGTCGACGCCCTGCGGTCGTCGGTGGAGGAACTCCGCGCCGGGAGCGCCGTGCAGGAGGGCAGCGACGCCCTGCGGGAGTCCTGGACGGCGGTCCAGGAGGACTGGTCGCGGCTGGCCGACGATGCGCGGGCCTCGTACGCCGACGAGGTGGACGACGTGCAGGCGGCCGTCGACGACGTGCAGGCGGCCCTCAGCGCGGCCCAGGACTCCCCCTCCGCCGGGACGCTCGAGGACGTGGGGACCGCCGTCACGACCTTCGTCCAGGACGCCGACGGGTTCATGGACGAGGTGGGCTCGTCGTGCTGACCGGGCAGCGCCCGGCCCCTGCCCGGACCGGTCCCCGGCGCGCCGGCCGGCAGGGACGACGCGCCACATCCTCTCGCGCGGACGATGCCGCCCGTCCGCCCGAGGCGGGAGGCTCGGCGGACTAGCCCACGGACGGACCCGCACGAGAAGGAGGGCTCCCATGCCGGGTGTCTCCGAGCAGATGGCGGTGCCGGCTGCGATGCCGGTGCTCGCCCGGGGCAAGCACCGCAGTCCACGGCGGGGGGCGTGCTTCCTGGAGTACACCTCGCTCCTGGCCGGGGAACCGTTCTCGGACGAACCGCGGTGCGTCGACGAGGAGCTGGCCGCCATCCTGCGCGGCGCCAACGACAAGCTCGCCAACCGCGATCGCCACCGGCTGGTGCCGCTCCTCGGACGGGCCATCGGGCTCACCGTGGAGCCGCCGCTGCCCGGCAGCCCGCCGGGCCACTCCTCGGCGGCCCGGCGGCAGCGCCGGGCCGCGCTCGCGGCCCACGACGCACGGACGGCGCAGCTGCACCGCGCGGTGACCCGTCGCTTCGTCGCGGCGGTGGGCCCGTCGACCGCACCTCCACCGGTCAGGTACGGCGGCGGGGGCGACCTGTTCTGGCTGTTCTGGGACCTGATGTCCGAGCCGCACCAGCCGGCGGGGTCGGAGGGGTACGTGAGCCGGCTGGTCGAGCGCCTCGAACTCCTCCACGAGTGCTACGAGCAGGCGATGGACGAGCTGGGCCTGCCCCGCGCGCGGCCGGCCGGCCCCGCGCTCGGCTCCGAGGGGCCGCTCATCCCCCTGAGGTGAGGCCGGCCCCGCCGGGGCAGCCGACCATTCGGATCCCGCAGCCGCGAGCGACGTGTGCCTGGAGGTACGCCATGACCACAGCCGGCACCCGACCGCACGGACCGGCCGAACCCGTCGACAGCGGGTCGGGGTCCGACGAGTACAGCCCCGCCTTCGCCGCCTGGGCCCTGCTCCTCACCGTCGGGCTCCTGGTCGTGCTGGTGGTCGCGGTGTGGGGGTTGCGGGGTCTGTGAGCGCCCGCGTCCGGAGGCGGTAGGCGGCCATGGAGACGGCCGTGCTCCTGGTCACCGCCACGGTGTTCCTGTGGGGGGCGGTGTCGGCGCGGCTGGAGCGCGCCGACCTGAGCGCACCCATCGTGTTCGTGGCGGTGGGGACCCTCCTCGCCGCCACCGGCGTGGTCGACGCGGGCGCTGCCTCTCCGGGCCTGCGCCCGCTGGTCGAGGTCACGCTGGTCTGGGTGCTGTTCTCCGACGCGGCGCGCGTCCCGGTGCGGAGCCTGCGATCCGACGCCGGGCGCTACCTGCGGCTGCTCGCGATCGGTCTCCCGCTCACCCTGCTCGCCGGGTGGGGGCTCGCGTCCTGGATGTTCCCCGGACTGGGCCTGTGGCTCGCGCTGCTGCTGGGGGCCGCGCTGGCCCCGACCGACGCCGCGCTCGGGGTGCCGGTGGTGACGAACCCGGCGGTGCCCGTCGGGGTGCGCCGGCTGATCAACGTGGAGAGCGGGCTCAACGACGGCATCGTCACCCCGGTCGTGATGTTCGCCCTCGCGGGCGCGGCGTCCGCACAAGGCCTGGCCGACGCCCCCGGCTGGTCGGCCGCGCTGGTCGAGCTGGCCGTCGGTGCCGGGGTCGGGGTCGCCGTGGGCGCGGGTGGCGGCTGGTTGCTGCGCCTGGCCCGGGACCGCGGCTGGGCCGCCGAGGACTTCGCCGGCACCGCCGTCCTGGCCCTCGCCCTGGCGGCGCACGGCGCGGCCCTGGTCGTGCACGGCAACGGGTTCGTCGCCGCCTTCTGCGGCGGCCTGGCCTTCGGCGGGACAGCGGGACGGCGCGGACGACGCGAGCTGGCGTTCACGGAGCAGGCCGCCGGCCTGGTCTCGCTGCTCGTCTGGCTGGCCTTCGGCGCCGTCGCCGTCCCGATCGTGGTGGAGCGGGTCGACCTCGCCAGCGTGGTGTACGCGGTCCTCAGCCTGACCGTGGTGCGGATGCTGCCCGTCGCGCTGGCCCTGGTGGGCACCCGTGCGGACCTCGCGACGGTGGCGTTCATCGGCTGGTTCGGACCCCGGGGGCTGGCGTCGCTGCTCTTCGCCCTCCTCGCCCTGGAGGAACTCGGCCGCGACGCCGACGAGGCCGTCGCCGTCATCGCGGTGACGGTGGTCCTCAGCGTCCTGGCGCACGGGGTGAGCGCGGGTCCGCTGGCCGCCCGCTACGGCCGGTCCGCCGCCCGCGCTCCGGAGGAGCACCGGCCGGACGCCGAACTCCCGGTCCGCGGACTCCCGCGCCGGCATCGACCGGTCCGGCCGGAGACGCACGCAGGGGCCGTCCCGGGCTGATCCGGGACGCCGGGCGACCGGTCTGCCCGGGTCCGCTCGGGTACGGATCCACCGGCGGCGTCGTCGCTCGGCCGGACCGCGCCACCGCGGGCAGACCCCGGCACCGACGCGGAGTCGAGGTGCCGGGGCCTGGTCGTGGGTGGGCTCAGACGTCCGCCCGTCCGAGCACCACCTCGTGTTCGGAGGTCTCCCCGCCGCGGAGGAGGGTGAGGGCAACCGTGTCCCCTGGAGCGGCGCGCCGGACGGCAGCGGTCAGATCCTTCGACGTCGTGACCGGGCGGTCTCCCACAGCGGTGACGACGTCACCGGGGCGCAGGTCCGCCGCCGCCGGACTGCCGGGTCGGACCTCGACCAGTTCGGCACCTGTCGCCACCCGCCCGTCGGAAACCGTGGTGGCGCGCACACCCAGGACTGCCGTGCTCGCCGAGCCGTCGTGCACGAGCTCCATCGCGATCCGGTGCGCGGTGTTGCTGGGGATGGCGAAGCCCACGCCGATGTTCCCGCCGGAGCCGGCCTGACCAGGCCCTGCCGGCACGGACGCGATCGCCGTGTTGATGCCGATGACCGCGCCCGTGCGGTCGACCAGCGCCCCACCGGAATTCCCCGGGTTGATGGCGGCATCGGTCTGGAGCGCGTCGATGACGGCGCCCCCGCCCTCGTCCCCGCCCGGGGACACCGCTCGATGGGTCGCGCTGATGATGCCGTCGGTGACGGTCTGGGACAGGCCGAGCGGCGCGCCGATGGCCACCGCCAGGTCGCCGACCACGACGTCCTCCGAGTCGGCGAAGGTCGCCGGCGTGAGGGAGCCCGCTCCCTCCACCCGGAGGACGGCCAGATCCAGGGACGGCTGCGTCCCGACGACGACGGCGTCGTGGAGGGTGCCGTCGGCAGTCCGCACCTGCACCACTCCGCCGCTGCCATCGGCCGCGACGACGTGGTTGTTGGTCACGACGAAGCCGTCCTCGGTGAGGACGACGCCGGAGCCGCTGCCGGAACCCCCGCGACCGGTCACGTAGACGGTCACGACGCTCGGGGACGCCGCTGCCGACGCGGCGGCCACGTCGGTGGCCGGCTCCGACGTCTCGACGACCTGGCCGCTCGAGACGCCCGGCGAACCGGCGTCGCCGTCGGAGGTGACGACCACCGCGACCCCGGCCCCCGCTCCCCCTCCGAGGAGCGCGCCGGCGAGGAGGCCGACGACGCCCATCCGCAGCGGCCGGGCGCCCGGCGCTCCCGCCGAGCCCGGGACGGTGGGGGTGAGGTGGCCTCCCGGGGTTCCGGGGTGGTGGTTCACGGAGCCCAGCGCCCCCGGGTCATCGGTGGCGCGCCACCCGTCGCCGTGGGGACGCCTGTTCGGCCAGCGGTGCTCGATGACGAGCGTCCTTTCCCTCGGTGCGCCCCGGTCGGCCGCATGGGGGACCACGGTGCTGTCGGGAGCTGGACGACCCCTGCACCACCGCTGTGAGTCCGCTGCACGTCCGGTCCGGCAAGGGCTGGGGAGCTCGACCCGACGGGAGAGCCGGTGGGGCGACCACGGTCGCCGCGCCCGGGTCCACGTCAGTCCTCGAGGAGCATCGGCAGACACCTGTCAACGGGTCGCAACACATCGGTTCGACATGCCTGTGGTGTCACGACGACGGGAAACGCCCTCATGACAGTCTCCTGACAGAAGCCCCGGCGACGCCTCGCCAGCGTCACACGTGGCAACCCACGGGACCATGCACGCTGCCTCGACCGACGACGGATCCCCGACCTCACCCGTCCTCGCCGAGCCGCCTGTCGTCGCGCTGGACGACGAGACGGCCATGCACCAGGGCACCAGCGGGGCGAAGGCGGCCGCCCTCGCCACGGCGTACCGGCACGGCCTGCCGACCGTCCCCGGCTTCGTGATCAGCACCGCAGCCGTCGAGCGCATCGCGGCCGGCGAGCCACTGGCCGACGACGTGCTGACCGCCTGGCGGGAGCTCTCCGAGGACGGCCGCCGGGCGCTCGTGGTCCGCAGCAGCTCGACGGTCGAGGACCTCGGCGACTCCTCGATGGCCGGACGGTTCGAGTCGGTCGTGGGGGTGACCGGACCGGAGGAGTTCCGCCGCGCGGTGGACGTCGTCGTGGCCTCCCGGCACGAGGCCGCCGCGGGATCGGGGACCTTGACCGGCCGGGAGCCGCTCGCCGTCCTGGTGCAGCCGCTGCTGGTCGCCCGCAGCGGCGGGGTCCTGTTCGGGATCGACCCGGTGTCGGGGCGCGAGGACCGGCTCGTGGTCGCCGCCGTCGAGGGCGGCCCCGACCGCCTCGTGACCGGCGAGGTGGACGGGGACCGGTACGAGCTCGACCGGACCGGCCGGCGCACCGGCGTCACGCGCGGCGACGGCGGCGTCCGGCTGCGCCGCCCGCAGCTCCGGGCGCTGGCCCGGCTGGCCGAACGGACGGCGGAGGTGTTCGGCGGCCCCCAGGACGTCGAGTGGGCCTTCGACGAGGAGGGGCGGCTGCGGCTCCTGCAGAGCAGACCGGTCACCGCCGAACCACGAGGACGACCGCTCGGACCGGTCCTCGGCCCCGGTCCGGTGGCCGAGACGTTTCCGGAGCCGCTCCAGCCGCTGGAGGCCGACCTGTGGGTGACCCCCCTGCGCGAGGCGATCCGGCAGGCCCTGCTCCTCGCCGGTACCGCCGACGCCACGGCGGTGGACGCGTCCCCGGTGGTCACCGTGCTCGGTGGCCGGGTCGCCGTCGACCTGGACCTGCTGGAACCGCGACAGGACACCCCGCGGCTGCGGGACCGGCTCGATCCCCGGCCGCGGCTCCGGCGGTTGCGGGCGTCCTGGCGGGTCGGCCGGCTGCGCTCGGCGCTCCCCGCACTCGCCCAGGACGTGCTGGCCTCCGCCGACCACGTGCTCGCCGGCGTCCCGGTGCTCTCGACGCTCACCGACCGGCAGCTCGTGGCGGTCCTGCACCGCGTCGGTCCCGCCCTGGTCTCGGTGCACGCGCACGAGGTCCTCATGGGCATGCTCGTGGACCCCGAGGCACCCCGGCTCACCGGCGTGAGCGCGGCGATGCGGGCACTGGCCCGGTCGCGGCAGGCGGGCCTGCCCGACGCCGAGATCGTCGCCACGAACCCGGTCGTGCTGGCCCTCGCGGCGCCCGGCATCTGCCGCTTCCCGCAACTGCCACCCGAGGTCGAGGCGCCGGAGAGCCCGCCGCCGGGCGACGACGGTGACGCCGGACTGCTGCGCGAGGCGCTGCGCCTGCGGGCCCGGTGGCTGCAGGAGGTGACCGCCCGCGTCGCCTGGACGCTCGGTGAGCGGCTCACGAGGGCCGGCCGGCTGCCCCGCGCCGAGGACGTCCGTGGGCTCCGGTTGACCGACCTGGGCGCGGGGATCCACGACGGCGACCGGGAGCTGCGCCCGGAGTTCGTCGAGCCGGAGGAGCCGCTGCCCGCCCGGTTCCGGATGGGCGACACCGGGCGGCCCATCGCCGTGGGCGGCACCGGCGGCGGCACCGGAGCCGGCGGCGGAACCGGCAGCGGTCCCGTGGACCACGGGGACGACCCCCCGGCGGGCGCCGTGCTGGTCGTCCGCACGCTGGACCCGTCGCTGGCGCCGGTGCTGCCGCGGCTGGCCGGGCTGGTCGCCGAGACCGGCAGCGTCCTCGCCCACCTGGCGATCCTGGCGCGGGAGTCCGGTGTCCCGACCGTCGTGGGCTTCGCGGGCGCCGTGGACGCCTTCGCCGAAGGAACCGTCGTCCGGGTGGACGGCGCCACCGGTGCCGTCGAGGAGGAGACGTCGTGAAGAAGCTGAGCTGGATCGTCGCCACCGTCGCGTTGCTCGCGTGCGGCGGGTACCTCTTCGTCTACATCTACCGCTGGGAGTGGCACCGTGCGCTCCTCGTCGGGATCCTGTTCCTGGCGACCCTCGTCGGGTTGTGCACCGCCCTCGTGCTGCGGCGGGTCGCGTCGTCGGCCGCACGTGCGACGACACGCGACGACCGCCCGCCCGGAGCACTCGAGCGGCTGCGCGCCGCGCCGGTGGAGACCACGCCGTTCCCCTGGCTGCGGCCGGAGGCGTTCGACCGCAGCCACATCTTCATCCCGGTCCTCCTGGGCGGCGGGTTCGTGGTCTCCGGGATCGCCTGGCTGATCGAGCGGGTCGCCGGCAGCTCCGCCCGGTCCGGGGTGGAGGAGCAGCTCGCGACCGATCTGGGAGGCATCGCCTTCCCGACCGCCCCCCTGGTCCCGACCGACGCGGAGCTGCTGGCCTGCGGCGACGACTTCGCCGACGACGCCGCGCTGCGCGTGCTGCTGGGTCCGGCCGCCGCAGGGACGCGGCCGTGACGCGCGCCGTCGTCGGTCTCGTCGCGGTGGCCCTCGCGGTCGCGGGTGTCCTGCTGCTGCGGGCGGAGCTCATGACCGTCGAGGTCGCCCAGCCCGAGGGCTCCTACACCGATGTCGTGGTGGCCGCATCGACGGTGCGGGAGGACCCTGCCGTCCAGGAGGAGATGACCCGGGGCCTGGTCAGCGCCTGCCGGTTGCTGGTCAACGCCGACGTGGTGGAGGACTCCTTCGTCCAGCGAGGCGAGGGGGTCTTCGCGTTCCGGCTCCGACCGGGGCTCGACGAGTTCGACCGGCGGGAGCTCGGGGGTTGCCTGCGCGACCTGCGGGTCCAGCACCTGCTGCTCGACGTCCGGGAGTTGAGGACCATCAGCCCCGGCGGCCGGGACGACGCCGGTGGCCGGCCCTGAGCGCGGGGTGGTCGGAACGAGCAGCACCTCGCCCGTGTTGCACCGGGCAGGAGACGACCGGACCGGCGTACACACCGGAGGTGGACGGGGATCGTGCCGGAACTGAACCGACGGCAACTGCTCGCTGCCGCGCTCGGCGCTGCCGGGACGCTGGC
Organism: Blastococcus litoris; assembly: GCF_003075095.1. Taxonomy (GTDB): domain Bacteria; phylum Actinomycetota; class Actinomycetes; order Mycobacteriales; family Geodermatophilaceae; genus Blastococcus_B; species Blastococcus_B litoris. The sequence goes on from NZ_QCZF01000005.1 coordinate 348,951, forward strand.
AGCCGGCTCCGGAGTGACCAGCCAGCTCTGGCCGCTGCTCGGCCGCGAGGACCTGGTCCCCGGGCTCGCACCCCGGCTGGCCCTGCAGGAAGCCGCCTGGACGAGCGCGGCCGACCGGCTCAGCTTCGCGGCTGTCGGTGACACCGGCAGCGGCGGCCGCCAGGCCATGGCCGTGGCCAACCGGATGGCGGAGGGCTACCGCCGGGCGCCGTACGGGCTCGTGACCCACCTGGGCGACCTCTGCTACTACGGGAGCGTCGAGGACCGTTTCGACGACGTCTTCACCCGGCCGATGCGTCCGCTCATCGACGCCGGTGTGCGTTTCGAGCTCGCCATCGGCAACCACGACGGCGACCTGCACCACAGCGATGCGAGCCTGGCGGAGATCGACGCCGAGCTGCGCCTCCTGGGCACCCCCGCACGCCACTACACGAGCAGCCACGGGCCGGTCGACTTCTTCTACCTCGACTCCAGCACGCCCGGCCTCTTCGGAGATGACTCCTCCGAGCAGCTGGAGTGGCTCGACGACGCCCTGGCCAGTTCCACGAACCAGTGGAAGGTCGTGTGCATGCACCACCCGGTGTACTCGTCCGGCTCGCACGGTTCGACGCCGGGCGCGGACGAGGTGCTCGAACCGCTGCTCGGCCGGCGGAAGGTGGACCTCGTCCTCTCCGGGCACGACCACCACTACGAGCGCACGCGACCCCAGGACGGCGTGACCTACGTCGTCAGCGGCGGGGGGTGCAAGACCACTCCCGTGGGTCGCAGCCGCTTCACCGCGGCCGCGGCGTCGGCGCTGCAGTACCTGCACGTCGACGTCGTCGACGACCGGCTCACGGGGCGGTCGATCCGCGCTGACGGCAGGGTGCTCGACCGGTTCGAGCTGCGCGCCCGCGAAGGGCGATGACCCTCCCCCGCACCCTGGCCCTGGGCTACTCGGCCCTCGTGCTCGGCGCGGTCGTGGCCCCGGCGCTGGTCATCGGGCAGGCGGGTGAACGGGGTGGTCTGCCGACCCGGGAGGAGGTGGACCTCGTCGGGGCCAGCGTGGCCGTGGGTGTCCCGGCGGCCCTCCTGGCCTGGCGCCGGGTGCGCCCCCCGGCGACCAGGGAGCGCCCACGGATCGACGTCGCGATCGCCGCACTCATCTCCTTCGGCGTGCTGGCGGGAGCCGCGTCGGCCCTGCCGACCGTCGTCCTGCACGCCACCACAGGTCTTGCCGCGCTCGACGCCGATGCCGGCTGGCGGGTGCCCGTCGTCTGGGCCGGATCACAGCTGGCGGCCGTGGCCCTCGGCGAAGCGTCCCACCGCGGCGTCCTCCGCTGGCTGGCGAGATAGGGATTCGGGGAGGCACCGGGCCCGGGGCGCCGTCCGGCCCGGGGCCTGCCGTCCGACCCCGGCGACCGACGGCCGGTGTGACGCCGACCGGGGAGTCAGGCACCGGATCGGCTGCTCTTCACCTGGGCGGTGTGGGTGGAGGTGATGAGCAGCACCCCGCCGACGAGATTGCCGACCGTGGACAGCACGACGTTGGTGCCCAGGGCCGCGTAGCCGGCCGCGCCGTCCAGCCAGATGCCGAACAGCAGGTGCAACGCGGACACCACGACGTGGTCGAAGGGGCCCAGAGCCAGGAAGAAGCCGACCATGTAGGTCACGAGGATCCGTGCCGTGACGGTGTCGACCGCGTTGAGCATGTACGAGAGCAGGGTGAGGAGGGCCCCGGCCAGGATCGCGCGTACCAGCGTGGCCGCCCCTTGCTCGCGATCTCCTCCGCCAGCCGGGACAACGTGTCGGCCGCCCCCGTCGGCAGTGCTCCGTCCACGGTCAGCAGCGCGACCAGCAAGGCGCCCCCGACGAGGTTGAGCACCAGGGTGACTCCCCAGAGCCGCAGGAGCCTCGTCCAGGGCCGGCGGCCGGGGCGCTGGATGGCGGCCGCGACGGGGTCGAAGAAGTTCTCCGTGAACAGCTCCGACCGCCCCACCACGAGGAACACCACGCCGATGGCGAAGGCCAGCGCACCGGCCAGGCTCCCGACGCCCGCACCGAACCGGGGCGCGACGAGAGCATCGACCACGCCGAGGGCGACGAGGCGAAGATGATGGTCACGCCCGCGATGAAGCCGGTGGAGACCTGGTCGAGGACCGAGAGGGACAGCCGGCGTTCGCCCTCCGCGATGGCGCGCTCGTAGATCTGGTCGGGGTCGGGGGCGACGCTCACGTCGTCCCCCTCACCGGCGACCGGCCGGCGGGACCCCCGGCGACCGCGCCGATGCGACCGCCGGTGGGACCGGCGCCGCTCACGCCTCGACCACCACCTCGATCACCGGGTATCCCGAGGCGCCGTCGGGGGCCACCGGGGTGCGTTCGTCGGTCTGCACCTCGCCGAGTCCGTCGGTCGCACGTGCCGCGACCGTGTGCCGGCCCGGTGTCGCGTCCCAGGGCAGGTACCACTGCCGCCAGCAGTCGACGTCGAGGCGTTCGGCCAGCTCCGCCGGTTGCCACGGGCCGTCGTCGATGCGCACCTCCACCCCCTCGATGCCCCGCGTCGGTGCCCACGCGACGCCCGCGACCGGCTGCCGTCCGGCCGCGACCGTCGTCCCGGACCTGGGCACGTCGATCCGGGCCTGCGTCTTGATCGGCCCCTCCTTGGCCCAGCCGCGCGGGATCCAGTAGCCGTCGACGTCCCAGTCGGTGAGCTCGATCGCCTCCAGCCACTTGGTCGCCGAGACGTAGCCGTAGAGCCCGGGGACCACCAGCCGGGCGGGGAATCCGTGTTCGGCGGGGAGCGGCTCGCCGTTCATGGCGACGGCGACCATCGCCTCCTCCACGTCCAGTGCGGTCAGCACGGGGAAGCCGGCCGTGAAGCCGTCGACGGACCTGCCGACGAGCTGGGTCGCGCCCTCCTGCAGCCCGGCCCGGTCGAGGAGGGCGCGGAGCGGGACGCCCTGCCAGCGGGCGTTGCCGACCAGGTCACCACCCACCTCGTTGGAGACGCACGCCAGGGTGATGTCGGCCTCGATCTGGGGCAGCTCCATCAGTTCGGCGTAGGTCAGGGTGAACGGCTCGTCGACCATGCCGCGGACCTCGAGCTGCCAGCCGTCCGGCTCGACGATCGGGACCCGCAGGGCCGTGTCGATCCGGTAGAACTCCTCGTTCGGCGTGAAGAGCGGTGTCAGGCCCGGGATCTCGAGGTCGGCCCCGGCGGGTACGGGGCCGGCCCGCCGGAACGGAGCCGGCAGCCGGATGGCCGCGCGCAGCTCGCCCAGCCGCTCGCGCCCGGAGAGCAGGAAGCCTCCGACGCCGGCCAGCACGGCGAGCGCGGTCGTGCCACCGGCGAGGACGAGGAAGCGCCGCCGGTCCGACGGCTCCGCCATGACCGGTCGGGCCGTGCCCGCACCGTGCGCTCCGGCCTGCGCGGCCCGCGGTGTCGCTCCCGCCGCGTGGTCGGCCCGAGCCGCGCGGATCAGCACGAGGAGCACGCCGACACCGACCGCCGCGCCGACCGTGCCGACGAGCAGCGCCCCGAGGACCGTGCTCCGGGGGTCGGCCGGCGCGGCCGCGACGCCGAGGGCGGCGAAGGCGACGAACCCCGCGGCCGCCGGGAGGAACCAGCGCCGTGCGAGCAGGCCGAGGGCGGCGCCGAGCAGGGTGGAGACCAGCAGGATCCCGCCGATCAGCACCGGCTTGTCGGCGGTGCCGAGGGTGGCGATGGCGGCCCGCTCCAGCCAGCCCGGGACGCTGTCGACCACGGCGTCGCCCACGGCGATGACCAGGGACGGCACCCGATCGAACACGCCGGCGACCAGCTCTGCCGTGCCCAGAGCCGCCGCCACCGCAGCGATCCCCGCGAGCGACCCGGCGCCGCGGCGCACCGGTCGAGGGTCTCGGGATTGCCGGCGCGGCCGCTCATCTCTGTCCGTCACACCGGTCGCGGTGTCCGACGGCCGGCGCCACGACACTGGCACCGTCGGATTGACGCGGGATCGTCATGCACGTCGACGACAACGGCCGCCGGTGGGCAGGACACCGCTCGCCGGGGCCGCCGGCATCCGGGTGAGGGCCCTCCGGCTGGAACGCACGCGGATCCGTGATCACCGGCCCGGTCGCCGCGTCAGGCGACCCGGTAGCCCTCCGGGCCGACGGTGAGGTCACCGTCGTGCGGATCGGTCGAGAAGACCAGCACCGCGTCGCGCCGGCTCTCCGGCGGGACGTAGGCGATGGTGGCCGAGGCCCGCTCGACCTGCTGCCCGTCGCGGGCCAGCTGACCGCCGAGCAGGACCGACTCGGCCGTCGTGCCGCCGTCGTTGCTCACCCGCAGGTGCACCTCGTACCCGGCGCCCACCTGCTCGACCCCGGTGATCTCGACGGCCAGCTCCGGGCCGCTCTCGCGGACGGCGACGGGCTGGTAGCCCAGGAACGCGATGAGCAGGAGCACCAGCAGTCCGCCCAGCCCGCCCAGGGCGTACTCCCCCGCTGACGTACTGCCTGGTGCCTGGTCCTGGGCGTCCTCGTCGGACGGGGGCATGGGATTCCTCTCGTCACAGGATGAGCCGGGCTGCGGCAGCGCCCAGACTCGCCGGCAGCGCCAGGACGACCGACTCGGTCACCACCATGACCAGTCCGGTGTCGTCGAAGCGTCCGAGCGTCCACAGCAGGTACGCCGAGACGCCGACCGCGAGCGCGTAGCCGACGACGGTGAAGGTCGCGAAGGCCCGGACCGGCCCCTCGTCGTCCTCCTGCCCGCCGAAGCCGACCTCGTAGACGAAGGCGTGCATGAGCCCGAGGCTGATCCCGACGATCGCCAGCGCGTGCCACGCGGTGATCCACGCCGCCAGGAGGACGATCTCCTCCGTCGGCGCCAGGTTGGCCGCGAAGACCACCGCCCCGGCCACCATGAGGAAGACCTCGTGGCCGTACCCGGACCTGGCCGGCGACACGCTGCGCTCCCCCAGCTGGGCCCGGGCGTACGAGGCCCCGACGGCCGCGGGGAGCATTTCCAGGCCCAGGACGGACGTGGCATCGCGCCAGTCGCGCAGCCAGTCGAGCACGCCGAGGGCGGTGAGGATCACGGCCGCGGCGACCGCTGCGGCGAGGAACGCCACACCGGCGTCCGCCAGGCCGCCGCGCCACCCGCTGTCCACCGGGCCGCCGAGGTGACGGGCGAGCCCGATCACCAGCAGGACCGTCCCCACCACGAGGGCGGCCAGGCGGTACCGGTCGAGGGACAGACCCAGCCGCCACACCTCCATGGTCATCAGGACCGGCGTGGCGAACAGCAGGGCTCCACCGACGGCACGGCCGAACCCCGTGAGCAGTGGGCGCGCCTCGATCGGATGCGGCATCGCGCTCCTGTCGGTTCCCGTCACGCACGGTGGTCAGGCCCTGCCGTCGTCGACGCCGGACCACGACGTCCTGGTACGACCGGTGTCCTCCGTCGCCGCGGTCCCCGGATCGGGCCGGGGGGACCCGCGGGCCGCGCAGGGAGCGGGGCCCGGTGCGCATCCCCGTGCCCCTGGAGGGCGTCGTCCTCGTTCCCGGCAGAGGCGGGGCCGGTCACGGGACACGGCCGGCCAGCCCCAGGGCACCCCACCCGCGCAGCGGCCGGCCCACCAGCTCGGCAGCCGTCTCCAGGGCCCGGCGGCGGACGCCCCGCGCGCGCCATGCCTCCGGCAGCACGCGTTCGCTCGCGGCCAGGTCGTCGTCGAAGTGGGCGTCGAGGACGGCGACGACGGCGCGGTCCTCGATCATGAGGCTCACCTGTTCGTTCAGCGCCAGCGAACGGGTGTCGACGTTGGTCGTCCCCACCATCGCGACCGCGCCGTCGACCGTGACGACCTTGGCGTGCAGGAGTGCGGGCTGGTAACGCCAGATCTCGACACCGGCGTCGAGCAGTGTCTGGAACTGCGTCTCGCCCTGCAGGTGCACGCCCGGCCGTGCGACGTGCGGACCGGAGACCAGCAGCTGGATCCGGACACCGCGCCCGGCCGTGTCCCCCACGAGGTCCAGCAGCCACCCGGGGAGGCGCGCGTACGGAGTGGTGATCCGCACGGTGCCGCGGGCGGTGTGCAGGAGCACGGCGATGGCGACAGCCGCCTCGTTCCACCCCGGCTGCGACGGTGGGTGGAGCACCTGGACGGCGGAGTTCCCGGCGGCTTCCAGCGGGGGGAACTCGTCGCGGTCGGACACCAGGTCGCCGCGCAGCCGGACGGCGGCCTGCATCCAGGACGAGACGAAGGCCGCGCGCAGGCCGGCGACCGCGGGCCCCTGGACCCGGAACGCGGTGTCGCGCCAGTCCCCCGGCCGGTCGCCGCGCCCGGACCACATCCGGTCGATGCCGGTCCCGCCCGTGAAGGCCACCGTGTCGTCGCACACCAGGACCCGGCGGTGCGTGCGCAAGTTCCAGACCGTCGGCCGCATGCTGGGCACCGGCCGGTAGAAGACGACGGTGCAGCCGGCCCCCCGCAGGCGCCGCAGGTCGGCCTGCCGGATGTGCCGCCCGCCGAAGTCGTCCAGCACGATCCGCACGCGGACGCCCGCGGCAGCCCGCTCGGCGAGGGCGTCGGCGACCTGCCCGGCGACGGCACCCCCCTCCCAGGCGAACCAGAGCAGGTCGACCGTCCGGCGGGCAGCGGAGACGGCGGCCAGCAGCGCCGGGAAGGTCTGCGCCCCGTTCTTCAGGACGTCGATCCGGTTGCCTTCGGTGAACGGCACCCCGACCAGCGCCTCCAGGACCGGACGACATCCCGTGGTCGCGACGACGCACTCAGCCATCGGTCAGTTCGGACTTCCGGTCCGGGTCGTCGACGCGGTGCACACCGGGGTGCGGTGTGCCGGCGAGCAGATCGCCGTCGGTGGACAGCGCGACGTCCTCCACCCGGTAGTGGATGGTCTGCACGCGGATCCACCCCTCCTCGATGAGGTAGGAGTCGACGCCGCACCGCACCCGGACGTCCTCGTCGCTCCCGCTCCACTCGAGCAACGCCATGCGGTCGTCGGCCAGCGCGTAGGTGTAGCGGTAGGAGCTTCCGTCGCCGAGGGCCTTCCACAGTCGGTGCGCCGACGCCCGCAGACCGTCGTGTCCCCGGAACACCTCGCGGGCGGTCAGGACCACCAGTTGCGGGTCGTAGTTCCGGCGCAGGTCGGCCTCCAGATCGCCTGAACGGCGCAGCCGCAGGTGGTCGGCCAGCACCTCCTCGCTGGTCCGGGCAGCCAGCGCTGCCCGGTCGCCGTCGGCGGGGCTTCTCGTCGTCACGCCGGATCTCCTCCTCATCTCCGTCGCACAGCTGACCGGTCGACAGGGCCCGGCACGCCGGGACCCGCGGCGTCAGCCCGCGTACGGCGTCTCGGGACCGCGCGGGCCGGCGTCGGGGCTCGGCTTGCGGCCCGGTTCGAACCCCACGTCCGCGAAGACGACGTCGACCGGATCGGCGTAGCGCTTGCCGTTGCGGGGGTCGTGCCGCATCCACGACGGCGGCTCGATGTGCACGGAGACCGTGAACGGCCCCTCCCCCGGCACCTTCGCGTTGAACCCGTAGTGGTGCAGGAAGGGATGCCACAGGAACGGCGCCTGCTCGCTGAAGAGCTCGCGGTCGCCGTCCCGGACGGTGACCGTCACGTCCAGGCCCGGGACGAACCGGCCGTCGGCGAGATCGGCCACGGCCACCTCGATGTGGGCGTTGGCCTCCTCCGGCGCCTCCCGCCAGACCAGACCGTCGTCGCCGTCGCGGGCGTACATGCCCTCGGCCTGCTCGTTGACGAGGGCCACGACGAAGTTGCCCGCCTCGGTGACGGCCGCGCCGTCCTCCTCCTGCATGGCGTGCAGAGCCGCGCCGTAGGCGTCCCCCTGCTGCCTCGCCGTGTCCAGCTGGCCGGGTTCCGCCTCGTTGCTCTCGTCCATGGGCGGCACCGCCGCCGGCGTCGTCCGGTCCTCGACAGCACGTCCTGCGGCCACGGGCTGACTCCTCTCGATCGGCGGTCGGTCCCGGATCCGCTGCCCCGGGGCGCTGTCCGGAAACGACCGCACCGGCGCTGTCACATCAATGACACAGGGACCGCCGAGGGACCCGGGACGGCGTCCCGTACCCGCGCAACGTCCGTGGCAGGGCACCGGGTGCTGCCGGACGCCGCGCGAAGCTCAGGTGCCCGCCCGCTCCGGATCCGGTGCCGCGCCGCGCTCGATGCCGGCATGCCGTGCCTCGAGCTGTGCGGTCACGGCGAACCCGATGAGGATCGCCACCGAGGTCAGCTGCGTCCACAGCAGGAGCGCGATGACGCCGGTCAGCGGCCCGTAGACGATCCCGAACGCGGCGGAGAGCTGGACGTAGGCCGCGAGCGATGCGGTGAAGGTCAGCCACAGCGACGCCGTGACCGCCGTGCCGAGAGCCAGCCAGGCCCACCCGGGCTGACGACGCCGAGGTGCGAGCCGGAGCATCCCCAGCACCGCGCAGAGCACCATGAGGACGCCCAGAGGCACCGCGGCGGCCATGACCGCGTCGTCGTCCCAGCCGTAGACCTCCTCCACGGCGTCACCGAAGGCAGCGCCGGCGAGGAGCACGCCCGACCCGGCCATCGCGGGCAGGCCGGCGAGGAACGCCATCCCCAGCGCGCGGCCGTACTTGTGCCCGCTGGGCCGGTCCCGGGCGATCCCGTAGATGCGGTTGGCCCCGCGTTCGATCTGACCCATGGCGGTGGTCAGGGTCGCGAGCGCGAAGGCGAGTCCGAACCAGAGCGCCGCCGTGGCGCCCTCCCCCCGTTCCAGGGTGTCCCGGACCAGCGTTCCCGACCCACCCGGGCTCACGCCGATGATCGTCGCGCGGAGCACCCGGCCCAGGTCGTCGGTCGCCAGGGCCCCGCTGAGACCGACGGCGGCGATCACCAGCGGGACGAAGGCGAGGGTGAGCTGCAGGGCGAGCGCGCGGGAATGGGAGAACCCGTCGCCGTAGCGGAACCGGGCGAACGCCTGCTGCCAGAAGGACCACGTGGCCGCACGGACCGCGCGGACGGCGTCGCGTGCCGTCAGGTCGCCGCGGGGCAGCCCGCCACCCTCGGGCACACGGGGAACCGTGCCGGAGGCGCCACCCCGGTCCCGGCCGCCGTCAGTGGTCACCGGAGCGGCACCCCTCGTCGTCGACCGATGCCGGTGGCGCCGGAGGCACAGGATTCTCGGGAACGTCCCTGCAAGCCGGACATGACCGGATTGCAGCACGCCGCGGTGGTCGCCGCCGCACTGGGAGTCTCGGCCGGACGATCCGACGTCCTGGGAGGGAGCGGACGGCGGAGAGGGCCCGAGCAGGACCGATGACGGTTCCGTGACGATCGGGGGGCAGCCCGGATCCCGGCGCCCGCCCAGGGCAGCAGGCACGGGACGGGAGAAGCGGTCGCCTCGCGGCGCCCAGCGGTGGAGGGAGACGCCTCGGCTGCGTGCGCACCGACCCACCCGGGCGCCGCCGCGCAGTGGCGGCGTCCGTCGGATGACGGGTGGGTGTCGCGCGGCCCGGCACGGACGCATGACGACGGACGACGACGCCCGGGAGCGACCTCGACGCGCTGAGCGGCCCGCGCGGTGGCTGCGGCACACTGCGCAGACGCTGACGGCGAACCCCCGGTTCGGCCTGGCCGTCAGGGCCGCGACGGCGGCCTCCGTCTCCTGGGGGCTCGTGACCGCCCTTCCGGGATTCGCTGCGGACTACCCCTACTACGCCCCCCTCGGCGCGGTGATCGCCACGTCCACGACGGTCGCGGGCTCGATGCGGCAGTCATGGCAGACGGTCGCCGCCATCACGATCGGCGCCGGGGTGGCACTCGCGATCGAGCAGCTCCTGGGCCGGAACCTGGGCACCGTCGCCGCCGTCGTGGGCATCGGCGTGCTGCTCGGCGGATGGAAGCGGCTGGGCAGCGGAGCCGGGTGGCTGCCCACGTCGGCGCTCTTCGTGCTGCTCCTGGGTGACCAGCACCCGCTCGACTACGTGGCCGGCTTCGCTGGGCTCACCCTCGCCGGGGCCCTGGTCGGGCTGGCACTGGTCACGGCGTTCCCGCCGCTGCCGTTGGCGTCGGCGAAGGCGGCCCTGGACCGGCTCCGGGGAACCCTCGCCGACCAGCTGGAAGACCTCGGTGCCGAGCTCCGGCGGGAGGGCGCACCGCTTCCCGACGATGTGCGCCCCCGCGGCCACACCATCGACGTCGTCGTCGCCCAGGCGCGTGATGCGGTGCACCAGGTGGAGGAGGCACGGAGAGGCAACCGCATCGCGAGCAGATTCCGAGGCTCCCTGGAGCGGCAGCACCGGCAGGCCCAGGCACTGCAGCGGCTGGCCTTCCTGGTCACGAGCACCACGCAGCTGCTCACGGAGAGAGCTCCCGCCGACGGGCACGACAGCACGCTCGGGCCGTCCCTGCGCGCGCCCGTGGCGGCCGCGCTGGACGGCGTGGCCGGCGTCCTGCGCACACTGCACGGGCAGACGGCCGATCCGGCCGCCGTCGACCGGGCGCGGGAGGCGGTACGGACTCTCGTCGCGGAGGTACGTCGGACACCGGCCACGACGGAGGACGACCACCTCGTCGTGAGCAGCGTCGTCGAGGACATCCGCCGATCGCTGCGCACCCTGCAGTCGGAGGACGACGGTCTCCAGCCGGCCGCACGGTGACACCACCGCCGCACGGGGTCGAACGGCGATGCTCGCCCGCGCCGATGTCACCGGACCGTAAGGCCGTCAGGAGTTCGTGGCGTGCGTGGCCGAGGGTAGCGCCAGGAGGATGCCATCCTCCCCTGCCCCCGGTACGCCCGAGAACCCCGCGAGCACCTCGGGGATCGGCCGGTTCGAGGCGCGGTCCGCCCTCGGCTGGCTGGCGGTGCTCCTCGGCGCCGTGCCCTTCCTGCTCCTGTGGCTGCTCGTCCAGCGGTCCTGGTCGCCGCTGTCCGCGCTCGACGGCGACGTGGCGGCGGGGCTGAACTCCGTCGTGAGCGGCTCGCCGCTCGTGGTGGGCGCGCTCCGGGCCGTGACCGACCTGGGCGGGACCGGGACCGCGGTCCTCCTCCTCGTCCTCGCCACGCTGTTCCTCCTCATCCGAGGGCAGCGACGGCTGGCGGCCTTCGTCGCCACCACAGGTCTGGGACTGGCCGTGCTCGGCCCGCTGACCAAGGCGATCGTCGACAGGGCCCGACCGGTCGTGGACTCGCCGGTGGTCGAGACACCGTCGAACGCCAGCTTCCCCAGCGGTCACGCGATGACCGCGCTGGTGACCTGGGGCGTGCTCCTGCTGCTCACGTTGCCCGCGGTCCGCCGATCGGTGCGCCCCTGGCTCGTGGCCGGCACCGTGCTCCTCGTGGTCGCCGTCGGGTTCACCCGGCTGGCACTCGGGGTGCACTTCGTCTCCGACGTGCTCGCGGGCTGGGCCCTGGGAGCCGGCTGGCTCGCCGTCACCACCGCGACGTTCCGCGGTTGGCAGCACCGCCTCGGGGTGGATCCCGACGAGCCCCTCGACCCGCTGGACGTCGACCCGGGAGAAGAACCGCACCTGGCGTCCGCGGCTGGGCGGGACGGCTCCCGGGCACGGTCGGTCTCGCTGCGGCTGCTCGCCGCCGCCGCCGCCGTCTTCGCCGTCATCACCGCGCTCGGCCTGGTCGCCACCGCGGTCCTCACCGACACGTGGCTCGGCCGGTTCGACCGCGGCGTCGTCCGCTGGTTCGTCGAGGTCCGCGACGACGGCCTCACCACGGCCATGGAGTGGGTCTCCGTCCTGTCCGGTACGCGGGCGGTGATCGGCGTCGGGCTCGCGCTCGCCGTCCTGGGAGTGGCGGTGGCCGCCAGGTGGCGGCCGGCGATCTTCGTCGCCGTCACCCTGGTCGGCGAGGTGGCGCTGTACTTCCTCAGCGCTCAGGTCGTCAGCCGGATGAGGCCCGCCGTGGCGGACCTGACCTCGGGGCTGCCGAGCGCCGCGAGCTGGCCCTCGGGCCACGCCGCGGCCGCCGCCGCGCTCTACGGTGCCGCGGCCGCGCTCGTCATCGCCTACCACGGCAGCCGGTGGCGATGGGCGGTCCTCGCGCTGCCCCTGCTGCTCGCCCCGGCGATCGGTGTCTCCCGGATCTACGTCGCTGCCCACTACCCGACCGACGTGCTCGCCGGCCTGCTGCTCGGCGGGTCGTGGGTCTGCACCTGTGCCCGGGTGCTCCTGCCGCGCCCCGGCCACGGTCCTCGCGCCGGCATCGAGCCCACCGTCGGTCGCACGCATGACGCACCGGTAGTGGCGCACCGGTGAGCGGCAGGGTCGCCTGGCCGGTCGGGGCAGCGCTGATCACCGGACTGGCAGCGCGGCTGGTCCGTGCGCGACTGCTGTCGGAGCAGCTCGACGGGGTCCCGCCGTCCGTGCGGACCGACGACGGCATCAGGCTGCACGTGGAGGTGGCAGGCCCGCCCGGTGCTCCGCTGACCGTCGTCTTCTCGCACGGATTCGCTGCTCGCGGGTCGGTGTTCGACCCGCAGTGGAAGGCCCTGCGTGACGAGGTCCGCCTCGTCCGCTACGACCAGCGCGGCCACGGAGACAGTGGCTGGGCCGGCTTCCGCGCCGCCACGGTCGAGCGACTGGGACTGGATCTCGGGCAGGTCGTCGACGCCCAGGGCGGTCAGGGGCCGGTCGTCGTGGTCGGCCACTCGATGGGTGGCATGGCCGTACTGGAGCTCGCCCGCCTGCGGCCGGAACTCCTCGGTGACCGGATCGCCGGTGTCGCGCTGCTGTCCACCAGGGCGGCACCGCTGACCGCGGGCGAGCGGAGTTCCGGCGTGACCCTGCGGATCCGTACCGCCCTGTCCACGGCCGGCGCCTGGGTCGTGTGGCTCGCCGCCCCGCTGGTACAGGCCGTGCACCCCTTCCGCACGCACATCGGGCGCCGGTTGCTGCGCCGGCGTCTGTTCGGCGGCGCTCCGACCGACCAGGTCATGTCCGCGACCCAGGACATGTGGGAGCGCACCCCCGCCGCGGTGATGTCGGCCTATCTCCCGAGCCTCGCCGGCTACGACGCCCGTGCTGCAGTGGGGCCGCTGGAGGACGTGCCCGTGGTGGTGCTGGCGGGCAGCGACGACTCGACGATCCCCCCGCGTTCCGCCCGCCGGCTCGCCGAGCGCATCGGCGGGCGCACCCGGCTGGTGGTCGTGCCCGGCGCCGGCCACATGGTCACCGTGACCCACGCCGCCGCGGTCGACGCCGCGCTGCGGGACCTGCTCGCCGACGTCCGGACGGGCACCGACGGAAGGACGACATCGTGAGGCGCCTGCTCCCCCGCATCGGACTCGCGCTCGGGACTCTTCTCGTCCTGCTGCTGGCCTACGGCGTGCTGATCGAGCCGCGGGTGATCCTCGACGAGGAGCACGCCGAGGTCGCCCTGCCGCAGCTCGGGGACGAGCTGGCCGGCACGGAGGTCGCCGTCCTCTCCGATCTGCAGTTGGGGATGTGGTTCGCCAACCACGGCATGGTGGAGCGCGCCGTGGAGGCCACCCTGGAGGCCGATCCGGACGTGGTGCTGCTGGGCGGGGACTTCGTCTACAGCAGCGACCCCACCGTGCAGACGCAGATCGACACGCTGCTGGAGCTGATCGGTCCGCTGATCGACTCGGGCATCCCCACCTACGCCGTGCTCGGCAACCACGACTACAAGGTCGGCGCCGCCGAGGAGCTGACCACCGCGCTGGAGGACGCCGGCATCCCGGTGCTGAGCAACACCGCCGTCCCGGTGCCCGGTCCGGTCGACGACCCTGCCGAGCAGCTCCACGTGGTCGGCATCGGTCCGGACCTCCCCAACCGGGTCGACGTCGACGCCGCCCTGGCCGACGTCCCGGACACCGCGCCCCGCGTGGTGCTGATGCACAACCCCACCGTCTTCGACCAGCTGCCGGCCGGCACCGCGCCGCTCGCACTGGCCGGGCACACGCACTGCGGCCAGGTGGCCCTTCCCGGCACCCCGGACTGGGCGTACCTGGCACTGACCAGCGAGGAGCGGATCGTCGCCGACGGCTGGGCTCCGGAGGGGTACGGGGCCGAGGGCAACCGGATGTTCGTCACCTGCGGCATCGGGTTCAGCGTCGCACCGATCCGGATCAACGCCGCTCCCCAGGTCGCCTTCTTCACGCTGCAGCCGGAGAACTGAGGCCTGGCGGCCGGTGGAACGGGGTCCACCCGCCGGCGGCCCGCGTCGCGGCCCCGGCCCCGTCGGGCGGCCCGCATGACATTCCTCGGACAACGCCGCCCGCCGCACCGATCCGCCGGACCCGCGGGTAGCCCACCTGCATGACCGACGTGACTTCTTCAGACGGCACCCGCTTGGCGCTCGGCGAGTGGGGGCCGACGGACGCACCACGGCTGCTGCTCGTGCACGGGCTGGGGCTCTCCGCCGAATCCTGGGGCACGGTTCCGCAGCGGCTGTCGGACCGGTACCGGGTCACCGCCTACGACCTGCGTGGCCACGCCCAGAGCGGGGACGCCCGCTCCGGTGACTACACCTTGGGTGCGCACGCCCGGGACCTCGATGCCGTCCTCACCCACGTGGCACCCGACGGCGGCCCGGTCGTGGTCGTCGTGCACAGCCTCGGTGGCGGCATCCTCCTGACCCACGTCGATGCCGCCCCCGACGACCGGGTCGCCGGGGCCGTGTTCGTGGGCTCCGGCGGCTCGGGCGTCACCGCGCCGGGACTGGCCGCGCGTCACCTGCCGGGGTGGCTGCAGCAGACGCTGCGGTGGTGGTGGTGGAACGCGCTCCGGGGCGGCGTCCGGGTCGGCCGACTGGTCGAGCCCGTGGAGACCCTCTCCGACCGACTGGTCCGCCGGGCCGCCTTCGCACCGGGTGAGCCCGAGCAGTTCGTCGCCCAGGTCCGCGACAGCTTCCTGGGCAGCCGGCCGCGCGCCCTCTCCGGGACGACGATGGCCAGCCTGAGCCACGACGGCGTCGAGCTGGCCCCGGCGCTCCGTTCCCCGACGCTCCTGGTCCACGGCAGCGCCGACCCGGAGGTCCCGGCGGAGGAGATCCGCGAGCTCCTGTCGGTCCTGGCGGACGGCGAGCTCGTCACCGTTCCGGACGCCGGCCACATGCTCCCGCTCACCCATCCGGATGTCGTGGTCGCTCAGGTACGCCGGTGGATGGAGCGGATCGCACCGCCCGGCCGTCCGAGCGGGTCGCGGGAGCGGCACGGGGACGGGACCGTCACGGGTGGGGTCCCGACGACCGGTTGACCGCTCCGGCCGGGCCGCGTTGCACTCCCGTGACGGAACTGGCTCGTCCGTGCCCGGCCCCCGACCGGCGCCCGCACCGATCCCCGGCCGCGGAGATCCCTGCTCAGCGGTCCGGCCGGTTGCCCCCGCCGTCCCGTGGAGGGGAGTCCGCCCCTTACGGACTCGTGTCAGAAGGTCCGCATCCGGCGTCCGGATCGAGCGCGGGGGCAGACCTCGGGGTGTCCCGCACACGCGGCGCTGCACCGCGGCCCGCTCTCGAGCAGAGGAGAGAAGCATGAGCAGCACAGGAGGACGATCCACCGGGTTCCGTCCGAACGGGAAGGGCCGGACCGCAGCGGCCGTGCTGGCTGCCTTCGTCGGCATGGGCGGCCTGGCCGCCTGCTCGGACGACAGCGCGGGCCCCGAGACGGGCACCGACGTCGAGGACGTCGCCGAGGAGCCGGAGGACGGCGACGAGGCGTTGGCCGACCCGATGACGGGACAGACGGTCACCGTCAGCGCGGAGATCGAGGAGGTCGTGGCGCCGAGCGCCATCCGGATCGGGGAGGAGAACCTCCTGGTGCTCAGCGCCGGGCCGACCTTCGAGGACATGGGGTTCGAGCTCGTCGACGGTCTCGTGGAGGACGACGTCGTCCTCCAGGTGACCGGGACGGTGGGCACACTGGTCTTCCCCGACATCGAGAACGAGTTCGGCATCGATTGGGACGACGAGGAGCTCGTCGACTTCGAGGGCGAACGCGTCCTCGTCGCCAGCGAGGTCGACACGCTGGCCGGAGAGCCGGTGACCTTCGCCGGCGAGGTCCAGGACGTGATCAGCACGGTGTCCTTCCAGGTCGCCGGAGCCGGATGGAGCGTCGTGGTGCTGGACGCCCAGCAGGCCGCCGTCGCCGAAGGCGAGTACGTCCAGGTCAGCGGGACCATCCGGGAGTTCGACATCGCCACGATCGAGGAGGAGTTCGGCCTGGACCTGGACGACGAGCTGTACGCCGACTTCGACCAGCGGTTCGTCGTCGTGGCCGAGAACGTGGTGTCCGCCGCACCGGTCGCCCCGTGATGTGAGGAACGCTGGTCGTGGTACCGGGTCTCCGCTTCTCGGGTCCGCCGACGCCGGAGCTGCCCCTGCGGGGAGTACCTCGTCGGGTGGAGCCGGCGGCCGCACCGTCCTGCCCGCCGCGGGCCCACCCGCGGCGGGCAGGACCTGCGCCGCCCCGGGTCACCACGTCGTGACGACGGCCGTCCGACCTCATGGTCTGCCTGCCGGTCGCGCGCACGGCACTCCACCGCTCGGGTCCTGACCCGGCGTCGAGCCCCCTCTGCCGGCGCGCCGCCCGGTCAGCCCCGGAGGACGACCCCGGAGCCCCCCGTCCGGACGGTGAGCGCCTCCTCCCCCAGTTCGAGGTCCGCTGCCTCCTGGCCGAAGGGCAGCGGGTCCAGCGGCACCCGGAAGCGGAAGCGCTCGGCGAGCAGCAGCTCGGCGGAGCGGTCGAGCTGCTGCTCGGTCCGCACCTCGGTGGGGCGCACGACCAGCGCGCCGGTCGTGGGCTCGACGACCGCCGTTGCCGAGGCCTGGTAGCGGCGGTCGAGCAGCTGCCCGGTCGCGGTGAGGCGCACCTCGTCGGCAGCTCCGGACCCCTCGGGGAGCACCGTCATGGGTCGCCCGGTGAACTGCAGGTAGCGGTCGAGCGCGTCGTAGCCCAGCCACGCCTGCGCCGCGCTGCGCTCGAACACCACGACGTCCGCCTCACGGACCAGCAGGTCGTGGAACGACAGGTGGACGCCGTGCAGCTGTGCTTCCACCCGGTCGAAGGTCAGCGGCCCGTTGGACACGTCGTCGAGGGTCACCTCCACCTCCTCGTAGCGGCCACGCAGCGCCTGCAGCAGGACCGGCCCGCCCTGGACCTCCACCGTCGGGGTCGCGACGGTGCCGGTCGCCTCCTGCAGGGTCTCGGCGATCAGTGCCTGGACCGTCTGCCGGGCGAGCCGGTCCAGGCCCCAGAGCAGCAGCCCCGTTCCGAGGACGACGCCCACCAGCACCGCGACGAGCCACGGGCGTCCCACGCGCGGGCGGCCGACCGCGGTCGCCCCCGACCCGGTCACCGGCCCCGCCCGTCGGAGGTGGCCAGCGGGCCGGCACCGACCGGTTCCGGCTCCTCCCGCGGAGGTGCCGGGGCACCTTCCGGGAGATCGTCGGGCCGGGGTGACGTGCGGATCCGGCGCCCCGGCCAGCCGGCCCACCGGCCGAGCAGCGTCAGGACGGCGGGCGTCAGCACCGGCCGGATGAGGAAGGTGTCGATCAGCAGACCCACGGCCATGACGAAGGCGATCTGCCGGAACAGGCCGAGCGGGATGATCGCGACCATCGCGAACGTGGCGGCCAGGATGAGGCCGGCGGCGCTGATGGCGCGGGCGCTGGCCGGCATCGCGACCCGGATGGCATCGCGCAGCGGCCGGCGGCCGGCCTGCTCCCAGATCGCTCCGACGGCGAAGACGTTGTAGTCCGAGCCGAGCGCGAGCAGCAGCACCGCGGTGGTGAAGGGCGCGAAGAACAGCAGCCCGGGGTTGCCGAGCAGGCCCTGGAAGACGACGACGGCCAGACCCAGCGCGGCCGCCACCCCGAGCGCGCTGCACATCAGCAGTAGGAGCGGCGCCAGGAACGCCCGCAGGTACAGGCAGAGGATGACCAGTTCGATGACGAGGGCGGCGATCAGGATCGTCCGGAGGTTCTCGCGGGTCAGCTCGGCCAGCTCGGCCGCGATGGCGGTCTGGCCGCCGACGGCCACCGTGGCGTCCTCGAGCCCGGCCGTCGCGGCCAGGTCGTCGATGCGGTCGTCGAACCGGTCCAGGTCGGCGATCGCGGGGGCGCCGAGCGGGTCGCTGT
Source organism: Blastococcus litoris (assembly GCF_003075095.1). Classification (GTDB taxonomy): domain Bacteria; phylum Actinomycetota; class Actinomycetes; order Mycobacteriales; family Geodermatophilaceae; genus Blastococcus_B; species Blastococcus_B litoris. Next base: position 367,038 of record NZ_QCZF01000005.1, read on the forward strand.
CGAGGATCACGATGAACCGTGCCGCGTCACCGTCCTCGGCGAGGACGAGGCCGAATCCGTCGCTCAGGGGGTTCTGCGCCGGGCCGATGACGTCGGCGACACCGGGCTGCTCGGAGATGGCCGCCTGCAGGCGCTCGAGCGCACCCCGCTGCGCCGCCACGCCGTCCCCCTCGACCAGCACCTCGGTGGGGGCGACGGCACCCCGGATGCCGGCGTCCTCCAGCACCCGGGCGCCTGCGCGGATCGGGTCGTCGGCCGGCAGCTCCGAGATGAAGGACGTGTCGATGCGCATGGCCAGCAAGGGCAGCGCCGCAGGCACCAGCACGGCGAGGCTGAACAGCACCGCCAGGACGGCGCCGCCGCGCCGCGACACCGTGTCGGCCAGCCAACGGATCGCGAGGCTCGGCTCGTGGCCGCTGGGGCCGGAACGCTCCGCGCCACCCATGGTCAGGAACAGCCGTCGCCCGAAGATCGCCATGAGCGCGGGCACCAGGGTGAGGGAGACGAGCATGCCGACGACGACCGTCAGGGCCAACGCCGGACCGAATGCCCGGAACAGCTCGAAGGAGGCCACGAGCAGCGCCGCGCACCCGGCGGCGACGGTGAGACCGGCGACCGCGACGATCGGCCCCTCGGTGAGCACGGTCCTCCGGGCCGCCTCCCGGCGGTCCAGGCCGCGGCCCAGCTCGCGGCGGAACCCGGAGAAGTACAGGACGCAGTAGTCGGTGACCACCCCGATCAGCAGGGCGGCCACCAGTGGCCGCAGCTGCTCGGGCAGGGCGAACCCCAGGGCGGCGGCCAGCCGGTCGAGCACCTGGAGCGTCACCAGGTAGCCGAGGGCCACGGTGAAGAGCACGACCAGCGGGGCCACCACCGAGCGGAAGGCGAGTGCGACGACCACGGTGATGAGGACCAACGTGGCGATCTCGAACGTGTGCAGGTGCGCCTGCAGGTAGTGGACCTGCTGGACCTGCGCCGGCAGCACGCCCGTCACGTAGGCGTCGACCCCGGGCTGGTTGGTGAAGTGGGCGGCGTACTGCTGGCTGAGGTTCACCCGCTTCTCGAGCGAGGTGTAGGGCGAGATGTAGAGGTAGGTGACCGCGGTGTCCGCGGAACCGGTCGGCAGCGGGACGGCGCCGATGATCTGTCCCCTGCCCGGCGGGACGCGCCCCTCCAGGTAGGCCTGCGTGTGGGCCAGCGCCCACAGCGTGGAGTCGGCCCGCGTCAGCAGGTCCAGCCCGTCCGGGTCGTGCACCACGACCGAGGTGTCCGAGAGCACCGGCACGCCGAAGTGGTCCAGGGAGCGTTCCTGGACGGCGACGGCGTCGCTGCCGGGTGGCAGGAGGCTGCCGATGTCCCCGCTGGTGCTCCCCTGCGAGGGGCTCGGGACCACCACGGCGAGCACCGCGCTCGCCACCCAGAACGCCAGCACGAACCAGCGGCCCGACACCACGGCCGTGCGCAGGCCCCGGCCCAGGGCCGCCGGCACCCGCGCCATCGCGCGGAACACCGATCCTCGGGGCACGAGCGCCTCCCGACGCGGCCGTCGGATCGGCCGGCTGGGTGGTGGATACCGCCGGGACGGGCCGGGTAAAGCTCGGATCACCAGAACTCACGGGAAAGGTCCACCATGACCCAGGCCGGGCCGGGAACCGCAGGGCAGTCCGATCAGCCGGCGGGGTCAGGGGCCGCCGACGCGTCCACCGGTTCTCGCGCTCCGGAGGCTCCCGCGCCCCGGGGCCCGGCCGCCGGTTTCCGCACCGGCCTCGTCGTCGCCGTGGTGTTCCTCCTCGGCCTGACCCTCGGAGCGGTCACGGTCGGGCTGCTCAGCGACTCCGCGCCGCTCCCGGCGGCCGGGCAGCCCGGCGCCGACGCCGGGGACGGCCCGCTGATCGACGTGGACCTCGACCAGGATCCCGGCCCCTTCCAGGTCAACGCACCCTGCCTCCGCGCCTTCAACGCCGCACAGGACGCGTACGTGGCCATGGACGACCTGGGGCAGGCGGCGGCGGCGCTGGACGCGGCGCAGCTGGACGAGGTGGTCCGCCGACTGCAGCCCCTGCAGCAGCAGCTGGAGACGGGGCTGGCGGCGTGCCGGGTGACTGCGGTCGACGACCCGTCGGACGAGGAGTCGTCGCCCGGCGGCACCAGCTCGCCCCGGCCGACGGCAGCCACCCCGTCCCCGACGGACTGACCACGGCCGGACCGGTGACGGGCTCGGCAGCGGCGGACGCACGGGGTCCCCGTCAGTCGCCGGCCGGCGCCTCCCCGACCTCGATCCGGGTCGCGGCGACGGCGACCTCCCCCTCGGCCTGGGCCAGCCACGTCTCCGGAGAGGGGAACAGCTCGTCGGCCGCGATGCCGAAGTCCGCCTCGAAGGTGTCGGGATCGACCTCCACAGCGGTGCCGGTCACCTCGACGAGATCCCCCGTGGCCACGCCCGGCGGCGGCGTGGCCGACACGACGGCGACCGGCTCCCCGACGTCCCCGGTCACGCGGAACGCGCTCGCGACGTCGCTGGAGGACAGGACCTCCGTGACCTCGCCGCGCACCGCGATCTCCTGGCCGAGGAAGGACCGGGGGTCGCCGAAGAACGTGTCGTCACCGCCCGGGACGCCCGGTTCCGCCCCCGGGCCCCCGGGACCACCGTCGTCCGGTGGGTCCTCGAGGGCGGAGAGCCGGTCCTCCACGTCGGTGACCCGGTCCTCCAGGGCGTCCACCTGCTCCCGGATCCCGTCCAGGTCCTCCGCCGTGAGCGCGGAGGGATCGACGGCGGCCGGTCCGCTGCAGCCCGCGACACCCAGGGTGACGACCAGCGCCACCCCCGCTACGGGCCCCCTCCGGATCCGGGTGGGGCGCCTGCGTGTGCTGCTCATCCGCTCCTCCGTGTCGCTGCCCGGGGTGGGAGGCCCGTGATCGTCCACCTCCTCCGGTCGGATGCCCGTCCGGGCGGCCGGCCTCACGACTGCGTGCGCTCCGACACCAAGTCGCAACACGCCGCCCGCCGACGTCGTCCGGCCCGTCCGCGGGGAGGTCGGTCCGCCGGCGCCCGCACGTCGTCACCGGGGGCGGGCGACCACGGTCCATGACGATCGGCTGACATCTGCGCCGGCGGGGGCGGACCGGCACGGTGCGCGGGCATGCACTCCCACCGGGACGACGTCCTGCGACCCGGGCCACGGGTCGTCCGGTCGGCGGCCCGTACGTCCCGGGCAGGAGAAGGGAAACCAGGAGCCGTGCATGCCACCAGAACGCGCCGACGAGAACACGCCCGCGGTGGGGCCCCGCTGCCGGGCTCTCGGATGACCGCCTCCACCGGGCGATGCCGGCCGGCGACGATCCGGTCGGACGGCGGGGCCCGGTGAGCGCGACGCCGGCGCCCTCCATCCCCGACGACACCGGACGACGCCGGCCGGCGCTCCCTCGCGTGCCGGCCTGGACGGTGCGCACGATGGCCGTCGGTGGCGCGGTCCTGGCGGTCGCCGCGATGGCCTGGTTGGCGTGCTGGCTGCTGCTCCGGCTGCCGTTGGTCACCTTCGCCGTGGCGGTGGCCGTGCTCCTGACGGCGCTGATGCTGCCGCTGTCCCGTGCGCTGCGTCGCGCCGGCCTCCCGGCGGCCGCATCGGCCCTGCTGGCCGTGCTCGCGCTGGCCGCCGTCCTGCTGGGCATCGGTTTCCTCGTCGGGTTCCGGGCCGCGTCGGCGGTGCAGGACCTGACCCGGCCGCTGGCCGCGGGGATCGACCGCATCCGCGTCTGGGCGATCGAGGGGCCGCTGGGTCTCGATCCCCAGCAGGTGGCCGACATCCGCAACGAGATCGTCACGTGGCTGTACCAGGCGAGCCCGACCCCGACGGCCGGAGCCCGCATGGCCGTGTACGTGCTCGGCGGGTTGACCCTGGTCGCCTTCCTCGTGTTCTTCCTGCTCAAGGACGGCGCCGCGATGTGGGCCTGGCTGCTGGAGCGCGTGCCCGACCGGCGGCGCGACCAGGTCGACGGGGCCGGCCGCTCGGCGTGGGACACCCTCGCCAGCTACGTGCGCGGAGCCGTGGTCGTCGCGCTCATCGACGCCGTCGGCATCGGCGCCGGCCTGCTCGTCCTCGGCGTCCCGCTGTGGTTGTCCCTGACGCTGCTGACGTTCGTGGGCGCGTTCATCCCACTCCTGGGCGCCACGGTCAGCGGAGCCGTGGCGGTGCTCGTCACCCTGGTCACGAACGGCACGACCGACGCGGTCATCATCCTGGTGGTCGTCCTGGTGGTGCAGCAGGTGGAGGGCAACCTGCTGCAGCCGCTGATCATGGGGCGAGCCCTGCACCTCCACCCCGCCGGCATCCTGGTCGCCGTCACGGCGGGCGGCCTGCTGCTGGGCGTGGCGGGGGCGTTGCTCGCCGTACCGCTCGTGGCGGTGACGTACCGCGTCCTCGAGTACCTCCGCCTGCACCCGGTGGACCCCGTCCGTTCTGCTCCGCTGGAACGGACGCATCTCGAGACACCCGCTGTCGCGTCGGCCCGGCGAGAGCGTCCGGCCGGCTGATATGTCCTCCCTCGGTTCGTCCCACCGGCGTCGGCAGCCGGCCGGGACGGAGCTCAGGCCCGGTGCCCGAGCAGCCGCGTGCGACGCGGCCCACGGCGTGACGGCTTCGTGACATCCCCGATCGGCCGGCCACGGGAGGGCCGGAACGGGTACCGCCGAGGTCGTGGAGCACTCGAGCCGGACACACGACGGCGGTGACCCGCGACGGTCGCCGAAGGCCGAGGCCACCGCGGCCGGCGCACTGAGACCCCCCGGTCGGTCCGCACGGACGTTGCGGCTGTTCCTGGACGTCTTCGTGCTCGTCCCGTGCGCGGTGAGCGGGGCGCTCCTGCCGTTCACCGCGGTCCCGGTCCTGTACGCGGTGGTGCTGCTGGCCGTGGCCCTTCTGGCCGCGGTCGACCTGGCAGCCACCCTTCGGCGCACGGGCCGGTGACCGCCCAGCCCCCTGACGGCGACGGGCTGCTCGCTCAGCTCCACCCTGCAGGCCCGGCGCTCCGTTCGCGGCACCCGGCGGGCACTCGAGCTCGCCGCCGCGAGGGGCGCCCTCGGCACCGCGTCCGGCGGGTGAGGACGGCCCGACCGAGGCGAAGGAGTCGTCGAACGTCCCCGCGAAGCGGTCAGGGGCCGTTCCGGATCTCTCCGGAACGGCCCCTGACCTGCGAGTTCCACACTGTCGGGCTGACAGGATTTGAACCTGCGACCCCTTGACCCCCAGTCAAGTGCGCTACCAAGCTGCGCTACAGCCCGCGCGCCGTCGCACCTGCCGGGAGCTCCCCGGCCGCGCGACGACCGCCTGAGCAGGTTACCGCACCGGTCTTCCTCCTCCGTCGCCCCCCGGACCGCTCGCAAAGCCGGTGACAGCTCCACCCGGCCGTCGCTAGCGTCGCCCCGCACGGGGGTACCACCGCGCAGCCGAGCGCGGACGCCAGTGGGGTGCCGGAGGTCTCCGTCATGGGCAGGTCGTTCGCGTCGCGCGTGAGCCATCCACGGCTGAAGTGGGTGGTGCTCGTCTTCTGGCTGGTGCTCGCCGGGGTCTGCACCCCCCTGGCCGCCGGCCTCCTCGACCAGCAGGACAACGAGATCTCCTCGTGGCTGCCCGGCGACGCCGAGTCCACCCTCGCGCTCGAGCAGCAGATCGCGCTCGGATCCGACCCCGACGTGGTCCCAGCCGTGGTCGTCTACGAGCGCACCGACGGGCTCACGCCGGCCGACGTCGAGGCCATCCAGGACGACATCGCGGCCTTCGGGAGCACCGAGGGGCTCGACGGGGACGTCGTCGGTCCCATCCCGTCGGAGGACGGGCAGGCGGCGGAGGTCATCGTCCCGATCGACGCCGGCCCCGACGGCTGGGAGGCGATCGCGCCGATCGTCGACGACCTGCGCGCGGAGGCGTCCGACGGACCGGACGGGCTCGACACCTGGGTCGCCGGTCCGGCCGGCAACGCAGCGGATTCCTCCGAGGCCTTCTCGGGCCTGGACACGACCCTGCTGTTCGCGGCCCTGGGCGTGGTCATCCTGATCCTGCTGGTCACCTACCGCAGCCCGATCCTGTGGATCCTGCCCATCTTCTCGGCCGTCATCGCGCTGCAGTGCTCGCAGGCGCTCATCTACCTGCTCGCCCGGTACGCCGACCTCACCGTCAACGCCCAGAGCGCGAGCATCCTCACCGTCCTGGTCGTCGGCGCCGGCACCGACTACGCCCTGCTGCTGGTCGCCCGCTACCGCGAGGAGCTCCGGCTGCACGCCGACCGGCACGAGGCGATGACCGAGGCCGTCCACCGCGCCGGCCCCGCGGTGCTCGCCAGCGGCGGCACCGTCGTCCTCGGGATGCTGTGCCTGCTGGCCGCGGACATGAACTCCACCCGGGGCCTCGGGCCCGTCGCCGCCATCGGCATCGCGGTGACCCTCGTGGTGCTCATGACCCTGCTGCCGGCGCTCCTGGTGATCTGCGGCCGGTGGGTGTTCTGGCCGGTGCGGCCGACCCTCGGCAGCGCCGAGCCGAGCGCGTCCGGCTTCTGGGCGCGGATCGGCGCCCGCATCCAGCCGCGACCGCGCGTCGTCTGGGTGGGGACCAGCGCAGTGCTGCTGGTCGCCTGCCTCGGGTTGTTCGCGCTCAACGCCAAGGGCCTGACCCAGGCCGACTCGTTCCGCGGCACGCCGGAGTCGGTGGAGGGCGACGCCGTGGCGGTCGAGCACTTCCCCGCCGCGGCCGGCAACCCGGTGCACGTGCTCACGACCGCCGACGACGCGGACGAGGTGGCTGCGGCGGTCGCGGCGAACGACGGCATCGCCGACGTCGCGGAGCCGCAGGTCGTCGGCGACGAGGCCATCATCGAGGCCGAGCTCGCCGATCCCGCCGACAGCGACGCCGCCTACGACACCATCCGGTCGCTGCGGGTGGAGCTGGACGACGTGGGGGACGGCCAGGCCCTGGTCGGCGGGAACACGGCGATCAACCTCGACGTCCAGACCGCCTCCCAGCGCGACAACCGGGTGATCATCCCGCTGGTCATGCTGGTCGTGCTGCTGGTCCTCGGGGTGCTGCTCCGGGCCGTCGTCGCCCCGCTCGTCCTCGTCGCGACCGTCGTGCTGTCCTTCGGCGCCGCGCTGGGGATCAGCGCGCTGATCTTCGACTGGACGATCGACGTCAGCGCCACCGACAGCTCGTTCCCGCTGTTCGTCTTCGTGTTCCTCGTCGCCCTGGGCATCGACTACAACATCTTCCTGATGACCCGGGTGCGGGAGGAGGCGTACGACCACGGCACCCGGCGGGCCGCCCTGATCGCGCTGGCCGCCACCGGCGGCGTCATCACCTCCGCGGGCCTCGTGCTCGCGGCGACGTTCGCCGTGCTGGGCACGCTGCCGCTGACCTTCCTCACCCAGCTGGGCATCGCGGTCGCCCTCGGCGTGCTGCTGGACACCCTGGTCGTCCGCTCCGTGCTGGTCACCGCCCTGAACCTCGACGTCGGCCGGTGGATGTGGTGGCCGAGCAGGCTGGCGCAGCGCCGGGACGAGCCGGGGTACTCCCGGCACCCCGGAGCGGACGGCACCCGGGTGCCCACGCCCCGCAGCGACCGGGACGCCGCCCAGGACGTCCGGCCGGGGAGCTGACGGGCGCCGGGGTCAGCCCTTGCCCCGGTCGCTCCCCCGGCCCTCGCGCACCTTCACCGAGACCTCGATCGGCGTCCCCTCGAAGCCCCAGCGCTCGCGCAGCTTGCGCTCGAGGAACCGCCGGTAGCCGGCCTCGAGGAAGCCGGTGGAGAAGACGACGAAGCGCGGCGGGCGGACGTCGGCCTGCGTCACGTACTTGATCTTCGGGGCGCGCCCGCCTCGTGCCGGGGGCGGCGTCTCCTGGACCAGTGCCCGGACGAAGGTGTTCAGCTCCGCCGTGGGCACCCGCGACTCCCACGAGGCCAGTGCTGCCCGCAGGTGACCGGCCAGCTTGTTCACCCCGCGACCGGTGCTGGCCGAGATGTTCACCCGGCTCGCCCACCGGACCCGGGCGAGCTCGCGCTCGATCTCCTTCTCCAGCTGGTAGTGGCGGTCCTCGTCGAGGGTGTCCCACTTGTTGATCGCGATGACCAGGGCGCGGCCGGCCTCCACGACCTGGCTGATCACCCGCTGGTCCTGCTCGCTGATCACCTCGTCGGCGGCCAGCAGCACCACGGCCACCTCCGCGGCCTGGATGGCGGCCTCGGTGCGCAGGCTCGCGTAGTACTCCATGCCGCTGGCGGTGTTCACCTTGCGGCGCAGGCCTGCGGTGTCCACGAACCGCCACTCCTCGCCGCCGAGGGTGACGATCGAGTCGACCGGGTCCACGGTGGTGCCGGCGACGGAGTCGACGACCGAGCGCTCCTCCTTGGCCAGCCGGTTGATCAAGCTGGACTTGCCCACGTTGGGACGGCCGACCAGCGCCACCCGGCGCGGACCGCCCTCGCCCTCCTGCTCGCGCGGCGCGTCGGGCATCGCCTCGAGGACGAGGTCGAGCAGGTCGCCGCTGGACCGCCCGTGCAGGGCGCTGACCGGCTGCGGCTCCCCCATGCCGAGGCTCCACAGCTCGGCGGCGTTGGCCTCGCTGCGCTCGTCGTCGACCTTGTTGGCCACCAGGATCACCGGCCGGTCGCTGCGGCGCAGGATCCGCGCGGCGGCCAGGTCGGTGTCGGTGGCGCCGACCTGGCTGTCGACGACGAAGACGATGACGTCGGCGGTCTTCATCGCGTACTCGGCCTGGCGGGTGATCGCCGCACCGAGGCCGGCCGCCTTGGGGTCCCAGCCGCCGGTGTCGACGACGGTGAACCGCTTGCCGTTCCACAGCGCCTCGTAGCTGATCCGGTCGCGGGTCACCCCGGGGGTGTCCTGGACGACGGCGGCGCGGCGGCCCAGGAACCGGTTGACCAGCGTGGACTTGCCGACGTTGGGCCGCCCGACGATCGCGACGACCGGCAGCGGCCCGTTCTGCTCCTCGCTCATGCCCGCTCCCCCGCTCCGACGGCCGCCAGCTCGAGGATGCGCTCGATCACGCCCTGCTGGTCCAGCTCCGTGCTGTCCACGACCACCGCGTCCTCCGCCGGGCGCAGCGGGCTGTCGGCCCGGCTGCTGTCGTACTCGTCACGACGGCGGAGGTCGGCCGCGAGGGCGGCGATCTCCGCGGGGTCGGTGATGCCCAGCTGCCCGGCCCGGCGCTCGGCCCGGACCTCGGGCGCCGCGGTCAGGTAGACCTTCAGCGTCGCCCGGGGCAGGACGACGGTGCCGATGTCCCGGCCCTCCACGACGACGGCGTCGGCCGCGGCCACCAGCGCGCGCTGCTGGTCGACGAGCTGCCGGCGGACGGCCGGCACCGCGGAGACGGCGGAGACGTTCCGCGTCACCTCGGCCCCGCGGATGCGGGTGGCGACGTCCACGCCGTCGACGAGCACCAGCTCCGTCCCGGCCTCGGTGCCCACCTCGATGCGGGCCGCGGCGACGGTGCGCTCGACGGCGTCGGCGTCCTCCGGGTCGACCCCCGCGTCGAGGACGGCGACGGTGGCGGCCCGGTACATCGCGCCGGTGTCCAGGTACGAGGCGCCCAGGCGGGCCGCCACACCGCGGGCGACGGTCGACTTCCCGGTGCCCGAGGGCCCGTCGAGGGTCACCTGCCCCCGGAACGTCGCGGTCACTGGGCGATGTCCCGTCGCAGGGCCACGGCGCCGCGCAGGTACACGTGCTGGATCTCCGCCCGCGGCTTTGCCGTCTCGACGTGCGCCATCAGCCGCAGCACCCGCGGGAGGGCGTGCGCGACGTCGATCTCCGTGGCGCACATCAGCGGCACGTCACCCATCCCGAGCTCGCGCGCGGCCAGCGCCGGGAACTCCGACACGAGGTCGGGGGTGGCGGTGAACAGGATGCTGATCACGTCGTCGTGGCCGAGCTCGTTGCGCTCCAGCACGGTGGTGACCAGCTCGCGGGTGGCCTCGAGCACCTGCTCCCGGTCGTCGGCGTCGACCTGGGTCGCGCCCCGGATGGCTCGGACGGCCATGCACTTCTCCTCGTTCGCGGTGCGGCGTCCGGATCGCCGGCGCCCCGTCGAGTCTAGAGAGCCGCCGCCACCCGCCTCCCCCGAGCGGTTCAGCCGCCCAGGCGCTCGCCGCTCCCCAGGTCGAACAGGTGCACGTGCCCCTCCCGCGGGGTCACGTGCAGGACCTCCCCCTTGGCCGGTGGACGGCGGCCGTCCACGCGCGCGGTGATCTGGTGCTCCGCGTCGCCCAGCCGGGTCCGCCCGTAGACGTAGGCGTCGGCGCCGAGCTCCTCGACGACGTCGACCTCGACCGGCAGCCCGCGCTCGGACACCTCGAGGTCCTCGGGCCGCACCCCGAGCACCACCTGCGGGTCGGCGGCCTGCCCCAGCACGTCCCGGGCGACCGGGTGCACGACGTCGCCGAGGACGACGCCGCCGTCGGTCACCGGCAGCGTGAACAGGTTCATCGCGGGCGAGCCGATGAAGCCGGCGACGAAGACGTTGCGCGGGCGGTCGTAGAGCTCGCGCGGCCGCCCCACCTGCATGAGCAGGCCGTCCTTGAGCACGGCCACCCGGTCGCCCATCGTCATCGCCTCGACCTGGTCGTGGGTGACGTAGACCGTGGTGATGCCCAGGCGCCGCTGCAGCTGGGCGATCTGCGTGCGGGTCTGCACCCGCAGCTTGGCGTCGAGGTTGGACAGCGGCTCGTCCATGAGGAAGACCTGCGGCTGGCGCACGATGGCCCGGCCCATCGCCACCCGCTGCCGCTGGCCGCCGGAGAGCGCCTTGGGCTTGCGGTCGAGGTACTCCTCGAGGTCGAGCAGCGCGGCCGCCTCCTTCACCCGCGCGGCGATGTCCGCCTTGGCCATCCCGGCGATCTTCAGGGCGAAGCCCATGTTGTCGGCCACGCTCATGTGCGGGTAGAGCGCGTAGTTCTGGAACACCATCGCGATGTCCCGGTCCTTCGGCGCCACGTCGGTGACGTCCCGGTCGCCGATGAGGATCCGCCCCTCGGTGACGTCCTCCAGCCCGGCCAGCATCCGCAGCGACGTCGACTTGCCGCAGCCCGACGGGCCGACGAGGACGAGGAACTCGCCGTCCTCGACGGTGAGCTCGAGCGCGTCGACCGCGGGCCGCTCCGCGCCGGGGTAGACCCGCGTCGCCTTCTCGTAGGTGACCGTTGCCATGTCGTGCTCCTGATCTGCTGCCGGCTGCATTGCCGGGTCCCGGACTGTCCGGTGGGTGGTGCGGTGGTCAGGCGTGCCGGGCGGGGACCCGGAGGACGCCGCGCAGCCAGGCGAGCTGCTCGCGCTGGTGGTGGGCCTCGCCGCCCTCGTGGTCGTTGAACGGGTAGACCGAGATCTCCTTGGGGCCGCCGTAGGCCGCGTGGGCCGCGAACACCGTCGACGGCGGGCAGATCTCGTCCATGAGGGCGACGGAGAACAGCGCCGGGGCCGACGACCAGCGGGCGAGCACCGCCGCGTCGAAGTAGCTCAGCGTCTCGAAGACCCGCTCCACCCGGTCGCGATGGGCCTTGAGGTAGCGGGCGACCTCGCCGTACGGGCACCCGGGGCGATCCGCGTGGCGCGCGGGAAGTCGCAGAGGAAGGGCACGTCGGGCAGGACCGCCGCCACCCCCTCCGCCAGCGCGGAGACGGCCAGCGCGATGCCACCGCCCTGGCTGATGCCCGTCACCGCGACGCGGTCGGCGTCGACCTCCGGGCGACCCCGCAGCACCTCGAGGGCCCGGACCGCGTCGGTGTAGACGCGCCGGTAGTAGTAGGCGTCCGGGGACTCGACGCCCCGCGTCAGGAAACCCGGCTGGGCGGCGGGTGAGCCCACGGGGTCCCCCGTGTCGCCGACGGCCCAGCCGCTCCCCTGCCCGCGGGTGTCCACGACCAGCTGGGCGAACCCGGCCGTGGCCCAGAAGACGTGCTGGTGGGCCAGGCCGCGGCCGCCGTTGTAGCCCTGGAACTGGACGACCCCCGGCAGCGCGCCGTTCTCGCGCAGTGCCCGGGCGGGCAGGTGCAGCCAGGCCCGCACCGGCGCGCCGCCGAAGCCGGCGAAGGACACGTCGGAGGTCTCGACCGCGACCAGCCCCGAGTCGACGGGGGTGGACGACACGTCGAGCGGCCGCCCGGCGGCCTCGCCGAGGGTGGCGTCCCAGAACCCCCGGAGGTCCGCGGGAGCCGGGAGCTGCGGGTCGTAGCGGCGCAGCTCCTCCAGCGGCAGGTCGGTGTGCGGCATCAGTCCGCCGTCGAGTGCCGGACGGCGCTCTCGGGGTGCAGCCGGCGGTCCGCGCCGACGGTGCGGCGCGCACCGGCGAGCGTGAACCGCAGCGTCTCCCGCACGTCGGCGCTGGAGGCGCCCACCCGCAGCTCGACCTCGCCCGGCTCCACGATCCGTGCGCCGTCCCGCCCGGTGAAGGACGTGAGGTCGGCGTGCAGGGCGAACCGGACCGTCGCGGCCGACCCCGGCGCGAGGTCGACCCGCCGGGCGGCGAGCAGCGACTGCACCGGGCGGACCACCTCCGCGGCCGGGTCGTGCAGGTAGACCTGGACGACCTCGGTGACCTCGCGGTCGATCTCGTTGCGCAGCTCGACCTCGATCTCGGCGGTGCCGTCGGTCGCCCACTCCGCCCCGTCCAGCGCGCGGACCGCTGTCCAGGTGGCGGAGCCGTAGCCCAGGCCGTGCCCGAAGGGGAACAGCGGGGTCGGGTCCACGACGCTGACGTCGGTGCGCCGTCCCAGCGCGGCCGCCAGGTAGGTCCCGGGCTGGCTGCCCTCCGCGCGCGGGAAGCTGACCGGCAGGCGTCCCGACGGCGACACCCGCCCGCTCAGGACGTCGGCGAGCGCCGGACCGCCCTCCTCGCCGGGGAAGAACCCGCAGACCACCGCGGCCAGCCGGTCGACCTGCCGGGACAGCTCGTAGGGCCGGCCCACGAGGAGGACCAGCACGACGGGGGTGCCGGTGGCGAGCAGGGCCTCCAGCAGCTCCTCCTGGCGGCCCGGGAGACGGAGATCGGCCGCGTCGCAGCCCTCCCCGGAGGTGCCGTTGCCGAACAGGCCCGCCTGGTCGCCGAGCACCGCCACGCACACGTCGGCCTCGGCGGCGGCACGCACCGCGGCCTCGATCCCCTCGTCGTCACCGCCCAGCACCGGGCACCCCTGCGCGACCACCACGTCGTAGGCCGCCGGCGAGGCCCGCAGCGCGTCGGCGACCGTCGGGATGCCCACCCCCACGGCCACCTCGGGGTGGTGGACGCCCACGTGCATCGGGAACGAGTAGCAGCCGAGCATCGCCTGCGCGGTGTCGGCGCGGGGGCCGACCACCGCGAGGCGCACGCCCTCGCGCAGCGGCAGCGTGCCGTCGTTGGCGAGGAGCACGACCGAGCGGCGGGCCAGGTCGCCGGCGATCTCACGGGAGTCCGGGGAGTCGAGGTCGACCTGCCCGTCGAGGACGGCCGGCGCGTCCGCCGACCAGTCGGGGTCGAGCAGGCCGAGCTCGCACTTCTGCAGCAGCACCCGGCGCAGCGCCCGGTCGACCAGCGCCTCGTCGACGGCGCCGCTCCGGAGAGCCTCGACGAGCGGTTCCCCGAAGGCGCTCACGGTCGGCAGCTCCACGTCGATGCCGGCCTCGAGGGCCAGCCCGGCCGCCTCGCCCGGGGACGCGGCCACCCCGTGCAGGGTCTGGAGGAAGGCGATGGAGAAGTAGTCGGCGACCACGGTGCCGGTGAACCCGTAGGTGTCGCGCAGCAGCGTGGTGAGCAGCGCCGGGTCACCGGCCGACGGCACCCCGTCGATGTCGGTGTAGGAGTTCATGACCGACCGCGCGCCCGCGCGCAGGGCCATCTCGAAGGGCGGGAGGAGGACGTCGGCGATCTCGCGGGGGCCGGCCGAGACCGGCGCGAGGTTGCGCCCCGCGCGGGACGCCGAGTAGCCGACGAAGTGCTTGAGCGTGGCGACGACGCCGCTGGACTCCAGCCCGCGCACGTAGGCGCTGCCGATGGTGCCGACCAGGTGCGGGTCCTCGCCCATGGTCTCCTCGACCCGCCCCCAGCGCAGGTCACGGACGACGTCCAGGACCGGGGCGAGCCCCTGGTGGACGCCGAGGCTGCGCATGCTCGCCCCGATCTGCGCGCCCATCCGCTCGACGAGCTCGGGGTCGAAGCTGGCGGCCCAGCACAGCGGCGAGGGGAACACCGTCGCCGTCCATGCCGCCAGGCCGGTGAGGCACTCCTCGTGGACCAGCGCGGGGATGCCGAAGCGGCCGGCGGCCATGATCTGGCGCTGGCTCTCCGCCAGCCCCTTCGCGCCGAGGAGCGGGTCCACCGGCGCCGTGCCGAAGGGCCGGGTCAGCTGCCCGAGACCGCTTCGGATGAGCCCGTCCCAGTCGACCGGCGCCGCGGCCATCTCGTGCTGGTGCGGGGCGACCTCGCCCTCGGTGGCGTCGATGCCCACCCACACGCCGTACAGCTGGGCGACCTTCTCCTCGAGCGTCATGCGCTCCATGAGGTCGGTGACCCGCGCCTCGGCCGGGACCTCCCGGTCGCGCCACGGCGCGGGATCGATGTCGACGTTGGTGCCCATGTGCGTGGAAGTCCGTCCTGTCCGTGGTTGCGCGTGCGCTCGGCCGGGGGCCGGCGCGTGGTCGGGGTGGTGCTGGGTGCGGCCGTCAGGCCAGCGTGGTCTCGGCCGCCGGCTCGCCCTGCCGCAGGGTCCAGGTCGCGGAGGCGTCCCCGGTCGACACCCTGTAGTCGCCGGACCAGCCCCGCAGCGCGACACGACCGTCGGCGTCGGTGCGCAGCCGGGTCGGCGGGAGCCACCAGTCCCCCTTCACGAGGCCGCGGAGGGCGTCGTAGGCCGGCTTGGGCGTCCCGTCGGCGCGCACCAGCCCGGCGGGCGCGTTCAGCCAGGCGCCCCGGTCGGTGATGCCCCAGTAGGTCACGGCCTCGACCGCGGGGTGTGCCAGCAGCGTGCCGTAGTGGCGGACGACGTCGTCGGCCTGCCGCGCCTCGCCCTCGGGCGTGGAGGGCCACTCGGCGACCTGGTGGTCGTTGAGGTCGACGATCTCCGGCGGCATCAGGTCGCCGGAGACGAGCGTCGTCTCGGTCCAGTGCAGCGGGAGGCCGTACCGGGCGAAGCGCTCGAGGACCTCCTGCGTGCGTTCCTCGCCCCAGTAGCCCTGGTGCATGTGGCTCTGCAGGCCGATGGCGTCGACCTGCACGCCGGCCTCGAGGACGCCCTCGATCAGGCACTCGTACGCCGTCGACAGGTTGAAGTCGTTGAGGACCAGCGTGGCGGCGGGGTTCGCCCCCCTCGCCTCCTCGAAGGCGAGGCGGATCGTGGGGATGCGGCCGATCCGCCGGCAGAGGGCGGTGATCGCGTTCTGCCGTTCCTCGTTGGAGAACACCGGCATGATCACGACCTCGTTGATCGCGTCCCAGGTGTCGATCAGGCCCGCGAACGAGCCGGCCTCGCGCCGGACCCGCGCCCGCACGACCTGCTCCACGTCGTCGGCGGGGCGGTCTCCCAGCCAGTCCGGCGCGAGGGTGTGCCAGACCAGCGGGTGGCCCTTGACCCGCACCCCGCGGTCCCGGAACCAGGCGGCCGCGGCCTGCAGGCGCCGCGTGTCGGGCTGCCCCTCCACCGGCTCGAAGCCCGCCCAGTAGAACGGGAGTGTCGCGGTGGTGAACAGGTCGAGCCAGAGCTCCTCGAGGCGCTTGGCCGCCTCCGGGTCGGCGCCGCCGAACACGTTCTCGCGGCCCTCGCCCTCCTCGCCGTTGGCCAGACCGACGAAGTCGAAGCCGATGTTGCCGAAGGAGAACCCGTGCCGGACCTGCTCGACGACCACGTCCGTGTCGGGGCAGGGCGAGCCGTCGGCCCGGCGCACGGTCAGACTGACGTCGGATCGCCGGAGCTCGTCGGCGGCAGTGGAGCAGGTCACAGCGAAAACGTTATCGACAACGTTTGACATCGACAAGCGTCCCCTGCCATCTTCTGCCCTGTGTCCCACGCCACTGGCGGCGTGCGGTGGAACGAAGGGGTTTCAGAATGCGGCGTTCGGGGCGAGCAGCTCTCTCGGTGCTGTGCAGCAGCGCAGTGCTGCTGACGGCCACTGCCTGCGGCGGTGGGGACGACAGCAGCGCGTCGGGAGACGAGAACACGATCACCTGGTGGCACAACTCGAACAACGAGCCCGGCAAGGGCTACTACGAGCAGGTCGCCGAGGACTTCGAGAAGGACCACCCCGGCGTGAACGTCGAGGTCGTCGCCATGGCGCACGAGGACATGGTCGACAAGCTGGAGGCCGCCTTCCAGAGCGGTGACGTGCCGGACGTGTACATGGAGCGCGGCGGCGGCGAGCTCGCCGACCACGTGGAGGCCGGCCTGGTCCGCGACATCTCCGAGGACGCGTCGGAGGAGATCGACAAGATCGGCGGCTCGGTCGCCGGCTGGCAGGTCGACGACAAGACCTACGCGCTGCCGTTCTCCGTCGGCGTCGTCGGTTTCTGGTACAACACCGAGCTCTTCCAGCAGGCGGGCATCACCGAGCCGCCGGCGACGATGGAGGAGCTGGCCGCCACCGTCGAGACGCTCAAGGGCGCCGGCATCACGCCGATCTCGGTCGGCGCGGGCGACAAGTGGCCCGCTGCCCACTACTGGTACTACACGGCGCTGCGCTCCTGCTCCGAGGACGTGCTGACCGACGCGGTCACCAGCCTCGACTTCTCGGACGAGTGCTTCGTGAAGGCCGGCGAGGCGCTGCAGGGCCTGGTCGAGACCGACCCCTTCAACCCCGGCTTCCTGACCACCCCGGCGCAGGAGGGCGCGACCTCCGCGTCCGGCCTGCTCGCCACGGGTCAGGTCGCGATGGAGCTGCAGGGCCACTGGGAGCCCGGCGTCATGCAGGGCCTCACCGAGAGCGGCGAGGGCCTGGGCGACAAGACCGGGTGGTTCCCCTTCCCGGCGGTCGAGGGCGGCGACGGTGACCCCGAGGCCGCGCTCGGCGGTGGCGACGCGTGGGCGGTCGCGGAGACCGCGCCCGACGAGGCCGTCGACCTGGTGAAGTACCTGCTGTCGGACGACGTGCAGCAGGGCTTCGCGGAGAACGACATGGGCCTGCCGACGAACCCGGCTGCCTCGGAGTCCGTGACCGACCCGGCGCTGGCCGGTCTGCTCGCGGTCCGCGACGCCGCCCCGTTCGTGCAGCTCTACTTCGACACGGCCTTCGGAGCCTCCGTCGGTGGTGCGATGAACGACGCGGTCGCCCTGCTCTTCGCGGGGCAGGCCACGCCGGAGGACATCGTGGCCCAGACCCAGGACGCCGCGGACCAGGAGAAGTGATCCCTCGATGAGCTCACCGGTGACCGCTGCGCCGCCCGGGACCGACCCCGGCGCAGCGGTCACCCGGCGCCCAGACGAGCGCCGGGTGACCAGCCGCCGCCCCGGTGCCGGGAAGCGTCGGCAGCGCCTGGAGATCCTGCTCTTCGTGGCGCCGGCCCTGGCGCTGATGGCGACCTTCGTCGTCTACCCGGTCTACTCCGCGGCCCGGATGTCGTTCTTCCGCTGGAAGGGCTTCGGCCCGATGGACGACTTCGTGGGCCTGGACAACTACGTGCGCGTCCTCAACGACGACGTCTTCACCGACGCCGTCGTGCACAACTTCATCATCGTGTTCGCGTCGATCCTGGTGCAGCTTCCGCTGGGTCTCGCGCTGGCCCTGCTGCTCAACCGCCGCATCCGCGGGCGGGGCCTCCTGCGCACGATCATCTTCGTCCCCTACGTGCTGGCCGAGGTCATCGCCGGCGTGGTGTGGTTCCAGCTGCTGCAGCCGCGGACCGGTCTCCTCGAGACCATGCTGGGCTGGGTCGGCATCCCGGCGCCCGAGCAGGGCTTCCTCGGCACCCCCGACCTCGCGCTGGCCACGGTCTTCGTCGTCCTGACGTGGAAGTACCTCGGCCTGGCCGTGCTGCTCTTCCTGGCCGGGCTGCAGGGCGTACCCGACGAGCTGCACGAGGCCGCGCAGCTCGACGGCGCCTCCTGGTGGCAGGTGCAGCGGCGCATCGCGATCCCGCTGATCGCCCCGACCATCCGGACCTGGTGCTTCCTGTCGATGATCGGGTCCCTGCAGCTGTTCGACATGGTCTGGATCCTCACCGGCGGCGGGCCGGCGAACGCGACCACCACGATGGCCACGTACCTGATCAGCCAGGGCACCCAGCGCAGCAACTTCGGCATCGCCGGCGCCGCCTCGGTGATCCTCTTCCTGATCGGGTTCGCCATGGCCGTCGCCTACCAGTTCCTGGTCCTCCGGCGTGACACGAAGGCGGACGCATGACCGCGACAGCACAGGCACCGGCGCGGACGGCCCGCGGGCGTTCCCGGCGGATGGCGTCCTACGGGAAGGGCGGACCGTTCGTCTACCTGGTGGCGCTCTCGGTGGTGGCGCTGACGCTCGGGCCGGTCCTCTACGGCGCGCTCGGCGGCTTCCGCAGCAACGAGCAGCTGGCGCGCAACCCCGCGGCGCTGCCCGACCCGTGGCTGGGGCGCAACTACGAGGGCGTCATCACCAACCCGGACTTCTGGCGGTACGCCGTCAACTCGACGGTGATCGCGCTGCTCACGACCGCGGTGGCCGTCATCGCGGGCGTGATGGCCGCGTACCCGCTGGCGCGCTACCAGTTCAAGCTCCGCGAGCCGCTGTTCCTGGTGTTCGTCCTCGGGCTGCTCTTCCCGGCGGCGGTGGCGATCGTCCCGCTGTTCATCCTCGTGACCCGCGACCTCCAGCTCGGGAACACGTGGTGGGGCGTGGCGCTGCCGCAGGCGGCGTTCGCGCTGCCCATGACGGTCGTGATCCTGCGGCCCTTCCTCATGGCCCTGCCCAAGGAGCTCGAGGAAGCGGCGATGCTCGACGGCGCCGGCCGGATCCGCATCTTCTACCGGATCGCGCTGCCCCTGTGCATGCCCGGGCTGGTCACGGTGGGCGTGCTGGCGTTCGTCGCCTCCTGGAACGCCTACCTCCTCCCGCTCCTGCTGCTGCGCGGCGAGATGCGCACCCTGCCCCTGGGTGTCGCGGACTACTCGACCGAGCACTCGGCCGACACCGCCGGCGTGCTCGCGTTCACGACGCTGGCGATGATCCCCGCGCTGGTGCTGTTCCTGGCGCTGCAGCGGCGCATCGTGAGCGGGCTCCAAGGGGCGGTGAAGGGCTGAGCCGCGCAGCGGCCGCCGCGGGCCGCAGACATGGTGCGTGCCTTCGGCGGCCCGGCCTGCGAGCCTGTCCGCCGGGCCCCCGGACGACGAGAGGTTGTTCATGACGCTCCACACTTCGCGCGACGGTGCCGCCGTGGGTACCGCCCCGGGGCCCCAGATCGTCCCGTCGCCGGCCCTGCGCGGGCGCGTCACCATGCAGCAGGTGGCCGCGGAGGCCGGTGTCTCCATCTCCACCGTGTCCAAGGTGATCAACGGCCGGTACGGCGTCTCCTCCGAGACCGTCGACCACGTGACCCGCGTGATCGAGCGGCTGGGGTACGAGGCGAGCCTCGTCGCGCGCAGCCTCCGCAACCGCCGCACCAACGTCGTCGGCGTCCTGGTGATGGACTTCGAGCCCTTCAGCACCGAGGTGCTCAAGGGCGTGGCCGACGCGATCCACGGCTCCGGGTACGAGCTGATCGCCTACTCGGCCGGTGGGCACGTCGAGGCCCAGGTGGGCTGGGAGCGGCGCTCCCTGTCGCGGCTGATGGGCAGCCTCGTCGACGGCGCCGTCCTCGTCACGCCGACCGTGACCGACGTGCAGACCGACGGGCCGGTGGTGGCGGTGGACCCGCACACCGGTCCCTCCGGTCTCCCCTCGGTGGCCGCGGACAACCTGCAGGGCGCACGGCTCGCGGTGGAGCACCTGCTCGCGCTCGGGCACACGCGGGTCGGCATGATCACCGGCCGCTCCGACCTCGCCTCCGCGCAGCAGCGCGAGCAGGGCTACCGCGAGGCGCTGGCCACGGCGGGGCTGCCCGTCGACGAGACGCTGATGCCCTCCGGCGGTTTCGAGCCGGAGCTCGCGCGCACGGCGGCCCGGCAGCTGCTGTCCCTGCCCACCCCGCCGACGGCGATCTTCGCGGCGAACGACCTCTCGGCGCTGGCCACCCTCGAGGTGGCGCGGGAACTCGGGTTCGACGTGCCGGGCCGGCTGTCGGTGGTCGGCTTCGACAACATCCCGGAGTCGGCGATGGCCGAGCCGCCGCTGACCACGGTGCAGCAGCAGATCCGGCGGATGGGCCAGGAGGCGACGGAGATGCTCCTGGCGCTCATCGCCGGGGAGGAGACGACCGGGCCGCACCGCACGCTCGACACCTCGGTCGTGGTGCGGGCGTCCACCGCTCCCCCGCAGCCCTGAGGGCTCAGAGCCCGACGAGCTCCTGGAGCGTGCCGAGCTCCTCCTTGGACAGCCTGCGGATCGAGCCCGAGCGCATCCGCTGCAGCTGGATGGGACCGACGGCCGTGCGGGTCAGCCGCGACACCGGCAGGCCGACGTGGGCGAGCAGCCGCCGCACGATGTGCTTGCGGCCCTCGTGCAGCACCACCTCCACCACCGACTGGCCGGCGTGGGTGTCGACCACGCGGAAGGAGTCGACCTTCACCGGGCCGTCCTCCAGCTCGACGCCGGCGCGCAGCCGGCGGGCGAGGTCGCGCGGCACCGAGCCGGAGACCTGCGCGAGATAGGTCTTGCGCACCTCGTAGGAGGGGTGGGCCAGGCGGTGGGCGAGCTCGCCGTCGTTGGTGAGCAGGAGCAGGCCCTCGGTGTCCTGGTCCAGCCGGCCGACGTGCACGAGGCCCTTGGCCAGGTCGCCGACCATGTCCCCGACGCATGCCCGCGCCCGGTCGTCGCTCATGGCGGTGATGACGCCCGGCGGCTTGTTCATCGCGTAGGTGACCCGGTCGTCGCGGATCTCGATCCGCACGCCGTCGACGGCGATCCGGTCCCGCGCCGGGTCGACCCGCATGCCCTGCACCTGGACGACGGCGCCGTTCACGCTGATCCGCCCGGCCTCGATCATGTCCTCGCAGACCCGGCGTGAGCCGACGCCGGCCCGGGCCAGGACCTTCTGCAGCCGCTCGCCGTCCCGGTCGTCGGAGTCGGGTCCGGGCCGGTCGCCCGGGTGCGCCGGGGCCAGCTCCATGTCCTCGGACCAGCCCTCGCCGCCTCCGGTGGTGCTGTCGTCGTCCTGGGTCGGGTCGTCCGGTGCGCCGTTCATCGCCGTCCAGTCTCCCATCCCCCGGCCGCGGGCTAGCGTCCCTCCATGGAGCCCGCACCGGGGGGACCCCTCCTGCGCCTGTCCACCGGCATCAGCACCGCCGTCTCGGAGCACGGCTCCCGGGACGGGTCCCCTCCCCTGGTCCTGCTCCACGGCTGGGCGGGTTCCCGTCGCTCCTTCGCCGCCCTGCTCCCCCTCCTCCCTCCGGCGCTGCGCACGGTGACCGTGGACCTGCGCGGCCACGGCGACGCCGACAAGCCGTCCACCGGCTACGACCTGCCCACGCTCGCCGGGGACGCCGTCGCCGTGCTGGACGCCCTCGACCTCCCGCGCGCGGTGCTCGTCGGGGTGTCCAGCGGCGGTTACGTGGCGCAGCAGGTCGCCGTCGACGCGCCGGAGCGGGTGGCGGGGCTGGTGCTGGCCGGCGCACCGCGGAGCCTGCGCGGCCGGCCGCCGTTCGCCGACGAGCTGGACCGGATCAGCGACCCGGTCGACCCCGGGTGGGCGCGGGCCTTCGTCGGCGGGTTCACCGATCTCGACCGGCTGCCGGCCTGGTACGTCGACGTCATGGTCGAGGACGCGCTGCGGCTCCCGGCCGCGGTGTGGTCCGCCTCCTTCGAGGGTCTCGTCCGCTCGCGGCCCCCGACGGACGACGCGGTCATCACCGCTCCCGCCCTGGTGGTCAGCGGCGCCCGGGACGAGCTGCTGGCCCGCGAGCACACGGCGGCCCTCGTCGCGGCCGTGCCCGGCGCCGAGTGGATCGAGTACCCGGACACCGGGCACCTGGTGCTGGAGGAGCAGCCCGACTGGCTGGCGGCCGACATCGCGGCCTTCGTGGCGGAGCTCGCCGGCTGACCTGTGGCTCAGCTGTCGGGGTGCTCGTCGAGCATCGCCGACGTCTCCGGCAGGAGCGGCGCGAGCTCCGGCAGGTCGGCGAGGCTCGCCAGGCCGAGCCGCTCCAGGAACAGCGGCGTCGTGGCGTAGAGCCCGCCGCCACTGTCGGGGTCGGAGCCGACCTCGTGCACGAGCCCGCGGGTCAGCAGGGTGCGCATGACGCCGTCCACGCCGACCCCGCGGATCGCCGACACCCGGGCCCGGGTCACCGGCTGCCGGTAGGCGATGACCGCCAGGGTCTCCAGGGCTGCCTGGGTGAGCCGGCTCCGCTGCCCGTCGACCAGGTACCGCTCGACGACCGGCGCGTGCTCCTCGCGGGTGTAGAGCCGCCAGCCCTCCCCCACCCGGCGCAGCGTCAGCCCGGAGCGGCGCCGGTCGTAGCCCTCGGCGAGCTCGGCGAGGCCGCTGCGCACCTGCTCGACCGGGCAGCGCAGCGCGCCGGCGAGGGTCTGCTCGTCGACCGGGTCGTCCATGACGAACAGCAGCGCCTCGAGCCCGCCCCGCAGCTCCTCCGGGGCGAGCAGCTCGAGCTGCTCCTCGGCCTCGTCGGGCGCCGGCTCCCCCGCCGGGACGTCGGCCGGTGTGGGGTCCTGCGGCGGCTCCGGGGCGGGCTCGACGTCGGGGTCGGGTTCCTGCGGGACCGGCGGCGGTTCGGGGACCTCCAGCGGCTGGTCGGCCACGCGCGCGGCCAGCTCGGCGGCGACGGCGTCCCAGGCGGCCGGGTCCTCGTCGCCGCGGTCCTGCGCGAGCTCGCGGGTGGCGGCCAGCTCGGCGGCGAGCGCCTCCCACGAGATGGGCGCGGGTTCCGGTGCCTGCGGGTCCTGCTCGCTCACGTGTACTCCTCGTCCAGGGCCGTCGTCCCGTCGTCGGGGTCCTCGACGGCTCCGTCGACGTCGTCGCTGTGCCGGTCGGCCGGCGCGCTCGTGCCCGTCCACCGCACGTGCAGCTCGCCCAGTGGCGTGAGCTGCTCGAACACCACCCGCTGCTGCCGGTAGAGCTCCAGGAGCGCCAGGAATCGCGCCACCACCTCGAGGGTGTGCCCGCAGTCGGCCGTCAGGGCCCGGAAGGTCGCCGTCCCCGACCGGACCAGGTGGTTGCGGACGGCGAGCAGCTGCTCGGAGACGCTGACCGGCGGCGCGTGCAGGTGGGAGACGCTCACGACCTCCGGTGCCTTCGGCGCGAGCACGCGGGCGGCCAGTGCGGCGAACTGGGCGGGGCTCAGGTCGAGCACGACCTCCGGGACGAGGTCGGCGAAGCGCGGTTCGAGGGCCGTCGACCGCGGGAAGCGCTGCGCGGCCCGGGCCTCCCCCTCGCGGAGGAACGACGCGGCCTGCTTATAGGCCTTGTACTGCAGCAGCCGGGCGAACAGCAGGTCGCGCGCCTCGAGGAGCTCGAGGTCGTCCTCGTCGTCGACGTCGGCGGCCGGGAGGAGGCGGGCGGCCTTCAGGTCGAGCAGCGTCGAGGCGACGACGAGGAACTCGCTGGCCTGGTCGAGGTCGAGCTGGTCGCCGAGGGCGCGCAGGTGGGCGATGAACTCGTCGGTCACCGTCGACAGCGCGATCTCGGTGACGTCGAGCTTGTGCTTCCCGATCAGCTGGAGGAGCAGGTCGAACGGGCCCTCGAAGTTGGTCAGCCGGACGGTGAACCGCGACGGCGCGGCGCCGGGGGCCGCAGGTGCCCCCGGTGCCGCGCCGTTCTCGCTGCTCACGGACGCCGAGCCTATGCCCGGCAGCCCGGTCACCCCTTCAGGCGCCGGACCAGGATCGAGTCGTCGCCGCGCTCGCCGAGGTCGGCCAGCAGGACCGAGATCGCCTCGCGCACGATGCGGCCGCGGTCGGCGGCCACCCCGTGCTGACCCCGGAGGGTCAGGCGGGCGCTCTCGAGAGCGAGGAGCTCGTCGGCCGAGATGTAGACGGTGATCTTCTCGTCGTGCTTGGTGCGTTCGGTGCGCCGGGCCGGGCGGCCGCGGGTCGGCACGTGCGGCTGGAGCGTCGGGACCGGCTGCGGCGCCCCGAGCTGCTGCGGCATCGGACGGAACCCGGCCAGCTCGTCGCCCGCGGCAGCGCCACCGGGGACGAGCGTGAGCGGCATGCCCGGCTGCCCCTCCCCCGTCTCGTCGCGGCGGCCGGCGACGGCGCCGCGCAGCGCGGGCGAGCTGGTGGTGGAGCTCAGGCTGGGCAGCTCGGTCACCTCGGGGGTGGTGGGAGCCGAGTCGGTGCGGCGGAACAGCTCCGACGCCCCCGGGAGAATCGGCCGACGCGTCACAGCGACAGCACCTCCTTGGCGAGGTCGCGGTACGCCGAGGCGCCCGACGACGTGGGCGCCCACGTGGTGATCGGCTGGCCGGCGACGGTGGTCTCCGGGAACCGCACGGTGCGCTGGATGACGGTCTGGAAGACCACGTCGTCGAACGCCTCGACGACGCGGCTGAAGACCTCGCGGCAGTGCACCGTCCGCGAGTCGTACATCGTCGCGAGGATCCCGGAGATCTCCAGCGACGGGTTCAGCCGCTCCTTGACCTTGTCGATGGTGTCGACGAGGAGCGCCACACCGCGCAGCGAGAAGAACTCGCACTCCAGCGGGATGATCACGCCCTGCGCCGCGGTCAGCGCGTTGACCGTGAGCAGGCCCAGCGAGGGCTGGCAGTCGATCAGGATGTAGTCGTACTCGTCGCGGACGTCGGCGAGGACGCGGAGCAGGGTCTGCTCCCGGGCGACCTCGCTCACCAGCTGCACCTCGGCCGCCGAGAGGTCGATGTTGCTCGGCACCAGGTCGAGCCCGGGGATGTCGGTCGGCACGCGGACGTCGGCCAGCGTGGTCTTCCGCTCCATGAGCGCGTTGTAGATCGTCCGGTCCATGTTCTGCGCCGGGACGCCCAGCCCGACCGACAGCGCGCCCTGCGGGTCCAGGTCGATGAGCAGGACCCGGCGGCCGTACTCGACCAGGGCGGCACCCAGGTTGATGGTCGACGTCGTCTTGCCGACGCCGCCCTTCTGGTTGCACATGGCGATGATGCGCGCGGGCCCGTGCTGGGTGAGGGGCTTGGGCTCGGGCAGGGGACGCTGCCGCGCCCGCGCCGGGTCCAGCCGCGACGTCGCGCCCATCTCTGCGTCGCTGTCGTGCGGGCGCGCGACGGCAGAGGCCGCGTCCGCTCGGGTAGCCATGGGTCTGTTGCCTCCACCTCGTGCCCGGTCCCGGTCGATCCGGGTGCGGTCAGCCGTCCTGCCCGCTCGGGTGATGAGGACGCTACGAAGGGTGGCGGAGCTTCCCAAGACGGCACGCCGACCACATGTCGACATGGCGCTAAATGACAACTGCTGTGACTGCTCAAGCCGAACCGGTGCCAGAACCTGCCAATACCCACCCCCGCCGGGTGTCAGGTGAGCGCCCTCGGGTGGCTCGTCGCGTAGACCTCGCGCAGGCGGTCGACGGTCACCAGCGTGTACACCTGCGTGGTGGTCACCGAGGCGTGGCCGAGCAGCTCCTGCACCACGCGGACGTCCGCTCCGCCGTCGAGCAGGTGGGTGGCGAACGAGTGCCGCAGGGTGTGCGGCGAGACGGTGGCCGGGTCCAGGCCCGCGCGCTCCGCCGCCGAGCGCAGGATCGTCCAGGCGCTCTGGCGCGACAACGCACCGCCGCGCGCGTTGAGGAAGAGGGCGCCGCCCCGGACCCCGCCGCGGCCGTTCGCCGCGAGGGCCGGCCGGGCGCGCACCACGTAGTCCTCGACGGCGCGCAGCGCGTAGCTGCCGACCGGGACCACGCGCTCCTTGCCGCCCTTGCCCGCGAGCCGGACGGCCGCCTGCCCACGGTCGAGGTCGTCGACGGCCAGGCCCACCGCCTCGGAGATCCGTGCCCCGGTGCCGTAGAGCAGCTCCAGCAGCGCCCGGTCCCGCAGCCCCCGGGGGCCCTCCACCGAACCGGCGGCCTCGATGAGGGCGACGACGGACTCGACCGGGATCGCCTTCGGCAGCCGCCGGGCCGGCGTCGGCGGACGCACCTCGTGGGCGACGTCGTCGGGGACGAGACCGTCGAGCAGCGCGAACCTGTGCAGCCCGCGGACGGCGACCACCGCCCGCGCCGCGGACGTCGTCGACAGCGGCGGGTGGTCGTCGTCCCCCTCGCGCAGTGCGGAGAGGAAACCGGACACGTCCGACTCGGTGATCTCCCGCAGCCCGGTCACCCCGGCGGCGGCGAGGTACTCGGTGTAGCGCCGCAGGTCGCGCCGGTACGAGGCGATCGTGTTCGCGGCGAGGCCGCGCTCGACGGTGAGGTGGTCGAGGTACCCGGTGACGACCCGCTCGATCGCCCCGGTGGTGGAAGCGGTGGCCGTGGCGGTCAGACGAGCACCTCCTGCCACGGCACGGCGGCCATGCCGTGCGCTTCGGCCACCTCGGGCAGCACGACCTGACCGGCGACCACGTTGACCCCGTGGGCGAGCGCGGGGTGGCTGCGGACCGCCGCGGCGGTGCCCTCGGTGGCCAGCTCCATCACGTACGGCAGCGTCACGTTGGTGAGCGCGTGGGTGGAGGTGTTGGGCACGGCACCCGGCATGTTGGCCACGCAGTAGAAGACCGAGTCGTGCACCCGGAAGGTCGGGTCGTCGTGCGTGGTGGGCCGGGTGTCCTCGAAGCAGCCGCCCTGGTCGACGGCGATGTCCACCAGCACCGATCCGGGCTTCATGCGCGACACGAGCTCGTTGCTCACGAGCACCGGGGCCTTCGCACCGGCCACCAGCACCGCGCCGATGACCAGGTCGGCGTCGAGCACCGCCCGTTCCACCTCGTAGGCGTTGGAGGCCACCGTCTGCAGGTGGCCCTGGTAGATCCTGTCGGCGGCGCGCAGCTTGTCGATGTCGCGGTCGAGGACGACGACCTCGGCCTGCATGCCCAGGGCGATGGCCGCGGCGTTCATGCCCGACACGCCGGCGCCGATGACGACGACCTTCGCCGCGTACACGCCCGACACGCCGCCGAGCAGCACGCCGCGCCCGCCGTGGGCGCGCTCGAGGCTGTGCGCGCCCACCTGGGGCGCCATCCGGCCGGCGACCTCGGACATGGGTGCGAGCAGCGGCAGCGCGCCGTCGGCGGTCTGCACCGTCTCGTAGGCGATGGCGGTCGTGCCGGAGGTGACCAGCGCGTCGGTGCACTCCTTCGACGCGGCCAGATGCAGGTACGTGAACAGGGTCTGGTCGGCGCGCAGCCGCCCGTACTCCTCGGCGATCGGCTCCTTGACCTTGAGCAGCAGGTCGGCGTCGGCCCAGACGTCGTCGGCCGCGGCGACGATGCGGGCGCCGGCGGCGACGTAGTCGTGGTCCGGGATGGAGGAGCCCTCCCCCGCGCCGCGCTCGACGAGCACCTCGTGCCTGGCACGCACCAGTTCCGTCACACCGGCCGGCGTCAGCGCCACCCGGTACTCACGGTTCTTGACCTCTCGGGGAACCCCGACCCGCATGTGTCCACTCCCTGGTGTCGGCGGGCACTCCCCCGATGGTGACGGAGTCCGTTCCCGCGGTCGGGCCACCCGGTCGGGGTGCGCCTCGGGCGGAGTGTAGGCACGGAGGCGCCGCGCACCCGGATCCGTCGGCGATTCGCGGGCTGCGGTCCCGGCGTCCCGACCGCAGGATCGAGCGATGCAGCTCTACGCCCAGCACCCGGTCCACCGCTCGCGCCAGGTCACCGCCGACCTCGGCGTGCTCGCCTGGTTCGTGCTCTGGGTCCTGGTCGCCCGCGTCGTCCACGGCGCGGTGCTCGTGCTGGCCGAGCCCGGCCAGGCGGTCGAGGACCTCGGCCGGTCGGTCGCCGGCACCATGGACTCGGCGGCCGGTGCCGCCGAGGACGTGCCCCTGGTGGGCGACGAGCTGTCGGCGCCCTTCGGCGCGCTGGCCGACGCCGGCGGCTCGGTCTCGGGGGCGGGGCAGTCGGCGCAGGACGCCGTGGGCACGCTGGCCGCGGTCCTGGCCGTCGTGCTCGTCGTCCTCCCGGTCGGCTGGCTGCTGCTGCGCTGGCTCCCCTGGCGGCTGCGCTGGGTCCGCGAGGCGGAGGCCGCCCGGACGCTGCTGCGCGGGACCCCCGACCTGCACGTGCTCGCCGCGCGGGCGCTGGCGACCGCCCCGCTCCCCCAGCTGGCCACCCTGCCGCCCGGTACCGGTGCCGCCTGGCACGCCGGCGATCCGGGAGCCGTCCGTGCGCTCGCGGGGCTCGAGCTGCGCCGGCTGGGCCTGCGGCCCCCGGCCCCCGACGTCCTCGCGGGCGGCCCCGTCAGCTGAGGCGGGCCGTCCCACGGGACAGCCGGGCCATGGCGACCGCCCCCAGGGCAGGTCCCACGGCGAGCACCAACGCCGCGCCGGGCCACCCGGCGAGGTCGACGAGCACCGGGACCAGCTGGATGCTCACCACGGTGAGCGAGTAGCCGATCGCCGTCTGGATGGTGAGGGCGGTACCGACGTAGCGGGGATCGACGCTCTCGCTCAGGGCCGTCGAGAACATGGCCGAGTCCGCGATGACCGAGGCGCCCCAGACGAGGCAGACGAGGACGAGCAGGTGGGGGGACCGACCGAACACCGCCGCCGCCGCGACGCAGCTGGTGGCGCTGGCGACCAGGGCGACCAGGGCCGTGCGGGCGGGACCGTGACGAGCGCTGGCCCGCCCCGCCAGCAGGCAGCCGGCCAGGCCGGCGACACCGACCGCGAGGAACGCGAGGACCCCGGCCGACAGGGTGAACGGCAGGTCCTGCCCGCCGGCCGCCACGCTCGCGCTCACGAAGGCGGGCAGCCAGGCCCACACCGCGTAGAGCTCCCACATGTGGCCGAAGTAGCCGAGGTTGGCCATCCGCGAGGCCGGCTGCCGGAAGATCGTGAGCACGTAGCGCACGTCGAGGGGCGGCGCGAGGGCCGCCAGCGGCCCCGGACGGATGCCCACGAGCGCGAGGACGGCCGCCGCAGCGGCGGCCGCCGCCGCTGCGTGCAGCACCAGCTCCCACGGCAGCGCCAGCCCGCTGAGCAGCTGGGGCAACGAGCTGCCGAGGGTGAGCGCACCTACCATCACCGCCAGGGCGTGGCCGCGCCCCCGTCCGAACCAGGTGGCCACCAGCTTCATCCCGGGCGGGTAGACGCCGGCCAGGGCGACGCCGGTGAGGAACCGCAGCGGCACGGCCCAGGCGAGGCCGTCGGCGACGGCGGCGGTCAGCGCCGTCGTCCCCGCCGCCGCCAGGGAGGCGACCGCGACGAGCCGGTGCGCCGGCACGATGTCCGGCAGGTTCACCAGCGCGGAGCCCACGGCACCGACGACGAACCCGACCTGCACCGCGACCGTGAGCAGCCCGGCGCCGCCTCCCCCGAGCCCCCACTCCTCGCGCAACGACGGGACCACGGCCGAGGCGGAGAACCAGGTGGCCATCGCGAGCACCTGGACCACCGCGATCAGCGCCAGCTGGCGCCCGGCCGTGATCCGGTCCCCCGCCGGCGCGACGCCCCGCCCGGC
Source organism: Blastococcus litoris (assembly GCF_003075095.1). Taxonomy (GTDB): domain Bacteria; phylum Actinomycetota; class Actinomycetes; order Mycobacteriales; family Geodermatophilaceae; genus Blastococcus_B; species Blastococcus_B litoris. The sequence continues at coordinate 396,688 of NZ_QCZF01000005.1, forward strand.
TGCCATCGGGTGCCGAGCCGACCGGGCCCGCTCAGCCCGCGTCGGCGGCGCGCAGCCGCGGCGCGGCGCTGCGGACCTGCGCCGCGGCGAGCAGCCCGACGACGGCCGACGCGTTGCGGATGTCCCCGTCGAACACCCGCTGGACGGCGTCGGCGAGCGGCACCCGCTCCACCGTCATGTCGGCCTCCTCGTGCTCGACGACGAAGCCGTCGGGCCGGGGGACGTCGGAGAGCTCCTCGGCGAGGTAGACCAGCACCTGCTCGTCGCAGAAGCCCGGGCTGCTGTAGGTGGTCGTCAGCAGCGACCACCGCCCGGCGGCGAGCTGGACCTCCTCGGCCAGCTCGCGCTTCGCCGTCTCGAGCGGCGGCTCCCCGTCCGCGTCCCGCAGGCCGGCGGGCAGCTCCCAGAGGTGGCGGCCGACCGGGTGCCGGAACTGGCGCACCAGCACCACCCCGTCACCGTCGTCGAGGGCCACGACGGCGACCGCGCCGGGGTGCGCCACCACCTCGCGCACGCTGTCCCCGCCGCCGGGCATCGCGACGGTGTCCAGGCGCAGCGAGAGGACCCGCCCGTCGTAGACCGTCTCGCTGGCCAGCAGCCGGAACTCGTGCGGAGCCGGCTCGCCCGCCATCAGATGCCGACCTTCTCCGCCTCGTCGAACGTCACCGGGAGGCGCTGCCCCTCCTGGTACTCGATCGCCGCCTGCACGAACGCCGCGAACAGCGGGTGCGGGCGGGTCGGGCGGCTCTTCAGCTCGGGGTGCGCCTGCGTGCCGACGTAGAACGGGTGCACCTCGTGCGGCAGCTCGGCGAACTCCACCAGCAGACCGTCGGGCGAGGTGCCGGAGAAGGCCAGCCCGGCCTCGGACAGCCGGTCGCGGTAGGCGTTGGCCACCTCGTACCGGTGCCGGTGGCGCTCGGTGATCTCGGTGGACCCGTACGCGGCCGCGGCGACCGAGCCCTTCTGCAGGCTGGCCGGGTAGCTGCCCAGGCGCATGGTGCCGCCGAGGTCCCGCTCGCCGGCGATGACGTCGACCTGGCTGGCCATCGTGGCGATGACCGCGTCCGGGGTCTCCGGGTCGAACTCGGCCGAGTTCGCCTTCTCCAGCCCGGCGACGTTGCGCGCGTACTCGATGACCATGCACTGGAGGCCCAGGCACAGCCCGAGGGTCGGGATGCCGTTGGTGCGGGTGTACTTCAGCGCGCCGAGCTTGCCCTCGATGCCCCGGACGCCGAAGCCGCCGGGCACGCAGACGCCGTCGACACCGGCCAGCGCCTTCTCGGCGCCCTCCGGGGTCTGGCAGTCGTCGGAGGGCACCCAGCGGATCTGGACCCGGTTGCGGTGGGCGAACCCCCCGGCGCGCAGGGCCTCGGTCACCGACAGGTAGGCGTCGGGCAGGTCGATGTACTTGCCGACCAGCGCGATCGTGACCGTCTCCTTGGGCGCGTGCACCCGGTCGAGGAGGTCGCCCCAGACGGTCCAGTCGACGTCCCGGAAGGGCAGGCCCAGCCGGCGGACGACGTAGGCGTCGAGGCCCTCGCGGTGCAGCACCTTGGGGATGTCGTAGATCGACGGCGCGTCGGCGCACGAGATGACGCCCTCGGCGTCCACGTCGCACATCAGGCTGATCTTGCGCTTGAGGCCGGTGGGGATCTCGCGGTCGGAGCGGCACACCAGCGCGTCGGGCTGGATGCCGATGCTGCGCAGCGCGGCCACCGAGTGCTGCGTGGGCTTGGTCTTCAGCTCACCGGAGGGCGCGATGTAGGGCACCAGCGAGATGTGCAGGAAGAAGCAGTTGTCCCGGCCGATCTCGTGCCGCACCTGGCGGGCCGCCTCGAGGAAGGGCAGCGACTCGATGTCGCCGACGGTGCCACCGATCTCGGTGATGACGACGTCGACCCGCTCCGGCCCCTCGGCCCCGGCCATGATCCGCGACTTGATCTCGTTGGTGATGTGCGGGATGACCTGCACGGTGTCCCCGAGGTACTCCCCGCGGCGCTCCTTGGCGATCACGTCCGAGTAGACCTGGCCGGTGGTGACGTTGGCCCGGCCCGACAGGTCGATGTCGAGGAAGCGCTCGTAGTGACCGACGTCCAGGTCTGTCTCCGCGCCGTCCTCGGTGACGAAGACCTCGCCGTGCTGGAACGGGTTCATCGTCCCGGGGTCGACGTTGAGGTAGGGGTCCAGCTTCTGCATCGTGACCCGCAGACCCCGGCTGGACAACAGGGCGCCCAGCGAACTGGCGGTCAGCCCCTTGCCGAGCGAGGAGACAACGCCGCCAGTGACGAAGACGAACTTCGTCGGCTGGGAGTTGTGCAGGAGGCCCCGGGTCGAGAGGGACGGTGACGAGAGGGATTCAGGCGTTCCCGACGGTCGATCCACGGGAGACGACCGTAACACGATCCGGGCCGTCGGCCGGGCCGGAGTGGGGAGCGCCACCCACGGTGTCCCTCGGAACGGTGGCCTCGGCGCCACGTCCGGCCGCCAGCCACACCAGGAGGGGCACCAGCAGGGCCGAGGCCGCGGCGGGGAGGGCGACGCCGGAGTCGTTGACCGCGGCGCCCAGCGCGAGGCTGAGCGCCGCGGCGAGCAGCCCCGCACGGAGGACGGCGGCATCAGCGGGCGGCAGCCCGGCGCCCCCGCGCAGCAGCCCGCCGGGGCGCAGCAGCCAGACCGCGGCGACCAGCGCCACCGGCAGCATCCACGCCAGGGGGCTGCCGAGCAGGATGTCCAGGTTGGCCTGCGCCTTGCGGCTGATCACCGTCCACGCCTCGCCGGTCAGCACCTGCTCGACGAACCGCCCCAGGTGGCTGCGGTCCTCGGCGGGGCCCGTCCAGTCCAGGACGGCGACGGTGCCGACCGCGACGACGGCGACGCCGAGGATGGCGACCAGCCGCAGGAGCGTCACCCGGACGCGGGTCAGCAGCATGCCCAGCAGGAGGAAACCGGGCATCGCCGACAGGACGCCGCCGAAGTCGCGGCCCAGGGACGGGGCGCCGACGACGGCGACCACGACCAGGCCGACGACGACCACCGTGGCACCGGTGACCGCGCGGGCGCGGCCCGGACCGGCCCGGCGCCCGGCCGCGGTGGCGACCGCGGCCGTCACCAGCAGCGCGCTCGCCGAGAGCGTGCCGAAGGTGAGGTTGCCGAAGCCGGTGAAGCGGCCGGCGACGATCGCGTCGTAGCCGAGCAGACCGTTCAGCTCGAGCGTGGACCCGGTGAGGACGTCGAGCAGGTGCGTCGCCAGCGTGACCGCCAGGACGACCAGGGGCGGGCCGACGCGGGAACGCCGCCACGGTCCGGCCAGCGCCAGCGCCACCACGACGAGATCGGCGGCCGCCACGGCGGTGACCAGCGCGGGCACCGGTGCGGCGGCCCGCTCCCACGGGAACAGCCCGGCGAGGTACGTCGCGGCGGGGACGGCGGCGACCACCAGCGCGAGCAGCCGCAGCAGGCCGCGGGTGCCAGCACCCGGCGACGACGCCGCCGGGCGCCGCTGCCAGCCACCCAGCACCGCGATGCCGAGGAGCACCACGGCGGCCGAGAGCACCACGAGCACCCAGAAGAAGGCGCCGACGTTGCGGTGGTGCACCGTCGCGGCGGTGTTCATGTCCTGGAGCTGACCGACCGCCGTCGCGAGGTCGGGTCGCTCCCCCGCCGCCCGCAGCGGCTGGCCGTTCATCGACGCGGGCCGGTCGAGCCCCAGCGCGCGCAGCGCGGTCGGTGCCAGGTCGATGAGCTGGGCGTAGGGCGCCCGGCCGGTGCTGGCGGAGCTCAACCAGGTGCCCGCGGGGAAGCCCGGGCCCGCCGCCAGACCGACGTGCAGCTGCGGCCGGCCGTCGTTGACCTCGGAGATCCCGGCGAGCAGCAGGAGGGTCTCCCCGGGCATGGCGGCCACGGCTGCCCGCAGCTGGCCCACGGCCCGATCGATGCGCAGCAGGGCCGCGGCCCGCGGCTCGGGTTCGGTGCCGTCGTCGGTCTTCTCCACACCGGGCCGGCCCGCGTCGGTCAGCTGGTTGAGCGTGACGAGGGCGAGCGGGCAGCCTGCCAGCACCGCGGCCAGCTCGTCGGGGTCGTCGGGCAGGACGTCGGCCCGGGTGACCTCCACCCCCGGCACGGCCGCGGCCAGGGTCGCGGCCCGGCCCACCACCGTCGCGCAGCCGACCTCGCGGGCCAGCGCGCCGGGCTCCGCCCCGAAGCGCCGGGTCCCCTCGTCCTCGGCGGTCCGGTTCACCGCGGCCACCGGGTCGACCAGGCCGGAGCTCGCGGCCCGCTCCTGCAGCC
>NZ_QCZF01000006.1:0-97592 GCF_003075095.1 Blastococcus litoris
AGCGCCCGGGCCCGCGGCCAGTCCACCTCCCCGTCGGCCAGCGCCGCCCACGTCGCGGGCAGCCGGTCGCGCAGCAGCAGCGCGCAGTCGGCCAGCTTCGTCGCCGCCGTCCGGGAGCAGCCCAGGACCATCGCCAGCTCGTCGGCGAAGAACTCGCTCACCCCCGCCGCCGGCTCCCGGCCCGGCCCGGGCAGCCAGTCCGGCGACGCCGCACCCGGCTCGCCCAGCTGCCGGTCGTGGGTGTCGGGGCGGCGGTCGGCCAGCTCGGCGACCACCTCCAGCTTGTAGGCGGCCAGCTGCCCCTCCACCTGCTCGATCCGCTGCAGCTCGACGGCCAGCTCGGCGTCGGTGCGCGAGGAGACCGGCAGCAGCTCACCCAGCCGCGTATCCCGCGCGGTCACCCCCGCCGGCAGGAACTCCGGCTCCGGCGGGCCCACGTCGACGGACGTGACCGTCACGCCGACCCCGAACCCACCACCCTCGAACACATGAGCGAACGTACGCCCGGGGTACGACAGTTCTGGCTGGTCAGGGGGGTGACCTGCGAATCCGGGTGGAGATCACCTCTGGTCGGCGATCATCACGACCTCGCAGGGGAAGCCGTCGAACTCCGTGGCCGGCGTGCAGCCCCGACGTCACGCCGTGCTCAGGCCGGCGAGCGGCCGCCGGCACGACGGAACCGTCAGCGGCGGGAACGCCGGCGGCGCCGGCGGAGCAGCAGGGTGAGGAGCAGCAGCACCCCGGCGATGCCCGCCGCGGGCGCGGCGTAGCGCGCCATGGCGGCACCGCCCGCGACCTCGAGCAGGTCGATCGGCTCGGGCTCATGCTGCGGCGGGGTCACGGTCCTCGGGCCGGCCGACGGCACGCTCCGCACCGGCGCGCCGGTGGCGGGGCGGGTCGGGGGCGCGGTGGGCCCGGACGGCGGGCCGCTGGGTGCCTTCGCCGGAGACGCCGCGGCCGGCGCGGTGTCGGCCGACGCCGGAGCCGCGTCCGTGCTCGCCGGCGCGGTGTCGGTCGCGGCGGGCCCGGCGTCGGGCAGCGGTGGCACGGCCTTCACCGGAGCGGTCTTGGCGGGCGCGCTCTTGGCCGCCGCCGCCTTCTTCGCGGGCGCCTTCTTCGCCGGAGCCTTCGCTGGATCCACCGCGCTCGTCGCGCTCACCTCGTCGGTCGCGGCCGCAGCGGCCTTCTTCGTCCCGGCCGCCGCCTTCTTCACCGCCTGCCCGGCAGCTCCGTTCCCGGCGGTCTGCTCGACCGAGGCGGCGACCTCCTCGACGGCGCCGGTCACCGTGGCGGCCGCCTTCTGCGCGGCCGTCTCGGCCCGTGCGGCATCGCCCTGGGCGTCGCCCTCACCGAGCTGGGCGGCGAGCTTGTCCGCGAACTGCCCCAGCAGCTTGTTGCCGACGTCGGTCATCACGCCGCGCCCGAACTGGGCGGGCCGCCCGGTGATGTTGAGGTCGGTCAGCACGTCGACGCGGGTGGTCGACCCCTCGGCGGCGAGCTTCGCGGTGACCACCGCCGCCGCCGTCCCGTTGCCCCGCTGGTCCTTGCCCCGCGCGTCGATGACGGCGCGGTGGGCGGCCTCGTCCTTCTCGATGAACGACGCCTTGCCCTGGTAGGTCAGGTTGATGGGGCCGAGCTTGACCTTCACGCGGCCGGTGAACTCGTCACCGTTCACGGAGTCGAGCGCCGCGCCGGGCATGCAGGGCGCGATCCGCTCGATGTCGAGGAGCACCCGCCATGCCTCGTCGATCGGCACGGGCACGGTGAACGAGTTCTCCAACTGCACGGCTGGACCTCCTGGACGGTGCGTTCCGGCCGGACCACCCTAGGGCGGACCGGCCGGAACGGACGAGTTCTTCTGGACGCTACAGCCCGGCGGCCGCGGTGACCGCACGGCGAGTGAGCACCGTGACCAGGTGCTGGCGGTAGTCGGCCTGGGCGTTGAGGTCGCTGCTCGGGCTGGTGCCCTCCGCCGCGTGCTCGGCCGCGGTGGCGATCGCCTCCGCCGTCGCCTCGGCCCCGGCCAGCGCCGACTCGACCGCGGTCGCCCGCAGCGGCGTCGGCCCCATGTTGGTCAGCCCGACCCGCGCCTCGGCGATCCGGCCGCCCTCCATCCGCACCGCCGCGGCCACCGCGACGATGGACCAGGCCTGCGCCACGCGGTTGAACTTCTCGTAGTGCATGCCCCAGCCCTCGCGCTTGGGCAGGCGGATCTCGACGAGCAGCTCCCCTTCCTCGAGCGCGGTGGTCAGGTAGTCCACGAAGAAGTCCGCGGCGGGCACCGTGCGACGCCCCGAGAGCCCCGCGATCACGAACTCCGCGTCGAGGGCCAGCGCCACGGCCGGCAGGTCGCCGGCGGGGTCGGCGTGGGCCAGCGCCCCGCCGAAGGTCCCCCGGTGGCGCACCTGCCGGTCGGCCACCGTCTCGGTCGCCTGCGCCACCAGGGGCGCGTACCGCGCGACCAGCGGGTCGGAGATGACGTCGGAGTGCGTCGTCATCGCGCCGACGACGATCGCGTCCCCCTCCTCGCGCACGCCGCGGAGCTCGGCGACCTTCGTCAGGTCCACCACCGTCTCCGGGGCGGCCAGCCGCAGGCGCATGACCGGGATGAGCGACTGCCCGCCGGCGAGGATCTTCACGTCCTCGCCGCCGGACGCCACGGCCTGCAGCGCCTCGTCCACGGTCGACGGGCGGGCGTAGGCGAACGGTGCGGGAATCATCGGTCCCCTCCCAGCGAGGAAGCGTCGGTCGCGACACCGGCGGTGGTCTCGGTCTGCGCCCCGCCGTAGGCGTTCGTGCCGGCGGTCGCGCGTCCTCCGCCGTCCCCTCCCTCGTGGAGGGCCCGCCAGACCCGTTCCGGGGTCAGCGGCATCCGGATGTCGGACACGCCCAGGTGCCGGACGGCGTCGAGCGCGGCGTTGACGACCGCCGGGGTCGACGCGATGCAGCCCGCCTCACCGACGCCCTTGGCGCCGATGGGGTTGCCGGGCGCCTCGTGCACCGTGTTGCCGGTGTCGAAGTGCGGCAGGTCGGCCGCCGAGGGCACCAGGTAGTCGACGAAGGTGCCGGTGGTGAGGTTGCCGTCGGCGTCGTACACGGCCTCCTCGTACAGGGCCTGCGCGATCCCCTGGGCCAGCCCGCCGTGGACCTGCCCCTCGACGATGAGCGGGTTGACGATCTTCCCGACGTCGTCGACGCACGCGTACTTGCGGATCTTCACCATGCCGGTCTCGGTGTCGACCTCCATGGCGCAGATGTGCGTCCCGTGCGGGAAGGAGAAGTTCACCGGGTCGAAGGTGGCGTCGGCGTCGATCGAGGGCTCGACGCCCTCGGGGAAGTTGTGCGCCGCGAACGTGGCCAGCGCGATCTCCTGGATCGACAGCGACGTGCCCGGCGTCCCGCGGACCGAGAAGGACCCACCCGCGAACTCGAGGTCCTCCTCGCTGGCCTCCATCAGGTGGGCGGCGACCTTGCGGGCCTTCGCGATCACCTTCTGGGAGGCGTTGACCACCGCCGCCCCGCCGACCACCAGCGAGCGGGAGCCGTAGGTGTCCAGGCCGCGCGGCGACACCGACGTGTCGCCGTGCAGCACCTCGACGTCCTCGAACGGCACGCCCAGCTCGTCGGCGACGAGCTGGCTCCACGCCGTCTCGTGCCCCTGCCCGTGCGGCGTCGAACCGGTGACCACCTCGACCTTGCCGGTGGGCAGCATGCGGATCGAGGCGTGCTCCCAGCCACCCGCCCCGTAGGACAGCGAGCCGAGCACCCGGGACGGCGCCAGCCCGCACATCTCGGTGAAGGTGGAGAAGCCGATGCCGAGTTGCACCGGGTCGTTCGACTCGCGCCGGCGACGCTGCTCCTCGCGGAGCTCGTCGTAGCCGAGCAGCTGGAGCGCCTGCTGGGTGGCCTGCTCGTAGTCGCCGCTGTCGTACTCGAGACCGGCGGCGGTGGTGAAGGGGAACTCGTCGGCGCCGATCCAGTTCTTGCGGCGCAGTTCCAGCGGGTCCATGTCCAGCTCGACGGCGAGCTCGTCCATGATCCGCTCGATCGCGAACGTGGCCTCCGGCCGGCCGGCGCCGCGGTAGGCGTCGGTCGGCGTCTTGTTGGTGAAGACTCCCTGGCAGTCGAAGCGGTAGGCCGGGAACTTGTAGATGCCGACGTACATGAACGCGCCCAGGACCGGCACCCCCGGGCTGACCAGGCGCAGGTAGGCGCCCATGTCGGAGAGGATGTGGACCTTCAGGCCCTTGACGTTGCCCTCGCGGTCGGCGGCGATGTCGATGTACTGGATCTGGTCGCGCCCGTGGTGGGCGCTCATCAGCGACTCGCTGCGGGTCTCGGCCCACTTGACCGGCTTCCCGAGCCGCTTGGCCACCAGGAGGCTGATCACCTCCTCCGGCGTGACCTGCAGCTTGCCGCCGAACCCGCCTCCCACGTCGGGGGCGATGACCCGCAGCTTGTGCTCCGGCGTCCCGGTCACCATCGCCAGCATCAGCCGCAGGATGTGCGGGACCTGGGTGGAGGACCACATCGTGTAGTTGTCGCCCTGCGGCTGGACGACGACGGCCCGCGGCTCCATGAACGCCGGGATCAGCCGCTGCTGGACGAAGCGCCGGCTGACGACGACGTCGGCGTCGGCGAACGCCTGCTCGGTGTCCGCGCCCGTGCCGGCGTCACCGGCGTCGAACACGAACCTGAACGACTCGTTCGACTCGATGTGGTCGTGGCACAGGGCCGGGTTCTCCCCGGTCGCCACCTCCATGTCGAGGACGACGGGCAGCAGGTCGTAGTCGACGTCGACGAGCTCGACGGCGTCCTGGGCCGCGGCCTTGCTGCGGGCGGCGATGACGGCGACCGCCTCGCCCACGTGGTTGACCTCGTCGACGGCGATCGAGGGGTGCCCGGGGTTGACCATGTCCGGCGTCACCGGCCAGGCGCAGGGGATCGACCCCTGCTCCTCCTTGAAGTCCTGGCCGGTGAAGACGGCGATGACGCCCGGCGCCTGCTGGGCGGCGGTCACGTCGACGCCGGTGATCTTGGCGTGCGCGACGGGGCTGCGGACGACGGCGAGGTGGAGCATCCCCGGCAGGACCATGTTGTCGGTCCACGTGGTCTTCCCGGTGATGAGGCGGGCGTCCTCCTTGCGCTTGCGCGCCTTGCCGACCTCGCGCTCCGGCGCGGTGGTGGTGGGTTCCTCGACCATGGTCATGACTGCACCGCCACGTGGGGAGCGGCCGCGGTGTCGACGGCGGCCGGCGAGGTCGCCGACGCGCCGCCGTTCATCTCCGCGGCGGCCTGCTGCACCGCGCGGACGATGTTCTGGTAGCCGGTGCAGCGGCAGAGGTTGCCCTCGATGCCCTCGCGGACCTCGTCCTCGCTCGGGCTCGGGTTGTCGTTCACCAGGTCGATCGAGGCCATGATCATGCCGGGCGTGCAGAACCCGCACTGCAGGCCGTGCATCTCGTGGAAGGCCTTCTGCATCGGGTGCAGGGTCCCGTTCTGCGAGATGCCCTCGATCGTCGTGACCTCGCTGCCGTCGGCCTGGACGGCGAAGACGGTGCAGCTCTTCACGGCCTCGCCGTCGAGGTGGACGGTGCAGGCGCCGCAGTTGCTGGTGTCGCAGCCGACGACCGTCCCGACCTTGCCCAGCTGCTCACGCAGGTAGTGCACGAGGAGTGTTCGTGGTTCGACGTCGTCGCTGTAGGACGCCCCGTCGACCCGCACGTTGATCTGCGTCACCGATCCTCCGCTCACAGGTGTGGCCCCGGTCACGTCCCGGGGTACAGGCGGAGTCTGCATCGCCGAGCGAGGGTCAGTCCAGGCTCGGGAGTCCCGGCGGCCGTTCCGCGGGCGAAAGGCCCGGAAATCCGGGCTTCTCGCCCCTCGGACGACGATCGGAAACGTTGCATCCGGGTTGCACGTCAGGCGACGGGGACGCGCTCCGCCGTCGGGGCCGGGACAGTGGCCCGCCGCTCCCGGCGGCGCAGGACGGCGGACATCACCAGCGGGACCAGGCCCGCAGCGGCGAGGCCGGCCCCGACGGCGCTGGGTGCGCGGTAGCCCAGTCCGGCGGCGATCACCAGGCCGCCGACCCAGGCGCCCAGGGCGTTGGCCAGGTTGAGCGCCGAGTGGTTGAGCGCGGCCCCGAGCATCTGGGCCTCGCCCGCCGTCTCCATCAGGCGCAGCTGCAGGAGGATGGCGAGGGTCGAGCCGCTGATCGACACGAGCAGCACGCCGACCACGAGCGCGGGCGCCCACGGTGCGACGAGCGCGGTGACGGCGAGGACGGCCATCAGGGTGACCAGCGAGCCGGCCAGCGAGGGGAACAGCGCCCAGTCGCCGAGCCGGCCGGCCAGCGCCGTCCCGACGACCCCGCCGATCCCGTAGACGAAGAGCACCACGGGCAGGGTGCCGCGGGAGAGGTCCGCGACGTCGGTGACCAGCGGCGCGATGTAGCTGTACAGCGCGAACATGCCGCCGAACCCGACGATGCCGACCGCCAGGGTGAGCAGCACCTGCGGGCGGCGGAGGGCACCCAGCTCGCCGCGGACCGTGGCGTCGGGGCGCCCGGGCATGGACGGGACGACCGCGAGCACGGCCCCCATCGTGGCCAGGGCCAGGACGACCACCAGCCAGTAGGCCGAGCGCCAGCCGAGCCCCTGGCCCAGCCACGTCGCGGCCGGCACGCCGGCGACCAGCGCGACCGACAGCCCGAGCATCACCGAGCTCACCGCGCGTCCGCGCAGCCGCGGCGCCACGAGGGCGGCGGCGACGAGGGAGGCGACCCCGAAGTAGGCGCCGTGCGGCAGCCCGGCCACGAAGCGGGCGACCAGCAGCGTGCGGTAGCCGGGCGCCAGCGCGGTCAGGGCGTTGCCGAGGAGCAGGAAGCCCATGAGGCCGACCAGCAGCGCGCGCCGCGGGAGCCGGGCGCTCACCGCCGCGATGACCGGGGCGCCCACCACCACGCCGACCGCGTACGCGGAGATCACGTGACCGGCCGTGGGGATGTCGACGCCCACGCCGTCGCCGATGTCGGGCAGCAGGCCCATGGTCACGAACTCGGTGGTGCCGATCGCGAACCCGCCCAGCGCCAGCGCGACGATGGCGACCACCACGCGGACGGTGCTCGTGGGCGGGCTGTCGGCGGGAGGAGCGGCACTCACTCCACCAGCCAAGACCACCACCCCTCGGCGCATTCCCGGGGGTCAGCGCGTCCGCGTCGTCCGTCTCAGGCGCAACAGGTGCGTCGCCGCCGCGGCCCGGCGCGGCGAGCTGGCCGGCAGCCACTCCAGGCAGGTCTGCCAGACGGCGACGTCGTCCCGGGCCTCGGGCAGCTGCGCGTAGCGGAGCAGCAGCTCGGGACGCCGGCTGCGCAGCACCGCCTGCCGCAGCAGCGCGGCCACCCGCTCCCTGGCGGTGGCCACGCCCGGGGCGCGTGACCCGGGCAGCACGGCCCCCGGGTAGCGCTCGAGCGCCTCCCCGACCGCTCCCCGCGCGAGCAGCCGCCGGACCCGGTCGAGGTCGGTGTCGAGGCGGCCGGTCAGCCGGTAGGGCCGGGAGCCGACCAGCTCGGGTCCGACGAGCCGGCGCAGCCGCGACAGCTCCGCCCTCACCGTGACCTCCGCCGCCTCACCGGGGTGGCACTCGGCGGCCAGCTGGGACGCCGTCCTGCCCTCCCCGGCGACGGCGGCCTCCGCGAGCAGGAGCAGCAGCTCGGAATGGCGCAGCGAGAGCTCGACCGGCCCGGAGGGCAGGGCCAGCCGCGCCCGTTCCCGGCCGAGCACCTCGAGCCGCGGGCCCAGCCGCTGCAGCGGCGCGGGACGACTCCCCCGCTGCAGCTGCTCGCGGTGCTGCCAGCGCAGCTCGGACTCGACGGCGGCCACGGTCGCCCGCACCAGGGTGAGCACGTGCGGGCTGGCCACGTGGTCCCCGCCGGTCACGTCGATCGCGCCGAGCAGGACGCCGGTCAGCGGGTGGTGCACCGGAGCGGCGGAGCAGCTCCACGGCTGCACCGGCCGCCGGTAGTGCTCGCTGCCGTAGATCTGGACGGCGTGGTCGACGGCCAGCGCCGTCCCCGGGGCGTTCGTGCCCGCGACCGCCTCCGCCCAGCTCGCCCCCTCGACGAAGTGCATGCCGGCCGCCCGCGACCGCAGGGCCGAGTCGCCCTCCACCCACAGCATCCGGCCGCCGGCGTCGGTGACCGCGACGATCATCCGGTCGTCCTCGGCGTCCTCGACCAGCAGCCGCCGGATCACCGGCATCACCGGGGCGAGCGGGTGCGCCTCGCGGTAGGCGATCAGCTCGTCGTCGACCAGGTCGACCGGCGGGGGCTGGGCGCCGTCGGGGTCCACGCCGCTGCCCAGGGAGCGGTCCCAGGATTCGCGGACCACCCGGCGTACCGAGTCGTCGGCCGGCGCGGTGCCGGTGACGAGGCGTTCGTGGGCAGCGCGCAGCCGTCGGTCGTGGTCCGGGCCGGGGCGCCCCGCGGGGAGCGCCAGCCAGGGGTTCACGGCCGACGGCACGGGACGCTCCGCCAGCGGTGGCTCATGTCACGGCCATCGTGGCCGTTCGCGGCCCGTTCCACCAGAGCGGGGCCGCCCGCAGGTCAGTGCGCGGCGGCCGGGAGCGCGTCGTCGTCGGGCACGGGGAGCTCCCACGGCCGGACGACGGCCACGAGGACGACGAGGGCGAGCACCAGCGCCGAGACGACGACGGTGCCGATGGCGACCGCGTCGTTGCCGAGGAGCCCGACCACCGGCGAGACGACGGCCCCGACGCCGAACTGGATGGCGCCCAGCAGCGCCGCCGCCGTGCCGGCCGCGTCGCCGTGGCGGGAGAGGGCCAGCGCCGGCGCGTTGGGCAGCGCCAGGCCGCAGGCGGCGAGCACCGCCCACAGGCTGCCGGCGACCGCCCACAGCCCGCCCGTCCCGGTCGCCGCGAGGACGACCAGCGCACCGCCGGCGGCGGCGCCGACCACCGTGCCGGTGACCAGCAGCTGCTGCGGCGACCAGCGGCGCAGGAGCACCGGGTTGAGCTGCGTGGCGGCGATCAGCCAGAAGGCGCCCGCACCGAAGAGCAGGCCGAACTGCTGCTCGTCGAGCCCGAACTCGCCCTGGTAGACGAACGCCGAACCCGAGACGTAGCTGAACAGACCCGCCATCGTCAGGCCGGCGACCAGCACCAGGCCCACGTAGGCGCGGTCGCGGAAGAGGCCGCGGTACCCGCGCAGGGTGCCCCGGACGCCGCTGCTCTGCCGCCGCTCGGGCGGGAGCGTCTCCGGCAGCGACCGGATGCCGACCGTGATCATCAGCACGCCGTAGACGGCGAGGAAGGCGAAGATCCCGCGCCAGGAAGTGAACCGCAGCAGCTCGCCGCCGATGGTGGGCGCCAGGACCGGGGCCGCGCCGAGCACGAGGAACAGGCGGGAGAGCATCGTGGCGGCGGCCCGCCCGTCGTACAGGTCGCGCACGATCGCGATCGCGATGACCGCGCCGGCCGCCGTCCCGACGCCCTGCAGGACCCGCAGCGCGCCGAGCACGGCCAGGTTCGGGGCGACGAGCACCAGCAGCGAGGCGAGGACGTGCAGCGCGGTGCCCGCGAGCAACGGCCGCTTGCGGCCCAGCGCGTCGGAGACCGGCCCCAGCACGAGCTGGCCGAGCGCGAGGCCGATCAGGGTGCCGGTGAGCGTCAGCTGCACGGCGCTGGCCGTCGTCTCCAGCTCCCGCGTGATCGTGGGCAGCGCCGGCAGGTACATGTCGATGGTCAGCGGCCCGATGGCGACGAAGCCGCCGAGGACGAGCGCCGTCCTGGCCACCCCCGGGCGCTCGACGGCGGGCGGGGCGGGGACGGTGGCGGTCGGCCGGTCCTGGAGGGCTGTCACGTCTTCTCTCTCGGGTCGCGTCGTCGCGGGGACCGACGCTGGCCGAACCGCACTACGTCAGGTCGACAAGACCCGGCGGGGCCGGATCATTCCGGGCGCGCCGGGAGCAGTGCCCGGACGTCGCGTGTGCGGGCGGCCCCTGCCCACACCCCGGCGCCGTACGCGAGGTCCTCCAGCCGCCGCGCGGCGGCGAAACGGACCGGTCCCACCCGGCCGCGGTGCGGCCACCAGCCGAGGACGGCGTCGGCGGTGGCGACGGCGAGCACGGCGCGACGGACGCGCCGGGAGACCAGGGCCCCGAGCAGGGCCACCGGCCAGTGGTGACGGGTGACCGACCGGGCCAGCGCGCGGCCGGAGGCGGCGGTCCCCCGGGCGACGAGGAGCGCCGCGAAGCCGACGGGTGGCCGCTCCCCCGACCGGCCCAGCTTCCGCGCCAGGCGGGCGGTCGTGAGCGCGAGCAGGCCCGCGGCTGCCCCGCGACGGCCGGCCAGCGCCAGCGCCCACGCGGCCGCCGTCTCCGGGGCGATCACCAGGGGCGCCACCGCCCTGCCGTGCCGGGCGGCCAGCAGCGCGGCGCCGGTGCCGTAGAAGGCGCGGCGGCGCAGCCACTCCCCCGTCGTCCCGGGATGGGCGTGGGCAACCTCGGCCGCCGGCTCGTAGCGCACCCGCCACCCGGCCGCGGCCAGCCGCCACACCAGGTCGACGTCCTCGGCCACCCGCATCGCCTCGTCGAAACCCGCGCCGACGGCCGACCGGCGGGCGAGCAGCGCCGCGCTGGGCACGTAGGAGACCGCGGAGCCGGGGCGGACCGGGGCCGGGTGCGGCCCCATGTCCAGCGCGCTGACCGCCGCCTCGTAGGCGGCGAACCAGCCGGCCGACCCCAGCGCGGTGATCCGCGGGGCGACGACGGCCAGCCGCGGGTCGTCGAGGTGCGGCCGCAGCCGGTCGAGCCAGCCCGGGCGCGGGACGCAGTCGGAGTCGACGAACGCGACGAACGGCGTGGTCGCCGCCCGCAGCCCGGCGTTCCGCGCGGCCGCGGGGCCCCGCGGGCTCTCGTGGCGGAGCACCAGGGCCCCGGGAGCGCACACCGGGACCGCGGAGCCGTCGTCCACCACGACCACGGGCAGGTCCGCCGTCCCCGGGTCGGCGCGCAACCCGGCGAGCAGCCGGTCCACGGCCCGGTCCTTCACCGGGACGACGACGGTGACGTCGGCGGCGGCCCGCGGTGGCAGCTCCGGGTGCGCCAGCCCGGCGTCGAGCAGCCGTGCCGCCAGCGTCGCCGACGTCGCGTCGCCGACGACCAGCCGGTCGCCGGCCAGCAGCCCGCGGGCCCGGGGCGAGAGCCGCAGGAGCCGCAGCGGCGACCCGCCGAGCAGGGCGCCGCCGGGGCGCCGGCGGGTCCGGGGGTCGAGGCGGACGGCGAACCCGCGCGGGAGCGGGTCCTCGGGGGCCGGGATCACCGGCCGGCCAGCACCTCGTCGGTGGTCATGACCTCCACCAGCGGCGCGTACAGCCCCATGATGCGGAGCGCCCGGTCGTGGTCGTCGTCGCAGGAGCCGGCGCACGCGTCGCCCACCACGCGCACCGGCACGCCGGCGTCGGCCGCCGGCAGGACGGTGGAGATGACGCAGCAGTCGGTGGCCACGCCGACCACCGTCAGCGGCCCCTCGCCGACGACCTCGGCGAGGTCCGGCCCCCACTTGCCGAACGTGGTGGCGTCGACGACGGGGTGCGACCCGATGTCCTCGACCAGCCCGTAGAGGTGGTGCTCCGGCGGCACCAGCGCGAACCCGAACTGCTGGTAGTACTCCTTCCACGCACCGACCGGCTGGGCCGGCGCGACGAAGCGGGTCCAGACCACGCGGTCGCCGAAGGCCTCGACCAGCCGGCGGATCCGCGGCCGGATCTCCTCGAACCGGGGCGCGGTCCAGGGCGAGTCCGGGTCGCCGAAGACGTGCTGGAGGTCGACGACGACGAGCCAGCCCTCGAGCTGCGGTGCGCTCACCCGGCGATCATCTCCTGCGCCCGGACGGCGTTCCGCCGGAGGGCGAGGGTGCCGAGCAGACCGATCAGGAAGGCGGCCAGGACGCCGAGGTTGGCGTAGGCCCAGTCGCCCTCGCGTCCACCCAGCCCGACGGCTCCCAGCAGGTAGCCCTGCCAGTCGAGCCAGCCGGCGTAGGTGTTGGTGACCAGGCCCCAGCCGACGACCGTGCCGAGCAGCAGGAGGGCGAGCGGGACGGGCTGCACGCTGCCGTAGCGGCCCCGCGGGTCGTAGAGCTCCGGCTCGGCGTAGTCGCGCCGGCGCAGCGCGAGGTCGGCCAGCACGATCCCGCACCACGCGGCGATCGGGACGCCGAGGGTGATGAGGAAGCCCTGGAACTGGAAGAAGAACTCGTCGGCGACGAAGACGACGAAGACCGTGCCCAGGACCATCAGCACGCCGTCGATGAGCGCCGCCACCGGGCGGGGCACCCGGACGCCGGCGGCGAGCAGGGACAGCCCCGACGAGTAGATGTCCAGCAGGGCCCCGCCGATGAGGCCGAGGACCACGACGAGGACGAACGGCACCAGGAACCAGGTCGGCAGGATCGTGCCGAGGGCGCCGATCGGGTCCGCGCCGATGGCGGCCGAGAGCTCCGGGTCCGACCCGGCGAGCAGCAGGCCCACGAGCAGCAGCACCACCGGCGCCAGCGCCCCACCGAACGTCGTCCAGGCGACGACGCCGCGGGTCGAGGCCCGGCGCGGCAGGTAGCGCGAGTAGTCGGCCGCCGCGTTCACCCACCCGAAGCCGTAGCCGGTCATCACGAAGACCAGCGCCCCGATGAAGACGGCGGTCGAGCCCGACGGCGCCGACGTGACGGCGGACCAGTCGATCTCCTTCGCGACCAGGGCGATGTAGACCACGGTCAGGACGCCGGTGACGACGGTGATGACCGTCTGCATGCGCATGATCAGGTCGAAGCCCAGCACCCCGCCGGCGACGACGAGGGCCGCGACCACGAGCAGGGCGACGACCTGGGTCGCCGTGCCGCCGCTCCAGCCGAGCTGGGTGAACACCGTCGACGTCGCCAGGGTGGCCAGGGAGACGAGGACGGTCTCCCAGCCCACGGTCAGCACCCAGGACAGGATCGAGGGCACCTTGTTGCCGTCGACGCCGAACGCGGCGCGGCTCAGGACCAGCGTCGGGGCCGAGCCCCGCTTGCCGGCGATGGCGACCAGGCCGCAGAGCAGGAAGGACACGACGATGCCGACGACCCCGGCGACGACGGCCTGCCAGAACGAGATGCCGAAGCCGAGCAGGAACGAGCCGTAGGCCAGGCCGAGGACGCTGACGTTCGCCCCGAACCACGGCCAGAACAGCTGGCGGGGCGTGCCCTTGCGCTCGCTCTCGTCGATGACGTTGATGCCGTTGGTCTCGACCGCCACGCGAGGGCCGGGCGCCTCGGGGACGCCCGCCACCGGCGTCGTCTGCTGGGTCATCGCTGGTCCACCCTCCGTCCGGGGGTCCGTCCGGCGTCCCGGGGGCCCGTTCCCGGTGCGGGACAGTAGCCGCGTCCCGCCGGGCCGCCCGGGAACGAGCCCGCGTCGTGATCAGGCCGGGACCGGTACCGGCCTCGCGGCCGGCGCGGGGGCGGCACCCGCCGGCCGGAACCCCTTCGCCAGCAGGTACGCAGCCAGGCTCATCTCCCAGGCGAACACCGGCAGCGCGGCGACGGTGCCCGCGACGGAGACCTGCTCGTAGCGCCCGGCGAGGACGGCGACCGCGGAGACGAAGATGAGCGGGCCGGCGACCAGCCCCAGCAGCGGGATCCACCGGGCCACCAGGCCGGAGCGGAGCACCATCCAGGCCAGCAGCGTCGTGTTCACCCCGAGGGCGATGTTCGGCCCGAAGAGGAACGTCCAGTCGTGGAAGGCCACGAGCCCGCGCGCGACCGCGACCAGGCCGTCGTCCGACCCGGCCGGCTCCTGCCGCAGGGTGAGGACGGCAAGCAGGGCGAGGATGCCGACGACGATGAGCGTGGCCTCCAGCAGCCGCCCGCAGACGTACCCCAGCGCGAACCCGTGGTGCCGCCGGCGCAGGACGGGGTAGAGCGTGATCGCCGTCCCGGCCACGGAGATCGCCACCAGGACCTCCAGGAACGCGCCGACGCGGATCCCCGCGCCCGACCCGGCGCCCAGCACCCACCCCTCGTCCCCGAGCAGCGGCTGGTACAGCGCCAGCGCCGCCATCGCGGGGAAGGCGGCCACCAGGAAGAACACCCCCGTGACCACCGCCGTCCTCCTCGACCCGTCCATTCGTCCTCCTGCTCTGGTGTGGTGTACGGCGTACACCGCTGAAGCGAGACAGTAGGTGTACGCTGTACACCTGTCAAGCACCGTCGTTGACCGAGCCGGAGGTGGAGGTGGCCGAGGAAGCCGCACGGCGCGTGCCACTGAGCCGTGACCGCGTACTCCGCCGCGCCGTGGGCCTCGCCGACGAGGCCGGCATCGAGGCGGTGAGCATGCGCCGGCTCGCGCAGGAGCTCGGCGTCGTCCCGATGGCTCTCTACAAGCACGTCGCCGGCAAGGACGAGCTGCTCGACGGGATGGTCGACGTCGTCATCGGCGAGTTCGCGCCGCCGGATCCCGGACAGGACTGGCAGGCCGCCCTCCGGCAGCGGCTCCTGTCCGCGCGAGCCGTCGTCGTCCGCCACCGGTGGGCCCGCCAGGCCATCGAGTCGCGCCGCAAACGGAGCCTCGCCGTCCTCGGCTACATGGACGCCGTCGCCGGCACCTTCCTGGGCGGTGGCTTCTCCGCGGACCTCACCCACCACGTCATGCACGCGCTCGGCAACCGGATCTGGGGCTTCAGCCCGGAGCTGTTCGACGAGACGGGGGATCCCGGCGCGGCGCCACCTCCGCCCGAGGCGCGGGCGGCGATGGCCCGCGAGCTCGGCGAGCGCTTCCCCAGCATTCTGGCGATCGCCACGGCGACGGCCGGGGACGACCTCTCCGGCGTGGGTGGGGGGTGCGACGAGCAGTTCGAGTACGAGTTCGCCCTCGACGTGCTCCTCGACGGCTTCGAGAGGCTGCGCCGGGACGGGTGGAGCTCGCGGGACCGGGACCAGCAGGGGGACCGATGATCCGACGGGCCGCCCGGTGTGCTTAGGTCAGCCTTACCTGACCTTCTGAAGGAGCACGCATGTCTGCCCGTCCCGCCCTCCGCGGTGCCGCCCTGCTGGCCGCCGCCCTCGTCGTCACCAGCTGCGGCTCGGGCAGCGACTCCGGCTCGGACTCCGGCTCCGGTTCCGAGGCGGGCGGCGCGGCGTCCGGTTCGTCCGACGCCTTCCCGGTCACCGTCGGCACCGCCTTCGGCGACGTGACCGTGGAGGAGGAGCCGACGCGGGTCGTGGCCCTCGGCTGGTCCGACGCGGAGACGGCGCTGGCGCTGGGCGTCGAGCCCGTCGGCGCCAGCGACTGGCTGGCGGTGGGCGGGGACGGCCTCGGCGACTGGGTGGAGCAGGGGTACACCGAGGAGCCCGAGATGATCGAGACCCTCGAGCCGAGCTTCGAGCAGATCGCGGCGCTGGAGCCCGACCTGATCCTCGACACCCGCTCGTCGGGCACGCAGGAGCGCTACGACCTGCTCAGCCAGATCGCCCCGACCATCGGGCAGCCCGAGGGCGTGGGCCCCTACCAGACCACCTGGCAGCAGCAGCTGGAGCTGGTCGGCCAGGCACTGGGCAAGACCGACGAGGCCGCCGACCTGCAGGACCAGGTCGAGCAGGCGTTCGCCGACGCGGCCGAGGCGCACCCCGAGTTCGACGGCACCGAGGTCGCCGTGGGGGCCTACACGTCGGAAGGCTTCGGCGCCTACGTGAGCGGCGACGCCCGGGTCGCGTTCATGGAGCAGCTCGGCTTCCGGAACAAGCAGGCCATCGAGGACCAGGCGACCGAGAACTTCTTCATCCCGGTGAGCGAGGAGCAGCTGAACCTGCTCGACGCCGAGCTGACCGTCGTCTTCCCGATCTTCGTGGAGTCCTCGGAGTTCACCGGCAACCCGCTGTGGCAGGCCCTGCCCTCGGTGCAGGACGGGCGCGCCGTCGTCCTCGACGACACCACCACGCTCAACGCCTTCTCGAGCGCCTCGGCGCCGGGGCTGCTCTACGCCCTGGACACCGTGGTGCCAGAGTTCGCCGGCGCTCTCAGCTGATCCGGTCTCAGCTGATCCGGCCGTCGGCGGCCACCTGCCAGGCGGTCGCCGACGCCACCAGCGCCGCGACCAGCCGGTCGAGCAGCTCCAGGCCCTCCTCGGGCGACGCCCCGGCGGGGTCCCCGAGGACACCGGTCGGGCTGACCCTGCGGACACCCTCGGCCCGGAGGCGGGGCAGCAGGTCGCGGACCGGTGACGTCTCGCCGGCGACCGCGCGGTCCTCACGCACCCCACCCGGTTCCACGTGCAACATCAGCGACGTCTCGGTGCGGCCCGCGTGGGCGTCGCCGCCGCGCACCCCGCAGGCGAACCAGGCGACGTCCCGGCCCTCGGCGCGCAGCTGCGGGACGGCGACCCGCAGGGCGTCGAGGTTGCCGCCGTGCCCGTTGACCACCAGCACCCGGCCGGCCCACCGGCACGCCGACCGGCCGTACTCGACGAGCAGGCCGGTCAGCGCCTCGGTGCCGAGGGAGATCGTGCCGGGGAAGCCCTCGTGCTCCCCGCTGGCGCCGTAGGCGAGGGCGGGCGCCAGCAGGGCGCCGTCCAGCGACGGGGCGGCCGCTCCCGCGACGGCGCAGGCCACCGCGGTGTCGGTGCCGAGCGGCAGGTGGTGGCCGTGCTGCTCCACCGAGCCGAGGGGGACGACGACCAGCGGCCGCTCGGGGATCTCCGGCCAGACGGCACCGGCCAGCGAGGTCACCGCAGCACCCTAGGCGGCGCGGGGGGGGCGGTCAGGGAGCGGGCGAGTCCTCGTCCTCGACGAGCGCGTCCTCCTCCAGCTCCTCGGCGAGCCCGGTGAAGACCTCGAGGATCCGCGCCACCTGCTCGGCGAGCGCCCGCACCTGCTCCGCGACGTCCGCGACGTCGCCCTCCCGGCCGCGCTCCTCGAGCGCTCGGCAGGCCGCGGCGAGCGCGTCGGCACCGAGGGTCGCGGCGGCACCGGCGAGGCGGTGGGCGGCGGCCTCGAGACCCGCGGCGTCCGCGCGCCGGGCCGCCCCCTCGAGGGTGGTGAGGACGGCCGGTGCGGTCAGGATGAAGGTGCGCAGCAGCCGCGCCGTCAGCGCTCGTTCCGCCTCCTCCCCCACGCCCGCGACGTCGCCGAGCCGGCGGCGGACGACGTCCTCCAGCTCGATCCCGTCCACCCCCGTCGCGGCGTCGATCGCCCGGGCCAGGTCGGCGAGGGTGCACGGCTTGGCCAGGAAGGTGGCGCCGAGGGACCGGCCGGCGTCGACGTCACCGGGCAGGGCCCGGCCGCTCAGGAAGACCACCGGCAGGTCGGCGAACGACGAGTGGGCCCGCAGCGTGCCGGCCAGGCCCAGACCGCTGCCACCGGGCATGAACATGTCGGTCACGACGACGTCGGGGGTGAAGACGCCGTCGAGCACCGCCGTGGCCTCTTCGGCCGAGGACGCCGCGCGGACGCGGTAGCCCGCCCAGGTCAGCTGCCGCTCCAGCATCACGCGGGTGGCGTCCTCGTCCTCCACCACGAGCACCTTCGCCATGCCGTCCTCCCGTTCCCGGGCGCCGCGCCCGTCGTCCCAGGTGTTATCGGCAGGCGCAGGAGGCGCACAGCGCCATCGGTCACTCGGTCGTCTTGAACACCCGGGCCGCCAGCGTGATGAGGCCGAGGGTGATGGCGGCGACGGTGAGGAGCTGGACGCCGACCGGCACCTCCCACCCGAACCAGGTGAGCACCGGCACCAGCCGCTCCTGCTCCGCCGCGGTCAGGGACAGGTGCTCCAGCGAGAAGTGGCGCATCGGCTGGACCACGTAGGTGAGCGGGTTCAGCCGGGTGAGCACGGCCAGCCAGTCGGGCAGGCCCCCGATGGGGAAGAGGGACCCCGACAGGAACATCATCGGCATGATCAGCAGCTGGCTGATCGGCATGGCCGCCTGGATGGTCTTGATCCGGGTCGACAGCAGGACGCCGAGCGCGGTCAGCAGCAGGGCACCGAGGAACAGGCAGCCGATCAGCTCGGCGATCAGCACCGGCGAGTACGGGATGCCGACCGTGCCGAGGAGCGCCAGCAGCACCAGGCTCTGCAGGGTCGCCACGATCGCGCCGCCGAGGCACTTGCCCCAGATGATCGAGGCACGGGAGATCGGCGCCACCATCATCTCCCGCAGGAACCCGAACTCCCGGTCCCAGACCAGCGAGATCCCCGCGAACGCGGCGGTGAACAGCACCGACGTCGCCAGGACGCCGGGGTAGAGGAACGTGCGGAAGTCGGTGGCACCGCCGGTGTCGACGATGCTGCCCAGGCCCGTCCCCATCACGAAGATGAAGAGCACCGGCTGGAGCAGCATCGTCACCATGCGGGCCTTGTCCTGCTTGAGGCGCAGCAGCTCGCGGCGGGTGACCACCCAGGTGGCCCGCAGCTGGTGGGTCATGTCGCTGCGGACCTCGGGCAGCAGGTCGACCGGCCCGCGCTCGGCCGGACGTGCGGTGGTGTCGCGGGACGTCATGGTCATCGCCTCCCGGCGAAGGGGAACCCGGAGCCCTGCGGCCCCTCGGAGTCACGGATGGTGCGACCGGTGTAGGTCATGAAGACGTCGTCCAGGCTCGGGCGGGTGACGGTCACCGACCGGATGTGCACGCCGAGCTCGGTGAACAACCGGGGGACGACCTCCGCGCCCTCGGGAACGGCGATCGTCACCTGCCCCTCGTGCACGCCGGGCTCGACGCCGAGCCGCTCGCGGATCCGGGCGATGGCCAGCTCGTCGTCGTCGGTGCGCAGGGCGATCCGGTCGGTGCCGATGCTCGACTTCAGCGCCTCGGGGGTGTCCTCGACGACGATCTCGCCGTGATCCATGATCGCGATCCGGTCGCAGTGCTCGGCCTCGTCCATGTAGTGCGTGGTCACGAAGACGGTGATCTCGGTGCGCTGCCGGAGGTCGTGCAGGTAGTCCCAGATCGCGGCCCTCGTCTGCGGGTCCAGCCCGATCGTGGGCTCGTCGAGGAAGAGCACCTGCGGCGCGTGGACCAGGCCGCGGGCGATCTCGAGCCGGCGCTTCATCCCGCCGGAGAACTTCATCACGGTGTCGGACCTGCGGTCGGCCAGCGCGACCATCTCCAGGACCTCGTCGATCCGGCGCTCCGCGTCGGGCCGGCTCAGCCCGTAGAGGTCGGCGTGGAACCTCAGGTTCTGCTCGGCGGTCAGCTGCAGGTCCAGGGTCTGCTGCTGGAAGACGAGCCCGATCCGGCGGCGCACCTGGTCGCGCTCGCGCACGACGTCGAACCCGGCGACCCGGGCGGCCCCGGACGTCGGGTTCCGGATGGTGCACAGCATCTCGATGGTGGTGGACTTCCCGGCGCCGTTGGGCCCGAGGAAGCCGTAGGTCTGCCCGGCCTCGACGCGCAGGTCGATGCCCCGGACCGCGTCGACCTGGCGGTCCTTCGACGTGTAGGTCTTCGTCAGCCCGACGACCTCGATCGCGGGCTCTCTAACGGCGTTAGACACGGGCGACAGCGTCCCCCTAACACCGTTAGAGTGTCAAGGTGATTCCAGAGCCGGTCGTCGAACGCGCGCCCCTCACGCGTGCCGCCATCGTCGACGCCGCGCTCGCCCTGCTGGCCGAGGGCGGCCTGGAGGCGGTGTCCTTCCGGCGGATCGCCAAGGCGCTGGGCGTCGCGGGTCCCACGCTCTACTGGCACGTCGAGAACAAGCGCCAGCTCATGGACCTCATGGCGGAGGAGCTCGTGCGCCGCACCGGGCGGAGCTACGCGGGCCCCGAACCCGGGCAGCCGTGGTGGGAGTGGCTCCGCGACGACGCCCGCCGCATGTTCGGCGCCCTGACCGCCACCCGTGACGCCCCCCGGGTACTGGCCGGCAACCGCCCGAGCCCGGAGAGCTTCGAGGGGATCGAGCGGGTCCTCGCCGCGCTCGTCGCCGCCGGGCTCACGCCGGGCCAGGCGCAGAAGACGCTGTTCGCGATCGGCGCGTACGTCATCGGCAGCGCCACCGAGTGGCAGGCCGAGGCCGAGCGGGAGAGCGCCCAGCCCCTGCCCGATCCGGCCGACGAGCAGCTCAACGCCCTGCGGGCGCGCGCGCTGTCCCACCAGCCCGTCCTGCTGGCCGCGATCTCCGAGCTGCTCGAGCAGCCCCACGCCGCGGCCTTCGAGTTCGGCCTCGACCTGTTGATCGACGGTCTGCGCGCGCGATTCGCCTCGTGACCGCGGGTGTCGCCCGACCGGTCGTGGGCAATGGACCTCCCATGAGCGACGACCAGACGCGCAAGGTGGCCGAACTGCTGAAGGGTGAGCGCTTCGGCTTCCTCACCACGATCACGATGGAGGGCAAGCTCACCAGCCGGCCCATGACGCTCCAGGAGGTGGAGTTCGACGGCGACCTGTGGTTCTTCGCCGAGCGCGACTCCAACCCGGTGCAGCACATCACCGCCTCCCCGGAGGTGAACGTGGGCGTCGGCTCGGGCGGCACCTGGGTCTCGCTGACCGGCGACGCCGTCGTCGTGGAGGACGCGGCGAAGAAGCGGGAGCTGTGGAACTCCGCCGTCGAGGCGTGGTTCCCCCAGGGCCCCGACGACGGCAGCGTCGTCCTGATCAAGGTGCAGGCCGACTCCGCGGAGTACTGGGACAGCCCGGGCGGCCGGCTGGCCACCGCCTTCAGCTTCGTGAAGGCCAAGGTCACCGGTGAGCGGATCGAGGGCGGCGAGAACGAGAAGGTCGACCTCTAGGCCGTCGGGGTGCCCCGCAGCCGCTCGACGGCGGGGGCGCCCGGCTGCGCCGGGATGCGGACGGGGTCCGCGCCCAGGTGGGCACCGGCGCGTGCGGCCGGCTCCGGCCTGGCGAACAGGTAGCCCTGCGCCGAGCCGCAGTCCAGGTCGGCCAGCGCGCGCCGCTGCCCCTCGGTCTCCACGCCCTCGGCGACGACGTCGAGGCCCAGGGTGCGGGCCAGCTCGACGATCGAGGTGATCAGGGTGACCGCCGACCGGCCGCGCGGCAGGTCCATGACGAAGCTGCGGTCGATCTTGATGATGTCCGCGGGCAGGTGCCGCAGGTAGGACAGACCGGAGAAGCCCGTCCCGAAGTCGTCGATGGCGATGCGGATGCCCAGGGCGCGCAGCGACTCCAGCTGGGCCACCACGGTGTCGACGTCCCGGACCAGGACGCCCTCGGTGACCTCGAGCGTGAGCTGCTCCGCGGGGAAGCCGGTGTCCTCGAGTGCCGCGACCACGTCGGCCGTCACGTCGCCGTCCTGGAACTGGCGGGGCGAGAGGTTCACCGCCATGCGCAGCGGCGCACCGGTCCCGGCGATCCAGGCGGCGCCCTGGCGGAGGGCCTCGTGCAGCACCCAGCGGCCGATGCCGGTGATCGCGCCGGTCTCCTCGGCGAGGGGGATGAACTCGAACGGCGGGATGAGCCCGCGCTCGGGGTGGTTCCAGCGGACGAGGGCCTCGAACCCGGTGGTGCGACCGTCGGCCAGGCGGACCGTGGGCTGGTAGTGGACCTCCAGCTGACCGGCGTCGGCGGCGACCGCGAGGTCCTGGGCCAGGCCCGCACGGCGGCGGGCGGCCTCGGCCATGCCGTCGGCGTACACGACCAGCCGGTTCTTGCCCTGCGCCTTGGCCAGGTACATGGCGAGGTCGGCGTTGCGCAGCAGCGCGTCGGCGGTCCGGTCGGTCGAGTCCGCGGAGGCGGCGACGCCCACGCTGGCGTGGACGGTGACGGTGCCCCCGGCGAGCGGCACGGGGACCGACAGCGCGACGAGCGCACGCTCGCCGACGGACCGGGCGACGTCCGGACCGCCGCTGACGACCACGGCGAACTCGTCGCCACCGATGCGGGCGACCACGTCGCCCGGCCGGACGCAGCCCCGCAGCCGCTCGGCGAGGACGAGCAGCAGCTCGTCGCCGGCGGCATGGCCGCGGCTGTCGTTGACGTCCTTGAAGTCGTCGAGGTCGATGAACAGGAGGCTGACGGCGCCGCCCCGGTCGAGCAGCCGGTGGGTGATCTCCTCGAGCAGCGTGCGGTTGGCCAGGCCGGTGAGCGGGTCGCTGAGGACCTGGTCCTCGTTGAGCCGCCAGGAGGCCAGGTGCGCGATGCTCGCGGCCAGGACGAAGGTCGCGTGGATGCCGGCCCAGGCCCAGGGGTTGTGCTGCGCGTCGTGGCTGAAGACCGCGTGCGGGTAGAGCGTGCCGAACACGCCGTGGTGGACCACGACGACCACCAGCGCGATGCCGTACGGGACCCAGTCCTGGTACAGCGAGACGACGCCGATCATCACGAAGAAGACGAAGTGCGACTCGGTGACGCCGCTCCACAGGTGGACCAGCGCGACGGAGGCCGCCATGAGGCTGGCGGTGGTCGCAGCGGCCCGCAGCTTGCGTCCGAGCCGCGGCAGGACGGCCGGCAGGACCGGGCCGGCGACGGCGGCGAGCACCGCGACCGCGGCCGGCTGACCGGCGCCCCGGAACCAGGCGAAGAGGACCAGCAGCCCGGCCGACACCAGGCACAGGCGCACGATCGCCCGGTGGCGCCGTTCCCAGACGGCCTCGGGCAGCAGGCGACCCTCGGGCAGCAAGCGGGCAGCGCGGTCCCGCAGACGGAGGAGGATCACCTCCCCGGCATCGGCCGTTGCTCCCCCCGACTGGAGTGGTCCTCCTGGGCGTGCCCCTTCCGGGTGGGGTCAGCGCAGGTCGAGCCCGGCCAGCGGCGACTCGTCGCAGATCTTGCTCGGGATCGAGGGGAGGCCCAGCAGCGTCGGCTGCCCCCGGACCGGCCCGGTGTGCGAGTGGTCGACGTGGCTGCGCGGGGTGGCCAGCCCGGCGTCGCGGGCGGCCAGCGCCGTCTCCCCGTAGCCCTGGACGCACTCGGGGTCCGGTCCGTCGAGCGGCAGACCGGTGAAGAACTTGGCCGCCATGCAGCCGCCGCGGCAGGCGTCGAAGTGCGCGCACTTCGTGCAGGCGCCACCGGTCTGCGGGTTGCGCAGGTCGGCGAACAGCTCCGAGGACTGCCACACGCGCTGGAAGCCGCCCTCGTCGCGCACGTTGCCGGCCAGGAAGTTCTCGTGGATGGCGAACGGGCAGGCGTAGACGTCGCCGACCGGGTCGATCAGGCAGACCACCCGCCCGGCCCCGCACAGGTTCAGCCCGGGCAGGGACTCCCCCAGCGCCGACAGGTGGAAGAACGAGTCGCCGGTGAGCACCTTCTC
Organism: Blastococcus litoris; assembly: GCF_003075095.1. Lineage (GTDB taxonomy): Bacteria > Actinomycetota > Actinomycetes > Mycobacteriales > Geodermatophilaceae > Blastococcus_B > Blastococcus_B litoris. Next base: position 23,246 of record NZ_QCZF01000006.1, read on the forward strand.
GCCGTTGGCGAGCAGCCAGGCGTAGAGCTCGCGCTGCTGCTGCTGGGTCGGGTGGAGCCGGTCCCAGACGTCGGCGCCGCGGCCCGACGGCCGGAAGCGGGTGATCCGCAGCTGGGCGCCGTAGCGGTCGGTGAGGGCCGTGAACTGGTCGAGCTGGCCGGCGTTCTCGCGGGTGACGACCACGGACACCTTGACGTCCTTCATCCCGGCCTCGGCCAGGTTCTCCAGCGCCCGGGTCGCGGTGGCGAAGGAGCCCGTGCCGCGGACGGCGTCGTTCACCTCCGCCGTGGCGCCGTCCAGGGAGATCTGGACGTCGACGTAGTCGGTGCGGGCGAGCTGCTCGGCGCGAGCCCGGTCCAGCTTGATGCCGTTGGTGGAGAACTTGACGCCGACGTCGTGGCCGATGGCGTAGTCGAGGAGGTGCCAGAAGTCCGGCCGGACGGTCGGCTCACCACCGCCGACGTTGACGTAGAAGACCTGCATCCGTTGCAGCTCGTCGATGACCGCCTCGGCCTCCGCGGTGGACAGCTCGCGCGGGTCCCGCCGTCCGGAGGAGGACAGGCAGTGCACGCACGCCAGGTTGCAGGCGTAGGTGAGCTCCCACGTGAGGCAGATGGGGGCGTCGAGCCCGTACTCGAACTGGTCGACCAGGCGGCCGCCCGTCGGGCGCGAGGGGAGGACTGCGGTCACGGCTGGCGCCTCTCGATCATCTGGGAGCGGGCGAGGTCGGCGAGCGCCTTCACGTACGCGCCGCGCTGCGCGTCGGTGACGCCGCAGGCGGCGAGGGCCGCAGCTGCGGTGGGGTGGCCGGCCAGCGCCTCGACGACGGCGACCAGCTGCTTCGACTTCAGGAAGGAGAGCTTCCGGTTGCCGAAGTGGTAGACCAGCGCACCGAACGGCTCGGGCCGCAGCGCGACCGACCGCGCCTTCTGCCAGGGCTGGTCGACGTCGAAGCCGACCGCGGTCGTCACCGGGATCAGTAGACGCCGCACATGCCGTCGATGGAGACCTCCTCGACGAGGGACTCCTCGACCAGCTCCTCCTGCTCGACCTCGGCGGCGGGAGCGGTCTCGACGGCGGTGTCGGTCTCGGGCACGGGGCACTCCAGGTGATCGCGGTCACGGGTGGATGGGGCGAGGCTAGTGGCACCCGGTGCCACCGACAACAGCGGGCGGGGCGTCCCGACCAGCATCCTCCCGGGCCCGCCGACCGGCATGATCGGCGCGTGACCTCGACGGAGCAGGGCGAGGCGGTCCGCGCCCGGGTGGAGCGGGCGGCGCTGGACCTGTTCACCCTGCGCGGCTTCGACGCCGTCACCGCCGACGAGGTCGCGGACGCCGCCGGGATCAGCCGGCGCACGTTCTTCCGCCACCACCCCACGAAGGCCGACGCGGTCTGGGGCGACTTCGCGCGGCACGTGGCCCGGCTCGACGAGCTCCTGCGCGGCGCCGACGACTCCGCGCCGGTGCTGGCCACGATCTGCAGCGCCTACGTCGACGTCAACGACTACGGGCCGGAGGACCTGCCGGTGCTCCGGCAGCGGATGCGGCTGATCCTCACCGAGCCCGCGCTGCAGGCCCACTCGCAGCTGCGCTACGCCGAGATCGACCGGGTGGTGGCCGAGCACGTGGCCCGCCGCACCGGACGCTCCCCCACCGACCTCCTGCCGCGGCTGGTCGGGGCCAGCACGCGTGCGGCGGCGATGACGGCCTTCGCCGTCTGGCTCACCGACGACCACGACCCGCTGCGGGGACACCTGACCCGGGCCTTCGACGAGCTGACGGGCGGATTCCCCAGCCTGAGCGGCTGAGGGCCCACCCCCCGCGACGACGTCAGAAGTACTGGGCGCCGCCGTCGATCGACAGGTGCTCGGCGGTGATGAACGACGCCTCGTCCGAGACGAGGAACGCCACGGCGTCGGCGATCTGGTCGGCCTCGGCGTAGCCCGGGTCGATGAACGGCGTACCCATGGCCGCGAGCTTCGGGTTGCTCGCGTTGGTGTGCTCGATCGCGGTGATCATGTCGCCGCTGCCCATCGGGGTGGCCACACCGCCGGGGTGCACCGAGTTCACGCGGATGCGGTGCGGGCCCAGCTCGGCGGCGAAGCCGCGGGTCATCCCGACGAGGGCGTGCTTGCTCGTCGTGTAGTGGATCATGAACGGCTGCATCTTCTTGCCCGCGTAGGAGCTGGTCAGCACGATCGACCCGCCGTTGCCCGCGGCGACCATGTGCGGCGCGGCGGCCATGATCGTGTTCCAGACGCCGGTGACGTTGATGTCGATCGTGTCCTGGAAGACCTGCGGCGTCGTCTCGTCCCAGGTGGCCGGGATGCAGATGCCGGCGTTGGCGACGACGACGTCGAGCCGGCCGAAGGCCTCGACGCCCCGGGCCACGAACTCCCTCAGGCCGTCGAGGTCGCGGACGTCGCCCTGCTGGGTCAGGACCTTGCGGCCCTGCGCCTCCACGAGGGCCGCCGTCTCCTGCAGCTCGTCCGGCGTCGCCGAGTCGTAGGGGACGCCGGGCAGCGGGCCGGCGAGGTCGAGGGCCAGGATGTCGGCGCCCTCCCGGGCCAACCGCACGGCGTGCGCCCGCCCCTGGCCCCGCGCCGCACCGGTGATGAATGCGACCTTGCCGTCAAGCCGTCCGCCCACGTCCGACTCCTCCGTCGATGCCCGATGTGGCGGCCGTCTCACCGCCTGGCGCTAGCATGGCACTCAGTGCCACCGGCTCGTCAAGGGTCGGCCGGGATCCCCGATTCGAGGAGAGCGACGATGGCGAACCCCTGGTTCGAGAGCGTGGCCGAGGCGCAGCGGCGGGCGAAGAAGCGGCTGCCCAAGGGCGTCTACGGCGCGCTGGTCGCGGGCTCGGAGCGAGGGCTGACGCTCGAGGACAACCTCGCCGCGTTCGCCGAGCTCGGGTTCGCGCCGCACACCGCCGGCCTGGCCAACGAGCGGAACATGGGCGTCACCGTGATGGGGCAGCCGGTCTCGATGCCGGTCCTGATCAGCCCGACCGGCGTGCAGGCGGTCCACCCCGACGGCGAGGTGGCGGTCGCCCGCGCCTCGGCGGCCCGCGGCGTGGCCATGGGCCTCTCGTCGTTCGCGAGCAAGCCCATCGAGGAGGTCGTCGCGGCCAACCCGCAGACCTTCTTCCAGATGTACTGGGTCGGCACGCGCGACGAGATGCTCGCCCGCATGGACCGGGCGAAGAAGGCCGGCGCGGTCGGGATGATCGCCACCCTCGACTGGTCGTTCGCCTACGGCCGCGACTGGGGCAGCCCCTTCATCCCGGAGAAGATCGACTTCGAGGCCGCCCGCCGCTACGCCCCGCAGGTGCTGGTGCGCCCGCGCTGGCTCTGGGACTTCGCGAGGACGGGGAAGATCCCCGACCTCAGCGTGCCCAACATGGTGGCCACCCCCGGCGAGCCGGCGCCCACGTTCTTCGGCGCCTACGGCATGTGGATGAACTCGCCCATGCCGAGCTGGGAGGACGTCGCCTGGCTGCGCGAGCAGTGGGACGGCCCGTTCATGCTCAAGGGCGTCATGCGGGTGGACGACGCCAGGCGCGCCGTCGACGCCGGCGTCACGGCGATCTCGGTGTCCAACCACGGCGGCAACAACCTCGACGGGACGCCGGCCTCGGTCCGCGCCCTGCCGTCGGTCGTCGACGCGGTGGGCGACCAGATCGAGGTGCTCCTGGACGGCGGCATCCGCCGCGGCGGCGACGTCGCCAAGGCGCTGGCCCTCGGCGCCAAGGCGGTCATGATCGGCCGCGCGTACCTGTGGGGCCTCGCGGCCAACGGGCAGGCGGGCGTCGAGAACGTGCTCGACCTGCTGCGCGACGGGCTCGGCTCGGCGATGGTGGGCCTGGGCCGGCCGTCCGTCGGTGAGCTCGGCCGCGACGACCTCGTGATCCCCCCGGGCTTCGAGCGCCAGCTCGGCCAGGCCGCCGTCGACACCGCGCTGCAGCCGGTCAACCCCGCCCGCCGCCGCCGCGAGGCCTGAGCCGAGCAGGCCGCCCAGGCCCCCACCGCCCAGCTTCACCACCAGCTCGCCGGGGTCGAGGCCGAACGTGGCGAGCGGACCCGGATCACGGTCGGTGTCCACCTGACCGGGCGGGGGTGGTCAGCAGGCGGTTGGGCACGCGGTGAGCGTGCAGGTCACCGACGGGACCGGCCACGGGATCACCCGGTCGTGGTCAGCGGACCGCGGCGACGATGCGGTCGGGACGGATCCGGACCGTCGAGCCGCCCAGCCACGCGGCCAGCCGGCCGCTGGGGTCCTGCACCGGGACCGTCGTCCCGTCGTTGCGGCGGACGACGAGGTCGGCCGTCAGCTCCGCCCAGCCGTCGCCGAGGACGTCGTCCAGCCGGCAGGGCCGCCCGTCGACGACGACCTCGGGCTGCGGCACGAGGCTGCCGACCGGCCCCCCGCGCCGGCGTCCGCCCAGTCGCAGCGGCGGCGTCCGGCTGTCGGTCGCCAGGGCGGCCACGGCAGGGATGCGGCGCAGCACGGCCAGCACCCCGCGCCGGACGACGTCTCCGCCGCGCCCGCCGCCGGTCATGAGCGCCCCGAGCAGCTGGGCGACCCGGATCAGCGCGCGCGCGTGCGGCTCGCGCTCGGCCTGGTAGGTGTCGAGGAGGTCGTCGTCCGCCTCACCCGCGAGGACGGCGGCCAGCTTCCAGACGAGCTGGTGGACGTCGCGCAGCCCGAGGCCCAGACCCTGGCCGACGAACGGCGGCGAGAGGTGGGCGGCGTCCCCCGCGAGCAGCACCCGCCCGGCCCGCCAGCGGTCGGCGACCTGCGCCCGGAACGTGTACTCGACCGCCCGCACGATCTCGACGGCGCCGGGGTCGACCGGGCGCAGCAGCTCGGCCAGGCGGGCCGGCGTCGTCGCGTCGGCGACCGTCTCCCCCGCCGCCAGCCGGCTCTCCCATCGATACCGGTCCCCCGTCACCGGCATGAACGTGGCGGGGTGCCGCGAGTCGCACACCTGGTGCGCCCCCGGCCACACCGGGAGCTCGGCGGACGAGACCACGTCCAGCACCAGCCAGCGGTCGGGGCGGCCGAGGTCGCGCATGGCGGCGCCGATGAGCTCCCGGACCGTGCTGCCGGCGCCGTCGCAGCCGAGCACCGCCGACGCCCGGACGGAACGGTCCACCCCGTCGCCGCGGGCCCGCGCGGCCACGGTGACGCCGTCGTCGTCCCGGGTCAGCCCCGTGACCTCGACCCCGCGCTGCACGGTGATGCCGGCCGCGGCGACCGCCCCCGCCAGCACCGCCTCCAGGTCCGGCTGGTGCACCAGCGACCCCTGCGGCCAACCGTGCACCCCGGCGTCGGGGTCCCGTGCGAACTCCGCGAGCACGCGGTGGGCGCCGTCCAGCAGGCGGAGCCCGGCCATGGGCCGGCTGCGGGCGAGGACGTCGTCGGCCACCCCGGCCGCCTGGAGGACCCGGAAGACCTCGTCGTCGAGGTGCACCGCCCGGGGCAGCGGATAGGGCTCGCGGTGCCGCTCGAGGACGACGACGTCCAGCCCCCGGCGGGCGAGCAGCAGTGCCGCCGTCAGCCCGACGGGCCCGGCGCCGACCACGACCACGGGAGCGCCGGACACCGGCCCAGTCTCGCCGACCGCTGCACGACGTTGCAGCCCGCCACCGATACCCGGCAGTCAGGGTTGACGGGTCGTCTCCGGCGTCAGCAGAGTGTGAGCCACGGCACGGTACCCAGGGGTACCGCGCCGCTCTGTCTTGCCAACGGCGGCGTGTCGACGGAAGGGAACCAGCGTGAAGACCAAGGGCGCGATCCTGTGGGGCGTGGGCGAGGAATGGTCGGTCGAGGAGATCGAGATCGGTGATCCGCGCGAGGGCGAGGTCACCGTCGAGCTCGCCGCCTCGGGCCTCTGCCACTCGGACGAGCACCTGGTCACCGGCGGCACCCCCGTCGCGTTCTACCCGGTGATCGGCGGCCACGAGGGCGCCGGCGTCGTCACCAAGGTGGGCCCGGGCGTCACCGGGCTCAAGGAGGGCGACCACGTCGTCACCGCGTTCATCCCGGCGTGCGGCCAGTGCCCGCCGTGCTCGCGCGGCATGCAGAACCTGTGCGACCTCGGTGCCAACCTGCTCGCCGGCACCTCCATCTCCGACGGCAGCTACCGCGTCCAGGCCCAGGGCAAGGACGTCATCCCGATGTGCCTGCTCGGCACCTTCTCCCCGTACATGACCGTGCACCAGGCGTCGGTGGTCAAGATCGAGCCGGACATCCCGCTCGAGGTCGCCGCGCTGGTCGGCTGCGGCGTCACCACCGGCTGGGGCTCGGCGACCAAGGTGGCCGACGTCCGGCCCGGCGAGAACGTCGTGATCATGGGCGCCGGCGGCGTCGGCATGAACGCCGTCCAGGGCGCCGCCGCGGCCGGGGCCAAGCGGGTCATGGTCATCGACCCGGTGGCCAAGAAGCGCGAGTGGGCCATGGACATGGGCGCCACCCACGTCTACGAGAACGCCGAGGAGGCCGCCGGAAAGGTCAACGAGCTGACCTGGGGCCGCATGGCGGAGAAGACGATCATCACCGTCGGCGACATCCAGGGGGAGGACGTCGCCACGGCGCTGAGCCTCACCGGCAAGGGCGGCCGCGTCGTCGTCACCGGCATGGGCAACTACGCCAACATGGACGTGAAGCTCAGCCTCTTCGAGCTCACGCTGCTGCAGAAGGACCTGCAGGGCGCGATCTTCGGCGGGCTCGCCCCGCGCAACGCCATCCCGGAACTGCTCTCCCTCTACCAGGAGGGGCAGCTCAAGCTCGACGAGCTGGTCACCACGAAGTACTCCCTGGAAGAGGTCAACCAGGGCTACCAGGACATGCGGGACGGCAAGAACATCCGCGGGATGATCGTCTACACCGACGCCGACCGGAGGTGACCGGGCGGCCCGTCCTCAGCCCAGCACGCGGGTGAGGGCGGGCCCCAGGTCGGTCAGGGAGCGGACGGGCTCCACGGTGCCGCCGCCGCGGGCCGCCAGCAGGCGGGCCGCGTCGAGGGCCTCCACGGTCGGCAGCGGGCACAGCACGTGCAGGCGGTCGATCCCGGTCAGCGCCGTCTCCGGGGGCTCCCCGGCCGTGGACAGGCAGTCCGACAGGAGGACGACGACCCGTTCGTCGGCCGTCGCCGGCGCCAGCTCCTGCCGGGCGCCGCGCAGCGCCGCCCCGAGGTCGGTCCGCCCGTGCCCCCGCAGCCCGACCAGGTCCAGGACGACGTCCTCCGCCGCCCGGTGCCGGCCGTGCGGCTGCAGCACGGTGACGTCGTCGGCGAAGGTCAGCACGCTCGTGGTGAGCCGCTCGTCGGCCGCCAGCACGACCCCCGCCGCGGCGACCGCCGCGATCGCCACGCCCAGGCCCTGCATCGACCCGGATCGGTCGACCAGCAGGCAGACGGCCCGCCGCGATCCCGCCCAGCGTCGGGTGACCAGGTCCTCGGGGGCGGGCGGCCAGACGCCGGTCCAGCGGTCGAGGGTGCGGTCCAGGTCGAGGTCGCCCTCGGGACGCCGCGACGGCACCAGCCGCCGCGTGCCCCGGGCCCTGGCCGCCCCGGTCCGCCCCACCCGCACGAAGACCCGGGCGGCCAGCCGGCGGGCGGCGGCGCGCAGCTCCCGGTCGGTGGCGGTCGCCAGGTCGGCGAGGAGAGCGGCGGCGGCGTCCGGGTCCTCGCCCATGAGGCCGGTGAAGGCGTCCTCGTCCAGCTCCCCCACGTCGGGGCTCACCGCGGCGAAGGCGTCGTGCCGCAGCCGCATCTCCCGGCGTCCGGTCGTCCGGGGTGACCGCCGCGACGCGCGGTCGCGGCGGGACGTGCTCGCGTCCGGGCCCGCCTCAGCCGGCGGGCCCGGCGCTTTTCCCTGGCCACCTCCCGGCGGTGGACCGTCGCCCGCGGGCGGCGGCTCCGGAGGTCCGGCGTCGACGGGCCAGACCTCGTCCAGGATCTCGTCGAGCACCGCCTCCGGGGTCCGGTCGACGCCCTCGGTGACCCGGATCCGCCCCGAGAGAGCGGCGTGCGCCGCGTCGCGGGCGCTCTCCCGCCCGCCGGGGAGATCCAGCCCGCGCAGCCCGAGCAGCCCGTCCAGCAGCAGCACCAGGTCGATGGCGCCGCGCACGGACGAGCCGGTCCGGAGGTCGCGGTGCTCCCGCGTGGCCCGGACCAGCCGGACGGCCAGGGTGACGGTCCCCGCCGCGGCCCCGGTCACCCCCGTGACGATCTCCCGCTCGGCCTCCTCCGGCTGGTAGCCCAGCACCACCCGGCACATGCGGTCGGCGATGGCCTGGCCCACACGGGCGGTGCCGATCGCGTCGAAGGGGTTCATCGCCGCGATCAGCCGGAAGCCGGACGCCGCCCGCACCGTGCCGAGCCGCGGCACGGCGATCTCCCCCTCGGTGAGCACCGTGATGAGGACGTTCAGCGTCTCCTCGGGGATCCGGTTGAGCTCCTCCAGGTACAGCAGGCCCGAGCCCCGCATCGCCGTGAGGAGCGGGCCGTCGGTGAAGTTCTCCGGCAGGTAGCCCCCGGCGAGCACCGCGGACGGGTCGTACTGGCCGACCAGGCGGGCGGGCGTGAGCTCCGCGTTGCCCTCGACGAAGACGACGTCGTGGCCCGTGTCGCCCGCGACCGCGCGCAGCAGCGTCGACTTGCCCGTGCCCGGCGGCCCCTCCAGGACGACGTGCCGGTGCGTGGCCAGCGCGACGGTCAGCACCTCGCGTTCGCGGCGCAGCCCCACGACGGGGGTGGGGGCGGTCGTCATGCGGTCCTCCCTGCTCGGTGCGGGGCCGGCCGGCGGACCGCACCGGCGCGGGTCGGATCGAGCGGGACGGCGCTGCGCAGGACGGCCGGCCCGAGCCGCAGGACGCCGTCCGAGAGCGGCGCGCAGCGGATGCCGGCGCGCCCGCGCATCCCCCGGTGGGCGCCGACGGTCAGCACGGTGTCCAGCCAGGCGCAGGGATTCGCCGGCCGACCGCCCTGGAGCAGCACCTCGCCCGCACCGGAGTCGAGCGAGAACAGCTGCCCGCGCAGGGCCTCCACCTCGGCGCCGCGCAGCACCACGTTGCGACGCGTCAGCAGCGGGTCGAGCGGGCCGGAGCCCAGCTCGGCGGCCAGCGCCTCCACCGACTCGGCGGCCAGCACCGTCACGGAGGCGTCGCGGTGGGCGGGCCTGCCCGCGTAGCGGTCCCCGACGATGCCGAAGCCCCCGCGGACCTCGATGCTGTCGCGCCGGTCCGCGGACTGCTCGGTGGCCCAGTTCCGGGTGCCGGTACCCGGGCGCCCGCCGTACCGGTGCTCCGGCGCGGCGAGCAGCCCGACGACCTCGACGTCGTGCCGGTACGGCAGCTGCGGGGTCAGCGCTCGGCCGTCCGGTGGATGGGGCCGTCGGTACCGGCCAGCCGCTCGCCCGTGCCGCCCCAGCGCCCGGCGATGATCTCGGCCGCGATGGAGATCGCCGTCTCCTCGGGCGTGCGCGCCCCCAGGTCCAGGCCGATGGGCGAGGACAGCCGGGCGATCTCCGCCTCCGACAGCCCTGCCTCGGCCAGCCGCTCCAGCCGCTCGTCGTGCGTGCGTCGCGAGCCCATCGCCCCGACGTAGGCCACCGGGATCCGCAGCGCCACCTCGAGCAGCGGGACGTCGAACTTCGGGTCATGGGTGAGCACGCACAGGACGGTCCGCTCGTCGATCCGCCCCGCGTCCACCTCGGCCTGCAGGTAGCGGTGCGGCCACTCGACGACGACCTCGTGCGCGTCGGGGAACCGCTTCGCCGTCGCGAACACCGGCCGGGCGTCGCAGACGGTCACCCGGTAGCCGAGGAAGGCACCCACCCGCGCGACGGCGGCGGCGAAGTCGATGGCGCCGAAGACGACCATCCGGGCCGGCGGCGCGAACGAGTTCACGAACAGCGTCAGGTCGTCGCCCCGGCGCTCGCCGTCGTGCCCGACGTGCAGCAGGGCGGTGCGTCCGGCGGCCAGCATCCCTCGGGCGTCGGCGGCGACCGCGTCGTCCAGGCGCTGGAGCCCCAGCGTGCCGGAGGCGCGGTCGGGCCAGAGCACGAGCCGCCGTCCCAGGCGGTCGTCGGGCCCCTTCACCACGGTGACGACGGCGACCGGCTCGTGCCGGTCGACGGACTCGGCGACCTCGCCGAGCTCGGGGAAGGACTCGCGGGAGATCGACTCCACGAAGACGTCGAGGATCCCGCCGCAGGTCAGGCCGACGGCGAACGCGTCGTCGTCGCTGACGCCGTAGCGCTCCAGGGTGGGCACGCCGGTCTCGACGGCGTCCTTGGCCTCCTCGTAGACCGCGCCCTCGACGCAGCCCCCGGAGACGCTGCCCACGGCGGTGCCGTCGGGGCCGACGAGCATCGAGGCACCGGCCGGGCGGGGTGCCGACCGCCAGGTGGCCACGACGGTGCCCATGCCGACGGTCTCCCCCGCCTGCCACCAGCCGACCAATTCGTCCAGGACGTCACGCACGCTGGATCACTCCCGTCAGCTCCTCGAACGCGGCCATGCTGTGGCCGGACACGAAGTGGTCGACCGACGGCAGCGCCGCCTGCATCCCACCCGTCAGCGGCTCGTACCCGGTACGCCCCTTGTGCGGGTTCACCCAGACGACGGCGTGCGCCAGCCGCCGAAGCCGCACCATCTGCGCGGCGAGCAGGTCGGTGCCACCGCGCTCCCACCCGTCGCTGCACACGACGACGACCGCGCCGCGGGCCGTGCCGCGCTGCCCCCACCGGTCCAGGAACGCCTTGAGCACCTCGCCGAGCCGGGTGCCGCCCGACCAGTCGGGGATCGCCGAGCCGCTGGCGGCCAGCGCGCGGTCGGGGTCGCGCAGCCGCATCTCGCGGGTGACGCGGGTCAGCCGGGTGCCGATGGTGAATACCTCGGTGGTCGCCGGACGGGCGCGGACGGCGGCGTGCGCGAACCGCAGGAGCGCGTCCGCGTAGGGCGCCATCGAGCCGGACACGTCGACGAGCAGGACGACGCGGCGCGGGCGGGCCTGCCGCCGGTGGTGGGCCAGCCGGGTGACCTCGCCGCCGCTGCGCAGCGCCCGGCGGACAGTCCGCCCCGGGTGCACCGGCCCCTGGGCGCTGGGCCGCCGCCGGCGCGACGGGCGCATCGGCGTCGCCGGCGCCAGGAGGGCGAACAACCGCCGCAGGTGCTCGCGCTCGGCCGGGGTCAGCTCCGCGACGTCGCGGTGCCGCAGCACCTCCTCCGCGCTGGCCTGGACGGCGAGATCCGGTGCCTCGGGGTCGTCCGCGCCGTCGGAGCTGCCCGGCTCCAGCGGCGCCGCGGCCGTCAGGTGCAGCTCGGGGCGGGCGTTCGGCCGGGGAACGCGCGGCCGCTCGCCGGCGAAGTACGCGGAGAAGGCGGCGTCGTAGCGGTCGAGGTCGTCGGGACCGGCGCACAGCGTCAGCCGGCCCGCCCAGTAGACGGCGCCCGGGTCGAGCACGTCGAGCGAGCCCAGCGCCACGAGCATCGACTCGACGCGGTCGGGCGAGGCCGCCACCCCGGCGTGCCGCAGCGTCCGCGCGAAGCCGAGGACCGTGTCGACGACGTCCCGGACCGCGACCTCCTCAGCCACCGAAGAGCGCTCCCCTCGCCATCGCCTGCACGCGCTCGGTGTCCTCCCGGTACTTGAGCACCGCGCCGAGCGTGCGGGCGGCCAGGTCGGGGTCGAGATCGCGGGCGCCGAGGGTGTGCAGCGCGGTCGCCCAGTCCATCGACTCGGCGATGCCCGGCGGCTTGAGCAGGTCCAGGGTGCGCAGCTTCGCCGTAGCGCGGGCGACCTCGCGGGCCAGCTGCTCGGTCACCTGCGGCAGCCGCCGGCGGAGGATCGCCACCTCGCGGTCGAACTCGGGGTGCTGCAGCCAGTGGTAGAGGCAGCGCCGCTTGAGCGCGTCGTGCACCTCGCGGGTCCGGTTGGAGGTGAGGACGACCAGCGGCGGGGTCTGCGCCCTCACGGTGCCGAGCTCCGGGATGGAGATCGTGAAGTCGGACAGGACCTCCAGCAGGAACGCCTCGAACTCGTCGTCGGCGCGGTCGACCTCGTCCACCAGCAGCACGCTCGGCGAGTCCTCGAGGGCCTGCAGCAGCGGCCGGGCGAGCAGGAAGCGGCGGTCGTAGAGGGATGCCTCCAGGGACGCGGTGTCCTGCGTGGCGTGCGCGGCCTCGGCGGCCCGCAGGTGCAGCAGCTGCCGGCCGAAGTCCCAGTCGTAGAGCGCCTGGCTGGCCTCCAGCCCCTCGTAGCACTGCAGGCGGTAGACCGGCCGGCCGGTGACCTGGGCGAGCGCCTGGGCCAGCGCGGTCTTGCCGACACCGGCCTCGCCCTCGAGGAACAGCGGGCGGTGCATGACCAGTGCCAGGTAGGCCGCGGTCGCCAGACCCTCGTCGGGGAGGTAGCCGGTGGCCTCCAGCGCGGCCGCGAGGTCCTGCGGGCCGGCGAAGCCGGGGGGCTCGACGGCGTCGGGCACGACGGTGGGCTCGCTCACAGCTGTGAGCATCCCACCTGCACCGACGACGGCGGCCGGCCGAGTCTGGTCCTCGACCGGCCGCCGCCGTCCGTGCGGCCCGTCGCAGGGCCGGGGTGGGTCACATGCGGTCGCCGCGGTCCCGCGCCGTGCCGTCGGCGTCGAGCTCGACCTCTTCCTTGCGCAGGCCCTCGCTCACCTGGGTCTGCTCGGTGACCGTCTCCTTGTCCAGGCGCACGCGCTCGACCGGGACGGCCTCCTTCTCGACGACCGGGGTCTCGGCGTGCAGGACGACCTCGTGCTCCTCCTCGGAGATGGCCGGCCCGTCCATGGCCTTGCCCGCGTTGGCGTCGGTGATCGGCTCGCGCTCGAGGCGGACCTCCTCGCGCGATACCGGGACCGTCTCGGTGACGTTCTCGGTGACGACGTACTTGCGCAGCCGGGCGCGGCCGACCTCCTGCGAGCGGGTGCCGACGTTGAGCCGCTCCTCGGACAGCGTCATGGCGTCGTCCGTGGTGGGGCCGGAGGTGTCGTGGCCGACGGTCCCGCGGGTGTCGGTGCCGGTCATGCCACCGGCCATCCCGGTGCCGGCCATGCCGGTGCCGGCCATGCCGGTGGTCGACTCGGTGGTGGTCGTGGTGCGGGCGGTGTCGGTGCCGGCGCCCATGCCGTAGTAGCGGTAGAGCTCCTGCTCCTCCTGCGGGGAGAGGTGCCCGTCGGTGTCGATCTTCGGGGCGTCCTTCACGCGCTCCTTGCTCACCGGTACGCGGACGCCGTCGTCGGTCAGGTCGGCGTCGCGGATCGGCACGAAGGACTCCTTCGTGCCGAACATGCCGGTGCGCACGGTGACCCACTCGGGCTGACCGGTCTCGTCGTCGAGGTAGACCTCCGCGGCCGAGCCGATCTTCTCGCCGGACTCGTCGTAGACGTCCTGGCCGATCACGCGGCTGATGGTGTCGGTGCCGATCATCGTCGTGGTGCTCCCATCCATAGCTCGGGGTGGCGCGGTCCCTCGAATGGGTGACCGGCGCCACGAGGGCGAAACGATCTCGTCCGGTCCGACACGCGCGACCTCGGGGGACATCGGGGCACCGTTTGACGTGACCGCGCGGCACGGCTACCCGGGTCCCGGGTCGTGTCCGTGCAGGTCGGGCGCGCCATCCGGTTGTGGGCCACGAGCTCGACCGGCTCCGGCAGGACGGCGCAGCAACCCGGTCACGCAGAGCGACATCCGGGTTCGCCGGGCGTGTCAGCCGGAGTCGCACCGGCGCGTCCTCCGCGGCCCCGGCCGGTCGCGTGCTCAGCATGGAGGGATGCCACCCCGCTCGCCGTACGACGACCTGGTCCACCCGCGCACCGTGAAGAAGCCGGCGCCCCAGGTGGAGGCGGAGAAGGACCTCGTCGTCGAGGACCCGAGCTCCGGCTTCGTGGGCGCAGTGGTGCGGTGCGAGAAGGACGTCGTCCACCTCGAGGACCGCTTCGGCAGGGTGAAGGGCTACCCGCTCGGGCCCGGCTTCTGGGTCGACGGCCGGCCGGTCGTGCTCGTCCGGCCGAAGCACGCGGCGCCGTCCGGACCGCTGCGCAGCGCGTCGGGCTCCCTGTACGTGGAGAACGCCCGCGCGCGGGTGGCGAGGGCCGGGCGCATCTACGTCGAGGGCAAGCACGACGCCGAGCTCGTCGAGAAGGTCTGGGGCCACGACCTGCGCATCGAGGGCGTCGTCGTCGAGCCGCTGCACGGGGTCGACGACCTGCCGGCGATCGTCCGGGACTTCCGGCCCATGCGGGGCCGCCGCCTCGGCGTGCTCGTCGACCACCTGGTCACGGGCTCCAAGGAGTCACGCATCGCCGAGCAGATCACCGGAGAGCACGCACTGGTGGTCGGGCACCCGTTCATCGACATCTGGCAGGCGGTCAAGCCGTCCGTCGTCGGCATCACGGCCTGGCCGGTCGTGCCCAAGGGCGAGGACTGGAAGACCGGTGTCTGCCGGCGGCTGGGCTGGGAGGACGACGCGGGCTACGTCTGGGCCCAGCGGATCCTGGCCCGCGTCAGCAGCTTCACCGACCTGGAGCCGGCGCTGCTCGGCCGGGTCGAGGAGCTCATCGACTTCGTGACGACGGATTAGCCCACCGGCGTCCGGGGAACGGGACCGGACGGAAACCGGCGCACGGGGGCACGAGAAGGGCGAGACCCATGAGACCCCCGACGCACGACGACCCGAAGGCCATCCCCCGCAACGGCACCGAGGTGCCCTGGGTGGAGATCCCCGACCCGCACGGCGGTGAGCGGCGCGCCGCGTCCAGGCAGGAGCGACGGACCGGCGGAGCAGGGCAGGAACGGCACACCCCCGGTCGCTGACGGGGCTTGCGCACCGACCTCGCTGCTGTCATTGTCTCAATCTCTTGGGTCAATGGAGCAGTGGAGGTCGTCATGGGGTTGCTCTCGCTGGGGGTGCTCCTCGCCGCCGCCATCACCCTCGCCGGCGGGACGGCGGTCGCCCGGCGCTCACCGCCCAGCCGCGAGACGGCCGTCGCGGCAGCCCGGGCGCACGCCACCCACGCGTCCGGAGCGGCCCTGCTCCTCGGCTCGATGGCGGCCCTCTACGTCGGCACCACCCGGCTCGGGGACAGCTCGCCCGGTGGCCTGGGCGTCACCGCGCTCCTGGTGCCCATCGCGTTCGGCGTCGTGCACACGGCTGTCCTGGCCCTCGGCGAGCTGACCTGGCCGCGCCCGCAGGGGGAGGTCCGGCGGGCGCGGCTCGTCCGCCGGGGTCTGGTCGACCAGGCGGCTCCGTGGCTGGTCCGCGTCGGCGGTCTGGCCGCGGGGCTCGTCGTCGTCGTGCTGCTCGGCGGAGGTCTCCTGGCCGAGGAGGACGGCCGCAGCGTCAGTGCCGGGAGCGACCTGGTCCGCGCGACCGCGAGCCCGTTCCCGGGGGTCTTCTACGGCGCCCCGGCCGGCATCGGCCTCCTCGTGCTGGGCGCGCTCACGGCGGCCGCGCTGTGGATCGTCGCCGACCGCCCGGCCGTGGCCACCGCCGACGACGCCGTCGAGGCCGCGCTGCGCCGCGCCTCGGTGCACCGGGTGCTGCGCGTGGCGGTGGCGGTCCCCCTCGTCGTCGCGGGTGGGCTGCTGTTCGTCGCCGGACGGGCCTGGCACTCGGTGGCCACCAGCAGCGTCGACTCCGGGCTGCTCGGGGCCGTCGGCACGGCCACGTCCGTCATCGGTGGGGCGGCACTGGTCGCGGGCGTCGTCGTCGCGTGCATCCGCGCACCTGGCGTGCCCGCCGACGCCCCACCCGTCCGGGCCGGCTGATCCGGTGGCGCTGGAGATCACCGTCGACGTGCAGGCGGCGACGCCGCCCTACGAGCAGATCCGCCGCCAGATCGCCGCCTACGTCGACGGTGGCCTGCTCGACGACGGCGCGCGGCTGCCCACCATGCGGGCGCTGGCCGCCGACCTCGGCGTCGCCACGGGCACCGTCGCCCGGGCCTACGCCGAGCTCGAGGCGGCCGGCCTCGTCGCCAGCCGCCGGCGCACCGGCACCGTCGTCACCCGGCCCGAGCACCGGCCGGCCGAGGACGAGGTGCGCCGGACCGCGACGCAGCTCGCCGTCCAGGCCCGGGACGCGGGCCTGGACGGCGAGGCGGTGCTGGCCATCGTGCGCGCGGCCCTGCTGCGGGCCGGCGCGGCCTGATCAGCGCGGGATGTAGTCGAAGGTGTCCGGGTCGGGGCCGGTCCGCTCACCGCGGTCGAGCCCGGTCAGCGACGCCATGTCCTCGGTGCCGAGCTCGAAGTCGAACAGCGCGAAGTTCTGCTCGATGCGCTCCCGGGTCACCGACTTCGGGAAGACGACGTCGCCGCGCTGCACGTGCCAGCGCAGCACGACCTGGGCCGGCGTGCGGCCCAGCCGCTCGGCGATCGCGGTGATCGCCGGGTCGTCGAGCACCTTGCCCTGCGCGATCGGGGACCAAGCCTCGGTCACGATCTCGTGGTCGGCGTCGAAGGCCCGGACGTCGTCCTGCGCGAGGTAGGGGTGCACCTCGATCTGGTTCACCGCGGGCCGGATCTCCGTCTCGGCGAACAGCCGCCGCAGGTGGTGCGGGTTGAAGTTGGAGACGCCGATGGCCCGGACGCGGCCGCTGGCGTAGATCTCCTCCATCGCCTTCCACGTCTCGACGTAGTCGACGTCGATGGTCGGCAGCGGCCAGTGGATGAGGAAGAGGTCCAGCTGGTCGAACTTCAGGTCGGCCAGCGTCTGGTCGAACGCGCGCAGGGCGTCGTCCCGGCGGTGGAAGCCGTTGTTCAGCTTGCTGGTCACGAAGATCTCGGCGCGGTCGATGCCCGAGCGCGCGACGGCCTCGCCGACGCCCTTCTCGTTGCCGTACATCTCGGCGGTGTCGATGTGCCGGTAGCCGATCTCGAGCGCCACGCTGACGACGTCGGCGGTGTCCTCGGGCGGCACCTGGTAGACGCCGAAGCCCAGCTGCGGGATCTCGACGCCGTTGTTCAGGGTGATCGTGGGAACGCCAGCCACAAGTGGTCCTTCCGGTCGGGGAGGTGTCGCGGCACCGGATGGCGCGCGACCTACCGAGGAGGCGCGCTACCCGGCCGCGGGCACATCCACCCGCGGGCTTCCGTCCTGCGGAACCGCCGTCCTCACGGGGCGGCGCAGCAGCGGGGAGCCGGCCATCGCGAGCAGCCCGGCGAGGCCACCGGCCAGGGCGGGGACGGCGAAGGCGGCCTCCGCGCCCCAGGCGTCCACCGCGGCGCCGGCCAGCGCGGAACCCGCGGTGACGCCGACGGTGAGGCCGGTGATCGTCCAGGCCAGCGACTCGGTCAGCCCGCCCGGCGTCGCGCGCGACTCGACCAGCGAGGTGCCGGAGACGAGCACCGGCGCGATCGTGAGGCCGGCGAGGAACCCGCAGCCGACGAGCACCGGCAGCGACCCCACGCCCCACAGGACCTGCGCGGCCAGGCCGAACGCGAGGCCGGTCGCCACGAACCGCGCGGCCAGCGTCCCCGGCAGCTTCGCCAGGCCGTAGACCAGCCCCGCCACCAGGCTGCCGAAGGCGAAGACGGCCAGCGCCAGGCCGGAGAGGGCCTGCGCCCCCTCCTCCTCGGCGAACCCGACCACCACCACGTCGATGGCGCCGAACACGGTGCCCACCGCGAGGTAGGTGACGACGACGACCAGCAGCGTCGGGGTGAGCACCGACCGGCGGCGCTTCGGGGCGTCGGGGGCCGCGACGTGCAGCGGTGGCTCGGTGGCCCGCTGCCCCGCGAGCCAGAGCCCGCCGACGACGCCGAGCACGATGCCGGTCAGGAAGCCCACCGGAGGCGCGATCAGGGTGGCGAGCAGGGTGACCAGCGGCGGCCCGAGGACGAACACCACCTCGTCGGCCACCGCCTCGAAGGCGAACGCCGTCTGCCGGCCCTGCGGGTCGAGCAGCGCCGACCACCGCGCCCGCACCAGCGAGCCGATGTTCGGGCTGCTGAACCCCGTGGCCGCGGCGAGCAGGAACCAGCTCCACCGCGGGCCGCCGGCCACGACGGTGGCGACGAACGCGGTCCCGGTCAGCAGGAACGCCGCCATGGCGATGCGCAGGACCGTGGCCTGGCCACGCCGGTCCATCGCGCGCGCCCACACCGGGCCGGCCACCGCGAAGGACAGGGCCAGCGTGCCCGAGACGGCGCCGGCCAGGCCGTAGCTGCCGGTCTCCCCCTCGACGAGCAGGACGGCGCCCAGGCCCAGCATCGGTGCCGGGAAGCGGCCGACCCAGCCGGCGAAGGAGAAGCGGGCGGAGCCGGGGACGGCGAACAGGCGGGTGTAGGGACCCAGGAGGGTTCGGGGTGACACGGGTTCTTCTCGCGCTTCCTGGCCACGGGCGAGTGCGGGTGATTCGTCCGCCGGTCTCTCGGGTGGCGGCGTGAGCCTAGCCGCGGACCTCGGACTTCCCCGCCCCATTTGTCGGCCGCCGCTACTACATTCGGCTCATGACCAGCAGCTCGCTGCCCGACCCCTGGGTGCGCCCCGCGGACGCACCCGCCCTGGGGAGCGGCGGCCTGGTCGACCGGCACGGCCGCGTCGCCACCGACCTCCGCGTCTCGCTGACCGACCGCTGCAACCTCCGCTGCACCTACTGCATGCCACCGGAGGGGCTCGACTGGCTGCCCAAGGTCGAGGTGCTCACCGACGACGAGGTCGTCCGGCTGGTGCGCATCGGCGTGGAGCAGCTCGGCATCACCGAGGTCCGGTTCACCGGCGGCGAGCCGCTGCTGCGGCCCGGCCTGGTCGGCATCGTGGCCGGCGCCACGGCGCTCGAGCCCCGGCCCGAGGTCAGCCTGACGACCAACGCCATCGGCCTGGCGCGGGTCGCCCCGGCGCTGGCCGAGGCGGGGCTGGACCGGATCAACGTCAGCCTCGACACCGTCGACCGCGCCCGCTTCAAGCAGCTGACCCACCGCGACCGATTCGAGGACGTGGTCGCCGGGCTCGCCGCCGCGCAGGCCGCGGGGCTGACGCCGGTGAAGGTCAACGCCGTCCTGCTGCGCGGGATGAACGAGGAGGACGCCGTCCCGCTGCTGGACTTCTGCCTGGAGCGCGGCTACCAGCTGCGGTTCATCGAGCAGATGCCGCTGGACGCCCACCACGCCTGGACACGGGGCGAGATGGTCACGGCCGAGGACATCCTCGAGCGGCTCTCGGCCGCGCACGCGCTCACGCCGGACACCGAGGCGCGCGGGTCGGCCCCGGCCGAGCGCTGGCTGGTCGACGGGGGCCCGGCGACCGTCGGCGTCATCGCCTCGGTGACCCGGTCGTTCTGCGGCAGCTGCGACCGCACCCGGCTGACCGCCGACGGCCAGGTGCGCAACTGCCTGTTCGCCCGCGAGGAGTCCGACCTGCGCACGCCGATGCGCGACGGCGCGACCGACGAGGAGATCGCCGACCGCTGGCGGATCGCCACCCTCGGCAAGCTGCCGGGCCACGGCATCGACGACCCGAGCTTCCTGCAGCCGGCCCGGCCGATGTCGGCCATCGGGGGGTAGGCGTGGTCACCGTCCGCTACTTCGCCGGGGCGCGGGCCGCCGCCGGCGTCGACACCGAGACCCGCGAGGCGGCCAGCCTCGACGAGCTGGTGGGCCAGATCGTCGGCGACCACGGGGAGCGGCTGGAGCGGGTGCTCACCGCCTGCTCGTTCCTCGTCGACGGAACCAGCGCCCGTGACCGGTCGTTGGTGCTGTCACCCGGAGCGGTGGTGGACGTGCTGCCCCCGTTCGCGGGTGGCTGAGTGCGGGAGGATGGGCTCATGAGCATCTTCGACAAGGCCAAGGCCAAGGCAGAGGAACTGCTGGGCCGGGCGGAGCAGGTCTACGGGGAGTCGCACGGCGACGCCGCCGCCACGGTCGCCGGCGAGGCGCACGTCCTCGAGGCCGAGGCCGAGGAGGAGGAGCTCGAGCGCGCCGAGCACGAGGCCGGGCACCGCCGGGACGACGACGGGCTGGCCGGAGCGCGCTGACCTGCATTGTCTCCCGCTCCCGACCGGAATAACGTGCCGACATGGTTCCGGAGCCGTTCGCGGATGTCGCGCCGTGGCCGGACTGGTGCGCGGCCGCCGAGGGATCGCTGCGCTTCCTCGCCCAGCACGTGGGCTGGGACGTCTGGATGGTCACCCAGGTCGTCGAGGACCGGCAGGTGGTGCTCCTCGCCCATCCCCCGGGCGCGGTCCGCTCGGGCATCGAGCTGCCCTGGGAGAAGAGCTTCTGCCGCCAGATGATCGAGGGCAACGCGCCCCGGCTGGCGACGGTCACCGCCGCCGTGCCCGCCTACGCGTCGCAGACCACCGGCGCGCTGCGCGACGTCGCCGCGTACGTGGGCGTCCCGCTGGTCCGGGCCGACGGCACCCTGTTCGGCACGCTCTGCGGAGTGGCGTTTCGCGCCAAGCCGCGCAGCGCGGCGCGCGACCTGCGGGTGGTCGAGGCGGCCGCCCGGCTGCTGAGCACGCTCATGGCCGCCGGCCTCGAACCGCCCGCGCTGCCGGAGGGTTGACGGCGCCTGGCGCCCGGCGCGCCGGTGCGGTCAGATCGACGGGTGCGCGCTGAGCAGGTGACCGACGCGGTCGCGTTCCACGGCGAAGGACCCGTCTGGTGGCCCGACGGCAGCGGGCTGCGCTGCGTCGACATGCTGGCCGGGGACGTCCTCACCCTGGCGGCGGACGGCACCGTCCGCCGGGTCCACGTCGGCGACGTCGCGGCGGTGGTCCGCCCCCGCGCGGGCGGCGGTGCGGTGATCGCGGTCGAGCGCGGGTTCGCGCTGCAGGACGCCGACGGAGCGGTGACGACCCTCGACCCGGTGTGGACCGACCCGGGCGTCCGCATGAACGAGGGCGGCTGCGACCCCGACGGCCGCCTCTGGTGCGGCTCGATGGCCTACGACCAGACGCCCGGCGCGGCGGCGATGCACCGGCTGGACCCCGACGGCACCGTGCGCCGGGTGTTCGGCGACCTCACCGTGTCGAACGGGCTGGAGTGGAGCCCCGACGGCTCCCTGGCGTACTTCGCCGACACCGCCACCCACCGCATCGACGTCCTGGACTACGACCGGGACGCCGGGCTGACCGGTCGCCGGCCGTTCGTGACCTTCGGCGACGACGGCAACCCCGACGGGCTCACCGTGGACGCCGACGGCGGGGTCTGGGTGGCGCTCCACGGCGCCGGCGCGGTGCACCGGTACGACAGCTCGGGCCGGCTGGACGCCGTCGTCGAGGTCCCCACGCCGCAGACGACTGCGTGCACGCTGGGCGGCCCCGGCCTGGACCAGCTGTACGTCACGACCTCGCGCCAGGGGATGTCGCCGGGCGACGACCCGCTCGCCGGTGCGGTGTTCAGGGCCGACGTCGGTGTGCGGGGACGGCCGGTGCGGGCCTTCGCCGGCTGACCGGCCCTAGGGGCAGGCGACCCATTCCTCCTCGCCGTCGGTGAAGACCTGCCGCTTCCAGATCGGCAGCCGCTTCTTCACCTCGTCGACGAGCTCGGCGCAGGCGGCGAAGGCCTCACCGCGGTGGGAGGCGCTGACGGCGCAGGCCAGCGCGATGTCGCCGATGCCGAGCAGGCCGATCCGGTGGGAGACGGCGACGGCGTGCACGTCGGGGCGCGCGGCGAACTCGTGCGCCAGCTGCGCGATGACCTCGGCCGCCGTGGGGTGGCCGACGTACTCGAGCTCGGTCACCGACCGGCCCCCGTCGTGGTCGCGGACCACGCCCGCGAACGAGACGACGGCGCCGGCGGCCTTGTCGGCGACGGCGTCCTCGTGCTCGGCGACGGACAGCGGCTCGTCGACGACTCTGGCGATCTGGTGCCCGGCGGTCACGGCGCCGAAGGTACCCCGGGCGGCGGCACGTCGAGGTCGGTCGGATCGGCGAGGCCGGTGCAGTCGACCTCGGTGACGTCGTGGGCGGCCAGGTACCGGCGGGCGCCCTCGTCGCCGGTGGCCGTCCGGATAACGCCCGCCCAGTGGTCGCGGCCGATCAGCACCGGGTGGCTGCGGACGCCGTCGTACGTGGCCACCGCCAGCGCGTCCGGCGCGGCGTGGGCGGCGACCGCGCGCAATGCCTCGGGCGTCATGCCGGGCATGTCGACGAGGGTGATCAGCGCGGCGTCCACCGTTCCCGGGAAGCCGCGCAGCCCGTCCAGCCCGGTCCGGAGCGAGGACGCCATGCCGGTCTCCCAGTCCGCGTTCGCCAGGACGGTGGCGCCGCCGAGGTCGGCGGCCCGCCAGACGTCGACCGCCTGCGCGCCGAGCACGACGAGGACGACGTCGCAGGCCGCCCGCGCCGTCCGCACCGCGCGTTCGACCAGCAGGCTGCCGTCGTACTCGACCAGCGCCTTGGGCATCCCGTAGCGACGGCCGCCCCCGGCGGCCAGGACGACGGCGGCAGTGGTCATGCCCCCACCCTCTCAGCGCTGGTAGACGGCGACCTCGGAGGCCTTCACCGTCGCCCAGACCTCGGCGCCGGGGGCGAGCCCCAGCTCGGCGAAGGAGGTGGCGGTGACGTCGGCGACCAGGGAGACCTCGCCCGCCAGCTCGCAGCGCACCGTGGCCCCGTGCGGTGTGGCCCCCACCAGCCGGACCCGCCAGACGTTGCGCGGGCTGCCCTCGGGCCGGGCCGGGTACAGCGCCACCGACTCCGGCCGCACGGCGGCGAACACCGGGCCCGATGCCTCGTCCGCGACGGCGACCGCTCCGCCGCCGTCGAGCCGGACCGTGCGCCCCTCCGCCGTCCCGGCCAGCAGGGAGAGCCCGACGAGGCGCGCCACGTAGTCGGTGCGCGGCCGGCGGCTGACCTCGTCCGGAGTGCCGGCCTGGGCGATCCGGCCCTCCTCGACGACGACGACGCGGTCGGCCAGCGCCATCGCGTCGACCGGGTCGTGCGTGACCAGCACGGTGCTGCCGGCGAACTCGGCGAGGTGCCGCCGCAGCTCGGCCCGCACCACGAGCCGGGTGCGGGCGTCGAGGGCGGACAGCGGCTCGTCCAGCAGCAGGACGGCGGGGTCGACGGCCAGCGCCCGGGCGAGCGCGGCCCGCTGCGCCTGACCGCCGGACAGCTCTGCCGGCCGGGTCTCCCCCAGGCCGTCCAGCCCGACCCGTGCCAGCCACTCCTCCGCGGTCGATCGCCTGGCCTGCCGGCCGACCCCGCGGGTGCGCAGCCCGAAGGAGACGTTGTCGCCGACCGACAGGTGCGGGAACAGGAGGGCGTCCTGGAAGACCATCCCCAGCGACCGCTGGTGCGCCGGCACGTGGGTGGCCCCGTCGTCCCACACGACCCCGTCGACGGCGACCCTGCCGGCGTCGGGCCGGAGCAGACCGGCCAGCACGCGCACGAGCGTGGACTTCCCGGCACCGTTGGGGCCGAGCAGCGCCAGGACCTCTCCGCTGCCGACGGCGAAGCCGGCCGCCACCGCGAGCGTCCCGCGCTGCACCACGACCTCCGCCTCCAGGGTCACAGCGCCCTGCCCGCCCGGCCGAGCCAGCGGTCCCGCAGGAGCAGCAGCGTGGCCAGCGAGACCGCGAGGAGGACGAGGGAGAGCACGATCGCCGCCTCGGGCTCGCTCTGCAGCGCGAGGTAGACCGCCAGCGGCATCGTCTGCGTCGTCCCGGGGAAGTTGCCGGCGAAGGTGATCGTGGCCCCGAACTCCCCCAGTGCCCGCGCCCAGCAGAGCACCGCCCCGGCGGCGACCCCGGGGGCCACCATCGGCAGGGTGACCCGGCGGAACGTCGTCCACCGGCCGGCACCGAGGGTGGCGGCGACGTCCTCGAAGCGGGCGTCCGCCGCCCTGAGCGCGCCCTCGACGCTGACCACGAGGAACGGCATCGCCACGAAGGTCTCGGCGATGACGACGGCGGCGGTCGTGAACGGGATCGTGATGCCGAAGGCGTCGTCGAGCCAGCTGCCGACGATGCCCTGCCGGCCGAGCACGAGGAACAGCGCGACCCCGCCCACCACCGGGGGGAGCACCAGCGGCACGGTGACCAGCGCACGCAGCACGCTGCGGCCGCGGATGCGGGACCGGGCCAGCACCCAGGCGAGCGGGACGCCGAGCACCAGCGACACCAGCGTGGCGAGCGTCGCGGAGACCAGCGAGAGCCGGAGGGCCTGGCCGACCTCGGGGCGGGCCAGCGCGGGGCCGATCGCCGACCACGGCGCGCGGACCAGCAGGCCGACCAGCGGGAGGACCAGGAACGCGACCGCCAGCGCGGCGGGGACCAGCAGGGGCGCCGGGATGCCCGTTCCCGAACGGCGCCTCACGCGGGAGGTGCCCGGAACCCGGCTGCCTCGAGTGCCGCCTGCCCGTCCGCGGAGAGGACGAGGTCGGCGAAGGCCCGGGCGGCCGCGGGGTTCGGGGCGTCGGCGAGGACGCACACCGGGTACTCGTTCACGGCCTCCTCCGCCTCGGGGAAGGGGATCCCCTCGACGTCGTCGCCGGCGCTGCGCACGTCGGAGGCGTAGACCAGGGCGGCGTCCACCTCGCCGAGCTGCACCTTGGTGAGCGCCGCCCGGACGTCCTCCTCCTCGGTGTCGGGGACCGGCGTGATGCCGGCCGCCTCGAACACCTGCGCCGCGGCAGCACCGCAGGGCACCGCGGCCGCGCACACCGCCAGCGCGAGGTCCGGGTCGGCGAAGTCGTCGAGCCCCGTGACGCCCCCCGGGTTGCCGGCCGGGACGGCGATCTCGAGGACGTTCTCCGTGAACGTGGTCGGGTCGTCCGCCGCCAGCCCCGCGTCGGTGACGACCGCCATCTGCGACTCGTTGGCGCTGGCGAAGACGTCCGCCGGAGCGCCCTGCGTGAGCTGCGTGGCCAGCGCCGAGCTGCCGGCGAAGTTGAACCGCACCTCCAGCTGCGGGTTCTCCCGCATCAGCTGGTCGCCCAGGCCCGTGAACACGTCGGTCAGGGAGGCGGCGGCGAAGACGGTGAGGGTCCCCGTCAGGCCGCTCTCGCCCGACGACGGGCCGCCGCCCTCGGCAGGGGCGTCGGCCGAGCTCCCGCACCCGGCGACGAGGAGGGCCACCGCGAGCGGCAGCCCGAGCAGGGCACGCAGCCTCATCCCGTCCTCCGATCCGCAGGTGCGGAGGAAGTAGGGCACATCAACCCGCTTCTGCGCAAGCGCCCTAGGGGACGTCGACGCTGACCTGCGTGGCCTTCACGGTCGCGACTGCCCGCACGCCGACCTCGAGGCCCAGCTCGTCCGCCGCCTCGCGGGACATCAGCGAGACCAGCCGGAACGGGCCGGCCTGGATCTCCACCTGCGCCATGACGGTGTCGCGGACCACGCGGGTGACGATGCCGGCGAGCCGGTTGCGCGCCGACGACGGCGTGGTGCCGGGCTCGGGCGCCTCGCGCAGCTGGGTGGCGACCCGGGCGAGGTCCGCGCCGTCCACCACGGCAGGGCCGCCCCCGTCGCGGTGCGCGGGCAGCCGGCCGCCCTCGATCCAGCGCCGCACCGTGTCGTCGCTGACGCCGAGCAGCGCCGCCGCCTCGGCGATGCGGTAGGTGGCGGCCACGGCCCAACCCTAGCCGCGCCTGTGGACGAACCCTCGCCGTCCACAGGCACGCCGGTCGCGGTCGGCAGGGACGGGCAGCATGCCCCCCGTGACCGACGACGCGTGGCTGGCGGAGCTCCTGCACGACCGGGGCGGCCTGCTCGCCGACGCCGGGGTCGCCCAGGAGGTGGCGGCGACGTTGGCTGCGCGCCGCGTCCCGCCCGATCCCGGAGGGCTGGTGACGCGGATGCTGCTCGAGGCGCTCGACGAGGTCTGGGAACGGGGCTGGCAGCCGGCCGACCTCGCGCACGCGGCCCGCAAGGACGCGACCGCCGCCTCGGTGCCCCTGGTCGTGGCACTGATCGCCGAGCACGCCCGCCGGTCGGGGGCGGCACGGCGCGCTCCGCAGGCGTGGCTCGACCAGCTCCAGGACCTCGACGCCCTCGCGCACGGCGACGCCGAGGTGGTGGCCACGTGGACGCGCACGGGGCGGCGCCCGCCGATCGAGTCGTGGCGGATCGTGCTGCTCCTCGCAGGGCTGCTGCGCACCGCCGCGCGGCTGGAGGTCCTGGTACCGCCGCCGTCCCGCTGGGGTGCTGCGCGTCCGGCACCGTCCGGCACTGCCGCCCAGGCGGAGGACGACCGTGCGCTGCGGCGCATCCGCGGTCTGCTGGCGAAGGCGGAGTCGTCCGAGTTCGCGGAGGAGGCGGAGACGCTGACCGCGAAGGCCCAGGAGCTGATGACGCGGTACGCGGTGGATGCGGCGCTGCTCTCCCCCGGCCGCCCGGCAGGCGCCGCCGTCGGCACCCGGCGCGTGCACGTCGCCGAGCCCTACGTGCGCGCGAAGATGCAGTTGCTGGCCGCCGTCTCCGAGGCCAACGACGTCCGTCTGGTCTGGTACCAGGGGCTGGGCATCGCCAACCTGGTCGGGGGCGGCGCCGACCTCGACGCCGTGGAGCTGCTGTTCACCTCCCTGCTGCTGCAGGTGGCCCAGGGGCTCGCCGGCGCAGAGGGGGCGGTCGTCGGCCGCCCGGCGTCGCGCGCGTTCCGGCGCGCGTTCCTGCTCGGCTACGCGCACCGGATCGGGGAACGGCTGCAGGCCGCCCGCCAGCGGGCGACGGCCGATGTCGTCGCCGAGCGCGGGCCCGACCTCCGGCCGGTGCTCCGGTCACGCCGGGAGGCGGTCGAGAAGGCCGTCGCCGAGCTGTTCCCGAAGGTCCGCTCCGGCCGGAGCCGTTCGTCGGTCGACGCCGGTGGCTGGTACGCGGGCAGGTCCGCCGCCGAGCGGGCGGACGTAGCACCGCGGCGAACGCACCTCGGCTGAGGCCGGCTGGGACGTTTCCGCGGGAACGTCCCAGCCCGTTGACCTGCAGAAATGTCAGTGCCACGGCCTAGCGTCCGGACATGGGTTCGAATGACGACGGCGGCATCCCGCTCGAGGAACTGGCACTCGCGATCACCTCCGGCGCGGTCCGGCTGGCGGCGGCGACGGCGTCCTGGCTCCGGCTGGTCAGGGAGTTCGACGCCCGCTGCGGGTGGCACGGCGTGGGCATCCTGTCGTGCGCGCACTGGCTCGCGTGGCAGTGCGCCATGGGCCCAGGAGCTGCCCGGGAGCACGTGCGCGTGGCCCGGTCGCTGGCCGGCCTGCCGCGCATCGAGGCCGCCTTCGCCGCCGGTCGGCTGTCCTACTCGAAGGTGCGCGCGCTGACCCGGATCGCCGCTCCGGACTGCGAGGAGGCCCTGGTGGAGTTCGCGCTGCACGCCACGGCCTCCCAGACGGAGCGCTTCTGCCGCGAGTGGCGGCGGGCCGACGATGCGAACACCGGCACCGTCAGGCGCGAGGGCGACGGCCAGTCCTTCGAGCACTGGTACGACGACGACGGCTTCCTCACTCTCAAGGTTCGCATGCCCGCGGACGCCGGAGCCGCGTTGATGACGGCGATCGACGCCCGTGCCGAGCGCGACGCCCGCCGCGAACGGGCCCAGGCGAAGCGGGCGCTGCGCACGCACGCGGCGATCAGGGCAGCGGGCGGCACCGTCGACGCCGAGGTGGCCGAGCGCTGCGCCGACGACACCGCCGTCCGGAGGGTCCGCGAGCGCACCGCCGCCCGCCGCATCACCGCCCTCGCGGAACTGACGGTGGCCGGCGCCGGGCAGGGGCGACGCCCCGGCGACCCGCCCCGGCGCGAGGTCGTGGTCCACGTCGACGCCGCCGTCCTCGCCGACGACGCAGCCGCCGGCCGCGCGCACTACGAGGGTGGTCCCGCGATCACCGGGGCGCAGGCACGCCGGCTGCTGTGCGAGGCGACCGTCGTCGCGATGCTCGAGCGCGACGGCGAACCGCTGGCGATGGGTCGACGACGCCGACGCGCGACGAAGGCCCAGCGGCGAGCCCTGCTGCGACGGGACGGCGGGTGCGCCCGGCCCGGCTGCCCCGAGACGCGCATCGAACGCCTGCACGCCCACCACCTGCGGCACTGGATCTTCGGCGGGCGCACCGACGTGGCGGGCATGGTGCTCCTCTGCGACGTCGACCACGGCCTCGTCCACGAGCACGAGCTCGTGATGAGCCGGAGCGACGGACGGCTCGTCGTCACCGCTCCCGACGGACGGCGGGTGTGGGGTGGGGCCGACGCGGCCTTCGCGGTCGGCCTGGACGGCCCTCCGCCCGATCCGACGAGCGGGGAGGACGCCTACGCCGGCGTCGAGCCGATCGACACGACGATCGGCAGGCGGCCGACCCGGGGGACCGGACGCGACGCCGTGCACGGCAGACGTCCACCCCATGGCCCACGCCGGTCCTCCCGGCGTCCCGGCCGAGCCAGGCGCGCGCGAGCGGTGGACCCTGCCCGGGAGAGCCGGCGCCTGGACCGGATCCTCTCGGCCGCGGGGGCGCCCACGAGTCCTCCGGTGGGGCCGGCCCGCAACGACCGGCTGGACATGGCGTACGCGATCGGCGTCCTGATGGCCAACCGCGATCTGGTGCGGCGCCTGGCCGCGGGTGAGCAGGCCCCGGGCTGACCCCGCGTTCCCGCGGGAACGCCGGGTGAGTTCCGGCACCGTTTGCCGCGGTCGCCGCACGGGGAGTGGGAGCCGGTGCCTCCCGCTGCCCCCGCGGACAACCCCGCCGGTAACTCCGCTTCCGTCCGCACCCGCCGGATCCGCGAGTTCGCCCGCGACGTCCTGGGCTTCGAGGAGTTCCGGCCGGGCCAGGAGGCGGCCATGCAGTCGGTCGTCTCGGGCCGCGACACCCTCGCCGTGCTCCCGTCCGGCGCCGGCAAGACGGCGGTCTACCAGGTCGCGGGGCAGCTGCTCGACGGCCCGGTCGTCGTCGTCTCGCCGCTGATCGCCCTGCAGCGCGACCAGGTCGACCGGCTGGCCGAGATCGAGGACCGCGCCGGCCGCGCCGCCCAGCTGAACTCCACCCTGTCCGCCGGCGACCACCGCGAGGTGCTCCGGTCGCTGCAGGACGGAACGGTCCGCTTCGTGTTCCTCGCCCCGGAGCAGCTGGCCAGGCCCGACGTCGTCGAGGCGATCGGGGAGGCGAAGCCGGCGCTGTTCGTCGTCGACGAGGCGCACTGCGTCTCCGCCTGGGGCCACGACTTCCGGCCCGACTACCTGCGCCTCGGGGGCGTGATCGAGCAGCTCGGGCACCCGACGGTGCTCGCGCTCACCGCCACCGCCGCGCCGCCGGTGCGCGCGGAGATCGTCGAGCGGCTGGAGATGCGGGACGCGCAGGTCGTGGTGGCCGGCTTCGACCGACCCGAGATCCGGCTGGAGGTCGACCACCACGCCGACGCACGGGGCAAGGAGCTGGGCGTGCTCGACCGCGTCCTGACCGAGATCGGCGAGGGCCGTGGCCCCGGGATCGTCTACAGCGCGACGCGGCGCGGCACCGAGGAGATCGCCGGCGAGCTGGTCGAGCGCGGGCTCCGGGCCCGCCACTACCACGCCGGACTGAACAAGGGGGACCGCGAGGACACCCAGCGGGCCTGGATGGACGACGAGCTGGACGTCGTCGTCGCCACGACCGCGTTCGGCATGGGCATCGACAAGCCCGACACCCGCTTCGTCATCCACGCCGAGCCCGCCGACTCCGTCGACAGCTACTACCAGGAGATCGGCCGTGCCGGGCGGGACGGCCGGCCCGCCCTCGCCGTCCTCGTGTACCGGCAGGAGGACCTCGGCATCCGGCGCTTCTTCGCCGCCGGTGCCCCGGCGGAGGAGGAGCTGCAGCAGGTCGCCGGCCTGGTCCAGGCCGCGGCCGCCGCGGGCATCGAGGACGGCGTCGACGTCAAGGACCTGCGCGAGGAGACCGGCCGGGCCGCGACGCCGCTGGCGCGCGACCTCAACCTGCTCGAGCAGGTGTCGGCCGTCGTCCTGGACGAGGACGGCGCCGCCCACCCGGCCGCGGGCGCCCCGGCCCCCGGTGAGGCCGCCGCGGCGGCCCGCGAGCTCGCGGAGCACCACGAACGCGTCGACCAGAGCCGCGTGGAGATGATGCGCGGCTACGCCGAGACGACCGACTGCCGACGCCAGTTCCTGCTGGGCTACTTCGGCGAGCAGCTCGACGAACCCTGCGGCAACTGCGACAGCGACACCTGCAGCGGCACGGCCGAGGAACGCGCCGCGGCCGTGGAGGCGCGGGCACACACCCCCTTCCCGGTCGAGACGCCGGTCGAGCACACCGAGTGGGGTGCCGGCGTGGTCATGCGCGTCGAGGACGACCGGATCACCGTGCTGTTCGACGAGGTGGGCTACAAGACGCTCGGCCTGGCCGCCGTCCTCGAGCACGACCTGCTGCGCCCCCGGGGCTGAGCCTCGACCTGCGCGGCCCGCACAACCCACTGATGATCACCACAGCGCCAGGACACCCCGTCCGGCCGGG
Organism: Blastococcus litoris; assembly: GCF_003075095.1. GTDB lineage: Bacteria > Actinomycetota > Actinomycetes > Mycobacteriales > Geodermatophilaceae > Blastococcus_B > Blastococcus_B litoris. Next base: position 53,662 of record NZ_QCZF01000006.1, read on the forward strand.
AGGAGCAGCACCGTGAAGGTCCTGGGCATCAACGCGATCTACCACGACCCGGCGGCGGCCCTCGTCGTCGACGGGAAGATCGTCGCCGCCGCGGAGGAGGAGCGCTTCAGCCGCCGCAAGCACGGCAAGCGCCCGGTGCCGTGGAGCGCGTGGGAGCTGCCCGAGCTCTCGGCCGCCTGGTGCCTGGCCGAGGCCGGGATCTCCCCCGAGGACCTCGACGCCGTCGCCTACTCCTTCGACCCCGCCCTGATGGGCACGCCCGAGGAGTCCGGGCTCTTCGACGACGGCGACGTCATGCGCAAGATGTACGCGGAGAAGGCGCCGCAGTTCCTCGCCGACGTGCTGCCCGGCCTGGACCCGGCGAAGGTCCGCTTCGTCAAGCACCACGTCGCCCACGCCGCCTCGGCCGGCCTGGGAGCCCCGACCGCCGACAACTCCGTCCTGGTGCTCGACGGCCGCGGCGAGGCGCACAGCCACCTCGCCGGCCGCTACGTCGACGGCCGGCTGGAGATCCTGGCCGGCCAGGCGCTCCCCCACTCCATCGGCCTGCTGTACGAGGACCTCACCGACCACCTCGGCTTCCTGCGCAGCAGCGACGAGTTCAAGGTCATGGCGATGGCCTCCTACGGCAAGCCGCGATTCCTCGGAGAGCTCTCCGAGCGCATCGTCGCCACCGAGGACGGCGGCTTCCGGACGCCGAAGATCGACTTCTCGGAGTACGCGCCGCGGCTGACCAAGGGCGACGACTGGACCTCCGACCACGCCGACCTCGCCGCCAGCGTGCAGCAGCGCGTCGAGGAGGTGCTGCTCGACCTCGCCCGCTGGCTGCACGAGCGCACCGGCGACAGGACCCTCACCCTCGCCGGCGGCGTGGCGCTCAACTGCGTGGCGAACACCCGCATCTTCGCCGAGACCCCGTTCGAGCAGGTGTGGGTGCAGCCGGCCGCCGGCGACTCGGGCACCGCGCTGGGCGGCGCGCTGCACGTGGCCCGCGACCTCGGCGAGCGGACCGAGCCCATGCCCGGTGCCGACCTCGGCCGAGGGTGGTCGGACGAGGAGATCGAGCAGGTGCTGCGGACGGCGGCGATCGAGTACGAGCGCCCGCGCGACGTCGCCGACGCCGTCGCCGAGGTGCTGGCCGGCAACGGCATCGTCGCCTGGTTCCAGGGCCGCAGCGAGTACGGCCCCCGCGCGCTCGGGCACCGCTCCCTGCTCGCGCACCCCGGCTACGAGGCCAACCTCGAGCGAATGAACGACGTGAAGGGCCGCGAGCAGTTCCGCCCGGTGGCACCCATGGTGCTGGCCGAGCGGGCGGCGGAGATCTTCAGCCGCGGCCCGATCCCCTCGCGGTACATGCTCTTCGTCCACGACGTCGCCCAGGAGTGGAAGGAGCGCATCCCCACCGTCACCCACGTCGACGGGACGGCGCGCATCCAGACCGTCGACAGGGCGGATGAGCCCCTGGTCGCGCGGATGCTCGAGTGCTTCGAGCGGCGGACCGGCCTGCCCGTCGTGGTGAACACCAGCCTGAACACCGCCGGGCGGCCGATGGTGGACGACCCCCGGGACGCGTTGGAGTGCTTCGGCTCCGCCCCGGTGGACCTGCTGGCGATCGGCCCGTTCGTCGTCCGGCGCACCCGCTCGACCCTGGGCTGAACCGCCCGGGGCCGGCGCGCGAACGCCTTCCGGACAACCCCGGCGGACGGTGACGTCTCGGCGACGGCTGTCGCCCGTACGGGGGAGATCCGTTACGCGCGATCTTTCTGCGGGTACCGGAACAGCAACCCCCGCCGGGACCCCGGCGGGCTCATGTTCGGGAGGACACCATGGCCGCAACTCCGGGCAACACCGCTACGGGCAGGACCGTCCCCGAGATCCTCGGGCTCGCGTTCGGCGCCGTCTACCTGCTAGTCGGGATCGTCGGTTTCTTCGTCACCGGCTTCTCCGACTTCTTCGCCCACGACACGGGCAAGAACCTGCTGTTCTTCGAGATCAACGGCATGCACAACGTCGTGCACATCCTGATCGGCCTCGCCGGTCTCGCCCTGAGCCGCACGCTGGCCGGTGCCCGCACCTACGGCTGGCTCCTGGCCGTCGGCTACGGCGCCGCGTTCATCTACGGCCTCATCGCCATCGGCAAGGACTGGGACTTCCTCAGCATCAACGGTGCTGACAACGTCCTGCACATCGCCACCGCCCTCGTCGGCCTGGTGATCGCCCTGCTGCCGGTGCGCAACGCGGTCGACAGCCGCCGCTGACCCCACCGCCCGGCCACCCGGCCGGACACCCGAGAGCCGGGTCGCGCCTCCCGAGGGGGCGCGGCCCGGCTCTCGTCGTCTTCCCGCGGAGCCGCCCGCGGAGGACACTTCCCGCAGCAGGGGGAGGGGGTCCGCGATGGACGACGACCCGGTCCTGCGCGAACTGGGCGAGGAGCTCGCCCGCGACGACCCGCGCCTGGCCGCGCTCCTGGGGACGGCGGCACTCCCGGCGACGACCCGGCCGCGCCGGCACCACGGCCGGAACCACGGCCGGCACCGCGGCCGGCTGCTCGTCGTCGCGGTCCTGCCGGTCGTGCTGGCCGTGGCCCTGCTCGTCCCGCCGACCGTCGCCCTGGGTGCGACGGCGATGCTCCTCGCCGTCGCCTCCCCGCTGATCGCCTGCTGGTTCGTCTCCGACGGAGGATCCGCACCGCACGCCCGCTGACCCCCGATGCGACGGCGGTCACGTCCGCGGTTACGTTGCGGGCATGGACTTCGCTCTCTCCCCCAAGGCCGAGGACGTCTGCGCCCGCGCGTGGGACTTCATGCGCGAGCACGTGTTCCCCGCCGAGCCGGTCTACGACGCGTGGCGGGCCGAGCGCGGCCACAACAACCACGAGCACCCGCCGGTCCTCGAGGAGCTGAAGGCCGAGGCCCGCAAGCGCGGCCTCTGGAACCTGTTCCACCACGAGCTCGGGGGGCTGTCCAACCTCGAGTACGCCTCCGTCGCCGAGATCACCGGCTGGTCGCCCACCATCGCCCCCGAGGCGATGAACGTCGGCGCGCCCGACACGGGCAACATGGAGACGCTGATGCTCTTCGGCACCGACGAGCAGAAGCAGCGCTGGCTGGAGCCGCTGCTCGAGGGCGAGATCCGGTCGGGCTTCGCGATGACCGAGCCCGACGTCGCCTCGTCGGACGCCCGCAACATCCAGACGTCGATCGTCCGCGACGGCGACGAGTACGTGATCAACGGCCGCAAGTGGTGGACGTCCGGGGCCGCGGACGAGCGGTGCCAGATCTTCATCGTCATGGGGAAGACCGACCCCGAGGGCGCCCCGCACCGCCAGCAGTCGATGGTCCTCGTCCCCCGCGACACCCCCGGACTGGAGATCATCCGCCACCTGCCGGTGTTCGGTTACCAGGACCAGCACGGCCACTCGGAGCTGCGGTTCACCGACGTGCGGGTGCCGGTGTCGAACATCCTGGCCGGCGAGGGCGACGGGTTCATGATCGCCCAGGCGCGGCTCGGCCCTGGCCGGATCCACCACTGCATGCGGGCCATCGGCATGGCCGAGCGGGCACTGGCCCTCATGGTCGAGCGCACCCAGAACCGAGTCGCCTTCGGCCGCCCGCTCGCCGACCAGGGCACCGTGCGCGAGGCGATCGCGCTCTCGCGCATCGAGATCGACCAGGCCCGCCTCTACGTCCTGAAGACGGCGGACCTCATCGACAAGTACGGGGCGAAGGGCGCCAAGACCGAGATCTCCGCGATCAAGGTGGCCGCGCCGAAGGTGGCCCTCGACGTCATCGACCGCGCCATCCAGGTGCACGGCGGGGCCGGCGTCAGCAACGACACCGTGCTGGCGCGGTTCTACGCGAGCGCCCGCACGCTGCGGATCGTCGACGGGCCCGACGCCGTGCACATCCGCGGTGTCGCCAAGGAGGAGCTGGCCCGGGAGCGCCCCTACCGCGGCTGACGGGAGGCTTCCCGTCGTACCCCCCTGCCACGGTGCGGGGGTGCCCCGGGACCCGGCCGTCGACGAGCTCCTCGCCGACCACTCCGACGCCGTCGTCGCGCTCACCCAGCAGCTGCGCGGGGTCGTCCTGGCGGCCCACCCACAGCTGACCGAGCGCGCACGACCGGGCTGGCACTCGGTGAACTACCGGGACCCGGTCGCGGGCTTCGTCTGCGCCCTCTTCCCCGGCGCCGACCGGGTGCAGCTGGTGTTCGAGCACGGCGCCCGCCTCCCGGACCCCGCAGGACGGCTGTCGGGGAACGGGCGCCGGGTGCGCATGCTGGACTTCTCCGTCGGCGACGGGCCCGACGCCGACGCACTGGTGCACTTCCTCGACCTGGCGGTCGAGCTGGGCGCCGCGCTGCGTGCCCGCTGACCCCCCGCGATCAGGGGGCGACGGTGCCGCCCAGGCCCCCACCTGCCAGCTTCGCGAGGAGCTGGGTCCGGTCGAGCCCGATGGAGTCCAGGGCGTCGCCGTCCCGGTCGGTGTCGATCTCGTCGGGGAGGCTCCGCTCCGCCTCGTCCGCGGTGTCGTTGTCGCCCTCGGTGCGCAGCACCCGCACCAGCTCCTGCTTGTCGAGCTTCACCCGTGCCTCCGTCCGTCGCCCTCTCGCGTTCCCGCGAGTGTGGGACGCCTCCACCCCCGCGGCAACGCGAGACGAACGGAACCGCCGCGATCACGATCCGGTCACGACGGCGTTCGTCCCCGGCCCGTGCGGACGTCATAGAGGGTGACGACGGGGGGAGGCCCGGTGGGACCACAGGAGGAGAGCGCCTTCGAGGCGTTCGTCGCCGAGCGCTCGGCGGACCTGCTGCGGACGGCGACCCTGCTGACCCGCGACCGCGGTCATGCGGAGGACCTGCTGCAGACAGCGCTGGTCAAGGCCTACCGCCGCTGGGGACGGATCGAGGGCGACCCCTACCCCTACGTCCGCCGGGTGCTCGTGACCAGCGCCGCGAGCTGGTGGCGCCTGCGCAGCACGCAGGAGATCGTGTCCCTGCCGGCCCACGACCCGGCCGAGCCGGACGGCACCGACGCCGTCGACGAGCGGGAGCGGATGGCCGCCGCCCTGGCCACCCTCCCGCCACGCATGCGCGCCGTCCTCGTCCTCCGCTACACCGAGGACCTCGGCGAGGCCGCCACCGCGGACCTGCTCGGGTGCTCCGTCCACACGGTCCGGAGCCAGACCGTCCGCGGGCTGGCCCGTCTGCGCACCGTCCTCGGCGCTCCCGCGCCCGCACCCATCCTGGAGGAGCTGACGTGACCATCTCCGACAGCGAACTGGAGGCGGGGCTGCGCGACCTCCGGAGCCGTGCCGACGTCATCGCACCCCCGCCCGCGGACCTCGCCCGGCGGACCCGCGAGCGCTACCGCGCACAGCGCCGGTCCCGGACGGCCCTGGCAGCCGGCGGCCTCGTGGCACTGGTCGTGTTCGTCGGCGTCCCCGTGGTCGCCTCGACCCTCGCCGACGCTCCCCGGGGCGAGGTCGCCGGCCCGGCCGGCCGCACCGTCGTCCCGTCCCCGCCGACCGGCCTCTACGCACTCCCCACGCGGGGCAGCCTGGCCGACGACGACGAGTGGCTCGGCGAGCTGGCCGCCGTGGACTGGGACCCCGTGATCCCCGACGGCTACCCGGCGGACCTGGAGGTGCCCGACCCGCCGGTGGACACGCACCGCGTCGCCTACGCCGGTGACGTCACGAGCGGCCGGGTCGCGCTGGTGCTCGGCATGGCCGGCAACACCTACGCCTACGCCTGGTTCACCGGCCCGGCCGGGGCCGACGCGGACGAGATGGTGCTGGCCACCTTCCCGTCGCAGGCCGGCCCGGACACGGTGCTGGCCCTGCGGGACGCCGCCGACCTCTCGGCTCCGACGGTGACCCTCGTCGTCGTCGCCGAGGAGGGGGACAGCGTCGAGGTCGGGCTCACCCCCGTGGTCGAGGCCGACGGGACCGTGCGGTCCGACAGCCTCCCCGTCGACGTCGAGGACGGCGTCGCGGAGGTCGACCTGGACGTGCACGCCTACCTGATGAGCCTCGGCGGCGACGTGCGCGTCCGGACCGGGGCGGGCACGGACCGGCCGTTGCAGCTGGCCGACTCCGAGCGCCTCTCCCCCGGCGCACCCGGGAGCCGCCACGACGAGGTGGCCGCCCTGGACCCGCGCGGCCTGGCGGACCGGACCTGGGCCCAGGCGTCGCTGTGGTCGACCGGCTCGGAGCTGTCCGCCTACGGCCTCGTGTTCGAGGACGCCCGCCCAACCCTCCTGGCGGCGGGGCCGCTGGGGTCGCGGGTGAACCAGTACGGCGAGCTCTACGGGATGACCCACCCCTCGGGCGCGACGAGCACCTGGTTGATCACCTACGCGCCCGACCGCCCCGACGCAGGCGTGACGACGATGCACTTCGAGCCCGCCCCCGCCGGCACGGCCCTGCTCGACCGGGTGATCGCCGTCCAGGCCATGGCGGGGATCCTCATCAGCGCGCCCTCCGGGGTGGCGGCGGAGGTGGTCGACGGCTCGGGGACCGTCCTCGCCACGATGCCGCTGGAGCGCGGGGCCGGTGCGGCGCCCTACGCCGGTCCCGGGGTCGGCGTGACGGTCCGCATCCTGGACGCCGACGGCGACGTGCTGGCGGAGGCACCTCTCGAGGGGCAGTGAGCGGTCAGGCCCGCCCCGACCGTCGGACCAGGAAGCCGCCCACCGCAGCGAGGACGACCCCGAGCACCAGCTGCCCGACGCCGACCAGGGCCTGGTCGCTGGCGAACCAGGTCACCGACGAGACCAGCAGGACCAGGGCCACGCCCAGGACGAGCAGACCGACGAGGCGCTCGCGCCGGGCGTCGCGCGAACCGGGAGGCACGGGAGCCGACATGCCGCCCACCCTGCCAGGCGGGCCGGCGCTCAGAGGCGGCACGCCATGACGATCTCGTCGCGGTCGTCGCCGGGGGCGACCCGGATGGCACCCGGGAGACGGCCGACCTCCTCGTACCCGAGGCCGCGGTAGAACGCGTCCACGCCCGTGCCGCCGCGCGCGGTCAGGTGCAGGAACTCCCACCCCCGGTCCCGGGCGATGCGGTGCACACCGTCCATGAGCACCCGGCCCAGCCCCTGCCCCTGGCGGGACGGGTGCACCTGCACGCGCAGCACCGTGCCCCAGTGCCGCCGCAACGGGCTCAGCGAGCCGACGACGCTGGCGAACCCCGCCGTCCTGCCGTCGACGGTCAGCAGGGCGAGCACGTCCCGGCCCGAGGCGACGCCCTCCAGCAGCTTGTCCAGCAGCGGCACGACGTCGTCCTCGGTCACCGGTGGCACGAACCCGACCGCCCCGCCGGCGTTGGTCACGTCGGTCCAGCAGGTGAGCAGCTCCTGGCGCAGGGTGCCGTCCACCTCGGTGACGGCACGGACCTCGGACACGGGGCTGTCGTCGCTGGGCACGGCGTCCATCTTCCGCGCCGCTCCCGACGGACCGCGCAGGACCTACTGCCGTCGGCGCCCCGGCGGTCCTAGCGTTCCGCCATGACAGATCTGTCCACCTCCGCCGAGGCCCTCCCGACGGCGCAGGACCTGGACGACCGGGCCGGTTACGACCCCGCCTTCCTCGGCCCCGCCGTGCCCATGCCGGCGACCGGCTCGCCGGTGCCGACCGTGCTGCTGCACTACACGCACTACAGCCTGCTGTTCCGCCCCGACCGGCGCTTCGCCGCCGTCACGGCGCACGCTCTGGACGGCGCGAGGCTGTTCTCCCTGGACCGCGACGACGACTGGAACCTCGACCCGCGGCTGGCCGCGGAGTTGCAGGCGGGTCCGGCGGTCTACGTCCGCAACGACCTCGACCGCGGTCATCTCGTGCGCCGCGCCTCGGTCTCGTGGGGGCGCGACCGGGCCGAGGCCCAGCGCGCGAACGTCGACTCCTTCTACTACACGAACGCCGCGCCGCAGGCGGCGAGGTTCAACCAGGGCAAGGACCTGTGGCTCGGCCTGGAGGACTACCTGCACGAGCACGCCGCGACGTTCGACCGGAAGCTCGTCGTCCTGGCCGGACCGGTCCTGGAGGACGGCGACCCGCCCTACCGGGGCATCCGGATCCCGTTGCGCTTCTGGAAGGTGGCCGCGTTCGTGCAGGACGGCGCCCTCGCCGCGACCGGCTACCTGCTGGACCAGACCCCGCTGGTCGACGACCTGGACGCCGCGCTCGCGGGTGCCGCGGCCGCCGGGGAGGCGCCGCCGCTCGGCCCCTTCCGCACGTTCCAGGTGCCGATCGCCGACATCGCGGCCGTGGCCGGCGTCGTGCTCGACCAGCTGGTGCCCGTCGACCGCATGGGCGCCGCCGCCACCGGGGAGGCGCCGCCGCCCGGGCAGGCGAACACCGGCTGGCTGCAGCTCTCCTCGCTCGGGGACGTCCGGCTCTGAGGTCTTGTCAGGCAAGTGGCTACTTGCCTATTGTCCCTCCGTGGGTGACGTGTTCAGGGCCCTCGCGGACCCGACCCGGCGCGCGATCCTCGACGAGCTCCAGGAGCGGAACGGCCAGACCCTGTTCGAGCTGTGCACCCGCCTGATCAGCAGGCACGGGCTCAGCTCGTCGCGGCAGGCGGTCTCGCAGCACCTGGACGTGCTCGAGGCCGCGGGCCTGGTCCGGACCCGCCGGGAGGGTCGCTACAAGTTCCACGACCTGGACACCTCGCCCCTCCGGACGATCACCGAACGCTGGCACCTGCCCGGCGACCGAAGGGACCCCTGACATGCGGATCAACCTGGCCAGCATCCACGTCGACGACCAGCAGAAGGCCCTGCGCTTCTACACCGAGGTGCTGGGCTTCGTGAAGAAGAACGACGTGCCCCTGGGCGAGCACAGCTGGCTCACCGTCGTCGCGCCCGAGGACCCCGACGGCGTCGAGCTGGTGCTCGAGCCGAGCGACCACCCCGCCGTCCGCCCGTACAAGGAGGCCCTCGTCGCCGACGGCATCCCCTTCACGTCGTTCGCCGTGACCGACGTGCACGCCGAGTTCGACCGGCTGAAGGGGCTGGGCGTCACCTTCACCCAGGAGCCGGCCTCGATGGGTCCGGTGACGACGGCCGTCCTCGACGACACCTGCGGCAACCTGATCCAGATCGCGGCGATGAACGAGCCCGCGGCCTGACCCGACCGCTCGACGTCCCGCCCGAGGCGCAAGGCCCCCGGCCTGGGGCGCGCATCCGAGGAGCGGGCTCAGCGGCCGCGGGTGGGCGGCTCGCCGGCGGCCCGCGCCTCCTGCGCCTTGACCGGGTCGTAGGCGCACGCGTCCGCGACGTCCGCCGCGGCGTCCTGGGTCGGGGGCGCCGATCCCGTGGACGGCGCGGCCGACGTGGACGCGGGAGCCGAGGAGGTGGTGTCCTGCGGCTCCTCCGCCCCTGCGGGCTCCTCACCGAGGGACACCGCGACGATCTCGCGCATGAGGTCGTAGTCGGGGTACGCGGGGTCGATCAGGCTTGGGTCGAAGACGACGCTGCGCACGTCGGCGTCCTTGACGAGCAGCCCGAGGTCGACGAAGTCGTCGAGCGCTGACCGCGGGATGTCGGTGCTGACGATGTCCTGCGTCGTCGCTGCCAGGCGCTGGTACTGCCGGAGCAGCGTCACGGGATCGGCAGCATCGATGATCGCGTCGATCGTGCAGCGCTGGCGGTCCATCCGGTCGTAGTCGGTCAGGCCGAACCGTCCGCGGGCGAAGGCGAGAGCGGTGGCGCCGTCCATCTCCTGGTCGGGACCCGGCGCGATGTAGGCGTCCGGCAGCGACCCGGTGCCCGGGTCGCCCCCGACCGGCACGTAGTAGTTGACGTTGACGGTGATGCCGCCGAGGGCATCGACCAGCCGGCTGAACCCGTCGAGGTTGACCAGCACGAAGTAGTCGATGTCGAGCCCCAGCGCCTCGCCGACGCCCAGCTTGAGGAAGTCGGCACCCGGGTCGTCGGTCGGACCGAGGACATCGGGGTGGTCGGCCGGGCCGTTCCGGTAGACGGCGTTGAGCAGGCTCTCGCTCTCGCTGCCGGAGTCGAAGCCGTCCGGGTAGAGCGCGGCGAGCGGGCTGCCGGCCGGGAACGGCAGGTCCTCGAGGTTGCGCGGCAGGCTGAACAGCGTGGTGTCGCCGGTGTCGGTGTCGATGCTGGCCACGATCACGGTGTCGGTGCGCACGCCCTCGCGGCCCTCGCCCCCGTCGCCGCCCAGGAGCAGCACGTTCACCCGCTCCTGGTCGCCGAACGGATCGGGGGTGTCCTCGACGGTGGCAGACTCCCCGTCCTCGTCGAACACCCCGGCGATCAGGTCGCGCTGGGCCAGGGCCAGCCGGGAGGCCCACACGGCCGGCACGGCGATCGCCGCCACGAGCAGGAGGACGACGAACGCGCCGAGGGCGTGCTTCCCGCCGGGCAGCGGGCGGGGCCGCAGCAGCAGGTAGCCGACGACGACGACCGCCACCCAGAGCAGCGCGATCACGGCGATGCCGCCGACCACCCAGAGCAGCTGGTCGGTGTCGACCGCGGTGAGCAGGACGGTGCGCCGGCCGCCCGTGGCCAGCCAGATGCCGGCGCCCACGAGGAGCACGAACAGCGCGAGCGTGACCGCGCCGAGCACGCGGCGCCCGGCCGCGAGGAACGCCGTCCCGGGCACGAGGGCGTTGAGGACGGCCAGCCCGACGGCGGAGCGGAACCGCCGCCGGCGGGCGTGCCGGGGGGCGGTGGGCCGGAGCGCGCTCGCCCCGCCCGCGGGACCGTCGGCAGGGGAGGAGGGACCGGCGCTCACGCGCCTGCCGTCGTTCCGCGCTGCCGGGTCATGGGTTCATGATCGCACCGTTGCGCCGGGAGGGGGTCGGGCGGCGGCCGGACCACCCGTACGACGGAGGCGCGCGGAGGGGTTGCCGGCGCGCAGCCGGGGAACCACCGGAGGACCGCGACCGTTGCTCCAGACGGCGCGGGTCGCGCGTCGGCATCGGCACCCCGGAGGTCCGCATGGCCCAGACATCCCCGCAGTCCGCGGTCCTGATCGAGCTGGAGCCGGTGGTCGCCGAGAACCTGGACCGGCACATCACGCTGGCGAAGGAGTGGCATCCCCACGACTACGTGCCGTGGGACGAGGGGCGGAACTTCGCCTTCCTGGGCGGCGAGGACTGGTCGCCGGAGCAGTCGAAGCTCGACGAGACGGCGAAGGCCGCCATGTTCGTCAACCTGCTCACCGAGGACAACCTGCCCAGCTACCACCGCGAGATCGCCACGCGCTTCGGCCGCGACGGCGCGTGGGGTGAGTGGGTCGGCCGCTGGACGGCGGAGGAGGGCCGGCACGGCATCGCCATCCGCGACTACCTCGTCGTCACCCGCGGCGTCGACCCGGTCGCGCTGGAGCGGGCCCGGATGGACTACATGACGCTCGGCTACGACTCGGGGGACAAGTCGCCGCTCGAGGCGGTCGCCTACGTGTCGTTCCAGGAGCTGGCGACCCGCGTCTCGCACCGCAACACCGGGAAGGCCACCGGCGACCCGGTCGCCGACAAGCTGCTCGCCCGCATCGCCACGGACGAGAACCTGCACATGATCTTCTACCGCAACCTCGTCACGGCCGCGTTCGACATCGACCCCGACGAGACGATGAAGGCCGTCGCGCACGAGGTCATGCACTTCGAGATGCCCGGGGCCAACATGGCGAACTTCCGGAAGAACTCGACGATCATCGCCAAGGCCGGCATCTACGACCTGCGGCTGCACCACGACGAGGTGGTCAGCCCGATCCTGCGCAAGTGGCAGGTGTTCGAGCGCGACGACCTCGGCCCCGAGGGGGAGAAGGCGCGCGAGGAGCTCGCCGCGTTCCTGGCGGGCCTCGACGAGCAGGCGACGCGGTTCGTGGAGAGCCGGGAGCGGCTGCGCGCCCGCATGGCCGCGAGGGGCGAGGTGCCCGTCCAGGTGTGAGCGGCGCCGTTCCGTAGGGTCGGACACCATGCGGATCGCCACCTGGAACGTGAACTCGATCCGCACGCGGGCCGACCGGGTGGCGGCCTGGCTGGAGCGCAGCGACGTCGACGTCGTGGCGCTGCAGGAGACCAAGTGCCGGGACGACCAGTTCCCGGAGATGGTGTTCAGCGCCATCGGCTACGAGGTCTCGCACGTGGGCCACTCGCAGTGGAACGGCGTGGCGATCCTGTCCCGCGTCGGCATCGAGGACGTCGAGATCGGCTTCCCCGGCATGCCCTCCTGGGCCGCCAAGGAGGGGCTCGACCCGGCCCCCGAGGCCCGGGCGCTGGGTGCCACCTGCGGCGGCGTCCGCGTGTGGAGCCTGTACGTGCCGAACGGGCGCACGCTGGCCGACCCGCACCTGCAGTACAAGCTCGAGTGGCTCGCCGCGCTGCGCACGACCGCCGCCGGCTGGCTCGCCGAGCGGCCCGAGCTGCCCACCGCCCTCGTCGGGGACTGGAACATCGCCCCGGAGAACGACGACGTCTGGGACATGGCCGTGTTCGCGCACTCCACGCACGTCTCGCCGCCCGAGCGGGCCGCGTTCCGGGCGATCGTCGACGCGGGGTACGCCGACGTCGTCCGCCCGTACGCCCCTGGCCCCGGCGTCTACACGTACTGGGACTACACGCAGCTGCGCTTCCCCCGGCGGGAGGGCATGCGCATCGACTTCGTGCTGGGCAACCCGGCGCTCGAGGAGCGGGTGACCGGCGCCCGCATCGACCGCGAGGAGCGCAAGGGCAAGGGCGCCAGCGACCACGCCCCGGTGATCGTCGAGCTGGCGGAGTAGCGGTGCTCGTCCTGCTGCCGCCGTCGGAGACGAAGGCCCCCGGCGGGGACGGCGCCCCGCTCGACCTCGCGGCCCTCACCGCCGCTCCCGCGCTGACCGGGGTGCGCACCGAGCTCGCCGAGGCGCTGGTGAAACTGGCCGACGACGTCCCCGCTGCCCGTCAGGCCCTCGGCCTGTCGGCGAAGCAGGACACCGAGATCGCCCGCAACGCCGAGCTCTGGACCAGTGCCACCCGCCCGGCGGTCGAGCGCTACACCGGCGTCCTCTACGACGCGCTGGACATCGCCTCGATGGGCCGGGCCCAGCGTGCGCGGGCCGGGCGGCGGCTGGCCGTGGGCTCCGCGCTCTTCGGGCTCGTCCGCGCGGAGGACCCGATCCCGGCCTACCGGCTGTCGGCCGGCTCGGCGCTGCCGGGGCTGCCCACCCTGCGGGCGCTGTGGAAGCCCGTCCTCTCCCCCGTCCTCGTCGGCCTGGACGAGTTCGTGGTCGACCTCCGCAGCGGTTCCTACGCGGCCCTCGCCCCGGTGCCGGGTGCGGTGACCCTCGACGTGCTGAGCGAGCGCCCCGACGGCTCCCGCTCGGTCGTGAGCCACTTCAACAAGGCGCACAAGGGCCGGGTCGCCCGTCTGCTGGCGCTGACGACCGCCGAGCCGGCCGACGTCGTGCGACTCAGGAGCCTGCTGAGGCGTGCGGGGTTGCACGTGGAACATGACGGCGGAACCGCGCTGACGCTCGTCGTCCCAGCTCCGTGAGGCCGCCCGGAGCGCCGGCGACCCCGTGATCTTCGTCAGGTTGGTTGCGCGCAACCAAGGCTCCGTGACATAACGGGTACCGGACGTCGAACCGCCTGGCGTCCCGTGGTGCATCTCCAGCCTGAGGCTGGGCGGAAGGGCTGGCGTGGACCAGAGCACGGGCGCGGCCCCCGCGGCGACTGCCTCCGTGGCAGCCAGGGAGCTGCGCAGCGAGCCGCAGCGGCTCGACGAGGCGCGCCGGCTCGTGCCGCCGTCGGGCGCCAGCCCGGCGCTGGACCGCCTGGCCGAGCTGGCCGCGCGGCTGCTCGACACCGACGGCAGCCAGATCTCCCTGCTGACCGACGTCCAGCTCGTCGCGGCCGCCACCGGTCTGCCGGCGGCCAGCGTCGGGAGCCGGGAACCGCTCGAGGACTCCCTCTGCACGGTGACCGCAGCCGGCCGGGCTCCCCTGCTCGTGCCCGACGCACGGGCCGACGACCGGTTCCGCGGGCTCCCTCCGGTGGCCTCCGGCCGGGTCGGCGCCTACCTCGGCACGCCCCTCACCACCAGCGACGGCCGCACGATCGGCGCCCTCTGCGTGTTCGACGCGACGCCGCGGGAGTGGTCCGAGAGCGACGTCGCCACCCTGCGCCAGCTGAGCGCGTCGACGGTGACCGAGCTGGAGCTGTCGCACCTGGTCCGGCAGTACGAGAGCGACCGCCTGCGGTGGGGGCTGGCCATCGACGCCGCCGGGATCGGCACCTTCGACTGGGACCTCGTCACGGGACGGCTCGCCTGGGACGACCAGCTGATCCGCATGTTCGGTTACGACGTCGCCACGTTCGGGCAGCACATCGACGCCTTCAGCGCCCGGCTGCACCCCGACGACCGGGACCGGGTCGAGGAGGCCCTGCAGCACGCCGTCGACACCTGCGGTGAGTACGACGCCGAGTACCGGGTGGTCCGCCCCGATGGGGAGACCCGCTGGGTGCACGCCCGCGGCCGGGCGCTGGCCGGGACCGACGACGTCGCCGTCCGCGTCCTCGGCGCCGCCTACGACACGACGGGGGAGCGCGAGTCGGCCGGGCTGGTGATCCGCGTCCTGGAGGCGATGCCGGCGGGCTTCTACAGCCTCGACCGGGACTGGCGTTTCACGTACGTCAACGCCGAGGGCGAACGGTTGCTCGGCGCGGCCCGCGACGAGCTGCTGGGCCGGGTGATCTGGGAGGCGTTCCCTGCCGCGGTGAACACGATCTTCGAGGAGAGCTACCGGACCGCGGTCCGGACCGGTCTGCCGGTCTCCTTCGACGCCCACTACCCGGCGCCCCTCGACGGCTGGTACGAGCTGCGGGCCTGGCCCACCCCGGACGGCCTGTCGGTCTACTTCCTCGAGGTCACCGAGCGCCGACGCGTCCAGGAACAGGCGGCGGACTCCGCCGCGCGGCTCGCGCTGCTCGCGCAGATCAGCGCCGACCTCGCCGGGCACCTCGACGCCCGCACGGTGGCCGCGCGGCTCCCCCAGCTGGTCGTCCCGTCCCTCGCCGACTTCGCGATCGTCACGCTGGTGGACCCCGACGGCCGACCGCGCGACGTGGGGTCGTGGCACGTGGACTCGTCCTCCCGGGCGGTGCTGCAGCGCTACACGGAAGTGCGCGTCGACGCCATGCCGGTCGGTTCCCCGCTGGCCCGTGCGCTGATCACCGGCGAGCAGGTGCGCGAGGCGGGCGCCGCCGTGCGGGCCATGCTCCTGCCCGGCGAGGCCCGCGACCTGCTCGAGGTGTTGCACCCGGAGGGCGCCATCGTCCTCCCGATGCGCGGTCGCGGTCGCACGCTCGGGCTGCTGACCCTCTACTTCCGCCACCGCTCCACGCACCGCGAGGCCGACATCGTGACGGCGCAGGACGTGGCCGACCGAACCGGCCTGGCCCTCGACAACTACCGCCTCTACGCGGCGCAGCAGCAGCTGGCGGAAGGGCTGCAGCGCAGCCTTCTCACGGAGCCGCCGGAGCCGGACCACGCGGAGATCGCCGTCCGGTACGTGCCGGCGGCCGAGGCGGCGCGGGTGGGCGGGGACTGGTACGACGCCTTCCTGCAGCCCGGCGGCACCACCATGCTCGTGATCGGCGACGTCGTGGGCCACGACACCGAAGCCGCCGCGGCCATGGGCCAGCTGCGCGGGCTGCTCCGCGGCATCGCCACCTACAGCGACGCCGGACCGGTGGAGGTGCTCCGGGGCCTGGACGCGTCGATGACCACGCTGCGCACCGGCACGCTGGCCACCGCCGCCGTCGCGCGGTTCGAGCAGACGCCCGACGAGCTCGAGCGCGGGGTCACCCGGATGCGCTGGGCCAACGCCGGGCACCTGCCGCCGCTCGTCGTGAACCCCGACGGCAGCGTGGCCGAGCTGGCCTCCTGGCGCGGCGACCTGCTGCTCGGCGTGGACGCCGACGCGCGCCGGCAGGAATCCGTCGTCGTGCTCGACCGCGGCGCGACGGTGCTGCTCTACACCGACGGCCTGATCGAGCGGCGCGACGCCGACCTCGACGCCGGCTTGGTGCGGCTGCGCGAGGCGCTCATCGAGCTGGCGGACCGGCCGCTGGAGGAGATGCTCGACGAGGTGCTCGAGCGGATGGTCGACGGCCACCCGGAGGACGACGTCGCGCTGGTCGCCGTCCGGCTGCACCGGCAGGACCGGCCGCGGCCGGCCGAGGCGGGTCCGAACGTGGTGCCGCCGGACGTCCCCGCCGACCCCGCCTGACCGGCTAGGCCGGCTAGGCCGGGCCCTTGTCGCGGCGGACCGTCGCCTTGCGGCCCTTGATCATGGTGGCCTTGAGCGCCCGGATGACCTCGTCGGCGGCGGGCGCCGGCACCTCCACGAGCGCGAACCGCTGGTGGATCTCGATCGCGCCGATGTCCCGGCCGGTCAGCCCCGTCTCGCCGGTGATGGCGCCCACCAGGTCGCCGGGGCGGATGCCCGCCTCCCGGCCCAGGCCCACGAACAGCCGCGCCGCCGGGCCGCCCGCCGACCGCCGGGGCCGCGCACCGGCGTCCCGGCCGCCGTTGCCCGCCCGCGGGGCCTTGCCGGAGTCCGGGCGGAAGGAGACCTGCGGGATCTCCTCGTCGTCCTCCACCGCTCCCCCGGCCTCGTGCGCGAGCTTCACCGCGGCCAGCGCCACCTCCACGAGGTCGAACTCGTCGGCGAGGGACTCGACCACCACCCGGAACCCGTCGAGGTCGCCGTCGAGCAGGGTCTCCCGCAGCGACGCCCGCGTGAGGTCCAGCCGGCGGGCCCGCAGGTCGGCGACCGTGGGCACCGTCTGCACCGAGATGGGCGCCCCGGCGACGCGCTCGATCGTCTTGAGCATCCGGTGCTCGCGCGGCTCGGCCAGCGTGATGGCCACGCCCTCGCGGCCGGCCCGGCCCACGCGGCCGATGCGGTGCACGTAGGACTCCGGCGCCGACGGGACGTCGTAGTTGACCACGTGCGTCAGCTGCTCGATGTCCAGCCCGCGCGCGGCCACGTCGGTGGCGACCAGCAGGTCCGCCGTCCCGCCGCGCAGCCGGCCCATGACCCGGTCGCGCTGCTCCTGGCTCATGCCGCCGTGCAGCGCCTCGGCCCGGTAGCCGCGGCCGTTGAGGGTCTCGGTGAGCGAGTCGACCTCCTCGCGCGTCCGGCAGAACACGATGGCCGCCGTCGGCGCCTCGATGTCGAGCACCCGGCCCAGCGCCGCGGGCTTGGCCGCGCGGGGGACGACGTAGGCGGTCTGGCGCACCCGCGGGGCCTCCCCCGCGGCCGCCTGCTCCTTGGCGATCGTGATGCGCACGGGGTCGCGGAGGTGGCGGCGGGCCAGGGAGTCCAGCCGCCGCGGCATCGTCGCGGAGAACAGCACGGTCTGCCGGGTCTCCGGCGTCTCGTCGAGGATCGCCTCGAGGTCCTCGGCGAACCCCATGTCGAGCATCTCGTCCGCCTCGTCGAGCACGACGGTGGCGACGTCGCCGAGGTCCAGGCTGCCGCGGTTGAGCAGGTCCAGGGCACGGCCCGGCGTCGCGACGACGACGTCCACTCCCGACTCGAGGCTGCGCAGCTGGCGCACGATCGGCGCACCGCCGTACACCGGCAGCACCCGGGCACCGAGGTCCTTGCCGTAGCGGTGGAAGGCCTCCGACACCTGGACGGCGAGCTCGCGGGTGGGCAGGAGGACCAGCGCCACGGGGGCCTTCTCGCGCCGGTGGGCGGTCAGCCGCTCGAGCACGGGCAGCGCGAACGCGGCCGTCTTGCCGGTGCCGGTGGCGGCCTGACCCAGCAGGTCGCGGCCCTCGACCAGCGGGGGGATCGCCTCCTGCTGGATCGGCGTCGGCTCCTCGTAGCCGAGGGCGCCCAGGGCGCCCAGCAGCTCGGGCCGCAGGCCCAGTCGTTCGAACGTCACGCCGTCCTGGTCGTCGGTCATCACCGACCATCGTTCCCTGGGCGCCGGGCCCCCACGCGCGCGGGGGCGTGACAAGCTCCCTGGCGTGAGTGACGACCTGTGCTTCCGGCCCGCCACCGAGCTCGCCGCGCTGCTCCGGGACCGGGAGATCTCCGCCCGGGAGCTGCTCGACGCGCACCTGGACCGGATCGAGCGGCTGAACCCGTCGGTGAACGCCGTCGTCACCCTCGACGCCGAGGGCGCGCGGGCGGCGGCCGACGCCGCCGACGCCGCGCTGGCGGCCGGTGACCCGGTCGGGCCGCTGCACGGCCTGCCCGTCGCGCACAAGGACACCCATGCCACCGGCGGCATGCGGACGACCTGGGGATCGCCGCTCCACGCCGACACGGTGCCGCTGCGGGACGAGCTCGTCGTGTCCCGGCTGGCCGCGGCCGGGGCGATCCGCGTGGGCAAGACCAACGTGCCCGAGTTCGCGGCCGGTTCGCACACCTTCAACCCGCTGTTCGGGGCCACCCACAACCCGTACCGGCACGGCTTGTCGGCCGGCGGCTCCTCGGGTGGGGCCGCGGCGGCGCTCGCCGCGGGCTTCGTGCCGCTCGCCGAGGGCAGCGACATGGGGGGCTCGCTGCGCAACCCTGCGGGCTTCTGCAACGTCGTCGGCCTGCGGCCGACGCCGGGGCGGGTGCCCACGTGGCCGGCGCCGATGGCGTGGTCGCAGCTGTCGGTCCAGGGGCCGATGGGGCGGACGGTGGCCGACGTGGCGCTCCAGCTGTCGGTGCTGGCCGGGCCCGACGCGCGGGTGCCGATAGCGCTGGACGAGCCGGGGGAGGGCTTCGCGGCGCCGCTGCCCGAGCGGCTCGACGGGCTCCGGATCGCCTGGGCGCCCGATCTCGGCGGCCAGGTGACCGTCGACCCGGCCATCACCGGCGTGCTGGCGGGATCCGCGGCGGTGTTCGAGCAGCTCGGCGCCACCGTGGAGGAGGCCTGCCCCGACCTCTCCGGTGCCGACGAGGTGTTCGGGACGCTGCGGGCGTGGCTGTTCGACGCGAACTTCTCCGAGATCGCGCGCCGCTCGCCCGAGAAGCTCAAGGAGTCGATCCGCTGGAACGCCGAGATGGGCGCCAGGCTGAGCGGTTCCGACCTGGCGCGCGCGGAGCAGCTGCACACCCGGCTGTACGAGCGGATGGTGGCGTTCTTCGGGCAGTACGACGTCCTGCTCGCGCCGACGACGCAGGTGCTGCCCTTCCCGGTCGAGATCGAGTACCCGACGGAGATCGCCGGCGTCGACCAGGACAACTACCTGGAGTGGATGCGCTCCTGCACGGTCATCTCGGCGACCGGTTGCCCGGCGCTGTCCGTGCCGGGTGGGTTCACCGGGGACGGGCTGCCGGTGGGGCTGCAGGTCATCGGGGCGCCGCGGGCCGACCGCCAGGTGCTCGAGGTGGGCCACGCCTTCGAGCAGGCGACCCGCTTCGGCGACCGCCCCCCCGTCCTCTGACCTGATCTAGGCCTCTCTAGCCATCGCGCTAGAGGGCTCGAGACGCGCCGAGACGCGGTCAGGCGGCCGGGGAGCGCGGTCCGTCGGAGCCGGCCTGGTACTCCTGGAGCGGCACCTCGCCCGCCTTCCAGGCGGCGAGGATCGGCTCGACGATCCGCCAGGACTCCTCGGCCTCGACGTCGCTGATCGACAGGGCGGCGTTGCCGGCGAGCATCTCCGCCAGCAGGAGCCCGTAGGCCGACAGCCGGGCGGGAGGCAGCTCGATGTCCAGGGAGCGGCGTTCCACGTCGAACGGGTCACCCGCTCCGTTGAGGTTGATCTCCAGCGAGATCCCGTCGGGATCCAACCGGAGCCGGAGCACGTCCGGCTCCGGGGCGCCGCCACCGAACGCCATGTGCGGGACGGGGCGGAACCGCAGCACGATCTCGTGCCGGTCGGCGCCCAGCGCCTTGCCCGAACGCAGCCGGAAGGGCACGCCCGACCAGCGCCAGTTGTCGACGGTGACCACGTACTCGGCGTAGGTCTCGGTGCCGCGGTCAGGCTGGACGCCCTCCTCCGCCGTGTAGTCGGGCAGCGACCGGCCCTCGACCGATCCCGCGGTGTACCGGCCCCGGACGGTGTCGCGGGCCATGTCCTCGGGCGGCCGCACCGCCCGCAGCACGTCGGCCTTCCGCGCGGCCAGGCTGCGGGCGTCGACCGCCGCCGGTGGCTCCATGGCGACGACGGCCAGCATCTGGAGCAGGTGGTTCTGCAGCATGTCCTTGAGCGCACCCGCGGTGTCGTAGTAGCCCGCGCGGCCCTCGAGCCCGAGGGTCTCGTCGAAGACGATGTCGACCCGTTCCACGTGCAACCCGTTCCACAGCGGTTCGAACATCCGGTTCGCGAAACGCAGACCGAGGATGTTGAGCACCGTCTGCATGCCGAGGAAGTGGTCGGTGCGGAAGACCTGCTCCTCGGGCAGCAGGCGGTGGAGGACGGCGTCGAGCCGCTGCGCGTCGGCCAGGTTCCGTCCGAACGGCTTCTCGACGGCGACCACGGCCCCCTCGGGCAGGCCGACCTCGGTGAGCGCCTCCAGGGTCGGGAGGAACACCGTGTTGGGCAGCGCGAGATACACCACCGGTGTCCCGCTCGCCTGGTCGAGCGCCCGCCCCAGGTCCCCGGCGTCGGTCACGTCGCCGCGCAGGTACCGCACCCGGCGCAGCAGGCGCTCGCGGCTCTCCTCCGGCACCCGGTCGGCGTGCTCGGCCAGCCGGTCCCGCGCCCACCGCCGGTACCGGTCGTCGTCCCAGTCCGGCCGGCTGACCACCAGGACGGCGAAATCGTCGCCGAGCTCCCCCGCCGCTTCGAGTTCGGCCAGCCCCGGGAGCAGCAGCCGCCCGGTCAGGTCACCGCTGCCGCCGAGGACGACGAACGTCCGGCTCATGCCCGCTCCTCCGCTCGCGCCAGGTTCCACCCGCTCGTGATGACCCCCACGTGGCTGAACGCCTGGGGGAAGTTGCCCAGGAAGGCGCCGGTCGACGGGTCGATCTCCTCCGCGAGCAGGCCCACCTGGTTCGCCCGCCCGCACAGCGAGTCGTAGAGCGCGTGCGCCTCGTCGAGCCGCCCCTGTCCGGCCAGGTTGTCCACCAGCCAGAAGCTGCAGAGCAGGAAAGCCCCCTCCGTTCCCTGCAGCCCGTCGGGGGACTCGGTGTGCAGGTAGCGGTAGAGCAGGCCGTCACCGGCGTCCAGGTGGCGCCGCACCGCCTCGGTGGTCGCCACCATCCGGGGGTCGTCCGCCGCGATCAGCCGGCGCAGCGGCAGGCTGAGCAGCGAACCGTCCAGCCCGCCGTGGTGGCCGGTGCCCGGCGGGGTGAGGTGCTCGGTGAAGGTGCCCCGGGCGGGGTCCCACGCCTGGTCGAGCAGCGTCGTCCGGATCCGCTCCGCCTCCGCCTGCCACCGCTCGCGGGGGTGCGGCAGGCCCTGGAGCCGCGCGATGCGCAGCGCCCGGTCGACGGCGACGTGGCACATGGCCACCGAGTAGGTGAAGGGCCGCCCGGCGTCGCGGATCTCCCAGATCCCGTTGTCCGGTGTCCCCCAGTGCGCGATCGCCTGCTCGGTGAGCTTCTGCAGGGAGACCCACAGCGCCTCGCTGATCGTCGCCCCGCCGCGAACCCACTGGTAGGCGACGTCGACGAGCTCGCCGTAGACGTCGTTCTGCACCTGCCGGGCGGCGCCGTTGCCCCAGCGGACCGGCGAGGACCCGCGGTAGCCCGACAGCGAGGCGTCCAGCCACTCGGTCGGGGGCGGTTCGCCGTCCAGGGCGTACATGATGTCGACGCCGCCGCGCCGCTCGACGTTGCGCAGCGTCCAGGCGAGGAAGGCGTGCGCCTCCTCGTCCATCCCGATCCGGCGGAGGGCGTAGCCGGTGAACGCCGCGTCGCGCACCCAGGTGTAGCGGTAGTCCCAGTTGCGCTCCCCGCCGATGCCCTCGGGCAGCGACGACGTGGCGGCAGCCATGACCGCTCCGGTCGGCACGTGGTCGAGCAGCTTGAGCGTGATCGCCGACCGCCGGACCAGGTCCGCCTGCGGCCCGTCGTAGGTCAGCCGGTCCGACCAGTCCCGCCAGGCCGCGACCGTCTGGTCGACCAGCCGCTGGGGCTCGCTGCGGATCCGGGTGTGGGTCTGGCCCGACCACTGCAGCGTCACGGTGAGCCGCTCCCCCTGCGACAACCGCACCCGGCCGGCGATCGAGCCGTCCCCGGGGAGGGTGAGCGGGTGCGAGCACCAGAGCAGCAGGTCCAGCTCGTCCCGGGCGGGCCACCGGATCCGCCACGCGCCCAGCTCCGACCGCACGCGGACGCCGTCCTTCGGCGCGAGGCGCACGTCGACCTCGACCGTGCCCTCCACGACGCGCGCGGTGCGCAGGATCTCGCCGCGACCGGCCGGCACCGGCTCGGCCAGATCGGCACCCGAGCGCAGCGGCAGGCAGTCGGTGAGCTCCAGGACGCCGTCGGCGGTGCGCAGCTCGGTGACCAGGACCCCGGTGCCGGGCAGGTAGCGCTGGGCGGCCTCGCGGAGACCGGCCGGCGTGACCGCGAAGGTGCCGCCGCGCTCGGCGTCCAGCAGCCCGGCGACGAACGGCTCGCCGTCGAAGGTCGGCAGGCACAGCCAGGGGATCGCGCCGTCCCGCGCCACCAGCGCGCACGTGACGCCGTCACCGATCAGGCCGTGGTCCTCGATGGGCAGGTATCCGTCGGTGCGGGTGAGCGGTCGAAGGGGCACGGGCATCCCTCGGCTGGGCGGCAGGACCCCTGGGGCGTTCCCCGGAGGGCGCCGGGGAACCCTGCCCCGCATGACGGTTGCGTGACCGGCGGGCTCACGACTCCGCGGGGCGGGGGAGGCGGCGGGCCTGGCGGCGCTTGCGGAGGCCGCGCAGGGTCCGGACGGCGACCAGCAGCTCGGCGAGCTCGTGCCGGTCGCCGGCCGCGATGTCGGCCAGCTGCGCGGCGGAGCGGGCCTGGGCGGCGTCCCAGTTCTCCACCCACGTACCGACCAGCTGCTGCGGGTCGTCGTCGTCCGAGCCGCGGGCGCTGAGGACGTCCTCGGTCAGCGACGACGTCTCGGCGGCCAGGTCGTCGCGCAGCGAGGCCCGGGCCATCGACGGCCAGCGCCGGTCCCGCGGCAGCTCCAGGACGAGCTCCCGCAGGGGCACCAGGCCCAGCCGCTCGGACAGGCACTGCATGACCTGCCCGGCCAGCGCGACCGGCGCCCCCGTCCGCTCGGTGACGACGGCCAGGTCGAGGGCGGCCGGGAGCAGCGGCGCCGCGGCGACCTCGACGGCCAGCTCCGGCGGCACCCCGGCCTCGCGGAGCCGGCCCACGCGTGCGGCGTACTCCTCCGCCTCCAGCCCCAGCAGCCAGGTCGGCAGTCCGTCGCGGACCGCCGCCACGGACTCCGCGAAACGGTCCCGCACGGCCGACACCGGGGGCGCCGGCTCGGCGAGGAGGTCGGGCTGGCGCAGCAGCCAGCGCGCCGTGCGCTCCGCCAGCCGGGTCGCCTCCGTGCGGAGCTCCACCTGGGTGGTCGCGGGCACCACGTTGTCCAGCGCCCCGACGGCGTCCCACATCCGGTCGACCCCGAACACGGCGCGGGCGACCACGTGCGCCCGCACCACCCGGTCCAGCGGCACGCCGGTCTCCTGCGAGAGCCGGAACAGGCCGGTGACCCCGGCGATGTTGACCGCCCGGTTGGTCAGCGCCGTCGCGACGATCTCCCGCCGCAGCGGGTGGTCGGCGATCGCGGCCGGGAACCGCTCGCGCAGCCGGGTGGGGAAGTAGCAGGTCAGCAGGTCCTCGAGCGCCGGGTCGTCGGGCAGGTCGGTGCCGAGCACGACCTCGCCGGCCTCCAGCTTCGCGTAGGCCAGCAGCACGGAGAGCTCGGGTGAGGTCAGCGCCTGCCCGTCCCGGCGCCGCTCGGCGAGCCCCCGGTCGTCGGGCAGCGCCTCGACGCTGCGCACGAGCCGGCCCGACCGCTCCAGGGAGCGGAGGAAGCGCTCGTGGGCGTCGAGCAGGCTCCGGGAGGAGGCCACCTCGACGGCCAGCGTCGCGTTCTGGTCGTGGTTGTCGGCCAGGACGGCGGTGGCGACCTCGTCGGTCATCTCCCCCAGCAGCGCGGCGCGTCCCGCGGCGTCCAGCTCGCCGTCGTCGACCACCCGGTTCAGGGCGATCTTGATGTTGACCTCGTGGTCGGAGGTGTCCACCCCGGCGGAGTTGTCGATGGCGTCGGTGTTCACCCGTCCGCCGGTGAGCGCGTACTCGACCCTGCCGCGCTGGGTGAGGCCGAGGTTGCCGCCCTCCCCCACCACCCGGACGCGCAGCTGCTCGCCGTCCACGCGGACGGCGTCGTTGGCCTTGTCCCCCACGTCCAGCGCGCTCTCGGTGGACGCCTTCACGTAGGTGCCGATGCCGCCGTTGAAGAGGAGGTCGACCGGGGCCAGGAGGATCGCCCGGATCAGCTCGACCGGCGTCATCGACTCCACGCCGTCGGCCAGGCCGAGCGCGGCCCGCATCGGCGCCGAGATCGGGACGGCCTTCGCCGTCCGGGGCCAGACACCCCCTCCGGCGCTGATCCGCGAGCGGTTGTAGTCGGCCCACGAGGACCGCTGCAGGCCGAAGAGCCGCGCGCGCTCGGCGAACGACGCGGCGGCGTCGGGAGTCGGGTCGACGAAGACGTGCCGGTGGTCGAAGGCGGCGACCAGCCGGATGTGCTCCGAGAGCAGCATGCCGTTGCCGAAGACGTCGCCGGACATGTCGCCGACGCCGACGACCGTGAAGTCCTGCTGCTGGACGTCGATGCCCAGTTCGCGGAAGTGCCGGGTGACCGACTCCCAGGCACCGCGGGCCGTGATGCCCATGGCCTTGTGGTCGTAGCCGACCGAGCCGCCCGAGGCGAACGCGTCGCCCAGCCAGAACCCGCGCTCGACCGCGACCGAGTTGGCCAGGTCGGAGAAGGTCGCCGTCCCCTTGTCGGCGGCGACGACGAGGTAGGTGTCGTCGCCGTCGTGGCGGACGACCTTCTCCGGCGGGACGACCTTGCCCTCGACGAGGTTGTCGGTGAGCGAGAGCAGCGCTCCGATGAACTCCCGGTAGCACTCCTGCCCCTGGGCGACGACGGCGTCGCGCGGGGCACCGTCGGGGAGCGGCTGCTTGACGACGAACCCGCCCTTGGCCCCGGTGGGCACGATGACCGTGTTCTTGACCATCTGCGCCTTGACCAGGCCGAGCACCTCGGTGCGCAGGTCCTCGCGACGGTCGGACCAGCGGAGGCCACCGCGGGCGACGGCGCCGAAGCGCAGGTGGATGCCCATGACGCGCGGCGAGCTGACCCACACCTCGCGGGCCGGCCGGGGCTCGGGCAGGTCGGGGACGGCCTTCGGGTCCAGCTTCAGCGCGAGCGGCCCGCCCGCGTAGTACGTCGTCCGCTGGGTGGCGGTGACCGCGGCGAGCAGCGAGCTCAGCACGCGGTCGGCGTCGAGCGACTCGACCTCGCCGATCGAGCCGCGCAGCGCCTCGACCAGCTCCTCCTGCCGCTTCGCCCGCCCGTTCACCCGTCCCGGGGAGAAGCGGGTCTCGAACAGCAGCACCAGGCGGGCGACGACGTCGGGGTGCGCGGCCAGCGTCTGCTCGACGTAGGTCTGCCCGAACGGCAGGCCCGCCTGGCGCAGCCACTGCACGTACGCCCGGACGACGGTGACCTGCCGCCAGTTGAGCCCGGCGAGCAGCACCAGGGAACCGAGCCCGTCGTCCTCGGCCTCGCCGCGCCAGACGGCGCCCACGGCCTCGGTGAACCGCTCGGGGAGCGAGCGCAGCAGCGGCAGCTCGGCCGGCGGCACCGCGACGCCGAAGTCGTAGATCCAGGTGGGCGGCGCCCCGATCCGGTCGATCTCGTAGGGCCGCTCGTCGACGACGTCGACGCCCATGTTCTGCAGGACCGGCAGCACCTCCGAGAGGAGCAGGCGCTGCCCCACCCGGTAGATCGTCAGGCGCCGCTCCCCCGCCGCGGCACCGCGCGGCGTCCAGAGCCGCATGGCCAGGCGGCCCTCGGTCAGCCCCTCGAGCCGGTCGAGGTCCTCGACCGCCTGCTGGGCCGAGAAGTCCTGCTGGTACGAGGCCGGGAAGGCGTCGGCGACCCGGGCGAGCATCTTCTCCGCCTCTGCGCCGTACCGCGCGTGCAGGGCGTCGGACAGCTCGTCGGTCCAGCTCCGCGCGGCCGCGGCCAGCTCGGCCTGCAGCGCCTCGACGTCGACCGACACCGGCTTGGTCGCCCCGCGCCGGCCCTGGGGTACCCGGACGACGAAGTGCAGCCGTGCCAGCACCGATTCGGTGGAACGGGCGGTGTACTCGATGCTGGTGCCGCCGAGCCGCTCGAGCAGCACCTGCTGCATCGCCAGCCGCACCTCGGTCGTGTAGCGGTCGCGCGGCAGGTACACGAGGGCCGACCAGAACCGCCCGGTCTGGTCCTGGCGGAGGAACAGCCGGGTCTGCCGGCGCTCCTGCAGGTGCAGGACCGCCATCGCGACCGGCAGGAGCTCGTCGGACCCGACCTGCAGCAGCTCGTCGCGCGGGTAGGTCTCGAGGACCTCCAGCAGCTCCTTGCCGGTGTGGCTGTCGGACGGGACCCCGGAGCGAGCCACCACGTCGGCGACCCGGCGGCGCACGAGCGGGACGTCGACGACGCTGCTCGTGTACGCGGTGGACGGGAACAGGCCCACGAAGCGGAACTGCCGCGCCCGGCCGTCGCGGTCGGTGGGCAGGTTCACCGCGATCAGGTCCAGCCAGGCCCGCCGGTACACCGGCGACCGGGTGTCGGCCTTGGTCACCGTGACCAGGTGCTGGTCCGGGGTCCGCACCGCCGCGGGCATCCGCGCGGCCGGCTCGCTGGCGTCGGTGTCGCTGCGCAGCACGCCCAGGCCGCTGCCCGGCACGACGGCGGCGGACGGCTTGCCCCGCCCCGTCCCCTGCTCCAGGTCGCGGGCGCCGAGGAAGACGAAATTGCCGTCGGCCAGCCAGCGCAGCAGCGCGGCCGCCTCCGCGGGGTCGTCGGCCGGGTCGGCGTCGGCCTCGGGTCGGACGAGCTCGTCGAGCCGGTCGGCCAGCTCCAGCACGCGCACCCGCAGGCGTTCGGCGTCCTCGTCCACCGCACGCACGTCGTCGAGGACCGTGCGCAGCCCGGCGACCAGGTCGGCGCTCGCCTCGCCGTCCAGCGGCCCGTCGAGCACGACGGCCATCCACGACTCGGTGAGCGCGTCGGAGCCGCAGCCGACCGCCAGGTCGCTGTCGCAGAAGGCCTTGATCGCCCCGCGCAGGTCGCGCCGGACGACGACGACCGGGTGCACGATGTGGGCCAGCGCGAAGCCCTGCCGGACGACCTCGGCGGTGACGGAGTCGACCAGGAACGGCATGTCGTCGGTGACCAGCCGGACGACCGCCCTGCCGTCGGGGAGGCGCTGGGCGTCGACCGTCGCGGAGCCGGGCGGGCGGACCTCGGCGAGGCGCAGGTGGCCCAGGGCGAGGTCGGCGAGCTCGCCCGGCTCGTGCCCCAGCACCTCGGCCGCGGGCTCGCTCCAGTAGTAGCGCTGGAGCAGCGCCGGGAGGTCGTCGGGCGCGCAGCCGGAGGGCAGATCGCGCTTCGCCTCGCGCGCCGCCGCGGCGGCGCGCTCGAGCAGTTGACGCTTCTCGTCGCGGGCGGCCTCGAGCGCGGCGAGCTCGGTGAGAGACCCGGCCGGGGCGGCGCCGTCCTGTCCGCGCACCGGGGTCTCCGGTACGACGGTGGTGCTGGCCATGTCAGGCCACGCTACTGCGATCCGCACCACTTCTCATGGCGACGCGTCCGGCGTTACCGACCCGTGCCCGGGCGCCGCGTCAGCGGTCGAGGAGCTGGTCGGCCACCCACCCGGCGACGGCGAGGATGAGGCCGCCGATGAGCGCCGTCCCGAAGCCGTCGACGGTCAGCCGGTCGGTGATCCCGGCGGTGATCGCCAGCAGCGCCGCGTTGATGAGCAGCAGGAACAGGCCCAGGGTGAGGACGACGAACGGCAGCGAGAGCAGCCGCAGCACCGGCCCCACGATCGCGTTGACCACGCCGAAGACCAGGCCGATCCACAGGTAGGTGCCGTACTCCCCCAGCGGCCCGTCCGGGTTCGGGACGACGTCCAGCCCGGGCAGCACGTCGAAGTAGGTCAGCCCGTAGAAGACCGCCCCGAGGATGACGACCTTGAGCAGGAACTTGATCACGGCGGCGACGCTAGCGGTGCGCCGCCGCGCAGTGGGGGATCTGGCGGCGTCTTCGGCCGTCTAGCGTCCGCGCTAGAGATTGGCAGACGCCGGTCGACACCGGCAGCATGCGTCCCGTGACCACGACCGATGCCCCATGGTGATCCGCACGGCCGGGTGGGCCCGCGCCCTGGCGGCAGCGGTCGTGGCGGGCTGCGTCGGCACGCTCGTGCTGGGCGACCCCCCGGACGAGCTCCTCCTCTTCCTCTGCGCACTCCTCGCAGCCGCCACCCTCGTCCTGCTCTGGTCGGCGCGGGTGAGCGCGGTGGCGACCGCCGACGGCCGGCTGGTCGTCCGGAACCTCACGGGCACGCTGACCGTCCCACGCGACCACGTCGGCTCGATCGAGATCGACGACGCCGGCCCCTCCTCCCAGCTGTTCGCCCTCTTCGTCCGCACCCACGAGGACCTCCGCCTCCGGCTCGACGCGACGCTGTGGCCGTTCCCGACGGCCCTCGACCGGACCGCCCGGGAACTGCGCACCTGGCGGGACGGTCGTCCCGAGCCGTTCGCGTGACGGATGATCCCGTCATGACGGGGCTGCCCGACCCGCTGGTCATCCGGCCGCCGGCCTGGGCGCGGGTGCTCGGGCCGGTGCTGCTGGTCGTCTGGGTGGCCCTGTTCCTCGTGGACGAGCGGGTCGACGGGCAGTTCCGAGCGCTGGGCCTGGTCGTCGCGGTGCTCGCCGTCGCCGTGATCGGCCGGTTGTTCCTGTCCAGTGCGATCGGGACGGCGGACGGCCGGCTGACGGTGCGCAACGTCTGGTCGACCCGCACGTTCACCCGCGCGGAGATCGAGGGCGTGGAGGTGGACCGGGTGCGCGGCCGCGGCTGGGCGGTCTCGCTGCGGCTGGCCGAGGGGGAGCGGCACCGCCTCGACGTGACGGAGGCGCCGTTCCTGGGGCCGTTCCAGGCGACGCTCGACCGGCAGGCCGCCGAGGTCCTCGCCTGGCTCGACGGCCGGCCGCACGCGCACCTCTGACCCCACGCGACACGCGCTAGGCGGTTCTACCGATCTCTACGGCTCCGGCTAGAGAACGCCATACGGTGCTCGACATGGATCCCGTGCGGAACCCGTACGCGCCCGGCGCCGGCCAGCGACCGCCCGAGCTGGCCGGGCGCGACACCGAGCTCTCGGCCTTCGACGTCGTCCTGGAGCGGATCGCGCACGGCCGCCCCGAGCGCTCGCTGGTGCTCACCGGGCTGCGCGGCGTGGGCAAGACCGTGCTGCTCAACCAGCTGCGGTCGGCGGCGATCTCCCGCGGCTGGGGCACCGGCAAGATCGAGGCGCGGCCCGACCAGTCGCTGCGCCGCCCGGTGTCCTCGGCCCTGCACATGGCGCTGCGGGAGCTCGGCCCACGTCACCCCGACCCGGAGTCGATCGCGGAGGTGCTCGGCGTCCTGAAGGCGTTCGCCCAGCGGGTGCAGCCTGCCGACGCGAAGGTCCGGGACCGCTGGTCCCCCGGCATCGACGCACCCGCCGCCACCGGGCGCGCCGACTCCGGTGACATGGAGATCGACCTCGTCGAGCTGCTCAGCGACGCGGCGGGGGTCGCGGCCGACATCGGCAGCGGGATCGCGCTGTTCATCGACGAGATGCAGGACGTGCAGCCCGACGACGTCTCGGCGATCTGCGCCGCCTGCCACGAGCTCAGCCAGCAGGGGGCGCCGCTGATCGTCGTCGGCGCCGGGCTGCCGCACCTCCCCGCCGTCCTCTCGGCGTCCAAGAGCTACTCCGAGCGCCTCTTCCGCTACCTGCGCATCGACCGGCTGGAGCGGGAGGCCGCCGACCGCGCGCTCATCGCGCCCGCCGAGCGCGAGGAGGTGGAGTTCGAGCAGGGGGCGCTCGACGCGCTCTACGAGGCCGCCGACGGCTACCCCTACTTCGTGCAGGCCTACGGCAAGGTCACCTGGGACGTCGCCGCCTCCTCCCCCATCACCGCCGCCGACGTCGCCATGGCCGCACCCGTCGCCGAGGCCGAGCTCGCAGTCGGCTTCTTCGGCTCGCGCTACGACCGGGCGACGCCGGCCGAGCGCGAGTACATGCACGCGATGGCCGAGCTGGGAGGTCCGGGCGGGGCCGCCGTGGCGACGTCGGAGGTGGCGGTGTCGCTCGGCCGCAAACCGGCGTCCCTCTCCCCCGCCCGCGACTCGCTGATCAAGAAGGGCCTCGTCTACTCCGCCGAGCGCGGGCAGATCGCCTTCACCGTCCCCCACTTCGGCCGGTACCTCCTCCGCCACCCGGACTGACCCGCGGTTCGGGAACGGTTGCAGCGGGCACCTGTCGGCCCGTGCCAGGAGCGGTGGAAGCGGGGCTGTTCGGTCTGCTCGGCGGGGCGGCCCTCGTGCTCGGGGCGATCGTCGCGTGGTTCGTGCGCGTGCCGCAGGGGGTGGTCGCGGCGGTCATGGCGTTCGGGTCCGGCGTCCTGATCTCGGCCGTCGCGTTCGACCTCATGGAGGAGGCCGCCGACACCGGTGGACTGCTGCCCACCGCGGTGGGCTTCGTCGGCGGCGCGCTCGCCTACGTGGCCGCCAACTTCGCGCTGGCCCGTCACGGCGCGCGGCACCGCAAGCGCTCCCAGGGTCAGCAGCCGTCGGAGCAGGAGCAGTCCGGCAGCGGAGCGGCCATCGCCGTCGGCGCGCTGCTCGACGGCATCCCGGAGTCGGTCGTGCTGGGTCTGGGCCTGCTGGGCGGGGGCGCGGTGAGCCTCCCCGTCCTGGCCGCCGTCTTCATCTCCAACGTGCCCGAGGGGCTGTCCAGCGCGGCCGGGATGAAGCGCAGCGGCCGGTCGGCCGGCTACGTCTTCGGCGTGTGGGGCGGCATCGCGCTCGCCAGCGGGGCCGCCGCGCTGGTCGGCTACCTGGCGCTGGGCGGCGCGCGGCCGGAGACCATCGCGGTCATCACCGCCGTGGCCGCCGGCGCCATCCTGACGATGATCGCCGACACGATGATCCCCGAGGCGTTCGAGAACACCCGGTCGTGGACGGGTGTGATCACGACACTGGGCTTCCTCACGGCCTTCGCCATCGAGGTCGCGGGCGGCTGATCAGGCCGGGTGGGGGACCGCCGGCGGCAGGATCTCCGGACCTGCCTCGGCCGGGCGCGCGGCGTGCACCGGGTGGGCCCGGACTGCCAGCACGGCGACGTCGTCCTCGACGTCCGCACCGAGCATCTCGGCGAGCAGCCGGTCGCACAGCTCGTCCAGCGTGAGGCCGGTCGACCGGCCGAGGACCTCGCGCACCCGTTCGCGGCCCTCGTCGAGGAGGACGCCGCGCCGCTCGAACAGGCCGTCGGTGAACAGCACGAGCGTGCTGTCCTCGGGCATCGCGACGGTGCCGTCGGAGCGGGGGCCCAGCCAGCCGATGCCCACCGGCGGCCCGACCGGCGCCACCAGGTCCTCCACCGTGCCGTCGGCGTGCAGCAGCATCGGGTCGGGGTGCCCGGCGGTCGACCAGCGCAGCCGGCGCATGCCGATCACCGCATCGGCCGGGGTCTGCTCGATCCGGCAGACCAGCGCGGTGGCCATCGCGGGCACCGCCAGCCCGACCAGGGCGTGGTCCACCCGGCGCAGGACGCCGGCCGGCTCCTCGAGCCGGTCGAACGCGATGCCCCGCACCAGCGTCTTGACCTGGCCCATCGCCGCGGCGGCCTCGATGTCGTGCCCCATCACGTCGCCGATCACCACGACGGTGTCGCCGTCGGGCTGCAGGAACGCGTCGTACCAGTCGCCGCCGATGGACACGCCCTGGGTGGCGGGGCGGTACCGCACCGACAGCTCGAGCGAGTCCGGCTGCACCGGTGGCGAGAGGAGGCTGAGCTGGAGGCGCTCGGCCACCTGCTGGTTCGCCAGGGCGAGACGGGCGTTGTCCAGGGCGAGGGCCGCCCGGCGCGAGGCGATCTCGGCCGTGCGCAGCTCCAGCTCCGTGTGCGGCCCGCGCTCCGGGCCGTTGATGAGCGTGAAACCGCCGATCAGCTCCCCCCGAGCGAGGAGCGGGAAGCCGGCGGCGGCCGCCGGCCGCAACGGGAGGAGAGCCTCCCGCGCCTCGCCGTCGGCGACCATCGACTCGACGATCTCGGGGGTCAGCTCGGGGACGACGACCGGCCGCGGGTCGCGCATCATGCGCGGCACCGGGGCCGAGGCGTTGTTCGTGGCCACGCGCAGGTCGGCGTAGCGGTTCATGGCGCCGACCAGCGCAGGGTCCCGGTGCGCGCGGCCGACGTCGCGCCGGGTGCCGTCGGGGTCGATCACGCTGACCAGGCACCAGTCGGCCAGCAGCGGGACGACGAGGTCGGCGAACCGCTGGACCGCCTCGTCCATGTCCGTGGTCGACGTCATGGCCAGGTTGATGTCGCCGAGGAGCATGAGGTGGCGGCCGGCGACCTCGGCCTCCATGGCGGCGCGCGCGGCCTCCGCCGCCGACGCCTCCCGCTCGCTGATGGCGGCGGCCCGCTCGTCGTCGGCGCGGCGCCGCTCCGTGACGTCGTCGTAGGTGACGACCAGCCCCGCGTCGGTGAGGAAGGCGTCCGCGCGGAACCACGTGCCGAGCGGGCCGAACCAGTCCTCGACGCCGTCGCTCACGCCGGTCCGGCGCACCCGGGAGTACAGCTCCTCGAACGGGCCGCCGACCGCCTCGGGGAACTCCGTCCACACGTGCCGGCCGACCAGGCCCTCCACCGTCCGGCCGAGCACCCTCGCGCCGACCGGGTTGATGTAGCGGAACCGCCAGTCGTCGTCCAGGACGAACAACGGGCGCTCCATGCCCTCGACGGCCTGCAGCAGCAGGTCGCCGGGCGGCGGCGCCGCCTGGTCCCGGGTCATGCGGGTCACTCTGCCTCATCCCGGTCCCTACGCTGTAAACCCCGGGCCGCGCAGTGACCCGAAGCTCACCCCTGCGGGTCGGTCACGATCCGTCCCCTGCCGCTCCCGGCCTCCTTGGCAGGAGCACACCGGGTGGACACAATCGCGTCGTCCTCCACCGCCTGGTCCGGTAGGGACGCTCCAGCAGTGGGTCCTGGGACCCGATCGAGGGACGTGGGCACCGCGGTGGACGAGCACGAGGCCCGGCAGCTGCCCGGCACCGACGCCGACCTCGTCCGGTTCCTCGACAGCATGCCGGCGGCCTTCTGCTCGCTGGACGCCGGTGGGCGCTTCCGGTACGTCAACGCCGAGGCAGAGCGGCTCATGGGCGTGTCCCGCGCCGAGGTGCTGGGTCGATCGCTGTGGGAGGTCTTCCCCGGCCTCACCGGCGGCGCGTTCGAGAGCAGCTTCCGCACGGCAGCCGGCTCGGGTCACCCGCTGACCTTCGAGGCATCCTTCCCGGGCGCCCCCGACGGCTGGTTCGAGGTCCGGGTGTGGCCGGGCTCGGACGGCCTGGCCGTGTACGTCCTCGACGTCACCGACCGGCGCGACGCCGAGGAGGCCGCCCGCCGGGCGACCGCCCGCACCGCGCTGCTGGCCCAGGTGAGCGCGGAGCTGGCGGGGCAGCTGGACGTGCTGTCGGCACTGGGCCGCCTCGCGGAACTCGTCGTCCCGGTCCTCGCCGACGGTTGCATCGTCACGCTGGTCGACCGCGAGGGCCGGGCCCGCGACGTCGGTTCGTGGCACGGGGACCCGGTGCGCCGGCCGCTGATGGACAGGTACGCCCAGCTCCGGCTCGATACGCTGCCGGGCACCTCCCCCGTCGCGCAGGCCCTGGTGGCCGGTACCCCGGTCACCGAGTCCGTCGACGCCGTGCTGCACCTGATGCCCGACGGCCCGGCCCGCGAGCTGCTCGTCGAGCTCGCCCCGGCGACGGCGGTCGTGCTCCCCCTCACCGCCGAGGCGCGCACCGTCGGCGTGCTGACCCTGTACCTCGACGCCGGGCGGGTGACGGCCGACGAGGACATCGAGACCGCCAGGCAGGTCGCGGCCGAGGCGGCCCGTGCGGTCACCCGTGTGCACCGGCAGAGCCAGCAGGCCCAGCTCGCGGAGGCGCTGCAGCGCAGCCTGCTCACCGACCCGCCGGTACTCGACCGCGCGGCGGTGGTGGTCCGCTACGTGCCCGCGGCCGAGGCAGCCCGGGTGGGCGGGGACTGGTACGACGCCTTCCTCCAGCGCGACGGCTCGCTCGTGGTCGTGATCGGCGACGTCGTGGGCCACGACACGGCGGCGGCGGCCGCGATGGGCCAGGTCCGCGGCCTGCTCCGCGGCATCGCCCACTACAGCGGCGCCGGTCCCGCGGAGGTGCTGCGCGGGCTCGACGAGGCGATCGCAGGCATGCACGACGAGACCCTGGCCACCGCCGCCGTCGCCCGGTTCGAGTGCGACGGCGCGGGCGGGTGGCAGCTCCGCTGGGCCAACGCCGGTCACCCCCCGCCCCTGCTGCTGGCCGCCGACGGCGGCGTCACCGTGCTGGGCGAGGTGATCGGCGACCTGATGCTCGGCGTCGACCCCGCGGCGGTCCGGCAGGAGTCGGTCGTCCCGGTGCCGCCGGGGTCGACCGTGCTCCTGCACAGCGACGGGCTGGTGGAGCGGCGCGACAGCACGATCGACGTGGGCACGGCGGCCCTGGCCGGTCACCTCGCCGACCTCGCGGGCAGCCACCTGGAGGACCTGTGCGACGGCGTCCTGCGCCGGATGCTGCGCGGTATCCCCCAGGACGACGTCGCGCTGGTGGCCGTCCGGCTGGGAGATCCGGACCCGGACGAGGCACGAACCACACCCGGGTGCGGTTGACCCCGCCCCCCGCTGGGCACCCCGGTCCTGCACACTCCGAAACCGGGGGAGACGGTGATGGGTCGACTGGCGTGGCCGCTGAGGCCGCTACCGGACGGGCGCGGCGAGGTCTGGCGGTGGGACCTGGGCGGCCTGTCCGAGCTGTCGGCTGCCCGTGCGGGCCTGCGCAGCCGGCTCGGAGTGGTCGGCTTCCCGCCGCCCGACGAGGACACGGCGGGCGAGCGGCTCGTGCTGGCCTTCGACGAGCTCGCGTCCAACGCGCTGCGGCACGGCGAGGCACCGGTCGTCGCGACGGTCGTGGCCGGAAGCGGCGGATGGCTGCTCGACGTCAGCGACCGCGCGCCGGAGACCCTGCCCTCACCGGCCCTGGACCGCGATCCCGCCAAGGGTGGGATGGGACTGCACCTGGTGGCCCGCCTGTCCGTCGCCCACGGCTGGTACGTCGACGACGGGTGCAAGCACGTGTGGGCGTGCCTGCCCGCGACGGTGGACCGCCAGCCCGCGATGGCTCGAACGTGACGGCCTGAACGCGCCGCGACCTCCGGCACCGGGTCGGTGGCGGAGGTCGCGGGCGGTGTCACGGGGTCACGGGATGACGAGGGAGAGCGCACCCTTCCCGTAGGTCGGCACCTCGATGGCGAGGTCGATCCGGTTGAACGCCGCCAGCATGCCCGCGACGTCCCCGGGGATGTCGTCACCGGGAGCCACGAGGGCGTCCAGCTTCGAGTGCCGCGCGCCCTCCTTGTTGAACAGGGCCGACAGCACGTTCACCACCTCGTACAGCGCCTCGACCTGCATGCCGCTCAGCTCGCCGTCCTCCTCGACGGCGTCCTGGGCGCCCCCGGGTGGGAGCAGGGCCAGCGCCGAGCCGGTGTAGGCGGAGGCGGCGAGGTCCATGACGCACAGGGCGGTGACGGCCTTCTGCGGGTCGACGTAGATGGCGACGGAGACCGGCTTGTCGGGGGTCGGGGTGACCGGCGCACCCGGCAGCACGCTGACCGGCTTGCCGACGAGGCCCGACAGCATGTCGCGGACCTCCTTGGCCTCCGGGAGGGGGACGGTGCCCACGGCGGTCACGCGATCACCCCGTCCAGGTGCTCCTTGAACGTGTCCTCGGTGAAGGGCTTGGCGATGAGGAAGAGCGCGCCGGCGTTGGCCGCCTTCTCCCGCATCTCGGGCGAGCCCTCCGAGGTCACGAACCCGAACGGCACGGCCGAGCCGGAGGCGCGCATGGCCTCCAGGCACTCGATGCCGCTCATGTTCGGCATGTTCCAGTCCGACAGCACCAGGTCCGGCTTCTCGGAGCCGACCTTGGCCAGCGCGTCCGCGCCGTCCTCGGCCTCGACGATGTCGTGGTCGTCGTAACCGGCCTGCCGCAGGGTGCGGATGACGATCTGCCGCATGACGCGGCTGTCGTCGGCGACAAGGATCTTCACAGGGGCACCTCGTTCTTCTGGTCGTTCTTCTGCTGGTCGGGCAGGGCGCCGGCGGCGCCCTGGACGGTGATGGTCAGTGCCTGGCCGCGCCAGAGGAGGTCGACGCGGAGCACGTCGGCGCCGGCCTCGGGTGCCGAGCCGACCTCGGGCAGGCCGAGCACCGAGGGTCCGGGGAGGACGGCCTTGACGTTGCCGCCCACGACGTTGGCGAGCTCGCCCATGCCGTCGGCGACGTCCTCCTCGTCGAGGACCGGCGGGGCGTGCTCGGCGAGCAGGCAGCGGGAGAGCTCCTCGGCCGTGGCGCGCCCGCAGGTGAGGACGACGGCGCCGGTCCACGGCCCCACGACCTCGACCCAGGAGCTGACGGCGTCGTCGGGGAGCCCGCCCGGCAGGGGGACGAGGAACTCGTCGTCGCCGACGAGGGCCGACCACGCCTCCTGCGCGATGCTCTGGACGGTGTCCTCGTCGACGAGGTCGGTGATGAGCAGCGGCGCGTCGGCGGCCCGGCGGCGTTCGCCGGTGTCCGCGCCCGGCCCGGAGTAGGTGCTCACAGGACAGCCTCCTGGGGGAGCAGGCCGAGCAGCGCGAGCTTGTCGCGGATCGCGTCGGCGGTGAACGGCTTGATGACGTACTCGTGGGCGCCGGCCGCCAGCGCCTTCACGATCTGGCCGTGCTCGCTCTCGGAGGTGACCATCATGATCGTCACCTGCCGCCAGGACGGGTTGGACCGGACGGCGGAGACGAACTGGAGCCCGTCCATCACCGGCATGTTCCAGTCGACGCAGACCAGGTCGGGGACGTAGCCGCCCTCGAGCACGTCGAGTCCCTCGCGGCCGTGGCCGGCCTGCTGCACCTCGTAGCCGAGATCCTCGAGGATCCCGGCGACGATCCGGCGCATGACCTTCGAATCGTCGATCACCAGAGCACGCACGTTCAGCTTCCCTTCAGCGGGCGGTAGGCGGAGCTGCGGCCGACGACGACCCGCTCCCAGGAGTCGTCCACCCCGAGCGTCGTCTCTGCCGCACCGAGGAACAGCCATCCGTCGGGGCGCATGAGGTCGCGCACGCGGCGGAGGATCGCCTGCTTCGTGGGCAGGTCGAAGTAGATGAGCACGTTGCGCAGGTAGACCACGTCGAACGGGCCCATCCGCGGCAGCGGCGCTGCCAGGTTGCACTCCGAGGCGGTCACCATCCGCTTCAGCTGCGGGGCGACCTCCCACTCGTTGCCCGCCCGGACGAAGTGCCGGACCAGCATCGGAGCGGGCAGACCGCGGTTGACCTCGAGCTGGCTGAACCGGCCGGCCCGGGTGCGGGTGACCATCTCGCGCGACAGGTCGGTCGCGGTGATGGAGACGCGGGTGGCGGCGTTCGGGATGGCGTCCTCGAGCAGCATCGCGATCGTGTACGGCTCCTGACCGCTGGAGCACGCGGCCGACCAGATCTGCAGGCGCTCGTTCGGGCCGCGGGCGGCCAGCAGCGCCGGCATCACGGTCGAGGTGAGCGCCGTGAACGGGTCACCGTCACGGAACCACGACGTCTCGTTCGTCGTCAGCGCCTCGACGATCCGGCGGGTGCTGTCGGGGTCGGGACGGCTTCGAACCGTCTCCACGAACTGGGAGACGTCGGGCAGGCCCTTCTCCCGGGCGATGGGCAGCAGACGCGCCTCGACCAGGTACTCCTTGCCCGGCTGGAGGACGATCGCGCTCTCCTTGTGCACGAGCTGCCGCACCCAGTCGAAGCTGGTCGTGGTGAGGGTCATCGGGTGCTCCCAGCGATCGCGGCGGTCCGGTTGCCGGCCACGCCGGAGAGGTGGCGGGAGATGGCCTCGGGGATGCGGTCCAGGGACAGCACCTCGTCGGCGTAGCCCGCCTGGCTGATCGCGCCGGGCATCCCCCAGACCACCGAGGTGTGCTGGTCCTGCACGAGGACGGTGCCCCCGGCGGCGCGGATCTCCCCGGCGCCGTTGCGGCCGTCCGAGCCCATGCCGGTCAGGACGACGGCCAGGACGGCACCGTCGAACGCGGTCACCGCGGAGCGGAACAGCGGGTCGACGGCGGGGCGGCAGAAGTTCTCGGGCGGGCCCTGGTTGAGGCCCGTGTGCAGGCCGCGCGCACCACCGCGGACGACCAGGTGGTGGTCACCGGGCGCCAGGTGCACCGTCCCGGGGACCAGGGGAGTGCCGTCGGACGCCTCGACCACCCGCAGCGGGCAGAGCCGGTCCAGACGCTGGGCGAACTGACGGGTGAAGACCGGGGGCATGTGCTGCACCAGCAGCACGGGCACCGGCAGGGACGCCGGGAGCTGGGGGAGGACCTTGGCGAGGGCCTCGGGACCGCCGGTCGACGAGCCGATGACCAGGACGGCGGGCTTCTTGCCGGGGCCGCTGCGCGGCCGGGCCGGGGGAGGGGGCGGGGGTGCGGCAGCCGTGCGCACAGGCCCCATCGAGACGGGACGGCCGGTGAGCGCCTTGATCTTGGGGATCAGCTGCTCGCGCACGCTCTCCATCGACTGACCCACGCTGCCGACGTTGGCGGGCTTCGTGACGTAGTCGCTGGCGCCGGCGGAGAGGGCGTCCATGGTGGCGGAGGCGCCGCGCTCGGTGAGCGTGCTGAACATGATGATGGGCACGCGGCTGCGCGCCGCCCGGATGGCGCGGACCGCCTCGATGCCGTTCATCTCCGGCATCTCGATGTCCATCGTCACGAGATCGGGCTTCAGCTGCTCGAGCTTGCCCACGGCGATCCTGCCGTTGACGGCGGTGCCGACGACCTCGATGTCGGGGTCGGCCGAGAGGACGTCGGTGACGATCTTGCGGACGACGACCGAGTCGTCGACCACCATCACCCGGATCGGGTTCACGCGTGTCCTCCAGCTTCCCTGTCGGGCTCAGCCCGGCAGGCTGTTCATTTCTGTATCGGCACCAGCGAGCAGCCCTTGAGCGGGCCGGCCGTGATCGTTTCCACGGGCTGCTCGAGGGGGCCGGCGTGCCGACAGAAAAGAGCTTCGGCTGTGCGCAATCAAAAGAGAAGAGAAGCGCCGAACTCGTTACGCAATTCCTCGACGACCGTCTCGAAATGGTCGAATCGGGCATTTGTGCATGTGTCGACAATGGCGGGCCGGTCACCGGTGGGCGGACGAACCCGCTGGTCACGGGACCGGCCGCTCCGCGCCGCGCGCAGGGGCGGGGGCGCACGGGACCGGTGACCGACGACGGTCGGTCAGGTCACCCGGCGGCGTGGCGCCGGTCCGGTGACCGCGGGGGAACCGCAGGCGAGGGGGAGGGACCCGCTCAGCCGGCGGAGAGGCGCCGCACGGGCGCCTGGAGGACCGCCTGGGACCCCTCGTCCAGCAGGTCGCTCATCGCCAGGCCCTGGACGCAGCCGGCCACGGCGTTCCAGACGCCCGCGGCGCCGTCGTGCAGGTCGAAACCGCCGTCGAGGAAGGCCTGGACGGCGTGCAGCTGGGCGGTCGCCAGCGTCCGGGTGCGGCCGGACACGTGGGCGGCCCAGGAGGCCTCGTGCATGGCCGACGCCCACGGGCGGTGCTCGGGGCGTCCCTCGTCGACGGCGGTGCGCCAGGCGGCGCGACCGGCCCCGTCGAGGTCGCGGATCCCGGCGAGCAGCTCCGCCAGCTCATCGGAGGCGGGGCCGAGGTCGGCACCCACGGCGGGGACGGCGACCAGGCCGCGCTCGACGGCCCGGTCGTAGGGACCGGTGAGCTCGCGCCGCACCAGCGGGGGGAGGACGCCGGCGGCCCAGTACCCCAGCGCGGCGTCGGCGAGGACGTCGACCGCCTCGTGGCGGTCCTCGGCGCGCAGCGCGGCCGCCGCCGGGTGCTCCGGGCCGAGGACGTCGTCACGCAGCAGCCGTTCCAGCGTGGGGGCGTCGCCGATGGTGCCCTGCTCGAGCTGGGTGACGAGGACGGCGGCGCGGTCGCCCGCGGCTGCCGCGTTGCGCACGTGCGGGACGGAGGCGGCCATCTCGCGGGCACGTCGGCCGCGGACCGCGCGCACTCCCCGCTCCTCGCGGGTCAGGCCGCGACCGGGGTTGGACTCGGCCAGCCGGGCCAGGGCGCTCTCGTCGGCCCCGAGGCCGGTCAGCAGCACGCCGGCGACCGCGTGGCCGGCGGGGAGCCGGACCAGGTCGAAGCCCAGCGTCGCTGCGCTGACCAGGGAGTAGGGCACGGTCGCCTCCAGAGGTGGGTCAGACCATGCTGGCGGCTCGGGCCGTGAAATGCCACGCGACCATCACCCCTTCGCGGGAGAGCGAGGAGGTGATGGTCGCGTGTTCGATGCGTCTACGTGTAGGCGCGGTGACGCTCGGTAAGCGTCAGGCGCTGACTGCCTTCTGCACGTCGAGGGCGAGCAGGAGCTGCCCGCGCAGCTTGTAGGCGCCGCGGATGAGGTCGCGGCCCTGGCCCTCCAGCGTGTCCGGCGGAGCCTCGAAGTCGCTGGCGTCGACGTCCACGACATCGGCGATGGAGTCGACCAGCATGCTGACGGCCTCGCCGTGCAGCCGGACGACGATGACCACCGGGTCGGTGCCCTCGGGGCGCGGTGGCCGGCCGAGCCGCTCGCGCAGCTCGATCGCGGTCACCACCTGCCCGCGCAGGTTGATCAGCCCGGCGACGGCGGTCGGGGCCAGCGGCACGCGGGTGAGCTGCTGGCTGCGCAGCACCTCCTGCACGTGCTCGACCTCGATGCCGTAGAGGTCGCCGTCCAGCCGGAAGGTGGCCAGCTGCCCGCTGGTCGCGGGGGCGGTGGTGGGGGCGGTCACGGTCAGACCTCCAGCAGGGAGTCGGGAACGCCGGCCGGGGCCGACGAGGGGTGCGAGTAGAACTGCGGGTCCGCGGCGAGGATCGCGGCCCGGACGTCGAGCAGCTCGGTCACCTTGTCGCCGAGGACGGCGGAGCCGAGCAGGCCCAGGTCGTCGATGTCGCTGCGCACCGCGGCCTCGCCGTCGACGATGTCGAGGATCTCCTCCACGACGATGGCGACGCTGCGCCCGTGGTCGCTGTAGACGATCACCTCGAGGACCTCGCGCTCGGTCTCGCCGTAGGCGCCCAGGTGCCGGTCGAGGCGGACCATCGGCAGGATCGCGCCGCGGTACTGCACGACCTCGCGGTTGCCGACCTTCTCGACCGACTCCGTGCGGACCTGCTCGAGACGGGTGACGGTGTCGAGCGGGATGGCCACCCGGCGGCCCCCGCCGATGGCGGCCAGGAGCATCCGCTGCCGGTCGGTGTCGGTGGACGACGCCGACGCGGCGGCCTCGCGGGCGGCCTCCTGGCCGCGCTCGCTGGACTCGGTGCGCAGGGCGCGGCGGGCGAGTGCCTGGACGTCGAGGATCAGGGCGACGGTGCCGTCGCCGAGCACCGTGGCGCCCGAGTAGAGGCCGATCGCCTTGAGCTGGCCGCCGACGGCCTTGACGACGATCTCCTCGGTGTTGATGACGCGGTCGACGACCAGCCCGAAGCGCCGGCCCTCGGAGCGCAGGACGGCGATGACCACGTGGCCGTCGTGCCGCTCCGACGCGAGACCGAGGACGTCGGTGAGCCGGACGAGCGGGAGCAGCTCGCCGCGCAGGCGGTAGACCTGCGCGCCGCCGACCTCCTCGACGGCATTGGCGGCCTTCTCGGCGTCCAGGGAGACGAGCTCCTGCAGGCTGATCTGCGGGATCGCGTAGCGGTCGGAGGCGCACTCGACGGTCAGCGCCGGGACGATCGCCAGCGTCAGCGGGATGCGCAGCCGGCAGACGGTGCCGACGCCGGCGTCCGACTCGACCTCGATGGTGCCGCCGATGGCCTCGATGTTGGTCTTGACGACGTCCATGCCGACACCGCGGCCGGAGACGTTGGTGACCGCCGCGGCGGTGGAGAAGCCGGGCAGGAAGATCAGCTGCAGGATGTCGGCGGGGCTCATCTTGTCGAGCTGGGCGACGGTGATGAGGCCGCGCTCGACGGCCTTCTTGCCGAGCTTGACCGGGTCGATGCCCGCGCCGTCGTCGGCCACCTCGACCACGACCTGGCCGCTCTCGTGGCGGGCCCGCAGGGTCAGGACGCCCTCGGCCGGCTTGCCGGCCGCCTTGCGGACGTCGGCGGCCTCGATCCCGTGGTCCACCGAGTTGCGGACGAGGTGGGTCAACGGGTCCTTGACCGCCTCGAGCAGGGTCTTGTCGAGCTCGGTCTCCCGGCCCTCCATCTCCAGGCGGATGTTCTTCTTCAACTGGAGACCGAGGTCGCGGACGACGCGCGGCAGCTTGGACCAGATGTGGTCGATCGGCTGCATGCGCGTCTTCATGACGCCCTCCTGCAGCTCGCTGGCGATCAGGTTGAGCCGCTGGGAGGCGCGGATCAGGTCGGTGTCGGTCTGCCGCGCGACGTTCTGCACGATCTGGTTGCGGGTGAGCACCAGCTCCCCCACGAGCAGCATCAGCTCGTCGAGCAGGTCGACGTCCACGCGGATGGTGCTGTCGGCCACGCCACGACGGTTCTGCTCGCCGCCGGCGGCGGCCGGGGCCTCGCCCTCGGTCTGCTCGGCGGCGGGTGCCGGCGCCGCCGGCTCCTCGACGGTGGGCTGGGGCATGGCGGCGTTCGCTCCCTCGGGCAGCTCATCGGCCAGGACGGCGACCGGGGCGTCGTCCTGCGGTCCGGCGGCGGGCGCCGCCGGGGTGGCCACGCGGGCGGCCGGGGCCTTGCGCGCGGTCGTCTTGCTGGCGGCGGCCTTGGCCGGGGTCTTGGCGGCGGCCTTGGCCGGGGTCTTGGCTGCAGCGGCCTTGGCCGGAGCCTTCTTGGCGGGGGCCTTGGCCGGGGCCTTGGCGGCGGCCCGGGGCGTGGGGATCGCCGGCGCGGCGGCGGCCGGGGCGTCGTCCATGGCCGCCGTGATCGCGGCGACGACGCCGGCGACCTCGACCGAGCCCTCGCCTCCGCTGGCCTCGATGGAGGTCAGCAGCGAGCGGACGGTGTCGACCATCTGCAGCAGCACGCTGGTGCGGGCGGGGGTCAGCTCGAGCTCGCCGTCGCGCAGCCGGGACAGCATGTTCTCCCCGACGTGGGTGACCTCCTCCAGCCGGTTGAAGGCGAGGAAGCCGCTGGTGCCCTTGATCGTGTGGATCGTCCGGAAGATGCTGGACAGCCGCTCGCGGGAGTTCGGGTCCTGCTCCAGCGCCACCAGGTCCGAGTCCAGCTGGTCGAGGTTCTCGTGGCTCTCCACCAGGAACTCTTCGACGATGTCGTCCAGACCGTCCACCGTTGCTGCCTTCTCTCTCACGTCGCGGACCGGCTGGGAGCCCGTCCGTCGGTTCATCGGCGGGCCGCCGGCGGAGTCAAGGTGAATCCGCCGGCGGCCCGGCCGTCCTGCCTGTTATCGGCACCCGCCGGGCGCCGGGTGACGGGGCGTCAGTAGGTGAAGCTGCCGACGGTGGTGCGCAGGTCGGCGGCCATGCGGGAGAGCTCGTCGACCGCCGTGCGGGTCTGGGTGAGGGCCTGGGTGGTGGACTCGGCCGCCGTCGAGACGCCGGTGATGTTGCTGGCGATCTCCGTCGTGCCGCCGGCGGCCTCCT
>NZ_QCZF01000006.1:97692-101780 GCF_003075095.1 Blastococcus litoris
GCGGCCATGCGGGAGAGCTCGTCGACCGCCGTGCGGGTCTGGGTGAGGGCCTGGGTGGTGGACTCGGCCGCCGTCGAGACGCCGGTGATGTTGCTGGCGATCTCCGTCGTGCCGCCGGCGGCCTCCTGGACCGAGCGCGACATCTCGTTCGTGGTCGCCGTCTGCTCCTCCACCGCGCTGGCGATGGTGGTCTGCCGGTCGGAGATCTGCGCGACGATCGAGCTGATCTCCTCGATCGCGGCCACGGCGGCGGTGGTGTCGCCCTGGATGGCCAGGACCCGCTGGGCGATGTCCTCGGTCGCCTTGGCCGTCTCCTGCGCCAGTTCCTTGACCTCGTTGGCGACGACGGCGAACCCCTTGCCGGCCTCGCCGGCCCGGGCCGCCTCGATGGTGGCGTTGAGCGCCAGCAGGTTCGTCTGCTCGGCGATGCTCGTGATCACCTTGACGACGTTGCCGATCTCGGCCGAGGACTCGCCCAGCTTGGCCACGGTGGCGGTGGTCGTCTCGGCGGCGGTCACGGCGCGGGCGGCGACCTCGCTGGCCTCAGCGGCGTTGCTGGCGATCTCCCGGATGGAGGCGCCCATCTCCTCGGCGCCGGCCGCCACGGTCTGCACGCTGCGGCTGACCTCCTCGGCGGCGCTGGACACGACACCGGACTGCGCGGCGGTCTCCTCCGCGGAGGCGGAGATCTGCGCCGAGGACGCCGACAGCTCCTCCGACGAAGCGGCGACGGCGTCGGCGGACGCGGCGACGGTGCCCAGCACCGACCGCAGGTTCGTGACAGCAGCGTCCAGGCCCTGACCCATGCGCCCCATCTCGTCGTTCGAGACGAGGCCGCTGGTCTTCGTCAGGTCGCCGACCGCCAGGGCCTCGGTGACGTCCTGCACGCGGCGAGCCGCC
This sequence comes from Blastococcus litoris, assembly GCF_003075095.1. GTDB lineage: Bacteria > Actinomycetota > Actinomycetes > Mycobacteriales > Geodermatophilaceae > Blastococcus_B > Blastococcus_B litoris. The sequence goes on from NZ_QCZF01000006.1 coordinate 98,593, forward strand.
CGGGCGACACCGCCGGCCACGAACCAGCCCAGGCCGAGGGCCACGCCGACGCCGGCGATCATCAGCACGATGGCGAGCGTCCGCTGGGACTCGTAGTCGTCCCGGATGCCGGCCGCGACACGCTCCGCCTCGGCGGACTCGATCTCCCGGAGCGACTGGATCCCGTCCTGGACGGCCGAGCCCAGCGGTGCGCCCTGCTGCGCGTTGCTCTGGATCCAGGTGGTGAAGTCCTGGGCCTGGGCCAGCGGGACGAGCACCTCCTGCTGGAAGGCGACGTAGTCCGACGCGTCGGCCAGGATCTGGTCCAGAGCCTCCTGCTTGGCGGCGTCACCGTTGGTGGTGCCGCGGTACGCCTCCCCGGCTGCCTGGAAGTCCGCGCCCAGCGCGCTCACCTTCGCCATGCTCGCGGCGGGGTCGGCACCGAGGATGGTGTCCCGGATGTTGGTCCGCATGTCCCCCACCAGGGCGTCCATGTCGCCCGCGGCCGAGACGCCGAGCAGGTTGCTCTGGTAGAGGCCCTCCGCGCCGTCGGCCGCGGAGCTCAGCGCGCTGAGACCCATGAACCCGACCCCAGCGGTCACGAGGGCGGACACCCCGACCGCGCCGAGGATCTTCACCTTGACCGATCGATCGGCCCAGGCGGAGAGGAGAGAGCCGGCGGGCTTCGGGGCGGCCGCGGGGCGGGGGACGGACATGGTGGTTCTCCAGTGGTGGCGATCGGGAGTGGCGGACGAGGCGTCGTCCCGCCCCGTGGATTGACTCCAGCGAGCGGGTGACGCACGAAAAGATAGGTCACTTCCGAACGGCCCCGTTCAGATTCAAACGTGTCGCGGCCCGCTTTCTCAGATTGTCCGGTGACCGCATTCCAGATGTCGACTTGGCGCCATTTTCCGACGGGCGGAGGCGCACGTGCAGTTCCCGGTGAGCGGCGGAAAACGGCGAGAGCGCGCGGCCGGTGCGGCCGCGCGCTCTCGCCGTCCGGTATCCCACCGGATACCCGAGCCAGTTCTTCAGTAGCGGAAGCGGCCCACGCTGGCGCGCAGCTCCGCGGCCATGCGGGAGAGCTCGTCGACCGCCGTGCGGGTCTGGGTGAGGGCCTGGGTGGTGGACTCGGCCGCCGTCGAGACGCCGGTGATGTTGCTGGCGATCTCCGTCGTGCCGCCGGCGGCCTCCTGGACCGAGCGCGACATCTCGTTCGTGGTCGCCGTCTGCTCCTCCACCGCGCTGGCGATGGTGGTCTGCCGGTCGGAGATCTGCGCGACGATCGAGCTGATCTCCTCGATCGCGGCCACGGCGGCGGTGGTGTCGCCCTGGATGGCCAGGACCCGCTGGGCGATGTCCTCGGTCGCCTTGGCCGTCTCCTGCGCCAGTTCCTTCACCTCGTTGGCGACGACGGCGAAGCCCTTGCCGGCCTCGCCGGCCCGCGCGGCCTCGATGGTCGCGTTGAGCGCCAGCAGGTTGGTCTGCTCGGCGATGCTCGTGATCACCTTGACGACGTTGCCGATCTCGGCCGACGACTCGCCCAGCTTGGCGACCGTCGCCGTCGTGGTCTCCGCAGCGGTGACCGCACGGGCGGCGACCTCGCTGGCCTGCGCGGCGTTGGTGGCGATCTCGCGGATCGAGGCGCCCATCTCCTCGGCGCCGGCCGCCACGGTCTGCACGCTGCGGCTGACCTCCTCCGCCGCGCTGGACACCACACCCGACTGCGCGGAGGTCTCCTCGGCCGAGGCGGAGATCTGCGCCGAGGACGCCGACAGCTCCTCCGACGAGGCCGCGACCGCGTCCGCCGAGGCACCGACCGAGCCCAGCACCGTCCGGAGCGAGCCGACCGCCTCGTCGAGGGAGCGGCCCATCCGGCCGAGCTCGTCCTTGCCCTCGAGACCAGCGGTCCGGGTGAGGTCGCCCTCCGCCAGCCCTTCGGCCACTGCCTGCACCCGGTGCACGTCACGCCTGATCGCCCGGGCGATGGCCACCCCGAGCCCGAGGGCGAGCAGCGCCCCGGCGACGATGACGGCGAGCAGCAACGTCCTGGTGGACTCGTAGTTGTCGGTAGCAGCCTGGGCGCTCTTAGCGGCGTTGCCCTGGCGCACGCTCGACAGCTCGTCCAGGTCCTTGATGATGGCCGCCGCGATCGGAGCCACCAGGGCGTCCCGCTCGGCCGACCAGTCGGCGATCAGGCCGGCCTCCGCCAGCGGGTCGAGCCGCATCATGGCGGCCTTGTACTGCTCGATGCCCTCGAGCACGTGGGCGATGAGCTCCTGCCCCGCGGCGCTCGGCTTGGTGGCCAAGTAGCTGTCCGCCGCCGCGGCGAGGTCCTCGTAGGCCTTGTTGCGCGTGTCCAGGAAACCCTGTCGGGCCTCGTCGTCCAGGGCCACGGCGTAGTTGGTGGCGGACAGCCGGAGGAGGAACAGCTGGGTGCGGACCCGCTCGACCTCCAGCGTGCCGACCAGCTCCCGGCTGTACATCGTCTCGGTCGCCCGGGCGGTCTCCGACAGGCTCCGGAGGCCTTGGACCCCCACCCCGACGGCGACGAGCACGGCCAGGGTCACGGCCGCGAGGATCTTGGTGGTCACACCCAGATCGCGGAAGCGGGCGGCGAGGCGGAACACGTTCACGGGGCTGTCTCCGTTGGGCTGATGCTGCGGGGCACCCGACGGGTGCGACTCAATGGTTTCGCACCACAGAATTGTCCTCGTCGCAAAACGCCGACGTGTCGCATGCTGGTGGAAAATGGGTCGGCGCCCGCCTCGTCGTTGTCGACATACCGCCATTCCCTGCTCGCAGAAATGGCATGGGGCGGCGACCGGTCGTCCGGTCACCGCCCCGCCCCCGTGCTGATCAGTACGTGAAGGTGCCCACCGTGCTGCGCAGGTCGGCCGCCATGCGCGAGAGCTCGTCGACGGCAGTGCGCGTCTGGGCGAGCGCCTGGGTGGTCGAGTCCGCCGCGGTGGAGACGCCGGTGATGTTGGCGGCGATCTCGGTGGTGCCGCCCGCGGCCTCCTGCACCGACCGCGACATCTCCTGGGTGGTCGCCGTCTGCTCCTCCACCGCCGAGGCGATGGTGGTCTGCCGGTCGGAGATCTGCCCGACGATCGAGGAGATCTCCTCGATCGCGGCCACGGCCGCCGTCGTGTCGCCCTGGATCGCCAGCACCCGGCGGGCGATGTCCTCGGTCGCCTTCGCCGTCT
>NZ_QCZF01000006.1:101880-396919 GCF_003075095.1 Blastococcus litoris
GTGGTCTGCCGGTCGGAGATCTGCCCGACGATCGAGGAGATCTCCTCGATCGCGGCCACGGCCGCCGTCGTGTCGCCCTGGATCGCCAGCACCCGGCGGGCGATGTCCTCGGTCGCCTTCGCCGTCTCCTGCGCCAGCTCCTTCACCTCGTTCGCCACGACCGCGAAGCCCTTGCCGGCCTCGCCGGCCCGCGCGGCCTCGATAGTGGCGTTGAGCGCCAGCAGGTTCGTCTGCTCCGCGATGCTCGTGATCACCTTCACCACGTTGCCGATCTCGGCCGACGACTCGCCCAGCTTCGCCACCGTCGCCGTCGTCGTCTCCGCAGCGGTGACCGCGCGGGCGGCGACCGCGCTGGCCTCCGCCGCGTTCTGCGAGATCTCCCTGATCGAGGCACCCATCTGCTCCGCGCCGGCCGCGACCGTGGCAACGCTGCGCGACACCTCCTCCGCCGCACCGGACACCACGCCGGACTGCGCGGCCGTCTCCTCCGCCGAGGCCGAGATGGCCGCCGACGACGCCGACAGCTCCTCCGAGGACGACGCGACCGCGGCGGCCGACGCGACGATCTCCTCGACCGTCGTGGCCATCGCATCCGCGGCGGTGTTGAGAGCCGTCGCCATCTGCCCGAGCTCGTCGCGGCCGCGCACCGGGGTCCGCACCGTGAGGTCGCGGGCGGCGAGCCGCTCGAGCCCGCCGTGCACCTCGCGGACACCCCGGGCGATGCCCCGGGACACGAACCAGGCCAGCCCGCCACCGAGCACGAAGGCCAGGGCCGAGACGAGCACCGAGACCACGAGCGTCTCCGTCTTGGCGTCCGCGACCGCCTGCTCGGTGCGCGCCACCCGGGCGTCCACGGAGTCGACGAGCTCGGTCATCGCCTGGTCGAGCACGTAGAAGACGTCCCACTTCTCGCCGGTGGACATCGCGTCGCCCTCGTCGAGCCGGCCCTGCTGCCAGAGCGCGAAGATCTGGTCGTTGTAGCCGCTCATCGTCGTCCAGTTCTCCTGGATGACGGCGAGGCTGGCCTCCGCGTCGCCGTCGAGCTGGCTGCGGTCGATGTCGAACAGCCGCTCGAAGCCCTCCGCCCCGTCGGTGTAGTTCGCGATGTTGTCGCCGTCCGGTGCGGCCGCCACCTCGCCGCCGACCACCCGGGAGTTCCAGGCGGTGATGTTCTGCCAGTTCGCCGCCCACAGCAGGTCGTAGCGGGCATCCTCCACGGTGCGCTGGGCCGCGACGGCGGCCGTGGCCTCCTCGTGCAGGTCGCCCACCCGCTGGGTGCCCGCGACGCCCGACACGGTCGCGGCCAGCGTGCCCAGCAGCAGGGCCGCGCTGACGGCGAAGATGCGGGTCGCGATGCCGCGGTCCCGGTACCAGTGCCGGGTGGGTCCGGCCTCGCGGAACTGTGCCCCTCGTGCGTGTGTCATGTGCTCTTTCCTCGTTCGTCCGGCGCGCTGCCCGGGGGCGCCGCCTGATCGGCCCGTGACGCGTGGTGCGCACTGCGAGGAAGTCTGCGATACGAGAACGGATTATTTAGCGCTGAGACAATCGTGTCGCGGCATCGCCCGAGATCGTGCGCCGACCGTCCCGGCGGAGACCATTTGTCGACCTGGAATGGTCGCCGGAATGGCGAGAGCGCACGGCCTGGAGGGGCCGTGCGCTCTCGTCGTCCTCCGGGATCAGTGCCGGTCCACTCCCAGGCGGCTCAGAAGCTGAAGCGTCCGACCGTGCCGCGCAGGTCCGAGGCCATGCGCGAGAGCTCGTCGACCGCGGTGCGGGTCTGGGTCAGCGCCTGGGTGGTGGACTCGGCCGCCGAGGAGACGCCGGTGATGTTGGCGGCGATCTCCGTCGTGCCGCCCGCGGCCTCCTGGACCGAGCGCGACATCTCGCTCGTCGTCGCGGTCTGCTCCTCCACCGCCGAGGCGATGGTCGTCTGCCGGTCGGAGATCTGCGCGACGATCGAGGAGATCTCCTCGATCGCGGCCACGGCCGCCGTGGTGTCGCCCTGGATCGCCAGCACCCGCTGGGCGATGTCCTCGGTCGCCTTCGCCGTCTCCTGCGCCAGCTCCTTCACCTCGTTGGCCACGACCGCGAATCCCTTGCCCGCCTCGCCGGCCCGCGCCGCCTCGATGGTCGCGTTGAGGGCGAGGAGGTTGGTCTGCTCGGCGATGCTCGTGATCACCTTGACCACGTTGCCGATCTCGGCCGACGAGTCGCCCAGCTTCGCCACCGTCGCCGTCGTGGTCTCGGCCGCGGTGACCGCGCGGGCGGCGACCTCGCTGGCCTCCGCCGCGTTCGAGGCGATCTCCCGGATCGAGGCGCCCATCTGCTCCGCGCCGGCCGCGACGGTCTGCACGTTCCGGCTGACCTCCTCCGCCGCGCTGGACACGACGCCCGACTGGGCAGAGGTCTCCTGGGCAGAGGCCGAGATCTGCGCCGAGGAGGCGCTCAGCTCCTCCGACGAGGCGGCGACCGCGTCGGCCGACGCGACGACGGAGGAGAGCACGCCGCGCAGGCTGTCCTGGGCGGCGTCGAGCGCGGCAGCCATGCGGCCGAGCTCGTCGTTCGCCGTCACGCCGGTGGCGACCGTGAGGTCGCCGGCCGCCATGGCCTCGGCCGAGGTCTGCACGGCCCTCACGGTGCGGGTGATCCGCCGGACGACGTAGACGGTGATGCCGACGGCCACCACGGTCGAGATCAGCCCTGCGGTCAGGAGAAGGGTGATCGCCGACGACGCGTCCTCCTCGGCTTCGGCGTTGCGGGCGGCGGCCTCCTCGGACTGGGCGATGCCCTCCTCCTCCAGGCCGTCGGCGATGTCGGTCAGCAGCGGGCTGGAGACGTCGCGGTAGATCTGCGCGTAGGTGGCCAGGTCGCCGGCGTCCGCCGCGGGGAACAACTGGGTGGCGCTGCTCGCCAGGAACTGCTCACGGGCGTCCTGGTACTTGCCCATCGCCTCCGGGGAGATGACGTAGGGCTCGTACTCCGCCAGGGCGGCGTCGACGTCGGCCTGCTTCTCGTCCATCTCGCCCAGCAGTTCGAGCCGGCGGGCCGGGTCGGACACGGCGTACTCGAGCACGCGGGCCCGGTGCGCGGCCGTGGCCCGCTGGACGGCGGAGAGCGCGTTCAGCGGCTCGAGGTTCTCCTCGTAGATCCGCTCCTGGTCGTGGGACATCTCCGTCATGCGCGAGATGGCGAGGGCGCTGGTACCGAAGAGGACGACGACGAGAATGGCGACGACGGCGCCGATCTTCACGCCTATCGGCCGGTCGGCGAACCAACCGCCCCCGGTTCGGGTGGTGCGGGCTGGGACGGTCATGACGGGGCTCCAGTGGGTGCGGGGCTTCGCAGGGAGTGGTGTTCCGGACAACCGCCGTCGTCCCGGACGCGGGAAGAGTGGCGCATTTCTCGGGTGCGGATGCGTACGGCAGTGGCGTGTCGCGGACCGCGGGGGAAATCGACCGCTCATCGCCCGAATGGCGTCCTCTTGTCGACAATTCGTGGCGTGGGAATGCAGAGGAGCGCACGACCCGGCCGGGTCGTGCGCTCCTCTCTCCGTCCGGATCGGCGCCGATGCGCGGATCGCTTCCTCAGTAGGTGAACGTCCCGACGGTGCTGCGGAGGTCGGCGGCCATGCGCGAGAGCTCGTCGACCGCGGTGCGGGTCTGGGTCAGCGCCTGGGTGGTGGACTCGGCCGCCGAGGAGACGCCGGTGATGTTGGCCGCGATCTCCGTCGTGCCGCCCGCAGCCTCCTGGACCGAGCGCGACATCTCGCTCGTCGTCGCCGTCTGCTCCTCCACCGCCGAGGCGATAGTGGTCTGCCGGTCGGAGATCTGCCCGACGATCGAGGAGATCTCCTCGATCGCGGCCACGGCCGCCGTCGTGTCGCCCTGGATCGCCAGCACCCGGCGGGCGATGTCCTCGGTCGCCTTCGCCGTCTCCTGCGCCAGCTCCTTCACCTCGTTCGCGACCACGGCGAACCCCTTGCCGGCCTCGCCGGCCCGGGCCGCCTCGATGGTCGCGTTGAGCGCCAGCAGGTTCGTCTGCTCCGCGATGCTCGTGATCACCTTGACCACGTTGCCGATCTCGGCCGAGGACTCGCCCAGCTTGGCCACGGTGGCGGTGGTCGTCCCCGCGGCGGTCACGGCGCGGGCCGCGACCTCGCTGGCCTCGGCGGCGTTCGAGGCGATCTCCCGGATCGACGCGCCCATCTGCTCCGCGCCGGCCGCGACGGTCTGCACGTTCCGGGAAACCTCCTCCGCCGCGCTGGACACCACACCCGACTGCGCGGAGGTCTCCTCCGCCGACGCGGAGATCTGCGCCGACGAGGCGCTCAGCTCCTCCGACGAGGCCGCCACCGCATCGGCGTTCGCGGCGACGGACCCGAGCACGGCGCGCAGGTTCTGCTGCGCCCGGGCCAGCGCGCCTGCCATCTGGCCCACCTCGTCGGCCGAGTCGACGGCGGCGTCCTTCGTGAGGTCGCCCTCCGCGAGGGCGTCCAGGCTGCGCTTGACCCGCGCCAGCGGACGGGTGATCTGCCGGGCGATGGCGAGGGCGAGCCCCACGCCGATCAGGGCCCCCGCCGCCAGGACGACGGCGACCTCGACGACGCCCGCCCGGTAGGTGCTCTCCGCGTGCTCCTTGGTCTGGTCGACCGTGGTCACCTGCGCGTCGCTGAGCTCGTCGCCGAGCGACACCACGATGCCGAACAGCCGGTCGCACTCGGCAAGGATGGGAGCGACGTCGACGTTCGGGTCCATGGCCCGGCTGGCCGGAACGATGGTGGCGTCGCGGAACGTCCGGTAGTCGGCCACCGCCGCCAGGTACCGGGCCAGGAGGTCTCCCTGCGCCCGGTACTCCTCCTCGAGCGAGGGCGCCAGACCGTCGAACTGGGCGTCCAGCTCGGCGATCTCGGCCTCGCGCCGGGGCTTGTCGGCCACCGGCCCCGCCAGGTGCAGGAGCACCCGCTGGCGCATGCTGCTGTTGGCCTGCTGGGCCTCGGCGAGGTCGCGCAGCGGGACCGCGCCGGCGTCGTAGATGCTGTCCGCCGCGGCGGCCACGGAGCCGAGCTGCACGATGGCGAAGCCACCGACCGCTCCGGCCACCAGCAGCAGCGTGACCAGCAGGGTCATCAGCTTGGTGGTGATCCTGCGGTCGGCGAACAGCCGACGGGACCGGAGCGACTCTTCCGTGGATCTCATGACCGTTCTCCTGCGAGCGAATGGGCGCGCTCGATTGCGCACAATGGAAGTGTTCCAGCGCCCGCCGGTGTAGTCGTTACACGATTCGGGTGTGTCTCGATGTTTCCTGGAAACATCAGCGAGCGGCTCCCCGTCGCAGATATGTCGACAATGTATGGCCAGGAATGGCTGCGGCGAGAACACCGGTGGGACGCCGTCGGGGGCGGTGACCGTCACCGGTCACCGCCCCCGACGGAGCTGGAGGAGCAGCTGTCAGTAGGTGAACCGACCGACGGTCGCACGCAGGTCGGCCGCCATCTGCGACAGCTCGTCGACCGCGACCCGGGTCTGGGTCAGCGCCTGGGTGGTGGACTCCGCCGCCGAGGAGACGCCGGTGATGTTGGCCGCGATCTCACCGGTGCCACCCGCGGCTTCTTGCACCGACCGCGACATCTCGCTCGTGGTCGCCGTCTGCTCCTCCACCGCGCTGGCGATGGTGGTCTGCCGGTCGGAGATCTGCGCGACGATCGTGGAGATCTCGTCGATGGCCGCCACGGCGGCGGTGGTGTCGCCCTGGATGGCGAGAACCCGCTTGGCGATGTCCTCGGTCGCCTTCGCGGTCTCCTGCGCCAGCTCCTTCACCTCGTTCGCGACCACGGCGAAGCCCTTGCCCGCCTCGCCGGCCCGGGCCGCCTCGATGGTGGCGTTCAGGGCGAGGAGGTTGGTCTGCTCGGCGATCGAGGTGATCACCTTGACGACGTTGCCGATCTCCGTCGAGGACTCGCCGAGCTTGTCGACCGTGGCCTTCGTGGTGGCGGCGGCGTCCACCGCCCGCTGGGCGACCTCGCTGGCCTCCGCCGCGTTCTGCGAGATCTCGCGGATCGAGGCGCCCATCTGCTCGGCACCCGCGGCGACCGTCTCCACGCTCCGGGAGACCTCCTCCGCCGCGGAGGCGACCACGCCGGACTGGGTCGAGGTCTCCTCGGCCGATGCGGAGATCTGCGCCGAGGTCATGCTCAGCTCCTCCGAGGAGGACGCGACGGCGTGGGCCGACGAGGCGACGCCGGCGAGCACCTCGCGGAGGCTGGCCTGCGCGGTGTCCAGCGAGGCGGCCATCTGGCCGACCTCGTCCTTGGACCGGATCCCCGTGGACCGGGTGAGGTCGCCTGCCGCCAGGGCCTCGAGCGAGGCCTTCACCAGCTTCACCGGCTGGGTGATCGAGCGCATCGTGACCCAGCAGACCAGCGCGATGAGGATCAGACCGCCCAGGGTGATCGCCGAACCCAGCAGCTGGGAGCGGGTGATCGCCTCGTCCAGGCGGACCTGCGCCGCGTCGCTCTCGGCGGCGAGCGCGTCCTTGGCCGCTCCGACCGCACCGTCGGACAGGTCGTTGGCCTGCTGGATCTCCTCCCAGCGCAACCGCATCGCAGCGGGGTCGGCCACCGCCAGGTCCACCCACGCGGAGATCGCGTCGGTGTAGGCGCCGAAGGCCTCGGAGAGCCCGGCCACCGCCTCGGCCGAGTCGCCGGTGAGGGGGATCGTGTCGAGCTCGGCCAGCATCGCCTCGGGCGTGGCGATGTCGTCGGCGAGCTCCGGCAGCTGCTCGGCCGGGTTGTCCCGGGTGATGGTCTTGAAGCCGTCGACCTTGAGCTCGCTGGCGCGGGTGTCGAGCTGGAGGACCAGCTCCTCCGCCTCGTTCAGGTGCTCCAGATCGGTGTTCGCCTCGCGCACGTCGGCGTTGCCGATGAGCACCGCGCCGAGGACGCCGCCGAGGGCGAGGACGACGGCGGCGAGGAGCACGCCGAACTTGACGGCGAGCGGACGGTCGGCGAACCAGCCGCTTCGCCGCCCGGGCGCGAGGGAGGAGGGAGTGGCTTTCACGAGGACCGTCCTGAGAAGAATGTGGAGCACGTGCCGGATGTGGTGACACGGAGATTGTTGTGACTCCACGCAGGATTTCCCGGTTCGGCGGCGCGGGCGAGATGGAATGTGATGTTTGATGGGGGTCAGCGCATTGTCACCGACCATTTGTCGACTCCGCCGACCGGTCATCCCGACCCGCCGGCCGGTCCTGCTCCGGATCGGCCTGCGCTTTTCCGGGATTGTCGACATCGACGGGGAGGTCACCGACCCGTCGGGACTTTCGTCCTCTCCGGTCGCACGCGACACGGACCCGTGCGGGGGCTCAGCCGAGCAGGTCGGCCAGGTGCTCCAGGACGGCGAGTGCGCCGGCGGTGTCGGGCACCCGGTGCCGGGCCGCGGTGTCGCCGTCGCCGATCTTGACCGTGACGTCGCCGGGTCCGAGGCTGCGGAAGGCGTCCTCGTCGGTGAGGTCGTCACCGAGGTAGAGCGTCCCGGCCGCCCCGAGCTCCGCGCCGAGACGCTGCATGGCGCTGCCCTTGTCCGCGTCGGTCACCGCGAGTTCCAGGACGTCCTTGCCCGGCTTCATCGTCAGTGACGAATCCGCCGAAGACCTGGCCTCGTCGAGCAGCCCGGCGGCCGCGGCGCGGTCGGCGACCTGGCGGACGTGCACCGCGACGCTCGCCGGCTTCACCTCCAGCCGGGCGCCGGGTGTCCCGGCGACGAGAGGCGCGAGCCGCTCGGCCAGCGCGTCCCGGCGGTGGGCCAGCTCGCCGGAGAGCGGACCGTCGAACTCGGCCCCGTGGCTGCCCACCCAGCGGAGCGGACCGGTGAGGCCGCTCGTGGCCCGGAGATCGGCCACGCCCCGTCCGCTCACCATGGCCACGGTGACGCCGTCGACCGCGGCCAGCCGAGCGAGCACCTCGGCCACACCCTCCTCCGGGACGGCGTCGGACGGGTCGTCGCGCAACCGGGCGAGGACGCCGTCGTAGTCGCTGGCCACGAGGAGCGGCCGGCGACCGGCCAGGGCGGCCAGGGCGGCAGCGAGGTCGGCGGGGAGCGCGGCGGGGGACTCGGCGGGGAACTCGGTCATCCCTGCGCCCCACCCCGCCCCGCGGAGAGCGGGGTGGCCGTCCTCCCGGCGGGCCGCCCGACGGGCTGGCCGCCGTCCTGGGCCTTCAGGGCGTCGAAGAAGGAGGACGCCCAGTGCTCCAGGTCGTTCTTCGCCAGGTGCCGGCGCATCGCCCGCATGCGCGAGGCCGCCTCCCGCGGATCCACCCGCAGGGCACGGACCAGCTGGTTCTTCACCCCGGCGATGTCGTGCGGGTTCACGAGGAACGCCTGCTTGAGCTCGGCGGCGGCCCCGGCGAACTCCGACAGCACCAGCGCGCCGCCGAGATCGGACCGCGCGGCCACGTACTCCTTCGCGACGAGGTTCATCCCGTCGCGGTACGGCGTCACGAGCATGACGTCGGCCGCCCGGTACAGGGCGGCCAGCTCCTCGCGGGGCATGGACTGGTTGAAGTAGTGCACCGCCGGGCCCGCGATCGAGCCGAAGACACCGTTGATGTGGCCGACCTGCTGCTCGATCTGCTCCCGCATGTGCACGTAGTGCTCCACGCGCTCCCGGCTGGGAGTGGCCACCTGCACCAGCACGGTGCCCGGTGCCTCGACGGCGCCGTCCTCGAGCAGCTCCTCGAACGCGTTGAGCCGGACGCTGATGCCCTTGGTGTAGTCGAGCCGGTCGACGCCGAGGATGATCTTCTCCGGGTTGCCGAGCTCCTTGCGGATCTCCTCTGCCCGGGCCAGCACGTCGGGCGAGCGCGCCAGCTCGTCGAAGGCCGCGACGTCGATCGAGATGGGGAACGCCTTCGCCGTCACCGTCCGGCCGTCGTACTCGATCACGTTCTTGCGGGCCGGCAGGTCGTGCAGCCGCCGCGCGAGCTGCACGAAGTTCGTCGCCGCGGACGGGCGCTGGAAGCCCACGAGGTCCGCGCCGAGGAGGCCCTCGACGATGGCCGACCGCCACGGGAGCTGGGTGAACAGCTCGTAGGGCGGGAACGGGATGTGCAGGAAGAAGCCGATCGTCAGGTCGGGGCGCTGCTGGCGCAGGAGGGCGGGCACCAGCTGCAGCTGGTAGTCGTGCACCCACACGATCGCGTTCTCGGCGGCCACCGCCGCGGCGCGCTCGGCGAAGCGCTTGTTGACCTGGACGTAGGTGTCCCACCAGGTCCGGTGGTACTCCGGCTTCTCGACGACGTCGTGGTAGAGCGGCCACAGCGAGGCGTTGGACATGCCCTCGTAGTAGCGGTCGACCTCCTCGTCGGTGAGCGCCACCGGGATGAGCGACATGCCCCCGGACTCGAAGGGCTCGGGTGCCTCGCCGGCCGAGCCGGACCAGCCGACCCACGCGCCACCGCGACCCGCCACGAACGGCTCGAGGGCGGTCACCAGACCGCCGGGGCTGCGCTGCCAGCGGGTGCTGCCGTCTGCTTCGGTCACCTGGTCGACCGGCAGCCGGTTGGCCACGACCACGACGGGGCTGTCCGCCCCCGGCCGCGCTGTCGTGGGGATGTCCCCCGGTTCGTCCGCCATACCGCCTAGGACCCTATCGGCACAGCGCGTACCCGGTCGCCGCGGCACCGAGACCCAGCACCAGGCTGGCGGCGACATAGGCGGCTGCCCGGCCCACGGCGCGTTCCTCGACCAGCCGGACCACGTCGTACCCGAACGTGGAGAACGTGGTGAGCGTGCCGCAGAAGCCGGTGCCCACGAGGGCGACGACGGCGGGGGAGAGCCCGCGCGCCCCCAGCAGCGCTCCGAGCACCGCGCTGCCGACGACGTTCACGGTCAGGATGCCGAGCACGCTGCCCGGTCCTCGGCGCGCGACCGCGAGCCGGTCGGCCAGCAGGCGCAGGGGTGCACCGGCCAGGGCGCCCAGGGCCACCCAGACGGCGGTCACGAGCGACCCTCCCCGGCCACGAGCTCCTCGTCCGCGGTGGCGGTGGCGCGGATCGCCGTCCGGCCGAGCAGGAGCCCGCCCACCACGGCCAGCAGACCACCGAGCACGGAGGCGACGACGTAGCCGCCGGCGACGGCCCACGCGCCGGCGTCGGCCAGCCGGACCACGTCGACGGCGAAGGTCGAGTACGTCGTGAACCCGCCGAGCACACCGGTGGCCAGGAAGGGGCGCAGCAGCGTCATCGTGCGGAAGCGCTCGAGCAGGACCGCCAGCAGGAACCCGATCAGCAGGCAGCCGGTGAGGTTGACCGCCAGGGTCGGCCAGGGCCAGCCGGCGGGGGAGGAGGGCAGCGCCTCGCCCACGGCCCACCGCGCCAGCGCGCCCAGCGCACCGCCCAGCGCCACCACGAGGTAGACCATCGGCGGCCGGGACCTCCTGCTCGGGGTCGGTACGGGGTCGGGCAGCATGCCCGGAGGAGGGTCGCACGCCGGCGGCCCGAGTCCGAGGAGGAGCCACGGTGGGCGGACCGCTGCAGGGCGTACGGGTCGTGGAGTTCGCCGGGCTCGGGCCCGGGCCGTTCTGCGGCATGCTGCTGGCCGACCTGGGCGCGGACGTGGTCCGGATCGACCGGCGCGGCTCGCGCGGCGGCCTGATCGGCGCCCTCGGTGCGACGTCCCTGCTCGACCGCGGCAAGCGCTCGATCGCCCTGGACCTCAAGGACGACGCCGATCTGGCCGTCGTGCGGGCGCTGGTGGCGCGGGCCGACGTCCTGCTGGAGGGGTTCCGGCCCGGCGTCATGGAGCGCCTGGGGCTGGGGCCCGACGACCTGCTGGCGCTGCGCCCGTCGCTGGTCTACGGCCGGATGACCGGCTGGGGGCAGACCGGCCCGCTGGCGTCGTCGGCCGGGCACGACATCGGGTACATCGCGCTCACCGGGGCGCTCGGTGCCTCGGGCCGGCCGGACGAGCGACCGGCGCCGCCGCTGAACCTGCTGGGCGACTTCGGCGGTGGGGGCGTCTTCCTGGCCCTGGGTGCCGTGGCGGCGCTCGTGCACGCCCGGGCGACGGGGGAGGGGCAGGTCGTGGACGCCGCCATCGTCGACGGCACCGCCGTCCTGACCACGATGATCCACGGGATGCTCGACGCCGGCGTCTGGACCGACCGCCGGGGCCGCAACCTGCTCGACACCGGAGCGCCGTTCTACGACGTCTACCGCTGCGCCGACGGCCAGTTCCTCGCCGTCGGGGCGCTGGAGGAGCAGTTCTACGCGGCGCTGCTGGACGGCCTGGGGCTGGCCGGCGACGAGTCGCTGCCCGACCGGAACGACCCGCGCCAGTGGGGCGCCCTGCGCGAGCGGTTCACGCAGGCGTTCGCCGCACGCTCGCGGGACGAGTGGTGGACGGTCTTCGCCGGCACCGACGCGTGCGTGGCCCCCGTCTGGTCGCTGCTCGAGGCGACGCGCGACGAGCACAACCGCGAGCGCGGTGTCTTCGTCGAGGTCGACGGCGTCGTGCAGCCCGAGGTCGCGCCCCGGTTCTCGGTCACTCCCGGAGCCGTGGGCTCCGTGCCGCGACCCGGCCAGCACGACGCCGAGATCCGCGCCGAACTCGGCCTGTAGACCGGCTTTCCGTACCGGAAGCCGGTCCTCAGCGGCGGCGGGTCTCGGGGAAGAGCAGGTCGACGAAGCGCTCGGCCGTGGGCCGCGGCTCGTGGTTGGCCAGCCCCGGCCGCTCGTTCGCCTCGATGAACACGTAGTCCGGCCCCTCGACGTCGGGCACCAGGAAGTCCAGCCCCGTCACCGGGATGCCCAGCGCCGAGGCCGCCCGCACGGACGCCTCCGCGATCTCCGGGTTCAGCTGGTCGGTGACGTCCACGATCGTCCCGCCGGTGTGCAGGTTCGCCGTGCGCCGCACCCGGATGCGCTCGCCGTTGGGTGGGACGTCGTCCATCGCGTAGCCGGCGTCGGCGACGACCTCGGCCGTCGCGTCGTCGAGGGGGATGCGCGACTCCCCGCCCGTCGCACGCTCCCGGCGGCGGCTGGTGGAGCGGACCAGCTCGGCGACCGTGTGCCGGCCGTCCCCGACGACCTCGGCCGGACGGCGGACGGCGGCGGCCACCACCTCGCGGTCGATGACGACGACCCGCAGGTCGTCGCCGTCCACCAGCTCCTCCACCAGGACGTCGGGGCAGAACTGAAGGGCGAGCGCGACCGCCCGCTCGAGGCCGGCCTCGTCCTTCACGCCGACGGTGATGCCCCGGCCCTGCTCGCCACGCGCGGGCTTGACCACCACCTGCCCGACGTCGCGGAGGAAGGCCGTCGCGTCGTCCAGCTCGCCCTCGCAGGCCAGCGCACCCCGGGCCACCCGGACGCCGGCCCGCTCCATGATCCGGCGGGTCACCCGCTTGTCGTCGCAGCGGCTCATCGCCACGGCGCTGGTGAACTCCGACAGCGACTCCCGGGTGAGCACCGTCCGGCCACCGACCGACAGGCGCATCTCGCCCCACTCGGGATCGGTCACCTCCACCCGGATGCCACGCCGCAGCGCCTCCTCGGCGATGATCCGGGCGTAGGGGTTCACGTCCTCGAGCCCGGGCGGCCGGGCGGCGAACAGCGGGGTGTTGATCGGGTTCTTCCGCTTGACGCAGACCGCCGCCACCCGTGTGAAGCCGAGCTTGTCGTAGAGCCGGATCGCCCCCGCGTTGTCGTGCATCACCGAGAGGTCCATGTAGGACCGCCCCCGGCCGACGTAGCGCTCGGCCAGCACCCGGACCAGCGCCTCACCGGTGCCGGGCGGGGCGTCCTGCGCGTGCACGGCCAGGCACCAGAGGCTGCTTCCGCCCTCCGGGTCGTCGAAGGCCAGCTGGTGGTCGACGCCGGTGACGGTGCCGACGATCGCGCCGGTGCGCTGG
Organism: Blastococcus litoris; assembly: GCF_003075095.1. Lineage (GTDB taxonomy): Bacteria > Actinomycetota > Actinomycetes > Mycobacteriales > Geodermatophilaceae > Blastococcus_B > Blastococcus_B litoris. The sequence continues at coordinate 114,787 of NZ_QCZF01000006.1, forward strand.
TCCTCGGCCACGAGGTAGGTGAAGGCGCGGGTCCGGTGGTTGCGCCACATCAGCTCGGCGTCGCCGACGACCATCCCGTTGCGGGCGTAGATCTCGTTGATCGCCTCCATGTCGGCCAGCGAGGTGACCGTGCGCACGAACACGCCGCGGATCAGCTCGGTGCGCGGCCGGTACCGGTGCAGGTCGAGCCGGTAGGTGTAGCTCGGGTCGATGAACAGCTCGTCGGGCGCGAGCCCCACCAGCACGTGCGGGTCCCGCGGGTAGATGCAGATGTCGCGCTCGCCGGCCTCCTCGGCGCGCATGGCGTCCACGATGTCGAGGAGGTCGGCGAAGGTCTGGCCGAAGACCAGCCGCCCCCACGCGAGGTCGAGGACGACGTCGGTCTGCATGCCCTGCCGCTCGTGCTGCGAGGGCGCCTTCCACGAGCGGCTGGTCATCGCGGGGGCGGGGGAGACGGGCGTGCGACGGCGGTGGCCGGCGAGCCGGGGTGACACGGGAGCCCTCCTCAGACCGCGTGGGCCTGCAGCCAGAGCTCGAGCAGGCCGAGCTGCCAGAGCTTGTTGCCCCGCAGCGGCGTGAGCTCGCCGTTGGGGTCGGCGAGCAGCGCGTCGACGTACTCCGGCCGGAAGAGCCCGCGGTCACGGGCCGCGTCGGAGGCGAGGGCGTCGCGCACCTGGTCGAGCACCTTGCCCTGCAGGTGGGTGATCGCCGGCACGGGGAAGTAGCCCTTGGGCCGGTCGATGACCTCCGGCGGGATGATCCGCCGGCCGATCGCCTTGAGGATCCCCTTGCCGCCGTCGGCCAGCTTCAGCTCCGGCGGGCACAGCGCCGCGAGCTCGACCAGGTCGTGGTCGAGGAACGGCACGCGGGCCTCCAGCCCCCAGGCCATGGACATGTTGTCGACCCGCTTCACCGGGTCGTCGACCAGCATGATCTCGCTGTCGAGGCGCAGGGCGGCGTCCACGGCGGTCTCGGCGCCGGCACGGGACATGTGCTCGCGCACGAAGGCGAGGCTCGGGTCCTGGTCGAGCAGGTAGCGGTCGGAGACGACCGAGCGCATCCGCTCGTGGTCGCGGTCGAAGAAGGCCTTCGCGTACCTCTCCACGGCCTCGTCCCGGCCCGCTCCGGCCAGCGGCGGGTACCAGTGGTAGCCGGCGAAGACCTCGTCCGCGCCCTGCCCCGACTGGACGACGCGGATGGTCTCGCTGACCCGCTCGCTGAGCAGGTCGAAGGCGACGACGTCGTGGCTGACCATGGGCTCGGCCATCGCCCCGATGGCGTGCCCGAGCGCGGCGGACAGCTCGTCGGAGGTCACCCGGATGCGGTGGTGGTCGGTGGCGAAGTGCTCGGCGATGACGTCGGAGTACGCGAACTCGTCACCCTCGCGCCCGCCGACCGACTCGAAGCCGATCGAGTAGGTGGCCAGGCCGGTCTGCCCCTCCTGCGCCAGCAGGCCGACGATGAGGCTGGAGTCCAGCCCGCCGGACAGCAGCACGCCGACCGGGATGTCGGCGACCAGGCGCCGGCGCACGGCGACCCGGAGCGCCTCCTCGACGGCGTCCTCCCAGTCGCGCGCCGACCAGCCCGCGTGCTCGGGGCGGCGCTCGTAGGTGGCGTTCCAGTACCGGTGCTCGGTGCTGGTGCCGTCGGCCTCGATCACCCGCACCGTGGCCGGGGGGAGCTTGCGGACGCCGCTGAGGATGGTCCGCGGCGCCGGGACCACGGCGTGCCACGTCAGGTAGTGGTGCAGCGCCACGGGGTCGATCGAGGTGTCGACGTCACCGCCCTTCAGCAGCGCAGGCAGCGTCGAGGCGAAGCGGAGCCGCTTCCCCGGCGTCTCGGCCAGGTAGAGCGGCTTGATGCCCAGCCGGTCGCGGGCCATCACGACGCGGCCGGTGTCCCGCTCGTGGATCACGAAGGCGAACATCCCGTGCAGGTGCGAGACGACGTCGGTGCCCCAGTGGTGGTAGCCCTTGAGGATCACCTCGGTGTCGCTGTGCGAGAAGAACCGGTAGCCGTGGCCCTCGAGCTCGGCGCGCAGCTCCTGGTAGTCGTAGATGCAGCCGTTGAAGACGGCGGTCAGCCCGAGGTCGTTGTCCACCATGGGCTGCGAGCCGCAGGTGGACAGGTCGATGACCGACAGCCGGCGGTGACCGAAGGCCACCCGCCCGTTGCTCCACGAACCCTGGCCGTCCGGTCCCCGGGGGACGAGGGACTCGACCATGCGGGCGACCGCGGTCGTGTCGGCCAGGGACCCGTCGAAGGTGATCTCGCCGCAGAGGCCGCACATGCAGACCTATCCAACTCGGGCGTCGCGGCCTTGGCGAGTCGGAACCGGCCCGGGGTGGCGCAGTTCACGCCGCCCCGGGCCGGTGTTCCACGTGGAACGGCTACTCGGTCAGCCGGGCCACCGCCGCGACCACGTCGACGAGGCCGGTGCCCTTGTCGTACGAGGTCGGGTAGCCGTCGACGGACTGGTAGGCCGCGCCGTCCGTGAACCGGTGGGTGGTGCCCTTCAGCGCCGCCTCGACCTCGGCCGGGGTGGCCGTCGGGTCGGCCTGGAAGAGCTGGGCCACGATGCCGGCGATGTGCGGCGCCGCCATCGACGTCCCGCTGATGGTGTTGAACGTGCCGACGTCGAGGAGGCCGGGACCGTTGCGCGGGTCGAGACCGGTCGAGCAGATCGGCAGGTAGAGCCGGCAGGAGGACGTGATGTTCTCGCCCGGCGCCGAGAGGTCGGGCCAGGTGGAGGGGTCGGTCGCCGCGCCGCGCGAAGAGAACTCGCTGACGACGCCGTCGCGCGTGCCGGTGTCCTGGTCGTAGTACGACGCCACCGAGAGGATGCCGCCGGTCGGGTCCTGGCCGGGCGGGTTCGTCAGCGACGCGGAGCCGTCGCCGCCGTCGTTGCCGGCCGCCCAGACGGTGACGACCCCGTCCTCGACGAGGGCCCGCTGCAGCTTCACCGTCGCGGAGTTCGGGTCGAACTCGCCACCGCCGCTCGGTCCGTAGGAGTTGTTGGTGACCTTGATCGGCGGGCAGGTGGCGGCGGGGACGCCCGCACCGCAGGGCGCCTCGTGGTTCTCCAGCACCCAGTTGAGCGCGGAGTCCGCGCCGACGATCAGCAGGACGGCGCCGGTCGAGATGGAGACGATGCTGGCGCCGGGCGCGGCACCCTGCAGCTGACCGCCGTCGGCGAGGGTGGTCGGCCGGCCGGCGACGATGCCGCTCACGTGCGTGCCGTGCCCGCCGCCGGAGATGGTGTCGGTGTCGAGCACGCCCGGCACGCGGAGCACGCAGTCGGTGCCCGTGTCGGACTCGACGAGGCACACGCTCTTGAGGTTGGCGACGACGGCGCTGCTGCCGTCGTCGTTCCGGAAGTACGGGTGCGTGGGGTCGACACCGGAGTCGATGACCGCCACCGAGACCCCGCTGCCGTCCAGCGCCTGGCCGTTCGCGCCGGTCAGCGTCTGCACCGCCTCGGCCCCGCGCGTGGCGGCGTTGGAGGTCTCCTGGCTGAACTCGATCGGGGTGTTGCCCTCGAGGTAGGTGACGCCGGGCTCGCCGCGGGTCGCCTCGATCTGCTCCGCGGTGCCCGACGCCACCACGACGCCGATCCGCTCGAACTCGGTGACCGTCCGGAGCCCGGCCGACGCCACGGCGGCCCGTGCCGCGTCGATGTCGGTGCCGTGCACCAGCACGGTCGCCTGCGCCGCGCCGGTCAGCCCGTCGAGCTGCTCGGCGAGGAAGTCCTGCACGGGAGCCAGCGGTCCGGGCGCCGCCTGGGCGGGTGTGGCGAGGACCGCCGCCGTCAGGGCGGACAGACCTCCCACGGCGAGAGCTCGACGCAACGACCGGTTCATGGGCACTCCTCGCGGGTCCACGGCGATGTGTGCGCTGTCTCAACGAGGGCGGGGCGCCGGGGTTACTGCCCGGTAGGCCTGGGTCCGGTTGCCCGAGTCGCGGACCGGGCAGGAGCAGGCCATGCGCACACGGAGACTCGGCGAGCTGACCGTCCCGGCAGAGGGGCTCGGCTGCATGGGGATGAGCGAGTTCTACGGGACGGCGGACCAGGCGGAGGCGGAGCGGACCATCCACCGCGCGCTGGACCTCGGCGTCACCTTCCTCGACACCGCGGACATGTACGGCCCGTTCACCAACGAGCGGCTCGTCGGCCAGGCGATCGCCGGCCGCCGCGACGAGGTGGTGCTGGCGACCAAGTTCGGCAACGAGCGGGGCGAGGACGGCTCCTACCGCGGCGTCAACGGCCGGCCCGACTACGTCAGGACGGCCTGCGACGCCTCGCTGCAGCGGCTCGGCGTCGACGTCATCGACCTCTACTACCAGCACCGCGTGGACACGACCGTGCCCGTGGAGGACACGTGGGGTGCCCTCGCCGAGCTCGTGGCCGCCGGGAAGATCCGGCACGCCGGAATCTCCGAGGCCAGCCCGGAGACGATCCGCCGGGCGCACGCGGTGCAGCCGGTCACGGCGGTGCAGACGGAGTACTCGCTGTGGACGCGCGACCCCGAGGAGAACGGCGTGCTCGCGACCTGCGCCGAGCTGGGGATCGGGTTCGTGTCCTACTCACCGATCGGCCGGGGCTTCCTGTCGGGGGAGATCCGCAGCGTCGACGACCTGGCCTCCGACGACTTCCGCCGGCACAACCCGCGCTTCCAGGGCGAGGCTTTCGAGCAGAACCTGCGGCTCGTCGACCGGGTGCGCGAGATCGCGGACGAGAAGGGCGTCACCGCGAGCCAGCTGGCGCTGGCGTGGGTGATGGCGCAGAGCGACCGCCCGGGCAGTCCGGACGTGGTCCCGATCCCCGGCACGAAGCGCGTGGCCTACCTCGAGGAGAACGCGGCGGCCGCCGACATCGAGCTGACCGCGGACGAGCTCGCCCGGATCGACCAGGCCGCCCCGGTCGGTGCGGCGCAGGGAGACCGCTACCCGGACATGTCCACCGTCCACCGCTGAGGGGACCTCGCTGCGGCCGGGGCGGGCGACCGCGAGAGGATGGGCCGGTGCTGACCGGCCCCTCCGCCCCGGACCTCCGCCGGTGACGCCGTTCCTGGTCGGCACGATCACCGTGGTGGCGGCGGCGATGACCCTGCTCGGACTGCTCTCCACGCTGGCCCACCGGCGCATCGGCCTGGTGCACCTGGCGGCCGCCGGGGTCCTGGAGGCGCTGCTGCTGGTGCAGGCGGTCATCGCGGCGGCGGCCCTGCTCGGCGGTGAGCGGCCGGAGGAGACCGCGACCTTCCTGGGCTACCTGCTCGGCGTCGTCCTGGTGCCGGTCGCCGGGGTGCTGTGGGCGCGGACCGAGCGCACGCGGTGGGCCGGCACCGTCCTCGCCGTGGCCGGCGCCGTCGTCGGCGTCATGGTCTGGCGGCTGCTGCAGCTCTGGGAGGCCACCGGTGCGTGAGGAGAGGGCGCTGGGAGCGCCCGCGGAGGAGGGCACGTCCGGTCCCGGCCGGGTGCTCGTGGCCGTGTACGGCACCTTCGCGCTCGCCGCGGGCGCCCGAGCGGGGGTGCAGCTGGCCACCCGGTTCTCCGAGGCGCCGGTCGCCTACCTGCTGTCGGCGTTCGCCGCTGTCGTCTACGTCGTCGCCACCGTCGGCCTGGCCCGCGGGCCGCGGGGACGGCGCCTGGCGCTGGCCGCGATCACCGTGGAGCTGGTCGGCGTCCTCGTCGTGGGGACGCTCTCCCTCGCGGACCGCGCCGCGTTCCCCGACGAGACGGTCTGGTCGGCGTACGGGCGCGGCTACTACTTCGTGCCGCTGGTGCTGCCGGTGCTGGGGCTGCTCCTGCTGCGCCGGAACCGGGCTCAGAAGTCCCCGCCGCCGAAGTCGCCACCGCCGAAGTCCCCGCCCCCGACGTCGCCGTAGTCCCCGCCGTTGTCGGCGCCGTAACCGCCGGCGCCGTCCTCGTACCCCTGGGCGTAGGCCTCCTCGTCGCCGCCGCCGAAGAGGCCGCCGTCACCGATGCCGGTGTCGAAGAGCGCGTCGGCCACCGCGGTGCCGATCACCAGGCCGCCGATCGTGCCGAGCAGGCTGCCGCCGATCATGCCGCCCATGCCCATGCCGCCGCCGTAGCCGTACCCGCCGCGGCCGTACGGCTGCTCGCCGTAGCCCGGGCCGTAGCCGCCCAGCGCGCGTTCCCGCGTCCCCGGCCGGCGCATCTCGGCCCTGGTGGCGACCCGGGCGAGAGTCCCGGGATCGTCGGTCCGCGGCCGCTCGCCGACCGGCACCGCCGCGGCGAGCTGCGCGAGCACCTGCTGCCGCTGGTCGGTGGTCAGCTGCGCGAAGGCCTCGGCGTGCGCCTGCTCGATCTGCTCCGGGGGAGCGGTGCGCAGCAGGTACCGGTAGCGCGCGATGGCCTGGTCGTCGGGCAGCTGCTCCCGCCGTCCCTGCGGCCGGGGGTGCTGCTCCTGGTGCGGACGACGGCCGAAGAGCCGGTCGAGCAGTCCCATGGCGCTTCCTCTCGGCGGAACCGCGGGGCGCGGTGCCCACCCCCGGTGACGAACGGCTGGGTTGGGGCGTTCCCCGTGCGTTCCCCGGCCACACCCGTCCGGTGTACGTCCTGGTCAGAGGGGGTCGGCGGCGTGAAACGATCGGTGGCACACGGTTAAATGGCTGTGTGCCCTCCGAGCGCGACCGTCCCGGGTCGACCCCCGCCTCCGACGCCGGCCTGGGCCAGCAGGCGGGCATCGTCACCGCCGCGAGCGCCGCGGTCGCCGGCCGGGACGGCCACACCGGTGAGGCCTCCCTGCCCGGGGTGCTCGCCGACGTGCCGGTCGCCGTCCTGGTCATCGACCGGCTGAGCAGCTCCGTCGTCTACGCCAACACGGCCGCCGTCGAGCTCGCCGGCAACGTGCACCTGCCGGTGGACGTGGACACCTGGGGCGCCTCGGCCGGGCTGACCGATGTCTCCGGAGAACCGCTGGCGAGCTCCAGCGGCCCGCTGTCGACGGTCGCGCAGGGCCGGCCGGTGACCGGCGAGGCGGTGCGCCTGGCCCCCGGGACCAGCACGGAGCCGGGCCGGGCGGACGCCGCGGACGACGGCGGGCGCGACGACCAGCTGCTCTGGGTGACCGGTTTCCCGCTGTCGCAGATCGGCAGCGAGGAGCAGCTCTCCCTCGTCGTGTTCCTCCACCTGGACCCGCCGGACAAGGTCGAGGACCCCGAGGGCTATCTGCAGGCGCTGCGCGAGCGGGCGGTCATCGCCACCGACATCACCTTCACGATCACCGACCCCCGCCAGGCGGACAACCCGCTGGTCTGGGTGAACCCGTCGTTCACCCGGGTCACCGGGTACGAGGCGGAGGAGGCCATCGGCCGCAACTGCCGCTTCCTCCAGGGCCCGGCCACCGACCGGGCCGCCGTGGCGGAGATCCGGGAGGGCCTGGCGGCGCAGCGGACCGTGACCACGACGCTGCTCAACTACCGCAAGGACGGGACCGCGTTCTGGAACCAGCTGTCGGTCAGCCCGGTGTTCGACGGCGACGGCGAGCTGGTCAGCTTCGTCGGCGTGCAGACCGACGTCACCGAGCGCGTCCGCGTGGAGCGCGAGCGGGAGGCCGCGTTCGCGGCCGAGCAGACCGCACGCCAGGAGGCGGAGCTGGCCCGCGCGGTCGCCGAGCAGGCGCGCGGCGACGCCGAGCAGGCCCAGGAGGCCGCGGAGCGGGCGCAGGGGCGGCTGGCGCTGATGGCCGAGGCGACGAGCGCGCTCATCGCGACCCTCGACATGGACGAGCTGCTGGACCTGCTCGCCGGCCTGTGCGCCCCCGCCCTCGCCGACTGGGTGTTCGTCACCCTCCTCGACGACCACGGGCAGATGAGCCGGTGGGCCGCCCGGCACCGCGACGGGCGGGGGGAGGAGCTCGACGAGTTCGCGTCGCTGCACGTGATGCACCTCGGCTCGGGGTCGCCCAGCCTGCGCAGCATGGCCACCGCCCGCCCCGTGCTGCTCGACCAGCTCGACGACGGCACGCTCCGGCGGGTGTTCACCCATCCCGGCGCGCTGGAGGCCTTCCAGCAGCTGGGCGGGCAGCAGGTGCTGACCGTCCCGATGATCGCCCGACGCCGCACCCTCGGGGCGATCGCGCTCGTCCGCGCGCCGGGCAACCTGCCCTTCTCCCAGGACGACGTCGACCTGGCGGCGGACCTCGGCGGTCGCGCGGCGCTGGCCATCGACAACGTGCGGCTCTACCAGCGCGAGCACGCCGTCGCCGACACGCTCCAGCGCTCGCTGCTGCCGGTGCTGGGGGAGATCCCCGGCATCGAGTCGGCCGCGCACTACGTCAGCGCGTCCCAGGCGGCGGACGTCGGCGGTGACTTCTACGACCTGCTGGCCCTGCCCGACGAGTCGGTCGCCATCGTGGTGGGCGACGTGGTCGGGCACGACGTGGCGGCCGCCGCCGCGATGGGCCACCTCCGCGGTGTGCTGCGGGCCAGCATCTGGGAGGCCGAGGACGCCGACCCCGAGGTCGTGCTGGGCCGGGTGGACCGGCTGGTCCAGGGCCTGCGCGTGGCGCCCATGGCGACCATGGTCTACGCCCGCGCGCTGCGGCCCGATGCGCCCGGCCGGCCGTGGCGGCTGCACGTGGCCAACGCCGGGCACCCGCCGATGCTGCTGCGCACCCCCGACGGCTCGGTGCGGGTGCTGGCGGAGGTGACCGGGATGCTCGTGGGCGTCGACGCCACGACCCAGCGCACGACCGTCTCCCTCGAGGTCCCGCCCGGCTCGACGCTGCTGGCCTACACCGACGGGCTGATCGAGCGGCCCGGTGCGGACATGGACGAGGGCATCAGCGAGCTGTGCGGCCGGATCGCCGCGGCGCCGGCCGGCGCAGGTCCCCGAGAGCTCTGCGACGCGGCGGTCAGCGGGGCCCTCGACCACCGCGACGACGTGGCGCTGATCGCCGTCCGCTTCGGCTGACCGGGGACCGGGAGCGGGCTCAGCCCTCGCGCAGCAGCCCGTAGGACCCGCGGTGGAACAGCAGGGGACGCCGGTCGGGATGGGCGCCGAGGTCGAGGACGCGCGCCACGACGATCGTGTGGTCGCCGCCCTCGTGCTCGGCCTCCAGCTCCCCGTCGATCCAGGCGACGACGTCGTCGAGCACCGGTGACCCGTGCGGGCTCGGCGTCCAGGCGACCCCCGCGAACTTGTCCGCCCCCGACCGGGCGAAGTTCTGCGAGACGGCGTCCTGCCCCTCGGCCAGCACGTTCACGCAGAAGCGGCCGATGTCGCGCAGTCGCGGCCAGGTGCGCGAGGTGCGTGCCGGGGCGAACGCGATGAGCGGCGGGTCCAGCGACAGGGAGCTGAACGACTGGCAGGTGAAGCCGATCGGCCCGTCCGCGGTGTCGGCGGTGACGACCGTGACCCCGGACGCGAAGTGGCCGAGGACGTCGCGCATGACCGCCGGGTCGACGATGCGGGGCGTGCCCTCCGGCACCCCCGTCACCCGGCCACCGGCGCCGGGCGGGGGACCGAGCGGCCGCCGGCGCGGTAGAGCGAGCTCGGCAGCTCGTGGCCGACGGCCTCCTCCGTGACCTTCGCGGCGGCGAGGACGGCGTCGAGGTCGAGCCCGGTGCGCACGCCCGACTCCTCGAGCATGTAGACCAGCTCCTCGGTGGCGATGTTGCCGCTGGCGCCGGGCGCGAACGGGCAGCCGCCCAAGCCGCCGACGGAGGAGTCGAGCTGGGTCACCCCGGCCTGGATCGCCGCGAGCGCGTTCGCCTGGCCCGTCCCCCGGGTGTCGTGGAAGTGCACGCCGACCGGGACGCCGGGGCACGCGCGGCGGACGGCGTCGAGCAGCTGGACCACCCGGAGCGGCGTGGTCGTGCCGATCGTGTCGCCCAGGCAGAGCTGGTCCGCGCCCGCGGTGACGGCGGCGCGGGCGACGTCGACGGTGCGCGTGATCGGGGTGCGGCCGTCGAAGGGGCAGTCCCAGGCGGTGGCGATGACCACCTCGAGGGATCCACCCGCGCCGTGCGCCAGGCCGGCGATCTCGGCGACGGCGGCGACCGCCTCGGCGGTCGGTCGGCCGGCGTTGGCGCGGCTGTGCCCGTCGGACGCCGACACCACGTACTCCAGGTCGGCGATCCCGGTGTCGACGGCGCGGACGGCGCCACGGGGGTTGGCGACCAGCGCCGACCAGTGCACGTCGCCCCACCGGGAGAGCTCCGCGGCCACCTGGTCGGCGTCGGCCAGGGCGGGCACCGCCCGGGGGGAGACGAACGACGTCACCTCGATGCGGCGGACGCCGGTCGCGACCAGCGCCTCCAGCATGGCGAGCTTCGCGTCGAGCGGGAGGGGGGCCTCCAGCTGCAGACCGTCGCGCATGCCGACCTCGCGGACGTCGACCGCCGTGGGCAGCACCAGGTCGAACTCGAACACGGGAGCTCCTCGGACTGTCGGTGGTCCCCCGCATCCTGCACCTTCCCGCGGACACCCGGCCGGGTGACCCGGAACGGATCCGTGACGCCTGCTGCATCCAACGGGGTACCGGTCACGCAAGATGTGGGCAGGAGAAGGGAGGTGGCACGTGGTCGAGGTGGTCGACGCGCTGCCCCCCGGCGACCGGCGCAGCGCCTTCTCCAATGCGCCGATGGGCATCGCGCTCACCACCCCGGCGGGTGTCCTCGTCGACGCCAACCCGGCCCTCTGCGCCATGCTCGGCCGCGGCGAGGAGGAGCTGCACGGCCGCTCGGTGCTCGACCAGGTGCACCCCGACCACGTGGTGGCCGCGAACGAGGCGCACGCGTCGTGGATCGCCGACCCCGTCCGCCCGATGCGCCACGAGACCCGGTTGCGGCGGGCCGACGGCTCCGACGTGCCGGTCCAGGTCACCGCCTCGTGGGTGGCCGAGGGCAGCGACGGCCTGGCCGCGCACCTGGTGATGATCGTGGAGGACATCACCGAGCGGAAGGAGCTCGAGGCGCAGCTGGTGCACCGCTCGCTGCACGACCCGCTCACCGGGCTGCCCAACCGGCTGCTGTTCCAGGACAGGCTGTGGCACGCGCTGGAGCGCGGCCGCCGGGAGAACACCCCCACCTGCGTGCTGATCACCGACCTCGACGGCTTCAAGGCCATCAACGACGAGCTGGGCCACCCCATGGGCGACCTGGTGCTGGTGACCTTCGCCGAGCGCCTGCGGTCGGTGCTGCGGGCCAGCGACACCGCGGCCCGCCTGGGCGGGGACGAGTTCAGCATCGTCTGCGAGAACACGCAGCCGGCCGACGCGGAGGTGCTCGCCGACCGGTTGCGCGGATCGGTGACCGAGCCGCTGGTGCTCAGCGGGACGACGGTCTCGGTCGGGTTGAGCATCGGCATCGGGTCGGTGGCCGGTGGGGAGCAGCCCGGCGACGTCTACGAGCAGGTCATCCGCGAGGCGGACGACGCGATGTACGCCGACAAGGCCCTCCGGCGCCGGGAGCAGCGCGCCGGCTCCTGACGGGTCAGCCCGCGTCGACCCAGGCCCGCACCACGGGACGCGCCGCGAAGACCGCCGTCAGGATCGGCAGCGGCAGCGCCACGACGACCACCATCCCCATGCCGGCGCGGTCCGGGCCGGAGAGCGTGGCCATGCCGACCAGCAGGACGACCACGAGGACGGCGACGGATGCCAGGGCGCCGCGGAACAGGATCTCCTCGCTCCGCCGGTCCAGCAGGGCGGCAGCGCCCGCGACGAGCGTGATCGCGCACGGGACGCCCAGCAGCATGAGCAGCGTGGCGGGGTCGGTCGTCCCCTCGACGACGGCGAGCAGCACCGCCACCATCACGAGGGCGGTCAGCCCGGCCGTGACGAACCCGAGGACCGCGGCCGCGGTGGCGATGCCCGGACGGCCCGGCCCGTGCGGCCACGGGAGGGGCACGGCGAGGGCCGGCGGGTAGCCCGGGCCGTACGGGCCGTACCCGGGCTGGGGCCAGCCGTGCGGGGCGTACGGCTGCGGGGCGTACGGCTGCGGGGCGTACGGCTGCGGGGCGTACGGCTGGGGTGTGGAGGGGCCGTGCCCCGGGGGCGGTCCGTAGGCGGGCTGCCCGTACCCGGGCGGCGGCGCCTGCCCCGGCGGGTACGCCTCCCAGTCCTGCGCGCTGGCCTGTCCGTCCACGCCGCCAGTCTGCCGTGGCCGGGACGACATCCGGCGGCGCCAGGAGAACGGCTCACCCGCTGGGGGCACGTGGGGCCTGCGTGAGAACACTGCGTGTCCTGCGGTCACACCTGTCACGCCCGCGTGGAGACAAGGCGACCGGCGGCCGATGGGGGAGGCACCGATCCCGTCGTCCCGAAGGCGCCCCCATGGCCGCACGCAGCACCTCACTGCGCACCAAGCTCATCGTGTTCGTCCTGCTCCTGGTGATCGCACCCCTGGGCCTGCTCGGGGCGGTGGCCTACGGCAAGAGCAGCGGCGACTGGCTCTCCGCGCAGGGCGACCTGCTCCGCAGCGAGGCCGTCTCCACCATCGACAAGATCGACCGCAACCTGTTCGAGCGCTACGGCGACGTCCAGGCCTTCGCGTTCAACCCCGCCGCTCAGGGCGACGCGGCCACCGTGCGGGCGGCAGCCGACTTCTACAGCAAGAACTACGGCATCTACGACGTCCTGCTGATCGCCGACGCCGACGGCACTGTGGTCGCGACCAACACCGTCACCGGCGACGGGCAGCCGGTCGACTCGTCGTCGCTCGTCGGGACGAACGTGGCCTCGGCCGCCTGGTTCCAGGCGGCGATGGGCCTGTCGGCGGGCGAGACGCACTACAGCGAGGCGGTCGTCGAACCCCTGGTGACGACGGCGACCGGCCGCGAGGTGCTGTCCCTGCCCTACGCCGCGCCGGTGCTCGACGCCTACGGCACGCCGGTCCGGGTGTGGGCGAACTTCACCTCCTGGGATCGCGTGGTGGGGCAGATCCTCGACGAGCAGGTGGCCAAGCTGCGCGACCGGGGGATGGGCTCCGTCGACGGCCAGGTGCTGCGCTCGGACGGCGTCGTCCTCGCCGGCCCCGGCGCGGACGGGACCGACGGGCTCGACCTGGCCGCCGCCGGCCTCCCCGCCGCAGAGGCACTGGTCGACGGACGTTCCGGCTCGGGCCGGGCCGACTACGCCGACGGCACCGACCAGGTGCACGGGTACGCGGCGTCCGAGGGGGCGCTCGGCTTCGCCGGCTACGGCTGGGGGGTCCTGATGCGCGAGGACGCCGACGAGGCGACGGCCCCGGCCGGCGCCCTCCTCGGATCCATCCTCGCGGTGGCAGGCGCGGCCGCCCTGGTGGTCGGCCTGGTCGCGGCCCGCTTCGCCGGCGGCATCACCCGACCGCTGCGCACCGCCGCCGGCGTCCTGCAGCAGGTCGCCCGGGGGGATCTCACCGGGCGGCTGACGGTGCGCTCCGGCGACGAGGTGGGCCGGCTGTCCGCCGCGCTCAACAGCAGCCTCGACGACCTCTCCGGTGTGCTGGGCGCCACCCGCGACGCGGCGACCGGCCTGGCCGCCTCCTCGGCGGAGCTGCTGAGCCTGGCGGACCGGGTGGCCGGCGACGCCGACACCGCCGCGTCGTCGGCCTCCGAGGTGTCGGCCGCCGCCGGCCGGGTCGCCACGTCCGTGCAGGCCGTCGCGGCCGGCGGAGAGCAGATGGGGGCCTCGATCCGCGAGATCTCCGGCAACGCGACCGAGGCCGCCCGGGTCGCCGCCCAGGCGGTCACGGTCGCAGCGACCACGAACGACACGGTGCGCGAGCTGGGGGAGTCGTCGGCGCGCATCGGGGAGGTGGTCAAGGTGATCACCTCGATCGCCGAGCAGACCAACCTCCTCGCCCTGAACGCCACCATCGAGGCGGCCCGGGCCGGCGAGGCGGGCAAGGGCTTCGCCGTCGTCGCCAACGAGGTCAAGGAGCTCGCCCAGGAGACCGCGACGGCGACCGACGAGATCGCCCGCCGCGTGGCCGCGATCCAGGCCGATTCGGCCGGCGCCGCCACGGCCATCGAGGAGATCACCGCGATCATCGGGCAGATCGACGACTACCAGACCACGATCGCCTCGGCCGTCGAGGAGCAGACGGCGACCACCGCCGAGATGAACCGCGGCGTCGGCGAGGTGGCCGCCGGCGCCGGCGGCATGACCGACCGGATCGAGGGGATCACGGCCGCCGCGCGGTCGACCAGCGGCTCCGTCGGCGAGCTGCGCGCCGCCGCGGACGAGCTGACCGGCACGGCCGAGGAGCTCAGCGGTCTCGTCGAGCGGTTCCGCCTCTCGGTCTGACCGATCCCGTTCCGCGGCGGAGGCCCGTTCCCCCGGCTGGGAGCGGGCCTCCCGTGCGTCCGGGTCAGGAGCCTCGGCCCCAGGCGGCCGCGACCTCGCCGAAGGCGGCGGCCGCCTGCTCCAGCTCGGCGACCTCGACGTACTCGTCACGGGCGTGCATGACCGCCGGGGTCCCCGGCCCCCAGACGACGATCGGTGCGCCGCCGGTGACCTCGCCCAGCACGGAGGCGTCGGTGAAGTAGGTGGCCGGGACCGGGCGCACCGGCGCGGGGAGGGCCGCCACCCACGGGTCGTCGGCGGACGTCCTGACCGGCGGCAGGTCGACGCGCACGTCGACCTCGACGACCTCCGGCTGCTCCTGCCACCACCCGAGCAGGTCGGCGCCCGCGCCCACGGTGCGCATGTCGACCACCGCCTCCGCGCGGTCGGGGACGACGTTCGGCACGGTGCCACCGCTGATCACGCCGGTGTTCCAGGTCTCCGTCCCGAGGAAGTCGTCGCTGCGCAGCGGCAGCTCCGCGCAGGCCCGCGCGAGGACGGCGACGAGGTCCAGGACGGCGTTGTGCCCCCGCTCGGGCGTGCTGCCGTGGGCCGCCCGCCCGGCGGTCCGCACGGCGACCCACAGGGCGCCCTTGTGGCCCAGGACGACCTCGTTGCCGGTGGCCTCCGGCACGATCACCGCCCCGATGCGCTCACCGGCCAGCGCCCCGGCGGCCGCGGCAGCGCCCTTGGAGCCGATCTCCTCGTCGCTGGTCAGCAGCAGCGCGACCGGCGTCTCCGGATCGACGCCGGCCAGGGCGGCGGCAGCGGCGACCACGCCGGCCTTCATGTCGCTGCCGCCCCGGCCCCACACCCGCCCGCCGTCGAGGTCGGCGTCGAACGGGTCGCGGGCCCACTCGGTGGCATCGGGGACCGGCACCGTGTCCACGTGGCAGGCGAGCAGCAGCAGCGGCCGCGACGGATCGGCCGGTGTGCGCAGCAGCGTCCACGGCTGGTCGGGGTCCTCGCCCCGGACCGCCTGCAGGTGCGGCGCCCGCTCCCGCAGGACCTCCGCGAGCATCCCCATGACCTGCCGTTGCGGAGCGGGGTTGCCCGAGACGGTCGGCCACCGAACCAGCTCCTGGAGGAGCTCCACCAGGTCCGGGGTCGGCACGGCCACCTCAGGCACCCAGCGCCGCGGAGACCACGGCCCGGGCCTCTTCCTGCACCTGCGCGAGGTGCTCGGGGCCGCGGAAGGACTCGGCGTAGATCTTGTAGACGTCCTCCGTGCCGGACGGCCGGGCCGCGAACCACGCGTTCTCCGTCGTCACCTTGAGGCCGCCGATCGCGGCGTCGTTGCCGGGTGCGCGGGTCAGCTTGGCCGTGATGGGCTCGCCGGCCAGCTCGGTGGCCTCGACGTCGTCGGGCGACAGCTTGCCCAGGGCCGCCTTCTGCGCGCGGTCGGCCGGCGCGTCGATGCGGGCGTACGCGGACTCGCCGAAGTGGTCGGTCAGCTGCTTGTGCAGCTTGGAGGGGGAGCGCCCGGTCACGGCCTGGATCTCGCTCGCGAGGAGCGCGAGCAGGATGCCGTCCTTGTCCGTCGTCCAGACACCGCCGTCCCGGCGCAGGAAGGAGGCGCCGGCCGACTCCTCGCCCCCGAAGACCACCGAGCCGTCGAGCAGCCCGGGGACGAACCACTTGAAGCCGACCGGCACCTCGACGAGCGGGCGGCCGAGGTCGCCGACCACCCGGTCGATGAGCGAGCTGGACACCAGCGTCTTGCCGACGGCCGCGGTCGCGGACCAGCCCGGGCGGTGGCTGAGCAGGTAGGCGATCGCCACGGCGAGGAAGTGGTTGGGGTTCATCAGCCCGCCGTCGGGGGTGACGATGCCGTGCCGGTCGGCGTCGGCGTCGTTGCCGGTGGCGATCTGGAACCGGTCGCGCTTGCCCACCAGGGAAGCCATGGCCGAGGGCGAGGAGCAGTCCATCCGGATCTTGCCGTCCCAGTCGAGCGTCATGAACCGCCACGTGGGGTCGACCAGCGGGTTCACGACCGTCAGGTCGAGGCGGTGCCGTTCGGCGATCGCCGCCCAGTAGTCGACGCTCGCCCCGCCGAGCGGGTCGGCGCCGATGCGCACTCCGGCGTCCCGGATGGCGTCGAGGTCGACCACGTTCGGCAGGTCGTCGACGTAGGTGCCCAGGAAGTCGTAGGGCTGCGTGGCGGCGCGGGCCTGGTCCACCGGTACGCGGCGGACGCCGCTGAGTCCGGCCCGCAGCAGGTCGTTGGCGCGGCCGGCGATCCAGCTGGTCGCGTCGGTGTCGGCCGGGCCGCCGTGCGGCGGGTTGTACTTGAACCCGCCGTCGCGGGGCGGGTTGTGCGACGGGGTGACGACGATGCCGTCGGCCAGGCCCGTGGTCCTCCCTCGATTGGCGGTGAGGATCGCGTGGCTGACGGCCGGCGTGGGCGTGTACCGCTCGCCGGCGTCGACCAGGACGGTCACGTCGTTGGCGGCCAGGACCTCCAGCGCAGAGGTCCACGCGGGCTCGGACAACGCGTGGGTGTCCCGCCCGATGAACAGCGGCCCGTCGAACCCCTGTTCCGCGCGGTACTCGCAGATCGCCTGCGTGGTGGCCAGGATGTGCGCCTCGTTGAAGGCGGCGTCCAGGCTCGAGCCGCGGTGCCCCGAGGTCCCGAAGACGACCTGCTGCGCGGGCTCGGCCGGATCCGGCTCCACCGTGTAGTAGGCGCTGACGAGAGCGGGGACGTCGACCAGGTCGCTGGGCTGGGCGGGCTGTCCGGCGCGCGGGGAGGTCATGCGCTGATCTTGACGCTCACCCCGGCGGCGGCGCGACCCGGACCCGCCCGCCGCCACTCGCGGCTCGCCACCTCAGGCCGGGCGCGGGGCGTACATGATCACGCCGACGCCGACGAGGCAGATCAGGGCACCCACGACGTCGTAGCGATCCGGCCGGAAGCCGTCGACCGCCATGCCCCAGAGCAGCGAACCGGCGACGAAGACCCCGCCGTACGCGGCGAGGATGCGACCGAAGTGCGCATCGGGCTGCAGCGTCGCCGCGAAGCCGTAGAGGCCCAGCGCGATCACCCCGGCCCCGATCCACACCCACCCGCGGTGCTCCCGCACGCCCTGCCAGACCAGCCACGCGCCGCCGATCTCCGCCAGCGCGGCCAGGCCGAAGAGCACGAGCGAGCGGGCGACCGTCACTGCTCCACCCGCTCCAGGAACCGCCGCAGCGTCTCCAGGAAGATCTCCGGCTGCTCGGAGTGGACCCAGTGCCCGGCGTTCTTGATCCGCACCAGCCGGGTGGCCGGGAACAGCGCGTCCATGTGCGGGCGGTCCTCGTCGAGCACGTAGGTGGAGTTCGCACCGGCGATCCACAGCACCGGCCCGTCGAAGCTCGCGCCGTCCGGCGGCTCGGGGAAGCCGCGCAGCTCGCCGAGGTCGCGGCCGAGCAGGTCGAGGTTCAGCCGCCAGCGCCACCCGTCGCCGCCCGCCCCCTCCCGCACGAGGCTCTGCAGCAGGAAGCTGCGCACCATCCGGCTGGGGACCGCCGTCAGCAGCGCGGCGTCGGCGTCGGCGCGCGAGGCCAGCGACCCGAGGTCCATCGCCTTCATCGCCTCGATGAAGGCCGCGAACGGCGACGCCTCCTCGTCCGGGTCGTCGGTCCGGCCGCCCTGCAGCGGGTACTCGACCGGGGCGATGTCGACGACGACCAGCGCGCGCAGCAGCTCGGGCCGGCGCAGGGCGAGGGTCATCGCCACCTTTCCGCCCATCGAGTGCCCGACGAGCGTGACCGGCTCCCCCAGGCCCTCGAGCTCGGCGGCCAGCAGCGCGGCCATGTCCTGGTAGTCGACCCGGTCGGTCCACGGCGAGTGCCCGTGGTTGGGCAGGTCGACCAGGGTCACGCGGTGCCCGTCGGCGAGGCCCTTCGCGATCGTCGTCCAGTTCTTGCCCTGGCCGAACAGCCCGTGCACGAAGACGACGTGCGGCCCGGACTCCCCGACGGTGCGCGTCGCGAGGCGCTCGTCGCCGTCGGGATCCTCGCTCACCCGGCGATTCCACCACGTCGGTGTCGGTGGGCCCGCCTACCGTGCCCCGGGACGAGGGGGAGAACCATGCCCGGACGACGACGGCGTTCCAGCACGACCGCCCGCAGGACCGCGACGACGCGCACCACCACGCCGGTGCGCTCGACGAAGCCCGCGCCCGAGAAGCCGGTCGCCGGGCCGGGTGAGCGGGTGTGGGTGCTGGCCGTGCCCTTCCGCGCCCCCGCGCCCGGGGCCGTCTGGCACCGCGACCTCCAGGCGCACGTCTGGGTCGGCCGCGAGCTGCCCCCGGAGCTGGCGTCCTACGACCCGCCGCCGTACACGTTCGAGCGCTTCCTCGAGGACGAGCTGAACGAGAAGCCGCGGCCGATCCCGCTGGCCCGGCCGATGACCCCGCGCGAGCAGCAGTGCGACGGCGCCGACGTGGTCGCCGCGCACGCCGCGGCCGGCGGCCGGGTGTTCCTGCTCGGCGACGACCCCGGCGTCGGCAAGACCGGGACGGCGATCCTCGCGGTCAAGGCGATCGCCGAGCAGCGGGAGGTGTCCACCGTGCTGGTCGTCGCCGACCGCCCCGCGGCCATCACCATCCCGCACTGGACCCGGTCCATCGCCGGCTTCGGCGACGGCGGCATCCGCTGGTGCGTGACCACGTGGGACCGCCTGGCCAAGGTCTCGAAGCTCCGGTTCGACGTCGTCGTCGCCGACGAGGCGCACATGGTGCGGCACACGACGACGCAGCGGTGGAAGCACTGGAAGGCCGTCTCCGGTGCCGGCCGGGTGAAGGACGCGCCCTACGTGCTCGCCACGACGGCCACCCCCGCGCACACCCCGCTCGAGCTGCCCTACCTCGCGCCGGAGTTCGCCGCACGGCACGGCGAGGGCGTCCGGGAGTGGGCCGACCTGCCGAAGCGGCTCGAGGCGCACGGGTTCCACGTGGAACGTGGCCGCTACGGCTGGCAGTGGACCGAGGACGCCGACGAGCGCCGCACCGACCTCGCGCGGCTCCAGTCCTGGCTGGCCGACGTCGACCCGCCGGCGACGCTGCACCGGCCCGCACCCTGGGGCCCGGTGTCGGTCACCGGCACGCCCGTCGCGCTCACGCCCGCCGAGCGCGCCGCCTACGAGTCCGAGTGGTCGGAGTTCCGCGCCGAGATGCAGCTGGCCCGGCGCGCCCGGCAGAGCGCGCGCGGCCGAGCGGCGCTGCTGCGCTTCCGCCAGAAGGCCGGGCTCATCCGCGTGCAGGCCACCGTCGACTGGATCCGCGCCCAGGTCGAGGCCGAGCGGCAGGTCGCGGTGTCGGTCGAGTTCGTCGAGACCGCGGCCGACCCGATCCGCGACGCGCTGCTGGACGCAGGGATCCCGGTGGCAGGGATCTACGGACGCGACCGGTTCGACGTGGAGGCGGAGCGGCTGCGGTTCCAGCGGGGCGAGGCGATGGTGTGCGTGTTCACCGTGACCGCGTCCATCTCGCTGCACGCCGGGGAGACCCTCCCGGACGGGCGCCCGGCGTCGGGCACCCCGCGCGTCGGGCTGTTCCACCAGCCGCGGTTCTCCGGCATCCAGGCCCGCCAGGTGACCGGCCGCACGCACCGCGACGGGAAGGTGTCGCCGTGGCGGATCGCCTTCGCCGAGGACACCGTCGAGGAGCAGGTCGCCCGGGTGATGGTGGAGCGGCTCGCGGTCAGCGGCTCCGCGGCCGGCGCCGACACCTCGTCCCTGCAGGAGATCGCCGAGCTCCTCGACGCCGACTGGCTGCCGGCCACCGCGCTCACCGAGGACTGACCGGCGGTCTCCTCGAGGTCCACAGCAGCCAGGCGGGGACGCCGACGATCGCCAGCCCGCTGAGCGCGTGCAGCCCGCCGAGCCAGGCCTCGTCGAACCCCAGGTCCGCGAGCAGGTGCTGCACCAGACCGGCCAGCACCAGCACGACCGCGGTCGCCGCGATGTGCCGGACCCCGGCCCGGGCGACGATCGCCAGCACGAACAGGACGACGGCCGCCCCGGCGATCACGAGGCTGAAGAACCGGTGCGGCTCGAAGCCGGGGTCGCCGCGGGAGGAGAAGACCCCCAGGCCGGCCAGGAAGATCTGCACCGCGCCCAGCAGGACGAACGCCGCCAGCGCCCACCGGTAGACACCGCCGATCCGGTCCATCGCGCGCCCCCGTCAGCCCAGGCGCCCGGCGAGGCGGCCGGCTCCGGGGCCGGTCAGTTCACCGGCCACCGCGGCCCGCCCCGCGACGGCCAGGAGCAGCGCCTCCGCCGGCGCGCGCACCTCGGGCCCCCGCCCGAACGACCAGTCGATGTCGGTGGCCACGAGCCGGACGTCGCGCGCCCGGAGCACGCCGCGCAGCACCGGGCCGAACAGCGCCGTCCGGAACGCCGGCACGAGGTGGTCCGCCGGGATGGTCCTCGGCTCCCCGAGCGGGCGGCGGATGTCCTGCTGGTGGATGAGGCCGTCGGTCAGGGCGATCGCCCCGCCCATCCCGGCGGTCAGACCCTGGGGCGTGAGGTGCTGCCGGAGCAGCTCCACGAGCTCGGCGGGCGAGCGTCCGCCGTCGTCGGCCAGACCGACGGCGTTCGTGCGGTCGACCAGGAACCGGCCGCGGGCGAACCGGGTCGCCAGCTCACGCGGACCCAGACCGTCGTAGCTCAGCACGTGGGCGACGACGTCGCGGACGGTCCACCCGGGGCACAGGGACGGCGTCCGCCACTGCTCGTCGGGCAGCCGCTCGAGCAGCTCCAGCAGGTCCTCCCGCTCGGCGCGGGCCTGCGCCATCACGCTCATGCGCGGAGACCCTAGGGCCGATCAGCGCGCCGATGGGTCCCGCGCGTCGCGCTCCAGCGCGGTCCGGTCCCAGTCGCCGAGGTCGGCCGCCGCCTCGTACGTGCGCTGGAGGAACGCCAGCAGCAGCGCGTCCGGGTCCGGGGCGGTGCGCACCAGCTCGTAGGGCAGCACGAACTCGCCCAGCTCGTCGTCCCAGCGCGCGCCCTCGGGGAGTCCACCGATCGTCCGGTAGCCGGCCGGCTCGGGGTAGGCGTAGCTGTAGAAGACGCCCTCCTCGCCCGGGCCGCCGGGCCAGTAGCCGCAGCTGCTGACCTCGTGCGAGTAGGCCTCGAGCATCACGTGCGGCCCGCAGTTGGGGGCGCCACCCGGGTGCTCGGGCGCGGGGCGGCCGGAGAACCGGGTCGTGGCGAGGTCGATGGCACCCCAGAAGAAGTGCACCGGGCTGGACTTGCCCACGAACCCGTCCCGGAACGTGGTGAGGACGCGGGTCATCTGCACCAGAGCCAGCCAGAAGCGATGCACGGCGTCGGCGTCGTAGCTGGCGTGCTCCCGGTCGTCGGGGAACGGGATCGCACCGGGGATCTCGACCGGCACCGGCCAGATCTCCGTCCCGACGTCGAGCTCGTCGAGCAGCCGCACCACCTCGGCGTGGAAGTCCGCCACCGGGCGGGGCCTCAGCGGCAGCACTCCTGTCCGGCCGTCGACGGTGACGACCTCGAGCCGGTGCGCGACGAGGTCGAGGTCGATCTGGAAGGACGGACCCGTGGGGTGCGGCATCAGCGAGGTGGTCAGCCCGCGGGCGGTCACGTACAACGGGACGTTCCACCAGTGGTTGGCCAGCGTCGTGTTCGCCATCCGGATCTTGCCGATCACCTGCGTGTACAGCTGGAACGTGTCCCGGGTGTCCACCCAGTCGGCGACAGGGATCGAGGGCCAGTGCTGGGCGGCGCGTCGGTCGGTCATCGCACCCAGTCTGTCGGCCCTCCGGCCGGCCCGCGCCGTCGGGTCAGGCGTGCCCGTTCTGCGCCGCCGCGTCGCCGTCCGACGAGATGGGGACGCGGGTGACGCCGTCGACGGTGCTCGCCGTGCTGCCGCTGAGGCGGCGCAGCAGCGCCGCGACATCGATGCCGGTGAGGTCGCCGGAGAGCTGGAGCCCCTGGGCGACGTTGGCGGCCACGGACTTCCCGATCGCGCCGGCGCCGTCGGAGGAGATGACGGTCATCTTGTCCACCGACGACAGGGGGGCCGCGGCCGCGCCGACGACGTCGGGCAGCACCTTGACCAGCATCTCGAGGATGGCTGCCTCACCGTACTTGGCGAAGGCGTCCGACCGGGCGTCCAGCGCCTCGGCCTCGGCCTGACCGCGGGCCAGGATCGCGGCCGCCTCGGCGGCACCCTCGCGCTCGACGGCGTCGGCGACTGCCTGGCGGCGCAGCTTCTCCGCCTCACCGCGCTTGGCGCCCTCGATGGCCTCGGCCTCGGCGAGCGCCGAGCGGCGGGCCCGCTCGCCCTCACCGGAGAGCTTCGCCTGCTCGGCGGCGGCCTGGGCGGCAGCGATGGTGGCCTGGCGCTGGGCCTCGGCGGTGAGGATGGCGGAGTTCTTGCGGCCCTCGGCCTCCTGCTCGACGCGGTAGCGCTCGGCGTCCGCGGGCCGCCGGACCTGGGTGTCCAGCTGGCGCTCGGTCAGCGCCGCCGTCCGCTCCGCGACCTTCTCCTGCTCCATGAGCACCGCCTGGTCCTGCGCGGCCTGCGCCAGCGGGCCGGCCGCGGCGGCGCGGGCCTTGGCGGCGTCGGTCTCGGCGGTGATCTCGGCCTGCCGCAGGGCGAGCTGGCGCTGCGCGACCGCGATCGCCTCGTCGGCGAGCAGCTGCTCCTGCTGCGCGGCCTGACGGGCCCGCGCCTCGGCGATGCTGGCCTCCTTGAGCACCCGCGCCGCCTCCGGGCGGCCGAGGTCGGCCAGGTAGGAGCCCTCGGCCTGGATGTCCTGGAGCTGGAAGGTGTCGAGCACCAGCCCCTGCCCGGTGAGCGAGGACTCGGCCTCCTCGGCGACGGCGGAGGCGAAGGCCGCGCGGTCGCGGATGATCTCCTCGATCGTCAGCCGGCCGACGATCGAGCGCAGGGCACCGGCGAGCACCTCCGAGGTGAAGGTGTCGATCCCCTCCTGCTGGTTGAGGAAGCGCTGCGCGGCGGCGCGGATGGAGCTCTCCGTCCCGCCGACCTTGACGATCGCCACGCCCTCGAGGTCGCACTTCACGCCCTGCTTGGAGACCGCCCCGCGGATGCCGACCGGGATCCGGCGGCTGGAGAGGTCCATCGTGTGCAGCTTCTGCACCACGGGGAGCACGAAGACGCTCGCGCCCATGACCACCTTCTGGCCGGAGCTGTCCCGGGACACCACGCCCGAGGCGTCGGTGATCTGGCGCCCCTGGCGCCCGGTCACGAGGAACGCCTGGTTCGGCCCGGCGACCTTGATCCGCGACAGGACCAGGAGGACCAGCAGGATGACCAGGACGGCGATGCCGCCGATGGCGTAGAGCAGCGTCATGGGGTTCCTCCGGGCTCGGGCAGGGGGTGCGGAGCGGTCGAGACGACGTGCACCGAGGTGTCGCTGAGCGCCTCGACGACGTAGACGGGGGTGCCGGCGGGCAGCGGCAGGTCGCTGCGGGCGGCGAACTTGAGGTGCTGGCCGGCCAGCGCGAGCCGGACCTCGCCGAAGCCCGCGCTCGGCACGGCCGAGACGACGACGCCCTGCGTGCCGGCGAGGTCGTCGCGGGTCAGCGTGGCCTGCGTCGGCATGTCCTTCAGCGCCCGCGTGAGGCGGATCGCGCCCCAGGCCAGGGGGACGGCGACCACGAGACCCGCGGCCAGCGCCAGCAGGGCCGCCGCGGCGTCGGGCAGGCCGTCCGGGAGGAGGCTCACCGCGGCCGCTCCCCCGAAGCCGATCCCGCCGAGGAGCGCGGCGATCGCCGGCACCGAGAAGGGCCCGTCCGCGTCGACGTCGCCCAGCCCCAGCTCACCGATCTCGCCGACGAACAGCGAGACGAGGAGCACGAGCAGGCCGAGCGCGCCGACGACGAGGAAGACCGTTGCCACTCCGCGCGTCCTCCTCGTCGATCTTGGTGGCCGCAGCCTCCCAGTTCCGGCACGGCCGCGGCAAGGAAATCCACAGTCGGGTGACGCGGGGCCGCGGCGCGGCCGGTCGGTGGCACGGGCGATCATCGGGGGCATGCGGCGGGAGGCGAGCGTGCTGCACCTCGACCTCGATGCCTTCTTCGCCGCGGTCGAGCAACGGGACAAGCCCTCCCTGCGCGGCCGGCCGGTGGTCGTCGGCGGCGTCGGCGGCCGCGGCGTCGTCGCCACGGCGTCCTACGAGGCGCGCGCCTACGGCGCCCGCTCGGCCATGTCCACGGCCGAGGCCCGGCGGCGCTGCCCGGCCGGGACGGCGTTCCTCGGCGGGCGGTTCGCCGCCTACCGGCGGACCTCCGACGTCGTCATGGCCCTGCTGCGCGAGCTGTCCCCGCTGGTCGAGCCCGCCTCGCTGGACGAGGCGTACGTGGACCTGGCGGCCGGTGACGGGCACGACCTGTCGGTGGAGGGCGTGACGGAGATCGGGCGGCGGCTCAAGGAGCGGATCGCGGCGGCCACCGGGGGAGTGACGGGGTCGGTGGGCATCGGGACGTCGAAGCTCATGGCGAAGATCGGGTCGGACCTGCAGAAGCCCGACGGGCTGGTCGTCGTCCCGCCCGGCCGCGAGCTCGACGTCCTGCACCCGCTGCCGGTCACCCGGCTGGGCGGGGTCGGCCCGGCGACGGCCGAGCGGCTGCACCAGGTGGGCGTGAAGACCGTCGGCGACCTGGCCGCCAAGTCCCTGGCCGACCTGGTCGCCCTGGCCGGCCGCGCGCACGGCGCCGGGCTGCACGCGCTCGCGCGGGCGGAGGACGACCGCCCCGTCGTCGCAGACCGGGAGGCAAAGTCGGTCTCGCACGAGGAGACGTTCGAGCGGGACCTCACCGACCTCGACGTCCTGGGGCGGGAGATCGACTCGATGGCCGCGCGGGTGGGGGAGCGGCTGCGGAAGTCGTCGGTGTCGGGGCGGACGGTGACGCTGAAGCTGCGGCGCTACGACTTCACCACGCTCACCCGCTCGCAGACCCTGCCCCAGCCGACCGACGACGTCCGCACCATCGCGACCACGGCCCGGCGGCTGCTGGGCGAGGCCGGCACGCACGGCGGTCTGCGGCTGCTCGGCGTCGGGGTCTCGGGGCTGTCGGTGTACGCGCAGGGCGACCTGTTCGCCGAGGAGGACCCCGCCGACGCCCCCGACGTCCTCGCCGCCGGCACGGCGGACCCCGAGCCGGCCGCCGAGCCGCCGCTGGAACCGGCCGAGACGCGCTGGTGGCCGGGGCAGGACGTGCGCCACGAGGAGCTCGGGGCCGGCTGGGTGTGGGGACGCGGGCTCGGCCGGGTCACCGTCCGCTTCGAGGGCCCGCGGACCGCTCCCGGCCCGGTGCGCACACTGGCCGCCGACGACCCGCTGCTGCACGCCGCCGACCCGCCGGACTGGAGGATCCCCGAGTGATCGCCGCCGAACGTTCCTGGTGGGGTTGGGGAACGACCGACCGCGCCCTGCCGGACGACGAGTGCGCGGCCCTGGCGGCGATGATCCCCGGCCTGCCCGACCGCCCGCGCCCGGTGCCCCGCGTGGCCGACCTCGAACTACCGGCGCCCCGGGTCGGCCCGCCGTCCACGCTCCCCCTGACCACCGACCCGGCGGACCGGGCGGCGCACACGTACGGCAAGGCCTACCGGGACGTCGTCCGTGCCCTGTCGGGCGACCTGAGGGGCGCCCCCGACGCGGTGGCGCACCCGGCCACGGAGGACGACGTGGTGCGGCTGCTCGACTGGGCGGCGTCGGCGGGGACCGTCGTCGTCCCCTTCGGCGGCGGCAGCTCGGTCGTGGGCGGCGTGGAGTACCGCGGTGACCGGCCCTGGGTGTCGATGGACCTCACCGGGCTGGACCGCGTGCTGGAGATCGACCCGGTGAGCCGGGCAGCCCGCATCCAGGGTGGCGCGCTCGGACCGGTGCTGGAGGCGCAGCTGCGCCCGCACGGGCTGACGCTGCGGCACTTCCCGCAGAGCTTCGAGTTCTCCACCCTCGGCGGGTGGCTGGCCACGCGGGCGGGCGGGCACTACGCGACCCTGCACACGCACATCGACGACCTCGTCGAGTCGATGCGGGTGGTCACGCCGATCGGCGTCAGCGAGTCCTGGCGGCTGCCCGGCTCCGGGGCGGGCCCCTCACCGGACCGGCTGTTCCTCGGCTCGGAGGGCACGCTCGGCGTCATCACCGAGGCCTGGATGCGGTTGCAGGACCGGCCCCGGTCCAAGGCCTCGGCGTCGGTGACGTTCGCGGACATGACGGCCGCCACGGCCGCCGTCCGGGCCATCGCGCAGTCGGGTCTGCACCCGGCGAACTGCCGCCTGCTCGACCCCGGCGAGGCCGCCATGTCGGGGGCGTCGGCGGGCTCGCCCGTGCTGGTCCTGGGCGTGGAGTCGGCCGTGCACCCGGTGGAGAGCCGGCTGGCGGAGCTCACCGCCCTGGCGCAGGACGCCGGCGGCACGGTGGAGGAGGGCAGCCGCGGGTCGGCCGCCGACACGTGGCGCTCGGCGTTCCTGCGCATGCCGTACGTCCGGGACGGGATGGCCCGGATGAGCGCGGTCGTCGAGACCTTCGAGACGGCGTGCACCTGGGACCGGGCCGAGGAGCTCTACGCCACCGTGCGGGCGGAGGTCGGCGCCGCCGTGCGCGAGGTGACGGGGGCCGACGGGCTGGTCAACTGCCGGTTCACGCACGTGTACCCCGACGGACCGGCGCCCTACTTCACGGTGATCGCCGCCGGCCGGCCCGGATCGGAGGTGGCCATGTGGGACGAGGTGAAGACGGCGTCGACCGAGGTGCTCGGGCGGCTCCGGGCGACGATCACCCACCACCACGCGGTCGGCCGCGACCACCGCCCCGGCTACGACCGGCAGCGGCCGGAGCCGTTCGCCGTCGCGCTGCGGGCGGCCAAGGCGGCGCTCGACCCGGCGGAGGTCCTCAACCCCGGGGTGCTCGTGGGCCCGGTGTAGAACCGGACCGTGACCGAACCCAGCGCGTGGACGCGGATGACGACCGAGAACCCGGACCACTCCACCGCGTACGTGCAGCGCTTCCGCGACCTCGCCGCCGCCGGCCACGACCTGGTCGGGGAGGCTCGGATGGTCGACGCGATGCTGCCCCGGGGCGCGCGGGTGCTGGACGCCGGCTCGGGAACGGGCCGGATCGGCGGCTTCCTGGCGTCGGTGGGGCACGAGGTCGTCGGTGTGGACGGCGACCCGGTGCTCGTCGCCGAGGCCGAGCGGCTGCACCCGGGGGCCCGGTGGCTGGTGGGCGACCTGGCGGAGCTCGACCTCCCGGCCGCGGGGATCGACGAGCCGTTCGACGTCGTCGTGTGCGCCGGGAACGTGGTGACCTTCCTGGCCGAGTCCACCCGGACCGAGGTGCTGCGCCGCATGCGCGCCCACGTGCGGCCGGGGGGACGGGCGGCGATCGGGTTCGGCGCCGGCCGGGGCTACGAGTTCGACGACTTCCTGGCTGACGCCCGGTCCGCCGGCTGGGCACCCGACCTGCTGCTGTCCACCTGGGACCTGCGTCCCTTCGGGCCGGAGTCCGACTTCCTGGTGGCCGTCCTCCGCCCGGCCTGACCGGGCGTCGCGCGGCCCACCCTGGGGGCATGGGGCGGACCGCGCGACATCCGGTGTTCGCGAGCCGGGGCCTGGACGGCCGGGTCGCTGCTCGACGCCCCGCCGGTGGTCGCGTCCTCGTCGGTCGTCGTGCCGTCGCGCCGTCGCGCCGTCGCGCCGTCGCTCAGGGTGCCGCCGGCGACCAGGCCCAACGTGCGCACCCAGGCGTGGCCGCCGATCCGTTCGCGGCGGGCGGGCTGCTGGTCCACGTCGTCCATGGGTCTGCTCCTTTCGTCCGTCGGTCCCCGTGCGGACCGCTCGGGGTTGCCGATGACGGCGTCCGCTGTGACCCGACTGGCCCGCGACCTGGACCTTCCCCGAAAAGTGTCACTGGTCGAACGTATGTTCTCCTCATGCAGCGGATGCAGGCGTCGTCCAGGTTCGAGAGCCTGGTGAGCGACTGGCTGCGCGGCCGACCGGAGCCCGAGCTGCAGCGGCCCCTGACATCACTGGGCGACGGGGAGGTCACCGCCGAACTGGCGCGGATAGAGCGCAACCGGGCGCGGGACGCCGCACGCGAAGCCGACCTCATCCTCCGTCTGGCCGAACTGCGCCCCGACACGGACGACCCTCCCCCCGGCAGCCGCGGTGGGCGCAGCCGCACCTGGCGGCGAACCGACCCGGAGTTCCCCGGGGTGAGCGAGTTCTTCCCCGACGAGGTCGCGCTCGCGCTCAACCTCGGCCGCGGCACGGCCGCGTTCCGTGCCCGGCGCGCCTACACCTGGCGTGACAACCTCCCGGCGACGTTCGCCGCGCTGCACTGCGGCGAGATCGACGAGCGCCGGGCTGGGGTGCTCGCCGACGCGCTGCAGCACACCACGCCCGACCTGGCTCGTGCGGTGGAGGCGGGGCTGCTGCCCGAGGCGGGCGACCTGTCCCCGGCCCGGCTGCGGGCACGGGCGCTGGAACTGCTGGCCGAGCTCGACGCCACCGCGATGGACGAGCGGCGGCGGCAGGCGCAGCGGGCCGCCGACGTGCGCGCCTACGGCACCGGCGACGGCATGGCCAGCCTGACCACCGACATGACCGCCGACGAGGCGGCCGCCTGCTACGACGTGATCGACCAGCTGGCGACGATGGCGAAGGCCGACGGTGATCCGCGCCCGATCGGCGAGATCCGGTCCTCGATCCACTCCATGTTGATCCTGCGGCCGGCGGACTCCGGCCTGCCCGGGGTCACTGTCGACCTGAGTGTCACCGCAGCCCTCGACGGTCTGGAGGGCTCCAGCGCCCGGGGCGGGGAGGTCAACGGCTTCCCGGTCACCGCTGCCCACCTGCGCGAACTGCTCCGCCGGCTCGGCGCGCTCGGCCTGACCACGCCGGAGGGCGGGTCGCTGACGGTCGCGATCACCGACCAGAACGGGCAGCTGCTCGCAGCCCTCTCCGCCGCCGAACTCGACCGTCGGGCGACGCGGGGCTGCCCCGAGCACTCGGACGCCGACGGCCAGACGGGCGCCGACTGCCGGTGCCCGGTGCTGGACGCGCCGCCGGCCACCGACGCCTACGAGCCCACGGCCGCCCAACGGCGGTTCGTGAAGACCCGGGACCGCCGCTGCAGGTTCCCCAACTGCGGGCAGCGGGTCGGCTGGGCCGACCTCGACCACGTGGTCGAGCACGCCCGGGGCGGCGCGACGGCCTGCTCGAACCTGTGCTGCGCGTGCCGCTCGCACCACCGGCTGAAGACCTTCGCCCGCGGCTGGGTCTTCCGCATGGACGCCGACGGCACCCTGCACGTGACCAGCCCGTCCGGGATCACCCGCACCACCCGGCCACCGGGCCTGCGACCACCCGAACCACCGCCGCACATACCAGCGGACGACCCTCCACCGTTCTGACCCGCCGGGCGCACGACCGCCGATCCGGAGACGGCCGTGCGCCCGACGGAGAGCGGGGAGCCCCGACCAGTGGCGCCCGCGCGCGGGAAGGACTCGGGACGACCGTGTCGGGCGAACCTGGCGGCAACCTGTGAGTCGGGTGTCAGGCCGCCGTGAATCGGGCCCCGGTCACCCGAGGACACCGTTGGCGCGCAGCAGGACCAGCGCCTGGACGGTGCGGTGGCCGCGCCACTCCAGGGCGGCGGCGGGGGAGTAGCTGGCGAAGTCCACCGCCCAGCCGCCGTCGGGCTGCTGGCCGGCCGCGAGCCGCTCGAGCTCGGCCTCGACCACCCCGTCGGCGAACAACGTGCGCGCCGGCCCACCCGGGAGCGGCGCGAGATCCAGCGGTCGCATGAACTCGTCGTCGGCACCGCCGGTCACGTGCAGGAGTCCGTCCTCGGGCACGTGCGGCCGGAGGGCGTCGACCAGCGTGCCCGCCTCGGGGACCGACGGGGCCGCCGCGTCCAGCAGCTGCGCGGCGAAGGCGAGCACCATGGCGTGCGGCTCGTCGTCCAGGTCCCGCACGGCCCGCAGGCAGTACCCGGTCGCCCGTTCCAGCCACGGGTGGCCCGCCACCGCCGGATCCGCCGCCGCGACCCGGTGGGCGACCGCCGCGACGACGGCGGTGATCTGCAGGGAGGACGTCCCGCTGTCCGCCCCCGACCAGAACGGCGCGCAGGCGGCCGGGTCGGGTATCGGCAGCGCGAACGGCAGGCCGCCGTCCGGGAGGGTCACCGCGTCGAGCCAGTCGCACAGCTGCACGGCGCGGGTGGAGACCAGCGGGGCGACATCGGCGAACACCTCGAGCGCGTGCAGGGCGCCGCCGGGCTGGCTGGTGCGCGAGCGCAGGTCGGGCTCCAGCCCCCACCCGTAGCCGCCGTCGGGGTTGCGGTAGCCGTCGACGGCGGCGAGCACCGCCTCGGGTCCGCCGTCGCCGAACAGCAGGTCGAACCGGCGCCGGTCGAGGACCCGGGCGGAGCCGGCCAGGAAGTCCGCGGCCGCGGCGAGGTCGACGGTCATGAGGTGATCATGACTGCGACGGGACGCCCAGGGCCAACGTGAGCTCCAGGACCGTGCGCGGGTCCTCCAGCCGCTTGCCGTACAGCTCGCGCAGCTGCCCCATGCGGTAGCGCACCGTCTGCGGGTGCACGAACAGCTCCGCCGCGATCGCCTCCCGGCGGCCGTGGTGCAGCAGCCACGCGCGCAGGGTCTCGGTGAGCTTCTCGCGGGCGCTGTCGCCGAGATCTGCCAGCGGGGCCAGCGCCTGGGCGCGGAGGTCGGCCAGCGCTCCCTCGTCGGCGCGGAGCACCAGCTCGGCCAGCCGCACCTCTGTGTCCACGGGCTCCACGCCGTCCGGGGCCAGCCCGAGCTGGGCGGCCCGGCAGGCTCGCGTGTAGGAACCCCCGACCTGCTCCCACGGTCGCGCGGGCCCGACCACCGCTTCCGACTCCGCCAGCGAGCGCATCAGCGCCGGTCGCGACCGTCCCTCCGCGTCGGGCACGAGCAGCGCCACCATCTCGCCCGAGGACTCCGGCGCCGGCACCTCGGCAGTGGAGCGCAGGGTTCGGGGGTCCAGCGAGGCCAGCGCCCCACGGACACGGGCCTCGGGCACGATCACGGCCGTCAGGGTCCGCGGCGGCGTCCAGTCGGCTCGTTCCGCCGCCGCATCCAGCTCCTGCCGCGGTGCGCCGGCCAGCAGCTGGTCGGCGAGCCGCTCGCGGTACCGCTCCCTGACCCGCCCCGTGGTGGCCAGCTCGTCGCTGTGCCCGGCCACGCTGGCCGCCGAGAGCTGGTCGATGTAGGCGAACACCAGCTCGGCGAACCGCGCGAGCTGCTCGGCGGTGAGGCCCGCCCGGACCCCGCTCTCCGCCATGTGCCGCCAGGACACGCGCGCGCCCACGCGGTAGGCGCCCAGCAGCGCGTCCATCGACCGGCCGCTGCGCGCCTCGCCGCGGCCGAGCGCGTAGGCGCCGTCCAGCGCCGGCTGGATCGGGGTGCTGGCGTCGGTGGATCCACCGGACGAGGCCAGCACGAGGAAACCACCCAGCGCCAGCTGGACGGCGGTCTCGATCTTGGGCCCCATCTCGCCGCTGAACGCATCGGCGTAGCTGGGCACCTCGACCACGATCGCGGCGACGGTCTGCTCGGCCACCGCCGGCAGCTCGTCGCGGATCGCCTCGGCCGCGGCCGGTGGGATGCTCAGTTCGTCGTCGGTCATTCCACCCTCTTGTTCGCAGGGAACAGAACCTACCCGCCGATTCACGTCGGGGGCACAGGTAGTTGCGCGCTGGGCTGGGAAAGCTAGGTGCATGACGACCACCGATCCGCGTCCGACCACGGCTGCGCCGCGCCGTGGTCGATCATCGGGAGCCCTGCGCGACCGGCTGCTCAAATTCGCCGAGCTGGTGACCACCCCCCTGCTCCCCAGCGACTACCTCGACCTCGTCGACCCGCTGCGGTCGGGCGCCGACCTGCGCGGACGCATCGAGGCCATCCACCCCGAGACGCGCGACGCCGCCACGATCGTCATCCGACCCGGTCGCAGCTGGCGCCCGCACAAGCCGGGGCAGTACATCCGCATCGGGATCGACGTGAACGGCGTCCGCCAGTGGCGGGCCTACTCGCTGACGTCCGACCTGACCCGCACCGACGGCTGCATCTCCGTCACCGTGAAGGCCATCCCGGGCGGCAAGGTCAGCAACCACCTGGTGCACCGCGCGAAGCCCGGCACCATCGTGCAGCTCGACCAGGCCGCCGGTGAGTTCTGCCTGCCCGACGACCGTCCCGAGAAGGCGTTGTTCGTCACCGCCGGCTCCGGCATCACCCCGGTGATGGGCATCCTGCGCAACCACCCCGAGCTGACCGATGTCGTCCTGGTGCACTCCGCGCCCACAGCGGACGACGTCGTCTTCGGCGCCGACCTGCGGCAGATGGCGGCCGAGGGCCGGATCACCCTGATCGAGCAGCACACCGACTCCGCCGGGATGCTCGACGCCCGCTCCGTCGCCGACCTGGTGCCCGACCTGCACGAGCGCGCCACCTGGGCCTGCGGCCCGGTCGGGATGCTCGAGGCCCTCGAGGAGCACTTCGCGCAGGCCGGTATCGCCGACCGCCTCTACACCGAGCGCTTCCGCCCCTCGGTCGTCGTCACCGGCGAGGGCGGCACGGTCTCGTTCACGAAGAACGGCACCACGCTCGAGGCCGACGGGGCGACCCCGATCCTCGACGCCGCCGAGGACGCCGGCGTCCTCATGCCGAGCGGCTGCCGCATGGGCATCTGCTACGGCTGCGTCCTCCCGTTGCGCGAGGGCGCCGTGCGCGACCTGCGCAACGGCGAGCTGACCGTCGCCGCACCCGGCGACGGCGTGCTCATCCAGACCTGCGTGAGCGCCGCCGCCGGCGCCTGCGACATCGACCACTGACCTCTGAGGAGACCACCGTGACCGTGATCCAGAAGAAGTCCGAGAACCCGATCGCCCACCTGTCCGCCGAGGACATCGAGATCATCGGCAAGGAGCTCGACACCATCCGCCAGGAGGTGCGCGACAGCCTGGGCGAGGACGACGCCAAGTACATCCGCCGCGTCATCGACGTCCAGCGCAAGCTCGAGCTGGGCAGCCGCGCGGCCCTGCTGGTCTCGATGTTCCCGCCGGCCTGGGTCGTCGGGACGGTCGGCCTCTCGGTCGCCAAGATCCTCGAGAACATGGAGATCGGGCACAACATCCTGCACGGCCAGTGGGACTGGATGCGCGACCCGAAGATCCACTCCACGACGTGGGAGTGGGACATGGCCAGCCCGGCCGAGCAGTGGAAGCACTCGCACAACGAGCTGCACCACACGTACACGAACGTGATCGGCAAGGACAACGACCTCGGCTACGGCATCATGCGCGTCGACGAGGACCAGAAGTGGCACCCGATGTACCTGGCGCAGCCGCTGTGGAACTTCATCAACGCCTGCTTCTTCGAGTACGGGATCGCCGCCTACGACCTCGAGCTGGGCAAGAACCTGGCGACCAAGAAGCGCCGGGCGAACCCGAAGTTCCGGGCCGACGCCAAGAACGTGCTGAAGAAGATCCGCAACCAGGCCACCAAGGACTACCTGGTCCACCCGGTGCTCTCGGGCCCCTCGTTCCTGCCCACCCTGGCCGCGAACTTCACGGCCAACGTGGTGCGCAACCTCTGGTCGCACTCGGTGATCATGTGCGGCCACTTCCCCGAGGGCGTCGAGACCTTCGAGAAGAAGTCGATCGACGGCGAGACCCGCGGCGAGTGGTACCTGCGCCAGATGCTCGGCTCGGCCAACATCTCGGGCAGCAAGGCCATGCACATCATGACCGGGAACCTGAGCCACCAGGTGGAGCACCACCTGTTCCCCGACCTCCCCAGCAACCGGTACGCCGAGATCGCGCCGCGGGTGAAGGACGTCTTCGACCGCTACGGCCTGACCTACCACTCCGCCCCGCTGTACAAGCAGGTCGCGAGCGCGTGGCACAAGGTGATCCGGCTGTCGTTGCCCAACGGCTGGCTGGCCGAGACGACGCCGAAGAACGCGCCGGCGCAGGTCGTCAAGCTGGCCCGCATGACGTTCGGCGGCAAGCAGGTCCGCCGCCAGCTGTCGCGCGTCGCCGCCTAGTTCCGCAGCTCGTCGAGCCGCCGAGGCCCGGAACCGTCCTGGTTCCGGGCCTCGCTGCGTTCACTGCTCCGCGATCCCGCTGGGCTCCGACCGCCAGGTCAGGTGGTCCAGCCGCCGGCCGACCACGGCGCCGACCGGCAGCTGCGCGATCTGCGCCAGGTCCTCCAGCGTCGCCGCGACCACCTCCTGGAACTCCGTCCCCCCGATCACGTCCGGACCGATCCCGGCGGAGACGTGGTAACCCTCGACGGCCATGCGGACGTCGTCCGGCGAGACGTCGAGGTCGCGCACCAGGGCCGTCGTGGTCGCCCGCATCGAGCTCATCCCGGAGAAGGCCCGACCGCAGCCGCAGCCGCCGTCGGGGTCGGCCTCGTCCTCCGGGCAGACGTAGCCGAGCAGGACCAGCTCGCCCTCGATCGCGAAGCAGAAGTCGCCCTCCCGGGCTCCCTGGGTGTCGTGCGTCGCGGTCAGCAGCTTCATGCCCGCACCCTCGCACCGGGGTCCGACAGGACCGGGCGCGTTCCACGTGGAACCCGGAGGGGCCCAGGACCTGCGGTCCTGGGCCCCTCGGGTCGCCGTCCCTACCTGTCTCAGGGACGCAGCGCCGGCTGCGGGAAGTTCAGCCGCAGCAGCACCGCCGGGTCGGCGACGGGCACCTCCCACACGGCACCGGCGCCGTCGGGGTCGATGACCTCTCCCCGGCCCAGGAAGGCCGTCACCTGGGCCTGTCCCTGCGCCGCGGCCGGGTTGGTCAGCACCAGCAGGAACGAGTGCGGGTTCGCCAGCGGCGTCACCGCCCTGTCGTTGCGGTAGAGGCTCGTGCGCGACCACAGCTCACCGGCGTCGACCAGCGTGTACGACGTCGGGTTCGGCACCGTCTGGTCCCCGAACGCGACCTGGACGAGCACGCGCTCGGGCCGGATCAGCGGCGCGAACGCCTCCGGGCTACCCGACCGGGTCAACCACGTCGACCTCGCCAGGTAGTCCTGGATCGCCAGCGCCCCCGGGACCGTCGCGGTGACCGGGCCCTCCCCGCGCAACGGGAGCTGCTCCTGGAAGAACGCCCGGGTCGCGTCCTGGCTGTTGAGCAGCCCGGCCGCCTGGAGGGCCTGCGTGGTGAGCAGGCGGAACGACGGCGACAGCCGCGCGATCTCCGTGATCGGACCACCGGGGACGTTCAGCACCGACCGGGTCACCGCCGGGTCGGCACCGGTGAGCAGGGTCGCGTAGATGCCCCCGAAGCTCTGCCCGAAGTAGGTGACGCCCTGTCCGGAGAGATCCGGCGTGCGGTCGCCGTCCACGTCGGTGCCGCCCAGGGTGCGGATCAGGGTGGAGATGTCCGCCGAGGTCTGCCTCAGGGCGTCCCGCGAGGAGATGGCTGCCGCGTCGCCGGTGGCCGACGAGCCCTCGGTGTTGCCGATCTGGCCGTCGCCGTTCTGGTCCACGCCACGGCCGTAGGCGGGCAGGCTGCGGGTGCCGCCGGCGGTGGTGATCTCCCAGGTGCTGCCCGGCCCGAAGCCGTGGCCGACGACGTTCGTCCCGATCGTGGCGATCCCGCTGCGGGCGTTCGCCGGCGCGGCGAGGAGGACCGACGTCATGGATGCGGTGAACCCGTGGCCGAAGACCGCGACCGGCCAGCCGCCGGCCGGTGCCCGACCGGGCGGGAGGACGGCCACGAAGGGCAGCCGTGCGGCGGCCACCGGGGCAGGGCCGAGGTCCCGGGTCGGCGTCTGCGCGATCGTGACGTCCTGCCGCAGCCACGACGGCGCGAGGTAGGAACCGAACACGAGCCGGCTGTCCGCGGGGAGCTGTGCGGTGGGCTGGACCGGCTGGGCGAGCGTGCCACGGTCCGGGCGCAGCGCGACCGTGGTCCCCGCGACCGGGAAGACGCCGTCGATCGTCAGGCCGGGCGTCACGCCGACGGCCGTCAGCGCCCGGCTGCCGAACTGGATCTGGCGGGTGAGGTCCTGGAGGCCGTCCGTGGCGCTCAGCGTCGTGAACGTGTCCCGGGCGGCCTTGTTGGCCGGGCCGCCCTGGACGCTGAGCCGGTAGGTGGTGCCGGGCGCGAGCTGCTCGGCGGGGTGGGCGTAGATCGTGTTCGTCGCCGGGTCGTGGACGACCCGGTCGACACCGGTGCGCCAGCCGCCCCGCGTTTCCTGGACGGTGATCCGCTGCGCGATCTGCGCCGGGTCGACCGGCGAGCTGAAGGTGATCGCCAGCCGCGGGTCGAGGTCGAAGCCGTCGAGCTCGTTCAGCCGCTGCACCAGCCCGCAGGTGATGACCGGACCGCAGTTCTGGGTGGGCAGCGCCACGCGCCGGCCGGTGAGCTGGCGGGCATCGGGGACGGTCAGCGAGTCGGTCGGGAAGAACGACACCGGCTCGGCCTTGGCCGGAGCGGCGAGGGCGGGTGAGGCGGTGGCCGTGACGGTGAGCGTCAGGGCCAGGGCGCCGACCAGGGATGCGCTGGTGCGGCGCCAGAGGGAGTGGGGCACGGGGTCTCCAATGACTCGGTGGACCCTCTTCCTAGCTCAGCGTGACGTGGGTCTCACCACCGGGTCCTTCCAGCCGGAAGTTCTCTCGCCGCCGCCGGGGGCCGGAGAGGCCCGGGACCTCGTGGTCCCGGACCTCTCGCGGTCACGTCCTCGGCCTGCGCCGGCCCGCTGACGGGTGCGCGGCCATCTCGGCGGCGCGGAGCATGCCGGCGATCCGGCCGAGCCGCTCCTGGCTCGGTGAGTCGGCAGCACGCGTGCTGACCTCCAGCACGAGGCTGCCCGGCGCGATGGCGGCGGCCACGTCAGTTCGCCATGTCCACGAAGCGGCTGTAGTGGCCCTGGAAGGCGACCGTGACGTTCGCGGTCGGGCCGTTGCGGTGCTTGACCAGCATGATGTCGGCCTCGCCCGCCCGCGGGCTCTCCTTCTCGTACATGTCCTCGCGGTGGATCATCATGACCATGTCGGCGTCCTGCTCGATCGAGCCGGACTCGCGGAGGTCGGACAGCATCGGCTTCTTGTCCTGACGCTGCTCGGAGCCACGGTTGAGCTGCGACATGGCGATGACCGGCACCTCGAGCTCCTTGGCCAGCAGCTTGAGCGCACGGGAGAACTCCGAGACCTCCTGCTGGCGGCTCTCCACGCGCTTGCCGGACGTCATGAGCTGCAGGTAGTCGATGACCACGAGCTTGAGGTCGTTGCGCTGCTTGAGCCGCCGCGCCTTGGCCCGGATCTCCATCATCGTCATGTTCGGGGAGTCGTCGATGTAGAGGGGTGCGTCCGCGATCTCGCCCATCCGCCGGGCGAGCTTCGACCAGTCCTCGTCGCTCAGCGTTCCCGCGCGCATGTGGTGCAGCGGCACCTTGGCCTCCGCCGACAGCAGACGCATGGTGATCTCGTGCTTGCTCATCTCCAGCGAGAAGATGGCGGCCGGCAGGTGGTGCTTCACCGACGCCGACCGCGCGATGTCCAGGCCGAGCGTCGACTTGCCCACACCGGGACGGGCGGCGATGACGACCATCTGGCCGGCCTGCAGGCCGTTGGTGAGCTCGTCGAGGTCCCGGATGCCGGTCGGGACCCCGCGGCTGACCCCGCCGCGGCTGGCGATGGCGTCCAGCTCGTCCATCGTCGGCTGCAGGATGTCCTCGAGGCGCGAGTAGTCCTCGCTCATCCGCTTCTCGGTGACGTCGTAGATCTCCTGCTGCGCCCGGTCGACGATGTCGTCGACGTCGCCCTTGCCGCCGGCCGCGCCGTAGCCGAGCTGGACCACCCGGGTGCCCGCCTCGACGAGCCGCCGCAGCACGGCCTGCTCCGCGACGATCGCGGCGTAGTACCCCGCGTTGGCCGCCGTGGGCGTCGAGGCGATCAGCGTGTGCAGGTAGACCGCGCCGCCCATCTTGGACAGCTGGTCGGTGCGGTTGAGCTCGGCCGCGACGGTGATCGCGTCGGCCGGCTCGCCGCGGCCGTACAGGTCGAGGATGCAGTCGAAGATGATCTGGTGCGCGGGCCGGTAGAAGTCGGGGCCCTGCAGCGCCTCGACGACGTCGGCGATCGCGTCCTTGCTGAGCAGCATGCCGCCGAGCACCGACTGCTCGGCGGGGATGTCCTGCGGCGGCTGCCGGTCGTAGGCCGGCGCCGTCGCTGAGGGCCGGCTGAGTTCGTCGGCCACCGCCACGCTGGGTTCCTCCATCTCGTGCAGGGCGCGCCCGCACCACCACTCCGTGGGGAAGCCGGAGTTCGACGGGCGCCGCCGGACCGAACATCTGTTCGGTGATTGCTACCGCCGGGCACTGACAGATTCGGTGCCCGGCGGCAGCTGGGGAGGACGTTATGGAGCGGGAGGGGGCCAGGTCCAACACCCGTGTGCACGTCGATCTGCACAACTTGTGGACAAGTCGGTGGATTCACGCCTGTCGACATGTGGAGACGTCGGGGGACACGAGGCGGTCATCCCCTGTCCTCCCCCTCGTCACCTGCGCTGACGCCACCCACGGGCTGTGGACGGGAGAAAGTTCTCCACATTTTTCCCCGTCGTGCACCACGTGTCACAGGCGCGCACCACCCGTCGCGGAGCTCGCGCCCACGTCCGTCCACCGTTCCGCCGACTCCCCGGGGTGTTCCCGGCAGGCCGGCGTCCGGCACGGCTGGATTCCGTCCGTGCCGAGCGGCGGAGCGTTCGTCAGCGGAGCCTGCCTCCTGGCCCTGTCAGCGCTCCTCTCCGGCTGCACCGCGACGGTGAGGGGTCCCGCGGCCCGGGACACCGGGGTGGCCCGTCCTACGGGCCGCTCGGGGGAGCTGCGGTACCCGGTGCCTCCGACGACGCGCAGCCGGTCGGCGTCGTGCTCCGGTCGGCCGGCTGCCCCGGGCTGGGGTGCCGGCCGCGTGCTCGACGTCGCCGCAGAGGCGAGGGAGGAGTGACGGGCTGCCCCCATGCGCCCCGTCCGGCCGGGACCGCCTCGCGGTCGACGCCTCGCCCATGTGCTCCGACGCCCAGGACGACCGCGTCTCCTCGTCGGTCCCGAGCCACGGCTCGGAGCAGGGGGTGGCCGCCGACAGCGCCCTGTTCCACGACCCGCGGGGGCCCTGTGCACGCAGAGGTGCCCCGAGACGCCGGAAGGGGCGCCGGACCGGAGTCCGACGCCCCTTCCGGGCGGTGCTGCCAGCCGGCTCAGCCGGGGACGACCTCGATCGCCAGCTGGGTCGTGACCTCCGGGTGCACCCGCACGGTGACGGTGTGCTCGCCCGTGGTCTTGATGCTGCTCGGGAGCTCGATCCGGCGACGGTCGAGCTCCGGGCCGCCGGCAGCGGTGACCGCGGCGGCGACGTCGGCGGTGGTGACGCGGCCGAACAGGCGGCCACCCTCACCGGCACGGGCCGGGACGCGCACCGTGAGGCCGGACAGCTGCCCGGCCACGGCGGTGGCCTCCTCGTGCGAGCGCACCTCACGGGTGGCACGCGCCCGGCGGAGCGACTCGACCTGCTTCTCGGCGCCGCGGGTGGCCTTGATGGCCAGGCCGCGAGGCAGCAGGTAGTTGCGGCCGTACCCGCCCTTGACCTCCACGGTGTCGCCGGAGGAACCGAGGCCGGTGACCTCCTGCGTCAGGATCAGCTTCATCGTGCTCATGATCAGCGCGCCGTCGAGGTGTAGGGCAGCAGGGCCATCTCACGGCTGTTCTTGACGGCCGTGGCGACGTCCCGCTGGTGCTGGCTGCAGTTGCCGCTGACGCGGCGGGCACGGATCTTGCCGCGGTCGGAGATGAACTTCCGCAGCAGCGTCGTGTCCTTGTAGTCGATGTAGGTCGCCTTGTCCTTGCAGAACTGGCAGACCTTCTTCTTGACCTTGCGGATGGGGGGCTTGGGCACCGGGTTCTCCAGGTGTGTCGTTCAGGGAGGTGAGATCAGAAGGGCGGTTCGTCGGACGGACCGGCGGGCGTCGACCACGGGTCGCTCGCACCGCCCCCGCCGCCACCGCCGCCGGAGAAGCCGCCGCCGCCACCACCGAAGCTGCCGCCGCCCTCACCGCGCGAGGCACGGGTGACCTTCGCGGTGGCGTAGCGGAGCGAGGGGCCGATCTCGTCGACCTCGAGCTCGATGACGGTGCGCTTCTCGCCTTCCTTCGTGTCGAAGGAACGCTGCTTGAGCCGGCCGCTGACGATGACCCGCGAGCCGCGGGTGAGCGACTCGGCCACGTTCTCCGCGGCCTGCCGCCAGACGTTGCAGCGGAGGAACAGCGCCTCGCCGTCCTTCCACTCCTGCGACTGGCGGTCGAAGGTGCGGGGGGTCGACGCAACGGTGAAGTTGGCGACGGCAGCGCCCGACGGCGTGAAGCGCAGCTCCGGATCGGCGGTCAGGTTGCCGATGACGGTGATGACGGTTTCGCCGGCCATGGTCAGTGGACCTCGGGCCGCATCAGCTTCGTGCGCAGCACCGACTCGTTCAGGTTGAGCTGGCGGTCCAGCTCGGCGACCGCTGCAGGCTCGGACTCGATCGTGACGATCGCGTAGATGCCCTCGACCTGCTTCTTGATCTCGTAGGCCAGGCGACGCCGGCCCCAGATCTCGGTCTTGACGGTGCCACCGGCCTTGGTGACCACGGTCAGGAACCGGTCGAGCGAGGGAGCGATCGTGCGCTCCTCGAGCTCGGGGTCGAGGATGACCATCAGTTCGTAATTCCGCACGGAGAACCCCACCTCCTCTGGACTTGGCGGCTGCAGGACATCTGCAGCAGGAGGGTCGTGCATGCGTAGCGCGCCCCGGCACGTGCCGAGAGCGCGCAGCACGAGGCTACCAGCGCCTCGGACGGCGCCGTCCTCCGCCGTCCACAGGGCCCCCCGACGACGCCGGCCGCCGTCCCGTGGGACGGCGGCCGGCGGCCGTGCGATGGCTAGCGCGAAGCGCGGGATGCCTGGTGGGTGCGGACCAGCGCGGCGGTCACCGCGGCGAGGGCCACGACCGCGGCCAGGGCCGCAGCCGGCAGTGCCTGCGCCGGCGTGGACTCCGACGCCGCCTCGGTCACGGCGTCGCCCTCCTCGAGCGCGGCGCCGTCGAGCCCGGCGAGCTGGCCGAAGACCGGGACGGAGGCGCCGTCGTAGCTGCCGGGCACGCCCCCGGCGCCGCCGGCGCCGGCACGGTCGGAGCCACCCAGGCTCTGGCCCGGGACGAAGTAGCGCGAGGGGTCGAACGCGGCGGCGGCGACGATGTCCGACGGCGACATGCGCGGGGCCGAGCCGCCGACGTCGTAGGCGTACGGGTCGCCGGGCGTCGGCGGGATCTGGTTCGTGGGCGCCGTCGGCGCCGGGGCGCCCTCGGGTGCCGGCAGCGGCGCGCCGGTCCCCGGGGGCGCGGGGACCTGGCCGGTCGGCAGCGGCACGTTCACCTGGGGCAGCGGCGGGAGCCCGACGCTGGGCAGGTTCGGCAGGTTCGGCGCGATGGTCTGGACGACGTAGGGGATCGGGGCCGGGAGCGGGGGGAGCGACCCGAGCACGGCGTTGACCACCTGGTTGGCGGAGACGCCCAGCGGCAGCTGCGCCTGCGGGACGACCCGGTAGGTGTAGGTGATGGTGCCGGGGGTCGCCGGAGCGCTGAACGTCCAGGCCGTGCTCTGCTCGGGGGCCAGCGTGCGCTGCTCGCCGAAGAAGCTCACCGAGACGTCGGTGTAGACCGTCGCCGAGACGCTGACGATGCCGAGGTTGATCCCGCCCTTGTTCGCGGCCGGGATCTTGTTGACGAAGGTGATCGTGCCGCCGGCGTCCACGCTCGCCACCGGGGGCGTCAGGTTCCTGATCTCGATCGTGGCCGTGGGGGCTGCGGCGGCGCTGGGGGCCATCAGCACCGAGAAGGCGGCCACACCTAGCCAGCCGAGGACGGCAGCGGCGATGCCCCGCTGCGCCGTTCGACGGATCCGACCGGTTGCCATGTTCTGCTCTACCTCCACTGTGCGCTGCGGAACCACACCCCGCCTACTGGCGAGTAACCCCCGTCACGCTGCATGAACGATGATGTGTGATCGCAGTTACGGCTAAACCTGAATTCACCGACGAACTAGGGTCGGCGAGCGTGGGCAGACACCCGATCGGCGTACACGTCGGACCAGGCCTGACCGATGACGGCGAGCTCGAGGACGGCGGGCCGCTGGCCCGGGCGGCGGAGATGGACGCCGACGGCGTGCAGGTGTTCCTCACCGACCCGCAGAGCTACAAGAACCCGAAGCCGCGCCCCGACCAGGCCGACCTGCTGGCCTCCGACGTCGTCGTCGTGGTCCACGCGCCGTACATGCTCAACGTGGCGACCACGAACAACCGGATCCGCGTGCCCGGCCGCAAGCTGCTCGCTGCCCACGCCTCGGCGGCCGCGGCCATCGGCGCCGCGGGCCTGGTCGTGCACGGCGGCCACGTGCTGGCCGAGGACGACCCGGCGGTCGGCGTGGACAACTGGCGCAAGACGTTCGCCTATCAGGAGAAGGACGGCGGCTTCCCCCTGCCGCTGCTGATCGAGAACACGGCCGGCGGCGGCAACGCCATGGCGCGCGACCTCGACGCGGTCGACCGGCTCTTCGACGCCGTGGGGGACCACGGGGCAGGGTTCGTGCTCGACACCTGCCACGCCTGGGCGGCCGGGTGGGACCTCGCCACCGTGGTCGACGACGTCCGCGCCCGCACCGGCCGGATCGACCTCGTGCACCTGAACAACAGCCGCGACCCGCACGGCTCGAGCCGCGACCGGCACGCGCCGCTGGCCGACGGCGAGATCCCGACGGAGCTACTCCTCGAGGTCGCCCGGGCCGCCGACTGCCCGATCGTGCTCGAGACGCCCGGCGACGCCGCGTCGCACGCCGCGGAGATCAGCCTGCTGAGGACGGCCCTGGGCGGCTGAGGCAGCGACCAGCCGCCACCCGCGGAGGACGACGCGGTCGCGGGCGTGGTCCAGCGGGCCGCCCGCGGGGTCGTCGATCCCGAGCCAGCTGGTCCGGACGACGTCGCCGTCGGGGCGCAGGACGTCGCGCACGACCAGGACCATCAGGACGACGACGGCCGCGTCCCGCAGCAGGACCCCGAAGAAGAACCACTCGACCTCGATGCCCCGGTTGTCGGTGCCGAGGTAGTGCAGCATCGTCACGACCCACACCAGCACCTCCGTCGCCTGCCAGAGCAGGAGGGAGCGCCAGCGCGGGCGGGCCAGGACGGCGAGCGGGAGCAACCACAGCGAGAACTGCGGGCTCCACACCTTGTTGAGCAGGAGGAAGCCGGCCACCAGCAGGAAGGCCAGCTGGGCCACCCGCGGCCGCACGGGCGCGGCCAGCGCCAGCCAGGCGACGCCGGCCGCGAGTGCCAGCAGGCAGGCCGTCACCACGGCGTTGAGCACCGTCGGCGTCTCGCCCGCGGCGAGCGGCCCGTCGAGGATCCGCGAGCCGGTGGCGTGCAGGAGCATGTTCCAGATCGACTCGGGGTTCGCCGGCCGTTGCTGGCTGAAGACGAAGAACCAGGACCAGTTGTCCGGCGCCCGCAGGGCCACCGGCACGTTCACCGCCGACCAGGCCACCACGGCGGCGGCCAGGGTGGTGGCCCACTCGCGCAGCCGGCCGGCGCGCAGGCACAGCACGAAGAGGACGCCGAGCAGCAGCAGCGGGTAGAACTTCGCGGCGATGCCGAGCCCGAGGAGCAGGCCGGCCGGCACCGGCCGGGACCGCGCCCACGCGAACATCGCGAAGGTCGCCAGCGCGACGGCCAGCAGGTCCCAGTTGGTGAAGGCGTGGACCAGGAGGACCGGGGAGAGGCCGATCATCGCGGCGTCCCAGGGACGGCGGCCGGTGAGCCCGAGGACGGCACGCACCAGCAGCAGCGCGCAGGACGACAGCAGCAGGCAGGTCAGCACCGTGAAGGCCTGCACGGGCGGGACGTCGGGCAGCAGGCCCACCCCGGCCGAGGCGTCGTCGTACAGCTGCGCGCCGGCCGCCGCCAGCGCCATCAGACCGCCGGTGAGCACCGGGTACTCGACGCGGGCGTCCAGGTAGGGGAGCGCGCCGTCGCCGAGCCCGTAGCCGCCGAAGAGCGGCACCGCGTCGGAGTAGCAGAAGTGCGTGTACTGGCGGGAGCCGCTCCAGTCGCCGGCCGCGCACGGTGCCTGCTTCATCCAGGCCAGGGCGAGGACGCAGGTGGCGAACAGCAGGCACACGCGCAGCGGCGTCCAGAACCAGGCGCGGCCGGTGGCCGCGTGCCGCCCCCAGGGCCCGCCCACCGCCTCGCTGGCCTGCGCCACGACCGGGTCGACCCAGGAGGGCACCACGCGGTCGGGCCGCTCCGGCATCCCCGCGTCGCCGGCCGTTCCACGTGGAACGAGCACGGACCCCTCCGGAGGCGTTCCGGAGGGGTCCGTGGAGGTGCTGCTCACCCGCTCAGTGTGCGGGATCGGGGGGTGCCGGCGACTCAGCCGCCGCCGCCCGGGTTCTCCGGTCGCCCGGGTTGCCCGGGTTGCCCGGGGAGGCTCGGCACGCCGGGCTGGCTGGTCGTCGGCGGCACGCTCGTGGTCGGCGCGGCCGACGTCGTCGGCGCGACCTGCGTCTCCGTCGGGACGACGGCCGTCGGCTGCGGGGCCGGTGCCTCCGGCGTGGGTTCGGGGGTCGGCGTC
This sequence comes from Blastococcus litoris, assembly GCF_003075095.1. GTDB lineage: Bacteria > Actinomycetota > Actinomycetes > Mycobacteriales > Geodermatophilaceae > Blastococcus_B > Blastococcus_B litoris. Next base: position 159,777 of record NZ_QCZF01000006.1, read on the forward strand.
GGCTCGGGCACGCCCTCGCCGGTGTCGCCCTGGATGATGGCCTTGTCCGGCAGGTTCTCCTCGGGGGTGCCCGCGAGGACGGTGTCCATGAACTGCTGCCAGATGGCGCCCGGCAGACCGGAGCCGTAGATGATCCGGCCCCGGACGTCCACGATCGGGTCGTTCCCGTCGCTGCCCATCCACACCGCCGCGGAGAGGGACGGCGTGTAGCCGACCATCCAGGCGTCGGAGTTGTCCTCGTCGGAGGAGCCCACGGTGCCGGTCTTGCTGGCCACCTCGCGGCCGTCCTCCAGCGCCCGGCGGGAGTAGGAGGCCACCCCCTCGATCGCGAACGTGGTGTCGTTGGCGACGTCGGCGTCGATGACCTGCTCACCCGGGTCGCCCGCGTTCTCCAGCAGCACCGTGCCCTCGTTGTCCGCCACCTTCGCGACGAAGTACGGGTCCCGCTGGATCCCGCCCGCCGCGAAGGTCGCGAAGCCGACGGCCTGGTCGATGGGGCGCATCTCGTACTGCCCGATGCCGAGCCCCGAGTCGGTACCCCCGGTCTGGGGATCGGCCAGGGTGGTCGAGCCCGCGAGGTTGCCGCTCTCCCAGGTCTCCCCCAGCCCGGTCGCCCGGAGCATGGTGTCCCGGACGTTCTGCGGCCCGAGCTCGTAGGTGAGGCCGTAGAACGTCGTGTTGAGCGACCGGGTGATCGCCTCGGTGAGCGTGCAGGCGGGGCAGGAGGCACCGCCGGAGTTGCGCACCGGCCGGTTCGGGGGCCGGTCCGGGAACGTCAGCGGCGAGCTGCCGTCGCGCCGGGCGTCGACGCTGATGCCGTTCTCCAGCGCCGTCGCCAGCACGTAGGGCTTGACCGAGGAACCCGGCTGCCGCTGGGCGCGGGCGTAGTCGATCGCGCCTTCGCCCGCGCCGATGTCCCCGCCGTAGTACGCCTTGACCGCGCCCGTGCGCGGGTCCACCGCCACGAGCGCCTGCCGGAGCACCTCGCGCGGCTCGCCCTCCATGACGTCGTTGACCGCGGCCAGCGCCGCGTTCTGCATGGCCGGGTCGACGGTCGTCGTGATGCGCAGACCGCCGGCGCGGATCTGCTGCTCGTCGTAGCCGTGCTCGTTCTCCATCTCGCTGAGCACGCGGTTGACGATGAGGCCGCTGTAGTCGGTCGGGATGCCCAGCGACGACGCGGCCTTGGGCAGCACCGGCGGGTAGACCGACGCGGCCCGCTCCTCGGCGGTGAGCCAGCCCTCCTCGACCATCGCGTCGAGGACCCGCTCCCAGCGGTCGAGCGCGTCCTCGGGGCTCACCTCGGGGTCGTACCGGGACGGGCTCCGGATGAGGACGGCGAGGACCGCGCCCTGCTGGGCGGTCAGCTGCGCCGCGGGGACACCGAAGTAGGTGTTGGCCGCCGCCTCGATCCCGTAGGCGCCGCGGCCGTAGTAGATGGTGTTCAGGTAGTTCTCGAGGATCTGCTTCTTCGTGTAGTTGTTGTCGAGCTTGATCGACAGGAACAGCTCCTGGAACTTCCGGCTGAAGGTCTGCTCGGAGTTCTGCAGGATCGCGTTCTTCACGTACTGCTGGGTGATCGTCGAGCCGCCCTGCGTCGAGCCTCCGGTGAGGTTGTTCCACGTCGCCCGGATGATGCCGGACAGCGAGATGCCGGGGTCGGAGTAGAAGCTGCGGTTCTCGGCGGCCAGGACCGCGTTCTGCGCGGGCTCGGAGATCTGCTCGAGCGAGACGCTGGTGCGGTTCTCGTCGCCGAGCCGGGCCATCTCCGTGACGCCGTCGGAGTAGTAGATGACCGTCGTCTGCGACGTCGTGATCGAGTCGGGGCTGGGCACCTCGGTGCTGGCGTAGACGACGCCGACGAAGACGCCGAGCAGCACGAGCATGCCGGCGAGGAGGCCGCCGGCGATCTTCAGCCGCCGCATGCGCTTCTGCTTCTTGGTGCGGTTCGCCTTGCCCTTCGGCTTGCCGCCCTTGGCGGCCGGCCGAGCCCCGGTCGGGCGGCTGCCCGGGGGCCGGGGCGGGGTGCCGCCGCTGCGCGACGCCGTCGTGCGCGCGCGGCCACCGGCCGGCGGCCGGCCCTGTCCACGGCCGCCCCCGCCGGTGCTCCGGGTGCGCGCGGGCGGCGGACGGCGGACCGATCCGGCGCGCGGCGCGACGGGCGAGGTCTCGTCGTGGCTCGGCACGAGGAACCCCTCTCTCTCAGTTCTGTTCGGGCAAGTCTGTTCGCAGCACGTTCGTTCGCAGCAAGTCGGCGGCCGCCCGGTGTGCACCGGATCAGCGCGTGACCTGCAGCCTGGCGTCTTCGGCAGGACGAGCGGGGGAGGTCCCCGCCCAGCGGCGCCCCGCAGGGGCTGCTGTGACGGAGGGGTCCGGCGGGACGACCGCCGCCCTCCGCCCGGGAGCTACTCCGTGGCGGCCCGCCGCCGGCCCCTGCGGGGCTGCTGCCCCGGCACGGGCTCCGCACCCAGGACGTACGACGAGGCGAGGTGGTTCCAGCCGCACCCGCGGCACACCTCGACGGCGTACACCGTGAACTCCTCCTGCGCGGCGTCCATCCGGGCCAGCTCGGCCTCCGTCTTGGCCTGCCCGGAGGTCGGGCCCAGGTGGTCGCCGTACACGTAGTTCACCAGCGTGAGCCGTTCCTTGCGGCACACCGGGCAGGCGACCGAGGTCGCCTCGCCGTGGTACTTCGCCGCCCGGGAGAGGTAGGGACTGGCGTCGCAGACCTCGAACAGACCCGTGCGGCCCGCGTACACGTCGGCGAGAACGGCTCGCCGCTGCAGCGAGTAGTCCACGACGGATCGACGTCCGGGCACGGCGGCCAATGTACGCACCGGCGGGGACGGGTGGCCGGTCCGAGACACCGGTCACGGTGCCCGGCACGACGTCCGGCTGTCGGTGAGACATCGGCCCAATGTATCGTCTCGATACATCGAGGGCTGCGGTCGGAAGGGAGGGCGAGATGCTCGAGTTCGCCATCCTCGGCCTGCTCCACCAGTCCCCGATGCACGGCTACGAGCTGCGCAAGCAACTCGCTGAGGTGCTCGGGGGGATGCGCAGCATCTCCTACGGGTCCCTGTACCCGGCGCTCAAGCGGATGCGGGCGGCCGGGCTCATCTCCACGGACGAGCCCGATCCGCACGCCCTGCTGCCGGCGGACGCACCACCGCTCACCGGCCGGCGCGGAAAGGTCGTCTACACGATCACGGCCGACGGCAAGGAGCGCTTCCACGAGCTGGTCAGCCAGACCGGCCCGGAGGCCTACGACGACGGCGGGCTCTTCGGCGTCCGCCTGGCCTTCTTCGGGCACACGGCCGCCGACGTGCGGCTGCGGATCCTCGAAGGACGTCGTCGCACCGTCGAGCAGCAGCGCGAGGGGCTGCGGTCCTCGCTGGCGAGGACCCGGCAGCGGCTGGACCGCTACACCCTCGAGCTGCAGCGCCACGGCCTCGAGTCGGTGGACCGCGAGGTCCGCTGGCTCAACGAACTCATCGACACGGAACGTCGCGAGGCGACATCCCCCGCCACGGCACAGACACAGAGCAGCAGCTCGGAGAAGGAGAACCCATGGGGTCAGTGAAGGTCGCCATCGTCGGCGTCGGGAACTGCGCGGCCTCGCTCGTCCAGGGCGTGGAGTACTACAAGGACGCCGACGAGACCACGTCGGTCCCGGGCCTGATGCACGTCCGCTTCGGCGACTACCACGTGTCCGACGTGGAGTTCGTGGCCGCGTTCGACGTCGACGCCAAGAAGGTCGGCCGCGACCTCTCCGAGGCCATCGTCGCCAGCGAGAACAACACCATCAAGATCGCCGACGTCCCGCCGCTGGGCGTCACCGTGCAGCGCGGCACCACCCTCGACGGCCTCGGCAAGTACTACCGGGCCACCATCGAGGAGTCCGACGAGCAGCCGGTCGACGTCGTCGCCGCCCTGCGCGAGTCCGGTGCCGACGTCCTCGTCTGCTACCTGCCCGTCGGCTCGCAGCAGGCCGCCGAGTTCTACGCGCAGGCGGCGCTCGACGCCGGCGTCGGGTTCGTCAACGCGCTGCCGGTGTTCATCGCCGGGACCAAGGAGTGGGCGGACAAGTTCACCGCCGCCGGCGTCCCGATCGTGGGCGACGACATCAAGAGCCAGGTGGGCGCCACCATCACCCACCGCGTGCTGGCCAAGCTGTTCGAGGACCGCGGCGTGCAGCTGGACCGCACCATGCAGCTCAACGTCGGCGGCAACATGGACTTCAAGAACATGCTCGAGCGGGAGCGCCTGGAGTCGAAGAAGATCTCCAAGACCCAGGCCGTCACCAGCCAGGTCGACCGCGACATGGGAACCGACAACGTGCACATCGGCCCGTCGGACCACGTGCCGTGGCTGTCGGACCGGAAGTGGGCCTACGTCCGCCTGGAGGGCCGCGCGTTCGGCGACGTCCCGCTGAACCTGGAGTACAAGCTCGAGGTCTGGGACTCCCCGAACTCGGCCGGCATCATCATCGACGCCGTCCGTGCCGCGAAGATCGCCAAGGACCGCGGGATCGGCGGCCCGATCCTGTCGGCGTCCTCGTACTTCATGAAGAGCCCGCCGGTGCAGTACAGCGACAGCGAGGCCCGGGACGCCGTCGACGCGTTCATCCGGGGCGACGTCGAGCGCTGACCCGCTGACGCACGAGGCCCCCGCTCCGCCACGGAGCGGGGGCCTCGTCGCGTCCTGCGGGGCGCCGGGCCCCCGGCTGAATACGCTCCACCGCATGCCGTCCCGTGCCCGCCGCCTGCTCCTCGCGGCCGGGCTGGGGCTGACGCTCACCACCGGCTGCACGTCGGACGCCGGGGTGCGGGCCACCGGCGACGCGGTCACCGAGGAGGAGGCCGGCGTGCTGGCCGCCCTGCTGCAGCGCAACGAGCAGCGCGGCGGGGCGGACTTCGTCGTCACCGCCCCGTACGGCGAGCACGAGCTCCTCACCCTCACCGGCACCGTCGACTTCCGCGAGGACGTCGGCCGCGCGCAGGCGGTGACCAGCTTCGACGACGGCCGCCCCGACGACGTCCGGACGCTGTTCTTCACGCCCGACGAGGTCTGGGTCGGTGACGTGCCCGGCCTCACCGACGCGCTGGCCGGTGCGGGCACCCCGGCGGTGTCCTACCTGCGGCGGCCGACCACCTCGGGCACCGAGGCCGACGGCGCAGCGCTGCTGGTGGACGTGCTCACCGAGGTGCTGCTCAACCTGTCCGCACGCAGCGACGACGACCCGCGCGCCTTCCTCGACGGCGACTGGACCTGGCAGGGGCAGCGGTCGATCGACAGCCGGCTGGCCACCCTCTTCGGGGCGCCCGGCGGCCGCACGATCGCGGTGGACGCCTCCGAGGACCTGCTCACGCAGTTCGTGACCACCGTCGCCGACGCCGGGTTCGACGTGACGATCACGCTGTCGGACCACGGGATCCGCCGGATCGACCTGCCCGCCGAGGAGGAGACCGCCGACGCCGCCGAGCACGCCGACGTCGCGGCCCTGCTCGGGATATGACCCGGGAGATGACGACGGCCCCGTCCGCATCGGACGGGGCCCCAGACAGCGGGAGAGGGCGGCCTCTTCCCCAGACCGCCCTCTCCCAGGCACTTTCCTACCAGATCCGGAGCGATCCGGACACCCTCAGTTGACGGATGGGTCTGCTGGGGCGGTCGAGAGCACCGCGAGCCGGCCGGTCTGCCGACCCATGACCGCGCGCCACAGCTCCGGGCCCGACGCCTCGCTCAGCACGTCGTGGGGCCGGCCGGGGACGCAGGCCCAGGCACCTTCGGCGATCTCCCCGGCCAGCTGGCCCGGCGACCAGCCCGCGTAGCCGGCGAAGACCCGCAGGCCGCTGAGCTCGGTCTGCAGGTCGTCCGGGTCGCTGTCGAGGTCGACGAGGTACACGTCGCCGGCCACCTTGCGCAGCGGGCCCTCGCCGTCGGCGACGACGACGGGGGACGTGGCCAGGCACAGCGCGGTGTCGGTCTCGCAGGGTCCGCCCACGTGGAACACCCCGGGGGAGACGGCGAGGTCGCACCAGCCGGGCAGCACGTCGCGGATCTCCACCTGGCTCGGACGGCCCAGGACCACGCCCAGGGTGCCGTTGTCGGAGTGGTCGAGGACGTAGACGACGGTGCCCGCGAAGGTGGGATCGGTCAGCGCCGGCATCGCGACCAGCAGCGAACCGGGGCGGACGTCGTCGAGCCGGCCGATGTCGAGGACGGGTACCGCGGGGACGCGTCGGCGCCCCGTCGCCGGCCCTACCGGGCGGCCGGACTCGGGGTCGGGTGACGAGGGCGCCGGGGTCATCGGGACAAGTGTGCCCCACCCGCGCGCTCCCGGTGGCGGATCCCTCGCGGCCTGCGGATACGCGGCCTCCCGGACGGGCCCGCCCGTAGGGTGACCGGGTGCCGCAGGTGCAGACCGGGGTCCGCCACGTGCTGCAGCGGGGCGACTTCCGGCGACTGCTGGGCACCCGGCTGCTGTCGCAGTTCGGCGACGGCGTCTTCCAGGCCGCGCTGGCCGGCACGGTGCTGTTCAACCCGCAGCGGGCCGCCGAGCCGTTGGACATCGCCGCGGGCTTCGCCGTCCTCCTCCTCCCGTACTCGCTCGTGGGGCCGTTCGCCGGGGTGTGGCTGGACCGGTGGAGCCGCCGGCAGGTGCTGCTGCGCGCCAACCTCGTCCGCGCGGGCCTGGTGGCGGTCGTCGCCGCCCTCGTCCTCGGCGGCGTCGAGGGTGCCACCTTCTACGCGGCCGGCCTCGCGGTCTTCTCCGTGAACCGGTTCGTGCTCTCGGCGCTGTCGGCCGGTCTCCCGCACACCACCGACGAGCCCTCCCTCGTCGCCGCCAACGCGCTGTCGACGACGGCCGGGGGCGTGGCCACGGTCGTCGGGGGAGCGGCGGCGATCCTGGCGCTGGAGGCGACCGGCGCGGCCGACCCGGGGTACGCCGCAATGGCCCTCGCCTCCGCGGTCCCCTACCTCGCCGCGTCCGTCGTCGTGAGCGGCTTCCCTCGGCCCTACCTCGGGCCCGACCACATGGTTGCCGTCCACCGCTCCGCCCGGGAGACCGCCCGCGACACCGTCATGGGCATGGTGGCCGGCGCGCGGCACGTCGCGGCGCTCCCACCGGCGGCGGCGGCGCTGCTCGCGATCGGCCTGCACCGGCTCTGCTACGGCATCTTCACGCTCACGACGCTGCTGCTCTACCGCAACACGTTCGCCGACGGCGGTGGCCTCTTCCCGGGCGGCATCCTCGGCCTGGGGCAGGTCGTGGCCGCCGCCGCGGTGGGGACGCTGCTCGCCGCGGTGGTGACGCCCCCGGTGGTGCGGGCCATCGGCACCCGCCGGTGGGTGCCGGCCCTGCTGGTCTTCGGCGCCGTCGCCCAGGTGGTCCTCGGCCTGCGGTTCAGCACCGTCGCCGTGGTCGTGGTCGGCGTGCTGCTGGGCTTCGTGGCACAGGGGGTGAAGATCTGCGTCGACAGCACCCTCCAGGAGACCGTCGAGGACGACTACCGCGGCCGGGTCTTCTCGGTCTACGACACCCTCTTCAACCTGACCTTCGTGCTCGCCCTGCTGATCGGGGCGCTCGTCCTCCCGGAGTCGGGCATCTCGTCCCTCGTGCCGGTGGTGGTGGCCGTCGGCTACCTGCTGGCCGCGGTCGGGTTCGCGCGCCTGGCCCGCTGAGGCCTCAGAGCTCGGGGACGCAGGGACCGCTCCCGAGGACCGCGAGCCCCGTGAGATCGCCTGACGCGAAGTCGGGGACCTCGCGGCGTGCCTCGGGGTACATCAGCTGCTCGGGGTCGTCGACGTGGCCGAGGCCGACGAGGTGGCCGAGCTCGTGCAGGATGATGCCCCGCGCCGTCTCGGCGCCGTCCCGGAACGACAGGATCTCCGGCATCCGGCCGGCGTCCAGCGAGACCGTGCCGGTGACGTAGACCTGGGTGCCCTTGCCCAGCGCCACCGCGACGCTGCCGGCCTGGCCCACGGTGTCCCCGGCCAGCGCCGGGTTCTGCTCCTCGGTCTCCCAGGCGACCAGCACCGGCGCCCAGCGGTCCCCGTAGCGCTCGGGCTGGAAGATCGGGCGGTCCAGCGTCGACGGCTCGTCGCTGCCGCCGTCGTGCACGAACCGCAGGCCCGTCACCTCGGAGAGGCGGGCGAACGCCGCGTGCACGGCCTCCTCGCCGCCGGCCGGCGCGTTGTCGGGCCGGACGACGTAGTGCACGGGACGGCAGGGGTCGTAGGCCACGGGGGTGACGCCGTCGGGCTGGACGGCGATGAAGGAGTGGGTGCCGCCCTCGGGCGGCGCGGGCAGGGGGCGGCCCAGCGGTGTGCGGGCGGCCTCGTACCCGGGTGTCGGGCGGTCCGGCGGCGAGGTGGGCGTCGGAGGCGTGACCTCGGGCGCGGCCGAGGGGAGGTCGGGGGACACCCGGGTCCACGGCCAGGTGCTCGGACCCACCAGCACCGAGGCGCCCAGGCTCAGCAGCACCACCAGGGGGACGACGAGCAGCGCGCGCAGCACCGACCGGCCGCGACGGCGCCGCGGCGGGGGAGGCGGCGGAACCGGCGCGCGCCAGGGGACCGGCTCCACGCGGAGGCCGGCCGCCTCGTCCAGCACCCACTGCGGTACCCGGCCGGTCGGCGAGGCCGGGAGACGACCCGGGTCGCCGTGCCCGTCGGGCTGCTGGTCCACGGGAGGATTGTCGGCAACGCCGGGGGCGAGCTGGAGCCGGGGCTCAGCCCTGCTCGGCCGCCCACCACTCGCGCAGCGCCGCCTCCGCGTCGTCGCGGTCGAGCGGACCGCGCTCGAGCCGCAGGTCCTTGAGGAACCGCCACGCCCGGCCGACCTCGGGTCCGGGGCCCAGGCCGAGGAGCTCCATGATCGCGTTGCCGTCGAGGTCCGGGCGCACCCGCGCGAGGTCCTCCTTCGCGGAGATCTCGGCGATCCGCTGCTCGAGGGAGTCGTAGGTCGCCGACAGCGCCGCCGCCCGTCTGCGGTTGCGGGTCGTCGAGTCGGAGCGGACCAGCTTGTGCAGGCGGGGGAGCAGGTCGCCGGCGTCGGTGACGTAGCGCCGGACGGCGGAGTCGGTCCACTCCCCGGTGCCGTAGCCGTGGAAGCGCAGGTGCAGGAAGGTCAGCCGGGAGACCGCCTCCACGACCTCCTTGGAGTAGCGCAGGGCGGCCAGCCGCTTGCGGACCAGCTTCGCGCCGACCACCTCGTGGTGGTGGAAGGAGACGCGGCCGCGTGGCTCGTGGCGGCGGGTGGCGGGCTTGCCGATGTCGTGCAGCAGCGCCGCCAGCCGCAGGACCAGGTCCGGGGACCCCGAGCCGGGGTCGGCCTTCTCCAGCGCGATCGCCTGGTCGAGCACCGTGAGCGAGTGGGTGTAGACGTCCTTGTGCTGGTGGTGCTCGTCGATCTCCATGCGCAGCGCGGACAGCTCCGGGAGGACGACGTCGGCCAGACCGGTCCCGACGAAGAGCTCCAGCGCCGCGCGGGGGGAGTCCTGCAGCAGGGTCTTGGACAGCTCGGCCTGGACCCGTTCCGGGGTGATCCGGGCCAGCTCGCCGGACATCGCGGTCATCGCCGCGACGACGTCGTCGGCCGGCGTGAGGCCCAGCTGCGCCACGAAGCGCACCGCGCGCAGCATCCGCAGCGGGTCGTCGGCGAAGGAGTCGGTGGCCGGGCCGGGGGTGCGCAGCCGCCGGGCGAGGAGGTCCCCGAGCCCGCCGAAGGGATCGGTGACCGTCCGGTCCGCGCCCAGGGAGACCGCCATCGCGTTGACGGTGAAGTCGCGCCGGACGAGGTCGTCGAGGAGGGAGTCCCCCCAGGCGACCTCGGGATTGCGGGACTCCCGGTCGTAGCGGTCCGCGCGGAAGGTGGTGATCTCCAGCCGGACCCCGCGGACCTCCGCCCCGACGGTGCCGAACGCGATCCCCGTGTTCCACGTGGAACCGGCCCACCCGCGCAGCAGGTCGAGCACCTGGTCGGGGTGGGCGTCGGTCGTCACGTCGAGATCGCCGGGCACCTGCGCCACGCCGGCACCGGCCGACAGCAGCGCGTCCCGCACGGAGCCGCCCACGAGGTGCGCCTCGAAGCCGGCGGCGGTGAAGCGCTCGCCCAGCTCGGTCAGCACGGGGGAGAGGTCGACGAGCTCCCGCACCGTCGCCTGCACCGCCGGGGGGACCGGCTCGGGCGACGGAGGACGCGACGGCTCATCGGACACGACGAGTCAGGGTAGTGCCGTGGCCCTGCGACCTCGGTCGGGCTCCGGACCCGCCGCCGTGCTCGCTCCTGTCGGCTCCGTGCTCCCGGAGCTGTCGCCGCACGCGCGCTACCCTCCTGGCATGGCTGGGACGGGCGGGCGCGGGCGCCCCGGCCGCCGGCTCCGCCGGGTCGACGAGACCTCAGCCGGGGGCCTGGTGGTCGCCGACGACGGTGTGACGGGGCCCCGTGCCGCCCTCATCGGCCGCACGGACCGGCGCGGGCGACTGCTCTGGTCGCTGCCCAAGGGCCACATCGAGGCCGGGGAGACCCCCGAGGACACCGCCGTCCGGGAGGTGGCGGAGGAGACCGGCATCATCGGCGAGGTCGTCGCCCCGCTGGGGATCATCGACTTCTGGTTCGTCGCCGACGGCCGCCGTGTGCACAAGACCGTGCACCACTTCCTCCTCCGCGCGATCGGCGGAGCGCTCTCCGACGCCGACGTCGAGGTCACCGAGGTTGCCTGGGTGCCGCTGGAGGAGCTCAGCGGCCGTCTCGCCTACGCCGACGAACGGGCACTCGTCGAGCGCGCGCCGGCACTGCTGGCCGACAGCGCGTGACGCCGACGGCGCTGCCGCGCGCCGCCGTCGCCCCCCTGTTCGCCACGGCGCTCGGTCTCGCGGTGCTCGGGCCCGCGGCGCCCGCCCTGGCGGCCCCGGCCGGCCTCCCGGGCCTGACCGCGGAGGACCCGTCGGCCGACCAGGACCCGTCGACCCGGGAGGACGAGGCCGTCGACGCCGACCGGCCGGTGGCCATCGAGGTCGGCCGCTTCGAGCCGCGAACCATCACGCCCGGCTCGCTGGTGACCGTCACCGGCACGCTCACGAACACCGGCGGCTCGACGATCACCGACCTAGGTGTCCGGCTGCAGCGCGGCGCCGTCCTCACCACCCGCGCCGAACTCGCCGCCGACCAGCAGGACCCCGACCCGGCCACCACGGTCTTCGCGCCGTTCACCCCGGTCGACGGCGAGCTGGCACCCGGGGGCGAGCTGCCGTTCAGCTACACGGTCGCCGCCGAGGAGCTGCGCCTGACCGAGGACGGCGTCTACCCGGTGCTGCTCAACGTCAACGGCGTCGTCGACGGGGTCGAGCAGCGCCGCGTCGGGGAGCTGTCGACCTACGTCGTCCAGCAACCGACCGCGCCCCAGGCCACGACGGCGGTCGCCTGGCTGTGGCCGATCGTCGAGCCCTCCCACCGCACGCCGTCCGGCGGCTTCCGGGACGACGGTCTCGCCGATGCCGTGAGCAGCGGCGGGCGCCTGGACCGGGCGCTCGCGGTGGTCGAACGGCTGCCCAGCGGCGTGACCGGCGCCGGCGCCGAGATCGCCCCCGTCCTGCAGGTCGCGCTGGCCGTCGACCCGGCGCTGGTCGAGGAGCTGCAGCTCATGGCGGCGGGGCCCTACGAGGTCGACGGCCGGCCGGGCCGCGGCACGGAGGAGGCGGCGGCGTTCCTCGACCGGCTCGCCGACGCCGCGGCCGTCCACCCGGTGGTGGCGCTGCCCTACGGCGACGTGGACGCGGACGCCCTCACCGGTGCCGGACTGCCCGACGTCATCACCCGGAGCCTGCCCGGGACCCCGGAGGGCACCGCCCAGGACCCGCCCGGCAGCACCCGCAGCGAGGACGGCGCGGCGGCCACCCAGTCCACCGGTGCCGCGGAGTCGTCGGCACCGGAGCCCGAGGAGCCGACGGAGAGCGCCGGGGCGGCCATCCTCGCCGACGCGCTCGACGTCGAGCCGCGCACCGACCTGGCCTGGGCGCCCGGCGGCTCCCTGCGCGCCGACACCGTTCCCGTCCTGCAGGCCGGAGGTGTGCGGCAGGTGGTCCTCGACGCGGGCGCGGTCTCCGAGGGCGACGACGCGACCGGCCTCGCCGACGCCACCGCCGCCGCCCGCACCGCCGTGACCACCGCTGCCGGGCCGCTCGACGTCCTGGTCGCCGACCCGACCCTGGGTGCGGTCGTGGGCTCGGCCGAGCAGACCCCCGGCGGGGCGCGGATGGCCGAGCAGCGCTACCTCGCCGAGCTCGCCCTGCTCAGCCTGCAGGCCCCGGCGGGCACGGAGCAGACGGTCCTCGTGGCGCCGCCGCGCGAGGTCGAGGCCGGACCCGAGGGAGCCGGCTCGATGATGGCCGACACCGCGAGCCTCCCGTGGCTGCGCGCGGCGACGCTGGCCGGGCTCTCGGCCGGGCCGGCCTCCCCCGCCGGCGAGCTCACCGGCCTGCCGGACGCCTCGTCGCTCGACCCGGCCGGCATGCTCGAGGTCGTCGCGGCCGTGACCACCCGCGAGGATCTCGCGGGCGCCGTCGTGGGTGACGACGACACCGCGCTGCGCAGCTACGACGCCGCGATCGCGCGCACCGTCGCGGCGACGCGGCGCGACGACGCGGAGGACTTCCGCCAGGTCGCCACGGCGCTGCACGCGTCGCTGGACCGCGCGCTGCAGCAGGTGACCCTGCTCGCGCCCGCCGACGGCACCTACAGCCTCGGCTCCAGCGACGCCCCGCTGGTGCTGACGGTGCGCAACGACCTGCCCATGACCGTCGAGGTGCGGCTCGACGTGCGCACCCGCGGCAGCCGCGGCCTGTCCATCGGCGACATCGGCACCCAGACGCTGCTGCCGGGGCAGCGCTCGACCCTCCAGGTGCCCACCGAGGTGCGCCAGGCGGGCGGGTTCGCCGTCCGGGCGCAGCTGATGACACCCGGTGGCCGTGCCCTCGGCGACGAGATCTCGCTGCAGGTGAAGAGCACGGCCTATGGCTCGATCTCGCTGATCATCACCATCGGTGCGGCGGGGCTCCTGGGGGTGCTCTTCCTGCGCCGGCTGGTCAACTTCGTGCTGCGCCGCCGCCGCGCCGCCGCCGAGGGGGCCGCGGACGGCGGCCCCGAGGGCGCGCCCCTGCTGCCGCCGCCGAACCGGAGCCCGGTGTGACCGCGGAACCCGACGAACGGCCGGCTGACGGGCGGCCGGCCGACGAGCGGGTGCGCGCCGGCCGGCCGCCCGTCCCGCCTCCGGCGCCCCGTCCCCCGCGGCGCGGGGGCGGACCCGGCCTGCCGCCACCGCCCTACCGCGCCGCCCCACCACCGTCCACGCCGTTCGGGGACGCCGCCCGGACCACGGCACCGGACCAGCCGCCGGTCCCCCCGTCGGTGACCCCGCGGCCCGCCGCCCGGCCGCTGCCCCCGGTGCCACCCCTGCGCAACCGCTGGGTACCCGCCGCCGACGACAACTTCACCCAGGTCATCACCGTGCTGCCGCCGGTGCCCCGCGGGCCGGCCGCGGAGACCGAGGAGGAGGCCGACCAGCGGGAGGGGGCGCCCGGCGCCGCCGGGGGGATCCTGCGCGCCGCCGGGACCATGGCGGTCGCCACGCTGGTCTCCCGGATCACCGGGCTGCTGCGCACCATGGTGCTGGCGGCCGCGCTCGGCGTCGGGCTGGTCAACGACGCCTACAACACGGCCAACACGCTGCCGAACATCGTCTACGAGCTGCTGCTCGGCGGCGTCCTCACCTCCGTCGTCGTCCCCCTGCTGGTGCACGCGCAGGAGCGCGACCGGGACGGCGGGGTCGGCTACGCGCAGCGCCTGATGACCCTGGCCACCGCCGGCCTGGTCGTGGTCACCGGGATCGCGGTCCTCGCGGCGCCGCTGCTCACCGCCCTCTACGGCATCTCCGACAACCCCGAGCAGGTGGAGCTGGCGAACTGGCTGGCCCGCATCCTGCTGGTCGAGATCGTGTTCTACGGCATCGGGGCGCTCGCCCAGGCGATCCTCAACAGCCGCGGCGTCTTCGGACCCCCCGCGTGGGCGCCGGTGCTCAACAACGTCGTCGTCATCGCCACCGGTGGGTTGTTCATCGCCGCGAGCGACCCCGGCGAGCTGACCGAGGTGACCATCACGCCGGGCCAGGTCTGGCTGCTCGGCGTCGGGACCACCCTGGGCATCGCCGTGCAGGCCCTGGTCCTGCTGCCCCTCCTGCGCCGCGCGGGCGTGCCGCTGCGGCCCAGCTGGCGGTGGCGCGAGACCGGGCTGCGCGAGGCCGGGACGCTCGGTCTCTGGGTGATCGGCTACGTGGCGGTCAGCCAGATCGGCGTCGTCGTGGCCACCCGCATCGCCAACGAGGCCGGCCGCGAGGGCGGCCTGGGCTCGAGCGCCCTCGCGATCGCCAGCCTCCTGTTCCAGATGCCCTACGGGATCATCGGCGTCGCGCTGCTGACCGCCCTGGTCCCGCGGATGAGCCGGGCCGCGGCCCGCTCCGACGTCGACGGCGTCGTCCGGGACCTCTCCCTCGGCACGCGGCTGTCCGCGCTCGGCCTGCTGCCGGTCACCGCCGTGCTCGTCGTCCTCGGCCCCCCGCTGGCGGTCGTCGTCTTCGCGCGGGGCAACACGTCCGTCGCCGAGGCGGAGAGCATCGGCGTGGCCCTCGCCGTGGGCGCGTTCGGGCTGCTCCCGATGGCCGTGACGCTGCTGCAGCTGCGGGTCTTCTACGCGATGAAGGACGCCCGCACCCCCACCCTGATCCAGGTCGGCATGGTCGCCGTCCGGGTCCCCCTGCTGCTCCTCGTGCCCGCGGTGGTCGGGCCCGACGACGTGGTGGCCGGCCTGATGCTCGTCACCAGCGTCACCTACGTCGCGGGCTGGGTGATCGGCGACCTGGCACTGCGGCGCCGGCTGGGCGGGCTGAGCTCGCGCACCACCTTCGGGCCGGTGCTGCGCATGGCGGCGGTGTCGGTGGTCGCGGGCGGTGCCGGGTTCCTTGTCCGGAACGTGACCGAAGACCTGTTCGGCACGGCCCTGGCAGGGTCGCTCGGGACGGTCCTGGTCGGTACCGTGGTCATCGGCGGTGTGGCTCTCGCGGGTCTCGTGATCGCCCGTGTGCCCGAGGTCCGGGAGCCCCTCGCGGCGCTCAGGGGTCGGAGGGAGCGCGGGTGAGCGGATCCTCGCGCGGTGCACCGCCACCGTCGGAGCGCTCGCGTCGGCGGCCGCCACAGGACAGGGGGTCGACAGTGTCGATGACATCGACGACCACCGGCCTCCCGGACCGCTACCGGCCGCTCGACCAGATCGGCCCCGACGAGCCCACCCCCACCGGCGTCATCCAGTGCTGGCGGGCCAAGGACCGCGTCCTCAACCGCGACGTCGCGATCCGCGTGCACACCCCGGCCGGTCCGGCCGCGCATGCGTGGATCAGCCGCGCGCTGACCGCCGGCGGCCTGGCCACCCCGGCCCTCGCGATGGTCTACGACGCCTCCGAGGGGACGGGAGACCCCGCCAGCCCCGGCGGCGCCGCGTACGTCGTCAACGAGTGGATCGACGGCGAGACCCTCGCCGAGCGCCTCGCCCGCGGGCCGATGCCCGACCGCGAGGTCCGCACGGTGCTGCGCCGCCTCGCCGAGGGGGTCGCCGAGGCGCACCGCGTCGGCCTGGCCGTCGGCGGGCTCACCCCGGACAACGTGGTGCTGCGCCCGAACGGCCTGGTGGGGCTTCGCGCCGTGCCCGCCGCGACCGGCACGATCGACGGCGACATCACCGCCCTCGGCGCCCTGCTCGAGGCCTGCCTGACCGGGCTCGACCCGTCGGAGCCCGGCCCCCGGCGGCTCACCGGCCCGTCGGACCTCGTGGCGCTGGTGCGCCGGGCGCGCTCCGCCGAGCCCGGGCAGGGCCTCTCCAGCGTCGCCGCCATGGCCTCGCTGCTGGCCGAGCGGTCGCGCCCGGGCCCCATGTCGGCCGCCGCCCGCGCCGAGGAGACCGACAGCGGCTGGCTGCGCCGGCTCCGCGACCGGCAGGCCGAGCAGCCCTCCGACCACCCCGCGGACGGCGCGACCCCGGGTACCGCGGGCGAGGCCGTGCGGCTCGACCCGCAGACGCTGCCCCCCGTGCCGCCGGTGCGGCCGGTCACGGACACCACCGTCGCCCCCGCCGCGCTCGGCGGCGACACGATCGCCGCGGGATCGGTCGCGCCCGCCGCCGGCGCCTACGCCGGGTCCGCGGTGCCGAACCCGCCCACCCGCTACGACGACGAGACGTTCGGCGTCCTGGACGAGGGCTACGAGGAGCCGGCCACCGGCACCACGGACATCGACGAGGACGGCGCCCGTCGGCACCGCCTGGTCGTCGTCGGCCTCCCCCTGCTCGCCCTCCTCGTGGTCGCCGCCCTGGCGTTCTGGTTCGGCAAGGGCGTCATCTCCGTCGCTGGCGACGTCGACGAGACGCCGGGCTCCACGCCGTCGTCGAGCGTGCCGGCCCAGGGCTCCGGCACCGGCGCCGCGGCGGAACCCGGCGCGGCCGTCGCCATCGCCGGCGCCGAGGTCTTCGACCCGCAGGGCGACGGCGACCCCGACAACCCGGGCGACGTGGAGCTGGCCTTCGACGGCGACACCGTCACGTCGTGGTCGACCTACGAGTACCGGGGTTCGCCGGCCTTCGGCAACCTCAAGGACGGCGTCGGCCTCCTCCTCGACCTGGGTTCCGCGCAGGACCTGGCGGCGGTCACCATCACGACCAGCGCGCCGGGCGCCACCGTCGAGATCCGCACCGGCGATTCCGCCGACGCGGGGCTGGACGGGTTCGCCCCGGTCGCCGACGCCGAACTGGGCCAGGAGACCGAGCTGGCCTTCGACGAGCCCGTGTCGGCCCGGTACGTGCTGGTGTGGCTGACCGGGCTGGTGCCGAGCGAGGGCGGCTTCTCCGCGAACATCTCCGAGGTCGGGGTCCGGGCGGCCGGGTAGGCCAGGGCAGCGCGTTGCCGGGGAATGCCGCCCCTACGATCCTCGTTGTGCCGCCCGTGAGTGACTTCCCGACCCCTGGCCCCGCCGTGACGACGGAGGAGATCGCGAACCCCGCGATCCCGCCCGCCGAGCACGACGGCGTCCGCGACCTCATCATCATCGGGTCCGGTCCGGCCGGATACACCGCTGCCACCTACGCCGCGCGCGCCAACCTGCACCCCCTGGTGTTCGAGGGCTCGCAGTTCGGCGGCGCCCTGATGACCACCACCGAGGTGGAGAACTTCCCTGGCTTCCCCGAGGGCATCCAGGGCCCGCAGCTCATGGACGACATGCGCACCCAGGCGGAGAAGTTCGGCGCCGAGCTGGTCGCGCGCGACGTCACCGAGGTGGACCTGACCGCCGAGCCGAAGATCGTGAAGGTGGGCGACGAGGTGCACCGCGCGCACGCGGTGATCGTGGCCACCGGGTCCAAGTACCGGTACCTCGGCCTGGAGAACGAGGAGCGGCTGCTCGGCCGCGGCGTCTCGGCCTGCGCCACCTGTGACGGCTTCTTCTTCCGCGACCAGGACATCGTCGTGGTCGGTGGCGGTGACTCCGCGATGGAGGAGGCCACCTTCCTGACCCGCTTCGCCAAGAGCGTCACCGTGGTCCACCGGCGCAACGAGCTGCGCGCGTCGAAGATCATGGTCAAGCGCGCCCAGGACAACGAGAAGATCCGCTGGGAGCTCGGCAAGCAGGTGACCGACGTCCTCGGCGACAGCACCGTGGAGGCCGTGCAGCTCACCGACGTCTCCAGCGGCACCACCGAGACCGTGCCGGTCAGCGGCATGTTCGTCGCGATCGGGCACGACCCGCGCAGCGAGCTGTTCGCCGGCCAGCTCAAGCTGGACGACGAGGGCTACATCCAGGTCGAGCACCCCAGCACCCGCACCAACATCGACGGCGTCTTCGCCTGCGGCGACGTCGTCGACCACATCTACCGGCAGGCCATCACCTCTGCCGGCACCGGTGCGGCCGCAGCCATCGACGCCGAGCGCTGGCTCGCCGACACGTTCGACGAGCGCTGACCGGGCATACATCCACCTGCCCGTCGGTTGACCCGACAGGCACCCAGCAAGCCGAGACAAGGGAGAACGACCCATGGCAGGCAACACCGTCACGGTGACCGACACCAGCTTCGCCAGCGACGTCCTGGGCAGCGACAAGCCCGTGCTCGTCGACTTCTGGGCGGAGTGGTGCGGCCCGTGCAAGATGGTCGCCCCCGTCCTCGAGGAGATCGCCGCCGAGCACGGCGACAAGCTGACGATCGCCAAGCTGAACATCGACGAGAACCCGCAGATCGCCCGCGATTACCAGGTCATGTCGATCCCGACCATGACGGTGTTCCAGGGCGGCAAGCCGGTGAAGAGCATCATCGGCGCCAAGCCCAAGGGCGCGATCCTGAACGACCTCGCCGACTACATCCGCTGATCCCCGGCCAGGCCGGGGCTCACGCTGAGCCACCTGGGGCCCGCCCGTCCACCCGGACGGGCGGGCCCCTTGCTCGTCCGGGTGGACCCCGGTGGGCCGTCACGGTCCGCGAGGACGACAATCAGGGACACGATGGGAGCCGACAGCCGTATGCAGATCCTGCGCCTCGGGGACCGCGGTCCCGCCGTCGCCGACGTGCAGACGGCGCTCCGGAGCCTCGGCCTGCTGCCCGACGGTGACGGCACCGCCCAGGCCCGGCCGCCGCACGCCATGGCCACCCTGCCGAACATCGCCCTGGACGACGCGGAGTACGACGCCGCCACCGAGCTGGCGGTCCGTCACTTCCAGCAGAACCGGGGCCTGTCGGTCGACGGGCGGGTCGGCGAGGAGACCTACCGGGCGCTGAACGAGGCCCGCTGGTCGCTGGGGGACCGGCTGCTGCGCTACGACCCGGAGCGGCCCATCCGCGGCGACGACGTCATCAGCCTCCAGGAGCGGGTGCACGAGCTCGGCTACGACGCCGGACCCGTCGACGGCGTCTTCGGGCCCGAGACCGAGGTGGGGCTGCGCACCTTCCAGCGCGACTACGGCCTCACCGCCGACGGCACCTGCGGCCCGGCCACCCTGCGGGCGCTGCGCCAGCTCGGCCGCAAGGTCACCGGCGGCCGGCCGCAGCTGCTGCGGCAGAGCGCCTCGTTCGTCGACAGCGGCCCGCACCTGATCGGCCGCCGCATCGTGGTCGACCCGGGGCACGGCGCAGCCGAGACCGGCTTCGTCGAGGGCGAGACCACCGAGGCCGACCTCGTCTTCGACCTGGCCTCGCGCATCGAGGGACGGCTGGCCGCGGCCGGCGCCACGGTCTACCTGACCCGGGGCCGCGACCAGAACCCGTCACCGGCCGAGCGCACCGCGTTCGCCAACGACGCCCGCGCCGACCTGTTCATCGCGCTGCACCTGGACGCGCACAGCTCCGAGCACGCGCGCGGGGTGGCCAGCTACTACTACGGCACCGGGTCGGGCGCCTCGTCCACGGTCGGCGAGGAGTTCGCCAACCTGGCCCGCCGCGAGGTCCTCGCCCGCACCGGCATGCTGGACCTCGGGTCGCACCCCAAGACCTGGGACCTGCTGCGGATGACCCGCATGCCCGCCGTGCGCCTCGACTGCGGCTACCTCTCGCACCCGGTCGACCGTCTGCTGCTGCTCGACGCCCGCGTGCGCAGCGCGGTCGCCTCCGCCGTCCTGGCCGCCGTCCAGCGGCTCTACCTGCCGGCCGAGGCGGACCCGCCCACCGGCACCTTCGTGCTCCCCGAGCGCATCTAGCCCGATTCCAGTCCATTTCTGCAGGCGGCCCGGTCGTGCCGCCGCCGGGCGTCCTTACACTCGTGAAGGTGCCCACCACCCCGCCCGGCTCACCCGCCGGTCCCGGTCAGCAGGGGACGCACCTGACGCACGGTGCGCATCCCCACGTCGTGCCGCGGCATCCGCGGCTTGACCCGCTGGCGGACAGGTACGCAGCACGCACGCACGGCATGAAGACCTCGGAGATCCGGGCGCTCTTCTCCGTGGTGAGCCGGCCCGAGGTGGTCTCCCTGGCCGGGGGCATGCCCGCGGTCACCGCGCTGCCCCTCGACGCCGTCGGCTCCATGATCGGCGACCTGGTGTCCGGGATGGGCGCCCAGACGCTGCAGTACGGCTCCGGGCAGGGCGATCCGCGCCTGCGCGAGCGGATCTGCGACGTCATGGCCCTCGAGGGGATCTCCGACGCCTCGCCGAGCGAGGTCGTGGTCACGGTCGGCTCGCAGCAGGGCCTGGACCTGGTCACCCGCGTCTTCGTCGACCCCGGTGACGTCATCCTCGCCGAGGCGCCCTCCTACGTGGGCGCCCTGGGCGTCTTCCAGTCCGCCCAGGCCCGGGTCCGGCACGTCGCCATGGACGACGACGGGCTGATCCCCGAGGCGCTCGAGCAGGCGCTGGCCGAGTGCCGGGCGGCCGGCGACCGGGTGAAGTTCCTGTACACCGTGCCGAACTTCCACAACCCGGCCGGCGTGACGCTCACCGAGCCCCGCCGCGAGGCGGTCATGGCCATCGCCGAGCGGTACGACCTGCTGATCGTGGAGGACAACCCCTACGGCCTGCTCGGCTTCGACCACGAGCCGATGCGGGCCCTGCGGGCGCGTGACTCCCAGCGGGTCATCTACCTCGGCTCGTTCTCCAAGACCTTCTCGCCGGGGCTGCGGGTCGGCTGGGTGCTCGCGCCGCTCGCCGTCCGCGAGAAGCTCGTCCTGGCCACGGAGGCGCAGGTGCTCTGCCCGCCGTCGCTCACCCAGTACGCCGTCGCCCGCTACCTGGACACCCAGCCGTGGCGCGAGCAGATCAAGCTGTTCACCGAGCTGTACCGGGAGCGCCGGGATGCCACGCTGGAGTCGCTGGACGCGATGATGCCGGCCGGCACGACCTGGACCCGCCCCGACGGCGGCTTCTACGTGTGGCTCAAGCTCCCGCACGGCCTGGACGCCAAGCTCATGCAGCCGCGCGCCGTGAACGCCCTGGTGGCCTACGTCCCGGGCATCGGCTTCTACGCCGACGGCAGCGGTCGCGAGTACATGCGGCTGTCCTACTGCTACCCGGAGCCGGACGCCATCCGGGAGGGGGTGCGGCGCCTGGCCCGGGTCATCGAGGCCGAGCTGGACCTGCACTCCACCTTCGACACGGTCGACACCGGCACCTTCCGCGCCGTCCGGCCCGGCGCCGAGGCGCCGTTCACCGGGTCGGGCACGATCGTCGGACCCGCCAACAGCGACACCTACGAGGACGGACGGGCATGACCCATCCCTCAGCAGACCGGTCGACGGCCCCCTCGCCGGCACGGGACGCCGCCGTCGGGCTGCGCGCCGTCGTCCTCAGCGGCGGCCTGACCTTCGAGCGCGAGGTCAGCCTCTCGTCGGGGACGCAGGTGTGGGAGGAGCTGGCCCGCGCCGGCGTGGACGCGGAGATCCGCGACGCCGACGCCGACCTGCTGCCCGGGCTGGCCGCCTCGCCGGCGGACGCCGTGTTCATCGCGCTGCACGGCGCGACCGGCGAGGACGGCGCCCTGCGGGCGGTGCTCGACCTCGCGGGCGTGCCCTACGTCGGCTCGCCCGCCGCCGCCTGCCGGCTGGCATGGGACAAGCCGGCCGCGAAGTCCGTCGTCCGGGCCGCCGGTGCCACGACGCCCGACTGGGTGGCCCTGCCGCACAGCACGTTCCGCGAGCTCGGCGCCGGCGCCGTCCTCGACCTGATGGTCGCCCGCCTCGGCCTGCCCCTGATCGTCAAGCCCGCCTCCGGCGGCTCCGCGCTCGGCGTGCAGAAGGTGAGCAACGTCGAGGAGCTGCCGGCCGCGATGGTCAGCTGCTTCGCGTACGGCGACACCGTCATGGTGGAGCGCTTCGTCGAGGGCACCGAACTGGCGATCTCGGTGATCGACCTGGGGGAGGGGCCGCAGGCGCTGCCGGCGGTGGAGATCGCCCCGGCGTCGGGCGTCTTCGACTACACCGCCCGGTACACACCCGGGCTGACCGAGTACCACGCGCCGGCCCGGGTGTCCGGCGACGTCGCCGCCCGCGCCGCCGCGCTGGCCGTCCGCGTGCACGAGGTGCTCGGGCTGGCCGATCTGTCCCGCACCGACGCGATCGTCTCCCCGGACGGCGACGTCCACTTCCTCGAGGTGAACGTCTCGCCGGGGATGACCGAGACGTCCATGTTCCCGATGTCGGTCGAGGCGGCCGGCCACGAGCTGGGCGAGGTCCTCGCCGGTCTGCTCGCGCGCCGCGCGGCGATGGCCCGCTAACGACCGGAGGCCGGCCGACGAGAAAGGCCGGGAAACGTCAGTGACGTTTCCCCGCCTTTCTCCGTACGTGTGGCGGATCAGGCCTCGGGGCGCCGTCCGGTGATCTCCGGGGCCATGACGCCGATGATCCGCTGGAGGTCGTCGACCGATCCGAACTCGACGACGATCTTCCCCTTGGACCGGCCGATCTGGATCTTGACCTTGGTCTCGAACCGGTCCGACAGGCGGGAGCCGAGCTCCTCGACCCCCGGGGCGGAGATGTTCCGCGTCCGCCGCTTGGCGGTCGGCCGCTCCGCGGCGGCCAGGGCGACCGCCTCCTCGGTGGCGCGCACCGACATGCCCTCGGCGACGATGCGGGTGGCGAGGGCGTCCTGCGCCTCGGGGTCGGGCAGGCCGAGCAGCGCACGGGCGTGGCCGGCCGAGATGACGCCGGCCGCGACACGGGTCTGGACCTTCACCGGGAGCTTCATCAGCCGGATGGTGTTGGTGACCTGCGAGCGGCTGCGCCCGATCCGGCCCGCGAGCTCCTCGTGCGTGGCACCGAACTCCTCGAGCAGCTGCTGGTAGGCGGCGGCCTCCTCGAGGGGGTTGAGCTGCACCCGGTGGATGTTCTCCAGGAGGGCGTCGCGGAGCATCGCGTCGTCGGTGGTGTCCCGCACGATGGCCGGGACGGTGTCCAGCCCGGCGGCGCGGGCGGCCCGCAGCCGGCGCTCACCCATGATGAGCTCGTAGGCGCCGTCCCCGTTCTCGCGGACGACGATCGGCTGCAGGAGACCGAACTCCTTGACGCTGTGGGTGAGCTCCTCCAGCGCCTCGTCGTCGAAGACCTGCCGCGGCTGCTTCGGGTTGGGGACGACGGAGGTGACCTCGACCTCGCGCAGCTGCGCGCCCGGCACACCGACGGCGCCGGCAGCGTCGTCCACCGGCTGCACCGGCGAGGGCGCCGTGCCCTCGGCCGGCGGTGCCGGGTCGGGGACGAGGCTGACCGCCGGTGTCTCCGCGGCGGGAGCCGGCGGGGCGGGAGCGGCGGCCGCCGCCGCGGTGTGCTCGGGAGGAGCACTCGTGGGGATGAGGGCCGCCAGGCCCCGGCCCAGGCCGCCGCGCTTCGTCATGACCGCTCTCCGCTCACCCGTGGGCTGCTCACTGGCTCTCCTGCGTGCTGACTGCGTGCTGTGCGGCGACCGGAGGAGCGGGGCTGACGCCGGCCATGCCCGTGCGCTCGAGCGGCGGGAGGTCCACGCCGCGCTCGGCGAGCTGGCGGGCCGCCTCGACGTAACTGGTGGAGCCGCGCGACCCCGGGTCGTAGGTGAGGACCGACTGCCCGTAGCCCGGCGCCTCGGAGACGCGCACGTTGCGGGGGATGACCGCCGGCAGGACGAGGTCGCCGAAGTGGTTGCGCACCTCGTCCGCCACCTGGTCGGCGAGCTTGGTCCGACCGTCGTACATCGTGAGCAGGATCGTCCGGACGGAGATCCCCGGGTTGAGGTGCTGGCGCACCAGGTCGATGTTGTTGAGCAGCTGGCCCAGCCCTTCCAGCGCGTAGTACTCGCACTGGATCGGGATGAGGACCTCGTCGCCGGCGACCAGCGCGTTCAGCGTGAGCAGGCCCAGCGACGGCGGGCAGTCGATGAGCACGTAGTGGGGCCGCTGCTCGGGCGGGAGCTCGTGCACGTAGGCCTCGATCGCGCGCCGGAGCCGGTGCTCGCGGGCGACCACGGACACCAGCTCGATCTCCGCGCCGGCCAGGTCGATGGTCGCCGGGACGCACAGCAGCTTGGGGCTCGCCGTCGTCGGGTGGACGACCTCGGCCAGCGAGCTGTCGCCGACCAGGGCGTCGTACACCGAGGGCGTCCCCACCGTGTGCTCCACCCCGAGGGCGGTGCTGGCGTTGCCCTGCGGGTCGAGGTCGATGACCAGCGTGCGCAGCCCGTAGAGCGCGAGGGCCACCCCCAGGTTCACCGTCGACGTGGTCTTGCCGACGCCGCCCTTCTGGTTGGCGATCGTGATGACCCGGATGCGACTGGGCGCCGGGAAGGGATCCTGGTCGGCCGCGTGCAGCACGCGGGTGGCGCGCAGCGCCTCCATCGCGATGGGGCTGTCGAAGTCCGCCATCCCGGCGGAGGAAGGAGCGGACGCCTGGTCGGCGGCGAGGCTGCTGCGCAGCCGCTCACCGGGGTCGGTCATCGCGGGTCCTTCCTGGTTCGCCTGCGTCGGGGCGGCACGGTCATCTGCGCCCCCGTTTCACGTGGAACGGGTCGCAACTGCACCTGTTCCACGTGGAACAGCGATGTGCAGGCTCACCGTGCCCCGCGCGTCATGACCACCACGGTAGTGGCAGCGTCCCCCAGCTCGGCACCGACGGCCCGCGGATGCACGTCACGCATCCCGGCCGCGGTCAGTTCGGGCAGCATCGCCGGGAGCTCGGCCAGCGCCCGGGCGCCCACGAGGGCGACCAGCTGCGTCCCGGGCCGCATCAGCCCCCGGCACCAGCCGACCAGCCGGGGGAGCGGGGCGACGGCGCGAGCGGTGACCACGTCGACGGGTCCGACCGCCGTGACGACGGACCGCTCCTCCGCCCGACCCCGGACGACCCGCCACGTGCGGCCCGTCGGGGCACCGAGCGCGGCGACCGCCTGGTCGAGGAACTCCACCCGCCGCGCCATCGGCTCGACGAGCGTGAGGACGACGTCCGGCCGGGCCAGACCCAGCGGGATCCCGGGCAGGCCGGCACCGCTGCCCACGTCCACGACCCGGGCGCCGTCCGGCACCGCCTCGGCCACGGCCGCGCTGTTGAGGACGTGCCGCTCCCAGAGGCGGGACACCTCGCGCGGGCCGATCAGGCCGCGCACGACCCCGTCCGACGCGAGCTGACCGACGTAGCGCTCCGCGAGCGGCAACGCGTCACCGAAGACCCGCGCCGCGGACGCCGGCGCGGGCGGTGCACTCTCCCCGGCGGGGCCGCCCTGAGCCGTCACTTGTCGGGCAGGACCACGACGCGGCGGTTCGGCTCCTCGCCCTCGGACTCGCTGTGCACGCCCGACACCGAGGCGATGACGTCGTGGACGACCTTGCGCTCGAACGGGTTCATCGGCGACAGCCGCTCGGGCTGGCCGCTGGACGCCACCCGGCGGGCGGTGTCGCCGGCCAGGGCGGTGAGGTCCGCCCGGCGGCGGGCGCGGAACTCGCCGATGTCGAGCATGAGACGGCTGCGCACCCCGGTGGACTGCGCCACCGCGAGGCGGGTCAGCTCCTGCAGCGCCTCGAGGGTGGCGCCATCGGGGCCGATCAGATCGGTCAGCTTCCCGCCGACGATGGCCACCGACGCACGGTCGCCCTCCACGTCGAGGTCGATGTCGCCGTCCTTGTCCAGGATGTCGAGCAGGCGCTCGAGGTAGTCGCCGGCCACGTCGCCCTCGCGGACGAGCAGGTCGTCCCCGGCGTCGTCGTCCTCATCCGCCTCGTCCGCCTCGTCCGTGTCGGCGTCCTCCACGACCGCGTCGGCACCGAGGGCGTCGTCCGTGGCGAGGTCGGGATCACCGACGCCGCTCGCGGCCGGGGTGAGGACGGTGCCGGGCGCCGTGCTGGTCTCGCTGTCCGTGGCGGTGTCGGTGGGCTGCTGCGGGGCACTCACGGGGGTTCCTCCCAGGTCGGTGCAGGCGTTCCGGGCGGACCCGGTGGTCTGTGGGGCGTCGGGGGCGGCAGGCGCTCAGCGGCGCTTGCGCTTCCCCCGGTTCGGCGGCGCCTGGCCGGCCCGCGTGGCTCCGCCGGCCTTGCCGGGCGGACGACCGTTGGCCGACCCGTCGTCCGTCGGCGGGGCGCCGTCGCCGGCCTGAGCGGTGTCGGCGGCCGGCGCGGTGTCTGC
The DNA here is from genome assembly GCF_003075095.1 of Blastococcus litoris. Lineage (GTDB taxonomy): Bacteria > Actinomycetota > Actinomycetes > Mycobacteriales > Geodermatophilaceae > Blastococcus_B > Blastococcus_B litoris. The sequence goes on from NZ_QCZF01000006.1 coordinate 185,927, forward strand.
AGCGGGCGGGGTCACGGGGCGGCCGGCCTTGGGGCGGACCGGCTTCGCGCCGGGCTTCGGGGCCAGCGTCTTCGGGTCGATGACGGGCTTGTCCGCCGCCGCCTTGGCCTTCGCTGCGTCGGAGCCGGGCGGCGGCATCTTGCGCAGGATGAAGAACTGCTGGCCGAGCGTCCACAGGTTGTTGGTGAACCAGTAGAGGAGGACGCCGATGGGGAAGAGGAAGCCGGAGACGAACAGACCGGCCGGCATGACGTAGAGCAGGATCTTCTGCACCATCGCGGCCTGGCCCTCGACCGGGCCGGAGCGCTTCATGATCTGCTTCTGCGTGAAGAACGTCGTGAAGCACATGATCACGATGAGCACGAACGCGACGATGCGGATGTTCGTGTACGTGACCCCGGGGATCGCGAGGATCGCCGCTTCCTTCTCGCCGGTCATGTTGAACGACGCGGAGATCGGGGCGCCGAAGAGCTTCGCGCGGGCGGCCTCGTCGGTGAGCTCGTTCGACCAGCTGTAGAGACCTTCGGCACCCGGCTGCAGCCGGCGCAGGACGTGGAACAGCGACAGGAAGACCGGGATCTGCGGCAGGATCGGCAGGCAGCCGGCCAGCGGGTTGACCCCGCGCTCCTTCTGCAGCGCCATCATCGCCTGGCTCAGACCCTGGCGGTCGCTGCCGTACTGCTTGCGCAGCTTGGCCATCTCCGGCTGGAGTTCCTGCATGGCCCGCTGCGACTTGATCTGCTTCACGAACAGCGGGAAGAGGATGAGGCGGATCGTCACGACGAGGAAGACGATCGCCAGCACCCAGGCCAGCCCGCCCAGCCCGCTCTCGGGGGACGGGTCGCCGAACAGCCAGTTCCACAGCGAGTGCCACCGCGCCATGACCCAGGAGATGGCGGTGTACAGCCAGTCAAGCAACGGAGGACTCCTCGTTCGCCCGGCGGTGGGCCGGCGGGTCGGCTCGGTGGTGCGGTGTCTGCGGCGCTGCAGTGCCCGACGAGCGGGCGGGCCCCCCGGTTCCACGGACGGCGTCCGGGACGAGGTCGACGCCACCCGGGTGCCACGGCGCGCACTTCACCAGCCGTCGCAGCGCCAGCCAGCTGCCGCGCGCCGCGCCGTGCCGGCCGATCGCCTCGGCCGCGTAGGCGCTGCAGGTGGGATAGAAGCGGCACCGGGGCGGGAGCGCCGGGCTGATCGCCCGGGAGTAGAAGCGGATGCCGGCCAGGAGCGCGCGCCCGATCATGGCTGCCGGACCCGGTCGCCGAGCAGGCGGTCCAGGCCGGACTCCAGGTCGCGGCGCAGCAGCCCGGAGGTGGCCGCACCCGCCTCGGGCCGGGCCCGGACGACGAGGTCGGCGGTCGGCGGGAGCCGGTGCAGCTCCTCGCGCACGACCGCGCGCAGGCGGCGGGTCACGCGGTGGCGGACCACCGAGTTGCCCACCGTCTTCCCGACCACGAAACCGGCCCGGGCGGTGGGTGGGGACGTGACGTCGCCACCCGACTGCTCGGGCCGTTCGGGGAGGTAGTGGAGCACCATGGTCGGCCGCCCGGCGCGCCTGCCGGTCCGTACGACCGCGGTGAACTCCGGACGCCGGCGCAGGCGTGCCTGCGCGGGCAGCACGTCAGGCGGAGAGCTTCTCGCGACCCTTGCGCCGACGGCCGGCGAGGATCGCCCGGCCCGCGCGGGTACGCATCCGCAGCCGGAAGCCGTGGGTCTTCGACCGTCGGCGGTTGTTCGGCTGGAACGTGCGCTTGCTCACGAGGTACTCCCACTACACGACATCGGCGGTGCGCACCCACCGGTGGGCGGGCGCGCGCGGGGCGACCGGGACGGACGGCGATGTGCCGCGCCCCTGCCGACCCCGGAAGCTGGTCACTGCGGAGCGGTTCACCGGCGTTCTCCACCTGCGCGGGGGCACCGCACGGGCAGCGAGGGCGGCCGGAACCGTCCACAGACTCCCGCCAGCATAGCCGAGGAAACGCCGCTGCCGGGAACCGGGCGGATCGCGACTCCGCATGGTCCCCCCGGCGCGGTGCCGGAGCGCGGCGGCACGCCGGAGCCGACGCGCCCGGGCGCGTCGCAGGAGCGTTGCCGGGCTGTGGATGAGGCTGTTAGCGTCGCCGTCGCTCCGCGTCGGACGTCATGGTCACGGCGCGCGGGCCGACCCCCTCGGTCAACCGACCGTCGAACCGTCCGTCCTCCCGCCTCCACTGGCCTCCGACCAGCAGCGATGCCCATCGGTGCCGGACCCGCGCCCGGCCCCGGCAGCCTCGCTCGCCGGCCGTGCACAGCCTGTGGACACCGGTGTGGACCCAGTGCGTCCGTGCATCCACAACGGGTGGTCCTCCTGGACCGTCCACCGGTGCCGGGGACGCCGGGGAACCGGACGAGGGACCGGGGTCGACACCGATCGGGGAGGAAGAAACGGCATGGCCGATGCCACGCTGGACCTGGCGACCGTCTGGGACCAGATCCGCGAGCGGCTGGCGACGAGCCTGTCCCCTCAGCAGAACGCGATGCTGAACCTCACCCGTCCGCTGATGCTGGTCGAGGACACCGCAGTGCTCGCGGCGCCCAACGAGTTCACCCAGACCGTGCTCGAGTCCCGGATGCGCCGGGTCCTCGCCGAGGCGCTGTCCGAGCAGTTCGGCCGCGACATCCGCGTCGCCGTCCAGCTCGAGGACGCGCCCGCCGGCCCGCAGACCGAGATCCAGGACGACGAGCCCACCCGCCGACCGTGGTCGGCCGCCGAGGCACAGCGCGCCGAGGAGGACCGGGCCAGCCGCGACCGAGCCGACGACGGCCGCAGCGCCTTCGGTGTCCGCGCCGACGCCGTCGGCTCCGCACCGTGGGACCGGGACTCCGCCGACGAGCCGGCCCGCGCCGACTCCGAGGTCCGGGAGCTGCGCCCGGCCGACCGTGCGCCGGTCGACCGCGGGGCCCCGGAGGACTGGGCCACCACGACCTGGGGCGCCGAGCCCACCGGCCGTGACTGGGGCGGCTCGGACGACGGCGGCCCGGCCGACGTCCTCCCCTTCGACCTCGACGCACCGGCCGACACCGACCAGCGCGGTCGTGCCGCCGGCGGGGGAGGCCGCGGGCGCCGTCCCGAGTCCGGCCGCCCGGCCGGGCTGGACCCGGGTCTGAACCCCAAGTACGTCTTCGACAGTTTCGTCATCGGCAACAGCAACCGGTTCGCCCACGCCGCGGCGGTCGCGGTGGCCGAGGCCCCGGCCCGCGCCTACAACCCGCTCTTCATCTACGGGGAGTCCGGGCTCGGCAAGACGCACCTGCTGCACGCGATCGGCCACTACGCGGCGCGGATGTTCCCGAACGTCAAGGTGCGTTACGTCAGCACCGAGGAGTTCACGAACGAGTTCATCAACCTGGTCCACTCCGGCCGGGCCGAGGACTTCCGCCGGCGCTACCGGGACATCGACTTCCTGCTCATCGACGACATCCAGTTCCTGGAGCGCGCCGAGCGGACGCAGGAGGAGTTCTTCCACACGTTCAACACGCTGCACAACGCCAGCAAGCAGATCGTCATCACCTCCGACCGGGCGCCGAAGAAGCTGACGACGCTCGAGGACCGGCTGCGCACGCGGTTCGAGTGGGGCCTGATCACCGACGTCCAGGCGCCGGACCTGGAGACCCGCATCGCGATCCTGCGCAAGAAGGCGTGGGGCGAGCGGCTGCAGGTGCCCGACGCGGTGCTGGAGTTCATCGCCAGCAAGGTGCAGACCAACATCCGCGAGCTCGAGGGGGCGCTCATCCGCGTCACCGCGTTCGCGTCGCTCAACAAGCAGCAGGTCGACCTGCCCCTGGCCGAACTGGTGCTCAAGGACCTGATCAGCGACGAGCAGGGCCCGCAGATCACCGCCGCGATCATCATGGCCGCCACCGCGGAGTACTTCTCCGTGACGATGGAGGAGCTGCAGGGCTCCAACCGCAGCCGGACGCTGGTCAACGCCCGCCAGATCGCGATGTACCTGTGCCGCGAGCTGACCGAGCTGTCGCTGCCTCGGATCGGTGCGTCCTTCGGCGGCAAGGACCACACCACGGTCATGCACGCGGTCAAGAAGATCACCAACCTGATGAGCGAGCGCCGCGCCACCTACACGCAGGTCACCGAGCTCACCGCCCGCATCAAGAGCCGCGCCCGGCAGTAGGTCGACGACGACCGTGGCCCCGTCCGGAGGCTCGCCCCGAGCCTGCGAGGGGTGAGAGGGACGGGGTCCTTCGACTGCGCGGGACCCTCCGGGCCCCACTCGGCGCGACCAGTGCCGTGCCCAACCCTCGCTCGTCGGTCATCCGCCGGCTACCCCAAGTCATCCCTCAACCCCTATCCCAGGGTTTGTCCACAGCGGTGGACAGAAGTCGACACCGGAGATGCCGCCATCGAAGGCGGTAGCAGCCGGTATCCGGCCGGTGACCGTCGTCTACTCGTCGAGAAGTTGTCCCCAGACATGTGCACAGGTTGGGGAGATCTCGTGCCCGTGACGTCACCACCGGTGACTTCCGGCGCCCACCCCTAGCCCATCACCGGGCATCCACACAACCCCTTGACACCTCGCTGACCTGGGCTTATGTGCGCCGGCTGGATCCACGTGCCGTCCACGACCGTCTCCGCCGGCGCACCCCCTGGGCACGACCTGGGGATCGCGCCGGGAGAGGCAGGGGACAGAGGGTGGACGCCGCCGGGGGACGGTGGGCAACCGTCGAGATGTCCACGTGTCGACACAGGTGGAGCGGTCACCACCCACAACGGGCCAACAGGCCCATTCCGGCCCTGAGCAGCACGAAGGGCCTCGATCCCCAGCTTCCACACCAGTGATGACGAGGATGAGGGAGTTATCTCGGAGATTTCTCGAACCACACTCTGGGTGGGGAAGCTGCGGCCCGAGGGGCCCGACGCTGCTCAGGAGCACTCATCGAGGGACAGGGTTTCCCCCGGAGGCACAGCAACAGGCACGATGAGCACCGCACCGGCGGCGCAGCTCCGCGCTCCTGCACCGGTGCGCCGTGGACGCTGAACAGATCGGGTGGGTCGAGAGATGAAGTTCCGGGTGGCACGTGAGGTGCTCGCCGACGCCGTCGCCTGGACGGCACGCAGCCTGCCGCCGCGTCCGTCGGTACCCGTTCTCGCCGGCATCCTGCTCGAGGTCGACGGCAACCAGCTGTCGGTCTCCGGCTTCGACTACGAGGTGTCCGCCCGCGCCGAGGTCGACGTGAACGCCACCGAGGCCGGTCGCGTCCTCGTCCCCGGCCGGTTGCTCGCCGAGATCACCAGGGCGCTCCCCCCGCACCAGGTGGACATCACCGCCGAGGGCCCGCGGCTCTCGATCACCTGCGGCAACGCCCGCTTCAGCCTCCCGACGCTGCCGGTCGAGGACTACCCGTCCCTCCCGTCGATGCCGTCGTCGGCCGGGCTGGTCGACAGCGACGTCTTCGCCGAGGCGGTCGGTCAGGTGGCCGTGGCCGCCGGTCGCGACGACACGCTGCCCATGCTCACCGGTGTCCGCCTGGAGATCGAGGACGACCTGATCACCCTCGCCGCCACCGACCGCTACCGGCTGGCCGTGCGCGAGTTCGCCTGGCGCCCGGAGACCCCGGGGGTGTCCGCGGCGGTCCTGGTGCCGGCGCGCACGCTCGCCGACGCCGCCAAGACGCTGACGAGCGGGCCGGAGATCGTGCTCTCGCTGTCGTCGGGGAGCTCCGGCGAGGGCATCCTCGGCCTGTCCGGGAAGGACCGGCAGACCACGACCCGGCTGCTGGACGCCGAGTTCGTGAAGTACCGCGCGATCATGCCGAACGAGTCGAACTCCCACGCCACGCTCCCGGTGGGCCTGTTCACCGACGCCGCGAAGCGCGTGGCCCTCGTCGCCGAGCGGGGAACCCCGCTGCGCTGCGAGTTCACGCCCGGCCAGGTCACCCTGCGCGCGGGGGGCACGGACGAGGAGGGGCAGGCCGAGGAGCGCTGCGACGTCGAGTTCGACGGCGAGCCCCTCACCATCGGCTTCAACCCGACGTTCCTGCTGGACGGGCTGGCCGCCGTGCACAGCGAGCGGGCGCGCATGGACTTCACCAGCCCGCTCAAGCCGGCCGTGCTCTCCGGGGTCGACGACCCCGGTGCCGACGACGACCAGCAGTCGCGTCCGGCCGAGCGCACGGGGAGCTACCGCTACCTGATCATGCCGGTGCGCCTCCCGGGGTGAGCCCCGGTGTCGCGGTACGAACCCGCGGCCAGCACGATGGGCACTGGATCCGAGATCGACAAGAGGGGACTTCCGTCGTGCAGCTGGGGCTGATCGGACTGGGCAAGATGGGCGGCAACATGGCCGAGCGGCTGCGCCGCGCCGGTCACGAGGTGGTCGGGTACGACCACTCGCCGGGCAAGCGCGACGTGGAGAGCCTCCCCGAGCTGGTCGAGGCCCTGTCCGCTCCCCGCGTGGTGTGGGTGATGGTCCCGGCGGGCGAGCCCACCCGGTCGACCGTCGAGCAGCTGGGTGAGCTGCTCAGCCCGGGTGACGTCGTCATCGAGGGCGGCAACTCCAAGTACACCGACGACCAGCTGCACGACGTCATGCTGCGCGAGAAGAGCATCGGCTACATCGACGCCGGCGTCTCCGGTGGCGTGTGGGGCCTCGAGAACGGCTACGCGCTCATGGTCGGCGGCACGAAGGAGGACGTCGCCAAGGCCCAGCCGATCTTCGACGCCCTCAAGCCGCCGTCGCCCGAGGACGAGTCGGGGCAGGCCATGCCGGGGGCGGGCTTCGTGCACGCCGGTCCGGTCGGGGCGGGCCACTTCAGCAAGATGGTCCACAACGGCATCGAGTACGCGATGATGCAGGCCTACGGCGAGGGCTACGAGCTGCTGGCCGCCGTCGACCTGATCGAGGACGTCCCGGGCGTCATCGCCTCCTGGACGCAGGGCACCGTGATCCGCTCGTGGCTGCTGGACCTGCTGGTCCGCGCGCTGCAGGAGGACCCGGGCCTGGACCGCATCACCGGGTACGCCGAGGACTCCGGCGAAGGACGGTGGACCGTCGAGCAGGCCATCGAGAACGCCGTCCCCATGCCGACGATCGCGGCGTCGCTGTTCGCCCGCTTCGTCTCGCGGCAGGAGGACTCGCCGACCATGAAGGCCGTCGCCGCCCTCCGCCAGCAGTTCGGTGGTCACGCGGTCCACGCCGTCCAGGCCCAGGAGGCCGAGCGCCCCGCATGAACCAGCAGGGCCGACGTGGCCACTGCGGCCCCGGGGGAGGGTGACCGTGTACGTCCGGCACCTGCAGCTCGGGTCGTTCCGCAGCTGGGAGCGCGTGGACCTCGCGCTCGGCCCCGGCCCGACGGTGTTCGTCGGCCGCAACGGCGAGGGCAAGACCAACCTCGTCGAGGCGGTCGGCTACCTCGCGACGATGAGCAGCCACCGGGTCTCCAGCGATGCGCCGATGGTCCGCCACGGCGACCCCCAGGCCGTCGTCCGCGCGGCGCTGCGGCGCGGTGACCGCGAGCTGCTGGTCGAGATCGAGATCAACCCGGGCCGCGCGAACCGGGTGCGGGTCAACCGCGCCCCGCTCCCCCGCCCGCGCGAGCTGCTCGGCCTCGTGCGCACCGTGCTGTTCGCGCCGGAGGACCTGAGCCTGGTCCGCGGCGACCCGACCGAGCGCCGCCGGTTCCTCGACGAGCTGCTGGTCACCCGCACGCCCCGGCTGGCCGGCGTCCGGTCGGACTACGACCGCGTGCTCAAGCAGCGCAACGCCCTGCTCAAGACGGCGCGACTCGCGCGCGGCAAGGCGATCGAGACCCTCGACGTCTGGGACGGCCACCTGACCGACTTCGGCGGGCAGCTCCTGGCCGCCCGCCTGCAGCTGGTCGCCGACCTCGCCCCGCACATGGCGCTGGCCTACGCCGGGGTCGCCGGCGAGGGAGCGGCGGTGGCCGGGCTCGGCTACACCTCGACCGTGCCGCTGGCCGGCGACGGGACGGCGGTGACGCCGGAGGGCCCCGTGCCGTCCGCGGCCGAGCTGACGGCTGCCATGCGCGAGCGGATCGCCGAGCGGCGGGGCGACGAGCTCGACCGCGGCATGACGCTCGTCGGCCCGCACCGGGATGACCTCGTCATCCACCTCGGGCCGGCGCCGGCCAAGGGGTTCGCCAGCCACGGGGAGTCGTGGTCGCTGGCGCTGGCGCTGAAGCTCGCGACCTTCGCCCTCTTGAGGGCCGACGGCGAGGACCCGATCCTGGTCCTGGACGACGTCTTCGCCACCCTCGACTCCGAACGGCGGGCCGCCCTGGCCACCGTCGCGGCCTCCGCCGAGCAGACGCTGATCACCGCGGCCGTGCTCGAGGACGTGCCGCAGGAGCTGCGCGGCGCGCGGGTGGAGGTGGGTGGCGGGTACGCCGTCCTGGTCAAGGACGCGGTACCGGCGGGCGAGGGGAGGGCGCCGTGAGCGAGGAGCGGCCTGCCCGCCCCAGCGACATCGCCCGTGCCGCGCTCGAGGCCGCACGGGCCGCGTCGGCCGCGCGGCCGCAGCCCACGCGCCGGCGGATCGCCGGTCCCCGGCGGAAGTGGACGGGTGCCGGACCGGGAGCCGACGACCCCCAGCCGCTCGGCAAGCTGGTGGACTCGCTGGTCAGCGAGCAGGACTGGTCGGAGCGCACCCGGGTCGGCGCGGTCTTCGGCCGGTGGTCGGCACTGGTCGGCCCCGACATCGCCGAGCACTGCCGCCCCGAGACCCTCACCGAGGGCGAGCTGCTGGTCGTCGCGGAGTCCACGGCGTGGGCGACGCAGCTGCGGCTGCTGGCGCCGACGATCCTCGGCAAGCTGCGCGCGCAGGTCGGCGGGGACGTCGTGACCCGCTTGCGCGTTGTGGGACCGACGGCCCCGAGCTGGAAGAAGGGCCCGCGCTCCGTGCGCGGACGGGGGCCGCGCGACACGTACGGCTGAGACGACTCCACGACAGGCGACGGAAGGGCACCGATGAGCACCCCGCGGGACCGTGACGGCTTCGACGACGACGAGGCGGGTCGCGGCTGGCAGGAGCCGGCCCATCTCTCGGGCGACGAGCCCGCCGACCAGCCCAACTTCGCCGACCGCCGCAAGCAGCCGCGCGACAGCGACCACACCGCCGAGGGCGCCTCGTGGCAGCCGCCGGGCTGGGACCTGCCGGCGGCCACGCCCGACCGGGGAGCCGGGGTCGACCCGTCGTGGACCCCGCCCGCCACGCCGCCCGCCGCCCCGCCCGCCACCGGGGCCCCCGAGCGGACCGGTGGCCTCTTCGGCGGCCGCCGGCGGCAGCGCGACCCCGAGATGACGCGGGCGTTCACCTACGAGGGGGACCAGCTCGGCGCGCAGAGCTGGGCGCTCCAGCACGGCTGGACGATCTCGGACGGCAGCGGCCCCGAGGACGCCGACCTCACCGAGCTGATGGCCGGATCACCGGTGCGCCCCGGCAAGGAGGCCCGGGCGGCCGCGGTGCTGCGCGGCCGCGCGGGCGCGGTGGACCTGGTCGCCTTCGACGTGGTCTACCCCTGGGGCAAGCAGTGGGTGGCCAAGTACGCGATCACGGCCGCACCCCTGCTCGGCGCCGTCCCGGGCATGCGGCTGTCACCGGCGCGGCTCTGGAAGCACCGCACCGGCGGCCTGGTCCCGCTGCCCAGCGGGAACGAGGCGTTCGACAGCCGCTGGCAGCTGCTGGTCGCCGAGGACGGTCCGCAGGTGCGCCGCCTCGTCCAGGACCCGGCGGTGCAGGGACTGCTCCTGGGCAGCGACGACGGCGACGAGTTCTGGACCCGTGCCGAGGACCGTCGGGGTGGGATGGCGGGTGGCTACGTCGCCGCCGTCCGGCCGGACGGGCACCGGCCGCAGCTCATCGAGCACCACGCCCGGCTGCTGACGGCGATCGTCGGCGCGCTCGCCGCCGGCTACTGACCGGGCCGGTCCGCTGACAGCGCCCGGCACGTCGGAGCCGGCTCCCGCTCGCCCGGTGCGTGTCGGGGTGCGCGAGCTGCTGCCGCTGCTGCGGCCGCACCGCCGGGCGCTGGGCCTCGCGGCCGGCCTCTCCCTGGTCGGCGCGGTCGCGGCGCTGGCGCAGCCGGCGCTGGTCGCGCGGGTCATCGAGGCGGTCGGCGCGGGCCGGTCGCTGCTGCCCGGTGTCGCGGCCCTGGTGGGTGTCCTCGTCGCCGGGGCGTTCCTCGGGGCGGCGCAGCAGTTCGTGCTGCAGCGCACGGCCGAGGGCGTCGTCCTCGGCACCCGCCGGACGCTCACCGACCGGCTGCTGCGGCTGCCGGTGGTCGAGTACGACCGCCGGCGCACGGGCGACCTCATGTCGCGCGTCGGTGCCGACACCACGCTGCTGCGCGCCACGGTCACCTCGGGGGTCATCGAGATCGCCGGTTCCGTGGTGATCGCGGTCGGCGCCCTCGTCGCCATGGCGCTCGTCGACGTCTGGTTGCTGCTGGTCACCGTGGTCGCCGTCGGCTCGGGGATGACGGTGGCGATCAGCGTCTCCCGCGGCGTCCGGCGGCTGTCCCGCCAGGCGCAGGAGGCCGTCGGGGCGATGACCGCGGCGCTGGAGCGGGCGCTCTCGGCGGTCCGGACGATCCGGGCCAGCGGCGCGACGACGCGGGAGGTGGCGTCGATCGGCGAGACGGCGGGCCGGGCCTACGCCGCCGGTGTCCAGGTGGCGCGGCTCCAGGCTCTGGTGTCCCCGGCCAGCTCCATCGCCGTCCAGGGGGCCTTCCTGGCGGTGCTCGGCCTGGGCGGGTACCGCGTGGCGACCGGCTCGATCGCGGTCGCCGACCTGGTCGCCTTCATCCTCTACCTGTTCCTGCTGGTCATGCCGCTGGGCCGGTTCGTGCACGCCTGGACCGAGATCCAGACCGGCCTGGGCGCCCTCGCCCGGATCCAGGAGATCCTCGGCCTCGAGCCCGAGCACGACGAGCGCCCGGAGCGGCCCGCGGTCGGCACCGCGCGGGCCGGTGCGCCGCTGCTGGAGCTCGACGACGTCTCGTTCGCCTATCCGGACGGCACCCCGGTGCTGCGCGGGGTCTCGCTCCAGGTGCCCGCCGGCAGCCGGGTCGCCCTGGTGGGGCCGTCGGGGGCGGGGAAGTCGACCGTCCTGGCGCTGATCGAGGGCTTCTACCCGGTGGGGTCCGGGGCGGTCCGGTGGGCGGGGACCGACGTCCGCGAGCTGCCGCGCGCGGCGCTGCGGGCCCGGCTCGGGTACGTCGAGCAGGAGGCGCCGGTGCTGGCCGGCTCGGTGCGGGACAACCTGCTCCTCACCCGGCCGGACGCGACCGATCCCGAGCTCTGGGCGGTGCTCGCCGACGTGGGCCTCACCGAGGTGGTGCGGCGGTCGCCGCGCGGCCTGGACGTGCTCGTCGGGGACGACGGCGTGCTGCTCTCCGGCGGCGAGCGGCAGCGGCTGGCCATCGCCCGCTCCCTGCTGGCCCGGCCGGACCTGCTCCTGCTCGACGAGCCGACCGCCAGCCTCGACGCCCGCAACGAGGGCCTGCTGCGGCAGACGCTGGCCGCGGCCGCCGCGGACCGCGCGCTGCTGGTGGTGGCCCACCGCCTGTCCACCGTCCTCGACAGCGACCAGATCGTGGTGCTCGACCAGGGCCGGGTCGTGGCGCGGGGCACGCACGACGAGCTCGTGGACAGCAGCCCGCTCTACCGGGAACTGGCCGCCGCCCAGCTGCTGGTCTGAGCCCCGTGATGATCAGGAGACCTGATCGTTCCGGGTCCTGGCTCACGGTGGACGGTGAGCCAGGACCCGCCACGGTGAGCCAGGACGCGGGTCAGCCGCGCTGCTCCGCGGCGCGGGCGATGCCCTTGACCATGCCGCCGAAGACCACGCCGTGGAAGGCCGCGATCGCCCACCAGTAGGCGTGCCCGGTCAGCCCGTGCGGCGCGAACGTGGCGCGCTGGCGCAGGACGGTGGCGCCGTCGGCGGTGTCCCCGTGTTCCACGTGGAACTCCAGCCAGGCCAGCCCGGGCAGGCGCATCTCCGCCCGCAACCGCAGCAGCCGGCCGCGCTCCAGCTCCTCGACCCGCCAGAAGTCGAGGGCGTCGCCGACGAAGAGCTTCTGCGGGTCGCGCCGCCCGCGGCGCAGGCCGACGCCGCCCACCGCCCGGTCGAGCCAGCCGCGCACCCGCCAGGCCAGCGGGAAGGAGTACCAGCCGGTGTCGCCGCCGATCCCCTCGACGACCCGCCAGAGCTCGGCCGGGTCCGCCGTCGTCGCGCGGGTGCGCTCGTCGACGTAGAGCGTGCCCCCGGCCCAGTCGGGATCGGTGGGGAGCGGGTCGGACGGCGCCCCCGGCACCGAGGCGCCCGACCACCGGGTGGTGACGGCGGAGTCGCGCACCCGGGCGACGGCCAGCCGGACCGCCTCGTCGAAACCGAGCAGCCCTTCCGGCGGGTCGGGGACGAACTCGGCGATGTCGTGCTCGGTGCAGACGACGGTGTTGCGCAGCGACTCGACGAGCGGGCGGGCGATCCCCGCCGGCACGGGCGTGATGAGCCCGACCCAGTGGCTCGACAGCGAGGGCGAGAACAGCGGGACCCGCAGGATCCGGCGGCGGGGGAGGCCGGCCACCACGGCGTAGCGCTGCATCATCTCGGCGTAGTTCATGACGTCGGGCCCGCCGATGTCGAAGGCCCGGTTCACCGAGGCGGGCAGCCGTGCGCAGCCGACGAGGTAGCGCAGCACGTCGCGGACGGCGATGGGCTGGATCCGGCTGTGCACCCAGCGCGGCGTGACCATCACCGGCAGCCGCTCCGTGAGGTACCGGAGCATCTCGAACGACGCCGACCCCGACCCGAGCACCACCGCGGCCCGCAGCACGACGGTCGGCACGCCCGAGTCCAGCAGGATCTCGGCGACCTCGGTGCGCGAGCGCAGGTGCGGGGACAGCTCCTCGCCCTGCGGCCGCAGCGCCCCGAGGTGGACCAGCCGGCCGGCACCCGCCTCCCGCACCGCCTCCGCCATGGTCCGGGCCGCTCGCCGGTCGGTCTCCTCGAAGGCGGGCCCGCCGCCGAGGGCGTGGACGAGGTAGTAGACGACGTCCGCGCCGGCGCAGGCCTCCGCCACCTGACCGGCGTCGGTCGCGTCGGCCCGGACCACCTCGACGTCGCCCGCCCACGGCCGGTCGCGCAGCCGCTCGGGGGACCGGGTCATCACCCGGACCCGGTACCCGGCCTCCAGCAGCTCGGGGACCAGCCGCCCGCCGATGTAGCCGGTCGCGCCGGTGACCAGGCAGAGCTTCGGTTCCTCGGCGGCCATGCCCCGAGTGTCGCCGCGATCGGGACGGCGCGCTCGAATCGCGGGAGCCCGGGCGGAGCGCGACGATCGGACGCGCCCCGGCGACGGTGGTCAACCCCGCATCCCGTAGGAGGTCCCGATGGCCGACGCCGCGACGGAGGACCGGACGACCGACGGTCAGCCCGCGCTCAAGCGGGTGATGGGCCCCGGTCTGCTGCTGCTCTTCATCGTCGGCGACGTCCTGGGCACGGGCATCTACGCCCTGACCGGCACCGTCGCCGCCGAGGTCGGCGGCGTGGTCTGGCTGCCGTTCCTGGTCGCCTTCCTCGTCGCTCTCGTGACCGCCTTCAGCTACCTCGAGCTGGTCACGAAGTACCCGCAGGCGGCCGGGGCGGCGCTCTACGCGCACAAGGCGTTCGGGGTGCACTTCCTGACGTTCCTCGTCGCCTTCGCCGTCATGAGCTCGGGCATCACGTCGGCGTCCACCGCGGCCCGGGCGTTCAGCGCCAACGCCGCCGAGGTGCTGGGCCTCGACCTGGGCGACGGCATCGGGATCACGCTCATCGGGCTGGGCTTCATGACGCTGATCGCGCTGGTCAACCACCGCGGGGTCGGCGAGAGCGTCAAGACCAACGTGGTGCTCACCTGCGTCGAGCTCAGCGGCCTGCTGATCGTCATCGGGATCGGGGCCTGGGCCCTCGGCATCGGTGACGGCGACTTCTCGCGGGTGACGGAGTTCGACACGGGCGAGAAGTCGGTGCTCACCGGCGTGATCGCGGCGACCGGCCTGGCGTTCTTCGCGATGGTGGGCTTCGAGGACTCGGTGAACATGGCCGAGGAGTGCAAGGAGCCGCGGCGGATCTTCCCGAAGGTGCTCCTGCTCGGGCTGGGCATCACCGGCCTCATCTACGTGCTGGTGTCCATCTCCGCGATCGCGCTCGTCCCCGCCGACCGGCTCAGCGAGGGCGAGACCCCGCTGCTGCAGGTCGTCGAGGCCGGGGCACCCGGGTTCCCCCTCGGCATCTTCGGCGTCATCACGATGTTCGCCGTCGCGAACACCGCGCTGATCAACATGCTCATGGCCAGCCGCCTGGTCTACGGGCTGGGCCGGGAACGGGTGCTGCCGCCGGTGCTGGGGCGGGTGCACCGCGGCCGGCGCACGCCGACCGTCGCGATCCTGTTCACGACGGCGCTGGCGTTCGGCCTGGTCACCTTCGTCGGTGCCGTGCCGGCCCTCGGGGGGACGACGGCGCTGCTGCTGCTCGTCGTCTTCACGGTCGTGAACGTCGCCGTCCTGGTGCTGCGCCGGCAGCACGTCGACGGCGACCACTTCCGCACGCCCACGGTGCTCCCGGTCGTCGGCGCGCTGGCGTGCGCGTTCCTCGCCTCGCCGTGGGCGGGCCGCCCCGCCGAGCAGTACCGGATCGCCGGCGTCCTGCTGGCGATCGGCGTCGTCCTGTGGGGTGTGACCGTCCTGGTGAACCGGCGCAGCGGCGGGCGGACGCCCGACCTGGACCCGGCGGCGCTGTCCGGCGACCGCCCGTAGGGAGCCCCCGACCCGCCGCGATCGGTCCAGCGGCCCGGGGACGGCGTGTCCCCGGGCCGGGCAGCACCGGAGGTGGCGGACGAGCCGCAAGGGGCTCAGACACGACGTCAGGGCGTGGACGGCGGCATTCGGCGCCGGTGACCCGGTATCCTCGGTGACAGAAACCGCCAGCAACCGGCTCAGCGCCGTTGTGCGCCTCCACGCCCTCCCTCACGCGGGGGTGTCGCGTGCCCGGTTGCGCGAAAGGAAGGCCGCACGTGGCTGCAGCACCGCAGACCCAGGATGCCTACTCGGGCAGCTCCATCACCGTCCTCGAGGGGCTCGAGGCGGTCCGCAAGCGCCCCGGTATGTACATCGGCTCCACCGGCGAGCGCGGCCTGCACCACATGGTCTGGGAGGTCGTGGACAACGCCGTCGACGAGGCCCTGGCCGGCTACTGCGACACCGTGAAGGTGACCCTGCTGGCCGACGGCGGCGTGCGGGTCGAGGACAACGGGCGCGGCATGCCCGTGGACATGCACCCGGTCGAGAAGCGCCCGACCGTCGAGGTGATCATGACCGTCCTGCACGCGGGCGGGAAGTTCGACGGCAAGAGCTACGGCGTCTCCGGCGGTCTGCACGGCGTCGGCGTCACCGTCGTCAACGCGCTGTCCACGCGCCTCGACGTCCGCGTCTGGCGGGACGGCAAGGAGTGGCACCAGTCCTACGCCGAGGCCAAGCCGGGCCCGCTGGAGGAGGTCGGCCCCACCAAGAAGCGCGGCACGGCGGTCACCTTCTGGGCCGACGGCGGCATCTTCGAGACGACCACCTACTCGTTCGACACCATCAACCGCCGCCTGCAGGAGATGGCCTTCCTCAACAAGGGCCTGACCATCGTGCTGCGCGACGAGCGCCCCGGGCACGGCAAGGCCGACACCGGCCTGGCCGAGGAGACCTCGGTCGCCGAGGAGGCGCCGGCGCCGGGTCACGAGGACGAGGCGTTCGAGCCCACCGAGATCACCTACCGCTACGACCTGGGCCTGGTCGACTACGTCGCCCACATCAACCGGCGCAAGACCCCGATCCACAAGTCGGTGATCAGCTTCTCCGCCGACGGCGTCGGCAAGAACGACACGGCGATGTCCCTCGAGGTCGCGATGCAGTGGTCCGACGCCTACTCCGAGTCGGTGCACACCTTCGCGAACATCATCAACACGCACGAGGGCGGTACCCACGAGGAGGGCTTCCGCGCGGCGCTCACCTCGATCGTCAACCGGTACGCCGTCGAGAAGAAGCTGCTCAAGGAGAAGGACGACAAGCTCACCGGCGACGACATCCGCGAGGGTCTCGCCGCGATCGTCTCGGTCAAGCTCGGCGACCCGCAGTTCGAGGGCCAGACGAAGACCAAGCTCGGCAACACCGAGGTCAAGGGCTTCGTCCAGCGGGTCTGCAACGACCAGATCGGCCACTGGTTCGAGTCGAACCCGACCGAGGCCAAGACGATCATCACCAAGGCCACGTCCGCGGCGCGGGCCCGTCGTGCCGCGCAGGACGCGCGCAAGCTCGCCCGCAAGAGCCTGCTCTCGGTGAGCGGCCTGCCTGGCAAGCTGGCCGACTGCCGCTCGACCGACCCGCGCAACTCCGAGGTCTACATCGTCGAGGGCGACTCGGCCGGCGGCTCGGCGAAGTCCGGCCGCGACTCGATGTTCCAGGCGATCCTGCCCATCCGCGGCAAGATCATCAATGTCGAGAAGGCGCGCATCGACCGGGTCCTCAAGAACACCGAGGTCCAGTCGATGATCACCGCCTTCGGCACGGGCATCCACGACGAGTTCGACATCTCGAAGCTCCGGTACCACAAGATCGTGCTGATGGCCGACGCCGACGTCGACGGCCAGCACATCAGCACGCTGCTGCTGACCCTGCTGTTCCGGTTCATGCGGCCGCTCGTGGAGGGCCAGTACGTCTACCTGGCCAAGCCGCCGCTGTACAAGATCAAGTGGGGCGGCAAGATCGGCGACGAGTACGCCTACAGCGACAAGGAGCGCGACGCCGTCGTCAAGGCCGGCGCCGAGAGCGGCCGCAAGGTCAAGGACGAGATGATCCAGCGGTTCAAGGGGCTCGGCGAGATGAACGCCAGCGAGCTGTGGGAGACCACGATGAACCCCGAGACCCGCATCCTGCGCCAGGTCACCCTGGAGGACGCGGCGGCCGCCGACGAGATCTTCAGCATCCTGATGGGCGAGGACGTCGAGGCCCGGCGGAGCTTCATCACCCGCAACGCCAAGGACGTCCGGTTCCTGGACGTCTAGAGCCTCGACGTCCGAGGCCCCAGCTCCGCATCTCCGCAACGAACCCGAGGACCTGAACCGTGACGGACATCCCCACCCGCGACCGCATCGAGGCGGTCGACCTCCAGCAGGAGATGCAGCGCAGCTACATCGACTACGCGATGAGCGTGATCGTGGGCCGCGCCCTGCCCGAGGTGCGCGACGGCCTCAAGCCGGTGCACCGGCGGGTGCTCTTCGCCATGTACGACCAGGGCTTCCGCCCCGACCGCGGCTACGTCAAGTGCGCCCGCCCGGTCGCCGAGGTCATGGGCAACTACCACCCCCACGGCGACTCGGCGATCTACGACGCCCTCGTCCGGCTCGCCCAGCCGTGGTCCATGCGCTACCCGCTCATCGACGGCCAGGGCAACTTCGGTTCCCCGGGCAACGACCCGGCGGCCGCCATGCGCTACACCGAGTGCCGCCTGACGCCGCTGGCCATGGAGATGCTGGCCGGCATCGACGAGGAGACCGTCGACTTCCAGGGCAACTACGACGGGCGCACCCAGGAGCCCGTCGTCCTGCCCGCGCGCATCCCCAACCTGCTGGTCAACGGCTCCGCGGGCATCGCGGTCGGCATGGCCACGAACATGCCGCCGCACAACCTGCGCGAGGTCGCCGAGGCCGTCTTCTGGATGCTCGACCACCCCGAGGCCGAGGCCGAGGAAGCCCTCACCGCGTGCATGGAGCGGATCAAGGGGCCGGACTTCCCGACGTACGGGCTGATCGTCGGCCGCGAGGGCATCGAGGACGCCTACCGGACCGGCCGCGGCTCGGTGCGCATGCGGGCCGTCGTCACGGTCGAGGAGGACTCCCGCGGCCGCGTGCAGCTCGTCGTCACCGAGCTCCCGTACCAGGTGAACCCGGACAACCTCGCGGAGTCGATCGCGGAGTCGGTCAAGGAGGGCCGCCTCCAGGGCATCAGCGAGATCGCCGACGAGTCCAGCGACCGCGTGGGGCGCCGCCTGGTCATCACGCTGCGCCGCGACGCCGTCGCGAAGGTCGTGCTGAACAACCTCTACAAGCACACCCAGCTGCAGACGTCGTTCGGCTGCAACATGCTCTCGATCGTCGACGGCGTGCCCCGCACGCTGCGGCTCGACGAGCTGGTGCGCAACTGGGTCAACCACCAGATCGAGGTCATCCAGCGCCGGACCCGCTACCGCCTGCGCAAGGCCGAGGAGCGCGCGCACATCCTGCGCGGCTACGCCAAGGCCCTCGACCAGCTCGACGCCGTCATCGCCCTGATCCGCAACAGCGAGTCCGCCGACGCCGCGCGCACCGGCCTGATGGAGCTGCTGGAGGTCGACGAGATCCAGGCCGTCGCCATCCTCGACCTGCAGCTGCGCCGGCTGGCCGCCCTCGAGCGGCAGCGGATCATGGACGAGCTGGCCGAGATCGAGGCCCGCATCGCCGACCTGCAGGCCATCCTCGACTCCCCCGAGCGGCAGCGGCAGATCGTCCGCGACGAGCTCAAGGAGATCGTCGACAAGTACGGCGACGACCGCCGCACGCAGTTCGTCGCCAACGAGGGCGACGTCTCGATGGAGGACCTCATCGCGGAGGAGGAGGTCGTCGTCACCATCACGCGCACCGGCTACGCCAAGCGCACGAAGAGCGACCTCTACCGCTCCCAGCGCCGCGGCGGCAAGGGCGTGATGGGCGCCCAGCTGAAGCAGGACGACATCGTCGACCACTTCTTCGTGGGCTCGACCCACGACTGGATCCTGTTCTTCACGAACAAGGGGCGGGTCTACCGGTCGAAGGCCTACGAGCTGCCGGAGGCCAACCGCACGGCCCGCGGCCAGCACGTGGCGAACATCCTCGCGTTCCAGCCGGACGAGAAGATCGCCCAGGTCATGCAGATCAAGGACTACTCGGTCGCGCCGTACCTGGTCCTGGCCACCGCCCGCGGGCAGGTGAAGAAGACCCGGCTGACCGACTTCGACTCCCCCCGGCAGGGCGGCGTCATCGCGATCAACCTGCGGGACGGCGACGAGCTCGTCGGCGCCTCGCTGATCAGCGAGGACTCCGACCTGCTGCTGGTCACGCGCAAGGCGATGTCCATCCGGTTCACGGCCGACGACACCGCGCTGCGTCCCATGGGCCGTGCGACCGAGGGCGTCCGGGGCATCTCGCTCGGCGAGGACGACCAGCTGCTGTCGATGATGGTCGTGCAGGAGGGCGTCGACGTCCTCGTCGCCACCGAACGGGGCTTCGCCAAGCGGACCGGGATCGAGAACTACCCGAACCAGGGGCGTGGTGGGAAGGGCGTGCTGACCGCCGACCCGAAGGCGCGCAAGGGCGCCCTCGTCGGCGCGCTGGCGGTGACCCTCGGCGACGAGCTCTACGCCATCACGTCCGGCGGCGGTGTCATCCGGACGCCGGTCAACGGGGTGCGGCACAACAAGGACCGCGCCACCATGGGTGTCAAGCTCATGAACTTGCCGGAGGACGTGTCGATCGTGGCGATCGCCCGTACGACGGACAACGACGAGCCCGACGCCTAATCTGGGTGCAGATGACAGCGTGGCCGACCCGGTCACGCCGGGGGAGCGGCGTGCGCCGCCCGGGGATGGGGAGACAGGCATGAGCGACCGGACGCAGAGTTCGGTGCGCACCGACTCCCCCGCCGGGGACGGTGCTGCGTCGACGGGCGCTCCGGCGGCCACTCCTCCCGCATCCGCCACGCAGACCATCCCGGCGACGGGCAGCCAGCGGGCGCAGGGTCCCGGCACGGGCAGCACGCCGGCGGCGGGCCAGCCCGCCGGGGCGCCGCAGGCGGGTGCCGCGGCGGCCGGGTCGTCGGCGGGGGCCGAGGCGGATCCGGGCAGTGGCAAGGGCTCCCGGGGCCGCGGCCCGCGGTCGGGCGGCGGACGCGGTCCCCGTCGGGCGCGGCTGCAGCTGCGGCACATCGACACCTGGTCGGCGCTGAAGATCTCGCTGGTCCTGTCGATCGCGCTGTTCTTCATCTGGATGGTGGCTGTCGGCATCCTCTACGGGGTGCTGAACGCGCTCGACGTCTTCGACACCCTCAACGACCTGTTCGGCCAGATCGGGTCGGCGTCCGGTGACGGTGGTGGCGGCGACGTCGTCACCCCGGGCCTGGTGTTCGGCGGTGCAGCGATCATCGGCGCGATCAACATCGTGCTGATGACCGCGCTGTGCACCGTCGGCACGTTCATCTACAACCTCTGCTCCGACCTGGTCGGCGGCCTGGAGCTCACGCTCTCCGAGCGCGACTGAGGACCGCCCTCTGTCGAACGCCTCGGCCCCCGCGGTCAGCGCCGCGAACGGGCCAGGTAAGCTGTCCGAGGTTCACGGGCCTGTAGCTCAGGCGGTTAGAGCGCATCCCTGATAAGGATGAGGCCGGAGGTTCAAGTCCTCCCAGGCCCACCCGTGTGCACGCCCGCCGGTTGCACCAGCCTCCGGCGCCGACCGGTCGAGGAGGCACTCCGCGTGCTGAAGAAGCTGGCGCTGGCCGCACTCGCCGCCGGTGCCCTGGCCGCCGTGCGGAAGCGCTCGAGCGGCAAGGCCGAGGCGGACCTGTGGCACGAGGCCACCAGGGGTCCGAACGCGGTCAGCACTCCGACCACCCGCTGAACCACCGGCCGCCACGGCGGTCGTCCCGGGGACGTAGCTCAATTGGCAGAGCACCGCCTTTGCAAGGCGGGGGTTAGGGGTTCGATTCCCCTCGTCTCCACTCCGCTGACCTGCGGATTCACCTCCGTCGGGGGCTCCGGCGAACCCTCCCGCCGGGTCTCAGTCCGCAAAAGGTCCGCAACTCGTCCGCGGGCTGCGGCCCGCAGGGCGTCCAGCCGGTCTGCCACGTCGTCCAGGTCGTCATCGAACAGGTCGGCGTAGCGGTCCAGGGTCATGGCCGCCGAGGCGTGCCCGAGCATCCGCTGCACCGCCTTGACGTTGGCTCCCGCCTTGATCGCCAGCGAGGCCGCGGTGTGCCGGAGCTCATGCGGCGTGAGCCCGGGCTCCCCGATGGCCCGGGCCGCGGCGTCGAACCAGGCGGACCGGGCGTTCCGGTTGCGCAGCACCGCGCCCTGCGGCGAGGGGAAGGCCAGCTCGTCGGCAGGGCGGGTCAGGACCGCCCGGGCGAGCTCGTCGACGAGGAACCGCGGCAGCGGCACCGAGCGGCGGCCGTGGGTCTTCGGCGTACCCCACACCAGGCGCGAGCCGTCGACCTCGGTGACCGCCTCCTCCACCAGGACCCGCCGGCGCAACAGGTCGAAGTGCCGCACCCGCAGCGCCGCCAGCTCCGACCAGCGCAGCCCGCAGTAGCCGAGCACCAGTACCGCCACCCGGCCGGGCCCGGCGGCCTCGGCGAGCGCGTCGAGCTGCTCGGCGGTGAGGTACCGCCGGCGCTTCTCGCCCATCGGCGGCAGGGCGACGCCCAGGGCGGGATTGACCGCCAGGCGCCGGTCGCGCACCGCGAGCCCGAGGATGCCCGACAGGACGCCCTGGGCCTTGCGGACCGAGGCCCCGGCCAGCCCCCGGCCGGAGAGCTCGGACAGCCAGGCCTGCACGTCGCCGTGGGTCACCCGGATCAGCGCGACGTGCCCCCAGCGCGGTAGGACGTGGGTCTTGAGGACGTCGGCGTAGCGGGCCCGACTGGTGGGCTTGAGGTTGATCTTCCCGGCGAGCCAGACGGGCGCCAGCTCTCCAACGGTCGTCCTGGCCCGCTTGGGGTCGACGTAGGTGCCCGTCTGCACGGCCGCGGTGACCTCGTCGAGCCATCGCTGGGCATCGACCTTGCGCTTGAAGTGGCGGGCGTGTTCCTTGCCGTGTTCGTCGCGGTACCGCGGCCGGTACGTACCGTCAGGTCTTCTCGCGATCGACACCATCGCCGACCACCTGCCTCTCCTCGATCCCCGGCCACGGCGTGCGCACGAGGGGTTCTACCGCTCACGCGAGCATCTGCCGAGCCAAGCTTGCCGTCGGTCGCCTGTTCTTCGGTGGATGCATCGGCATTCTGTGGATTCCTGTGGGCGCCGGGTGGTGGCAGCTCACTGCCTGCCTCGTGGGCCAGGGGCGACCTGGCCGTGCTGTGCGTCGATCCAGCTGCGGAGGTCGTCGTGGCGATAGAGGACGCGGCGGCCGAGGCGGAAGCTGCGGGGGCCGGTGCCCAGGTGGCGCCAGTACCGCAGGGTGGCGACCGGAGCACGGAGGAGCTCGGCGGCTTCGGTGATGGTGAGCAGTTCGGGCTCGCGGCTGGCGGGATGGTCGGGCATGGCTGGCTCCGTTCTGGTCGGGTGGACTGGCTCCGTCACCTGAGAAGGCGCCGATTCAGAGCCCTTGCTGACAGCCGACCGCCAGATGCTTCCGAAAACCTCCAGTTGTTCTCCTGCTCCGCGTGGCCGAACCCGCGGTCGCCGGCGGAGCCACGCTGCTCATCGACCGATGCCTGGGGCGCTGCCACGCGGGGCGAGGGACGAGCCGAGGCGCTCCTCTTCGGGCCGAGGGACCCCCGGGACGGGGGCGGTCGGCCGCGGGCGCGCCGATCCACGTTGGTCGGGGCCGGCCGTGCGCCATGTGCGCCAGGCCTCGCGCTCGCGATCGAGCCGCTCGGGCGACTGGGCGCGGAGAGCCGGGTCGGCGGTGAGGGTCGCGATGCGCGCCTGGGCGTCGGTCAGCTCCTGGCGGGTGGTGGCGATGTCGCGCTGGAGGTCGGTGAGCCGGCCGGCCGGGTCGGGGGCCCAGGCCACCGGCCCAAACGGGCCGAGTCGTTCCTCGCGCCGGCGGCTGGCCTCGGCCAGTGCGCGCCTGGCCTGCCCTGCCGCGTGCCGGGCGGTGTCGGCTGCGACGCGGAGCTGGACGTGTTCTGGGTCGGCCTGTTCGGTCGCCTGGTGGGCGGAGGTGTCGAGCGCCCTCCACAGGGCGGGCCGGTCGTCGAACCAGACGGCAACCTCCGCGAGGTCCTTCCGCTCGGTGGGCAGGGACGGCACGTGTGGCCGCCACCGGTCGGCCCAGTCGGTGAGCTGCTCGCCGGCCCGCGCGACGGCGCCTCGTCGGAGGCCGAGCCGGCCTGGGCCGTCGAGCACGGTTTTTGCCGCTGCGCGTGTGGCGGGGCGTTCGCCGTCCCAGCGCGCGAGGAGGGTGTCGCGGACCCAGTCGGCGTGGGCGGCGAGGGCCGCGCCGCTGGCTGCGGCCTGCTGCTTGGCCTGTTCGGCGGTGATCGCCGTCCGTTCACGGGTGGCTTCGAGGTTGGCGAGTTCGCCGGCGTGGGGAGCTTCGACCGCGACCACCTCGCGGAGCGTCTCGCGCTGTGGTTCCCAGTAGGCGAGTCGCTGGAGGCAGCGCTGCTCGGTGGTCCACGCCGTGCGCAGCTCGGCCAGCACGTCGGCCAGCGGGCGGGATGGGGCGTAGCGGGCGGCCTCGGTGGCGGCCTGCTGGGCGGCGTGGGCGGGGCCGAGGTCGGCGCGGTCGCGGGCGAAGACGGCGATCCACTGCTCCCGCGCCTCGTCGGCGTCGGCGGCGACGAGGTGGGCGGTGTTCGCCGTTCGGCCGCGGGTCATCCCGACGTAGGCCGACGAGGCGCCGGTCTGCTCGCCGACCATCACGTGCGACGCCGTGACGGTCTCGCCCTGCACGCCGTACGCGGTGGAGGCGTAGGCGAGCTCGACGTGCTCGGTGGCGTAGTCCGCGGGAAGCACCCGGGGTCTCGCCCCGGCCGGGGTGACACCGCCGGACCCGTTCCCGGGGTCGGTGCCGGTGGGGGTGACAGCGGGGGTGACGAGCAGCCCGCCGCGGCGGCCGACGGCGGTAACGACCCAGGTGTCGCGGTTGGCGACGTCGAGGTGACGGTCGTTGCGCCGGGTGGCGATCCGGTCCCCGGCGCCGATCCGCTCCCCGGCCCCGGTGATGACCACCGTCCGGTCATCGACCCGGCCGGCGACGGCCAGCCGCTCGCGGATGGCGGTGTTGAACTGGGCGGCCTGGTCGCGGGTGTCCACCACCACCACCACCGCCACCGGTCGGCCCTCGGCATGAGAGGCGGCGGCGGTGGCGGCCAGCGTGTCCTGCAGCGCGGCGGCGTCGGGGTGCAGCCGGATCTGGCCGCGGGCGAGGAGGGCGTCGAAGACGGCGCCGGGGTCCTCGCCGGTGCGCATGGCCAGGGTCAGCTCGGCGTAGCCGGTGTCGGGTGTTGTGCGGCCCTCCTCGTCGGTTCGGGTGAAGCGGTGCACCGCGTCGAGTGTCAGGTGCGCCGCCGGGTCGGCCTGGGCGATGGCGAGGTCCAGGACGCCGCCGCGGCCGACCGCGGACAGCTGGTGTCGGTCGCCGAGCAGCGCCACCCGGACCTGGCATTCGTCGGCGACGGTGAGCAGGGCGCGGGCGGTGTCCTGGTCGAGCATCCCGGCCTCGTCTATGAGCAGCAGATCCCCGGGCCGCAGCTGCGCCGCCTCGCTCGGCCCGGCGTAGACACCGCCGGTCACCGGGTCGACCTGGCCGACGGCGAGCCGGGTCCAACGCCCCTCGTCGTTCCAGCGCCAGCCGTGCTGGAAGACCAGAGACGCCGCGGACCCGGCGGCCGTCCCCACCTCGCCGGCGGCCACCTTGGCCGCCTTGCGCGTGGGGGTGACCACCACCAGCCGGCGGCCCTGCGCCTCGAGCAGGTCGCGGGTGGCGGCCAGCGTGGTGGTCTTGCCCGCCCCGGCGGCGCCCTCCACCACCACCAAGGGCCGGTCGCCGGCGAGCGCGGCGACCGCCGCTGCCTGGCCGGCATCCAACCGGCCGGCGGCAGCCGCGCCCTCGATCGGGAGTGCCAGGTCGGTGTCCGGTACCCCGCGGGCGGCGAGCCGGGTGGTCAGGTCGGCTTCGACGTCGAGGACCGTCTGGGAGGTCCAGGCGCGGATGTGCTCGGGCACCCCGTCGCGGTCCAGCAACGGCATGCAGCGATCGAGGGCGCGGGCGGTGAGGTCTTCGGCCAGCTCGATGCGCACCCCGGCGTCGCCGACGACGCCTGCGGCGGCGATCAGCCGCTCGGCCTCGCCCCGGATGTCGGCGGCGTTCCACGCCGACCGCCCGGCCGCGAGCCGGGTCAGCGCGCGCTGCACCAGCGCGTCGCGATCGAGGGCCCCGATCGGGGTGGGGGTCAGGTCGACCGGGCTGGCGGGGTCGCGGTAGCCGAGGGCGGACAGCTCGGCCCGCCAGCGTTCCTGCAGCCCGACCCCGGGCTGGGCGGTGACCTTGTCCGGGCGGCCGTCGGCCCACGCCCGGGCGTCCCAGGCCCGGCGCAGCCCCGGGACGGGGGTTTCGCCGGGGTGCGCCGCGGTCCATTCGGCTTCGTAGCGGTTCACATTCCGGGCGATCTGCGCGTGCCGGGCACTGAATGGGCCCGTGTACTCGGCGAGCTCCAGTATTTCTCCAGTACCGCCCTTCGTGTAGCCCTTCGCGGCGAGGGCGGCGTTCAATGCCGGGTCACACGCCATCGCGGCGTGCCCGATGCCGTTGATCGCGCCCAGGAAGTCGCGGATTCCGACGGTGTGCAGGCCGCGCCATTTCCCGGCCGCGAACACTCGGGACAGCAGCTGTAGGTGCAGGTGCCAGTGCGGGTCGTTCGCCCGGGAGGTGTAGTGCCGCACCGTCGCCGCCTCCAGCACCTCCAGCGGCACCTGCACCTGCCCGCCGCGCGGCCCGACCCGGGTGGTGGCGTGCTGCGAGAGCCAGGCGATGATCTGCTCGGCGGCGCGGTCCTGCGCCGCCTCGTACGCGAGGGCAATGTCCGAGTGCAGCGCGGCGGCCAGCGACCAGGTCTTCGGGCCGTTGACCACCACCTCGGCGAACCGCACGGCGTGCTCGTCGCCGCGCAGCTGCCCCCTGGGCTCGCCCGTCTCCGGGTCGCGGCCGGCCACCCAGGTCTCGTAGGTGTCGCCGGTCAGCGGAGCCAGCTCGGCCACGCGCCCGTCGGTGGCGGTGAACCGGCGGGCGATCCCGGTGCCCTCGGTGAGGTAGTAGTCGTCCGCCCGGCCGCGGTCAGCCTCCACGTAGTGCCGGGCAGCCGCCGGCGCGCCGGCGTAGATTTTCATTCCACCGTGCATATTCAACGCCACCCGACAATGACCAACTAGTCACCCCTAGAAACGCCGATGGGCCCCGCAAAGCGGGGCCCGAACTACCTCCAAAGGTAGCATTCGTGCCGTTCTTCACGGAATATTGGCGTTCTCTTTCAGCACGTGGCGGCATCTAGATGATCAGTGCCGGTGGTTATTGGCAATAATCCATTGCCTTGACTGAACTCGTGAACGAGGACGATCACCGCTTGCGAATGCTGGTCCGGTCTGGCGTCACGTCGCGCTCGGCCCCAGTGACCCTCGACCAGATCGCGGCGACATCCCGCCGCAGCTCGCTCGTACCAACGCCTGTTGCTATGTTGGTCTGGACTCGACCGGGATGCGAAGGGAACCGATGAACGGCGACACCTGCGAGCTGTTGTGTCTCGATCTGCCGCACGCTGAGGCGGTCCGTGCCGCGCTGACCGGCGAGGAGCGGGCGCGGGCGCTGGCCGCGCAGGCGAAGGCGCTGGGCGATCCCACCCGGCTGCGCATCGCTGTGGCGCTGCAGCTGGGCGAGGAGCTGTGCGTGTGCGACCTTGCCTGGATCACCGAGCTGTCGCAAAACCTGGCTTCGCACCACTGCCGCGTCCTGCGCACCGCGGGCCTGTCCACGTCCCGCCGCGACGGCAAGCTGGTCATGTACCGGCTCACCGACGCCGGCCACCGACTGCTGACCGCGGTCGCCGGCTCGTCGGTGCTGCTGCCTGTCGGCGCCGCGGAAACCGCTGAAACGACGGTCCGGTGAGCGTGGCCCCGGCCCAGGTCCACGCGCACTCCGAGCTAACCGACGCCGAGCGGGCCTGGTTGGGCGCCGCGGCGCTGGCCGCGCTGGTGGTCGCGGTGCAGCTGCAGGTCCGCAGCATCGAGGAGCCGTACCTGCGCGCGGTGCACGGCGCCGCCTACCTCGCCTTCGCCACCCGCGCCGGCCGGTTCCTGCCCGGCATCGGCCGTCTGCACGCACCGGCCGACCGGGAGCGCATCGCCGCCTGACCCGCCCGGCGCCGCTCGCCGGAGCACCCACCCACCAGACGCTCCCGCTCGCCGGCACGCCCACACATGCACGACCGGCCGAAGGCCGCACCACGCCCACCCGGGCAAACACTGATCGGAGAACTTGTTCGTGGACGTCGCCACCTGGACGCTGCAGGCGCTCGGCCTGTTCGTGGCCACCAACATCGACGACATCATCGTGCTGTCGCTGTTCTACGCCCGCGGCGCCGGCCGGCGCGGCACCACCGCAGCGATCCTCGCAGGCCAGTACCTGGGCTTCGGCGCGATCCTGGCCGCGGCGGTACTCGTCGCACTGGGCGCGCGCAGCTTTCTGCCCGAGGCCGCAATCCCGTACTTCGGGCTCATCCCGCTGGCGCTCGGCCTGCTCGCAGCCTGGCGGGCCTGGCGCGGCGACGACGACGATGACGATGACGACGAGGGCAAGGTCGCCGGGAAGTCGGTGAGCGCGCTGACCGTTGCGGCGGTGACGTTCGCCAACGGCGGCGACAACATCGGCGTGTACGTGCCGGTGTTCGCCACCGTCGGCACCGCCGGCATCGTCGCCTACTCCGCGGTGTTCCTGGCCCTGGTTGCGGTGCTGGTCGCTGCGGCCCGGTTCGTGGCCACCCGCAAGCCGATCGCCGAGGTTCTCGAGCGCTGGGAGCACGTACTGTTCCCGCTGGTGCTGATCGGCCTCGGCATCGTCATCCTCGTCGAGGGCGGCGCGTTCGGGCTGTAGCACCGGCGGAGGGGGATGCGGCGGACAGGCGCCTTGCCTGTGCCTGCGGTGGCGGCCACGGTGGTCACATGAGCAGATCTCCGGAAACGGTGCCCGGGGCGACGCCGGCGGGCGAATCGCTGGTGGACCGGCTGGCCATCGCGCGAGAGATGGACGCGGCCCGGGCGTCGCTACACGAGCTGCTCGCCGGCGCCGATGCCGCCGACCTGCGCCGCCCCAGCGACGGCACCCGGTGGACCAACGAGCAGCTGCTGTTCCACATGGTCTTCGGCTTCCACGTCGTGCGGGTGCTGCTGCCGCTGGTGCGCCTGGTCAGCCGGCTGCCGGCCCCGGTCGGCCGGGGATGGGCGGCGCTGCTCAACTTCACCACCCGGCCGTTCCACGTCATCAACTACTGGGGATCGGTGGCCGCGGCGCGGGTGTTCGACCACGCCCGGATGGGGTCGTTGGCCGACCGCACGACCGCTGCGCTGAAACGCCAGCTGGACCGCGAGCCCGAAGAGGCGCTGCACCGCGGCATGCCGTTCCCGACCGGGTGGGACCCGTATTTCGGCTTCATGTCGCTGGCCGACGTGTACCGGTATCCGGCCCGGCACTTCGAGCATCACCGCCGCCAGCTCACCCTTGCCGCCGCGGCCCCGAAGCGACCGGCCGGGTGACGCCGCCATCAGCGCAGGGCCAACACCGGACCGGATGAACAGACACCGCGACGGCTTGCGTGCAAGGAGTCGGCCGGTGCCCGTCGCTGGCCGACATCGTTCCCCGTCTGCCGATCGCTTGACCGCCGACCCGGATGGGCACCGGGCGGTGCCGTCCTACCGGCGGCCGATCCGGGTCGCGGCCCACAACCCGCAGCGGCGGCAGATGTAGACGCCCGGGGTGGCGCCGAGCTCGTGCACGGCCGTCACCGGCAGGTCGCGGCCACAGCAGCCGCACGACCGGATCTCGTCGGTGCCGACGAGCCGGCGGCCGGGCAGCCTCACTGCAGGACCGCGAGCAACTGGTCGACCGTCGGTGATCCGGCCAGGCCGTCCGCAGTGCGGTACACCCGGCAGGACAGGCCGACCGGGGCAGCGGGATTTGCGAACGGGTCCCGCCCGTCCACCAGCACCGTCGGCGACCCGCGGAACCGCGCGGCCTCGGCCTGCTCCGGGGTGCTGACCAGGCGGCGCTGCACACGCACGTCGTCGCGGCCGGCGCGGGCCAGCGCTTCCTGCAGCCGCTGGTCAGCCACCTGCCAGGTCGTGCACCCGTCGAAGTACAGCAGCGTCACGTCCATGCCCGGAGAACCTCCCGCCTCAGCGCCGTCTTCCCGCGGTTGCGTGGCCGCGGGCCGGGCGCAGTCGCGGCAGATGTGCGACGCCGGGCGCGGGCGGCCAGGGAGCGCGACGGCCCGCCCCGAACGTGTGACGGGCGCATACGCCTTGACTCCCCGAATCGCTTCGTCGGTGGCACCCTGTAGACACGTGGGTGTGGACGTCCTTGTGGAGGGACGTGTGGATGAAGGAGGGGTGCTCGTGTCGATCGCGGAGAGCAATGCGTCCGTCGAAGCGAAGGAGCTCACCCCCGAGGAAGCTGCCGTCGCCTTCGACCGGATCGCCCGCCGTGCCCTGGACCTGAGCGGGGAGGACTTCCTCGTCGCCCTGGACGAGGGCACGTTCGACGACGTCGATCCTGATGCCCATCCCGGGCTGCTCGACGTGCTCATGGCCCTGCCCCTCGTGCGCTGACGACTCGTGCCGGGAGCGTCGCCGTATCAAGCGGTCGAGGCGTTCCTGACCCCTCTTGAGCGGGCGGTTGCCTGCCTCGGAGTCGGCAAGATCGTCGTTTCGCCGGGCGGCCGCGCCACCGCGGGCAAGACGCACCTGTGGAGCCTCAACGGCGGCGACGGCCTCCTCCTGCGTGGTGACGCAGCCGGCTGCCGGTTCCTGGCGTCCATGCATTATCGGATCGTCCCGACCGACCCCGAGAGGTACGACATCGAGCAGGGGCGCTGGCGGGTCACCACCTCGGCTTACCTGTACGAGTTCAGGACTCCGGACAACGCGAAGCTGTGGGCGATGCACTGGCACCCGACCGGTCGGAGTCACGCCACCTTCCCGCACCTCCACCTCTACACCGTCCGACCTGACGGGCACTTCGTCACGCCGCGACAGACCCTCGAGTCGGCGGTGCAGTGGTGCATTGAGATGGGCGGGGAGCCGCAGAATCCCCGGTGGCGCACCGTGCTGGCCGAGTCCGAGGGCATCCACCAGCTCTACCGATCCTGGTCGGAGGACCCGCCATCGCCACCAGCGGATCGGTGACGTCAGCCCTCCCGCGCCGAAGCAGAACGTGGGCGGTCAGCCGAGTGTCTACTCCGCTTCCCCATAACCAGCTCGCCTCCGACTGTGCAGCGCCGGGGGAAGGGTGGGCCGCAGGCCCATCCCGCAGGGACGCGCAGCGCCCTTCCGGCGGCCGGCGCAGTCGGAGAGGCTCCTGCGGGGATGGGGCGGGTGCCGCCTCCGAACGCAGCAGTCGGAGCGACGGCTGTGATGCGTCCAGTCCGCACACAGTCCGCAGATAGTCCGCAAAACGGCCGAAAACGGCCAACATCGCCCGACGACGGCCGACGATGAAAGCGCTGGTCAGGATGGGTTTTCAGTCATAGCCCATTCTGTCAAACCACCCCTCGGTCGATTTTGCAAGGCGGGGGTTAGGGGTTCGATTCCCCTCGTCTCCACCCACCGCTGACGATCAGGCCGGCGACGCTTCGCCCGCCGGCGGCCGGCCGTAGGCGACCGCTGACCGCACCGCTTCCGGCGCGGCGGCGACCAGCTGCTGGTCCGGACGGGCGCCCAGCGCGTCGTTCACCGTCGAGAACGCGATCCGCAGCGCGACGTACAGCGTCATCGCGGCGATCTGCGCGTCGTCCAGCCCTGCCTCCCGCAGCGCAGCGACGTCGCCGGCCGTCGTCGCGTTGGGGTCTCGGGCCAGCTGCCGCGCCCACCGGGCCAGGGCACGGTCGCCCACTCCCAGGCCGTCGTCCTTACCCCGGAGCACGGCCGCGGCGACGTCGTCGCCGGCCTCCCCCGCGAGCCGCTTCCCCCACGCCAGCGAGCAGTGGGGGTCGCCCAACGCGCCGGCGGACGCCGCCACGAGGACACCCCGCTGCCGGAAGGAGAGCCCCGCGGCGGCGCCGGCCTGCTTCAGCAGCTCGGTCAGCCCGTCGTGCAGATCCGGCTGGTGCGCCCAGGCGTGCGAGAGGTTCATGACGTAGCCCATGTCGCCCCGGTCGTCGGCGAACAGGCGCGAGGCACCCGGGGACGGGGCCGGGGGAGCCAGGAATCCGGTGTCCGGCAGCGTGGGGTCGCTCGTCATGCGGGTCCTCCGGGGGCGGGGCGGTGTCGGCGGCAACCTAGCCCGCCGGCCCTGGTCGGCGGCAGGCCAGCGGTCGTGGATGTTCCACGTGGAGCGCCGCCGGGAACCGGCCGGTCGTGCCCCGCTGATCGGTGGCAGAGTGGAGCCGTGACTGAATCGACTCCCGCCCGCCGCGCGGTGCTGCACACGAACCACGGCGACATCACCGTGGACCTGTTCCCCGACCACGCCCCCAAGACGGTCGCGAACTTCGCCGACCTCGCCGAGGGCGCCCGTGAGTGGACCCACCCCGAGACGCGTCAGAAGACGACGGACCCGCTGTACGACGGCACGATCTTCCACCGGGTCATCTCCGGCTTCATGATCCAGGGCGGTGACCCGCTGGGTCAGGGCTACGGCGGCCCCGGCTACCAGTTCGGCGACGAGTTCCACCCCGAGCTCTCGTTCGACCGCCCCTACCTCCTGGCGATGGCGAACGCCGGCCCGGGCACCAACGGCTCGCAGTTCTTCATCACCGTCGGGCCGACCCCGCACCTCAACCGCAAGCACACGATCTTCGGCGAGGTGGCCGACCAGGCCAGCCGCGACGTCGTCGACCGCATCGCCACCACCCCCACCGCCCGCGGCGACCGTCCCGTCGAGGACGTCGTCATCCAGTCCGTCGAGGTGCAGCGCAGCTGACGACGAACTCCGGCGACGGCCCCGTCCCGGGGCCCACCCCGAGCGAGCGAGGGGTGGGCGGGACGGGGTCCTCCTGCTACCGGCACCCGGACCGGCCGACCGGCATCTCCTGCACGCGGTGCGGTCGGCCGATCTGCCCGGAGTGCATGATCCCGGCCTCGGTGGGCTTCCAGTGCCCCGAGTGCGTCCGGGAGGGCAACGCCTCCGTGCGCCAGGTCCGCCGGGGCAGCGGGCTGCGGTCGGCGGGGCGCCGCTGGGGCGCGGTGACCCTCACGCTCATCGCGCTGAACGTCGCGATGTTCGTGGTCACCGCGATCTCGGCGGTCTCCGTGGGCAACCCGCCCATGGACAACTACCGGTCGCCGGTGTTCGCCGACCTGGCGCAGATGCCGGTCCTCGTGCAGCTGGGCGAGTGGTGGCGCCTGCTCACCGCCGCGTTCCTGCACATCGGGCCTCTGCACCTGGCCATGAACATGCTGGCGCTGCTCCTGTTCGGCTCCGAGCTCGAGCGGCAGCTGGGCCGGTGGCGGTTCCTCGGCGTCTACCTGGTGTCCGCGCTCGGCGGCGCCACGGCGATCCAGCTCTTCGGTTTCCCCGGCGGGTACGTCGCCGGCGCCTCCACGGCGCTCTACGGCCTCCTGGGCGCCCTCGGCGTGCTGCTCGTCGCCAGCCGGCAGGACATCCGCGGCTTGCTCACCCTGCTGGCCATCAACGTGTTCATCAGCTTCCTGCCCGGTGTCTCGCTGCTGGGCCACCTCGGCGGACTGGTGGCCGGGGCGCTGGCCGCGGCCGTCCTCGTCGCCACCCGCCGGCGGGAGAAGCTCCAGCTGCCGGGTCTGGCCGCGCTGGGCGTCCTCCTCGCCGTGGTCGCCGCGACGGCGCCGACGATCGCGGTGCTGAGCCTCTAGCGCGCCGTCGGGTCCATCCCCCGCAGGGCCCGGGCCACCGCCTCCGGGTCGGCGCCCAGGTCGCGGCGGCCCAGGACCACCAGCACGCCGTCGTCGTCGGGACCGGAAGCCGTGTCGAGCTCCAGCGTGCGGCCGCGCATGCCGAGCCGGCGGGTCTCGCGCACGCGGACCTGCAGCCGGGCCCAGGGCAGGTGGTGCCCACCGGAGACGTTCCGGACGTCGACCCCGTCGGGCCCGGCGGCCAGCCGCGGGCGGGTCAGCAGGTCCCGGACGGCCAGGCCGAGCACGAGCAGCGCGCCGGCACCGACGAGGACCCGCCCCGCGGCGTCGAGGACGACGACGGCGAGCGCGAGACCGACGCCCAGCACCGCCAGCGCGACCGTCTCACCGGCCCGGGGTGACCACTGCACGGGCCCAGCCTGCCAGTGGACCGCTCGTCCTACGATCGGTCAGGGCTGACCGTTCGGCGCCCGGACCGTCGTCGAGGAGTTCGACCATGCGAGATGCCGTCATCTGCGCCGCCGTGCGCACCCCGGTGGGCAAGCGCGGCGGAGGGCTGTCCGGCGTGCACGCCGTGGACCTCTCCGCCCACGTCCTCACCGCCCTGGCCGAGCGCTCGGGCATCGACCCGGGCGTGGTCGAGGACGTCTTCTGGGGCTGCGTGAGCCAGGTCGGGGAGCAGACGTTCAACATCGGCCGCACCGCCGTGCTGGCGGCCGGCTGGCCCGAGAGCGTGCCGGGCACGACGATCGACCGTCAGTGCGGCTCCTCGCAGCAGGCCGTGGCCTTCGCCGCCGCGACCGTGATCAGCGGCCAGGCCGACGTCGTCGTCGCCGGCGGCGTCGAGTCGATGAGCCGCGTCCCGATGGGGGCCGCCCGGGGCGACGGCTCGGCGGGGAAGCCGCTCGGCCCGCTGTTCATGGAGCGCTACGGCGGCGTCCACCCGAACCAGGGCATCGGCGCGGAGATGATCGCCGAGCGCTGGGGCTTCTCCCGCACCCAGCTCGACGAGTTCTCCCTGGCCTCGCACGAGAAGGCGGCGAAGGCGCAGGCCGACGGTGCCTTCGACGAGGAGATCGCCCCGGTGACCACCCCCGAGGGCGTCGTCAGCGCCGACGAGGGGATCCGGCCGGGCGGCACCCTGGAGAAGCTCGGGTCGCTGAAGACCCCGTTCAAGGAGGACGGCGTCATCAGCGCGGGCAACGCCAGTCAGATCTCCGACGGTGCCGCGGCCCTGCTCGTGACCACCAGCGACAAGGCCCGCGAGCTCGGGCTGACCCCGCTGGTGCGCATCCACACCACGGTGATGGCCGGGGACGACCCGGTCATCATGCTGACCGCCCCGATCCCCGCGACGCAGAAGCTGCTCGCCCGGTCCGGGCTGTCGATCGGGGACATCGGCGTCTACGAGGTGAACGAGGCGTTCGCGCCGGTGCCCATGGCTTGGCTCGCCGACACCGGTGCCGACGAGGCCCGGCTGAACCCGCGGGGCGGTGCCATCGCCCTGGGTCACCCGCTCGGCGGCTCCGGCGCCCGCATCATGACCACGCTCATCCACCAGATGCGGGCCGACGGCATCCGCTACGGCCTCCAGACGATGTGCGAGGGCGGCGGCACGGCCAACGCGACCGTGCTGGAGCTGCTCGACAGCTGAACGCGCACCCGTCCGCAGGGCGGTTCCCCGTCGGGGAGCCGCCCTGCGCCGTCCCCGGCCGCGGTGCGGTCCGGAGGACCGCCACGTCACCGGACCGACCGTTCCGTCGCCACACGGTTCCCATCCGTCACCGCCACGCGTGTACGCGCAGGTCAGCACGGGTAGAGGCCCGTGGCGGTCACCGGTCCACCCCTGCCCGCATGTCGACACGTCCACAGCCGTATGCACAGCTGGGGACAGACTCACACGGGTGTAGTTACCCCCGTGGTGCTCCCGCCACATGAGCCCCATCCGTGGCATAAGCGCAGGTCACAGCGGTGCGGGTCCGTTCCGTCTCTCCACACGCGGTGGACAACCCTGGGGGTGGAGCGCCATGTCGACCTGTGGACGCACGCCGGGTCTGTGCACAGCGTCCGCACCGCGCACGGCAGAGGCCCCCGTCCCCGGGTGGGGACGAGGGCCTCGTGCAGCCGGCGAAGCTGGCGGTCAGCGCCAGCGCATCGACATGACCAGCCCGGCGACCATCGCGCCGAAGCCGATCGCGAAGTTCCAGGCGCCCAGCGAGACCATGAACGGGATCTTGTCGCCGGCGACGTAGTACACGACGATCCACAGCAGGCCGATCAGCATCAGCGCGACCATGAGCGGGGCGTACCAGCGCGGGCTCGGCTGGGCGGCCCGCGCCTGCGCCGACCGCGGCTGCAGCACCGTGTCCGGCGGCGTGTAGGCCGACTTCTTGCGCACCTTGGACTTGGGCACCTGACGTTCTCCCTTCCGCGGGCCGGGCTGTCACCCCCGTCCGCAACCGCCCCCAGCCTAAGCTGCCAGGGGACGACGAGGCCGGGACACATGCCGTCGCGCCCAGGAGTTCCCCCCGAGGAGGTGCCCGTGAGCAGGTCGCTGCTGCGCCGGCCGCTCCTCGGCGGACGCCGGCTGTCGGCCTGGGGCGCGCTCGTCCCCGTGGTGGCCCTCCTCGCCGGGCTGCTGTTCGCCACGTCCAGCAGCGCCGCGCAGGGCACGAACCTCCGGGGTGGGGAGGTCACCGAGCTCTCCGGGCTGATCGACCAGCGCAACGACGTGATCGCCGACCAGGAGGACCAGCTCGGGGACCTCCAGCGCCAGGTGGAGCGGCTCACCGAGCAGGCCGCCTCCCGGGACACCGACGTGGCCGCCGCCCAGACCGCGGGCGACGCCGGCGCGCTCTCGGCCGCCCTGGTGCCGCTGTCCGGCCCCGGCGTGGTGATCACCCTCGACGACGCCCCCTCGCGCCCGGACGGCAGCCTGCCCGTCAACGCCCGCCCCGACGACCTGGTCATCCACCAGTCCGACGTCCAGGCAGTCGTGAACGCCGTGTGGGCAGCCGCGGCGGACGGGGTGGCGATCATGGACCAGCGGCTGATCGCGACCAGCGCCGTCCGCTGCGTGGGCAACACCCTGCTGCTGCAGGGCCGCACCTACTCGCCGCCGTTCGTCGTCGCGGCCATCGTCGAGCCCTCGGCGGTCCGCGCGCAGCTGGCGGCCTCGCCCCAGGTGGCCGTCTTCCAGCAGGCCGTCGAGGCCTACGGGCTGACCTTCACCGTGCGCGAGCGACCGGACGTGGAGCTGCCCGCCTACGATGGCGCCCTGGACCTGCAGTACGCGACCGCCGGATGAGAGGAGGGGCCATGAGCGGGACGACCGCTGACCGTCCCGTCCTCGTCGTCGACAACTTCGACAGCTTCGTCTACAACCTGGTCCAGTACCTGGGCCAGCTGGGCGTGCGGTGCATCGTCCGGCGCAACGACGCCGTGGACGTCGACGAGCTGGCCGACCTCGACGTCGCGGGCGTGCTGCTGTCGCCCGGCCCGGGCACCCCGGCCGGTGCCGGCGTGACCGTGCCCATGGTGCGCGCGGCCGCCGAGGCGGGGACGCCGGTGCTGGGCGTCTGCCTGGGCCACCAGGCCATCGCCGAGGCCTTCGGCGCCGTCGTCGTCCGGGCGCCCGAGCTGCTGCACGGGAAGACCAGCCAGGTCGTCCACGAGGGGGACGGCGTCCTCGCCGGGCTGCCCTCGCCGTTCACCGCCACCCGCTACCACTCGCTGGCCGTCGACCCCGCCACCGTGCCCGACGAGCTCGAGGTCACCGGCACCACGCCGTCGGGCATCGTGATGGCACTGCGGCACCGCGAGCTGCCCATCGAGGGCGTCCAGTTCCACCCGGAGTCGGTCCTCACCGAAGGCGGCCACCGCATGCTCGCCACCTGGCTCGGGGCGTGCGGTCTGGCCCCCGACCCGGAGGTCGTGGAGGCCGCCGCCGCCGGCGTGCGCCGCCTGGCCGCCGTCACGGCCTCCTAGCCGCCCAGGACGACGAAGGGCCCCTTCCCGGTGCGGGGAGGGGCCCTTCGTCGTCGTGCGGCCTACGTGGGCGGAGCCGACGAGGACGTGGTCGGCGTCGCCGAGGTGGGCGTCGGCTCCGGCGGCGTCGGGACGGCGATCAGCAGGGTGATCTCCTCGCCGGCGCCGACGGCGGTACCGGCACCCGGTTCCGTCCCGACGACGGTGCCCTGGGGGACGTCGTCCCGCTCCGAGTTGACCGAGACGATCTGGCTGTTGGAGAACCCGAGGTCGGTCAGCGCCTTGCGGGCGTCGGCCTCGCTGCGGTTGGCGACGTCGGGCAGCCGGAGGGTGCCGGTCGAGATCTGCAGCGTGATCGGCTGGTTCGGCGCGGCCTGCTGGCCCTCGGCGGGGTTCACGCCGACCACGGTGCCCTCGTCCTCCAGGGACTCGACCTGGCGGCTGTTGATGCTGGTGAAGCCGGCCTGCTCGAGCTGGGCCCGGGCGCGCTCCTCATCCAGCCCGACGACGGCCGGGACGCCGAGGGTGTCCGGACCCCCGCTGACCACCAGGTCGACGGCCGTGCCCTCGTCCCGCGATGCGCCGGCGGCCGGGTCGCTGCTGATGACGTTGCCCTCGGCCACGGTGGTGCTGGCCTCGGTGGTGACCGTGCCGACCGTCAGGCCGGCATCGGTCAGGGCCTGCTCGGCCTGCGCCTGGGGCAGGTTGGCCACCGTCGGGACCTGCACCTGCCGGGTGGTCGGCGTCTCCTCGCCACCGCTCATCGCCACGGCGATGGCGATCGCGCCCGCGACGAGCAGCACCGCCACGACGGAGACGATCGCGATGATGCGGCGCTTCCTGCGCTTGCGCTCCTGCTCGTCGTCGTCCCAGTCGGCGTCGTCGTCGCCGTACGTGCCGAACCCACCGGGCGGGGCGCCGATGATCGCGGTCTTCTCGGCGTCGCCCATGACCGGCGTGGCCTCGACCCGCTGCCCGGCCAGGGCCCGCAGCAGGTCGTTGCGCATCTCGGCGGCCGACTGGTACCGGTTCGCCGGGTTCTTGCTCATGGCCTTGAGCAGGATCGCGTCCAGCTCGGGCGGGATCTCCCGGTTGATCGACGACGGGAGCCGCGGGTCCTCCCGCACGTGCTGGTAGGCCACGGAGACCGGGGAGTCGCCGGTGAACGGCGGGGCGCCGGTCACCAGCTCGTACAGCATGCAGCCGAGGGAGTAGACGTCGGAGCGCGCGTCGACGCTGTCGCCGCGCGCCTGCTCCGGCGAGAGGTACTGGGCGGTGCCGATCACGGCGGCCGTCGAGGTCATCGTGGCCGCGGAGTCGGAGACCGCGCGGGCGATGCCGAAGTCCATCACCTTGACCGTGCCCTGCGGCGTGATCATCACGTTCCCGGGCTTCACGTCCCGGTGGACGATGCCGTTGCGGTGGCTGAAGTCCAGGGCGCCGCAGATGTCGGCCGAGAGGCTCATCGCGCGCTCGGGGGAGAGGTGGCCCTCGCGGCGCAGCACGTCGCGCAGCGTCTCGCCCTCGACGTACTCCATGACGATGTAGGGCGTCGCGCCGGTGCTCGTGCGGTCCTCGCCGGTGTCGTAGACCGCGACGATGGCCGGGTGGTTCAGCGACGCGGACGCCTGGGCCTCCCGGCGGAACCGCACCTGGAACGACGGGTCGCGGGCCAGGTCGCTGCGCAGCACCTTGACCGCGACTTCGCGGCCCAGTCGCAGGTCGCGGCCGCGGTGCACCTCGGCCATGCCACCGCGGCCGAGGACGCCACCGATCTCGTAGCGCTCGCCGAGCACCTGCGGCGTGGTCATCGGAGGTCCTCTCGGGCGTGGCTGTGCGTCGTCCGGGCGAGGGCCTCGACGAGCGGGCGGGAACCCCGGCGTGCGGGGCCTCCTGCGGGCGGGGAGCCGACGGCGAGCCTAACCGCTGGGCAGCGCGAAACCCGGGAGATCCAGGCGGAGTGGATCACGGTGCCCCGCCCTGCCCTTCCGCCCCAGGCTCGACCGGCGGGGACGGGTCCGACGGCCCGGGAGTACCGCCCAGTGGCGGCTGGGACGACGTCGTCGTCTGCGCGGACGTGGTCGGGTTGTTGGTCGCCGGGTTCGACGGGTTGGCGCTCTGCGTCGGGGTCGGACGGGCCGAGGTCGTCGGCGCGGCGGAGGTGGTCGGCGGGGGGACCGGCTGCTCCTCCTCGTCCTCCTCGTCGTCCGGGGCGTAGGCCTCGTCGGCGACGAAGAGGGTGACCTCGCTGTTCGCCGGCACCGTGCCGCCCGCCGGGTCGAGCGCCGCCACGTCGCCGGCGTCCAGCGCCTGCCCCGAGGAGGCCAGCTGGTCGTCGTCCGCCGACTGCTCCTCCACCACGAGGCCGGCGCCCTCCAGCTCGGTGCGGACCTCGTCGGCCGGGCGCCCGATGTAGGCCGCCGGGTCGAGGACGACACCCGAGGGAGCGGCGGAGGTGCTGGCCGAGGAGCGCGTCGGGTCGGCAGTGGTGCCGTTCCCGTCCCCCCGGTCGCTGCCCAGGAAGTACCAGAGGCCGCCGGCGAGCAGCAGGACCAGCACCAGCGCGGCGGCCAGCCAGGCCCACCTCCGGCTGCGCCGCTCGTCGGCCGGCTCGTCGACGGGGTACCAGTCGTCGTCGTCCGGCGGCGCCTGCAGCGGGGGCATGGGGCCGCTGGGCGCGGTGCCCGGGCCCAGGTAGCCGGCTCCGGCCACGGCCGTCGCGCCCGTCGCCGGGATGACCTGCGTCGCGGAGTCCGCGAGCCCGCCGCCGGCGACCACCTGGGTGGGCATCGTGCCCGGTCCGACGACGGGCGCGAGGGTGCCGCCCGACGCCACCCGGCGGATGGCCTCGGCGAAGGCGCCGCCGTCGGGGAACCGGTCGCCGGGGTCCTTGGCCAGGGCCCGCTCGACCAGCAGCCGCACCGCCGGGGGGATGTGCGCGGGGAGCGGGGGCGGCGGCCGGTTGATGTGGGCCAGGGCGATGGCGACCTGCGAGGCGCCGTCGAAGGGCCGGACCCCGGTCAGGCACTCGTAGGCGACGACGCCGAGGGAGTAGACGTCGGAGGCGGCCGTGACCTCGAGGCCCTGCGCCTGCTCCGGGGAGAGGTACTGCGCCGTCCCGACCACCATCCCGGTCCGGGTCAGCGGCGTGGTGTCGCGTGCCTGGGCGATGCCGAAGTCGGTGAGCTTGACGACGCCGTCCGGCCGGACCATGAGGTTGCCCGGCTTGATGTCGCGGTGCACGACGCCGGCCCGGTGCGCGGCGGACAGCCCGTCGGCGGACTGGCTGAGCACGTGCAGCGTCCAGTCGACGGGGAGGGCGCCCTCCTCGTGCAGGATCGTGACGAGCGGTTGCCCCTCGACGAACTCCATGACCAGGAAGGCCAGCTGCTGGGTCCCGGTGTCGTCGACGGTCTCGCCGTAGTCGTAGACCGAGGCGATGTTCGGATGGGTCAGGGCGGCGGTGTGCCGGGCCTCGTTGCGGAAGCGCGCGAGGAAGCTCGGGTCGTTGGTGTACTCGCTCTTGAGCACCTTCGCGGCCACGATCCGGTCGAGGACGTTGTCGCGGGCCTTCCACACCTCGCCCATGCCACCCACCGCGATGGGGGCGGTGATCTCGTAGCGCCCGGCCAGCAGGCTCCCGGTGGACAGGGCCATCAGTTCCCCTGCCCGTTCAGGTAGGCCTCGATGACCTGGCGGGCGATCGGTGCCGACCGCTCGCCACCGGTGCCGCCCCCGTTGGCCACGAAGACCGCGACGGCGATCTGCGGGTCGTCGGCCGGGGCGAAACCCATGAACCAGGTGTGGTCGGCGACCTCGTCGCTCACCTGCGCCGTCCCCGTCTTGCCGGCGACCTGCACCCCCGCGATGCGGGCGGCGCGGCCGGAGCCGTTCTCGACGACGCTGAGCATCATCTCGGTCAGCTGGTCGGCCACCTCGGCGGAGATCGGCTCCCGCCACTCCTCCGGCTCGGTCGAGTCGATGACCGTGAGGTCGGGGGCCTGCACCTGGTCGACCAGGTAGGGCTTCATCTGCACGCCGTCGTTGGCCACGGTGGCGGCCACCAGGGCGGCCTGCAGCGGGGTCATGCGGACGTCGCGCTGCCCGATGGAGGTCTGGCCGAGGGCCGCCTCGCTCTCGATCTCCCCGATGCCGCTGGGCTCCACCTTCAGCGGGATGTCGAAGCCCTCGTCGTCCAGCCCGAACGCCTCGGCCATCTCGCGGATCTTGTCCTCGCCGAGGTCGATCCCCAGCTGGGCGAAGGCGGTGTTGCAGGAGATGGTGAGGGCCTCGATGAGCGGCTGCTCCTGGGTGGGGCTGCACCGGGAGTTGCCGAAGTTGCGCAGCTGCGTGCTCGTCTGCGGCAGCGTCAGGATGTCGGGCGCCGGGATGACGGTGTCGGGCGTACGCCCCTCCTCGAGCGCCGCCGCCGACACGATCACCTTGAACAGCGAGCCGGGCGGGTAGTTGTCGCCGATGGCGCGGTTCAGCCGCGGGTCCGGGTCGGCGGCCTCCAGCTCGTCCCAGTAGGCGCGGATGTCGGCCGGGTCGTGGCTGGACAGCCGGGTCGGGTCGTAGCTGGGCGTGCTGGCCATGCCGAGGATCGCCCCGGTCTGCGGGTCCAGCGCCACGACGGCGCCGGTCACGCCCTCGAGACCGGCCATGGCGGCCTCCTGGACGGCGGGGTCCAGGGTGAGGACGACGTCGCCGCCGGCGGGGTCGCGCCCGGTGAACATGTCGGCCAGACGCCGGAACGTGAGGCGGGGGTCGGTGCCCGCCAGGATCTCGTTCTCGGCGTACTCGAGCTGCGAGTTGTTGTAGATCAGCGAGTGGTACCCGGTCACCGCCGCGTACAACGCGCCCTGCGGGTAGTTGCGCAGGTACTTCAGCCGGCCGTCGGTGGGCACCGACTCGGCGATCGCGGTGCCGTTGACGATGATCGCCCCGCGCTCGCGGTCGTACTCCGCGGCCAGCACGCGGGTGTTGGACTGGTTCGTCCGCAGCTCGTCGGAGCGGACCACCTGGATCCAGTTCACGTTGACGATCAGCAGCGTGAACAGCACGAGCACGCTGATCGCGACGCGGCGCAGGGGTGCGTTCACGGGGTGACCACCTCGGTGGGTGCCTCCCCCAGGCGCGGCGGCGGCGAGCCGTGCGGCGTGGCCGGGCGGCGGGCCGCGTCGCTGATCCGGACCAGCAGCGCGACGAGCACGAAGTTGGCGACCAGCGACGAGCCGCCGTAGGCGAGGAACGGCGTGGTGAGGCCGGTGAGCGGCAGCAGGCCGGTCACCCCGCCGAGGA
Organism: Blastococcus litoris; assembly: GCF_003075095.1. Taxonomy (GTDB): domain Bacteria; phylum Actinomycetota; class Actinomycetes; order Mycobacteriales; family Geodermatophilaceae; genus Blastococcus_B; species Blastococcus_B litoris. Next base: position 228,079 of record NZ_QCZF01000006.1, read on the forward strand.
CGACGAACACCTGCCAGGCGATCGCGAACGACAGGCCCGCGGCGAGCAGCTTGCCGAAGGCGTCGCGCACGACCAGCGAGGTGCGCAGGCCGCGCTCGACGAGGATCAGGTACACCACGATGACCGCGACCAGGCCGAAGAGGCCGAGCTCCTCGCCGACGGCGGCCGCGATGAAGTCGCTCTTGGCCACCGGCACCTGGTCGGGCCGCCCCCCGCCGAGGCCGGCACCGAAGATGCCGCCGGTGCCCAGGCCGAACAGCGACTGGACCAGCTGGTAGCCGGCGCCGTCCTGGTAGGCGAAGGGGTCCAGCCAGGTGTCGACGCGGGCCCGGACGTGGCCGAAGACCTGGTAGGCGATGAAGGCGCCACCGGCGAACAGGCCGACGCCGATCAGCAGCCAGCTCGACCGCTCGGTGGCGACGTAGAGCATCACGACGAAGATCCCGAACAGCAGCAGGGAGCTGCCCAGGTCGCGCTCGAAGACCAGCACGAGGATCGACAGGACCCAGGCGAGCAGCACCGGCCCGAGGTCGCGGCCGCGCGGCAGCTCGATGCCCGCGACCCGGCGGCTGGCCAGGGCGAGCACGTCGCGCTTGTCGACGAGGTAGGCGGCGAAGAAGACGACGAGGCAGATCTTCGCGAACTCGCCCGGCTGGATGGAGAAGCCGGCCAGCCGGATCCAGATCTTGGCGCCGTTGACCTCCGACAGGGACGCCGGGAGGACCGCCGGCAGGGCGAGCAGCGCCAGCCCGGCGAGCGCCAGCGTGTAGGCGTAGCGGGAGAGGGTCCGGTGGTCCTTCACGAACACCAGGAAGGCGACGAACAGCGCGACCCCGAGCGTCGCCCAGACCAGCTGGACCGGGGCGTCCTCGCGGGTCACGTTGCTCTCGATCTGCTCCGCGGCGAGGTCGAGGCGGTGGATGACGGTGAGTCCCAGCCCGACGAGCAGGGCCACCGCGGGCAGGATCAGCGGGTCGGCGTAGGCCGCCCACTTGCGGATGACCAGGTGGGCGACCACCCACAGGGCCGTGATCCAGGCGCTGAAGCCCGCCATCTCGGGGCGCAGCGAGCCGGTGATGGTCAGGTCGACGATGCACTGCGCGACCACGGTGATGAGGACGGCGAAGCCGAGGAGCACCGCCTCGGTGCCGCGCCGGGTGGGCAGCGCGGTGCCGGCCGCGGCTCCGCGGGGGTCGGTCACCGGGCCGGCCATCAGTCGGCCTCCCGGCAGTTCTCCCCCGGCTCGGACGACGCCGTCGTCCGGGCCGACGTGGACGGCGTGGCGGTGGCCCCGGCCGCCGGCGCGTCGGTCGCCGGGGTCCCCGTGGGCAGCGGGGCGCCCGGGTCCGGCGTCGGCGCCGCGGACGGAGACGGCGAGGGCTGGGAGGAGCCGGTGACCCGGCAGGGCGGCAGCCGCTGGTCGTGCAGGGCGGCGAGGATCCGGTCGGCGTCCTCGGCGTCGTCGGCGGTGATGCCGCCGCGGACCCGGTTGCGCGCCGCCGGGGTGAGGTCGCCGACCGCGAGGCCGGTGTCGCGGTCGAGCTCGAAGAAGTCGAAGCCGACGATGGAGACGTCCAGGCCCCGGAAGACGGCGACCTGCTCGTCCTCGCCGGTGCCGTCGACGCCCACGAACCAGTGCCCGAGGGCCCACACGTACGTTCCGACAGCTCCCGCGACGAGCACCACGAGAGCTGCCACCGCCACCAGGAGAAGTCGCAGCGGGCGGCGGCGGGCGGAGGGGCCGCCGCCCGTCGGCGGTGTAGGTGGTGGCGGTGCCGTGGGCTGCGGATCGGCGAGGGCCGCGCGGCCGGCGGCCGACCGGGCGTCGACCTGGCGCTGACCGATGTTGTCCCCGGCGGCGCCGTCGATCACCGGGTCCAGCCGTCCGCGGCCGCCGTCGTCCTCGACGACGTCGGCCACGATCACGGTGATGTTGTCCGGGCCGCCGCTGCGCAGCGCCAGCTCGATGAGCCGGTCGGCCGTCGACTGGGGGTCCGGGTCCTGGAGCGCCGAGGCCAGGGTCTCCTCGCTGACCACTCCGGACAGGCCGTCGGAGCACAGCAGGTAGCGGTCGCCGGCGCGGGCCTCGCGCATCGAGAGGTCCGGCTCGACCTCCTGCCCGTTGAGCGCGCGCAGGAGCAGCGAGCGCTGCGGGTGGCTGTTGGCCTCCTCGGCGGTGATCCGGCCGTCGTCGATCAGCGTCTGGACGAACGTGTCGTCGTGGGTGATCTGCGAGAGCTGGCCGTCGCGCACCAGGTAGGCCCGGGAGTCGCCGACGTGGCAGAGGGCGAGGCGGCCGCCGGCGAACAGGATCGCGGTGAGGGTGGTGCCCATGCCCTCGAGCTGCGGCGACTCGCGGATGACCTCGCGCAGGTGCTCGCTGCCCTCGAACACCGCCTCGCGCAGGGCCTGGAGCATGTCGCCCGAGGGCGCGTCGTCGTCGAGGTGCTCCAGCGCGGCGATGACCACCTTGCTGGCCACGTCGCCGGCCGCGTGCCCGCCCATGCCGTCGGCGACGGCGAGCAGGCGCGGGCCGGCGTAGACGGAGTCCTGGTTGTTGCCGCGGATCAGTCCGCGGTCCGAGCGCGCCGCATACCTCAGGACGAGGCTCATGCATCCACCTCGCTGGCGCTCGGGGGGCGCGTGCGCCCGGTAGCTGTCCTCATGTCGGTGCCGGCACGTGCGGTCACGTGCGCAGCTCCAGGGCAGTCTGCCCGATGCGGATCGGCTGACCGGGACCGACCAGCAACGGTCCCTGGACGCGCTGCTGGTCGAGGTAGGTGCCGTTGGTGGAACCCAGGTCCTCCACGTACCACTGGCCGCCGCGGTTGGTGAGGCGCGCGTGCCGCGAGCTGGCGAAGTCATCGGTGAGGACGAGGGTCGAGTCGTCGGCCCGGCCGATGAGGATCGGCTGGTCGCCGAGGGTGATCTTCGTGCCGGTCAGCGGGCCCGCCGTGACCACGAGGGTCTTGGGCCCGCGCTGACCCCGCTTGCGGCCGGTGACCGCCGCGGCGGCGCGCGGCGGGACCGAGGCGACCCGGCCGGTGCGGCCACCGAAGAGGTCGGCCCGCACCACGCGGAAGGCCGCGAAGATGAACAGCCAGAGCAGCAGCAGGAACCCGAAGCGGAAGACCTGCAGGACGATCTCGCTCACGGCAGCAACAGCCCTGTCACTGGCCGTCCTGGCGGTACACCAGCACCGAGTGACCGATCCGGATGACGTCGCCGTCGGAGAGCGCGTGCCGGTTGACGCGACGGCCGTTGACCAGCGTGCCGTTGGTGGAGCCGAGGTCCTCGACCGTCGCCGTCCCGCCCTCGAGGACGACGTCGACGTGCTTGCGGCTGACGCCGGTGTCCGGGAGCCGGATGTCGGCCTCCGTGCCGCGCCCGATGACGTTGCGGCCGTGGGTGAGCTCGTGGCGGGTGCCGGGGCCGTCGACGACGAGGACGTGCGTGGCGCCCGGGCGGCTGCCGGCGCGGCCGGTGAACGACGGGCCCTGCTTGCCGGTGTCCGTCGCCGTGCGCCCGCGCAGCGGCGGGAGCGGGGGCAGGGGCGGCAGCGGCGGGTGGGCGCCGGTCGCGGGGCGCGGGGGAGCGGCCACCGCGAAGTCGTCGCGCGAGGGGGGTCGCGCCGGGTCGGCGACGTGCGAGCTGACCTCGAAGACGCCGGTGGGCAGGTCGGCGTCCTGCTCGAGGCGCACCGTCACCTTGTCGAAGACCTGGTAGCCCTCGTCGTCGATGTGCTCGGCCACCATGTCGGCGAGCTCGCCGGCCAGCTGGTCCGACCACTGGCCCAGGTGCTCGAAGTCCGTGCGGCCCAGGGTCACGACGTAGACGTTGGGCGCGAGCACGCGGCCCTCACCCATCACCGACCTCTGCTCGTCGGCCTCCCGCTGGAGGGCCTTGGCGATCTCGGCCGGGTGCACCTTGCCCTTGAAGATGCGGGCGAACGCGAGGCCGACCATGCCCTCGAGGCGTCGCTCGAAGCGCTGCAGCACACCCACAGTCGCTCCTCTGCGCTCGGTCGGTCGTCCAGCTGTCCCAACGGTGATCGTAGCCGGGACGTGCCCTGCTGACCGGCCGGTAACTCGCCGGTACGTCACACCTGTCCCATGCGTCGTCGACATCGACCGGGGAACGACCCACCCCCCGGCCGGGTCACGGTCTCCGACTGCTAATCTCTGCGGGCGCCAGGGCAAGTGGCGGAATGGCAGACGCGCACGGTTCAGGTCCGTGTGTCCGAAAGGACGTGGGGGTTCAACTCCCCCCTTGCCCACCACGAGCACGATCACCAGGGATGCCGGGAGCCCGTCAGGGCCCCGGCATCCGTCGTCCCGCCCGGTCAGGCGGCGGCCGGCAGCCGGACCGTGACGCACAGGCCCCCCGTGGGCCGGGCCGCGAGGGCGAGCGTCCCCCCGTGGGCCCGCGCGATGCGCTCGACGATGGCGAGGCCGAGGCCCGCACCGTCGTGATCGGTGCGGACGCGCTCGGTGCCCCGCTGGAACGGTTCGGTGAACGTGGCGACCCGCCGCGCGTCCAGCTGCGCCCCGGTGCTCTCGACGACGAGGGTCGCGACCCCGCCGCGCGCGCTCGTCCGCACCCGCACGGTGCCCCCGGCGGGGAGGTTGTGGACCACCGCGTTGTGCAGCAGGTTCGTCACCAGCTGCAGCAGCAGCGGGTGCGAGCCCGGCGCGACCGCCGTCCCGCCCGAGGTCTCGACGCCGACGCCGCGTCCCTCCGCGAGCGGCAGGAGGGTCTCGGCGGCCTCCTCCGCCACCAGGGAGAGGTCCACGGGTTCCGGCGCGAAGGACCCCTGCTCGGCGCGGCTGAGCAGCAGCAGCGCCTCGGTGAGGTCGATGGCGCGGGTCGTGACGGCGTGCAGCCGTTCGACGAGCCGGGCGGCGTCCCGGTCCGGGTCCTCGCGGGCCACGTCGAGCAGCGTGCGCATGACCGTCAGGGGCGTGCGGAGCTCGTGCGAGGCGTTGGCGGCGAAGCGGCGCTGCTCGTCGACGTGGGCCTCGAGCCGCCCGAGCATGCCGTCGAAGGCGTCGGCGAGCTCGCGGAACTCGTCCTGGCGCCCGGGCAGCGCGATCCGGTGCGAGAGCGAGCCCTGCGCCGCCAGCCGCGTCGCCTCGGTGATGCGGGTCAGCGGCGCGAGCATCCGGCCGGCGAGGAACCAGCCGCCCGCCAGCCCGAGCAGGAGCAGGAATGCCAGCGCCGCGGCCGCGCGCGGGACGAAGGCGCGCTCGAGGTCGGACCGGTTGGGGACGAACAGCCCGGGGCCTGGGCCCCGTGCGTCGCCGGTGACGAGCACGCCGTCCGGCACGTACCGCAGGAGGAACAGCCACACGACGGCCAGGAGCAGGGCACCGGCGAGCACCAGGAAGCCCGCGTAGCTGAGGGCGAGCTTCAGCCGGGCGCTCGGGCCCGGCGGCCTACCCACGGGCGTCGGTGCCGGGGTCGATCCGGTACCCCACGCCCGGCACGGTGGCGATGACCCACGGCTCGCCGAGCCGCTTGCGCAGCGCCGACACGGTGATCCGCACGGCGTTGGTGAACGGGTCGGCGTTCACGTCCCAGGCCCGTTCGAGCAGCTCCTCGGCGCTGACCACGCCGCCCTCCGCGGCGACCAGCACCTCGAGCACGGCGAACTGCTTCCGGGTGAGCGCGACGTGGCGGCCGTCGCGCTGGACCTCCCGTCGGAACGGGTCGACGCGCAGCCCGGCGATCTCCCGCACCGGCGGCCGGACGTGCGCGCGCCGGCGGTCGAGCGCCCGGAGCCTGAGCACCAGCTCCCGCAGCGCGAACGGCTTGGTCAGGTAGTCGTCGGCCCCCAGCTCGAAGCCGGAGGCCTTGTCGTCGAGCCGGTCCGCGGCGGTGAGCATCAGGATGGGCAGGCCGCTGCCCGACGCGACGATGCGGGCGGCGATCTCGTCCCCGGACGGGCCCGGGACGTCGCGGTCGAGCACGGCGACGTCGTAGGTGTTGACCTCGAGCAGTTCGAGGGCGGTGTGCCCGTCGCCGGCGAGGTCGGCGGCGATCGCCTCGAGGCGCAGGCCGTCGCGGATCGCCTCGGCCAGCAGGGGTTCGTCCTCGACGACCAGCACGCGCACGCGCCGAGGTTAGAGAGCTGGGCGTATCGCCGACGTATGCAGAAGCGCATACGCCCCGGCAACACGCTCCGGCCTTGGCTGCCGGCATGCCCGACAGCGAGCGAACACGAACTCCCGCCCACCGCGCACGGTCGACGGCCGTCCTTCTCCTGGCGCTCTGCGCGGCGGCGGTCCTCGGCGTCGTCCTGGGGTACCGCGCGGTGGCCGGCCACGCGGCGGGCCCGTGGACGGCGGACCCCCCGTTCCTGGCCCGGCCCGAGGTGCCCCGCCTGCTCGCGGGGGGTGACGCCGGCGGTGTGGGCCCGGACGACGGGGTCGTACCGGACGGCGTGACGGTCTTCGACGACGCGTTCCCGGCGGTGACCGGCCTCGACCCGGAGCTCCGGGACGCCCTGCGCCGGGCCGCGACGGAGGCCGCGGAGGACGGGATCGCCTTCTCCGTCAGCAGCGGCTGGCGCTCCGCGGCGTACCAGGAGCAGCTGCTCCGCGAGGCGGTCTCCGAGCACGGCTCCGCGGAGGAGGCGGCCCGCTGGGTCGCGACGGCGGAGACGTCGCCCCACGTGACGGGGGACGCGGTCGACATCGGGCCCACCGACGCCATGTCGTGGCTGTCGGCCCACGGCGACGCCTACGGGCTGTGCCAGATCTACGGCAACGAGCCCTGGCACTACGAGCTGCGCCCGGCTGCCGTGGACGACGGGTGCCCCGCCCCCTACGCCGACCCCACCCACGACCCGCGCATGCGGTGACGGCGGCGGTCAGGGGAGCCGGCGGCGCCCGTCACCGTCGTCGCCCCGCCGGGTCACGGTCTGGGCCAGCAGGACCGCGCCCCAGGGGCCGATGACCCAGACCGGCCAGAAGTAGAGGAACTCCCAGGTGGCCAGCGAGGTCGCCGCCCAGATCACCAGCACGATCAGGGAGGTCGTGGCCCAGGACCGCCAGGAGTTCGGGTCGTGGTCCCACCCGCCGGCCCGGGCCGGGCTCGCCTGCGGGGAGGCGACGGGCGGAGCCGGCGGCCGGGCCGCCAGGCCGGTGGAGGGCAGGTCGGCGGTGATCTGGTCCAGCTCCCCGTAGGTCTTCGCCGCGTACACCCGCGCCAGGCGCTCGTCGTACTCGTCCACGGTCAGCCGGCCGGCGGACATGTGCTGGCCGAGGACGGTGGCGACGGTGGCGCGGTCGGCGTCGGCGGCGCGCAGGTGGGGCTCGGGCATCGCGGTTCTCCTGGTGCGGGGGTCCCCAGTCTGCTGCGGCGCCGGTCTCCGGGTCCACTGACGGACGTCACGGGTTGCCCGTGCACCCGGTCAGGTGCGCCGGCTGCGGGTCAGCCCCGTCCCGGGCCGCCACGACGTGACCACCAGGGCGGTCTTCTCCTCGTCCAGCGCCACGAGGACGACCTGGTCGAGCTCGACGCGGAACAGCTCGAACCCCAGGTCGCCGGGCGGCAGCCCGGCCGCGGTCGCGAAGCCGGCCCGCTCCTCGGTGCCGGTCACCGGGAGGGCGCGCCCGGCGAGCTTCGCGTCCGCCTCGAACGACTCCGGCTCGGGGCTGCCGCTGTGCAGCATGAAGCGCGGATCGCGGCGGAGGTCGGTGAATTTCACCGAGCCGGGCATGCCGGCCAGCCACGGCTCGCCTCCGACGAAGGACATCTCGATCCCGCTGATCCGCGGTGAGCCGTCGCGGCGGAGGGTGGCCAGGTACTTGTGCCGGTGCGCGTCGAAGGTGGCGCGGACACGGGCGGCGAACTCCGGTTCCTGCGCCTCGACGTCGGCGAACGTGGTCATGCGGCGCACTCTGCACCCGACCGCCCACAGCTGGGGGTCAGCCGGTCGCGGGGACCGCGTCGCGCGCGAGGGACTTCCCGATCACCATGCGCTGGATCTGGTTGGTCCCCTCGAAGATCTGCATGACCTTCGCCTCGCGCATGTACCGCTCCACGGGGAACTCGCGCGTGTAGCCGGCCCCGCCGAGCACCTGGACGGCGTCGGTGGTGACCTTCATGGCGGCGTCGGTGGCGACCAGCTTGGCGATGCTGGCCTGGCGCGAGTAGTCCTTGCCGGCGTCCCTGCGGCGCGCGGCGACCAGGTACGTGGCCCGGGCGGACTCCACCGCGGCCGCCATGTCGGCCAGGAGGAACGCCAGGCCCTGGTGCTCGATGACCGGGCGGCCGAACGCCTCCCGCTCGCTCGCGTACCGGACGGCGACGTCGAGGGCCGACTGCGCCAACCCGACGGCGACCGCGCTGACGCCGAGGCGGCCCGAGTCGAGGGCGGCGAGGGCGATCGAGAGGCCGCGGCCGCGCTCGCCGACGAGCCGGTCGGCCGGCACCGGGACGTCGTCCAGCCGGATCGCCGCCGTCGTGGAGCCGGTCAGGCCCATCTTCTCCTCGGGCCGGGCAGGGGAGAAGCCGGGCAGGTCGGGGGTGAGGTGGAAGCAGGAGATGCCTCTCGCGCCGTCGTCCGGCGTCCGGAGGAACGTCGAGTAGAAGTCGGCGTGGCCGCCGTGGGTGACCCAGGCCTTCTCCCCGTTGGCGACCCAGCCGTCGTCGGCGGACGTCGCGGCGGCGCGCATGGCCGCCGGGTCGGAGCCGGCGTGCGCCTCGGACAGGCAGTAGGCGCCGAGCAGCCGGCCGCCCACCATGTCGGGCAGCAGGTCGCGGCGCTGCTCGTCGGTGCCGAACCCGTCGATCGGGAAGCAGGCGAGCGTGTGCACGCTGACGCCGAGCGCGACGCTGGCCCAGCGGGCCGCCAGCTCCTCGACGACCTGGAGGTAGACCTCGTAGGGCTGGCCGCCGCCGCCGACGTCCTCGCCGAAGGGCAGGCCGAGGAGCCCGGCGTCACCGAGGGTGCGGAACACCTCGCGCGGGAACCGCTCCTCGCGCTCGTGCTGCGCGGCCTTCGGCGCCAGCTCGGCGTCGGCCAGCTCGCGCGTCAGCGCGATCAGGTCGTGGGCCTCGGGGGTGGGCAGTTCGCGGTCGACCGGCACGGTGCTCCCTCGTCGTGAACAGTACTGGGAACGGTACCGCAGTACTGTCTCTCGTCCAGGGCCATGCTGACCCGCCGGAAGGAGGACCGATGACCGACACCGTGGACACCGCGCTCACGCGGCGGCAGGCCGAGCTGCTGGACCAGCTCGAGGCGATCTTCCTGGCGGAGGGCTTCGCCCGGTTCACCCTGGAGGACCTCGCCGTCCGGCTGCACTGCTCGAAGAGCACGCTGTACGCGCTCGCCGGGTCCAAGGAGCAGCTCTCGCTGCGGGTCATCCGCCACTTCTTCCGCAAGGCGACCGACGCCGTGGAGGCGCACACGGTCTCCGAGAGCGACCCGGCGCTGCGGGTCACCGCCTACCTCAGCGCCGTGGCCCGGGCGCTGTCCCCGGCGGGCCCGTCCTTCCACCGCGACCTGGACTCCTTCGCCCCCGGCCGCGAGGTCTACGAGCGGAACACCGCGCTGGCCGCCGACCGGGTCCGCGAGCTGATCGCCGAGGGCGTGGCCCAGGGGCGGTTCCGCGAGGTGCACCCGGCGCTCATCGCCGACACGGTCACCACCCTCATGCTGCGCATCGGCCGCGGGGAGACCGAGCGCGCGACCGGGCTCGACGATTCGGCCGCCTACCGGGAGCTGGCCGCCCTCCTGCTGCACGGGATCGCGCTGTGAGGGTCGGGCCGGCCTTCTGGGACGACCCCGACGTCCAGCGGCTCACCCGCGAGCAGCAGGAGGAGGTCCGGGCCCGCTACGGCGGCAAGGACGAGCCGGGCACGCACCCGTCGGCGGCCGACGTGAGCGTCGTCCTGGTGGCACGCGACGACGACGGGACCCCGCTGGGGTGCGGGGCCCTGCGGGCGCTCGGGGACGGCGCCGCGGAGGTCAAGCGCATGTACGTCGTGCCGGCGGCCCGGGGCAGGGGGGTCTCCCGAGCCGTCCTGGCCGGGCTGGAGGACGCCGCCCGGCAGCGCGGCTGGACCACCCTCCGCTTGGAGACCGGGCCGCTGCAGCCCGAGGCGATCGGCCTCTACACCTCCGGTGGCTACCGCCCGATCCCGGCCTTCGGCGCCTACGTCGGCGACCCGGACGCCGAGGGCTCCCTGTTCTTCGAGCGGGTCCTCGTCGGGGACGACCGCGGCGCTGTGGTGAGCTGACGCCCATGCCCGCTGCGCCCTGGCCCGAGTCCCGCCCCGCCGAGGTCCACCTGAGCGCCGGTGACGCGGACCTGGTGGTCGACCTCCGGGGCGGCGGCATGCGCCGGCTGGCGGTGGGGGGCTGGGAGGTCGTCGACAGCTACCCGGCCGGCACGGTCGTCGAGGGGTGGCCCGGCGCCGTCCTGATCCCCTGGCCCAACCGCATCCGCGACGGCCGCTGGACCTGGCAGGGGCGCGAGCTCCAGCTCCAGGTGCAGTCCCCGGAGGCGCCGAACGCCATCCACGGTCTGGTCGCGTGGCAGCCCTGGGAGGTTCTGGCCTCGGCGGGCGGCAGCGCCACCGTCGGCACCGTCGTCCCGCCGCACCCGGGCTACCCCTTCCGCCTCGAGGCCGCCGTCGACTACCGCCTGGCGCCGGACTGCATGGAGGTCACCGTCCGCGTCCGCAACGCCGGGGACGACGCCGCGCCGGTGGGCGTGGGGCTGCACCCCTACCTGTCCGTCGGCGCGGAGCGGGACGGCGACGTCGGCGAGGCCGTGCTGACCCTGCCGGTGCGGACCGCCCTCGAGCTCGAGGGCGGGCTGCCCACGGGCCGGCGGGCGCCGTTCGACGGCGCCGTCGGCCGGATCGGCGACCGCGTGTTGGACGACGCCTTCACCGACCTGGTGCGGGACGACGACGGCTGGGCCCGCACCCGGCTCACCGGTCCCGCGGGCACGCTGGAGCTGGCGGTCGACGGCGCGTGGTCGTGGCTGCAGGTCTTCAGCGGCGACACGCTGCCGGAGGGCCGACGCCGCCGCAGCGTCGCGGTCGAACCGATGACCTGCCCGCCGAACGCGCTCGCCGACGGCACGGACCTCGTCGTGCTCGAGCCCGGAGCCGAGTGGTCCGGGAGCTGGACGCTGTCCTGGACGGCGGCCTGACGTGCGCGTCCTGGAGCTGTGGCGCTACCCCGTCAAGTCGCTGCAGGGCGAGCGACTGCAGGAGGTCGCCGTCGACGAGCTCGGGATCGCCGGCGACCGGCGGTGGGCGCTGTTCGACCGGGACACCGGCCTGGGGCTGACCGCCCGCCGCGTCCCGGAGCTGCTCTTCGGCTCGGCGCGGGTCCGGGACGACGGCGGCGTGGAGGTCGTCCTGCCCGACGGGACGGTGACGACCGACGAGGACGTGCTCTCCGGCTGGCTGGGCCGGAGGGTGGAGCTGCGCTCGGCCGGCGACCGCACGGAGGCCGCACCGACCTACGAGGCGCCGGTGGACGAGGACGTCCCCGACCCCACCGAGTGGCTGCAGTGGGAGGGGGCACCGGGGCCCTTCCACGACAGCCCCCGGATCCGGCTCTCGCTGGTGTCCACCGGCACGCTCGGCACCTGGGACCGGCGCCGGTTCCGGGCCAACGTCGTGCTCGACGGAGACGGGGAGGACGCGCTGCGCGGTCAGGAGGCCGACCTCGGCTCGGCCCGGCTGCGCTTCGGGCTCCCGGTCTCCCGCTGCGTGATGACCACCCGGCCCCAGCCGGGCGGCATCCCGCGCGACACGTCGGTGCTCAAGACCATCCACCGCGAGCGCGACGGCAACCTCGCCGTGCGGGCCGCCGTGCTCCGGGCCGGCGTCCTCCGCACCGGCGACGAGCTCGTCCCGGCCGGGCCGTCACACTGAGCGGCATGCGCACCGTCGACCTGCGTCCGGGCGAGGACACCATCCGGCTGGGCCAGCTGCTCAAGCTCGTCGACGCGGTACCCACCGGGGCGCAGGTGAAGGACGTGCTGTTCTCCGGCACGGTCCGCGTCAACGGCGAGCCCGAGGAACGCCGGGGCCGCCAGCTGCGCCGGGGAGACGTGGTCTCCGTGGAGGGCATGGAGGACGTCCGCCTGGGCTGAGACGTTCGTTCCACGTGGAACGCCCGCCTCTGCCAGGCTGGTCGGCATGGTCCGCGCTCCGATCCGGGTGCCCCGGTGGCCGGCCGCCGCGCAGGAGGGGCCCGACTTCGCGGCGATCCGCGCCGAGTTCGAGGTCCCGGAGGAGTTCCCGGCGGTGGTGCTGGCCGAGGCCGAGCTCCGGGCGGCGCAGCCGCGGCTGCCGGAGCTCGACGCGACCGACGTCCCGCTGGTCACGCTCGACCCCGTCGGCAGCCGCGACCTCGACCAGGCGGTGCACCTGGAACGACGAGGGGACGGTTTCCGCGTCAGCTACGCCATCGCCGACGTCGGTGCCGCCGTCGACCTGGGCGGCCCGCTGGACGCGGAGGCCCGACGGCGGGGCCAGACGCTGTACAGCCCCGACCGCCGCACGCCCCTGCACCCGCCGGTGCTCAGCGAGGGCGCGGCCAGCCTGCTGCCAGGAGAGCTCCGGGCCGCGGCGCTCTGGACCGTTGACCTGGATGCCGACGGCGAGGTGGCCGGCGTGCAGCTCCGTCGTGCCCGCGTCCGCAGCCGCGCCCAGCTGGACTACCCGGCCGTGCAGGCGCAGGCCGACGCCGGCACCCTTCCCGACGCCCTCGCCCTCCTGCCCGCGATCGGCGCCCTGCTGCAGCAGCGCGCGGCCGAGCGCGGCGCCATCGAGCTCGGCACGCCCGACCAGTCGGTCGAGGCGGCATCGGACGGCGGCTGGCGGCTGGTGCTGCGCGGCGACCTGCCCGTCGAGGGGTGGAACGCGCAGATCTCGCTGCTCACCGGGCGCTGTGCCGCCGCGCTGATGCTCGAGGGCGGTGTCGGCGTGCTGCGCACGCTGCCGCCGCCGCGGCCCCAGGACGTCGAGCAGCTGCGGCTGCTGGCGCCCGCGCTGGGCGTGGACTGGCCCGCGGGTGCCGCGCCCGGCGCCGTCGTGGCGGGCCTGGACCCCGCCCGGCCCGGCCACGCGGCGTTCCTCGAGGAGGCGGTCATCCTGCTGCGGGGAGCCGCCTACACCGCGTTCGACGGGGCCGCGCCCGAGCAGCCGGGCCACGGCGGGGTCGGCGCGCCGTACGCCCACGTCACCGCGCCGCTGCGGCGGCTGGTCGACCGCTTCGGCACCGAGGTGTGCCTCGCGCTCGCCGCCGGCCGGGAGCCGGACCCCGCACTGCGAGCCGCGCTCCCGGAGCTGCCCGCGCTCATGGCGGCGTCCGACCGCCGCACCCGCGACGCGGAACGCGCGGTCGTGGACGCCACCGAGGCCTGGTTGCTGCGCGGCCGGGAGGGCCAGGACTTCCCGGCCGTCGTCGTCGAGGCCGAGGACGGCCGGGGGACCGTCGTCCTCGACGACCTGGCGATCCGCGGCCGGTGCACCGGCGAGGGGCTGCGGCCCGGCACGCGGGTGCGGGTCCGTCTGGAGACGGCGGACGTGCAGGCCCGCTCCGTCGCCTTCGTCCTGGACGGCGCGGCATGACCCGCGCGCCGTACCTGTCCGCCCGCCTGCAGGGCTTCGGGACGACGGTGTTCGCGGAGATGAGCGCGCTGGCGGTGGCCACCGGCTCGGTGAACCTCGGGCAGGGCTTCCCCGACTACCCCGGCCCGCCCGAGGTGCTCGACGTCGCCCGGGCCGCGATCGGCACGCCCGCCGACCAGTACCCGCCGGGCCCGGGCACGCCGGAGCTGCGGACCGCGATCGCCGACCACGTGCGGCGCTTCCGCGGGACGGAGCTGGACCCCGGCACCGAGGTGCTGGTCACCGCGGGTGCCACCGAGGCCCTGACGGCCGCCCTGCTCGCGCTGCTGGAGACCGGCGACGAGGTCGTCCTGTTCGAGCCGATGTACGACTGCTACGCCGCCGGGATCGCGATGGCCGGCGGGGTCGCCCGCCCGGTGCCGCTGCTCCCGCCCGCGAGCGGCACGGGTGCCTGGACGTTCGACCCGGTCGACCTGCGCCGGGCGGTGACCCCGCGGACGCGGCTGCTGCTGCTCAACACCCCGCACAACCCGACCGGCAAGGTGTTCACCCGCGAGGAGCTCGAGCTGGTGGCCGAGGTCGCGACGACGGAGGACCTGCTCGTGCTGACCGACGAGGTCTACGAGCACCTGGTCTTCGACGGTGCCGAGCACCTGTCGATCGCCACGCTGCCCGGGATGCGCGAGCGCACCCTCGTCGTCAGCAGCGCCGGGAAGACGTTCAACGTCACCGGCTGGAAGATCGGCTGGGTCCACGGCCCGCCGCCGCTGGTGTCCGCCGTCCGGACCGCCAAGCAGTTCCTCACCTACGTCAGCGGTGGGCCGTTCCAGCCCGCGGTCGCCGCCGGTCTCGCCCTCCCCGACGGGTACTTCGCCGCCGCCGCGCGCGACCTGCAGCACCGCCGCGACGTCCTGGTGCGGGGGCTGGCCGCCGCGGGGCTGCCCGTGGTGAGCCCGGAGGCGACCTACTTCGCGACCGTCGACGTCCGGGGTGCGCAGCCCGACGGCGACGGCCTGGCGTTCTGCCGCGCGCTGCCGCAGCGGGCCGGCGTCGTCGCCGTCCCGACCGGGGTCTTCTACGGTCCTGAGCACGCGCACCTGGGGCGGCACCTGGTCCGGTTCGCGTTCTGCAAGAGCGAAGCGGTGCTGGGGGAGGCCGTGGAACGGCTGGGGAGGCTGGCATGAGGATCGCCGCGGTGCAGCACGACATCGTCTGGGAGGACCGGGACGCCAACTTCGCCCGGCTGGCCCCGCAGGTGGGTCGGGCGGTCGGCGCCGGCGCCGAGCTGGTGCTGCTCACCGAGACGTTCAGCACCGGGTTCTCCATGACGCCGGGCATCGGCGAGCCCGAGGGCGGGCCCTCGGCGCGGTTCCTGGCCGGGCAGGCGGCCGAGCACGGGGTGTGGGTCGGCGGGACGTGCCCGGAGGTCGAGGACGGCGTCGGCGAGATGGGTGGGGCAGGAACCGAGCTGCCGTACAACTCCTTCGTCCTCGCCGGCCCCGACGGGACGGTGCACCGGTACCGCAAGCTGCACCCGTTCACCCACGCCGGCGAGCACGAGCGGTTCCGCGCGGGGGAGAAGCCGACGACGGTCGAGGTCGGCGGCCTGCGCATCACCCCGTTCATCTGCTACGACCTCCGCTTCGCGAACGTCTTCTGGGACGCCGCGCCGCAGACCGACGTCTACCTGGTGCCCGCCAACTGGCCCAGCCCCCGACGGCACCACTGGCAGACGCTGCTCCAGGCCCGGGCGATCGAGAACCAGGCCTACGTCGTCGGCTGCAACCGGGTCGGCACGGCCGGTGACGGGACCGAGCACGTGGGCGACAGCCGGGTCGTGAGCCCGATGGGCGAGCTGCTGGCCACGGCCGCCGGGATCGAGACCATCGTGCTCGCCGACGTCGACGCCGCGGAGGTCGCCGCCACCCGGGACCGGCTGCGCTTCCTGCCCGACCGGCGGGTGTGACGGGAGGAGGACTCCCGTCGGAAACCTTCCGGCCCTAGCGTTCCCCCGGTGACCATTCTCGCCGGGTCGAGCCGCGCCGGGTCCACCCACCTCGCCGCCCAGCTGTCGAACCCGGTCCGGCGGATGATGCGCTCGGGCGTCGCGGGAGCCGGGCTGATGGTGGCCGCCACCCTCGTCGCCCTGGTCTGGGCGAACTCGCCGTGGGCCGGGTCCTACGACACCTTCTGGCACACCGAGGTGGCGGTCAGCTTCGGCGCCGCCGAGATCGCCATGAGCCTGCAGCACTGGGTCAACGACGGCCTGATGGTGTTCTTCTTCTTCCTGATCGGCATGGAGGTGCGGCGCGAGCTCTCGATGGGCGAGCTGGTGCAGCGCAGCCGGCTGACCATCCCCACCCTGGCCGCCGTCGCCGGTCTGGTGCTCCCGGCGCTGCTCTACCTGGCCATCAACGCCGGTGGCGAGGGCGCCGTCGGCTGGGGCATCCCGATGGCCACCGACACCGCGTTCGTGCTGGGTGCGCTCGCCCTGTTCGGGCGGCACACCCCCATCCAGCTGCGGGTCTTCCTGCTGTCGCTGTCGGTGGTCGACGACATCGGCGCGCTCAGCGCGATCGCGATCTTCTACTCCGACGAGATCGACCTCGTCGCGCTGTCGATCGCCGGGCTGTGCGTGTTCGCGTTCATCGGGCTCTCCCGCATGCAGGTGTGGCGCGGGCCGGCCTACTTCGCCGTCGGCGCCGTCATGTGGGTCGCGATGTACGAGTCGGGCGTGCACGCCACGATCGGCGGCGTCGTCCTCGGCCTGCTGGTCAGCGCCTACCCGCCCCGCCGGGCCGAGGTGGAGCGCGCCGGGTCCCTCGCCCGCGCCTTCCGGCAGTCGCCGGAACCCTCGCTGGCGCGGGAGGCCAAGCTCTCGGTGGAGCGCGCCATCTCGCCCAACGAGCGGATCGGCGCGGTCCTGGTGCCGTGGAGCAGCTACGTCGTCGTGCCGGTGTTCGCGCTGGCGAACGCCGGCGTGCGCATCGACGGGCCGCTGCTCGAGCGGGCGCTCACCTCGCCGGTGACCATCGGCGTCTTCGTCGGCCTCGCCGTCGGCAAGCTGCTCGGGGTCGGGCTGGCCGCCTGGTTCGGGGTGCGGCTGCGGCTGGGCGTCCTCCCGCCCGGCGTCACCCTCGGCAACGTCTGGAGCGGGGCGGCGCTGTGCGGCCTGGGCTTCACCGTCTCGCTGTTCGTCACCGACCTCGCCTTCGACGACGAGGCGCTGCGGGAGGAGGCGACGGTCGGCATCCTGGCCGCCGCCGTGGTCTCGGCCGCGCTCGGCGCCCTCTTCTTCCGCCTGCTGAGCCGGGAGAGCAGCACCCCCGAACGCCCCCTCCGGCTCGACCCACCGGTCGACCCGGCGGTCGACCACGTCCGCGGGCCGGTCGATGCGCCGCTCACCCTCGTCGAGTACGGCGACATGGAGTGCCCCTTCTGCGGCCGCGCCACCGGCGTCGTCAGCGAGCTCCGGGGCCGCTTCGGCGACGACCTCCGCTACGTGTTCCGCCACCTGCCGCTGGTCGAGCTCCACCCGCACGCGCAGCTGGCCGCCGAGGCGGTCGAGGCCGCCGGCGCCCAGGGCATGTTCTGGGAGATGCACGACAAGCTGTTCGCCCACCAGGACGCCCTCGAGGCGACCGACCTGCTCGACTACGCGTCCGCCCTGGGACTGGACCTCGAGCGGTTCGCCCGAGAGCTCGGCGACGGCACCCACGCGCCCCACGTCCGGGACGACGTCGCCGGCGCGGAGGCCAGCGGGGTCGAGGGCACGCCCACGTTCTTCGTCAACGGCGTGCGGCACACCGGTCGTGCCGGCACCGACGAGCTGGCGGCGGCGCTGCTCGCCACCGATCCGCGCGGCACGCCCGTCGAGCGCTCGACCGCGCCGGCCGGGCGGGTGCCGGGCCCTCGGCCGCCCGCGCCGCAGTCCCCGCCGGCGCGGCTGCCCGCCGTCGAGGGGCTCGAGGAGACCGAGGACCCCAGCGGTGCCTCGCCGCGGCTCGACGACCGGCAGCTCGCCGTCCTCCGCCGGGCGGGCCGCCGGCGCACGACGAGCAAGGGCGAGGTGCTGGTGCAGGGCGGCGCCAGCGAGTGGGACTTCGTCGTGGTGCTCGAAGGCACCGTGGCGGTGGTCGAGGACCCGGAGCCCGGTGACGGCGACCAGCCCCGCGTGGTGATGGTCGCCGGGCCCGGCCGGTTCCTCGGGGGGCTCAACATGCTCGCCGGTCAGCGCGCGGTGCGGACGGTGGTGGCAGCGCGGCCCGGGGTCGTGGTCACGCTGACGGTGCAGCGACTGCGCGAGGTCATGGCGGCCGACCGCGACCTGGCCGACCTGATCATGCGGTCGTTCCTGCTGCGCCGGGCCATGCTGATCGGCCGGGCGACCGGCCTGCGGGTGGTCGGCGACCCGGCGTGGCCGGCCAGCGCGGCGCTGCGCGTGCTCCTCGACGAGCACGGCATCGCCCACCAGTGGCTCGACCCGGCGGAGAACGAGGCCGCACGGGCGGTGCTCGCGGAGAACGACGCCCTGGACGAGGAGCGACCGGTCGTCGTCGCCTCGGACGGCCGGGTCCTGGTCGACCCGGGTCCGGACGAGCTGCTGCGGGCGGCCGGGACCGACCGGGTCGGCTGAGGGTCAGACCCGGTTCGGTGCCGTGTCCTGGTCGACGGTGCTGCGGGGAGCGGCGTCCTGGTCGACGACGACCTGCTCGCGCTGGACCTGCTCGGTGACCGTCTCCTGACCCTCCACGACCACGGTGCGCAGGCGGACCCGCTCGGTCGGCACGACCTCGACGGTCACCACGGGCCGCTCGGTGTGCAGGACGATCTCGTCGGGCAGCCCACCGGAGCCGGTGCGCGGCTGCTCGGCCACCAGCGTCTCGCCGGTGACGTCGTCGGGGGCGTCGATCGGCACCTCCTCGAGCCGGACCTCCTCGCGGCGGATCGGGACGGTGATCTGCACCTGCTCGGTCACCACGTACTTCACGAGTCGGGCCCGCGTGGTGGCCACCCGCTCGGTGCCGACGACGAGCTGCTCCTCGCTGCGGGTCATCGCGCCGTCGTCGGCCTGGACCGGCGGCTGGGGACGCGCCGCGGGCATCTCGACGGTGGGTGGGGCGGCCGCCTGCGGGGGAACCGTCCCGTCCCGCACGGGCTCCTCCGCGCCGGCCCCGTAGTGACGGCGCAGCTCCGCCTCGTCGTCGGGCGTGAGGTGGTCGCCGGTCAGGTGCGGCGAGGACCTGACCGCGTCGACGGCGACCGGCAACCGGAGACCGCCGTCGTCGAACGTGGCGTCCACGGCCGGGACGACGGACTGCCGGGTGCCGAAGAGGCCGGTGGTGACGGCGACCCAGGTGGGCGCACCGGTGCGGTCGTCGACGTAGAAGTGCTCGACGGTCCCGATCTTCTGGCCGGTCGCGTCGTACGCGGTGCTGCCGATCGCCGCGGACACCTGTCGTTCGTCCAGCATGGGTCTGCTCCCCTCCGCGCGGCGCCCCTCGACGGCACCTCCTGGCACATCAGGCGTGCCCAGGAGGGGTCGCGGCTGAACATCGGCCGCCTAGGGTCGGGAGCAAGCGGCCGGGCAGCGCGGCCGGGGAGGGAGGGCCGGCATGCCCAGCGGGCACCTCGAGGTGGAGAGCAAGTACGACGTCGACGAGGCATACGCCCTGCCTCCGCTGGAGGGCCTGGACGGCGTCGTCAGCGTGGACGCGCCCGTCGAGCACGCCCTGGAGGCGGTGTACCACGATGCGGCGGACCTCCGGCTCCTGCGCGCCCGGGTGACGCTGCGCCGGCGGACCGGGGGACCGGACGCCGGCTGGCACCTCAAGCTGCCCGCCGGTGCCGCCCGCTACGAGCTGCACGCGCCCCTCGGCCGGGCCGTCAGACGGCCACCCCAGGCGCTGGTCGCACCCGTCACCGGCCTGCTGCGCGGCGCGCCGACCGGGCCGGTGGCCACGCTGCGCACGCGGCGGGTGGTCACCGCCCTGCGCGACGGCGAGGGCCGGCTGCTGGCCGAGATCGCCGACGACGTCGTGGCCGCCAGCGTCCCGGCCCTCGGACCCGACCGGCCCGCGGAGGCCCACACCTGGCGCGAGGTGGAGGTGGAGCTCGGCGACGGGGACGCCGCGCTGGCGGAAGCGGTGGCCGAGCGCCTGGTCGCGGCCGGGGCGCGTCCGTCGGCGAGCGCGTCGAAGCTCGGCCGGGTGCTGGCCGCCCGGCGGGCCGAGCTCGACGGCTGGGTGCCGAAGGTGCGGAAGAAGGGCCCGCGCGCCGGCGAGTTCGCCCGTACCGCCGTCCGTGACCAGCTCGCCGGCCTGGAGGCGGCCGACGTCGCCCTGCGCACCGAGCAGCCCGACGCCGTGCACCAGGTGCGCGTCGCGGCCCGGCGGCTGCGCAGCACGCTCGCGGCCCTGCGGGAGGTGCTCGACCCGGAGGTCACCCGGGCGGTGCGCGACGAGCTGCGGTGGCTGGGCGGGCAGCTCTCGGCGGCACGGGACACCGAGGTCGCCGTGGCGCACCTGCGGGAGCTGGTCGCGGCCGAGCCCGAGGACCTGGTGCTCGGGCCGGTCGCCGCCCGCCTGCAGCAGCTGCAGATCGAGGAGGACCGGGCGGGACTCGACCGGGCGCTGGACACGCTGGCGGATGCCCGGTACCTGCGGCTGCTCGAGGACCTGCACGGGCTCGTCACCGATCCGCCGCTGACCGGGCGTGCGGACGACCGGCTGGAGCCGGTGCTCCGCGAGGCGGTCGCCCGGTCGGTCACCCGGCTGCGCCGGCACCTGCGGACCGCCCGCCGGGCAGCACCCGAGCACCGGTCGGAGGCGCTGCACGCCGTGCGGAAGGCGGCGAAGCGGGTCCGCTACACGACCGAGGTCGTGGCTCCCCGCCTGGACGGGGCCGACGCGGCCACCAAGGCGGCCAAGCGGGTCCAGACGGTCCTGGGGGAGCGGCAGGACACCGTCGTGACCCGCGAGCTGTGCCGCCGGCTGGCCGTGGTGGCGCTCGCCGAGGGGGAGAACGGGTTCACCTTCGGCCGGCTGCACGCGCTGGAGCAGGCGCGGGCCGACGCGGCCGAGCGGCGGTTCTGGGAGCTGGAACCGTCCTTGCGCAGGAAGCTGGCTAAGGCGGGGTCCTAGCGGGTCGTCCCTGGTCGGCGGCGCCCACCTGGGAGAGTGGGGCCGTGACGGTCGCCGGTTCCAGGGTGCGCCGGTGTCGGTGATCGCCCTGGTCGGTTTCGGCACCGTGGTGCTACTGGCCATGCTGCTGCTGCACGGGTACCTGTGGTTCCGGCTGGTCCGGAGCACGACCCGCCCCGGCCGGCTGCGCCGCCGGCTCACGCTGCTCACCCTCGTGCTGGCCGTGCTGCCCGCGCTGGCGGTGGGGTTGCGCCGGACGCTCCCGCTCGAGGCCGCCGCGCCCCTGGACTGGGTCGCCTACTGCTGGCTGGGCGTCGCCTTCTACGCCTTCCTCTCCCTGCTGGTCCTCGAGCCCGTCCGGCTGGTCGGGAGCGTCGTCCTGCGACGCCGGGAGCGCCGGGCACCCGCCGCGCCCGAGACCACCGCCAGTGAGACCGGGGTGCCCGACGCCCCGCCGGATCCCTCACGGCGGCTGTTCCTCGCCCGCGGGCTGGCCGTGACCGCGGGTGCGGTCGCGCTGGGCACTGCGGGCACGGGCGCGTACTTCGCCAACTCGCCGCCCGTCGTCCGCCGGGTGCCGGTGACGTTGGCGAACCTCGACCCCGCCCTCGACGGTGTGCGCATCGTCACCTTCTCCGACGGGCACCTGTCGGCGACCTACGGGGGACGGCGCTTCGAGCGCCTGGTCGAGCTGGTCAACGAGCAGCGCCCCGACGTCGTGGCGATCGTCGGCGACCTGGTGGACGGCGACGTGCCCGAGCTGCGCGAGGAGGCCGCGCCGCTGGCCGACCTGGTGAGCGAGCAGGGGGTCTTCTTCGTCACCGGCAACCACGAGTACTTCGTGGACACGAACGCGTGGCTGCGCCACCTGCCCACGCTCGGCGTCGACGTCCTGCGCAACGAGCGGGTGGCGATCCGGCGGGGCGGGGCGTCGTTCGACCTGGCCGGCATCGACGACCGGACGGCGGCCTCGTCCGGGCTGCCCGGCCACGGGGCCGACCTCGACGCGGCGCTGGACGGCCGCGACGACGCCGTCCCCGTCGTCCTCCTGGCGCACCAGCCGGTGCTGGTGGAGCAGGCATCCGCGGCGGGGGTGGACCTCCAGCTCTCCGGCCACACCCACGGGGGCCAGCTGTGGCCCTTCGACTACGCGATCCGGCTGGACCAGCCCGCCGTCGAGGGGCTCTCCCGGCACGGGGACACGCAGCTGTACGTGACCTCGGGCGCGGGGTACTGGGGCCCGCCCATGCGGGTCGGCGCCCGCCCGGAGGTCACCGTGGTGGAGCTGCGGGCGCCGAGGTCCTAGCGGCCCTCGAGGGCGTCGAACGCCTCGTCCATGAGCTCCTCGAGCTTGCGTTCGCCGTTGCAGTCGGCCCAGGCGAGGAGCCCCGCCGTGTAGGCCGACATGTAGGCGTTGATCACGATGAGGTCCGACGTGCGCGGCGCCGCGCCCGGCTCGACGGGCATCGCGTCGGCCACCACGTGACCGGAGGTGCGCTCGAACTCGGCCGCTCGCGTGCGCAGGGTGGGGGTCGTCGCGATGACCTGCCAGCGGGCCAGCGCGTCGCGCCGGAACTCCGCGCTCCACTGCGCGATCCACGCCCCGACCGCCTGCCGGAACCGCACGGAGACCGGCAGCTCGGCGGGCAGCTCGACGAGCACGTCGGCGAAGTCCGCCGCGCTCGGCACCTGCATGACCAGGTGTTCCTTGGACGGGTAGTGCGCGTAGAAGGTCGGCACCGACACGTCCGCGGAGCGCGCGATCCGCCCGACGTTGACCGCGTCGAAGCCCTCGCGCTGGAACAGCTCGAGAGCTGTGTCGTAGATCCGCTGGTGCGTGGCGGCCCAGCGCCGGGCGCGCCAGTCCGGCGTCTCACTCACGTTCGTCCTCCGTCGCCCCGTCGCGAACGCGCCACCGGACCGAGGGTCGCAGCGCGGTGGCGGTGCCCATTCTGCGCCACCTACCCCGCTCCGGGACGGCGAACCGGGCACAACGTCACGCGCTCCAGCTGGGCATATGTCGCCCACGGGGTGGTCAGCCGGTGAAGGCCGCCGTCTCGGCCAGGCGGGAGCGGGTGACGGTCTTGAGCCGGGAGACCGCCTTCTCCAGCGGGACCAGCTCGATCTCGGTGCCCCGCAGCGCGACCATCTGCCCGTGGTTGCCCTCGTGGGCGGCGATCGTGGCGTGCAGGCCGAACCGGGTGGCCAGCACCCGGTCGAAGGAGGTCGGGGTGCCGCCGCGCTGGACGTGGCCGAGGACGGTGGTGCGGACCTCCTTGCCGGTCCGCCGCTCCAGCTCGGCGCCCAGCTGCTGCGCGACGCCGGTGAACCGGCGGTGGCCGAACTCGTCGAGGCCGCCGTCGCGCAGGTCCATCGTCCCGGGGAGCGGGGTGGCCCCCTCGGCGACGACGCCGATGACGTGCGTGTCACCGCGCTCGAACCGCTCGCTGACCAGGCGGCAGACCTGCTCGACGTCGAAGGGCTCCTCGGGCACCAGCGTCAGGTGGGCGCCCGACGCCAGCCCGGCGTGCAGGGCGATCCAGCCGGCATGCCGCCCCATGACCTCGACCAGCAGCACCCGCTGGTGCGACTCGGCGGTGGTGTGCAGGCGGTCGATCATCTCGGTGGCGATGCTGACCGCGGTGTCGAAGCCGAAGGTCAGATCGGTCTCGTCGATGTCGTTGTCGATCGTCTTCGGGATCCCGACGACCGGCACGCCGGACTCCGACAGCAGGTGGGCAGCGGTGAGCGTCCCCTCCCCGCCGATGGGGATGAGGACGTCGATGCCGTGCGTGGCCAGCACGTCCTTCATCTGCGGCAGCTCGGCGTTCAGCCGCTCGGGGGCGACGCGGGCCGACCCGAGCGTCGTCCCGCCCCTGGTGAGCAGGCCGTCGACGGCCGCGACGTCGAGCGGTGTGGTGCGGTCCTCGAGGAGGCCGCGCCAGCCGTCGCGGAAGCCGACGACCTCGCTGCCGTAGTGGGCGGACGCGGTCCGGACGACGGACCGGATGACGGCGTTGAGGCCGGGGCAGTCGCCCCCGCCGGTGAGGACACCGATGCGCAACACGCTCTCCCTCGAGTGGCGAAAGCCGACCATACGTCATGACGTCCTGACGTTTCCGCATTGCGAGCGGGATGTCCCGGTAGGTGGGATCGGATGTGACGTCCCATACGACATGACGACCAGACGTCTTGCGATCCCGTACCTTTGCGGACGTGGTCAGCCCCGTCTCCGGACCCAAGTACCTGGCCGTCCGGGAGCACCTCCGGCGCCGGGTCGCCTCCCTGCCCGAGCTGACGCTCCTGCCGCCGGAGCCGGTGCTCTGCGCCGAGTACGGGGTCAGCCGCATCACCCTGCGGCGCGCCGTCGACGGCCTCGTCGCCGACGGCCACCTCGTGCGGGAGCAGGGACGGGGCACCTACGTCACCCGCCCGGCGATCCGGCACGAGTACCGGGAGAGCTTCGTCCACCGCATCGCCGGCTTCAGCTCCGTGATGAGCGAGCAGGGCGCGCAGGTCGGCACCGAGGTGCTCACCCAGCGGGTCACCCCGGTACCCGCCCTCGTCGCCACGGAGCTGGCCCTGGACGGCACCGCCGACGTCGTCGAGCTGGAGCGGCTGCGCAGCGTGGACGGCGAGCCCAACCACGTCGCGCACAGCTTCCTCCCGGCGGCGCTCTACCCGCGGGCCGCGGAGGAGGACTTCAGCGAGGGCTCCCTGTACGAGTTCCTGCGCCGCGAGTACCAGGCCGACCTGGCCCACGCACGCATCGTCGTCGACGTCGGCACGGCCGACCCGGGTGAGGCCGACCTGCTCCGGATCGTCGCCGGCTCGCCCCTGCTGGTGGTGCGGACGACGGTCCGCGACAGCTCGGGCCACCCCCTCGTGCACAGCTTCTCGCGGCTGCGCCCCGACGTCAGCCAGGTGGAGTTCGAGGTCTCCGTGGGCGGCCGCTGATGACGCCGACCATGCCGACGACCACCGCGACGGGTGTCCGCGAGGTCCCGCAGCCGCCGAAGCAGGTGTGGCGCGCGCTCGCCGTCCTCGAGCCCTACTGCTCGGTGTGCGACGTCTCGTACGTCCTCGGCGAGGACGCCCGGCGCCCGGGGATCGGGACGACGTTCGTCTGCGCGCCGGGCCGGCTCGACGGGCCGCCGGCGGAGGGGGCGCCGCAGGGCGAGATCGTCGAGTGGGACCCGCCCCGCGTGGTGGCGACCCGGCTGCGGCTCACCCCCGAGACGTGGACGACGCGGATCGAGCTGGCCGGGACCCGCGGGGGCGGCACGCGCGTGACCATGACCGTCACGCACGAACCGGTGGGCGGGAGCCGGGTGGTCCGCCGGCTGCAGCGGGGGGCGCTGCGCCGGCTGGTCCAGCGCACGGTGGAGGCCGAGCTGGCCAAGGTCCCCGCGCACGTGGAGCGCGCTGCGTCGCCGGCCTGACCACCCCGTTCGGGCGAACCGTGCTTCAGCGGCGATCTTGGGGGTACGGAACACCGTCGTGCACCGGTGTGCGCAACCGGCGACTGCCGGGATGGGGGCCACACCGGTCGAACGAAGGAGAACGCTGTGCAGATCCTCGGCCTCATCGTGGTCGGCCTCATCATCGGCGCGCTCGCCCGGCTCATCAAGCCCGGCCGGCAGCGGCTGAGCATCCTCGCCACCCTGCTGCTGGGCGTCGTCGGCGCCCTCATCGGTGGCGTCGTCGCCAGCCTGCTGGGCACCGGTGACATCTGGGAGCTCAACGTGCTCGGCTTCATCGTCGCCGTCATCGCAGCGGTGCTGCTGATCGGCGTCGCCGAGGGCGTGTCCGGCGGCCGGTCCCGCGGCGCCGTCCGCTGATCCCTCCCCGGGGGACTCGACCGGCTCAGAGCTCGGTCGAGTCCCCCGGGGCCAGCCGGCTGAACGGCGTGGGCGTCCCCGGACCCCGCTCGCCCAGCAGCCCGCTCACGAGGCCCAGGCCCGTCTCGTTGAGCAACCCGTCGTGCACGGCGAACGCCTGGTCGGCGTGCACGGCCCGCACGTAGTCGATGAGCTCCGCCGTCTTCGACCACGGCGCGTGCATCGGCAGCAGCAGCGTCGCGACCGGCTCGTCGGGCACGGTCAGCGCGTCACCCGGGTGGAAGACCTGACCGTCGACCAGGAACCCGATGTTCGCCACCCGCGGGATCTCCGGGTGGATCTCCGCGTGCAGCTCGCCGTGCACCCGGACGTCGAAGCCCGCGACCGTCACCGCGTCGCCGTTGCCGACCACGTGGACCCGCCCGCCCAGCCCTTCGAGGCGGCCCGCCACGGACTTGTTCGTCCACACCTCCAGCGCCGGGTCGGCGTCCAGCGCCGCCCGCAGCCGCTCCGGCTCGAAGTGGTCCGGGTGCTCGTGCGTGATGAGCACCGCGCTCGCGCCCTGCAGCGCCGAGGGGTCGGTCCAGGCACCCGGATCGATCACGAGGGTGCGGTCCCCGTCGGTGAGGACGACGCACGCGTGACCCTGCTTCGTGAGCTCCATGACCGCATCCTGCCCCGGCGTCCGGAGCCGCGCAGGCCGCCCCTTCCTCCCTCCTCGGGGGGAGGGGAGAGGTCGCGCCCGTAACCCTCGCGCAGGGTCCTGCCGACGTCCTCCGCATGATGCTGCAGACGTCCGTCTTCGCCGCCGCCCGGAGCCGTGCGCACGGGCCGACCGCCGCCCTCTGGCACGCGGTCGAGGTCCACCGGCCGCCGGCCGAGGTGGACGGCGCCTGCGAGCTCACCCTCTGCGGGTCGCTGGCCCGGGTGTCGACGGAGGAGCAGTGGCCGGTGGCCGCGCGCGACGTCTGCCCGGCCTGCGCCGTGCTGACCCGCTAGGCGGGCCCCCCGACGCCCTGTCGCCGGGTGGGGGAGCTCGCCCCGACGGCAGGTGCACTCTTCGCGGCTCGGCCCGCGCGCACCGGGTGCGCACGCACGGTGGTCATGACGCCCTCGTGACCACCGTTCGCGCACGTCCGGTGGACGACGAGCCCGCTCAGCCTGCGCGCTCGTCCAGCTGGACGAGCAGGTCGTCGAGGGTTGCACCGCGTCGCTCCGCGTAGATCCGTGAGCCGGCCGCAACGCCGGCCAGGAAGAGCCCGATGCCCAGGACGGCGCCGAGCGGGCCACCGGACAGGAAGAAGGTGGCCACGGCGCAGACGACGGCAGACACCCCCAGCAGCAGGGGAAGCAGCCACCTCCACACCCACAAGGCACCGCGGTGGTGCTCGAGCGCGGCGCGCCAGAGTTCCGGATCGACGTCGCGCGGCAGGCGGCCGCGGTAGATCGCGCCCGAGAGCGGGCGCTGGACCGCCTGGAGCCTCTTCGGCGGGATCACCGCCGCGACCATGAGCGCCAGGACGCCGCCCAGCGCCGCCCGGGCGGCGATCTCGAGCCAGTCGACCTCGCCGTCGCCGACCAGTGTCGCGGCGAGCCAGGCGACCAGGGCCAGCCAGCCGGCGGCGAGCGCGAAGACGATCCCCAGCGCCCGGCGGCGCGACGTCCGCCTCACCGGCCGGTGAAGCGCGGTGCCCGCTTCTCCAGGAACGCCTCGACCGCCTCCAGGTGGTCGGCCGTCTGCCCCAGGCGCGTCTGCAGCCGCGCTTCCAGGGCCAGCGTCTCCTCCAGCGAGTCGGTGGCCGCCGTCGCCAGGACGGTCTTCATCGCCCGGTAGGCCGCGGTCGGCCCGGCAGCCAGCCGTGCCGCGAGCGCCTGCGCCTCCCCCAGCACCTCGTCGGCCGGGACGACGCGGTGCACCAGGCCCCACTGCTCCGCGGTCTCCGCGGTGAAGGGGTCGGGCGTGAGCAGCAGCTGGGCCGCCCGCGACCCGCCCACGCAGTGCACCAGCCGGGACGCCAGGGCCGAGTCGCTGCCGAGCCCCACCCCGGCGAACGCCGTCGTGAACTTCGCGCCGGCCGCGGCCACGCGCAGGTCGCCGGCGAGCGCGATGCCCAGGCCGGCCCCAGCGCACGAGCCGTTGATCCCGACCACGACAGGGACGCGCAGCGCCGACAGCGCCAGGACCAGCGGGTTGTACTCGTCCTCGACCACCGACAGCGACGTCGCCGCGTTCCCGCGCAGCGACTCGATGTGCTCGGCGAGGTCCTGCCCGACGCAGAAGGCGCGGCCGGTACCGGTGAGCAGGACGGCGCGGACCGACCCGTCCGCCGCCACCTCCTGCACGGCGGCCAGCAGATCCCCGCGCAGCGCGGAGGAGAGGCCCGGCCGCAGCAGGGTCAGGGTGGCCACGCCGCCGTCGTCGGTCCTGGTCACGGTCTCGGACATCGTCGTCCCGTCCTGTCGTCTCCGGTGGTCGTCGCCGGTCACCCTGTCACGGGCCCGCCGGCTGGTGCCCGTGTGGCGGACGGCGCTCCCGTTCCACGTGGAACTGCGGGTAAGGTCAGCCTGCCCTAGGTCATCCGACGGGGCTGTCCTCGCCGCAGATCGGGTCCGTCGTCATGGGTCAGGCCTTCCTCGCCAGCTACCTCATCGGTCTCCGCGAGGGCCTCGAGGCCACCCTGGTCGTCAGCATCCTGGTCGCCTACCTGGTGAAGTCGGGGCGTCGTCGCCAGCTCCTGCCCCTGTGGGGCGGCGTGGCCGCCGCGGTCGCGCTGTCGGTCCTCTTCGGGGCGCTGCTGACCTACACCGAGACCTCGCTGCTGGCCGACTACCGGTCGCGCGAGCTGTTCGAGGCCATCGCCTCCGTCCTCGCCGTCGTCCTGGTCACCTGGATGATCTTCTGGATGCGCCGCACCGCCCGGCGCCTCAAGGGAGAGCTCACCGGCAAGCTCGAGGCGGCCATCGGCGTGGGCGCCCTGGCGGTCGCCGGCATCGCCTTCGTCTCGGTGATCCGCGAGGGCCTGGAGACCGCGCTGCTCTTCTACGCCGCGGCGCAGGGCGCCACGTCGACCGCCACCCCGCTGATCGCGATCTCGCTGGGCGTCCTCACCTCGATCCTCATCGGTTTCGGCCTCTACGCCGGCGCGATCCGGGTGAACCTGCAGAAGTTCTTCACCGTGAGCGGCGTGCTGCTGGTCTTCGTCGCGGCCGGGATCCTCAAGTACGGCGTCCACGACTTCCAGGAGGCCGGCGTCCTGCCCGGCCTCGACGTCATCGCCTTCGACATCTCCGGCGTCCTCGACCCGAACAGCTGGTACGGCGCGGCCATCGCCGGGATGTTCAACATCACCGCGGCCCCGACCGTCCTCGAGACGATCGCCTACCTGGCCTACCTCGTCCCGGTGCTCACGGCCTTCCTCTGGCCGTCCCGGCCGGCCCCTGCTCCCCGGACCGGTACGGCTCCGGGTTCCTCGACCCAGTCGGAGACCTCCCAGCATGTCCCTGCATGACCGCCGGCTCGCCCTCCTCCCCGCCCTGGCGCTCGCCGTCCTGACCGCTGCCTGCGGTGGCTCGGACGGCGGCGACGGCGGGAGCAGCGGCGCCGCCGACACCATCCCCGTCGCCGCGACCGACGACGCCTGCGACGTCGAGGCCTCCGAGCTCGAGGCCGGCACCCACGAGTTCGCCGTGACCAACAACGGCAGCAAGGTCACCGAGTTCTACGTCTACGCCGAGGGCGACCGGGTGATGGCCGAGGTCGAGAACATCGCCCCGGGGCTCAGCCGCGACCTGCTGGTCGAGCTGCCGGCCGGCGAGTACGAGACCGTCTGCAAGCCCGGCATGGTCGGTGACGGGATCCGGAACGCGCTGACCGTGACCGGCGAGGCGGCGCAGCTGTCCGAGGACGAGTCGCTCGCGCAGGCCGGCGAGGACTACCAGCGGTACGTCCAGAGCCAGACGGCCGCGCTCCTGGAGCAGACGACGGCGTTCACCGAGGCCGTCAAGGCCGGTGACGTCGAGGGCGCGAAGGCGCTGTTCCCCGTCGCCCGCACCTACTGGGAGCGGATCGAGCCGGTCGCCGAGATCTTCGGCGACCTCGACCCGCTGATCGACGGCCGCGAGGGCGACCAGGAGGAGGGGCAGGACTTCACCGGCTTCCACCGCATCGAGAAGGCCCTCTGGGAGACCGGTGACGTCTCGGACATGGGCCCCTACGCCGACGACCTGCTCGCCGACGTCCAGCGGATCGTCGAGCTCGCGAACGAGACGACGCTCGAGCCGCTGCAGCTGGCCAACGGGGCGAAGGCGCTGCTCGACGAGGTGGCCACCGGCAAGATCACCGGCGAGGAGGACCGCTACTCGCACACCGACCTGTGGGACTTCGCCGCCAACCTCGAGGGCTCCCAGGCCGCCGTCCAGGCGCTGCGCCCCTACCTCGAGGAGGCCGACCCCGACCTGGTCGCCGAGATCGACGAGCGCTTCGCCGAGACCGAGGCCGAGCTCGAGCAGTACCGCGCGGGCGACGGCTGGATGCTGCACGACCAGCTCACGCAGGAGCAGCTCAAGGGGCTGTCCGACAGCATCACCGCCCTGACCGAGTCGGTCAGCCAGGTCGCGGCGGTCGTCGCGGACCGGTGACGTCATGAGCGAGCAGCACCCCGAGCAGCGGCCGGCGGGCGTCTCCCGCCGGCGCCTCTTCGGCTGGATGGGCGCCGGGACGGCCGGCGTGCTTGCCGCCGGCGCCGCAGGCGGCGTGATCGGCCGGACGACGGCGCTCGACACCGCCTCGGCGTCCGAGCCGGGTCCGGACGCGGCGGTCCCGTTCACCGGCCGCCACCAGGCCGGCATCGTGACCCCCGCGCAGGACCGGCTGCACTTCGTCGCCTTCGACGTCACCACCGACGACCGGGACGAACTGGTCGACCTGCTGAAGACCTGGACGGCTGCCGCGCGCCGCATGACGGCCGGTCAGGACGCCGGGCCGGTGGGCGCCGTCGACGGCGAGCGGTTCGCCCCGCCGGACGACACCGGCGAGGCCATCGGCCTGCCGCCCTCGGGCTTGACCCTGACCATCGGCTTCGGCCCGACGCTCTTCTCGACCCCCGAGGGCGTCGACCGCTTCGGCCTGGCCGGGCGGCGCCCGGCGCCGCTCACCGAGCTGCCCTCGTTCGCCGGGGACCAGATCGACCCGGCGATCAGCGGGGGCGACATCTGCATCCAGGCGTGCGCGAACGACCCCCAGGTCGCGGTGCACGCCGTCCGCAACCTGGTCCGGCTGGGGGCCGGCGTGGTCAGCGTCCGGTGGTCGCAGCTCGGCTTCGGCCGCACGTCGTCGACGAGCACCGGGCAGGCGACCCCGCGCAACCTGTTCGGCTTCAAGGACGGCACGAACAACCTCAAGGCCGAGAACGAGCAGGCCCTCGAACGGTTCGTGTGGGTGGGCGACGGTGACAGCGGGGCGGACTGGCTGGCCGGCGGCTCCTACCTGGTCACCCGCCGGATCCGCATGCTCATCGAGCCCTGGGACACCTCCACCCTCGACGAGCAGCACCGGACCATCGGCCGCACCAAGGGGACCGGCGCGCCGCTCGGTCAGCAGGCGGAGTTCGACCCGGTCGACTTCACGAAGCAGGTCGACGGCGAGTTCGCGGTCCCGGAGACCTCGCACGTCTTCCTGGCCAACCCCACGAACTCCGGCACGGCGATCCTCCGCCGCGGCTACAGCTTCGTCGACGGCTCCGACGGCCTCGGCCGGCTGGACGCCGGGCTGTTCTTCATCGCCTACCAGCGCGATCCGGGGACCGGCTTCGTGCAGGTGCAGCGCAACCTGCGGCTCGACGCGATGAACGAGTACATCCGGCACACCTCCTCGGGCGTCTTCGCGTGCCCGCCCGGTGTCCGGGGCGATGACGACTGGTGGGGCCGGGCGCTGTTCGAGGGCTGAGCGGACGTACCCGTCCGGACACGCAGCGCAGTCGGCACGCCGTCCGCGCCGCCGTGTGACCAGGAGCGCACGGAGGGATCGAACGGCCCCCGCGCGGGCCTCGTCCAGCATGTGTATCCGGGTCCCGAAATGGACAGAAGAGACCGGGGGCTCACCCCCCCGGGCGGCGACGTGGCGGCCTTCAGCAGCAGGGCCGGACAGGCGAGGAGTGACCTCCGTTGGTCGAACCAGGACGTCGGTGCCTGGGCGACCGCTACGAGTTGCACCAGCTGATCGCCGCAGGCGGGATGGGTCAGGTCTGGCGCGGGCACGACCTGGCGCTGCACCGCCCGGTGGCGGTCAAGGTGCTCCGCAGCGAGTACACCGGTGACCCCACCTTCGTGGCCCGCTTCCGGGCCGAGGCCCAGCACGCCGCCTCGCTGAGCCACCCCAACATCGCCGCCGTCTTCGACTACGGCGAGGAGACCGCCCAGGACGGCACCGGCGAGACGCTGGCCTACCTGGTCATGGAGCTCGTCGAGGGGGAGCCGCTCTCCGCCCTGGTGCGGCGTGAGGGCCCCCTCGGCACCGGGACCACCCTGTCCCTGCTGCGGCAGACCGCCTTCGGCCTGGGTGAGGCCCACGGGGCCGGCATGGTCCACCGCGACGTGAAGCCGGGCAACATCCTGGTCCGGCCCGACGGCAGCGTGAAGATCACCGACTTCGGCATCGCCTGGTCGGCGCGCAGCGTCGCGCTCACCCGCACCGGCCAGGTCATCGGGACCCCCCAGTACCTCTCCCCCGAGCAGGCGGAGGGCCGCGCGGCCACACCGGCCAGCGACGTCTACGCGCTCGGCCTGATCGGCTACGAGTGCCTCACCGGGACGCCGGCGTTCGAGGGCGACAACCCCGTCACCATCGCGCTCAAGCAGGTCCGGCAGGAGCCCGAACCGCTCCCCGCCGACCTGCCGGCCGACGTCCGGGCGCTGGTCGGCAGGGCGCTGGCCAAGGACCCGGCCGCCCGCTTCCCCGACGGCGCCGCGTTCGTCGAGGCCATCGACGACGTGCAGGCCGGGCGCCCGCTCACCGCGGCGCCGCCCACCGTCAGCGTCGCCTCGGCGGCCGCCGTCGCGCCCGTCGGCCCCGGGACCGTCACCACCGGCCCCGTCACCCAGCCGCCCGTGGGCAGGCGCCGGAGCCGGGCCGCGGTCCTGCTGCTCCCGCTGCTCGGCCTCCTCGCGGGCGCCGGCATCGCCGTGGCGCTGCTGCTGGCGCTGGCCGACGACTCCCCGGGCAGCCCGGCGACCGCCGCCGAGCAGCGCGAGGCCGGCAGCATCGTCCTCGACGCCGAGCAGTACGTGGGCCGGCCGGTGGACGAGGTCGTCCGGCGGCTGAACCGCCTCGGGCTGGACGTCGAGCCGGTCCCCGAGCCCCGGGACGACGTGGTCCCCGACCAGGTCACCGCCATCGAGCCCGACGGGAAGCCCCTGTCGGCAGGGGACCGGGTCGTCGTCACCTACGCCACGCCGGCCGCCTCGGGCGGCGGCGGCCCCGCGAACCGTCCCGCGGTGACCGGTGCCGCCGGCGGCGGGAGCACCCCCGTGGTGGAGGAGCAGGCTCCCGTCGAGGAGCCCGCACCCGTGACCACGGCTCCCCGCACCTCCGCCCCCGCGTCGACGATGGCCGGGACGCCGACCAGCTCGCAGCCCGGCGGGTCCTCGTCGTCGTCCTCGTCCTCGGCGGCCGAGAGCAGCGGCAGCGGATCGCCGTCGTCCTCCGCGGCGACGAGCAGCCCCACGACGCCGACGAACACGGCCGGGTGACGCTCCCGCTCCCGGCAGGTGCTGCGGGCGCCGCGGTGCCAGGCTCGGAGGTCGGTGCCGGACAGGGACGGGGGGTGCGCGGGATGGGGCCGGGGCAGCAGCTGCTCGGGAACCGCTACGAGCTGCGTGCGCTGCTGGCCACCGGGGGGATGGGCCAGGTCTGGCGCGCGTGGGACAGCCTGCTCGACCGCCCGGTCGCGGTGAAGGTGCTGCGCAGCGAGTACACCGGCGACCCGACGTTCGTCGCCCGGTTCCGGGCCGAGGCCAGGCACACCGCCGCCCTGGCGGACCGCAACATCGCCGCGCTGCACGACTACGGCGAGGTGCCCGCCGACGACGGCACCGGCGAGCAGCTCGCGTTCCTGGTCATGGAGCTCGTCGAGGGCGAGGCGCTCTCCGACCTGCTGGCGCGGGAGCCGCGGCTGCCCGTCGACCGCACGCTGGACGTGCTGCAGCAGACCGCCTCCGCCCTCGCCGCGGCCCACGCCGCCGGCGTCGTGCACCGCGACGTGAAGCCCGGGAACGTCCTGGTGGGCACCGACGGCGTCGTCAAGATCACGGACTTCGGCATCGCCTGGTCGGCGTCCAGCATCCCGCTGACCCAGACCGGGCAGGTCGTCGGCACCGCCCACTACCTCTCACCGGAGCAGGCGGCCGGCGCGAAGGCCGGCCCGGCCAGCGACGTCTACGCGCTCGGGCTGATCGGCTACGAGTGCCTCGCCGGCCGACGGGCGTTCGACGGGGAGAACTCCGTCCAGATCGCGCTCATGCAGCTGCGGGACACCCCGGACCCGCTGCCCGACGACGTGCCGGAGAACGTGCGGCGGCTGATCGGCCGGGCGCTGCTCAAGGACCCCGGTGCCCGGTTCGCCGACGGCGCGGCCTTCGTCGCCGCGGTCGCCGACGTCCGCGCCGGTCGCATGCTCACGCCGCCGCCGGTGGGCGGGGGCACCCGGCAGTTCGCGGCCCTGGGGCTCGCGCCCGCGCCACGCCGCCGTGCCCGGCGCGTCGTCGGGCCGCTCGCCGCGCTGCTGACCGGTGCCGGCATCGCGCTGGGCGGGATCGCGTTCCTGGGCCAGGAGCCGGTCGCGCCCGTGGCGGAGGCCGGGCCCGCCACCGTGGTGCTCGCCGCCGCCGACTACGTCGGCCGGCCGGTGGACGAGGTGGAGGCCGCGCTCGGCCAGCTCGGGCTGACCGTCGAGCGGGTCGCCGAGGAGACCAGCGACCAGGCGCCCGGGCTGGTCACGGCGCTCACGCCCGCCGGCGCGGTCCGGCAGGGCAGCACCGTGACCGTCGCCTACGCGGTCGCGCCTCGGGCGCAGCCCCGTCCCTCGCCGGAGCCCGAGGTTCCCGAGGCACCTGCCGTCGCGCCTCCGGGGCCCGTGACCGGAGCCGCCGTCCCCGCACCGGCCGGCGGAGCCGGGACCGGCGCCGAGGACGTCCCCGCCCCGCGCGCCGACGGGAAGGCCGGTGGCAACGGCAACGGGAACGGCAACGGCAACGGCAAGGGCAACCAGGGGGGCAACGGCCGGGGGAACGGCAAGGGGGGCTGAGCGCGCCCCGCTCCGGTTCGGCGCCCCCGTGCGAGGATCGATGGGCCCGGTGACGGCCGGGCGCCACATCGAGGGGGACGCCGGGCGCGGCCCGGACGGGAACTGGCGTGCCTGAGCGGTCCGGCGAGGAACTGCTCATCGACCACGCCGCGGTGTTCAGAGCGATGCCGACGCCCTACCTCGTGATGACCCCGGACCTGGTCATCGCCGACGCGAACCCGGCCTACCTGGCGACGACGGGTCGCACGCTCGACGACCTCGTCGGTCGCGACGTGTTCGACGCCTTCCCCGGCAACCCCAACGAGACCGACCCCGACGGCGGCGTCGGCAAGGTGCGGGCGTCGTTCGAGCGGGCCCGGGACACCGGCCTGGTCGACACGATGGACCTGCAGGAGTACGACATCCCCGACGGGCGGGGCGGGTTCGACAAGCGCTTCTGGAGCCTCATCAGCATCCCGCTGCTCGACGGCGAGGGCGTGTGCCGGTACGTCATCCAGCGCGCGGAGGACATCACCGACTACGTGCTCGACCAGCGGCTCGGGGGCTCGGGCAACCACGGCATGGAATGGCACCGGCGCGTGCTCGAGGTGGAATCCGACCTCTACGCCCGCGGGCTGGAGCTGTCCGCGTCCCGGGAGGCGGAGCTGGCCACCGCCCGCCGGCTGGCGGCGCTCGCCGGGGTGGCGCTCGACCTCGCCTCCGCCGAGAGCGTCGACGACCTGGTCGCCACGGTCACCGGCAGCGGCCTGGAGGCGCTCGGCGCGAACGGCGCGGGGATCGGTGTGCGCGAGGACGCCGATCGGCTGCGGGTCGTCAGGGTCGGCAGCTTCGCCGAGGGGCTGGGGCGCTACGGCGACCTCCCCCTGGAGGCCGCCGTCCCGGCGACGATGGCGGCGCGCCGGGGCCGCACCGTGGTGGTCCGCGACCGTGCCGAGGCCGCCGAGCTGTCGGGGCAGGCGGCGGACGTGCTCGCCGCGACGGGTACCGAGGCGTGCATCGCGCTGCCGCTGCAGGCCGGGTCGCGTGCCCTCGGGTCGCTCACCGTCGGCTGGTCGGAGGGCCGCGAGTTCAGCGGGCAGGACGTCGAGCTGCTCGAGGCGTTCGCCGCCCAGTGCGCCCAGGTCCTCGACCGCATCCAGACGCGGCAGGCCGAGCGGGCGGCCCATGCGGCCGTCCGGGGCATGGCCGAGGCGCTGCAGCGGAGCCTGCTGACCGAGCCGCCGCAGACAGCTGACCTGGAGATCGCCGTCCGGTACGTGCCTGCCGCCGCGCAGGCCCAGGTCGGTGGCGACTGGTACGACGCGTTCCAGGTCGGCGACGGCAGCACCATGCTGGTCATCGGCGACGTCACGGGGCACGACCGCCACGCGGCCGCGGCCATGGCCCAGGTGCGCAACGTGCTGCGGGGCGTGGCGCACAGCCAGCCCGAGTCACCGGCCCGGGTGCTGGCCGCGCTCGACCGGGCTCTCGGCGACCTCGCGGTCGACACGCTCGCCACCGCGGTCCTGGCGCGGGTGGAGCGCTACGGCGAGGACGGCGGCCAGCGGCTGCTGCGCTGGTCCAACGCCGGGCACCCCGCGCCGCTGCTCGTCGAGCGGGACGGCACGGTGACCCTGCTCGAGCGCACGCCCAACCTGCTGCTCGGGGTGGGGCCGGAGGCGCTGCGCGTCGAGCACGCCGCCGCGCTGCCGGCCGGCTCGACCCTCCTGCTCTACACCGACGGGCTCGTCGAACGGCGCGGCGTGAGCCTGGACGACGGCGTCACCTGGCTGTGCCAGGAGCTGGCGGAGCTGGGCTCGCTGCCGCTCGAGGAGCTGTGCGACCGCCTGCTCGGCGTGCTGCCGGACGAGCTGGACGACGACGTCGCCCTGCTCGTGCTCCGCGCCCACGCCGTGGGCTGACGGCGTCAGTCGTCCCCGCGCGGGCCCACCCAGAGCGCGCCGCCCAGCGCGGCCAGCGCCGCAGTGAGCACGAACCCGCGGTCGGTGGCGACGACGGGCAGCACCACCAGCAGCCAGAAGACGGCGAGGCCGACCAGGCCCGCGGCCGCGATCCGCCACAGCAGCCCCGCCCGCAGACGCTCGCGCGCGGCGACGAAGGCGACGAACGCCCCGAGCCCGAGGACGGCGCAGAGCGTCGCGAAGCCCGACCACAGCGGGATGTCCTGCCAGTAGGAGTCCGGTGAGCCCATCGTGAGGCCGAGCTCGAGCAGCACGAGCGAGAGCAGGCCGAGGCCGGCACCGACCAGCGTGGCGCGGTCCCGCGGTGCCCGGACCCGGGTCCGCCGGGGCCGGTCGCCGGTCGCGGTCTCCGACTCCAGCGTGTCGGGCCACGAGCGGGCGGCGGGGGCGGGACCGGTCGCCGCCGCCGGGGCGGGATCGGTGGAGGGGGCGGCGAGAGGCTCCGGCTCCTCGGTCGCCGGCTCCTCGATCACCGGGGCCGGCCGGACCGGCGGGGGTGGCGGGGGTGTGCCGAGCCCCGGCAGGCCGGGGACGAAGTCGACCGGCCCGGTCGGCGCCGCTGCCTCGACCGGCTGCACCGGCGCGGGCGTCGTCGCGCCCGGGTGCGGCGGCAGCTGGACGGCGGTGGCGCCTGTCGCCGGCTTCACCACCGGGATCTCCTGCGTGGACGGCGGCGTGCTGCGGCCGGGCTCGTCGGGCGGCTGGGGGTCGGACGACGTCACGGCTCCTCCTCGGCATCGGGCGATCGGACCGCTCTGCCCCGCACGGTATCCGCGCCCGCGCTGGCGCCCTGCGAGGCGCCCCGTCCGGCCCGGCCCTAGGGTCGGCCGGGTGGGTACGCGCGCCGGCATCGTCGTCACGGGCACCGAGGTCCTGACCGGCCGGGTCGCTGACCGGAACGGGCCGTGGCTGGCCGAGCAGCTGCGTCTGCTCGGGGTGGACGTCGGCCACGTCGTCGTCGTCGGCGACCGGCCGGAGGACCTGCGGGCAGCCCTGGCCTTCCTCGTCGGGACCGGCGTGGGCCTGGTGATCACCTCGGGCGGGCTCGGGCCCACGGCCGACGACCTGACGGCCCAGGTGGTGGGCGACGTCCAGGGCCGCCCCTCCGCCGTCGACACGGCGCTGGAGCAGCGGATCGCGGCGGTCGTCGAGCGGCTGATGGCGGGGCGCGGCTGGCGGGCCGACCCCGAGGCGACCGCGGCCGGCGTGCGCAAGCAGGCCCGGGTGCCCGCAGGGGCAACCGTGCTCGAGCCCGTCGGGACGGCCCCGGGCCTGGTGGTGCCGCCGGAGGAGGGGAGCGACGGGCCGACGGTGCTCGTCCTGCCGGGACCGCCGGGAGAGCTCCAGGGCATGTGGCCTGCCGCCGTCGCGGCCGCCCCGGTGCGGGCGGCGCTGACGGGGGCCGAGGAGCTCCGCCAGGAGACCGTGCGCCTCTGGGGCACGCTCGAGGCCCAGCTGGCGGTGACGTTGCGGGAGCACGAGGACGAGATCGCCGGGCTCGAGGTCACCACCTGCCTGCGCGAGGGCGAGCTGGAGATCGTCACGCGGTTCCCGCCCTCGGCCCAGTCGGCGTACGACCGGCTGGAAGCGGTGCTGGCCGAGGAGTACGCCGGGACGTTGTTCTCCACCGGGCCCACGCTCGACGAGCTGGTGGCCCGCGGGTTCGCCGACCGCGGCTGGACCGTCGCGACGGGGGAGTCCTGCACCGGCGGTCTGCTGGCCGCGCGGCTGACCGAGCAGCCCGGCTCCTCGGCCTGGGTCCTCGGCGGGGTCACTGCCTACGCGAACGCGGCCAAGGAGCAGCTGCTCGACGTCCCGGCCGGTGTGCTCGCCGAGCACGGGGCGGTCAGCTCCGAGGTCGCCGTCGCCCTCGCGGAAGGGGCGCGGGCGCGGTTCGGCGCCGACATCGGCGTCGGCATCACGGGCGTCGCCGGGCCCGGAGGCGGTACCGGAGGCAAGCCGGTGGGCACGGTGCACCTGTGCGTCGCGGGCCCCGCCGGCCCAGAGCTGCGGGCACTGCGTCTGCCGGGTTCCCGGTCCGCCGTCCGGGAGCGGACGGTCACCCGGGCGATGCACCTGCTGCGCTGGACCCTCCTCGGCGGCCCGCCCGCCTGAGCGGGCCGCCCGGCATCACTGGTCGACGGTGACGTTGGTGAAGGGCAGCAGCGGCTCGACCTCGGGGAAGACGACGAACAGCAGCAGTGCGGCGACGGCGAGGACCAGCACCAGGGCGGCCGCAGCCTTGGCTGCGGTGCCGCCGGGCAGGTGCCGCCAGATCCAGGTGTACATGCGGTCTCCGGTCGGGTCGGTCGAGGGTGGCGGGTCAGCCGTTCAACGCGGGCGGGCCGTCCGGCGCGGAGGCCTTGCTGACCGGGGCGCCGTCCAGCCGCGCGTGGATGACCAGCCGCTGGGCGGCGGAGTACTTGGGGTGGCAGGTGGTGAGGGTCAGGTAGGCGCCCGAGGTGGCCGTCCCGCCGCCCGGGGTCGGCGCGATGACGCCGACGTCGGAGGGCCGGACGATCTGCTGCCCGGGGATGCCGCTCGGGTCGGTGCCGAAGTCGCCCGTCGCCGGGTCGCCGAGGACCCGGTAGACGTACCAGTTCAGCTCCGTCTCGACGACGATCGCGTCGCCGGGCCGCATGGTGTCGAGGTCGAGGAACGGGGATCCGCGGCCGACCCGGTGGCCGGCCACGGCGAAGTTGCCCTCCTGGCCCGGCATGGCGGTGTCCAGGTAGTGGCCCGGACCCTGCGCCAGCTGCACCTGGGCGGTGCCCTCGACGATCACGCGGTCGAAGTCCTCGCCCAGGCGAGGGATGTGCAGGACGGCGAACGGCTCGCCCAGCCCGACGTCGATCGTCTCGGGGGTGGGCGCCGGGGCCGGTGAAGGGGCGGGGGCACCCGCGGAGGGGGCGGGTGCGGGCGCCTCGACGGTTGGCGCGTCGGCCCACTGGTCCTGGATCTGCTGGCTGAGCTGGTCCTGCTCGCGAGCCGCCAGGATGTCGGTCACGTAGAGCTCGTAGACGACGAACAGCAGAGCGACGAGCCCGAAGGTGATGAGCGTCTGGCCCACGCCGCGGATGACGGTGCGGACCAGGTCACCGGGTCGGCGGGGTTCCGGCGCGGACGGGGTGTCGCTCGGCGGGTTCTCGACGTCGACTGCGCTGCTCACCGCGGGTCCTGTCTGCCGGAGGTAGGGCGGTGGACGCCGCCTGCCGGGGACTGCTTCCCGGCAGGCGGCGCCACCTGGAACGAGGTGGAGCCCGGCCCGCCGCCCTGGGTCGTCCGGGCGGCGGGCCGGTGGATCAGACCGCCGCGGTGGTGCTGCGGCGGCGGCCGGCCAGCGTGAGAGCGCCACCGGCGCCGAGGGCGATCAGGCCCAGGGCGAGGGGAGCGGTGGTCTCAGCGCCGGTGTAGGCCAGCTCGCCCTTGGGCTGGGCGTAGGTGTTCATCGGAGCTGCCCGGTGAGCGACCGGAGCGGCCTTGTGCGGCATGGGCGCCACAGCCGGCTTGGCGTGCTCGGGGCAGTCGGCCTCGTAGCCCGGCTTGTGGTGGTCGGCGTGCGGGTGGCCGTAGTCCTTGTCGCCACCGCCGATCGTCTGGTTCGCGTAGTTGGAACCAGTGGTGCCGGACTGGTTGATCTCGAGGCCCTCGATCTTGATGAGGTACTCGCACTTGGTGCTCTGCTCGGTGCTCAGGACCATGGTCCCGCCGCAGTAGAAGGCAGCGTTCGAGAAGTCGATCACCACGCTGTTGTTGACCGAGCCGGTGGTCTGGTCGGGGGCGTTGATGATCGTGGTGCTGCCGTCGAGCAGGTTGAGCTGACCGGTGAGGTTGCCGTTCCCGGCCTCGGCGTCGTCGCCGCCGCCACCGTTGCTGTTGAGCGCCCGGGGGCCGTTGTTGTTGCCGGGCTTGCCCGGGTGCCAACCCTCGTCGCCCTCGGCCTCGGCGACCTGCACCGTCTCGTTGCTGTTGGACTGGCTGACGTGCTGGTCGGGCAGGTCGGACACCGTCTGGTCGGCGTGGTTCGAGCCGGTGGTGCCGGACTGGTTGATGCTGACGTCCTCGATCTTCACCACGGCCGGGGCCGAGGGAAGGACGACCTCGACGCTGTTGGTGACCGAGCCCGTGGACTGGTCGGGCTTGTTGACGATCGTGGTCGAGGTGTCGGCCGCGTTGACCTGCAGGGTGCCGTTGCCGTTGCCGGCGGCGGCGTCGTCGTGACCGGACTCGGCACCGGCGGTCTGGCTGGTGCCGTTGCTGTTGTCCTGGGCGACTTCGCCGCCGTCAGCGCTGGCCACCGCCTGACCGAGGAAGAAGATCCCCCCGGCCATACCGGCGACGGCCAGGCCGTTGCGCACAGTTCGATTCATCGTGCGTGTCCTTTGCGAGTGTGCGCGCCACGATTGGGTAGGAAGTGACGCGCTGATCAGTGGGTGATGAGCGAGCGGTGCGGTCGGCACCGCGGTGCGTGCTGGAGGAGCGGGCCGGCCGCCCGGTTGCAGCCGGGCGGCCGGCCGGTGGATCAGACCGCCGCGGTGGTGCTGCGGCGGCGGCCGGCCAGCGTGAGAGCGCCACCGGCGCCGAGGGCGATCAGGCCCAGGGCGAGGGGAGCGGTGGTCTCAGCGCCGGTGTAGGCCAGCTCGCCCTTGGGCTG
Organism: Blastococcus litoris; assembly: GCF_003075095.1. GTDB lineage: Bacteria > Actinomycetota > Actinomycetes > Mycobacteriales > Geodermatophilaceae > Blastococcus_B > Blastococcus_B litoris. The sequence continues at coordinate 269,584 of NZ_QCZF01000006.1, forward strand.
GGCGTAGGTGTTCATCGGAGCTGCCCGGTGAGCGACCGGAGCGGCCTTGTGCGGCATGGGCGCCACAGCCGGCTTGGCGTGCTCGGGGCAGTCGGCCTCGTGGCCCGGCTTGTGGTGGTCGGCGTGCGGGTGGCCGTAGTTGTTGTCGCCACCGCCGATCGTCTGGTTCGCGTAGTTGGAACCAGTGGTGCCGGACTGGTTGATCTCGAGGCCCTCGATCTTGATGAGGTACTCGCACTTGTTGCTCTGCTCGGAGGTCAGCGAGTAGAGCTCGTTGCCGCAGTAGAAGGCGGCGTTCGAGAAGTCGATCACCACGCTGTTGTTGACCGAGCCGGTGGTCTGGTCGGGGGCGTTGATGATCGTGGTGCTGCCGTCGAGCAGGTTGAGCTGACCGGTGAGGTTGATGTTGCCGGCCTCGGCGTCGTCACCGCCGCCACCGCCGCTGAACTTGTTCGGGCCGTTGTTGCCCGGGTGCCAGCCCTCGTCGCCCTCGGCCTCGGCGACCTGCTTGGTCTCGTTGCTGTTGGACTGGCTGACGTTCTGGTCGGGCAGGTCGGACACCGTCTGGTTGGCGTGGTTCGAGCCGGTGGTGCCGGACTGGTTGATGCTGACGTCCTCGATCTTCACCACGGCCGGGGCCGAGGGGAGGATGACCTCGACGCTGTTGTCGACGTAGCCCGTGGACTGGTCGGGCTTGTTGACGATCGTGGTCGAGGTGTCGGCGACGTTCCCCTGCAGGGTGCCGTTGACGTTGCCGGCGGCGGCGTCGTCGTGACCGGACTCGGCACCGGCGGTCTGGCTGGTGCCGTTGCTGTTGTCCTGGGCGACTTCGCCGCCGTCAGCGCTGGCCACCGCCTGACCGAGGAAGAAGATCCCCCCGGCCATACCGGCGACGGCCAGGCCGTTGCGCACAGTTCGATTCATCTGAGTTCGTCCTTGTCGGATCGTGATCTGTGGGTGGGATGCGCGCACCAGGGCCATGGATGGGGCGCGCGGATGTGCGGAACTGCTGGTGGATCGGGGCGGCTGCACGTGGTCGGTGATGTGCCCCCCGTGGCACACCTGAGGACAGGCGCAGGCGCTCGAGCGGCCGCGTCAGTCCGGGCGCGTGCCGGGGTCGGTCGCCGTGGTGGTGGGCGACCCCGTGGCCGGCGCGGTGAGGCCGGCGTCCTGCGATGCCAGGGAGAGGGAGAAGAACGAGCCGAGGACGGCCGTCGCGGAGCCGGGAGCACCCGTCTGCGTGCCGCTGCCGGCCCCCTGCGTCCCGCAGCCGGCGCCACCGATCGCGGTGGCGGGGCCGGGGGTGACGGGGAGCACGGGGGCGGCCGGCTCGTCGGCGGGGGCCCCGCCGAGCAGGGTGACGACCTGCTCGGCCACGGGGCCGGCCGACGGCGCGGGCGAGGTGGGTGCCGTCGCCGGGGCGTCGGAACGGGCGGTGGCGGTGTCGTCGGAGGCGGACGTCGCGGTGGCTGCCGCGGTCGCGACGGGGGCGGTCCCCGAGGAGACGATCGCGGGGCTCGAGCAGACGGTGGGAGCCACGACCACCGGCGCCGCGGCCGGCGGGGCCGGTGCGACCGTCGTGGTCGTGGTGGTGCACACCGGCTTGGCGTCCTCGTCGCGCTCCGCGGAGGACGTCGTCGTGCACGTCGCCTGGGTGGAGCCCTCGGTGACGGTGGTCGTCCGGGTGACGGTCCCGTCGTCGGACGTCGTCCTCACCGTCGTCGTGCTCGTGCTCGTGCTCGTGGTGGAGCTGGTGCTCGTGCTCGAGCCGGCGCTGGTCGAGGAGGTGGCCTTCGCCTCAGCGCTGTCCGCGGTCGTCCCGGCACCGGTCGCGGTGGTGGCCGGAGCAGGGGTCGGGGTCGGCGACGGTGCGGTGGTGGACGTCTGCGACGTGTTCGTCTGCGAGGTGGACGACGTCGCGGTGACCGTGCTCGACGAGTTGGCGGAGTTGGAGCCGGACGTCGACGTCTGCGTGACGGTGACCCCCGAGGGCGCCTCCGAGCTCTGCTCCGGGGCGGAGTCGGCCGCCGCCGGTGCCGGCTCCTCGGCGTGTGCCGCGGTGTCGGTCGCGACGGCGATGCAGGCGTACGCGCCGGCCCCCAGGAAGCAGGCTGCCGCTGTGCGGCGGAGCCACGACCATCGCGCAGGCGACGGCGCACGGCCGTTCCTGATCGCAGTGGTCCCCGTCATGGCGCGGACGTTATGAACGAGTCCGTCTCGTGACCACCAGGTCGTGCACGATCCGGATTCGTGCGGCGTGTCACAGACGATCGCCCGACCGAGGGATTGCGGAGAGTGATCGAAACAAGGCCGTTACCGAATCTGGTATCACTCTGATACCTGGCCGCTGACAGGCTGGGAACCGCCGACGGGGTGGAGACGGCATGGCGATGACGCTCCGGTTGAGCGCGGCGCAGAGCGACGCCCTGCGCCGTCGTGCGCTGACCGAGGGGGCCTCGATGCAGGACGTGGCCCGGCGTGCGGTGGAGGCGTACCTGCGGGCCCACGAGCCGGAGATCCCGATCGGCGTGGTCATCGACGAGGAGCTGTCCCGGTTCTCCGGGGCCGTCGAGCAGCTGGCCCGATGGCAGGACTGAGCGTCGAGGACCTCCTCGAGGTCGCGCGGCGCAGCGTCGGACCCGACATGCGGGTGCGCGACCTGGGCCTGCTCAGCGCCGCCCTCGCCCGCGTGGAGGCCCGGGCGCTCGGTCGCGACGTCTACCCGAGCGTCGAGGAGCAGGCGGCCGCGCTGCTCCACTCCCTCGCCACGACCGCACCGCTCGTGCGCGGCAACCGGCCCTTCGCCTGGGCGGCCACGGCGGTGTACCTGGCGCGGCGCGGGCGACCCTGCACGCTCACCGACGCCCAGGCGGTCGGGCTGGTGACCGACGTCCTGACCGGCCGCGTCGAGGCGGTGGAGTCCATCGCCGAGCGGCTCCGGGGGACCGCCTGACCCGTCCTGGCCGGGCACTGCCCGGGCGTGCTCGCCGCCACGTACGGTGCGGCTCATGAGCGCGACGCACGAGGTCACCAACCAGGTCCCGCCCCTGGTCGGTCACGACCCGATCGCCGGTGACGCGGTACTCGCCGAGGCCTGCATGCGGCACGCGGACGCCGCGACGCTCGACTCGCTGGCAGCGCTGGGCCGGCTCGCCGGCAGCGAGCAGGCCCAGGAGTGGGGGCGGCTGGCCAACGAGAACCCCCCGCGGCTGCGGACCCACGACCGGTACGGCCACCGCGTCGACGAGGTGGAGTTCCACCCCTCCTGGCACGAGCTCATGCGCACCGCCGTGGAGAACGGGCTGGCCGGGGCGCCGTGGGTGGACGCGTCGCCGCACGCCCACGTCCGCCGCGCCGTCGGGTACTTCGGGTGGACGCAGAACGAGATGGGCCACGGCTGCCCGGTGACCATGACCTACGCCGTCGTCCCCGCACTGCGGCGCACGCCCGAGCTGGCCGCGCGGTACGAGCCCGGTCTCACCGCGCGCGCCTACCAGTTCGGCCTGGCCGAGCCGACGGGCAAGCGCGGCCTCGTCGCCGGCATGGGCATGACCGAGAAGCAGGGCGGTTCGGACGTCCGCGCGAACACCACGCGCGCGGTCGGCCAGCCCGACGGGTCCTACCGGCTGACCGGCCACAAGTGGTTCACCTCGGCGCCGATGAGCGACCTGTTCCTCGTGCTCGCCCAGCTCGACGAGGGGGTCTCCTGCTTCGTCGTCCCGCGCGTGCTCCCCGACGGCAGCCGCAACGTGTTCCACGTGCAACGTCTCAAGGACAAGCTCGGCGACCGGTCCAACGCCTCGAGCGAGGTGGAGTTCGAGGGGACGGCGGCCTGGCTGGTCGGCGAGCCGGGCCGGGGGGTCCCCGCGATCATCGAGATGGTCAACATGACCCGCCTGGACTGCGTCCTCGGGTCGGCCGCGACGGTGCGGGCCGCGCTCACCCAGGCGGTGCACCACGCCCGGCACCGCCGGGCCTTCGGCGCGCTCCTGGCCGACCAGCCGCTCATGCAGAACGTGCTGGCCGACCTTGCGGTCGAGAGCGAGGCGGCCACGGCGCTGGCCGTCCGGCTGGCGGCCGCCGTGGACGCGGGTGAGCAGGCCTTCCTCCGGCTGGCCGGCGCCGCTGCGAAGTTCTGGGTCTGCAAGCGCACGCCGGGCGTGGTCGCCGAGGCGATGGAGGTGCTCGGCGGCAACGGCTACGTGGAGGACTCCGGCCTGCCCCGGCTCTACCGGCAGTCGCCGCTGAACTCCATCTGGGAGGGGTCGGGCAACGTGATCGCCCTGGACGTGCTGCGCGCGATGGGGCGCTCGTCCGACACGCTCGCCGCGGTCAGCGCCGAGATCGAGCTGGCCCGCGGGGCCGACAGCCGGTTCGACGACGCGGTGAAGCGCTTGCACGCCGAGCTCGGCGACCCCGACCAGCTGCCCTTCCGGGCGCGCCGGATCGCCGGTCTCCTGGCGCTGTGCCTCCAGGGCTCGTTGCTCCTGCGCTTTGCGCCGGCGGCCGTCGCGGACGCCTTCTGCGCCTCTCGCCTGGGCCTTTCCGGAGGAGGGGCGCTGGGCATGCTCCCGGCGTCGGCGGCCGTCGGCGCGATCGTCGAGAGAGCCGCGATCGCCCCTGTCTGATCGCCGCTCGGAATGACTACTCTCGTTGTCATTCACCCGGCCCGGCGACGTCGTCGGACGGTGCCGTGCCGTGATCTCCGCCCTGGGCGGATCGACTTCTGGGGACAGAGCGGGGGGAACGTGCAGGCACAGGACGGTGAGCCCCGCAGGGGGCAACCCGATGTGCTGGCCGGCGTCCCCGACGCGGTGTACCGCCTCGACCCCGAGGGCCGCGTGACCTACCTCAACGCCGCGGCCGAGTCCCTGTTCCAGCTGAGCGCCGCCGAGCTCATCGGCCGCCGGCTGCTCGACGTCTTCCCCGCAGCCAAGGGGACCCTCGTCGAGGACCAGCTCCGCGAGATCCTGGGGGACGGGCAGCCGCGCCAGTTCGAGTACTTCTACGAACCGCGCGACCACTGGTTCGAGATCCGCGCCTTCCCTTATCCCGACGGCGTCGCCGTCTTCCTCCGGGACGTCGACGACCGGTACCGGACCGACCTGCGGCGCGACACGGAGCTGCGCGAGCTGACCGCGGTCCTCGAGGCGCTGCCCTCGGCCACGGTGCTCGTCGGGGACGACGGCCGCATCCTCGTGGTCAACCGCGCGTGGGAGGCGGACGGGGAGCTGCTGCGCAGCGGTGGCGTCGAGCCGGGCGGCGTGGGGGACGTCTACCTGGAGTGCATGTCGCGCGGGCTGCTGCCGACGCACCACGCGGCGATCGCCGCGGGCGTCATCCGCCTGCAGGCCGAGGAGCCCGACGGCGTGCCCGGCTCCTTCGAGTACGAGTACTCGACGCAGCTCGGGTCCTTCGCGACCTGGTTCCACCTGCAGGCGGCCCGGGTCCCGTTCTCCCGGCGGGTGGTGGTCACCCACACCGACGTCACGGAGCGGGTGCGCGGCGAGCAGGCCATGGCCTGGCGCGCGGGCCACGACGAGCTGACCGGCCTGCCGAACCGGGCCACCCTGCTCGACATGATCGCCGACGCGCTGACCGGCGGGGCCCCCGGTGCGCCGGGCACCGCGCTGCTCGTGCTCGACCTCGACGGCTTCAAGACCGTCAACGACTCCCTCGGCCACCAGCTCGGCGACCGGCTGCTGCGGCAGGTGGGCGAGCGGCTGGCCGAGCAGGTCCGGCCCGGGGACGCCGTCGGGCGGTTGGGCGGCGACCAGTTCGTCGTCCTGGCCCGGGAGTGCGACCAGGCCGAGGCGGCCGCGCTCGCGTTCCGGCTGCAGACGACGTTCGCCCTGCCCTTCACGGCCTCCGGCATCTCGGTGCCCCTGTCGGCCAGCATCGGCGTCGCCGTGTCGCGGTCCGACGTCCGCGACCCGCACCAGCTGCTCAGCGACGCCGACGCCGCGATGTTCGCCGCGAAGAGCTCCGGCCGCGACCGGGTGCACCTGTTCTCCCCGGGCCTGCGGGAGGCCGCGCGCTGGCGGCTCGAGGTGGCCACCCGCCTGCGCGGCGACGCGATCGACCAGCTCGTCGTGCACTACCAGCCGGTGGTCCGCCTCGACACCGGCGAGGTGGACGGCGTCGAGGCGCTGGTGCGCTGGCAGCACCCGGAGCGCGGCCTCCTGCCGCCGGACAGCTTCCTGTCCGTCGCCGAGGAGACCGGCCAGGTCATCCCCATCACCCGGTGGCTGCTGCGGGAGACCACGCGCAAGGCCGCCGAGTGGGCGGCGCAGGGTCTGCCGCTGCGGATGTCGGTCAACGTGAGCGCCCGCCACTTCTCCGCCGAGACGCTGGTGCGCGACGTGCGGACAGCCCTGCGGGACTCCGGGCTGCCGCCCGACCAGCTCGTGCTGGAGCTCACCGAGACCAGCGTCGCCGAGGACCCGACCCGCGCCGAGGACCAGCTCACCGTCCTGCGCAGCTTCGGCGTCCGGGTGGCCATCGACGACTTCGGCACCGGGTGGTCGTCGCTGGCGCAGCTGTTCGCGCTGCCCATCGGCACGCTCAAGATCGATCGGTCGCTGCTCAACGCGGCCGAGCGTGCCGTCGCGGGGGAGACCGGCGCCGTCCTGCACGCCATCGTCGAGCTCACCCGGACGCTCGGCATCAAGTCGGTGGCGGAGGGGATCGAGACGCCCGAGCACCTGCGGATGGTCCGCGCCGCCGGCTGCGACCTCGCGCAGGGCTGGCTGCTCGGCCAGGCCATGCCGGCCGAGGAGGTCCCCCGGTTCGTGCGGTCGGTACAGGCAGCGGGCGGCGACCTCTGCGCGCTGGCGGTCGCCGGCGACGCGGTGCCGCAGGCCGGGTGATCGGCCGCCGGACCGGCCGCCGGGCGACCGCACCGGCGGGACCGCCGCGACCGGTGGAGGTGCGTCCACCGGCCCCGGAGCGCACCCGGACCCGCCCGGCGCGGCAGACTGCTCCCGTGCCCGACAGCTTCGACGCCGAACTCGCGACCCTCACCGACGAGGAGACCGCGACCGGCGGCGCCCCGCTGCCGGCCGCCGCGCCGGCCGAGGGCCGCCCCCAGCCGGCGCTCGACCTGCTCATCTGGGACGCCCCCAACATCGACATGACGCTGTCGACGGTGATCGGGGCGCGCCCCACGGCGGCGTCCCGGCCGCGGTTCGACGCGATCGCCGCCTGGTTCGTCGAGGGGGCGGGGGATCCCTCGGCACCGGGCGCGCCCGAGGTCGAGGCGTGCGTCTTCGCCAACATCCCGCCGCAGCCGGGCACCCTGCAGCGGTGGGTGGAGGCCCTGCGCGGCTTCGGTTACTCCGTCTTCGCGCGGCCGAAGTCGCAGCCGGACGACGACATCGACCAGGACATGCTCGACCACATCGCCGTCCGCGCGCACAGCCACCGGCTGCGGCGCCTGGTGGTGTTCTCGGGGGACGGGCGGAACTTCGCCGAGCCGCTGGAGCAGCTGGTCCGCGAGGGCACGCACGTCGTCGTGGTCGCCTTCAGCGAGGTCGCGGGCTACGCGATCAGCTCGGAGCTGCTGGAGTTCATCGACATCGAGGACGTCCCCGGGGCGTTCGTCGAGCCGCTGGACCGCGTGCGCCTGGACGCGCTGCCGCCGGACGGCGCCTGGCTGCGGCCCACCCGCAGCCTGCGGGACTTCGTCAGCAGTTTCACCGCGCGCCGGGACCGCTGAGCAGGCGCGCATCACCCGGAGGGGGCGGACCCGATCACCGCGCACCGGGAACGGCTCAGGGGCCCGGCCGGCCGTGCCGATGGGGGCACATGCAGCTGACCGCGCCGAGCGCGTCCCCCGGCCCCGCGGCCGTGGACCGCGAGCCGGTGCCGGCGGCGATGCGGGAGGGGGCCCGCACCTCGGGGCTGGTCATCGCCGCCGCCGCGGTCGTGCTCCTCCCCGCGGGGTCGGGGTTCGACCTGCTCCTCGAACCACACCTCGCCCCGGCGTTCCTGGTGGTCCGGCTCAGCGCCCTCCTGCCGATCCTGGTCGCGGGCTGGGCGCTGTGGCGCCGCCCCCTCGGCCGCCGCCGACCGGACGCCCTCGCCATCGGCGTCCTCGTCGTGGTCCAGACGGCCATCGTGTGGATGATCCCGCAGGTCCAGGCCGTCGAGGCCTACGTGCTCGGGCTGTCGATCCCCCTCTTCGCCACCGGTTGCCTGCTGGCGGCCCGCCCGCGGTGGACCGTGGGCCTCGCCGTGGGGACGTGGGCTGGTCTCGGAGCGGTCGTCGTCCTCGATCCCACACCCATGCCGGTCGACGCCCTGGCCATCGGCGCCTTCCACCTCGCCACCGCGACCGTGGTCGCGGTCGTCGCACACGTCCACCGGTACGGTCTCGTCGCCCGCGAGGCGATGGCCCGCGGGCGGCTCGAGCGGGAGCGTCAGCGGACCGGTGTGCTGCTCGCCCAGCTGGAGCGGCTCAGCCACGAGGACCCGCTCACCGGCCTGGCCAACCGCCGCCGGTGGGACGCCGAGCTGGCCGGCGTCTGCGCCGTGGCCCGTCAGCGCGGCGAGGACGTCGGTGTCGTCCTGCTCGCCATCGACCGCTTCACGACCATCAACGACCGCCACGGGCTCCCCGGTGGCGACGAGGCGCTGCGCCGGGTGGCCGGTCTGCTCACCGATCGGGTGCGGGGCGGGGACCTCGTGGCCCGGCTCGGCGGCGACGAGTTCGCCGTGCTCCTGCCCGGCGCGGACCTCGACCGCGCGGTCGAGCTCGCCGAGCGGCTGCGCGCCGAGGCGGCGCTGCTTGTCCCGGCCGGCTTCGGCCCGGACGAGGTCAGCCTCTCCCTGGGCGTCGCCTCCACCTCCGGCGACGCGGCCTACCCGCTGGAGCTCATGTGCCGGGCCGACCAGCAGCTGTACCGGGCCAAGATCACCCGCAACGCGGTCGGGGCACCGCCGCGCGAGCTGCCCGTCCCGTCCTAGCCGACGCCCGCGCGCAGCATCTCCAGCGCCTTGGTCACGCGCCGCTGCCGCGTCTCCGGCGTCTTCGCGTCCTCGATGGCGAGCACGTGCCGCCGGCGGTGGCTGTAGGACAGCGCGTCGAACGCTGCCCGCGCCGCCGCGTCCCCCTCGAGCGCCGCCGCCAGGTCCTCGGGGACGGTGACCTCGCGGGGCGCGGTGTCCAGCTGCACGTCGACGTCCACCTCGTCGCCGGCGGACACCCCGGCCGCGGTCCGGTTCTCCGCGCTCAGCGGCAGCAGGTACCGCCCGCCCATGACGGCGACGGTGCTGCGGTAGCTGTGCCCGCCGATGCGCACCACCACCGGCGGCTTCCGCCCCGCGCCCAGGGCGTCCACGACCTCGGCGGGCACCTCCAGGCCGGTCGCCGTCCTCCCGCCCAGCTCGACCGTCGTCCGGAACTCCACGATCGGGCAGTGTGACGGGTCCGGCCCGCCACCGCCAGGGCGGGGCGGGGCGGTGGGATGGTTGCGTCCAGCGGCGCGTCGGGGCGGGCGGCGTGCCCGCCGCGGAACGCGCGGGCTACGGTCCCCCCGCGGCGTGCCTGAGCGGGTCGAACCGGCCCGTGCCGCGGAACCGATCGGAGAGGACCCATGACCAGCGTTCCCGGAGTGGACCACCCGGAGGAGCAGACGGAAGCCGAGATCACGCTCTCCGGCCGCGGGGTGTCGGTCAGCTCGCGGGTCGAGGTCGTCCAGAACGAGTTCATCTCGGTGCGGCCGTCGGTCGGCGAGTTCGTGGAGCAGGTGGTCGTCAAGGTCGGCGACGTCGTCGAGGTCTTCTGGAAGACCGAGGAGTCCCAGCGGGCCATGCCGGCGGAGATCACCGACGTGGAGACCGGCACCGTCGTGCGCTGGCGCATGCGCACGACCGGCCCCGCCGAGATCAGCCAGCGGCGCAAGGCGGTGCGCGGCCGGGTGGTCGTGCCGATCCTCGCCGGCTACGGGGCCATCGAGCTCAAGGGCACGACCGTGGACCTGAGCGAGGCGGGCGTGCGGGCCGAGTTCGAGGGGCTCGGCGCGCCGCCGGAGGCGGGGGCCAAGCTGGACCTGGTCATCGAGCTCGAGGAGGGCGTCACGAAGACGAAGGCCGAGGTCGTGCGCACGCAGGCCCGCGGCGCGCGCTGGGTCATGTCCATCCGGTTCGCCGGCATCCAGGAGCGGGACCAGGACCGCGTCCGGAAGCGGGTCTTCCAGGCGCTGCGCGAGGAGCGTGCCAAGCGGGCCGACGACTCCCCGCCCGACCTCCGGGGGTAGCGGGTCGTCCGACGGGGCAGTTCTCCCGTGTGACCGCCTCGCCCCCGCGGCTGCCCGACGCCCTCGCGGCGCTCCGGGACCAGCTCGCGACGACGCCCCTCGGGCTCGCCACGCCCGGGCGGGACGGCGCGGCGCGGGCCGCGCGGGCCGTGCGCGACCAGGTCGACGACTACCTGCTCCCGCGGCTCGGTGACCTCGACGCCCCGCTGCTGACCGTCGTCGGCGGCTCCACCGGCGCCGGCAAGTCCACGCTCGTCAACAGCCTGGTCGGCAGCCCGGTCAGCACGGCCGGCGTGCTCCGCCCGACCACCCGCGCGCCCGTCCTGGTCTGCTCCCGTGCCGACGTGGCCGCGTTCGCGGGCGACCGCGTCCTGCCCGGCCTGGCGCGCGTCACCGGCGGCGACGGCGGCCCCGGCACCGTCGCGCTCGTCGCGCGGGACGACGTCCCGCCCGGGCTGGCGCTCCTCGACGCGCCGGACGTCGACTCGGTCGTCGAGTCCAACCGCGAGCTGGCCGGGCAGCTGCTGGCCGCCGCCGACCTCTGGGTCTTCGTCACCACGGCCGCCCGCTATGCCGACGCCGTGCCGTGGGACCTGCTCCGGACGGCGCAGGAGCGCGGCACGGCACTGGCCGTCGTCCTCGACCGCGTCCCCCCTGAGGCGGCCGGTGAGGTGGCCGCCGACCTGCACGGGATGCTGCAGCGCGCCGGGCTGTCGAGCGCGCGGCTGTTCGTCGTCGAGGAGCGGCCGCTGGTCGAGGGCGCCCTGCCCGAGGACCAGGTGGCGCCGATCCGGACCTGGCTGCACGACCTCGCCGCGGACCAGGAGGCGCGCGCCGCCGTGGTGCGGCAGACGTTGACCGGTGCCCTGGACAGCCTCGAGCAGCGGGTCGGGGGGATCGCCGCTGCCGTCGACGAGCAGGCGGTGGCCGGGAACGCGCTGCGCGCAGCGGCTGCCGCCGCCTACACGGCGGCCTACGACGGCATCGAGCAGGGCGTCCGCAGCGGCACGCTCCTGCGCGGCGAGGTGCTGGCCCGCTGGCAAGAGTTCGTGGGCACCGCTGAGTGGATGCGCGCGCTGCAGAACCAGGTGGGCCGGTGGCGCGACCGGCTGGTCAGCGCCGTCACCGGCCGCCCGACGCCCGCCGAGGACCTGCAGGGCGCCCTCGAGAGCAGCGTCGAGCACCTGCTGCGCGCCGAGGCCGACCGCGCCGCGGAGCGCACGGTGACCACCTGGCGGTCGCTGGCCGGGGGCGCGCAGCTGCTCGCGGGGGCCGAGCGGGAGCTCGAGCAGGTGTCGGCCGACTTCCCCGAGGCCGCGGCCGCGCAGGTGCGCGACTGGCAGGGCGCGGTGCTGGACCTGGTGCGCGAGCAGGGCGCGGAGAAGCGGTCGACGGCGCGCATCCTGTCGTGGGGCATCAACGGCGCGGGCGCGGTGGTCATGGTCGCCGTCTTCGCCTCGACCGGCGGGCTCACCGGCGGCGAGGTCGCCGTCGCGGGCGGCACCACCGCGGTCGGCCAGCGGGTGCTCGAGGCCGTGTTCGGTGACTCCGCCGTCCGGGCCATGGCCGACCGCGCGCGGGAGGACCTGCAGCGCCGGGCCGACGCCCTGCTGCGCTACGAGCAGACGCGCTTCGACGACCGCGTGGACGACGCGGCGCCGGCACCCAGCGCGGCCGACGCCCTCCGCCGCGCCGTGCGCGACCTGGCCGCGGCCCGGCGGAGCGCATGAGCCGCCGGGACCTGCCGCTGGCCGACCGGCTGGCCGCCCTCCGCGACGCCGTCGAGGTGGCCGAGGGGCGGCTCGACGTGCCGGAGGTGGCGCAGGCACGGGCCCTGCTCGCGAAGGCCGGGGCCCGGGCCGCGCTGGGCGACGCGACCGTCGTGGCGCTCGCCGGGGCGACCGGCAGCGGGAAGTCCACGCTGTTCAACGCGCTCTCCGGCGCCGAGGTCAGCACGCCCGGGGTCCGGCGGCCGACCACCGGTGTCGCGCACGCCACGACGTGGGGGGAGGACGGGGCGGACCGGCTGCTCGACTGGCTGGAGGTGCCCCGCCGGCACCGGCACGGCCCCGAGCCGGCGCTCGACGGGCTGGTGCTGCTCGACCTCCCCGACCACGACAGCGTCCGGCTGGAGCACCGGCTGGAGGTGGACCGGCTGGTCGGCCTCGTCGACGTCCTCGTGTGGGTGCTGGACCCCGAGAAGTACGCCGACGCCGCCGTGCACGACCGCTACCTCGCCCCGCTCGCCGGCCACGCCGGCGTGCTGCTGGTCGTCCTCAACCAGATCGACCGGCTCGACGGCCGGGCGGCACAGGAGTGCCTCGCCGACCTCCGCGGCCTGCTCGACCGCGAGGGCCTGGCCCGCGTCCCCGTGCTCGCCGCCTCCGGCCGGACAGGGACCGGCGTGGCGGAGCTGCGGGGCGAGCTCGCGCACCGGGTGGCGGCGCGGCGCGCGGCCACCGACCGCCTGACCGCCGATGTCCGGGGGATGGCGGCCGCTCTCGCGACGCACGCGGAGGGCGACGACGCGGCGCTGGGTCGTCGCGAGCGGGGCGAGCTGAGGGAGGATCTGGGCGACGCGCTCGCCGCGGCCGCGGGGGTGCCCACGGTGACCTCGGCGGTCGAGCGCTCGACGATGCGCGCCGGGGTGGCCAGCACCGGCTGGCCGCCGCTGCGGTGGGTGCGCAGGCTGCGGCCCGACCCGCTCGACCGCCTGCACCTCGGGGACGAGCGCGCCCGCACCTCGCTGGCACCGGCCGGGCCGGTGGAGCGCGCTGGGGTGGCGACCGCGGTCCGCCGGGCCCGGGACGTCGTCGGGGACGGCCTGCCGCAGGCGTGGCGCGACGACCTGCGCCGCACCGTGGAGGTGTCGGAGGACGAGCTGGCCGACCGGCTCGACCGGGCCGTCGCCGGCACCGACCTGGGCTCGGACCGGGTGCCGTGGTGGCAGCGGTCGGTCGGCGGCCTGCAGTGGCTGCTGGCGCTGGTGGCGCTCGCCGGTGCGCTGTGGCTGCTCGCCCTGGTGGTCCTCGGCTTCTTCCAGCTCGACGACGTCGTCCCGCTGCCCCGCGTGGAGGGGCTGCCGCTGCCGACGCTGCTGGTCGCCGGCGGGCTGCTGGCGGGGCTCCTGCTGGCACTGGTGTCCCGGCCGCTGGTCCGGCTGCGCGCGCGGCGCAGGGCACGCGCGGCCGAGCGGCGCCTGCGAGCGGCGGTCCGGGCCGTGGCGGAGGACGCGCTGCTCGCGCCGATGTCCGCCGTCCGGGAGGACGCCGCCCGGTTCCGCGACGCCGTCCGCAGGGCCCAGAGGTAGGCGGGGGGTCCTTCCCCGCTAGTCCCGGCGGACCTCGGGGGAGCGCGGCTCGGGCAGCTGGCCCTTCCGCCGCTCCCCGGTCTCCTCGCGGCCCGAGGGCAGTCGCGCCCACACGTGCTTGCGCCCGGGCCGCTCCTCCCACCCGTACGCCGTGGACAACTGCGCGACGAGGTGCAGACCCATACCGCCCAGCGAGGGGTCCCGGTCGACGGCGGGGACCGGCGGCCGGTCGGGCGCCTCGTCGCTGAGGTCGAGCAGCCAGCCGCCGGAGCCGGCGACGACGAGGGCGCGCACGTCACCGCCGCCGTGCCGCAGGGCGTTGGAGGCCAGCTCCTCGAAGACCAGCAGCAGCCCGTCGCGGGCGTCCTCGGTGGAGGCGGCCGACACCGACGGGTGGGCGATCCGGGCCCGCAGGTCGCTGCGGACGCGCGAGACGACGTGCATCGTCTCCAGCTGCCAGTGCCAGACGTCGCCGGGGACCGACGGCACGGGGGCGCACGGCCACGGGTCGTGGGCGCCGTCGGGGGACCGCTCGTCGCCCGTGTCGCGGGCCATCGCCTCCCCCTCGCGTCGCGTCTCGCACCGGAGCCCGGCCGTGCCTGGGCGCGTCCATCCTGACCGATGGTGATGCAGCGCGCACCGGCGGGCGGGCGATCGGCACCCGACCAGGCAGACTGTGCCGCGTGGAAGCCATGTTGCGCGAGCTGAGCCGCGTCGTCCTGGTGGACCGGACGCTCGACGACGTGCTCGGCGACATCACTCGGATCGCGGCCACGGGCATCCCGGGGGCCGAGGCCACGTCGATCACCCTGCTGCGCGACGACAAGGCCTTCACCGCGGCCTACCACGGGGAGATGGCCCTGGCCGCCGACGAGCTGCAGTACGAGAAGGGTTACGGCCCCTGCATGGACGCCGGCCGGGGCGGGGTCCTGCTGCGGGTCGACGACATGGACACCGAGACCCGGTGGCCCGACTACGTGGCGAACGTGCGCGCCGCGACCGGCGTGCGCAGCTCGCTGTCGGTGCCCCTGCCCTACCAGGGCGCCGTCATCGGTGCGCTGAACAACTACTCCTCGGTGCCGGCCGCCTTCGCGACCCCGGAGAGCCTCGAGGCGGGGCTCGAGGTGGCCGAGGTGGTGGCGATCGCCGTCGCCAACGCCGACGCGCACTGGCAGCTGGGTGAGCAGGCCCGGAACATGCGCCTGGCCATGGACTCGCGTGCAGTGATCGAGCAGGCGAAGGGCGTGCTCATGGCCCAGCGCCACGTCGACGCCGACCAGGCGTTCGAGATCCTGCGCGAGGCCTCGCAGCGCTACAACCGCAAGCTGCGCGACATCGCCCTGGGCATCGTCGAGGGCACCCAGAAGGGCTAGCGCGCGTCCAGCGACGCCAGCCGCGACACGAGGAACTCCACCGCGGCCGGGCTGTCCACCGTCTCCGCGACCTCGACGGCGGTGGGCGCCGTCGAGACGGTCCGCCGGTCGACCAGCGTCTGCCCGCGCCCGGAGCCGAGGCCGGTGTCGACGACGACGTCGCGCCGCACCGTGCCCAGCGTCCCCGGCACGACCGCCTCGGTGACGGCGAGCGCGTCGTGCACCACCACGCCGGTGGTCCCGTAGGCGGTGCGCGCGTGGTCGAGGTACTGCTGGAGGATCGCGGCGGCCGTGGCGCCGATCGGCCCCGCCGCGGCGAACCGGGCGATCCCCTCGGCGTCCAGCACCGTGGGCAGCGTGACGTCGAGGCCCACGAGCACGGTGGGCAGCGTCGACGCCAGGACCGCCTGGGCGGCCTCGGCGTCGGCCCAGACGTTGAACTCCGCGGCCGCCGTCACGTTGCCCCCGCGGGCGGCCGAGCCGCCCATGACCACGAGCCGCCCGATCCGCGCCGCGGCCTCGGGGAAGACCCGCAGCAGCAGCGCCAGGTTCGTCAGCGGCCCGACGGCGGCGACGGTGACCGGCTCC
This sequence comes from Blastococcus litoris, assembly GCF_003075095.1. Taxonomy (GTDB): domain Bacteria; phylum Actinomycetota; class Actinomycetes; order Mycobacteriales; family Geodermatophilaceae; genus Blastococcus_B; species Blastococcus_B litoris. Next base: position 285,114 of record NZ_QCZF01000006.1, read on the forward strand.
GGCGACGTCATCAGCAGCTCGGCCAGCGCCACCACCGCCGGGCGCGGGTCGACCGACGCCGGCGACGGAGGGAGCTCCACCCCGCCCAGGCCGGCGCTGCCGTGCACGTGGCCGGCGCGCTCGGGCTGCGGGTGCACCAGGGATTCCGCCGCGCCCGCGGCCACCGGGACGTCGGAGCGCCCGGCCAGGTGCAGCACCCGCAGCGCGTTGTCCGTCGTCCGGTCGAGCTCGACGTTGCCGTGCACCGTCGTGACCAGCCGCAGGTCGACCTCCGGGCTGGCCAGCGCCAGCAGGATGGCGAGCGCGTCGTCGATGCCGGGGTCGGTGTCGATCACCAGGGGAGTGGGCACCGGAGGATCCTGCCAGCGGGTCAGGCGACCGGCTCGGCCGCCTTCTCGCCGGCCGCCTCGTCGCCCGACCCGGGCCGCTCGGAGTTCCGCCACCACGGCGCCTGCGCGAGCAGGTGGAGGAGCACGCCGACGGCGAGCATCGCCCCGGCGAACAGCCAGGTCCGGCCCTCCTGCTGCCAGAGCAGCAGGACGCAGGACGCGATGGCGAGCACCGGGACGACGACGGGGGCGCGGAAGTGGTCGGCCTCCACCCGGTCGCGGCGCAGCACGAGCACCGCGGTGTTGGTGCTGAGGAACACCAGGAGCAGCAGCAGGACGACGGTGTTGGCCAGCGTCGCGAGGTCGCCGACCAGGGTGAGCCCCATCGCCACGGCGGTCGTCACGAGGATCGACACCCACGGCGTCCTCCGCTTCGGGAGCACGCGGCCGAGCGGGCGCGGGAGCAGGCCCTGCTCGGCCATGCCGAAGACCAGGCGGCTGGCCATGATCATCGTGAGCAGCGCGCCGTTGGCGACGGCCACGAGGGCGATGGCGCTGAACACCTCGTCGGGGATGCCCGCGTCCGCGGCCCGGACGACGTCGAGGAGCGGCCCGGACGAGTCGGCGAGGTCCCCGGGCGCGAGGACGACCGAGGCGGCGAGGCCGACGAGGACGTAGACCAGGCCGGCGACGAGCAGCGCGCCGAACAGCGCCTTCGGGTAGACCCGCCGGACGTCGCGCACCTCCTCGGCGACGTTGGCCGAGGTCTCGAACCCGACGAAGGAGTAGTAGGCCAGGAGCGCCGCGGCCAGCACCCCGGAAGCGACCGAGACGCCCTGCGGGAACTCGGTCACCCGCCCCAGGTCGCCGTCGCCGCGGCCGAGGACGACGGCGCCGAGGACGACGACCAGGAGCAGGCCGGAGAGCTCCACCACCGTCATGACGACGTTGGCCCGCACGGACTCCTGGATGCCGCGCGCGTTGAGCGCCGCGACCAGGAGCAGGAAGCACAGCGCCGCGGGGACGGCGGGGACCTCGAGGAACACACCGAGGTAGTCCCCGGCGAACGCGAGGGAGAGCCCCGCCGCGCTGGTGACACCGGCGGCGAGCATGCAGTAGCCCACGAGGAAGGAGACGAGGGGGCTGCCGAAGGCGCGCTCGGCGAACACCGCGGAGCCGCCCGCACGCGGGTACTTGGTGACGAGCTCGGCGTAGGAGGCCGCGGTGAGGAGCGCGAGCAGCAGCGCCACCAGCATCGGCGCCCAGACGGCGCCGCCCACCTCGCCGGCGATCACGCCGAACAGCGCGTAGATCCCGGCGCCGAGGACGTCGCCGAGGATGAAGAGGAAGAGCAGCTTGCCGCTGACCGCGCGGTGGAGGCGGGTCCCGGACTCGTGGGGCGCGTCGAGGTCGTGCACCACCGAAGTCTCCGGTCGGTGCCCGGGCGCGGCAATTCGGCGTCTCCCGGACGGGGTGGACCGGCCCGACACGCCGCGCGCGTCGCAGCCGGGACCGGGATGACCGATACCTGCGCACGCCATTTCCACGCTCAGAATGCGCCGTTTGTCGACAAGTTGCCGCTGCGAAGAAAGGGTCGTCGACCGATTCGGAATTGCTGCGCAACGGTTCGGTCACGCGCGTTCCAGCTGGTGTCCGGAATGGCCGAGAAAGGACGTCCGCCTCCCTATCTTTCTCCTTGTCCGCAGCACCTTCCCCGGCTGCGGACATGAACTCGAGGAGGCGACATGAGCAGCGACCGCGCGACCGCGACGCCTCTCTCCGGCGCCTCCGCCCGCGGCCTGGCCGGGCTGATCGACGTCCTGGACCGCGTGGACGGACCGGTGGCCGCCCGACGGCCCCAGCCGCGGCGGACGTCGGCCCACCGTCCCTCCGGCACGCGGACCGGCGCGGTGCGCACCGTCCCCCTGCGCTCGGTCCAGCCGGCGCCCATGGCCCGGCCCGCCCCCGCACCGCGTGCCTACGTGCTCCCCGAGCCCGAGCGCGCGCCGGTGACCGGTCTCGCCGATCTCGTGCGCCGCGCGGCCCTCTGGGGCGCCGGTCCCCGGGGTGAGTACCTGGCCTGGCGCCCGCGTCCCGCCGCCACCGGTTCTCCCGCTGCTCGTCCTGCTGCCGCCGCCGAGCCTGCGGTCCGGCGGCCTGGACGCCTCCGCGGGCTCCTCCGCCGTGCCGCCCTCTGGGGTGCGGGACCCGCCGGCGAGCACCTCGCCTGGGGTCGCCCCGCCTCCGCGCCGACCCCGAACCAGGTCGATCCGCCCGTGGTGCTGCGCGAGATGCCCAGCACCCCCACCATCCAGCCCGTGGCGTCTTCCCCCGCCGCGGCGCTCCTTCCCCGCGGTCCGGCGTCGTCGGCCGGCCCGCGAGGATTGCCGCCGGTCCCCCGCGGAGCAGTGGCCGTCCCCGGCATAAGACACGGTGGACCGCCTGAACGCTCCCGAGCCACCGGCTGGCCCGTCCACCAGCGGACGTCGCCCGGAGCGACCGGCCTCGTCCGGACCCGCGGTGACCCGGCGCCCTGCCGGGCCAGGGGTTCTCCCCCGCCGGCGCGGCGCTCCCGGTCAACGGGCTCCGCCTGGAGCTCGTTCCCCTAGGACCGCCGCAGCAGAGCAGCACTGCGCGACCACGGCAGCCAGCCGCTGGACGCCGTCCTCCGTTCGCCCGAGCACGCCGAGACCGGTCACCCCCTTCCCCGGGTGACCGCGACCGACGACCCGGTCCCGAGCCACCGATCCGCAGGCCGACCCCGGCCGCCTCCGGCTCACCTCCGACGGTGCACGTCCGGCCGCCGACCGACTTCGACGCACGACGGTTCTCGCCTCGACCCACCGCCGACTGCCCCCGAGCAGCGCGCGGACCCTCCAGGGAGGCGCAGACGTGTGCGGCGACGCCGGCCCGGCGACCGGAACCGTCGAGGAGGTGGCCCCAGGTCCTCCCGGTACCCGGAAGGGACGTCCCGTCCCCCGGGTCTCTGACCGGGCCCCGACCTGGCACACGGCGCCGGAGCACGCGCCGGGCGGAGCCGGCCGCTCGCGGGACCGGTCCGCGGTCCGGCCGCTCGCGGCCCACGATGCTGGACGACGTCGCCTGGCACCGTGACCTGCGTACGGGGGGACGGAGCACGTCGTCCCCCACCCCTCCCGCCGACGGGCGGGCGCCTCCCGGAAGCCCCCGGGGGTGCCCGCCCCGGCCAGGAGCCACCCCGGTGCCGCGCCGCGGAGCGCGGGCCGGGATGCTGGGACCGGACATCCGGCGCCCGCCGGACGGTGTGTGACCGGCTGGCCCGCGTGGAAGGAACCGACCGTGACCGCCCCCGAGCCGCTGACCGGCTCCCGCGAGGGGCGGCTGGCGGCGGTGCGGCGGCTCGAACCGACCGCGCTCGGCTCCCGCGCCCTCCAGCGGTTGACCGGCATCGCTGCCCGCCTCCTCGGCGCCGACGGCGCCTGGGTCTCCCTCGTGGGCGACGTCCAGACCGTCGTCGGCGCGCACGGCCTGCCGTCGGGCAGCCTCGGCCGGCAGATCCCGTTGACCGAGTCGATCTGCGCGGTGGTGCTCGACGGGGGAATGGAGCCGCTCGTGGTGGCCGACGCCGCCGCCGACGCCCGGATCTCCGCTCTGCCGCCGGTCGCCGACGGCCCGGTCGGTGCGCTGGTCGCCGTCCCGCTCGTCGTCTTCGACGGTTCCCCCGTCGGGACCCTGACCGCGTTCACCTCCGCGCCCCGGCGGTGGACCGAGGGCGAGATCACGCTCCTCCGCCAGCTCGCCGACTCGGTCGCCACCGAGCTCGAGCTCTCCGCCCTGGGCCGGGAGTTCGAGGCCCACCGGCTGCGCGTCGAGCTCGCCATCGACGCCGCCGAGATCGGCAGCTTCGACTGGGACCTGGTCACCCGCCGGCTGGTGTGGGACGACCGCCTCGTCGAGATCTTCGGCTACGACCGCGCCACGTTCGACGAGACGATCGAGGCGTTCCGGGCCCGGGTCCACCCCGAGGACCGTGACCGGGTGGCGGATGCGCTGCAGGCCGCCATCGACACCTGCGGCGAGTACGACGCCGAGTTCCGCATCGTGCTCCCCACCGGGGAGACCCGCTGGATCCAGGGTCGCGGCCGCGCGCTCCCGGACGACCGCGGGGTCGCGGTGCGGCTGGTCGGCGCGGGCTTCGACACCACGGAGCAGCGGCACGGCGACGCCCGCGTCGCCCGCGTGCTCGAGGTGATGAAGTCGGCCTTCTTCTCCCTCGACCCGGAATGGCGCTTCACCTACGTCAACGCCGAGGCGGAGCGGGTCCTCGCCAGCACGCGGGAGAAGCTGCTCGGCGGCTCCGTCTGGGAGCTGTTCCCGGCGGCCGTGGGCAGCGACTTCGAGGCCAACTACCGCGCGGCCGCGGAGACGGGGGAGGAGCGGGTCTTCGAGGCCTACTACCCCGAGCCCCTCGAGGCCTGGTACGAGGTGCGCGCGTGGCCCGGCCCGGACGGGCTGTCGGTGTACTTCCTCGACGTCACCGAGCGGCGGCGGGCGGAGGAGCGGGCGCGGCGCAGCGCCGCCCACCTCGCCCTGGTGGCCGACGTGACGGCGACCCTCTCGGCCACCCTGACCAGCGGCGGGAGCGAGGCCGAGGCACTGCAGCGCGTGGCCGAGAGCGCGGTCCCGCTGCTCGGCGAGTGGGTGATCCTCAGCCTGGTGGACGAGGACGGCCGGATGCGCGACGTCGCGAGCTGGCACGAGGACCCCGCCGCCCGGGCGGACGTCGAGCGGTACGCCGAGCTGCGGCTGGCCGCCATCGGGCCGGACGCGCCGATCGTGCGGGCGCTGGCGTCCGGGCAGGTGCTCACGGTCGCCGACGTCCCGGCGGCCGTCGGCCGCGACCTGCCCGACGGCGAGGTCAGCGACGTCTTCTGGCGGCTGGCCCCGCAGTCGGCGGTGACCCTCGCGCTCAGCGCCCGGGGCCGGACCCTCGGGGCGCTGAGCATCTACCGCCCGGCCGGCCGGGAGGTGGCCGACGCCGAGGACGTCGCCACGGTGCGCGACCTCGCCGACCGGATCGCGCTCGCGATGGACAACTCCCGGCTCTACGAGCAGCAGCGGCGGCTGGCCGAGGGTCTGCAGCGCAGCCTGCTGACCGCGCCGCCGGAGCCCGACCACGCCGAGATCGTGGTCCGCTACCGGCCGGCCGTGGAGGTCGCCGAGGTCGGGGGCGACTGGTACGACGCGTTCCTGCAGCCCTCGGGCGCCACGATGGTCGTCATCGGGGACGTCGTGGGGCACGACACGGAGGCGGCCGCGGCGATGGGCCAGCTGCGCGGCATGCTGCGCGGCATCGCCTACCGGGAGGGCCCCGGTCCGGCAGCGGTGCTCAGCCAGCTCGACGCCGCCATCCAGGGCCTGGGCATGGGCACGATGGCCACCGCGGCGATCGCCCGCGTGGAGCAGACCCCGGAGGAGCGGACGGCCGGGCTCACCCGCATCCGGTGGTGCAACGCGGGGCACCCGCCGCCCCTGCTCCTGCGGGCCGACGGCCGGGTCGAGCAGCTGGAGCACGACCGCGCCCAGCTGATGCTCGGCGTCGACCCCACGGCGGAGCGCTCGGACGCGGTGGTGACCGTCGAGCGGGGGGCGACCCTGCTGCTCTACACCGACGGCCTGGTCGAGGGGCGCGACCTCCCCCTCGACGAGGGGATCGCCCGCCTGCGTGCGGCGGTGGCGGAGCTGGCCGACCAGCCGCTGGAGCTGCTCTGCGACGAGGTCATCGAGCGGTTGCGCCCGGAGGGGCTGCAGGACGACATCGCCCTCGTCGCCGTCCGGCTGCACCCGGAGGACCGCCCGCGCCCGCCCGAGGCCGGACCGGAGCGGGTGCCCGACCTGGTCGACCCGCGCTGAGCCTCAGGCGCGCGGGAGCAGCGCCCACACGAACTTGGCGCCGTCGCTGACGTACCAGCCGTGCGCCGACGACATCTCGGCGATCAGGTACAGGCCCAGGCCGCCCTCGCTGGGATCCCGGTCGACGGCCGGGGAGGGCGGCGTGCTCGCGGCGCCGTCGGACACCTCGATCAGGTAGGCGTCCGCGGTCAGCCGGACGGCGGCCCGCACCGCGCCGCCGCCGTGGCGCAGCGCGTTGGAGGCCATCTCGTCCAGCGCGAGGATCAGCTGGTCGCGGAGCTCCTCGGCGGTCTCGGGTTCCGCGGCGCGGGCGACGGCATGGCTCAGGGAGTGCCGGCGCAGCTCGGCCCGCACCCTGGGCAGCTCCGCCACCTCGTGCAGGTCCCACGCGAGCGCGGGATCGGCAGGAGGCGGTGCCGCCGACGGCCAGACCGGCCCGGCCGCCTGCCCTGTCACGCGATGGTCCCCTTGCATTCGTGCGGCCCCAGTGGTCGAGGCCAACGACTTCGTATGGGCTGCCGCGACGCCCGCCAAACCTACTGCGACATGTGTCACCCACCCGGGGGAGTCAGCCCTCCCCGGCGAGCGCCACCAGCCTCGTGACCGTGTTCCAGTTCCGGGCCGTGCCCGGCACCCCGAGCAACGCGTCCCACTTCCAGGAGGCCAGCGGCGTCCCCTGGATACCGTCCGGCAGCCACAGGTGCAGCTCTCTGCCGCGCACCCGGTACTCGCCCGGCCCGTCGACCGGCGGCAGGTCCGCCACCCTCGCAGGGTCGGGCGGGTGTGCCAGGAAGGTCACCAGGTAGCGCGCCGGGTCGGTGGCGACCCCGGCGAACGGGTCCTCCGCGACGACGGTGGCCAGCTCCGCCCCGGTCCGGACGACGACGGGGACGGCGAACCCGAACTCCGTCTCGATGGCGTCGGCGAGGTCGCCGGCGAGCTCCTCCTCCGGCAGGGCGCTGTCGAGCAGCACGTTGCCGCTGCGCAGGTGGGTGCGCACGCCGGTGTACCCGCGTCCGGTGAGCACCTCGACGAGGCGGGGCATCGAGACCTGCCGGGCGCGGCCCAGGTTGATCCCCCGCAGCAGGGCGACGTGGGAGCTCACGGGCGCACCGTAGCGCCGTCAGGCGAAGACCGGCTCCCACGTCCCGACGACCACGCCGGTGGCGACGGCGGCCACGCAGACCGCCACGGCGCCGACGGTGAACAGCGTGTCCCGCCGGTGCCACACGGAGCCCCGGGCGTTGGTGCGGGCGTGGCCGGAGTCGAAGCCCCGCGCGTCCATCGCGGTGGCGAGCCGGCCGCCGCGGCGCACGGCGCCGACGAGCAGCGCGAACGCGGTCGACGTGAACAGCCGCACCGCCGCCGCCGGGTTGCGGCCCGCGGCGACGCCCCGCGCCCGCCGGGCCAGCCGGATGGTCTGCCACTCCGCGGCCAGGAGCGGCACGAGCCGGAGGGCGGCGAGCGCGCCGTAGGCGAAACGGGTGGACACGCGCCAGTGCAGCGTGAGGGCGTCGGCCAGCCGGACCGGGTCGGTGGACGCGACCAGCAGGACGCCGGGCAGGGCGAGCGCCAGCACGCGGACGGCCACCGCGACGCCGTCGAGCCACCCGTTGCCGTCGTCCCCGAACAGCACGTTCACCCACGCCACGCCGGCGGCGCCCAGGAGCAGCGGCCAGGTGCGGGCGAGCACGGCCCGCGGTGTCGTCAGGCCGGCTGCCGGGAACAGGCACAGCTCGGCGGCGAGCAGCAGCGACGGGGTGAGCAGGTCGCCGCTGACCAGCAGCACGGGCAGGACGACGAGGATCGCGGTCAGCTGCGCGACCGGGTTGATCGCCGACAGGGGTACCGGTCGCACCGGGCCGAGCAGCAGCGGCAGGCTCATGCCGGCACCGCCGGGACGACGGGCCGCAGGTCGAGGACGTCGTCGGCGAGCGCGCCCACGACGGCCGCGTCGTGGCTCACCAGGACCATCCCGCGGTCCTCCTCCTGCTGCTCGGCCAGCAGCGCCACCAGCTCGCCCCAGGTGTCCCGGTCCTGGCCGAACGTCGGCTCGTCGAGGACCAGCACGCCCGGACGGGTGGCCAGGGCGGTCGCGACGGACAGCCGTCGCTGCTGACCGCCGGAGAGAGTGAACGGGTTGGCCTCCGCGAGGGCGGCCAGCCCCAGCCGCTCGAGCAGCTCGTCGGCGCGGCGGTGGGCCTCGCTGTCCCCGGATCCGGTGCGCAGCGGGCCGAGCGCCAGCTCGTCGCGGACGCGGCCGGTCAGGAACTGGTGCTCGGGGTGCTGGAAGACGGTGCCGATCCGGCGGACCAGCTCCTCGGCCGGCCAGCGGTGCGGTGGCCGGTCCGGCCGGCGGAGGCCTGCGGTGAGCGGCGCGGTGGCCGTGACCGCGCCGGAGGTCGGCGCCCGCAGCCCGGCCAGCAGCAGGGCGAGCGTCGACTTGCCCGTGCCGTTCGGGCCGGTGACCGCGAGCGTGCGGCCCGCCCGCACGGCGACGTCCGTGGGCGGCAGGGCCGGTGCCCGGCTCCCCCGGTGGGTGAACCCGGCCTGCTCCGCCCGGAGCAGGACCTGCCCGGGGAGGTGTGGCCGGCGGCCGGGCAGACGCAGGGGTGCGGGCCGCCAGCCGGCGGGGAGCTCGCGCGCCCCGCCGTCCGGCGTCAGCTCGACGACGCGGTCGACGAGCGGCAGCCAGGGCTCGGCGTCGTGGTCGACGACGAGCAGGGTGGCCCGGCGGTCGGCCAGGGCCCTGGCGACGGCGGAGCGCACGAGGGCGGCGCCGTCGGGGTCCAGCTGGGCGGTGGGCTCGTCGAGCAGCAGCAGCCCCGGGTCGCCGGCCAGCGCGCCCGCGAGCACGAGACGCTGCTTCTGGCCGCCGGAGAGCGCGGCGGTGGCTCGGTCGCGCCCGTAGGGGAAGCCGACGGCGGCCAGCGCCCGGTCGACGGCGGGCCAGATGCGCTCCGGCGCGACGCCCGCGTTCTCCGGCCCGAAGGCCACGTCGTCGCCGGCGCGGGTCATGACCAGCTGGGCGTCCGGGTCCTGGAAGACGATCGCCGTCCGGGCGCGACGGCTCCGGGGCACGCCGCCGTCGACCTCCAGCCGCCCTTCGGCGTCGCCGGCGTCGGGGCCGAGCAGACCGGCCAGGGCGGCCAGCAGGGTGCTCTTGCCCGACCCCGATGCCCCGGTGAGCAGCACCCGTTCGCCCGGCTCGACCCGCAGGTCCAGGTCGCGCAGCGCCCAGGCTCGCCTGCTGCCGTAGCGGAACCCCCACCCGGCCGCCCGGACGGCCACCGGTCCGCGACCGGTGGTGCCGGTCGTGGTCAGACCCGGGTGCGGGAGACGCCGAACGGTGCCAGCGCACCGCTCGCGGCCAGCGCACGGGAGAGCGCGAGCCCGCCCAGCCCGGCCACGACCGTCGTGCTGACGACCACGAGCAGGACGTAGGCGGACTTCCAGCCGCCGGTCCAGTCGGGGTAGTAGTTGACCAGGTCGAGGACGGCGGCCATGGCGCCCGCGCACAGCGCGGCGAGCAGCGCCTGGGGCCAGCCGAACCGGCGGTACCGGAAGGCCGCGAAGCCCAGCTCGCCGGCGAGGCCCTGCAGCAGGCCGTACACGATGGTCAGCGTCCCCCAGGTGGACCCGAGCAGCGCCGAGACGATCGCGGCCATCAGCTCGGCGAACAGCGCGGCGCCGGGCTTGCGGACGATCAGCGGCGCGAGGACCGCCGGCACCAGCCACACGCCGTACATGACGGCCTGACCCGGCGGGAAGGCGGTGAACGGGGCGTCGAGGGCTGCCCACAGCAGCCCCCACGCCCAGAAGACGATGCCGAAGGCCACGCCGAGGACGGCGGTGACCACGATGTCCACGGTCCGCCAGCGGCGGGCCGGCTCGGAGACGGCATCGGACGACGGACGGACGGCCTGCTCGGCCATGACTTCCTCCAGGCTCCCTGCGCCGGCATGACCCGGATCAGGTTCGAGGGTCTGCGGTTGCCCGCACTCTCAGCGCCGAAGCGCTCCCCTGCTGTGTGTGTTCGGTTGTGCCCCGGATGGTAGCCCTCCCGGTCAGCCCAGGACGAACCCCAGGACCAGGTGCGCGTTGAGGCCGATGATCAGCGCGGCCACCACGCTGCCGGCGACGGTGGTGACCCGGCGGTTGACCCAGCCCCCCATGAGGTCGCGGCGGCTGGTCAGCCAGAGCAGGGGCACCAGCGCGAACGGGATGCCGAAGGACAGCACCACCTGCGACCACACCAGCGCCGTCGTCGGGTCGCCGCCGAGGACCAGCACGGCCAGCGCGGGGGCCAGGGTGATCAGCCGCCGGGCGAGCACCGGGACGTGCTTGCGGAGGAACCCGGCCATCACCACCTGGCCGGCGTGGGTGCCCACCGAGGAGGACGCGAAGCCGGAGGCCAGCAGGGCGAGGGCGAACGCGAGCGCGGCCCCGCTGCCGAGCTGGTCGCCGAGCCCGGCGTGCACGCCCTCCAGGGTGTCGGCCCCGCTGCCCGAGGTGAACAGCTGCGCTGCGATGACGAGCATCGCGGCGTTCACCAGACCGGCCAGCCCCATCGCCAGGAGCACGTCCAGCCGCTGCGCCTTGAGCAGCCGCCGCCGTCCCTCGTAGGTCCGGCCCGCGGTGACGACGTCGCCGTAGCGGCCGGGGGTCAGCGCGGAGTGCACGTAGATCACGTGCGGCATGACCGTGGCGCCGAGGATGCCGGTGGCCAGCACGATGCTCTCCGGACCGTCGAACGACGGGACGAGCCCGGCCGCCGCGCCGCCGACGTCGACCCCCGAGCCGACCAGGGTGTACCCGAAGCCCAGGCCGATCACCAGCAGCAGGCCGGTGATGACCCGCTCGAAGGGCCGGTGCCCGCGGGACTGCGCGGCGAGCAGGACGAAGGCGACGAGGGCGGTGATGACCCCGCCGATCGGCAGCGGGACGCCGAAGAGCAGGTGCAGCGCGACGGCGCCGCCGACGATCTCGGCGAGGTCGGTCGCGATCGCCACCGCCTCGGCCTGCACCCACAGGCCCCAGGTGACCGGCCGGGGGAAGCGCTCCCGGCAGTTGGTGGCCAGGTCGCGCCCCGTCGCCAGCCCCAGCTTGGCGGTGAGCGACTGGATGAGCATCGCCATGAGGTTCGCGGCGACGATGACCCACAGGAGCGTGTAGCCGAAGGCGGCGCCGCCGGAGAAGTTCGTCGCGACGTTGCCGGGGTCCACGTAGGCGACGGCCGCGACGAACGCCGGGCCCAGCAGCGGCCAGATGCGGCGCGTGGTCGCCACCGGTGCCGGGCGTCCGGCGCCCAGCACGGTGGGCAGGACGGCGGCCTCGGTCTTCGACAGGTACACGGCGGCCTCGCAGGGTGGTCCGGGTGGGCTGGCACTCCTCACCTGCCCTGGCCGCTGTCACGCGCGGGCCGAACCGTGGCCCCCCGGGGCCACGGTCGGGCTCACCGGAGCGCAAATACTTGAGACTTCATGTAACTTGGTCCCCATGCCGGTCCAGCGCCTGAACCACGCCGTCCTCTACGTCCGCGACGTCGAGCGCAGCCACGCCTTCTACCGGGACGTCCTGGGTTTCCGGGCGAAGATGGAGATCCCCGGCGCGGCCGTCTTCCTGCAGGCGGAGGGCTCGACCAACGACCACGACCTGGGCCTGTTCCAGATCGGGTCGGGTGCCGGTGCCTCCGAGGCCGGCCGCCGCACCGTCGGGCTCTACCACCTGGCGTGGGAGGTCGACACGCTCGCCGAGCTCGCCCGGATCCGCGACGCGCTGCTGCGGGCCGGGGCGCTCGTGGGCCAGTCGGACCACGCGACCACCAAGGCGCTGTACGCCCAGGACCCCGACGGCCTGGAGTTCGAGGTCTCCTGGCTGCTGCCGGCCGACCTGATCACCCCCGAGGTGACCGAGGGCGCGGCGATCACCGCGCCGCTGGACCTCGACCGCGAGATCGCGCGCTACGGCGCGCACACCCGCGGCGGGGTGGGTGTGTCCGTCAGCGCCTGACGGTCACAGCTGGGGTCGGACGCCGGGGTCGTCGCCGATCGGCTGCTCGCCCCGTCGGCCGAGGGGCAGGACGGTGCGCCGGTGCGAGCCCTCGAGCTCGAGCGCCAGGGCCGCGTAGAGGGCGACCGCCCCCAGCAGGAGCCCCGTCGAGCCGGCCGCCGTCTTCCAGGCCGCGGACGAGCTGAGCTCGTAGACCCCCGTGACGGCGAACCGGGTGCCCGCCAGCAGCATGACCGCCGCAGGCACCAGCTTGCTGCCGGCCGACAGGGCCGGCACGAGCATGCACACGCCCGCGGTGAGCAGCAGGACGCCGAGGCCTTCGCTGGTCGCACCCGGCGGGGAGGTCAGGGTGGTGACGCCCACGACGCCCCAGGTCCCGGCGAGAACCCCCATCCCGGTGGCCGCGACCGGGTCGCGGGCGAGGAATCCCATCACCGACGCGAGCAGCTGCAGCGGGGCGGTCGCGAACACGGCGACCAGGGCGGCGACGCGCCCGTCGGCCGGCGGGATCCACCCGAGCTGGACGGCGCTGAAGGTCACGGTGGACAGGACCAGGGCCAGGAAGCCGAGGGCGAGCGGTGTGGCCAGCGGGCGCAGGACGACCTGCGGCGCCGATCCCGGCGGGGACTGGGTCAACTGGCCAGCACCTGCGGGGAGGCGACCTTCAGGTACGAGTTCGCCCACCGCGCGATCCGCAGGGACTGCGGGTGGCAGCGCTCGGCCACGTCCAGCAGTTCCTGCTCCTTCGCACCCTGGGCGCCCTGGGCGAGCACCTCCCAGTCCAGGGAGGTGCCGGCCGCCTCCCGGTAGAGGTGCCGCAGGTCCGCGAGCAGCAGCAGCCCCGGGGCCGAGCTCCGGCCGGTGAGCTCGGAGGCCCGCTGCTTGAGCGCCTCGACCGGGCCCGGCTCCTCCGAGGCCTCGGGATCGAGATCGAGGCCGAAGTCGCGCCCGACGCGGGCCAGCTCCGCCACGTGCGTGCGCGACCAGCCGGCCATGTCGCGGCAGACGTAGAAGACCTCGTGGTCGGCCTTGTGCTTGTCCGACATGGACGTCAGCACGGACACCAGGTGGTTCTCCGAGCGGTGCAGCTCCTCGATCGCCAGGTCGAGCTTCACGCCTGTCCTCCTGCCAGCTCGTGGGCGAGCGCGTCGTCGCCGCCGCGCGTGGGCGGGACCCCCGCGGTCACGGGCGCAGAACCGGTGGTCGTCGGCGCCGGTGCCGGGCCGTCGGCGGCGGCCACCCGCTCCACCTGTGCGGCCGCGGTCTTGAAGATCGGCTGCTTGGACACCGGGTCCCAGTCGGTGAGCGTCAGCTCGTTGGCCGCCCGTCCGTCCTCGCCGTCCGGCGGTGCGTGCTCGCCGGCGGTGTCCCAGTAGCCGTAGTGGAACGGCAGGAAGAGCACGCCGGGGCGGATGCCGCTGACCCGCAGCTTGGCGCGGACCCGGCCGCGGGGGGTGGTCACCTCGAGCAGGTCGCCCTCCACGAGCCCGCGATCGGCGGCGTCGCCGGCCGACATCTCCACCCACACCTCGGGGGCGGCCTTCTGGAGCTGGGGTGCCCGGCCGGTCTTGGTGCGGGTGTGGAAGTGGTAGAGCGTCCGGCCGGTGATCAGCTGGAACGGGTGCTCCTGGCTGGGCAGCTCGTGCGGCGGCAGGTACTCGGCCGCCTTGAGCACCGCCCGCCCGGTGGGGTTGAGCGCCTTGTACTCGGTCTCCTCGACGGGTGCTCCGGTGACCATGTCCCGGCCGTAGCTCTCGCAGTAGTCGGGCTGGGCCCAGAACTGGCCGTCGACGTAGATGCGCTCGGTGCCCTCGGGGTGCTCGTCGTTGCACGGCCACTGGATGCCGCTGCCGCCGCGCAGCTTGTCGTAGGAGAGGCCGGTGTAGTCGCAGGGCCGCCCGCGGGAGCACTCCTTCCAGCCCTCGAAGGCGCCCTCGGGATCGGTCCACTTCACCAGCGGGGCGCCGTCCTTGTCCCGCAGGTCGAGCCGTCGCGCGAGGTCGATCAGGATGTCGAGATCGGACCGCGCCTCGCCGGGCGGGTCGACGGCCTTCTCCGACAGGTGGACGGTGCGGTCGACGTTGGTGAACGTCCCCGTCTTCTCCCCCCACGTCGCGGCGGGCAGGACGACGTCGGCGAGCTGGGCGGTCTCGGACAGGAAGATGTCCTGGACGACGAGGAACAGCCGCTCCTGCGACAGGATCGACCGGATCCGCGACAGCTCGGGCAGCGAGACCGCCGGGTTCGTCGCGGTCACGTACATGAAGCGGATCGAGCCCTCCTCGATGTACCGCAGCTGCTGCATGATGTGCGTCGGCGGCGAGTAGTGCGGGATCCGCATGGGTTCGACGTTCCAGACCCTCGCCAGGTCCTCCACGTGGCTGTCGTTCGACCAGTTGCGGAACGCCGGGAGATCGCCGTCCGCCCCCGCCTCGCGGGTGTTCTGCGCGGTCGGCTGGCCGTTCATCTGCAGGATCCCGCAGCCAGGCTTGCCGAGCATGCCGCGCAGCACGTGGATGTTGTTGATCTGGACGGCGGCGGCCGTGGCCTGGTGGGACTGGTAGAAGCCCTGCAGCGCGGTGGACAGCAGCCGCTGTGCGCCGCCGATGACCCGGGCGGCCTCCCGGATCTGCGCCGCCGGCACGTCGCACACCTCCGCGGCGACCTCGGGGGTGTAGGCCTTCGTCTGCTTCTCGAGCTCGTCGAAGCCGACGCTGTGCGCGTCGACGAACTCCCGGTCGACCCACCCGTTGGCGATGATCTCGTGGACGAGCGCGTTCATCAGCATCACGTTGGTGCCGGGGCGGGGAGCCAGGTGCACCGTGGCGGCCCGGGCGACGGGCGTCTCCCGCGGGTCGACGCAGATGACCGCCGGCGGGTTGGGGCCGGCGAGCCGGTCGAGGATGCGGGTCCACAGCACCGTCTGCGTCTCGGCCATGTTGTGCCCGTACAGCGCGATCACGTCGGCGTGGTCGACGTCGGTGTAGGAGCCGGGCTGGCCGTCGCTGGCGAAGGTCTCCTTCAGGGCGGCGGCCGCGGTGGCGGTGCACAGCCGGGTGTTGCCGTCGACGTGGCTGGTCCCGATGCCGCCGTGGGCGATCAACCCCAGGGTGTAGTACTCCTCCAGGAAGAGCTGCCCGGTCGTGTAGAAGCTGATCGCGCTGGGGCCCTGCTCCTCGAGCAGCTCCCGGCACCGGCCGACGACGGCGTCCATCGCGGTGTCCCAGTCGGTCTCCACCAGTTCCCCGTCCCGCCGGATCAGCGGCCGGGTGAGCCGGTCGGGGGAGTTGTTCGCCTGCCAGCCGAAGAGGTCCTTCGGGCCGAGGCGACCGTGGTTGACCCGGTCGACCGCCCGGCCGCGCACGCCCACGATCCGCCCGTCCTTCACGGCGATGTCCAGGCCGTCGCCGTTCGAGTGCAGGATCGTGGCCGACTGGACCCAGCGGTCGACGTCGTCCTCGGTCAGCCCGTCGACCAGGTATGAGTCCACCCGGGTGGGCCAGGCCTCGCCGGGGCCGTAGGGCGTACGGCTCCCCCAGGGCTCGGCGATGCGATCGACGCGGGGCATGCGTCCTCCTCGAACTGTTGCTGTCGTGCAACTGATAGTGCTCCCGCTGGCGGAGGTCCGCAGGTCGGCGCATCGCCGAGGACGTGCCGGGGCAAGGAGGGACGACCGCCCGATCCGTCCGGAGGTCCCGTGACCACGCCCGCAGCCCGTCCCCTCGCCCTCGTCACCGGTGCCTCCAGCGGCATCGGCCGCGAGCTGGCCAAGCAGTTCGCCGAGAACGGCTTCGACCTGATCGTGGCCGCGGAGGACGTCGAGCTCGACGACGTGACCGAGGAGCTGCGCGCGATGGGCGCGACGGTCGCCCCGGTGAGCGTCGACCTGACCGAGCCGGAGGACGTCGAGCGGCTGACCGCCGCGGTCCGGGGCGCCGGCCGGCCCCTCGACGCGGCGGCGCTCAACGCCGGGGTGGGCATCGGCGGGAGGTTCGCCGAGACCGATCTCGACCGGGAGCTCGAGATCGTCGACCTCAACTGCCGCTCCACCGTGCACCTGGCCAAGCGGGTCGTGCAGGACATGGTCGCCCGCGGCGAGGGCCGGATCCTGTTCACCTCCTCGATCGCCTCGCAGGCCCCCGAGCCCTTCCAGGCCGTGTACGCGGCGTCGAAGTCCTTCGTGCAGTCCCTCGCCCTGGCGCTGCGCGAGGAGCTGGCGGAGACCGGGGTCAGCGTCACCGCGCTGCTCCCCGGCCCGACGGAGACGGAGTTCTTCGACCGCGGTGACCTCACCGACACCAAGCTGGGCGCCGATCCGGACAAGGACGACCCGGCGCTGGTGGCCCGGCAGGGCTATGAGGGGCTGATGAAGGGCGAGGCGTCGGTCTTCGCCGGGACGCTGACGAGCAAGGTCATGGGCACGCTCTCCGCCGTGCTCCCCGACTCGCTGGCGGGCAAGGCGCACAAGCCGATGACGGAGCCCGGGTCCGCGGAGGGCTGAGCCGCTCCGGCACGATCCGCGCGTGGAGACCGTCGCACTGGAGCCGATCGAGCCGGTCGAGCTGGAGGCCGGCCCATTCCGGCTCCGGCCCTGGCGGCCCGACGACCTGGAGGCGCTCTGGTCGGCGTTCCAGGACCCGGAGATCCGGATGTGGAACGGCGGGGGAGTGGCCACGCGGGAGGACGCGCTCGCGCTGCTCGGGCGGCGGGCCGGGCGCTACCCCGACCACGTCTCGTGGGCCGTCGTCGACCCGGCGAGCGACGAGCTGCTGGGCTCGGTGTCGCTGCACTCCATCGACCCGGTGGGCACCGACGGCCAGGTCGGCTACTGGACGTCGCCGGCGGCGCGCGGGCGGGGCGTCGCGGTCGCCGCCGTCGACGCGGTCTGCCGGTGGGCGTTCGGGACGCTGCCGGTCGATCGGATCGAGCTCTTCCACGCCGTGGAGAACACCGCCTCGGGCCGGGTGGCCGAGAAGGCAGGCTTCGTCCAGGAGGGGCGGTCGCGGCGCTCGTACCGCTACGGCGACGGCGTGAAGCACGACGAGCTGCTGTGGGCGCGGCTGGCCGACGACCCGGCCCCGGACCTCAGCACCCGCAGCTGATCCCCGCGGGCGCGGTGAGCGGATCGGCGGCCGACCGGCGCACGCCGCCGTCGGTCTCGACCGGCAGGCCCTCCCGCGCCCAGTACTCGAAGCCGCCGATCATCTCGCGCACCCGGAAGCCGAGGGTCGCCAGCGCGAGCGCGGCGCGCGTGGCCCCGTTGCAACCCGGGCCCCAGCAGTAGGTGACCACCGGGACGGACCGGTCCAGCTCGGCGGCCGCCCGGTCGGCGATCTCCCTTCCCGGCAGGTGGACCGCACCCGGGATGCGGCCCTGCGCCCACGCCTGCGCGCTGCGGCTGTCCAGGAGGACGAAGCCGGGCAGGCCGGAGTCCACGGCGGCCGCCACGTCGCTGACGTCGGTCTCCACGGCGAGGCGGTGCGCGAAGTGGGCCGCCGCGACGGCCGGGTCGGTCTGCCACTCGATCATGGCCCGGACGCTAGGGGCGAGCAGGACCGCCCACGAGGCGCTTCCCTGCCAATCACCGCAGCGATCCCGTGTTCCATCGCAATGAAGCACGGTGGGGATTGACGTGGCGGCCTCTGACATCTGAGATGTCAGTTGTGAGCGGTCCTCTTCCCCCGGTGCGGCGCGTGCTCCTGCGCGACCAGGCGCTCACCGTCCTGCGGGAGGCGATCGTCACCGGCGGTCTCGCGCCGGGTGCCGTGGTGAAGGACTCCGAGCTCGCCCAGCGGATGGGTCTGTCGGTCGCCCCCGTGCGCGCCGCGCTGGCCCGCCTCGCCGACGAGGGGCTGGTCGAGGCCAAGCCGCAGAGCCACACCCGCGTCACCCCGCTCGTCCCGGGCCAGGTGCACGACGCAGCCGTCGTGGTGCGCGCGATGCACGAAGTCGCCGTCCGGGAGGCGGTCCCCCGGCTGACGGGCGAGGACGTCGCGGCGATGCGCGCGGCCAACGACCGCTTCGCGGCGGCGCTGGAGGCCGGGGACGTCGATGCGGCCGTGGCGGCGGACGACGACCTGCACGGCGTGCTGGTCGCGCGCTGCGGCAACGCGTCGGTCGCCGCCACCGTCGACCGCTTCACACCGGCCGTCCGCCGGCTGGAGCGCCGGCGCTTCGCCGAGGCCCACGGACGCCGATCCGTGGAGCTGCACGAACGCCTGATCGCCGCCTGCGCGGCCGCCGACGTCGAGGACGCCGTCGCCACCACCACCGACATCTGGACGGCGCTGCTGTCCGAACTGGAGGACGACTCCGATGGGTCTCGCTGACTTTCCCCGCTACCCGCTGCTCTTCGGGCCCTCGCCGGTGCACCGGCTGGACCGGCTCACCGAGCGCCTCGGCGGCGCCGCCGTCTGGGCGAAGCGGGAGGACGTGAACTCCGGCATCGCCTTCGGCGGCAACAAGACCCGCAAGCTCGAGTACCTGGTCGCCGACGCCCTGGCGCAGGGCTGCGACACGCTCGTCTCGATCGGCGGCGTGCAGAGCAACCACACCCGCCAGGTCGCCGCCGTCGCCGCCCGCGTCGGGCTGGGCTGCGTGCTGGTCCAGGAGAGCTGGGTGGACTGGCCCGACGCCGTCTACGACAAGGTCGGCAACATCCTGATCAGCCGGCTGGCCGGGGCCGACGTCCGGCTGGTCACGGCCGGCTTCGGGATCGGCGTCAAGGAGAGCTGGGAGACGGCGCTCGCGGAGATCGAGGCGCGCGGCGGCAAGCCCTACGCCATCCCCGCCGGGGCGTCGGACCACCCGCTGGGCGGCCACGGCTTCGCCGGCTGGGCGCACGAGGTCGCCGCGCAGGAGGCCGAGCTCGGCGTCTTCTTCGACACCGTCGTCGTCTGCTCGGTGACCGGGTCCACCCAGGCCGGCATGGTCGCCGGTTTCGCGCAGCTGGAGGAGCAGGGCGCCCGGCCGCGGCGGGTGCTCGGGATCGACGCCTCCGCCAAGCCGGCCGAGACCCGCGACCAGGTCCTGCGGATCGCCCAGCGGACGGCGCGAGCCATCGGGGTGCAGCGCGAGCTGACCCTGGACGACGTCGAGCTCGACGAGCGGTACCACGCGGGCATCTACGGCATCCCGGACGCGGCGACCATCGCCGCCATGGAGCTCGCCGCCCGGACCGAGGGCATGGTGACCGACCCGGTGTACGAGGGGAAGTCCATGGCCGCGACCATCGACCTGGTCGGGCGCCGGGAGATCGACCCGTCGTCCACCGTGCTCTACGCCCACCTCGGCGGGCAGCCGGCCCTCAACGGCTACAGCGCACTGTTCTCCTGACGCGGTCCGGCGATCGACGGCAGGGACCAGGCGCGCCCGCCGGCGCGCAGCCCCGCGCCGATCAGCCGGCGCAGGGCGACGATCGCCGCCGTGGTGAGGATCGCCGACCAGCCGGGGTCGCCGATCAGCCGCAGCAGACCGGCGGCGAGCAGCAGGTCCAGGAACACCCCCAGCGCCAGGGCGGGCCGCCGGGTCGCCACGAGGGCCACGACGCCCGCGACCAGGGCGGCGGCCGCGATGACGGACGCGAGGACCGCCGTGACCTCGACGAGCACGCTCACACCGTGCGCCCGCGGTGTTCCGGCGCGGTCACGTCGGGGCCCGGACCGCGCGCCTCGTCCTCGGCCACCTGGCGGCGCTCCTCGGCGATCTCCTTGGAGAGGAAGTAGTTGAGGGCGGTGCGGATGGCCGCGACGGCGGCCAGCTGACCCAGCTCCTCGAAGCTGGGCGCGACCGCCGTCCGGAGCACGTCGCTGGCCAGCTGGAATTCCAGCCCCAGCGCGAGGAAGCGGCCGAGCGTCAGGCGGACGGGGACGAACGCCGCGGTGCTCCGCATGCGCAGGCCGACCCACACGAACCGCGCGAACGCCCAGAGGGCGCCGGTGATGATGACGACGGCACCGCACGCCTCGACGACGGGGACCAGGACGCCGACGACGTCCGCCAGGATCTCTTCCACGCGGACGACCTACCCGTCGGTCCCGGTCGTAGGCCTAGAGGTCGACCGTCAGCCCGTCCGTGCCCGACCGCGCGAGCGCGTCAGCGATGTCGGGGCGCATCGGTGCCAGGCCCGCCCCGGCGAGGACGACGTCCCGGGCGAAGGCGTGCCACACCATCGCCCGCCGCACCATGCTGTGCCCGCCGGCGACGGTGAAGCGGGCGACGTGCGCACCGGCTGCCTGTGCGCGCGGGGCGAACTCGGCGGAGAGCGCGGCGGGCACCCATCGGTCGCCGCGGCCGTGGAGGATCGCCACGGTCGCGCCGCGCAGGTGCGCGACCGGCTCGCCCGGCGGCGTCCAGGGGGCCAGGGCGCAGACCGCCCGCACACCGAACTCGCCGCCGGCACGGAGCACCGCCCGGCCGCCCATCGAGTGGCCGACGAGGACGACGGGCACGTCGCCGTGCTCCTCGCGGATCCGGCGCAGGCTCCAGCGGACGTCGGCGAGCGCGTCGGCCGCGATCCCGTTCCAGCCGGCGACCCGGTACCGCAGCAGGCACGTCGTCAGCCCCCGCTCCGTCCCTGTCGCCGCGACGAACTGCTCGACGGCGCGCATGCGGACCAGCGACAGCGCCCGCTCCCGGGGCGGCTGGACGCTGGCCACCGTGCCGCCGTGGCAGAAGAGCGCCACCGCGGCGGTCGCCCCCTCGGACGGCCGCACCTCGAGGCGCGGCTCCGTCACCGGCGGCGTCCGCCCCGGAGGGTCGCCCGCGCCCGGTCGCCGAGGTCGCCCGCCTTCAGCAGGGTGCGGCTCACCGACGACGGCCCGCGACGCCGCTCGAGCGAGCGGCCGACCCGGCGCAGCAGGCCGGTGGTGAGCGGGACGACGACGGTGAGGACCAGCCACATCCGCAGCCGACGGGAGAAGAAGAGCCACATGGCCGGTGCCCTGCCCACGCGGTGGCGGTCTCAGTCGGCGAGCTTGACCACCATCTTCCCGGTGTTGCCGCCGCGCAGGAGGTCGAGGAAGGCGGGCACGGCCTCGTCCAGCCCCTCGCGCACGGTCTCCCGGACGACGAGCCGCCCGGAGGTGACCAGCTGGGTGACCTTCTCGGTGAACTCGTCCCGCAGGTCGGCGTGGTCGCCGACGATGAACCCGCGCAGGCTCAGCTTCTTGGTCACGAGCATGAACATGTTGCGCGGACCGGGCTGCGGTTCGGTCGCGTTGTAGCCGGAGATGGCGCCGCACAGGGCCGCCCGGCCGAACTCGTTGAAGGCGCCGATGGCGGCTTCGAGGTGCTCGCCGCCCACGTTGTCGAAGAAGACGTCGATGCCGTCGGGTGCAGCGCCCTTCAGCTGCTGGGCGACCGGTCCGTCGTGGTAGTCGAACGCCGTCGTATAGCCGACCTCCTCGGTCAGCCAGCGCACCTTCTCCGGCGTGCCGGCGCTGCCGATCACGGCGGAAGCCCCGTTCAGGCGGGCGAACTGCCCGACCAGGCTCCCGACCGCGCCCGCGGCCCCGGAGACGAAGACCGCGTCGCCCTCCCGGAACTGCGCCAGCCGGAACAGGCCGACCCAGGCGGTCAGCCCTGGCATCCCGAGGACGCCCAGGTGGTAGCTCGGCGGGATGCCGGGGAGCTCGGGGAGCACCCGGACGTGCCGGGCGTCGAGGACGGCGACGTCCCGCCACGCCGCGTCGGCCAGCACCAGGGAGCCCTCCGGCACGGCGGGCGAGCGGGACTCGACCACCCGCCCCACGGCGCCGCCCTTCATGGTCTCGCCGACCTCCCACGACGCCGCGTAGGACTTCCCCGCGTTCATCCGGCCGCGCATGTACGGGTCGACCGACATGGCGAGCATCCGCACGACGACCTGCCCCTCGGCCGGATCGGGGCGCTCGAGCTCCACGAGCCGGAAGTCGTCGGGGGTCGGCTCGCCGTGCGGTCGGGCCGCCAGCTGCCATTCACGCGTGGTCACGGGCATGGGCCCGATCCTGCCCCGTGGCGCCGGGCGGGACGCCATCGCGTAGGAAGAGGCCATGGAGATCCTGCGGACGCCCGAGGAGCGGTTCGCCGACCTGCCCGACTTCCCGTACGAGCCGCGCCACGTCGAGGTGGACGGCGGGCTGCGGGTGGCGGTCGTCGAGGAGGGGCCGGCCGACGGCGAGACCGTCCTGCTGCTGCACGGCGAGCCGTCCTGGTCCTTCCTCTACCGCCGGATGATCCCGGTGCTGGCCGGGGCCGGCCTGCGCGTCGTCGCGCCGGACCTCGTGGGCTTCGGCCGCTCGGACAAGCCGACCGACCGGGCGGCCTACAGCTACGCCGCGCACGTCGGGTGGATGCGGGAGGCGCTGCTCGACCGGCTCGACCTGCACCACGTCACGCTGGTCGGCCAGGACTGGGGCGGCCTGATCGGCCTCCGGCTGGTCGCGGAGCACCCGGACCGCTTCGCGCGCGTCGTCGTCGCCAACACGGGCCTGCCGACCGGCGACCAGCCGATGAGCGAGGCGTTCCTGGCGTGGCAGCGGTTCTCGCAGGAGAGCCCGGAGTTCCAGATCGGCCGCGTCGTCGCCAACGGGTGCCGGACGACGCTGCCGGCCGAGGTCGTGGCCGCGTACGACGCGCCCTTCCCCGACGACAGGTACACCGCCGGCGCGCGGGTCTTCCCGGCACTGGTGCCCACCCGCCCCGACGACCCGGCCGCGGCCGCGAACCGGGCGGCGTGGGAGGTCCTCACCCGGTGGGAGAAGCCGTTCCTCACCGCTTTCTCCGACGGCGACCCGATCACCGGCGGCGGCGACCGGGTCTTCCAGAAGCTGGTCCCCGGGGCACGCGGGATGGCGCACACCACGCTGGCGGGCGGTGGCCACTTCCTGCAGGAGGACGTCGGCCCCGAGCTGGCCCGGGTCGTCGCCGACCTCGTGGCGGCCACCCCCCGGTGACCGCGGCCGAGGACCTCTTCGGCGCGCTCCGGCGCGCGCCCGACGTCGAGGCGCCCGAGCTGGTGGCCGTCGACGCGACCGACCGGCTGCTGCTCGACGAGGCGGCGGCCGCGCTGGCGCTCTGCGGGCCGGGCGAGGTCGCCGTCGTCGACGACGCGTACGGGGCCCTCACCCTCGGCGCGGTGGCCCTGCACGGCGCCTCCGACGTGCGGGTCGCGCAGGACCTCCTGGTCGGGGAGCGCGCGCTGGCGCTCAACGCCGGGCGCACCGACCTGACCGGCACCTACCGGCAGCTGCCGCTCGACGAGGTGGCTGCCGGGGCGCGGGTCGTCCTCGTCCAGGCCCCGAAGGCGCTCGACGCGCTGCGCGAGATCGCCGAGCGCGTCGCCGCGGTGGCCGCTCCCGACGTCACCGTGCTCGTCGGCGGCCGGGTCAAGCACATGACGCACGCGATGAACGACGTCCTCGGCGACTCGTTCGGCGACGTCTCGGCGACCCTCGCGCGGCAGAAGTCGCGGGTGCTCGTCGCCCGCCGGCCGGAGCCCGCACCGTCGTCGTTCCCGCGGCGGCAGGAGCACCCCGATCTGGGGCTGACGGTCTGCGCGCACGGAGCCGCGTTCGCGGGCACCAAGGTCGACATCGGCACCCGGACGCTGCTCGGCGTCCTGGAGGAGCAGGCGCCGGGGGCCGGGACGGCACTCGACCTGGGCTGCGGCACGGGGGTGCTCGCGACCGTGCTGGCGCGCAGCCGGCCCGGGCTCGCCGTCCTGGCGGCCGACCAGTCGGCCGCGGCGGTCGCGTCCGCCGCCGCGACGGCGGAGGCCAACGGCGTGGCCGACCGGGTGCGCGTCGTCCGGGACGACGCGGCCGACTCCCTCGACGACGCGAGCGTCGACCTGGTCGCGTGCAACCCGCCCTTCCACGTGGGTGCCGCCGTCGTGACGACCGCCGCCGACCGGCTGTTCGCGGCGGCGGCGCGCGTGCTGCGGCCCGGTGGCGAGCTGTTCACGGTCTACAACAGCGCGCTGCGCTACAAGCCGGTGCTGGGCCGCGTCGTCGGTCCCACCCGGGTCGCCCGGCAGACGCCGAAGTTCACGGTGACGGTCTCCACGCGCAGGTGACCCTTGTCCCCGCGGCCGGACCAGGCCACGGTGACCGCCCATGACAGCCACGCCGCCCGTCCCGCTCGCCGACCGCCTCGTCGCCGCCGTCACGGGAGCCTTCGAGGCGGCGGCGGTCGACCTCGGTGACCGGCTGGGCTGGTACCGCGCCCTGGCCGGCACCCCGTGCACGGCGCCGCAGCTCGCGGCGCGGACCGGCACGCACCCGCGCTACGCCCGCGAGTGGCTCGAGCAGCAGGCCGTCGCCGGGTACCTCACCGTCGACGACGTCGGGGCCGCACCCGACGAGCGCTGCTACACGCTCCCCGACGAGCACCGCGCCGTCCTCGTCGACGAGGTCGACCCCTCCTACGCGACGCCCCTGGCCCGGGTGGCCATGACCTTCACGCGCAACGTCCCGCGCCTGGCGGAGGTGTACCGGAGCGGCGGCGGGGTGAGCTGGGCCGAGATGGGCCCGGAGGCGCGGGAGGGTCAGGCGGCCGCGAACCGGCCCTTCTTCACGGGCGCGCTGGTCACCGAGGTGCTGCCCGGGATCGCCGACGTGGACGCGGTCCTCCGGGACGGCGGCCGGGTCGCGGACGTCGGCTGCGGCATGGGGTGGTCGTCGATCGGGATCGCCCTCGGCTACCCGGCCGCCCGGGTCGACGGGTTCGACGTGGACGAGCCGTCGGTCGAGCAGGCGCGGCGCAACGCCGACGAGACCGGCGTCGCCGACCGCGTGCGGTTCGCCGTCGCCGACGTCGGGAGCCTGGCGGACGCGCAGCAGTACGACCTGGTGACGGCATTCGAGTGCGTGCACGACATGCCCGACCCGGTCGGCGTCCTGTCGGCCGTGCGGGCCATGGTGCGGCCCGGCGGCACCGTCCTCGTCGTGGACGAGCGGGTGGCCGAGACGTTCACCGCGCCGGGGAACGACGTCGAGCGGCTGATGTACGGCTACAGCCTGACCTGCTGCCTGCCCGACTCGATGTCCACCACCCCGTCGGCGGCGACCGGCACCGTGATGCGGCCGGCCGTGCTCGAGGGCTATGCCCGGGAGGCCGGCTTCGCCGGCGTGGAGGTGCTGCCGGTCGAGCACGACTTCTTCCGCTTCTACCGCCTGACGAGCGGCTGAACCGGTCCCACCGCTCCGGAACCAGAAATGCCGGAAGTTTCATGTTCTTCGGCTGTAGTCGCTCCACCGACCGGCCGAAGAACGCGGCAACGGTGGACGACCACCGGCCGGCCCTGGCTCTGGAGACCCCGATGGCGCGTTCGCTCTGGTCCGACCGCCCGCTCGGCGTGAAGCTGGCTGCCCTGGTCGCGGCGGGCGCCGCGGCGCTCGGCGTCTTCGCGGTCGTGACCGTCGGCGCTCTCCAGGACACCGGGGAGACGGCCGGGGAGCTGCTGGCCAGCGCCGAGGCCACCGAGGACGCCCTGCTCGCCGACATGATGCACGACGCCGTCCGGGCCGACGTCCTCCAGGCGCTGCTCAGCCGCGGGACCGGCGAGCTGTACGAGACCGCGACCGCCGACCTGGCCGACCACACCAGGACCTTCCGCGCGATCCTCGACGAGGCCCGGGCCGACGCGCTCAGCCCCGAGGTCGTGGACGCCGTGGAGGCCGTCACCCCCGAGGTGGAGGACTACCTGACCTCGGCGGACGCCATCGTGACCACCGCCGGAGCAGACCCGGCGGCCGCCGGCGCGGCCTACCCGCAGTTCGCCGAGGCGTTCTCCGCCCTCGAGGAGCAGCTGCCGACGATGGGGGACGCGGTCGCCGCCTTCGCCGACGCGGCGGCCGTCCACTCGGACGACGAGCGCGGCACCGCCATCACCTCGGCGATCGTCGTCGCCGTCGCCGGCGTCCTCGTGCTCGCCCTGCTGGGCTGGGTCGTGACCCGCTCGGTGGTCCGGCCGCTGAACCAGGTCCGCGCCGTCCTCGCCGGTCTCGCCGACGGCGACCTGCGCGGCTCCACCCACGTGACGAGCAACGACGAGGTCGGGCAGATGGCCGCCTCGCTCGAGGCCTCGATGGCCAACGTGCGCGCCGTCATGACCGCGATCGGTGACAGCTCCACCACGCTGGCCTCGGCGACCGAGCAGCTCTCGGCCAGCGCCCAGGACATGGCCCGCCTGGCCGACGAGTCTTCGCAGCAGAGCGGCATCGTGGCGTCGGCGGCCGGGCAGGTCTCCACCAACGTGCAGACCGTGGCCGCCGGCTCCGAGCAGATGGGTGCCTCCATCCGCGAGATCGCGCAGAACGCCAGCGAGGTGTCGCGAGTGGCCGGTCAGGCGGTGGCCGCCGCCGACGACACCACCGCGACGGTGGCCAAGCTGGGCGAGTCGTCCCTGGAGATCGCCGGCGTGGTCAAGGTGATCACCTCGATCGCGGAGCAGACGAACCTCCTGGCCCTCAACGCCACGATCGAGGCGGCGCGGGCAGGAGAGGCGGGGAAGGGCTTCGCCGTCGTCGCGAACGAGGTCAAGGAGCTGGCGCAGGAGACGGCGAAGGCGACCGAGGACATCTCGAAGCGGGTCGAGGCGATCCAGACCGACACCGAGGGCGCCGTCCGGGCGATCGGCGAGATCTCGTCGATCATCGCCCGGATCAACGACTCGCAGAGCACCATCGCCGCCGCCGTCGAGGAGCAGACCGCCACGACGACGGAGATGAACCGCAACGTCGCGGAGGCGGCGCTCTCGGCCAGCCAGATCGCGGAGAACATCGACGCGGTCGCCACGGCCACCGGATCCACGACCCGCGCGATGACCGACGCGCAGGCCGCCATCGACGAGGTCGCCCGCATGGCGACCTCGCTCCACAGCTCGGTCGCGAGGTTCCGGTACTGACGCGCTACCGGAGCGGCCTGAGACGCGGCGGCGGTGGGGGGCTTCCCACCGCCGCCGCCGTCAATTCCGGGCCATGACCGCCCTGTCGCCTCGAGGCGCCCACCGACCGGGGCCGTCGCGCTCGTCGGTGACGGTCGCCGATGGTGGCAGGCTCTCCCCATGAGGCGTCCGCCCGCTCCTGTCCTCCGGAAGCTCCGGCCGTGGATCATCGGCTGGATCGCCGTCCAGGCATCGGTGGCCGCGCTCGGCCGGTTGGCCGCCTGGCGGAAGGACGAGGGCGACGAGTCCTCGACGTCGATCCGGCGGGTGCTCACGCACGGCGGCCTGGAGCTGCACCCGCGCAACCCCGGCCTGTCGCGGCTGCGCGTGGACATGGCCATGGCCGGCGCAGAGATCGACCTGACGGGCATCCCGCAGCCCGACCAGGGCATCGACCTCACGCTGCGGGTCCTCATGGGTGGTGCGGCGGTGCAGGTACCGGCCGACTGGCGGGTGTGGTGGCGGTTCCGCGGAGTCGGCGGCATGGGCGGGGACGGCGTCGTGCAGCGCACCCACGACGAGCACGCGGCCGACGTGCGGATCCACGCGATCGCCGTCTTCGGCGGCATCGGCATCGAGGCGGGAGGCCGGTGAGGTGGAGACCGTCGTCGTCGTGGTCGTCGGCATCGGCGTGATCGCCCTGATCGTCGCCCGGTACTGGTTCTTCGACTCGCGACCGTAGGGCGCTCGCGGGCACCGACCATCCGCCCCGGTGGCTCAGCAGAAGCCGGGCGTGCCCTGCCAGGCGAGGTCGGCGGGCGGGACGTCGTCACGCAGGACCGTGCCCTCGATCAGCCCGTAGGGGCGGTCGTCGGCGTGGTAGACCACCGCGCCGCCCTCGGGGGTGTTCTGCAGGCCGTAGGCGGAGAGGTCCTGCAGGAAGTGGTGCTTGTTCGGCATCGACATCCGGATCTCCGCGACGTCCGCGAACTGCTCCAGCACGGCCTCGCCCATGGCGTACAGCGACTGCTGCAGCGCCAGCGAGTGCGTCGAGGCGAACGTCTCGAGCAGGGTGGTCCGCACGCCGGCGAAGCAGGCGTCGAAGTCGAGGTCCGTGCCCGCGTACCGCCAGCGGGCGGTCACCGCGGTCGCGAGGATCCGGTCCCTCGTCTCGGCCAGGGTCGTGTACCGGTCGCGCGGGAAGCCCCGGAACTCCGACCCCGTCGTCTTGAGGACGACGAGATCGCCCAGCCCGGCCAGCACGTGCGCGTCGTCCCCGTCCACGGTGACGACGGCGGTGCGCACCTCGCTGCCGTTGCGCGAGAACGCGTGGTCGTGCGGCTGCCCGCCCACCGCGATCCGGTCCCAGCCGTAGGACTCCACGGCCACCCGGGCGCCGGTGATCCAGTCATAGGAGCCGGCGAAGTGCCGGGCCAGCCGCAGCCCGAACTCCTCCGGGGTGCCCACGCCGTCGCGGGCGAACGCGAACACCGTGTTCTTCTGCGCGTCGGTCGTCAGCACGTGGGCGTTGTCACCGGCGGTGTGCGCGGCGGTGAAGTCGCCGCGCAGGCTCGAGCTGACGTCCAGGTCCCAGAACGTGTGCCGAGGCGAGCTGCGGTCCACCGCGACCACGCGGACCTCCGCCTTCCCGTACTGGTTCGGTCCGAGCACGATCGCCATGCGGCGCATGGTGCACGTGGAACCGACGACGGCGCTAGCTCCCGCGGTAGGTCGAGTACGCGAAGGGGGAGAGCAGCAACGGCACGTGGTGGTGCTCGGCCGGCTCGGCGATGGAGAAGGTCAGCACCACCTCCGGCCAGAACGCCTCGCGGTCCTGCTCGGCGAACCACCGGCCGGTGGCGAAGACCAGGCGGTGCGTGCCGAGCGCCGTGGCGTCCTCGGTGAGCCGGCAGCGCCCGTCGTGGTCGGTGACGCCCTCGGCGATCAGCTCCTGGTCGGCGTACAGCCGGACGAAGATCCCCGCCGCCGGCCGGCCGAGCACCGCGTCGAGCACGTGCGTCGACACGCTCACGAGACGAGAGCCTTCACGCGGAGCGCGGTGATCTGCGCCAGCTGCTCGGTGACCTCGGCGCGCTCGGCCTCCTCGTCGTTGCCCAGCCGCCGCTCCAGCTCGGCCAGCATCTCCTCGGGCGACCGCCCCGAGGCACGGATCAGGAAGACGTGGTCGAAGCGCTCCTCGTAGCGGCGGTTGCCGTCCAGCAGCGCCTCCCGGGTCGCGTCGTCGGCGCCGGACACCGAGCTCTGCTCCCGCCGGGACGACTCCGCCTCGGCGGTCGACCCCTCGACCCGGTCGCCGATCCGCGGGTGCGCGGCGAGGGCGATCGCGACGTCCTCCCACGGCAGCGCGCGGGCGACCTCCTCGGCCCGGGCCACCAGCGTCTCGGCGTCCCGGTACGGCCGTCCGGCCGCCACCTCCGCCGCGAACCGCGGCGCGGCGTTGCAGGCCCGCAGGTCCTGGACGGCCCGGTCGGCCGGCTCGTCGTTGAACTCGTCGAGGCTCGCCACGGTGAGAGGATGCCAGCTCGGCCGGTCGGAGGAAGGTGCGGCGAGTGGTGGACGTGCGCGTGGAGGGCCCTCCGGTCGAGCGGGGCGAGGAGATCCTGACCCCCGAGGCGCTGGACTTCGTCGCGGGCCTGCAGACCCGGTTCGGCACCCAGCGCGACGCGCTGCTCGCCGCCCGCGCGACCCGCCGGGCCGAGATCGCCG
This sequence comes from Blastococcus litoris, assembly GCF_003075095.1. GTDB lineage: Bacteria > Actinomycetota > Actinomycetes > Mycobacteriales > Geodermatophilaceae > Blastococcus_B > Blastococcus_B litoris. The sequence goes on from NZ_QCZF01000006.1 coordinate 314,940, forward strand.
CCGCGCGGCGGATCGACTTCCGGTCCGAGACCGCGGCGATCCGTGACGGCGACTGGCGGGTGCCGCCACCCCCGCCCGGGCTGGTCGACCGCCGGGTCGAGATCACCGGCCCGACCGAGCCGAAGATGGCGATCAACGCCCTGAACTGCGGCGCGAACGTCTGGCTGGCCGACCTGGAGGACGCCAACACCCCGCACTGGCGCAACGTCGTGGGCGGGCAGGTGGTGCTGAAGGACGCCGTCCGCCGCACGCTGGCGTTCAGCAGCCCCGACGGCCGGGAGTACCGGCTGCGCGAGGACGGCGAGCTGCCGACGATCGTCCCGCGCCCGCGGGGCTGGCACCTGCCCGAGCGGCACCTGCTGGTGGACGGCGAGCCGGCGGTCGGCGCGCTGGTCGACGCCGGGCTCTACCTGTTCCACAACGCGCAGGAGCAGCTCGACCGCGGCAGCGGGCCCTACTTCTACCTGCCCAAGATGGAGGGCCACCTCGAGGCGGCGCTCTGGAAGCTCGTCTTCGACCACGCCGAGCAGGTGCTCGACCTCCCGGCCGGCTCGATCCGCGCCACGATGCTCATCGAGACCATCCCGGCCGCGTTCGAGATGGAGGAGATGCTGCACGAGCTCGGCCCGCACGCCGCCGCGCTCAACGCCGGCCGCTGGGACTACCTGTTCAGCGTCATCAAGGTCTTCCGCGACGCCGGCCCCGAGTTCGTCCTGCCCGACCGCGCGGCGGTCACGATGACCGCGCCGATGATGCGCGCCTACACCGAGCAGCTGGTCGCCGTCTGCCACCGGCGCGGGGCCCTGGCGATCGGCGGCATGGCCGCGGCCATCCCCAGCCGGCGCGACGCCGAGGCGAACGAGCGCGCGCTGGCGAAGGTCCGCGAGGACAAGACCCGCGAGGCCGGCGACGGCTTCGACGGTTCGTGGGTGGCCCACCCCGACCTGGTCGGCGTCTGCCGGGAGGTCTTCGACGGCGTCCTCGGCGACCGGCCCCACCAGCTCGACCGGCTGCGGGACGACGTGCACGTCACCCCGGAGCAGCTGCTCGACGTGGCCGGCGTCCCGGGGGAACGCACGCTGGCGGGCCTTCGGGCCAACATCGAGGTGGCCATCCGCTACCTGGCGGCGTGGCTGGCCGGCAACGGCGCGGTGGGCATCCACGGGCTGATGGAGGACGCCGCGACCGCGGAGATCAGCCGCTCCCAGGTGTGGCAGTGGGTCCACGCCGGCGTCGAGCTGGACACCGGGGAGACGGTCACCGAGGAGCTGGTCCGCCGGGTCATCGACGAGGAGGTGGCCGGCATCGGCGAGCTCGACCGGCTGGACGACGCCCGGCGACTGTTCGAGCAGGTCGCGCTGGCCGACGAGTTCCCCGACTTCCTGACCCTGCCTGCCTACGGGCTCGTGGAGTGAACGGCGCCCTGCCGGAGGACCTGTACGCGGAGCTCGACCGGCTGCTGACGCCGGGCGATGCGCTGCGGCTGGCCCGGTACCCGGGTGAGTGGCCGCAGCGGCAACCGGTGCACACCTGCTACGTCCCTGCCGACGCCGTCGTCCCGGGGCTGGCGGCGTCCTGGGGGAGCGCGGCCCTCGAGGCCCTCGACGAGCACGGACTGCCCGACCTGGGGCTCGACCCCGCCCTGGTGGAGGAGGTGCTGCCCCGCGTGCGGCACAAGCTCGCCACCGAGGCGGTCGAGGACCTCCGGGTCGACGCCGAGGACGGCTACCGGGGCGGCCCCGACCACGAGGACGACGACGTGCTGCGGGCCGGCGCGGTCCTCGCGGCGGACGTGCAGGGGGGCACGGCGCCGCCGTCGGTCGGCATCCGGGCCAAGTCGCTGGAGGCGCCGACCCGCCGCCGCGGCGTCCGCTCGCTGGACCTCTTCCTCGGGACCCTGGCCGGGCAGGGTCCCGGCCGGGCGGTGGTCACGCTCCCGAAGGTCACCGACGTCGACCAGGTGAGGGCGTTCCTCACCGTCCTGGAGGCGCTGGAGGGGGCGCACGACGTCGCCCTCGACCTGGAGCTGCAGATCGAGACCCCCCAGGCGGTCCTCGGCCCCGACGGCACCGCCCCGCTCGCGCGCATGGTGCACGTCGCCGGCCCGCGGCTGGTCGGGCTGCACTACGGCACCTACGACTACAGCGCCTCGCTCGGGATCTCCGCGGCGTACCAGGCGGCCAACCACCCGGCGGCCGACTTCGCCAAACACCTCATGCAGGTCGCCGTCGCCGGCACCGGCGCCCACGCCGTCGACGGCTCGACCAACGTCCTACCGGTCGGCCCCCGCGAGCACGTGCACGAGGCGTGGCGCATCCATGCGCACCTCGTCCGCCGCGCCCTGGTGCGCGGCTTCTACCAGGGCTGGGACCTGCACCCGGCGCAGCTGGTGACCCGCTACCTCGCGACGTACGCCTTCTTCCGCGCCGCGCTCCCGGCGGCGGCCGAGCGGTTGGCCGGCTACCTGGACCGCAGCGACGGCGGGGTGCTCGACGAGCCCGCGACGGCGCGGGCGCTCGCGACCGTCGTGCTGCGCGGGCTGGACTGCGGCGCGGTCGACGACGAGGACGTCCGTGCCGCCGGTGGTCCGGATCGGCAGGTCCTGGATAGTGTTGCTGGCCGGCGGCCCGGGGGAGCCGAGGTGGTCGCCGATCGTCGTCCGGCCCGCTGACCGATGTGCGGCGGGCCGCCCCGAGAGGTCCTGCGATGAGCGCTCTTCCCGTCGCCGCCTGCCCCACCGAGGCGGAGCTCGAGTTCGACCGCCAGGTCGACGCGCTGGTGATGACCGGCCTGCCCGAGGCCATGGAGCTGGCCGAGGCGTGCTTCCGCGCGTGCGCCGAGCCGCTGCGCGACCTGCTGCCACCGGTGACCGGCGAGGTCGGGCGCATGCCGTTCGTCGTCGTCTTCCCCCGCATGCCGGTCGTGCCGGTGCTGGAGACCGTGCACACCCTCGGGGGCACCGGCTTCACGACGCTCTCGGAGGAGGAGCTCGCCGCCTTCCGGCCGCTGCCGGAGCTCGACGTCCCGGGGAGCCCCTACCTGCTGCTGGACGTCGACCTCGGAGCCGACACCGTCGGCCAGCCACCCGGCGACGTCCTCCCGCGGATCACCGCCGCGGGGCGGTCGCCGCTGACCGTGGCCGAGGGGCTGGCCCTCCTGGTGTCCGACCCGGGCGCCCTGCACAGCCGCGGCTGCTTCTCGGTCGCCGGATCGCGGGCGGGCGACATGCGGGTGCCCGCCTTCTGGACGAGCGCCCGCCGGCCGCGGCTGGGATGGTGCTACCAGGGGGCGCCGCACTCCTGGCTGGGCACCGCGTCCTGCTCCGGGCGGCTCGGTGAGCAGCACGCCGTCTGACGCGTCGCCCCGGATGCGGACCGCGTGACGCCATGCCACAGAATGAACGCTCATCGACCGGCGCCGGCCGGTCACGTCTTCCCACGGGGGGCTGGTGGACCGCTCTGCGACGGAGTGCTCGTCGCCCCTCGTGCCCAACCAGCGTGGGCACGTGACGCACACCGGGGCCGTCGTCGCCGGCGAGCAGGAGCTGCTCGCGGTGGCGCTGCCCTTCCTCGACGCGGGCCTGCGGGCCGGTGACCTCGTCGCCCTCGCCTGCCCGGCGGACACCGTGGCGCTGCTCTCCCGCGAGCTGGGTGCCCGGGCGGCCGCGGTCGAGTCCGAGCCCCGGCTGAACCTCCTGGGCTCCCGCGCTCCGGACGCCCTCACCGCCTGCGCCCGCTACCTCGAGCGCGCGAAGGACTCGGCGTCCGGCCGGCTGCGCGTCTTCTCGGAGGTCGACTTCGGGCCGGACCCGGCTGACTGGCGGGAGGGCCAGCGGTTCGACGCGGTGACCAACCGCCTGCTCGGCGACGAGCCCATGGACATCGTGTGCGTCTACGACAGCCGGCGGCTGGACCCCTCCGTGGTGGACAGCGTCCGCGCCACCCACCCGACCCTGGTCGACGAGCGGGGCCGGTTCGTGCCGAACCCGGCCTTCCAGGACCCGGGCACCTACGTGCCGTCCCTGCCGCTTCCCCGGGAGCCGGTCGAGGACGGCGACCCCGTGTTCGCCGTCGACGACGCGCGCACGCTGGCGGGCCTGCGGCACCAGCTCGGCGCGGCGATCGCTGGCATCGTGCCCGACCGGGAGCAGCAGGAGGACCTGCACCTGGCGGTCAGCGAGATCGCCGCGAACGCCTTCCGGCACGGCACCCGGCCGGTGTCCGCCCGGGTGTGGGCCGGCAGCGACCGCATCGTCTGCGTGATCTCCGACCGCGGCACGTCCTACGGGGACCCGCTGAGCGGTTTCGTGCCGGCGCACGGCCTCGACCTCTCCCGCGGCGGCATGGGCCTGTGGCTGGCCCGCAAGCTCTGGGACCACGTCGACGTGCTCCCGAGCCCGGCCGGCTTGAGCGTCCGGCTGAGCACCCGCCTCCGGTGACCGAACGCGTCGCTGCTTGACGCACAGTTGCCTCACTGCTGAGGTACCCGGGTGATCGTGGTGACCGCGGCAGGCGGTGCGACCGGCTCCGCCGTCGTCCGGGCGCTGTGGTCCCGGGGACGCCGGGTGCGCGCCCTCGTCGGTGGGAGCCAGGAGTACCCGGAGCTCACCGCCCTGAGCGCCGACGTCGTCGCCACCGACCTCACCGACCCGACCGCGGTCGAGCCGCTGCTGGCCGGGGCGGAGGCGCTCTACCTGATCTGGCCGAACTTCGACCCGGGCGAGACCGGCGGCGCGACCGCGCTGCTCGCGGCGGCCCGCCGGGCCGGCGTCGGCCGCGTCGTCTACCACTCGGTCCTGCGCCCGCAGGCGCGCGCCATGCCGCACCACGCGGCGAAGGACCGGGTGGAGGAGGCGCTGGACGCTGCCGGGCTGCGCTGGCGCGTGCTGCAGCCGTGCGCCTACGCCACCAACCTCGACGGGCAGCTGGCCGGCGTCGCCGCCACGGGGACCTTCCGCAGCACGTGGGGGCTGGAGCAGGCGCAGTCGCTGGTCGACCTGCGCGACGTCGCCGACGCCGCGGCCGTGCTGCTCACCGAGGACGGCCTGGACGGCGGCACGTTCGAGGCGGTCGGGCCCGAGCCGCTGACCGCCGCCCGCATCGCCGAGCTGCTCGGCACCTGGCTCGGCCGGGAGGTCCGCGCGGTCGACGCCGTCCCCGAGGGGCCCGTGCCACCGGCCGACGACTACGCCGCCCACTGCGCGCGGCTCATGTTCGACCACTACCGGGCGCACGGCTTCACCGGCAGCCCGCGCGTGCTGGAGGCCCTGCTCGGGCGTCCAGCGCGGACGTTCAGCGACCACCTCGCCGCGGTGGAGCTGCCGAGCGCAGCCGGAGAACTACGGTGAGCGACATGCGAGACGCCGTCGACCTGATCCTCGCGCAGTGGGAACGGGAGCGGCCGGACCTCGACTGCTCGCCGATGGGGATCATCGGGCGGATCACCCAGCTGCAGCGCGAGGTGTTCCTCGCCCAGCGGACGACCTTCGCTCGCTACGGCCTCGATGCGCCCGCCTTCGACGTCCTGGCCGCGCTCCGGCGGGCCGGGGAGCCCTACCAGCTCACGCCGACGGCCCTGATGCGGACGGCGCTGGTCACCTCCGGCGCCATCACCCAGCGGCTGGACCGGCTGGAGGAGAAGGGCCTCATCACCCGCGAGCGCAGCGAGGCCGACGGCCGGGCGGTGGTGGTCACCCTGACCGCGGCCGGCCGGGCCGCGCTGGACGCCGCGCTGCCCGACCACCTGGAGACCGAGCGGGAGCTGCTGGACGGGCTCTCGGAGCGCGACCGGGAGCAGCTCGCCGACCTCCTGCGCCGGCTCCTGGTCGCGCGTGGGCGGGTGCCGCAGGAGCCCTAGCGGGTCAGGGCGTCCAGCAGGCTGCGCGAGTCCTTGCCCGAGCGCTTGGCGCGGTACATGGCGGTGTCGGCGGCGTGCAGCAGCCGCTCGGCCGTGTCGCCGCGAGCACCCAGCGCGCCACCGATGCTGGCGGTGACCGACACCGTGGTGCCGGCGATGGCCATGGGCGCGCGCAGCGAGGCCAGCAGGCGGTCGGCGACGTCGCGCAGGCGCTCGCCGTCGGCGTCGCTCAGCAGCACCGCGAACTCGTCGCCACCGAGCCGGGCGACGACGTCGTCGGCGCGGACGTCGGCGGTCAGCCGCGCGGCGACGGCGAGCAGCAGCTCGTCACCGGCCGCGTGGCCGAGGCTGTCGTTGACGGCCTTGAAGTCGTCGACGTCGACGAAGAGCACCGCCGGCGGTGCCGCGGCGTCGATCGCCGCGGTGGCCGTGGCCAGCCGGTCGGAGAACGCGGCGCGGTTGAGCAGGCCGGTGAGCGGGTCGGTCTGGGCCTGGCGGCGCAGCTCGTCCTCGAACAGCTTGCGGTCGGTCACCTCGCGGAAGTTGACCACCCACCCCTCGATGCCGACGGCGTCCACCCGGCCGCTGATCCGCATCTCCACCCAGCGGGTGCCGCCGGAGGCGTGCTGGACGCGGATGTCGGTGTCCACCACGCCGGACTCGATGTCGCTGGCGCTGCCGGCCTCGGCGACCGCGGCGCGCAGGCGCGGCTGGTCGCGGGGGTCGGCCAGGTCGATGGCGTTGCGGCCGAGGTAGTAGGCCGGCGGCCGGCCGAGCAGCGACTGCACGGCCGGGCTGATGTAGGCGATGGAGCCCGACGCGTCGACGATCGTGATGACGTCCGCGGCGTTCTCCAGCAGCAGCTGCAGACGGGCCTCGCTGGACACCAGGGCCGCGCGGGTGCGCTCGCGGTCGCGGTTGAGGGCGGTCAGCCGCCACAGCGCCATGCCGGTGAGCAGGGCGCTGCCGGCCCCGAGCAGGTAGCCGGTGCCGCCCTGCCCGATGGTCCACAGGATCAGCAGCGCCGGGCTGATCAGCAGGGCCGCGCCCAGGCCGAGCACCCGGGACGATGCGGCGTCCTGGTCGGACTCGGGACGGCGGCCCATGGCCGCGACCGAGGGGTGCCGGGCGGCGAGCACGAGGGCGGCGACCGCCAGCAGCGGCAGCGGGTCGAGGAAGGCCGACTCCCGCAGGGTGCCCACGAACAGGCGGCCGCCGTAGCCGACGACCGTCAGGACCGCGGCGGCGAACAGGGCCATCGTGGTGACCGAGCGGCCGCCGCGGGACATGGCGAGCGGGACGCAGACGATGAGCATGACGGCGGTCAGCAGGGGCGTGCCGACGCCCAGCTCGACGACGTCGGCGGTCATCGAGCCCCGGTCGCCGGTCATCGCCAGCAGCGCGAGGCCGGCGGCGAGCAGCAGGGTCGCGGTGTCGATCCAGGCGGCCCGGTCGCGGCGGCGCCGTCCACGGCGGACCACCCCGAGGGCGCCCACCACCATGGCCGCGTACGCCGCGATGTCGAATCCGGACTCGACGGCCCCGGCGGCTCCCTCGGCGACCCCGGCGAGCTGGACGACCTCGGCGACGCAGCTCAGGGCGAAGAACGCCAGGCCCAGGCCGAGCCCGCGCCAGGCGACGACGAGCGGCGTCCGGTGCCGGCGCAGGGCCACCCGGACCCCGGCCAGACCGAGCCCGAACAGGACGATCTCGGCCGCCGGGCGCCCTGGGCCCAGCGGGACGAACGCGACGATCAGCGCGACGAGCAGCACCGCCAGCGCCGCGTGCAGCCAGGCGGCACGGGCGGTCGGACCGGCGGGAGCGCTCACCCCGTCCCATCGACATGACCAGCGGAAAGCTTGATCAACTCACCCCGGAGGGGGATGCGCCCTCAGGAGATCGGCGGCAGGTCCTCGGGGCGCAGGTCGGCCCGCACGCGGACGAAGCGCAGCGGGTGGCGGAAGACGCCGGCCTGCAGGGCGGCGTCCGCGCTGACCTCGACGACGACCGTCGGGTCGACCCGCGTGAGCGCCACGGAGAGGCGACCGCCCCCGAAGCGGCCGGTGCCGATGCGGTCGGGCCACGGGTGCTCGCCGGCCGGTGGGGCGAGGACGGCGGCCAGCTCGGCCGACTGCCGCGGGTCGAGCGGGCTCGTGCGCCCGACCACGACCAGCTCGCCGTCCCGGTAGCGGCCGGCGACCAGCTGGCTCGGGGCGCCGATCGGGCCGATGACCCCGCCGGCCAGCACCTCCGTGGTCTCCCACGACTTGACCTTGAGCCACTCCCGCCGGCCGGGGGCGTAGCGGGTGCCCGCGCCCTTGGCGACCAGGCCCTCCACGCCGGCCGGGCGGTAGTCGGTGAACCAGGCGCGCGCCTCGTCGCGGTCGGCGGTCGAGGGGGAGATCTGCATGGGGGGCGCCCAGCGGGCCGCGAGGTCCTCGAGCACGGCGCGCCGGCCGGCCAGCTTCGTCGTCCGCAGGTCGGTGCCGCCGGAGGCGAGCACGTCGAAGGCGACGTAGGAGGCCGGGTGCGCGGCGGCCAGGGCGGCGATGCGCCCGGGGGAGGCCACGATGCGCTGCTGCAGGAGCCCGAAGTCCAGCCGTGAGCCGTTCCAGACGACGACCTCGCCGTCGAGCACGGTTCCCGCCGGTACCTGCGCCCGGGCGGCGGCGACGACGTCGGGGAAGCGGTCGGTCAGGTCCCTGCCCTGCTTCGACCACACCCGGGTCGAGGCGGCGCTCCGGACGACGACCAGCCGGTAGCCGTCCCACTTGGGCTCGTACCGGCATCCGCCGGGCAGCGCGTGCACCGGCGGGATCTCGCGCACCGGCTTGGCCAGCTCCACCGCCACCGGACCGGACAGCTCGGGCGGGAGGCCCGGGAGGCCGGGGGCGGACAGGGGCACCCGGACAGCCTGCCGTTCCTCCGGTACCGGTGCAGGTCAGCGGCCGGTCGGCATCACCCGATCGGGAGCGGGCTCAGCGTGCCGATGACTCCAGGTGACCGGCCAGCGTGCCGGCGAAGCCCTCGGCGACGGCCAGCTGCTCGCGGAGGGCGGTGACCCGGGCGATCGCGGCCTCGTGGAACATCCGCAGCCGGTCGGCCAGCGCGGCGTCGGCCGGGCGCTCCGCCAGGTCGTCGAGCAGGGTGAGCAGCTCCCGCATCTCCTCGAGGGTGAAGCCCAGCGGCTTCATGCGCTTGATCACCTCGAGCCGGCCGATGGCGTCCTCGCCGTACAGCCGGAAGCCGCCGGCGGTGCGGCCGGTCGGTGGGACCAGCCCGTTCTCCTCGTAGAAGCGGATCGTGCGCAGGCTGAGGCCCATGCGGTCGGCGACCTGGCCGATCTGCAGCACACTCGACCCTCACGTGAGGGAAGAGTCGTGCGTCCTGCATCACGTCGGCTCACGCGGTGAGCAGCCCGTGCCCCACCTCGGCCAGGACGGCGGCCGCGACGACCAGCACGAGGACGCCGAACCAGCGACGGAGCCGGTCGGTGGGCAGGCGGGTGGACAGCCGGGCGGCCAGGACCGCTGCCGTGGCCGCCGCGAGGGTGACGGCGACGAGGAGGTCCGCGTCGAGGTCGGCCCGCCCGGCGTAGGCGGCGAAGCCCGCGGCCGAGTTGACCGCCACGATCACCAGCGATGTCCCGATCGCCACGCCCATCTCCACGCCGAGACCGATCACCAGCGCGGGGACGACGAGGAAGCCGCCGCCGACGCCGAGCAGGCCGGTGAGGAAGCCGACGCCCAGCCCGCCGCCGATCGCGCGGGGGAGGCAGTGCCGCCAGTCGATCCGGCCGCCGGCGGTCGAGCAGGCGGTGCCGGTCACCGGGCTGCGCTGGAGCATCCGCAGTCCCGCCGCCACCATCAGCGCGGCGAACAGGGCGAGGACCAGGTCCTCGGGCAGCAGCCGGTTGACCGCGGCCCCGGCGACGGCGGTGAGCGCTCCGGCGCCGCCGAAGACGATGGCGATCCGCCACTGCACCTGGCGGGCGGGCAGCCGGGGCAGCACCCCCACCACCGCAGTGACGCCGACGACCAGGAGGGACGCCGGGACGGCCTCGGCCAGCGGCAGACCGGCCAGGTAGACCAGCGCCGGGACGGCGAGGATCGAGCCGCCACCGCCGAGCAGGCCGACGAGGACGCCGATGACCAGGCCGATGGCGGCGCCGGCGATCACCGCCGGGAGAACAGCCGCGTCAGCAGGCCCGGGGCGGTGGGGACGTCGTCATGGCCGGGGCACCGCTGGGCGCTGGGCACGCCCCGCATCACCTGGTCCACGTGCTGACCGCAACCGGCCCACGTCGTCTTGCCGCAGGTGCGGCAGGTCACTGCTCGGCACATCGGGGGGATCCTCTCGTCGGACGGGCGGGTTCAGGGGGCGTCGTGCAGGCCGACGGCGGCGGCCCCGTGCTCGGGATCGCCGTAGCCGCCGTCGACGAGGACGGGCGTACGGCCGGCGCGGGCGAGCACCGAGGCGGCGATGGAGGCGCGGTAGCCCGAGCCGCAGTAGACCCAGACCTCGCCCGCGGGGACCTCGTCGAGCCGGCCGGCCAGCTCGTGGATCGGGATGTGCCGGGAGCCCCGGACCCCGCCGGTCGCGCGCTCGTCGTGCCGCCGGGTGTCGAGCACCTGCACCGGCCGCTCGGCCATCGCGGCGGCCAGGCCGGCGAAGTCGGTGACCGCGTACGAGCCCAGCGGCGTGCCGCCGGAGAGCTCCTCCGGCGTGCCGACCGCCGCTCCGGCCAGGCGGTCGATGCCGATGCGCACCAGCTCGCGCCGGGCCTCGGCGACGTCGGACTCGCTGCCGCCGATGAGGGTGAGCGGCGCCCCCCAGTCGTAGAGCCAGCCGAGGTAGGTGAGGAAGTTCGTGGAGAGCTCGAAGTTGAGCGTCCCGGGGAGGTGGCCGTGCGCGAACGCGGTGCGGGTCCTCAGGTCGACCACCCACTCGCCCTCGGCGATCCGTCGTGCGAGCTCCCCGGCCTCGACGCGGCGCGGTGGCGACAGGTCCACCGGTGCGGGACCGGCGGCGTTGGTCGGGCCCATGTGCGCGTAGTACGCGGGGTACGCGCCGAGCCCGGCGAGGAGTTGGTCGACGAAGGACTGCTCGTCCTGCGTCAGGGCGGGGTTGACGGCAGCCTGCTCGCCGACGGTGGACGACGTGCCGCTGGTCGGGGTCGCCGAGCAGAAGCTGCCGAACCCGTGGGTCGGGAAGACGGGGGTGCCGGCGGGCAGTTCGGCGGCCAGCCGGCGCACGGAGTGGAACTGGGCGTGGGTCAGCGTGGTCGTGTGCTCGGGGCCGAGCAGGTCGGTGCGGCCCGTCGCGCCGTAGAGCATGGAGCCACCGGTGAAGACCGCCTGCACCGCGCCGGCGCCGTCGGTGAGCACGTAGCTGACGTGGTGGTGCGTGTGGCCGGGGGTGTGCACCACGCGCAGCCGCATCGGGCCGGCGGCCAGGACGTCGCCGTCGCTCGCGGGGATCCGTTCGTACTGCACCTGGTCGCCGGCCGGGACCACGTAGTCGGCTCCGGCGGTGCGGGCGAGCTCGAGCCCGCCGGTGACGTAGTCGTTGTGCAGGTGGGTCTCCACCACGGTGGTCACCCGCGCTCCGCGGTCGGCCGCCAGCTTCAGCACCCGGTCGATGTCGCGCTGGGGATCGACGACGATGGCGGCTCCGTCGCTGGACACCAGGTAGCTGCGGTCCCCGAGGCTCGTGGTCTCGATGACGTCGATCTGCATCGTTCTCTCCTGCCCTACCCGGTAGGGGTATCAGATGATGAAATGGTCAGCCCACGCGGTCCGCGAGGAACCGGGCGGCGCGGGCGCTGCGCCGGCCGCTGCGGCACACGGCGATGACCGGCCGCGTGCGGTCGAGCTCGGCCATGCGGGCCGGCAGCTCTGCGAGAGGGATGTGCGTGCTGCCGGCGATCCGGCCGTCCCCGAGCTCCTCGGCCTCGCGGACGTCCAGGACGACGGCATCCGTGCGCCGGGCTGCCTCCGCCGGGCTCAGCAGGGGGATCGGGGTGCCCATCGGTGGCCTCCTATCCTTCCGGCGGCGGTGTCAGGCGAGGGTGAGGAACAGGCGCTCGAGCTCGCGGAGGTCGACCTCGCGCGTCTCCCCGTCGGCTGCGGTGCTGCAGTGCCGCATGCCGGTGGAGATGACGGCGAACCCGGCCTTGCTGAGGGCCCTCGAGGCCGCCGCCAGCTGGGTGACCACGGCCGAGCAGTCGCGACCGTCCTCGATCATGCGGACGATGCCGCCGACCTGACCTTCGATCCGCTTCAGCCGCTTGACGACGTCGGCGAGCTCCGACGCGGGGATGTCCATGGGCAGACGGTATACCCCCCGGGGTATGCGGCGCCACCGCGTGTGTCACACCCCACGGAGCAGCAGGAGGCTGTAGGCGGCCAGGGAGGGGCTGTCGGTGAACCGGCCGGCCGCGACCATCGCCCGCAGCTCCGCCTCGGGCACGAACGCCGACCGCATGTCCGCCTCGGACGCCTCGCGAGCGGTGGGCCCGGGCGTGAGGTCGGAGGCCCGCCAGACGTCGAACAGCTGCGTCGAGAGCCCGGGCGCCAGGTCGAGCCGGCCCAGGTGGTCCATGCGGCCGGCCCGGAAGCCGGTCTCCTCGGCGAGCTCGGTCCGCGCGAGCTCCTCCGGGCTCCCGTCCTGGCCCGGGGTCCAGGTGCCCTGCGGGAACTCCCAGCTGCGCCGGCCGATGGGGTGGCGGTACTGCTCCACCAGCCAGAAGCCGTCCCGGTCGGCGGGGAGGACCAGCGCGAAGTGCGGCCGCTCGACGACCCCGTAGACACCGGTCGAGCCGTCGGCCAGCTCGACCACGTCCTCGCGCACCCGCGTCCAGGGGTTCCGGTAGACCTCTCGGCTGCTCGTCGTCCGCATGCCGGGAGCCTCGCAGACCGCTGGGACCATGGGAGGCGATGACCGAGCGCAAGCCACCCGGGATGTCCTTCGAGACGTGGGTGGGCCAGCAGATCGCCCAGGCGATGGCGCGCGGCGACTTCGAGCACCTGCCGGGGGCGAGGAAGCCGCTCACGGGGCTCGACCGCGAGGAGACCGCCTACGACTGGGCGGTGGCCAAGGCGCGACGGGAGGGCATCGACACCGCCGCCATGCTGCCGCCCGGGCTGGCGCTCCGGCGAGAGCGTGACGAGCTGCCCGCCCGGGTGGCCGGGCTGGCCACCGAGGCGGAGGTGCGGGCGCTCGCGGAGGACTACAACGCCCGGGTCGAGGCCTTCTGGCGCCTGCCGCAGGAGAGCCGGTGGTCTCCGGTGCCGGGTCTCGCCGACGTCGAGGTGCTGGTGGGGGCGTGGCTCGCGCACCGCCCGCCCGAGCCCCCGCCGGCGCCCCGGGTCGAGGCCGTGCCCCCGCGACGGCGGTTCCGCGTCCGGTGGCGCCGCCGGTCGCACTGACCGCCGCCGTCGACGTATCCGGCGGCCGCTCACGGCTCTCTTGACCACGCCACCGGTCACGAGAACCGTGAGGGCTCTCGGCCATCGGCCGCAGGAGGTCGCCATGACCCGCCGTCCCCTCTTCCGATACGCACTCGGCCTCGCGATGGCGGTGTCCCTCGCCGCCTGCGCGGGCAGCGGTCCCGGGCTCGAGGAGAGCGCCGCGGAGGCCGGGGCCGCCTCCTCGGGCACCGAGCCGCAGGACGACGACCCCGGGACCGACCAGGACGCCGGCTCCGGCGGCGGTACCGACGAGGGCGCCGGGGGCGGGAACGCCGGCGGGCCCGACCCCGGGGGCGGCGGCGACGGCGGGCCCCGGCCGGGCGGGCCGTTCGACGTCGAGGCGTTCGAGCAGATCGGCCAGCCGGCGGAGGAATTCCTCCCGTTCGGCTACGACCAGTGCAGTGGCGGCAGGTGCACCCTCGTCGAGAACCGGTACGAGTCGGAGGACGAGGACTTCTGCCGGGTGACCGGCTTCGACTACGACCCGGCGGCCCGGCCCGAGGGTGCCGATCCGGCCGACCAGTTCATCCAGCGGGGCACGACGGTCACCGTCTCCATCGCCTGCCCGCCGGAAGGATCGGGCTCCGAGGGGACCGAGCAGTCCACCGAGACCGAGGAGTCCACCGGGACCGAGGAGTCCACCGGGACCGAGGAGTCGACGGAGACCGGCGGGTCGACCGGGGACGGGGCCACGGACGACGGGTCCACCGACGGCACGACCGAGGACGACTCGGGCGGATGACCGCCACCGCCGACCGTGCGGCGCCCGCGTCCGACGGGCCACCGCCACCGGCTGCGCCCGAGCCGGAGCAGCCCCGTGCCACCGCCGGCGCACCGGACGACGACGGGCTCGGCGCAGGCGAGGCGCTGCCGCGCCTGGTGCGCATCGCGGGCGAGGTCGTCGCCCCGGCGACGTTGCTCACCGCGCTGCTCTTCCAGTTCGGCCGGCTGCACTCGGCCGGGTACTTCCGGCACTTCGGCGTCAACTTCACCGTGCTGGACCTGAGCACCACCGACTTCCTGATCGTCGGCGCCGACGGGCTCTTCGTCCCGCTGGCCGGGGCCTGCGTGCTCGCGCTGGTGCTCCTCTGGCTGCACCGGCTGGTGCTCGGCAGGGTCCGCGCGGGCACCTACCAGCGGCTCTTCCGGGCGCTGGTGCCGGCCGCCGTCGTCACCGGCGCCGTCCTGCTGGGACTGGCCCTGCTCGACCTGCTCACCTCGGTGCGCCTGTTCTGGGGCGAGTCCGAGGCCGCCGGGCTCAGCCTGGCCGCCGGGGTGCTCCTCCTGGTGTACGCGCTCCGGCTGATCAGGCTCTCGTCGGACCACCCGCGCCCGCGGTCGGAGCAGGCCGAGCTGGCCGAGTGGGGAGCGGCGTTCCTGCTGGTCAGCATCGGCCTCTACTGGGCGGTCGGCGCGTACGCCCTGGGCGTCGGCACCGGCCGGGCGCTCCAGCTGCAGCGCGCCCTGCCGTTCCAGCCGGCGGCGGTCCTCTACAGCGAGCAGAGCCTGAGCCTGACCGCCGAGGGCGTCACCGAGGTGCGCTGCGCGGATCCCGACGCGGCCTACCGGTTCCGCTACGACGGGCTGCGCCTCGTGCGCCAGGCCGGCAACCAGTACCTGCTGGTGGCCGCGAACTGGAGACGCGACACCGGGACCGCGGTGCTGATCCCCCGCGGTCCCGGTGTGCGGCTGGAGTTCCGGACGGCCCCGGAGGGCCCGCCCAGCTGCTGATCGCCCCTCAGGCGGCGGCAGGGACGCGGTCGAGGAAGCCCAGCACGGTCCGGATCCGTCCGCTGCCGTCGACCACCGCGACGTCGGAGCCGGCGACGGGCGCCTCCTGACCCTCGGGGCCCAGCTCCCAGCTGAAGCGGAGCTGGTCGTGGTGGGCGTCGACGGGGCCGGCGAGGCGGAAGACGAAGCCCGGGAACTGCTGGTGCACCGCGCCGATGGTGGCGTGGAGGGCGTCGCGGCCCTCGGCCTCCACCAGCGGGTCGGTGTACCGGACGTCGTCGGCGAACAGGCCGGCCATCGCCGCCGCGCGGGCGGGGGGGTCGGTCTCGTTCCAGGCGGCGAGGTAGCGGTCGGCGAGATCAGGGGTGGCGGTCATGTCGGTTCCTCTCTAGCGGTGGCGCAGGGCGGTGATCTGGAGGGCGGCGAACCCGGCGACGACGGCTGCCTGCAGCACGAGCCAGACGGCGCCGACGGTGGTGGGGGAGCCGGCGCCGGTGACGACGGCGACGACGCTGCCGATCGCCCACAGCCCGTTGGCGGCGACGACGGCCTCGACGGCGGCCCGGCTGATGCGGGGCCCCGCGCCGACGAGCCAGACGGCGACGGCGTAGGCGAGCAGGAAGGCGCCGGCACCGCGCAGGAGGGCACCGGGCAGACCCAGCAGGTCGTCGAGGAGCGGGGCGGCGGCCAGGTAGGCGAGCCCGTTGGCGCCGGTGACGACCGCGTCGAGACGCAGCGCCGTCCGGAGCAGGGAGTCGGATCGGGTGGACGGAGGAGCCGCCTTCCGGGCGGCGGTGGAGGTGGTCATGGCGCAACCGTGGCGCCGCCGCGGACGCCGGTCGATTACCTCGCGGGTAAGCGACAGCCGGACCACGTGTGGCTAGCGTCCACGGCATGACCTCGGTCGCCACCCGTCCCGCCGTCGGCGAGCTGCTGCGCGACTGGCGGCTGCGACGCCGGCTCAGCCAGCTCGACCTGGCCGGCGACGCGGGCGTCTCCGCGCGCCACCTCAGCTTCGTCGAGACGGGCCGGGCCAGTCCCAGTCGCGACATGGTGCTGCACCTGGCCGAGCAGCTGGAGGTGCCGCTGCGCGAGCGCAACGAGCTGCTGCTGGCCGCCGGGTTCGCCCCGGTCTACGGGCGCCGGGCGCTCGACGACCCGGACATGTCCGCCGTCCGGCGTGCCGTCGACCTGGTGCTGGCGGCCTACGAGCCGTACCCGGCGGTCGTCGTCGACCGGTCCTGGCAGCTGGTGGCGGGCAATCGCAGCGTCGCGTTGCTCACCGAGGGCGTGGCCGAGGAGCTGCTGGCCCCGCCGGCCAACGTCCTCCGGTTGAGCCTGCACCCCGACGGGCTCGCTCCCCGGATCCTCAACCTGCCGCAGTGGCGACGGCACGTGCTGCACCGGCTGGACCGGGAGGCGCAGCTCACCGGCGACCCGCAGCTGCGCGCGCTGCACCGCGAGCTCGCCGCGCTGCCCGGGGGCACCGACCGCACGCCGCCGGACGGGATCGCCGTCCCGCTGCGCGTGCGGGCCGGCGACGACGTCCTCAGCTTCCTGAGCACGGTGACCACGTTCGGCACCGCGGTCGACCTCACGGCGGCGGAGCTCAGCATCGAGGCGTTCCTGCCCGCCGATCCGCGCACCGCCGAGGTGCTGCGGGGCCTGGCTCCGTAGGGGTCAGCCGGGCTGCTGCTCGCCGTCCTCCTCGCGCGCCTCCTGCTCGCGGGTGGCCATGCCGCCGTGGCCCCCGTGGTCGTGCTGGCCGGGGTGCAGGTTGTTCTCGTGCTCGTCGTCCTCGCGCGGCTCGCTCATCGGACCAGTCTCGCGCTCCGCACGTGAGCACGCTCACGCGGCCGCCGGGACGAACGCGGGCCGCCCCGGCGCTGGCTCCTGGTCGTACCGAGCAACCGGAGGAGCCCGTCATGTCCCGCCCTGTCCTGCAGGTGATCGCCGCCAGCACCCGCCCCGGCCGCAAGGGCCTCGCCGTCGCGCGGTGGATCCAGCGCCAGGCCGAGTCGCACGGCGGCTTCGACGTCGAGCTGGTGGACCTGGCCGAGGTCGGCCTGCCGGTGTTCGACGAGCCGAACCACCCGCGGCTGCAGCAGTACACGCAGCAGCACACCCGCGACTGGAGCGCGACGGTCGCCCGGGCAGACGCGTTCGTCTTCGTCACGCCGGAGTACAACCACTCGCTGCCCGGCTCGCTGAAGAACGCCCTGGACTTCCTCTCCGTGGAGTGGGCCGACAAGGCGGCCGGCATCGTCTCCTACGGCGGCGTCTCGGCCGGCCTGCGCGCCGCCACGGCGCTCAAGCCGGTGCTCGCCGCGCTGCGCACCGTCCCCGTGGTGGAGGCGGTGTCGATCCCGTTCTTCGCCCAGTTCCTCGACGAGGACGACGAGTTCGTACCCAACGCCGAGCTCGAGGTGGGCGCCAAGGCGATGCTGGGCGAGATCGAGCGCCTCACCGGCGCCCTGCGCACGCTCCGCGCCGCCTGACGACCCCTTCCGAGCACGAGCGTGCCGGAAGCAGTCCTCAGAGGACGTCGAACTCGTTGAAGGCAGCGCCGCCGGAGAGCGTGGCGTAGCCGGGGCCGCGGTCGAAGAACGGCTCCTCGCCGGTCCGGTTCGCCCGCAGCTCGGCCCGCAGCGCCTCGGTGGCCGCCTCGTCGGCGGTGCCGTCCTCGCGCACGACCACGCCGTAGTCCTCGCGGGCGCCCGTGACCGACACCTTGCGCCAGGCGATGTCGCGCAGCACCTCGTCGACCGGCCGGTCCAGCGGGTCACCCCAACCGCCGCCACCCGTCGTCCGGATGCGGACGACGGTGCCGGCCCTCAGCGGCTCGGCGTCGGCCAGCGCGTCGACCTCGTGCTCGTCCGGGCCGCCCGGGTCGACGGTGATCTGGAACGGCTTGCCCGCCTTGCCGCCCTTGACGCCCCAGCAGGCGAGGATCGACCGGTCGGCGATCGACATGAAGTGCGCGTCGCGCAGCACCCGGATGTGCTTCTCGTAGCCGCAGCCGCCCCGGAACCGCCCGGCACCGCCGGAGTCCATCGCGAGTCCGAGCCGCTCCACCCGCAGCGGGAAGCGGGACTCGGTGAACTCGGTCGGCAGGTTCCGGGAGTCGGGGACGACGTGGATCGTGTCCTCGCCGTCGGCGTAGTACCGGCCGCCCGAGCCGCCGCCGAGCACCTCGCGCATGAGGTAGGGCTCGCCGTCGAGGTCGGTGCCGTAGACGCCGGTGTAGCGGATCGTCTCCTGGTCGGCGGGCATGCGGCCGCCGGTGGCCTTGGCCAGGACCCCGGCCAGCACCCCGAGCAGCCGCAGGATCACGAACGTCCGGGCGTTGGTGGGCGCCGGGAAGATCGGGGTGAGCAGCGTGCCCTTCTCGGGGAAGCGCATCTCGATGAGCGGCACGACGCCCTCGTTGACGTCGAGCTGGGCCATCCGCTCGGGCGTCTCGGCGAGGTTGCGCAGGATCGGCGCCAGCCACTTCTTGAGGAAGTTGCCGTCGGCGTAGTCGCCGCAGTGGTTGATCGGGCCCTTGGCCTGCGGGCCGGTGCCGGTGAAGTCGATGACCAGCGGGGTCTCCCGGGAGGAGTCCATGGTCAGCGTGATCCGCTGGCGGTGCAGCTGCGGCTCCTCGACGCCGTCGTGCTCGGCGTAGTCCTCCCAGACGTAGGTGCCGTCCGGGATCTGCGACAGGATCTCCCGCCGGTAGACCTCGGTGGAGCTGGCCAGGATCGCGTCGAAGCAGGCCTCGACCGCGGCCACGCCGTACCGGTCGAACAGCTCGCCCAGGCGGCGCGCGCCGGCCAGGCAGGCCGAGCACTCGGCGTCGAGGTCGGCGGCCAGCGAGTCGGGCATGCGCGAGTTGCGCGTCATGATCTTCAGCGCGCTCTCGTTGGGCACGCCGCGGTCCCACAGCTTGATCGGGGGGACCATCAGGCCCTCCTCGTACACGCTGGTGGCCGCCGACGGCATCGAGCCCGGCACCGCGCCGCCGATGTCGTCGTGGTGGCCGAACGCCTGGATGAAGGCCACGACCTCGGGCTCGCCGGTCTCGACGGAGGCCGCGAAGACCGGCACGGTCACGCAGAGGTCGGGCAGGTGGCCGATGCCGCCTTCGGAGGCGTAGACGTCGTTGTGGAAGAAGACGTCACCGACGTTCATGGTCTCGATCGGGTAGTCGCGCACCACCGGGTGCACGAGCGCCGAGTACGAGCGGCCGGTGAGCTTGCGCAGCTGCCGGTCGTGGATGCCGGCGCGGAAGTCGTGGGCATCCCGGATCATCGGCGACCGCGACGTGCGGCCGATCGAGGTCTCGACCTCCTTCTCGATCGCGGCCAGCGTGCCGGCGACGATCTCGACGAGGACCGGGTCGGCGTCCACCTTCTGGGTCTCGGTCACTGGCCCGACTCCTTCGTGAGCAGCAGGTTGCCGTAGGCGTCGACGGTGGCGGCGAAGCCGGGGTGCACCGGGACGGTGGAGCCGAACTCCTCGATGATCGCCGGTCCGCTGACCACGTCGCCCGGGGCTAGGTCGGGCCGGTTGTAGGTCGGGGTGTCCACCCAGTCGTCGAAGAAGACGCGGCGCGAGCCCGAGACGGCCCGGTCCGTCCCGCCCTCGCCGGCGGGCAGCTCCACCAGGTCGGGACGGCGGATCGGCCCGATCCCGCTGACCCGGAGGTTCACCCACTCGACGGCCTGGCGCGGGTCGGTGGCGAAGTCGTAGCCGTAGAGCTGGCGGTGCGCGGCGTGGAACGCCTGGGCGACCTCCTCGGCCGCGGCGGCGTCGAGCTCCCCGTCGGCCACGGGTACGCGCACCTCGAAGGCCTGGCCGACGTAGCGCAGGTCCGCCGTCCGCTGCATGCGCTGCTGGCCGCGCTCGAACCCCTCGCCGTCCAGGGCGACCTGCGCCTGCGCCTCGAGGTCGGCGAAGACCGACCGCACGCGGGCGAGGTCGAGGTCCAGGTGCTTGGACACCAGGGTCTGCACGTAGTCGTTGCGGACGTCGACGGTGAGCAGGCCGAACGCGCTCACGTTGCCCGGGTTCGGCGGCACCAGCGTGCGCGGCAGGTTGAGGATGTCCATGAGCCGGCAGGCCAGCAGGGAGCCCGAGCCGCCGAACGTGGTGAGCGTGAAGTCCCGGACGTCGAGGCCCTTGGCGACCGTGACCTGCCGCAGCGCGTTGGCCTGGTTCCACGCGGAGATCTCCAGGATCCCGGTGGCCGTGCGCTCGAGGTCCATGTCGAGCTTCGCGCCGAGCTGCTGCAGCCCGTCGCGGGCGGCGTCGGCCGACAACGGGATCTCACCGCCCAGCAGGTGGGGAGGGATCCGGCCGAGGACGACGTGCGCGTCGGTGACGGTGGGCTGGTCGCCGCCGTTCGGGTAGCAGATCGGGCCGGGGTCGGCGCCGGCCGACTTCGGCCCGACCTTGAGCGTGCCCTCGGGGGACAGCCAGGCGATCGAGCCGCCGCCCGCGCCGACGGTGACGACGTCGATCATCGGGATCTTCGACGGGTAGTCGCCGACCGAGCCCTCGGTGGTCAGGGCGGGCTCGCCGTCGATGACCACGGTGACGTCGGTGGAGGTCCCCCCGCCGTCGCAGGTGAGCACCCGGTCGAAGCCCGCCGTCCCGGCGATGAGCGCGGCACCGAGCGCCCCGGCCGCGGGACCGGACAGCATCGTGGTGATCGGCTGGTGCACGACCTCGCCGGCGGAGAGGACGCCGCCGTTGCTCTTCATCACGTAGAACGGCACGCCGGGCGCGATCTCGTCGAGCCGGGTGCGGATGTTGGTGACGTAGGCGCCGACCTTGGGCTTCACGGCGGCGTCGACCAGGGTGGTCACCGAGCGCTCGTACTCGCGGTACTCGCGCAGCACCTCGGAGCTGATGCTCACGACGGAGCCGGGGTGCTCCTCGCGGATGACCTCGAGCATGCGGCGCTCGTGCGCGTCGTTCGCGTAGGCGTGCAGGAAGCAGACGCCGATCGTGGTGATGCCGGCGTCCCGGAAGAAGCGGGCGGCCGCGCGGGCGTCGTCCTCGTCGAACGGCCGGACCTCGGCGCCGGTGTGGTCCAGCCGCCCGCGCACGGTGCGGACGAGGTCGGCGGGCACGATCCGCGGCGGCTTGACCCAGAAGTAGCTGTTGCCGTAGCCGTCGGGCACCGACTGCCGGGCGATCTCCAGGACCGACTCGTAGCCCTCGGTGGTGATGAAGCCGATCCGGTCCAGCTTGCCCTCGAGCAGCTGGTTGGTGGCCACCGTCGTCCCGTGGCTGACCGCGGTGATGGACGACCCGTCGAGGTCCATCAGGTCGAGGACCTTGCGGACGCCGTTGAGGAAGCCCTCCGCCGGGTCGGCCGGGGTGGACGGCGTCTTGGTGGTCGTCGTCCGGCCGGTCTCCTCGTCCACCGCGACGACGTCGGTGAACGTCCCGCCGGTGTCGATGCCGATGCGGACCCGGCGCTCGCTCATGCCAGAAACCTTAGCGGTGAGATATCGCTCCGGGAAGCCCCGGAGCCGACCTGCGGGGACCCGCGGGCAGGGCGAGGCTGGCGAGCATGGACATCACCGAGGTCATCCTCCACCAGCACGCCGAGCAGCGGCGGATGTTCGCCGTCCTCGACGAGCTCCCCCGAGACGACACCGAGGCCCTCGGTGCGGTGTGGGCGCGGCTCGCGGCCTTCCTCGAGGTGCACGCGGAGGGAGAGGAGAAGTACTTCTACCCGCGGCTGCTGGAGCTGGGGAAGGGCAACCCCGACGGGGACGTCGACGACGAGGTCGAGGACGCGGTCAAGGACCACAACGAGATCCGCGATGCCGTGAAGGCGACGGAGGGCAAGGAGGTCGGCTCGCCGGAGTGGTGGACGGCGGTGTGGGACGCCCGCAAGGCCAACGACGACCACATGGCCGAGGAGGAACGCGAGGACCTGCTCGACTTCCGCCACCACGCGGACCTGCAGACCCGCCACGACATCGCGGTCCAGTTCCTGGTCTACGAGGCGAAGCACCACGCGGGCATCCCGATCCGGGACAAGGACCCGGCGGAGTACGTGGCCGAGAACGGTTGAGCCGGCGCGGCCGCCCCGAGAGCCGCCGATCGTGGGGGCACGGGATCGGTCACCGGCGGACCGCTCACTCCGGGAAGTGGACGCCCTTCAGCGACAGGCCCCGGAACGCGGCAAGCCGCTCGGCCTGCTCGGTGATGCCGCGACGGTCCGCGGCGCCGTCCCAGAGCCCGACCTCGACGGCGACCGACGCGCCGCTCTTCCGCGCGCGCCAGGTGCCGACGACCTCGCCGTCCACCAGCACGCCGCCGGGCCGGCCGAGGGTCCGCCACAGGTCCTTGGCGCGGACGGGATCGGGGACCAGCAGCGAGCGGTCGCGCGCCTGCAGGTGCAGGTCGAACGGGGCGAGCAGCAGCGTTCCGCGCGGCGGGTCGCCCAGGCGGTCGAGGTCCTCCTCGAGGAGCCAGCGGCGCTCGCCGTCGACGTCCACCTCGACCGCGTCCCCGGGCCGGCGCGCCTGCACGTCCTTGACCGTGGCGTCCAGGTAGTCGGCCACGAGCTTCGGCGTCGCCGGGCCGAGCAGGCGGAGGTAGGCCCGGACGACGTCCAGGCGCACGGGCACCGCGGACGCCGGCGCGAAACCCGGGATCGGCCGGAGGACCGGCGGTGACGTGCCGGGCACGAGCTCCAGGCCGGCGCGCAGGGCGGCGAGCCGGAAGGGCTGCTCGTAGGTGTGCGTCGCGTCGCAGGGCACGCAGGAGCGCATATAGGGCTCGTCGAGGACGGCGGTCAGCCGCGACGACATCTCGCCCTTGACCATCGGCCCGGTGACGATCGAGCGCATCGCGCCGGCGACGGTGTCCAGCGCGGCCAGGTTCGGGATGCCGGCGGCCTTCAGCGGCCGGCTCGCGTCGAAGATCCGCTTGCCGGCGTCCGCGTCGGAGAAGGGGGCCGTGGCCGCTGCCACGCCGGGGAGGTCGGTGCGCCGGTAGACGTGCGGCGCGCCGCGGATCGTCCACACGGTGGCCAGCTCCGCCTCGGGCGGGGACTCGACGCCCCGCAGGGCGAGCGCCCACCGCGCGCCGTCCGGGCCGGTGTCCTGGACGCCGATGTCGAGGACGGCCGTGTCGTCGAGCGACCCGGTGTCCCGGCCCAGCTGCTGCGCCCGCAGCCGCAGCCCGAGCACCCCCCGCCTGGTCACCGTCCGCACGGCGGTCACGCTAGCGCCGGTCCGCACCCGAACCTGTCCTCAATCGGCGAGGGTGCGCAGGATCCGGGCGAGGGCGTCGCGGTCGGCGGGGGAGAGGCGGGCGAAGAGCTCGGAGGAGTCGGCCGCCCGTGCCGCGTCGATCTCCCCGCGCACCTGCCGCCCCTCGTCGGTCGGCCGGAGGAGCACCGCCCGGCGGTCACCCGGGTCGGGCGTCCGCTCGACCAGCCCGCGCTCCTGCAGGCCGTCGGCCACCTCGGTCGCCGACCGGGGGGCGATGCGCAGGGCCTCGGCCAGGTCGGACAGCCGGACTCCGGCCCGCTCGGAGACGACCTTCAGGGCGCGGGCCTGGTGCGGGGAGAGGTCCCAGGGGGCGAGCGCCTCGCGCCAGCGGCGGCGCTGCGCGCGGAAGACCCGCATGAGCAGCTCGCCGAGCTCGCCGGTCCCCTCGTCGCCCACGGCGGAATGGTAGCGCTCGTACTGCGGTTACCACACCGTGAGGTAACCTCAGCATCTGAGACCAGGAGGTGGTCGGCATCGACGAGATGACGAAGGGCGGCGGTCGCGGCGGCCGTCGGCCCGACCCGGCCGACACGGCGCAGCTCGAGCGCTCGCCCGTGCGGTGGAGCCGCGTCGCCGGGCTGTTCGGCCCGTTCCGGTGGCAGCTGGCGGTCGTGGTGGCGCTGATCGTGGCGTCCTCCCTGGTCGCCCTGGCCACCCCGTTCCTGATCCGCCTCGTCATCGACGAGGCCATCCCCGCACAGGACGTGCCGCTCCTGCTGTGGGCCGTCGGCGGCATGCTCGCCGTCACCGTGGTCACCGCCGTCCTCGGCGTCGTCCAGACCTGGCTCTCGACCACCGTCGGCCAGCGGGTGATGCACGGCCTGCGGACGGCGGTCTTCGCGCACCTGCAGCGCCAGTCGCTCGGCTTCTTCACCCGCACCAAGGGTGGCGAGGTGCAGTCGCGCCTGACCAACGACATCGGCGGCATGCAGTCGGTGGTCACCTCGACCGCGACGTCGTTCGCCTCCAGCGCCACCACCGTCGTCGGGACCGCCGTGGCGATGGTCGCCCTGAGCTGGCGGCTGTCCCTGCTCTCGCTGATCGTGCTGCCGCCGGCGATCTGGCTGACCCGCCGGGTGGCCCGCATGCGCCGGACCATCACCGCCCAGCGGCAGCGCTCCCTCGCGGACATGCACTCGCAGGTCGAGGAGGGGCTCTCCATCAGCGGGGTGCTGCTCGGCAAGACCCTCGGCGCCGGCCCTGCCCAGTCGCAGCGGTTCGCCACCACCTCCGACGACCTCGTGGCCCTCGAGGTGCGCTCCCAGCTGGCCGGCCGCTGGCGCATGGCGACGATGAGCGTCGTCTTCGCCGGCATCCCGGCGCTGATCTACCTCGCGGCGGGACTGCCCGCGACGTCCGGCGGCATGACGATCGGCACCCTGGTCGCCTTCACCACGCTGCAGGGCGCGCTGTTCCGCCCGCTGATGCAGCTGCTCGACATCGGGGTCTCGCTCACCGCGTCGATGGCGCTGTTCAGCCGGGTGTTCGAGTACCTCGACCTGCCGGTCGACATCGACGACCCCGCCGACCCCGTGCCCGTCGACCCGACGGCCGTGCGCGGCGAGGTGCGCTTCGAGCGCCTGGGCTTCACCTATCCCGACGGCGTCCGCCCGGCGCTCGCCGGCGTCGACCTGGCGGTGCCGGCGGGGACGACGCTCGCGCTGGTCGGGGAGACCGGATCGGGCAAGACCACGCTGGCCTCGCTGGTGGCGCGGCTGGCCGACCCGACCGCCGGGCGGGTGCTCATCGACGGCGTCGACGTCCGGGACATGGCCCTGGCCGACCTGGCGCGGGTCGTCGGCGTCGTCTCGCAGGAGACCTACCTGCTGCACGGGACGATCCGCGAGAACCTGCGGCACGCGCGGCCGGGCGCCACCGACGCCGAGATGGAGGACGCCGCCCGCCGCGCCCAGGTGCACGACGTCATCACGGCGCTGCCGGCCGGCTACGACACCGTCGTCGGCGCCCGCGGACACCGCTTCTCCGGCGGGGAGAAGCAGCGGCTCGCGATCGCTCGCACCCTGCTCCGGGATCCGCGGGTGCTGGTCCTCGACGAGGCGACCAGCGCCCTGGACAACGAGACGGAGCGGGCGGTGCAGGCCGCGCTCGACGAGGCGGCCCGCGGGCGGACGACGATCACGATCGCCCACCGCCTCTCGACGGTGCGCGACGCCGACCTGATCGCCGTCCTCGACGCCGGCCGCGTCGTCGAGCAGGGCTCGCACGACGAGCTGCTGGCCCGTCGCGGGCGCTACGCCCGGCTGGTCGGTTCCGCCGAGCGCGCGGTCGAGCTCGTCGCCTGAGCCAGGGCGGCGGCCTCGCGGGCCAGCCGCTGCCGGTTCATCCGGGCGAGCACCGGGTTGAGCACCGCGCGCAGCCCGGTCATCCGGACGTCCACCTCCAGGACGACGGTGCAGCCGCCGTCGGGCTCCGGGACGACGGTGCGCCGCCCCTCGACCACGAGGGTGGAGGTGCCGCCCGCGAACGACGCCGTCAGCTCGTCGGCGTCGGTGATGGTCGTCGGCGTGACGTACGTGCGGCCGCCGGTCCGCAGCTCCTCGGTGATCCGCTGACCCACCCGTGCCCGTCCGGGCGGGTCGGCGACCATCGCGACCACCGTCGGGCGCCACTCGGCGTCCCGCGACCAGTCGAGCACCAGCCCGGCGACCTCGGTCGCGGTTCCGGGGAGCCGCACGCGCTGCACGTCCCGGCTCACGACGCCACCTCTTGCGGCGCCTGCTCGCCCCAGAACTCGTCGACGGCGTACTGGTCGCGGCTGTGCAGCCAGGACTCCGCGATCCGGCCGTCCCGGAGGCGGGCGACGTGGGCCAGGTTGTTCTCCAGCGGGTGCGCACGGTCCGGTCGCGTGGCGGTGTAGGTGCACAGGGCCACGCCCCACTCGCCGTCGTCGAGGACCCGGTGGACCGTGAGGTCCAGGGTCCCGCCGGTCACCTCGGCGGCGTGGGCGACGAAGCCGACGACGGCGTCGCGGCCGGTGTAGGTGCCGGTGTTCGAGCTCCGGCCGGGCACGTGCAGCACCGAGTCCTCGGTGAGGTTCTGCGCAGCGGTGACCAGGTCGCCCGCGGCTAGCGCGTCGTACCAGGCGGTGAGGGGTGAGGTCATCCGGTCCTCCAGAGGGTGGTCCCCCGCTACTCGTTTCGACGTCGAAATGATGGACCCGGAGATATTTCGATGTCAAACTCTTCCCGTGCCCGACGGCGACGCGGTGGAGCAGATGGTGGACCAGTGGCGACGGGAACGTCCCGACGTGGATCCGTCGTCCATGGCCGTCTTCGCCCGGTTGACCCGGGCGCACCTGGCCGCCACCCGGGCGATCGAGGCCACCCTCGGCGCCCACGGCCTCAACCGCGGGGAGTTCGACCTGCTCGCGTCCCTGCGCCGCTCGTCGGCCCCCTACCGCCTCTCCCCGGGCGACCTGGCGCGGGCGATGGTGCTCTCCCCCGCGGCGACGACCAACCGGCTGCAGCGCCTGGAGGAGCGGGGCCTCGTCGTGCGCCGGCCGGACCCTGCCGACGGGCGGTTCGGCGTCGTCGAGCTCACCGGGGCGGGGCGGGCCGTGGTGGACGCGGCGGTGACCGACCACGTGGCCACGCTCGACCGGCTCCTGGGCGGTCTCCGCGGCGCCGACCGCGAGGCGTTCACCGGGCTGCTGGCTGCCGTCGAGCGCAACGCCGGGGAGTGACGATCGCCGCATCCGGGCCCGTTCCGGAATCGCCGGCTCCGGAGCCCGGGTTGCCCCGGGCATGGACCTCTTCACGCCCGTCCGCCTCGGCGACCTCGAGCTGGCCAACCGCGTCGTCATGGCGCCGCTCACCCGGCTGCGGTCGGGCCGGGCCGGCGTGCCGGGGGACCTCGTCGTCGAGCACTACGCGCAGCGGGCCGGCGTCGGCCTGATCATCACCGAGGGCGTGTTCCCGGACGGCGAGTCGCGGTCCTACGCGGGGCAGCCCGGCATCGTCACCGACGAGCAGGTGGAGGGCTGGCGCCGGGTGGCCGACGCCGTGCACGCGCGCGGTGGCCGGATCGTCATGCAGGTGATGCACGGGGGCCGGGTGTCCCACCCCGAGCTGACCGGCACCCGCGTCGTGGGCCCGAGCGCGATCGCGATCCGGGGCGAGGTGCACGTGGGCGGCGGCCGCAAGGAGCCCTTCCCGGTGCCGCACGCCCTGACGACGGCGGAGGTCGAGCGGACCCGCGACGACATCGTGGCCGCCTC
The DNA here is from genome assembly GCF_003075095.1 of Blastococcus litoris. Classification (GTDB taxonomy): domain Bacteria; phylum Actinomycetota; class Actinomycetes; order Mycobacteriales; family Geodermatophilaceae; genus Blastococcus_B; species Blastococcus_B litoris. Next base: position 342,518 of record NZ_QCZF01000006.1, read on the forward strand.
CGAGCGCGCCGTCGCCGCCGGCCTGGACGGCGTGGAGCTGCACAGCGCCAACGGCTACCTGCTGCACGAGTTCCTCTCGCCGGCGGCCAACCAGCGCACCGACCGCTACGGCGGCTCCCCGGAGAACCGCGCCCGCCTCGGCGTCGAGGTCGCCACCGCCGTCGCGGCGGCGATCGGCGCCGGCCGGGTCGGCATCCGCATCTCCCCCGAGCACAACATCCAGGACGCCCTCGAGACCGACCCCGACGACCTGCGCGCCACCTACGGCGCCCTGCTCGACGGTCTGCGCCCCCTCGGCCTGGCCTACCTCAGCGTGCTGCACCGGGAGCCGGGCGGCGAGCTCGTCCAGGACCTGCGCCGGCGCTTCGGCGGCCCGCTGATCGCCAACAGCGGCTTCGGCACGGTGACCACCCGCGACGAGGCCGTGCGGCTCATCGAGGACGCGCACGCCGAGGCGGTGGCCGTCGGTCGCCCGGTCCTGGCCAACCCCGACCTGGTCGAGCGCTGGGCCGGCGAGCACCCGGAGAACCAGCCCGACCCCGCGACCTTCTACGCCTCGGGGCCGATCGGTTACGTCGACTACCCGACGCTCGCGGGAAGCCGCAGTTGACCCGTACCTCCGGTAACACTTGCGGCCTCCTGCGTGTATGACCGCAGAATCGTCGGTGGGGGGACACGTGGGACGCGGCGCCGAGCCGTCCGGTCCACACGCCGGCGGGACGACGACGTGGACCGATCCGAGGGCGGGAGGTGTCCGGATGACCGCGCAGCCCGAGGTGGCACAGCTGCCGGACCAGCTCCTCCGTGACTTCGTCGACGCCAGTGACGCCCTGCTCTGCATCGTCGACGGCGACGGCCGGATCCTCATGACCAACCCCGCGCTGCAGCGGTTCACCGGGCGCACCGCCGAGGAGATGTCCGGGGTGCCGTTCTGGGACGTCTACGTCGTCCCCGAGCACGTGGCGCTCGCGCAGGACGCCGTGGCGCGGGCGATGGAGACCGGGGTCGCCTACCCGCAGGAGGGCGACTGGCTCACCGGGAGCGGCGAGCGGCGACGCGTCGCGATGCGCAACACCGTCCTGCGCGACGACCAGGGCCGCCCCTACGCGGTGGGCTGCGTGGGCCTCGACGTCACCGACGACCGGCGGCGCGAGGCGGCGCTGCACCTGCGCGCCCAGACCGACCTGCTGACCGGGATCGCCAACCGGGGCGCCCTGTTCGACGCGCTCCGGGCCCGGGTCGGTGACGGTCCGGGCTGCGCGCTGCTGTTCTGCGACCTCGACCAGTTCAAGGTCGTGAACGACCGCCACGGCCACGCCGTCGGGGACACGCTGCTGGCGGAGGTGGCCGGGCGCCTGGCCGAGGTGGCCGGTCCCGGCGACCTCGTGGCGCGCTTCGGCGGCGACGAGTTCGTCATCCTGTGCAGCGGGCGTCCGGAGGAGGAGCTGACCGCGCTGGCCGCACGGGTGCACGACGCCGTCGGTGTGCCGTTCGCCGGGCCGCAGGGCCCGCTGTCGATCGGCGTGAGCGTCGGGATCGCCGTCGGCCGCCCGGGCGACGACGCGGACGAGCTGATCAGCCGCGCCGACCGTGCGATGTACGGGGCGAAGACCCACCCGCACCGGCACGGCGGACGGGACCGCCGCGCCGACTGAGGCGCGCACCCGCGACTCGACCGCGCGCCGCCCACTCGAACACGCGGCACACCGCGTGCCCGGGTGCCGAACGGCGTGGTCGAGGCCGGGTCAGACCTCGCGGAGCGCCGGCGGCCCGGACGGTGCGTCGGCCTTGCTGAGGGCGCTGCGCAGCTCGGCGTGCACGACCAGCCGCTCCCGGTTGGAGAACTTCGGGTTGCACGTGGTCATCGTCAGGAAGGCGCCCCGTGGCTCGGCGTCCATCGGCCCGCCGGGCACGGGGGCCACGACCGAGACGTCGCTGGGGTGCACGACCTCCGCGCCGGTCACCCGGTAGGTGAACCAGCTGTCGGCCGTCTCCACGAGCACCGCGTCCCCGGGCCGGAGCCGGTCGAGGTCGAGGAAGGGGCTGCCCAGCCCGACGCGGTGCCCGGCCATGGCGAAGTTCCCGGGCTCACCGGGCATGGCCGAGTGCACGTAGTGCCCCGGCCCGTCGGCCAGCTCCTCCGGGTCGGTGCCCTCGACGACCGCGCGCGGCTCCCAGCCGGGGCCGAACGAGGGGATGTGCAGGAAGGCGAACGCCTCGCCGAACTCCGGCTGCTCCAGCGGCGGCACCGGCGCCGTCCAGTCGTGGCGGAGGTCGTCGGCGATCCGCTCCTGCTCCCGGTCGGAGGCCCAGTCGGTCACCCACACCTGGTACGCCACGAACAGCAGGACGACGACGCCCGCGGCCAGGACGGCGTGCGACAGCACGCTGACCAGCTTGCGGACCACGGCGTCCTCCTCGGTGGTGGTGCCGCGCCCCGCCCGCCGGGGGAGGCGGGCGGGGCGCGGACGGATCAGGCGGTGCGGTTGCGGCGGCGGCTCAGCGCCACGCCGGTCCCACCGCCGACCAGCGCCAGACCGCCGACGGCCGCGAGGCCGATGACGCCGGCACCGGTGTTGGGCAGCCATTCGTCCTGCACCGTCTCCGCGGGCAGGGCCACGGTGACGACCCACGGCGCGGAGGTGCCGGTCAGACCGCCCGGGTCGGTCACCGTGAGCGTCACGCTGTAGGAGCCGGTCGAGGCGAAGGTGTGCGTCGGGTTCGCCTCGGTGGAGGTGGTGCCGTCACCGAAGTCCCACGCGTAGGTCAGCGTGTCGCCGTCCGGGTCGCTCGACTGGTCCACGAAGGCGTAGGTCCGGTACTTGTTGTCGCCGGCGTCGTTGACGGTGAAGGCCGCCGTCGGCGCCTGGTTCGCGTAGTCGAACTCGAAGACGTTGCAGCCGAAGGTGATCGAGTCGATGGTCACGTCGGCGACCACGCCCGACCCGAGGCTGTAGCCGAACTGCTGGATGACGGCGTCCGGGTACTCGGCCGACCACTTCTGCAGCGGGGCCGACGCGGGGTAGCCGTTGCCGGCCGGGACGCCGGGGGCCGCGGTGTTCGACCACCAGTTGCCGCCGTACAGCCCGTCCTCGTTGACGAGGTACTGGGCCGGGCGCGGACCGGCGCCGTCGAGGTCGACCTTCAGGTTGTAGCCCGCCTTGGGGGAGCCGCTGTTCAGCGTCTGCGCCAGCCCGTAGTTCGAGGCCGCGGTCTGCGAGGAGAGCAGGACGTCGACGTCGTAGTAGGCGGCCGCCTTGGACTGCGAGTTGTTCGGCGGCGAGGGGGTGGTGACGACGTGCAGGCCGCCCTCGACGACCGTGTTCGAGCCGGCGGAGCGGGTCTGCGACTGGTCCCAGTCCTCGAAGGCGAACTGGTCGACCGTCGTCGTGCCGCAGGCTCCGGCCGACGCGACCCCCGGCACGGCGACCGAGAGGAGGACCGTGCCGCCGGTGGCCAGGGCGCCGGCGAGCAGGGCAGAGGTCGTGCGCTTCATGCGGTTCTCTCTTCGTCAGAGGGAATCGCTCCGGACCGGCGTCCTCGTCGACGTCGGTCCGGTAGTCACCAGGCCCCGCGGGGAGGAGGACTACGCAGGGGTCTCGCCCCTGTGAGCCCGCCGAGCGTTGACTCTGCGTGGTCGGGAACACAGGGCTTTCCCCTGAACGACTGACCTCCCGAAGGGTCAGAGAGCACTCCTCCATGACGCTGCGTCACCGGAGCCCGCCGCCGTGTCGACATTGACGTTGTCTGAGTCCTGAGTCCATACTCAGCACCGTGGACGATGGAGTGGCTCGCGTGCTCGAACTCGTGGGCGACCGCTGGGCCCTGCTGGTCGTCCGCGAGGTGTCCCTGGGGCTCCGCCGCTTCAACGAGCTCGAGGCCGCCACCGCGGCCCCTCGGACGGTCCTGTCCGACCGCCTGCGGCGTCTCGTGGACGCGGGGGTGCTGCAGACCCGGCCCTACCAGGTGCCGGGCAGCCGGTCGCGCACGGAGTACGTGCTGACCGACGCCGGTTACGACCTCGTGCCCGTGCTGTCGGCCATGTCGGACTGGGCGCAGCGCCACCTCGGCGGGGACGCCACCCCCGGCGTGGACTACCGGCACGGTGGCTGCGGTGGCCGGGTCACCGCCCGCCTGCTCTGCGAGTGCGGCGAGCAGACCGCGCCGCGCGAACGGCTCATCGCCGCCGTCAACCGCTGATCCCCCGACAGGAGAGACCCATGGCCGGCACGCTGCCCACCACCTCGGACGCGACCTTCCGCGACGACGTCCTCACCAGCGACCTCCCGGTCCTGGTCGAGTTCACCGCGACCTGGTGCCCGCCCTGCCGCATGCTCGCCCCGGTGCTCGCGCGGATCGCCGCCGACCTGGCCGGCCGGCTGCGGATCGTCGCGATGGATGTCGACGAGAACCCGCTGACCACCCGTGCCTACGGAGTCATGGGCATGCCCACGATGGCCCTGTTCGTCGACGGCGAGGTGGTCACCACCCTGACCGGCGCCCGCCCGCAGGCCGTGATCCTGAAGACGGTCGAGCCGCACCTGGCGGCCGCGGCCGCCCGCTGAACGTCAGGCGGGGACGCGCGGGCGGGGGGTCGCCACGGGGACGCCGTCGGTGAGCGCCCCCACGGGGCCGGGGCGGCCGAAGTGCCACCCCTGGCCGTGGTCCACCCCGGAGACCAGCAGGGCGGCGGCCTCGTCGGCGGTCTCGACGCCCTCGGCCACCACCTCGATCTCGCAACCGTGCGCGAACTCCACCAGCGACCGCACGAGCTTGGCCAGCACCGGGTCGGCGTGCAGGCCGCTGACGATGCTGCGATCGATCTTGATGACGTCGGGGGCGGTGACGACGATGTGGTGCAGGGAGGAGAAGCCGGCGCCGACGTCGTCGATCGCCAGGCGCAGCCCGTCGGAGCGCAGCGGGCCGAGCACGGCCGCGAGGGCGTCGTAGTCCTCGACGCGGTCGTGCTCGGAGAGCTCGAGGAGCACCCGGTCCAGCGGCAGGCGGGCGAGCAGCCGGCGGCACTCCGCGGTGAGCAGGGTGGCGGGGGAGACGTTCATCGAGACGTAGCCGCTGACGGCGTCCAGGTGTGCGGCGGCCCGGTCGAGGGCGAGCAGCTCCAGGCGGTGGCCGAGCCCGACGCCGTGCGCCTGGCCGAAGACGACGTCCGGGGGCATCCCCCATTCCGCGGGGAAGCGGCTCAGCGCCTCGGCGCCGGTCCGCCGGCCGGTCGCGAGCTCGACGATCGGCTGGAGCACGACGGTCGGGCCGCCCGCGGCGAGGACGGGGTCGAGCCGGTCGACGATCTCGGTGCGCTGCTCCTCGGCGCGGAGGCCGGGCTCGATGATGACGGCGGCCGCCGAGGCGAGCACCTCCATCAGCGCCTTGTCCCGCTCGGCGAGCTCCTTGTCCGTGGTGAGGCCGAACGCGCAGAAGGTGCCGTACAGCTCGCCGTCCGACAGCCGGACCGGGGCGGAGACGTAGCTGCGGATCCGCGGGATCTTCGCCGTCGGCAGCGCCATCGCCGCGGGGAAGTCGCGGACGTCGGGGATCACCGCGGGCAGCCGGCCGTCCAGGATGGCCTGGCAGAAGGTCGTCTCCTGGGGCTGCGTGATGCCGTCGCGGAAGATCAGCGGGATCCGGGAGTCGACGACCTCGAGGTGCTGGGTCGTGCCGTCGAGCCGGCTCAGGAACGCCACGCTCATCTGCAGCGACGTGCGCGCGGTCCGCAGCAGGTCCGCGACCTGCTGCTCCGCCTCCGAGCGCTTCCTCCCCACGTCGTCCCCATCGACAGGCCGCGGGACTTCCTGGAGGAAATTCCTCCGCACGTGTCGATCAGACCGGTGCCCGTTCGACGTCCTACCGAGGGGCCGGACCGCGGCCCGCATACCGGAGGAGTCGCCATGCGTCCGCTCGTCGTCACCACGTTCGTCACCCTCGACGGGGTCATGCAGGCCCCCGGAGGAGCCGGGGAGGACCCCTCGGGAGGGTTCTCGCACGAGGGCTGGCTCCCGCCGTTCTTCGACGAGGCGCTGGGGGAGCAGATGAACGACTGGTTCACCGGCGCCCAGGACTTCCTGCTCGGGCGCACGACCTACGAGATCTTCTACGCCTCGTGGCCGCAGATGATCGACGACTCTCCCGTGTCCCAGGGCCTCAACTTCAGGAAGAAGCACGTCGCCTCGCGGACGCTGACCTCGGTGGAGTGGGAGACGGCGGAGCTGCTGCAGGGCGACGTCGCCGACGCCGTCCGGGCGCTCAAGGCCGAGGACGGCGGGGAGCTGCAGGTGCACGGATCGGCCGGGCTGATCCAGACGCTGCTGCGCGAGGACCTCGTCGACGAGCTGCGGCTGGTCGTCTTCCCGGTGACGCTGGGGGAGGGCAAGCGGCTCTTCGGCGAGGGAACGATCCCGCGGTCGTGGCGGCTGACCGCCCACGAGGTGTCCGGCAGCGGCGTGATCATGGCGACCTACCAGCGGGTGGGCGAGGTCGAGCTCGGCTACGTCGGCCCTGAGCGGGCCTGAGCGGCCTTCGTGGCAACGAAGCCCCTCAGTCGTCGACGACCTGGCCGTCGCTGAGGCGGACGACGCGGTCGGCGGCCGCGACCACCACCGGGTCGTGGCTGGCCACCAGCACCCCGGTGCCGGCCGCGGCGTAGACCTCGCGCAGCGTCGTCAGCACGTGGGTGGAGAGCTCCTCGTCCAGCCGGCCGGTCGGCTCGTCCGCGATGAGGAACGACGGCCGGACGACGAGGGCGCGGGCGATCGCGGTCCGCTGCTGCTCCCCCAGCGACACCTCGTCGGGCATGCGGTCGGCCAGGTGCGCCAGCCGCAGCGTCCCGAGTGTGGCCACCGCGGTCTCGCGCGGGTCGGGCGCCCCGGCCAGGCGCGCGGGGAGCGCCACGTTGTCGGCCAGCGACAGCTCGTCGAGCAGGCCGAACCGCTGGGGGACGACGGCGACGGTCGACCAGTCGGCGGCCGCGGGCGTGGGGGCGCCGGGCACCTGCACCGACCCGGCGTCGGGCGTCTCCCAGCCCAGCAGGCAGTTGAGCAGCGTGGTCTTCCCGGAGCCCGAGCGGCCCAGCAGCGCCACCACCTCGCCCGGCCGGACGGCGATGGAGACCCCGCGCAGCGCGTGCACCTGCTCCCGCCCGCGGCGGTAGGTCTTCGACACGTCGGTGGCGGTCAGCGTCATGACGGCTCCCGGAGCACGACGCCGTCCTCGGTGACGTCGATCAGCACGCGGCGGGCGGCGAACCGGGCCAGCGCCTCCTCGGGCAGCTGCACCCGGCCGTCGCCGTCGATGACCGCGAGCCGCCGCCCGGCCACCTCCTCGTGCGCGACCGTGCCCGACCGCAGGTGGATCACCTGGTCGGCGGCCTCCGCGGCGAGCGGGTCGTGCGTGGCCATGACCACGGTGGTGCCGGTGCGGGTCAGCTCCGCCACGGCGCCCAGCAGGTCCGCGGTGGTGCGGCTGTCCAGCTCGCTGGTCGGCTCGTCCGCGACCACCAGCGCCGGCCGGCCGACGACGGCCTGCGCGAACGCCAGCCGCTGCTGCTCCCCGCCGGAGAGCTGGCCGGGCAGGTGGTCGGCGCGGTCGGCGATGCCCAGCAGGTCGAACAGCTCGCCGGTCTCCCGGGCCACCTCGGCCCGGCCGACGCCGCGGAGCTTGCCGGCCATCGCGAGGTGCTCGGCCGCGGTCAGGTGCGGCAGCAGGTTCTGCGGCGGCCGGGGGAACACGTAGCCGATGTGCCGTCGGCGCAGCGCGCGCAGCCGGTGCGCCGACAGCCCGGTGAGCGGGTGGCCGGCGACCTCGGCGCGGCCGGCGGTGGGCCGGTCCTGCGCGGCGAGGATGCGCAGCAGCGAGCTCTTGCCCGACCCCGACGGCCCGGTGATGGCGGTCAGTCGGCCGGCCGGGACGACGGCGTCGACGCCCTTGAGCGCGTGCACCTCGCCGCTGGGCGACCAGTAGATGCGGACCAGTCCTTCGCACACGGCCGCGGGGGTGCCCTCAGGAGGCATCGCGCATCACCTGCCCTCCGGTGGCCCGCCGGGCGGCGCGCCCGACGAGGACGGCGCTGCCGGCAGTCACGACGACGACGCCGGCCAGCACGATCGCGAGGCTGCTCCACGGCACCTGGAACAGCGCGTCGGGGCGCAGCGTGGGCACCGGGTCGAGCACCCGCAGCACCAGCGCCGACGCCGGCAGCGCCACCGCGACGGCGACGAGCGCGGCGACCGCGGCGAGCAGGCCGATCTCCGCGCCGGCCGACGCGTCGGCGGAGCGCCGGCTCATCCCCATGCGGCCCAGCAGCAGTGCCGCCACGGTCCGGCGCCGCTGCTGCGCCATGGCGTGCATGGCCAGGCCCACCAGGCCGAGCGCGCCGGCGGCGAGGGCGACCGCGCGCAGGTAGTCCAGCGACCAGGTCTGCGCCGACAGCTCGGGCCGGTCGGCGAACTCCGCCGCCGTGGTCACGTCCTCCTCGTCGGGCGGCTGGATCCCCGCGGTGGTGAGGCTGTCCAGCACTGCCTGCCGGTCGCCGCGGGCCCACAGCTCCTGGGCGATCACCAGCTCCGGGTCGCGGCCGGCGGCCTCCAGCGCGCTGGCGTAGCGGTCCCGGTCGGCGACGAGCAGCGGCCGGCGCTCGGTCTGGCCGGGGAAGGCGTCGGCCCGGGCGACCACCTCGACCGGCAGGTCGAAGTAGCCGAAGTCCGCGGTGAGCTCGTCGCCGGTGCCCTCGAGGACGCCGTCGGGGAGCTCCCCGGAGAGGATCACCGGCACCCGGTCCCCGTCGTAGCCGCTCAGGGCGGCCATGAGCTCGGCGAGCGGCCGGTCGGCGAGGGCGTCGTTCCAGCGCACGACGCCGGCCACCTCCTCCGGGCGGACGACGAGCACGTTCGCCGTCGTGCCGCCCGGCAGCACCTCCACGCCCGGCTCGACGCCGACCACCATGGCGCCCTCGGGCAGCGGGCCCTCGACCGCACGGGCCCGCGGCAGCTGGACGACGACGTCGCTGCCGGTCGCCACGGACGCCTTCGCCGCGATGGTCCGGTCGGTGGACGACGCCAGCGCGCCCGCGTAGACGACGAGGCCCAGCGACAGCGCCGTCGTCACGACGACGAGGCGGGCGGTGCCCGAGCCGGCCAGCACCCGGCGCGCGGCGAGGTAGCCGCCGGTCGGGAGGCGCCGCAGCCGGGCGTCGGCGCGGGAGCCCAGCCGCGGGAGCAGGGCGGTGACGGCGCCGGCGACGACGACGGTCACCAGGAGCGGGACGGCGAGGGTGAGGACGTCGACCCGGCCGGAGTTCTCGCGGGTCGCCAGCGGCACCACGGTGACGACCGTGACGGCGGTGACGACGGCCAGCCAGGGGATCCGGCCGAGCAGCTGGGCGGCCTGCCCGCGGCCGATCTGGTCCAGCCGGGTGACCAGCGCGGCGGTGACCGCGGCGAGGACGAGCAAGGCGGCCAGCATCCCGAGCCCGAGCGCGACGAGGGCGGCGTCGGTGGCGCCGGCGGGCAGGTCCGACGAGGGGCCGAGCGCCCGGACCAGCAGCCAGCCCGCCGCACCGCCGGCCGCACCGCCCAGGAGCACGGGGAGCACCGATTCGCGGACGACGTCGCCGGCGGCCCGCGCCGGGGAGAGCCCGCGGGCGACGAGGGAGCGCAGTTCGTCGTCCCGGCGGCGCATGCGGTGCCCGGCCCAGGCCCCGACGAGGACGAGCGCGGCGACGCCTCCCCCGATCCCCACCGCCCGCACCGGAGGGGCGAGCAGGTCGACGGTCTCCTCGACCGACTCGAGCGCGTTGGGCAGCCCGGTCCGCACCGCGGCGGTCTCGAACCCGCCTTCCACGATCACGCCCGCGACGGGACCGTCGGGGTTGGTCAGCGCTGCCTGCAGGGCCTCGTAGCGGTCCGCTGCGGTGCGCGCCGCCGAGATGCCCACGGAGTCGTCGAGCGGGATGGCCCAGTTGAGGAACAGGTCCTCGCCGAGCGTGCCCGCGACCGACTGCGCGACCGGCTGGGGGGCGATGATCGCGGCCGGCGGGAAGACCGGGTCGCCGGTCCTGATGTCGCGGGTCGGGAGGAACAGGAAGCCGAGCCCGTCCCAGAACTCCTCCAGCGGCGCGGTCGGCGTGCGGTAGACGCCGCTGACCGGCACCTCGGTGCTCGCGCCGCCCTCGCTCCGGACGGCGACGGTGCTGGCGGCGGTCAGCGAGCCGGTCGGGAGCAGCGCCTCCGGCACGAGCACGCCGTCGTCGGTGACCTCGCCCGCCAGGATCTCGACGTGGTCGGCGGCACCGGGCCGGGACACCACCTGGGCGAGGTCCACGGTCTCCGCGGTCGTCGCGGCGACGGGGTCCTGGAGGATCGTGAGCAGCGACGGCGTCCCGAGGCCGACGTCGCCGGCCGCCTCGATCACCGAGGCGTCGAGCTCGTCCACCTCCGCCACCCGGTCCGCCGTGGGTCCGCCGCGGCCGTTGATCGTCGAGGCGAGGATGGTGGCGCCCAGGGAGACCCGGCTGATCCGGTCCTGCTTCTGCTCCCACGCGCCCTGCTCGGCGGAGGCGACGAACAGGGGTGCCGAGACCAGGGCCGCCGCCAGGACGGCGACCAGCACGGCGAGCCCGAGCGCGGCACCGGGCAACGGCAGCAGCCGGATGCGCGCCCGGCGCAGTGCTCCCGAGGTGGCCATCGGGCGGAACCTACCGCGGGTCACGGCGCACCCCGCATGACCTGACCGGGGTCGCCCGACCGCGCCGCCCGCCCGACCAGCAGGGCGGTGGCGGCGGTCAGGACGGCCACGCCGAGGACGACGGCGGCGACGCTGCCCCACGGCACGGCGAACAGCGGCCCGGGGAGCAGGTCGGGCACCGGGTCGAGCAGCTGCAGGACCAGCGCCGACGCGGGGACGGCCACCGCGACGGCGACCAGCACGCCGAGGCCGGACAGCAACCCGATCTCCAGCGCGGTGGCGGCGTCGAGATCGCGGCGGCGCATGCCCATGCGACGGAGCAGCAGGGCGGCGACGGTGCGGCGGCGCTGCTGGGCCAGCGCGTGCATCGCGATGCCGGTGAGCCCGAGCAGCCCGGCGGCCAGCGCGACCGCCCGCAGGTAGCCGAACGACCACGACTGCGCGCTGAGCTCGGGCCGCGCGGCGAAGTCGCCGGTGGTGCGCACCTGGTCGAGGTCGAACGCGTAGCCGCTGGCCGTCAGCACGTCGAGCAGCCCGGCGTCGTCGCCCCGGGCCCAGAGCTGCCGGTCGAGGACCGTCTCCGGGTCGCGGCCTGCCGCCTCGACGGCGCCGGTGAACCGGTCCCAGTCGGCGATCACCATCGGCGCCCGGCCGGGCTGGCCCGGGAACGCGTGGGCGGTGCCGACGACGTCCACCTGGACCCGGTAGACCCGGCCGAACTCGACCACCAGCTCCGCGCCGACGCCGGCCCCGGCCTCTCCGGCGACGACGACGGGCACCCCGCCACCGTCGTGCCGGGCGAGGGCCGCCATCAGCTCGTCGACGTCCTGGTCGGCGAACGCGGGGTGCCACCGGGTGACCGTCGGGATCTCCTCCGGCCGGACGACGAGCACGTCGGCCTCCTCGCCGGTCGACAGCTGCGCCCGCTGCCCGACGCCGACGATGGTCGTGCCCTCGGGTGGCGGGCCCGCCTCGACGGTCCGGCGCAGCAGCGGGACGACGACGTCGCTGCCGGTACCGACCCCTTGCTTGGCGCCGATGGTGCGGTCGGTCGAGTCGGCCAGCGCGCCCGAGTAGACGATCAGCCCGAGGGCGAGCGCGGTCGTGACGACGACGAGGCGGGCGGCGGCGCGGCCGGTGAGGACCCGCGAGACGGCGAGGAACGGCGCAGGGGCCAGGCGGGCCGGGCGCACCCGCACGCGGGGGAGCGCGGCGGTGAGCGCGCCAGCGACGACGGCGGTGACCAGCAGCGGCAGGACCAGCTGCAGGAGGTCGATGCCGCCGCCGTCGGCCTCGCCGGTGAGCACCGGGACGGCCACGACCACGGTGACGGCGGCGGTGACCGGCAGCCACGGGATGCGCGCGAACAGGGCGTCGGGGCGTCGGGCCGGCGAGTCCAGGCGCGCCACCAGGGCGGTGGTGACGACCGCGACGGCGAGCAGCGCGGCGACGCCGGCGACGGCGAGCGCGACCAGCGCGGCGGGCAACGCGGCGTCCGGGAGCTCCGGGGAGGGGCCGAATGCGCGCACGAGCAGCCACCCCGCCGCACCACCGACCGCCAGCCCGCCGGCCGTGGGCAGGAGCGCCTCCTGCAGCGCTCGGCCGCCGGCCCGGGACGGAGGGAGCCCGCGGGCGAGGAGGGAGCGCAGCTCGTCGTCCCGCCGGCGGACCCGCTGACCGGCCCAGGCGCCGACGAGGACCAGGGCGGCCGCGGCGGCGCCCGACCCGACCGCGCGGACGGGCGGCGCGAGGAGGGCGACGGTCTCGTCGACCCGCTCCAGCGCGTCGGGCAGCTCGGAGTCGGGGGCCGGCCGGTCGAAGCCGAACAGGTTGGTGATGCGGACGGAGGGCGAGCGCGGGGCGACGAGGTCGGCCTGCAGCTGCGCGACCCGGTCGACGGTGCGCCGGGCCTCGTCGACGCCGATCCCGGTCGGCAGCGGCAGGTACCACTCCAGCTCGACGTCCTCCCCGACGGCGTCGGCGGTCGCGAGCACGTCGTCCCGCGGGGCGAAGAGCGCGACGGTGGGGAACTCCGGGTCCTTGGTGCCCGGGTCCGGCGGGGGGATGAAGAGGTTCTCGACGCCGCCCCAGTAGGGGTCGAGGGGTACCGCCGGGTCCTGGTAGATGCCGGTGACGGCCAGGGCGGCGGGGGTGCCCGAGTCGGCGCCGCCGGTCAGGACGTCACCGGGCCGGAGGCCGATCAGCTCGACCAGCCGGCTGTTGGCCAGCAGCCCGGGCGTCCCGGCGACCCGGTCGAGGTGCTCCTCGGCGCCGGTGCGGGAGACCAGCACGAGCCGGGCCGGGCCGGACGGGGTGGTGATGAACAGCGGGTCGCGGAGCCTGGCCTGCGCGAGGGGCCGGGGCAGGTCGAGGGCGACCGCGGCTGCGCCCACGGCGTCGTCCAGCTCGGCGGCGTTGAGCACCCGCCCGTCGATCAGCTCGAGGCCGCCCGGCAGGGAGGAGGAGAAGAAGGTGGCGCCGATGGAGGACTCCGCGTGCCGGGCGCGCTCGTGCTGCCAGGCGCCCTCCTCTGCCGAGCCGGTCATGAGCGGCACGGAGGCCAGGGCCGCGGCGAGCACCGCCACCAGCACGGCAAGGCCGAGAGCTTGCCCAGGCAGCGGGAGGAGCCCGATCCGCAGCCGGCGCAGGACCGGGCGCGCACCGCCTCGGCCCGAGGTCATCGCCGGGAACGTATCGGTGCGCCGCGTTCCGTGGGAGTGCCCGTCCGGGTGGCGTGACCGGACCGATGCCGGCCGCGACCGTGCACTGACCCACCGGAGGTGCGCCCGATGACGTGGGCAAGCGCACGACGTGCCCAGGTGGACGCAGTCATCGCTCCAGCAGGCCGGCCTCGTGCGCCAGGATCGCGGCCTGGGTGCGGTTGGCCAGGTCCAGCTTGGTGAGCAGTCGCGAGACGTAGGTCTTCACCGTCGCCTCGCTGACGAAGAGCTTCTTCGCCAGCTCGGCGTTGGACTCGCCGCTGCCGAGCAGGGTGAGCACCTCGCGCTCGCGGTCGGACAGTTCCCTGATCCTGCGCAATGCCTGGGCCTTGCGTGGCGCCGCCCGCTTGTCGACGAACGATTCGATCAGCGCCGCCGTGACCTTGGGCGACAGCGTCGCGGTGCCGTCGGCGACCGCTCGCACGGCGGCGGCGATCTCGCGGGGCGGGGTGTCCTTGAGCAGGAAGCCGGCCGCTCCGGCGGCCAGTGCCGCGTACACGTACTCGTCGGCGTGGAAGGTCGTGAGGACGGCGACCTGCGGCGGATGCGGTCTGGCGAGGATCTCCCGCGTCGCCTTGAGGCCGTCCATCACCGGCATGCGGATGTCCATGAGGACGACGTCCGGCCGGAGTTCCTCCACCGCGTGCACGCCGGCCAGCCCGTTCGAGGCCTCGCCGACCACGTCGAAGTCGCCCGAGGCCTCGAGCACCGTGCGGAGGCCGAAGCGCACGAGCTCCTCGTCGTCCACCAGGAGCACCGTGATGGTCACGTCGGCAGCACCGCCTCGACGAGGAAGCCGCCGTCCAATCGGGGCTCGGTGCGCAGCGTGCCGTCGAGCGTGCGCACCCGCTCGGCCAGGCCGACCAGTCCGAACCCGCCACCCTGGCGGTTGAACGAGGGCCCGACCGGCGGCCCGTTGACGACGCGGAGGAGCAGGTGGTCGGGCTCGCGGGAGACGACCACGGTCACCTCGGCGCCCGGGGCGTGCTTGCCGGCATTGGTCAGCGCCTCCTGCACGATCCGGTAGGCGGCGCGCGACACGGCGGGCTCGATCGGCGCGTGATCGGGGGCCGGGCAGGTGAGGTCGACGGTCATCCCGGCCGCGCGGCACTCCTTGACCAGGCGCTTGAGGTCCTCGAGTCCGGGCTGGGGCGTGAGCGGCGCTCCGTCGTCCTCACCTGCGCGGAGCACCCCGACCGCCTGCCGCAGCTCGTCGAGGGCCTGGCGGCCGGCGACCTGGACCTGGCAGGCGAGCTGCTCGACCCGGTCGCGGTCGGTCGCGGCCATCTCGATGGCACCCGCCTGCAGGACCATGAGGCTCACGCGGTGGCCGACGGCGTCGTGCATCTCCCGGGCGATGCGGGCCCGCTCGCCGGCGATCGCCTCGCGGGCCAGCAGCTCGCGTTCGGCCTCGGCCCGCTCGGCGCGCTCGGTGAGCGCCGTCATCAGGTCGGCACGGGCCCGCACCCACGCACCGATCGCCCCGGGGAGGAGGACGACGAACGCCACCCCGGCGAGGCCGCCGATGACCTCGCCGAGGGACTGCTCGGTCCAGAACTGGCTGACCGCGACCGAGCCGACCACTCCGGCGACCACCCGCACCCACCAGCGGTCGGTGTACCGGCCGACGGCGTAGGCGCCCAGCGGGATCGCGCCACCGATCGCGGGGGCCACCGCGCCCACGGCGGCGGCCGCGAGGAACGGGATCAGAGGAGCCCGCCGGCGCAGGAAGAGCAGCAGCAGGCTGACCGCGACCGACGCGGCGGCCGCGACGGGGAGGGAGACCTGCGCGGGGCCGGGCGCCCAGGAGACGGCGCTGACGCTCAGCCCGCCGAGGACGGCGAGGAGCACCTCGAACCAGACGCTGCGCGTGGAGAGGCCCGGCCACAGACGCGCGCGGAGCCCCATGGGCAGCAGCGTAGGACGGCGTCCTGCCCGTCCGGGTCGGCCGCGCGATGACTCCGCCGGTCAACTTTCGGATGACAGCCGATCGACCTCTGACCAGCGCATTCGAGGCGTTCGGCTGACGCGGGCGAGGGGGCCGCGGCGGTTCTCTGTGCATCGACACCGGAGCGACCGGGACGGACAGGAGAACCGAGATGATCACGGTCAGCGGACTGACCAAGAAGTACGGCGACCGGACGGTCGTCGACCAGGTGTCCTTCGAGCTGGAGCCGGGCACCGTGACCGGGTTCCTCGGCCCGAACGGCGCCGGCAAGAGCACCACGATGCGGATGATCACCGGCCTGGTCCCGGCGACGTCCGGCGCGGCGCTGATCGACGGCCGCCCCTACACGGCGCTCCCGAACCCGGGAGCGGTCATGGGCACGCTGCTCGACGCGGCGGCGGTGCACCCCGGCCGGACGGGCCGGACGCACCTGCAGCTGATCGCCGCCACGATCGGCGTGCCGGCCCAGCGGGCCGACGAGGTCCTCGAGCTGGTCGACCTCGCCTCCGCGGGCGGACGGCGGATCGGCGGCTACTCGCTCGGCATGCGGCAGCGGCTGGGGATCGCGGCGGCGCTGCTGGCCGACCCGCCGGTGCTGATGTTCGACGAGCCGGCCAACGGCCTGGACCCGGAAGGCATCCGCTGGATGCGCGACCTGCTCCGCGGGCACGCGGCCCGCGGCGGCACGGTGCTCCTCTCCTCGCACCTGCTCGGCGAGGTGGAGCACACCGTCGACCGGCTGCTCGTCATCGGCGCGGGCCGGATCGTCGCCGACGGACCCATCGGAGAGCTGCTGGCCGGCGACGGGACCGCCGTGCGGCCGGCCGAGCCGGTGTCCTTCGAGGCCGAGCTGGCCGCTGCCGGGCTCGAGGTCCAGCACCGGGACGGCGTCCTGGTGGTGCCCGGTGCCTCGCCGGAACGGGTCGGCGCGCTGGCGGCCGCCGGCCGGCACGCGCTGATCGACCTGCGACCGGCGCAGCAGGGCCTCGAGGAGCTCTTCTTCCAGCTCACGGACGCGTCATGACCACCACCACGACCCAGCTCCCCACCACGTCACCTCGAGAGGCAGCAGTCATGAGCACCACCCTCAGCCCCACCCTCCCGGCCGCCGGGTCGCCGGCGCGACGGACCGGTCCCTCCTTCCCGGCGCTGACCGGCCTGGAGATCCGGAAGTCCCTGTCCACCCGGTCCGGCCGCACCGTCGCCGGGCTCGCCGTCCTGGTGGGCCCGCTGGGCGTCCTGCTGGCCACCATGACCAGCGGCGGCGGGGTCGCGGCCGCGATGGCGCTGGGCATCATGGGCATGCTCATCGCCCTGGTCCTGCTGGCCCTCGGCGTGCTGTCGACCGCGGGTGAGTGGACGCACAGGAGCGTGCAGACGACCTACCTGCTGGTCCCGCAGCGCGGGCGCGTGCTGGCCGCCAAGGCCCTCGCGATGGCTCTGCTCGGGCTGGTGCTCGCATCGGTCGGGGTCGGTCTCGCCGTCGGGGCGCTCGCTCTCTTCACCAGCGGCGTCACCTGGTTCGCGGCCGGTCAGGCCGTGGTCGCCGTGATCGCCTCCGGGGCGGCATTCGCCGTCATCGGCGCCGGGATCGGGGCCGCGGTGGGCAACTCGGCCGCCGCGATGACCGGGACCTACCTGGTGGTGCTGGGCGTCCTGCCGGTGCTCAACTCGGTCAAGCCGGCCATCGCGGAGAAGCTGGACCCCGCATCGAGCATCGTCACGCTGGCCCAGCACGGGCCGGCGACCACGCCGATCGCGGTCATCGCCGCCTGGGTGGTCGTCTCGACCATCGCCGGGATCGCCGTCACCCGCCGGCGGGCGGTCGCGTAGCCCGGACCAGCGAGACGCCGGGAGCCCTTCCCCTCGTGGGGAAGGGCTCCCGGTCGTGCTGCCGGGGTCACCGTCCGCCGGTGAGGCGCTCCTCCATCCGCCGCGCTCGATCGGCCGGCATCCCCGGACCGGGGAGCGCGTCCACCTCGGAGGCGTCGTGTACCTCGCCGCAGGACGTGCACACGGTCTGCGTGCGGAGGTCGCCCCCGCAGGGGCGGTGGTGGTAGAGGACCGGGGGCCCGTCGGGAGCCGACCAGCGGTCGCCCCACGCGGTCAGCGCGATGAGGGCGGGCGCGAGGTCGCGCCCTTTCTCGGTGAGCAGGTACTCGTACGCCTCGGGCTGCTCGGAGTACCGCTGCCGCCGCATGATCCCGGCCGCGACGAACCCGTCGAGTCGCGACGCCAGGACGTTCGTCGCGATCCCGAGACTGCGCTGGAAGTCGGCGAACCGCGTCGAGCCGGCGAAGAGGGCGTTGCGGACGATCAGCACGCTCCAGCGCTCGCCCACCGCCTCCAGCGCCCGGGCGATCGAGCACACCTCCGCGTCATACGTCTTCCCCAGCACGGGACCGATCGTAGCGAAGGCACTTGCATCACGAAAGCCCACGTCTCTACGGTGACTTGCGTCATGCAAGCCGGTTCCCCTGGAGGAGTCATGAGCAACCCGAGCTACACCACGTCATTCACCGCCGGCCGCTCGCCGGACCAGGTCATCGACGCCATCACCGACGTGCGGAGCTGGTGGATGACGAAGGTCGACGGCGACAACCGTGCCGTCGGCGACGAGTTCTCCTACCGGGTCCCCGGCATCCACTACTGCCGGATGCGGGTGACCGAACTGGTCCCCGGGCAGCGGGTGGTGTGGCAGGTCGTCGACAACCACATGGGCTTCATCGAGGACCAGAGCGAGTGGAAGGGCACCGAGATCCGCTTCGAGCTGTCCGAGCGGGACGGCGGGACCGAGCTCCGCTTCACCCACGACGGCCTCGTGCCGGCCTACGAGTGCTTCGACGTCTGCCGGAACGCCTGGACCTTCTACGTCGGGGACAGCCTGCGCAGCCTCATCGAGACCGGTGAGGGCAAGCCGTCGGACCCGGACGCGATCAGCCTGGGCGAGGAGGCGGCGCGCGCCGGCTGACGGGCGCCCTCGGACGAGCCGACCGCCGCCCCTGGTGATGGCAGACTCGCCTGGTGGCGACGGTCCTGGTCACCGGGGCGACCGGTGCGCTCGGCGTCCCGACAGTCGAGCGGCTCCGCGCCGCCGGGCACGACGTCCGGGCGCTGAGCCGGCGCAGCGGACCCGGGCTGGTGACCGGCGACCTGCTGACCGGCGCCGGCATCGAGGCCGCGATCGCCGGAGCCGGCACGGTGCTCCACCTGGCCACGGGCCTGCGCCGGAAGGACGTCGTCCTCGCGCGGACGCTCCTCGACGCCGCACGCCGGGCGGACGTCGAGCACCTGGTGCTCGTCTCGATCGTCGGGATCGAGCACATCCCGCTGGGCTACTACCGGGACAAGCTGGAGATCGAGCGCCTGGTGTCGACGTCGGGGGTGCCGCACACGATCCTGCGCGCGACCCAGTTCCACACGCTGGTCGACCAGCTGTTCACCGTCCAGCGGCGGCTGCCGGTCCTCCTGTCGCCCGCCTTCGCCGTGCAGCCGATCGCTCCGGTGGACGTGGCCGAGCGGCTGGTCGAGCTGTCGTCGTCCGGGCCGGCCGGCCGCGTGGCCGACATCGGTGGACCGGCCGTCCGACCCCTGCGCGAGCTGGCCCGTGCCTGGGCCGGGGCGCGTGGGGTGCGGCGGCCGGTCGTGCCGGTCAGGTGGCCCGGCCGGGTGTTCGCCGGCTACCGGGCCGGGCACAACCTGGTCGCCGGACCGCCCTACGGCCGAGTCCCCTTCGAGGAGCACCTGGCCGGCCGGACCGGCTGACGGGCGTTCCCGCGGGAACGTCTGAGCAAGCCTGCCGGCTTGCCCGAGCGTTCCCGCAGGAACGCGCTCAGCTCTTCGGGCCGTGCGCCGCGACCGACAGCGGCTCCCAGGTGCGCCAGGTGGCCAGCCGCGACTCGTAGTCGCGCTCGGCGATCCCCAGCGGACCGTCGCCGAAGAAGACCCGCAGCGGCGGCTGCTCGGCGTCCACGAGCTGGAGGACGGCCTCGCGGGTGGCCAGCGGGTCGCCGGGGTTGCCCGCGCGCGCCTTGCGCTGCTCGGCGGCCTTCTCGCGGAAGGCGTCGTAGGCGGGGTTCTGCTCGGCGTGCTTGGCCGACGAGCCGCCCCAGTCGGTGCCGTAGGCGCCGGGCTCGATGATCGTCACCGTGATCCCGAAGTCGGCGACCTCCGCCGCGAGCGACTGGCTGAAGGCCTCGAGCGCCCACTTGGAGGCGTTGTAGATCCCGATGTTCGGGAACGCGCTGATCCCGCCGATGCTGCTGACCTGCAGGAAGTGGCCCGATCCCTGCTCGCGGAAGTACGGCAGCGCCGCCTGCGTGACGAAGAGGGCGCCGAACACGTTCGTGTCGAACTGGGCGCGGGCCTCCGCCTCGGAGATCTCCTCGATCATCCCGAACTGGCCGTAGCCGGCGTTGTTGACGACGACGTCGAGCCGGCCGAACCGGTCGTGGGCGTCCTTCACCGCGGCGAACACCGCGTCGCGGTCGTCGACGTCCAGCTGCAGGGGCAGCAGTCGGTCGCCGTACTGCTGGGCGAGGTCGTCGAGGGTCTTGGGGTCGCGGGCGGTGGCGGCGACGGAGTCGCCGCGGTCGAGGGCGGCGATGGTCCACTCGCGGCCGAAGCCGCGGGACGCGCCGGTGATGAACCAGGTCTTCGGCATGCCGGCGACAAGTCGCGCGGCGCCGGTCTTGTTCCGGAGCTCAGCTCTCGTGGGTCGCGTGCCGCTCGGTGTCCCGGCCGACCCGCTCGCCGCAGACGTCGCACACCCAGGACGCCTGGATCCGGTGCCCGCGGTGGCGTAGCTCCACCGGCGGGACGTCGGCGACGTACCGGTCGCCCCACTGCATGAGGGCCTGCAGGACCGGCAGCAGGTCGCGCCCGGCCTTGGTCAGGTGGTAGTCCGAGCGGGGCGGGTTCTGGCTGTACTCCCGCCGCTCGAGCACGCCGGCGTCGACCAGGGCGGTCAGCCGCGCGGCCAGCCGCTCACGGGGCGCTCCGGTGCCGCGGAGGATCTCGCTGAACCGGTGCGCACCGAGCGACACCTCGCGGACGACGAGCAGTGCCCACCGGTCGCCGACCACGTCGAGCGCGCCCGCGATGGAGCAGCGCCGTCCCGGGAGGTCGTCCAGCCGTGTCGTCATGCCACAAGGTTCGCATATCGAACCCACTCGTGTACGGTCCTGCCCAGTCGGTTCGACATCCGAACCATGCAGGAGGCGGGGGCGCATGACGACGACCGAGCACCGGACGACGACCGCCACCCGCCCCGGGCTCGTGCTGCTCGTGGTCTCGGCCGCGGTGTTCCTCGCCAGCCTCGACCTGTTCATCGTCAACGTCGCGTTCCCGGAGCTCAGCCGGTCGCTGGACGCGTCGACCAGCGCGCTGTCCTGGGTGCTCAACGGCTACACGATCACCTTCGCCGCGCTCCTGGCCCCCGCCGGCCGGATCGCCGACCGCATCGGCCGGCGGCGGGTCTTCCTCGCCGGGCTGGTCACCTTCAGCGTGGCGTCGCTGGGCTGCGCGCTCGCCTGGGGCGTGGGCAGCCTGGTCGCCTTCCGCGTCGTCCAGGCGGTCGGCGCGGCCATGGTGACGGCGACGTCGCTGGCGCTGCTCCTGCACACGTTCCCGCCGGCCCGGCGGGCGCAGGCCATCGCGGTCTGGTCGGCCGTGGGCGGGGTGGCCGCCGCGCTCGGGCCGCCGATCGGCGGACTGCTGGTCGAGGCGTCGTGGCGGTGGGTGTTCCTGGTCAACCTGCCGGTCGGGATCGCCGCCTTCGTCGTCGGCCTGCGGGTGCTGCCCGAGTCGAGGGACGAGGGGGAGACCCGCCGTCCCGATCTCGTCGGCACCGCTCTGCTCGTCGCCGCCGTCGGCCTGCTGGCGTACGGCCTGGTGGCCGGACCCGAGCGCGGCTGGGACGACGCCGTCGTCCTCGGTGCCCTGGTCGGGGCGCTGCTGGCCGGTGTGCTGGTGGTCCTGCGGGCGGCCCGTGCCCCGGTCGGGACCGTGCCGGTCCTCCCGCTGCCGCTCTTCCGGGCGAGGGCCTTCGCGCTCGGGTGCCTGTCCGCCGCGGTGTTCATGGCGGCCTTCGCGGCGATGCTGCTGGGCAACGTGCTCTGGCTGACCGGTGGCTGGGGCTACTCGGCCGTGACCGCCGGGTTCGCGCTGGTGCCCGGGCCGCTGCTCGCCGCGATCACGGCGGTGCCGGCCGGGCGGCTCGGTGCCCGGGTGGGCTGCGGGATCGTCGCGACGGCCGGGACGGCGCTCTTCGCCTTCGGCGCCCTGTGGTGGTGGGCGCAGGTCGGCCCCGAGCCGGAGTACCTGACCGGCTTCCTGCCCGGCCAGCTGCTCGCCGGGATCGGCGTCGGCCTGACCCTCACCAACCTGTCGGCGGCGGCCTCCTCGGCGCTGCCGCCCGCCGCCCTGGCCACCGGCACCGCGACCTTCGGGGCGGCCCGGCAGCTCGGCGCGACGCTCGGGGTCGCGCTGCTGCTCGCCGTCGTCGCCGGGGACGGCGCCTCGCTCGCCGGCGCCGACCGGGGCTGGCTGCTCGTCGCGGGGCTGTCGGTCCTCGCCAGCGCCCTCGCTCTCGCCGTCGGCCGGGCCCACCACGCCGACCTGCTGCCCACCCCGGCCGCCGCCCCGGCGACCGCCCCCTGACCGCCCTCCCGGAGGAGCCCATGGACATCGCCTCGACCACCGCCCTCGTCACCGGCGCCAACCGCGGCCTCGGCCGCGCCCTCGCCGAAGAGCTGCTCGCCCGCGGCGCCACGGTCTACGCCGGCGCCCGCAACCCCGACACCGTCGACCTGCCCGGCGCCAAGGCGATCGCGCTCGACATCACCGACCCCGCGTCCGTGGCCGCCGCTGTCGAGGCGACCGGCGACGTCACGCTGCTGGTCAACAACGCCGGCGTCGACAGCCGGCTGGACCTGCTCGAGGGCGACCTCGCCGCGATCGAGGCCGAGCTGGCCACCAACTTCCTCGGCCCGCTGGCGGTCACCCGGGCGTTCGTGCCGCAGATCGAGGCCAACGGCGGTGGCTCCGTCCTCAACGTCCTGTCGGTGCTGGCGTGGGTGAGCTTCCCCGGCACGGGCGCCTACTGCGCCGCCAAGTCGGCGGGCTGGTCGATGACGAACGCCTTGCGCGTCCAGCTGGCGCCGCGCTCGATCCGGGTGGCCGGCCTGTACGTCGGCTACATGGACACCGACATGGCGGCCGACGTGCGGGCGCCGAAGTCCGCGCCGGCCGACGTCGCGCGGCTCGCGGTCGACGGGATCGCCGCCGGCGACCACGAGATCGTGGCCGACGACGTCTCCCGGAACGTGCGTGCCGGGCTGTCGGCCGACGTGACGGCGCTCTACGGGCAGCTGCGATGACCACGGCGCAGCAGGCCGGGCTGGTCTTCGGCCCCACCTGGCGGTCGTTCAGCAGCATCCAGGGCGGGCTGGTGGTCGGCCACCTGCTCGAGGCGGCCGCCGCGCACGCCGGCGCACCGCCCCGCGCGGTGACGGCGCACCTGCTGGGTGGCGTCACCGCCGACCTGCCGGCGCACGTCGCGACGTCGTCCGACCGGGAGGGCCGCACGGGCAGCGTGCGCAGCGAGATGTGGCAGGACGGCGACCTGCGGGCCGTCGCCCAGGTGCTGACGCTGGCGCGGCCGGCGACACCGGTGCACGAGCCCTATCCGCCGGTGGGCGGCTACCGGCCGGAGGACGGCGTCCCGTTCGAGCTTCCCCGCGACTACGTGCCGATCGCCGAGCACACCGAGATCCGGGCGCTGGGGCCGTCGCGGCCGTTGGCCGGCGGTCCGGAGCCGCGGCTGCACGCGTGGGTGCGGATGCGCGGTGGCCTGGCGCCGCTGGTGCAGGTCGGCGTCCTGCTCGACGCGCTCCCGCCGTCGCTGTTCGCCGTCCGGACGGTGCCGGCGGCCATGCCGACGGTGGAGCTGACCGCCCACCTGGCCGGGGAGCCGCCGGAGACCGGTGCGTGGGTGCGCGTGGACCAGCGGACGGTGTGGACGGATGCCGACGTCGCGGTGGACGACGTCGAGCTGCGCGCGGTCGACGGCTCGCTGGTGGCGCGGGGGCGGCAGACCCGCCGAATGCCGCCGGCCTGACGACCGCGCGCAGCCTGCTCAGTAGGCGACGGTGAAGCGGGCGCGCCGGTGGGCCGGCTGCTCGATCTCGTCGACGACGGCGGTGGCGAAGTCGGCGCCGCCGATGAAGGAGTTGCCCTCCTCGTCGGCGAGCAGGAGGTCCCCGCCGACGCGGTAGGTGCCCGTGGGCTCGCCGGGGGCGAAGCCGCCGAAGCCGGCGGGCGGGCAGAGGTAGAACCAGTCGAGGCTCTCCGGCGAGTTCCGCAGGTCGTCGAGCGCAGCCGCCATCTCCAGGCTCTCCGGCTTGTACTCGGCCGGGAAGTCCGGGGTGTCGAAGAGGCGCGGTCCGCCCTCGGCGACGTGCAGGGAGCCGGCGCCTCCGATGACGCCGATGCGCACGCCGGCGCGCTCGGCCTCGGCGGCCAGCTCGGCGATGCCGGCGGCGACGCGGCCCTCCATGTCGCCGCGGGGGGCGACGCTCACGACGACGACGTCGGAGTCGGCCAGGACCTTGGCGCGGGTGTCGGCGTCGAGCAGGGAGCCCTGGGCGTAGTCGACGCCGTCGACGCGCTGCTCGGGGAGGTTGCGGCTGATCGACGTCACCGAGTGCCCGCGCCGCGCCGCCTCGGTGACGATGTTGCTGCCGGCGTAGCCGGTCCCGCCGAACACGCTGATCCGTGCCATGTCTGTTCCTCCGGTTGCTGGTGGTGCTCCGGGCAACCGGCCCAGGTACTTGAACATTCCAGTACCTCGAGCAGTCGTTGTCGCGATCTTGTGGTCGTGGTCTGATCGCTGTCTGCGTGGCAACGGCGCCGCGCGATCGACGAGGGGGGCTCATGGCCGAGGTCCACGGCAGCTTCGACGAGCGGTTCGCCGGGGTGCGGGACGCGCTGGCGCAGCACCTGGACGGCGACGAGGTCGGCGCCTCCGTCGCGGTGGACCTCGACGGCGAGACCGTCGTCGACATCTGGGGCGGCTACCGCGACGAGCAGCGGACCACCCCGTGGACGCAGGACACGATCGTCAACGTCTGGTCGACGACGAAGTGCGTGCTCAACCTGGCCGCGCTGATGCTGATCGACCGGGGCGACCTCGACCCGTACGCGCCGGTGGGCAACTACTGGCCGGAGTTCTCGGCCAAGGGCAAGAAGGACGTCGAGGTGCGGCACCTGATGTCGCACACGTCCGGCGTCTCCGGCTGGGAGCAGCCGTTCTCCGTCCGCGACATGTACGACTGGGAGACGGCGTGCGAGCGGCTGGCCGGGCAGCGCCCGTGGTGGGAGCCGGGGACGGCGTCGGGCTACCACGCGGCGACCCAGGGATTCCTGGTCGGCGAGGTCGTCCGGCGGATCACCAACAAGACGTTCTCGACGTTCGTGCGGGAGGAGATCGCCGAGCCGCTGGGGGCCGACTTCCAGCTCGGTGCCCGGCCCGCCGACTGGGACCGGGTCGCCTCGCTGGTGGCGCCCCCGCGGCCCGAGTCGGCAGGCGACCCCGACCCGGCGTCGATCTCGGTGCGCACGTTCACGGCGCCGGTGATGTCGGTGAAGGCGACGGAGACGCCGGAGTGGCGGGCCGCCGACCTGGGCGCGCTGAACGGGCACTCGAACGCGCGGGGCGTGCTCGACGTGCTGCGGGTGCTCTCGCTCGGCGGGACCGCCGGCGGCGTGCGGCTGCTGTCCTCGAAGACGATCGAGCTCGTGTTCGACCAGCAGTCCGACGGCAAGGACCTGGTGCTGGAGGAGCCGTTCCGGTTCGGGATCGGCTACTGCCTCGGGTCGCCGGTGGTGCCGTACGTGCCGTCGGGCCGCACGTTCTACTGGGGCGGCTGGGGCGGGTCGCTGGCCGTGATGGACCTCGACCGCCGGCTCACGATCACGTACATGATGAACGCGATGGCGCAGGGGATCCTCGGGTCCGCGCGGTCGGAGGCCTACGTCCGTGCGGTGTACGACGCACTCTGATTGCCCGCTGACCTGGCGGGATAGGTAGCTCGGCGTGGAACTCGACGACGTGCTGCCCAACAGCCACTACGTCACCCGGCAGTCGCGGTGGATCGACGCCCCGCCGGAGGTGGTGTGGGAGGCCCTGCACGAGGTGAAGCTGTCCGGCCTGCCGGTGACCGTGGTGCTGAGTGCCGCGCGCTTCCTGCCGGTCCTGCTGTCGGGCTCCGGGTTGAAGCAGGTGCACGACCGGCCGTTCCTGGACGCGCTGCCCGTGCCGCTGCTGTCCTCGACCGACAACGAGTCGGTGGTGTTCGGCGGGGCGCTGCAGGCATGGCGGCTGCGGGGCGGCGAGGAGCCGCCGGAGCTGGACGCCGAGGAGCTGGAGCGCTTCATCCAGCCGGGCTGGGTGAAGGCGGTCATGGACTTCCGGCTGAAGCCGGTGCGGGGCGGGACGGAGCTCTCGTCGGAGACGCGGGTGCTGGCGACCGACCCGAACACGCGGGGCCGGTTCAGCTGGTACTGGATGGTCGTGCAGCCGGGCAGCACGGCGATCCGCTGGGAGGTGCTTACGGCGGTGCAGCTGAGGGCCGAAGCGCGGGCGAAGGCCGCCGCCGCGTGACCTGGACCGAGAAGGACATCCCGGACCTGACCGGCCGGACGGCGGTGGTGACCGGGGCGAACGGCGGTCTGGGCTTCCAGACGGCGCTGGCCCTGGCCGGCGCCGGGGCGCACGTGGTGATGGCGGCGCGGGACCCGGAGAAGACCGCCGCTGCGGAGGCGCGGCTGCGGGAGCGTTACCCGGAGGCGTCGCTCGAGGTGGTGCCGCTGGACCTGGGCGACCTGTCGGTGGTGAAGGCGGCTGCTGCGACCGTGCTGGCCGGGCACGAGCGGATCGACATCCTGGTGAACAACGCCGGGGTGATGGCGATGCCGCAGCGGGAGACGGCCGACGGCTTCGAGATGCAGTTCGGCATCAACCACCTGGGGCACTGGGCGCTGACGGCGCACCTGATGCCCGCGCTGCGGGCGGCGCCGGCTGCCCGGGTGGTGACCGTGACGTCGACCGCCCGGCACCGGGCAGGGCGGCTGGACCCGGCCGACCCGCACCTGCGGAAGAACTACGGGGCCTGGGCGTCCTACGCCCGGTCGAAGATGGCGAACCTGCACTTCGCGCTGGGGCTGCAGCAGCAGTTCGAGCGGGCCGGGGTGGCGGCGCAGAGCCTGGCGGCGCACCCGGGGCTGACCAACAGCGACCTGCAGGCACGGTCGGTGCGGGAGGGCGGCGCCGGCTGGCTCGGGGCCTTCTTCGAGACGATGACGGCGCGGTCGGGGATGACGCCGTTCGAGGGCGCGCGGCCCCAGCTCCGAGCGGCGACCGATCCGCGGGCGAAGGGCGGCGAGCTCTACGCGCCGCGCTTCGGCTCGCACGGCCCCGCCGTCCGCCGCCCGGTCCTCCGCCGCTGGGACCTGCAGAAACAGTTAGAGCGCCTTTGGCATATTTCCGAGCGCGACACAGGGACTCGCTTGGGTGTAGCTCCGGGGCGCCCCTGACCGGCTGCACTCAGTTGTCCGAGCGATACGTCATACCGTCGAGGCGCCTACCCGTCGTCGCTTGGTGCAGTTCGACTGAGCGCGCCGCCGATGACCCCGCTTCTGCACCGCGAGACCTCTTTGAGATCACCCTCAGCTGAGCCGGGCGACTTGCCAGCATCCCCCTGAGCACTCTTCAATGGTTGTGGCGGTCTTGGGGGGCCGGCCCATGCGGGCCGGCCCCCCAAGCTACCTGGGCTCGAGCGTGATACTGACCGACGTCGCCGTCCAGCTGATCGTCAGTCGGAATCCCCGCTTCACGAGCACCACCTCCCTTCGGGGTTCAAGGGGCCCCGCCCGCTCGCACCGGGCGGGGCCTCTGCGCCACCCCGTGCTCCGGGGCGAAGCTCAGACTCCCCTCGAGCAAGCCCGCGCGCAAGCCTCAAACCCAGCCCTTGTAGCGGTCGGACCTCACGCTCGTGCGTCGGTCACACACTGTTCCTGGATGGTTCACGTCGTTATCCTGCTTGCCAGACCATGTGCCGGTGCAGGAAAGTAATAGGAGGAGTACCGGGAACCCCCTGGACCCCCCGGACCCCCTGGACCCCCAGATCCCCCGCTAGAAAGGCGCCGAGGTGGCTGCATCCTCAGGTTCGCGGTCTGCCGAGTCGCGTCGCCAACTGCACGCGGCGGTCGCGAGATCTCATCGACGGACCGGCGTAGCGCTGGACATCGGCTTCGTTCGGAGCAGCGACGCCGCCGCTCCGCCGCTGGCCCGGATCCTTCGCGGTGGTCGAGGGGGCGAAGTCCGGCTGAAGACGTACTTGACGCTCTGCCTACTGGCGACGGACGAGCCGTACGACATACGCGCAGGCGTGCCGAGTCGTGCGATGGCGGAAGCGCTCGGGCTCCCCGACCCGGGTGGCAAGGGGGCGCGGCGGGTGGCAGACGCGCTGACGTGGTTGCGCCACGCGCAGCTCCTTGAGGTCACACCGAGGAGGGGTATGCCCTCTCCTCTGCGACTGCTCGACCAAGCTGGTTCCGGAGGTGCTTTCGTGCGCCCGACGGGCCGATGGATTCGGATTCCACTCGGCTTCTGGCGCGAGGAGTGGATCGTCCACCTGTCGGGATCAGCGGTGGCCCTGCTTTTAGTGATTCTCGAAATGCAAGGTGGTCGTACGGTCGAGGACCCGCCATGGCTGCCCGGTGCGCGGCGCCCTCAGTACGGGATATCCGATGACACGTGGACAAGGGCCAGCGCTGAGCTCAGAGACGCGGGGCTACTGACCATAGGGCGAATTCCGCAGGGGCAAGACTTCGATTACCGGAGGATGCGGAACACCTACTGGATCGACCTCGACCGGCTTGAGAAAGCGCCAGACCGGTAGTCGTCGCGTTGGCGAACATTCCGAGGACCTGAGCAATTAGACTGCGGGAAACCGTAGAACGTAGGTGCTAAACGCGAGCCTATGCCGCTTTCGGGTTACCGATCCAGCCGGCCATCCCTCGTACTTGGTGAGGCGACAGGTAACGGAAGCTCTGTGGAGGCTGTAGGCGGAAGTGGGAACGAAGAACGTCCAGAGGTAGGGGATCCAAGAATCGCTCCACATTCCGCATATGGACGCCGAAGGCTCGATGGGCACCCTTGAAGTAGGAGTCGTACTCCTGTCGACTTACCCCACACTTTCCCTGCACGCCGACCCACAGTTCATCCGGATCCGCCTGTGTCACGCGGTACAACTCGGCCAATCCCACAACCGCCTTTGTGGGGGCTGAGCTATACAGGACGATAGTGGAGCCCATCGCTGCCTGAGGGAACCTTCGCCGCAATTCAACCGTCTTCGTCTTGTCTAGAATCGCGTCAGCGAAGCGAGGCCGAATGCTGAGAAGAATCGCACGGTCACCGAGCACCGCGACGCGTGCCTTCGTTGTAGATCGCTCCGAAGTGTTCTGCGCTGATCATGGTCGGGGACTGTAGCGTCCCCATCCGACGGTTTCCGGCCAACTCGCGGAGTCGCTCGAAGGTCACAGGCCGGTCGAAGCGCTCCGTGTCCCTGAAACGCAGGGCTGTCGCATGACTGCCCTTGCCGCTGTTCTGTATGTCGACAAGCCTATAGACGCCGAGGTGCTTGTAGCGCCGATGCAGGACCCTCGGCTCGTCAACCACAACCTGGACTAGTTGGGAGCAGGCGACGACACCGCCGATCCGGTCCCTCCCTGTGCCGCTCGCGTACCAGAGGATGCGGGCGGGGGCCGACGGATTCATCCGCGCGCTTCGGTAATAGACATGCTCTGGGCTGATTCCGAGTAGAGGATCCCTTGCCCACAAAGTGTCTTGCATCGCGAATAGCTCGAGCGCGAACCTCGGTTGGATCGGAACAATATAGCTGGGAAGGGAAGCGTCAAGAATCTTCGCGGGCCACAGGAAGTGCTCGAGCGCAGCTGTGACTGCAGGGGAGTCTGTCCTTCGTGCCAGTGCTACTTCGTTGTGGAGCGGATGCCTAAGATCGAGCGCGCGCAGAGCATCATCGGCATCGCGGATATCGAGCACCGACGCCACGTAGGTGCCCCCAGATAGAATGTAGCCATCGTCGCTCAACGCCTCTCGACATGCTGCGCTGACGTGGGAATCGGTGATGACTATCCTCGGCGCGCCAAGAGAGACCGCTGTTCGTCGCATTTCAGCAAGGATGAGCCGGATGATGGTTGATGCAAGACTATGTCGCGTGTGCCTAAGGAGGGGAACGACGATGGCGTCCCGGGTTGCTTCATGTGCCCACGTGGCGACAATGTCTCCTGAGGGCGCGCGCGCTGCCTTGTGCCGTATTGATGGCGAACTGGCCAAGGACCTTAAAAGGGCGGCGAACGCGGCGCGGCGTTCCCCTCCCGCCATATCTATAAGAGACCGGAGTTCGTTCTCTGATCCGGCCGGAAGGTCCTCGACCGTATATTCTGTGCCTCGGAGCGCGGCCGGCCGATAGCGGAATGCGTCTCGAAGTTCCTCGAGGTGAGGGACAACGTCGGATGGGCGCAGGACGCGAACACCGGACGAGGAGGCCGCATCGCCTGCAATCTCAATCAACTCAGTGTCTCTAGTAACGAAAATGGTTGCGCCGGAAGCTGCCGCGTAAGCGATATGCTTCACATCTGAGTCATGCTGCGGCCGGAGTTCTGGAATATTGGCCTGTAGATCCGCTAGGTGCCTCTCGAATGAATCGGTCGACGGATTCAGGAGCGGAAACTTCGTGGCAGCGCTTCGTTGCCGCCTACGTTCGGAGGCGTCACCGAGGCGATGAATCTCGTTGAATGTCTCGGGAGTCAACGACAGTTGAAGCTGACTGGCGAGCCAGTCGGCCTCAAGGTATTGAGATTCACTAGCTCCTGGACGGTTCCGATGCACAGCTAGGTCAAGGAAGATATTGTGGTCGATCGCGACCGTCAAGGCAGTGGTCGCCTCGTCATCCACGTTGAATAGGTCTGGCAAGCCGTGCGACTTCCACCAGACTACGAGGGTTGATCCATCCTTCCCTCGTCCCGCTACCTCGTTCATCGCCGTGAAGCCGAGGGCGGGCCAGGCGTCCTTGGCGGCGTAGTCCGAACGACAGCGCACCCGGATGCCGGGCAGATGACTGTAGTGGCGGCTCACTTCGTCCACCAACAACTTGGCGATTCCCTGCCTCCGAGACTCCTCGCGCACGCACAGGTGTATCAGGCGGATACGCCCGAGGGCTGAAGCGAAAAGGGCGTATCCGGCCACCTCGCTCTCGCTCCCCGTCGTGGCAGCTAGAAGCGTCCGTTGCAGGGCAAACTCTGGAAAGGCCCCCCTGGGCATCGGGCCCAGCGTTGCCTTGTTCCGGTCCGCCAGTTGGACGATGCGATCGATCAACGACTGATCCGTTGGGTCGACCCACCGGAGCACGATGTTCACGGACTGATGGTTACCGGTTCAGTGGTGATGCGCCAGGAGCCGAATGCCCCAGCGTGGCCGTCTTCCCTGGCTGGGGTAACGCGTGCTTCGCTACCGAGCCCGGCGGCCGAGGCGGTAGCCGACCAGGACGCCGATCAGGGTGAGGAGCGCCCCGCCGACGGCGCCCACGAGGAGGGTCTGGGCGTCCCCCGACGTTCCCGCGGAAACGCCGGCCTTGCCCGCGAACACCTGCCGACCCGGTGCCGCGACCGGCGCGCCGCCGGCCACCAGCGACGCGTCACTGGCCGACACAGCGGCAACAGAAGGAGCAGCGCTGATCGGCGTCACGGTGCCGGTCAGCTCGGCGTCGATCGCCGTGAAGAACTGGCCGGCCATGCGCTTGGCGACGCCGGTGATCATCCGCTGACCCACACCCGCCACCGGCCCGCCGATCACGGCGTCCGCCGAGTAGGTCAGGTTCGTCTTCCCGTCACCGGCGTCGTCCAGGTTGATCGTCACCTGGGCCCGCGCGTTCCCCGGCGCACCGGCACCCGATGCGTGCATCACGTACGACTTCGGGTGCTGCTTGTCCGAGAGCTTCACCTCGCCCGCGTACGTCCCGCGGATCGCCCCGACGCCGACGGAGACGTTCATCTTGTACTCGTCGTCCCCGACCTGCTCCAGCGTCTCGCAGCCCGGGATGGTCCGCGCCAGCACGGCCGGGTCGGTGATCACCGACCACACCTGCTCCGGCGAACCCGAGAGAACTGCCGAGCCGTCGAGGTTCACGCCATCACTCCAGTCCCCGCGCGGCCGGCGGCCGCTGCGGTCATCTCCGAATCAGGGGAGCGCACCAGGTCGTACAGCTCCGTGGGCGAGATCGGCATCGACGTGATCCGCCGTCCCACCGCGTCCTCGATCGCCGAGGCGATCGCCGCCGTCCCCGGGATGACCCCGGCCTCGCCGGCGCCCTTGATGCCCAGCGGGTTCAGCGGCGACGGCGTCTGCTGGTGGTCGATGTCGACGTCGGGCACCTCGGACGCGTACGGCATCAGGAAGTCCATGTACGAGGCGTTCTGCAGCTGGCCGTCCTTGTCGTAGACCATCCGCTCGTAGAGCGCCCCGCCCACGCCCTGCGCCACGCCGCCGTGCACCTGGCCCTCGACGATCATCGGGTTCACCACGTTGCCGCAGTCGTGCACCACGGCGTACTTCACGACGTCGATCTCCCACGTCGCCGGGTCGATCTCGACGATCGCCGCGTGCGCGCCCGACGCGAACGTCGACCGCAGCGGCGAGTAGTAGTCGCGGTGCTCCAGCCCCGGCGCATCGCCCTCGGCCACCGGCGGCTTCGAGTCGTCGTGCGTCGTGAACTGGGTGGCCTGCTTGGCCGCCTCGTCGAACGCGTAGCGCAGCGGGTTGGACAGCACGGCGACGGTCCGCAGCGGGATCGACGTCCCGGGAACGCCCTTGACCTGCACCAGGCCCTCGTCGATCTCCAGGTCCTCCGGCGCCGCCTCGAGCACGTCGGCGGCGATCCGCAGCGCCTTCTCGCGCACGCCGCGGGCAGCCAGCGCGATCGCGTTGCCGCTCATCACCGCGGCGCGCGAGGCGAACGTCCCGACCGCGTAGCCGAAGCGCCGGGTGTCCCCGGTGGTCACCTCGACGTCCTCGATCGGCACCCCGAGCTCGGAGGCGACGATCTGCGCGAACGCCGTCTCGTGGCCCTGCCCCTGCGAGGTCAGCCCGGTCGAGACCAGCACCTTGCCGCTGCCGAGCACCTGCACGTGCCCGCCCTCGTAGGGCCCGGGCCCGGTGCCCTCGACGTACAGCGCCATGCCGATGCCCAGGTGCTTGCCGCGGGCGGCGGCCTCGGCGCGCAGGGAGTCCACGGAGGACCAGCCCACCAGCGTCTTCAGCTTCTCCACCAGACCCGGGTAGTCGCCCGAGTCGTAGATGACCGGCCGGCCGTCCTGGAACGTCAGGTGGTGGTCGTAGGGGAACTGGTCGGGCTGGATCAGGTTCCGCTCGCGGACCTCGGACCGGTCGAGCCCGAGGGCGTCGGCGATCCGGTCCATCGTGCGTTCCATCGCGTAGCAGGCCTGCGGCCGCCCGGCGCCGCGGTACGGCGTCACGATCACGGTGTTCGTGTAGACGCTGTCCACGCGCACCCGGTACACGGGGATCACGTACGGCCCGACCAGCTGGGTCGCGGTGATGATCGGGACGATGATCCCGTAGGGCGTGTACGCGCCGTTGTCGTGCAGCACGTGGACGTCCAGGGCGGTGATCCGGCCGTCGTCGTCGTAGCCCACGGTGATGTCCTGGCGCTGCTGCCGCTCGTGCGCCGAGGAGATGAAGTGCTCGCGCCGGTCCTCGGCCCACTTCACCTCGGCCTGCAGCGCGATGGCCGCCATCGGCACCAGCAGCTCCTCCGGCCACGGGTGCACGATCTTCACGCCGAAGCCGCCGCCGACGTCCGGCGCGATCACCTCGACCTTCTCCAGCGACAGCTCCAGCTTCGCCGCGATCGCCGCGCGCACCGACGTCGACGCCTGGGTGCTGGTGTAGACCCGCAGCGACCGGTCGTCGGCGTCCCACTTGGCGTGCACGCCCTTGCCCTCCATCGGCATGGAGGCGCTGCGCTCGATGTACTGCGTGAAGCTCAGCGTCCGCGGCGAGGCGGCCAGCGCCGGCTCCACGTCGCCGGTCTCCTGGTGGTGCCGGGCCGCCACGTTGTCGGGGACGTCGTCGTGCACGGCGGCCGTCGCCTCGTGCGCGGCGTCCACGCCGACGACGACGGGCAGCTCCTCGTAGGTGACGACGATGCGCTCGCACACGTCCTCGGCGACGTACCGGTCGGTCGCGACGACCATCACCACCGGCTCGCCCACGTGCCGGACGACGTCGCGGGCGAGGGAGTAGGCGGTGCGCGGCTCGGTCAGCTGCGGGTGGGGGATGAGCACCGGCAGCGGCTCGGCCATCGGGCCGTGCAGGTCCTCGTAGGTGTAGATGGCGACGAGGCCCTCGACGTCGAAGCAGTCGTCGACGTCGATGGACACGATGCGGGCGTGCGCGTGCGGCGAGCGCACGAAGGCCGCGGCCAACGCCCGGTGCCCGATGTCGTCGAGGTACCGGCCCTTGCCGACGATCAGCCGCGCGTCCTCGCGCCGGCGGACCGGCTCCCCGAACAGCTTCGTCGTCATCGGGCGTCCCGCATGGCGGCGTTGGCGTGGTGGACGGCCTTCTTGATGTTGGCGTAGCCCGTGCACCGGCAGAGGTTGCCGCCGACCATCTCGTCGACCTCCTCCTCGGTCAGGTCGGCGGAGTTGTCCCGCTTCTCCAGGCCCGCGGCGATCGTGGTGAGGAAGCCCGGCGTGCAGAACCCGCACTGCAGCGCGTGGCACTCGCGGAAGGCCTCCTGCACCGGGTGCAGCACCTGGCCGCCCTGGTGGTCCTCCCGCGCGAGGCCCTCGACGGTGGTCACCTCGTGCCCGTCCACCTGCACGGCGAGCATCAGGCAGGAGCGCACCGGGTCGCCGTCCACCAGCACCGTGCACGCCCCGCAGACGCCGTGCTCGCAGCCGACGTGCGTGCCCGTGAGCCCGAGGTCGTGGCGCAGCGCGTCCGACAGCAGCCGGCGCACCGGCACGGTGGCCTCGCGGCGGACACCGTTCACCGTGACGGTGATGGTCCGTTCGACGTCGACGGAGGCGGTCACGCGGCCCTCCCAGCTGCCTCGGCTGCCGCCTCGGCCAGAGTTCGTTCGGTCAGGACGCCGACCAGCAGGCGCCGGTAGTCGGCGCTGGCGTGGATGTCGGTGTCCGGGTCGACCAGCGTGCGCGCCAGCTCGCCGGCGGCGGCCCAGTCGGCCTTCTCCACGGGCGCGCCGATCACGGCGTCGGTCAGGTCGTGCACCTCGGGGGTCAGCCCCACCGAGACGTAGGAGGCCCGGACGGCGGCGACCCGGCGGTCGTCGTCCAGCGTGACGACGACGCCGGCGCCGCAGACGGCGTAGTCGCCCTTGCGGCGGGCCACCTCGGCGAACGCCGTCCCCGAGCGGGCCGGCAGGGCGGGGAAGAAGGCGGAGGTGACGACGGCGGGCCCGTGGACCGAGGTCTCGAGCGGGCCGACGAAGAAGTCGCGCCACGCGACGGTCTCGACGCCCGCGGGGGTCGCCACCGAGACCGAGCCGTCGGTCAGGGCGAGGACCGAGGTCATCTCGCCCGACGGGTCGGCGTGCGCGATCGAGCCGACGGTCGTGCCGCGGTTGCGGATGGCCGGGTGGGCGACGTTCGCCGTCGCCCGGGCCAGCAGCGGCTGCACGCCCGCGGCGGCGTCGTCGTGCAGCAGCGCGTTGTGGCGGACGAGCGCCCCGACCGTCACGCCGGCATCGTCCACCTCGACCGAGGCGAGGCCGGGCACCCGGTTGATGTCCACGAGGGTCGTGGGCGCGGCCAGCCGCATGGACAGCAGCGGCAGCAGGGACTGCCCGCCGGCGAGCACCTTTGCGCCGTCACCCTCGGTGGACATGACCGCGAGGGCCTCGTCGAGCGTGCCGGGATCGGCGTAGCGGAACGGTGCGGGCTTCACCGGCTGCGGTCACCTCCGTACGAGACGTGCGAAGCAGTCACTCTGTCACCGCGCAGAGGGGCGGCGAAAGTACCTCACCGCTAAATCTTCGTTGCGCCCGATCGTGACCCGGAAACGACGCACGCCGCCCCCGGACGGACCGGGGACGGCGTGCGCGTGGAGCAGGCGGAGCAGGGTTACCGGGTGGCGCCCGGGACCCCCGGACGGCCCACCTCGTCGACCGAGGACGGGTCGGGCGCGCCGTGGTGACCGAGGGACGACGCGGCGGCCGGGTGGGTGCCCTCGCGGAGCAGCGCGGCCTTCATGTCGGCCGGGGCGAGCGCCCGGGCGACGTGCCAGCCGGCGACGGCGACGATCGAGCCGAGCGCGATGCCGCTCAGCGAGAAGTCGTCGGTGATCTGCAGGTTGACCGGGCCGATGCCGATGATGATCCCGGCCGCGAGCGGCACCAGGTTGATCGGGTTGGCGAAGTCGACCCGGTTCTCCTTCCAGATCTTGGCGCCGAGCAGGCCGATCATCCCGTAGAGGACGACGGTGATGCCGCCGAGCACCCCGCCGGGGACGATGTTGATCAGCGCGCCGAACTTGGGGATGAGCCCGAGCAGGATCGCCACGATCGCGGCCACGTAGTAGGCGGCCGTCGAGTACACGCGGGTGGCGGCCATGACGCCGATGTTCTCGGCGTAGGTGGTGGTGGGCGAACCGCCGACCGAGCTGGCGATCACGGTCGCGATGCCGTCGGCGGCGACCGCGCGGCCCATGTACGGGTCGAGGTCGCGCTTGGTCATCTCGGCCACGGCCTTGACGTGACCGACGTTCTCGGCCACGAGCGCGATGACCGCCGGCAGCACCAGGAGGCTGAAGTTCAGCGAGAACGTCGGCGTGGTGATGTCGGGGAATCCGAACCAGTCGGCGTCGCCGACCGAGTCGAAGTTGATCCGGTCGCGGGTGGACACGACGCCCGTGCCGTCCGGCGAGGTGATCTGGCCGGCGGTGGCGTCGAGCAGGACCGACAGCAGGTAGCCGAAGACCAGGCCGAGCAGGATGGAGATGCGGGCGATGAAGCCCCGCAGCGCCAGCGAGCAGACGATGACGAAGGCCATGACGGCCAGCGCGACCCACTGGTCCTGGGGCCAGTAGACGCTCGCGGCGACCGGCGCCAGGTTGAAGCCGATCAGCATCACGACGGCGCCGGTCACGGCCGGCGGCAGCACCTTGTTGATGAGGTCGAGGCCCGCGAAGTGGATCAGCAGGCCGACGAGGGCGAGCACGACGCCGGCGACCAGGATCGCGCCCACGACGTCGCTGGACTCACCGCCGTTGGTGCGGATCGCGGCGACACCGCCGACGAAGGCGGCGCTGGTGCCCAGGTAGCTCGGCACCCGGTTCTTGACGATGAGCAGGAACAGGATCGTCGCGACGCCGCTCATCATGATCGCGAGGTTCGCGTCCAGGCCCATGATGAGCGGGAAGACGAAGGTCGCCCCGAACATGGCGACCACGTGCTGGGCGCCGATGCCGACGGTGAGCGGCCAGGACAGCCGCTCGTCGGGCGCTACCGCCTCACCCAGGGGCGGCGTCTTGCCGTCCCCGTAGAGCTTCCAACCGAACGCCATCTGAGTGCCTCCTCGGCGTGCACTTCCGACACGGATCCATGCCGGACAACGGGCGTTGTCAGGACTGGGAGGCGCCACTGTCGCACCGCCGGGCACACGGCGGAAGTGCCTCAGTGCTAAATCGTTATTGCAGGTGAATGCCACTGGAACGGGTGATGCCGGGGGCTTCTCGTGGGACTGCAGAACATCTCTTACCGCTAAGGCAGTTGTGCGGTAGCGTCCGCCGGGTGAGCGCTCCCGCGGGTGTCCGGCACGTCTCCCTGCGCAGCGGCGTCTACGCCGACTCGGTCCGCCTGATGCAGGTGAGCCGGGAGGTGGGGGCCACCGACGGCGTCAGCGCCGTCGTGGTCGCCATGGCCACGCCGCTCAACCTTGAGCTGGCCGCGAACATGGGTCTCTCGCCCGACGAGCCGGCCTCGCCCGAGCAGCTGCTGATCGCGATCCGCGCCGACGACGACGCCGCGCTCACCGCTGCCGTCGCCGCGGTCGACGCGGCGCTCGCCGCCCGCGAGCGCTCGACCGGCTCCGCGCAGGCGGTCCCGCAGCGCACGATCGGCGCCGGCCTCGACGAGCTCGAGGGCTCGGCGCTGGCGATCGTGAGCGTGCCGGGGCAATACGCCGTCGCCGAGGCCGCCGACGCGATCGCCGCCGGCCGCAGCGTCCTCGTCTTCTCCGACGGCGTCCCCGTCGAGCACGAGGTGGCCCTCAAGCGGGCCGCACACGAGGCCGGCGTCCTCGTCATGGGCCCCGACTGCGGGACGGCGATCGTCTCCGGCGTCGCGCTCGGCTTCGCCAACGTCGTCCGCCCCGGGCCGGTCGGGCTGGTGGCCGCGTCCGGCACCGGTGCGCAGCAGATCTCCTGCCTGCTCGACATGGCCGGCGTCGGGGTCTCGCACGTGCTCGGCGTCGGCGGCCGCGACCTGTCGGAGGCCGTCGGCGGGCTCGCCACCCTCGACGCCCTCGCCGCGCTCGACGCCGACGAGGGCACAGAGCGGGTCATGGTGGTCTCCAAGCCGCCCGCGCCGTCGGTCGCCGCCACGGTGGCGGAGGCCGCCGGGAAGCTGTCGGTGCCGGTCAGCAGCGCCGTCCTCTCGCCCGGGACGCCCGACCTGACCGTCGCGGTCGAGGGCCTGCTCACCGAGATGGGCCTCGACGTCCCGGTCTGGCCGTCGCGGCCCGGGCCGGCGGAGGCCGCGGTGCCCGGTGCCGTGCTCAAGGGCTTCTACTCCGGCGGGACGCTGGCCGACGAGACGATGCTGCTGGCCGCCCCGGTGCTCGGCGACATCCGCTCCAACACGCCGCTGAAGCCCGAGCTGGACCTCGGGACGGACCTGTCCGCCCCCGGCCACGTCGTCGTCGACTTCGGGGACGACGCCCTGACCGTGGGCCGCGCGCACCCCATGATCGACCCGACGCTGCGGCTCGAGGCCATCAGCAACCTGGCCGCCCGCCGCGAGCCCGCGGTGCTGCTGCTCGACGTCGTCCTCGGCTACGGGGCGGACCCCGATCCGGCCCACTCGCTCGTGCCGGCGCTGACCGCGGCCCGCCGGGCAGGCACCCTGCCGGTGGTGATCGCCCTGATCGGCACCGAGGCCGACCCGCAGGGCTGGTCGCGCCAGGCCGACGCCCTCGCGGAGGCCGGCGCCGCCGTCTTCGCCTCCAACGCCGCCGCCACGCGGTACGCCCTCGACCTGCTGGGAGCCTCGAAGTGACACTCGGCGGACTGCTCTCCGCGCCCCCGGCGATCGTCGCCGCGGGCGTCGACGTCTTCTCCGACGCGCTGCGCGCCCAGGGCGCCGACGTGCACGACGTCGACTGGCGGCCGCCGGGCTTCGGCGACCCGGCCGACCTCGCCGCGCTCGCCCTGGACCCGCGCCGGAACGCCGCCAACCGCGTGGCCGTCGAGCGGATCCTCGCCGCCGGCTCGCGGCTGGTCGACGTCCGGCCCGCCCGCGAGGTGATCGGCCTGGCCGACCGCACCCTGCTGCACTCCGGCCCGCCGCTCACCTGGGAGACCGCCTCGGGTCCCATGCGCGGTGCGCTGATCGGCGCGTGCCTCTTCGAGGGCTGGGCCGACGACGTGGAGGAGGCGGAGACGCTGCTGTCGTCGGGCGCCATCGCGCTCGACCCCTGCCACCACCACCGCACCGTCGGCCCGATGGCCGGGGTGACCTCGCCGTCGATGTGGATGTGGTACCTCGAGGACCCGGTCCACGGCGGCAAGGCGTTCAGCAACCTCAACGAGGGCCTCGGCAAGGTGCTGCGCTACGGGGCCTTCAACCAGGAGGTGCTCGACCGGCTGGCGTGGATGCGCGACGTTCTCGGGCCCGTCCTGTCCACGGCGGTCCGGTCGATGGCCGAGCCGCTGGACGTCAAGAACGTGCTCGCGCAGATGCTGCAGATGGGCGACGAGGCGCACAACCGCAACCGCGCCGGGTCCCTGATGACCCTGCGCGAGCTGTCGCCGGCGCTGGTCGAGGTCGACGCCCCGTCGTCGGACATCGCCGCCGTCCTGAAGTTCATCGGCGGCAACGAGCACTTCTTCCTCAACCTGGGCATGCCGACGGCGAAGCTCGCGATGGACGCCGCCCGCGACGTCCCGGGCTCGTCGATGGTCACCGTGATGGCCCGCAACGGCACCGAGTTCGGCATCCAGACCGCCGGCACCGGTGACCGCTGGTTCACCGGCCCCGCCAACACCCCGGTCGGCCTCTTCCTGGGCGACTACGGCCCGGACGACGCCAACGCCGACATCGGCGACTCCGCGATCATGGAGACCTACGGCATCGGCGGGTTCGCGATGGCCGCGGCCCCGGCGATCGTGCGCTTCGTCGGCGGCACCGTGCCCGACGCCCTGGCCACGACCGAGCGCATGTACCAGGTGACGCTGGCCGAGAACCCCGCCATGGCGATCCCGATCATGGGCTTCCGTGGTTCGCCCACGGGGATCGACGTCCTCAAGGTGGCGCGCACCGGCTGGCTGCCGCAGATCAACACCGGGATGGCCGGCCGGATCGCCGGCACCGGTCAGGTCGGCGCCGGTCTCGTGCAGCCGCCGCAGGAGTGCTTCGAGAAGGCGCTCGTCGCCCTCGCCGAGGAGACCCGCAGGGCCTGAGCCGCCGACGAGCGTCAGGCAGGGCCGCAGGCGAGCAGGTGCCCGAGCGCCGCTCCGAAGTCCGCCGGCGACGGCAGGGGCGAGGCGAACGGCACCCGCAGGTCGTAGCAGCCGTTCCGGCTCTCCACCCGGAAGCGGACGCCGAAGCGGTCCAGCCCGAGCAGGCGGACGTCGTCCTGCCGTCCCGCCCAGCACTGCACGCGCCGGGTGAGGCGGTCCAGCGGCCCGCGCTCCGCCGCCACGAGCTCGATCTCGGAGGCGCTGACGCCGTCGGCCCGCGCGCCGCGGAAGTCCTCCGGCTCGACGT
Source organism: Blastococcus litoris (assembly GCF_003075095.1). GTDB lineage: Bacteria > Actinomycetota > Actinomycetes > Mycobacteriales > Geodermatophilaceae > Blastococcus_B > Blastococcus_B litoris. The sequence continues at coordinate 382,990 of NZ_QCZF01000006.1, forward strand.
CGCTCGACACGCCTGCCTCCTCCAGCAGCACCTCCGCGAGGTCCATCCGCAGCAGCGTCGCGCTCAGCCCGACGTCGAACAGGCTGTCGCAGGGGTGGCTGTCGGCGAAGTCGAGGACCAGCCGGGCGACGTCCTCCTCCGGCACCGGGGCGACCCACCCGGAGAGCTGCACCAGACCACGCACCGGGTGCCGGAGCGGGAAGGGTGCGCGGCCGGTGACCGTCAGGCGGGCCGGCACGTCACCGACGGGGGAGTGCCCGAGCGCCGTCGTCACCTCGCCGGACGTGGGGACGACGAGCAGCACCTCGCCGCCGCGGGTGGTGGTGGCTCCCCACAGCTGGCTGATGCCGAGGCCGGCGCAGTACAGCGAGGCCACTGGTCGGGCGGCGACCGTGCGGGCGCGCTCGGCCACCGGTGGCTGGTGGTCCGTGGTCGCGGACGAGTGGGTCGGACCGGCCGTCATGGACCACCTCGGAGGTTCGGTGAAACGAGTAGTAAGGTGAGCCTAACCAAACCGGAGGTCATGTGAACACGCCCCGCCCCAAGGTCCGGCTCAGCCGCGCGCTGGGCATCCCGCTCACCCCGAAGTGCGTCCAGTACTTCGAGCGCCGGCCGTACCCCCCGGGTGAGCACGGTCGCAAGCGCCGCAAGGACAGCGACTACTCCACCCGGCTCAAGGAGAAGCAGCGGCTGCGGGCGCAGTACGACATCAGCGAGACCCAGCTGCGGGCGGCGTTCGACCGGGCGAAGCGCTCCGGTGGCAAGACTGGTGAGGCGCTGATCCAGGACCTCGAGTCACGCCTGGACGCCACCGTCCTGCGCGCCGGCTTCGCACGGACGATCTACCAGGCCCGGCAGTTCGTCACCCACCAGCACGTGCTGGTCAACGGCAAGCGGGTCGACCGCCCCTCCTACCGGCTCACGCCTGGTGACTTCATCGAGGTCGCGGAGAAGTCGAAGAAGAAAGAGCCGTTCCTCGTCGCCGCCTCCGGTGCGCACGCCGAGGCTCCGAAGTACCTCGAGGTGCGGCTGGCCGACCTGGTGGCGCGCGTCGAGCGGACGCCGGGCCGCGACGAGGTCCCGGTGATCTGCGAGGAGCAGCTCGTCGTCGAGTACTACTCCCGCTGACCCGGCCTCAGGCGGGCAGCGAGTCCAGCGGGATCCCGACGTACAGCATCCCGATCAGCTCGCCCGCCGAGGACCGCAGGCCGGCATAGGCGGTGAAGTACGGCCGGTCGGCCACGGTGGCCGCGCCGGTGTACGTCTGCCCGGCGTGGACGGCGGCGAGCACCGGGTTGGCGGTGCCGTCGGCATTCGTCCGTGCGATGTAGGTGCCGACGTTCCGCTTGCCGGCCGGCGTGACGACGCTCGTGGCCACCCGCACCATGCTGCCCGCGGCATCCAGGCGCTGGAACACCGTGCAGCTGCCCCCGACCTGCGCGACGACGTCGTCCACGAGGGCCGACGGGCGGCGCGGGTCCTCGTTGCGCTCCAGCGGGACGCCACCGATGAGCAGGTCTGGCAGCTCCACGGTGCGGGGGTGCGAGGTCGACTGGTCGCGCACGGTCAGCCTGCGCGGGGCCTCGCCCAGGTCGGCCCCGCCGGCCTCGCTCAGCAGGTCCTCGGCCACCCCGAGCGCCCGTCGCACGTAGGCCCCCCGCTGGCTCTCGGCGAGCTCCGCCACCGCCTCGGTGATCCGGGCCGACCCGGCGGCGGCCCGGTCGACGTTGCCGACGACGCGGTCGGTGGCCACCCGCTGCTGCTCGACGGCGGCGGCGATGGAGTCCTGCGCGTCGGAGATGGCGGCCAGGGTGCCGCCGATGCGCGCGATCGCGTCGACGGCGGACTCCGTCTCGCGCTGCACGGCCGCCACCTGGGTGCCGATGTCCTCGGCCGCCTGCGCGGTGCGGCCGGCCAGCTGCTTGACCTCCTGCGCGACGACGGCGAAGCCACGGCCGACCTCTCCCGCGCGGGCCGCCTCGACGAACGCGTTGAGCGCGAGGATCCGGCTCTGCTGGCTGATCGCCGTGATGAGCCGGACGAGGTCGGTGATCGCCCCGCTCGCCGCCTGCAGCGCCGCGATCCGTGCGTCGACGGCCTCCGCGTCGTGTACGGCCTCCTCCGCCACGGAGGAGGCGCGTGCGGTGCTCGCGGAGATCTCGCCGATCGCCGCGCGCAGCTCGGTCAACGAGGTAGCCGCCTCGCGGGAGGTGTCGGCCACCTCTCGGCTGGCCTGGGCCAGCACCCCGGCCTGGCGCGCGGCATCCTCGAGGCTGACGTCACGGGTTCGGCTCCGGCCGGGTCGGGGCGTCGGGGCGGCAGGGCGTGGTGCCGTCGGTGCGGCCGGGGCCGCCTCTCGGTTGGCCGACCTGCGCACGCCGCTGCCTCTCGTCCACCCGTGGTCGTCGCCACCAGGGCGACGCGATCCGGAACAAGCTAGGCCTGATCCCGCCTCAGCCCGGGAGGCGCGCCGCTGCCGGAACACCGGCGCCACGGGGTGGCTTGGTCGGTGCGTGCGCATCGATCTCTCGGGCCGGACGGCCCTCGTCACGGGTTCCTCGCAGGGCATCGGGCTGGCCATCGCCACCGGTCTGGCCGGTGCGGGCGCCGACGTGGTGCTCACCGGACGCGACCCGGACAAGCTCCGCGTCGCGGCCGAGGGCATCGACGGGCGCGTGCGGACCGTGGCCGGCGACGTCACCAGCGACGACGGCACCGCCGCGCTCCTCGAGGCAGTGCCTGACGTCGACGTCCTGGTCAACAACCTGGGCATCTTCGGCGCGCAGCCCGCGCTGGAGATCTCCGACGACGAGTGGCGGCGGTACTTCGAGACGAACGTGCTGACCTCCGTCCGGCTGACCAGGGCCTACCTGCCGGGCATGCAGGAGCGCGGCTGGGGACGGGTGCAGTACATCGCCAGCGACTCGGCGGTCGCGATCCCTGCCGAGATGGTCCACTACGGCGTCAGCAAGACCGCGCTGCTCGGCGTGGCCCGCGGGTTCGCCAAGGCGGCCGCCGGCTCCGGTGTGACGGTCAACTCGGTGATCGCCGGGCCCACGCACACGGGCGGCGTCGAGGACTTCGTCCGGTCGCTCGTCGGCGATCTGCCCTGGGACGACGCGCAGCGGGAGTTCATGCGGCTGCACCGGCCGCAGTCGCTGCTCCAGCGGCTGATCGAGCCCGAGGAGATCGCGAACATGTGCGTCTACCTGGCCTCCCCGCTCGCATCGGCGACGACGGGTGCCGCGGTGCGCGTGGACGGCGGGTACGTGGACGCGATCCTGCCCTGACCGACGTCGTCCGGGTGAGCGAGCGGCCGTCCTGCGTCCTCCGCCACCACCCGGGGAGCGTGGGGCTCACCCCCGATCACGCAGGCGGGGCCGACGTCGACGCGCTGGAGCGCCGCCGGCCCGTCCGCCCGGGATGAGACGATCGGGTACCGGCATCCGCGACGGCGACCGGTCGGCGACGGGTGGGGGTGGTGGGGCTGGACAGGCGGCTGGCGGAGCTGGTCGCGGGGACACCCCGCACCGAGCTCCAGCGCATGGTCCTCGAGCACGACTGGGCGGCGACGTCGCTCGGCCCCGAGGAGCAGTGGTCGCCGACCCTGCGCACCGCCGTCGCGACCTGCCTCAACTCCCGGTTCCCCATGCTCCTGATGTGGGGCCCCGAGCTCGTCATGATCTACAACGACGGCTACGCGCCCATCCTCGGCCTGCGGCACCCGGACGCCCTCGGGGAACGCGTCGTCGACGTCTGGCCCGACGTCTGGGACGACATCGAGCCCGCCATCGAGGAGGGTCTCGCCGGCGGCGCCCCGCACTTCGAGGACCGGCCGCTGGTCATGACCCGGTACGGCTTCGCGGAGGAGTGCTACTTCACCTTCGCCTACAGCCCCGTCGTCGCCCCCGGCGGCGTCGTCGCCGGGCTGCTGGACGTCGTCGTCGAGACCACCTCCCGCGTGCTCGCCACCCGGCGCCTGGGCATCCTGTCCGAGCTCGGCGGGTTGCCGCGCTCCACGCACGGCAACACGGCCGAGGCCGTCGCCGCCGTGCTCCGGGTGCTCGCCGCGGCGCGCGCCGACTGCCCGGTGGGCGCCGTCTACCTCGACGACGGGACCGGTGCCCGGCTCATCGCCTCGGAGGGCGTCGGGGAACCGGGGCACCTGGCCAGCCCGGTCCTCCTGGAGCCCGTGCGCACGGCGATCGCCACGGGGGTGGCGCAGACCCTCACCCGGCTCGGCGAGCGGCTCCCCGGTCTCTCCGTGCTGGGCGCCAGCCCGATCGGGCAGGCCGACGTGCACACCGCCGTCGTCCTGCCGCTCGTGGTCGCCGGTCAGCCGCGCCCCGTCGGCGCCCTGGTGGTCGGGACGAGCCCCCACCTGCGGCTCGACGAGGAGTACCGCGTCTTCCTCTCCCTGGCCGCGGGACAGGTCTCGGCCGCGCTGGCCGACGCCCGCGCCGTCGAGCTGGAGCGGCGCCGGGCCGAGGAGCAGGCGGAGCTGGACCGCGCCCGCGCCCAGTTCCTCACCGAGGTCGCCGTCACGCTGCAGCGCGCCGTCCTGGGTCCCACCAACCTCCCCGGCGGCTTCGCGGTCCACTACGAGCCGGCCAGCGGCACCCTCGAGGTGGGCGGCGACTGGTACGACGTCGTCCACCTGCCCGACGGCCGGCACGGCGTCGTCGTCGGGGACGTCGTCGGCACCGGCCTCCCGGCCGCCGCCGTGATGGGCCAGCTGCGCAGCGCCGGCCGGGCCCTGCTCCTGGAGAGCCGGTCCCCGGCGCACGTGCTCAGCGCGCTGGACCGGTTCGCGGAACTCGTTCCCGGAGCCGCGGTGAGCACCGTGGTCTGCGGCATCGTGGACACCCGGACCGGCGCCCTGCGCTACAGCAGCGCCGGCCACGTACCGGGCATCGTGGTGGACGTCGACGGCCACCCCCGGCTGCTGGGCGAGGGAGCGTCACTGCCCCTCGCCGTCGTCCCCGAGCTGGACCGCCCCGAGGCCGACGTCGTCCTGGCGCCGGGGTCGACGCTGCTGCTGTACACCGACGGCCTCGTCGAGCGGCGCGGCGAGGCGCTGGACGAGGGCACCGCCCGCGCGGTCGGCGCGCTCGTCGCCGGCCGCGAGCTGCCGCCGGAGGAGCTCGCCGAGGTGCTGCGCGGAAAGCTCTTCGGCGACGCGCCGGACGACGACGTCGCCTTCCTGCTCTACCGCCACGGCGGCTGAACGCAGCTCCCCGGCACGGCCCTTTTCGCCATTTCCTGCCCCGGGCGAACGAATTCCATGACCGACTCGGCGGTGTCTCTTTAGCGACTCCAGTCATTTCTTGGGACAGGAGTTAAGTCCGTGGCCCGGCTGCCGAAGCTGACTTCGTCAACGATCAGGCCAGCCGTCGCTGAGCCGGGTGAACCCATCCGCGCCGTACTGAGCCACGAGAGAACAGGACCCTGCTATGCGCGTGTCGCGCGTTCTGCTCGCCGGTGTCGCGGTCGCCGGTGCCGTCGCCACGACCTCGGCCTTCACTGCTGGTAACACCTTCGACGCCACCGGCATCCTCGACGACAACGCCGGCTACGGGAAGCTCACCGTGACCGGTGTGACCGTCAGCAACGTCGCGTACATCCCCCTCGCGGCGGACACCAGCAAGCTGGACAAGGTCGTCTTCACCATCACCGAGTCCACCGCCGACATGAACGCGTACCTGACGATCAAGAACGCGAGCAACGCGGTGCTGTTCGCCAGCGACGTGACCAACAACTGCGTCTACTCGAACCCCGGCAGCACCTCGCACGTGATCACGTGCGAGGTCGTCAACACCCTGGACATCGAGCCGATCACCGAGGTGGGCCTGACGGTGGTGTCCAAGTAGCCCTTCGGACCGGGCGGGGCGGCCACTCGGTCGCCCCGCCTGATCTCGGCTCCTGCCTCCAGAGATGACCTCCCCGTCGAAAGTCGCCAGCACCAGCGCCCTCGCCGCGCTGGTGCTCGTGACCGTGTGGTTGTTCTTGCCGACCACGCTCGGCGGGTCGATGACCTACGTGGCCACGCACGGCACCAGCATGGAGCCGGACTTCCACGCGGGGGACCTGGCGCTGCTCAGCCCGGCCGACGGCTACGACGTGGGCGACGTCGTCGCCTACCGCAGCGAGACGCTCGACACGGTCGTCATGCACCGCATCGTCTCCGTGGACGCCGCCGGCTTCGTCACCCAGGGCGACAACAACGACTGGCTCGACGAGGACCGGCCGGCCGAGGAGGAGATCCTCGGCCGCCTCTTCGTCCGCATCCCCCACGGCGGTCAGGTGATCGGCGCCGTGAGCTCGCCGGGAGTCCTCTTCTCCCTGGCCGGCGGGATGCTCGTCCTGCTCGGCGGGCTGCACGATCCACGTGGCCGGCGCACCGCCGGCTGGCTGCGCCGCCGTCGGGCCGGTGCCAGGTCCGCTCGGGGCCCCGCCCGTCATGCCCACGCGCGGACGCGGTCGGGCTTCGCCACGTCCACCCGCGGGCGCGCCCGGCAGGTCGCGGTCGGCGCCGCAGGGATCGCGCTCGTCGCCGCCGTCGCGTGCGGCGTGCTGCTGGCCCTCCCACCCACCGCGACGGAGACGCGCACGGTCGACGTGACCCAGCGCAGCGACTTCAGCTACAGCGGCACGGCGGAGACGGGGACGACCTATCCGACCGGAGCGGTCGAGACCGGCGACACGGTCTGGAACCGCCTGGTCGAGGACCTGACCGTCACCGCGGCCACGAGCGTCAGCGGGCCCGACCTGGCGGGCGTGACCGGCACCGTGCGGCTCGACGTCCTCGTGGCCGCGCAGGACGGCTGGAGCGCCGTCCTGTCCTCCGGTCCGGTGGCCGCCTTCGAGGGCGGGACGGCGTCGGCAGCCGTGGCCGTCGACACCGACGCCGCGCTGGACCTGCTGCGCCGGCACCAGGAGGAGACCGGGTCGTCCGGCGGAGGGGGCACGCTGACCGTCACCCCGGTGTCCGAGACGACCGGCACCGTGCACGGTCGACCGTTCACCGCGACCCCGCCCGCAGGTCTGGTGTTCGCGCTGGACGACGCGGCCCTGCGGCCGCTGGGCACCGAGGCCGCCGACCTGTCTCCCAGCACCGCGACCCCCGTCGAGATCGAGGAGGTCGGCCCGCGCTCGCTCCAGCTGCTCGGGCTGTCGGTCCCGATCGGCACCGCCCGGAAGACGGCGGGCGCGGCCCTGCTGCTGTCCCTGGTCGCCCTCGGCGCCGGTGCCTGGGTCAGCCGGACGGGGCGCGGGGACGTCTCCGACCGGTTCCTGGTGCGCCACGCGGACCGCATCCTGCCGGTGACGTCGTTCCAGCCCGGCGCGACCGTGATCGACGTGTCCGACGCGGAGTCCCTGCACCGCGTCGCCGAGCGCTTCGACACCGTCGTCCTGCACCACGCCGGCGAGGAGGAGGACACCTTCGCCGTCCGCGACGTCGACGCGACCTACCGCTTCGTGGTCCCCGTCGCCGGCGACCGCCGCCGCGGCAGGCCGCCCGTCCCCGCAGCTCAGCCGGCGGAGTCGACGACCGTCGTCGACGGCCGGTTGCGCGGTCTCTGGGGCCAGGTCGCCTGACCCCGGGAACGCGACGGGGAGGCCGAGGGTCACCGACCCCCGACCTCCCCGGGCTGCCTGCTGCTAGGCCTTGACGATGGCGGCGACCGGGCCGCCGCCCGACGGACCCTGGTGGACCGCCGCCACCGAGACGAACACCGCCGGGTCGCCGGTCACCGAGGCGGCGACACCGCCGACCGTGGCCTTGATCTGGCGGTGCCAGAAGACGTCGGAGTCGTCGAGCATGGCGTTGCGCCGCCCGCGGACGTAACCGGTCGGGTCCGCCTCGCACTTGAGGAAGACGTTGACCAGCCGGTCGCCGAGGTCGCTCACGTGCGGGCGCTCGGGCAGGTCGAGACCGGCCTGGCGGATGGCGTCCCAGATGCCGTCCTGGTCGAGGGCGTCCTTCATGACCGAGTGGCCGATCACGTAGTTGCCGCCGTGCCCGCGGGCGTTGCCGACGACGACGATCTGCGCCCGGTCCAGCTCGACGCCCGACGAGCAGGAGGCGACGGCGCTGAACAGCGACAGGTCGCGCATGACCTGCTCCTGCTTCGGCATCTCGATCTCGCCGAGGGCGACGGCGATGCCCAGCGCGGTGGTGCCGTTGGACAGGTCCATCGAGCCGTGCGGCTCGTCGTAGTAGGTGTCCTTGCCGCGGTTCTTGGCGTCGCGGATGGTCTCGATGGTCAGCAGCGGCGTCTTGGTCTGCACGTAGTGGACGTCGGCCGGGTCGGTGATGCCGGCGGCCTCCATCGCGCGCTTCACGCCCTCGGCCACCTTCTCCACCATGGAGATGCGGCCGATGTCCTCGGGCATCAGGACGTCGCTCATCGCGTAGCCCACGGTCAGCCGGGGCTCGTCGGTCTTCTCGACGGCGTCCTCGGGGAGCGTGGCGAAGATCGTGGCGTGCGGGCTGATCACGCCGTCGGTGCCGCCGGACCACACGATCGGGATCTGCTTGACCTCGTCGGCCGAGCGGGTGCCCTTCTCCATCAGCACCTCGCGGAAGGCGCGGTCGGCGATGATGCGGGTGTAGTCGTTCACCCCGCCGTTGCCCTCGGTCTTGCCGATGACGGCGACGACCCGGTCGGCCTCCATGACGCCGTCGTCGATGAGCTTGGCGAGCTCGGAGGCGTCGCTGACGTTGTGCAGCGGGACCTTGCGGACCTCGATCGGTGCGGGCACTGGCTCTCCCTCTAAGAGTTGGTCAGGACGGTGCCGGCGTCGTCACCACTGACGGCGTCGGCGATGTGCTCGAGCGAGGTGATGACGGCTCTCCGTCCTCCGGACGCCGAGCCGCCTCCCTCGACGAATCGGAGGGCGGCCTCCACCTTGGGGCCCATGCTGCCCCGCGCGAACTGCCCGGCCGCCGCGTGCTCCCGCAGCTCGGCGACGGTCACCCGGCCGAGCGGCCGCTGGGACGGCGTGCCGAAGTCGACCATCACGTTGGGGACGTCGGTGGCGATGACGAGGGTGTCGGCGTCCAGCTCGCGGGCGAGGATCGCCGCCGTCAGGTCCTTGTCGATGACCGCCTCGACGCCGCGCAGGGCCTCGCCGTCCCGGCCGTCGTCCGTCACCGGGATGCCGCCGCCGCCGGCGCAGACGACGACGAAGCCGGCGGCCGCCAGGGCGTGGATGGCGGGGGAGTCGACGACGGACCTCGGCTCGGGGGAGGCGACCACGCGCCGCCAGCCGCGCTCGCCCCGGTCCTCCCAGTTCTGGCCGAGGGCGACGAACCGTTCGGCCTCCTCGCGCGGGAGGTAGCGGCCGACCGGCTTGGAGGGCTCGACGAAGCCGGGGTCGTCGAGGTCGACGAGGGTGCGGGTGATCAGGCCGGCGGTCCGCTGGCTCAGGCCGCGGGTCCGCAGGGCGGCGTCGAGCTCGTCGGCGACGGTGAAGGCGATCGTCGCCTGCGTCTGGGCGACGTTCCAGTCCAGCGGGACGGGCGGGACGACGTGCGCGGCCATCTCGTTCTTGACCAGCAGGTTGCCCACCTGCGGGCCGTTGCCGTGGGTCAGCACCACCTCGGCGCCGGCGGCCACGACGTCGGCGATGTGCCCGGCCGCCACGCGGATGGCGTCCCGCTGCGCCTGCGGGGTCGCCGAGCCGTCGGGCCCGGTCATCGCGTTCCCGCCGAGGGCGATCACCACGCGCTGCGACGTCACCTGGTGGACCCTAGCGGCAGATTCCTTAGCGGTGAAGTACCTCTTCGGGGGTCTCAGCGGCGCCAGAAGTCGTAGCGGTCACGACCCGGCCGGAAGCCGGCCGCCTCGACGACGTCGACGGCGACCCGGAAGTGCTGGCCCACGGCGCCGGGCTGGTGGGCGTCGCTGCCGAAGCTGACCGCCTCGCCGCCCTCCTCGTGGAACCAGCGCACCTGGTCGACCGAGGCGAGGGGGCTGCTGGTGTTCACCTCGAGGGCGCGGCCGCTGCCGGCGAGAGCCCGGAACACCGCCCGGTACTCCTCCTCGTAGTGCTTCTCGACGTAGCGGTGCGTCCCGCCGGGCCAGTAGCGCCGGGGGAAGTCGACGTGCGCGAGCACCTGGAAGACGTCGCTGGTCTCGATCATGTCGACCAGTTCGCCGAGGTAACGGCGCATCGTGCCGTCGGCGTCGTCCCACAGCAGGTGCCCGACGCCGTAGAGGCGGCCCTCGTGGGCGAGGGAGTGCAGCGAGCCCAGCACCCGGTCGACCGGGGCGTTGCGCAGGTAGGCGTCGACGCTCGCCCGGAACAGGTGCGGCTCGCCGGTCTCGACGCCCGACAGGATCCGCAGGTCCGGGAAGCGGTCGCGGACCTCGGCCAGCTCGGCGAAGTAGCCCTCGACGTCGATCTCCGCGTGCCGGGACGCGTGCCGGTCGACCAGTCCCTCGTCGGTCGCCCGGTCGTCGGGGTCCCAGACCGTGAAGTCCAGGTGCTCGGTGAACGCGACCGAGGGCAGGCCCAGCGCCACCGCCCGCTCGCAGGCGCGGCGCATCGTCGAGGAGTCGGCCGTGTCCCACGACCAGTGGGTGTGGACGTGGTTGTCGGGCGGCAGGTCCTCCGAGGCGCGCATCGCGGAGGATTCTCCCCCGTCGTCCACACCTCCCGCCGGGCGGTCGGTTTCGTCGTCCCGACTGCCTACTGTCGTCGGCATGAGCACCGCTGCGCCGACGTCCGACCTCGCCACCGAGGCCCTCGGTGTCCTCCGGGAGCTCACCGGCCGCCCCGACGCCATCTTCCGCGAGGGGCAGGACGCCGCGGTGTCCGCGCTGGTGGAGCGCTCGCAGCGGGCGCTGGTCGTGCAGCGCACCGGGTGGGGCAAGTCGGCGGTCTACTTCGTGTCCACCGCTCTGCTCCGCCGGAGGGGCAAGGGCCCGACCTTGCTGGTGAGCCCGCTGCTGGCGCTGATGCGCGACCAGGTCGCCGCGGCCGCCCGCGCCGGCATCCGTGCCGTCGAGATCTCCAGCGCCAACATGACCGAGTGGGACGACATCGCCGCCCGCCTGGCGGCAGACGACGTCGACGTCCTGCTCGTCTCGCCCGAGCGGCTGACCAACCCGCGCTTCCGCGAGGAGCAGCTCCCCGGGCTCGTGGCCCGCTGCGGCCTGGTGGTCGTCGACGAGGCGCACTGCGTCTCCGACTGGGGGCACGACTTCCGCCCCGACTACCGGCGCATCCGCGACCTGCTGGGCACCCTCCCGGCGGGGACGCCGGTGCTGGCGACGACCGCCACGGCCAACGAGCGCGTGGTGGAGGACGTCGCCGAGCAGCTGGGGTCCGGCGGTGTCGAGGTGACCACCGTCCGCGGGCCGCTCTCCCGCGACTCGTTGCGGCTGGGCGTCCTGCGGCTGCCGTCGGACCGGGCCCGGCTGGCCTGGCTGGCCGCGCACCTCGACGACCTGCCGGGCAGCGGCATCGTCTACACGCTCACCGTGGCCGCGGCGGAGGAGACGGCGTCCCTGCTGCGCGACGCCGGTCACGAGGTGCGCGCCTACACCGGCCGCCTCGACGACGCCGACCGCAAGGCGTCCGAGGAGGCGCTGCGCGGCAACGAGGTGAAGGCGCTGGTGGCGACCTCCGCGCTGGGCATGGGCTTCGACAAGCCCGACCTCGGCTTCGTCGTCCACCTCGGGGCACCGTCGTCCCCGGTCAGCTACTACCAGCAGGTCGGCCGTGCCGGCCGCGCCGTGGAGCACGCCGACGTCCTGCTGCTTCCCGGGCCCGAGGACCTCGCGATCTGGCAGTGGTTCGCGACGTCGTCCATGCCGCGGGAGGACCACGCGGCCGCGGTGCTGACCGCGATGGCCGACGGCAAGGCGTGGTCGGTGGCCCGCCTGGAGACCGTCGCCGACGTGCGCCGGTCCCGGCTGGAGCTCCTGCTGAAGGTGCTGGCCGTCGACGGCGCGGTCGAGCGGGTCCAGGGCGGCTGGCGTTCCACGGGGCAGCCGTGGGTCTACGACGCCGATCGGTACGCCCGCGTGACGCGGACCCGCGAGGCGGAGCAGCGGTCGATGATCGCCTACGCGCGGCCGGTGGACGAGGCGATGTGCCGCATGGCCTTCCTGCAGGAGGCCCTCGACGACCCGACGGCCGCGCCCTGCGGCCGCTGCGACGTCTGCGCCGGCCCCTGGTACGCCACCGACGTCCCGGAGGCCGCTGCCGAGGCCGCGTCGGCGGCCCTCGACCGGCCGGGAGTGGAGCTTTCGCCCCGCGCGCAGTGGCCCACCGGCGCGGACCGCCTCGGGGTCGACGTCAAGGGCAAGATCGCGTCGTCGGACCAGATCCAGCCGGGCCGGGCGGTCGCCCGGCTCACCGACCTGGGCTGGGGTCAGCGCCTGCGCACCCTGCTCGGGGACGACGGCGTGGGTGGCGTCGTGGACCTCGAGGCGCCGGGTCTGGAGGAGGACCCCGACGCGGCCTTCGACGTGCCGGTGAAGCGGTCGGTCTCCGACGTGCCACCCGACGACGACATCATCCGCGCGTGCGCGCGCGTGCTGGGCGCGTGGGACTGGGAGGAGCGGCCCGGTGCGGTCGTCGCCATCCCGTCGCGACGCCGTCCCCAGCTGGTCACCGGCCTCGCCCAGGGGCTGGCCCGGCTCGGGCGGCTGCCCTACCTGGGGGAGATGACGCTGCAGCACGGCGGGCCCACCGGTCAGCCCGGTGGCAACAGCGCCTTCCGGCTCGCGGCCGTGTGGGACCGCATCGTCGTCGGCCCCGAGCTGCGCGAGCGCCTGGCCGAGGCCGGATCCGCCCCGATCCTGCTGGTGGACGACCTGGCCGACTCCCGCTGGACGATGACCGTCGCGGGGCGCGAGCTGCGACGTGCCGGCGCCACCGCCGTCCTCCCGTTCGCCCTCGCGCTGACCGCCTGAGCTCTGTCCACAGCTTTTCGCACACATGTGCGAAAAGTCGGAGTAGCGTCTCCCCATGACGCTCGCCCACCAGCCCTCCATGTGGGACCTGGCCGAGGAGGCCACGCTCGGACCACTGGCGGGGCAGATGACGAGGCACGCGCTGAGCGAGGGCGCCTGGGTGGACCACCTGCCCGGCTGGGTCGCCGGCTCCGACGAGGTGCTCGAGGTCCTGCTCGGGGACATCGGCTGGCGGGAGGACCGCCGCCAGATGTACGAGCGCGAGGTGACCGTGCCGAGGCTGCTCCGCTGGTACAGCGGCCAGGAGACGCTGCCGCACCCGCTGCTGACCGAGGCGCGCGAGTCCTTGAACCGCTACTACGGGGTCGGCAGCACCACGGATCGATTCGTCACCGCCGGCATGTGCCTGTACCGCGACGGCCGCGACAGCGTCGCCTGGCACGGGGACAGGCTGGGCCGCGGGCGCTCCACGGACACGATGGTGGCCATCGTGTCCTTCGGTTCGCCCCGGCCGCTGCTGCTCCGCCCGGCGAGGGGCGGGCAGAGCCTGCGCTTCCCGCTCGGCCACGGGGACCTGGTCGTCATGGGCGGCTCGTGCCAGCGCACGTGGGAGCACTGCATTCCCAAGACGACGAAGCCGGTGGGCCCGCGGGTCAGCGTGCAGTTCCGACCCACCGGCGTCGCCTGAGACAGCGTGACGGGGGCCTCCAGGGACCCCCCTGCAGACCCCCTCGGCGGTCGTGTACTGTTCTCCATGCGCCGCGCGGACCGGGAGGTCCGCCGGACCGAGACCCCGGGTACGGGGTGCATCGGAAACCGGCGTAGTGTTGGACATCCAAGCCAGCAGGGAAGCCCGAGAGGGTGGACTTGTTGCGCGTCCGCTCTTTGAGAACTCAACAGCGTGCCGAAAGTCAGTGCCAAGTAATACCCCGTGCCAGGGTCTTCGGATTCTGGCTGGGATTCCTTTGGTTGATTGATATCGCGAGTGTCAGCTCGCG
>NZ_QCZF01000007.1 GCF_003075095.1 Blastococcus litoris
GGGACGCGCCCGGCGGGGGTGCGGGGACGCGCCCGGCCGCGATGGCCGCCAGCTGCGGTCGGGCATCGGCCGCGGTGAGCCGGCGGGCGGGGTCCTTGGTGAGCAGCCCGAGCAGCACCGGCTCGAGCGGCCCGGCCCGCAGCACCGGCGCGGGGTGCTCGGAGACGACCGACATGAGCGTGGCCATCGCCTCCCCGCGGTCGAACGGCGGCCGACCCTCCACCGCCGCGTAGAGGGTGGCGCCGAGCGACCACAGGTCGACCGGCGGTCGCGGCTCGTCGCCGTTGGCCCGCTCGGGGGCCATGTAGGACGGCGAGCCGATGAGCGCGCCCTGCGTGGTGAGGCTGGAGTCGCCGGTCGTCGTGGCGATGCCGAAGTCGGTGAGGCATGCGCTGCCGTCGGGGGAGACGAGCACGTTCGCCGGCTTGACGTCGCGGTGCACCACGCCGATGGCGTGCGCGGCGTCCAGGGCGTCGAGCAGGTCGAGGCCGATGCGGGCCACGGCGGCCGGCGGCAGCGGGCCCTGCTGCTCGATGACGTCCTGCAGGCTGCGGGCGTCGACGTGCTTCATCACCAGCCACGGCTTGCCGTCCTCCTCGACGACGTCGTAGACCGTGGCCACGTGCGGGTGGTCCAGGCGGGCGGCGGCCCGGGCCTCGCGCATCGTGCGCTCGCGCAGGACGGCGCGCTCCTCGTCGGTGACGTGGACGGAGAAGGTCACCTCCTTGAGGGCGACCTGCCGTTCGAGCACCGTGTCGGTGGCCTGCCAGACGGTGCCCATGCCGCCACGCCCGAGGACCTCGCCGAGCGCGTAGCGCCCCGCGACCACCCGCGTCTGGGGTCCGGTGTCAGCGTTCACGATCGGCTCGATACCCGGCCGGAGCCGTCAGGACTCGTCGCCCTCCGGCTCGCTCTGCGCCTCGAGGTCCGCCTCCACCTCGGCGGTCTCCTGCTCGACGACGATGTCGCGGGGCTGCGGGTCCTCGGGTCCGGCGGTGGTCACGTCGGCGAGCCTGCCGCAGATCGCGCAGATGTGCCGGGTGGGTGCACGTACGGGCATCGACGAGCTACTTCCAGGCGGGGTTGCGGGCCCACTCCTCGCTGGACAGCTCGTGGAAGACGTCGAGCGCGGCCTGGGCATCGCCGACGGGTGTGCGGTGCAGGAGTGCGAGGCCGGGTCCGTCAGGCCTGCGCGCCATGCCGCGGGCGGCGAGCACCAGTCCCCAGACGCCGAGGTTCATCGGCAGGTACCACTCCCCGAGGCCGGGGGGACCCGCGCCATCGCGGAACGGATCCAGCTCCATGGCGCCCATGGTCGTCCCGTGCACCCACTGGGAGGAGACCATGTACCCCCAGTACAGCCGCTCCAGGTCGAGCCCGCGGAGCACGGTGACGACGTCGGGCGGGCGAGGGAGCCGATCTGCCTGATCTCCTCGCCCGTAGGCGTCCCGTGCGCGGGAGAGCCGGTCCCACCGTTCCTGCGTGAGCGAGCTCCAGCGGCCGGCGGGCAGACCCCATCCGCGGAGCCGGTCGGTGAGGCCCTCAGCCCAGCGGGCGTCGGATTCGAGCATCTGCAGGTGCCGGGTCTCGGCCTCCTCCCGTACGGCCAGGTGGCCCGGGGCGGTGGGGCCGACCAGGAGCCAGTGGGTCATCAGCCCTGTCTCGAAGGCGCTGCGGCCCGCCGCGAAGGCCGGCGGCAGGACGCGGGGGTTCGTGCCGGCCATGGTCACGAGGCCGTCCACGTGGTCGGCGAGCACCCACATCCGTCGCAAGGCATCCGCCTCGTACCGGGTCGCGACCGCCTGCCGCCACTCGTCGAGGGAGCTGCGCAACCAGAGGAGACCGTGGGCGACGTCCTGGACCGCGACCGTGAACCTCGTCAGTTCGTCGGGTGGTCCTCCGGTCACCCGCGGAGCTCGCGGCGGAGGATCTTGCCGGTGACGGTCTTCGGCAGCTCGTCGACCAGGACGACGCTGCGCGGGTACTTGTAGGCGGCCATGCGCTCCTTGCAGTGCGCGATGAGCTCCTCCTCGGTCACCGAGGCGCCGGGCTTGAGGCTCACGAACGCCTTCACCGTCTCGCCGCGCTTTTCGTCGGGCACGCCCACGACCGCCGACTCGCGGACGGCGGGGTGCTCGGCCAGGACGTCCTCGACCTCGCGCGGCCAGACCTTGTAGCCCGACGCGTTGATCATGTCCTTCTTGCGGTCGACGATGAACACCCAGCCCTCGGGGTTCATGAAGCCCACGTCGCCGCTCTTCAGCGCCCCGCCGGGCAGGTTGGCCGCCGTCTCCTCGGGCTTGCCCCAGTAGCCGGCCACCACCTGCGGGCCGTCCGCGACGATCTCGCCGATCTCGCCCAGCGGCAGGTCCTTCCCGTCGTCGTCCTGGATGCGGACGATCGTGTTCGGGGCGGGCACCCCGACCGACAGCGCCCCGGACGTCGGGTCCACCGGGGACGGCGACCCGAACGGCGTGACGGTCATGGGCGACGTCGTCTCGGTGAGGCCGTAGGCGTTGTGCACCTGCTTGCCCGTGGCCTCCAGGAACCCCTTCTCGGCGGTGGGGGAGATGGCCGCCCCGCCGGAGTAGATCGACGTGAACGAGGCGAAGTGGTCCTTGGTGAAGCCCGGCGCGTTCAGCAGCGCGCTGAACGCGGTGATCGCGCCGATGGTGAACGCCGGCCGGTGCTCGGCGAACGCGTCGAGCACCACCTGGGGCTCGAAGCGGTAGGCGAGCACCAGCGGCGCCGGGACCAGCATGCTGACCGCGATGTGCCCGATCAGCCCCGTGATGTGGAACAGCGGGGCGATGCCGAAGATCGCCCCGTCCCGCCCGGCGTGCACCCAGTCGCGGTAGACCTGGGCGGTGAAGACGACGTTCCGGTGGGTGTTCATCGCGCCCTTGGGCACGCCCGTCGTCCCCGACGTGTAGGTCAGGAACGCGACGTCGTCCGGGCCGAGGTCGACCGACGGCGGCGCCTGCCCGCGGTGCTCGGCGACGAACTCGGAGAAGTCCGTCGTCCCCTCGTGCCGCTGTCGCTGCATCCCGGCGAACAGCCGCTCGTCGTCCCTGCTCTGGAACTCCAGCTCGCTGGTGGTGAGGACCAGCTTCACGTCGGTGTCGGGCACGACCTCCCGCGCGATCTGGTCGTACAGCGCCTCGAGAGAGACCAGGACCGTCGCGCCGGAGTCCTTGAGCAGGTAGGAGAGCTCGCGCTGCCGGCTCATCGGGTTGATCGACACCATGACGCCGCCGGCCTTCCAGGCGGCGACCATCGCGATGACGAACTGCGGCACGTTCTGCAGGTAGACCGCCAGCCGGTCGCCCGGCGAGAACCCGTGGGCGAGCAGGCCGGCGGCCAGCCCGTCGCTGAGCTCGTCGAGCTCCTGCCGGGTGATGACGCCGTCGAAGTAGCGCAGCGCATCGGCGGAAGGGTCCTTCGCCACGCCCGCCCGGAACATGTCGAGGGCGTCGTCGAACTCGATGTCGTAGTCGGCCGGCTGGTCGCCGTAGCGGGCGAGCCAGGGGCGCTCGTCGTAGGCGCTCACCGGGATCGCCTACTTGATGACGACGGGGTTGACCGGGGTACCGGCGGCCTTGGCGACCTTCAGCGGGGCGGCGACGTAGAGGAAGTCGTACCGGCCGTCCTGGGCGCAGTCGGCCGCCAGCTTCTCCAGGTCGGCGATCTCGGTCAGCGTGACGCCGAGGTTGCGCATCAGGGCGCTGTGCAGCACGAGGGCGACGCCGTTGTTGGGGTCCATGGTCACCTCGTTGGCGATCGTGTCGGTGACCAGGTTGGGGATCTCCATGTCCTGGAACCACTGCACGAGCTCGGGGCTGTAGACCAGGCCGGGCTCGTTGAAGCCCTCGTAGAACGCCTCGCCCTGCTCGTGGAACAGCGCCAGGAAGTTGGTCCGGATGATCAGGATGTCCCGCTTCCGGATCTCGACGCCCTGGGCCTGCGCGCACTCCAGCAGGTCCTCGTGCGTGAACGTCTCGCCCTTGTCGAGGGTGTTCCTGCCCCGGAACCGCGCCATGTCCAGCAGCACGCCCCGGCCGACGACGCCCCGCTCGGCGATGGGCTGCACGCTGGCCTTCTCCAGCCCGCCGATCGTCGTCCGCGCGTCGAAGCCGTTCCAGATCTTGCCGTCGTACCAGAGGTGGCCCAGCGCGTCGTACTGCGTGGACCCCTGCAGGTAGGCGTCGATCTTGTCGTCGGCGTAGTGCAGCCCGCCCGGGTACTCCGGGCCCTTGCCGCCCTCGTCCCAGTCGCCCTCGTCGAGCACCTGGGTGCGCACCGCCGGGGTGCGGCCCGGCCACACCGGGTCGCCCTTGGGGTCGCCGATGAGCCGCTGCAGCGTGAAGACCTTGCCGTCGCTGACCAGCCGCACCGCGGCGAGCACCTGCTCGGCGCCCAGGTAGTTCAGCGCGCCGACCTCGTCGTCGTCGCCCCACTTCCCCCAGTTGGTCGGGGCGTCCTTGAGCAGGTCGCCGAGGGCCGGAGGGGTGGTCGCTGCGTCGGTCACGGAGGCCTCCAGGGGCTGAGAGGGGGAGTGGCAACCCGGAGTGTTCGCCGGTGTGGTGCCGACCACAACCGCGTGCAACATTCGGTGCAACCGATCCCCGTCCGCCCGCCGCCCGACCGCCGAGAGGGACGCCATGACCACGCCTGCCAACCCCGAGTCCGTCTTCACCTACGGCGCGCCCCAGCTGAAGTTCGGCAGCGGCGCGTCGGACGAGATCGGCTACGACCTCAGCAAGTACGGCGTCCAGCGGGTGCTCGTCGTCACCGACGCCGGGCTCTCGGCCACGGGTCTCCCGCAACGGGTGGCCGACCAGATGGCGCAGTTCGGCATCGAGGCGCGGGTCTACGACGGCGTCCATGTCGAGCCGACCGACCAGAGCCTGATCGCGGCGATCGACGAGGCTCGCTCGACCGGGCCGTGGGACGCCTTCGTCGCGGTCGGCGGTGGCTCGAGCATCGACACGGCCAAGGCGATCAACCTGCTCACCACCAACCCGGGCGAGCTCATGGACTACGTGAACGTGCCGGTCGGCAAGGGCGAGGCGCCGTCGCAGCCGCTCAAGCCGCTGGTCGCCGTCCCCACCACGACCGGCACCGGGTCGGAGAGCACGACGATCTGCGTGATGGACGTGATCTCGGCCCGGGTGAAGACCGGGATCAGCCACGCCCGGTTGCGGCCGACGCTGGCGGTGATCGACCCGGCGCTGACCCTCACCCAGCCGCCCGGGGTGACGGCGGCGTCGGGCATGGACATCCTGTGCCACGCGCTGGAGAGCTACACGGCCCGCTGGTACACGACCTACGAGCACAAGACGCCCGAGCAGCGGGTGCCCTACTGCGGCTCCAACCCGATCTCGGACATGTGGTCGGAGAAGGCGCTCTCCCTGCTGGCCGGCTCCTTCCGCCGGGCGGTGCGGCACGGGGACGAGGAGCAGGCGCGCGCGGACATGGCGATGGCGGCCACGTTCGCCGGCATGGGGTTCGGCAACGCCGGCGTGCACATCCCGCACGCGAACGCCTACCCGATCGCCGGGCAGGTGAAGGACTTCCACCCCAAGGACTACCCGGCCGACGAGCCGATGGTGCCGCACGGGATGTCGGTCGCGCTGACCGCGCCCGAGGCCTTCCGGTTCACGTTCGACTCCGCGCCGGACCGGCACGTGCGGGCCGCGCAGCTGCTGGCGCCGAACGCCGGCATCCCGACCGCACCGGAGGAGTTCCTGCCCATGGTGCTGGCCGACCTGATGCGCGACATCGACATCCCGAACGGCGTCGGCGCGGTCGGGTTCGGGGAGGACGACATCCCCGACCTCGTCGAGGGCACGATGAAGCAGCAGCGGCTGCTGGCCACGTGCCCGAAGGAGGTCACCGAGGACGACATCGCCGGCATCTTCCGCCGCTCGATGTCCCTGTGGTGAGAACCGCCGACCTCACCGTCGGGTCGCCGGCCACGTGCTGCACGCCGGGGACGGCGACTCGGAGGCGAGGACGGCGAGGTCCTCCGTGATCAGCCGGCGCGGACGACGCTCTTGGTGACCGAGGCGGCGGCGACCACCTGGCCGTCGACGGTGGCGTCGGCGCGCATGAAGGCGATCGTGCGCCCGCGCCGGAGCACCGTCCCGGTGATGTCCACCCGCTTGTCCGGCGAGACGGGGCGCAGCAGCGACACGGTGATGTCGTGGGTGACGGCGTGCTCGTCGTCCTCGAGGTGGCGGATGAGCGCGAGGAAGCAGGCGACGTCCATCAGCGTGTAGATGACGCCGGCGTGGAGCAGCCCGCCCGGGTTGAGCGTGGGCCCGGCGACCGGGAACCAGATGCCCGCCGACGGGTCGTCGGGGTCCTGCAGCTCCATCCCGAGGAAGCGGTGGAGCGGGATGCCGAGGACCGCGCTCACGCGGGAGTCGAACATGCTGTCGGAGGGCATCGAGCCGCCTCTCGTCGGGGAGGGCGAGCCTCGCACGCCGGATTCCGTCGGGGGTCGGGGCCATCCTCCGGCCATGGACGAGACGAACAGCCGCACCGGTGCCTTCTGGGACGTGCTGGCCGGGCGGCTGCCCGCCCCGCCGGCCGCCGAGACCCTGGGGTGGGCGCTGTCCCGCGTGGACCCCGAGCGCGGCGAGATCGAGGTGACGTTCGAGGCCGGCCGGGCGTTCACCAACCCGGTGGGGGTCGTCCAGGGCGGCTTCCTCGCGGCGATGCTCGACGACACGCTCGGCCCGGCACTGGTCGCGACCCTTCCGGCGGGGGAGTTCGCGCCCACGCTGGAGCTGAAGGTCAGCTTCTTCCGGCCGGCCAGACCCGGTCGGCTGACCGGCCGCGGCCGGGTGCTGCACCGGGGCGGCACGATCGCCTTCCTGAGCGGCGAGCTCAGCGACGAGACCGGGGACGTCGTGGCTGCGGCGACCGCGACCGCCCGCGTGGTCCGCACGGGAGGCGATCGATCGGTTCAGTGACTGGAACGAGTGGTTCCAGTCCCTGTACTCACTCGGCCGGCGGAAGGTTCCAGCGGATGCCGGCCGTCCAGTCCGCCGGCCGGTAGACCAGCGTGCCGGTCGTGGCGGGCACGTCGAGGACCACGGTGCCGGCAGCTGGGGTGTCCGGGCCGGGGCGGCCGTCCGGCCAGCCGTTCTCGAGGCACCCGGCCGATGCGGCGGTGTCCACGTCGGCGGTGACGACGTCGTCCGCGCCGACGAAGCGGAAGTCCGCGGCGCTCGGTGACGGCGCTTCGGCCTCGGCGGCCGGAGTCGGGTCGGCGACCTCGACGTGCAGGCCGAGCAGGTGGCCGTTCTCGGCGGCGACGGTCCCGGCCGCGCAGGCGATGTCGGCCTCGACGCTGACCAGGGTGATCGTGAAGTCGACGGTGCCGTCGGCGGCCGTGTGCTCGTACCGCTCACCGAGGGCGAGGGTGGTGTCCGCCGGAGGAGGCGGCGGGGGCGGCGGCTCCTCGGTCGGCGTCGTGGGTGGCGTCGTCGGTGGTGGCGTCGTCGGTGCCGGACGGGTCGGTGTCTGCGGAGCAGGCGGTGCAACGGGCGGCGTGGACGGCGAAGCGGGTGCGGTCGGTGCCGGGTCCGTGACCGCGGGGGCGGCCGGAGGTGGCGGCGCCGGCGGTCCGAGCACCGGCGGCTCGACCGGAGCCGGCGGCGGGGCAGGGAGCCGCTCGACGGGGTTGTCCAGCTCGTCGAGTGAGTCGTAGCGGTTGGCGGGGATCCGTGCGTCGTCGGCGTCGTCGTCCGACGAGGGCACGTAGTCGTCGCCCGCTTCCTCCGCGCGCGCCGCCTCGAGCGCGGAGTAGCGCTCGTCGTAGTCCTCGAGGACGACCCCGATGTCGGGGACCTGCAGCGGCCCGCCCGTGGGCGCGGACTCGTCGACCGGGAACCAGACGTCGTCGAGCGTCGACAGCACGTCGTCCTGGCTCGTGGCGGGCAGCTCTCCGCGCTGTGCGGTGGGATAGGGGACCGGGTAGACGGCCGAGACGACTGCCGCGACGGCGAGCGTGCCGCACGTCGTCCCGAGCACGTAGACCGAGCGGCCGGCCGCCGGCCGATGGCCCGTGTGCTTCCGCATGCAGCTCCCCCGCGGCTCGGAACGACGTCCCCTCCAGCGTGTCCCGTCCAACGAGGGACGTCCACGGACGTGACCACTGTTCGCACCGTGTCGGCCGGCCGTGCACCGGGCAGCGGCGCGTGCGGCCCACCTGTGACGTTACCGCTACCCACGGTGAGACGAACGGGAGGAGCCTTCCACGCGGGAGCGCCACTCTCGGCGGCCCCGGCGCAGAACCCGCCAGGTGCCCGCGGGCGAGACGCGCGTGCCATGGCACTCGTGTAGCGCGCCCCTTGCGGTTCCGTGTCGAAAGCCCGAACCCCTGGTCGGTGACCGCGGATCGGGCACCCCTCGGGGGGTGCGCTCCCGCGATCGACGTGCGGTGGTGCAGCGGAAGACACGGGATGAGAGGAGAAGGCCATGCCCGCGTTCCCCCGTCGGCGGCTGAACGCCATCGACTCGGAGCTCCGCGCTCTCTGCGAGGTGGTCAGAGGTGCTCTGGGCGAGCTCGACGAGGTGAGGCGTCGTCAGTCGGAGCTCTCCGACATGGAAGCCGCCCTCGCCGTCGCGATCGACGTGCGCCGGCGGCGGATCGACGAACTGCTCGATGAGCGGTCCGAGGTCGCGGTCGCCGCGCAGTGAAGGCGGTCGGGCGCAGCCGCGCGACCGCGACCCGTCGCTCCCACCGGCCGGCGGCCCCGTCGGCTCGGGTGCCCCGGCGTGGGATCCCCTCACCGCCGGGGGCTGAACGCTCCGAGGGACGACCACGCGGAGGGACGCCCCGGGGGATGTGTCGGCGGCCTTGCGGATCCGTGTCAGAAGCGCCGCGACGGGCGTCCGGGCGATGACCCCGGGCAGCCAGACCGCGTCCGACACAGCGGCGCTGCGCGAGGCGCGCCGTGGATCCAGAGGAGTGGACATGAGCACGAGCACACGCCGGACCGCCTGGAGCGAGCGAGGCGCCGGACGCACCACCGGACTGCTGCTCGCGGCAGCCCTCGGCATGGGTGGTCTGGCGGCCTGCGGTGACTCCGCCGGCCCGGAGGCGGGCGAGGTCACCACGCAGGACCTGCAGCAGATCGAGGACGACCTCGGTGCCCTGGAGGACCGGGTCGGGATCCTGGAGGACGGCATGGCGGACCCCGGAGCCCCCGTGGATCCGGCGGTCGAGGACGAGGCGGGCGTGTTCGAGGACGCCGAGGCGCTCGTCGGCCAGGAGGTGACGGTCAGCGCAGCGGTCTCGGACGTCATGACCACCACCGACGTGGGGAGCGCATTCCGCATCGGGGACGACTCGGGCGAACCGATCGCCGTCCTCTCGGCGAGCCCCCAGGAGCTCGACGTCGACGACGCCGTGCGGGTGAGCGGGACTGTGGTGGAGGTCCGGCGCGACTCGTTCGAGCAGGAGTTCGGGATCGCAGCCGACGAGCTGTTCGACGACGCGGATGCGTTCTTCTCCGACTTCGAGGGCGAGGTGGCGATCACCGCCGATCGCGTGGAGGTGCTCCAGGAGCAGGCCGAGGGCTGACGACCTCCGCGGCGAGGCGCTGCGTGGCCGCTCCGGGTCTCCCCGGTAGGTCCGAGCGCCTCGCCGCGCGCGACGGCCGTTCAGCGCCCGGCCGGCTCCGGGACGGGGGACTCGCCCCCAAAGGGCGACAGGGGATGGAGCCGGACGTACTCGGACACCTGGTAGCCGACCGCCGTGACGGGCACCGCGAGGAGCGCTCCCGCGAGCCCCCACAGCAACGTGCCGGAGGTGACGGCGACGAGGATGACCACGGGGTGGAGCCGCAGTGCTCGCCCGACGATGAGCGGTTGCAGGACGTTGCCCTCGACCTGCTGCACGACCAGGACGACGACGAGCACGACGATCGCGTCGGTGGTCCCGTTCGTCACCAGGGTGACGAGGACGGCGACGGCACCGCTCACCGTGGCGCCGAACAACGGGACGAACGCGCCGACGAAGGTCAGCAGCGTCAGCGAGACCCACAACGGCACGCCGAGGACGAGCAGGGCGGCGCCGATGCCCACGGCGTCGATGAGGGCCACGACGACGACCCCGCGCACGTAGCGCGCCACCGTGGTCCACGCGCAGCGCGCGGCGCCGTCCACCTGCGCACGTCGACGCTCGGCCACCCTCTCCAGCAGCCAGGCCCACATGGCAGCGCCGTCCTTGAGCAGGAAGAACACCAGGAAGGCCAGGAGCACGACGGCGCCCAGGAGCTCGAAGGCCATGCGCGCGGCAGCCATGGGCTCGGGAGTCAGCCGGTAGACCTGGTCCACGACCGCGTTCCGCATCCGGGTGACCTGCTCGGGATCGAGGTGGAGCGGCCCCTCGACCAGCCACACGCGGATCCGGTCGATGCCGGCGGCCAGTGGGCGGGTCAGGTCCCGGAGCTTCTCCGCAGCCCGGAACCCCACGAGGAAGCCGATGCCGGTCAGGATGCCGCCCAGCAGGAGCACCGACAGCAGTGCTGCCGCTGACGGGGGCAGGGTGGTGCGCAGCCGGCGAGCGATCGGGTCCAGGAGCGCGGCCAGCAGCAACGCCACCGCGATGGTGACGGTGACGAGCGGGATGCGGAGCGCCAGCCACAGCACCAGCCACGCGCTCGCCGCGGCGCCGAGCACTGCTGCGCTGACCGACAGCGTGCGCACGGCCCAGGCAGGGACCGCCGACGCGGGATGGTGGCCCCGGTCGCCGACCGGCGACGCGGTGGACGACCGGTCCACCCCGAGTTGCGGCGGGCCGGGCCGGGCCGGCGCACGGCCCCGGAACCGCGTCACGGTCCCTCCTCCGTCGGCTCGGCCGACGTCCGTCCGCGGCGGTCCCCTCCGGTGGGCGGCACTCCGGGCACGCCCTCCTGCGCCCGACAGCGCGGTGGCCCGTCCGGCGGTCGACGGATCGGGTCCTCGCTTCGAAGGGGAGTGGGCATCCCGTCGTCTCCTGGTGTCCGCCTCGACGGCAGTGCCGCCCGGCGGGCACGTCCGACGCGCCGCCGTGCGCTGTGTGCCCGGGTCCCGGCTCGAGTTCTTCCGCCTCCGCTCAACGACACCGACCCGTCACATCCGCGGTCAGCGGCCTTGCGGACACGTGACGAAGCCGGCGGATGCGGGAGAGCAGCCCGGACGGGGGCAGCCCTCCGGCAGCTCGTCCACCACCCCACGGCGCCCGGCTCCGAGGCGCCGACGTCGATCTGGAGGAGATCCGTCATGACCACCGTCCGTTCCCGCACCGCCCGCGTGCTCGCCACCTCCGTCGTCGCCGTCTCGGCCGCGCTGGGCGTGGCGGCCTGCGGCGACGAGGCCGACCGTGGCGTCACGCTCGAGGACATCAACGAGGAAGGGGTCGAGGACCAGGGCGACCTCGACGACCTCCAGGACGACGCGTCGGAGCAGGACATCGCCGACGCACCGAACGAGGACGACAGCGGCGCCTTCTTCGACGACCCCGACTCCTTCGCCAACGAGCCCGTCACCGTCCGGGGCGAGATCGTCGAGGTCCTCAGCCCTCATGCGTTCGTGATCGGCCAGGGCGACATGGCCACGCTCGTGACCCGACCGACGCCGGACGGCGTCACCCTGCTGCCCGGGTACACCGCCCAGGTCACCGGCGACGTCGGCACGTTCGTCCTGCTGGAGGTCGAGGACGACCTCGGCGTCGATCTGGTCGACGAAGGTGTCGCGATCTTCGAGGACGGTCCCTACATCGCCGCCGTCGACGTCAACCTCCTCGACGAGGAGTGATGCCGGGCGCCAGGAGCGGCGACCGGGGTGTCCCGGTGTCGGTCACCCCGCCGAGGGTGCGGGCCGAGGTCCGCTCGCCTGGCCGTCAGGGACGAGCAGGGTGAGGCGGCCGCCGTCCGCCTCCACCGCGGCACGGATCGCCTCCACCGAGCTCAGCCCGTCCTCGTCGACCGACCCGATCCCGCGCAGGTCGAGGACGACGCCGGGGCGGCCGGCGCCGCGGAGGGCGTCGACGGTTCCTCTCAGCTGATGGGCGCTGGCGCCGGTCAGGTCCCCCTCCGCCCGGATGGTTCCCACCCGCGTGTCGACGACCTGGCTGAAGGCTGCTGCCGCCTCCGGCCCCGGAGCCGGACGCGTGCGGCTCTCCTCGTCGTCCTCCGGCTGCTCCACGGCTGTCCTCCGTCATGGTCGGCCCCGCGCACCCGCTGGGGTGGGGCGGCTCGCCCGTGCCCGCCGGCCCGGCGGTGCCGGACCCTGCTCCACCGTGGCAGCGGCTCGTCCGCGTGGGCAGTGCCGCGGGTGAATCCGTCATGCAGTTGTCGGTCGGGCGCGCGGCGGCTCGGGGGGACGGAGCGGAGAAGATGACGCAGATGTGACGCAGTGCCTGGTCAGCGCGGTGGCGACGTCCTGTCGCCGGCGGGGGAGCTGCTGCTGGGGGTCTCGCTGGGCGGCGGTTCCTGCGGCGCCACGGAGGCGAAGTCGTCGCGATCGACCGGTCCCGCCGACAGACCCGCGTCGGTGGGGACCTCGACCGGCACCCCCTCCACCGTGAACCGGACCCGGTCGACCGCCGGCAGGTCGGTGAGAGTCCAGACGACCTGGGCGACGGCGAGCAGCTGGTTACCCCCGGTGATCCCGGTGAATCCCCGCGTGACCGACACGGTGACGCTCCCGGTGGGCAGCACCTCCTCGACGCCGACGAGCTCCGGGGGCAGTGCCGTCCTGATGCCGCCGGCCGCCTCGGCGCGGGTGGGACCCTCCGCGACCTGCTCGAGCGCCGTGGCCGGCGTGGCGGCGTGGATCCGTCGCTGCACCGGGGCCAGGGCCGCGCCGCGCACGAGGAACACCGTCAGGTGCGGGCCCGACACCTGGTCCCCGGTGCCCGGCCGCGTGGCCGCCGGCGCCTCGGTGGGCACCGGCTCCGGCACGTCCTGCGCCGCGACCCCGCACCCGGCGAGCAGGGACGCGACGACGAGGGCCGCCAGGGCGATCAGCATCCGGGCCCGGCTCATCGGATCGGGCCGGCGGGGAGTTCCACGACGAAGCGGGCTCCTCCGGACGGGTTGTCGGTCACCGTGACCGTGCCCCCCATGGCCCGGACGTGACGAGCGACGAGCGCCAGACCGAGCCCCGCGCCCTCGGTCCGGGTCCGGATGCTGCCGCTTCCCCGGGCGAAGCGGTCGAACACCCGCGACCGCTCCCCCTCGGGGATGCCTGGACCGTCGTCGTCCACGAGGACGCAGGCGGACGTGTCGCTGCAGGTCACGGTGATGCCGGTCAGACCGTCGCCGTGCTTGTCGGCGTTGTCCATGAGGTTGCCGAGGACCCGTTCCAACCGGCGCTTGTCGGCGTGGATGACCGCGTCCTCGGCCCCCGTGTCCACCCGCAGGCGGGCGGTCTGCCGGCCGGCGAGACGACGCCGGAGCAGCGCCTCCTCCACGAGGGCGGCGAGGCGGACCTCCTCGAGGACGAGGTCGGCGTTACCGGCGTCGGATCGCGAGATCTCGAGCAGGTCGGCTACCAGGCGCTCGAAACCGAGGACCTCCGAACGGAGCACCGACAACCCCTCCTGCGCCTCGTCCGGGAGTTCCTCCGCGGCGCTCTCCACCAGGTCGAGGGCGCCCAGCATCGCGGTCAGCGGGGTCCGGAGCTCGTGGCTGACGTCGGCGGCGAACCGGGCGTCGGTCCGGACCCGCGTCTCCAGGGCCGCTGCCGTGTGGTTGAAGGACGAGGCGATGGGGACGAGGGAGGGGTCGCCGCGCGGATCGATGCGGGTCGTCAGGTCGCCGCCGGCGATGGCCTCCGCAGCTGACGCGATGCGGTTCAGGGGGCGCAGCGCCGGTCCGGTGACCCACCAGCCCACGATGAGCAGGAGGGGGATCAGGCCGGCGACCGAGATGGACAGCACCGCGGCCAGCACACGGTAGGTCCGGTCCAGCTCCTCGAGCGGGAAGATCTCGAAGTAGGCCTCATCCAGTCCTGCCAGCGGGATGCCGACGGCCATCATGGTGCCCTCGGACGTCTGGATCCGCTGCCGTGCCGCCGTACCGTCCAGCACCCGTTCGGCCAGGCTCCCGGGCACGTCGTCGCGTCCGATGAGCAGGGACGTGGTCACCCACTCGCCGTCGTCGACGTACAGGGAGACCGAGCCGCTCTCGCGCGGGAGCTGTGCGAGCACCTGCGGCACGGTGAGCCCTTCCGTGCCGAGGGCGCGCTGCACCTGACGGGCGTTGTCCGTGGCCTGGACGAGGGTGGCCCTCTCCCGCTGCACGAGCAGGTACTGGGAGACCGCCACCCAGACGGCGACGACGAGGATCGCGCAGAGCACCGTGGTGACCGCCGTGAAGGCCAGGGTGGCGCGCCCGCGCAGCGTCCGCAGGGGACCGACCGGCCCTCGTCCCTCCTCGACGGCGGGCCTGGCCACGGCCTCCTCGGCGTCGGCCGGGAGGGTCGGGCCAGGGCGGTCCTGAGTCGCGGTCACGCCGGGATTCGGTAGCCCATGCCCCGCACGGTGGTGACCAGGGTGGGCTGGCCCGGGTCCTGCTCGACCTTCTTGCGCAGCCTGCGGACGTGCACGTCGACCAGGCGTGAGTCGCCGAAGTAGTCGTAGCCCCAGACGCGTTCCAGGAGCTCCTCCCGGCTCAGCACGCGGCCGGGCTCCTCGGCCAGCTCGCACAGGAGCCGGAACTCGGTGCGGGTCAGGTTCACGACCTGCCCATTGCGGGTGACGGTGCCGTCCTGAGGGGCGATCTCGAGCTCGCCGACCGCGATCCGCACCCGCGGTTCAGGGGCCCGTGTCCGCCGCGCCAGCGCCCGGATCCGTGCGGACAGCTCCTTGGCGACGAACGGCTTGGAGACGTAGTCGTCGGCTCCAGCCTCCAGCCCGGCGACGACGTCGTGGCTGTCGCCACGGGCCGTGACCATGATGATCGGCACGTTCGACGTCCGGCGGATCTCCCGGCACACCTCGAAGCCGTCCTTGCCGGGGAGCATCAGGTCCAGGAGGACGACGTCGAAGTCGCGTTCCCCCACCTGCTCCAGCCCGGCCTCGCCGCTCTCCGCCTCGGCGACCTCGAGCCCCTCCCGCTGCAGGGTCATCTGCAGGATCCGCCGGATCCGGGGGTCGTCTTCGATGATGAGCACGGAACGAGCCACGTCGTTGAGTCTGCCCATGTCGCCCTCCCGGCACCACCGCCGGCGGCGACGCCTCCGCTCCGCCGCCGGCCGCCGGTGCCCTCGCGCCCGAGGATGACCGGCAGCCACCGCGCCTGCCCTCGTCGGGTGGACCTTGTCGCGGAGCTGTCACGTCCCGCTCGTCGCCCGGGCTCGCGTGTGACGGTCGTGTGACGTCACGGGCGCGCCGGCCGGCCGGCGATCCCGGGTGCCGCATCCGCTCGGACCAGCGGGCGATCTGGGCGGCCACGTCGGCGGAGCGGGTGAGCGGCAGCATGTGCCCGGCGCCCGAGAACTCGACGACCTCCCCGTCGGGCAGCGCGTCGAGCAGTTCGCTCGCCGGCACCTCGGGGTCCGCGCCGCCGTGGAGCACGAGGGTGGGCACCTCCAGGGAGCGGGCCAGTTCCGTGCCGTCGTGGCTGAGGCTGGCCAGCGTGGTGGCGGCCAGAGCCGGTGCCCGGGTCCTCAGCACGCTCTCCCGCACCCGCGCGACGACGGCCGGCGGAGCGGTGGGGCCGACCCCGATCCGCCGCACCAACCGATCGGACACCCACCGGACCGACCGGAGCCGCCGGCCCAGGCGGGCGGTAGCACGGAGGACGCCGAACCACGCGCGCCGGAACGGAGCCTCGAGAGCCGTGGGCAACCACCGCGCCGGCAGCCCGGGAGCCGTGACCCCCGAGCCCCCGGAGCCGGCGAAGACGACGCCCGCGGTGCGGTCGTGCACCGAGGTCACCCGGCACGCGGCGAGGACGATGCCAGGGCAGCGACCTTGGCCCCTGCCAGGGACGGTTCCGATGCGACGACCTCGTCCAGCCGGACGGCAGGCGGCCGGTCGTCGTGGACGGGACGGGCCGTGAGGTGTGGTCGCTCGACCCTTCCCGGTTCCGGGGTCCGGTCGAAGGCGTGCGCCGTCCCGGGACGGCCGCCGGGGGGACGCGGGATCGTCATGCTCGTCCCGAGTCGCTGCCGTGTCCTGACGGGCGGCCGACCGCGGGGGTGAGCCCCGACGCCGGTGGAACGCCGGCCGGCGGCTCCCGGTGGATCTCGTATCCCGGCGAGGCGGGGAGCTCGTCGTCGACGACCAGGGGCAGAGGAGAGGGCGGCGCGGCGGGGCCCACGGCCTGCGCACGCAGGAGCTCGCGGAGTTCCGGCCGCAGGTGGATGGCGACCGGCGGTGCAGCCTCCGCCCTGAACGCCTCGGCGAGGAGGTCGCCGCGCAGGTCCGCGCCGGTGCGACGTGCTCCGTGCACGGCATGGGCCGGCGGGATCCGCTGGATGGTCGAGGTCATCGTCACTCCTCGGTGGTGGCGCCGGTGGGACGTGCCGCGTGGGTGCCCGCCGGGCGCGCGGCTGAGCGCGTCGTGACCGCCTCGTCGCGAACCTGTCATGTTCCCGTCGCAGAGCCGGCCCGCCGACGGGCCGGCGGAGGACGAGCGGGCGCGCACCGGCAGGGGAGGGACGGCGGCCGGACGACCGGGCCGAGCCGAGCCGTCGGTCCCGTGTCGGTTCTGTGACACCCGAGGCGACGTCGTTTTCCGGTCAGGGCCACGGGCATGCCGACGGCATCCCGCACCTGAGAGAGGAGCACGACCGGTGTCGGCAGGACACGTCGTCGAGGACCTGCCGACCTCCACGGGCCAGCCACCGATGCAGCAGAGCAACGAGGCCGGCGAAGGGCTGTGCAGCGTCCACGTGCACATCGAGCCACCTGGCTGGATGCGCCACGACCCGGTCGACGGGAAGCGGTACGGCACAGTCGGTCGACGTCGTGTTCGACAGCGTGTCGTCCGAACCCGGTCGCGAGCCGAGCCCCGACGCCCACCCGCGTGGACCGGAGACGCCCTGTGCCGGCCGAACCCCATCGTCTCGACCATCACGGAGGACTTCACGTGGAAACCATGGAACGCGACCTCGCACTCCGGTCCCGGGGCAGTCGCGATGTGCTCGCGGCACACCTCCGGGCGCGCAAGGCCGGCGATCTCGAACGGGATCTCCGGGAGAACTACTCACCCGAGGTCGTGGTCCTGACCGCCCGCGAGGTGTTCAGGGGGCACGACGGGGTCCGCAGGTCCGCGCACCGGTTGTGGGCGGCGATCGGTTCGGGGGGCTCGTACACCTACAGCCACGTCCTGGCCGACGACCGCATGGGCCTGCTCGAGTGGCGCGGCAGCGACGACCAGGCGCTCGTCCGGTGCGGCGTGGACTCGTACCTGATCGAGGACGGGTGGATCACCGCGCAGACCATCCACTACCGCGTCGAGGACCTCTCCCTGTCCACGACGGGTTCGACCGCGACGAACGACGACGAGCTCCCCTCGCTGACGGACGCCCGGCCCGCCGACCGGTGAGGCGTCCGGCGGTACGGGAAGGCATCACGACACCGACGACAGGAGACCGGACATGCGCGCACACCGATCGGGACGGCTGGCCGGCCCACTGCTCTCCGCGGGCCTGGCGCTGTCCGGCGTGGCGCTCGCGGGCTGCGGGGACGACCTGGACGACCAGGCGACCGCGCCGGAGCTCGAGGCCGCAGTGCCCGACATCCGCGGCGAGGACGACGTCACCGACGTCTACACCGGGCTCCTCGACGAACGCTTCGTCGAGGACCTGCCCGCCTACGAGGACCAGGAGGTCACCGTGCTGGGGGAGGTGGCGGAGGTCCTCTCGCCGCGCGTCTTCAGCCTCACCTCGATCGACGAGTCGGACGTCGACCAGGTGCTGGTCGTGACCACCGCCGCCGCCGACGCCCGGCCGGAGCCGGGCGCCGAGCTGGTGGTGGCCGCTACGCCGGAGACCGACCTCGACGCCCAGGCCGTCGTCACGGAGCTGGACCTCGACGTCGACGCGGACGAGCTCGGGGAGTGGGAGGACGAGGCATACCTGGTGGCCACGATCGTCGAGCCGGCCATGTGACGTCCGGGAAGGGCCCGCGCCGGCGCCCCGGGTCCCGGCGTACGGGCGCCGCGGCGACGATCAGGGGTGCGCGTCCTCCGAACCGTGCTCGGCGGAGGTATGACGTGGCCTCGGGTGGAGGGTCGCGTTGAGCTCTCCGCCCAGCATGAGCGCGAGACTGAGCAGGTACGCCCACGTCATGACGATCACGCCGCCGCCGAATGCGCCCGTCACGGGATTCCCCGCCGCCGCGATCCGCAGGTAGAAGTGGAAGCCGGTCGTGGCCAGCAGCCACAGCACCGTGGTGAGGACGGCGCCCGGGAGCGTCTCCCGCCAGGGGGTGCGCCCGTTCGGGGCGAAGTGGAACAAGGCGGCCGCCCAGACGACCAGACCAGCGACGAGCACCGGGTAGCGCAGGACGTCCCACGTGAACGCGAAGGCGCCGCCGAGACCGACGACGTCCGCCAGGGCCCGTCCCCGGCCGAGGAACGGCCCGACGACGAGGACGGTGAGCGACAGGGCGGCGACCACCGTCGTGCAGGCGCCCATGCCCAGGCCGAGTAGCCGGCGCCGGATCCAACTGCGCCGCTCGACGGTGTCGTAGGCGATGTTCAGCGCGTTGATGACCACGGCGAAGGCCCCGGAGAGACTGACCAGCGCGCCTGCGACGGCGACGGTGAACAGCTCACCGCGTGCCTGGTCGAACAAGCCCTCGACCGACTCCACGACGCCCGACGCCGCATCGGTGAAGACGACGTCGAGACTCGAGACCACGTTCTCCTGCACCCGCTGGGCGACGTCGGCGCCGACCAGGACATCGAGCAGGCTGAGGATGCTGACCGCCACCAGCAGCGCCGGGAAGAGCGCGAGGATCGCGAAGAAGGCCGCTTCTGCGGCGAGGCCGAGCAGCCGGTCCCGGTTGATCTCCGCGGCGTAGGCCTCGAGGAACCGCCAGCACGCGCGGGCCGTCGTCCGCCAGCCGTCCGGCTCCTGGCCCCTCCTCACCAGGCGCCGGGTACCCGGCACCCGGTCGGCGAAGACGGGACTGCCGTTGCAGTTGCGTGACGTCCGGGGCAGCCGAGGGCCTCCGGGGGCCCGTGTTGCGCGGATCTTGCGGCTTGCCGTCAGCCGGGTGACCTCCCGACTGCCCTGCGACGACCCGGGCACGGCCAGGACGGTCCGACATCCCGGAGGCCGGTCCACCGGCCGGCCCGTACCGCAGAGGAGCACGACATGGCTCACCAGAACCCGTCGACGTCGCAGAGGATGGCGCGGACCGGACGGGCGACAGCACTGGTCGCCGCCGCCGCGTCGGGTCTGATCGGGCTGAGCGCCTGCGGCTCCGACGACGACGGTGTGGACGCCGTCTCGACCGATCAGATCCAGGAGATCGAGGACGACCTGACGGCCCTGGAGGACCGCGTCGGCGTGCTCGAGGGGCAGTCCGGCGCCTCCGTGGAGGAGCTGATGGCGGACCCCCAGGCATACCTCGGACAGGAGGTGACGGTGACCGACGAGGTGTCCCGTCTCTGGACCACGGCCGATACGGGCGCCGCGTTCCAGATCGGGGGGAACCTGGCCGTGCTGTCCGACACGGAGCGGACTGCCGTGGACGCCAACGACGACGTGCGGGTGACCGGCACCGTGACCTACGTGCGTGCCGACACCTTCGAGGAGGACTTCGGCATCACCGCCGACCAGCTGCTGGCCGACCCCGACGGCTTCCTGACCGACGTCGAGGGGAGTCTGGCGCTGGCCGCCGATCGCATCGAGGTCCTCGAGCCGTCGGACGAGTGAGACGGTCGGCCGTCGTCGGCCCCGGAGCACCCGGTCGCCAGGGATGCCGTGGGTACCCGGACGGCTGCACCCCTCTGACCGCGGGTTCCACCGCCCGACGCGTCCTGTGCGCACACGTGGCCACCGCCCTCGTCCGAGGGCCGGTCTTCCGACGGCCTCGTGCCGGTGTCGGACCGTGGCGTCGCATGTCATTTCCATGACGGACCGCCGGCCGGTCGTTTCCGGCCCGGGGCGCCGGGCAGCGGACGTGCGGCTCGGCAGTCGAGCGAGGGAGGGCGACGTGACCAGGAAGCAGCGCCGATGCCCTGTGCTCTCCGCCGCAGGCGGCCGCCGGTGCATCGCGGCGGGGTCGACGAGCGCGTCGTGGAGCAGGCGGCGGACGCGGTGGCGTCGTCCCTCGACCGGTCGCCCGTGAGACACGACGAGGGCCGCGGGCCACGATCATCCGGCGATGCCGGGCGCGTCGGCACGGTCGTCGACGGACCGCGCCTGCTCGGCGCCACCGCCGCCGACGTGATGATCCGCGCGCCGAAGGTCCTGCCGGGCGATGCCCGGGTCGCCGACGTCCGTCACCAGTTCGCGGACGACCACGTCCTGATGGTCCTGCTCGGGGCAGAGGGCCGCCTCCTCGGCACGCTGGTGCGCGAGGACGTGCCTGGGGCGGCATCACCGGCGGCGCCGGCTCTGCCGCTGGCCACGCTGACCGGCCGGACCGTGGGCATCGCCGAGCCCGCCGTCGCCGTGTACCGCGGGCTCCGGGAGCGTGACCAGCGGCGCCTCGCGGTCGTCGACAGCTCGGGGGTCCTGCTGGGGTTGGTGTGCCTGAACCGCCGTCGAACCGGCTTCTGCAGCGACGCCGGCGTCGCTGCGCGATCCCACGGGCCGCTGTCCGGTGGCCCGCACCGAGCCGTGGCCCGTGGGCACGGCGACGTGGTGGGGCGGGTGGGGCTCGAACCCACGACCCAGGGATTATGAGGTATCTCAGGGCCCTTCGCCGACCTGCATGATCATCGGTGATTTGCGTTCTGAGCTGCGGTTTCATGGTTGGCGGCCGATGGCCGTCGATGGTCCGAAACGGCCCTTTTGTGGGCACCGTGTGGGCACGGTGTGGGCACGGCGGGTACGCATACCAGGCAGAGGTACCCGGCTCACGCATCCCGGCTGGAGCGGTCGGGTCGCTCCGGCGGTGTGCTGCCTGCGGGGCTTGGCGCCCGTCGGGGATACGCCTACACTGAGCCTTGCCTGTCGCGCTGAGCTTCAGGAAGTGAGCCCGGCTCCTCTCCGGACGGTGAGCGGCCGGGCTTCGCGCTGTCTACAGCGCCGACACGTCCTCGGCGGCGGTGATGTCCGCGATGCGCGCTCGCCAGGCACCTCCGGCGGAATGGCTCCAGGCCAAGGCGTCGGCGACCCACAGAAGCGGGTCGCCGTGCGGCGGCAGGTGCACGTAGCGAAACGGTTGGGGTCGGGCGAGGCGGCGGAGTTCCTCGACGAGCACCTGACGGTCGCGCTGATCGCGCCCTTGGCGCGACTCGATGATCAGTCGCTGCACCCCGCGGTCGAGAAGCGGGTCGACCATGCGACGGAAGCTTTCGGCGCGGACGTCGGTATCGCGGCCCTTGCCGTAGAAGGCCAGCGCCGACAGTTGGCTGCTGCCTACAACTGCGTCGAGAATCTGCCGGCGGCGGCTGTCGCGCTCGGTCACAAAGTGCCACCGCCGCTGCCCGGGCATGCAGAACGACCGAACGAGCCGGCGTAGCGCGTCTACGTCTCCGTCCGCGACGACCGCGACGCACACGTGGTAGTTGGACCCACGGGCCGACTCATCGACGAATGCCTGGGCGGTCAACCGGCTGCCAGGCGGGCCCGCTCGACTTCACCTCTGTGATGCCAGGCGCCAGGCTGGATCGGCTCCCTCAGCTGCTGCACGAGCAGCATTCTGGACGACCGGCGAAAGACCGGGGCCCGGGCATGCGCGAGGAATCCGGCTCCCACGTCGGCAGCACGCCCGCGGTATCGGCGACGCGCGTCCCACCCGATCAGCGTGCCAGCTGCCTCGGTCGCGGGAAGGGCGCTTCGCGTCCCTTCGGGATCGGCCTGCGGCCGACCCTTCCCTCGACCCGCGGCAGCCGGACCGGGCGGGTTGTGGGAAGCGCAGGGGAGTGTGGACGGCGGGCGTCGGTCAGTGGGTGGTCCCGTGGGCCGGAAGCTCACTCCAAGGGGACCGTCGTCCCGACGGGTGATCGTCGTCCTGGACAGAAGGGCCCCAGACTGATGAGCTGTCGCGTACGGCCAGCTGGCCGATCAGGTTAGCGCCGCTGCCGGTAGTGCCTCAAGGTGGCGCCGGAGCCACCAATACCACCCGTCAGACAGCCGCACGCAGTAGTCCGGTGCACCGCCGGCCTGGATGCGTAGGCCATCAGGATCGTCGTCCATGACGTAGAGCTGAACGTCTTCTGGAAGCGAGGCCCGGTGTGCCAGCTCGCATCGCAGCCACTTCCACATCAGCTGTTCAAGGCTGACCAGCTGGCCTCGGTGCTCGATCGCGATGGACCAACTGTGCCGGTCGGCGATGAAGGTGCGGAAGGCGTCGCCGTCCTTCATGTCGGGACGCTCGTTGCGAGCTGCGGCGGTCACGGCGATTAGGAGGTTAAGCAGTGCACCCTCGCGGCGACCGCGCGTCCAAAGCACATCCGCGTCCTCAAGTCGGTCCGCAATGCTCATGGTCGTCCTTCTGTCGTTGACCTCCGCGGCCGCCTGACGCTGCCTGGCCATGATGCCCGTGCGCGGATCGGCCAGCGGGAGCCGACCACTAGCGTGTGACCGTGTCCGGCTTCGAGTTGCTCGCGGCCCTCGTCGGCTCTTTAGCGTGGCCTGTCGTTGTTCTCGTTGTGGCGGTGCTCTTTCGACGCCAGCTCGCCGCTCTGCTTACCCGGCCCTTCACGAGCCTCAAAGCCGGACCGGTGGAGCTGGTGTGGGACCGCGAGATCGCCGAGGTCGAAGCGGAACTCGGCGAGCCTGGCCTGCCGGAAATTCCACGACTCGACGGTGCTCGGCCGAGCGAGCAGCTGGCCGAGGTTGCCCGTATCGCGCCGGCCGCGGCCGTAGTGCAGGCATTCGCCCGCGTGGAGGCGCAGTTGCGGCAGCTGCTCCTCGACGCCGATCTTGACCCCGGCCGAGGTAGCGCGATGCAGCTTGCCCGCCGCGCGCAGGAGGCAGGCCTGGTACAGCCGGAGACGGTCAGGGCTATCGAGGGCATCGCGGTGCTGCGCAACCTCGCGGCACACGGGCACGAGGCCGAACTGGACGAGCCCCGGGCCCTGGACTACCTCGCGTTGACCGACGCCGTGATCTACGCCTTGACGCAAGAGGGCCGCAAGAGACCCGGTGGTGATGCCGGACCCGCCGCTTCCCGGTAGTCGAGGAGGCGGCCTTGGCCGGCGACGCGTCACGCGACGGCGTCTCACTACCAAGATCACTCCCGGTCGAGTCAGACTAGGGAGGTGATCAAGGGGGAGCAGGGAAGCCGACTGTGAAGGCTTCGGACCTCGAGCGGGAACAGGTCCTCGACTACTTCGCGGCTCAGATGGCCGACGACCCGGTGGTGCACCTGGAGAAGGTCGCGGTCGAGCGGGTTGGCTCGGTGCTGCACGACATCTGGGACGTGCACTGCAA
Organism: Blastococcus litoris; assembly: GCF_003075095.1. Taxonomy (GTDB): domain Bacteria; phylum Actinomycetota; class Actinomycetes; order Mycobacteriales; family Geodermatophilaceae; genus Blastococcus_B; species Blastococcus_B litoris. Next base: position 23,572 of record NZ_QCZF01000007.1, read on the forward strand.
GGGCAGCCACTGGTGGGCAATCAGCAACTCGCTGAACTACTACTCGCAGGACGACTTCAAAAGCCGGGACGTCGCGCTGACCTTCCACGTCGGGCTCATGGTGCGCATCGCCCGCCAGCCGCGAGGAGGTCCCAATCACCGAGGAGGCCGCGGGACTGCTTCCGCGAGCCTGGCGCCTGTGGGAACAGGCAATCGAGTCCCTCGACAGCGGCCGCGAAGCCGAGGACTTTCAAGCCCTCGGGGTGCGACTACGCGAGGCGATGGTCACCTACGCCGACGAGGTTGCCGATGACGCACTGGTGCCAGAAGGCGACGTCGGCCCCAAGGCAGCTGACGTGGTGGGCTGGACCAACCTGCTGGTCGCGCACCTGGCCGAGGGACCTTCCAGCAAGCAACTGCGGTCCTATGCCATCAAGCTGACGCGCGAGACGTGGGACTACGTCAACTGGCTGACGCACGCGAAGAACGCGATCGCCTACGACGCGCACATCGGTGTCGCGGCCGTGAGCCACTTCCTGTCGATGATGACCGCGGTATGTCTGCGCGCTGGGACCGGCGCGAGGAACAGGTGCGAGAGCTGCGGCTCCTACCGGATGGTGACCGGTTCCTGCATGCGCTGCGGCTGGCAGGATCTGAACTACGTAGCGCCGGATTCCCGGCAGCTGACTGAGATGGAGCTTGCCGTACGACTGGCGAAGCCTTGCGTGCCCAGTTCGGACATCTCCACGTTCATGTCACCGGACGACTACCGCTAGACCATCCCTCAGCGGGAACGGTCAGGGTCGATTGCGTGTCCCCGCCCCGGCAGACACGGGTGAAGCCGCCTCCCGCAGCTGGGGGGTGAGGACACAGGGTTCAGCGGCCTAGCAGACGGACGCCGACGTAGGCGACAGCGCCGACGAGGAGCCAGGACAGCAGCCCGAGGAGCAGGGCCCGTCCGCCGGTGCGGCGGAGGGTCGGCAGGTGAATGCCGGTGCCGAGGCCGACGAGGGCGGCGGCGAGCAGCACGCCCTGGACGGTCTTGGCTGCGTCCAGCACAGGTGCGGGCAGCAGGCCGGTGCTGGCCAGCGCGATCGCGCCGAGGAAGCCGGCGACGAACAGCGGAAGCAGCGGCGGGCGCCGCCGGTCGGCCGTGGCGCGGGCCGTCCCGCTGGTCGAGGCCCTGACAGCGGCGCGACGGCGAGCCAGGCTCATCCCGGCGACCAGCGGAGCGAGCAGCACGACACGGCTGAGCTTGACCACCACGGCGGTGGTGAGCGCGCCGGGGACCCGGTTGGCGGTGGCGACGGTCTGCCCGACGTCGTGCACGCTGGCGCCGACCCAGCTGCCGAACGCCACCGGGTCCAGGCCCAGCGGGTCGCGCAGCAGCGGCAGCAGCAGGATCGCCAGGCTCCCGCACAGCGTGACCAGGGCGACCGCAACGGCGGTGTCGTCGTCGTCGCCGCCCGCGGTCTCCTCCATCGCGGCGACCGCCGAGGCCCCGCAGATCGAGAAGCCGGTGGCGATCAGCAGCGAGCGGGCCGGGGGGACGCCGAGCAGATGGCCCAGCAGCCGGGTGCCGGCGAACGTCACGGTGACGGTGACCACGACGACGACCGCGCCCCCGACCCCCAGGTGCAGCAGCTGCGTCAGACCCAGCTGCAGCCCAAGCAGTACGACCGCGATCCGGAGCAGGCGGTGCGAGGCGACGTGCGTGCCGACGTGCAGTACCGGACGGTGCAGGCCCAGGTTCGCCACGAGGGCGCCGAGCGCGACGGCCACCGTGGAGGGGTTCACTGCGGGCAGCAGCTGGGACACGCCGAACGCGACCCCGGTCGCCGCCGCAACCATCAGCAGCCCCGGCAGCGGGGACGAGGCGCCGGGCGGCGGCACCGGCGGGCAGCTGGGCCGGCAGCGGCTCGGCGAGCGCGAGCCGTGGCGGACGGCGTGGAGCAGCGTGTTCATGGCACCTCCTACAGGTGGTCGGACTCCACGATCACGCGGGAGCGAGACGGCCGGTAGCCCCGACGCCCTGATGCACCCATCAACGATGCCGATGGGTTGCCATAGCATTAGCCGATGCGGCTGCGGCATGTTCCGGATCTCGACTCGCTGCAGTTGCTGCTCGAGGTCGCCGACGGCGGCAGCCTCGGACAGGGCGCCGCACGACACGGAATCAGCCAGCCTGCGGTGAGCGCCCGGGTGAAGGCGATGGAGCGCCTGGTCGGCTTTCCGCTGCTGACCCGAAGCGCCCGCGGGTCGAGCCTGACCCCGGCCGGCGCGCTTCTGGCCGACTGGGCTCGCACGGTGCTGCAGGCCGCGCAGGTCCTCGATACCGGCATCGACACCCTGCGCGCCGACCGGACAGGGCGGCTTCGCGTCGCGGCCAGCCAGACAGTCGCCGAGCATCTGCTCCCCGGCTGGCTGGTCCGCCTGGCCGCCGACCACCCCGACACCGCGGTGAGCCTGGACGCCGGCAACAGCGCGCAGGTCGCCGCCGCCGTTCTGGCTCAGCGGGCCGACCTGGGCTTCGTCGAGGGCCCCGACCTGCCCGCCGGCCTGACCGGACGGGTCGTCGCCCGGGACCGGCTGGTCGTCGTGGTCTCCCGCGCCCACCCGTGGGCCCGGCGTCGCAAGCCTGTCGAGGCTGCCGAGCTCGCCGCCACCCGCCTGGTCCAGCGCGAAGCCGCCTCCGGCACCCGCACCTCACTCGAGCTCGCCCTCGCCGCGTTCGCACCCCTAGCCGTACCGCTGCTAGAGCTGTCGACCAGCAGCAGCGTGCGGTCCGCGGTCGCCGCCGGCGCCGGCCCGGCCGTGCTCAGCGATCTGGCTGTCCGCGATGACGTCGCCGCCGGCCGGCTCGTCCAGGTCCCTGTCCGTGGCGTCGACCTCACCCGCCAGCTCCGGGCCATCTGGCCATACGGCCAGCGCTTGGCCACAGCCAGCATCGACCTCCTCGCCCTGATCGCACCGCCGGGCCGCCCGAACGCGTCGATCCCACCCCGAGCAGCGCCCCGGGATGGACCGGGCGGCACTGGAGCAGGTAATCATCAACGCTGAGGCAGTGGAAACACGCGCCGCGGAAGCATGCACCGCCTCGACGCTCAACCTTGAAGCCGCACGAGAGGTAGCGCGGCTCAACCGGATGGCACCGGCCCCCGCCTCGGAGATGCTGGACGCCGCCCGTCTGCTCCTGCCGCCCGAGTCGCAACAAGCGTCATCCCTTACCGACCGCATGTGGCCGGCCTGGCTCACACCCTCGAGACCCGGCCCGTCCAAGCAGGCATCCCGAAACCCGACCGGCCTGCAGGGCCCCTCGAGTCAGCAACCGCCGCCCCGAACGCGGTCTCGCAGCGGGAACGTCGACCGGGAACGTCGCACAGCTTGGAATGAGTCCCCGGGGCGGCATCCCGTAAGACCCGCCCGGTGACCTGTCCCGCAGCTGTGGGACAACCGGGACAGCCTCATCAGACTCCTCATGGCCGAGAGAGCTGCGTCGCCCGTCCGCTGCGGCACCCAACACCCCACCGCCTGTGCGGAAGAACGGAGGGCCCGTGAGTGCCACCGGCACAGCGGGACGTCATCGTCGCGAGGAACCGGCGAGTCGTCATCCTGTTTATGATCATCGACGGCTGTTAAAGGCGTTTGAACAGATGTCTGCGATTGCGCGTAACCATTAGCTATCAACGTTTATAGCCAACAGTCAGGCCTTTACTGCAGAACGGCACGCATGCTACCAATGAGGTAGTCCGGGCCCCGCTTCGCGGGGCCCATCGTCGCTTCTTGGGGTGACATGTTGGTCATTGTCGAATGGCGTTGGAAATGCATGGTGGAATGAAGATCTACGCCGGTCCGCCAGCGGCCGCCCGGCAGTACCTCGAGGCCGACCGCGGCCGCGCTGATGACTACTACCTGGCCGAGGGCACCGGCCTGGCCCGCCGCTTCACGGCCACCGCCGGGCGGGTGGAGGAGCGTGCGCCGTTGACGGGGGAGACCTACGAGAGCTGGGTGGCCGGCCGGGACCCGGACACCGGCGACCCACGGGGGCGGCTACGGACCGACGAGCGGGCGGTGCGGTTCGTCGAGGTGGTGGTCAACGGCCCGAAGTCCTGGTCACTGGCCGCGGCTCTGCATGAGGACGTCGCCGCCGCCTACGACGCCGCCCAGGACCGCGCCGCGGCCGAGATCATCCGCTGGATCCCCGCCCACGCGACCACCCGGATTGGCCCGCGCGGCGGGCAGGTGCAGGTGCCGCTCGAGGTGCTGGAGGCGGTGACGGTGCGGCACTACACCTCCCGCGCCGGAGACCCGCACCGGCATCTGCACCTGCAACTCAACGCCCGGGTGTTCGCCGCCGACCAATGGCGCGGGCTGCACACCGTCGGCGTCCGCGACTTCCTCGCCGCCATCAACGGCATCGGGCACGCCGCGGTCGCTTGCGACCCGCAGTTCCGCGCCGCACTGGCCGCCCACGGCTACACCCTGGCTGCGACTGGAGAAATACTGGAGCTCGCCGAGCACATCGGTCCGTTCAGCGCCCGGGCGGCGCAGATCGGGCGCAATCTCGATCGCTACGAACGCGACTGGACCGCCGCGCACCCCGGCGAATCCCCGGGCCCGGCGCTGCGGCGAGCGTGGGACGCCCGCGCATGGGCCGACGGCCGCCCCGACAAGGTCACCCCGCGTTCGGGGGCCGACCTCACCGCGCGGTGGCGGGACGAACTGGCCGCCCTCGGCTACCGCGACCCCGACCGACCGGTCCAGCTGAGCCCCACCCCGATCGGCGTCCTGGACCGCGACCGCGCCGCCGACCAGATGCTCACCCGGCTGGCCGCCGGCCGCTCGGCGTGGAACGCCGCCGATCTGCGCGGCGAGGCCGAACAGCTCATCGCCGCTGCGGGGATTGTCGCTGACACCGCGGTGCGTGGGGAGTTGGCCGAGGATCTCACCGCCCGCGCCCTGGCCCGCTGCCGTCCGCTGCTGGCGCGCGATGGGGTGCCCGAGCACGTCCGGGCCTGGACGTCTCCGGCGGTGCTCGAGGTCGAGGCCGACCTGGCCGCCCGCCTCGCCGCCCGCGGCACCCACCACGGTGCACATGCCGACCTCCGAACGGACCGGGTGGCCGGCCTGGAACTGCTGGACCCCGGGCAGGCCGCGGCCGCGGCCGCGCTCGCCGGGAACCGGCCGCTGGTGGTGGTGGAGGGCGCGGCCGGCGTGGGCAAGACCACCACCCTGACTGCGGCCGGTCGACTGCTGGAGGAGCAGGGGCGGCGGCTGGTGGTGGTCACCCCGACCTTGAAGGCGGCCGGGGTCGCCGCCGCGGAGATCGGCGCCACCGCCGGGTCGGCGGCCTGGCTGGCCTTCCAGCACGGCTGGCGCTGGACCGACGACGGCGCCTGGACCCGGCTCACCCTTGGCCAAGCCGACCCGGTCAGCGGCGTCCCCTACGCCGGTCCGGGGTTCGCAGCCCGCCTCGCTCTGGGGGACCTGCTTGTCATCGACGAGGCCGGGATGCTCGACCAGGACACCGCCCGCGCCCTGCTGGTCGTCGCCGACGAGCACGACGTCGGGGTAGCGCTGCTCGGTGATCGTCACCAGCTCGCCGCCGTCGGCCGCGGCGGGGTACTGGACCTCGCCGTGCGCCGGGTCGACCCGGCCGCGCACATGACCCTCGAGAGGGTGCACCGCTTCACCCGCACCGACCAGGCCGGGCAGACGGTGCCCGACACTGAGTACGCCGACCTCACCCTGGCCATGCGCGACGGCGCGGATCTTGGCGGGGTGTTCGACGCGCTGGCCGCCCGCGGCCAGGTCCGCCTGCACGCCGACGCCGCTGCGCTGCGGGAAGCACTGGCCACCCTGGCCGCACAGCTTCACCGCCGGGGCGAGCAGACAGCGATCGTGGTGGACACCCGCGAGCAGGCCGCCGAGCTGGGTGCCGCGATCCGGGAGAGGCGAGTCGCCGACGGGCTCGTCGATGACGTCCGGGTCGCGGTCACCGGGGCGGGGCAGCGGATCGGCGCCGGGGACCGGATCGCCACCCGCCGCAACGACCGAGCACTGGGCGTGGCCAACCGGGACATCTGGACCGTCACCGCCGTCGGCTCCTCCGGGGCGCTGGCCGTCGTACCGGCCGACGTCACCCCGACCCGCGCGATCCCGGCCGATGTCACCCCGGGTGTCACCCCGGCGGGAGTGGGGGAGCGGGTACTGCCCGCCGGCTACGTCACCGCCCACGTCGAGTTGGCCTACGCCAGCACCGCGCACGGAGTGCAGGGCGACACCGTCACTTCGGCGCACGTGGTGATCGGCGAGCACACCGGCGCCGCGTCGGCCTACGTCGGCATGACGCGCGGCCGCACCGCGAACACCGCGCATCTGGTGGCCGCCGACCTGGGCGAGGCGTGGCAGCAGTGGATAGCGGTGTTCGGTCGCGACCGCGCCGACCTGGGCCCCGGCCACGCCGCGCAGCTCGCCGCCACCGAAGCCGCCCGCTACGCCCAGCCCCGCCCGCTCGACCCCGGCGTACCGCGGCCGGAGTCCGAGCGCCGCGGCCCCTCTCTCACCCGGGGCGGCGCAGCACCCGGCATCGGGCGGTGAGCCGCGCCTCAGAGAACTGCAGGCCAACTGGAGAATCCCGGCAGGATCTTGCGGTCGGCTGTCACTAATGGGCTTCGTTTGGCGCCTTCTACAGGTGACGGGGCCCAGCCCATCCGACCACGACCGGAGCCGACCATGACCGACCATCCCGCCGGCCGCGAACCCGAGCTGCTCACCATCACCGAAGCGGCCGACCTCCTTCGCGCGCCGGTCGCCACCCTGCGGTACTGGCGCCACCTCGGCACCGGCCCACGCAGCTTCCGCCTTGGCCGCCGCGTCCTGTACCGCACCGACGACCTCCACGCCTGGATCGCGCAACAGCACGCCCAGGCCCTCGACCGTCGATGAGCGAGCGTCGTCCACAGGCGTGCCGGCCTCCCCAGAGACTCGAGACGGCGTTGACCCGGGGAGCCGTCGTGGGCACGGTCATCTGATGGCCGGCAGCATCACCGTGGACGTGCTCAGCGACGGCAGCAAGCGGTACCGGTCGCGGTACCGCGATGCTCGCGGGCGGCAGCACGAGAAGCGATTCGTGCGCAAGGTCGACGCCCAACGATGGCTCGACGAGCAGACGTCGGCGATCGTCACGCAGACCTGGACGGCGCCGGAGCGTGGGCGGGTCACCGTCGATGTCTGGGCAGAGCAGTGGCTCGCCGCCCAGACCGGGCTGAAGCCCAGCACGCTCTACCGCTACCGATCGCTGCTGCGCGTCCAGATCCTGCCGCGCTGGGGTCGGCACCGGCTGGCCGACGTCACCCATGCCGAGGTCGCCGCGTGGGTGGCCCAACTCGTCGCCGGCGGCCTCGCGCCGGCGACGGTGCGGCAGGCGCACCGGGTCCTCGCACTCGTCCTGACCCTCGCCGTCCGCGACGGGCGCATCCCGCGCAACCCGGCATCCGGCGTGCCGCTGCCCAGGGCCCGACGCGCCGATCCCCGGTTCCTCACCCGCATGGAGGTGGAGCGACTGGCGGACGCAGCGGGGGAGTACGGCGACGTCGTCCGCTTGCTGGCGTACACCGGCCTACGGTTCGGCGAGATGGCCGCCCTACGGGTCCGCCGGATCGATTTCCTCCGCAAGCGGCTCACCGTCGCCGAAAGCGCCACGGAGGTCGGCGGCACCGTCGAGTACGGAGCGTCCAAGACGCACCAGCAGCGCACCGTGCCGATCCCGAGCATCCTCGTAGAGCCCCTCTCCCGCCGCTGTCAGGGCAAGGGCCCGGACGACCTCGTCCTGACCTCGCCGGGCGGCGCGGTGCTGCGCTCGGGCAACTTTCGGCGGCGGTTCTTCGACCCGGCGGCCACGGCCGCCGGGCTCGAGGACCTCAGCCCGCACGACCTCCGGCACACCGCCGCCAGCCTGCTGGTGGCCAGCGGCGCGAACGTCAAGGCGGTCCAGCGGATGCTCGGTCACGCCTCCGCAGCGATGACGCTCGACGTCTACTCCGGGCTCTTTGATGACGACCTCGGCGCGCTTGCCGATCGCATGGACGCGGCCCACCAGGCGTCAGTCACGAGACGTCACGGTGCGTAGTGTGGGCACCGTGTGGGCACGGGACCCGGTCGTCAAGATCGACGATCAAGAATCGACCCCCTGACCTGCACTTATATCGGTGGGGCGGGTGGGGCTCGAACCCACGACCCAGGGATTATGAGTCCCATGCTCTGACCGGCTGAGCTACCGCCCCGACGCCCGCCAGCCTGCCAGATCCGGGCGCCGGCGCCGGTCCGGGAGGGGGGTGCGCACCCCTGACCTGGGCCTCGTTATCCGCCGTGACTTTCACTCCAGCCCCACGTACCGTCATCCGCGGTCCGGACGAGCTGCCGCCCTCGAACCCAGAGGGCATCGGCCGGACCCCGCCGAACCGCGTCGGGCCGATGTCCGTGCGGACCGGGGAACCACCGCAGTACTGGGGTGAATCACGCCCGCGCGTCTCGGGGACGCGGGTGAGTAGGGCACTTCCGGCCCGAACCCGTCAGCTAACTCGGTAGGCGGACGCGGAGAACAGGAGACGCGTCGCCTTGGCGACCCTGCACCACACCGAGATCGACCCTGCCCAGACCAAGCCCCGACGCCGCGCCCGGCGGACCGGCCTCGTCGCCGGAGCCCTCGCGGCCGCGTTGCTGACCACCGCTACCGCTACCGCTACCGCTCAGGCGGCGCCGGGCGACCGCGCCGCGGAGGCGCAGAGCGAGCACGATGCCGTCGCCGCCCAGGTCGCCGCCATCTCCGCCCGGGTGACCGAGGCCGAGCAGGCCCTGCAGCGGATGAGCATCGAGGCCGAGGCGGCGAGCGGCGAGGCCCTGGCCGCGCAGGCCGCTCTCGCGGCGGCGCAGCAGGAGGCGACCGCCGCCGCCACCCAGCTCGCCGAGGCGCGCGGCGCAGTCGACGACGCGGAGGAGGAGGTCGCCGACGTCGGCCGGGAGGCCTACATGGGCGGCGACGACACGTTCGGCGACGTCGCCATCCTGCTCGACGCCGACAGCCCCACCGAGGTCCTCCAGCAGGCCGCCACCCTCCAGCACCTGGGCGAGAAGCGGACCGAGGTGCTCGAGGAGATGGAGCGGGTCGAGGCCGCCGAGGCCCGCGCCGACCGGGCCGCCCGGAGCGCCGTCGCCGAGCGCGACCGGCTCGCGCGCACCGCCGCGGAGAAGTCCGCGGCCGTCGCCGAGCAGCTGGCCGCGGCGCAGGGCACGTTCGACGCCGTCAGCGCCGAGAAGGCCGCGCTCGACGCGCAGCTGCGCGAGGCGGAGATCCGCCTCCTGGCCCTGCAGGGCGCCCGGGACGCCGAGGCCACCTGGGCGGCCCGGCAGGCGGGGGCCGCCGCCAGCACGCTGACCGCCGCAGCCGGCGCCATCGCCCCGACCACGGGACGGGTCACCTCCTGCTACGGCAGCCGGTGGGGCACCCTGCACGCCGGCGTCGACATCGCCGCCCCGATCGGCACGCCGGTCGTCACCCCGGCCGACGGCATCGTGCTGCAGGCCGGCCCCGCCAGCGGCTTCGGCCTGGCGGTCGCGGTCCAGCACGGCGACGGGACGATCACCCTGTACGGGCACGTCAACCAGATGTTCGTGTCCGCCGGGCAGGTCGTCACGGCCGGCCAGCAGATCGCCGAGGTCGGCAACCGTGGCCAGTCCACCGGGCCGCACCTGCACTTCGAGGTGCACACCGGCGGCCTCTACGCGAACCGGGTGAACCCGGTGCCGTGGCTGACCGCCCGTGGCATCTCTCTCGGCGGGGGTTGCTGACCCCGGGCGTCCGCCCGGGTGAGGATGGACGGGTGAGGACGGCGGCCGACAGCACCTGGGTGGGTGCCGCCGTCCTCGGCCTGCTGGTGCTCGCCGGGCTGCTGCTCGCCGTCACCGTCGAGCTCCCGGACGTCGGCACCGTCCGGACCTGGATCGACGGCGCCGGGCCGTGGACCTGGGCCGGGATCGTCCTCGGCGTCGCCGTCGTGCTGCTGGCCCCGGTCCCGCGGTCGGCCGTCTCGGTCCTGCTCGGGGTGGTCGCCGGCTTCCAGGCGGGCCTGGCGGTGGCCCTCGCGGGCGGGCTGCTCGGCGGGCTCGCCGCCTTCGGCCTCGCCCGGCTGCTGGGCCGCCCCGCCGTCGCGCGCCTGGCCGGGAAGCGCATGGAGCGCGTCGACCGCCTCATGCTCGACCGGGGCGGCTTCTGGACGCTCCTCGCCGGACGGCTCATCCCGGTGATGCCGTTCGTGGTCCTCAGCTACGGCGCCGGCCTGACCGCCGTCCGGCTCGGCCCCTACGGCCTGTCGACCGCGCTCGGGCTCGTCCCCAGCACCCTGGTGCAGGTCGGGGTCGGCGCGTCGGCCGGCGTCCTGGCGCACTGGGCCACGACCGTCACCGTCATACCTGTCGCCGTCGTGCTGCTCGTGCTCGCGGGGCTCGGGCTCCTCGCGTGGCGCAGGCGCCCGGCGCCCGAGCGGGAGCCGGTCTAGCCCTTTCGGAACAGCCGCCCGAGCACGCCGCCGGCACCGCCGACGGTGCGTGCGGCGAGCTGGAGGATCGGGCCGCCGGGGATGCCCGGCACCGCCTGCACGATCGGGGCGAGCTGCAGCAGCCCGCCGACGTCGTGCACCTTGAGCTTCCGGCGGGCGACGGCCGGTACGGGGTTGATCCGCCCCGAGGCGGCCTCGAGCAGCAGGTCGGCCGGACCCTCGACGGCGGGGCCTTCGATCCGCCCGGCGGGGGCCTGGTGGACCGTCCACCCGCCGCCGGAGGAGACGAACGTCCAGCCGCCGTCCGGGGTGGCCAGCGTGACCTCGCCGTCGATCTCCATCGAGGCGGCCAGCCCGCCGGTGACGTCGGTCAGCGCGGCCAGGCCGGACTGCAGGACGTCGGGCGGCGGGGGAGCGGCGCCGCAGGACACCAGGTCGAGGCCGTGGACGGCGAGCTCGTACGCCTGCCCCAGGACGACGCTCAGCAGCGGGATGCGGCCGACGACCGAGACGGTGAGCGCGGTGTCGAGGTCCTCGGGCTCCTCGGCCAGGTAGCGCGCGCTCGCCTCGCGGTTGCGCCGTAGCGCGGCCAGCACCTCCTCGCGGGAGGCGTCGCGGTGAGCCGCGGTCACGCGGGCGTTGGTGGCGTCCACGTCCGGGGGAGTGCCCGCCCCGCCCGCGCGTGCCGAGGCGATGAGGTCGGCCATGGCGGCGTGGTCGTCCCAGCAGCCCAGGTGCACGCAGATCTCCTGCGCGCGCCAGCCGCTCAGCCGCGAGGGCCGGTCGAGGTCGACCGCCTCCGCCTGCTCGATGAACACGTCCCACGCCCGCAGCACGCGGCCGGCGACCTCGTCGCGCCCGGCGTCCGCCATGCCCTGGTGTCGTCCCACGGGAACGGCCCTACCCCCGTCCGCGAGCAGCCAGCCATGGAGGACCGGAACTCGTGGCGTGGCACGCGCCACGTCCGTGCGGCAACGTCCCTCCCCCCGAGGGGTGAGGGGCGGGTCAAGGACGGTGTGGACCGGGCCGATCGCAGATCCGTGACCGAACGACCGCCTGGCGACCGCCGGGCCGCCACCGCGACAGTCGTCGCCAGGCCGGGCATCGTGCGCCGGCTGGCCGCTGCGCTGCGCGCCGGGCTCTACCGGCCGCTCGCCGAGGACGAGGACCGGGTCGCGTACTGGGTCCGCCACGTCCGCAACGGTGTGCTGCTCACCGAGGTGGCCGCGTGGTCGGTCGTCGGCTACACGTTCCTCACCGAGACGCCCGGCCGGCACCACCCGGTGCTCCTGGTGCTCGCCGGCGTGGTCATCGTCGCCACCCCGGCCGTCATGCTGCTGCCCCTGGCGGCGATGATGCGCGACTCCCGCGGCCCCTCGTTGTTCTACGCCTGGAGCATGCTCGTCACGGTCGTGGTGATCATCGGGACGCGCCTCGACGGCGGGGCGTCGAGCCCCCTCGACGGCCTGCTGTTCCTCACCCTGACCTACATGGCGGTCGCCTACTCGCCCCACGGCGTCATGACGATGGGCAGCCTGATGACCGGCAGCTACTTCCTCTTCGTCATGCTGCCCGACGTCACCACCTCGGGCCTGTTCTTCCTCAGCATCCTCGGCTCGATCACGATGATCTGCGCCATGGCCTCGGCCAACTCGTGGGCTGCCTACGACCGCCAGGTCATGCTGATCCGCACGCAGGAGACGCTGGCCGCGACCGACCCGCTGACCGGCATCCCCAACCGCCGGGCGTTCCTCGAGCGGGTCACCAACGCCGTGCACGACGCCGCCTGGGGGCACCAGACCGTCGTCTGCCTCGTGGACCTCGACGGGTTCAAGGCGGTGAACGACGCCGGCGGGCACGCCGCCGGCGACGCCATGCTCACGGCCGTGGGCGCCGCGCTGGGCGCTGCGGTCCGCGAGACCGACACCGTCGCGCGGCTCGGCGGCGACGAGTTCGCCGTCCTGGCCGACACCTCCGTGAGCTCCACGGGCGAGATGCTGGCCGAGCGCCTCCGTGCCGCCGTCGCGCAGGTGGGCGCCGCCCAGGGCGTCACCGCCAGCGTCGGTGTCGCCGAGGTCGAGCCCGGTGACGACGTCGAGGACCTCATGCACCGCGCCGATGCGGCGATGTACCGCTCCAAGAGCGGTGGCGGCGACCGCGTCACGATGCTCGCGTACTGACCTCGCCGCCCGGGTACCGCGAGTCGCAGGTACCGCTCGGCACCACCGTCGACTACCGTCCGTCACGAGCAGTGCGATCTGGATCACGCCCGCGGATCGGCCGCCCGGACGGTCCCCGGTGAGCCGCCGCGAGCCCCTCCGGAACGCGCCCGAGCCGCTGGACGACACGGCGATGGTCGTGGTATTGGCGTTTGACCAGGGACAAGACGCACCAGCGGTGACCATCCGTCACTTTCGTCCCAACAGCCACGACTGGGCTGGCGCGATGACCCCTTCGTCGTGCAGACTGGTCCCGGAAGCCCTGCTTCGTCACTGCCGAATACAGCGCGTCACCGAATCGACTGGTCCGTAGGGGAAGACGAGACCAATCGAGTCGATGGAGGTGCGTCGTGCAGCGACGGTCTACCCAGGGTGTCGTCTTCGTGCACGCGTGCCCGAAGGCGCTCTGCCAGCATGTCGAGTGGGCGCTGGAACGCGTCGTCGGCGCGCCGGTCTCCCTGTCGTGGGCTGAGCAGCCCGCGGCGCACGGATCGTTCCGTGCCGAGGTCGCCTGGACCGGTGCGCCCGGTACCGGCGCGCGCCTCGTCGCTGCGCTGCGCGCGTGGCCGATGCTCCGCTTCGAGGTCACCGAGGAAGCCAGCCACGGCAACGACGGCGAGCGCATGTCCTACGTGCCCGGGCACGGCGTCTTCCGTGCGCCGACCAGCGCCAACGGCGACATCATGATCAGCGAGCAGCAGCTGCGGCACCTCGCGGCCACGGCGACGTCGGCCGAGGCGTTCCGCCACGGCGTCGACGAGCTGCTCGGCGCCGCGTGGGACTCCGACCTCGAGGTCTACCGCCACGCCGGCGACGGCAGCCCCGTGACCTGGCTGCACCAGGTCGTCTGACGTCACGATTGCGCTACGAGACCCGGCCCTGGTCCCGGAAGTCGTCGTAGCCTGAGAGCCAGGTCGTCCGGGCGCCGTCGGGGAAGCGGCGTCCGGACGACCTTCTCTCTCGTTCTGGTCGTCCTCCCTCACCGTTCCGGGTCCTTCCTCACGGTCGACGGTGAGGAAGGACCCGGAACGATCAGGAGACCTGATCGTTCCGGGGTTCAGAGCGGGATGTTGCCGTGCGCGCCGCGTCCGGGCGGGGCGGCGGCCAGCGCGGCCACCAGCCGGCGCTTGGTCTGCGAGGGCTCGACCACCTCGTCGACCACGCCGATCTGCAGCGCCCGGTTCACGCCGCCGGCGATCCGCTCGTGCTCCTCGGCCAGCTGCGCGTGCAGCGCCTCGCGCTCGGCGGGCGGGACGGCGGCCAACTTCTTGCGGTGCAGGATGCCGACGGCGGCCTTCGCGCCCATGACGGCGACCTCGGCACCCGGCCACGCGAACACCGTGGTGGCGCCCAAGGAGCGGGCGTTCATCGCGATGTACGCACCGCCGAAGGACTTGCGGGTCACCAGGGTCACCCGCGGCACCACCGCCTCGGCGAAGGCGTGCAGCAGCTTGGCCCCGCGCCGCACGACGCCGTCCCACTCCTGGCCGACGCCGGGCAGGTAGCCGGGGACGTCGACCAGCACGACCAGCGGGACCCCGAAGGCGTCGCACATCCGCACGAACCGCGCCGCCTTCTCCGCCGATGCGGAGTCCAGGCAGCCACCCAGGCGCAGCGGGTTGTTCGCGATGACGCCGACGGTGCGCCCGGCCAGCCGGCCCAGCGTGGTGACGACGTTGGGCGCGAACCTCGGGTGCAGCTCCAGCCCCGGCCCGTCCAGGACCCCGGCGATCAGCGGCTTCACGTCGTAGGCGCGCTGCTTCTGCTCGGGCAGGTACGTGCTGAGGTCGACGTCCTCCTCGTCCTCGGCCGGCGCGAACGTGCCCTGCGCGGCCAGCAGGTCGACGGCCATCCGGGCGGTCTCGAGCGCGGCGGGCTCGGAGTCGGTGACCACGTGGACGACGCCGCTGCGGCGACCGTGGGTGTCGGGACCGCCCAGCTGCTCCTGGTCGACGACCTCGCCGGTGACCGAGCGGACGACGTCCGGGCCCGTGACGAAGACGCGGCCGGCCGGCCCCATGATCACCAGGTCGGTGAGCGCCGGCCCGTAGGCGGCGCCACCGGCGGCCGGGCCGAGGACGACGGAGACCTGCGGGATCCGGCCGGACGCGCGCACCATCGCGGCGAACACCTCGCCCACGGCGTGCAGCGCGGTGACGCCCTCGGCCAGCCGTGCGCCGCCCGAGTGCCAGATGCCCACCGACGGCACCCGCTCGCGCAGCGCCGTGTCGATCGCGTCGACGATGTGCCGGCACCCGTCGACGCCCATCGCGCCGCCCATCACCGTGGCATCGGTGCAGAAGGCGACGACCGGGCTGCCGGCCACCGTGCCCCGCGCGGCGAGCACGCCGGAGGTGTCGCGGGCGGCGAGCAGCTGCATGGAGCCGTCGTCGAAGAACCGCTGGAGGCGGTCCTCGGGGTCACGCGGGTCGGGGGAGGGGAGGACGGGGGCGGCCTGCACTGTGGTCATGGGCACTCCTCGCTGCGGGGACGCGCTCAGGCGGTGGTGAAGACCAGCGCGATGTTGTGGCCGCCGAAGCCGAACGAGTCGTTGACCGCGGCGGTGAGGGTGGTGCGCCGGGGCTCGTGGCGCACGATGTCGAGGGCCTGGACGGCCGCGTCGTCGTCCGGGTCGTCGAGGTTCGCGGTGGCCGGGACGATCTGCTCCCGGAGCGCGAGGATCGTGAACACCGACTCCAGCGCCCCGGCCGCGCCCAGCAGGTGGCCGGTCTGGCTCTTGGTGGCGCTGACCAGCACGTGCTCGCCGATCGAGCTGCGGATGGCGGCCGCCTCGGCGGTGTCGCCGACCGGCGTCGAGGTCGCGTGCGCGTTCACGTGTCCGATGTCGGCGGGGGTGAGGCCGGCGTCGCGGATCGCGGCGCCGATCGCCCGGCCGGCGCCCTCGCCCTCGGGGTGCGGGGCGACCAGGTCGTAGCCGTCGGCGGTCGCGCCCGCACCGGCCAGGCGGGCGTGCACCCGGGCGCCGCGGGCCTTCGCCGCGTCGGCGCGCTCGAGCACGATCGCGGCCGCGCCCTCGCCGAGCACGAAGCCGTCGCGGGCCTTGTCGAACGGCCGCGAGGCGCGCTCGGGCTCGTCGTTGCGGGTCGACATCGCGCGCATGGCCGCGAAGCCGGCCATCGGCAGCGGGTGCACGCAGGCCTCGGTGCCGCCGACGAGCACGACGTCGGCGCGGTCGAAGCGCAGCAGGTCCAGGCCCCAGCGGATGGCCTCGGCACCGGAGGCGCAGGCGCTGACCGGCGCGTGCACGCCGCCCTTCGCGCCGACCGCGAGGCCGACGGCGGCGGCCGGTCCGTTGGGCATGAGCATCGGGATGGTGAACGGGGAGACCCGCTTGGGACCCTTCTCCTCCAGGACGTCGTCCTGGCCGAGCAGGGTGAGCGCGCCGCCGATGCCGGTGCCGAACACGACGGCGACCCGCTCGGGGGCGACGCCCGCGTCGGCCGCGCCGGAGTCGCGCCAGGCCTCCTCGGCGGCGATGACGGCGACCTGCTGGCTGCGGTCGAGGCGGCGGGCGCGGACCCGGTCGAGCTGCTCGGCCGGGTCGGCGGCGAGCCGGGCGACGAGCTGGGCCGGGTAGTCCTTGACCCAGTCGTCGGTGATGCGGCTGACCCCCGACCGCCCCGCGAGCAGGGCGTCCCAGGTGCTGGCGACGTCGCCGCCGAGCGGCGTGGTGGCGCCCAGCCCGGTGACGACGACGTCGGTGGCGGACGTGCTCATGACGATTCCTCCTGGAATGGTGGCCGGACGGCCGGGGGGTGCTGCGTCAGCCCTGGTTCTTCTCGATGTAGCTGATCGCGTCGCCGACGGTCTTGATGTTGCCCAGCTCGTCGTCGGGGATCGCGACGCCGAACTTGTCCTCGACGGCGGTGGCGATCTCGACCATCGACAGCGAGTCGACGTCGAGGTCGTCGGTGAAGGACTTCTCGGGGGTGGCGTCGGCGGGGGTCACACCGGCGACCTCCTCCAGGATTTCGGCGAGACCGGCCTGGATGTCTGCGGTGCTGGGCACGCGGGGTCCTCTCTCTCGGATGGTGACGCCGGGCCGAGCGGCCCGCCGTCGTCGTCCGGGACGCGTGTCCCGGCAGTCGGTGGGGTCAGGGCAGGACGAGCACCTGGCCGGCGAAGGTCAGCCCGGCGCCGTAGCCGAGCACGAGCGCCAGGTCGCCGGACCTGGCCTCGCCGGACTCGATCAGCGCGGTCAGCGCCAGCGGGATCGAGGCCGCCGAGGTGTTGCCGGACTGGACGATGTCGCGGGCGACGACGGTGCTCTCGGGGAAGCCGAGCCGCTTGGTCATCGACTCGACGATCCGCAGGTTGGCCTGGTGGGGGGCGAAGACGTCGATGTCGGCCGGGCCGACGCCCGCCTTCTCCATCGCCTCGACCAGCGTCGCGGTGAGCTTCGTCGTCGCCCACCGGTACACGGCCTGCCCGGCCATGGTCATCGTCGAGCGGCCGGCGGCGATCTCGATGGCGCTGTACTGGTCGCCGTCGCTGCCCCAGGCCACCGGGCCGATGCCGGGCTCGTCGGAGGCGCCGACGACGGCGGCGCCCGCGCCGTCGGCGAAGATCACCGCGGTGGAGCGGTCGGTCTGGTCGGTGACGTCGGTGAGCCGCTCGACGCCGACGACCAGCGCGTTCCGGGCGGAGCCGGCGCGGATGCTGTCGGCGACCACGCCGAGCGCGTAGCAGAACCCGGCGCACCCGGCGTTGAGGTCGAACGCGCCGGGGCGGCCGGTGCCCAGCCGGTGGGCGACCTGCGGGCCGATGCCCGGGATGGGGGCGCGCAGGCTCGCGCTGGCCACGATCACCAGGTCGATCTCGTCGGGGGACAGGCCGCTGGCGGCGATCGCCTTGCCGCCGGCCGCGACCGCCATCTCGACGAGCGTCTCGTCGTCGGAGGCCCAGCGGCGCTCGGCGATGCCGACGCGCGTCTGGATCCACTCGTCGTTGGTGTCCATGACCTGGGCGAGCTCGTCGTTGGTCACCCGCCGGCGGGGCCGGTAGGCGCCCAGCCCGAGGATGCGCGCGCCCGGCGCGCCGGAGGCCAGCTGGATGTTCATTCGGAGACCTCCGGGTAGAGACGCGCGATCGGGTCGCCGGCGTCCACGAGGTCGCCCTCGTGGACGAGCCACTCGGCCAGTACCCCGTCGTAGCCGGCCGAGACGTGGACCTCTTCCCGGCGGCTGCGGATGAGGCCGAGCGGGGTGCCGGCGGGCAGGTGGGTGCCCTCGGCCACCTCGGCCGGGGAGACGGTGCCGCGGACGGGGGAGACGACGACCCGCCAGTCGGGCAGGTGCTCGGCCTCGGCGCGGCCGCGCTCGGCGTCGATCAGCTCGCGGGCGCGGTCGAGGTCGGCCGGGCCGGTCAGCGCGAGGATCTCGATGCCGGCCCCCTTCCACTCCCGCTTCGCGAGGCCGGCGAGCGCGCCGGCGGGCGGCAGCTCGATGACCGCGGTGACGCCGAGCTCGCGCATCGTGGCCAGGCACGAGTCGAAGCGCACCGGGCTGGTCACCTGGCTGACCAGGCGGGAGAGCGCCTCGGCGCCGGAGCCCACGGCGGACCCGTCGGCGTTGGAGAGCAGCAGCCGGCTGGGCTCGGCCGGCCGCAGGCCGCCGACGAGGCCCTCGAGCTCGGTGCGCGCGGAGGCCATGTAGCCGGTGTGGAAGGCGCCGGCCACCGACAGCGGCATGATCCGCGCCTTCGCGGGCGGGTCCGCCTTGAGGTCGGCCAGCCCGTCGAGGGAGCCCGCGGCCACGATCTGGCCGGCACCGTTCATGTTCGCCGGGCTCAGGCCGTGCTTCTCGATCGCCGCCAGCACCTCGTCGGGGTCACCGCCGAGGACGGCGGACATGCCGGTCGGCGTCTGGGCGCAGGCAGCGGCCATGGCCCGGCCGCGGACCGCGGTCAGCGCGATCGCCGCCTCGACGGAGAGGACGCCGGCCAGGGCGGCCGCGGTGAGCTCGCCGACGCTGTGCCCGGTGATGACGACGTCGCGGCCGGCGTGCGGGCTGTGGTTCACCGGTCCCGGCAGGCCGCCGAGCTCGCGGGCGACGAACAGGCTCATCGCCACGACCAGCGGCTGGGTGACCGCGGTGTCCTTGATCGCCTCGGCGTCGCCCGTCGTCCCGAGCGTCAGGAGGTCGGCGTCGGCGATGGCCCCGGCCCACCGGAAGAACGATTCCGCGCCGGGGAGGTCGAGCCAGTCGGTGAGCATTCCGGGTTTCTGCGCACCCTGTCCGGGGGCGAGGACGGCCAGCACGCCTCCACCGTGCCAGTGATCATCTCGGCGCGGGCCTCGGTTCGGCACGAAAGCACACCGCTGATCTTTGGAGGAATCCTCCAAAGACCGCACCCCGTCACGGCTCCTGGACGTGTCCGGCTGGTGAACTCACACCTATTCAGTGCCAGAGCGAGCGCTCGCGGTCCAGCTGCGCGAGGGCCAGTGCCACCTGGAGGGTCCAGCTGCCCCGGGGGTCGGTGACCGAGACGCCGGTGAGCTCCGCGGCCCGCTTCAGCCGGTACCTGACGGTGTTCGGGTGCACGAAGATCGCCCGGGCGCTGGCCTCCAGGTTGCCGCCGCTGCTGAGCACCGCGCGGACCGTCTCGAGCACCTCCCCGCCCGCGGCGCGCAGGGGTGCGGCGACGCGCTCGTCCAGCGCGGCGCGGGCCAGCGGGTCGCCGTCCAGCGCGCGCTCGGCGAGCAGCGCGTCGGCCGTCACCGGGCGCGGCGCCTCGGGCCAGGCGGCCGCGGCCCGCAGGCCGGCGAGCGCGGCCGCCGCCGACTCGCCGGCGCGCCCGAGCCCGTCCACGACCGGCCCGGCGACCACGGGTCCCTCGCCGAACTCGTCGCTGATCCGCTCGGCGACCTCGTCCAGGTCGTCGGTCCGGCCGAGGACGACGACCAGCTGCTCGGCGTGCACCCCGACGAGCACCTCGCTGCCCATCGACCTCGCGGCCCGGCGCACGGCGGCGTGCGGGTCGTCCACCCCGGTCGGCGTCGCGCCGACCACCACGACGACCGGCGTGCTGGTCGCCCAGCCCAGGGCCGCGGCCCGGCCCGACAGCTCCTCCGACCGCTCGCCCCGGACGAGGGCGTCGACGACCAGCGCCTCCAGCCGGGCGTCCCAGGCGCCGCGGTTCTCCGCGAAGCTGGCGTAGACGTGCGCCGTCGCGAACGCCACCTCGCGGCTGAACTGCAGGACCGCCATGTGCAGCGCGTCCTCGTCACCGGGCTCGGCCATCGTGGCGACGTGGTCCTCGAGCACGTCGACGGTCACCTGGATCAGGTCGACCGTCTGCTTGAGGGCAACCACCCGGACCAGCTCGCGGGGTGCTGCGCCGAAGACCTCGCCGGTGAGCCGCGGCGGGCGGCCGGGGTTGCGGCACCACTCGACGAGGGAGGCGATGCCGGCCTGCGCCACGAGCGTGACCCAGGACCTGCGGTCGGCGGGCATGGCCCGGAACCAGGGGAGCTGCTCGTCCATGCGGGCGACGGCGCGGGTCGCGAGCGCACCCGAGGAGCGCTCCAGCCGCCGGATCGTGGCCTCGGACGGCGGGCGGTTGCTCACCCGGCTCCTCACCCGGCCAGCGTGTCACGGGAGGCGGCGTCAGGGAGAGTGGGCGCGTGGAGGTTCCCCCGGACGGCGCCGTGGCGGTCACCCGTACGCGGTCGTCCGCTCCCACGGGGATCACCGTGGGTTGCGTCGTGGTCTGCCTCGTCGTGCTGGCGTTGCTGGGCGCTGCCGTGCGCAGCGGGTACGAGCCGCTCCTGCGGCTGGACGCGACGGTCAGCGAGGCCCTGTACGCCGGCGACGACCGGGCCGGCGCCCTCGACGGCCTGCTCGAGGTGCTGACGGCACCGGGGCTGTCCTGGGTGCGCTTGCTCGTCTTCGTCCCGGTGCTGGTCTGGCTGCTCCGGCAGCGGCTCTGGCGGACGAGCGCCTGGGTGGTGACCGCCGTCGTGCTCGTCGCCCCGCTGACCGCGCTGCTCAAGGACTACTTCGGCCGGGTGCGCCCGCCGTTCGAGCACGGCGGGGCCCGGTACGACTCGCTGAGCTTCCCGAGCGGCCACTCCTCGGGGATCGTGGCGCTCGTCGCCGTCGCGCTGGTGCTCGCCTGGCCGTTGCTGAGCCCGCGCGCCCGGTGGTGGTCGCTGGCCGGCGGCGTCGCGCTGGTGCTGCTCGTCGGGCTCACCCGCATGTGGCTGGGCGTGCACTACCTGTCCGACGTCGTCGGCGGCTGGTCGTTCGGGCTGGCCTGGGTGCTCGGCACGGCCCTGCTCTTCGGCGCCTTCCCCGGTGGTCGGGCGGCGCTCCGGTGACCGGTTTCGAGCAGCGGGTCGTCCTCGCTCCCGACGACGGCTCGCTCGGTCCGCTGCTGCGCGTGGCCGACGACCGGCTCGACCCGCTCGCCGGCTACGGCCGCCACGAGCACCGGGCGGTCGACGTCGTGGCCCTCGTCCTCGCCGGGTCGCTGCACCACCGGTGGGGCGACGGCGCCCAGATGGCCGCGGGCGACGTCGCCGTGCTGCGCGCGGGGGCCGGCCTGGCGCACGACGAGGTGGCCGGACCGGACGGCGCGCGGGTGCTGCAGTGCTACCTGCGCAGCGCCGATCCGGCCGCCGGGCCCGGCCACGAGGTGCACCGCGCCGCCTCCGGCTGGGTGGACCTCCACCGGCCCGACGCCCGCCTGTGGGTGGCCTGGCCCGGACCGGGGGAGGACGTCGACGTGCCGCCCGGCCTGCTGGTCCGGCGGGGCCGCGACGAGGTGCTGGTGGAGCAGCAGCCCGGTCGCCGGGTCGAGGGTCCTGGAGCGGTCCTGGTGTGGCAGCTGGAGACGGCGAGGCCCGCCTGGGCTGTGTGAGAGTGGGGCGCATGCCGAGCTCCGCCGCCGATCTGCTGTCCGCCGCGTACACCGACGCCGACCGCACCATCGACCTGCGTCGCCGGCTGCACCGGTGCCCGGAGATCGGGCTGCACCTGCCGCGCACCCAGGAGCTCGTCCTCGAGGCGCTCGCCGACCTCCCGGTCGAGATCACGACGGGGACGTCGACGAGCTCGGTGGTGGCGGTCCTGCGCGGTGCCCGGCCGGGGCCGACGTACCTGCTGCGCGGCGACATGGACGCGCTGCCCGTGCAGGAGGACACCGGGCTGCCCTTCGCCTCCGAGCACCCCGGCGCCATGCACGCCTGCGGGCACGACACGCACGTCGCGATGCTGCTCGGCGCCGCCCGCCTGCTGGCCGAGCGCCGCGACGAGCTCACCGGGCAGGTGGTCTTCATGGTCCAGCCGGGGGAGGAGGGCTTCCACGGCGCCCGCTACATGCTCGAGGAGGGGCTGCTCGACGTCGTCCCCGAGGCGCCGGTCAGCGGCGCGTTCGCCCTGCACATCTCCTCGACGCTGGAGAGCGGGAGCGTCAACGTGCGGCCGGGCCCGATGATGGCCGCCGCCGACCAGTGGCGGATGACGGTCAAGGGCCGCGGCGGCCACGCCTCGGAGCCGGCGGCCGCCGCCGACCCGATCCCGGTGGCCGCCGAGATCGTGCTGGCGCTCCAGTCGATGGTGACCCGCCGGGTGGACGTCTTCGACCCGGCCGTGGTCACCGTCGCGCACATCGCGGCCGGGTCGACGAACAACGTCATCCCGGACAGCGCCTTCCTCGAGGGCACCATCCGCACGCTGTCGCCCGAGCGGCGGGCCGACGTCGTCGCCTCGGTCCGGCGGGTGGCCACGCACATCGGCGCCGCGCACGACCTCGAGGTCGAGTTCGAGCACGAGGAGGGCTACCCGGTCACGGTCAACGACCCGCAGGCCGCCGCGGCCGTCCTCGACGAGGCGCGGGACCTGCTCGGCGACCGCGCGAGCACGCTGTCGCCGGCCCCGCTGATGGGGGCCGAGGACTTCTCCTACGTGCTGCAGCGGGTGCCCGGCGCCATGGCGTGGCTGGGGGCGTGCCCGCCCGGGCTGGACCCGGCGACCGCGCCGGCCAACCACTCCAACCTGGTGGTGTTCGACGAGGAGCCGCTCCCGGCCGGGGTGG
Source organism: Blastococcus litoris (assembly GCF_003075095.1). Taxonomy (GTDB): domain Bacteria; phylum Actinomycetota; class Actinomycetes; order Mycobacteriales; family Geodermatophilaceae; genus Blastococcus_B; species Blastococcus_B litoris. Next base: position 46,385 of record NZ_QCZF01000007.1, read on the forward strand.
CGCTCTACGCGCGGATGGCCCTGCGGGCCCTGGCCGGCTAGGCGGAGCCGCGCACGACCAGCCGGGTGTCGCAGACCCGGGCCTGGACGTCGTCGTCGCCCTCCTCGATGCGGCGCAGGAGCAGGTCGACCATGAGCGAGGTCATGTCCTCGAGCGGCTGGGCGACGGTGGTCAGCGGCGGATCGCACGCCTGCGCGATCGCCGCGTCGTCGAAGCCGACGACCGCGACGTCGTCGGGGACCTGCCGCCCGGCCGTGCGCAGCGCGCGCAGGGCGCCGGCCGCCATGACGTCGGAAGCCGCGAAGACGGCGTCGATGTCGGGGCACCGCTCCAGCAGCGCGGTCATGGCCCGCACCCCGCCCGCCTCGGTGAAGTCGCCGGCCTCGACGAGGTCCTGGTCGAGCCGGTGGCCCGCCTCCTGGACCGCGGCGCGGAAGCCCGCGTAGCGGTCCTGGCCGGCGACCATGTCCATCGGCCCGGTGATGGTGGCGATGCGGGACCGGCCCTGCGTGATCAGGTGCCGGGTGGCCGCCGTGGCGCCGCCGAGGTTGTCGGCGTCGACGTAGCAGACCGGCCGGCCGTCCAGCGGGCGCCCGGAGAGCACCAGCGGGACGTGCGACCCGGCCAGGATCTCGGGCAGGGCGTCGTCGCTGTGCAGGGACATCAGGATCACGCCGTCGACGTGGCCCTGTCGCACGTAGCGGCCGATCTTCTCCTGCTCCCGCCGGTCGCGGGCGGCCAGCAGCACCAGGTTGAGGTCGGTGTCGGCGAGCCGGGCGGAGAGCCCGCGCACGATGCTGGCGAAGAACGGGTCGGAGAAGACCTGGGTGTTGGACTCCGAGAGCACCAGCGCGATGGTGTCGGTCCGCCGGGTGACCAGGCTGCGGGCCATCCGGTTGGGGACGTATCGCAGGGTGTCGACGGCGGCCTGCACGGCCTGCCGCGCCTCCGGGCTGACCCGCGGCGAGTCGTTGATGACCCGGGAGACGGTGGCCCGCGAGACCCCCGCGAGCACCGCGACCTCGTCGAGCGTCGCCGTCCCGGGGCGGGCGCCGGTGGCACTCATGCGGACTCCTCTCCTGGGACGCGGGGGTGCGTGCCGAGGTCACGGTAACGGCGTGGAAGCGTTTTCACGAGACCCCTTGACAGCCGAGTGTGACCGCTACCACTCTGTGCCGCATCACCCGTGAGAGCGTTCTCACACCAAGCCTCGGCAGGCGATCGACGCGGTGGTCGGCCGATGACCAGGAGGTCTCTGATGTCTGTGTCCGCGAGGGGCAGAGCAGCCTCGGCGGCGCTCGCCGTCCTGCTGCTGACCGCCGCGTGCGGTGGGTCCGACGACGACGCCGGAGGCGGATCCGACGACCAGATCACGCTCACCGTCGGGTTGTTCGGCACGTTCGACTTCGACAACGCCGGGCTCTACGACGAGTACATGGAGCTCCACCCGAACATCACGATCGAGCAGACCGCCGTGGCCCAGTCCGCGGCGTACTACCAGGCGCTGCAGACCCGCCTGGCGGCCGGCTCGGGCCTCGCCGACATCCAGGGGCTGGAGATCGGGTTCATCGCCGACGTCGTCCGCAACCACGCCGACGCCTTCGTCGACTGGAGCCAGGAGGACGACGCCGACGAGCTCGAGGGCAACTTCTACGACTGGAAGTGGGGCCAGGCCAGCTCCGAGGACGGCAAGGTCGTCGGCCTCGGGACCGACTCGGGCCCGCAGGCGATGTGCTACCGCAAGGACCTCTTCGAGCAGGCGGGCCTGCCCACCGACCGCGAGCAGGTCGGCGACCTCTGGCCGGACTGGGAGAGCTACCTCGACGCCGGCCGGCAGTACGCGGCCGCTCCCGGCAAGCAGGCCGACAGCGCCTGGGTCGACAGCCCGGCCAGCGTCTTCTCCTCCTCGGTCTACCAGGGCGAGCTCGCCTACAACGACGAGGACGGCAACCCGATCCCCGGCGAGAGCGACGGCGTGGAGTCGGCGTGGAGCTACGCCAGCCAGGCGGCCGCCGAGGGGCTGACCGCCAACCTCACCCAGTTCGGTGACGAGTGGAACGCCGCCTTCTCCAACGGCGCGTTCGCGACCATCGCCTGCCCCGCCTGGATGCTCGGCTACATCAACTCGCAGATGGGTGACGAAGGCGCCGGCCTCTGGGACATCGCGCCCCTGCCCGGCGCGGACGAGTCCGCCAGCAACTGGGGCGGCTCGTGGCTCGGCGTCCCCGCCAACGGCGAGCACGTCGAGGAGGCCAAGGAGCTCGCGGAGTGGCTGACCGCTCCGGAGCAGCAGGTGAAGCTCTTCACCCGCACCGCGCACTTCCCCTCCAGCCCCCAGGCGGCCGAGGACCCGGAGGTCGTCGACGCGGTGAACGAGTACTTCAGCGGCGCTCCGACCGGCCAGATCTTCGGCGAGGCGGCGGCGAGCATCCGGCGGACGCCGATCGGCCCCTACGACACCCAGATCCAGGAGGCCTTCACCACGGCACTGACCGACATCGCGACGTCCGGGACGGACCCGGACGAGGCGTTCGACAACGCGCTCCAGACGGCGCAGCAGGCAGTCGGCGGCTGAGCCCCGAGCCCGGCAGCCGATGACGGACGCGGTGCCCGGGAGCGACTCCCGCTCCCGGGCACCTGCACCGTCCGGCCTTCTCCCCGCCCGCCCCCACAGAACCGCCGAGGCCCGCATGACCATCGCCAGCGAGACCCCGCGGACAGCGGCGGTCGCCGCGCCGCCGCCCGAGCCCGCGGCCCCCGCCCGCCGCCGGCGGAGGCGGCTGTCCCAGAACCGCTGGGGCTACGCCTACGTGGCCCCGTTCTTCCTCGTCTTCGGGGCGTTCAGCCTCTACCCCTTCGTCTACACCGCCTGGGTGTCCCTGCACCGGACGAGCCTGTCCGACATCGGCGGAGGCGAGTTCGTCGGCCTGGAGAACTACCGGAACCTGCTGCAGAGCGAGTTCTTCTGGAACGCCGCCCGCAACACCCTGACGATCGGGATCATCTCGACGGTCCCGCAGCTGTGCATGGCCCTGGGCCTGGCACACCTGCTGAACTACAAGCTCCGCGGCCGGACCTTCTTCCGGACCGTGATGCTGATGCCCTACGCCACCAGCATCGCCGCCGCGACCCTCGTGTTCGCCCAGCTCTTCGGCCGCGACTACGGGCTGATCAACACCGCCCTCGAGGCGGTGGGCCTGGACCGCATCGACTGGGAGAGCGGCACCTGGAGCAGCCAGATCGCCATCGCGGTGATCGTCACCTGGCGGTGGACGGGCTACAACGCGCTGATCTACCTCGCCGCCATGCAGTCGATCCCCAACGAGCTGTACGAGGCCGCGGAGATGGACGGCGCCAGCCGGTGGAAGCAGTTCCTGCACGTGACGATCCCGTCGCTGCGGCCCACCATCCTCTTCACGATCATCGTCTCGACGATCGGCGCGGTGCAGCTGTTCGGCGAGCCGCTGCTGTTCGCCGGCGACGGGATGACCAGCGGGGGCTCGCGCGGCCAGTACCAGACCCTCGGGCTGCTGATGTACCAGCAGGGCTGGCGGAACTTCCACATCGGTCAGGCGGCCACGACCGCCTGGACCATGTTCATGATCATCCTGGTGATCGTGGGGATCTACGCCCTGGTCGGGCGTCTCCGCGCCCGGGCCGAACGGTAGGGGCCGGACATGGCAACCATCGCGCTCCCGGGGAGCACCGACGTCACCCAGCCGGCCACCGGCCGGCGGGCAGGCAAGAGCCGGCGGGCCGGCCGGGCCGGTCCGGTCACCTACGCGCTGCTGACGCTGTCGGCGCTGGTGTCGATCTTCCCGCTGTACTGGACGCTCGTCGCGGGCTCCCACTCCAACGCCGAGATCGCGGCGACGCCGCCCCCGTTCCTGCCGAACGCCAGCCTGTTCGAGAACTTCGGGCGGGCGCTGGACCAGGCGCCCATCGGGCTGGCGATCGTCAACTCGGTGATCGTGTCCGGCGCCATCACCGTCGGCACGGTGCTCTTCTGCACCCTCGCCGGTTTCGCCTTCGCGAAGCTGCAGTTCCGCGGCCGCGGTCTGCTGCTGGCGCTCGTCGTCGGCACGATGATGGTGCCGACCCAGCTGGCGGTCATCCCGCTGTTCATGATGATCGCCGAGCTGCAGTGGGTGAACCAGCTGCAGGCCGTGGTGCTGCCGACGCTGGTCAGCGCCTTCGGCGTGTTCTTCATGCGCCAGTACCTGGTCAACGCGCTGCCCACCGAGCTCCTGGAAGCCGGTCGCGTGGACGGCGCGTCGACCTTCCGGATCTTCTGGTCGATCGTGCTGCCGGTGGCCCGGCCGGCCATGGCGGTGCTGGCGATGCTCACGTTCCTCACCGCCTGGAACGAGTTCTTCTGGCCGATCATCGCGCTGACCCAGCAGAACCCCACCGTGCAGGTCGCCCTGGCCGGGCTGGGCTCGGGCTACGTGCCCCAGCGCGGCGTGATCATGGCCGGCACCCTGCTCGGCACGCTCCCCGTCCTGATCGTCTTCGCCGTCCTCGGCAAGCAGATCGTCGGCGGCATCATGCAGGGCGCGGTCAAGGGATGACCGCCTCCTCCGCCGGCTCCATCCCGTTCGCGCCCGTGCCCGGAGAGGGGCCCCACCCATGGCGACCGTGACGTTCGACGCGGCCACCCGCATCTACCCGAAGGCCGACCGGCCCGCCGTCGACGCGCTCGACCTGGAGATCGCCGACGGCGAGTTCCTCGTCCTCGTCGGCCCGTCCGGCTGCGGGAAGTCCACCTCCCTGCGGATGCTCGCCGGGCTGGAGGAGGTCGACTCGGGGGCGATCCGCATCGGCGACCGCGACGTCACCGACGAGCCGCCCAAGCAGCGGGACATCGCGATGGTCTTCCAGAACTACGCGCTCTACCCGCACATGACGGTCGAGGAGAACATGGGCTTCGCGCTCAAGCTCGCCGGCGTGCGCAAGGACGAGATCGCCCGCCGCGTCGCCGAGGCGGCGAAGGTCCTCGACCTCGAGGACTACCTGCAGCGGCGCCCGAAGGCGCTCTCCGGCGGCCAGCGCCAGCGGGTCGCCATGGGGCGGGCGATCGTCCGGGACCCGCAGGTGTTCCTGATGGACGAGCCGCTGTCCAACCTCGACGCCAAGCTGCGGGTGCAGACCCGCACCCAGATCGCGGCGCTCCAGCGCCGGCTCGGGACGACGACGGTGTACGTCACCCACGACCAGGTCGAGGCCATGACGATGGGCGACCGTGTGGCGGTGCTCAAGGACGGCCTGCTCCTGCAGTGCGACACCCCCGCGGCGCTGTACGAGCGGCCGGCCAACGTCTTCGTCGCCGGGTTCATCGGCTCGCCGGCGATGAACATCCTCACCGGGGAGGCCGTCGACGGCGGCGTCCGGCTGGGGACGGCGGTGCTGCCCGTCCCGCGGGACCGGCTGGCCCGGGCGTCGGCGGGCACGGGGCGGGTCACCGTCGGGTTCCGGCCGGAATGCCTGCAGGTCGGCGAGGCCGGTGGCGGTCTCCCGGTGACGGTGAACGTCGTGGAGCAGCTCGGGTCCGACGCCTACCTCTACGCGACGCTGGCGCGGGAGACCGACGACCCGCTGCACACCTCCGACGTCGTCGTCCGCGTCGAGCCGCGCCGGGCGCCCGACATCGGCGCGACCCTCTGGCTGCGGGTGCCGGAGGCCGACCTGCACGTCTTCGACCCCACCTCCCAGGCCCGCGTCGACTAGGCGCGGACCCCTTCCTCCTCCTCCGCCGGCGCCGCCGGCGTTCCTCCCCATGCCAAGGAGCACTGCGCCCATGACCTCGACCGACGTCCGACCGGAGCTCGCCGCCGGGCTGACCTTCCCGCCCGGCTTCACCTTCGGCGCGGCGACCGCCGCGTACCAGATCGAGGGTGCGGTGGACGCCGACGGCCGCGGCCCCTCCATCTGGGACACCTTCAGCCACACCCCCGGTCGCACCTTCGAGGGGCACACCGGCGACGTCGCGGTCGAGCACTACACCCGCTACCCGCAGGACGTCGCGCTGATGGCCGAGCTCGGGCTGTCGGCGTACCGCTTCTCGGTCGCCTGGTCGCGGGTGCTGCCCGAGGGAGCCGGCCGGGTCGAGCAGCGGGGGCTGGACTTCTACCGCCGCCTGGTCGACGAGCTGCTGGGCGCCGGCATCGACCCGTGGCTGACCCTCTACCACTGGGACCTGCCGCAGGCGCTGCAGGACCGTGGCGGCTGGACCGCCCGGGACACCGCCGCGCGGTTCGCGGACTACGCCGGCGTCGTGCACGACGCGCTGGGCGACCGCGTGCGCCACTGGTCGACGCTGAACGAGCCGATGTGCAGCGCGCTGCTCGGGCACATGTCGGGTCAGCACGCACCGGGGGAGCGGAACCCCGTCGCCGCCGCGCGAGCCACCCACCACCTGCTGCTCGGCCACGGTCTGGCGACGCAGGTGCTGCGCGAGCGGGGGGCCGACCACCTCGGCGTCACCCTCAACTTCACGCCGATGACCCCGGCCACCGACCGGCCCGAGGACGTCGACGCCGCCCGCCGGCTCGACGGCCAGCAGAACCGGATGTTCCTCGAGCCGATCGTGCACGGCGCCTACCCGGCCGACGTCGTCGCCGACCTGGAGGCAGCGGGTGCGCCGCTGCCCGTCGAGGACGGCGACCTCGAGGTCATCTCCGCGCCGCTGGACTGGCTCGGGGTCAACTACTACTTCGAGTCGACGGTGCGGGTGGGCGTGCGGTCGCCCGACCGGCCGACCTCCTTCATCGGCGCCGAGGACGTGGTGGAGCTCGACCCGGAGGGGCCGACCACCACCATGGGCTGGGGCATCAGCCCGGACGCGTTCACCCGGCTGCTGCTGTGGCTGGGGGAGGAGGCGCCGGGCCTGCCGCTGGTGGTCACCGAGAACGGCTCGGCCTGGCCCGACGAGCCGGCGGAGGACGGCGCCGTCCACGACCCGGAGCGCAGCGACTACCTGGTGCGGCACCTCGCGGCGGTCACCGATGCCGTCGCGAAGGGAGCCGACGTGCGCGGGTACTTCGCCTGGTCGTTGCTGGACAACTACGAGTGGGCCCGCGGCTACGCCCAGCGGTTCGGGCTGGTGCACGTCGACTACGGGACGCAGCGCCGCACCGTGAAGGACAGCGGGCGCGCGTACGCCGACATCCTCCGGCGCCACCGGCAGGCGCAGGAGGGCTGAGAAGAGGGCCGGCGGCGCAGGGGGCCTCCGCCGCCGGTCCTCCCTCTCTCCAGGGGATTCGCACCGCGCATCCAGCGGATCCACAGGCCGGGCTGCGGAACTACGGGCACCCATCACCGAGCCCGCGGAGCTGCCCATGCCCGAGACGGTCTTCGGACTCCCGACCCACGCGATCCTGGTCCACGCCACGGTGGTGTTCCTGCCCCTGGCGGCCCTCGCCGTCCTGCTGCACGCGTTCTGGCCGGCCGCCCGGCGGCGGCTCGGCATCGGAACGCCGCTCCTCGCAGGAGCGGCGCTCGTGCTCGTACCCCTGTCGACGGAGAGCGGTGAGGGTCTCGAGGAGATGGTCGGCGAGAACGCACTCGTCGAGCGGCATGCAGCGCTCGCCGACGGCATGCTTCCGTGGGCGATCGGGCTGTTCGCGGTCGCCGTCGGCCTCTGGCTGCTCGACCGCCGGCGGATGGGTCCCGGCCGGTCCGGCCCGCCGCGCTGGCTCCCCGCCGTCGCGGCGGTGCTCGCCGTCGTCGCTGCCGCCGGGACGGTCCAGCAGATCGTCCGGGTGGGTCACGCCGGGGCCCAGGCCACCTGGGACGACGTCGTGCACGCGAGCCCCGCGGGCGGTGGCGACGACGACTGACGGGAGGGCCCGGGACCGCGGATCCCCGCGGTCCCGGGCCCTCACCAACTCAGGTCGCCGGGCTGGGGTCGCTCCGCTCGTCGGTCGGGGCGGCCTGGACGTCGCGGACCTGGTACTTCTCGACCGCCTCGCGGACGACCGAGCGGTCGATCCGGCCCCAGTCGGCGAGCGAGGCCAGCGTCCGCACCACGATCGACTCGGCGTCGACGTGGAAGTGCCGGCGCAGCGCCGGGCGGGTGTCGGAGAGACCGAACCCGTCGGTGCCCAGCGACTGCATGCCGTGCGGCGCGTACGGCGCGATCAGGTCGGGGACCGAGCGCATCCAGTCCGACACCGCGACGACCGGGCCCTCCGCCTCCTGCAGCCGCGAGGTGACGTAGGGGACCTGCGGCTCCTCCTCCGGGTGCAGGAGGTTGTGCTCGGCCACCGCGTCGGCCTGCCGGCGCAGCTCGCCCCACGAGGTCACCGACCAGACGTCGGCCGAGACGTTCCAGTCGTCCGCGAGCAGCTGCTGCGCCCGCAGCGCCCACGGGACGGCGACGCCGGAGGCGAGGATCTGCGCCTTCTGCGCGCCGTCGGCCTGCGGGCCCTCGGCGTAGCGGTACATGCCGGCGAGCAGGCCCTGCACGTCCAGGTCCTCCGGCTCGGCCGGCTGGACGAACGGCTCGTTGTAGACCGTCAGGTAGTACATGACGTCCGGCGAGCGGTGCCCGCCCAGAGGTGAGCCGGGGTCGTCGCCGTACATGCGGACGAGGGCGTCGCGGGTGATGTGGGCGACCTCGAAGGAGAACGCCGGGTCGTAGGACACCACCGCGGGGTTGGTGTGCGCGAGCAGCAGCGAGTGCCCGTCCTCGTGCTGGAGGCCCTCGCCGTTGAGCGTCGTCCGCCCGGCGGTGGCGCCCAGGATGAAGCCGCGGGTCATCTGGTCGGCGGCCGCCCAGAACCCGTCACCGGTCCGCTGGAACCCGAACATCGAGTAGAAGATGTAGATCGGGATCATCGGCTCGCCGTGCGTGGCGTACGAGGAGCCGACGGCGGTGAACGACGCGGTGGAGCCCGCCTCGTTGATGCCCTCGTGCAGGATCACGCCCTGCTCGGACTCCTTGTAGGCCAGCATCAGCTCGCGGTCGACCGAGGTGTAGCGCTGGCCGGCCGGGTTGTAGATCTTGTGGCTGGAGAAGAGGCTGTCCAGCCCGAAGGTGCGGGCCTCGTCCGGGATGATCGGCACGAAGCGCGGGCCGAGCTCCTTGTCCTTGAGCAGCTCCTTGAGCAGGCGGACGAACGCCATCGTCGTCGCCACCTCCTGCTTCCCCGAGCCGCGCCGCAGGACCTCCAGGGCCTTGTCGTCGGGAGCCTTGAGCGTCTTGGCCTCCGACCGTCGGCGGGGGACCGCCCCGCCCAGCTGCCGACGCCGCTCGAGCATGTACTCCAGCTCGTCGGAGCCCGGCTGCGGCTTGTAGTAGGGCGGCAGGGTCTTGTCCAGCGCCGAGTCGGGGATGTCCAGGTAGAGCCGGTCGCGGAAGAGCTTGAGGTCCTCGGCGGTCAGCTTCTTCATCTGGTGCGTGGAGTTGCGGCCCTCGAAGTGGCTGCCCAGCGTCCAGCCCTTGATGGTCTTGGCGAGGATGACCGTCGGCTGGCCCTTGTGCTCCTGCGCCGCCTTGAACGCCGCGTAGACCTTGCGGTAGTCGTGCCCGCCGCGGGAGAGGTTCCAGATCTCCTTGTCGCTCATGCCCTCGACCAGCTTGCGGGTGCGCGGGTCGCGGCCGAAGAAGTGCTCGCGGACGAAGGCGCCGTCCTCGGCCTTGTAGGTCTGGTAGTCGCCGTCCGGCGTCTGGTTCATCAGGTTGACCAGCGCGCCGTCGCGGTCGGCCGAGAGCAGCGTGTCCCACTCGCGGCCCCAGATCACCTTGATGACGTTCCAGCCGGCGCCGCGGAAGAACGACTCCAGCTCCTGGATGACCTTGCCGTTGCCGCGCACCGGGCCGTCGAGCCGCTGCAGGTTGCAGTTGACGACGAAGGTCAGGTTGTCCAGCTCCTCGCGCGCCGCGAGGCCGATCGCGCCCAGCGACTCGGGCTCGTCCATCTCGCCGTCGCCGAGGAAGGCCCAGACGTGCTGGTCCGAGGTGTCCTTGACCCCGCGGTCGTGCAGGTAGCGGTTGAACCGCGCCTGGTAGATGGCGTTGAGCGGGCCGAGACCCATCGAGACGGTGGGGAACTCCCAGAAGTCCGGCATGAGCCGCGGGTGCGGGTAGGACGACAGGCCGCCGCCGGGGTGGCTGACCTCCTGGCGGAAGCCGTCGAGCTGCTGCTCGCTCAGCCGGCCCTCGAGGAACGCGCGGGCGTAGATGCCGGGGGAGGCGTGGCCCTGGAACCAGATCTGGTCGCCGCCGCCGGGGTGGTCCTTGCCGCGGAAGAAGTGGTTGAAGCCGACCTCGTAGAGGGAGGCGGAGGAGGCGTAGGAGGAGATGTGCCCGCCGACGGCGATCCCGGGCCGCTGGGCGCGGTGCACCATGATCGCGGCGTTCCACCGGATGTAGGCGCGGATGCGGCGCTCGACGTGCTCGTCGCCGGGGAACCACGGCTCGCGCGTGGGCGGGATCGTGTTGATGTAGTCGGTGCTCCGCAGCGCGGGGACGCCCACCTGCTGCTCGCGGCTGCGCTCGAGCAGCCGCAGCATCACGTAGCGGGCTCGTTCACGGCCGGCGTTGTCGACGACGGCGTCGAGGGAGTCCAGCCACTCCTGGGTCTCGTCGGGATCGGTGTCGGGGAGTTGGCTCGGCAGCCCGTCGGTGATGACCGCGCGGGGCGTGCCGGCGTCGCGGGCGGGGTCGCCGTCCGACTGCTGCGGTGCGCTCATGTGTCCATCGTCTCGCGTCGGGCCCATGATCGTCACGCCTACCCGCGGGTTGTGTGCCGAGTCGCGCTCGCGCGGGGGGTGCGCCCGCCGCGCGCGGCTTGCGTCAGGGCCGCCATGCCCTACGCTTCCGCCAGCGGTGGCTCGCTGGAGCGGCTCCGCACAGCGTGACCGGACGTCCCGGCCACGGGGACGTCGGGGAACGAGAGGGGTGACATGACCAGGCTGCGGGGAAGCCGCCCGCCGGTCGTGTCCGTCGCGTGCGTCCTGCGCGCCGACGCAGCCCGCGGCGCCTCCGGTCTCCCGGACGACGCGGACCGGTGACCGTGTCGCGTCCGCGCGCGTTCGGCGCCCGCACAGGGCACCATCCACCCCACCACCGGTCAGCAGCAGGCCACTCCATGGAGGATCAGCAGGGATGAGCGTCGACAGCACCGGCATGGCGGCCCGGCTGGGCATCAAGCCGGGCATGGTCGTGCAGGAGCTCGGTTGGGACGAGGACGCCGACGAGGACCTGCGCGACGCCATCATCGAGGTGTCGGGCGGCGAGATGGTCGACGAGGACACCGACGAGGTGGCCGACGTCGTCGTCCTCTGGTGGCGCGAGGACGACGGTGACCTCTTCGACGCGCTGACCGACGCGATCACGTCCCTCGCCGACGAGGGCGTGGTGTGGCTGCTGGTCCCGAAGTCGGGCCGGCCCGGGCACGTCGAGCCCGGCGACGTCACCGAGGTCGCCCCCACCGCGGGCCTGTCGCAGACGAGCAGCATCTCGGCGGCCAAGGACTGGTCGGGCATCCGGCTGGTCACCCCGAAGGCGGCCCGCTCCCGCCGCTGACGCCACCCTCGCGCGGGGCCGCGAGGGGACGTCAGGCACGATCGGGCCATGACCCTCTCCGTCGGCGACGTCGCGCCCGAGTTCAGCCTCCCCGACCAGGACAAGCAGGTCGTGTCCCTCGCCGACCTGCGCGGGACGCCCGTCCTCGTCGTCTTCTACCCCTTCGCCTTCTCCGGGCTGTGCACCGGCGAGCTCTGCCAGCTGCGCGACGAGCTGGCGGTCTACACCGACGCCGGCGTGCGGGTCCTCGCCGTCAGCACCGACCCGGTCTTCAGCCTCAAGGCCTTCCGCGAGGCGGAGGGGTTCGACTTCCCGCTGCTGTCGGACTTCTGGCCGCACGGTGCCACCGCCCAGGCGTACGGCGCGTTCAACGACAAGGCGGGCATGGCCCTGCGCGCCACCTTCCTGGTCGACGCCGAGGGGAAGATCGCCTTCGCCGAGGTCAACTCGCCCGGTGACGTCCGCGAGCAGTCGGGCTGGAAGGACGCCGTCGGTAAGCTCGCCGCCTGACCTGCCGCCCGGGGTCGACCACTCCGGGCGCGCGGGGCGCGTAGCTCAGCGGGAGAGCTCTCGCCTTACAAGCGAGCGGTCGCAGGTTCGATCCCTGCCGCGCCCACCACGGAAAGCCGCCGCGAGCGCTTCCGCCCCCACCCCTGCGGGGTATGCCCACGGGCGATGACCGACACCGAGGCCCGTCCGAGGCCGTCCCCCGACGAACCGCCTGCCCGCCCGCAGCGCGGTGCCACGGGCACCACGCGCCGGCACGCGGTGCTCCGGTGGTGCCGGCACCAGGGGCTGCTCCTGCTCACCTTCCTCCTCGCGGCGGCCCCGATCGTCTACGTGGGCTTCCGCGAGTTCGACATCGACGACCCCGCGACCGGCGGCGACGACGGCGACTCCGCCGCCTACGCGCGGATGGCCCTCACCGGTGACCTCGACGGCATCGAGAAGCCCTTCCGCTACCGCGTCGTCGTGCCGTTCCTGGCCCACGTGTGGCTGCACCTGGGGGAGCGCCCGGAGGCCGGCGACGTGCAGGCCACCTTCGCCGTCCTGAACATGATCGGCCTGGCCCTCGCCGCATGGGCGATGTGCAACTTCCTCCGCCGGTTCGGCTTCTCGGCGCAGGAGGGGTTCACCGGCGCCCTGCTCTTCCTCGCCACCTGGCCGGTCCTGCGCTTCGGCGGGGTGGTGCTCACCGACGCGTGGAGCCACGCCGTCCTCGCGGGCGCCGCCTACGCCATCGTGGCGCGCAAGCACCGGCTGCTGCTCGTGGTCGCGACCGTCGGCATGTTCGTGCGGGAGACGACGGTGATCGCCGTGTTGCTGGTCCTGGTCGTCGCGGCACCCCGGGCGACGCGCCTGCGCCAGCTCGCCTGCTTCGTGCCGGGGGTGCTCGGCTACCTGCTGTTCCGGTTCGTGCTGGCGCCGACCACGGACGGCTACGCCTACAACCTGGACCGGATGGAGCGGCAGCTCGTCGACGTCTCGAGCGCCTCGGGGCTGCCGAGCACCCTGCGCGAACTGGCGCTGACCTTCGGCGCCACCGGCCTGCTGCTCGTGGTGGGGCTGGTCCGCAACCGCCGGCTCGGGGCGCTGCCGCGCAACCTGTACTGGCTGATCCCGGTGGCGTTCGTCATCCCGTTCCTGATCGCCAGCAACCTGGCGCGGGTCTGGTTCCTCGCCTTCCCGGCGGCGATCCCGCTCGCGCTGCTGGGACTGCGCGCCGTCCTGGGCGAGGAGCGGGCACCCGCCGACCGGCCGACCTGACGGGGGAGGCGGCTACTCGCGGACGACCCACACCTCGGCCGGGCCCTGCGCGGTCTCCTGGACCTGGGGCGGCTCGAAGCGCTGGTAGACGCCGAACCACCGGGGTCCGTCGTACACGAGGACGGACGAGGCGAGCTGGTCGGCGGGCACCTCGTCGACCTCACCGTGCCGGGGGCCACCCCAGTGCGAGATCAGCGGCATGCATCCCACGGTAGCCGTGGCCGCCGATGCCCCCGGCGGAGGGCTCAGGCGGCGGTGCCGTGCGCCGCGACCGGGTCCGCGGCGGAGGGCTGCGCGGGCCTCGGGAAGGCCGGGCGCAGGAAGAGCGGGGCCTTGAACGGCTTCCAGGTGCCCTCGCGCTGCGCCAGCCGGTCGGTGACCGCCCACAGCGAGGCGGGGTGGTGACCGAGGCCCAGGTGGCTGGCCATCACGGCGATGTTCTCGCAGCGCTCGCCGGGGGTGTCCAGGCACGTGCTCCAGTGCACGATGCCGTCGTAGTGCGAGTAGATCGACGTCGCCGGCACCGCCAGCGGCGTGTTCTCCGACTCCAGCGGCAACGTGCGGTGCTCGACGTGCAGGTGCGAGAAGCGGTCGAAGACCTTCGTCGCCCGGCTCTGGCTGTGCCGCGCGAGCCGGAACGGGCTGCCGAGGGTGATCACCTGGCGTACCGACTCGGGGGAGCGGCGGGCCAGGTCGCGGGCGAAGATGCCGCCCAGGCTCCAGCCGATCAGCGAGACCGGGCGCTGGTGCTTGTCGGCGAGGTGGTCGAGCAGGTCGCGGGTGCCCTTCACGCAGGCCGCCGTCGGGCCGATGTTGCGGCCCAGGCCCCAGCCGTGCGCGTCGTAGCCGAGCCGGCGGAGCACCGCGCGCAGCGCACGGGTGGAGATGTCGTCGGCCAGCAGTCCGGGCAGCACCAGCACGGGGTGGCCGTCGCCGCGGGGGAGGCGCGACATCAGCGGCTTCGCGGCCAGGTACAGGCCGAAGTCGCCCACCGCGCGCCCCGGTTCCGTCAGGTACAGCGGGAGTGCGGGTCCGTCGTCCTGCCGTGCTGACACGTCGTCCTCCTGCTGCCGACCATCGTTGGTACCGACGTGTACCAATGTGGGACCTGGCTCACACCTCGTCCACCACATACGCAGGCAGATGTTGCTCAAATGTGTCCTGAGTCATATCAGCCGTTCACGTTCCGGGTTTAGGGGCGTTGGCACGTCACATCCAGACGACGGACCTGTGACGGTGGCGTGTGGCGCGGGCCGACCATGGACGACGACGCGAAGGGGTTACGACGTGACCGAGACGGGACGGGCGACCGGGGGTGCGAGCCGCACGATCGACCTCGATGGGCCGGTGCACTACGTGGACTTCGGCGGGTCGGCGGAGGGCCCCACGGTCGTGCTCGTCCACGGCCTCGGGGGATCGCACCTCAACTGGGATCTCTTCGCCCCGCTGATGACCCCGCACGCCCGCGTCCTGGCGGTCGACCTCCCCGGCTTCGGTCTGAGCGAGCCGGGACACCGGCTGGCGACGGTGCGCAACAACGTCACCGTCCTCGACCGGTTCCTCCGCGAGGTGGCCGGCACGCCGGTGGTCCTGGTGGGCAACTCGATGGGCGGCATGATCTCGATCCTGCAGGCCTCCCGGTCGCCGGAGACGGTGTCGGGACTCGTCCTCGTCGACCCTGCGGTGCCCGGCCCCCGCAGGAAGCTCGACGCGCGGGTGGCGGCCAACTTCGCCGCGTTCGCGGTACCGGGGGTGGGGGAGCGGTTCCTGGCCGCGCGGCGCCGTCGGTACGGCGCGCGTGCCACCGTGCTCGACACGCTGGCGATGTGCGGTCTGCGGGAGGAGGACCTCCCTCCGGATCTGCTCGACCGTTCGGTCGCGCTGGTCGACCAGCGGCAGGACGTCGCGGGGATGGACCGCGCCTTCCTCACCGCGGCGCGCTCGCTGCTCCTGCTCCTGGTCGACCCGCGGATGATGGGCCGGGCGATGGCTGCCGTCGACGTGCCCGTCCTCCTGCTGCACGGCGACCAGGACCGGCTGGTGCCCGTGGGGGCCGCACGGCAGGCCGCCCAGCGGCACCCGGAGTGGACCTACCTGGAGCTGCCGGGCGTCGGTCACGTGCCCCAGCTGCAGGTGCCCGACAGGGTCGCCCAGGTCGTGGTCGACTGGCTGCGCGAGAACGCCCTCGTGCCCCCGGCGGCCTGATCAGCCTCCGGGCCGCTCGCGCAGGGTGTCCCGCAGTGCCTCGAGGCCGGTGTAGCGCGGGCGCCAGCCGAGCTGGTCGTGCGCCTTGGTGGTGTCCATGATCGCCGGCCGGCTGGCGGCCTCCACCCACTCGGCCACCGGCGGCAGGAAGGGCAGCCGCGAGAACGCGCGGGCGGCGGCCTGCGCGGGCTGGGGCGGCACCGCGATGGGCAGCGCACCGAACTCGCGGGCCACGTCGGCCGCGGTCAGCACGCCGTCCCCGGCGATGTTGTAGGCGCCCGGCGGACCGGCCCCGACGATGCACTGCACCAGCGCCCGGCCGACGTCCTCCTCGTGGATGAACTGCATCGGCAGCGCCGGCACGAACACGGGCACGGGGACCGGGAGGCGGCGGGGGCGGCCGAACAGCCGGCGGCCGAGGGGAGCCAGCGGCCCGGGCAGGACGTCCTTGCCGCCGATGACGTTGGGGCCGAGGACGACGGGCGGCCGCAGCAGGAACAGCGCCAGCTCCGGGTGCTGCGCCGCCTCCTGCTCGAGCAGCTCTTCGAGCTCGGCCTTCTCCTGGGCGTAGAAGAGCCGCGCCGCCGGCCGCGTCGGCCAGTCCTCGCCTATCGTCTCCGGGTTGTCCGGGTGGAAGCCGTACGCCGCCACGGAGGAGGCGTAGACGAAGCGCCGCGCGCCGGCGGCGGCCGCCGCGCGGAAGACGTTGAGCGTGCCGTCGACGTTGATCGAGCGGGTCGTCTCGCGCGAGGCGTTCCCGGTGATCAGGAACGCCAGGTGCACGACGACGTCGACGCCGTCGAAGGCGGCCCGCAGCGCCTCCGCGTCGCGGACGTCGCCCTGCCGGTACTCCATCTTCGTCCAGCCGCGCTCGGCCGGGTCGAAGGGGCGCCGGGCGATCCCGATGACGCGCGCGACCCTGTCGTCGTCCTGGAGCAGCGGCACGAGGCCGGAGCCGAAGGTCCCGGTCGGGCCGGTGACGGCGACGGTGAGACCGCCGTCGCTGCCGCCGTCCGGCTCCGCCGCCCCGCGGGGCCCTTCGCCGAGGGCGCCCGCTCCGCGTCGCTTCCCAGGGCTCACCGGGCGGCTGCCGCGGTGGTCTTCTTGGCCGGCCGGGACGCCTTCGCGGGCGCCTTCTTCGCTGCTGACTTCGCCGGGGTCCCAGCGGCCGGCTCGGCCGGGGTCTCGGCCACGGCGTCGGCGGCGGCCTCGGCCTGGACCTCCTGCTCGGTCTTCTTCTTCGCCAGCGCCAGCAGCTGCTCGATGCCGCGCCGGATGCCACCGGAGAGGACGTCGACGTCCGGGTAGCCGTCGAAGTCGGCATTGATCCCGAACGTCATCGTGTTCAGGTAGGAGAAGATGCCGATCGAGCACCGGGTGCCGCCCGCGATGGGCACGTAGGCGGTCGCACTGGTCATCCGCTTGCCGAGCACGTAGAGCGGCACCCGGGGGCCCGGCACGTTGGTGGTGACGGCCTGGCACCACATCTGCCCGGCCTGCAGCGTCGCCCGGACGCCCATCGACAGCAGCGTGGGTGCGATGAAGTTGCCCATCGAGATGATCGAGTTGGCGTCCACCGCCTGCATCGCGCGCTTGTACTCGTCCATCTGGCCCCGGATCGAGGCCAGCCGGTCGAGCGGGTCCTTGAGCCCGACCGGCAGGTCGACGAACACCGCGGACACCTGGTTGTTCAGGCTGCCCTTCTGGTCCTCGCGGCGGACCGACACCGGCACCATCGAACGGACGACGAGCTTCTCCGACGACAGCTCGCCGCGGCCCTGGAGCAGGTCGCGGAAGCCGCCGGTGATCGCGGTGAGGACGACGTCGTTCACGGTGCCGCCGAACGCCGTCCGCACCGCCTTGAACTCCTCGAACTTCCCCTCGGTCCACGCCCAGCGGCGGTGCGGCCCGATCGGGCCGTTGAGCGACCGCGCGGTGGGGGTGACCGCCTGCTTGGCCAGCGAGGGGACGGTCTTCGCCAGCGTGCGGCCGGAGTCGGCCAGGCTCTTCGCCGCCCGGACCGGGCTGCCGATGGTCGGCGCGTTGGCCAGCTGCTGCAGCGGGCTGGTCAGGCTGTCGCTCACCGAGCTCGCCATCACCTCGAGGCTCGAGGGGCTGCGCCGCGGCGTCCAGTCCTTGACCGCCTCGTGCGTGGCGTCGGGGTCCAGGTCGAACATCAGCTGCATCAGGTCGGTGCCGGCGACGCCGTCGACCATGCAGTGGTGCACCTTCGAGATGAGGGCCCACCGGTCGTCGGCGAGGCCCTCGACCAGCCACAGCTCCCACAGCGGCTTGGCCATGTCGAGCCGCTGACCGAGAACGCGGCCGGCCAGGTTGCGCAGCTGCTCGTCGCTGCCCGGGCGCGGCGTCGCGGTGTGCCGCACGTGGTACAGGATCTGGAAGTGCGGGTCGTCGACCCAGAGCGGGCGGCCCAGCTGCATCGGCACCGGGCGCACGCGCTGCCGGTACCGCGGCACCTTCGGCAGCTTGCCGAGGATCAGCCGCACCACGTCGCCGTAGGTGGGGGCCGGCCCCTCGAACACGGCGACCGACCCCACGTGCATGGGGGTGTTCTCGCTCTCCGCGTAGAAGAAGCCCGCATCGAGGGCGCTCATCCGGTCCACGTTCTGCTCCTCGCCGCCCCTGTCCTCTGCTCGGACCGGGGCCTGTCCACGTCGTCGGGGGCCGCTGAAGTGAGGTGTGTCGGGGTCGTCACCGCAACGCGGTCGCGGTGACGCCCACCACACTCTCGCGTTGCCCGGCGAACCGCACGGTCAACCGGCTTTTCGCTCTCCGGTCGCCACGCGGTCCAGCAAGCCGTTCAACGCGTCGTCGACGATCTGGGTACGGGTCAGGTTCACGCTGTGTCCAGCGCCACTCACCGTGACCAGCTCCGCTCCGGCGCCGATCGCCTCGGCCATGCGCCGCCCGTGCTCGTACGGCGTGAGCCGGTCGTGCGTCGCCGCGACGACGGTGACCGGCACCCTGCGGAGGACGGCCAGCGATCCGGTCTCGTCGTGGTCCAGGAAGGTCGCGTAGAAGGCCATGACGACGGGGTACGGCGTCTCCTCGAGCAGCTGCTGGACCAGCCGCACGCTCGCCGGGTCGGCGTCGTCCCGGCCGAAGAGCAGGCGGCGGGTGAACCACCGGCCGAACGCGCTGCCGCGCCACCGGAACCGCTCGAGCGCCGGGGCCAGCAGCTGCAGGACCCGCAGGTAGACCGGCAGTAGGTGCAGCCACCGGACGACCTTGAGCGCCCAGCCCAGCGGTCCGGTCTCCACCAGCCCGCCGGACGACGTCGCCAGCAGGAACACCCCGACGACCCGTTCCCCGAACAGCTCGGGCCGCTGCCGGGCCAGCGCCATGATGCTCATGCCGCCCATCGAGTGGCCGGCCAGCACGACCGGCCCCGAGGGGGCGACGGCGTCGAGCACCTGGCCGAGGTCGCGGCCGGTGCGGTCGATCGTCGCGTCCGGCAGCGGCGTGACCGCCGACCGGCCGTGCCCGCGCTGGTCGAACAGCACCACCCGCGCCCGGTCGCGGATCGCCGCCCGCTGCAGCTCCCACTCGGCGAGGCGGGCGGTGAACCCGTGCGCGAAGACCACGGTGAGCTCCGCGTGCGGGTCGCCGTCGACCTCGACGTGCAGGCGCACGCCGTCGTCGGTCTCGACGACCCGCGAGCCCGGTGGGGGCGGCCCGGTCAGGGGAGGGAGGGACAGCGGCGGCTCCAGCGGCATCCCGCCATCCCAGGGCGCCGCCCTCCCACCCGCAACCTCAGGGGCCGCCGCGCCGGCCGGGTGCGTTCTCCCGCACCAGGCGGCGGGCGGTGTCGACCTCGCGGGCCACGGGGCTCAGGACGCCGTCGGCGTGGATCTCCGCGTCGTCGGGCGCGCGGTGGGCCCGCACGTCCTCCTCGAGCTGCCGGATCGCCTTGCGCAGCACGGCCACCTGGGCGAGATCGGGGGCCGGCTCGCCCATCCGCTGGGCGATGACCGCCTCGGTGACGGCGTCCGACGTCCGCTCCAGCTGGACGATGACCGGCCACCAGGCGGCGGCACGGTTGCTGATCGGCGGCGGTTCGGCCAGCCGGCGCTGGAGCTGGGTCTGCAGCTCGGTCAGCGCGCGGTAGTTCCGGCGCCGGGCGCGCCGCCGCTCCGCCGGGCTGCCGGTGAAGGCCGCGTCCACGAAGGCGTCGAGGGCGAGCGCCGCGGCGCGCAGCGCCTCGTCCAGCGGGGCCCGCCAGGTCTGCGGCCACAGGAGGTAGCCGAACACCAGGACGATGGCGCAGCCGATGAGGGTGTCGACCAGGCGGGCGCCCACGAGCCCGGGGCCGCTGGGCAGGGCGAGGTCGAGCAGCAGGATGATCACCGGCGTCTGGAAGACGGAGAACAACCCGAAGTTGGCGTTGCGCGCCCAGGGCAGCAGGGCCGCGAAGACGGCCATCGCGACGAGGACCCAGGCGTCGCGCGGCAGGACCGCCAGCAGCGCCGAGCCGATCAGGACGCCGAGCACGGTGCCCGCCCCGCGCTGGACCGCGCGGGTGAACACCGAGCCGAAGTCCGGCTTCAGCACGATCGCCACGGTGAGCAGCACCCAGTAGGGCCGCTGGATGGGCAGGTACTGCCGGGCGATCTCGGCCACCGTCATGCACAGCGCGAGGCGGACGGCGAAGCTGCGGCTCTCGGTGCTGGCCAGCGTGCGGTCGGCCAGCTCGCGCAGCCGGGTGCGCAGGTCGACCTCCGGCCGCTCGGCGGCGGCGCCCGCGCGCTCCTCGGGGTCCCCGACGACGTTCCAGACCAGGCGCACGCCGTGCCGCACCGCGCGCCGGGCCGGGGGCGCGTCGTCGACCGGCGGAGGGCGCTCCTCGGTCAGCACGTCGTCGGACTCGAGCGCGGCGGCCAGGGCGCGGACGGCGGTGACGTCGTCCGGGTCAGCGGGCACCCCGGCGCGCGCCGCCGCCACGGTCCCCTCGACCAGGGGCGCGGCGGAGTTGAGGACACCGGCCAGCTCGGACAGCTCCTTGATCCGACCCGCGGAGTGGCTGCGGCTGCGGATGACCCGGTCGTAGGCGGCGTTCAGCGCGGTGGTCATGCCCCGGCGGGTGTCGTCCGACCGGTCGCTGCCGCTGGCCTCGAGCAGGTCGGCGATGCTCCGGAAGACGGCGGCCACCGAGGTGCGGTCGGGGTCGAGGGGCTCGGTGCGGGCCTGCACCAGCGTGGTCAGCGTGGCCCACGCCGCCCCGGCGAAGAAGAAGCCGATCTCGGCCGGGAGCGACAGCGGCGTCACCAGCCCCGACGAGAGCGCGGTGTAGATGAGCAGCTGCAGGGAGCCGAGCGACATGGCCGCGTTGACGGAGCTGATCAGCGCCGCGACGGCCGACAGCGCGGCGATCACGACCACCGGGACCCACCCGCCGCCGCTCGCGTACTGACCGACGACCAGGCCGACGGCGCCGAAGCCGATCGCGGCGGCGATCCGGCGCAGCCGGTCGCGCAGGGGACCGGACTGCGGTGCGAGCGTGGCCGCCAGCGCGCCCGTGGTCGCGAAGACGCCGGCCCCGAGGGCGGCACCGGGGTGGACCCCGCCGGCCACGAGGACGGCGACCGCCAGCGGCATCGGGATGGTCACGGCGAACCGGACGACGTCGCGCCAGGGGACCGGCGGCGGCGTGGTGCGCACCAGCTCCTCGAGCCAGGCGGGCGCCCGGAGCACGCGCTCCCGGGTCCCGCGGTCCGTCACGCAGCAGAGCTTGTCATCGACGGCGCCGGGGTCGTGGGACCGGCCGCCAGCTACGGTCCGAGCCGTGCCAGTGCCCCTGCGCGAGGTGATCGCCGCGCTCGACGCCCGCTACGACCGCGCGCTGGCCGAGAGCTGGGACGCCGTCGGGCCGGTCTGCGGCGATCCCGACGAGCCGGTGGGCCGCGTGCTGTTCGCCGTCGACCCCACCAGCGCCGTCGTCGACGAGGTGGTCGGCACCGGGACCGACCTGCTCGTCACCCACCACCCCCTGTTCCTGACGCCGGTCCACGGCGTGCCGGCCGACGACCCGAAGGGCGCCCTGGTGCACCGGCTGGTGCGGGCCGGGGCGGCGCTGTTCGTCGCGCACACCAACGCCGACCGGGCGCCGGGCAGCGGTGTCAACGCCGCGCTGGCCGACGTCCTGGGACTGGTCGGGGCGGTGCCACTGGAGCCGGCCGGGGCCGACCCCGCGGCCGGGCTCGGCCGCGTCGGGGACCTGCCCCAGCCGATGACGCTGGCCTCCTTCGCCGAGCGGGTCGCCGCCGTCCTGCCGGAGACCGTCGGCGGCGTCCGGGTCGCGGGGGAGCCGCACCGCGTCGTGCGCCGGGTGGCCGTCTGCGGGGGGAGCGGCGGGTCGCTGCTCGGAGCGGCGGCCGCGGCCGGCGCGGACGTGTTCCTGACCAGCGACCTCAAGCACCACCCGGTCTCGGACGCGGGCGAGGTCGACGGCCCGGCGCTGTGCGACGTCGCGCACTACGCCTCCGAGTGGCCGTGGCTGCCAGTTGCCGCGGCGCGCCTCGCCGAGGACCTCGGAGGGCAGGTCGAGGTGGCCGTCTCGCGGCGCCGGACCGATCCGTGGACCCACCACGTCAGCTCGCGCGCGACCCAGGACGATCAGCTTTCCTGATCGTTCTGGGTCCTACCTCGCGGTCGACCGTGAGGAAGGACCCCTGATGATCAGGGACCCTGATCATCAGCGGGCATGCACGGGAAGGCACGGCGGCCGGGGGAGAGGCGTTCCCGCGCATATAGGTTGGCAGCGTGAAGGCCGACCACTTCGAGCAGCAGAAGCTCCTTGACCTCGCCGCTGAAGACGTCGCGCTGACCCAGCTGGCACACCGGCAGCGCACGCTGCCGGAGGTCGCCGCCGTCCAGGCCGCCGAGGAGGCGGAGCGGACGCTCTCCGCCGACGTCGTGCGCGCCGAGACCGAGGTCAAGGACCTGGGACGCGAGGTCAAGCGCCTGGAGTCCGACGTCGAGACGGTGCGGGCGCGCGAGGCCAAGGACCAGCGGCTGCTGGAGTCGGGCAGCGTCTCGCCCAAGGAGATGACCAACCTCCAGCACGAGCTCGACTCGCTCAAGCGCCGCCAGTCCGACCTCGAGGACCAGGAGCTCGAGCTCATGCAGCGGCTCGAGGACGCCGAGGCCACGCTCACCGCCGCGCAGCAGGGGCTGGAGCAGGCGCGGGCCGACCGCGAGCGGGCCGAGCAGGCACGCGACGACGCGCTGGCCGACATCGCCGACGGCACGAAGCAGCACGAGGCGGCGCGCGCCGAGGTGGCCGGGAAGATCTCCGCGCCGCTGCTGTCCCTCTACGACCGCATCCGCACCCAGACCGGGAGCACCGGCGCGGCGATGCTGCGGGCGCGTGCCTGCCAGGGGTGCCGGCTGGAGCTGTACGGCAACGAGCTGACCGCGGTGCGCAACGCCGACCCGCACGAGGTGGTGCGCTGCGAGAACTGCGGCCGGATCCTGGTGCGCACCGCCGAGTCCGGGCTGTGACCGGGCGGCGGCTGGTCGTCGAGGCGGACGGCGGGTCGCGAGGGAACCCCGGCCCGGCCGGTTACGGCGCGCTGGTGCGCGACGCCGACACCGGGCGGGTGCTCGCCGAGCGGGCGGCATCGGTCGGGCGGGCGACCAACAACGTCGCCGAGTACGGCGGCCTCGTCGCCGGTCTGCAGGCCGCGCTGGACCTCGACCCCACCGCCAGCGTCGAGGTCCGCATGGACTCCAAGCTGGTGGTCGAGCAGATGTCGGGCCGCTGGAAGGTCAAGCACCCCGACATGCAGCAGCTGGCCCTGCAGGCCCAGCGGCTGGCCCGGCAGCTCGCCGACGTCCGCTACACGTGGGTGCCGCGCGCCCAGAACGGCGCCGCCGACGCCCTGGCCAACAGCGCGATGGACGGCAAGCCGGTGCACCGCGATCCCGCCGCCGAGGCCGTCGTCGTCGAGGACGACGTCCAGCCGACCGCAGAAACCGCGCCGGTGATCACCACGGTGACGCACCTGCTGCGGCACGGGCAGACCGAGCACACCCCGGAGCGGCGCTTCAGCGGGCGCAACGAGCTGCCGCTCTCCCGCACGGGGCGGGCCGAGGCCGAGGCCGCGGCGCACCGCGCGAAGGACCTCGGCATCGAGGTCGTGGTCGCCTCGCCGCTCCGGCGCACCCGGGAGACCGCCGAGATCGTGGCGGGCGTGCTCGGGCTGCCGGTCGTCCTGGACGACGACCTCGCGGAGCTCGACTTCGGCGACCTCGAGGGGCTGACCTTCGACGAGGCCCGCGCCCGGCACCCGCTGGCTGCACGGCGCTTCCTGGAGGACGTCGCCGTGGCCGCGCCGAAGGGCGAGTCGGTCGCGGACGTGAGCGCCCGCGTCGCCCGGGCCCGCCGGCGGATCCTGGCCGAGCACGCGGGGCGCACGGTGCTCGTCGTCAGCCACGTGACGCCGATCAAGCTGCTGCTCGCGGCCGGTCTGGACGCCGGCGACGCGGTGGTGCACCGGGTGTTCCTCGAGGCGGCATCGCTGTCGTCGGTCGCCTGGTCGTCGGACGGACGCGCCACGGTGCGCCTGGTGAACGACACCTCGCACCTGCGCTGACGTGGACGTCCGCAGCCTCACCGCCGCGGACCTCGTCGTCCTCGACTGGCTCGACGACGGGACCCGCACCGGCCTGGCGGTCGCGGTCGGCGCCGGGCCGGGCCGGGCGCTCATGCTCGCCGCGTCCGGCCCGGCCGGACCGGTGGGCGTGCTGGCCGCCGACCTGCCGCCCTGGCGCGGGCGCACCGAGCCGTGGCTGTGGCTGGTGGAGGTGCGCCCGGGGTGCCGGGGGAGGGGGACCGGGACTGCGTTGCTCGCCGAGGCCCACCGACGCCTCGCGACGGCGGGCCACCTCGGCGTCGAGCTCGCCGTCGACGACACCAACGTGAGGGCCGCCGCGTTGTACCGGCGGCTCGGCTACGCGGCGGTCGGCTCGGGGACCGGCCCGGGTGACCCCTGGACGACGATGCGGCGCGCGCTCAGCGCGTAACGGCCGTCCGCGGCGCGCCCTGGTCCGCCAGCCAGGCCACCAGGTCGCCGGCGGGCAGCGGCCGGGCGTGCAGGTAGCCCTGGCTGACGTCGCAGTCGAGCGTGCGCAGGTGCCGCAGCGTCGGCTCGTCCTCGACGCCCTCGGCGACCACCCGCAGGCCGAGCCGGTGGGCCAGCTCGATGGTGCTGGCGACGATGGCCTCGGTCCGCCGGTCGGTGAGCAGGTCCGCGGTGAACGAGCGGTCCAGCTTCAGCTCGGCCACCGGCAGGTCGCGCAGGTAGGCCAGCGAGGAGTAGCCGGTGCCGAAGTCGTCGATGCTCACCGTGGCCCCGAGCTGGGCCAGCGCACCGACGACGGCGAGGCTGCGGTCGGGATCGGTGATCAGCACGCTCTCGGTGACCTCGAGGACCAGCGCTGCGGGAGCCAGCCCGTGCGCGTCGAGGAGTTGGGCGACCCGGCCGGGCAGACCGACGTCGAGCAGGTTGCTGGCCGAGAGGTTGACCGACATCCGCAGGTCCAGGCCCTGGCTCTGCCACTCGGCCGCCTGCGCGACCGCCTGCGCGAGGACGGTCTCGGTGAGCGCGCCCATCAGCCCGTGCACCTCGGCCAGCGGGAGGAAGTCGCCGGGGTGGAGGAGCCCGCGCTCGGGGTGCGCCCACCGCACGAGCGCCTCGACGCCCGAGACGTGACCGGTGGCGACGTCGAGCTGCGGCTGGTGGTGCAGGACCAGCTGGCCGTCGGTGAGCGCCCGGCGGAGCTCCTCGACGAGGGCGAGGTGGCCGCTGCTGTCGGCGTGGCGGCGGCTGTCGTAGAGGGCGACGCCGCCTCCCGAGCGCTTGGCGTCGTACATGGCCACGTCGGCGCGGCGGAGCAGGTGGGTGGGACGGACCACGTCGTCGTCGGTGCTGGCCACGCCGATGCTCGCCGAGGCGTGTACGAACATGCCCTCCACGGGGAACGGCTCGGCCAGGCGCTCGTGCAGGCGCGCGCCCAGGGCGAGCGCGACGTCGGCGGCCGGGGCGTTCGGCTCGAGGGCGGCGACGACGGCGAACTCGTCGCCACCCAGGCGGCCGAGGACGTCGCCGGCGCGCAGCGCCGGCTCGAGGCGACGGGCGACCAGGCGCAGCAGGTCGTCGCCGGCCGCGTGCCCGAGCGCGTCGTTCACCTCCTTGAACTTGTCGACGTCGAGCAGCGCCAGCGCGACGGGCGTGCCCTCGGCGGAGAGCTCCTCGACCCGGCGCAGCAGCGCGCGGCGGTTCGCGAGCCCGGTGAGCTCGTCGGTGAGGGCCTCGCGCCGCGTCACGGCCAGCGCGGCGATCTCGCGGACGTTGACCGCCAGGCGCGTCCCGGCGGCGACGGCGGCCAGCCCGGCGCACCAGACGGCGCCGGTCCCCGCGCCGATCAGCGCACCGGTCAGCAGCGTGGCGGTGGCCGCCACGATCACCACGTAGGCCCCGATGGTGGCGGCCGCCGGGTCGGTCGGCTGCGGAGCCGCCCGGCGGGACCGCAGCGTGGCGGCGACGGCGAAGCAGACGACGAGCAGGGGGTGCGAGACGGCCACCCAGCCCGCTCCCCGCCCGCCGGTGGCCAGCGCCGCCGCGGCCGCGCACATGTCGGCGGTGAGGGCCGCGACGACGAGCCATGTGCGCGGGTCGCGCCCCATCGCGCCCAGGAAGGGCAGGGTCAGCGCGGTGCCGACCAGGACGAAGCACACGGCGAACTGGCCGACCAGTGCCTGCAGCTCCCACCACGGGAGCAGGCTCAGCGACGGGACGGCGGGGACGACGAACACGTCGAGCACGGCCACCACGGCGAGCACCGCCGCGGAGCCGTTGAGCACGTCGTTCGGGTCGGCGAGGCTGGTCCCGTACCGGTTCCAGCGGACGATGCCCCCGTACCAGAAGGGGAAGACCGCGACGCCGGCCCAGAGCGCCGGGACGAGCGCCGCGTCGCCGGTCCCCGGCACCAGGGCCAGCACGCCGGCGGCGAGCATCCCGGCGGCGTAGACGCCGGCGCCGAGCGCCAGCCGGTTCCAGACCGCGCGCTCGGTCGTCACGCGGCGCGCCCGCCAGGCGAGCACGGCCAGCAGCAGCACGTGCATGGCCAGGACCAGCGGCAGGTCGGTGACCAGCGAGGTGCCTGCGACGAGCGCGGGGCGGAGGACGCGGACCGCGCCGAAGAGGCTGAACGGCACGGCGACGAGCACGAGGAGGCCCAGGAGCCACCGCGGCGCTCCGGGCAGCAGCCTGGAGCGCATGCGACCGGCCATGCGGGAGATATCGGCGGGCCCCCGGGAGCGGTGAACGAGGGCCGGGGCAGATCACCCCTGCGGGGGAGATCAGACCTGGAGGGCGACCCAGAGCGCCGTCGTCGCCGCCAGCAGGGTGAGCGGCACCGTCGCGAACCCCACCGCGGTGTGCTGGGCAGGCGAGGGCGCGCCGGGCCCCAGCACCCGCCGCCACAGCAGGTTGGCCAGCGAGCCGACGTAGGTGAGGTTGGGGCCGACGTTGACCCCGATGAGCACGGCGAGGACCGTCGCCGGACCACCGACGGCGGCGACCGGCAGCAGGGCGAGGGTCGCCGGCAGGTTGTTGAGCAGGTTGGCCAGCACGGCGGAGATCGCGGCGACGGCGAGCAGGGGGAGCAGCGCGTCCCCGTCCGGCAGGACGGCGCCGAGGAACGCCTCCAGCCCGTTGCGCAGGACGGCGAGCACGACCACGGCCAGGGCGAGGACGAAGAGGGCGAAGGGCAGGTCCGCCGCCTGCACGAGGTCGGTCCACCGCGTGGCCCCCCGGATCAGCTGGCGCGCGGCCAGGACCACCACGCCGAGCACCGCGGGCCAGACGGGCGGGATCCCGACGAGGGAGGTCAGCCCGAAGCCCACGACCACCAGACCCACGACGGTCAGGCCGACCACCGGGACGGGCGGCACGGCCGTGACCGGCTCGCCGGCAGGCTTGGTCAACTCGGCGCGGAACAACCAGCGGAGGACGAGGTGCTCGACGGCGACCGCCACCAGCCACGGGGCCGTCATCAGCGCCGTGAAGTGCAGGAACGACAGGCCGGTCGCGGCGAAGGCGAGCAGGTTGGTCAGGTTCGACACCGGCAGCAGCAGCGACGCCGAGTTGGCCAGGTGCCCGGTCGCGTAGGCGTGCGGCAGCGACGAGACGCGCATCCGGGCCGCGGTCGCGACGACCACGGGCGTGAGCAGCACGACGGTCGCGTCCAGGCTGAGCAGCGCCGTCACGAGGGCCGACAGGACGACGACCCGGGCGAGCAGCGAGCTCGCCGACCGGCCCGAGCGTCGAGCCGTGACCGCCGCGGCCCAGGTGAACAGCCCTTCCCGGTCGGCGAGGTGCGCGAGGAGCAGGATGACGACGAGGAAGGCGACGGTGGGCCCGATGGCCCGGACGGCGGCCTCGGCCTCGGGCGCGCCGACGGCGCCGACGAGGACCAGGAAGGCGGCGCCGGGCAGCGCGACGGCGACCGGCGGGACGCGCGGGGAGGCGGCCGTGGCGGCGAGCAGCGTGGCGGCCAGGACGATCGCGGAAACGCCGAGGGCCAGCAGGTCGACGCTCACCGGCGGAGGAAGAGGTAGACCGCGACCGCGACCCCGAAGGTGACGATGAGCAGCCGCAGGGGACCGGTCGGGATGCGGGTGGCGATGCGCGCGCCGAGGAAGCCGCCGAGCAGGTTGACCGGCGCCGCGACGGCGACGACGTCCCAGTGCACGTCGCCGAAGAGGCCGAACACGACGAGGGTGACCGTGGCGGTGACCGCCGACAACGCCGACTTCAGGGCGTTGGCCAGCTTCAGCCGGTGCAGCGCGACGCCGAGGACGCCGACCAGGATCACACCGAGCGCGCCGCCGAAGTAGCCGCCGTAGACGGTCGCCGCGAACAGGGCGACGTACAGCCAGGCGGGGTCCCTCCGGGGCCGGTCGCCCTCGTCGGGCAGCCGGCGGGTCAGGAGCGGCTGGACGGCGAGCAGCAGGCTGGCCAGCAGCACGAGCACGGGGACGATGAGGTCGAAGGCCCCCGACGGGGTGGTCAGCAGCAGGACGCTGCCCGTCGTCCCACCGGCCAGGGCGACCAGGCCCAGGCGGATCAGCCGGCTCCGCTGCCCGGCGTACTCGGCGCGGAAGCCGGCCACGCCGCCGAGGTAACCCGGCCACTGCGCGACGGAGTTGGTCACGTTGGCCGCGACCGTGGGCAGGCCGAGGGCGACGAGCGTCGGGAAGAGGATCAGCGAGCCGCCGCCGGCGATCGAGTTGACCACGCCCGCGACGAAGGCGACGCCCGCGGCGATGACCAGGTCGAGGGCGGGCACGAGCGGCGAGCCTACGGTGACCGCATGCGGAGGCCGGGCAGGGCGATCGGGCTGGCGGCGTTGCTCGGCGGGTC
Source organism: Blastococcus litoris (assembly GCF_003075095.1). GTDB lineage: Bacteria > Actinomycetota > Actinomycetes > Mycobacteriales > Geodermatophilaceae > Blastococcus_B > Blastococcus_B litoris. The sequence goes on from NZ_QCZF01000007.1 coordinate 75,335, forward strand.
GGGCGTGATCCACCTCGTGCGCCCGCGCACCTACGAGTGGCTGGTGCCGCCCGAGCTCGGCGACGCCCGCACGTGGGTGAGGGCGACCGGGGTCGCGGAGCTGGGCACCGCGGCGCTGCTCTCGTCCCCGGCGACGCGACGCACCGGTGGGTGGGCCGCGGCGGGGCTGCTGCTCGCGTTCGTGCCCGCGCACCTGCACACGTTCCGGGTGGTGCCGAAGAAGCCGCTGCCGCTGACGGTGGCCGCGGTCCGGCTGCCGCTGCAGGTGCCGCTGGTGACCGCGGCGCTCCGGGTGGCCCGCGGCCGCTGACCCCCCACGGCGGACGGGTCGGCGGCAGACTGCGCCCATGCCGACTCCCCTGCCTGACGACTGGCAGCGCGCCCTGGTCGTGGCCGCGCACCCCGACGACATCGAGTACGGGCTGGCCGCGGCCGTCGCGGTGTGGACCGCGACGGGCAAGGAGGTGCACTACCTCCTGGCCACCCGCGGCGAGGCGGGGATGGCGGGCGTCCCACCGGCGGAGGCCGGACCGCTGCGCGAGGAGGAGGAGCGGCGCTCGGCTGCGGTCGTCGGCGTCAGCGAGGTGGAGTTTCTCGACCACCGCGACGGCACGCTGGTGGCCGGCCCCGAGCTGCGGCGCGACCTGGCAGCCGCGATCCGGCGGCACCGCCCGGAGCTCGTCGTCACCGGCTACTTCGGGGCGACCTGGACGCCGCCCGGGGTCTCGCCGGCCTACGTCAACTCCGCCGACCACCGCGCGCTCGGCCAGTGCGTCATCGACGCGGTGGCCGACGCCGCGAACGAGTGGATCTTCCCGGACCTGACCGAGGAGCGGTGGAGCGGCGTCACGTACATCGCCGTCGGGGAGATGACCGACCCGCCGCACGAGGTGGACGTCAGCGACACCGTCGAGCTGGCGGTCGCGTCGCTCACCGAGCACCGCCGGTACCTGGAGCTGCCGTCGGACGACCCCGTCGAGGAGCAGGCCCGCCAGGTCGTCGACATGTCGACGCTGAAGGAGGACGGCGGGCGCCGCGTCGGCTTCCGCCTCTACTGGGGCTGAGCGCCGGGGCCGCCCGGCCGGCCCGCGGACGCCCGCGGACGCCCGCGTCACGAGACTGTAATGACCTCGATCAGGTTGTGCGCGTTCCAAGTGGATCGCAGGGGGCATGGGGGGCGAAGGCCTTCCGAGAGGGCCTGCCAGGAGCGGTGGCTGCGCGGTCGTCCCGAGCACGCCATCCCTCCACCGGGTTCTTCCCCGATCCGGGCCACGACGTCGCACCATGCGGCGTCCGCACGACCGGGAGCAGGTTCCGAACCATGCCCCCCCGCCCTCTGCAACCACTGGGGGGCGGAACACCTGAGACGAAGGAGTCCCCCCCTTGCGCAAGGCATTCGCGCTTCCGACCGTCGCACTCGCCGCCGCGGCCTTCCCGCTGCTGACCGCGGGCACCGCGCTCGCCGACCACGACGGGAGCTACCAGGCGACGCTGAGCGCCGTGAACGAGTCGGGCGTCTCGGGCACCGGCGTGGTCACGCTGGCCGGGGACCAGGCGACCGTCACGGTCAACGCCTCGGGCCTGCTGGCCGGCTCGCCGCACGCCCAGCACTTCCACATCGGCGCACAGGGGACCTGCCCGGCCGACGGCCTCGCGGACGACGCGGACGGTGACGGCTTCGTGAGCGTCACCGAGGCCGCGAAGTACTACGGCGCCATCGGCACCTCGCTGACCACGGAGGGCGACACCGGACCCGACAGCGGTCTGGCCGTCGACCGGTTCCCGACCGCCGAGGGAGGCTCCCTCAGCTACGAGCGCACCTTCGCGATCACCGAGGATGTGCAGGAGGCCTTCGCCAAGGGCACCGCGGTGCTCGTCGTCCACGGCGTCGACAAGGACGGCAGTGGCGCCTACGACGGTGACGTCATGAGCGAGCTCGACGAGTCGCTGCCCATGGAGGCCACCGCCCCGGCCGCCTGCGGCCCGCTCACGGTCTCCCAGATGGGCACCATGCCCGCGGGGGGTGCCGACACCGGTGCCGGTGCCACCAGCGGCGTCGAGCACCAGGCCGCGATCGGTGTCGGTGCGCTCGCGGCTGCCGGAGCGGTCGCCGCGGGTGCGGTCGCGTACCGCCGTCGCCAGGCCACGGACCAGGCCTGACCGACCAGCCGGCGCCGCGCCGGGCAGCCCCCACTGCCCGGCGCGGCGCCGGCGCTCCACCACGGCCCGTGATCCCGGCCGTGGTGGCCCCGATCCGAAAGGAGTGCCCGTGGTGGACCGACCGAGCCGGTACGCCGGTTCGCGCACCTGGGCGCTGCTCGCCCTCGCGCTGGCGGTGGTCGCGGCGGTGGCGCTCGGGGTGGCGCTGACCGGTCAGCGGCAGGCCGTCGCACCGCCCCTCAGCGCAGCCCGGGACGCCCCGGCGGTTCCGCCGACGGCTACCACGCCGCCGCCTGCGCCCGCGAGGCAGGAGGCGGCCGAGCTGCCGGTGGCCGAACCGGTCGGGCTGCGCATCCCCGCTCTCGGGATCAGCAGTGACCTGCTGCGACTGGGTCTGCAGGCCGACGGCACCGTCGAGGTGCCGCCGCTGTCCGCCGTCGAGCGCGCCGGCTGGTACCGCGAGTCGCCGGCTCCCGGTGCGGTGGGCCCGGCCGTCCTGCTCGGGCACGTCGACTCCGCCGAGTCCGGGCCCGGCGTCTTCTTCGAGCTCGGCGCGCTGACACCTGGGTCGGAGGTGGAGGTGTCCCGGCAGGACGGGACGGTCGCGGTCTTCGCCGTCGACCGCGTCGAGCGCTACGCGAAGGACGACTTCCCGACCGTGCAGGTCTACGGCAACACCCCCGACCCGCAGCTGCGCCTGATCACCTGCGGCGGCGAGTTCGACCCGGTGGCCCGTAGCTACGAGGACAACGTCGTGGCCTACGCCAGGCTGGTCGGCACCCGCCCGGCCTGAGGCGCCCCGGGCGGCCGTCCCCCTAGACTGGCAGGACGACGGACGAGTCGGCTGGGCGGTCGCGTCGGCGGGGGAGACCCCGTCGCCGAGGAACGTCCGGGCTCCACAGGGCAGGGTGGTCGTTAACAGCGACCCGGGGCGACCCGCGGGACAGTGCCACAGAGAACAGACCGCCAGCGGCTCGCCGCTGGTAAGGGTGAAACGGCGGTGTAAGAGACCACCGCACACCGGGTGACCGGTGTGGCTCGGTAAACCCCACCCGGAGCAAGGGCAAGAGGGACGGCGGCTCGCCGCAGTCCTGCGCAGGCGTTCGAGGGCGGCCCGCCCGAGCCTGCGGGTAGCCCGCTCGAGCCTGCCGGCAACGGCAGGCCTAGATGGATGACCGCCCATCGGGAGGCCGTGAGGCACCCGTGGACAGAACCCGGCGTACAGGCCGACTCGTCCGTCGCCCCACCGTGGGCGATCGGCCCCGCGTGCCGCCCGACCTCGCGCGGCGGCTCGGCCGGCTGCGCCACTGCGCAGTCGAGCAGCAGGCCTGCCCACACCGGCCACTGTCGTCCGAGGAGTGTCGGGCCGGCATTCGGAGCCGGCGACGAACCGGAGGCGGAACGCCGAGAGGTCCGATGGTGGCCAGCGCGAACCCCCTGGCACCACCGTGCTGAGGACGTCGCTCTCGCCGGCCGCGGCCGTAGATCGGCGCAACCGCCTGTCAGCGCGTGTGCACCGCTGCAGCCGGCAGCTCCGCGGGGTCCGGTTCCGCGGCCCCGGTCGGGGCCGGTCCGGCGGACGTGTCGTCGCCTCGGCGCCGCCGGACGACTCCCTTCGCCTGACGGCGCTCTCGGCCCGAAGCCAGTGCAACAGCGGCCAGCAGGGCCACACCGTTGAACATCGCCGCGACCCACTGGACGCCGGTGACCAGCTGCAGCCCCTGCACACCGGTCGCCAGAACGAAGATGGCAAGAAGCGTGCCCCAGACGTTGAGGCGCCCTGGCACCAGCTGTGTCGAGCCCAGGAAGACGGCCGCGAACGCTGGAAGCAGCAGGGAAGCGCCGAAACTCAGCGAGGGACCGCTCAGGGAGACGAAGAGGACGCCGGCGAAGCCGCTGATCGTGCCCGAGGCCGCTAGGGAGATCCACGACCACCGGTCGACGGCGATTCCCGACAACCGTGCGGCCTCGGGGTTGCTACCGGACGCCCGCATGTACCGTCCGGCAGGCGTCTTCTCGAGTACCCACCACACCAGCACTGCGATCACGACGAGATAGACGACGACGAACTGGAAGCCGAAGATGTCCGCCTGCGTCATCGCGGTCCAGGCGTCGTTCACCACCGGCACGGGCTCCACGTTGCCCGTGATGATGACCTGGACCGCGGCGAGGATCGAGCCCATCGCGAGCGTGGCGATGAAGGAGCTCACCCGGAGACGGACGACGACGAAGCCGTTCACTGCGCCGACGACGAAGCCGACCACTGCGCCGAGGAGCACAGCGGGCAGGGGGCCCATGACGTCCTTCGTCTGGACGATGACCGCGGTCATCCCCGCCACGTTCGCCGTCGCACCGATCGAGAGATCGAACTGCCCGGTGACCATGGGGACGAGCAGCGCGAGGGCGGCGATCGCCGCGATCGCCTGCGTCGAGGCGAGCAAGTGCACCGTCGCCATGGTCGGGAAGGTCAGGGGGGCCAGCACGGAGAAGACCGCGATGAAGATGGCCCACAGGTACAGGCCGCTGAAGCGGTCGAGACCGAGGTGCAGCCGTCGGAGATCCATGGTCACTCGGCTTTCTGGGTCGAGGTGTGCTGGTGGAAGCTGTGATTGATGGCGTTCTCGTTGACGCGCTCGCCGGAGAGCTCCTCGGCAACGCGGCCCGCCCGCATGATCAGCACGCGGTCGCACAGGGTCACGAGTTCTTCTACGTCCGTCGAGCTGACGAGGACGGCGGTCCCCCGCGCGCTGGCAGACAGCACCTGCCGGTGCAGTTCGGCCTTGGCGCCAACGTCGACCCCCTGGGTCGGCTCGTCCAGCAGGAGCACGCGGGGATCGATCCGCAGCCATCGCCCCATGACGACCTTCTGCTGGTTGCCACCGCTGAACGTGCGCAGCGGTAGCTTCACGCCGTCCCGCGGGCGGACGTCCAGCCGCTCGAACCAGTCGGCGGAGTCGCGCTGCTCCGCTCCGGAACTGAGGAACCCGCGGGCCCAGAAGCGGCGCACGTCCGATATCGACAGGTTCTCCGCCGCTGTCAGGTCCATGAACCCGCCGGCCGCCTTGCGGTCCGGGGGTACGTAGGCCAGACCGGCACGAACGGACGCTGCGGGCCGGAACTGGGCGAGCGGGCGGCCCTCGACGCGAACTGATCCGCCGTCGCGAGGCCGGGCGCCGAAGATGGCCCCGAGAACGGATTCGCGGCCGGATCCCGTGAGGCCGTAGACGCCGACGATCTCACCGGCGCGGACGGTGAGGGACACGCCCGCGAGCACCTCGCCGGTGACGTCCTCGACCTGCAGGACGGGAGGAGCGCCGCCGGGCGGCGAAGCTGCGAGGTGGTCTGCCTCCCGCCGTACCTCCTCCAGCTCGCCGCCTACGAGGGCGTGCACCAGGTCGTCGCGGGACGTGTCCTCGACGGAGGCGCTGAGGACCAAGACGCCGTCGCGCAGGATGCTGACACGCTGGGCGAGGGCGTAGACCTCGTCGAGGTGGTGGGTCACGTACAGGACGCCTAACCCCTCGGCCGCGGCAGTCCTCAGCATCGAGTGCAGGTGGGCCACCTCGGACGCGGGGAGCGAGGCCGTCGGCTCGTCGAGGACCAGGACGGTGGCGCGCTCGGACCCGCTGAGCGCTCGCGCGACGGCGACCCCGGTCCGCTGGGCAGCCGTGAGGTCGGCGACCGGTGTCCGAGGGTCGATGTCGAGCCCGACCCGGGTCAGGGCCTCGCGTGCCACGGCAGTCATGCGGCGTGCCGACACGGTTCCCCACCGGGTGGGGAACCGGTTCCCGAAGTGCAGGTTGTCCGCGACGCTGGCGTCCTCGATGAGGCCCAGGTCCTGGTGGACGAAGCGCAGTCCGAGGGCGTGGCTGGACTCCGGCGTCCCGAACGCCAATTCCGTGCCGGCCACCCTGCAACGGCCGGCGTCCGGGCTGTGCAACCCCGAGAGAACCTTGATGAGAGTCGACTTACCCGAGCCGTTCTGACCCAGCAGCATGTGGATCTCGCCGGGCAGCACGGTCAGCCGGGTCGGCTGGAGCACCGTGCGGCCGCCGAAGGACTTCATCACCCCGTCCAGGGCTAGCGCGGGGGGCGCGGGCGCTGCCGCGCCCCCCGCGTGCTGCGCCGGACCTGAGTCCTGGGACAGCATCGTCAGCCGACCTGCCACAGCGCGAGGTACTGGTCCAGGGCACCTTCGGGCTGGTTGTAGGGGACGCTCACGTCCGCGGCGTTGTCCGCGTCGAGCACCTGGATGGGGGCGACAAAGTTGCCCTCGAACCCGTCGCTGTCGGTGATCGCGCGCAGGGCTGCGTCCAAGGCGCCGTAGCCGAGCAACTGGTAGCTGCTCACCGTCCACGCCCCCGCTCCGCCGTTCTGCAGTGCTGTGATCGCTGCTTGGTCCGCCTGGCGACCGACCACAGTGATGTCGGTCAGCCCGGCGGCCTTGGCGGCGGCGTCGAACCCGTTGGTGTATGCGGCGTTGTCGAACACCACGTACTTGATGCCGGGATTCGCCCTCAGCGTGTTGACGGTGGTCGGCACGACCTGGCCGTCGCTGACCTGCGCGGCGGTCAACTCGATGGTCTGCAGCTCGCAGTCCGGGCACGCCGTCCCCAGCTCGCTCTCGAGCCCGTCGGCGACGGCGAGGTAGGACGGATAGGCCGTGACGTTGGCGTGCAGCACCTGTCCGGTCCCCTCGGAGTCGACGGCGATCCAGTCGGCCAGCAGGCTGCCCACCGAGTTCTCCTGGTCGCAGTTGCTGGGGCCGGCGATGATCGTCTCGGTCGCCTTGACCGGACACACCCCGGCCGCCACGATCGGCACCCCCGCCTCCTCGTAGGCCTTGACGGTGGCCTCGCCGTACAGGTCGGGCGACACACCCGTGACGACGACGGCCGATGGCTCCTTCGAGAGAGCCGTCATCAGCGCCGACTGCAGGGTCGCCGGGTTGGCCGTGTCGTAGGTGACCTCGTCGTAGTCCCAGTCGATCGCCTCGGCCGCCTCCTGGACGCCGTCACCGATGATCGACGTGGCTGGGACGGCGTTGGCGAGAAAGATGACCGAACCGGACGACGGCGGCGCCTCGCTCAGCTCCGTGGTCTGAGAGATCTCGGTGGGCGCCTTGAGTGCCCCGTCGATGTTCTCCTGCGCCTGGTCGAGGCCGCTGGTGTCGCCGCTCCCTGCCGACGCGGAGGCGCCGTCTTCCCCTGCGCCGCATGCGGCCAGCGTGAGCGCGGCGGTGGCGAGGAGTGCGACGGCGGCACCCGGCCGACGGTGCGGCCGGCGGCCGGCTGAGGACTTCGAGATCGACTTCACGACGGACCAGCTTTCTGCGGGACCTCGACGGCCCGGACGACTCAGGGACAGGAACTCGGCCGCTCTCCCTGCCGCCCGTCGATGCGGGAGGCCCGTCGAGGACCGAGGCGGAACCGGGGGATCGCTGGTGGGTCGGACGGACAGGCTTGCTGCTTTCACCCCGACGCCAGTCGCTGGCGTGGCACGAGACTAGGGTCACATCGGCGACGCGTCAACAACCACGTTGATAAGGTCTCGGACGAGAACGAGTGGGTCGCTGAGCCGACCACCGCTCGACTTCGTGAGACCGGACAGTGCGGAACGAGCCGGTATCAACCAGCGTGTTGACAGCATGCCCCTGAGGCGGTGTGCTGCAGCCCCGGTCCCTGAGCGTCATCGTCGATCGGCCGGAGGGACACGGATGGCACAGCTCACGACGCGGTCCCGGTACGAAGGAGCGCGTCTCGTCACCGGCGGCGTCCTGCTCGACACGGCCGGGATCCTGCCGGTCGGCCTGGTCGGCGCTCTGGCCGCGCCCATCGGCGAGTCGCTCGCTCTCACCAGTGGGCGGCTGGCCGTGGTGGTCACCGGCTTCTTCCTCACCGGCAGCGTCACCGCGATGCTGCTCGGGAGCCGCATCGACCGGGCCGGTCCACGACGGGCTGCTGGTGCCGCCGGCATCGTGACCGTGGCCGCCGTGCTCGCGGTCGCGGTGCTCGCCCGTCACTGGGTGGTCCTGCTCGCGTCGATCTGCGTCTGCGGCGCCGCCTTCTCCATCACCATGCCGGCCACCAACGCGCTCCTGCGAGCCCGTATCCCGGAGGCGCGGCTGGCGACCGTGGTGAGCATCAAGCAGTGCGCGGTACCCGTGGCCCTGCTGCTCGCGGGGACGGCGGTGGCGACGGTCGAGGACTGGCGGTGGGCGTTCGTGGCCGTGGTGGCCGTGCCCCTCGCCGGTTGGTCACTGCTCCCACGGTTCCCCGTGCCACGGGGCGACGCCGACCCGGGGAGTGGTCGGTCCGCGCGCCGGGGGGTCCTCTCCGTCGGTGTGAGCGTGGGCCTGGCGTCCCTGCTACCGGGCGCGCTGACCGGATTCGCGGTACTCACGCTCACGGACGGGGGCCTGGCCGCGCCCGTGGCCGGCGCCGTCGTGATCGCGGCGAACGTCCTGGGCATCGTCGTGCGTCTCGGGGCCGGCGTCTGGGCGGACCGGAAGGGATCGGACGGCTACCGTCCGGTCGCCGTCCTCATGGCCGCCGGAGCGGTCGGGGCCGTCCTGCTCGGGACCGGTCCGGTGCCTCTGCTGATCGCCGGGGCGCTGCTGGCCTACGGCTTCGGGTGGGGCTGGTCGGGACTGACCTACTTCCTCGTGGTCAGGGGCCCCGCCGAGCACGCCGGCTCGACCAGTTCCGTCATCCAGGCCGGTGGCATGGCGGGCTCGGCCAGCGGGCCGCTGGCGATGGGCCTGCTCCTCCAGGCGACGGACCACACCGGTGCGTGGTGGTGCGTCGCCGCCTTCACGGCCGTGGCCGCGCTGGTCGTCGCCCGTGCCGCGTCCGCGCGGCGGGCGGATCAGCCCAGGGCGTCGGTGTAGAGCGCCAGCTCGTCGCGCATGCTCCTGGGCACGCTGTAACCCGTGGGGTCGCAGATGGCGTCCCAGTTGTCGCGGACGTCGGCCCAGGAGGCGTCCCGCCCGACCCAGCCGGGCGCCTCGGCGAGGAACATCCGTGCGATGCGCCCGCCGCCCACGGAGAACGCCTCACCGGTGGCCGGGCAGGAGTCGTGGCAGAGCCACGCCACGAGCGGGGACACCTGGTCCGGGGACAGGCGCTGGAACAAGCCACCCATCAGGTCGCTCGCCCGGGCGCGGTCGCCGTCCTTGCTGCTGCTCATCCTGGTCAGCGCGAGGGGTGCGATGGCGTTGGAGCGGATACCGTGCGGCGCCCCCTCCACCGCGAGCATGCGCATCAGGCCGAAGACCCCGGCCTTGGCCGAGCCGTAGTTCGCATGCCCGGGATTGCCGAACAGACCGGCCGCGGACGTCGTGAAGACGACGTGGCCACCGCCCTGTTCGCGCATGTGCGCCCAGGCGGGGCGGGTGACGTTGTAGGACCCGCGCAGGTGCACGTCCAGCACCGCGTCCCAGGTCTCCTCGTCGAGGTCCTCGAACACCTTGTCCCGGAGGATGCCGGCGTTGTTGACCACGATGTCGACGCGTCCGAATTCACGGACGGCCGTCTCGATGAGGGCCTGTCCACCGGCCGCGGTCGCGACGGATGACGTGTCGGCCACGGCTTCGCCGCCTGCTTCGTCGATCTCGCGGACGACGTCGTGAGCGGGGGAGGGCGAGGAACCCGAGCCGCTCACGGAGCCCCCGATGTCGTTCACGACGACGGCGGCGCCCAGCGATGCGAGCAGGCGGGCGTGGGAGCGGCCGAGGCCGGCGCCGGCTCCCGTGACGACGGCGACCCGCCCGCGGAACGGGACCTCGTCCTCAGGCGACACGGGCCGGCTCCGCTCCGGTGGGCGTGCTGATACCGGCCAGCTCGGCCGTGATCTGCAGTGCCAGGAAGCGCGAGTACAGGCGGCAGTCGATGAGCGAGCCGCCCATCACCCAGAAGCCGTCCTGTGCCGTCCGCTGCCACATGTTGCGCATGATGTGGTTCTCGTCGAAACCCCAGATCGGCCCGACGCGGTCGGCGACCGCGTCGCCCAGCAGCCGGCGCACGCCCTCCTGCTGGTTCTCGTATCCGGTCGCCAGGACGATCACGTCGAACTCGGTGTGCGTGCCGTCGGTCGAGAGCAGACCAGTGGGGGTGAACCGGTCGATGTCCCGCGACTGCATCAGACCGATCTTGCGATCCGCGATGAGGTCCGAGCACCCCACGTTGATGTAGTAGCCGCCGCCCTTGCGCAGGTACATCATGTGGAACCCGGTGGCGTCCGGTCCCGGGGTCGTCTCGAAACCCACGGCGTTGAGCCGGTCGAGCAGGTCCTTGTCGAGGGCCGTCGTGCGCTTGGTCAGCCACTGGTAGGTCTCGTGCAGCACCGGATAGGGGATCGCGGCCGTGATGAGGTCGACGTCGTCGACCGGAGGGCCCTCGGAGTAGACGGAGTACACCAGCGTGCCGCTGGGCACCAGGCTCACCACGCACGTGGGGCTGTTCTGCATGATGGTGACGCTCTCGGCGCCGTTGCTGTAGAGGTCCTGGGCGACGTCGTGGCCGCTGTTGCCGGTGCCGATGACCAGGGCTCGCTTGCCCGCGTACTCGAGGCCGGAGGAGAACCGGCTGGAGTGCCTCACGGTGCCCGTGAACTCGGCGAGACCGGGCAGGTCGGGGATGCGGGGGACGTCGCTGACGCCCCCGGTCGCCAGGACGAGATGGGGCACGCGGAGGGTTCGCACCTCGCCGTCGGCACGGCGGACCTGGGCGGTCCAGCTGGCTGTCGCCTCGTCGTAGGACCCGGACAGGAACTCCGTGCCGGTCCAGACGTTGAGCTCCATGAACTCCGCGTAGCCCTCCAGCCAGCCGGCGAGCTTGTCCTTCGGCATGAAGGTCGGCCAGGTCGGGGGGAAGGGCAGGTAGGGCAGGCTGTTCGCCCAGACCTCGTTGTGCAGGGTCAGCGAGTGGTAGCGGTTGCGCCAGGTGTCGCCGACACGGGGGGTCTTCTCCACGATCAGCGCGTCGACGCCCATCTGACGGAGCCGGGCGCCCAGGATCAGGCCCGCCTGTCCGCCCCCCACCACCAGGACTTGAGGGTCACGATCTGCGTACTCCTGGTCCTTGCGGCGGAGGTCCAGCCAGTTGTCGCCGCCGAAGTTGTGCGAGTACTCCTCGCCGGTCGGGCGCCGTGTTCCGCTGCGCTCCTCGTGCCCCTCGAGCTCCTGGAGCGTCGTGAGCATGATCCAGACGAGCGGCTGCTCTGAGGTGTCACCCGGCAGCAGACGGACGAAACCGGTGCCCGCGCCGACTGCCGTCGTGAAGTCGAAGTAGCCCTCGATGACGTTCCGAGCGGACCGCCGGACGAGACGGGGAGGCGTCCGGTCCGTCGCGGGGCGGACGTCCCGTATGCCCACGTCGGGCAGGTGGGCGGAGAGGGCGGCCTCGATGTCCGCGTGGCCGGCGAAGGTCCGGTAGGCCCACGTGAAGGACAGGATGTCCTTCCAGTAGCCGTCGTGGGAGAACAAGGCAACCACGGCGGCGGGGTCGCCGCTCTCGAGCGCCGCGCCCAGGGAGGCGACCCAGGCGTCGAAGACCGCCTCGACGTCGGTCGTCTCGTTCGTGTCCACCATCGTCATGTGAACGCATCTCCTCACGAGGGGGCGGCCGGGGGTCCCGGCGCTGGGCGGAACGACGGGCGTCGGCGCCTTCGTGGCGGCGCACGCCCCGCCGGCCGAGCGAGTTCAGTAGAGACCATGCCGTCGGGTGCTGTCAACACATACGTTGACAACTCGCGGCGAAAACCTGTTGCCCTGATCGCGGTCAGGTCACCCGTGCATCGTCTTCCCGCAGGTTGGAGAGGGCTCGGTCGAGAAGCGAGCGGGCAGGCGGAGTGCGACTCTGCGGCAATTTGTCAACGTGAGCGTTGACGAGTGCGTCGGCCCTGCGTACGGTCGGCGGCGTTCCCCTCAAGGAGGCTGTCGTGTTCGAACTCGATCTGTCCGACGAGCAGCGAGCGCTCGTCGAGAGCATCCGCTCTGCCTGTGCCGGTTTCGACGACCGGTACTGGACCGAGCACGACCGTGACCACGTGTTCCCTGACGAGTTCTTCGAGGCGATGGTCAAGGTCGGGGTGGTCGGCATGCTCGCCGACGAGGAGTACGGCGGCGGCGGCGCGTCCATCGAGGACGCCGCTCTGGCGCTCCAGACGATCGCGGCGAGCGGTGCCGGGATCAACGGTTGCTCCACCGTGCACCTGTCGATGTTCGGCTTCCACCCGGTCGTCCGCTGGGGCTCGCCGGAGCTGAAGGCCAAGTACCTGCCCCGGGTTGCTGCGGGGGACATCCACGTGTCGTTCAGCGTGACCGAGCCGGATGCCGGCAGCGACACCACGCGCATCTCGACGCGGGCGATCCCGACCGAGGACGGCTGGGTGCTGCGCGGCCGGAAGGTCTGGATGACGAAGGCGCTGCAGTCCACGTCTGCTCTGGTGCTGGCCCGGACCTCGGCCGTGGGGGAAACCGCACGACCGGTCGACGGGCTGTCCCTGTTCGTCGTGGATCTCGATCCGGCCCACGTCGACATCGTGGCGATCGACAAGATGGGCCGGAACGCGGTCGCGAGCTGCGAGGTGGTCTTCGACGACCTGCCCATCCCGCGGGAGAACCTCGTGGGGGAGGAGGGCAAGGGCTTCTACGCACTGCTCGACGGGCTGAACCCCGAGCGGGTGCTCGTCGCCTCCGAGGCCATCGGGCTGGGCCGTGTCGCGATCGAGCGAGCCGTCCAGTACGCCAACGAACGGATCGTCTTCGGTCGGCCGATCGGCAAGAACCAGGGCATCCAGCACCCTCTGGCGGACGCGCACATGCAGCTGATGGGCGCGTCGGCGATGGTGCGGGTCGCCGCCCGGCTCTACGACGCAGGCAAGCCGTGTGCGGCCGAGGCCAACACGGCGAAGTTCCTCGCCGGCCGTGCCGCGTTCTTCGCCTGCGACCGGGCCGTCCAGACCCACGGTGGGTTCGGCTACGCCACCGAGTACCAGGTGGAGCGGTTCTTCCGGGAGTCACGACTCCTTCGGATTGCCCCGGTCAGCGAGGAGCAGATCATGAACTACGTGGCCGAGCGCGAGCTCCACCTGCCCCGCTCGTACTGAGTCCTCCGGTCGACCGCCCCGGGTGGACCCCGCGGCGCCCTGCGCGCCGGCTCGCCGCGCCGCGCGGCCTTTGGAACCCGACTACTTTCGTTCGTCAACCTGCCTGTTGACGGCACGCGTTCGAGCACATTCCGTAAGCCTCGTGCAGCGCACGAGTGAACGTTGACGCGGGCAGCCTCGGCTGTCAACGTCGATGTTGCCAGCCCGCCACGACGTCGTCGGCGGTGGGACTCGTCTGAGTCAAGGAGCACACATGAGCGACAGTGAAGGCCGCCTCTTCATCGGTGGCCAGTGGGTCGAGCCCTCCTCGTCCGAATGGCTCGTGTCGATCAACCCGGCGACCGAGCAGGAGTCGGGTCGGGTGCCGGCTGCCAACGCCGAGGACGTCGACCGTGCCGTTGCCGCCGCGCGTGAGGCGTTCGACCGGGGCCCCTGGCCGCGGATGTCCGTCGAGGAGCGCAGCGTCGTGCTGAGGGAGGCGGCCGCCTACCTGCGGGAGCACACCGAGGAGATCGCCCGGGTCATCACGTCGGAGATGGGGTCTCCGATCGCCCAGTCCATCCACGTGCAGGTGCCCCGGGCCTACCAGATCTGGGAGTACTTCGCCGATCTGGGCAAGACGTTCCAGTGGACGGAGCGCCGCGATGCCTACGACGTCGTCAACCAGGCGTCGGAGATCGTCATCGAGCACGAGCCGATCGGCGTCGTCGCAGCCATCGTGCCGTGGAACGGGCCCCAGATCGTCGCAGCGATGAAGTGCGCACCGGCCCTGATCTCCGGGTGCACCGTGGTGCTCAAGCCCTCCGAGGAGGCTGCGCTCAGCTTCAGCTACCTGGCCGAGGCGTTCCGCCGGGCCGGGCTGCCGGACGGTGTCCTCAACATCGTCCCCGCCGACCGGGTGGTCAGCGAGCACCTCGTGTCGCACCCCGACGTGGACAAGGTCTCGATCACCGGCAGCGTGGCGGCCGGGAAGCGCGTGAACGAGCTCTGCGCGGCCCAGATGAAGCACTGCACCTTGGAGCTCGGCGGGAAGTCCGCGGCGATCCTGCTCGACGACGTCGACCTCCACGCCGCGATGGCCTCGCTCGGCCCGATCATGGCGTTCATCAACGGGCAGGCCTGCAACGCGCCCACCCGCCTGCTCGTCCCGCGGAGCCGCTACGACGAGTACGCCTCGGCCCTGGTGGAGACCATGCGGGCGCTGCCCTACGGCGACCCGTCCGACATGAACACCTTCGTCGGGCCGCTGGCGTCGCGGCGTCAGCGCGACCGGGTCGCCTCCTACCTGGAGCTGGGCAAGCAGGAGGGGGCCACCGTGGCCCTCGGCGGTGGGATCCCGGCCGACCGTCCGGTCGGCTGGTACGTCGAGAAGACGGTGTTCACCCACGTCGAGAACTCCATGCGCATCGCCCAGGAGGAGATCTTCGGGCCGGTCTACTGCGTCATCGCCTACGAGGACGAGGCCGACGCGATCCGGATCGCCAACGACACACCCTTCGGCCTGGCCGGGAGCGTCTGGACCTCGGACCCGAAGCGCGGTTTCGAGGTGGCGCGTCAGATCGTGGCCGGCACGGTGGGCGTCAACTCGCACACGATCGACATGGCCGGGCCCTTCGGCGGCATGAAGGACTCGGGCTTCGGCCGCGAGTGCGGCACCGAGGGCATCGCGGACTACACGCAGCTGAAGACCCTCATGCCGCCCGTCGGCACCTACGTCTGAGCGCATTGGACCCGCCGAGAGGGCGGTGGCGTGCCGGGTCCGCCGGTGCGCCGCCGCCCTGTCAGCGATTGAGCGCCCCTGGCCCCTGCTCGAAGGGCACGATTCGGGGAGGGGCCGCGGTCGGTCCGAGCCCTATTCGCCGGCCGTCGTCCCTGGCCGGCGGACGACGGGGTCGGGGAGGGAACGGGCCGCTGTCAGGACCTCGCCGTCCCGGGTCAGCACGTGGCATGCGTCGCCGAGCTGCGGCGCCAGGCCCAGTCCGACGGCCATCCACGCTCCGGTGGACCGCGAGGCCCTGTCGTAGGGCAGGTGCTCGTTGATCTGGAGGAAGAAGCTGAGGGTGGTCAGCTCCGTCAGGCTCAGCAGCAGACTGGTGAGGTGCGTGCACCCGGAGGTGCCGCCGCCGACCCCGAGGACCTTCCGCCGCCACCCTGACTGCAGCGAACCCCCGACGAGTGCAGCGCACGCCGCCAGAGCGCGCGGGCACAGGTCGTACGGGTGCGTGGGCGCCTCGGCCTCGAGCTCCAGGACCTCCAGCTCCCGGGTCACGCGTCCGACGACGACGAAGTCGTGGACGACGACGGAGTCGGCCGCCGTCGCGTAGTTCCCACCGAACGACTCGTCGGTCAGGGTGGCCCGGAAGGTGAAGGTGCCGTCGTCCTGCGGGGTCACCTCGAGCAGTCGCCGGCGTTCCATCCGCACCGGCGCAGGCCCGGTCACCGCGCCGCCGCCCGATCCGCTGCGCCGGCCGCGAGGGCGTCCTCGCGGGCGAGGCCGGCGCGCGTGACGCGCCACCCGTGCGCCTCGCGGTCCCAGCTGTTGGCGCCGGGTCCGTCGGCCCGCAACTTGTACTTCTCGACCTTGGCCGTCGGGGTCCGCGGGAAGTCGTCGACGATGTCGAACCACCGCGGGATCATGAAGTACGGCATCACCGCAGCGCAGTGCATCAGCAACTCCTCCGGCGTGAGGGACGAGCCCTCCCGGAGCCGCACCAGCGCCCACACCTCGTCCTCGCCAACCGGGGACGGCGTCGCGACAGCGACCGCCTCGGAGACCGCCGGGTGCTGGAGGAGGAGCGACTCGACCTCGAAGCTGGAGATGTTCTCCCCGCGCCGGCGGATGGAGTCGGACTTGCGGTCGTCGAAGAAGAACCAGCCGTTCTCGTCGACGTGCCCGCGGTCCCCGGAGTGCAGCCACAGGTTGCGCCAGGACTCGACCGTCCGCTCCGGCATCCCGATGTAGCCCGATCCGACGAGGTAGGGGCGCCGGGGCCGGACGCAGATCTCGCCGGTCGTGCCGACCGGGACCTCGTTGTCCTGGTCGTCCAGGATCGCCACGTCGTAGTACGGGCTGATCCGGCCGCAGGAGCCCGGCTGGTAGTCGTCGTCCACGCCGCGGAAGAGCGGCAACCCGACCTCCGTCGACCCGAACACGGTGGTGATCGTGCAGCCGAAGCGCTGCTCGAGCTCCTCGTGCACGTCACTCGGGTCCGGGACGGAGTAGATGGTCCGGATCGTGGTTCGAGCGTCCTCGGGGTGCGGCGGGCGGGACAGCAGCATGTTGCAGATCCCTCCGACGCCGACGAAGTTCGTCACGCCGTGCTCGCGCACGTCGTCCATGAAGGTGGAGATGCTCAGCCGGGGGAGCAGGAGCATCCGGCCGCCGCAGACGAGGGTGGCCACTGTCAGGAACTTCGCGCCGATGTGGAAGAACGGGAGGAAGTTCATCACGATGTCGTCCTCGCGCAGGCCGTTGATGTCGGCGTACATGTAGCCGTAGGCCGTCAGGTAGTGGTGCGTGAGCAGGACGCCCTTGGAGGGCCCGGTCGTACCCGAGGTGAAGATGATCCCGGCGATCGAGTCGTGGGGGACCGGTCGGTCGAGGTCGGACTCGTGCGCGACGACGGTGAGGTCGTCGAAGGGTCGGCACCGCGCCGGCAGTGCCCGCGCCTCGCTGCTGCCGCGCACGAAGACCTGTCGCACCAGGGGGAGGCCGGGCGCGATCGCCAGGACCGCCGGGAGGTAGGCGGCGTCGACGACGCACTGCGTCGCCTGTCCGACCGACAGCTGGTGTTCGAGCATCGCGCCGTGGTACGCCGTGTTGATCGGGACCTCGACGGCGCCCACCTTGCCCAGCGCCAACCACAGCGCCAGGTAGTCGGGGGAGTTGTCCATCAGGACGGCGACGTGGCTGCCCTCGCCGATGCCCTGGTCCTGCAGGTTGCGCGCCACGCGGTTGACGCGTGCGTTGAAGGCCCCCCGCGTGTGGACCTCCTCGCCGAAGGTGAAGAAGACGGCGTCGGGGTCCTCGGCGGCCCGCCGCTCGAGCAGAGCGACCAGGACGACGTCCTCGGCCGCGACGGGTGCGAAGTGGCTGTGCGTCATGAGTCCTCTCCTTCGAGGGTGTGCCACCGGGCGATGGCGTCGAGCGCATCGGGGCTGACCAGGCTGTCGCGGCTCACGACGGAGTCGACGGCAGCGCCCTGCAGGATCCGTTTGACCGGGGTCTCGAGCTTCTTGCCGGACAGGGTCCGTGGGAGTGCGGTCAGGACCACCACGTCGTCAGGCACGTGCCGCGGCGACAGCTCCGAGCGGAGCCGACGGCGGATCTCACCCCGCACGCGCTCCTCGTCCTCCGGCCCGGGGCCGACCACGAACAGGATCAACCGGCCCGCGCCGCCCGCCGGGTCCTCGAGGTGGACGACGAGGCTGTCGGTCACGCCGGGCACGTCCTCGGCCACCGAGTAGAAGTCCGAGGTGCCCAGCCGGACGCCGCCGCGGTTCAGGGTTGAGTCCGATCGGCCCGAGATCACGCTGGCGCCGTCCTCGAACAGGCAGATCCAGTCGCCGTGCGTCCACACGCCCGGGTTCTGGTCGTAGTAGGCCGCGCGCAGCCGCCGGCCGTCCGGGTCGCCGGCCAGGCCCACGGGCATCGACGGCATCGGGGTGGTGACGACGAGCTCGCCGGGCATCCCGAGCACGGGGGCACCGGAGTTGTCGAGCGCCGCGACGTCCACGCCCAGCATGCGCACGGGGATCTCCCCGGCCCGGACCGGGCTCAGCGGCGAGGCCCCGACGAAGGCCGAGCAGATGTCGGTGCCACCGGACGCGGAGCCGAGCAGCACGCCGGGGGACACGTGCTCGTAGACGTAGGAGTAGCCCTCGGCCGGGAGCGGCGAACCGGTCGAGCCCAGGCCGCGCAGGGCCGACAGGTCGTACTCGCTGCCCGGCCGGAGGCCGGCCGCCCGGCAGGTCATGAGGAAGGACGCCGACGTGCCCAGGTAGGTCACGCGCTCGTCCGCGGCGGCCCGCCAGAGCGTGCCGAGGTCGGGCCAGCCGAGATTCCCGTCGAGGCACACCACCGCCGCGCCGTGGAGGAGCGCGCTGACGGCGTAGTTCCACATCATCCAGCCGGTGGTGGAGAACCACAGGAAGCGGTCGCCCGGTCCGACGTCGTTGTGCAGCCCCAGGGCCTTGGCGTGCTCGAGCAGGATCCCGCCGTGCCCGTGGACGATCGCCTTGGGCAGACCGGTGGTCCCGGAGCTGAACAGCACGTAGAGCGGGTGGTCGAAGGGAACCCGGGCGAACTCCAGTGGCCCCTCGTCCCGCAGCAGGACCGCCCACGGCAGGCCGTCGGGCAGGCCGTCGCCCAGGTAGGGGATCGAGACGACCTCCCGGACCGAGGGCAGCGCACCCCGGATCGCCGCGACCTCCTCACGCCGGTCCATCGCCTTGTCGCCGTAGCGGAGCCCGTCGACGGCCAGGAGGACGACCGGCTCGACCTGCGACAACCGGTCGACGACCGCCCGGGGGCCGAACTCAGGTGGGCAGCTGACCCACACCGCTCCCAGGGAGGCCGTCGCCAGGAAGGCGACGATCGCCTCGGGGATGTGCGGCAGGTACCCGGCGACCGTGTCCCCGGGGCGCACCCCGAGGCCGAGCAGCCCGGTCCGGCAGCGCGCGACCTGCTCGCGCAGGTCGTCGAAGCCGAGCTCCACCCGCGCCCGCGTCTGCGAGAGGCCGATCACCGCCGGGCCCTCGACGCCCGGGTGCCGCAGGGCGTGCTCCGGGTAGGACAGTCTGGCGCCGGGCAGCCACGTCGCAGGCATCGTGCGGTCGGCCAGGAACGACGTCGCGCCGTCGATCCGCAGGTCGAAGAACTCCGCGACCGCTCGCCAGAAGCCGTCCAGGTCCGCGACCGACCAGGCCCAGAGCTCGTCGTACGTGCTCGGCGCCCCTCGGCCGCTCTCCGCCAGCCAGGCGCAGAAGCGGCCCATCCGGGTGCGCTCGAGGGCGTCCGGACCCGGGCTCCACAGGACCTCGCCCCGGGGCGGGGCCGGCGCGGTCGTCACCGGACCCCCTCCACCACGCCGGCCGTGCGCACTGCTGCTGCATCCGCCAGCACGTCGGTGGTGTGGGCCCCGACTGCCGGAGGCGGCCCAGGCAGGGGCAGGGTGCTCCGGGACAGCCGTGGGCCGGGCGCCGGCTGAGTCACGCCGGCGACGTCGACGTAGGTCCGCCGGGCGAGGTGGTGGGGGTGCTCCACGGCCTCGGGGAAGGTGAGCACCGGGGTGACGCAGGCGTCGGTCCCGTCGAAGAGCGCCGACCAGTGGGCGAGGTCCTCGGCGGCGAAGATCGTGGCCAGGGTGCGGGCGAGCTCGCGGCAGGAGTCCTCGTCGTCGCGTCGCCAGTCGGCGGGGTCCAGACCCACGGTCCGCAGCAGCAGGGCGAAGAACCGGGGCTCGATGGCGCCCACCGCGACGGCGCGCCCGTCCCGGGTGGCGTAGGTGCGGTACCAGGGGCGGCTGCCGTCGAAGGCGTTGGTGCCCCGCGGTCCCCACCGGCCCGTGGCGAGCATGCCCAGGGTGGTCGCGGTCAGCCCGGCGACACCGTCGCTGATCGCGGTGTCGACGACCTGGCCGCGGCCGGACCGCTCGCGCTCGAAGAGTGCCGCCAGCACGCCGAAGGCGAGGTAGAGGCCGCCTCCCGCGTAGTCGCCGAGCAGGTTCAGCGGGACGGGCGGCGGGCGGTCGGGGTCACCCATGGCGTCGAGCGCGCCGCTGAGCGCCACGTAGTTGATGTCGTGGCCGGCCGCCTGGGCCAGCGGGCCGTCCTGCCCCCACCCGGTCATGCGCGCGTAGACGAGGCGCGGGTTGCGCGTCAGGCAGTCCTTCGGTCCGATGCCCAGACGCTCGGCGGCCCCGGGCCGCATGCCCTCGATGAGGACGTCGGCGGTGTCCAGCAGTCCCAGCAGAGCGGCGCGGCCGTCGTCGTCCTTGAGGTCCAGGACGACGCTGCGCTGGCTGCGTCGCCGCGGGTCCTGCGCGGGCGGGACCGAGGTCGTCTGCTCCGTGGGCCGGTCGACGACGACGACGTCGGCCCCCAGGTCGGCGAGCATCATGGCCGCGTGGGGGCCTGGTCCGAGGGATGCCAGGTGGATCACGCGGATCCCGTGCAGAGGGGCGGGGGAGGTCGGCACCGCCCGGTCGCCGCTCATCCGAACCGCGGGTCTCTGCGCTCGGTGAAGGCGCTGAAGCCTTCGAGGGCGTCCTCGCGCCGGTAGCCCTCCAGGGCGACGTCGGCCTCCCAGGCGAAGGCGTCAGCCAGCTCCATGTTCTGGCCCTGGTAGGCCAGCTCCTTGGTGCGCGCGACGGCCCACGGGCTGTAGCCGGCGATGGTCCGGGCCCACTCCATGGCCGCATCGACGACCGACTCGTCGTCCACGACGCGCTGGGCGAGCCCGATGGCGGCGGCCTCCTCGCCGTCCACGGTCCGCGCCAGCAGCAGGAGCTCGAGCGCCTTGGACAGCCCGATGAGCCGGGTGAGCCGCTGGCTCTGCTGGGCCCCCTGCACGGCCCCGCGCCAGAGGCCGGTGGGACCGATGCGGGCACCGCGGCCGACCACCCGCAGGTCGCAGGCGAGCGCGAGGGCGAACCCGCCGCCCACCGCGTAGCCCTGGATCGCGGCGATGAACGGCTTCCAGATCGGCCACGGGCGGGGGATGGGTGGCGGACCGCCACCGTCGGGGCCGAACGAGCTGTTCTCCTGGTACGCGTCGATGTCGCCGCCGGAGCTGAACGCCTTGTCGCCGGCGCCGCGGATCACGGCGACGCGGATGTCGTCGTCCTCCTCGATGCGGGCGTACGCCTCCGTGAGGCCCGCCCGCATCTCGGCGTCCACGGCGTTGCGCTTGGCCTCGTTGTCGAGCACGACGACGGCGATGCCGTCCGAGACGCTGAAGTCGATCCGTCCCATCAGTGGACCTCCGTCGTTCGCACGGGCCCGGACCGCTGGATCCGGCTGTGGAGCGGGCGGCCGAGGACGTCCTCGGCGAGGCGGCCGGCGCGCAGCAGGGTCGGCAGGTCGATGCCGGTGGGCACGTCCATCTGCGTCAGGGCGGCGACCAGGTCCTCGGTCACCACGTTGCCGCTCTCGCCGACGTCTCCCTGGTCGACAGCGGACGGTTCGCCCCCGACGCCCCCGAGGCTGGCGTCGACGGTGCGTACCCCCGCTTCGATCGCGGCGAGGGTGTTGGCGATGCCGACTCCGCGGTTGTCGTGGAAGTGGGCGACGAAGTCGACGTCCGGCCACTGCGTCACCGCGTCGGTGAACAGACGGCGGACCCCACGCGGGTCGGCCATGCCGGTGGTGTCGCCGAACATGATCGACCGGACCCCGAGGCCGTGCGCCCAGTCCACGAGCCCGAACACGGTGTCCGGCTCGACCCGGCCCTGGATGGGACACCCCCACGCGGTCGCCACACCGATCAGCGGGTCGATCCCGGCCGTCCCGAGCGTGTCCACCATGGCGGCCACCTGCTCCTTGTGAGCAGCGTGATCGCGGCGCAGGTTGGCCACGTTGTGCGGTTCGCTCGCCGAGAACGGGATGCCGCAGCGGTCGATCCGCCGGATGCCGCGGTGCGCCTCGACCACGCGGGAGGCGCCGCGCACGTTCACCGTGAGCACCCGGATGCGGAAGGACTCGTCGATCCCTGCCAGCACCTGCTCGGCGTCGGCGAACTGCGGCACCACCGACGCGGGGACGAAGGACGCCGCGTCGATCTCGCCCACTCCGCTGGATGCCGCCGCGGTGATGACGCTCAGCTTCGCGGACGTCGAGAGGGTCTCGGGCCAGCCCTGGATGCCGTCGCGAGCCCAGGCCTCGCAGACCGAGACGGGATCGTGCGTCTCGACGGCGGTCACAGGACCGCCACCGGGTTCACCGGGCTCGCCACGCCTCCGACGAGGCGGAGCGGTGCCACCACGAGCAGGAAGTCGGTCCGACCGGTCGCGGCCAGCTCCTCGAGGTCCATGAGCTCCAGGAGGTGCACCCCCCGGTTCCGGATCAGGGCGACGTGCATGGGTGCGGCGTCAGCGGGGTCGGGGGAGGGGCCCGCCTCGACCGCGATGTTGTCCGCCCCGACGAGGGCGAAGCCCTGCTCGTCGATCCAGGCCGCGCACGACGGGTCGAGGCCGGCCCACGTCAGTGCGCTCGCGGTGCCGGCACGCCACCGGGCGAGCCAGCCGGTCCGGACGAGCAGGGCGTCGCCCGGCTCGGGCGTGAGCCCGGCCTGGTCGAGCGCCCCCTGCAGGTCGTCGGCGGTCAGCCGGTGGTCATCGGTGTCCGCGGGACCGTGCGGCGGTCCCGCGTCCACGAACAGGGCGCGGGTGACGATCGGGCCGGCCTTGTCGATGCCGCATCGTGCCGCGCCGCGACTGGTCACCTCGTCAGCGGAGAAGCCGTTCCACATCCGGTGGTCGGCCCACACGTGGGCCAGGGCGTCGAGGTGGGTGGTGGCGCCGGTGGGCAGCACCAGGGTGTCGTCGGCGAAGCCGAAGCCCCGCTCGCTCAGGCCGGCCGCGTAGTCACCGCCGTCCCGGACCATGAAGTGCTGGAGTGCAGGGCGGCGGTCGGCACCGGGGCCCTGTCCCGAACGCAGGGGAAGGCCGAGGGAGACGGGCGTCCCGGCCCGCACGCTGGCCAGACCGCGGAGCGTCGCCTCCGGGGTGACCCGGTTCAGGGCTCCGCGCTCGTCGTCGTCCCCCCAGCGGCCCCAGTTCGACGCCAGGACGTCCGATGTCCCGGCCGCCTCCGCGCTCACCGGGTCCGCCAGGCCGGGAGGCGCTTCTCCGCGAAGGCCGCCGTGCCCTCTCGGGCGTCGGCGACCCCGAGGTTGACCGTCAGCGCGGCCTGCAGCATCTGCAGGCGCGTGTCGACGTCCCCGTTCACAGCCGTGTAGAACGCCGTGCGGCCGAGGGCCACGGCCTGGGGGGAGGCGTGGCGCAGTTCGTCGGCCAGGGCGTCGACGGCCTTGTCGAGCTCGTCGTGCGGGACCACGTCCGAGACGAAGCCTAGCCGGGCTCCCTCAGGCGCGCTGATGCGCCGAGCGGTGAGCATGAGGCCGAGTGCCTGCTTCGGCGGCATCCAGTGCAGCAGCGGCACCGTGATCATGTAAGGCCAGAGCCCGACGTGGACCTCCGGCACCCCGAACTGGGCGCGGTCGCTCGCGACCACGAAGTCGCAGGCGAGGGCCAGGCCGAAGCCACCGGCGAGTGCGAAGCCCTGCACCCTGGCGATGGTGGGCTTGCCGAGCGCCCACAGGTCCCCGAACAGCTGCGCCAGCATCCCACGGTCCTGGTGTGCCCGGAGCGCGTCTCCCTGGGCAGCCATCTCGCGGAGGTCCCCGCCGGCGCAGAAGGCCTTGTCGCCGGCGCCCTCGAGGACGAGGACGCGGGCGGTGTCGTCGCGGGCAACGGCGGCCACCCCCTCGCGCAGGCCGGTGAAGACCGACGCGCTGAGGGCGTTGCGCTGCTCCGGTCGGTTGATCCGCAACCGGGCGACGCCGTCGGCGACGTCCAGCAGGACGTCGTCACTGCTCGCAGTCATGACCTCTGCCCTTCTCGGCCGCTCGTCGACGGGCGCCGCGGTTGAAGGGGAAAAGCTATCAACGTCGGTGTTGACAGTCAACGCCCTATAGTTTGGACTCACAGCGTGAAGGGGTGCTCATGAGTTCGATCGGCTCGCGCCGCGCGGCCGCTGCGGCGGCCGCCGCAGACAGCCCGGCGTACCAGGAGCGGCGGGACGCGATCCGGGCAGCCGCCGGTCGCGTCTTCCACCGTCAGGGGTTCGCGGCCACCAAGCTGACCGACGTCGCAGAGGAAGCCGGGATGGACCGGGCCTCCCTCTACTACTACGTGGGCTCCAAGGAGCAGTTGTTCCGCGAGGTCGTCGCCGACGCGGCGTCGGCCAACATCGTCGACGCCGAGCGGATCGCCCAGTCGGAGGCGCCTGCCCGGGAGAAGCTGACGCTCCTGATCGGCTCGCTGATGACCTCGTTCGAGCGGCACTTCCCCTATCTGTACGTGCTGGTGCAGGAGGACTTCCAGAAGCTGAACCACCACGCCGACCAGCCCGACAGCGAGTGGATGGCCGTCCTGCGGGACTGGAACGACCGGTACGTGAACGCGGTGAAGTCGGTGATCTCCCAGGGGTTGCGCTCGGGGGAGCTACGCAGCTCGTTGCCCGCAGGGATCATCGCGAATGCGCTCATCGGGATGATGGATTCCTCGCACGTGTGGTTCCGTCCCAACGGCATGATGGACGCAGCCGAGATCGGCGCCGGGATGGCGGACATGCTGCTGGACGGCCTGGCCGGCTCGCCACCCAGCTGAGTCTCCTCGTCGTCGGTGGTTGTTCCGAGACGCGGTGCGCCTCGTCGCCGAAGTGGCTCCGTTGAGCCGAGGTCCGTCCGTCAGCGGCCCGCTGCGCCAATCCAGGACGCTCGGCGACCAGCTCATCAACAGGGATGTTGACAACCGGCTCTTCTTCAGGCTCGACAGTTCCCGGCGTACAGGCCGACTCGTCCGTCGCCTCGCCGGGACCACGACCCACGTGGTCGGCGGAGGCGTCGGGTCGATCAGAGGATCCCGAGCCGGCGAGCCCGGCGGACCGCTTCGCTGCGCCGGGTGGCCCCGAGCTTGCGCAGGATGCTCCGGATGTGGGTCCGCACGGTGTTGACGGAGACGAACATCGCTGCGGCGATCTCCGCGGTCGAGAGCATGTCCGCGAGGTGCCGGAGGACCTCGGCCTCGCGCGGGCTGAGCTCACCGATGACCACGGGTCCGAGGACGGGATCGGAGGTGACGCAGGACCCGGCATCCGGTCGTCGCGGGAGGGGAACAGCGAGTGGAGGCGGCGCGGTCGGGCTCAGCCAGGCGCCGGCGGCCGCGAGCCGTGGGTCGGAGCGCAGCAGGGGACGCAGCTGCGGTGACGCATCGAGGAAGGGCCGGCGCAGGCGCTCGGGCGCCGCGAGGCGCAGTGCCCGCTCGAGGGTGGCCACGGCCTCGGCCGTGTCGCCGGCCTCAGCGTGCCGGCAGGCCCGGACGACGGCGCTCTCGACGGCGAGCACCGGCGTCGACCGTCCGTCCGGGATGGTCGACGACCCGCGCGGGCCCCCGCCGAGGCCGATCGTGCCGGCGGTGGCGCGCAGCAGCGCTGCGCGGACCGACGCGGCCGGCAGGCCGTCGAGCAGCTGCCGGAAGCCGGCGCCGTCCCGGCGGGCGAGGCGGATCCGCGCGGCCTCGACGACGACCTGCTCCCGTAGCCAGCGGGGGAGCGGGGGACGTTCGAGGACCGGCCGCAGGACTCGTTCGGCGGAATCGAGATCTCCCTGCGCCCGACGCAGCCGGCTGTGGAGCACGGCCTGGACCGCCCCGCTGACGAGATGGTCGGTCGGACGGTGCTCGGCGCGGCCGAGCCAGCGACGGGCGCTGCCCAGCTCGTGGCGCTCCAGGTGCGTCCACGCGGCCGCAGCGGCCGCGGTGCTCGTCCGCCGGGTCTCGGGGAGCCGGTGCTGCTGGGCGAGCGCCTCGTGCTCGTCCACGAGGGCCGTGGCGTGCCCCAGCCGTCCGGCGAGCGCTTCCAGCAGCGCCAGGTCGCCGAGGCACCGCGCGTGCAACCGGGCGCCGACATCCGTCGCCCTGAGGAGGCCCAGCGCACGGACCACCGCGTCGTGGAGGGTGTCGTCCGAGGCGTCCGTGCGCAACAACGCCGCGGATCCGGCGCCGGCGAGGACAGCTCTCAGCGCGGCTCGTCGCGACTCCGGCACCGTGCGCAGACCGAGCAGGAGCGTCTCGGCGGCGTCGGCCGCGGCCCTGACGTCGTCGTCGGCCGGACCGGCCGCCAGAGCGGACGCACACGTCACGGCGGCGGCCACGCGCAGCGCGTCACGGCTCCCGGCGTCGGCGGCGGCCGCCGCCGCGCGGGTCAGGTCCGCCGCCACCGGCGACGCCCCCTCGCCGAGCGCCGCCGCGGCGCGCAGCACGGCCGCGTCGGCGCTGCATGCCTGGCTCGGGAGCGGATCGGTCGCGGCTCCGTCGGCCAGCAGACGGGTCACGGCCAGGTCGTCGACGAGCAGGCGGGCGGTCAGTTCGTCGTCCCGTGCCGCCTGCGCGTGCCCGACCGCCCGCGGCATGTCTCCGGCAGCGGCGAACCAGTCGGCGCAGACGCGGTGGAGTGCGGCGAAGGCGCCAGGGTGCTCGTAGGCCAGCTGGGCCTGCAGCAGCTCGCGGAACAGGGCGTGGATGCGGAATCCGCCGGGGGCGTCGGCGGCACGCTCCACGAAGGCGTTCGCGGTCGCCAGCGACGCCAGCATCCGGAGGCTGTCGGGTCGCCCGGTGAGCCGCTGCAGCAGCTCGGGCCACAGCTGCTCCGTCACGCTGATCCGCAGCAGGAAGCGGCGCACGGGGGCAGGTTGCCGGGCCAGCACCTCGGCGGAGAGGTACTGGGCGACACTGCCGTCGTCGGCCGTCAGGGCGGCGACCAGCTCCTCGGGCGGGACGCCGCGCGTGAGCTGGGCGGTGGCCAGCCGCAGCGCAGCCGCCCAGCCCTCGGTGGCCTCGCACAGCGCGGCTGCCACGTCGGCGGCGACCGGAGCGCCGAGAGCCGCGAACAGCGCGCCTGCCTCCTCTGCGGTGAACGCCAGCTGATCGGTGCGGATCTCGGTGAGGACGTCGTCGAGGCGGTAGCGGTGCAGCGGCAACCGCGGGTCGGCGCGCGCGCACAGCACCATCCGCAGCCGCGTCCCCGCGTGGTGGACGAGCCGGTCGAGCGCGTCCAGGAGGTCGTGGCGGGTCAGGCAGTCGGCGTCGTCGAGGATCAGCACGGTCGGCGCGGGCAGCGCGAGCACGGCCGCGGCAAGCTCGGTGGCAGCCTCCGGCGCCGGCCCACCCCGTTCGGGCAGCCTCACCCCGGCGCGCCGCACCGACGCGGTGACCAGGGTCCAGAAGACCGTCGGGGCGTCGTCGGCGTCATCCAGGGACACCCACGCCACGTGCTGCACGTCATGCTGCGTCTGCAGCCAGGAAGCGGCGACCACCGTCTTACCCGCGCCCGCGGGCCCGCTGAGCAACGTCACCGGTGTCGTGGCCACGGCGCGGGAGAGCGCGGTCAGCAGCCGCGGGCGCGGTACCGGGGAGAACCCCAGCGGCGGTGGCGCCAACTTGCACTCCGGCACGTCGATGTCGAAGCCACGTGACGAGCGGAGGGCCACGGACCGGCTCTCGTCGTCGAGAGCCGTGAGCACTTCGGACATCAGGGTCCTTCCTGCCTCGTCCGCAGCGGAGCCGCGGGCTCTGAGGGCGACCTCGTGGTGGTGGGGGACGAGCCGGTCGAAGGCGGTGCGAGGGGGACGGGGTGGGGTGGTCCGGCTCCCGTCACACCAGGCCCCGCGCCCGGGCGCGCGCCACCACCTGATCGCGGGCGGGCGCTCCGAGCAGGTCCTGCAGCCGGCGGATGCGGGTGCGGACGGTGTTGGTCGAGATGGACATCGCTGCGGCGATACCGGCGGTGGACCGTCCCTCGGCGAGGTGGCGCAGCGCCTCGAGGTCCCGCGCGGTCAACCGCGTCCGAGGGGGGCGATCGTCCGTCGTCTCCGTGGGCGGGGGTCTTGCCATGGTGGATCTCCCTCCCGGCGCCGAGTCACCGCCACGCTAGGAGGGGAAAAATCCGCCCGCTTCCCGATCTCGGACGGTTCACTTGCGCACGATGGACATCCGACGGGAGTCGACGGACCGCTTCGTCCGCTGGGCGGCGCTCGTCGGCTTCCCCGAACTGTGCCGATCCGTCGGCCTGGACCCGGGACGGCTGCTCGCGGACGTGGGACTGCACCTGGCGGAACCCCTCGACCACGACACGTGGATCCCGGCCCCCCCGGTCGCCCTCGTGCTGGAACGGGCGGCCGTCGCATCCGGTTGCGACGACTTCGCCGTCCGGCTGAACCGGTGGCGCCGGTTCTCCCACCTGGGTCCGATCTCGCTGGTGCTCCGCGAAGAGCCCGACCTGCGCAGCGCGCTCGACCTGCTGATCCGGTACCAGCGGGCCTACAACGGGGTCATCGACCTTCGGCTGGTCGAGACCGGCGACCTCGCGACGGTGCACATCCGCGTGGACTACGGGCGACCGGTTCCCGTCCGGCAGCCCCTCGACCTCACCGCGGCGTCGCTGATGACCACCATCCGCGGACTCGTCAGCGCCGCCTGGGAACCACGCGTCGTCTGCTTCTCCCATCCGGCACCGGCCGATCTCACCGCGTTCCACCGGGTGTTCGGCTCCACCCTGCGGTTCGACCACGAGTTCACCGGTGTGGTCTTCTCGGCCCGGGACCTGGACGCCGCGACGGTGACCGCCGACCCGGGGTTCCGGCCCTATGCACGTCAGCTGCTGCAGTCGCTGGCGGCCCCCCGGCCCGTCACCGTGGCCGACGAGGTCGGCTCGCTGGTCGAGTTCCTGCTGCCTCTCGGCAGCTGCTCGCTGGCGCGGGTGAGCCGTGACCTCGGGGTGCAGCCGCGCACCCTGCACCGGCGGCTGGCCGCCGAGGGGCAGAGCTTCTCGGCGATCGTGCAGGCCACGCGTGTCCGTCTCGCCACGCACTACCTGGCCAACGAGCGCTTCACGCTCACCGAGGTCTCGGGCATGCTCGGCTTCGCCACACCGAGCGCCTTCTCGACGTGGTTCCGCCAGCACTTCGGCACCAGCGCCAGCGACTGGCGCTCCCGCACCCGGGTCCCGCCTGCGCACGACAGCGCGACGCGGGTCGAGGCGGGCCGAGGTGGGTGAACCCGCGCCGGTCGGCGCCCTGACGGCGGCCGGTCGCCGACAGGTGTTCCCGTGGTTGGTGCTGGCCCTGTCGTTCGCACTGCTGCTGTCGGACTTCATGTGCCGGCAGGTGCTGGCAGCCGTCTTCCCGCTCCTGAAGGTCGAATGGACCCTGACGGACACCCAGTTGGGCGCACTGGCCAGCGTCGTCGCCCTCACCGTGGGCGTGCTCACCGTCCCGCTGTCGATCCTCGCCGACCGCTACGGGCGTCGCCTGGCGATCCTGGGCATGGCCCTGGTGTGGAGCCTGGCCACGCTCGCCTCGGCGGTGGCCGCGAACTACGGCCAACTGCTGGTCGCCCGGCTGTTCATCGGGGCCGGAGAGGCCGCCTACGGCAGCGTCGGTCTGGCCGTGGTGCTGTCGGTGTTCCCCGCGCACCGCCGGGCGGCGCTGTCGGGGGCCTTCAGCGCCGGCGGCACGTTCGGCTCCGTGCTCGGCGTCGCGCTCGGCGGGGCGCTGGCAGTCCAGTTCGGCTGGCGCTGGTCGGTCGCTGCCATGGCTGCGGTCGGGCTCGTCCTGGCTGCGCTGTACCGGCAGCTGATCACCGAGGCGAAGCTCGCCGAGCACGCGCAGGACGGGTACCTCGACAACGCGGCCCCGATCCGGACCGGGCGGTCCCGGCTGACCTCGCTGCTGTTCCCCCCGTCCGTGCTCTGCGCGTACCTCGGCGCGGGTGTGCAGCTGTTCGTGGCCGGTGCCCTGCTCACCTGGCTGCCCAGTTACCTGCATCGCGCCTACGGCCTGCCGACGGGGGAAGCGGCGGGGCTCGCGTCGCTGCTGCTCCTCGGCATGGGCGTGGGCATGATCGGTTGCGGCCTGCTCACCGATCGCCTCGCCCGCGGCGCGCCCGTCCGGATCTGGACGACCGCGATGGGCTACGCGGCAGCGTCGCTGCTGCTGCTCGGTGTCGGCTTCGCGCTGCCGCCCGGCACGGCGCAGTTGACCCTCATCGGTGCCGGCGCCTTCTTCGCCGCCGGCACCACGGGTCCGGCGGGGGCGCTGGTGACCGACCTGACTCCGGTCCAGGTCCGGGCCAGCGCGCTGGGTGTGCTCGCCCTGGCCTACAACCTGCTCGGCCTGACCCCCGGACCACTGGTCATCGGGATGCTCGCCGACCGGCTGGGCCTGACCACCGCGAT
The DNA here is from genome assembly GCF_003075095.1 of Blastococcus litoris. Lineage (GTDB taxonomy): Bacteria > Actinomycetota > Actinomycetes > Mycobacteriales > Geodermatophilaceae > Blastococcus_B > Blastococcus_B litoris. Next base: position 105,617 of record NZ_QCZF01000007.1, read on the forward strand.
GAGGCTCGCACCCGCCGTCTCGCTCGCGGCCTTCGCCCTGCTCGCCGTCGGCCGCGCACGAGCGGGGCGCATCGGGCGCACCTCCTCGTAGCTCGCGACACCGGCGAGGTCGACCCCCGTCGGTCCGCTCAACCCCGCGGCCGCGCGTTGAGCCGGGCGGCCTGCCGCGTGAGGTGGTCGCGCTCCGCCAGGTTGGGCGCGGCCAGCGCCGCCTCCGCGTAGAGCCGGGCCGCTGTGCCGAGATCGTCCGCGCGCTCGTGGAGGTACGCCGCCACCGCCGCGTACCGGGGCAGGGCGCCGTCGAGCTCGCTCAGGGCAGCGAGCCCGGCGCGGGCGCCGTCGGCCTCCCCGACGGCGACGGCCCGGTTGAGGAGCACGACCGGGCTGCCGGTCAGCCGGACGAGCTCGTCGTACCACTCGACGATCTGCACCCAGTCGGTCTCCTCGTGGCTGCGCGCGTCGGCGTGCAGGGCGGCGATCGCTGCCTGGGCCTGGAACTCGCCCAGCCGGTCTCGGACGAGGGCGGCCTGGAGGACGTCGACGCCCTCGGCGATCAGCCGCGTGTCCCACCGGCCGCGGTCCTGCTCGGCCAGGGGCACGAGGCCGCCGTCGGGGCGGGTCCTGGCCGGTCGCCGGGCGTGGTGCAGCAGCATCAGCGCCAGCAGGCCCGCCACCTCCTCGTGGTCGATGCGGGCCGCCAGCTGCCGGGTCAGCCGGATCGCCTCCGCGGCCAGGTCGACGTCGCCGGAGTAGCCCTCGTTGAAGACCAGGTAGAGCACGCGGAGCACCGTGGCCAGGTCGCCCGGTTCGTCGAACCGGACGCCCGACACGGTCCGCTTGGCCCGGCTGATCCGCTGGGCCATGGTCGCCTCCGGCACCAGGTAGGCCTGGGCGATCTGCCGCGTGGTCAGCCCGCCGACCGCGCGCAGGGTGAGCGCCACCGCCGAGGTCGGGGAGAGCGAGGGGTGGGCGCACAGGACGTACAGCCGCAGCGTGTCGTCCACCTCGGTGCCCGGCCCGGGCGCGGGCTCCTCGTCCACGCGCACCTCGCGCCGGCGCCGGGAGGTGTCGGAGCGGACGGCGTCCAGGAACTTGCGCCACGCCACCGTGACCAGCCAGCCCTGAGGGTCGCGGGGAGGGTCCTCCGGCCACACCCGGACGGCCTCCAGCAGGGCGTCCTGGACGGCGTCCTCGGCCGCCGCGAAGTCAGCTCCGCGACGGCCGAGGATCCCGATGACGCTGGGGATGAGCGCCCGGAGGCGCGCCTCATCCACCGGGCCGTCAGTCCGTGATGGTCGGCGGCTCGTCGAAGAACGGCCGCACCTCGAGCCACTCGTGGATCGGCTCGCCGCCCGCGCCGGGTGCCGAGGACAGCTCGCCGGCCAGCTCGACCGCGCGCTCCTGGCTGTCGACGTCGATCACCATCCAGCCGGCGATCAGGTCCTTCGTCTCGGCGAACGGGCCGTCCGTGACGGGCGGGCGCCCGTCGCCGTCGGAGCGCACCCACATGCCGTCGGGGCGCAGCGCCTGCCCGTCGACGTACTCGCCGGTCCCTTCGAGCCGGGTCGCGAAGTCCTGCATGTACTGCATGTGCGCCGTGACCTCGTCGGGGGTCCACCGGTCCATCGGGACGTCGTTCACCGCCGACGGTGCGCCCCGGTAGTGCTTGAGCAGCAGGTACTTGGCCATCGTTGTCTCCTTCGTGGTCCACGGCCCACCGTGGCCGTCGCACCTCGGGGACGGAGCAGCGGACGGGTTCTCGACATCCTGCCGGGAGAAATTCTGCGCACGTCCGACGACGTGGTTGCGGTACGTGTCCGTCTTGACACCCGTCGGGTGCGTCACCAGCCTCTGAGCATGACGGTGATCCCGCTTCCCCGGCACGGGCGATGGGCGTGGGACCTGCGCGGCGAGGGCCGCGCGGTCCGGGTGACGGCCCACGTCGACTCTGGCGTGATGAACCTGAGCCTCTGGCGCGGAGGTGTGTGCGTCGGAAGCGCCCAGCTGCTGCCGGGCGACGTCGCGAAGCTGGCGGGCGGGCTGACGGAAGGCCTGGCGGAGATCGCCGCCCAGTCGCGCTCGGAGCCGGCCGGTGATTCCCGACGGATCGCCGAGCTGGAGGGACGGCTCGCCGAGGTGGAGGCGCGGCTGGGGTCCTCGGCGCCGCGGCGGACCGTCGCGGGTGCGGTGGGCGCGGTCCGCTCCGCGCTCGTCTCGCGCGGGCTGCGGGCGATGGTGCGCGCCCGCTGATCCTCAGCGCCGCACGTCGTAGACCAGGTGGGTCACCTGCCTGCCCTGCACGATGCGCGGGTCCTCGAACAAGATCGGCTCGGCGATACCGCCGCTGCCGAAGAAGGGCCGGCCGGTGCCCAGCACGGCCGGCACCAGGTTGAGAACCACCTGGTCGACGAGGCCCTCGCGCAGCGCCTGCCCGCCGATCTGCCCGGCGCTCACCGACACGTCCTGCTCGCCAGCGAGGTCGCGCGCCTGCTCGATCGCGCCGCGCACGTCCCGGACGAAGGTGAAGGGCGCGCTGCCCGCGTGCTCCCAGTCGGTCGGCGGCTCGTGGGTCACCACGAACACGTGCTCGCCGTTGGCCGGGACGCCGTTCCATCCGTTGGTCAGGTCGAACAGACGCCGGCCGATCACTGCCGCGGCGATCCGCGGCGCGAACGAGTAGAGGAAGTCCGCGGTCTCCCGGGTGGTGTGGAAGACCCGGGACTCGTCGCTGAAGGTGCCGGCGACGTCGCCGTTGCCGTACCAGTCGAAGAGCGGCCCGATCGTGTCGTCGTCCCTGGCGATGAAGCCGTCGAGCGACACCGCCGCGAAGATGCTCGTCCTGCCCACATTCCTGCCCTCCTGGCCCGGACCGCGCCCGCCGCGACCGTCAGGAGCAGGACTGGCACGGCGTGCTCGACTCATCGGTCGACCAGCCCGTCGCCCCATCAGGCAGGTGCCGGCGCGCCCTCCGGTGTCACGACGAGCCAGCGGCCACCGTTCTCGACGACGTCGTGGCACAGGACCTGTCCCGGCCCCTCGTGCGCGTAGAAGTAGAGCGGGTGGCCGCCGTAGGTGACCTGGGTCGACCCGTCGTCGCGGGCGACCGTGCCCAGCAGGTCCGCCCGCACGTCGCCGGTCGGCTGCGGGGCCCCCGTCGTGAGCACCGGCGGCCAGGCCTCCGCGCACTCGCCGTAGCACTCCGGGACGCCGGCGGTCTCGATCTCGAACAGGTAGATCGCCTGGCCCGGCTCGTCGAAGAGCATCGGCCCGAACTCGCTGTCCCGGACGGTGACGGAGACGCCCGTCGCCGGCGGCGCAGCGGTCGTCGGGGCGGCCGCGCCCGGCTCCGTGCCGGGCGCGGACGACGTCGCCGACGGGGCCCGGGACGGGGCATCGGCAGCGTCGGTGGCTGGGCCGCCGCAGGCGGTGACGAGCAGGCCCGCGACGACCACTGCGGTACCGGCTCGCCCGCTGAAGAGGGTCACGCCTCATCCTGGATCGCCGTCGACCCCTGTCAATGGGATCTCCGCGGTCCGGCCGTCGCTAGGCTTCGGGCCACATGAGCGAGAGACGACCGGCGCGACGCACGACCGGCGGTGCCGCGTGAAGCTGCGCCGGAAGCGGGTCCTCGTCCTCGGCGGCGCGCGGTCGGGCAAGTCCTCCCACGCCGAGGGCCTGCTGCGCCGGGAGCGATCGGTCGAGTACGTCGCGTGCGGTCTGCCACCGAGCGAGGACGACGCCGAATGGGCCGGTCGGGTCGCGCTCCACCGCGACCGCCGTCCGGCGTCGTGGACGACGAACGAGACCGTCGACCTCGTCGCCGTGCTGGGACGGCCGGGGCCGCCGGTTCTGGTCGACTGCCTGACCACCTGGCTGGCCCGGGTCATGGACGACTGCGGCGTCTGGACCGACCAGCCCGGATCGGCGGAGAAGCTGGCGTCCGCCGTCGACGACGTCGTCGCCGCCTGGACCGGCACCCGTCGCCGGGTCGTCGGGGTCAGCAACGAGGTCGGCTGGGGCATCGTCCCGGCCACGCCGTCGGGACGACGGTTCCGCGACGAGCTCGGCGTCCTCAACGCCCGGATCGCCGCCGCGTCCGACCGCGTGTGGCTGGTGACCGCGGGATTGCCCCAGCGGCTCCGGTGACCGGTCAGCCGCTGAACCTGACGACGCCGCCCTCCGTGGCGCTCAGGCGGGCGGCGTCCAGGACGGTCATCGAGGCGACGGCGTCCCGCGGCTCCACCGGCAGCGGCCCGAGTCCTCGGACGGCGCGCGCGAACAGCGGGTAGAAGTCCGACCAGGCGCCGTTCTCCGACGGGACCGGTTCGCCCTCGTCCCCCCGGTGCAGCCGCCCCCAGCGCAGCGAGGGCTCTGCACCCCACGCCGGGCCGAGCGACTCCGGCGTGTGCCCGGCCAGCAGCAGGTCCTCCTGGCCGTCCATCAGCGTGCCGTTCACGTAGCTGCCGCTCGTACCGGTCACTCGGAACCGCGGCCCGGGCGCGCCCTGGCTCCAGCTGCCCCACAGGTGCGACCGCGCGCCGCTGGTGTGGGTGAGGGCCACGAACACGTCGTCGTCGAGACCGTTCTCGCGGGTCCGCCACTCGGCGTACACCGAGGAGACCGGTCCCATGAGGACGAGTGCCTGGTCGACGAGGTGGCTGCCGAAGTCCAGCAGCGTTCCACCGCCGGCGGTGCCCGGGCCGTCCTCGGGAGCCAGCCGCTCGAAGCGCAACTCGAAGCGGACGACGTCGCCGAGGGCGCCGTCGTCGACCAGGCGCCGGACGGTCAGGAAATCGGAGTCCCACCGCCGGTTCTGGTAGGGCGAGAGCGCCAGCCCTCGCTCCTCGGCCAGCTCCACCGACCGCCGGGCGGCGTCGGCGTCCAGCGCGAAGGGCTTGTCGCACACGACGGCGAGGCCGAGCTCGAGGGCCCGGTCGGTCAGCTCGCTGTGCGTCGCGGCGGGTGTGGAGATCGCGACCGCCTCTGCGCCGGCGTCCACGAGCTCCTCCAGCGAGCCGAAGGTCGTGCGGCCGCGGGAGTCCTGCTCCACCAGCGCGCGCCGCTCCTCGGACGAGGTCACGACGCCGAGGAACTCGACCCCCGGCGCGGTACCGAGCAGCGGGGCGTGGAACCAGCGACCGCCGAAGCCGTAGCCGACGAGCCCGAAGCGGACGGGGGAGCCGGTGGGGTCGTCTGTCGTCACCGGTCGATCATGCCCGGGATCGACCTGGTTCGATGACCGCGTCGCGCCCCCCGCAGCCAGGAGACCCCGTGACGACGAACGCCGACCCCCCGGTGGACGCGACGGCCGGTCCGCAGATCCCGTTCGGGACGGCGGTGCGCACGTGGTTCGCCATCTCGCTCCAGACCTTCGGCGGACCCGCCGGCCAGATCGCCGTCATGCAGCGGACGCTGGTCGACGACAAGCGGTGGATCGGCCAGCGGCGGTTCCTGCACGCGATGAACTACTGCATGCTCCTGCCCGGCCCGGAGGCCCAGCAGCTGGCGACCTATGTCGGCTGGCTCCTGCACGGCACGCGGGGCGGCCTGGTCGCCGGTGGCCTGTTCGTCCTGCCGGGCGTGGTCGCGCTGCTGGTCCTGTCGGCCGTCTACGTCGGCTTCGGCTCCACCGTGGCGGTGACGGCGCTGTTCGCCGGGCTGGCCCCGGCGGTGCTCGCCATCGTCGTTCAGGCGGTGCAGCGGGTGGCGAAGCGGGCGCTGATCAGCCCGGCGCTGGTCACCATCGCCGTCGTCTCGTTCCTGGCGCTCGCGCTGTTCGCGGTCCCGTTCCCGGTGGTGGTCGTCGCCGCGGGAGCGGTCGGGTGGGCGCTGCACCGGTGGTGGCCGGCGGCCGTCCCGGAGAAGCGCAGGGCCGAGGCGGCCGACGACGGGCCGGCGCCGGTGATCCCGGACGACGTCCTGCACGCCGAGCGTCCCTCGTCGCGCCGCGCGCTGAAGGTCCTGGTCGTGGGGCTGCTGGTGTGGGGCGTGCCGTTGGCCGCCTTCGCGCTGCTGACCGGCACGGACAGCGTCTTCACCGAGCAGGGGCTGTTCTTCTCCGGGGCAGCAGTCGTGACCTTCGGCGGGGCGTACGCGGTGCTCGCGTACGTGGCCCAGCAGGCGGTGCAGGTCTACGGGTGGTTGGCGCCGGGGGAGATGGTGCGCGGGCTCGCCCTGGCCGAGACGACGCCGGGGCCGCTGATCATGGTCGTGCAGTTCGTGGCTTTCGTGGGGGCCTACCGCGCCCCGGGCGAGCTCGATCCGTGGGCCGCGGCGGTGCTCGCCTCGCTCCTGGTCACCTGGGTGACGTTCGTGCCCAGCTTCCTGTTCGTGCTCCTCGGCGCGCCCTACATGGAGCGGCTCCGGGGCAACCGCTCGCTCTCGGCGGCGCTGACCGGGATCACTGCGGCGGTCGTGGGGGTCATTGCCAACCTCGGGGTCTACTTCGCGGTGCACACGCTGTTCGCCGACACCCGGGCCGTCGACCGGTTCGGCCTGGCGGTGCAGCTGCCCGACCTGTCGAGCCTGCGACCGGTCCACCTGGCGATCGCGGTCGTCGCGGCCGTCCTGATCTTCCGGCTGAAGTGGTCGGTGCTGCGCACGCTCGGGGTCTGCGCACTGCTCGGCCTCGCCGCCGGCCTCGCCGGGCTGCCCGTCTCCTGACCTCCGCCTGGAGATCCCCATACGCGGTGGGCGGCGGTGTGACGGCCATCTCACGCTTGTTGAATACGCAGAGTTACCGGATCGGGCGACAGAGCGTCACCGGTTCGGGCGGTGCTCGACCCCTGCATCACCGTCCGTGACGCCGGTCGGGTGTCCCCCTTCCGGGTCACGGCACCGGCCGAAGGTCTCCCGTTCCTGCTGACCAGGCCGGATCTTGGGGGAGCCGCGACCCCGGTCACCACGGCCCGATCAGTCGACGGCGGACCTCCTAGGAGATCACCGTGCTCAACCTGTTCACCGCTCTGCAGATCCTGGCCTTCGACGTCACCGACCGCCTCAAGCGCGAGGAGAAGGGCGCCAGCGCGGTCGAGTACGCGCTGCTGGTCGGCCTGATCGCCGCTGCCGTCGTCGCGGCCGTCGCGCTCTTCGGTCCGAAGCTGAACACCCTGTTCACGAACATCAACGTCAACGGCAAGTGACCCACTCCGTCCTCTGACGGACGCGGGTCGTGGTCGGGCGGCACGGCTCCCCTGAGCCGTGCCGCCGGGCCCGTCCCATCCCGGAACCCAGCCTTGGAAGGAGGATCGTCATGACGTCACGCTCGAACCGCCCCGGCCGTCGGCCGGCCGGCGAGCGCGGGGCGGTCGCGGTCGAGTTCGCACTCGTCGTGCCGCTGGTGCTGCTCATGCTGTTCAGCATCATCTCGGTCAGCCGCGCCTTCCAGGTGCAGGCCACCCTCTCCGGCGCCGCCCGGGAGGCGGCCCGTGCCATGGCGATCCAGAACGACGTCGGCGCGGCGCGCTCCGCCGCCGTCTTCGCCGCCTCGACCTCGGACATCCCGCTGACCGCCGGGCAGGTGGCCGTCTCGCCGTCGACGTGCACGAACGCGGCGCCGACGACGAACATCACCGTCACCATCACCTACCAGTTCCAGCCCGCCGGCAACTTCGCCGGAGGGGTGGCCTTCCCGATCACCAGCAAGGCGGTGCTCCGGTGCGGCGGCTGAACGGCCGCCCCCTGCGCCGGCTGCGGGAGGAGCGGGGCGGGGTCGCGGTCATGCTCGCCCTGCTGATGCCGCTGTTGTTCGGCGCGGCCGCCATCGGGGTCGACATCGCCGCCATCTGGTCGGCCCGCCAGCAGGTGCAGACCGGGGCCGACGCGGCCGTCATCGCGGTGGCCATGGACTGCGCGCGCAACGACTGCGGCAACATCAAGAAGACCGCCGAGGACGCCTTCTGGGCCAACGACGAGGCGGCCAAGCTCGCCAACCTCGGCCCGGGCGAGGGCTGGATCCGCGTCGACGGCCGCAAGATCAGCGCGACCCAGAAGAAGGACTGGCTGGTCAACCACTTCTTCGCGGCCGCCGTCGGCTACGACACCGGCTCGCTGGCGGTCCAGTCCTACGCGGAGTGGGCGCCGATGGTGGATGCCCGCTCGGAGTTCCCGGTCGCCATCTCCTACTGCACCTACAAGGACCTGGCGCTGCCGCTCGCGGCGCAGAAGAGCGTGACGCTGGGCGTGGGCGAGACGTCGGGCGGCAGCTGCAGCACGCCGTCGGGCACCTCGGTCAACGCCGGCATCGCCTGGATGCAGACCGACGGCGACTGCACCGCCTCCACGGTCTGGAAGGGGAGCTACGAGCGGGAGAGCCCGGTGCTCCAGGGCCCCCTCCCCGCCGGCTGCACCGACGCCTACCTCTCCTCGATGGTGGGTCGCGACGTGGTCGTCCCGATCTGGGACGACCTGCACGCCCAGACCTACCGCGTGTACGGCTACGCCGCCTTCCACATCACCGGCTGGGACGGCTCCGGCGCCCGCAAGCTCACCGGCTACTTCACGTACTCGGCCCGCCAGGTCGACGACACCACCCCGCCCCCCAGAAACGCACCCGACCTGGGTGCCCGAGCCGTGTTCCTCACCGAGAGCTAAGGACAAAGAGATGCCTCGCCGAATCATCGCCGCGGTCGCGGCCCTCGTGCTCGCCGTCGTCGGCGCCGTCGTCCTCATCGGCTACGTGCGCGGCGCGGACGACCGTGCCCAGGCCGGGGAGCAGCTGGTCGACGTCCTGGTCGTCGACAGCGAGGTCGCCGCGGGGACCTCCGCCGGCGACCTGGGCAGCAGCGTCTCGGTCGAGCGGGTGCCCACGCGCCTGGTCGCGGAGGACGCCGTCTCGGACCTGTCGGAGCTCGGGGACCAGGTGGCCACGGCAGCGCTGCTGCCCGGCGACCAGGTCCTGGCCGGCCGCTTCGCCGACCGCACCTCGCTCGCCCCCGCGGGCACGGTCCTGGCTCCCGAAGGGCTGGTCGAGATCAGCGTGACGCTGGACGCGCAGCGTGCCGTGGGCGGAGCGGTGAAGCCCGGGGACAAGGTCGGGATCCAGCTCACGAACCAGGAGTCGGCCGAGGGTGGTGTCACCGCCTACAGCGTCTTCCAGGTCTTCCGTGACGTCCTGGTGACCCGCGTCGTCCGGCCGGAGGGCAGCGCTGACCCCGCCGCCCCCTACGTGGTCACCGTCGCGCTCTCGCCGCAGGACGCCTCCGTCGTGGTCCTGGGCACCGAGTCCGAGTCCGTCTGGCTCTCCCTCGAGAAGGCGTCGCCGGGCGATGCCGGCCAGAGCCCCGTCACCACCACCACCGTCACCCTGGGAGACGACCAGTGAGCACCGTCCTGACCGTCGGCGTCGGCGCCGACCTCCTGCAGCAGCTCCGCGAGCAGCACGACGGGGACGTCGTGACGCTCGCCGTGGACGCGCCCACGAGCGGCGGGCTGATGAGCCTGCTCGGCGGCGGCAGCGAGCCCCTGGCCGTCGTCCTCGGTCCCGACGTCCCGCTCGACCGTGCCTTCAACCTGGCCGGACGGGTCGACGTCGCCACCACGACCAGCGTGATCATCGTCGTGGCGGACGCCGATCCCGAGCTCTGGATGGCAGCCATGCGGGCGGGCGTCCGCGACGTCCTCAGCCCCGACGCCTCCGCGGCGGACGTGTCCGCGGTCCTCGAGCGCGCCGCCGGCCTGGCCCGCGCCCGGCAGGAAGCGGCCGCCGCCGGTCAGGCCGAGGAGCGCCCCGACCACCGGGTGATCGTCGTGGCCTCGCCCAAGGGCGGGGTCGGCAAGACCACCGTGTCGACCAACCTGGCTGTCGGCCTCGCGCGGTCCGGCGAGGGCTCGACGGTGATCGTGGATCTCGACGTGCAGTTCGGGGACGTCGCCAGCGCCCTCGCGATGGCCCCCGAGTACACCCTGCCCGACACCGTGCACGGCGCGGCCAGCAACGACCCGCTGGTGCTCAAGACGTTCCTCGGCCGGCACCCCAGCGGCCTGTACGTCGTCGCCGGCAGCGACTCGCCGGCGGCGGGGGACGCCGTCACCGCCGAGCAGGTCGCGCGGCTGATCGACACCCTGTCGCGGGAGTTCCGGTACGTCGTCATCGACACCGCTCCGGGCCTGGCCGACCACACGCTCGTCGCGCTGGAGCGTGCGACGGACCTGGTCCTCGTCAGCAGCATGGACGTCCCGGGCGTGCGCGGGATGCGCAAGGAGCTCAACGTCCTCGAGGAGCTGTCCCTGGTCCCGGCCGGCCGGCACCTCGTGCTCAACATGGCCGACCCGGCGGGTGCGCTGTCCATGGACGACGTCACCACCACGATCGGTTCGCCGCTCGACGTGGTCCTGCCGCGCAGCACCGCCGTGCCGCTCTCGACCAACACGGGCATCCCGCTGCTCGAGAGCGAGGCGCGGGACGTCGTGACCCGTGGCCTGCAGACCCTCCTGGGCCGCCTCCTCCCGGAGCAGGCGGGCGCGGCGCAGCCGAGCGGGTCCGGGCTCTCCGGTCTGCTCGGCCGGCTCAAGGCCGGTGGCCGGTGAACCTCAGCGAGCGCCTGTCCCAGGCGCGCGGTGAGGAAGCCCTGAGCACCGACCCGATCCGTCCGGCCGCGGCCGACGCCGGTCGCCTGGCGACGCGTGTCGCCACGGTGGCGGTGACCGAGGAGGCGGCGCCGGGTCGTGCGTCCGCTGCGGACCCGGCCACGGCACCTGTCGACGGGCTGGCCCGGCTCAAGGCCAAGGCGAGCCAGGCGCTGTTCGACCGGCTCGGGACCAAGCTGTCCGACCCCGACCTGCCCGAGGAGCAGCTGCACGGCCTGGTGCGCACGGAGCTGCAGCGGGTGCTGGCGAACGAGCAGGACAGCGCCCTTTCCACCGAGGACCGCCGGCGCCTCATGGCCGAGATCACCGACGAGGTGCTCGGGCACGGCCCGCTGCAGCCGTTCCTCGACGACCCGACGGTCACCGAGATCATGGTGAACGGGCCCGACCTCGTGTACGTGGAGCGGAACGGGCGCCTGGTGCGCACGGAGGCCGCCTTCACGTCGGAGGCGCACCTGCGCCGGGTGATCGAGCGGATCGTCTCCCGCGTGGGCCGGCGCATCGACGAGAGCTCGCCGCTGGTCGACGCACGGCTCGCCGACGGGTCGCGCGTGAACGCGATCATCCCGCCACTCGCCTTCGGCGGGTCGTCCCTGACCATCCGCAAGTTCAGCAGCACGCCGTTCGAGGTCGGTGACCTCATCGCCTTCGGGACGATGTCCCCGGAGATGGCCGAGCTGCTCCGGGCCTGCGTCGAGGCGCGGCTGAACATCATCGTCTCCGGCGGTACCGGCACCGGCAAGACGACGCTGCTCAACGTGCTCTCGTCGTTCATCCCGGACTACGAGCGGATCATCACCATCGAGGACGCCGTCGAGCTGCAGCTGCAGCAGGAGCACGTCGTCCGTCTCGAGTCCCGGCCCGCCAACATCGAGGGCAAGGGCGCGGTCAGCATCCGCGACCTGGTGCGCAACTCGCTGCGCATGCGGCCGGACCGCATCGTGGTCGGCGAGGTCCGCGGTGGCGAGAGCCTCGACATGCTCCAGGCGATGAACACCGGTCACGACGGCTCGCTGTCGACGGTGCACGCCAACAACCCCCGCGACGCCATCGCGCGCCTGGAGACGCTGGTCCTCATGGCCGGCATGGACCTCCCGCTGCGGGCGGTCCGGGAGCAGGTCGCCTCGGCCGTCGACGTCATCGTGCAGATCAGCCGACTGCGTGACGGCACCCGGCGGATCACCCACGTGACCGAGGTCCAGGGCGTCGAGGGCGAGACGGTGACGATGCAGGACGCCTTCACCTTCGACTACTCGGCGGGGACCGACCTCAACGGCCGGCTCCTGGGCAAGGCCGTGCCGACCGGCGTGCGGCCCCGCTTCACCGAACGCTTCGCCGAGCTGGGCATCGCTCTTTCCCCGCGTGTCTTCGGGCACTCGGCGGAGCGGGTTCCGTCCGGGAAGCGGCCGTGATGTCCGCCGCGGCGTGGGTCGCCGTCCTCGCGGTGGCCGCCTCGCTCGCCCTGGCGGTCGTGGCCTTCGCCTCGCCGGGGCGGACCACGGTCCCGCTGACCCGGCTGAAGCCCGACGCGGAGCCCACCCGCGGGCGCATGGCCGGGGCCGCGGAGGACGCCACCGCCTTCGCCGACCGACTGCTCCGCAGGACCGGTCGCACGGGTCAGCTCCAGACCTTCCTCGAGGAGGCCGGTGTCCGGTCCCGACCGGCGGAGGTGCTGGTCATCGCGGGCGGCGCCACGCTCGGCGCAGGCGCGCTGGGCCTGGTGCTCGGCAACGTGGCGACCGGGGTGGTCTTCGCGCTGGTCGCCCCGCTGGCCGTCGCCGGCGTGATCAGCGTGCGCCGCACCCGCCGCCGCGCGGCGTTCATGGCGCAGCTCGACGAGTCGCTGCAGCTCATGGCGAGCAGCCTGCGAGCCGGGCACAGCGTGCTGCGGGCGCTCGACGCGGTCTCGCGCGACTCGGAGTCGCCGACCTCGGAGGAGTTCTCCCGGGTGGTCAACGAGGCGCGGGTCGGCCGCGACCTCAACGAGGCGCTGGAGGAGGTCGCCCGCCGCACCAGCAGCGAGGACTTCAGCTGGGTCGTGCAGGCCATCGCCATCCACCGAGAGGTGGGGGGCAACCTGGCCGAGGTGCTCGACAGCGTGGGCGTCACCATCCGCGAGCGGAACAAGCTGCGGCGCCAGGCCCGGGTCCTCTCCGCCGAGGGGCGGACCTCCGGCGTCGTCCTGTTCCTGCTGCCGCCGATCGTCACCGGCCTGCTCGTCATCGTGGCGCCCGACTACGTCGGCAGGCTCGTCGAGTCCTCGGCCGGGATCGTCATGCTCACGGTGTCCGCCACGCTCATGGCCGTCGGCGCGCTGTGGCTGCGCACGATCGTGAAGGTGAGGTTCTGATGACCCCCGTCGTCATGCTCGGCGTGTTCTCCGTCGCCGCCGCCATCGGGTGCCTCACCTACACCCTCGTCGGCCACTCGGGGCGCGCGCTGGCCATCGCCCGGCGCAACCTCACCCGCGGCCTGGCCACGACCACCGTGGAGGTCGGCTCCCTCGAGTCCCGCGGGTCCGGGTCCAGCGCGCTCCTGCGGGTCATCACGCCGGACGCCGAGGCTCGGCGTGCCCGACGCCTGCTGCAGGTCGCGGGCTATCCGCACGGCCTCACGCTCACCCGCGTCCTCTGGGCCAAGCTCGTCCTCGCCGGTGTCGTCGCCCTTGTCGGCCTGGCCCTCCTCGCGAGCGGCGGCGGGCTGCTCACGTGGGTCCTCGTGCCCCTCGCCGTCGTCGGGGCCTACCGCCTCCCCGAGGCGATCCTCTGGGGTCGCGGGCAGGAGCGGCGGAAGACCATCACCCACGAGCTGCCCGATCTCCTCGACCAGATGACCATCGCGGTCGCTGCCGGGCTCGGCTTCGAGGCGGCGCTGGCACGTGCGGCGGCGAACGGCAGGGGACCGCTGGCCGACGAGCTGTCGCGGACGCTGCACGACGTCGCGGTCGGCCGGTCGCGACGCGAGGCGTACAACGCGCTGGTCGCGCGGACCGACGTCCCGGACCTCAAGCGCTTCGTGGCCGCGGTCAACCAGGCCGACGCCTACGGCATCGCCATCGCCGACGTGCTGAAGGTGCAGGCCGCCGAGATGCGCGTGAAGCGCCGGCAGCGGGCCGAGGAGCAGGCGATGAAGGTGCCGGTCAAGGTCACCTTCCCGCTGATGCTCTGCTTCCTCCCGGCGCTGCTGATCACCGTGGTGGGGCCCGCGGTCATGGGGCTGGTCGACAGCCTCGGCTGAGCACGCACGGACGACGGACCCGTGGCCACCGCACGAGCGGTGACCTCGGGTCCGTCGCGTCCGTGCCGGGACTCAGCGCGGCTGCGCCGGGTTGGTCGGGTCGCCGTGCGACGGCGGGTTGACCGGCGGGCCAGACGTCGCCTCCGTCACCTGCGAGCCACCCGTGGCGGCCGGCGGGGCGTCGGCGCCCACCGCGGCCGGGTCGCCGCCCGAGGGCTGGGCGCCGTCGGCCAGCCCGGACAGCCGGTGCTGCATGGCGCTGACCACCTGGATGCGGTTGGCGTGCGAACGCTCGTACTGCAGCAGGGTCTCCAGGTCGTCGGAGCCCAGCGTCCGGATCCGGGAGGTCAGCGAACCCACGGGCAGGTGGTCGTAGTCGGGCAGCGGCAGGTCGTCGCGCTCGGTCATCGCTCGTCCTCTCGTGAACTTCTCGGGTCGGGGTCGGCCTACCCGCTCCGGCCGATGCGACACCGGGTGTGAGGACGGGGTCGGTGGGTAGGCGGCGACGGCGAGGGTGTCCGGCCGAGGGCACCGCCCGAGCGACCGAGGAGTTGGCCCACCGACATGGACGTGTCCTTCCTGGAGCCCGTCTTCGCTGCGACAGGGCCGTTCGCGACCGTGTGCGCGGACGTCACCCACACCACCGAGAACGCCGACACCGAGCTGGAGCTCAAGGTGCGCGCGGTGACCGAGCGGCTCGCCGGGCAGGGGGCGCCGGAGGCGGTGGTGGAGGCGGTCCGCGGCCGCTTGCTCGAGGGCAACGACGGTGGCCGGGCGGGCACGCTGAGAGGCCGCGCCGTCGTCGTCGCCGCCGACGGCTCCGTCGTCCTGGACGAGGCGCTGGCCGACGTGCCGCGCGAGGCGACCTGCGAGTGGTCGCCCCAGCCGGCGCTGCTGCCCGTGGTGCGCCAGATGGCGGCCCGGGTCCCGCACGCGGTCGTGATCACCGACCGCCTCGGCGCCGACATCTCCGTGGTCGGCCCCGGCGGCCGGGCGGAGGAGGAGCAGCAGGTGGAAGGCGACAGCTTCCACATGCGCAAGGTCAAGGTCGGTGGGTGGGCCCACAACACCTACATGCACACAGCCGAGAACCAGTGGATCGACAACGCCGACCAGGTGGCCGAGGAGATCGCCTCGCTGGCCCGCCGGCTCCGCCTCCGCTTCGTCCTCGTGGCGGGCGACGTGCGGGCCCGGCAGATCCTCACCGACCGGGCGAGCGACGCCTGGTCGGACCTGGTCGTGAGCATGGAGGAGGGCGGCCGGGCCGCCGGGGCCGATCGCGAGCCGGTGGCCCGCAGGGAGGCCGAGCTCGTGGGCGAGCACGAGGCGCGCGAGGTCGCCGGGGTGCTCGAGCAGCTCGACGGCGCGGCCGCGCACGGGCTGGCGGTGACCGGCACGGCGGCGGTCGTCGAGGCGCTGCGCAAGGGTCAGGTCGAGACGCTCGTGCTCGCCGACGACCCTGGCGAGGCCACCCTGCTCGTCGGCGACACCCCGGCCGAGCTCGGCGTCGACCAGCACGACATGGACGCCCTCGGCATCCACGGCGAGGCGGTGCCCGCCGACCGCGCCCTGCTCGCCGCCGCCGTCGCGAGCGCCGCCGGCGTCGTCGTCGTGCCCCGCAGCGCGATGCCGGGTGAGGCCCCCGTCGCCGCCGTCCTCCGCTACGCCGACGCCTCGACGGCGTCCTGAGCCCCTCCGGATCGAAGGAGACCCCGTGACCGACCCCCACCGGGCCGCCACCCCCGCCGGCACCGACCAGGGCGACATCGAGCGCCGCGCGGCGCTCGCCGAGGCGCTGGGCAAGGAAGTGTGGCCCGCCGACCGCGACACCCTCGTGGCCAGGGCGCAGGAGGGGCCGGCACCCGACGCCGTCCTCGCCCAGCTGCGCCGCCTGCCCGAGGGCCGGCAGTTCGAGAACCTGCAGGACGTCGCCGAGGCGCTGGGCCTGGGCACCGAGCAGGAGCGGTTCTGACATGCCCTCGATGAAGGACCCGAGCCCGGAGGCGTGGGAGAACGTCACCGACGGCAACGTGGAGACGCGCGCCCAGCTGCTCCCGGAGGAGCAGTCGGTGGAGGGGCACCCAGACCCGGAACAGGGCGACCTCGACCCGAAGGTCCAGGCCGCGGTGATCCTCGCCGAGTCCGAGGAGCGCACCATCCACGCCGACCCCGATGACGCGCAGGGCGGCCACCGGCAGTCCTCGGACACCGCCGACCTACCCTGACGTGCGGCACGAGCACCCGGTCCAGCTGCGCTGGTCAGACCCCGACTCGCTCGGGCACGTCAACCACGCGCGGGCGCTGAGCCTCATCGAGGACGCGCGCCTGGCGATGGTGGACGGCCCGGGCGGGTCGATGATCCTGGCCCGGCTCGAGGTGGACTACCTCCGGCAGCTGTACTACCGGGTCGGCGAGCGCCCGTGCGTCAGCAGCTGGGTGACCCGCATCGGCACGAGGTCGCTCACCGTCCGGCAGGAACTGGTCCAGGACGGCGAGGTCGCGATCCGCGCCGACGTCGTCCTGGTCGCGTTCGACTTCGCCACCGACACCAGCCGCCCGCTCACCGACGACGAGCGGGAACACTGGGCGCGGTACCTGGAGGAGTAGGTCAGGCGCGGATCTCCAGCGTGCAGCACTTGACGCTGCCGCCCGCCTTGAGCAGCTCCGAGAGGTCGACGCCGACCGGCTCGTAGCCGCGCTCGGCCAGCTGCGCGGCCAGCCCGGTGGCCGCCGACGGCAGGACGACGTGCCGGCCGTCGGACACTGCGTTCAGGCCCAGCACGACGGCGTCGGCCTCCGAGGCCAGCACCGCTTCGGGGAACAGCCGCTGGAGGACCCCCCGGCTGCCCGCGCTGAACGCCTCCGGGAAGTAGGCGACGGTGTGGTCGTCGAGCACCGCCAGCGCGGTGTCGAGGTGGTAGAAGCGCGGGTCGACCAGCTGCAACGAGACCACCAGGACGCCGAGCAGCTCCTGCACCTCGGTGTGGGCGCCCGGGTCGGTGCGGAAGCCCGTGCCGGCGAGGACCAGCTCGCCGACGACGAGGAAGTCGCCCTCGCCTTCGTTGACGTGCACCGGCTCGGTGACGCTCTTGAGGCCCAGGCTCTCCAGCCGCCGGAGGTAGGCCGGCCCCTCGGGACGCCGCTCTGCATGGGTGAACCGGGCGCCCAGGGCGTGGCCCTCGAACACCAGACCGCCGTTGGCCGCGAACACCATGTCGGGCAGCCCCGGCTGCGGCTCGATCAGCTCGACCTCGTGGCCGAGGCGCAGGTAGGTCCGGCGCAGCGTCTCCCACTGCCGCACGGCGAGGTCGGGGTCGGCACCGCGGGTGACGTCCATCCAGGGGTTGATGGCGTAGCTGACGTCGAAGTGCGTGGGGGCGCACATGAGGTAGCGCCGCGGCGTCGCGACCCGCTCGGCGTGCTCGGCGGCACGAGGAAGGGGAAGGGCAACGGTCACGGACGGCTCCTCGCAGCAGCGGCGCCGGCACTCCCGGCGGACCCCGCGAACGCTAGGGACCAACCTCGTTGCAACACAACGTTGCTTCGTTGCGCGTCCAGAGGCGATACGTTGTCTCTGTTCAGCAGGAACGGCGAGTTGTTGCACGGAGGCGGCATGGACACCATCGACGAGCAGGTGATCGGCTGCCTGCTGCACAACGCCCGGGCCACCTTCGCCGAGATCGGGTCGCAGGTCGGGCTGTCGGCGCCGGCGGTGAAGCGGCGCGTCGACCGCCTGGTCGCCTCGGGCGCGATCCGCGGATTCACCGCGCTCATCGACCCCGACGTGCTCGGCTGGCAGACCGAGGCCTACGTGGAGATCTACTGCAAGGGCACAGTGGCCCCGGAGGAGCTGCGGCTCAACCTCGAGCGGGTCCCCGAGGTGGTCGGCGCGGCCACCGTCTCCGGGAACGCCGACGCGCTGGTCCACATGCTCGCCTCGGACGTCAAGCAGCTGGAGCGGGCGCTGGAGCGCATCCGCGACGAACCGAACGTCGACCACACCCGCAGCGTGATCGTGCTGTCCCGGCTGATCGACCGGCCCCGCACCTGAGGAGCGGCCAGGATCTGCTCCCGTGACCTTCTTCGCCGGCTGCGAGGGGCCCGCGTGGACCTCGAGGACGACGTGGAGCTGAGGGTGCGGACCGCCGGTCGTCCAGCTGCACGGCGGACCGGTCGACAGCGGGTGACCACGTGGCCGAGGAGTCACCCGAGGAGCTCGTCGCCGCGCTGCTCCCGTCCTGAACGGGTGACCCGATGTGATCGTGGCGCACCTCCCGGGTAGGGCCGGGGCCGGACCCGAGAAGGAGAGGTCATGCCGAAGACGACGAAGACCGGCAGCGCCAAGCAGTCGGAGCTCCCCAGCACGCTGAAGCGCTCCCCGAAGAAGGCCCAGCGCACCTTCGCCAAGGCTCACGACTCGGCGGCCGACGAGTACGGCGACGAGCGCCGCGCCAACCAGGTCGCGTGGGCCGCCGTCAAGCACAGCTTCGAGAAGGTGGGCGACCACTGGGAGAAGAAGGCCGGCGGCAAGAAGGGCCCTTCCGACGCGCAGGCGGCCGGCGGCCGGAACACGAACAAGAAGACGGCGGGCGGCGTCGACGCCAACGCCACCAAGGACCACCTGCTCAAGCTGGCGAAGAAGCTCGACATCTCCGGCCGCTCGACGATGAAGAAGAAGCAGCTGGTCGAGGCCATCGAGAAGGCCAACACCAAGAAGACGGCCGACGCCCGCAAGAAGAAGAAGTAGCCCGCCGGGCGCTCCCCGCGGAGGCTGCGGGGAGCGCTCAGGCCGGGATGAGGATGAGCTCGGTCTGCCGGCCGTCGAGGTACTCGACGCCGTCGTCGGTCAGCGCGATGCCCTGCTCGAGCGCCATCCGGACGCACTGACCGCCCCACTCGGGGACGGACCGGCGCACTGCCAGCTCGAGCGCGTAGACGGTGTCGGCGTGCACCGGGTAGTCGCCGGCGCCGGGTACCCCGCCCTGCTCGTCCCACAGGCCGATCGCCGGACCGGCGCCGTGGCCGTGGAAACCGACGGGGTGGGAGTAGACGTCCGCGTCGATGCCGTCGGCGGCGGCGGCCGCCCGGGCGGTCGCGAGCACCTCGTTGCCCGTGCGGCCGACGGCGAGCGCGGCGGTCGTCAGGTCCTGCATCCGGTTGCCGGTGCGCAGCGCCGCACGGAGCCCCTCCGGGGCGTCGGTCTCCCCGGGCCGCAGCACGTAGCCGTTGCGCTGGGTGTCGGTGCGCAGGCCGAGGCTGGACAGCCCGACGTCGCAGTGGACGAGGTCGCCGGGTTCGATCACCGTCCCGTACGGCACGGCAGGCAACAGGGCGCCGCGCTCCTCGACCAGGGGAACGCCGTGCCGCTGGAGCGTGACGCTGGGCTGGAACCACGGCTCGACACCGAGGTCGTGGAAGCGCTGGCGGATCCACCAGGCCAGGTCCTGCGCCGTCGTCGTCCCCGGCACCAGGACGGCGGGGGAGTAGGCCTCGGCGATGACGTCGTGGACCAGGCGGTTGAGGGCGTGCAGCGCCCGGATCTCCTCGGGCAGCCGGGTCTCCAGCCATCCGACGACGAGGCCCTCCGCCGGCACCAGGCGGTCGGCGTAGGGCCCGAGAGCCTCCACCAGCAGCCGGTGGTCGGTGTGGCTGAGCCCGTCGGCGAGCGCGAAGGTCTCGGAGACGTCGATGCCGATCCGCGGTGGGTCGGCCTGCTCGACGATCCGGCGCACCGCCGCCCACTGCGACTGCTCGAACGACAGGCCCGGGGCGTCGTCGGGGGACCAGGCGGCCAGGAACTGGCCCACCGGGTAGGGGGAGACGGCCGCGGCGGTGACGCCGTCGTCGCTGCGGTGCAGGACCAGGATCGTGCGGCGGCGGGCCGAGAGCCACGTGGCCGGCAGCAGGGTGGGCAGCACCGGGTCCTCGTTGTACTCGCGGCCGACGACGAGCCACAGGTCGATCCCGGCCCGGTCCATCAGGCCGGGCAGGAGGTCGAGCAGGCGCTGGGTGAGCCAGCGGTCGCGGACGTCCGCCTGCTCGCGCAGCGGCAGCGGCACCGTGCGGGTGGGGTCGGGCGCCACCAGCGTCATGCCCGAAGCGTTGCAAAGAACCGGCGGCTTCGCCGGTCGAGCGGGGCGTCAGGCGTCGAGGGCGGCCGGGAGGGGGACCCCATCGGTCAAGGGTGAGCGGGCGCGGGGGACCCACAGGGCGACGATGCGGTCGCGGCCCTGCTGCTTGGCCTCGTACATCGCGGCGTCGGCCCGGTCGACCAGCCGCCACAGCTCGTCGGTGGGGCTCTCGGCGTCGGAGGGGCGGGTGAGCGCGACCCCGATCGAGGCCGTCACCGCGTGCCCGTCGTCCGTCCGGCTGCCCGAGACCGCAGTCCGGAGGCGCTCGGCCAGGTGCGCCGCCTCGTCGGGGTCGCTGACGAGACCCAGGACCACCAGCTCCTCGCCGCCGGTGCGGGCCAGGATGTCGCTGGGGCGGACGGCGGCGGACAGCGCGCCGGCGACCTGCTGCAGGACGGCGTCCCCCGCCGCGTGACCGTGCGCGTCGTTGAGCCGCTTGAAGTGGTCCAGGTCGAGCACCAGGGCGGCGACCCGGCTGCCGTCGCGGCGGGCCTGCCGCCACACCCGCGGGGCCTGCTCGACCAGGAACCGGCGGTTGAACAGGCCGGTGAGCGGGTCGAGCCGGGTCAGGTTCTCGGTGGCGACCAGCAGGCGCTGCACGCGGCGGCGCAGGACGAACACCGCCAGCGACATGAAGTTCAGCATCCCGGCGCTGACACCGACCTGGACGACCAGCCCGACGGGGTCGCTGTGGCTGGGCCACAGCCCGACCAGGCAGGCGGCCGCCGTGGCCACGAAGTTGATGCCGAGCTCCCAGGGTCCGAGGAACCAGGCGGCGACCAGGGAGGGGAAAAGCAGCATGAGCGGCGTGGCGTACAGCTGCGGGTCGTCGATGCACAGCACGACGACGACGTAGATGAGATCGCCCAGCAGGACCAGCCCGAACATGTGCCACCGGCCGGCCCGCTGCCGGACGACCAGCGGCGCCGCCATCACCACGAGCAGGCCCATGGTGGCGGCGTACACCCACCGCCAGGCGCCGTCGCGCAGCACGCCGTCGACGAACAGGTTGACGCCACCCATCAGGGCGCCGAGCACGAGCATGGTCGCGAGCGTCAGGGCGGCCACCCGGTGCTCGGGGCCGCGGCCGACGGCGACCAGGCCGGAAGAGGGGAGACCGCGATCGAGGTCGCGCTGCCACCGGCCGGTCATGACCGAAGGATGCCTCACGGAGAGCGTTCTGTAACCGGTTGTGCGCTTCTCATCTGCGGAAAATCGCAGGCTGGGGACGCGGCGGGGCTGTCGCGGCCGCGTCCGGGCTGCCAGGGTTCCCCCATGTCGCACGTCGATCCGGCCCTCGTCGACGTCCGCACGGTGGCGGACCACCCGCTGGTGCTCAACGGCGCCACGAGCAAGCTGCGGATGGTCGCGCCCGGGTCGGTGACCGCCGGCCGGTACGGGTTGGTCGAGTACCACGTCGCGCCGCACAGCCCCGGGGCGGCGCCGCACTTCCACCAGACGTTCTCGGAATCCTTCTACGTGCTGTCCGGGCAGCTGACCGTCTACCACGCCGGATCGTGGGACCCCTTCGGCCCGGGCGACTACGCGCTGGTCCACGAGGGCGGGGCGCACGGCTTCCGCAACGACGGCGACGAGTGGACGTCGTTCCTCATCCTGTTCGCACCCGGCATCGCGCGCGAGAAGTTCTTCCTCGAGATGGCCGAGCTGCGGCGCAGCGGCCGCACCCTCACGCCCGAGGAGATGACGGCCTTCTACGCCCGGCACGACCAGGTGATGGTCGACGGCTGAGCGGGCCGCGGGGCGCCGCAGGCGCGGCGGCCCGCTGCCTGAGCTCTCCCGCCTGCGAGGTCCCACGCCGGCCCCCTCCACGCCGGTCGGCAGGCCGCCCACCTGCGCGGTCACCGCCGGGAGGGGCCGCCGGCGCTCCCGGGCGTGGGTAGGGTCGGAGCAGGACGCCGGTGGCGCCGATCGCGACGAGGAGGCTGTCCATGCCCCAGGGACCATGGTTCTTCTGCCTGAAGCACCACACCGTCGAGACGCGCGACGGCTGCGCCGAGCGGCACCGCCTCGGCCCGTACGAGACCCGCGAGCAGGCCGAGCACGCGCTCCAGTCGGTGGCCGAGCGCAACGAGCAGCTCGACGCCGAGGACCGCAGGTGGGAAGGCGACTGACCCCGTTCACCGGCTGAACCCGCCCGCGTGCGGGGGCGGCTGCCCGGCTCAGGGATGATCGGACGTGTGGCGCCGGGCGGTCCGGGCCGATGGAGGGGGCTTTCGTGACTGACGGGCGCACTGTCGAGGAGCTGGTCGTCGGGGTCCTGGGCGGGACGGGGCCGCAGGGCCGTGGCCTGGCCGTCCGGCTGGCCGCCGCCGGGCAGCGCATCCTGCTGGGCAGCCGGGACGCCGACCGCGCCTCCGAGGTCGCCGCAGAGGTCGCCGAGCGCGCCGCCACCGCGGCCGGCGGGACCGAGGTGTCCGTGCAGGGCGGCTCGAACGTCGACGTCGCCGGTGCCGCGGACCTGGTGATCGTCGCCGTCCCCTACGACGGGCACGCCGCCACACTCGCCGAGCTGGCCACGCCGCTGGCCGGGAAGATCGTCGTCGACTGCGTGGTGCCCATGGGCTTCGACGAGCTGGGTGCCTACGTCCTCGACGTGGAGGAGGGCAGCGTGGCGCAGCAGGCGGCGGCGCTGCTGCCCGACAGCCACGTGGTCGGGGCCTTCCACCACCTCTCCGCCGTCCTGCTCGAGGACCTCTCCCGGCCCACCCTGGACGGCGACGTGATGGTCGTGGGCGACGACCGTGCCTCGATGGACACGGTGCAGGCGCTCGCCGGCCGGCTCCCGGGCATGCGCGGCATCTACGCCGGCCGGCTGCGCAACGCCCGCCAGGTCGAGGCGCTCACCATCAACCTCGTGTCGGTCAACCGCCGGTACAAGGTGCACGCCGGTATCCGCATCACCGACGTCTGAAGCACCGCGTCACGGCCGCCCCCTGGTGCCGGCCCGGTCTCACTCGTTCGGGGTGCCGCGCCGCAGGCCCCTCGCCCCGGTGCCTTGCCGCGCGTCAGAGTTCCCCCGGCGGTGGGAACCGCCCGGATCCGGAACCGGAGGCAGACGTGCGAGGACGAGGGCTGCGTGCCGCCGTGCTGGGCGGCGTGGTGTCGGTCGCGCTCGCCGGGTGCACCACCGTGGTCGGCGGTCACGCCACGGCCGAGGCCGCCTCGGTCGCGGCAGGCCTGTGCTACATGACCGCGAATCCGGAACTGCTCAGCCCGGGCAACGTCGCCGGCTGCGACGCCGAGCACAGCGTCGAGGTGCTCGGCGTCCGACGCCTCCCGGCGGACCTCGCGGCGCACGACAGGCGTGACCTGATGAGCACCGTGGACGGCCCCTCGCCGCTGTTCGGCCCCTACGGAATGGACGTGTGCGGCGACGTCCTCCTGACCAGCAGCGGTCTGGCCGACGTCCTCGATCTGCCCGAGGACCCGGCCAGGCGGAAGGCCCTGGCGGTCACCCCGATCGCCAGCGCGTGGAACTTCTTCACCGTTCCGCAGGAGACGTTCTGGTCACGGGGTGAGCGCACCGTGGTCTGCGGCGTCGCCTACAGCGACAAGCTCGGGGCTCCGCAGACGCTCGCCTGGACGGAGGACGAGCCGATGTTCGCGGCGTTCACCACGAGCGGGTACCGGGCCGACCTCCGGTGGTGCGAGCGCTACGGCAAGGACCCGGCGGCGGCGTCCATCGTGGGCTGCGACGACCCCCACGACTGGGAGGCGATCTTCGAGTTCGACGCCGCCGCGGTGCTCGACCCCGACATGCTGCCCCGCATCTCCGTGGGAGCGGAGACGGCCGGGCAGTACCGGCTGCTGGCTGGGGCGTGCGAGGAGCTGGCGCCGGAACTGGTGCCCGATGCGGTCCGCCACGGGCTGGTGGGGGCCCAGATCGTCGGGGCGCCGGCTCTCGACTGGGGCACGCCACGGACCGCCGGTGGGGAGCCGGTGCACCGGGCGTCCTGCGGGGTGATCTCGCCACCCGGTCGGCTGATCGAGGGGTCCGTCTTCGACGAGGACGTCCGCTTCGAACCGCGCTGACCCGGCTCAGTCGAAGGAGTGCTCGGGGCCGGGGAACACCCCGGTGCGCACCTCGTCCGCGTACTCCTGGGCCGCGCGCAGCAGCTCTCCGCGCAGGTCGGCGTACTTCTTCACGAACTTCGGCACGCGGCCGCCGTTGAGCCCCGCCATGTCGGGCCAGACCAGCACCTGGGCGTCGCAGTCCACGCCGGCGCCGATGCCGATGGTCGGGATGGACAGCTCCTTGGTCACCTGCCCGGCCAGCTCCGCCGGCACCATCTCCAGGACGACGGCGAAGGCGCCGGCCTCCTGGACGGCGTGCGCGTCGGCCAGCAGCTGCTCGGCGCCCGTGCCGCGGCCCTGCACCCGGAAGCCGCCCAGGGTGTGCTCGCTCTGCGGCGTGAAGCCGATGTGCGCCATCACGGGGATGCCGGCGTCGTGCAGGAGCCTGATCTGCGGTGCCACGCGGACGCCGCCCTCGAGCTTGACCGCCTGCGCGCCGCCCTCCTTCATGAACCGGACGGCGGTCTCGAACGCCTGCTGGGGGCCGGACTCGTAGGAGCCGAACGGCATGTCGGCCACGACCAGCGAGCGCTGGGTGGACCGGGTGACGGCCTTGACCATCACCAGCAGGTCCTCGACGGTGACCGGCACGGTGCTGGAGTAGCCGAGCACGACGTTGCCCGCGGAGTCGCCGACCAGCATCACCGGGATGCCGGCCTCCTCGAACACCGCGGCGCTGTAGGTGTCGTAGGCGGTGAGCATCGCCCACTTCTCGCCCCGCTCCTTGGCCTGCTGCAGGTGGTGCACGCGCACCCGGGCGGTCGACCGGCCGCCGTACAGCACCGACTCGCTCATGCTCGTGCTCCTTCGCGGACCGTGGGGAGGGTCTCCCGCCACCGGTTGGTGATCGGCAGGCGCCGGTCCCGGCCGAACGCCTTGAGGCTGATCTTCGTCCCGGGCGCCGACTGCCGGCGCTTGAACTCGGCGGCGTCCACCAGTCGGAGGACCCGCGCCACCACCTCGGCGTCGTGCCCGCGCTCGAGCAGCTCGGCCATCCCCAGGTCGCGGTCGACGTAGTCGGCGATGACGGCGTCGAGCTCTTCGTAGGAGGGGAGCGAGTCGGTGTCGACCTGGCCGGGTGCCAGCTCCGCCGACGGGGGCTTGTCGATGCAGTGCTGGGGGATCGGCTCGACCTGACCGCGGTCGGCGGCGTACCGGTTGCGCCAGCGGGCCAGCTCCCACACGAGCGTCTTGGGCACGTCCTTGATCGGCGCGTACCCGCCGGCCGAGTCGCCGTAGAGCGTCGAGTAGCCGACGGCGATCTCGCTCTTGTTGCCCGTGGTCAGCAGCAGGTGCCCGTGCTGGTTGGACAGCCCCATGAGCAGGGTGCCCCGCACGCGGGCCTGCAGGTTCTCGGCGGCGACCCCGGTGAGCTCCACCGACGCGTGGTACGCGTCCACCATCGGGGCGATCGGCACGACCGAGTAGTGCAGGCCGAGCCGGCGCGCCTCGTCCTCGGCGTCGAACAGCGAGTGGTCGCTGGACCACTTCGAGGGCAGGCCCACGCCGTGCACGCGGTCGGCGCCCAGGGCGTCGACGGCGAGGGAGGCCACGACGGCGGAGTCGATGCCGCCGGACATCCCGAGGACGACCGAGGGCATGCCGTTCTTCTCGATGAAGTCGCGCAGGCCGAGGACGAGCGCCCGCCACACCTCCTCGCAGTCCTCCAGCGGATCGGCGACGGTCCCGGGCCGGGCCTCGAACGAGGGGGCCGGCTCCTCGGAGACCACCGAGCGGGTCACCGTCATCGCGCCGACGCGCCCGTCGCGGCGTCCCTCGGTCGACCCGGCGAAGGTGAGGTCGACGGTCATGAGGTGCTCGACGAACTGCGGCGCACGCGCGAGCAGCTCGCCGTCGGCGGCCACGACCATCGAGTCGCCGTCGAAGACCAGCTCGTCCTGGCCGCCCACCTGGTTGCAGTAGACGACGGGGGCGTGCGCCTCGGCGGCCCGGCGGCGCACCATGGGCAGCCGCAGGTCGTCCTTGGCCCGCTCGTACGGCGAGGCGTTGGGCGAGACGACGAGGTCGACGCCGGCCTCCCCGGCGACACCGCAGGGGCCGTTCTCGACCCAGAGGTCCTCGCAGATCGTCAGCGCGACGTCGACGCCGTGCAGGCGGACGACGGCCAGGTCCGTGCCCGGCACGAAGTAGCGCGCTTCGTCGAAGACGCCGTAGTTGGGCAGGTGGCGCTTGTAGTAGCGGGCGACGACGCGGCCGCCGTGCAGCAGGGCGGCGGCGTTGCGCGGCTGGCTGCTGCGGGGGTTGGCGTCACCGGGCAGCTCCTCGGCGTCCTCCCGCTCGGAACCCTGCGGTCCGTCGGCCGGGCCGGGAGCCCCGTCCTGGCTGTGCGCCAGGTAGCCGACGACGACAGCGACGTCCCCGAGGCCGCGCTCGGCGAGGGTGCCGGCCAGGTCGACCACGCCCTGCTCGCTGGCCCGCGCGAACGACTCGCGGAGCACCAGGTCCTCGGGCGGGTAGCCGGTCAGGGTCATCTCGGGGAACACCACCAGGTGGACGTCGGCCCCGGCCGCCGTCGCCGTCCAGGCGGTCACCAGCTCGGCGTTGCCCTCGATGTCGCCGACGCGGGTGTCGACCTGGGCCAGACCCACCCGCAACTGACGAGGCTGCTGATCGCTCACCCGGTCAGTCTGGTCGTCCACCAGGGCGCACGGCCAGGCGGGGCGCCCACGACCGGGTGTCTGATCGGACACCCCGGCGTCGCCCGGACGGGGTGCAGGCGACGCTCCGCTCTTCTTCCGCGAACCTGGATTGGTTCTAGACTTCCGGCATGGACGACGCACGGACCGCCCAGGTGGCCGCGGTCGCCGCGCTGGCCGAGCCGACCCGCCGCCTGCTGTACGAGCACGTCGTCCGCCGGCCCGGCGCGGTGAGCCGGGACGAGGCGGCCCGGGCCACCGAGGTTCCTCGGGCGACGGTCGCCTTCCACCTCGACAAGCTGGTGGAGGAGGGCCTCCTCGACGTCGTCTTCGAGCGGCGCACCGGTCGCAGCGGCCCGGGCGCCGGCCGGCCGGCGAAGCTCTACCGGCGGGCGGGGTGCGACGTCGCGGTGTCCTTCCCGGAGCGGCACTACGACCTGGCCGGGGGGCTGCTGGCCGCGGCGATGGAAGAGGCCCAGTCGACCGGCGAGCCGCCCCGGGCGGTCCTCGGCCGGCTGGCGTTCACGCGCGGCCGGGAGCTGGGGGCGGCCGCTCGGACGGGCGCCCCGGCCGCAGGGAGCCCGGACGTCGCGCTGGGTGCGCTCGAACGGCACGGCTTCGAGCCCCGGGTCGAGGGCGGGGCCGTCACTCTGGCCAACTGCCCGTTCCACCGGCTGGCCCGCGAGCACACCGAGCTCGTCTGCGGCATGAACCTCCGCCTGCTCGAGGGCGTGCTGGACGGCGCCGGCGACGCGAGGCGCGTCGCCCGGCTGCAGCCGTCGCCCGGGCGCTGCTGCGTCCGGCTGGAGCCCGCTGACGGGTAGCCGTTGACAGCCGGGCCGTCGCAGGTCTGTACTTCTAACTCTCGCTGGTTTTAGAAGGAGTCCGCGATGACGAGCACCGTCAGCGCCCCGGATCCGCTCGGCGTGGTCACCGCACCCACCCGTCTGCGCGTCGTCCGCAACCGCGCCGCCGTGGATCCCGCCACGGCCGAGCGCGCGGTCGCCGACCTCCTCCGCGCGCTGGGCCGCGATCCGGACGATCCGCACCTGGCCGACACCCCGCGCCGGGTCGCCGACGCCTTCGCCGAGCTGCTGACCCCTGCGTCGTTCGACCTCACGACCTTCCCCAACGACGGGGGCTACGACGAACTGGTCATGGCGACGGCCATCCCGGTGCAGTCCCTGTGCGAGCACCACCTCCTGCCCTTCACGGGCGTCGCCCACATCGGCTACCTGCCCGGCGAGCGCATCCTCGGTCTGTCGAAGCTGGCCCGGGTCCTGGACCTGTTCGCCCGCGACCTCCAGGTGCAGGAGCGGCTGACCCAGCAGGTGGCCGACTGGTTGCAGGAGAACCTCGCACCGCGCGGGGTGGGCGTGGTGATCGAGGCCGAGCACCTGTGCATGACGCTGCGCGGCGTCCGGGCCCGTGGTTCCCGCACGACGACGTCGGCCCTGCACGGGGTCCTCCGGGAGGACGCTCGGTCCCGTCAGGAGTTCTTCGCTCTCTCCGGAGGTGGGCGGCGATGACCGCTGCGGAGCCGTACGTGATCGTCGGTGGGGGACTGGCCGGGGCCAAGGCGGCGGAGACGCTGCGCGCCGAGGGCTTCGACGGCCCCGTCGTCCTGGTGGCGGGGGAGCCGGAGGTCCCCTACGAGCGGCCGCCCCTCTCCAAGGACCACCTGCTGGGCAAGGCGGACCGGGAGAGCGCGCGGGTGCACGCGGCCGACTGGTACGCCGAGCAGGACGTCGAGCTGCGCACCGGCATCCGGGCCACCTCCCTCGACCCGGCCGCGCACCGGCTCGGCCTGGAGACCGGCGAGGAGCTCCCGTACGCGAAGCTCCTGCTGGCCACCGGGTCGTCGGCGCGCCGGCTGCCGGTCCCCGGCGCGGACCTCGAGGGCGTCCGCTACCTGCGCACGCTGGCCGACTCCGACCAGCTGCTGGCCCACCTCTCCGGCGGTGGACGGCGGGTGGTCGTCGTGGGAGCGGGCTGGATCGGGCTCGAGGTCGCGGCCGCGGCCCGGCACCACGGCGACGACGTGACCGTCGTCGAGCCGCAGCCCACGCCGCTGCACGCGGTGCTCGGGCCGGAGATGGGGCGGGTGTTCGCCCGGCTGCACCGCGACCACGGCGTGGACCTGTTCACCGACACCGTCGTCCGGGAGTTCCGGGGCGCGGGTGGCCGGGTGACCTCCGTGGTCACCGACCGGCACGCCGGGCTGCCCGCCGATCTCGTCGTCGTGGGCATCGGGGCGACGCCGAACGTCGAGCTCGCCGCCTCCGCCGGGCTCGAGGTGGACAACGGGATCGTCACCGACGACGCGCTGCGGGCCTCGGCCCCCGACGTCTTCGCGGCCGGCGACGTCGCGTCGTCCTTCCACCCGCTCTACGGGCGGTACGTGCGCGTCGAGCACTGGGCCAACGCCCTCAACGGCGGGCCGGCGGCGGCGCGGTCGATGCTGGGGCGGCCGGTCAGCTACGACCGGGTGCCGTACTTCTTCACCGACCAGTACGACCTGGGCATGGAGTACTCCGGGCTGGGCGGGCCCACCGACGCCGTCGTCACCCGTGGCGACGTCGACGGCGGGGAGTTCATCGCCTTCTGGCTGCACGACGGCCGCGTGGTCGCGGGCATGAACGTCAACGTCTGGGACGTCACGGACCCCATCCAGGCGTTGATCCGCGCCCGGCGGCAGGTGCCGGTGGCCTCGCTGAGCGACCCCGCCGAGCCGCTGGAACGCCTGGCCGCCTGATCGTCCGGTGTGGCCAGATGCGCCGGATGCCCCGGAAGGGGCAGGCTGGCGGGGACGTCACATCCCGGAAACGAGCGGACGCGATCATGGCGAGCATGGACCGACAGCAGGAGTTCGTCCTGCGGACCCTGGAAGAGCGCGACATCCGCTTCGTGCGGCTGTGGTTCACCGACGTCTCGGGCTACCTCAAGGCCGTCGCCGTGGCCCCGGCCGAGATCGAGGCCGCGTTCGCTGAGGGCATCGGTTTCGACGGCTCGGCGATCGAGGGCTTCGCCCGCGTCTACGAGTCCGACATGCTCGCCAAGCCCGACCCCGGCACCTTCCAGGTGATGCCCGCGACCAAGGGGGCCACCAGTGACACGGCGCGGATGTTCTGCGACATCACGCTGCCCGACGGCTCGCCGGCGTGGGCGGACCCCCGGCACGTGCTGCGCCGGACGCTGGCCAAGGCCGCCGACATGGGCTTCACCTTCTACACGCACCCCGAGGTGGAGTTCTTCCTGCTGAAGAACCTGCCCTCGGACGGCTCGCCGCCCGAGCCCGCCGACACCGGCGGCTACTTCGACCTGTCCACGCACAACGTGGCGCACGACTTCCGCCGCGAGGCGGTCTTCGCACTCGAGGCGATGGGCATCTCCGTAGAGTTCAGCCACCACGAGGTCGCGCCCGGCCAGCAGGAGATCGACCTGCGCTACGCCGACGCGCTGTCGATGGCGGACAACATCATGACGCTGCGGCACGTCGTCCGCGAGGTGGCGCTGGCCCAGGGCGTGCACGCCACCTTCATGCCCAAGCCGTTCACCGAGCTGGCCGGGTCGGCCATGCACACCCACGTCTCGCTGTTCGAGGGCGACCGCAACGCCTTCCACGACGCCGCGGACCCGATGCGGCTCTCGACCACCGGCAAGCAGTTCATCGCCGGCCTGCTCACCCACGCCCGCGAGTACACCGCCGTCACGAACCAGACGGTCAACTCCTACCGCCGGCTGCTGGCCGGCACCGAGGCGCCGACCGCCGCCACCTGGGGCCGGGCCAACCGCTCGGCGCTGGTGCGGCTGCCCTCGTACAAGCCGAGCAAGGCGCAGTCGGCGCGGGTGGAGATCCGGTCGCCCGACTCGGCGTGCAACCCGTACCTGACCTTCGCCGTCCTGCTCGCCGCCGGGCTCCGGGGGATCGAGAAGGGCTACGAGCTGCCGCCCGAGGCCGAGGACGACGTCTGGTCGCTCACCGACACCGAGCGCCGCGCGGCCGGGTACGAGGACCTGCCGGTCTCCCTCGGCGAGGCGCTCACCGCGATGCAGGGCAGCGAGCTGGTCGCCGAGACCCTGGGCGAGCACGTCTTCGAGTTCTTCCTCCGCAACAAGTGGGAGGAGTTCAACTCCTACCGGCAGAACGTGACGCCCTTCGAGCTGCGCCGCTACCTGCCCGGCCTGTAGATGGCCTCGTCGCAGCGGCCCGTGCCGAGCCTGCGGGGCACGGGGGGCGACGAGGTCTTTACGCTCGCAGGCGTGGCCCGCCTGCTCGTCGTCGTCCTGCACGAGACCGATCCGCCCGCGCGGCTGGGGGAGTGGCTGCGCGGCGCCGGGGCCGAGCTCGACGCACGCCACGTCGGGCGGGGGGACGAGCTCCCGGCAACTCTCGAGGGCTACGACGGCCTCGTGGTCCTCGGCGGCCCGCAGTCGGCGATGGACGACGAGGAGACCAGCCCCGAGCTGACCGGCGCACGGGCCCTGCTCGCGCAGGCGCTGCAGGCCGATCTCCCGACGCTGGCCATCTGCCTGGGCGCCCAGCTGCTGGCCCAGGTGGGCGGCGGCACGGTCCGCGAGGGCGTGGAGGGCCCGGAGGTGGGGGCCCTGCTGGTGGCCAAGCGGGACGCCGCGGACAGCGACCCGCTGTTCGCCCCGCTGCCGCTCTCGCCCGACGTCCTGCAGTTCCACCACGACGAGATCTCCCAGCTGCCCACCGGGGCGACGCTGCTGGCGAGCAGCCCCGTGTACGCCCACCAGGCGTTCCGCGTGGGCCGGCACGTCTACGGGCTGCAGTTCCACATCGAGACGGCGCCCGAGATCATCCACGAGTGGGCCGAGCGGGACACCGTCGGAGTCGCGGCCAGCCCCTGGGACCGCGAGACGATCTGCCGCATGTCCGACGCCGCCCACCCGCACGTCGAGGAGGCGTGGCGGCCGTTCGCGGAGCGTTTCACCGAGCTGGCCCGCACCCGAGCGCAGCAGGCAGCGTGACGACCGCCGAGGCGGAGATCCCGCGTCGCGCCGTCGTCCGGCTGGTGCGGTTCGGCTTCGAGGACGGCGCCCGCGCGGCGCTGCTGCTGTCGGACCCCTCCCTCGGGCTCTGGGACCTCGAGCGGAACGAACCGGCCGATCCGGAGGCAGGTCCGGTCGTGGCGGCGCTGGCCCGGGCCGGCGACCCTGACCTCGCGCTCCGCTCGCTGCACCGGCTGGTCGAGGCGCTGGACAGCTCCGATCCGCACGGGAGCGCCGCCGCGGCGCTCCTGGCCGGCCTGCGCGGGTCGGGTCTGCTGCGCAGCCGGCTGCTCGCCGTCCTCGGCGCCAGCTCCGGGCTCGCCGACCACCTGGCGGCCCACCCGGGGGACTGGACCGTCCTCGACGACGACGCCGACGGCATGCCACGCGGCTCCGCCCGACCGGCGCCCGAGGAGCTGCGCGGCCAGATGCTGGCCGCCGTCGGCGCGGACCCCGACGATCCGCCGTGGGGCGTGCGCCTGGGCAAGGCGGCGCCGGACGCCTCGCCCGAGCGGATCCGTCGGCTCCGGCTGGCCTACCGCCGGGCGATCCTCTCCCTCGCCGGCCGAGACCTCGGCGACGGCGTGCCCACGGAGCAGGTGGCCGCCGAGCTCGCCGACATCGCCGCCGCCGTCCTCACCGCCGGTCTCGCCCTGGCGGTCGCCGAGCAGCCGGCCTCGGCGTCACCGTGCCGGCTCGGCGTCATCGCCATGGGCAAGACGGGGGGCCGCGAGCTCAACTACGTCAGCGACGTCGACGTCGTCTTCGTCGCCGAGCCGGTCGACCCGAGCGACTCCGAGAGCGCCGCCCTGTCCAGCGCCACGCGCGTGGCGGCCGCCCTCATGCGCATCTGCAAGGAGGCCGCCTGGGAGGTCGACGCCGCGCTCCGGCCGGAGGGCAAGGCCGGCGCCCTGGTCAGGACCCTCGCCGGGCACCAGGCGTACTACGAGCAGTGGGCGAGCACCTGGGAGTTCCAGGCGCTGCTGAAGATGCGCCCGGTGGCCGGGGACCCCGACCTCGGGCTGGCGTACGTCGAGGCGCTCTGGCCGATGGTCTGGAAGGCCGGCGACCGGCCGGGCTTCGTCGCCGAGGTGCAGGCCATGCGGCGCCGCGTGGAGGCCAACATCCCGCCGGCCCAGGCCGAGCGGGAGCTCAAACTGGGCCGCGGTGGCCTGCGCGACGTCGAGTTCGCCGTCCAGCTGCTGCAGATGGTGCACGGACGGGCGGACCCCACGCTGCGCGTCGGAGGCACCCTGCCGGCCCTGCAGGCGCTCTCGGCCGGCGGGTACGTCGGCCGCGAGGACGCCGCGACGCTGATCGCCTCCTACCGCTTCCTGCGCACCGTCGAGCACCGGCTGCAGCTGCTCCGCCTGCGCCGCACGCACCTCCTGCCCACCGACGAGCAGCAGCTGCGGTGGCTGGCCCGCGCGCTCGGCTACAAGCCCGACTCCCGGGGCAGCGCGGTCGACGTCCTCGACGCCGAGCTGGCGCTGCACACCCGCGAGGTGCGCCGGCTGCACGAGAAGCTCTTCTACCGGCCGCTGCTGTCGGCGGTGGCCCGCGTCCCGGGCGAGCACCTCGCCCTGGGGTCCAAGGCGGCCGGTGACTGGTTGCGGGCGCTCGGCTTCGCCGACCCCGACGGCGCGCTGCGGCACCTGGCGGCGCTGACCGGCGGGGTGTCCCGCTCGGCGTCGATGCAGAAGTACCTCCTGCCGGTGCTGCTGCAGACCTTCGCCTCGTGCCCCAACCCCGACGCCGGGCTGCTGGCCTACCGCCAGGTCAGCGAGGCGCTCGGCGGCAACCAGTGGTTCCTCCGGCTGCTGCGCGACGAGGGCCAGGTGGCCGAGCGGCTCGCCCAGCTCCTGGGCTCGAGCCAGTACATCGCCTCGCTGCTGACCCGGACCCCCGAGGCCCTGCGGCTGCTCGCCGACGACGCCGAGCTGGAGCCCCGCGGAGCCGCCGGGCTCGCCAAGGCGTGGCGGGCGGCGGCCGGTCGTGCGTCCGACCCCCAGGAGGCCATCCGGGTGGTGCGGGGCCTGCGCCGGCAGGAGCTGCTGCGGGTGGCGGCCGCCGACCTGCTCGGCCGGCTCGACGTCGTCCGCCTGGGACAGGCGCTGACCGACATCGCCGCGGCCACGCTGCAGGTGGGCCTCGACGTGGCGGTGCGGGCGCACGCCCTGGAGACCGGGGCCGACCCGGCCGCGATGCCGATGGAGATGGCGGTCATCGGCATGGGCCGGCTCGGCGGCGGGGAGATGGGGTTCGGGTCCGACGCCGACGTGCTGTTCGTGCACCGCCCGCGAGAGGGCGCCGACGAGGCGAAGGCGACGTCCACGGCCAACGCCGTCGCCCACACGCTGCGCCGCCTGCTGTCGGAGCCGGCGCCCGATCCGGCGTTCGAGGTGGACGCCGACCTGCGCCCCGAGGGCCGTCAGGGCGCGCTGGTGCGGAGCCTCTCGGCCTTCCGCGAGTACTACGAGCGGTGGGTGTCGGTCTGGGAGGTGCAGGCGCTGCTGCGCGCCGTCCCGGTGGCCGGCGACGAGCAGCTGGGTGCGGACTTCGTCGCGATGATCGACCCGATCCGCTACCCGGAGGACGGGCTCACCGACGAGCAGGTGGCGGAGATCCGGCGGATCAAGGCGCGGGTCGAGCGCGAGCGGCTGCCCCGCGGCGCCGACCCGGCGACGCACACCAAGCTCGGCCGTGGCGGACTGGCCGACGTCGAGTGGACCGTCCAGCTCCTCCAGCTGCAGCACGCCGCCGAGGTCCCGGCCCTGCGGGTCCAGCCGACCGTCGAGGCGCTGGCCGCGCTCGGGGACGCCGACCTGCTGCACGCCGACGAGGCGGCGGCCCTGCGGTCGGCCTGGGACATGGCGACCCGGGCGCGGAACGCCATCTTCCTGGTGCGGGGCCGGCCCAGCGACCAGCTGCCGCGTCCGGGGCTGGAGCTGGCCGGCGTGGCCCGGGCCTCCGGATACGGGCCGGACACCGATCCCGGCCAGTTCATGGACGACTACCGCCGCACGACCCGGCACGCCCGGTCGGTGGTCGAGCGCGTCTTCTACGGCCAGTCCCCGACGGGCTGACCGCCGGCAGTGGCGAAAGGCCCTGTCGGGCCGCTACGGACGGCGACAGGCTGTGCGCACCCGCACCGCGGTGCCACACGGGTGGCGCGGGCGCAGTTGCGGTCGGCCCCGGAGGTCGTCGGTGTCTCCCACCCTTGCCCGATCGCTGGCCGCCGAGTTCCTCGGCACCGCCCTGCTGGTCGTCGTCGCGGTCGGTTCGGCCGTCGTCGGGATCGACGCCATCGGGCCGCTCGGCGTCGCCCTCGCGTTCGGCCTCACCCTGCTCGCCCTCGCCTATGCGATCGGTCCCGTGTCCGGGTGCCACGTCAACCCGGCGGTCACCCTGGGGGTGCTGCTCTCCGGAGGCATGACGGTGCGGGAGGCCGCCGGCTACTGGGGGGCCCAGTTCGCCGGGGGGATCGCCGGTGCGGCGGTGCTGCAGCTGCTGACCAGCGGCTTCGGCGACGTCGTGGACCAGACCGGCACCCTCGGCGCCAACGACTACGGCCTGACGATCAGCATGGGCGGGGCCTTCCTCGTCGAGGCGCTGCTCACGTTCGTCTTCGTCGCCGTGATCCTGATGGTCACCGGGAAGGCGGCGGCCCCGGGCTTCGCGGGGCTGGCGATCGGGCTGACGCTCGCCGCGGTGCACCTGGTCGGCATCCCGCTGACCGGCACCTCGGTCAACCCCGCCCGCTCGCTGGGTCCCGCCCTGTTCGCCGGCGGCGACCCGCTGGCCCACGTCTGGCTGTTCCTCCTGGCGCCGCTGGTCGGCGGTGCGATCGCCGTCGTCGTCGTCCGGGCGATCTCGGCGCCCGCGCTGACGGTGGAGCGGGCCGGAGCCGCCGGCGAGCTGGACGAGACGGGCGTGCAGCTGCCCGAGGAGGAGCAGCCCGGTACGGCCCTCCCGCGGGCCCGTTCGTCGGTCGAGGCCGGTACGGAGGCGGCCCGCAGACGGCACCGGTCGAACAGCTGAGCCCCCGTCACCCGTGCGGGTCGGGTCCCCCCGCGCACGTGTGCGCGCCGGGGGAGCGGGGCAGAGGAGGAGCGTGTCGCGCCCCCTGTCCGCCCAGCCCGACCTGCCCGACGACGTCGAGGCGGGTCCTCCCGGGGAGGAGGGCGCGACCATCACGCCCTACCGGGACGGGCCGCTGATCGTGCGCGGCGACTTCCGGTTGCTCGACCAGGACGGCGACGAGATCGACCCCGGCCGCCGGACCATCGCGCTCTGCCGGTGCGGCAAGTCCGGTATCAAGCCGTTCTGCGACGGCTCGCACAAGCGGTCGGGGTTCTCCGCGCCCAGCGCGCCGAGCCGGCCACGCCCCGCGGCCCGGATCGTGCGCGAGGGCCGCGGGGGGACCGCGCCCGCCTGAGCCGCCGGGCTCAGCGGCGGGTGTCGAACGCCTTCGCCATCTCCACCTGCTCCTCGAGCACCTCGCCGATGCGGGTCTGGACGGCGTCCAGCTCCCCGATGACCTCGCTGGTGGCGTGGATGCCCTCGGACACCGAGCGGCTGCTGCTCTGGATGCCCGCGACCTGCTCGGAGACCCGCTGGGTGGCACCGGCGGTCTCGCGGGCGAGGTCCTTCACCTCGCTGGCGACGACGGCGAAGCCCCTGCCCAGCTCGCCGGCGCGCGCCGCCTCGATCGTGGCGTTGAGGGCCAGCAGGTTGGTCTGGTCGGCGATGGCACCGATGATCCGGATGACGTCGTCCACGGCGGCCGACGCCGTCCCGAGCGCCTCGACCTCGGCGGTCATGGACGACGCCTGCGCGACCGCTCGCTCGGCCACGCGACCGGCGTCGTCGGCGGCCTGACGGAGCCGGTCGACGGTCTCCAGCAGCGCGCGCGAGTTGACCGCGTCCGCCTGGGCCCGGCGCAGGATGTCCAGCCGCTGGGAGACCAGCTGGGCGACGTTGCGCAGCGCGGAGGCCCGCGAGTCCGACAGCTCGATGGTCTCGGTGACGAAGAAGTCCATGGTGCCGATGACCTGGCCGCCCGCGGTGATGGGGAAGCAGACGCCCGAGCGGACGCCGGCGCGCTGAGCGGCCGGGGCCCGCACGCAGTCGGTCACCTCCGCCAGGTCGCGGACGAAGACGAGGTCGCGCTCCCGCCACGCGCGTCCGGAGAGGCCGACGCCCTCGGCGAAGCTCGCCGCCAGGGTGACCGTGCGGAACTCCTCGCCGGCGGAGCCGGACTCGACGTCGAACTTCAGCAGGTTGTCGGTGCGGTCCAGCGCCCAGAACGAGCCGTAGGCCCAGCCGAACGCGGTGCGCACCGTCTCCAGGGCGGTCCGCAGCGCCTCCGCCTCGTCCCTGGCCTCACCGACCTCGGCGACGACGGTGGTGACCGCCAGCCGGTCGTCGAGGTTCTCCCGCAGCGTGGCGGTGGCCACGGCGCTGCGCCGGGCGTGGGCGACGAGCCGGCCGATGGCCTCCCACTTCTCGGTCCGGCCGCCGAAGAAGGGGAGCTCGCGGCGGGAGTAGTACTCGAGCACGGCGGTCACCCGGCCGTCCTCGACGACGGGCAGGAAGCAGCCCTGCCGCGCCCCGGCCGCGGCGGCGGTCCGCCAGCGCAGGCAGCCGGCCGTGCTCGAGCTGTCGTCCATGAGCACCGTGCGGTGGTCGCGGAGCGCCTCGCCGCCGTAGCCCGCCCCGGACACCATGGCCTCGCCGTCGGTCCAGGCCGCCGCCATCGCGGACGCGAACTCGCCCTCGGTGACCCGGAGGACGAAATCACCGGAGTGGTCGGGGAGCCACGCGGCGCCGTAGGCCAGGTCCAGCGAGTCCACCAGGCTGTGCATGATGCGCTCGTGCGCGACGATCTCGTCGCTGACCTCGCTGCCCAGCGCCGCGATCACCCGTTCCAGGGCCTCGACGTCCTTCGGGAAACCGCCGGCGGCCGCCGGCTGC
This sequence comes from Blastococcus litoris, assembly GCF_003075095.1. Lineage (GTDB taxonomy): Bacteria > Actinomycetota > Actinomycetes > Mycobacteriales > Geodermatophilaceae > Blastococcus_B > Blastococcus_B litoris. The sequence goes on from NZ_QCZF01000007.1 coordinate 143,316, forward strand.
GCCGATGTGCCCTGACGACCCCACATGTGCGCTCCTGATGTTCCGGTACTGCCGGTCTCGGCCGAATGGAGGTTCGGCATCGGCGGTCCGGACTCCAGTCGTACGCGGCGCGACGTCGTGCAGCGGTCCGGTCAGGCGGCCAGGCTGCGCTCCCGGCGCAGCGCCGACCGGCCGCTCTCCCACGCGCCGAGCAGGTGCAGCGCGGCCAGCCCGTCCATCGCGAGGGAACAGGCGGCGCCGAAGAGGACGTCGGCGGCCAGCTCGGGCTCCCCGGCGACCAGGGAACCGCACATGTCCACCGACGCGATCTGCTCGTGGACGGCGTCGGCCTCGACGTGCTCGTCGTAGAAGACCGTCACCCGCTCGTCGAAGCCGAGCCGGCGCAGCCCGGCCGAGTAGCGGCGGCTGGGCTCCGAGGACGTCATCTCCACCGCGGTGAGGTGCCCGAGCGCCGCTCCGCGCCACCGCCGGTGCAGCCCGAACAGCGACATCGTGTTGACCGACGCGAAGGCGGCCGCGGGGGCGTCGTCCCAGAGCGCGCCGTACGTCGCGTCGAGGCCGAGCGAGGTCATCAGCCCGGCGAAGAGCTCGCTGTGCATGCGGGCGGCGGAGCCGCCGCCGTACTCGTCGGCCTGGATCTCGACCATGGCCGCCTTCGCCCGGCCGGACAGGCGGGGGATGGCGAAGGTGTGGGGATCGGCCTCCTTGAGGTGGTAGACCGACCGGAGGGCCAGGTACTCGCGCCACTGCTCGAGGCTGCCCTGCTTGCTCATGAACGACGACAGCGACGGCCCGTCGTCGGCCGCGATGAGCGCGCTGAGCTGCCGGTCGACCGGCTCGCCGGTGACCTCGATCGGGCCGACCAGCTCCCGCAGCGCCGCCAGGTGCCGGCGCTCCAGCGCGGCACGCACCCGGAGGAGGGCGGGATCCCACTCCCAGTCCTCGGAGACACCGTCGAAGCCGCGGTAGTGGAGCTCGTACAGGACGGCGAGGCTGATCTGCAGGTCCTCGTCGGTGAGGGCGCACGCTCCGGCGCCGGCCACCCGGTCGGCCCGCTCGATCGTCTCGGCGGACAGGGACGTCCGGGTGGCCAGATCGCGGCAGAGGGCAACGCTGAGAGGGCCCCGGGGCTCGGGCAGCTGCATGCACCCGATCATGCCCAGGGACCGGTGTTCGATGCGTCGGGGCGTGTGATGTCCCCCGCGGGTAGTACGGGGCCATGCCCCATCCGTGGAACCGCGTCGTCCTCGTCACCGGCGGTAGCGCCGGCATCGGCCGTGCCGCCGTCACCAGGCTCGTCCGCGACGGTCACCTCGTCCTCACCTGCGCCCGGCACGGCGACCGCCTCGAGGAGGCCGTCGGCGACCTGCCCGGGGTGACACCGGTGGTGGCCGACGTCGCCGACGCCCGCGACCGGAGGGCGCTGGTCGAGCGGGTCCTCGAGGAGCACGGCCGGCTGGACGCCGTCGTGCTCGACGCGGGGCGGGGGTGGGCAGGCCTGCTGGGGGACATGCCCGGGGATGCCGTGGAGGGGATCGTCGCCCTGAACCTCACCGGCACGATCGAGCTGACCCGGCTGGCGCTCCCGCACCTGCTGGCGTCGGCCGGCCGGAGCGGACGCGCCGACGTCGTCGCCGTGTCGTCGGTGGCGGCGTGGTCGCAGGTGCCGCCGCTGACCGTCTACTCCGCGACCAAGGCGGGGGTGCACGGCTTCGTGAAGGGCCTGCGGCGCGAGGTGACCGCCCGGGGAGTCCGGGTCCACACGGTGAACCCGTTCTTCGTCGAGACCGAGTGGCTGGCCCGTGGGCACGGCTCCGCGCCGGTCTCGGACGCCGACGCCCGGGGGCGGCTGTCGCGCGGCATCGCGCCCGACCGGGTCGCCGACCAGATCGCTGCCTGCCTCGGCGCCCACGGCTCGCGCACCGTCGCGGTGCCCCGGTGGGCCGGCCTGGCCCGGCTGGGCGAGCTGCCGCCCATCGGCCGCGCGATGGACCGGGTGCTGTCCGCGAACGCCCACCGGGTCCGGTCGGCGGCGGCGCGGGCGGTCGAGCGGCGGGTCGGCTGACGCGGTTGCTCTCGGTCCGGTGACGGACGCCGCGCCACCCTTGCCAGGCCTCGTCGGGCGCGGTTGTCTCAGCAGCACTTCCGGCGGACCGGCGAGAGGCAGCCATGGATTTCCTGCAACCGACGTCGTGGACCGATGCCCTCGCCGTGCGCGCGGAGCGGCCCGACGCCGTGCCGATCGCCGGCGGCACGGACGTGATGGTGGACCTGAACTTCGACCGCCGCCGGCCCGGTGCCCTGCTGGACCTGGGCCGGGTGCCCGAGCTGCGGGAGTGGGCCGTCGACGACGGGCAGGTGCGCCTGGGCGCCGGTGTGCCCTACTCCCGGATCATCGACGAGCTCGGCGACCGGCTGCCGGGGCTGGCGATGGCCGCCCGCACCGTGGGCTCGCCGCAGATCCGGATCCGGGGCACCGTCGGCGGCAACCTGGGGTCGGCCTCCCCGGCCGGCGACGCGCACCCGCCGCTGCTGGCGGCCGGAGCGGTGGTCGAGGTCGAGTCGGCCGCGCGCGGGGTGCGGCAGCTCGCCGCGGCGGACTTCTACACCGGCGTGAAGCGCAACGCGCTGGCCGACGACGAGCTGGTCGCGGCGGTGCTGGCGCCCGTCGCGGCCGGGCCGCAGCAGTTCTGCAAGGTGGGCACCCGCAACGCCATGGTGATCGCGGTGTCGGCGTTCGCCTGCGCGCTGCACCCCGACCGGAGAGCCGTCGGCACCGGCATCGGCTCGGCCGCGCCCACCCCGCGCCGGGCGACCGACGCCGAGGAGTTCCTCGCCGGCGAGCTCGAGTCGGCGGGCCTCTGGGACACCCGCGGCGAGCTGCCCGACGCGCTCGCCCGCGCCTTCGGGGAACGGGTGGCGGCCGCCGCCTCGCCGATCGACGACGTCCGGGGCAGTGCGGCCTACCGGCGGCACTCCCTGTCGGTGATGGCGCGTCGCGCCGCCACCTGGGCGTGGACCGAGTACCGGCACGACCGGCGGAAGGCGGCCTGACCGATGCGCATCACCACGACCGTCAACGGGACCGTCCACGAGGTCGACGACGTCTGGCCCGGCGAGAGCCTGCTCTACGTGCTGCGCGAGCGCATGGGCCTGCCCGGTTCGAAGAACGCCTGCGAGCAGGGCGAGTGCGGCTCCTGCACCGTCTACCTCGACGGCGAGCCGGTCTGCTCCTGCCTGGTGGCCGCCGGTCAGGCGATCGGCCGCGAGGTCACCACCGTCGAGGGACTGGCCGGCGACGGGGGCCTGCACCCCGTGCAGGAGGCGTTCGTCGAGGCCGGCGCGGTCCAGTGCGGCTTCTGCACGCCGGGGCTGCTCGTCGCGGCCCACGACCTGCTCGAACGGGTCCCCGATCCCTCCGACCTGGAGATCCGCGAGGCGCTGGCGGGAAACCTCTGCCGCTGCACGGGGTACGAGAAGATCCTCGACGCGGTCCGGCTGGCCGCGGCCCGGCAGGCGCAGTCGTGAGCACCGACGCCGGCACGCGGACCACGGCCCCGACGTCCGGGCGCATCGGGGACAGCCCGCTCCGCCCGGACGGCACGCTCAAGGTCACCGGCGAGTTCGCCTACGCCAGCGACCTCTGGCACGACGACATGGTGTGGGGGGTGACCCTGCGCAGCCCGCACCCGCACGCGCGGATCCGGGGCATCGACGTCACCGAGGCGCTCGCGGTGCCCGGCGTGAGCGCCGTCCTCACCGCCGACGACGTCCCGGGCGAGAACGCGGTCGGCCTCGAGCACGCCGACCAGCCGGTGCTGGCATCGGAGTTCGTCCGGTACGAGGGGGAGCCGGTCGCACTGGTGGCCGCCGACCACCCCGATACCGCCCGCCGGGCGGCGAAGCGGATCCGGGTCGACTACGAGGTGCTGCCGGCGGTCACCGACCCGCGCCGGGCCATGGACGACGACGCCCCGCCGGTCCACCGGCCCGGCAACCTCGTCCGGCACCTGCACCTCCAGCGGGGCGACCAGGCGGCCACCGCGCCGGTCGTCGTCTCGCTCGACCTCGAGGTCGGCATGCAGGACCAGGCGTTCCTGGGCCCGGAGTCGGGGCTCGCCGTCCCGGCCGAGGACGGCGGGGTCGACCTCTACGTGGCGACCCAGTGGCTGCACGTCGACCAGCGGCAGATGTGCCTGGCGCTGGGCATGCCCCCCGAGAAGGTGCGGCTGCACCTGGCCGGCGTGGGCGGCGCGTTCGGCGGGCGCGAGGACCTCTCCGTGCACGTGCACGCCTGCCTGCTGGCCCTGCGCACCCGCAAGCCGGTGAAGATGAGCTACGGCCGCGAGGAGTCGTTCTTCGGCCACGTCCACCGCCACCCGGCCTGGCTGACCTACGAGTTCGGGGCCGAGCGCGACGGCACGCTGGTCTACGCCCGCGCCCGGCTGCTGTTCGACGGCGGCGCCTACGCCTCCTCGACCGCCGCCGTCGTCGGCAACGGCGGCACGCTGGGGCTCGGCCCGTACCGCATCCCGAACGTGACCGTCGACGCCTACGGGGTGTTCACCAACAACCCGCCCTGCGGCGCGATGCGGGGCTTCGGCTGCGTCCAGGCCGCGTTCGCGCACGAGGCCCTGATGGACGAGCTCGCCGACACCGTCGGTGTGGACCGGGTCGCGATCCGGCAGCTCAACGGCATGCGCGAGGGCGACCTCAACATCACCGGCCAGGTGATCGACTCCGCCGCGCCGGTCGCCGAGCTCCTGGAGATCGTGTCCGGCCTGCCGATGCCGCCGGAGCGGTCGGCGGACCCCGACCTCCGGTCGCTGCCCGGGGCGGTCGGCAACACGACGCATGGCGAGGGCGTCGTGCGGGGCGTCGGCTATGCCGTCACCTACAAGAACATCGGGTTCTCCGAGGGGTTCGACGACTACTCGACCGCCCGCGTCCGCCTGGAGATGACCGGCGGGGAGGCCGTCGCCACGGTGCACACCGCGGCGGCCGAGGTCGGCCAGGGGCTCATCACGGTGGAGCAGCAGATCTGCCGCACCGAGCTCGGGGTGGAGCGGGTCGTCGTGCACCCGAAGAACACCGCGGTCGGCTCGGGCGGGTCGACGTCGGCGTCGCGGCAGACCTACGTCACCGGGGGAGCGGTGAAGGCGGCGTGCGAGGCGGTGCGTGCCGTCGTCCTCGACCGGGCGGCGCTGCGGCTCGGCCGGGACGCCGCCGAGCTGCGGCTCGACGGCGAGAAGATCGTCGGCGCCTCCGGCGAGGTGCTCGCCGGGCTGGCGGAGGTGCTCGGCGCCGATGCCGTCGAGGAGACCCGGGAGTACCGGCACCGGCCCACCCACGCGATCGACCCGGTGACGGGGCAGGGCGACGCGCACGTGCAGTTCGCGTTCTCCGCGCACCGGGCGGTGGTGGACGTCGACGTGGAGCTCGGCCTGGTGAAGGTGGTCGCGCTCGACACGGCGCAGGACGTCGGCAAGGCGATCAACCCCGACGCGGTGGTCGGCCAGATCCACGGCGGCTCGGCGCAGGGCATGGGGCTGGCGCTGATGGAGGAGATCGTGGTGACCGACGGGCACGTGCGGAACCCGTCGTTCACCGACTACCTGATCCCGACGATCCTCGACATGCCGCCGATGCAGGTCCAGGTGCTCGAGTACGCCGACCCGCACGCGCCCTACGGCGTCCGCGGGGTGGGGGAGCCGCCGACGATCTCCTCCGGTCCCGCCGTCGCCGCCGCGGTGCGCGCCGCGTGCGGCAAGGCGCTCCGCCGCGTCCCGATCCGCCCGGAGCACATCACCGGCACCTGACCCCCGCCGCGTCGGTCACCGGCTCCCGCCGGGCGGTGCGGCGCTCCACGTCGCAGAGTGAGCCGTGCCCTTCCAGCCCGGATCGCTGACCGTCAGCCGCGTCGACGCCGACCGCTGGGAGCTCGTCGACGCGCTGGTCTACCAGGGGCGCCGGGACCGGTTCGTCGTACCGGCCGGCTTCCGCACCGACTTCGCCACCGTGCCGGCCCCGGTGCGCTGGCTGGTGCCGCGCTTCGGCACCTACACGCTGGCGGCGATCCTGCACGACTGGCTGGTCACCGAGGGCCTGGCCACCGGCGCGGTCACCTCGCGGGACGCCGACGGCATCTTCCGCCGGGTGATGCGCGAGAGCGGGGTGCCCCTCCTGCGCCGCTGGTTGATGTGGGCCGGCGTCCGGTGGGGTGCCCTGTTCAACGAGCGACGGCGCCCCGGCTGGCTGTGGAGCGCGCCCGGGGTGCTGGCGATCTCGCTCGCCGCGGCACCCCTGGTGCTGCCACCCGCGGTGCTCGTCCTGCCCGCGCTCGCGGTCTACGCCCTGGCCGAGCGCCTGGTGGCGACGGTGGTGCCGGCACGCCGGGAGCAGCTGGTCCTCCGCATGTGACGATCCCGTTGAGACCCGGTCGCGGGGGTTCGGGACGGGGCTGCGCCGGTCACAGGACGAGGGACCGATCCGTCCTCCCGGGAAGAGGTTCCATCCCGTATGCGCCACTTCGTCGCCGGAGCGTGCTCGCTCCTGCTCCTGACCGCGTGCGGTGGGACCGTCAGCGGCAGCGCCACGACCTCGTCGGTGGGTGCCCTGGGCGGTGCGGCAGCCGAGGGCGCCGGGACGGCACGCTGCACCAGCCCTGCGGGGTTCTCGGTCGCCCACCCGGCGGACTGGTCGGTGAACCCCGGCGAGGTCCTGCCGGGCTGCAGCTGGTTCGGGTCCGAGCCGTTCACCGTCCCGGAGGCGTCGGACGTGCGGATCGCCGACGTGGCGCTCGTGGTGGAGAGCGGAGCCCACGGGGGCCGCGCGTGGCCCGACGCGACCGCCCGCACGACCGTCGAGGTCGCCGGGCGGCCCGGCGTGCGCGTGGAGCAGGTGGCCGCCCCGGGCTTCTACCCCGAGGGCACGCGCATCACGACGTACGTGGTCGACCTGGACCCCGGCCGCCCCGACGGCGCCGTGCTCGTCGCCGACACCGTCGGCCTGCCCGGCTTCGACTACGAGCGCAACGTCGAGGTGCTCGACGCGATGATGTCCTCCCTGACACTGGACGCCGCCGAGCGGGTCTGACCAGGCCGCTGCGGTCCGGGGCGGACGGGGTCCGCCGTCAGCCCGTGGCGACCTGGTCGATGCACAAGGTGTTCCCCTCGCTGTCGGTGAACCAGGCCGCGCGGCCCAGGCCCTCCAGCGAGGCGATCACGCCGTCCCAGTGCACCCCGGGCATCTCGTAGGTCTCGAACGCGACGCCCTTGGCCTCCAGGTCGTGCACCTCCGACTCGATGTCGGCCACGTGGAACTGGGCGATGGTGTGCCCGGCCCGGCCGGCGTACTCGGTCCGGTAGACCTGGAAGTCGGTGCCCCCCGCGGTCCGGTACACGAGTGCTTCCCCGCCGAGTTCCTGCACCGGGGTGAGCCCCAGCTTGTCCGCGTAGAAGTCCCGCGCCCGCCTCAGGTCGGCTGCCGGGATGTTGGCCGTCACCGTGCTGTCGTTCAGCATGGGCCCGCTCCTCACCGATGGATCCGTTCCCCCGCGACGATGGCGCCGGAAGCTAGTCCCACCCGGGGAGCGGGACAACGGGACCTGGTGCGTCCGCCCCTTCTCGGGACCGACCTAGGATCGGCGGTCGTGCGGCCCTTCCTCCTGCTGTCCTCCCGCGCCGAGGACCTGGCCGCCGACGGGGAGTACGAGGCCTTCCTGCGCTTCTCCGGCCTGACCCCCGAGCGCCTGCGACGGATCCGCATGGAAGCCGGCCCGTTGCCGGCGATCGACCTCGACGACTACGCGGGCGTCCTCGTCGGAGGCGGACCGTTCAACTCCAGCGACCCGCCGCTGGACAAGTCCGCGACCCAGCGCCGGGTCGAGCGGGAGCTGTCGGCCCTGCTCGACGAGATCGTGGCGCGGGACTTCCCGTTCTTCGGCGCCTGCTACGGCGTCGGCACGCTCGGGGTGCACCAGGGCGGGGTCATCGACCGCACGTACGCCGAGCCCATCTCCGCGGTCCGCATCACGCTCACCGCAGCAGGGGCGGCCGACCCGGTCCTGGCCGGCATGGCGCCGCAGTTCGACGCCTTCGTCGGACACCGGGAGGCCTGCAGCGTCCTGCCGCCCGGCGCCGTCCTGCTGGCGAGCTCGGACGCCTGCCCGGTGCAGATGTTCCGGATCAAGCGGAACCTGTACGCCACGCAGTTCCACCCCGAGCTCGACGTCGACGGGATCATCACGCGCGTCCACGTCTACCAGCACGCCGGCTACTACCCGCCCGACGAGCGCGACGACCTGATCGCGCGGCTGACCCCGGCGGTGATCACCGAGCCGGGGCGGATGCTGGCCAACTTCGTGGCGCGGTACGGCTGACGGCACGGGTCCCGAGCCTCGTCGCCGGAGCCAGGCCCGCGCGGCCCTGAGCGACCCGGACGCGCTGCGGCCCCTCACCTCGTCCGAGGTGAGGGGCCGCGGTCCGTCGAGGGCTCAGCGCTCGCGGGAGGGCGTCCCGGCGTTGAACACCTCGAGCGTGTAGCGGTCGAAGCGCTGCAGGGACCGGCGGGCGAAGGACCCCACGCGGCCCGGACGGCGTGCGGCGTCCCCCCGGCCTGGCGTGCGGCGTCCGGCCGTCCGCCGGTCGGCGTGCGTGCGGGCGGAGGCGCTGGTCTCTTCCTCGAAGGTCCGCGCGAGCTCGTGGGCGAGGTCGTCGTCGCCGGAGGCCACGACGGCGTTGACCTTGTGGACGTACGCCGCGTGCATCCGCACGTGCCGGTCCTGGTCCGTGGGGACCGGGGTGGGGGCGGGGACGGCGCCGGGGAACCGGTCGCCGTGGTCGTCGTTCAGTGCTGTGGTCATGCGTGGTCCATCCGTCTCGGATCGGGCGACCGGGTCGCCGCAGGGAGCGCCGGCGGCCAGGGCCGGGCGCGAGTCGTGGGTTCGCAACGCTGCGAGGCCGGCGTCGGTGCCGGGAACCGGGGGCCTCGCGCGCTGCTCGCCGTCGTGCGGTGCGCGGTCGTCGGGCCGGTTCGTGCCGTTCGAGGCACGAGTCCAGTCTAGGGGCGCAGACGTTGCCCAGCCGTCACGACGCGGGGAACCCTGGGTGACGTTCGTCCCGTGGACTCGGAGGTGGGCCGGTGACCGATGGGTACGGCCGGGCCCCGCGGTGGCAGACGCTGTGGCTGCCGCTCGGGGTCGTGGCGCTGGTCGTGCTGGCGGTCGCGGCGCTCCTGGTGATCGACCGCGGAGAGCCCACGGGTCCCGGGGCGGTCGCACCGGCGACCATGGCGGGCCCCGTCGAGGACGCCGCGCTGGAGGGCGAGTGGACCGGCGGGGGCACCGTGCAGCGCTGTGCCGGGTTCGACGACGACGACTGCTCCGGGACGCGGGCGATCCGGCTCGCGATCGCGTGCCCGGCCGCGGGCTGCGTGGTCGCGCCCTTCGACGGCAGCTACGGCAGCCCGCCGCTGCGGTTCGAGGACGGGGTCTACCGGGCGGCCGGCCCCGTGCCGCCGGACGTCGCGCCCCGCTGCGGTGGGAGCCCGACCCGGAGCGCGCTGTGGCGGCTGGAGCTGGTCCTCGCCGACGGCCGGCTGACCGGCAGCTACGCCGAGTCGACGATCCAGGGCTTCGACTGCGGTGCCACCGGCGTCGCGTGGGACGTCGCCCTCGACCGGGGGTGAGGCCCTGCTCAGGGTTGCGGTGGGGCGGGCGCCTCGACGGCGGCCCGGCGGCGCGCCATGCGCACCGGCACCAGCACCGCGGCGCTGACGAGCCCGGCGGCGACGAGCCAGGGGAGGGCGAACCCCAGGACGACGACCACGCCGCCCAGCGCGGCGATCAGGGCCCGCCAGCCGGTGCCGAGCCCGTCGAGGAAGCCGTCAGGGCCGCCGGCCGGAGCCACGCCGAACGGCTCCAGGTGCAGGCTCAGGGTGGACAGCTCCACCTGGTCGGCGAGCAGCGTCCGCTGCGACTGCAGCGCCTCCAGCTCCTCCTGGCGCTCGGACAGCGCCGCCTCCGCGGCCAGCAGCGCCTCGGTGTCGGCCGCCTGGTCCATCAGCGACTGCAGACGCGCCACCGACGTCCGCAGCGCCGCGATCCGGGCGTCGAGGTCGACCGCCGTGGCGGTGACGTCCGAACGCGACACGGACACGTCCTCGATGTCGCCGATGTCCTCGAGGTCGGCCAGCAGGTCGGTCAGCGCGTCCGAGGGCACCCGCACCACGAGGTCGGCGGCTGCGCCGTCCCCGTCCTCCCCGGACGCCGTCCGTTCGGCACGCTGCTCCACCCGACCGCCGGCGGACTCCACCAGCTCGCTGACCCGCTGGGCGCCGTCGGCGGGGTCGTCCACGGCCAGGGACGCCGACGCGGTCGTGACCACCTGCCGGTCGGCGTCGGCGGGAGCTGCCTCCGGATCGCCCGGGGCGGCGGGGTCGGGAGCGACGGCGCCCGTGCCGGAGCCGGAGTCCGCGCCGCCGGAGTCCCCGGACGGCCCCGAGCAGCCGACGACCACCGCGACGGCGAGCGCGGCGATCACGGTGCCCGGGAGGCGCCTCACGGTGCGGACGGTAGGCCCGTCGGTTCGCGGCTGACCAGGCTCGATGCCCAATCGTGACGCGGACGCACCGCGGCCCCCGTCCTCGGGCGAGGACGGGGGCCGCGGTGGGCGGACGACTCAGATGTCGTAGTACATGGCGAACTCGTGCGGGTGCGGGCGGAGGCGGATCGGGTCGATCTCGTTCTCCCGCTTGTACTCGATCCACGTCTCGATCAGGTCGGGGGTGAACACCCCGCCGTCGATCAGGTAGTCGTGGTCGACCTCGAGCCGGTCGAGGACGGCGTCCAGCGACGCGGGCACCTTGTCGATGCCCAGGGCCTCCTCGGGCGGCAGCTCGTAGAGGTCCTTGTCCACGGGGGCCGGCGGCTCGATCTTGTTCTTGATGCCGTCGAGACCGGCCATCAGCATCGCCGAGAAGGCCAGGTAGGGGTTGGCCGACGGGTCGGGCACGCGGAACTCGATGCGCTTGGCCTTGGGGCTGTCACCCGAGATCGGGATGCGGCAGCAGGCCGAGCGGTTGCGCGCGGAGTAGACGAGGTTGATCGGCGCCTCGTAGCCGGGCACCAGGCGGTGGTAGCTGTTGACCGTCGGGTTGGTGAAGGCCAGCAGCGACGGGGCGTGGGCCAGCAGACCGCCGATGTAGTGGCGGGCGGTGTCGGACAGGCCCGCGTAGCCGGTCTCGGCGTGGAAGAGCGGCTCGCCGTCCTTCCAGAGGCTCTGGTGGCAGTGCATGCCGGAGCCGTTGTCGCCGTAGAGCGGCTTGGGCATGAAGGTGGCCGTCTTGCCGTGCGCCCAGGCGGTGTTCTTGATGATGTACTTGAACAGCATCAGGCTGTCGGCCGACCGCAGCAGCGTGTCGAACTTGTAGTTGATCTCGGCCTGGCCACCGGTGCCGACCTCGTGGTGACCGCGCTCGAGCTCCAGCCCGGCGTTGGTCAGGTTGGTCATCATCGTCGAGCGCAGGTCGCTGTAGTGGTCGTAGGGCTCGACCGGGAAGTAGCCGCCCTTGGCCCGCGTCTTGTAGCCGAGGTTCGGGCCGCCGTTCTCCCCGGTCAGGGCGCCGGAGTTCCAGGAGCCCTCGACGGAGTCGATGTGGTAGTAGCCCTCGTTGATGCCGGTGGAGTGCCGGATCGAGTCGAAGATGTAGAACTCGGCCTCGGGGCCGAAGTACGCGGTGTCGGCGATCCCGCTGCTGGCGAGGTACGCCTCGGCCTTCTTCGCCACGTTCCGCGGGTCGCGGCTGTAGGCCTCGCGCGTGATCGGGTCGTGGATGAAGAAGTTGACGTTCAGCGTCTTGTGCCGGCGGAACGGGTCCAGGAACGCGCTGTTGGCGTCGGGCAGCAGGAGCATGTCCGACTCGTTGATCGCCTGGAAGCCGCGGATCGAGGACCCGTCGAAGCCCAGGCCCTCGGAGAACGTGTCCTCACCGAAGGTCGACGCGGGGATGGTGAAGTGCTGCATGACGCCGGGGAGATCGCAGAAGCGGACGTCGACGTACTCGACGTCGTTGTCGCGGATGTAGGCGGCGACCTCGTCGGGGCTGGTGAACATCGATCCTCCGGGATTGGGCTGACTGCCGAACCGCAAGTTACGAGGGCGGAGTTGCCCCGGGGTGTCCCGAGTGTTTCGGAGGCGTAACAACGCTCCCGGCGTGTCGCCGGGTCACCTCGTCGAGGCATTCGGGCACCGCTCGAACCTGGTCCTACGCTTGTCGCATGGTCAACGACGTGCAGCCACCCTCTCAGGACCGCGTGCGCGGCGCCTCTCTGGGGTTGCCGGCGGAGGGCCCGGGGTCGCTGGCGACGTTCAGCACGCGGGTCGTGGCCTTCCTCGTCGACGCCCTCGGCTCCGCCCTGGTCGCGGGTCTGTTCACCGCACCGGAGCTGCCGGGGAACTGGGCGCTGGCCGCCTTCGCCGGGCTCACCGTCGTCACCCTGGTGCTCTTCGGTCAGACCCCCGGCATGCGGCTCACCGGCCTGCGGCTGGCGCACCCGCGGCCCGGTGAGCGGCTGGCCCTGTGGCGGGCCGTCGTCCGCACCGCGCTGCTCTGCCTGCTGATCCCGGCGCTGGTCGTCGACGCCGACGGGCGCGGCCTGCACGACCGCGTCACCGACACCGCGGTCGTCCGCGGCTGACCTGCCGACGGGTCAACCGGCCGGTTCCAGGACGACGACCGGGGTCTGCGTCGACCTGCGGCCGGCGTAGCCGTCGAGGCGCGGGTCGACCGCCCTCCAGCGCGCCCACAGGCGCTCCCGCTCGTCGCCCGCGGCCAGGCGTGCCCGCACGTGCCGGGGCGGCTGGCCTGGCAGCCGGACGACGGCGTCGGGGTGGGTCTCCAGGTTGAGCCACCAGGCGGGGTGGCCCTCCTCCCAGCCGTTCATCGCGATCGCGACCAGGCGCGGACCGTCCTCGAGGTAGCCGATGATCACGCCGCGCGGCCGGCCGGTCCGCCGTCCGACGGTGGTGAGGTGCAGCGCACCCCAGCCCCGCTCGTTCGACGGCGTCCAGAGGAAGCGGCCGCCGCTGAACCGGTGCAGCGCCCGGTGGAAGCGCCAGGCCGAGTGCACGAACCAGGACGGCGGGACCCGCGGCGGACGAGTGGGGGTGGGGCCGGCCACGGCTGCCACACTGGCACGGGCGACGACCCGCGAGAAGGGAAGAACGCCCCGTCCGAACCGGACGGGGCGTTCGACGCGGGGAGTCGGCGGTCAGCCGCGGCGGCGTACCTGGCGCTGGCTGACGCTCATCTGCTTGCCGCCGGGGAGCGGGCCACCGGGCACGGGCATCCGGGCGCCGCCCAGGGCGCTCATCCGGCGGCCCAGCGCGTTGACCTCCGCGGCGCTCAGGTTGCGGGGCAGCTTCATGACATGGGTGCTGAGCTTGCGCAGCGGGATCTGGCCCTCGTCGTCGCCGACGACGATGTCGTAGATCGGGGCGTCGCCCACGACGCGGGCGATCTTCTTCTTCTCCTGCGCGAGCAGCCCGCGTACCCGCCCGGGCACGCCCTCGGCCACCAGGATCACGCCGGGCCGGCCCAGGACGCGGTGGACCGCGTCCATCTGCTGCGTGCCGGCGACGCCGGAGGTGACGCGCCAGTCACCGCGCATGCCCTCCAGCACCCACGCAGCGGCACCGGGCTGGCCCTCGACCTGCCGGTAGGCCGAGCCCTGCGCACGGCGGCCGAAGACGATCAGGGCCGCGAGGCCACCGGTGATCAGCGCCAGGGGCAGGAAGACGAAGGGGGAGTCGAGCAGGATGCCGATGAGCTCGACCACCGCGGCGACCGCGACGAACCAGATCAGCATGACCCAGGGCAGCTTCGGGTCGTTGCGACGGGTGAGCGAGTAGGCCTGCTTGATCATGCGGGCCTGGCCGCCGAGCTTCTTCAGCCGGCCCACCTTGGGCTGACCGTTCTTGTCGAGCTTCGGGGCCTTGCCGGAACCCTTGCCGGAACCCTTGCCGGAACCCTTGCCGCTCGGAGCGGTCGAGTCTGCGGGCTTGCTGCGTGCCATGCCCCCAGGATAGGGGCGCGTGCGCGGCTTTCCGCGCCGATCCCGCCGGGTCAGCTCTGGTGGGTGAGCCCGCGCGCCTCGATCGCCTGCTGGTACAGGCGCCCGGCGCGGTAGGAGCTGCGCACGAGGGGTCCGGCGAGGACGCCCGGGAAGCCGATCCGCTCGGCCTCGGTCTGGAAGCCCACGAACTCGTCCGGCTTCACCCACCGGACGACGGGGTGGTGCCGCGGCGAGGGGCGGAGGTACTGGGTGATCGTCAGCAGGTCGCAGCCGGCGTCGTGCAGCGCCTGCATGGTCTCGACGACCTCGTGCGGCTCTTCACCCATGCCCAGGATGAGGTTGGACTTGGTGACCAGGCCGGCCTCGCGGGCGGCGGTGATGACGGCGAGCGAGCGCTCGAAGCGGAAGCCGGGGCGGATGCGCTTGAAGATGCGCGGCACCGTCTCGACGTTGTGCGCCAGCACCTCCGGCCGGGCGGAGAACACCTCGGCCAGCTGCTCGGGGTCGGCGTTGAAGTCGGGGATGAGCAGCTCCACACCGCATCCGGGGAGCTGGGCGTGGATCTGGCGCACGGTCTCGGCGTAGAGCCAGGCGCCGCCGTCGGGCAGGTCGTCCCGGGCGACGCCGGTGACCGTGGCGTACTTGAGGCCCATCGTCGCGACGCTCTCGGCGACCCGGCGGGGCTCGTCGGCGTCGAACGCGGCGGGCTTGCCCGTGTCGATCTGGCAGAAGTCGCAGCGCCGCGTGCACTGGTCGCCACCGATGAGGAACGTGGCCTCCCGGTCCTCCCAGCACTCGTAGATGTTGGGGCAGCCGGCCTCTTCGCAGACCGTGTGCAGGCCCTCGCGGCGGACCAGCGACTTCAGCTCGGTGTACTCGGGGCCGGTCTTCAGCCGCGTCTTGATCCACTCGGGCTTGCGCTCGATCGGGACCTGGCTGTTGCGCACCTCGAGGCGGAGCAGTTTGCGGCCGGCCGGCTCGAGCGGGGAACCCGAAGAATGCGCCGGAGCGGCCGTCTCACTCATGATCTCCACGGTACTCCCGGACGTGCGACGCCCCCGCTGCCGAAGGCAACGGGGGCGTCGGATGTGATGAGGTGCTCAGACCTGCTTGTCGGCCGGTCCCGCGGTCGGCCCCGCGTCCGAGCCGCCGTTGCCGGAGGTGAAGGGCTCGGGGGCGTCGGAGCCGTTCACGGTCGAGTCGTCGGGGCCGTCGCCGTCGACGAGCTGGGCGTCCCGGACCCCCATGTCGGACTCGGCCGGGGCGGAGTCGCTGGTCGTCGAAGCCGTCGACACGGTCTTGCCGGAGGTGCTGTCGGAGCTGGGCACGGGGTCCTCTCGGTAGCTGGGCACCGGGCCGTCGCCCGCCGGGGCGGGGGTCCAGGTGTCGTCCTTCTTGCGGCGCAGCAGGACGAACGCTGCCGTACCCAGCGCGAAGGCCAGGAACACCCACGGCCAGCGCCGCGGCTCCTTCTCGATCCCAGCCTTGCGCTTGACCGTCTTCGCGGTCGAGGCGGCGGCCTTCTCGAACTCCCGGCGCTTCTTGACCGCCGTCTTGCGGGCCTTCTTCGCGCCCTTGCGCGCCTTGCGGGTCGACTTCTCCGCCGTGGCGACGAGCTCGGCGCGGCGGGCGTCCAGCTCGCTCAGCGCGCTGTCCACGCCGGCGGCCAGCGTCTCGCGGGCGCTCTCCAGCGCGGGCGTCACGGCCTCCCGGGCGGCGACCACCTTGGGCGTGGCGTAGGCGAGCGCGGCGACCTGGGCGGCCTCGAGCCGGGGGACCACGTCGTCCTTGAGCGCCTTCTGCGCCGCCTTCTGGGCCGCCTCCACCCGGGGGGCGAGGTCGGCGGCGGCCTTGGCGGCGGCTGCCTGCGCGGCGGCGACCCGCGGACCGGCGGCCTCGCGGGCGGCCTCCACCCGAGGGGCGATCGCGTCGCGGGCGGCCTCCACCTTCGGGGCCAGGGAGTCACGGGCGGTCGCGACGGCCGGGGCGGCGGCAGCGGCGGCCGCGGCGACCTTCGGCGCCACCTTGAGCGCGACGGCCGTCTGCGCCGCGTCGAGAGCCGGACCGGCTGCCTCGCGGGCCGCGGTCACCCGCGGCCCCAGCTGCTCGGCCGCGAGGCGGCCGGCCTCGGTGGCCGCCACCCCGATGTGGGCGAGACCCTCCTGGAGCTCGGCACCGATGACCTGACCACGCGTCTTCTTGCGGAACACGAGCTGCACCTCCGAGTTGATCGTCTCGCGATCATCCTGCCCGGTCCGGGCGGTGAGCACACCCCGGAGGGGCCCGGCCAGCGGTGGCGGCCCCCGCTGGTTAGCGTCGGCGTGTGCTGCTGCGCATCTTCACCGAGCCCCAGATGGGCGCCACGTACGACGACCTGCTCGCCGTCGCCCGGCGCACCGAGGAGACCGGCTTCGACGCCTTCTTCCGGTCCGACCACTACCTGACGATGGGTGGGGACGGGCTGCCCGGCCCCACCGACGCGTGGGTGACCCTCGCCGGTCTGGCGCGCGAGACCAGCCGCATCCGCCTCGGCACGCTCATGACGGCCGGCACCTTCCGGCTGCCGGGGCCGCTGGCGATCTCGGTGGCCCAGGTCGACCAGATGAGTGGCGGGCGGGTCGAGCTGGGCATCGGCGCCGGCTGGTTCGAGGCAGAGCACACCGCGTACGGCATCCCGTTCCCGCCGCTCGGCGAGCGCTTCGACCGCTACGAGGAGCAGCTCGCCGTCGTCACCGGGCTGTGGGGCACCCCGGCGGGGGAGACCTTCGACTTCGACGGGAGGTACTACCCGGTGTCGGGCTCGCCGGCGCTGCCCAAGCCGGTCCAGGACGGCGGCATCCCGGTGATCGTCGGCGGCGCCGGCAAGAAGCGGACACCGCGGTTGGCGGCCCGGTACGCGGGCGAGTTCAACGTGCCGTTCCTGTCGGCGGCCGACAACGCCCGCCTGTTCGCCGGGGTGCGCGAGGCGTGCGAGGAAGCCGGCCGCGACCCCGGGTCGATGGTCTGCAGCTCGGCACTGGTGCTGTGCGTCGGCAGGGACGAGGCGGAGCTCGCGCGCCGCGCGGCAGCCATCGGACGTGAGGTGGACGAGCTGCGCGAGCACGGCGTCGCCGGCACCCCGGCCGAGGCGGTCGACACCATCGGGCGCTACGCCGAGGCCGGGGCGCAGCGCGTGTACCTGCAGGTGCTCGATCTCTCCGACCTCGACCACCTCGACCTGGTGGCCGGCGAGGTGGCGCCCCAGCTCGGCTGAGACGCCACCGCCCTCCACTCAGGTCGAGGGCTGCCAGTGGGGATCGCGCCCCTGCCAGGCGACGAGCTGGTCGACGACCGGGGCCCCGTCGGGGACGGGGACGGCGTCGCCGAACGGGACGCCGGGTGGGCGCTGGGGCGTCGGCAGCTTGCGGCGGACGGCGTCGAGCGCGCGACCCAGCACCGCCTCGTCCCACTCCGGGGTCTGGCCGGTCGCGGCGGCGAGGTCCCAGGTGTGGGTGCTGATCTCGGCGGTCCAACCGGCCAGTGCGGCGGCACCGGGCATGGTCCCGAACGGCAGCTGCATCTCCCGGTCGAGCACGGCCGGATCGGCCCACGCCGCCTCCACGTCGCGCACGGCGGCCCCCAGCGTCGCGCTCCAGCCGTCGTCCGGGACGCCGGTCACGGGCGCGACCGGCCCCACCGCGGGGACACCGCCGGCGGCCGCGGTGATCCGGCGCAGCACGCCGAGCACGTGCCCGAGCAGGGCCCGCACGTCGAACTCGTCGCACGGTGTGGGGGCGCTCAGCCGGCCGGTGGGGACCGCGTCGAGCGTGGCGAGGGCGAGGCCGGTGGCGACGCCGAAGTCCGGGCGGGGGTCGGAGGGGAGGAGGGGGCGCTGGGTGAGGGATGTCGTGGTCGTCATGGACGCACCCTCGCAGCGAAAGTGGCCACCTCCTGGCCACTTTCTCCAGCATTCTCCTTGTCGTGCGCGCCGAACGGCTGATCGCCGTCCTCCTGCTGCTGCAGACCCGTGAGCGGATCACCGTCGCCGAGGTGGCCCGTGAGCTCGAGGTGTCGCCGCGCACCGCGCGCCGTGATCTCGAGGCGCTGGGGATGGCCGGTGTGCCGGTCTACAGCTCGGCGGGGCGCGGTGGTGGGTGGTCGCTGGTGGGTGGCGCGCGGACGGATCTGTCGGGGCTCACCGTGGACGAGGCCAAGGACCTGTTCCTCGCCGCCGGTCCGTCGGCGGCCGGTGCTCCGGGCGCCCAGACGGCCCTCCGGAAGCTGCTGGCCGCCCTCCCGGCGCAGCTGCGGCGGGGGGCCGAGGCGGCGAGCGCGGCGGTCGTCGTCGACGCGGCCACCTGGGGACGCACGTCGCCGCCGGAGCCTCCGTTCCTCGCCGACCTGCGCCGCGCCGTCCTCGACCAGCGGCAGGTCGTGCTCGGGTACACCGGGCGAGAGGGTGAGCAGTCCTCCCGGCCGGTCTCGCCGCTGGGTCTCGTGGTGAAGTCCGGCGTCTGGTACCTGCTCGCCGGCACGGCTGCCGGCGTCCGGACGTTCCGCGTCGGACGGGTGACCGCGGTGATGCCCACGGACGACGCCGTGCTGCGGCCGGAGGGCTTCGACCTCGCCGCCGCATGGCAGGAGAGCTCGGCCGCGGTCGAGGCCCGGCGTGGGCAGGTGCGGGTGAGTGGATCGGCCGATCCGGAGCTGCTGCCCGTGCTGCGGGCCCGGCTCGGCCGGAGGCTGACGGTGGGCGGTGCGGACGCCGACGGGTGGGTGCCGGTCGAGGTCGCCGGCCCGTCGGTCGGCATGCTCGTCAGCGAGCTGGCCGGGTACGGCGCGCGGTTCGTCGTGGTGGGGCCGGCGGAGGCCCGCGCCCGGCTGGCCGAGGTGGCCGCGGAGCTGGTCCAGCTCTACGGCGACCAGGGCACTGAGGTCCCGGCGGGCTGAAGGTTCAGGAGCTCTCGTCCACCAGTGCGCGCCGGGGCGCCGCCAGCCACTGCAGGAAGTCGGTCACCGGCATCGGGCGGGCGATGGCGTAGCCCTGCGCGACGTCGCAGCCCAGCCGCGCGAGCGCGGCGCCGGTCGCGTCGTCCTCCACGCCCTCGGCGACCAGGCGCAGGCCCAGGGCGTGCGCCAGCGCCGCGGTGTGCTCGACGATCGCGGCGGCACGGTCGTCGCGATCGACGTCGGCGGTCAGGCTCCGGTCGAGCTTGAGCTCGTCGGCGGGCAGGTGCCGCAGGTAGGCCAGCGAGCTGTACCCGGTGCCGTAGTCGTCGATCGAGGTCCGGACGCCGAGGCGCCGGAGCTGGCCGAGCACCTGCCGGCCGCGCTCGGGGTCGGCCATGAGGGTGTCCTCGACGAGCTCGAGGGTCAGGGCGTCGGCGGGCAGGCCGTGCCGTGCCAGGGCGGCCGCGACCTTCGAGGGCAGGTCGATGTCGTTCACGTTCGCCGCCGCCAGGTTCACCGACACCGGCACGCGGTCGGTCCGCCACCAGCGCGCGGTCGCCGTCATCGCCAGCTCGAGGACGGTGTCGGTGAGCGGCCGCAGCAGGCCGGCCTGCTCGGCGGCCGGGAGCAGCTCGGCGGGGGAGAGCAGCCCGCGCACCGGGTGCTGCCAGCGCACGAGGGCCTCCACGCCGACGACGCGGCCGTCGCCGAGGTCGACCTGCGGCTGCAGGTGGACGACGAGCTGGTCGGACTGCAGCGCCGTCCGCAGCTCCTCCATCGTGCGCAGCCGGTCGCCGCTGCCCCCGTGCGGGTCGGGCACGTACACGTGCACGCCCTCGCGAGCGGCCTTCGCGGCGTACATGGCGACGTCGGCGCAGCGCAGCATCTCCTGCACCGTCGCCGCGGGAACCGGTGCGGTGGCGATGCCGATGCTGACCCCGACGTGCAGCCGGATGTCCTCGACGGAGAAGGGGAGCAGCAGGAGCTTGCGCAGCCGTTCGGCGCGGTCCTGGGCCTCGTCGAGCGACGCCTCCGGCAGCAGGACGGCGAACTCGTCCCCGCCCAGCCGGGCCAGCAGCTCTCCCTCGCGCAGCGCGGGCTGCAACCGCGGGCCGATCTGGGCCAGGAGCTGGTCGCCGGCGGTGTGGCCGAGGCTGTCGTTGACCTCCTTGAACCCGTCCAGGTCGAGGAGGAGGAGCGCGGCGGGCGTGCGGGCGGTCGCCGAGGCCAGGACGCGCTCGGCCCGCTCCAGCAGGGCCCGTCGGTTGGGCAGGCCGGTCAGCTCGTCGGTGCGCGCCTGCTCCCGCACCTCGTTGAACGCCCGGACCTCGCGGAAGGTGATGCCGGTGCGGGCGATCGCCGCGACGACGCAGCCGATGGCCAGCCAGGCGGCCGCGGCCGGCAGTTCGTCGCCCCAGCCGATGGCGAGGACGACGAGGCTGGCCACGTTGCACGCCAGGGGGAGGGCGAGCAGGCGCCAGCCCAGGCGCGTGCGGCTCTCCGCCGCTGCCGGTGGCTGCGGCCGCGGGCGCGCGAGGTGCGCCGACAGCGCGACGACGACGATCGCCGACAGCCAGGTCAGCTCCAGCAGGCCGCCGTCGACGTAGGTGCCGAGGACGGTCCGGGCGAAGAGGACCAGGTCGCCGACCATCATCAGGCCGAGCGCCGAGGCGACCAGCACGAGCGTGCGGTCGAGGCGCACCCCCAGGATGGAGCCGACCGCCACGAGCAGCGCCAGCAGCAGGACGTCGGTCGCCGGCATGCCCAGCTGGAGCAGGGGGATGGGATCCCGTCCGGGCGCCGGGTCGAGGTACGGGCCGAGCAGGAAGGCGACGCCCACCGCGGTGGCACCGAGGGCGCCGATGACGCCGTCGAGCCACATGCTCGGGTGGAAGCGCGGCACGCGGGCGCGGATGAAGCCGACGAGGGTGAGGTAGAGGGTCAGGTAGGCCAGGAGCGCGAGCCCGTCGACGGCGACCGAACCGTTCGCGGCGCCGTCGACCCCGGCACCCGCGGTGCGGATCGTGTTGGCCGTGGCGCTCATGAGCAGCGCGACGGACAGGGCCCGCCAGGCGATCCGCTCGCGCGGCACCCGCCGGCCGGCCAGCCAGCAGAGCGCCGCGGCCGGCAGGTAGGTGGCGTTGTAGAGGACGACGTCGTACGCCGCGTCCCAGCCCGCGCCCGCCGGGCGCCAGGCGACCCCGCAGGCGAAGGTCAGGAGGCCCAGCAGGGCGAGTCCCAGCAGCACGATCGACGGCGTGCTGCGCGTCGTCGTCCGGTGCTGGTCCTGGTCCACGGGAACGTCATCGGCGGCGATCGACCGCGACCACAGTCGAAACCGGCCGATTCCGGCCCGGACGGGTGAGACGCGCTCCGTCACCGCGGCGGACCGGCCGCACCGGCTCGCGGTAGGCTGGCGGCGTGACCAGGCGGCTCCTGCTCCACCGGCCGTGCTGACCTGAGACGTTCAGACCAGCACGGCGACCCCTCCTGCGTGAGGGGTTTCTTCATGTCTGCCGCCGGTACGTGTACTGCGATGACCCGGGAGCACCAGCGATGAGCCAGACCGCCGATCAGCCCAACGCCGAGCAGGCGGCCGCTGACGTGCCGCCGCACCGCTACACGCCGGCGCTGGCGCAGCAGATCGAGCTCGCCTGGCAGGACCGCTGGGAGGCCGAGGGCACCTTCCACACGCCCAACCCGACCGGCCGGCTGAGCGCGGGCTTCGAGCGGGTCGCCGATCGGCCCAAGTACTTCCTGATGGACATGTTCCCGTACCCCTCGGGTGCCGGGCTGCACGTCGGCCACCCGCTGGGCTACCTGGGCACCGACGTCACCAGCCGGTTCCGCCGCATGGACGGCGACAACGTGCTGCACCCGATGGGCTACGACGCGTTCGGCCTGCCCGCCGAGCAGTACGCCGTGCAGACCGGGCAGCACCCGCGGATCACCACCGAGGCCAACATCAGGGCCATCAGGGCGCAGCTGCGCCGGCTGGGCGTCGACCACGACGACCGCCGCAGCTTCGCCACGATCGACCCGGGCTACTACAAGTGGACCCAGTGGATCTTCCTGCAGCTGTTCGGCTCGTGGTTCGACGAGACCGCCGGCAAGGCCCGCCCGATCGACGACCTGGTCGCCGAGCTGGACGCGGGCACCCGTGAGCCGGCCGCCGGCACCAATCCCTCGGGCCTGCCCTGGGCGGAGCTGGACGAGGTGTCGCGCCGCAAGGTCGTCGACGCCCACCGGCTGGCCTACCTGCACGAGGCGCCGGTGAACTGGTGCCCGGGTCTGGGGACGGTGCTCTCGAACGAGGAGGTCACCGCCGACGGCCGCTCCGAGCGCGGCAACTTCCCGGTGTTCCGGCGTCCGCTGAAGCAGTGGATGATGCGGATCACCGCCTACGCCGACCGGCTGATCGACGACCTGGACCGGCTGGACTGGTCGGACTCGCTGAAGCTGATGCAGCGGAACTGGATCGGCCGGTCGAGCGGCGCGAAGGTCCGTTTCGGCTGCGCTGACCAGACCATCGAGGTCTTCACCACCCGGCCCGACACGCTGTTCGGCGCCACCTACATGGTGCTGGCGCCGGAGCACCCGCTGGTCGAGGCGCTGACGGCGGCTGCCTGGCCCGACGGCACCGACCCGCGGTGGACCGGTGGGGCCGCGACGCCGGCCGAGGCGGTGCGCGAGTACCAGCGCCAGGCCTCCCGGCGCTCGGAGCTCGACCGCCAGGACACCGGCCGGGAGAAGACCGGTGTCTGGCTGGGCGTCACCGCGGTGAACCCGGTCAACGGCCGGGAGCTGCCGGTCTTCATCGCCGACTACGTGCTGACCGGCTACGGCACGGGCGCGATCATGGCCGTGCCCGGTGAGGACACCCGCGACTGGGAGTTCGCGCGCGAGTTCGGCCTGGAGGTCGTCCCGACCGTCGAGCGACCCGACGGCTTCGACGAGGAGTCCGGCGCCTGGACCGGTCCCGGCCGCATGATCAACTCCTCGAACGACGAGATCTCGCTGGACGGGCTGGACAAGGCCGCCGCCATCGCGGCGATCACCGAGTGGCTGGTCGGGAAGGGCGCCGGCGAGGCGACCACCACCTACAAGCTGCGCGACTGGCTGTTCAGCCGGCAGCGCTACTGGGGCGAGCCGTTCCCGATCGTCTACGACGAGGACGACCTGCCGATCGCGGTCCCGCAGTCGATGCTGCCGGTGCTGCTGCCCGAGGTCGACGACTACTCGCCCAAGACCTTCGCCGACGACGACGCCGACTCCTCCCCGGAGCCGCCGCTGTCGCGCGCCACGGAGTGGACGACGGTCGAGCTGGACCTGGGCGACGGGCCCAAGAAGTACCGGCGCGAGACGAACACGATGCCCAACTGGGCCGGCTCCTGCTGGTACTACCTGCGCTACCTGGACCCCGCCGACGACGAGCGGATGGTCGACCCGGCGCTGGAGGAGTACTGGCTGGGCCCGCGCGAGCCCGGGGACGTGGGCGGCGTCGACCTGTACGTCGGCGGCGTCGAGCACGCCGTCCTGCACCTGCTCTACGCCCGGTTCTGGCACAAGGTGCTGCACGACCTGGGCCACGTCTCCAGCGAGGAGCCGTTCCGCCGGCTGGTCAACCAGGGCTACATCTCCGCCTTCGCCTACACCGACGAACGCGGCTTCTACGTGCCCGCGGCCGACGTGGTGGAGAAGGACGGGCAGTTCTTCTACGAGGGCAAGCCGGTCAACCGCGAGTACGGGAAGATCGGCAAGAGCCTGAAGAACATGGTCACGCCGGACGAGATGATCGGCGCGTACGGCGCGGACACCTTCCGCGTGTACGAGATGTCGACCGGCCCGCTGGACCAGTCGCGGCCGTGGGAGACCAAGGCCGTCGTCGGCTCGCAGCGCCTGCTGCAGCGCATCTGGCGCGTGGTGGTCGACGAGGTGTCGGGCTCCGTGCGGGCTTCCGACGACGTCGAGCCGGCCGAGGAGACCCTGCGGGCGCTGCACCGCACGATCGCCGGGGTGCGTGACGGCTTCGCCACGCTGCGGTTCAACATCGCGATCGCTCGGATCACCGAGCTGACCAACCACCTGACGCAGGCCTACGGGGCGACGTCCCCGGTGCCGCGCGAGGTCGCCGAGGGTCTGGTGCTCATGGTGGCCCCGCTGGCGCCGCACCTGGCCGACGAGTTGTGGACCCGGCTGGGCCACGAGGGCTCGTCGGCGTGGACGCCGTTCCCGGTGGCCGACGAGCGCTGGCTGGTCGACGACACCGTGCAGGTGGCGGTCCAGGTCAACGGCAAGGTGCGCTCGCAGGTGAGCGTGCCGGCGGACGCCGACGCCGCCGCGCTGGAGGCGGCCGCGCGGGCGGACGAGAAGATCGCCGGCTACCTGGACGGGGCGACCGTGCGCCGCGTCGTCGCCGTCCCGGGCCGGCTGGTCAACTTCGTCCTCGGCTGAGGCTCAGGCGGGGCTGATCCGGATCAGCTCGTGCCGCTCCCCGGGGCGGCGCAGCAGCCGGTGCCACAGCCGCGAGGCGGTGTCGCCGAGGGTGAACCTCAGCCCGTAGGCGCGGCGCAGGGCCGCCCGGGCCTCGGCGTGCGCGGTGGCCGGCAGCAACTCGGCTGTGCCGTCGACCGCCGGGCCCTTGGTCCGGCCTCGGACGTCGCACGGGGCCACGGTGACGCGGCTCGTGTGCCGCAGCCGCTTCACCTTGCCGCTGTCGGCGCGCGTCCAGACCACGAGGCCGTCGCCGTCGGGCGCCGCCCAGACCGGTGTGGCGACCGGCGCGCCGGTCCGCCGGAACGTGGTGAGGCTGACGTACTCGCTGCGGGGGAGCGGCGTCATGCAGGTGTTGCCGCGCCGGTCAGCACCTGCGTCATCGCGGCCTCGACGGCGTCGATGACCTCGGCGACGGGGACGTCGCGGCCGAGCTCCGCGGTCAGCGAGGTGACGCCGGCGTCGGGGATGCCGCACGGGATCATGTTGGCGAAGGCGGACATGTCGGGGTCGCAGTTGAGCGCGAACCCGTGCATGGTCACGCCCCGGGCGACGCGCACCCCGATGGCGGCGATCTTGCGGTCGGGCCCGCGCTGGTCGGCCCGCACCCACACGCCGCTTCGACCCTCGACGCGATCGGTGGCCAGACCGAGACCGGCGCAGACGTCGATGAGCGCGCCCTCCATCCGGCGGACGTGGGCGACGACGTCGACCGGGTCGGGCAGCCGGACGATGGGGTAGCCGACCAGCTGGCCGGGCCCGTGCCAGGTGATCTTGCCGCCGCGGTCGACGTCGATCACCGGCGTGCCGTCGAACGGCCGCTCGTGCGGCTCGGTGCGCTTGCCCGCGGTGTAGACCGGCGGGTGCTCCAGCAGCAGGAGGGTGTCGGGGCCGGTGCCCTCGACGACCGCGGCGTGCAGCTCGCGCTGGCGGGCCCACGCCTCCTCGTAGGGCACGAGACCGGCACGCACGATCTGCAAGTCGCTCACGGGCCCAGCGTAGGCCGCGACGGGAGGCGGAACCGGCGGACGGCGGTCAGGGCGAGAGGTCCTTCCGCATCTGCTGCGAGACCACCCGGTAGCCATGGGACGAGTAGAGGGCGATGGCCCGCGCGTTGCCGCCGAAGACGTTCAGCTCGAGCGCCTCGGCCCCGTGCGCCCGCGCGACCTCCTCGCCCGCGGTCAGCAGAGCCCGTCCGTGGCCGGCGCCCTGGTGCTCCGGGGCGACCTCGATGTCGTAGACGAACGCGCAGTGCGGGACCCCCCGGGGGTGGCGCAGCCCGATCCACAGGTGTCCGATCGGGCGGCCGTCGTCGAGCACCCCCACCATGAGCAGCATGTCCGGGGTGGCGAGGCCCTGCGGCAGCAGGGCGGCATTGCCCTCGGCGGCGAGTCGCAGGGCGTCGTCGGGCGGCCAGTTCCCCGCCGCGATCTGGTCGTCGGCGTAGGCGCGGGCGAGCGCGTCCTGCCATTCCTGGAACTCGAGATCGGTCATCGGGCGCAGGGTCAGCGCGGGCACCGGGCGATGCTGGCACGGACGACGCCACGGCGGAACGACGACTCCGTCCGGGCCGGGGACGGTCGGCCCGGCCCGTTGGATCAGGGCAGCCGTCGGGGCTCCACGCGGGTCTCGACCGCCGTGCCGTCGGGGCCGCGCTCGACCCGGTACGCCGCTGCACCTGGCCGGTCGGCGACCGCCTCGACGAGCCCGGTGCCCCGGTAGACCAGGCCGACGCCGTCGTCGGTCGCGTGCCCGCCCGGGAGGGCGCCCTCGGCGACGAGCCGCTGGTACAGCGGGCGGCGCTGCTCCTCGGAGTCGTAGTGCACGCCGTTCGAGGTCGGGATGAGACCCAGCCCGTTCGTGACCGGCCGCAGGTCGGGCCCGTAGGAGTCGGTGGTGCCGCCGACGTGCCAGCACAGCGAGCCGGCCGAGACGCCGCCCAGCACCACGCCTGCCTCCCAGACCTCGCGGAAGATCTCGTCGAGGCCGTGCACGCGCCAGACCGCGAGGAGGTTCGCGACGCTGCCGCCGCCCACCCAGACGACGTCCTGGGCCAGCAGGTGGGCGCGCATGTCCGGCACGGTGGGCATGGTGAACAGGCTGAGGTGGCTGACCTGGACGGAGCTGCCGGCGAAGGCGCCGTAGACGCCGGCGACGCGCACCGGGTCGTCGCCGGTCGCTGTGCCCAGGTAGCAGAGACGGGGGCGCTCCGGGGCGCCCGAGAGCTCGAAGGCCAGGTCGAACACCGGACCGGGACGCCAGTCGTAGGGCCCCCTGCCGCGGGAGGCGAACCCCATGCTCGTGGCGAGGATCGTCGGCTGGGCTGCGGGCATCAGGTGCTTCTCCGGTCGTCGGGCGGGGTGGTCGGGCGGAGGGCGCGCAGGACGGCGCGGGCGGTCCGCGCGCCGCTGGCCATCGCGCCCTGGATGGACGGGGTGTCGCGGTGGTCGCCGCAGACGTACAGCCCGTCCCCGAGGTCGACCGGCCGGCGCAGCTGCAGGGGTGGGAGAGCGGCGGGCTGAGCACCCGGCACGGTCACCGTCGTGAGGTGGTCGAGGTCGGACGGCGCGACGCCGTGGGCCGCCGCGACCTCGGCGCGGACCTCGTCCTCCCGTGTGGGCGACAGCGTGGAACTCGCCACCAGCGCACGACCGTCGGGGCTGTAGCGCGGCTGCGCGTCGGACAGCACGACGCTGTTGACCAACCGGCTGCCGGGCTGACCGAGCACGATGAGCGGCAGGCGCCACGGCGACCCCGGCAGCACGTGGAGGTGCGTCGTGACCTGTCGCGGTGCCGCCGCCTCGACGCCCGGCAGCAGCCGGGCCGCCGTCCCCGGGTCGGTCGCGACGACGACGGCGTCCGCGGCCCAGCGGCCGTCGTCGGTGAGCACGGATCCGGGCGCGACGGCGCGGACGGCCGTGTGCGGGTGCAGCCGTCCAGGAGCCAGCCGGGCTGCCAGCTGCTCGCCGACTGCCTGCATGCCCTCGGCGGGCAGCCCGATCGACCCGCGGACGAAGCTGCGCCAGAGCAGGTCGAGGTAGCGGCTCGACGTCTCCAGATCGTCTTCCAGCAGCACGCCGGCGAGGAACGGCCGGAAGAACCGCTCCAGGGCGGTGTCACCGACGCCGGCCGCGCGCAGCGCCTGCTCGGCGGTCCGCTCGCGGGCGGCGAGCAGCCGGCCGACGGGGGAGTAGCCGGCGCGCAGGGAGAAGGCCGCGAGGGCTGCCTTGTCCCGCGCTGACCCGATGGGGGCTGTCGCGGTCCCGATGACGTCGGCCGGGCGCCGGCGGGGGTCGACAACCCGGTGCGCCGTGCCGTCGACCCGGACGATGGCCCCGCGCTCGAACCAGCCGAGTTCGAGGGCGTCGAGGTCGAGGTCGGCGGCCCGGGGGTAGCCGGTGTTGAGCACCTGGAAGCCCCGGTCGACGACGAAGCCGTCGATCCGCTCGGTGGCCAGGCGGCCGCCCGCGTGACCGCCGGACTCGAGGACGTGGACGTCGACGCCGGCCGCCGCCAGCCGGGTCGCCGCCGAGAGACCGGCCAGGCCGGCCCCGACCACCACGACCTCGGCACCCGACGACATCGTCCGACCGTATCCGTACGACCCGATCCGCCGGCCGCACAGTTCCGGGTGGTGGACAGCGCCTGTCCCTGTGGACAGCCAGGCCGGTAGCGGCGTTCGGCGCCCTACGGTCCGGGGCATGCCTGCCGCTGGACCGCCGGACGCACCGGGACCCCCGCCTCCCCCCGTGGTGCCCGGGTACAGGCTCGAGGAGCTGCTCGGCAGAGGCGGCTCCGGTGAGGTCTGGCGGGCCGTGCCGCGTCGGGGCGGCGAGCCGGTCGCGGTGAAGGTGCTGGTGGCCGGTGATCCCGAGCGGCAGGCGCGGGAGGCGGCGCTGCTCGGCGGGCTCGACCACCCGCACCTCGTGCGGTTGATCGAGGTCGTGCACCAGCCCCAGCGCGGCGGGGCGGCCCGGGTCGCCCTCGTCCTCGAGCTCCTGGCGGGCGGCAGCCTCGCCGCGCTGCTGGCGAGGCGCGGCCGGCTGCGGCCGGGGGAGGTGGTGACGGCCATCGCGCCCGTGGCCGCGGCCGTCGCGCACGCCCACGCGGGCGGTGTCGTCCACGGCGACCTGTCCCCGGGCAACATCGTCTTCACCGCCGAAGGGCGCCCCGTCCTGACCGACCTCGGTGTGGCGCGGGTGCTGGGGGAGGTCGCGGCGGCGGAGGTGACCCCTCCGTACGTGGACCCGACGGTCGCCCGCGGTGGCGCACCGGGGCCGGCCTCCGACGTCTTCGGGATCGCTGCCGCGGCGTTCCACGCGCTCACCGGGATCGCGCCGTGGAACGCCGCGACCCCGGGCGACACGCTGGCCGTCGCGGCGACCGGGCACCTGCCCGACCTGGCGGAGCTGGCGCCGGAGGCGCCGGCCGAGCTGATCGCCGTCATCGACCGGGGGCTGTCCCCGGATCCGCACGACCGCGGGTCGGCGGCGGCGTT
Source organism: Blastococcus litoris (assembly GCF_003075095.1). Lineage (GTDB taxonomy): Bacteria > Actinomycetota > Actinomycetes > Mycobacteriales > Geodermatophilaceae > Blastococcus_B > Blastococcus_B litoris. Next base: position 172,310 of record NZ_QCZF01000007.1, read on the forward strand.
CGCCCTCGACCTGCGGCACGCCTGCCGCCCCGAACCGGTGCGGCTGCCCGCCGACGATGTCGCCGACGCCGACCTCGGCCGCACGGGCCGGGGGCCGCGCACGGAGCTGACCCACCAGGTCCCCGGCCGCCGCGCCCGACCCGCCCCCGTCGTGGTGGGGCCGCCGGAGCGGCGGTTCCGCCGGTGGCCCGCGCCCCGCCCGACCAGTCGCGCGGTCCTCGTCGCCGCGGCGACGGTGGTCCTCGTCGGAACCGGCTGGCTCGGTGTCCGCTGGGCAGGGGGACCGCCGGACGCCGGCGGGCCCGTGGAGGCGGCCGTGGCGTCCCACCTCCCTCCGGCCGGCGAGCAGATCACCGCCTCGCCGAGACCCTCACCGCCGGCGGCGGCCGCCGAGGACGGGGCCGGGCCCGCCGACAGCCAGGAACGTCCCGACTCGGTGTCCGGCTGGCGAGCGGTCGTCGGCGATCTCTACGACCGCCGGGCCGCGGCGTTCGGCACGGCCTCGCCGGACGCCCTCGCCGAGGTCTACACGGCCGGGAGCGAGCTGCGGGCGGTCGACGAGGCGCACATCCGCGATCTGGCCGGAGCAGAGGAGGCGCTGCGGGGGTTCGCCCCCCTCGTGGTGGCCGTGACCGCGGTCGACGGAGGGGCCGACCGGGTGGAGATCGACCTCGTCGACAGGTGGGCCGGCTACGACGTCGTCCCCGCCGCGGCGCCCGACGGCCCGGCGCTGCGCACGCTGCCCGGGCGGCCGGAGACCACCGTCCGGATGGTGCTGGTGCGCACCCCGGAGGGCTGGCGCATCGAGAGCGCGCAGCGCCTGGGATGAGGCCTCGCCGGTCTCACCGGGTCGTGGCCGCCGCCAGCGCCGAGGCGAGATCCGGGTGGGTGAACCGGTAGCCGGACTCCTCCAGCCGGGTGGGGACCGCGCGCTGGCCGGCGAGCACGCTGGAACGGCCGAACTCGCCGAGCCCCAGCCGCACCGCGAAGGCCGGCACCGGCAGGGCCGCCGGTCGGTGCACCTGCCGCGCCAGCTCCTGCGTGAACTCGGCGTTGGTGGCCGGCTCGGGTCCGGTGAGGTTGACCGCACCCGACACGTCCGCGGTCAGCAGGTGACGCATCGCGCCCACCTCGTCGGCCAGGCTGATCCACGGCCAGTACTGCCGGCCGCTGCCGATCCGCCCACCGAGGCCGAGCCGGAACACCGTGCCCAGCACCTGCATCAGCATCGCCTTGCGGTCGAGCACCAGGCCGGTCCGCATCCGCACCACTCGCACCCCTGCCTCCTCGGCCGGCGCGGTCGCCGCCTCCCACTGCGCGCAGACCTGGGCGAGGAAGTCCGATCCGGCAGGGTCCTCCTCGGTGACCGTCCGGGAGCCGGTGTCGCCGTAGTACCCCACCGCGGACGCCGACAGCAGCACCCGAGGGCGCGAGCGGTCGGCGGCCGCCACGGCGGCGAGCGCCTCGCTGAGGGTGGTCGTCGCGTCGACCCGGCTGCTCAGCAGCTGCGCCTTGTAGCCCGCGGTGAACGGCCGCGGGCGGATCGGGGTGCCGCCGAGGTTGATGACCGCGTCCACGTCGGTGAGCAGACCCGGGTCGATGCGGCGGTGCTGCGGGTCCCACCGGTGCTCGTCGGCCGTCCGCGGCGTGCGGCGGACCATCACGAGCACGTCATGGCCGTCGGCCCGCAGCGCCGGCAGCAGTGCGCCGCCGATCAGGCCCGAGGCACCGGACACGGCGATCTTCACGGCAGGGTCCTCCCGGGGACGAGGTGGCTGAACGCGATCGGGGCCCCGGCTCGCGCCGGGGCCCCGATCGGGAGTGCTGCTAGGCGAGCCCGAGCTCGCCCTCGAACTGACCGGCCTCCAGCCGCTCCCGCACGGTGGTGAGGAAGCGTGCGGCATCGGCACCGTCGACGATCCGGTGGTCGTAGGTCAGGGCCAGGTAGACCATCGAGCGGATCGCGATGACCTCCCCGAGGTCGGGGTCCTGCACGACCACCGGCCGCTTCACCACCGAGCCGACGCCGAGGATGGCGACCTGCGGCTGGTTGATGATCGGGGTGTCGAACAGGGCGCCCCGGCTGCCGGTGTTGGTGAGCGTGAACGTCCCGCCACCGAGCTCGTCCGGCGTCACCTTGTTGGTGCGCGTCCGCTCCGCCAGGTCGGCGATCTTGCGGGCGATCCCACCGAGGCTGAGGTCGCCGGCGTCGTGGATGACCGGCACGAGCAGGCCGCGCTCGGTGTCCACCGCGATGCCGAGGTTCTCGGTGTCGTGGTAGGTGACGGTGCCCGCCTCCTGGTCGATGGAGGAGTTCACCGACGGGTGCACTTTGAGCGCCTCGATGGCGGCCTTGGCGAAGAACGGCAGGAACGACAGCTTGACGCCCTCGCGGGTCTCGAAGTCGCTCTTGGCCCTCGACCGGAGCCGGGCGATCTTGGTGACGTCGGCCTCGACCACCGTGGTGAGCTGGGCGCTGACCTGCAGCGACTCGACCATCCGGCGGGCGATGACCGAGCGCAGCCGCGACATCTTCTCCGTGCGGCCGCGCACCGAGGTGTCGGGCATGGCGGCCGGCGAGGGGGTGCGCATCCCGCTCGAGGCGGCGGCCGGTGCGGCGGCGGGCGCCGGCGCCGACGTCCTCTCCGCAGCGGCGAGCACGTCCTGCTTGCGGATGCGGCCCCCCACGCCGCTGCCGGACACGGAGCCCAGGTCCACGCCCTTCTCCGCCGCCAGGCGCCGCACCAGCGGCGTGACGTAGGCGCCGGCGCCGTTGTCGGACGACTGCTGGGCAGCCGGCGCCTGCGGCGCCACCTGCGGCGGCGGGGCCGAGGTGGGCGACTGGGCGGGCTGGGCACCGCTGGCGCCGTAGTCGCCACCCGGCTGCTCCGTCGAGGGCGCGGGCGCGGCGGGCTTGGCCTCGGGAGCAGCCTGCGGCTGCTCCTCGGCGGGGGCCTCCTGCTTCGGCGCCTCCTGCTGGGGGGCGGCCGGGGCGGACCCGCCGCCGGCGGCACCGATCACCGCCAGCTGCGCACCGACGTCGACTGTCTCGTCCTCGTTGACGGTGATCTCGAGCAGGGTGCCGCTGACCGGCGAGGGGATCTCGGTGTCGACCTTGTCGGTGGAGACCTCCAGCAGCGGCTCGTCGGCGGAGACCTCGTCACCGACGGCCTTCAGCCAGCGGGTGACCGTGCCCTCGGTGACGCTCTCGCCCAGGGCGGGCATGGTGACCGGGGTGCCCTCGCCGCCACCGCCCCCACCGCCGGAGCCGCTGTCCGCGGACGCCGGTGCCGGCTCCTCCTGCTGCGCGGGCTCCTCGGACTCCGACGACCCGGGGCCGGCGTCCTCGACCTGCTCGTCCGGCGTCTGCGGCTCCTCGGCGTCCTCGGCGGAGGCCGGAGGCGCGGCGTCCCCGCCGCCGTCGCCGTCGCCACCGATGACCGCGAGCTCCGCGCCGACCTCGACCGTCTCGTCCTCGGCGACCAGGATCTTGGTCAGGACGCCGGCCGCGGGCGAGGGGATCTCGGTGTCGACCTTGTCGGTCGAGACCTCGAGGAGGGGCTCGTCGGCCTCGACCTGCTCACCCTCCTGCTTGAGCCAGCGGGTGACCGTGCCCTCGGTGACGCTCTCGCCCAGGGCGGGCATGGTGACGGACGTCGGCATCGGGGCAGTGCTCCTTCTGGCGCTGTGCGGGGATGGGGGAGTGGTGGTCGATCAGCCGTGCACGTGCAGCGGCTTGCCGGCGAGGGCCAGGTGGGCCTCGCCGAGCGCCTCGCTCTGGGTCGGGTGCGGGTGGATGAGGCTGGCGACGTCGTCGGCCTCGGCCTCCCAGTTGTAGATGAGCTGGGCCTCGGCGATGAGTTCGCCGACGCGGCTGCCCACCATGTGGATGCCGACGACCGGGCCGTCGGGGGCCTGGATCAGCTTCACCGCGCCGGTGGTCTTGAGGATCTGGCTGCGCCCGTTGCCCGCGAGGTCGTAGGTCAGGGTCTTGACCTCGCCGTACCGCTCCTTGGCCTGCGCCTCGGTGAGGCCGACCGAGGCGACCTCGGGGTCGGAGTAGGTGATGCGCGGGACGCCGGCGTAGTCGATCGGCGCCGGCTCCAGCCCGGCCACCCGCTCGGCGACGAGGATGCCCTCGCCGAACCCGACGTGGGCCAGCTGCAGCGTGGGGATCAGGTCGCCGACGGCGGAGATGGTGGGGACGTTGGTCCGGCAGTACTCGTCGACGAGGACGTAGCCGCGGTCCATGGCCACGCCGGCCTCCTCGTAACCGAGGCCCTGGCTGACCGGGCCGCGGCCGACGGCGACGAGCAGCAGCTCGGCCTCGAACTCCTTGCCGTTCTCCAGCGAGACCTTGACCCCGTTCTCGGTGTCCTGGACGCCGGAGAAGCGGTTGCCGAGCTCGAAGGCGATCTTGCGGCGGCGGAAGGCGCGCTCCAGCAGCTTCGACGAGGCCTCGTCCTCGAGCGGGACGAGGTGGGGGAGGGCCTCGATGATGGTGACGTCGACGCCGAAGGACTTCCAGGCGCTGGCGAACTCGCAGCCGATGACGCCGCCGCCGAGGATGATCGCCGAGGCCGGCACGCGGTCGAGGTTGAGGGCGTGGTCGCTGGTGATGACCTTCTTGCCGTCGATCTCCAGGCCCGGCAGCGAGCGGGCGTAGGAGCCGGTCGCCAGCAGGATGTGCTTGCCCTCGTAGGTCTGGCCGTTCACCTCGACGGTCGTCGGCGAGGTCAGCCGCCCCTCGCCTTCGACGTAGGTGATCTTGCGGGCCTTCACCAGGCCCTGCAGCCCCTTGTAGAGCTTGGAGATGACGCCGTCCTTGTAGGAGTTGACGCCGTCCATGTCGATGCCGGCCAGCGACGTCTTCACGCCGAACTGCTCGCCCTCGCGGGCCAGGTCGGCGACCTCGCCGGCGTGCAGCAGCGCCTTGGTCGGGATGCAGCCGCGGTGCAGGCAGGTGCCGCCGACCTTGTCCTTCTCGATGAGGACGACGTTCAGGCCCAGCTCGGTCGCGCGGAAGGCCGCTGCGTAGCCACCGGAGCCACCACCGAGGATGACCAGGTCGGCGGGGGAGGTGGGTGAGCTCACGAGTTCTCCTCGATGCAGTCGTCGGCGCCCCGCTCGTGCGGGCGGGGGCTCGCTCCCATCCTGCCACTCCGGGAACGACCCGGCCCGGAGCGCCGTTGCCTCGACGGGCGTGCCGATGATCACGACGCCGTCGTGGGGCGGTGCGGACGACGGGAGAGGCGACATGGGGTTGTTCGACCGGCTGCGCGGCCGCGGCGGCCGTCCGGGTCGCGGGCGGGACGACGGCCGTCGCGGCACCCTCGACAGGGGCTCCCAGCGGACGGACCTGAAGCACCTCGAGGAGTTCGTGGCCACCCGGCGAGGGGTGGAGGGCTACGTGGAGCCGCGGACCGCCGTCACCGAGACCACGATCGTGCTCGTGGCCGCCGACGGCGAGTGGACGCGGCGCCGCATCGACGGCCCCGACGTGGCGCGGAGGCTCTCCCGCGACCTCTCGATCCCCGTCTACGACGCCCAGGTGACCGGCTACCCGCAGCGCATGCGCGACTGGAGCGCCCGCCAGAAGCAGAACCGGCTGTCCTAGCTCACCATCCCGGGTCCTGGCTCACCGTCCACCGTGAGCCAGGACCCGGATCGATCAGGCGACCTGATCATCACGGCGCGGTCAGGCGATGAGGGCCTCGATGGTCGCGAGCAGGGTCCGCACGGGGACGCCGGTGCCGCCCTTGGGCGTGTAGCCCCACGGCGCGCCGGTGTTGTAGCTCGGGCCGGCGATGTCGATGTGCGCCCACGGCAGGCCGTCGGGCACGAACTCCGCGAGGAAGTGGCCGCCCACGAGCATGCCGCCCATCCGGTCGGCGTTCGAGTTCACGAAGTCGGCGATGGGCGACTCCAGGCCGCGGCGGAGCTCGGCGGGCAGCGGCATCGGCCACATGCCCTCACCGCTGCGCTCGGACGCGGCGATCACCGCGTCGCGCAGGTCGTCGGTGCCCATCACTCCCGCGGTGCGGGTGCCGAGCGCGACCAGCTGGGCGCCGGTGAGCGTCGACGTCTCGAGCAGGAAGTCGGGCTCGTCCTCGGCGGCGCGCGAGATCGCGTCGGCCAGGACGACCCGGCCCTCGGCGTCGGTGTTGGTGATCTCGGCCTTCTTGCCGTTGCGGAACGTGACCACGTCGGCGGGCCGGTAGGCGGTGCCGCTGGGCAGGTTCTCGGCGATGGGCACGGTGGCCACGACGTCGACGGGCAGGCGCAGCTGGGCGACGAGGCACACGGTCGCGATCACGGCCGCGGCGCCGGCCATGTCGCTCTTCATGTCCTCCATCTTCAGCGCGGGCTTGATCGAGAGACCGCCGCTGTCGAAGGTGATCCCCTTGCCGACGAGCGCGACCTTCTTGCGCGCGCCCGGGCCCGAGTAGGCCAGCCGCAGCAGGCGGGGCTTGCGGGTCGAGCCCTGGCCCACGGCGAGGATGCCGCCGTAGCCGCCCGCGACCAGCGCGTCCTCGTCGAGGATCTCCGCGGCCAGCCCGGCCTTCTCGCCCGCTGCGGCGCCGCGGGCGGCGAGCTCGGCGGGGAAGAGGTCGTTGGGCGGGGTGTTGACGAGGTCCCGCACGAGGGCGACGGCGTCGGCCACGGCCCGCACCCGGCGCAGGGCCTCCTCGGCGGCTCCCGCGTCGGGCACGACGATCGTGAACTCGCTCGGCGGCGCCGGGCGGTTGGCCGGCAGGTCGGACTTGTAGGCGGTGAACTCGTAGGCACCGAGCAGCGCGCCCTCGCCGACGGCGTGCAGGCGGGCGCTGTCCGGCGTCCCGCCGACGGCGGCGAGCAGGCTGACGACCGACCGGCGTCCGCCCAGCGCGCGGCTGGCGGCACCGGCGGCGCGGCGAACGGCCTCGGGCCGGTAGGCGCCGGCGGCGTCGGGGGCACCGAGCCCGGCCACGGCGACGACCGGGAAGGGGCCCTGGCCGAACGACGGCATGCGGGTGACCTCGTCCTCGGCACCGCGCGCGCCCAGGTCGGCGAGAGCGGGGAGGAGCCGGCCGCCGAGCAGCCGGTCGACGGCCTCGGCTCCGGGTGTCGGGAGCGGCCCGTCCGGGCCCTTGCCGACGGCGACGACGACGGCGTCTCCGGTCAGCTTCTCGAGGGGGTGGTCGGTGGCGGTGATCGTCGGCGGCACCGCTGGATCCTATGTGCCTCGGTAGCGTGCCACCCGTGAGCCCGCTGACCTCCCCACTGCACGATCGGCACGTCGCGGCCGGCGCGAAGCTCGCCGACTTCAGCGGGTGGTCGATGCCCATCGAGTACGCGGGAGGCGGTGTCCTGGCCGAGCACGCAGCGGTGCGCTCGGCGGTCGGGCTCTTCGACGTCTCGCACCTGGGCACGGCGACGGTCCGCGGCCCCGGGGCGGCAGCCTTCGTCGACTCCTGCCTGACCAACGACCTGTCGCGCATCGGCCCCGGCCAGGCCCAGTACACGCTGTGCTGCCTGCCCGACGGCGACCCGCGGGCGGGGGGAGTGGTCGACGACCTGATCGTCTACCTGCACGCCGACGACCACGTGCTCCTCGTGCCCAACGCGGCGAACGCCGCCGAGGTGCTCCGCCGCCTGGCCGACGAGGCGCCGGCCGGGGTGGGCGTCAGCGACCGGCACGCGGAGGTCGCCGTCCTGGCGCTGCAGGGACCGCGGTCCCTGCAGGTGCTGGAGCTGCTCGGCCTGCCGGGCGAGCTGGGCTACATGTCGTTCGTGACGGGCACCGGCGCCGGCGGCGCCGAGGTCACGGTGTGCCGCACCGGCTACACCGGCGAGCACGGGTACGAGCTGCTGGTCGACGCCGGGCACGCGGGCGGCCTGTGGGACGCGGTGCTCGAGGCGGGCCAGGACCAGGGGATCCGGCTGTGCGGGCTCGGTGCCCGGGACACGCTGCGCACCGAGATGGGCTACCCGCTGCACGGGCACGAGCTGTCGCAGGACATCACCCCGAACCAGGCGCGCGCGGGCTGGGCGGTGGGTTGGGGCAAGCCCGCGTTCTGGGGCCGGGACGCGCTGCTCGCGGAGAGGGAGGCGGGGCCCGCCCGCCTGCTGTGGGGTCTGCGTGCCGACGGCCGCGGCATCCCCCGGCCCGGGATGGCCGTACTCGACGCGAGCGGTGAGCGGGTCGGCGAGGTCACCAGCGGCACGTTCTCGCCGACCCTGCGGACCGGGATCGCCCTGGCGCTGGTCGACGCGGCAGCCGGCGTCTCGGCCGGCGACCCGCTCGCCGTCGACGTGCGCGGCCGGCCGCAGGCGGTCGAGGTGGTCAGGCCGCCGTTCGTCGAGTCGCACGTCCGCTAGCGGTTACTTCCGCGTGGGGTCGCTGTCGCCCTCCCGCGGCTCGGGGGAGTCGGGCAGCGTGTCGGCCATCTTCGCGTCGCGCGAGCCCATGGGCTCGGGCTCGCCGGTCGTGCTGTCGTGCGCCGTCTGGTGCTCGGCCTCGGAGTTGATCTCCGCACCGAGCAGCACCAGGTAGCAGGTCAGGTACAGCCACAGCATCAGCACGATGACGCCGGCGATGGCGCCGTAGGTCTTGTCGTAGGACCCGAAGTTGTTGACGTAGAGGGCGAAGCCGACGCTGACGACCGCCCAGACGACGGTGACGACGACCGAGCCGAGGCTGACCCACGCGAGGCGGGGTGCGTCGCGGTCGGGCGCCACCCGGTAGAGGACGGCGAGGCCGCCGGCGAACGCCGCCAGCAGGAGGACCCACCGGACCACCTGGGCCAGGATCGTGCCGACGACACCGAGCCCGAGCGCCTCGATCACCGCCGGGACGACGGCCAGCAGGCCGAAGGCGACGAGGACGAAGACGATCGCGCCGAGGGTGAGCGCCAGCGAGGTGGCCTTGAGCTTGACGAAGTTCCGCGCCTCGACCTCGTCGTAGGCGATGTTCACAGCGGTGATGACGTTGCCGACCCCGCCCGACGCGCTCCAGAGCGCCGCGAGGATCGAGACGACCAGGCTGATGCTCAGCGCGCTCCCGCTGTTGGCCACGATCGCCGTCAGCTGATCGCCGATCAGGCTGGCCGCGTCGTCCGGGAGCTGGGCGGAGAGGTCCTCGACCTGCCGGGCGACCGTCTCCGGGGACGCCACGAGGCCGTAGATGGAGACGAGCGCGATCAGCGCCGGGAAGATCGACAGGAAGCCGAAGAAGGCGACGCCGCCGGCGATGATCGGCATGTTGTCGGCCTTGTTCTCGGCCCACGCCCGCTTGACGATCTGCTTCCAGCCCGCCCACGGGATCTGCGTCGGCTTCTCCGCGTGGATCCCCGGCAGCTCGCTCGGTGACGGCGAGCCGGGGGGCGGCCGGTCGGGGTCGGCGGGGGGCGCGGTGCCGCGCTCCTTCTCGGCGGCCGCCTTCGCGGCGGCCGCCCGGCGGGCAGCCTTCTCCTCGACCCGTTCGCGGATCCGCTCGACGGCGCTCTCGTGCTGCCTCGTGCCGGCCACCTGATGACTCCTCTGTGCTGCGGGGGACGAGGTCGACCCTCCTGCCGGGGCCCGCCGCGAGCTCGCGAGCGGTGAGGGGGCAGGAGGGGCACCTGTCAGTCGCCGGGCCAGGCGCCGGTGAGCTGCTTGAACCCGCGGGCGCCCGCGCGGTCGATGGCGGCCTTGGTCGCGGCGAAGATCGCGCCCTGGATGGCCGCGGCCAGCACGACCTCCTTCATCGAGTACTCGCTCTGCAGGGCGCTCGGCGCGTCGTCCTCGTTCGACACCGCCTTCCAGACCTGCTTGAACACGATGCCGGACAGCGTTCCGGCCAGGATCCCGCCGATCAGACCGATGGGCCGGTATGCCAGCTTTGCGCCCTTGCTCTTCTTCTTGACTTCCTTGCTCAACGCTTCCTCCTCTGTGCCGCGCGCTTGCGGCGCAAGATGATCACCCCGAGGACCAGTCCCGCCAGTGCGGCGACGGCGCCGATCACCGCCGGCGGGCTCTCGCGGTAGGTCTCGACGGCGGTGTCGCGGGCGCGGTAGGCCTTCTCCTTCGCGCGGGCGGGGACGTCGAGCCGGGCGCTGAGCTCGTCGACCGTCCGCCCGAGCTGCGCGCGGGTCGCCTCGATCTCTGCCTGGATCTGCGCCGGGTCGTTCGGCTCGCTCACCGCGACAGCCCCTGCTTCACGGTGGCGACGTCGGCCTGCACGCCCGCGATCGCCTGGGTCGGCAGCGGGGGAGAGGCCTGGGCGACGTCCCTCTTGCCGACGAGGGCCAGCACGCCGGCGACGGCGAACAGCACGACGGCCACGATCAGGGCCGCCAGCCACGCGGGCAGCACCTCCGCCAGCCCGAGGACGGCGGCGCTGATCAGGACGGCAAGGCCGAAGAAGCCCACGAGCCCGGCCCCGCCGAAGAGGCCGGCGCCGACGCCGAGCCGCTTGGCCTTCTGGGTGACCTCGGCCTGGGCGAGCCGGGCCTCGTTGCGGACGAGCGTGCTCAGCTGCTCGGTGAGCTGACCGATCAGCTCACCGGTGGAGGCGTTGGCGGGGTCGGGTGCCACCTGCGCGCGGGTCGCCCCGCCGGCGTCGGGCTCTGGCGTCGGTGCAGTCATCGGTCCTCCGGCTGGGACGGGTCGATGGACTGCCATGCCCGCGCTCGTGCGGACGTAACCGACCGGTCGGTCACAGCACGGGCACGGCCCGGTCACTAGCCTCTGGGGCCATGACCTGGCGTTGGCGTCTCGAGGACAGCTCCGGAGCGGCCGTCGAGCCCTCGACCATCGGCGTGGAGGTGCCGTCCGCCGACAACCAGGGCGACGCCGAGTCGTGGCTGGGGGAGAACTGGCGGGAGCTGCTCGAGAAGGGCGTCGCGACCGTCACGCTGTTCGACGGCGACGACGAGGTCTACGGCCCGATGGGGCTCGCCGCCCCCTGATCGGGAGCGGCGAGCCGCCGGCTCACCCGCGAGCGGTCTTGGTGGGGTCGCGCTCCACCACCTCGCCGAGGACGTCGTCGATCCGGCGCAGGACGTCGTCGTCGAGCCGGACTCCCGAGGCCTTGACGTTGTCGTGGACCTGCTCGGGACGGGTGGCCCCGATGATGGCGGCGCCGACGTTCGGGTTCTGGAGCACCCACGCGATGGCCAGCTGCGCCATGGAGAGCCCGAGGTCGTCCGCGACGGGCCGCAGCTCCTGCACGCGGGTGAGGATGTCGTCGCGCAGGAAGCCCTTCATGGAGCCGCCGGCCTCGGCGTGACCCCCGCGGCTGTCGGCCGGGGGCTGCTGCCCGGGCAGGTACTTGCCGGTGAGCACGCCCTGGGCGAGCGGCGACCAGACGATCTGGGAGAGACCTTCCTTCTCCGACGTCGGCACGACCTCGGGCTCGATCACCCGCCAGAGCATCGAGTACTGCGGCTGGTTGCTGATCAGCTGGACGCCCAGCTCACGGGCGAGCGCAGCGCCGGCCGCGATCTGCTCGGCGTTCCACTCGGAGACGCCGATGTAGAGGACCTTGCCCGCCCGCACGAGGTCGGCGAAGGCGGTCATCGTCTCCTCGAGCGGCACCGTCGTGTCGTAGCGGTGGGCCTGGTAGAGGTCGACGTAGTCGGTCTTCAGCCGCTCGAGGGAGGCGTGGCAGCTCTCGATGACGTGCTTGCGGGACAGGCCGCGGTCGTTCCGGCCCGGACCTGTCGGCCAGTACACCTTGGTGAACAGCTCGTAGGAGGAGCGGCGCTGCCCCTCCAGCGCGCGACCGAGGACGGCCTCGGCGCGCGTGCCGGCGTAGACGTCGGCGGTGTCGAAGGTGGTGATGCCGGCGTCGAGGGCGGCGCGCACGCATGCGAAGGCGGCGTCCTCCTCGACCTGGCCACCGTGGGTGAGCCAGTTGCCGTAGGCGATCTCGGAGATGTTCAGGCCGGAGCGGCCGAGGCGTCGGAATTCCACGTCCTGCGACGTTAGGCGCCGCGCGGGACCGCCGCCTGCCCGGCCCTGACCGGGACCGTCGTCCCGTCCGCGACGGTGCGCGCGCCGCAGGTGCCCAGCCGCCGTTCCAGCTCCACCGCCGGCGGGTTGTGGTGGCTCAGGTGCACCGCGACCACGTCGGTGCCGCCGGTGACCGCGCCGGCGTGCCGCAGGCGGTCCAGCTGCTCGGGGAACGTGACCAGGTCCAGGTGGGCCGTGCCGTGGTCGAGCCGGTCCCCGAACGTCTGCTCGAGCAGGACCAGGTCGTAGGCCGCCCCGGCCACGGCCGTCATCGTCGATGCCGGGAGGGGGCCGGTGTCCGTCGCGTAGAGCAGCCGGGCGCCGTCCCGCCCGGTGACGTCGTAGAGCACCGTGGGCACCTCGTGCGCGGCGGCCAGCACGCGCACCGCGTGCTCACCGCACCGGAGGACGTCGCCCGGGTCGACCTGCACCAACCGCACCGGGTCGTGCGGCGCGAGCCACGGCCGGCACTCCTCGACCACCTGCGCAGGTCCGACGAGCGTCAGCGGTTCGGGCAGCTGCGCCCAGTGCCGCCAGAGCAGCGAGAACGGCGAGCAGTGGTCGGGGTGCGCGTGGGTGACCAGCACAGTGCGCACGCCGTGCAGGGAGATGCCGTCAGGTGGGAGCCCCGGGGCCAGGTCCAGCAGGAGGACGCCGTCCACGAGGGCCGAGGTGGGGCGGCGCTGCCGGCCCTCCTCGCGGGCCTCGGTGCACGACGGGCACGCGCACCAGGGGTTGGGCAGGCCGTCGGCCGCTCCCGTGCCCAGGAGCGTGACCTCCATCGAGCAGGTCAGACCTCCGCGCCCAGCGGCACCTCGGGCTTCGGGAAGCGCCAGCGGCGGATCATGGTCGAACGGCTGATGCCGTACCAGACCAGGCCGCGGGTCTTCTTGGCCTGCGGGTCGTCGGGGAACCGCTCCGCGACCTTGCGCTTGAGCTTCCGGCTGAGGATCACCGAGTCGACGATCATCAGCAGGAAGAAGCCGAACAGCAGGAAGCTCGCGTAGTTGCGGACCACCATGCTCGGGGCGATCGTGCCGATCAGCGCGACGGCGGCGATGGCGAGGAAGAAGCTGCCCACGTTGCGCCGCGAGTCGACGACGTCGCGGACCAGCTTGCGCACCGGGCCGCGGTCGCGGGCCGGGAGGTAGGCGTCGTCGCCGCGGGCCGCACCCTGGCGGGTCTCGGCCCGGCGGAGGGCCTGCTGCTCCCGCATCCGCTTGTAGGCCTCCTTGCGGGTGGTCGGCGGAGGCGGCGGCGGACCCTGGCGACGGCCCTGGGCCTCGCTCCGCTTCGGCGTCGGCCGGCCCTTGCCGGCGGTGCGCACCAGCTGCTCGGTGAGGTCGGCGGACGCGTCGGTCGCGGTCGCTTCGGCGCGGTCACGGCGGCCGGGGAGGCGGAGCTTCACAGGCTCGAAGTCTACGTGTGTGGGGAAGGAGACCGGGGAAACGCGCATTCGCGCCGTACAGTGGAAGAAGCTCCGCCACGGCGGTGTTGGGTCGCTGCGGGACGTGCCGCAGCGGGCACCCAGGGATGTGGGAGGACAGAACATGACGGTGCAGGACACGACCGACGCCGCCACCGGCGTCATCCTCAGCGACCCGGCGGCCGCCAAGGTCAAGGCGCTGCTGGACCAGGAGGGTCGCGACGACCTGCGGCTGCGCATCGCCGTCCAGCCGGGCGGCTGCTCCGGCCTTCGCTACCAGCTGTTCTTCGACGAGCGCTTCCTCGACGGCGACCAGACCTACGAGTACGGCGGCGTCGAGGTCATCGTCGACCGCATGAGCGGGCCCTACCTCGGCGGCGCGACGATCGACTTCGTCGACAGCATCGAGAAGCAGGGCTTCACGATCGACAACCCCAACGCGGGCAGCTCCTGCGCGTGCGGCGACTCGTTCAGCTGATCGCCCGCTCGCAGGTCGAGCGTTGAACCATCGAGGCCCGGAATCGCATCGATTCCGGGCCTCGGTGGTTCACGGCCGCTAGTGCCGAGGGGCTCAGAGGCGCACGGGGTAGACCGTCTCCGGGATCTCGGGCTTGATCCGCTCCTCCACGAAGATCCCGTGCCAGATCATGAAGACCAGCACCGTCCAGAGCTGGCGGGCGGTCCGCTTGGCGCCGACGGTCGTCGGGTCGGCGCCGGGCAGCGTCGCCAGGAGGCGGCGCAGCACGTCGCGGTCGAGCCACTCGTCGGTCTGGCTGTCGGTGATGACCTGCTGGGCCCACTCGTGCAGCGGCCCGCCGAGGAACTCCGCGGTCGGCACCGGGAAGCCGAGCTTGCGCCGGTTCATGATCCGCGGCGGGACAATCTGCTCCATGGCCCGGCGCAGCGCGTACTTCGTCGCGTCACCCCGGCGCGGGACGCGCATCTCCAGCGGCAGCGTGCTGGCCAGCGCGAACACCTCGGTGTCCAGGAAGGGCACGCGCAGCTCGAGCGAGTTGGCCATCGTCATCTTGTCGGCCTTGACGAGGATGTCACCGCGCAGCCAGGTGAACAGGTCGACGTACTGCATCGCCGTGACGTCGTCGTAGCCGGCCTCGCGCGTGCGCCGGTACAGGTCCTCGGTCACCTGCACGTGCGAGAGGTCCGGGTCGTGCCCGCGCAGCATCGCGGCCAGCTCGTCGTCGCGCATGTTCCGGGCGTTGCCGTAGTACCGCTGCTCCAGCGGGGTCGAGGCCCGACGCAGCAGGTCCTGGCCCCGCACGCCCTCCGGGAGCATCCGGGCGAGCGCACCGAGGGCCCGCCGGCCCTGCGGGGGCAGCTTCGTGGCCCACGCCAGGCTGAGCGGCTCCCGGTAGATCGTGTAGCCGCCGAACAGCTCGTCGGCGCCCTCCCCGGAGAGCACCACCTTCACGTGCTTGCGGGCTTCGCGGGCGACGAAGTACAGCGGCACCAGCGCGGGGTCGGCGACGGGGTCGTCGAGGTACCAGACGACCAGGGGGATCGCGTCGGCGAACTCCTGCGCCGTCACCTCCACCGGCACGTGCCGCACCCCGAGGATCGCGGCGGACTCGGCGGCGATCTCGATCTCCGACTGCGCCTGCCGCTGGAAGCCGACCGTGAAGGTCATCAGGTCGCTGTTGTAGCGGTGGGCGAGCGCGGCGATCGCCGTGGAGTCGATGCCGCTGGACAGGAACGAACCCACGGTCACGTCGGCGCGCATGTGCATGCGGACCGAGTCGTCGAGGACGTCGGCGATGCGGTCGAACAGGGCCTGCTCCTCGCCCTTCGGCACCGGCCGGACGGGGAACGTCGGGTGGAAGTAGCGCCGGGTGCGCAGCTCGCCGTCCACGACGGTGAAGCTCGTGCCGCTCTCGATGCGGCTGATGCCCGCGTGCAGCGTCGCCGGCTCCGGCACGTACTGCAGCGTCAGGTAGTGCTGCAGCGAGGCGGCGTCCACGCCGCCGGCGGCCTTGCTGCCGCCGAGGAGCTCGAGCAGCGCCTTCTTCTCCGAGGAGAAGGCCAGCGCGCCGTCGGCCAGCCGGGTGGTGAACAGCGGCTTGATGCCGAACGGGTCGCGGGCACCGAAGACCGTCCGCGTCTCGGTGTCCCAGATGAGGAAGGCGAACATGCCGCGGAGGCGGTCGACCACGTCCTCGCCCCACAGGTGGTAGCCCGCGACGATCGCCTCGGTGTCGCCCTCGGTGGCGAAGGTCGCACCCGCGGCCTTCAGCTCGGCGCGCAGCTCCACGTAGTTGTAGATCTCGCCGTTGAAGACGATCCGGTAGCGGCCGTCGGCGTAGGGCATCGGCTGGTGGCTGTGCTCGATGTCGATGAACGACAGCCGGTTGAAGCCGAACACCGCGCGGTCGTCCCACCACGCCTCGTTCTCGTCCGGTCCGCGGTGGCGCATGCAGTGCTGCGCCTCGCGCACCGCCGTCACCGTGCCGTCGTCCACCCGGTCGGCGTCGGTGGAGAAGTAGGCGAGCAGGCCACACATCAGGCAGGAGTCCTCGGGGTGGGGGAGGGGCTGTCGGCGGGGGTCACACGCGCTCGCCGGCGCGCATCTTGCGGGTGACGGTGCGCTCGCCGACGAAGGACAGGAACGGGATGGTGCCCAGCACGAGCGTGATCGCGGTGCCCTTGAGGCTCCACTTCGCCCGCAGCGCGAGGTCCACGGCGGAGAGGAAGAACAGGGCGTAGAGCCACCCGTGCGCGGTCCCCAGGACCGTCACGGGCTCCGGGATGCCGCCCCAGTGCTTCAACGGGACGGCGACCACGAACAGCAGGACCAGCAGGACGCCGACGACGGTGGCCATGACGCGGTAGCGCTGGAGCGCCGCCGCGATGGCCTGCTCGGAGTCGCGGGCGGGGGCGGTGCGGTCAGCGGCCATGGCGCTGCCCCAGGGCCCGCTCGTTGAGCTCGGCGAGGTAGGCGTTGTAGGCGGCCAGCTCGGGGTCTCCTGACGTGTCGATGCGGGGGCGCTGGTACAGCACGACCTCGGCACCCGGGGCCTCGTCGTCCGGGTCGCGGTTCAGCTCGATCCGGACCATCCGCAGGTAGAACCACAGCCCCATGAAGCCGTAGAGGGGCCACTGCAGCGCGTAGCTCCAGTTGACCGCCCCGCCTCCGGCCTCGGCCTTGGTGAGCTGCCAGTAGCCGAGGAAGAAGGTGGCCACGAACAGGACCGCCACCAGCAGGTGCAGGAGCAGCCACTTGGGTGTCAGCAGCCGGGAGAACACGCTCTCGACTCTAACCGTCGCGCCGCGGGCACCGGGCGCGCTCGTGCCCAGCGACGGCGGTCGCGCCCCCCGTCACCCCGCGACCCGCCGGTGCGGTGTCTCCGGTGGTCAGCCGCCGAGCGGAGTCGGCTAGTCTCGGCCCACACTGTGATCGGCGTGGATGCCGTCTGCCGGAACCCGGCGGACGTCCCGCTGGGAGGACCGTCCGGGCACCCGGACGGAGGACGAGGAGGCAGCGAGCAGTGGCTCGAGGCAGCAGGCTCGCGCGGCTGGCCGCGCTCGGTCTCCTGGGGGTCGTGACCCTCACCGGATGCGAGATGCCGAACAACGAGTTCTGGCGTTTCGGCTGGCCGGAGGGCATCACCGAGCAGTCCCAGGCCATGCGCGAGCTGTGGACCGGTTCGGTCATCGCGGCTCTGATCGTCGGCGTGGCCGTCTGGGCCCTCATCGGCTGGTCGGTGGTCAGGCACCGCAAGCGCGGCGACGAGCTGCCGAAGCAGACGGCGTACAACCTGCCGCTGGAGATCGTCTACACGATCCTGCCGTTCCTGATCATCGCCGGGCTGTTCTTCTACACGGTGGTCGTGCAGAACAAGGTCCAGGAACGCTCGGACAACCCCGACGAGACGATCGCGGTCAACGCGTTCAAGTGGAACTGGCAGTTCGTCTACCCGGAGACCGAGGGGCCCGACGGAGAGCCCGTCGACACCGTCGGCACCAGCTCCGAGATCCCGATCCTGGTGCTGCCGACCGACCGCACCATCCGGTTCGAGCTGGCCTCCGCCGACGTCATCCACTCGTTCTGGGTGCCCGAGTTCCTCTTCAAGCTCGACGTCATCCCCGGCAACGAGAACGGCCGCGACAACGTCTTCGAGGTGACCGTCCAGGAGGAGGGCGCCTACGTCGGGCGCTGCGCCGAGCTGTGCGGGACCTACCACGCGTTCATGAACTTCGAGGTCCGCGCGGTGTCCGGCGACGACTACGACGCCTACCTCGAGGCGCGCGAGTCGGGCCTGGACACCTTCGAAGCGCTCGAGGAGATCGGCCAGCCCGGTCTGTCGTCGACCACCACGCCGTTCGAGTCGCTGCAGAACAAGAACATCGACCAGCAGACGTCCGGCGGCTGACGTGTCGACCCCGACCCTGATCGCTCCGACGTACGAGGAGGCACGGCCGTGAAGGTCGAGTCGCTGATCTTCAACATCATCGCGTTCTTCTGCGTGGTGGCGGCCGTGGTCTACGGCGTCTGGTCGCGGGAGCCGATCGGCACCACCGCGCTCGCCCTCTCGGCCGGTCTCACCGGTCTCATCGGCGGGTTCTTCTGGTTCGTCTCCCGCCGCATCGACGCTCGTCCCGAGGACCGCAAGGACGCCGACATCGCCGACGGCGCCGGTGAGCTCGGCTTCTTCCCGCCGGCGAGCTACTGGCCGTTCGGGCTGGCGCTGTCCGCCGGCCTCATGGGCCTGGCGCTGGCCTTCTGGTACTCCTGGCTGATCCTGATCGCGGCCGCCGCGCTGCTGATCACCATCGGGGGCCTGCTCTTCGAGTTCTACGTGGGGCAGAACGCCACCCAGAGCTGAGCTCGGCAACGCACCACCGAGGGCCCCTCCCGCACCGCGCGGGCGGGGCCCTCGGTCGTCGAGCGATCAGTTCCGGGGCCGCGACCGGTCAACCGGTGACCACCACCGCGCGCCGAGGAGGACTCCGATGGTCGAGCTGTCGCCACCCCACGCGCCGGAGGGTCCAGCCGTCGAGATCCTCCGGCCGGGCGACGACGGATACGACCGGGCGCGCCGGGTGTGGAACGCCGCGGTGGACCATCGGCCGGCCCTCATCGTCCGCTGCCGGCGCACCTCCGACGTCGTCGCCGCCATCGGGCTGGCCCGTCGCGAGGGCCTGGAGATCGGGGTCCGGTGCGGTGGGCACAGCGCCGTCGGGCTGGCCGTGCCGCACGGGGGCCTGATGGTGGACCTGACGCCGATGGGTGGTGTCCGCGTCGATCCGGAGCGGCGCCGGGCCCGCGTCCAGGGTGGAGCCCTGCTCGGTGCGCTGGACCGGGCCGCCCAGGAGCACGGGCTGGGGACGACGGCCGGCAACGTCTCGCACACCGGGGTCGGCGGCCTCACGCTCGGCGGCGGGATGGGCTGGCTCGCGCGGCGGTACGGCCTCGCGTGCGACAACGTGCTGGCGTACGAGCTGGTCACCGCCGGCGGTGAGGTCGTCCGCGCCACGGCCGACGAGAACGCGGAGCTGTTCTGGGGACTCCGGGGAGGCGGCGGCAACTTCGGCGTGGTGACCGAGTTCGAGTTCCAGCTGCACCCCACCGGGACCCGGGCGCTCAGCGTGGAGCTGGACTTCCCCCTCGCCGGCGCCTGGGCGGCGACGGCCCGGTGGCGGGACCTGCTGGCTGATGCGCCGCTCCAGGCGACCTACACGGCCGGTGTCTTCGGAGGCGTCGTCACCCTGGGCTTCGTGTGGGTCGGCGACCCGGACGAGGGCCGGGCGCACGCACGCGCGCTCACGGCGCTGGGGCAGCCGGTGGCCCGGCGGGTGGAGGAGCAGACCTACCTCGCGCTCCAGCGGAGCGGGGACACGCCCCAGGGGCACGAGCTGCGCCGGTACCTGAAGGGGCACTACTTCCGGCAGCTGCCCGATGCCGCCCTCGAGGCGCTGCTGGGGCACGACCCCGGCGTGGCGGCCAGCCTCCAGGCCTACGGCGGGGCGATCGCGGCGGTCCCGGACGACGCCAGCGCCTTCAGCCAGCGCGGCAGCGTCGTCGAGTACGTCGGTGCGGCTCGGTGGACCGATCCGGCGGAGGACGACGACCGCATCGCGGCCGCCCGCGCGAGCGCCGCCCGTCTGGAGCCGTTCGCCAGCGGCGTGTACGTCAACGTGCTGGGCGACGAGGGAGCCGCCGGGGTGCGGCGCGCCTACCCGGCCGCCAAGCTCGCGCGGCTGACCGCGCTCAAGGACGTGGTCGACCCGGACAACGTCTTCCACCTCAACCAGAACATCCCCCCGGGCCGGGTCGGCGTCGCACAGGGCGGCTGAGCGGCGCGCCCGCTCGTCCGGCGTCGGCCGGGACCGGTGGGTGACGGGGCCGGCGTCGCCCTCGCCCCGAGGGCCGGACCCGGGGACGATCCGCTGGCGCGCCGCCCACGGGACGCCGCACCACACCGCCGTCCACCGGAACCGCCTCGGACTGCAGACGTCCGTCGGCTGCGACGGCGAGATGCCAAGACGGCAGGCGGAGCCGTGCTCGCGATCCTCGTCGAGGAGCTGACGGCCCGGGGCGTCGCCGCACGCACCATGGCGCCGCCGGACGACGTCGACGAGGGAGAGCTCTTCTCCTGACGACGCAGAAGGGCCCCGGTGGATGTCCACCGGGGCCCTTCTGCTCGTCCCCGCAGGGACGCTGTGCTCAGTCGCGCGGTTCCTGCGGCCGACCGCCCTCGGAGGGCCGGCCACCCTCGGACGGACGTCCGGAGGAGGTGAGCTCGCGCTCGCTCTCACCGGGCGCCAGCCCGCGACCCTCGGCGCGCTGCTCGAGCTCGACCTGGCTCGGCTCCTCGACGGGGGAGAAGAAGCCGCGGATCGCGCGGCGTGCGCCGCCCACGTGGTTCATCCGCTTGGGCACAGGAGCGCCGCCGTAGGCCAGCTGGCTGTGGCCGTGCTCGTCCACCGGCCCGAGCGGCTGGTGGACCTCGATGAACTCGCCGTGCGGCAGCCGGCGGATGACACCGGTCTCGATGCCGTGCTCGAGGACCTCGCGGTCGTGCTGCTGCAGACCCAGGCAGATCCGGTAGCTGATCGCGTAGGCGATGGGCGGCAGGATGATCACGCCGATCCGGCCGACCCACGTCATGGCGTTCAGGCTGACGTTGAACTTGTCCGCGAAGACGTCGTTCGCGCCGGCCAGCATCAGCCAGAAGTAGAAGGTCAGCGCCATGACGCCCAGCGACGTGCGGACAGGAACGTCCCGCGGCCGCTGGAGGAGGTGGTGCGACGCGGTGTCGCGGGTCAGCTTCCGCTCGATCATCGGGTAGAGCGCCAGCAGCGTGAACATGATGCCGGCGATGACCACCGTCGGCCAGAACAGCGCCGGGATGGTGTAGTCGCCGGGGAGGTTGATGTCCCACGGCGGGAAGATCCGGGTCGAGCCGTCGAGGAAGAAGATGTACCAGTCCGGCTGGGAACCGGCCGACACCTGCGCCGGGTTGTACGGACCCCACAGCCAGACCGGGTTGATCTGCACCAGGCCGCCCAGCGCCGCGCAGACGCCGAAGACCACGAATATCAGCCCCGTGGCCTTCGCCGCGAACGTCGGGAACAGACGGTTGCCGACGACGTTGTGCTCGGTCCGGCCGGCTCCCGGGAACTGCGTGTGCTTCTGCTTGACCAGGATCAGCAGGTGCAGCGCGATGAGCGCGAGCAGGATCGCCGGGATCAGGAGCACGTGGACGATGTAGAACCGCCCGATGATCTGCTCGCCGACGTAGTCGCCGTTGAACACCGCGAAGTGCGCCCAGGTGCCGATGACCGGGATCGACAGGAGGATCGCGCTGATGATGCGGAGGCCGGTGCCCGAGAGCAGGTCGTCCGGCAGCGAGTAGCCGGTGACGCCCTCCAGCAGGGCCAGGACCAGCAGCACGACGCCGATCAGCCAGTTGGTCTCGCGCGGGCGGCGGAACGCGCCGGTGAAGAAGATGCGCAGCAGGTGGACCACGATGGACGCGACGAACAGCAGCGCGGCCCAGTGGTGCAGCTGCCGCATGAACAGGCCGCCGCGGACGTCGAACGACAGGTTCAGCGCCGAGTCGTAGGCGGCCGACATCTCCACGCCGCGCAGCGGCGCGTACGAGCCCTCGTAGACGACCTCGCGCATCGAGGCGTCGAAGAAGAACGTCAGGTACGTACCCGACAGCAGCAGGATGAGGAACGAGTAGAGCGCGATCTCACCCAGCAGGAACGACCAGTGGTCGGGGTAGACCTTGTTCATCGTCCGGCGTACCCACGGGGCGATGATCAGGCGGTCGTCCACCTCGTAGGCAGCCTTGCCCAGCTTGGTGGTCGGGGCGCCAGGTGCAACGGCGGTACGAGCCATCAGATGCGCTCCCGGTTCCAGTAGGTGGGGCCCACAGCCTCAATGTAATCGCTGCGCGCAATGAAGTAGCCCTCGTCGTCCACACCGAGCGGGAGCTGGGGGAGCGCGCGGGTGGCGGGACCGAAGACCGGCTTGGCGCCCTGCGTCACGTCGAACTGCGACTGGTGGCACGGGCACAGGATGCGGCTGGTCTCCTGCTCGTAGAGCGAGACGGGGCAGCCGGCGTGCGTGCAGATCTTCGAGTAGGCCACGTACTCGCCGTAGGCGAAGCCGGCCTGACCGTCGCGGGGCTCCAGCGTCTCCACCTGTGCCGGGCGGAGCCGGATGAGCATGGTGGCCGCATCGGCCTGCCGGTTCCCGCCCGGGACGGCCGGGAAGACCGTCTCCAGGGAGCCGGGCTCCTGGTCGCCGGGCCGGATCGGCGTGCCGTCGTCGCGGACGAGCCGTACGCCCTCGGCCCAGGCAGTGGTGCCGAGCGGGTTGCCCTTGTTCGGGTTCTTGATCAGGCCACCGAGCGGCATGATCAGCATGAGGCCGACGCCGCCGCCCATCAGGGCGAGGGAGCGGGTGATCAGCTTGCGCCGGCCCAGGCCGCTGTTGTGGTAGCCGCCGACCAGCGTCGCGCCCGCGGTGACGCGGTCGAAGTGCGAACCGTCGTGCTTGTCCTGCACCGCGGTCTCGTGCGGGAGCAGCTTCTTCGTGAAGAGCACCAGCCCGTAGCCGACGCACAGCAGCGACAGGCCCATGAACAGGCCGAGCAGGGGCGTGAAGAGCGCGCTCCAGCCGCCCTCGGTGATGTTCCACTGCCAGTCCGGCAGGAACCAGCCCGAGCCGACGTAGACGACCACGAAGAGGAAGGCGAAGAGCCCGGCCAGGGCCCACACGAGCCCGACCTGGCGGATGGCCCGCTTCTCCATGACCGAGCCGGGCTCGGGACCCGGGTCCACGTGCAGGATCTCGACGCCGTCGTAGCGGGCTCCGAGGCGGTCGAGCTCGAGCCGGCTCATCGCCGCGAGCTGCTCGGGGGTGTAGTCGTCGTCCGGGCCGCCGTACAGGGGGCCGGGGACGTCGTCGCCGCCGGTGGACCCGGGGCGGGTGTCGCGGGTGGTGCTCACGCCTTGCTCCCCATCCAGAAGATGCCGAACAGCAGGGCGGACATCCCGACGACCCAGATGACCAGACCCTCGCTGACCGGACCGATGCGACCGATGCCGGCACCGCCGGGGTCGGCCTGTGCGCTGATGGTCTGGACGTAGTTGATGATCGAGCGCTTCTCCTCGGGGGTCAGCTGGTTGTCCCCGAAGACCGGCATGTTCTCCGGCCCGCTGAGCAGCGCCGTGTAGATCTCCATGTCAGTGGCGTCGTTGAGGCTGGGCGCGTGCTTGCCCGAGCTCAGGGCGCCACCCTCGCCGACGAAGTTGTGGCAGGAGGCGCAGTTGAGGCGGAACAGCTCGCCGCCCTGGGCCAGGTCGCCGTCGCGCAGGTCGCCCGAGGGGAGGGTCGGACCGCCGCCGTTGGCCTGGACGTAGGCCATCAGCTGGTCGATCTCCTCGTCGGAGAAGACGGCCGGCTTGTCCGGCGCCTGGGCCTCCTGGCGCACGAGCGGCATGCGGCCGGTGTGCACCTGGAAGTACACGGCCGCCTCGCCGACCCCGATGAGGGACGGGCCCCGGTTCGGGACGCCCTCGAGGTTCTCACCGTGGCAGGTGATGCAGCTGCGCTCGTAGAGCTCTCGGCCGGCGGCCTCGGCAGCCGACTCGCTGGTGTCGTCGGCGGCCTGCGCCGGGGCGAACACCGAGTACAGCGCGCCGGTGAGGACCAGGGCGGTCATCAGGCCGGCCACGTTGGCCAGGCGGCGGCGGTGCTTCGAGCGGCGCCGGGCTCGGGCCCGGCGTGCGGGGTTGCCGTCGTCAGCGAGCACGGCCTCGGACTGCGGGTTCGTGGTGGACACCGGTTCCCTAGCGGATCAGGTAGATCGTGGCGAAGAGCCCGACCCACACGACGTCGACGAAGTGCCAGTAGTACGAGACCACGATCGCGGCGGTCGCCTGTGCTGGCGTGAACCGGCCCATGGTGGACCGGATGAGCAGGTAGACGAAGGCGACGAGACCCCCGATGACGTGCAGCGCGTGGAAGCCGGTGGTCAGGTAGAAGACCGACCCGTACGTCGACGACGAGATCGACGTGCCGTGCTCGGTCACCAGCACCCGGTACTCGTTGGCCTGCGCCAGCACGAAGACCAGGCCCATCACGAAGGTGATCGTGAACCACCGTCGGAGGCCGTAGACGTTGCCGTTCTCCGCCGCGAACACACCGAACTGGCAGGTCACCGAGGAGAGCACCAGGATGACCGTGAAGATGGTGGCGTAGGGCAGGTTCAGCTCGGTCGGCTCCGGCGGCCACCCATCGGTGGCGCGGGCTCGCGCGGTGAAGTACATGGCGAACAAGCCGGCGAAGAACATCAGCTCGCTGGAGAGCCAGATGATCGTGCCGACGCTGACCATGTTCGGTCGGGTCAGGGAGTGCACCCGCGATGTGTCGAAGGTGCTGCTCGCGACGGGGGCCGTTGTCACGAGGGTCATCATGGCATCGGCCGGGGCCCGGTACGACTGCGGGTGCGCTGGGCGTGGCGGCAAAGTGATCAGCTCTTTACCGATACCGCGCCTGCTCAGGGATTTGTGCTGCTCTGCCGCTAGGCTCCGCGGCGTGAGCACCGTCTCCGACACCTCTCGCAGCGAGTCCGCGCCGGCCGCCGTGGTGGTCTACAGCCACCGCGCGGAGGTCCGCGACGCCGTCCGGACGGCGGTCGGCCGGCGGCCGGCGGCCGACGTGGGTCCCATCACCTGGCTGGAGTGCGAGACCGGCGACGAGGTCGTGGCCACCGTCGACGCCGGCGGTGTCGACCTCTGCATCCTCGACGGCGAGGCCCAGCCGACCGGTGGCCTGGCGGTCGCCCGCACGCTGGACCAGGAGGTCGTCGACCGGCCCGCGGTCTGCGTGCTGATCGCCCGTCAGCCCGACCGCTGGCTGGCGCACTGGTCGCGGGCGGAGGGCACGCTGCCGCTGCCGATCGACCCGCTCACCGCCCCCGGCGTGGTGGCGGACCTGCTGCGCGAGCACGCGCAGCGCCCCGTCGTCCGCCGGTGAGCCGCCCGTGAGCGCGCCCGACCCGGATCGGCGGACCTGGCCGCAGCTGCTCAACCGGCTGCTGGCGCGCCAGGACCTCTCCGCCGCCGACACCACGTGGGCGATGCGCGAGATCATGACCGGTGAGGCCACTCCCGTGCAGGTGGCCGCCTTCGCCGTGGCGCTGCGCGCCAAGGGGGAGTCGGCCGAGGAGGTCGCCGGGCTGGCGGCCGAGATGCTGGCCCAGGCGACGCCGGTGCAGCTCTCCCGTGACTGCGTCGACATCGTCGGCACGGGGGGCGACGGGGCGCACACCGTGAACATCTCCACGATGGCGGCGGTGGTCGCGGCGGCCGCCGGTGTGCCGGTCGCCAAGCACGGGGGCCGTGCCGCGTCCTCGTCCTCCGGGGCCGCCGACGTGCTGGAGGCGCTCGGCGTCCGCATCGAGCTCCCGGCCGCCGGCGTCGCGCGCTGCGTGGAGGAGGCCGGCATCGGCTTCTTCTTCGCGCCGGTGTTCCACCCGGGCATGCGGCACGCCGGACCCGCGCGCCGCGAGATGGGCATCGGCACGGTGTTCAACTTCCTCGGGCCGCTGACCAACCCCGCCCGCCCCGGTGCCGCCGCCATCGGCTGCGCCGATGCCCGCATGGCCCCGGTGATGGCGGACGTCCTCGCCGCCCGCGGCGGTCGCGCGCTGGTGTTCCGGGGCGACGACGGGCTCGACGAGCTGACGACG
Organism: Blastococcus litoris; assembly: GCF_003075095.1. Classification (GTDB taxonomy): domain Bacteria; phylum Actinomycetota; class Actinomycetes; order Mycobacteriales; family Geodermatophilaceae; genus Blastococcus_B; species Blastococcus_B litoris. The sequence continues at coordinate 197,936 of NZ_QCZF01000007.1, forward strand.
GCGACGACCTCGTCGGTGTGGGTGGTGCGCGGCGGTGAGGTCGAGGCCGACCGGCTGGACCCCTCGGCCCTCGGCATCCCCGTCGCGACGGCCGACGCGCTGCGCGGCGGGCCGCCGGAGTTCAACGCCGACGTGTTCCGCCGGGTGCTCGCGGGGGAGGCGGGGCCGGTCCGCGACGCGGTGGTCCTCAACGCCGCCGCCGCGCTGGCCGCCTTCGACGAGCGACCGGCCCGCCTCCACGACGCCATCGCGGCCGGCATGGACCGCGCTGCGGCCGCCATCGACGACGGGCGGGCGACCGCCCAGCTCGAACGCTGGGTGGCGGTGAGCTCGGCGGCCGGCAGCTAATTGCTAGTCGGCGGTGTCGAAGCCGATCGAGAACGCCGCGTCGAGGTCGTGCCGGGAGTAGGCGCGGAAGGCGATGTGCGTCTCGGTCTCGAGGACACCGGGCACCTTGTTGATCCGGCCGGCGATGACCTCGGCGATCTGCTCGAACTCGCGGACCCGCACGATCGCGATGAGGTCGACCTCGCCGGCGGTCGAGTAGACCTCGCTCACGCCGTCGAGGTCGGCGATCGCCGCCGCCACCTCGGGGATCGCGTCGGTGGCCGCGTCGATCATCACGATGGCGGTGATCACGCCGGGGAGCCTAGCCGGGTGCGCCCGCCGGCGCCCGCACCCGCGGTCACCCGCTCGGGGCGGGCCCGGGTGCCCAGGGAGCGGTCGTCGGCGAACGGGTTGCGCTCGGTGCGGCCGGTCTCCACGCGTTCCAGGAACGAGCTGAAGCCGCCGGTCCCGGGCGCGGGGCAGGCCAGGGTGCCGGTGAGCTCGACGAGCCGGGTCCCGGGCTTCTCCATCCAGCGCATGATCAGCTCCGTCTCGTCGACGGTGGCCGCCAGCTCCTCCTCCGGTCCGAGGAGGGTCTCCGCCGAGGCCAGCAGGCCGGGGAGGGTGCCGCGGACCGACGTCCCCTGCGGGGCGCCGCCGGCCGCGACCAGGCGCCCGCGGCGGACGACGGAGAGGTGCCAGCCGCCCGAGCCGTCGGCGCGCGCCAGCACCAGCTCGGGGACGGCGGCCAGCGACTCCAGGCGCTGGCGGCGCCGGACCGCCCGGACGAGGACCGCGACGCGGTCGCGCAGGACGGCGGCGTCCTCGTAGCGCTCCTCGCCGGCGAGCCGCTCCACGCGGGCCAGCAGCGGGGCGACCAGGTCGGCCGGGTCGTGGTCGACGGCGGCGCGGAACACCGAGGCGATCGAGGCGTACTCCTCCACCGACTGGGCGCCGGTGCACGGCGCACCGCAGCGGCCCATGCCGAACAGCACGCACGCCGACGTCGGCACCCGCGGGGAGATCCGCGTCGTGCACTGCCTCAGCGGGAGTGCCTCGTGCACAGCCGCGACGGCGGCGTCGGCGGCGCGCCGGTCGGGGAACGGGCCGAGGAAGACGCCCGCGCCGGGGCGCACCCGCCGGACGACCGACAACCGGGGGAAGGGTTCCTCGGTCAGCCGGACCCACAGCGCGCGTTCGGGGAACCGGGAGCGCCGGTTGTACCGGGGCTTGTGCTCGGCGATCAGCCGCAGCTCCCGGACGGCCGCCTCCAGGTCGTGCGCGCAGGGGATGGCGTCGACGCGCTGGGAGAGGGCCACCATCTCGGTGATCCGGCTGCGTTGCTCGCTGGAGGAGAAGTAGCTGCGGACGCGGCTGCGCAGGTCGTTCGACGTCCCGACGTAGAGCGGCTCGTCGCGGGGGCCGCGGAAGAGGTAGACGCCCGGGCCGCGCGGCACGCCGTCGGCCAGGTGCCGCTTGCGCAGCCGCTCCGGGTCGACCTGGCGGGTGAGGCCGGTCAGCTCCTCGAGCGACGTGATGCCCAGGGGGCCCAGGCGCTCGAACAGGCCGTGCAGCACGTCGACGGTGGCGCGCGCGTCGTCGAGCGCGCGGTGGGTCGGCGAGGTGGTGGCCGAGAAGTACGGCGCCAGGGTGGCCAGCTTGCAGTTGGGCACCTCGTCGCGGCTGAGCAGCCGCCGGGCCAGCACCGCGGTGTCCACCGATGCCGCCGCCGGCCAGGCGATGCCGTTCTCGGCGCACGCGGCCTTGAGGAACCCGAGGTCGAACGGCGCGTTGTGCGCCACCAGCACCGCGCCACGGGCGAACTCGAGGAATCCCGGCAGCACCGCGCCGATCCGCGGCGCCGCGGCGACCATCATCGACGTGATCCCGGTCAGCACGCTGATGTAGGGCGGGATCTCCCGCCCCGGGTCGACCAGCGTCTGGAACTCGCCGAGCACGACGCCACCGCGCACCTTGACCGCACCGATCTCGGTGATCGCGCTGTCCTTGGGCGATCCGCCCGTCGTCTCCAGGTCGACCACGACGAAGGTGACGTCGGCCAGCGGCGTGCCGAGCTCGTCGATCGTGACCTGCTCGTACCGGCTCAGCTGGGGGGCGGCAGCGGGAGGGAAGGGCACGGGGCGGACGGTAGGTCGGGGTAATGACACTCTTGTGATGCCGCGCCGGGGGAGGGCGGCGCGCGGGTTGTCGCCCGCCGGAGGGGAACCGCCCTGTTTCGCCTGGCGGACGGCGGGTGTTCAGGACACCATCTCCCCTGGTGGGCCGCGCCCGAGGACGAGCGCGGCCCTGACACGCAGAGGTGGTCTGATGCTCCCGCGCTCCCGGTGGCGCACTGGTGGGACGGCGGCCCGGACGGCCCTGCCCGTCCTCGTGGTCGCCGCGCTCGCGGTCGCCGCGGCGCAGCCCGCTGCGGCGGACCCCAGCGACCAGCCCGGCGGGACGTCGGCCGTGCTCGACAGCCGCGCCCTGGACCAGCTCCAGCAGCGGGCCGCAGAGGTGCAGACCGGCCTGCAGGAGCAGCAGACGGAGGTCGCGGCTGCCCGCGAGGAGCAGGCGCGCGCCGAGGAGGCGGTGGCCGCGGCCGAGGCTGTCGTGGCCGACGCCGAGGGCGAGCTCGCCGTCTACCAGCGGGAGGTGGCCGGCTACGCCGCGGCGGTCTACCGCGACGGCGGGGCGGTGACCCCGCTGACGCTGCTGCTCTCGGGCGGCGACCCGGGCGAGGTCGTCGCGGCCATGGGCTTCCTCGACGTCGTCGACGCGCACGCCGCCCAGGTCATCGGCGCCGCCGAGAGGCAGCGGCAGGCAGCGCTCGACGAGCAGAGACGCGCCGAGGCCGCCCTGGGCCAGGCGCGCGAGCGCGCGGACGCCGTCGCCGCGAAGGTGGCCGAGCTCGAGGCGCAGGCCGACGCGGTCACCGACGAGCTGGACGACGCGCTCAGCGTCGTCGACCGCCAGCTCGCGCAGCTGCAGCAGGAGCAGCTCGACGTCAACCAGCGGACGGCGGCCAACTGGCGGGCCTACGTCGAGCAGCTCGCGGCAGCCGGCATCACGGCTCCGCCCGCTGCGGCGCTGCTCGACCCCGCGGGCGGGCTCCCGCCGGGGCTCGTGCCGGTGGGTGCGAGCGGTGGGGGAGCCCAGCGCGGCGCCGCCCAGCTGCCCCGCCAGCCCGCCTCGCTGCTCGTCCTCCCGGCCGAGACGCTGGCCGCCGTCACCGCCGCGATGGACGCGCTCGGGCGGCCCTACGCCCCGGGAACGGCCGGTCCGGACTCCTGGGACTGCGGCGCCCTGGTGCAGTCGGTCTACGGCGGGGCCGGCGTGGCGCTGCCGGGCGACCAGGCGGAGCTGTTCGCGGTGACCACCCCGGTCGCCCCCGCCGACGTGCTCCCCGGGGACCTCGTGTTCCTGGGGACCCCCGAGGCGGGTCTGGGCCACGTGGGCATCGCCCTGGACACGAAGACCATGCTCGCCGCCGACGCGCGGGCCGGCGCGGTCGTGGTCCGCACGCTGCCCGCCGACCAGGTGCTCGGGATCGGCCGGCCGACGCTCGGCCAGCGCGCGCCGGTGACCGCTCCGGGGCCCACCGGCGGGGCGCTGACGATGGAGTGCGGCAACACCGTCTACCCGCCGAGCTACGACGGCGCGCGGTCGTGGGGCGGCTACCCGAACGGCCTGATCCCGCCGAGCGCCCTGTGCCCCATCGGCGTCGGGTCGCACTCGCTGCGCTGCGACGCGGCGGCGGCCTACAAGGCCATGTCGACGGCCTTCGCCGGCGCCTTCGGGACGCCGATCTGCATCACCGACTCCTACCGGACCTACGCCAGCCAGGTGAAGCTCTACGGGGAGAAACCGGCGCTGGCCGCCGTCCCGGGCACGAGCAACCACGGCTGGGGGCTCGCCGTCGACCTCTGCGGCGGGATCGAGCGGTTCGGCACGCCCCAGTACGACTGGCTGAAGGCCAACGCGGGCCGGTTCGGCTTCCTGCACCCCGACTGGGCCGAGCCCGGTCGCGGCCGAGAGGAGCCCTGGCACTGGGAGTACGCCGGCACCTGAGCGCCCGGCGGCGGACCGGAATTGTCGGTGGCCCCTCCTAGCGTGCGTCTCGACTCACGGAGGAGAAGAGCCATGCTGATCGACTGCGACACCTGCACCGCACGCCCGACGGGCTGCGCCGACTGCGTCGTCACCGTCCTGCTCGGTGCGCCGCCGGGCTGGCAGAGCACCGACCCGGTGGTCGTGCCGCTTCCCGGCCGCGCCCGCGGCGCGGTCGAGGCGACGGCGGACGACGTCGCCGCGGAGGACGTCGTCGTCCCGCGGCCGGGCGTCGTCGTCGAGTTCGACGACGTCGAGCGGCGGGCCGTCCGTGCCCTCGCCGACGTCGGCCTGGTGCCGCCGCTGCGACACCGCGAGGGGCACCGCGGCGGGTCCGCCGGAGGCGCCGGCAGCGGCCGCCGGACAGGCTGACGAGCACCCGGACGGAACGGTCCGCTCCACGTCACACGCCGTCCGGTGCGGATCGCTGACCTGCGACGACGCCCCTCTCGGCGACCTGCGTCACAGGGGTCCCAGAGGCCTCGGTTTGTCACGGGGACATCACGGTCGTAGGGTCGGCCGGTCCGACCGAGTGGTCGTCACCCGCTGAGGGGTGACCTCGGACGGGCACCGCCTAATCGCCAGAAGGCGCCTGAACGGGGTGCCGGACGGCGAGCCGGGGACCCACCGCAGTCCTGGGGTGAGTTCTCCTGCTGGGCCGGTTCGCCGGTGCGCAGGGGATAGGGCCAGTCTTCCCAGCCCGAACCCGTCAGCTAACTCGGTAGGCGGTAGCAGAGGAAGAAACGGAGAGCCGCCGCTCGTGGCGACCCCACACGCCGTACTGCCGCACGCCCTCGAACAGTCGCACCTCCCTCGTCCGTCCACGTCCGGACACGTCGGATGGCTGCGCTCGGGTCTCCTCCTCGGGGTGACCGCGGCCCTCACGTTCACCGTCCTGCCGGGGACCGCCGCCGCGGACCCGGCCACCGTCACCGATGCCGCCCAGGCGGCCCAGAAGGTCGCCGAGGCCCAGCACGAGCTCGAGGTGGTCACCGAGCAGCTCAACGAGGCCAAGGTCCAGCTCGACGCGCAGCAGGTCGCCGTCGCCGACGCCGAGGCGGCCGCCGCCGCCGCCCAGGCGCAGCTGGACTCCCTCGACGGGCAGGTGCGCCAACTGGCCCGCTCCGCCTACACCAGCGAGGGCTTCTCGCGGCTGGACGTGCTGCTGACCAGCGACTCGGCCGACGACCTGGTGCACCAGCTCGGCACGCTCGACGCCATCGCCGGTCACACCAACCAGCAGCTGGCCGAGATCGCGGAGGCCGCCTCGGCGGCCGAGCGCGCCCAGGCCGACGCCGCCGAGGCCCGCGCCGAGGCGCAGGAGGCCGTCGACGACATCGCCGCCCAGCAGGAGGAGCTGGAGGCGGACATCGCCGACTACGAGCGCCAGTACGCCGCCCTCAGCGCTCCGCAGCAGGCCGAGGTGGCCCGTGCGCACGGCGGGACAGAGGCGCAGGCAGTCCCGAGCGGCGTCGTCGCGCCCAGCGGCGCCGCGCAGGTCGCGGTGGACACGGCTCTCGCCCAGGTCGGCGACGCCTACGTCTACGGCGCCGGCGGCCCGGACTCGTTCGACTGCTCCGGGCTGACGCAGTACGCCTACTCCGCGGCGGGCGTGAGCCTGCCGCACTCGAGCCGGAGCCAGTCCACGATGGGCACCCCGGTCTCGGTGAGCGAGCTGCAGCCCGGCGACCTGCTCTTCTACTACAGCCCGACCAGCCACGTGGCCATGTACGTCGGCAACGGGAAGATGGTCCACGCGTCGACGTCGAGCAAGCCGGTCATGGTGGTCGACTTCAACTCGATGAGCGGCTTCACGCACGCCCGCCGCATCGCCGGCTGAACGACCGCACCGCGCCGGGGGCCGGTGACCCGCCCAGGGGTCACCGGCCCCCGTCGCTCTCCGGGCCCTCCTAGGATCGGCCGGGTGACCGCTCGCCGGGCCGCCCTGATCACGGCGGTCGTCCTCGGCGTCGCGCTCGTCGTGGTCATCGCCGTCGCCACCCCCTGGTCGCCGCTGCCCGAACCGCCGGGCGGACGCACCCCGCTCGACCCGACCGCAGGCCTGTCGGCCACCGAGCTCGGCCGCGCCGAGGCCTTCGCCGCGTCGCTGCGGCCCGCCTCGGTCGCGTCGCTGCTGCTGGGCCTGGTCGTGTCCGCGCTGCTCGGGCTCACCCGCCTCGGCTCGCGGCTGGTGCGCGCGGTGGCGGCGCCGCTGGGCGGGGGGTGGGTCTGGCAGGTCCTCCTCGGCGTCCTGGCGCTCGCGGTGATCGGCCGCCTGGTCACCCTGCCGCTGTCCGCGTACGGCGAGTCGGTGCGCCACCGGTACGGGCTCTCGACACGCAGCTGGGGCCTGTGGCTGCGCGATGTCAGCGTCTCGACCGCCATCGACGCCGGGCTGACCGCCCTCGGGCTGCTGGTCGTCGTCCTCCTCGCTCGGAAGCTGCCCCGCACCTGGTGGGCGTGGGCGGCGGCCGGCGCCGCCGCGCTCGTCGTCGTCGGCTCCTTCCTGTGGCCGGTGCTCATGGAGCCGGCGTTCAACGAGTTCGAGCCGCTGGCCGCCGGGCAGCTGCGCAGCGACCTCCTGGAGCTGGCGGAGGAGAACGGGACGCCGGTCGAGGACGTGCTCGTGTCGGACGCGTCGCGACGCACGACAGCCCTCAACGCCTACGTCTCCGGGTTCGGGTCGACCCGCCGCATCGTCCTCTACGACACGGTGCTCGACGGCCTGCCCGACGCGCAGGTGGAGTCGATCGTCGCGCACGAGCTCGGCCACGTGGCGACCGACGACGTCCTCACCGGGACGCTGATCGGCGCGCTGGGGGCGGGCGCCGGTGTCGCGCTCCTCGGCTGGCTGATCTCCTCGCCCGCACTGCTGCGCCGGGCCGGCGCCGACGCGCCGGGCGACCCGCGCGTGATCCCCCTGGTGCTGTTCCTCATGACCATCGGCACGCTGGTCGCGACCCCGGTGCAGAACACGGTGTCCCGGCACATCGAGGCGCGGGCCGACGTGCACGCCCTCGACCTGACCCGTGACCCCGGGGCCTTCGCCGACATGCAGCGCGACCTGGCCGGCTCCAACCTCAACGACCCGGACCCGCCGGCCGTCTGGCAGTGGTTCTACGGCTCCCACCCGACGGTGGCGCAGCGCCTGGCCATTGCCGAGGACTGGACGCGGCTGGAGCAACCGTGAGCCGGACGCTCGTCGTCACGAACGACTTCCCGCCGCGCCAGGGCGGCATCCAGACCTTCGTCGCGGCGCTCCTGGCCCGGCGGCCGCCGGAGTCCCTGGTCGTGCTCGCCTCGCGGTCACCGGGCTGGGAGGAGCACGACGCCACGCTGCCCTACGAGGTGGTCCGCTACCCGACGACCATGCTGCTGCCCACCCGGCCGGTCGCCCGGGCGGCGGCCGAGCTCGCCCGCAGTCACGGGTGCGACAGCGCCGTCTTCGGCGCGGCCGCCCCGCTGGGCCTCGTCGCGCCGGCCCTCCGCGCGGCCGGTGTCGGGCACGTCCTCGGCATCACCCACGGCCACGAGACCGGGTGGGTGGCGCTGCCGGGCAGCCGGCTGCTGATGCAGCGGATCGCGTCCCAGCTCGACGTCCTCACCTACATCAGCGACTACACCCGCGACCGCCTCGCCCCGGCCCTCGGCGGGCGCACCCGGATGGCCCAGCTGTCACCGGGCGTCGACGTCGAGAGGTTCACCCCGGACGCCGACGGCGCCGCGGTCCGCGAGCGGTACGGGCTCGGGGACGCGCCGGTCGTGGTGTGCGTGTCCCGCCTGGTCGCGCGCAAGGGCCAGGACGTCCTGGTGGCCGGCTGGCCACGGGTGCTGGCGCGGCACCCCGGGGCCCGCCTGCTCCTGGTCGGCAGTGGTCCGCTCGAGGCCTCCCTGCGGCGGGCGGTGGCCGCGCGCGGGCTCACGGGCTCCGTCGTCTTCACCGGGCCGGTCGAGCCGGCCGCGCTGCCTGCGCACTACGCCGCGGGCGACGTCTTCGCCATGCCGTGCCGCACCCGCCGGGCGGGCCTGGACGTCGAGGGCCTGGGCATGGTGTTCCTCGAGGCGGCGGCCTGCGCGCGGCCGGTCGTCGCCGGTACCTCCGGCGGTGCGCCCGAAGCGGTCCGGGAGGGCGTCACCGGCCACGTCGTCGACCCGCGTTCCCCGGCCGCGGTCGCCGACACCGTGGCCGAGCTGCTCGCCGACCCGGAGCGGGCGCGGGCCATGGGGCGGGCCGGCCGCGCCTGGGTCGAGGAACGGTGGTCCTGGACCCGGATCGCCGCGACGTTCGCCGACCTCCTCGACCCCGCACAGCACTGAGCCCCGCCCCGTGACGTGCGGGACGGGGCTCAGCAGGAGTGCCGGCGGGCGGTGTCAGCGGGCGTAGAGCTTCTCGACCTCGTCGCCGAACTCCTTCATGACGACGGCGCGCTTGAGCTTCAGGCTCGGGGTGAGCATCCCGTTGTCCTCGGTGAAGTCCGTCGCCAGGATCGTGAACTTCTTGATCGCCTCGGCCTGCGACACCGCCTTGTTGGCGTCCTTCACCGCGGCGTCGATCTCGGCCTCGAGCTCCGGGTCCTCGCGCAGCTGGTCGACCGACTGGTCGGCCGGCTTGCCCTTGGACTCCAGCCACTGCGGCAGGGCCTCCTCGTCGAGGGTGATCAGCGCGCCGATGAACGGGCGCTGGTCGCCGACGACGATGCACTGGCTGACCAGGCGGTGCGCGCGCAGCCGGTCCTCGAGGACGGCAGGGGCGACGTTCTTGCCACCCGCCGTCACCAGGATCTCCTTCTTGCGGCCGGTGATCGTGAGGAAGCCGTCGTCGTCGAGCTCGCCGAGGTCGCCGGTGTGGAAGAAGCCCTCGGAGTCGATGGCCTCCTTCGTGGCGTCCTCGTTCTTCCAGTAGCCGCGCATGACGATGCCGCCGCGGATGAGCACCTCGCCGTCGTCGGCGATGCGGAACTCGACGCCCGGCAGCGGGCGCCCGACGGTGCCGATGCGCAGCGCCTCGTCGTGGTTGACCGACGCGGCGGCCGTCGTCTCGGTCAGGCCGTAGCCCTCGAAGACGGTGACGCCGATGCCGCGGAAGAAGTGGCCCAGCCGCTCGCCGAGCGGAGCGCCGCCGGAGATCGCGCCGAGGCAGCGGCCACCCAGGGCGGCCCGCAGCTTGCCGTAGACCAGCTTGTCGAACAGCGTGTGCTGGGCGCGCAGCGCCAGCCCGGGGCCGCCGGTGTCCTGGGCGCGGGACCAGTCGATGGCCACCTGGGCGGCCTTGTCGAAGATCTTCCCCTTGCCGTCGCCCTCGGCCTTGGCCTTGGCGCTGTTGAAGACCTTCTCGAACACGCGCGGCACGGCGAGCACGAACGTCGGCTGGAAGTCGCCCAGGTCCTCGAGCAGGTTCTTCACGTCCGGCGTGTGGCCGATGACGGTGCGGTTCTTGACGGCGCCGACCTGCAGGACCCGCGCGAGCACGTGCGCGAGCGGGATGAACAGCAGCAGCGAGCCCTGAACGCTCATGAAGCGGTCGAGCAGCGTGATGCCGTTGCCGATCTCGAACAGGAAGTTCGAGTGGGTGAGCTCGCAGCCCTTGGGCCGCCCCGTGGTGCCGCTGGTGTAGATCAGCGTGGCCGTGCTGTCGGCCGTGAGGGACGCCCGCCGCGCGTCGAGCTCGCTGTCGGGCACGTCCGCACCCGACGCGATCAGCTGCTCCATCGCACCGTCGTCGATCACGTGCACCGAGCGGAGGTCGGGCGCCTGGTCGCGGACCGACTCGACGGCGGCGGCGTGCTCGTCGCGCTCGACGACCACGGCGGTCGCACCGGAGTCGGACAGGATCCAGGCGACCTGGTCGGCGCTGGAAGTCTCGTAGATCGGGACGACGACGCCGCCGGCGGTCCAGATGGCGAAGTCGAAGACCGTCCACTCGTAGCGCGTCTTGGCCTGCAGCGCGACGCGGTCACCGGCGGCCACGCCGGCGGCGACGAGCCCCTTGGCCACGCCACGGACCTCGTCGCCGAACTGCTTCCACGTGACGTCCCGCCACTGGCCGTCCACCCGCCGGCGGAGGCCCACCTCGTCGCCGTGCTCGGCGACGTTGGTGGTGAGCATGTCGGGGATGGCCTCGTCCGGACCCACCTCGGTGGTCGCGGGAACGCTGAACTCGCGCACGCCTGGTCCTCTCCTCCCCACCGCCCGCGGGCACCGTCGCCCACGGCCCCGGCCAGGGACGTCGTGGAGAATCTAGCCGTTCTGGCTACCCGTGAGTAGCAGAGTCCCGGGCCGTCCGCTCGCCGGGCGGCGGGAAACGGTTAGCCTGCGTCCCATGGCCGACCAGTCCACCCAGTCGATCGTCGTCGACGCCCCTGCGGCCGACGTCATGGCGGTCATCGCCGATTTCGGCGCCTATCCGCAGTGGGTCGCCTCCGCCAAGAAGGTGGAGGTCCTCGAGACCGGACCCGACGGCCGCGCCCGCCAGGTGCACTTCGTCCTCGACGCCGGCGCCGTCAAGGACGACTACGTCCTCGACTACACGTGGGACGGCGACCGGAAGGTGTCCTGGAACCTGGTCAAGGGCCAGATGCAGAAGCGCCAGGAGGGGTCGTACACGCTCACCGAGCAGGACGGCGCCACCGAGGTCACCTACGCGATCACCATCGACCTCTCGATCCCGATGCTCGGGATGATCAAGCGCAAGGCCGAGAAGGTCATCCTCGACACGGCTCTCAAGGAGCTCAAGAAGCGCGTCGAGGGCTGACCCGCGTGCGCACGCTCCTCCTCACCGGCCCGGGCGGGGCCGGGACCTCGACCCTCGCCGCCGCGGCGGCGGTCCGTGCCGCGCGGGCGGGACGCCGGACGGTGCTGCTCTCCCGCCGAGCGCCTGCGGCCTCGGGGCTCGGGGCCGAACCGGGCCTCACCGTCCGGACCGCCGACCCGCAGGCCGCCGTGGAGGGCCTGTGGGCCGGCGCCGCCGAGGGCATCGGCGCGGTGCTGCCGCACGCGAGCCTGCCGCCCGCCTCGTCCGTCGTCCCCCTCCCCGGCGCCGGGGACATCGCCCTGTTCGCGGAGCTGGCGCAGGCCGAGGCCGACCTGGTCGTCGTCGACGCCGGCCCGGTGGACTCCGCGTCGGCGCTGGTCGGCCTCCCCGCCGTCCTGCGGTGGTGGCTGGACCAGCTGATGCCTCCCGGCGTCCGCGCCCTCGGCGCCGTCCGCACCGCCGCCGTCGCCTCCGGGGCGGTCCGGCGCGGGCCGGTCGACGCCGCGCTGTCCGCCGTCCCGGTGGTGGAGCGGCTGCTGGCCGCCGACCGCCTCGCCGACCCGACCGGCACGGCCGTGCACCTGGTGGCGCCCCCGCGCCCGTCGTCCGCGGTCGCGCTGCGCGCGGCGGCGACGGTGCTCGGCCTGCACGGTCTCCGCGCGGGAGCCGTGCTCACCCGGGTGCTCCCGCTGCCGGGCGAGGACGAGTGGAGCACGCGCCGCGCCGCCGAGCAGGACGCGGCCCTCGCCGCTCTGGCGGAGGTGGCGCCGGTGCACCGCGTGCCGGAGGCGGCCACCGCCCCGGCCGACGCGGACGAGCTGGCCGGCCTCCTGGTCGACGAGCTGCCCGGGACGACCGGCTTCCCCGCTCCCGGGCCCGAGCGGCAGGAGGCCGGGAGCTGGCAGCTGGCACTGCCGCTGCCGTTCGCCGAGCACGGCACCGTCACGCTCACCCGCTGGGTCGACGACCTCGTGCTCACCGTCGGCGGCGTCCGCCGCTCGGTCCGGCTCGATGCGCTGCTGCGCCGCTGCGAGGTCACCGGTGGCCGGCTCGCCGACCCCGGTACCGCCGACGCGCGCCTCGAGGTGGGCTTCCGCCCCGACCCCACGCTCTGGCCCGCCGACCTCCTCGGCGCAGAGGGAAGGACCTCATGACCCCCGGAACCGACTGGATCGACCAGGCGCAGCGCCTCGTCGAGGCCGTCCGCGGCAGCCTCGCCTCCGCCGTCCCCCCTGCCGACGGGGAGGCCGGGCATTCCGCCGACTGCCGCTGGTGCCCGGTCTGCCAGGTCGCCGCGGTCGTCCGCGGCGAGCGGCCCGAGGTGACGGCCGCTCTGGCCGACCTGCTCACGACCGCGGCCGCGGCGCTGCGGACGGTGGCCGAGGCGGGTCAGCCGGCCCCGCCGGCCACTGCGCCCGCGCAGGACGGCGAGCCGCCCGCGCCCGTCCAGCAGATCGACATCGCGTGACGGAGCCGACGACCGCCGGGCGGGCAGCGCTCGGCATCGACATCGGCGGCACCAAGGTCGCCGGTGGGGTCGTCGCCGAGGACGGCACGATCCTGGCCACCGCGCGGCGGGCGACGCCGGGCGCCTCGGTGAGCGACACCGAGGACGCCATCGCGGCGGTGGTCGAGGAGCTCGCCGCCGGCCACGACGGCGAGCTGGTCGGCGTGGGGGTCGGCGCGGCGGGGTGGTTCGACCGCACCGGGGACACCGTGCTGTTCAGCCCGCACCTGGCCTGGCGGAACTCGACGCTGCGCAAGGACCTCGCGTCCCGGCTCCAGCGCCCGCTGTGGGTGGGCAACGACGCGGACGCCGCCGCCTGGGCGGAGTACCGCTACGGCGCCGCGCGGGGCGCGGACCTCGCGCTCATGATCACGCTCGGTACCGGCATCGGCGGCGGGATCGTCCTGGACGGCCGGCTGCGCCGCGGCTCGCACGGGGTGGCGGGGGAGTGGGGGCACATGCGCGTCGTCCCCGACGGCCGGCTGTGCGCCTGCGGCAACCGCGGCTGCTGGGAGCAGTACGCCAGCGGCACCGCGCTCGGGCAGACCGCCCGCGAGGTCGCCCGCACGTCCCCGGCCGCGGCCGCCCGGCTGCTGGAGCGGGTCGACTGCGAGCCCGACCGGCTCACCGGCGAGGACGTCGCCCGCGCCGCCGCGGACGGCGACCCGCTCGCGCTGGAACTGGTCACTGACGTCGGCGTCTGGCTCGGTCAGGGCATCGCCGACCTGGCTGCCAGCCTCGACCCGGAGGTGGTGGTCATCGGGGGCGGGGTCAGCAAGCTCGGCGAGATGGTGCTCGGCCCGGCCCGGAACCGGCTCGAGCGGGCGCTGCCCGGACGCGGTTTCCGGCCCGGTCCCCGTGTCGTCGTCGCCGAGCTCGGCCCGCAGGCCGGCATCGTGGGTGCCGCCGACCTGGTCCGCCAGGCCGTCGCCGACGGCGAGGCCTAGGCCGACGGTCGAGGTGAGCGACCGCGTCCTGCCCATCCACGACCCGGAGCTCCTGGCGCGGGGCGAGCGGGTCCTGGGCCCCGCGTTCCGGGCGATGAGCGAGCGCGTCCTGGAGGTCACGCGGCTGACGTCGCGGCTCAACGTCCTGCCGTTCGAGGACGAGGCTGGTCGGGCCGCGCTGCTGGAGCAGATCCTGGGGCGGCCACTGCCGGCCCGGGTGACGATCTACCCGCCCTTCTACACCGACCACGGCCTGCGGCTGGACCTCGCCGAGCGGGTCTTCGTGAACCAGGGCTGCACGTTCCTGGACTACGCCGGCATCCGGCTGGGCGAGGGCGTGATGGTGGGCCCGAAGGCCACGTTCATCACCATGGGACACCCGGTGGACCCGGGGGAGCGGCGACAGTGGCTCACCGGTGCACCCATCGACGTGGCGGAGAACGTCTGGATCGGCGCCGGCGCGACCATCCTCCCCGGCGTCAGCATCGGCCGGGACGCTGTCGTCGCGGCCGGGACGGTCGTGGCCGACGACGTCCCCGCGGCGTCCCTGGTGTCCGGGCCGAAGGGCACCGTCCGCCGGGAGTGGTGAGCCCTACTCGGGGGCGAGCTCGCGCGCCAGCTGCTCGAGGAACAGGCCGATGTCGGTGATGATCCCCATCGCCTGCGCGCTGCCGCGGTCGGCGAGCTTGGTGACGGTCGCGGGGTTGATGTCGACGCTCACCAGCGGGATCGACGCGGCGAGGATGTTCCCCGTCGCGATGGAGTGCAGCATCGTCGCGACCATGATCGCGAAGCCGACGTCGGGCAGCTGGGCGCGCATCGCCCGCTGCCCCTCGATCACGTCGGTGTAGACGTCGGGCAGGGGGCCGTCGTCGCGCACCGAGCCGACCAGCACGAACGGTTTGCCCGCCTCGACCATCGCGTGCATCACCCCGCCGGTGAGGACGCCGGAGTCGACCGCCGCCCGGATCGAGCCGGCCGCGCGGATCGTGTTGATGGCCCGGATGTGGTGCTCGTGGCCGTGCGGCACGCCCGAGCCCTTGGCCAGGTCGACGCCGAGCGAGGTGCCGAACAGCGCCGACTCGATGTCGTGCGTGGCCAGCGCGTTGCCGGCGAACAGGACGTCGACGAAGCCGGCCCGCACCAGCCGCACCATGGCGGGGGAGGCGCCGGTGTGCACCACCGCCGGGCCGCCGACCCACAGGATCCGCTTGCCCTCGGCCTTGACCTCCCGCATGCGCTCGGCGATCTGGCGGACCAGGAGCGCCTGCGGCTTCTCGCTCGAGACCGCCGACGACATGAAGCCGAAGTCGTCCTCCTCGCCGCGTGGCGCCTGCTGGGGGAGCTCGACCCGGACGCCGTGCGCACCGCAGACCACCGCGTCGCCGGCCCGCACGTCGCTCACCGGCACGGTGCGGACGACCTGCCGCCCGTCCTCCTCGGTGACGACGAGGCCGCAGTCCATCTCCGGCTGCCGCACCCGGATCCACTCCCGGTCGAGGCGCACGAGCGTCTCCAGGTTGGTGGTCGAGTAGAAGTCGTCGGGGAAGACGCCGTCGGCCGGAGCGGGCCGGGTGGTCGCCGTCCCGGGGTCCACGGCGTTGGCGCCGTGGATCTGGACGCGCATGAGGATCCGCTCCAGGTGCTCGGTCTCCTCGGCGCTGATCTCGATGAGCGCGCGCGACTCGTCCTCGTGCTGCCGGCCGAGGTCGAGGCTCTCGATCCGGTAGTCCCCGCCGTACTCGAGGACGTCGTCGAGGATCCGGGCGAGGATGCCGGTGTCCACGAGGTGGCCGGTGACGGTGACGATGGCGGAGTGCGCGGCGGGGCTCACCCGCCGGACGTTAGCGGGTCAGACGACGGCGCCGTCGTCACCGTCGTCGTCGGACCTGTCCCGCATGCGCGACACCAGCATGGCGACCCCGCCGGCGATGCCCGCGACGCCGATGACCAGGCCCACGTCCGCGGACAGGTCGAGGATCCCGGGCGCCCCGATGAGCAGCACGCCGGCGGCGATGAGCAGCACCGCGTACAGCGACGCCGGGGCCGGTGCCGGGATGGGCGGAGCCGGCGGTGGCTCGTAGTGCTCGTCGGGCTGGTCGAGGACGGGCAGCTCGTGCGGGGGCGGCGGGGGAGCGTCGACGGGTTCCTCGTCCACGACCGCCCGGCCGTGCTCCTCCTCGAACGCCGCCACGATCCGGCGCCACTCGGCGTCCTCGTCCAGCTCGCGCCGGGCCGTCGCCGGCTCGGGTTCCGGCCGCGGCCGCACCTCGGCCGCCGGGGCGTGCTCGTCCACGACGGTGCGTGCCTCCGCCCGGCGGGCACGGTCGACGAACAGCCGGTCCGACGGCGGGCTCGGCAGGCTGACCGACCGCGTGTAGGGCTCGACGTCCGCGGACGGCTCGAGGTAGGCCGCGATGCCGACGGCGTGGAGCAGGTCGAGCAGGTGCTCGCCGACCCGCGGGTCGACGTCGCGCAGCGGGCTCCAGAGCGCCGCGTCCAGCCCGTTGTCGCGGCGGCCGCGCCCCCGGCGGGTGGTCACCGCGACTCCGCGGCCGGGCTCCCTGTGCCCGGGTTCTCGCCGGCGCCGACCCGGTCGCGGATCCAGTCGACCGAGCCGGCGAAGATCCGCGGGGCGTCGTTGTCGAGCGTGGCCACGTGGTAGCTGTCCTCGAGCAGCACCTCGGTGGTGTCCGAGCTGCCCACACCGGCGAGCAGGACCGTGCTGTTGACCGGCTCGACGACGTGGTCCTCCACGCTGTGGAAGACGATCACCGGCGCGGTGACCCGGCCGAGGTCGGCCCGCGTGGCGGCCCACAGCCCGCGCAGCTGCATCATCGCCCGGGTCGGCAGCTTGGGGTAGGCGAGCTCGGTGACGCCGGGCTTCTTGATGTCGCTGGCGATCGGCGCCCAGCTGCCGGTCAGCCTCGCGATGAGCGGCAGCAGCTTGGCGTCGAGCCGCTGGGTGAGCAGCGCCGGGTTCACCAGCACGAGACCGGCCACGTCGTCCGGACGCACCTCGGCCAGCCGGGTGGCCAGCGTGCCGCCCATCGACAGGCCCGCCACGAAGACCCGGTCGCACTCGGCCGCCAGCTGGTCGAACGCGTCCTCGACGGTCGCCGTCCACTGGTCGTGGGTGCTGAGGTTGCAGTCCTGCCAGCGCGTCCCGTGGCCGGGCAGCAGCGGGCAGCGGACGGCGAACCCCTCGGCCGCCAGGTGCTCGCCCCACGGCCGCATGCTCATCGGCGTGCCGGTGAAGCCGTGCACGAGCAGCACGCCGGTGCGGCCGTCGGGACCGTCCCCGCCGGGGAAGGAGAACGGCTCGGCACCGGGCATGACGTCCTGCGGCGCGGTCGGTCCAGACAACGGGGGTCCTCCTCGGCGTCCGGTGGCGGTGCCGACCGGGGCGTGATCACGGAACAAGGTCACACCGCCGACCGATTGTGATTCCGCCGACGGGCTCCTTAGTCTGGCAGCTCAACAGGGAGGCGTGTTGTTCTACTGGTTCCTCAAGTTCGTCGCGATCGGCCCCGCGGTGCACGCCGTGTTCCGTCCCCGGGCCGAGGGGACCGAGAACGTGCCGGCGGCGGGAGCCGCGATCCTGGCGAGCAACCACCTGTCCGCCGCTGACTGGATCTTCATGCCCCTCCAGCTCAAGCGCCGCGTCACCTTCCTGGCCAAGGCCGAGTACTTCACGGGCACGGGCGTGAAGGGCGCGGCGCAGCGGGCCTTCTTCTCCGGCGCCGGCCAGGTGCCCATCGACCGCTCCAGCGCCTCGGCGGCCGAGAACGCCATCCAGACCGGCATCCGCACCCTGCGCGAGGGCAAGGTCCTCGGCATCTACCCCGAGGGCACGCGCTCCCCGGACGGTCGGCTCTTCCGGGGCAAGACCGGCGTGGCCCGCATGGCGCTGGAGACCGGTGCCCCGGTCATCCCGGTCGCGATGGTCTACAGCAAGAAGAAGCTCCCGTTCGGGAAGTCGATCACCCGCGTGAACGTGCGCATCGGCGCCCCGCTCGACTTCTCCCGCTACGAGGGCATGTCGGGCGACCGCTTCGTCGAGCGGTCGATCACCGACGAGATCATGTACGAGATCATGATGCTGTCGGGCCAGGAGTACGTCGACGTCTACGGCGCGACGGTCAAGAAGTCGATGGACGCCACCGGCGCCAGCGCTCCCGACGTCGTCGCCCGGCTGCAGCCGCCGCCGGACGAGGCGGCCGACCGCGCCCCGACGTCCCTCGCCGGCTGAACGACCCGAGCCTCCGGTGCGGGAAGCCGAGGGGTCAGCGGTCGGTCAGGCGTGCGAGGACGTCGCGCAGCAGCTCCAGCAGCTCGTCCCGGGTCATCGTGGGCTCCTGCACCCACTGGCCGACGAGGTCCTCGGTGAAGGCGAACCAGGCGAGCACCAGCTGACGGCGCCGGGCGTCGTCCGGGAGCTCGAGCGCGCTCAGCGCCAGCTCCACCAGCCGGGCCCGCATCTCCTCGTAGACCTCCGACACCCACGGGTCACCACCGCCGGCGCCGCGGACGAACGCGAGGTGGCTCTCCGGGAACGTCTCCACCCATCCGACGTAGCGGTCGAGCATCCCGGTGACCTGCTGGTCGGGCGGCGTGCCCGGGGCGGGCAGCAGGTGCTCCCAGAGCAGGTCGGCGGCCGCCCGGGTCACGGCGGTGTAGTAGTCCCGCTTGGTGGCGAAGTAGTGGAACAGCAGGCTGCGGCTGATGCCGGCCCGCCGCGCCACCTCGTCGATCGTGAGCTCCTGGACGGGCGTCGTGGGGAGCAGTTCCAGACCGATCTGCACCAGCTGCGCGCGGCGGTCGCCGGCCGTGCGCCGCAGCCGCGGGTGGTCGGGGCGCGATGCCGCCGTCATCGGCGGGGGGTGCCCCTCACGCGGCGGCCCGCTCGGCCGTCGCGGCGGCCAGCAGCCGCCCGATCGCCTCGGCCGTGAGCGGCGCGCGCTCCTGCAGGAGCATGTGACCGGTCCGGGGGACGATCTGCAGGTGCGCCTCCGGCAGCGCCTCGGCGAGCTGGTGGCTGTGCCGCTCGGGCGTGAGCTTGTCGCTGTCGCCGACCAGGATCTCCACGGGCACGCCCGCCAGAGCGTCGAGCTCCTGGCGCTTGTCGTGCTCGCCCAGCGCCGGGTAGAAGGCGGCGAAGGCGCGCACCGTCGAGGCGTGCATGATCTCGGCCCCCGCCAGCACCATCTCGTCGGTCGCGTCCGCGCCGTACAGCAGCTCGCGCACCAGCTTCTGGTGGCGCGGGTGCGTGGGGGGCAGCAGCTGTCGCACGCGCTCGAGCGCCCGTGCGCCGCCGATCGCGGCGGCGACCATGCCCGGTGCGAGCTTGAGCTGCAGGCGCTCGAGCAGGTTCTCGCCCGCGGGCGCGAGGTCGCCGGCCGACGTCGACACCAGGGCGACGCCCAGCACCCGCTCACCGAACAGCTCCGGTCGGGTGGCGGCCAGGCACATGATCGTCATGCCGCCCATCGAGTGCCCGCCGAGCACGACGGGGCCGGAGGGCGCCAGCTCGTCCAGCAGCGTGCCGAGGTCCTCGCCGAGCTGGTCGATGGTCAGCTCGGCGACGTCGTCGGCGTACCGGCCCCAGGTGGAGCGGCCGTGCCCGCGCTGGTCGTAGCGGATCAGCCGGAGCTCGCCGGCGGCCACGCGCGGCGTGAGCAGCTCGGCGACGTCGTCCCACGAGGCCTGCGCGAGGGTCCAGCCGTGGGCGAGGACGAGGGTGACCGGGGCGTCGTCGGAGCCGTCGACGACGGCGTGGATGAGGGCGTCGTCCGGCGTGCGGACGGCGGCCACCCGGCGGAGGAGGGTCGGGGTGCTCACGCGGCCACCTCCGGGCGCTGCGTGCCGGCGGGGACACCGACGTAGTTGTCGCGATCGAGGGTCCGGGTCAGTCTCCGGAACCGGAAGGTGAAGTCCGGCCAGAGCGTCGTGTTGTGCCCGTGCTCGTCCAGGTACCAGCTGGCGCAGCCCCCGGCCAGCCACACGGTGCCCTTCGACTTCTCGGCGATCAGCGAGCGCCAGGCCTCCTGGGCCTGCGGGGTGGTCTCGAGGACCGCCAGCCCCTCGGCGTCCATGGTGCGCAGCGCGTCGTCGACGTAGGCCACCTGCGACTCGATCATGTAGACCATCGACGTGTGGCCGACGCCGACGTTGGGCCCGACCAGCAGGAACATGTTGGGGAAGCCGGCGACGGCGGCGCTCTTGTTGCTCACCATGCCGTTCGCCCAGACCTCGGCGAGGGAGCGCCCGTCGCGGCCGCAGATCTTCTCCGCGATCGGCAGGTCGGTGACGTGGAAGCCGGTCGCCAGCACGATGGTGTCGGTCGGCCGCTCGACGCCGTCCACCGTGACGATCGAGTGCGGCCGGATCTCCTGGATGCCGGCGGTGACGAGCTCGGCGTTGGGCGCGGCGACCGCGGGGAAGTAGTCGTTGCTGATCAGGATCCGCTTGCAGCCGATCGTGTAGTCGGGCGTCAGCGCCTTCCGGAGCTTCGGGTCGCGCACCTGGCGGTGCAGGTGCGCGCGGGCCAGCTTGCCGACCGGCTTGAGGAAGCGGCGGTTCTTCGCCATGCCGATGACGAGGAACTCGCGGAAGAGGTAGAGGCACGCGCGGATCGCGTTCTGGAAGCCCGGCACGAACCGGTAGAGCTTCTGCATCCACGGCTTCACCGGGTGGTCGGTGCGGGGCACCACCCACGCGGGCGTGCGCTGGTAGACGGCGATGCTGCCGACGACCGGCTGGATCGCCGGCACCACCTGGATGGCCGAGGCCCCGGTGCCGATCACGGCGACCCGCTCGCCGGTGAGGTCGTGGCCGGCGTCCCAGCGGGCGGAGTGCATGACGGTGCCGGCGAACGAGTCCAGGCCCGGGATGTCGGGGTAGGTCGGGTCGGCCAGCGCGCCGGCGGCGGAGACGAGGACGCGGGCCCGGAAGTCGCCGGCGGTGGTCGAGACGTGCCAGCGCTGTGCGGCGTCGTCCCACCGCGCCGAGGTGACGTCGGAACCGAAGACGCAGTGCCGCCGGACGTCGAACCGGTCGGCGGTGCGCTGCAGGTAGGCCTGGATCTCCGGCTGCTCGGAGTAGGAGCGCCCCCAGCCGGGGTTCTGCGCGAAGGAGAAGGAATAGAGGTTCGACTGCACGTCGCACGCCGCGCCGGGATAGGTGTTGTCCCGCCACGTGCCGCCGACGTCGCCGGCCCGCTCCAGGACGACGAAGTCGGTCTCCCCGCGGCGCCTGAGGGCGATGGCCATGCCGAGCCCGGCGAACCCGGACCCGATGATCGCGACGCGCACGTCGCGCAGGGCGGTCGGGACGGTGGCGGACTGGTTCTCGAGCGTGCTGGTCACCTGGACGGGCTCCTGTCCTCCGGCTTGCTGAGCAACGCTCAACAAGCTACAACGGCCCCTGAGCAGGCTCAATTGGAGCTGTACCTCTCCGACACAGCAATTCCAGACCCGAGGAGCACCCATGGCGTCACTCCGCAGGCAGCGCCCCCGCACGCCCCTGGCCGGGCAGACGGTCCTGATCACCGGCGCGGCCCGGGGCATCGGCGCCGAGCTGGCCCGCCGTGCCGCCGCGCGCGGCGCCCGGGTCGCCCTGGTCGGACTGGAGCCCGAGCAGCTCGCCGCGGTCGCGGCCGAGCTCGGACCCGAGCACCTGTGGGTCGAGGCCGACGTCACCGACGCCGAGGCGCTGAGGTCCGCCGTCCAGCGGACCGTCGACACGTTCGGCGGGCTGGACGTCGTGGTCGCCAACGCCGGCATCGCGCCGCTGACCACCGTGATGACCAGCTCCGCGCACGCGCTGGCCCGGACGATCGAGGTGAACCTCATCGGGGCGATGCTCACCACGCACGCCGCGCTGCCGGAGATCGCGAAGCGGAAGGGCCACGTGCTGCTGATCAGCTCGGCGGCGGCCTTCACCGTGCTGCCCGGGATGAGCGCCTACTGCGCGGCCAAGGCGGGTGTGGAGCGGTTCGGCGACGCGCTGCGCCTGGAGGTCGCCTACCGCGGGGTGACGGTCGCCAGCGCCCACCCGACCTGGATCGACACCGACATGGTGCGCGACACCGAGGAGGCGCTGCCGACCTTCAAGGCGACGCGCAAGCAGCTCCCCGGCCCCCTGGGCGCCTACACCTCGGTGGAGGCGTGCGCGGACGCGCTCGTGGAGAACCTGGAGACCCGTGGCCGCCGGGTGTTCGTGCCGGGCTCGGTCGGCGTCGTGTCGGCGCTGCGCCAGCTGGTGACCGGCGTCGTCGCCGAGAAGGTGGCGATGAAGGTGTCGGCCAAGCGGGTGCCGCAGCTCGAGCGCGACATCGCCGCGCTGAACGGCAGGGAGTTCGGCCGGAACTCGGTCGGCGACCGCTCGCAGGGCGCCGCCTGAACGGGGACTTCCGGTACAGGAAGTCCCCTCAGCTGGTCCAGCCGCCGGCGCGGGGGAGGGCGGCACGCCAGCGGGCGTGCCGCCCGTCGTCGCGGCGGCCCTCGTCGGGCTCGAAGCGGCGGTCCAGCGCCCAGGTCTGCGCCAGCTCGTCGGTGCTGCTCCAGAGCCCGGTGCCCAGGCCTGCCAGGAACGCGGCTCCGAGCGCCGTCGTCTCGGTGACCTTCGGCCGGCGCACCGGGACACCCAGCTGGTCGGCCTGCAGCTGGAGCAGCAGGTCGTTGGCGCTCGCCCCGCCGTCGGCCGACAGCTCCGGCACCTCCAGCCCGGCCTCGTCCACCATCACGTCGACGACGTCGCGCACCTCGAACGCGATCGCCTCCAGCGTGGCCCGCGCGAGGTGGGCCCGGGTGGTGCCGCGGGTGATGCCGAGGATCGCGCCGCGGGCGTGCGGGTCCCAGTGCGGGGCGCCCATCCCGGTCAGCGCGGGCACGAAGACGACGTCGCCGGAGTCGGGCACCGTCCGCGCCAGGCCCTCGATCTCGTTCGCGGAGTCGATCAGCCCGAGGCCGTCGCGCAGCCACTGGACGGCGGCCCCGGTCACGAAGATGGCGCCCTCGAGCGCGTAGACCAGGCCCTCGCCGAGGTCCCACGCCACCGTCGTCAGCAGCCCGGCGTCGGACCGGACCGGGGTCGAGCCGGTGTTGGTGAGGACGAACGAGCCGGTCCCGTAGGTGCACTTGGAGTCGCCGGGGGAGTAGCAGGCCTGCCCGAAGAGCGCGGCCTGCTGGTCGCCGGCGATGCCGGCGACGGGCAGCGACAGCCCGAGGAAGGCGTCGGGGTCGGTCGTGCCGACGACGCCCGAGCTCGGGACCAGCTCGGGCAGCGCGGCGCGGGGGACGTCGAACAGGTCGCACAGCTCGTCGGACCAGGTGCCCTTCTCCAGGTCGAAGAGCAGCGTGCGGCTGGCGTTCGTCGGGTCGGTGACGTGCGCGGCCCCGCCGGTCAGCCGGGCGATGACGTAGGAGTCGACGGTGCCCAGGGCCAGGGCGCCGTCGCGGACGCCGGACCACACCCGGGGCTCGTGCTCGGCCAGCCAGGCGAACTTCGTGCCGGTGAAGTAGGGGTCCAGCCGGAGGCCGGTGAGCTGGGAGACGCGCTCCTCGTCGTCCCGCAGCCGGTCGCAGATGCCGGTCGTGCGGCGGTCCTGCCAGACGATGGCGGGGCGGGGGGAGTGCAGGGTGCGCCGGTCCCAGACGACGGCGGTCTCGCGCTGGTCGGTGATGCCGATGCAGGTGGGCTCGGCGTCGGTGCCGGCCAGCGCCTCGCGGCAGGCCGCGACGGTCGCCGTCCAGATGTCGTCGGGCTCGTGCTCCACCCAGCCGGGCCGGGGGAACAGTTGCGCGAACTCGCGGTAACCGCGGGACAGGACGTCGCCCTGCTCGCCCACGACCAGCGCGGTCACCCCGGTCGTCCCTGCATCGATCGCCAGCACCGGCATGGGGCGAACCTATCGACTCCGGGCGGCACCCGGCCCGCCGGTGACCCATGATCGGCCGGTGACCACCGGGATCGAGCTCGTCCGACCGTCCTCGCTGGCCGGGACGGCCCCCTACGCGTACGCCGCGGTGACCGACCCGGGGCGGATGGTGTTCACCGCCGGCGCCTGCCCGCTCGACGCCGACGGCGCGACGGTGGCCGTCGGCGACGTCAGGGGGCAGGCGCGCCAGGTCATGGCGAACCTCGTCGCCGCGCTGGAGGGCGCCGGTGCCGGGCTGGACGACGTCCTCAAGACCACCGTCTACGTGGCGACGACCGACCGCGGCGATCTGGTCGCCGCCTGGGACGTCGTCCGCGCCGCTTTCGGCGAGCACGACGCGCCGAGCACGCTGGTCGGGGTGACGGTGCTCGGCTGGCCCGACCAGCTGGTCGAGGTGGAGGCCGTGGCCGTGCGCGACAGCTGGCAGGAGCCGGCCCCGCCGCACGACGGTCCTACGGTGGACAGGTGACCCGGCGCTTCTTCTACGACACCGAGTTCATCGAGGACGGCACCACGATCGACCTCGTGTCCATCGGCGTGGTCGACGAGACCGGCCGCGAGTTCTACGCGGTGAGCACCGAGTTCGACGAGCGCAGGGCGATCCCGTGGGTCCGGCGCAACGTGCTCGACCAGCTCCCGCCCCCGGCGGACAAGGCCTGGCGCAGCCGCGAGCGGATCCGCGACGACCTCCTGGCCTTCCTCACCGGGCCGGGGGAGGAGATCGAGCTCTGGGCCTGGTTCGCCGCCTACGACCACGTGGCCCTGGCCCAGCTGTGGGGGGCGATGCCGGCGCTGCCCCGTCCCATCCCGCGCTTCACCCGCGAGCTGCGCCAGCGCTGGGACGACCTCGGTCAGCCGCCGCTGCCGCCCAAGCCGAGCGGGACGCACGACGCCCTCGTCGATGCCCGCTACAACCTCGAGCGCTGGAAGGCGATGGCGGCCGTCCGCGCCTGAACGCCTTGGCGGCCGGACCGTCGTCCGACAGGCTGCCCGCCGTGCCCGACCTGACCGCGCCCGAGGCGCGCACCCTGCTGGCCCGGGCGTTCGCCGCCGACCCGCTGATGGTGTGGTTCTTCCCGGACGACGAGGTGCGGCCGCACGCGTGCGCGGCGATGTTCGGCCTGTTCGCCGAGCACTACCTGGAAGCAGGACGGGTCGACTGCGTCCACCGCGGCCGGCCCGTGGCCGTCGCCATGTGGCAGTGGCCCGGGCAGGCCGAGCGGGACGGCGACCGGCTGCCGACGCTCGGAGGGCTCATGAGCGCGCTCATGGGCGCGGAACGGGCGGCGGCGATCGGTGGCGCGATGGCGGTGCTGGGCGAGGAACGGCCGTCCCGGCCGCACGCCTACCTCCACCTGCTCGGCGTCGATCCCGACCGCCGGGGCGAGGGTCTGGGCGGGGAGCTGCTCGACCGGGGAGTCGCCGCCGCCCGCGCGGCCGGTCTGGTCGCGTGCCTGGACACGATGAACCCGGAGAACGTGCCGTTCTACGAGGCGCACGGGCTGTCGGTGCGCCACGAGCTCGTGCTCCCGGACGGCGGGCCGACGGTCTGGTCGATGACGACGGGCTGACCCGGACGCGGCTGTGCGCCGGTCCACCTCGTCGACCGGCGACGAGGTGGACCGGCGCACGGTGACCGCGACGGGGACCGCGGCTCAGACGGTGAAGACCCCCAGCAGGCGGTTGAGCTCGCGGGAGAGCCCGTCCAGCTCCTGGGCGGCGGCCCGGGCCCGGTCGACGTCCGCGGCGCTGTCGTCGGCGTCCCGGCTCACGGCCGTGAGCGTCGTCGTCACCGAGCCGGCGCCGTCGGCGGCGGCCGCGACGCTGCGGGTCAGCTCGCTCGTCGTCGCGGTCTGCTCCTCCACGGCGCTGGCGATCGTCGTCTGGTGGTCGTTGATCGCGCGGACCACCTCGGCGATGCGCGCGATCGCGCCGACGGCCGCCGAGGTCTCGCTCTGGATGCCCTGCACCCGGTGGGCGATCTCCTCGCTGGCCTTGCCGGCCTCCTGGGCGAGCTCCTTGACCTCGTTGGCGACGACGGCGAAGCCCTTGCCCGCGTCGCCGGCGCGGGCAGCCTCGATCGTGGCGTTGAGCGCGAGCAGGTTCGTCTGCTCGGCCACCCCGGAGATCACCTTCACCACGTCGCCGATCTCCGCCGAGCTGGCACCCAGGGCGGCGATGGTCGCCTCGGTCTTCTGCGCCAGGTCGGCCGCCTGGCGCCCCACCTCGGCGGCCTCGGTCGCGCTGCGGGCGATCTCGGAGATGGAGGCGCCCATCTGCTGCGCGCCCGCGGCGGCCGAGCTGACGCTGGAGCTGATCTCCGCCGCCGAGGAGTGCGCGCCCTGCGCCTGGTCCCGGCTGCGCGACGCCCGCTGGGCGAGCCCGTCGGCGACGGTGGCCACGCCCGCGGCGGAGGAGGCGACCTCCTGGGCGCAGCGCCCGATGTCGCGGATCGTGCCGGCCACCTTCTCGACGAAGCGGTTGAACGCCGCCGAGAGCTGGCCGACCTCGTCCGAGCGGGAGTCGTCCATGCGCTGGGTCAGGTCGCCCTCGCCGTCGGCGATCTCGGCCATGCGGTCGCGCAGGTGGTGCAGGGGCCCGGTGAGGCGGCGGCCGATCCAGTAGGCGACGAGCCCGCCGAGGACGGCGATGAGGACTCCGGCGACCAGGAGGGCGCCGAGCATGGACGAACGGCCGTCCTCCAGGGACTCCACCGGCCCGGAGAAGTCGCCGTCGCGCGCGACCGTGGCGATCACCCAGTCCCAGGGCGCGTAGTAGGTGAGGCGCACCGTCGTCGGCCCGGCGTCCGGGTCCACGTACCGGACGGTGGCCTGCTCGCCGGCCTCGAGGCCGACCGCGGCGTCGACCATCTGCTGCACGTACGGGGTGCCCTCGGCATCGGTCGCCGCGAGCACGTTCTCGCCGTCCCGGACGGCGTCGGGGCTGATCAGCACGGTGCCGGCGCGGTCGCCGGTGCCCCCGTAGACCTCGATGTGCCCGGTGTCGCCGACGGTGGTGGCGTCGAGGCTCTCGCGCAGCGCCGGCAGGTTCTCCTGCTTCACGCCGACGTAGAGGACGCCGACGACGTCACCGCCGGGGCCGGTGAGCGGCGCGTAGGCCGACACGAGCCACGAGTCGACGACGAACGCGTTGCCGCGGTAGGTCTCGCCGCGGCTCACCGCGGCGGCGACCGGGTTGGGCTGGCCGTCGGGGTTGACCGCCGGGATGTAGGTGCCGATCGCCCGGGCGCCCGACGCGGCCTGGACGTTGGTCGCCACCCGGAGGTAGTTGCCCTCCGGGGTCTTCTGGAAGATCGTCACGGTCGCGCCGACCATCGACTTGATGGTGTCGACGACCGGCGTGGGCACGTTCACGTCGGCGTTCTTGCCGAGCCACTGCCCGCCCACGAGCACCTGCGGCAGCTGGACCGGCGTGACCTCGCCGGACAGCTGGTTCTTCGCCTCCCACGGCACCAGGTCCTCGCCGGAGTCGTCGATGGAGAAGCCGCCGGCCTGCTGCAGGACGTACTGGGCGGTCGCGAGGTCGGAGTCGACCTTGGCCGACGTGGACGCTCCCTGGGTGGAGACGACGTCGTAGACGCCCGCGGCGGTGCGGGAGATGTCCTCCTCCACCAGCGCGCGCACGTCGCGCTCGGCGTCGTCGGCGAACCGCCCGCTCTGCCAGGCGCTGACCCCGCCCATCGCCACGCCCGTGACGGCGACGCTGGCCACCGCCAGCGCCACCACCTTGGTCCTGATGCCCCACCCGCTGGGGTCCGCCCAGCCCGGCACCGCGATCCTGCGCATTGCCCGTCGTCCTCCGAGTCCTGAGCAGCACTAAAGCGCTGCTGTCGTTCCGTATCTCGGCAGCCGGGACGCGGACCGGTACCCGACGGGGCGTTCGTGACCGGACCGACACCTGCGGCAGGATCGGGCCATGACCGATGGCCGGACCGAGCCGCCGCTCACCGGCGGGGAGCGGGAGACGCTGCGCGGCTACCTCGACTGGCACCGGGCGACGCTGGCGGTGAAGTGCGCCGGGCTCTCCGACGACGACCTGCGCCGGACGTCCATGCCGCCGTCCACCCTGTCGCTCCTGGGCCTCGTCCGGCACATGGCAGAGGTCGAGCGCTCCTGGTTCCGCCGGGTTGTCGACGGGCAGGACGTGCCGCTGGTCTGGTCGGCCGACCGCGACTTCCAGGTCGCCTACGACGCCGCCCACGCCGACGTCGCCGAGGCGTTCGCGGCCTGGGAGGGCGAGATCGGGCACGCCCGCCGGATCGAGGGGGCGGCGCCGTCCCTGGACGTCACGGGGACCGACCGGGACGGGACCGCCTACTCGCTGCGGCTGGTCCTGCTGCACGTGATCCAGGAGTACGCGCGGCACAACGGCCACGCCGACCTGCTCCGCGAGGGGATCGACGGCGTCACGGGGGTCTGAGGCCGGCGTCAGCGCAGGTGGGCCCAGTCCTCCGGGTGGGCGCGCAGGTGCTCGGCGACGGTGCGCGCGGGGTGCCCCGTCAGCCCCGGGACGACGTCGGTGACCGGGGCGAGCTCGCCGGCGGCGATGGCGAGGTAGCTGGACACCCAGCCCTCCACCTCCCAGTCGGGGTGGCCCGACGGGCGACGGGTCGCCCACGCCTCCTCGGTCGTCTGCCGCCGGTACTCCGCGGGGACGCCGGTCACCTCGGTGAGCACGTCGGCCGCCTCGGCCAGCGTCAGCGCCTCCGGCCCGGTCACCTCGAGCGCCCGGCCGTCCAGGTCGCCGTCGTCCCGCAGCAGGACGGCGGCGGCGACGTCGGCGAGGTCGTCGCGGGAGACGAAGCCGGTCGCACCCTCGCCGGCCGGTGCTGCGATGACCGCGCGGTCGCCCTCGCGCACCGCGAAGAACGGCACGAAGTCGGCGTACATGCTGTGCCGCAGGACCGTGTGCGCGATGCCGGTCGCGCGGATCGCCTCCTCCGTCGCGCGGTGGTGGCGGACCAGGGTGAACGTCGGGTCGGGACGGTCGGCTCCGACGAACGACGTGTAGACGATCCGTCGCACACCGGCCGCGGCCGCGGCCTCGACGGCGGTGAGGTGCTGCTGCAGCCGGTCCTCCGCCTCCGCGGCGGAGACGAGGTACAGCGTGTCGGTGCCGGCGAGAGCGGCCCGCAGACCGGCGCCGTCGGCGTACCCGCCGGGGTTCTCGACGACTTCGGCACCCGGCAGCCGGGGCGCGCGGGCGGCGTCGCGGACGACCAGGCGGAGGGGAGCGACCCCGGCGGCCGCCAGCCGCTCGGCGACCCGGCCGCCGAGCGTTCCGGTGACCCCGGTGAGCGTGATCACGAAGAACTCCCCGGTAACGCTGTGACCTGCGGCATCATGACGGCGTCCAACCACGTGGGGGCCCGACTCCTTCCCGGAGGAACAGCATGCGGATCGGCATCCTGACCGGCGGCGGCGACTGCCCCGGGCTCAACGCCGTCATCAGGGCGGTGGTCCGCAAGGGCATCGCCGAGCACGGCGACGAGATCGTGGGTTTCCGCGACGGCTGGCGGGGGGTGCTCGAGGCCGACACCGTCGCCATGGACCTCGCGGCCGTCCGCGGGATCCTGCCCCGCGGGGGGACCGTGCTCGGCACCTCGCGGACCAACCCGTACGCGGTCGACGGCGGGCCGGAGGCGGTGCTCGCCACGCTCGACCGCCTCGGCATCGAGGCGCTGATCCCCATCGGGGGAGAGGACACCCTGGGCGTGGCCACCCGGCTGGCCGAGGCGGGGGTGCGCGTGGTCGGTGTCCCGAAGACGATCGACAACGACCTGGACTCCACCGACTACACGTTCGGCTTCGACACCGCCGTCGGCGTGGCGATGGAGGCGATCGACCGGCTGCACACCACCGGCGACAGCCACCACCGCACGCTGGTCGTCGAGGTGATGGGCCGGCACGCCGGCTGGATCGCGCTGCACGCCGGCATGGCCGGTGGCGCCAACGTCATCCTCATCCCCGAGAACCCGTTCGACGTCGACGGCGTCGTGGCGCACTGCCGGCACCGCTTCGAGTCGGGCTACTCGCCGATCGTGGTGGTCTCCGAGGGCGCCAAGCCGAAGAACGGCGACCTCATGCTGTCGACGGGGGAGAAGGACGCCTTCGGGCACGTCCGCCTCGGCGGGATCGGCGCCGCCCTGGCCTCGCTGATCGAGGAGCGCACCGGCCGGGAGGCGCGGGCCGTCGTCCTCGGGCACATCCAGCGCGGCGGCACCCCGTCACCGTTCGACCGGGTGCTGGCCACGCGCTTCGGCCTCGCCGCCGTGGACGCCGTCCACGACGGGCAGTCGGGGGTGATGGTCGCCCTGCGCGGTACCGACATCGTGCGGGTGCCGCTGTCGGCCGCGACCGCCCAGCTGAAGCTCGTGCCGCCCGAGCGGTACGCCGAGGCCGAGGTCTTCTTCGGCTAGGCGGCCGCTGCGGGGCCGGGAAGTACGCTCGGTGCCGTGAGTCTCCCCGAACCCGCTGAGCTGGTGCCCGGTCTCGACCGGTGGAAGGACCTCCCCGCCGCCCAGCAGCCGCAGTGGCCCGACCGCGCCGCCCTGGACGCCGTCCTCGGCACGCTGGCCACGGTGCCGCCCATCGTCGCGCCCGCCGAGATCGACGGGCTGCGCGCTCAGCTGGCGGAGGTGGCGCAGGGCAAGGCGTTCCTGCTCCAGGGCGGCGACTGCGCGGAGACCTTCGACCTCAACACCGAGCCGCACCTGCAGAGCACCACGCGCACGCTGCTGCAGATGGCCGTCGTCCTCACCTACGGCGCGAGCGTGCCGGTCGTGAAGGTCGGCCGGGTGGCCGGCCAGTACGCCAAGCCGCGCTCGTCGGACACCGACGCGCTCGGCCTGCCGTCCTACCGGGGCGACATGGTCAACTCCCTCGAGCCGGTGCTCGAGAAGCGCATCCCCGACCCCAACCGGCTGGTGCGCGCCTACGCCAACTCCGCTGCCGCGATGAACATGATCCGGGCCTACGCCCGCGGTGGCCTGGCCGACCTGCACGCCGTCCACGACTGGAACAAGGACTTCGTCGCCAACTCACCGGCCGGCGTGCGCTACGAGGTCATCGCCCGCGAGATCGACCGCGCGCTGGCGTTCATGAAGGCGTGCGGCATCGACCACTCCGAGATGCGCAGCGTCGACCTCTACAACAGCCACGAGGCGCTGATCCTCGACTACGAGCGGGCGCTGCTGCGGGTGCACGACGGCCGGGCCTACGCCTCGTCCGCCCACTTCGTGTGGGTGGGGGAGCGGACCCGCCAGATGGACGGCGCGCACATCGAGTTCGCCTCGAAGCTGGCCAACCCGATCGGCGTGAAGATCGGCCCGACGACGACGCCCGAGCAGGCGACCGAGCTCGTCGAGCGGCTCGACCCCGACGGCATCCCGGGCAAGCTCACGCTGATCAGCCGCATGGGCAACGGGAAGATCCGCGACGTCCTGCCGGCGATCGTGGAGAAGGTGACGGCGTCCGGGCACCAGGTCGTGTGGCAGTGCGACCCCATGCACGGCAACACCCACGAGTCGTCCACCGGCTACAAGACCCGCCACTTCGACCGCGTCGTCGACGAGGTGCTCGGCTTCTTCGACGTGCACCGCGCGCTGGGCACCTGGCCGGGCGGCATTCACGTCGAGCTCACCGGTGAGGACGTCACCGAGTGCCTCGGCGGGGCGATGGAGATCAGCGACGAGGACCTCAACAGCCGGTACGAGACCGCCTGCGACCCGCGGCTGAACACCGGCCAGTCTCTCGAGCTCGCGTTCCTGGTCGCGGAGATGCTCCGTGGGTGAGTGGGTCGACCTCCGCTCCGACACCGTCACGAAGCCCACGCCCGGCATGCGCCGGGCCATGGCCGAGGCCGAGGTCGGCGACGACGTCTACGAGGAGGACCCGACCGTCCGCGCCCTCGAGGAGCGGACGGCGGAGCTGTTCGGCCACGAGGCGGCGATGTTCGTGCCGTCCGGGACGATGGGCAACCAGATCGGGATGCGGCTGGTCTGCGAGCCGGGCCAGGAGGTGCTCTGCGACGCCGACGCGCACGTCGTCACCTACGAGATGGGTGCGGCGGCGGCGATCTTCGGCATCTCCACGCGCACGGTGGTGTCCGACGGCGGCCGGCTCGACGCGGCGCAGCTGATCGACCAGGTGCGGCCCAAGGACAACTGGCACCTCACCGCGACCGCGGCGATCGCGGTGGAGAACTCGCACAACCGCGGCGGCGGGCTCGTCCAGCCGCTCGACCAGCTGCAGGAGCTCTGGGACCGGTCGCGGCAGGCCGACGTCGCCGTGCACCTCGACGGCGCCCGCATCTGGAATGCGCACGTCGCCTCCGGTGTGCCGCTGTCGACCTACGGCTCGCTGGCCGACACCGCGTCCGTCTGCTTCTCCAAGGGTCTCGGGACGCCGGTCGGCTCCGTGCTGGTGGCATCGGCGGAGCGCATCGCGACCGCGCGGTTGTGGCGCAAGCGGCTGGGCGGGGGCATGCGGCAGGTCGGCGTGCTCGCGGCGGCGTGCCTGTACGCGCTGGACCACCACCTGCCGCGGCTGGGCGAGGACCACGAGCACGCGCAGCTGCTGGCCAAGCGGCTGGGCATCGACCCGTCGACGGTGCCGACCAACATGGTCGTGCTGGACGACGTCGAGGCCCCGCTGGTCGCCGAGGCCGCCAAGGCGCAGGGCGTGC
This sequence comes from Blastococcus litoris, assembly GCF_003075095.1. Lineage (GTDB taxonomy): Bacteria > Actinomycetota > Actinomycetes > Mycobacteriales > Geodermatophilaceae > Blastococcus_B > Blastococcus_B litoris. The sequence continues at coordinate 230,224 of NZ_QCZF01000007.1, forward strand.
TGGTGTCGCAGGTGAGCGCGCGGAAGATCCGCCTGGTCACGCACCTGGACGTGGACCGCGCCGCCGTCGACCGCGCCGCCGACGTCCTGAGCGAGCTCCTCACCCGCTGACCCGGCCGCGTTGTCCCCCAGGCGGCCGTTCCACCGCCCGGAATGACCGGCTGAGGGACAACGCCCGGCAGGGGTCAGGCGGCGCGGGAATCAGCCGCGGGCGCCGCGAGCGAGCGCAGCAGGTCGATGTCGCGCTTGTGCCCGGCCGACGGCGAGCCGTCCAGCTCGCTCGGCGTCTCGACCACCAGGGGGACGCCGGCAACGGACGGGTGAGCCAGCAGCTCGGCGAACGGCGCCACCCCGATCGAGCCCTCGCCGATCGTGGTGTGCCGGTCCCGCTTGGACCCGCACTCGTCCAGCGAGTCGTTGGCGTGCACCAGTCCCAGCCGCCCGGGCCCGACCGCCGCGGTCAGCGCATCGAGCGTCGCCGTCATCCCGCCCGGCGCCGCCAGGTCGTGGCCGGCCGCCCACACGTGGCAGGTGTCGAAGCAGACGCCGAGCAGCGGGTGGTCCTCCAGCGCGGCGAAGTACGGGCCCAGCTCCTCGACGGTCGCCGCCAGCGCCTTGCCGCCGCCGGCCGTCGGCTCGATCAGCAGCCGCGGGCCGTCGGCCGGCGCCGCGTCCAGCACCGGCAGCAGCCTCTCGTGCAGCTGGCGCAGCGCCGACTCGTACCGGTCCTCGCCGACGGCCGACCCCGCGTGCACGACGACGCCGGCGCAGCCCAGCTGGGCGGCTCGGGCCAGGTTGTGCCGGATGGACGCGATCGACTGGTCCACGGTCGCCTCGGTGGGGGAGCCGACGTTCACCAGGAAGGGCGTGTGGACGAAGGACGGCACCCCGCGCTCGGCGCAGCCCTCGACGAACAGGGCGTCCTGCCTCGGGTCGCCGTCGGTGAGCTTCCAGCCCCGCGGGTTGCCGACGAAGACCTGGACGGCGGAGGCGCCCACGGCGTCGGTGTAGGCCAGCCCGCCCTTGGCGAGGCCGCCCTTGATCTGGATGTGCGCCCCGATCGCGGGCGCGGGAGGAGCGAGCTGCACCGCTAGAAGGCCACCAGGATCTTGACGGAGGTGCCCTGCTCGACGCTCTCGCCGGGAGCGGGCGTCTGCTGGCGCACCTTGTTGCCGAAGAACTTCGTCGCGTCGACGGTGAGGCCGGCGGCCTGCAGCGTCGCCGTCGCCTCGTCCTCCTTCATGCCCGTCACGTCGGGCACGGTCACCAGCGGGACGCCGGAGGACACCTGGATGTCGACGGTGCTGCCGTAGGGGGCCGACTCGCCCGGCACCGGGCTGACGGCCATGACCTCGCCGGCGTCGACGGCCGCGCTGCGGCCGTCCGCCACGCGGTTCACGGAGAAGCCGAGCGCCTCGAGGTTGGCCGTGGCCTGCTCGAAGGTCTGCCCGGTGACGTCGGGGACTGCGACGGGGGAGCGGCCGAGGCTGACGACCACCTGCACCACCTCGTCCCGCTTGAGCTGCGTGCCGGCGGGCGGCACGAACCCGATCACGAGGCCCGCCGCGACGCCGTCGTCGTACTCCTCGCCGCGGGTGAGCTGGACGGGCACGCTCTCCTGGAGCCGGGCCACCACGTCGTCGTAGGGCTGGCCGACCAGGTCGGTGGGCACGGTGAAGCGCTCGGGCCCCTGCGACACGACGAGCCGGACGTCGGTGCCGCGGATCGCCTCGCCGGGCTCCGGGTCGGTCGACATGACGGTGCCGGCGGGGAACTCCTCGCTCCACACCTCCTCGCAGCAGTCCGGGGTGAGCCCGGCCTCCTGCAGCAGGTCGATGGCGGCTCCCTGGTCCTGGCCGACGAGCTCGGGGATCTGCGTCCACCGGCCGCTGCCCAGCCACCAGCCGATGGCGCCGATGGTCACGGCGAGCAGCAGCACGATCGCGACCGCGAGGCGGGCGCGGCGACGGCGGATGTGCTGCGGCACGCCGGGCCGGGGGCGCTCCAGCCCGGCGGGCCGGCGGCCGTTGACGTTCATCGTGGGGCCGCCCATGGCCGGCAGCATGCTGGTCCGGCCGGCGCGGTCGGTGCGCTGGCTGTTCAGCACCGCGGTGCCCGGGTCGCTGGGGTGCCGCGGGCGGGTCGGGCGGTTGGTCGGGCGCAGGGTCTGCGGGCCGGCGGTGCTGCGGCCGGTGGGCACCGGGACGGGCTCGATGCCGAGGTCCTTGCGCACGTGGCCGAGCTCGGCGAGGAACGCACCGGCATCCAGCGGCCGACCCGACGGGTCGCGGCGGGTCGTGCGGGCGACCAGCTCGTCGACCGCCCACGGCAGACCGGGGACCTCGTCCGACGGCGCCGGGACGTCGTGGTGCACGTGCTGGTAGGCGACGGCCAGCGGCGTGTCCCCGCCGTAGGGCGGGTGGCCGGTGAGCATCTCGTACAGGACGATGCCGGCCGCGTAGATGTCGCTGCGGGCGTCGGCCTTGCCGCGCTCGAGCTGCTCGGGCGAGAGGTAGGCCACCGTGCCGATGAGGACGCCGCCGGTCTGGCTGGCCTGGGCGGTCCCGGTGCCGACGACGGCGCGCGCCAGCCCGAAGTCGGCCACCTTCACGACGCCGTCGACGCCGATGAGGACGTTCTCGGGCTTGATGTCGCGGTGCACGATGCCGGCCCGGTGCGCGGCGGTGAGCCCGGCCAGGACCGGCTCGAGCACCGCGAACGCCTCGGCGACGGTCAGCCGGCCGCGGGCGGTGAGCAGGTCGCGCAGCGTGCGGCCGCGCACCAGCTCCATGACCAGGAACACCAGGCCCTGGTCGGTGCCCTGGTCGCTCACCCCGACCACGTTGGGGTGGCTGAGCATCGCGGCCGCGCGGGCCTCGCGGGTGAACCGGTCGACGAACGTCGGGTCGTGCGCCAGGTGCTCGGCCATCACCTTGACGGCGACGGTCTTGTGCAGCCGCAGGTCCGTGGCGGCGTAGACGGTGGACATGCCGCCGCGCGCGAGCCGCTCCTCGAGGCGGTAGCGCCCCTCGAGGACCAGGCCCACCACGGGGTCGGTCACGGCGGTGTCCACCCGAGCGAGTGTAGGAGCGTCACCGGCGACGGTCGCACAACCACGCGGTACGGGGGGCCGCCGGGGCCGGTGGTGCGGATGAAATGCGGTGGGCCGCTCAGCCCAGGTCCAGGCCCGGGTAGAGCGGGTGCGCGTCCAGCAGCTCGGCCGCGGCGGCGCGGGTGCGGTCGGCCAGGCCGTCGGCCAGCACGTACTTCGCCCGCGACGGCTCGCCCGAGGACGTGGTGGTCGGCGTCGTCGCCCCCAGGACACCGGCGATGAGCTCGGCCACCCGGTCGAACTCCGCGACACCGAAGCCCCGCGTGGTCAGCGCGGGCGTGCCGATCCGCACGCCCGAGGTGTACCAGGCGCCGTTCGGGTCGGCCGGGACGGCGTTGCGGTTGGTGACGATGCCGGCGTCGAGCAGCGCCGACTCCGCCTGCCGGCCGGTGAGCCCGAAGGAGCTGACGTCGAGCAGCACGAGGTGGTTGTCCGTGCCGTCGGTGACCAGGTCCACGCCCCGTCGCTTCAGGCCGTCGGCCAGGGCGACGGCGTTGTCCACGATGTCCTGGGCGTACTGCGCGAAGGTCGGCTGACGGGCCTCGGCGAAGGCCACGGCCTTCGCCGCCATGACGTGGGGGAGCGGCCCGCCCAGCACCATCGGGCAGCCGCGGTCGACGGCCTCGGCGTACTCCGGCTGGGCGAGCACGAAACCGCCGCGCGGGCCGCGCAGCGACTTGTGGCTGGTGCTGGTGACGACGTGCGCGTGCGGCACCGGGTCGTAGTCGCCGGTGAAGACCTTGCCGGCGACCAGGCCGGCGAAGTGGGCCATGTCGACGACGAGCGTGGCGCCCACCTCGTCGGCGATCTCGCGCATCGTCGCGAAGTTCACCCGCCGCGGGAAGGCGGAGTACCCGGCCATGAGGATCAGCGGCCGGAACTCGCGGGCCTTCGCCCGGACGGCGTCGTAGTCGAGCAGGCCGGTCGCCGGGTCGGTGCCGTAGGAGGACTGCTCGAACATCTTCCCGCTGATGTTCGGGCGGAAGCCGTGGGTGAGGTGGCCACCGGCGTCGAGGGACATCCCCAGCATCCGCTGGTCGCCCAGGGCGCGCCGCAGCTCGGACCACTCGGCCTCGGAGAGGTCGTTCACGTGCTTCGCGCCGGCCTTCTCCAGCGCCGGCGACTCGATGCGCGAGGCGAGCACCGCCCAGAAGGCCACCAGGTTGGCGTCGATGCCGGAGTGCGGCTGGACGTAGGCGTACGGCGCACCGAACAGCTCGCGGGCGTGCTCGGCGGCCAGCGCCTCGACGGTGTCGACGTTCTGGCAGCCGGCGTAGAACCGGTGCCCGACGGTGCCCTCGGCGTACTTGTCGCTGAACCAGTTGCCCATCGTCAGCAGGACGGCGGGACTGGCGTAGTTCTCGCTGGCGATCAGCTTGAGCGAGGCCCGCTGGTCGGCCAGTTCCTGGCCGATCGCGTCGGCGACCCGCGGCTCGACGGCGCCGATCACCTGCAGGGCGTTGCGGTAGGCGGCCGTGGCCGCACTGGCATCGAAGGAGGTCATGTGGGGCTCCTGCGCGAGACGTCGGGAAGGTGCCCAGGCGCACGGCGGGATGCTGCAGGCCGCTCCCCGGTGGTTGCCCACCCTCGACGCGCCAGTCACGGCCCGGGCAGAGGCTATCGCGCCGGCCGGGGAGGTGTCGCGGGGCACCGGCCGGGCCCCCATAGGCTTGCTCCCCATGGACACGCTCACGCCCGCCGAGGTCGCCCAGCTCCTGGGCACGTCGCCCAACCGGGTCCGGCAGCTGCTGCGCGACCGGAAGCTCATGGCGGTCCCGGGCAGCGGCAACGGCAAGATCCCGGCCGACTTCGTCCAGGACGGCGCGATCCTCAAGCACCTCCCCGGTCTCCTGACCGTCCTCAAGGACGGCGGGTTCACCGACCAGGAGGCCTTCGACTGGCTGTTCCGCGAGGACGAGTCGCTGCCGGGCACGCCGGTGCAGGCGCTGCGCGACGACCGGCACACCGAGGTCACCCGCCGGGCGCAGGCCCTGGCGTTCTGAGCGCGGTGCATCCGGCCGCGTGTCCCGGGCGGAAGCTGGTCCCGTGGGCTCACTGACGTACCTCGTGCTGCTCGCCGGGTGCCTGGTGGTGACCGCGCCGCTCGAGCTGGTCCTGCGGGTTCGGGTCTACGCGCGCTGGCGCCGTCTGCTGCTGGCGGTCCTGCCGGAGTTCGCCGTCTTCGTGGTCTGGGTGCTGTACGCGATCGCGCAGGGCCACTGGGACTACAGCGACGAGCTGACCCTGGGCCTGCGGCTGCCCGGCGGCATCCCGGTCGAGGAGGTGCTGTTCTTCCTCGTCGTCCCGCTGTGCTCGGTGCTCGCGCTGGAGGCGGTGCGGAAGGTGACCGGCTGGGACGCCGGCTATCCGCGCGAGGCGGCCGACCGGTGAGCTACTCCGCCCTGGCGGTCGTGGCCGTCCTCGCCGTCCTCGTCGTCGACCTGGCCGTCTACCGCACGCGGATGGTCACCCGGAAGGTCTTCTGGACCGCCTACGCGATCATCGTGACGTTCCAGCTGCTGATGAACGGCGTCCTGACCGGTCTGGACGTCGTGACCTACGACGAGCGCACCATCTGGGGCCCGCGGATCGCCTACGCGCCGGTCGAGGACCTGCTCTTCGGCTTCGCCATGGTGACCCTGACCCTCGCGAGCTGGGCGGCGGTCAACCGCCGGGCGAACACCGCGAGGCGCCGCGGCTTGGACACCGACACCCGCCCGTCGAGCACGCGGTAACCCGCCCGCTCGATCTCGGTCAGGATCCCGCCGTACAGGGCGGTCGCGGCCCGGACGCAGTCGCGGGACTCCGGCGCGAGCATCGGCGTTCCCGGCGCGGCGTCGTCGTACCGGCGGCGGACCACGGCGACCATCTCGCGCATCAGGGCCTCGAACCGGGCGTCGTGCCGCTTCTCGGCCAGCTGCTCGCGGGTCACCCCGTGCGCGGCCATCGCGTCCTCCGGCAGGTAGACCCGCCCCCGGTCGATGTCCTCCGCGACGTCCCGGAGGAAATTGGTGAGCTGGAAGGCCTCGCCGAGCGCGATGGCGTGCGGCGCGGCCTCCTCGCGGGCGACGCCCGGCGCGGTCCCGAGGACCGGCAGGACCTGCAGGCCGATGACCGACGCCGACCCCCACATGTACCTGTCGAGGGCGGCCATGTCGGGGTAGGAGTCGACGTCGAGGTCGCTGGTCATGGCGGCGAGGAAGTCGACCAGGTGCTCGACCGGGATGTCGTACCGCCGGTAGGTGTCGACCAGGGCCAGCCGGACGGGGTCGTCGGACCAGCCGGTGTCGAGCTCCTCGATCACGGCCCGCGACCAGGCCGCCAGGTCACCGGCCGGGTCGGCGCCGGGCAGGTCGACGAGGTCGTCGGCGGTGCGCGCGCCGGCGTAGAGCGCGTGCACGGCCGGGCGCCGGTCCGGCGTGAGCAGCCGGGTGGCCAGGTGGTAGCTCTTGCCGTGCCGCGCGGCGATCGCCGCGCAGTGCCGGTACGCGGCGCCCAGCTGCTCCTGGCGATCGGCCACCGCGGTCATCCGGTGATCCTCTCCGCGGCCAGCCGACCGCTGATCAGCACCATGGGGACGCCGACGCCGGGCTGCACCGACGACCCGGCGAGGACGACGTTCTCCGGTCCCCGTCGCGGCAGCGTCGACGGCCGGAAGGGCCCGGTCTGCCCGAACGTGTGGGCCAGCGCGAACGGGGTGCCGGCGGCCATGCCCTGCGCGGCCCAGTCGAGCGGGGTCGCCATCTCCTCGACCTCGATCGCGCCGGTCAGGCCGGTCCAGCCGCGGTCCTCCAGCGTGGCCAGCACCTCGTCGCGGTAGCGGGGGCCGAGCGTCGTCCAGTCCAGGTCGGGGTTGCCGCCGCTGCGCCGGTCGAGGTTCGGCGTGGGCGCCACGATGCTGAGCACCTGACCGCCCTCGGGCGCCAGCCCGCGATCGGTGCGCGAGGGCATGCTCACCAGCAGGCTCGGGTCGCTCATCGGCCGCCCGTCCCGGGTGAGCTCGTCGAAGACGCCCTGCCACGACTCGCCGAAGCTGATCGTGTGGTGCGCCTGCCCGGGGAGCTCCGTGCGGACGCCGACGTGCAGGGCCACGCAGGAGGGCGAGTAGACCGGCCGGCGCGGCCCCCGCAGCCAGGGCACCAGCCGCCACGGCTGGTCGGTGGTCACGACGACGGCGTCCGCGGGGAGCCGGTCGCCGTCGGCCAGCTGCACCGCCGTCACGCGGGACCCCGACGTCTCCAGGCCCGCGACGGTCGCGCCGTAGCGGAAGGCCACCCCGGCGTCGGCCGCCGACGCGGCGAGCGCGTCCGGGACGGCGGCGATCCCGCCCATGGGGTGCCACACGCCGGCGCCGATGTCGAGCTGGGCGATGACGGCGTAGGCGGCGATGGCGCGGAACGGCGACACCCCGGCGTAGAGGGCCTGGAAGCTGAACAGCCGGCGCAGCCGGTCGTCGGCGAAGTACCGCTGCACGTGCCGCGACAGCCGGCCGAACCCGCCGCGGCGGGCCAGCGCCACGAGCTCGGGCCCGACCAGGTCGAGCGGCGAGTCGAGGTTGCGGTCGATGAACGTGCTCAGCTGGAGCCGGTAGAGCTCGGCGAGGTCGGCGAGGTAGCGCCGCAGCGCCGTGGCCTCCGCCGGGCCGCACAGCGCGGCGACCTCGGCGGCGAAGGCGTCGGGGTCGGCGTGCACGTCGAGGTGCGACCCGTCGGCGTACTGCGCGCGGTAGGTGGTCTCCAGCGGCACCAGCGTCAGCCGGTCCTCGAGCTTGTCGCCGACCGCGCCCAGGGTGTCGGCGACGATCTCGGGTGCGGTGAACACCGACGGCCCGGTGTCGAGGGCGTAGCCGTGCCGCTCGACTCGGCCGGCCCGCCCGCCGGGGCCGGGCGCCCGTTCGACGACGGTGACCTCCCGGCCGGCACCGCGCAGGCGCAGCGCGGTCGCCAGCCCGGCCAGGCCGGCGCCCACGACGACGACCCGGTCGGTGCGCCCGGGGACGGTGCGGGGCATCAGGCGGTGCGGGACGTCGCCGCGACGGCGAGCGCGTCGAGGGCGGCCTGAGCGTCGTCGGCGAGCGGGGCCGCGGCGATCGCGGCCCGGGCCAGGGCGGTCCGTTCGGTGATGCGCTCCTCCACCCGGGCCCGGGCACCCGTCGCCTCGAGCAGCGCCCGAAGCGCGTCGAACTCCTCCGGGCCGGCGTCGCCGTTGCCGAGCAGCTCGTCGAGCAGCCGACGGCCGGCCGCGTCGGCGGCCTCCTCGGCGAGCGCGATCAGCAGCGTCTGCTTCCCCTCCCGCAGGTCGTCGTCGGCCGACTTGCCGGTCACGGCCGGGTCGCCGAACACCCCGAGGACGTCGTCGCGCAGCTGGAACGCCTCGCCGAGGGGGAGGCCGATCGACGTGTACGCGTCGGTGACCTCCGGACCCGCCCCGGCGATGGCCGCACCCAGCTGCAGCGGTCGCTGGACGGTGTAGCCGGCGCTCTTGTACCGCGCCACGGTGAGGGCGCCGTCCGGCCCGGGCAGACCGCCCGCGGCACGCAGCAGGTCGAGGTACTGGCCCGCGGTCACCTCGGTGCGCATCGTGTCCCAGACCGCCCGCGCGCGGCCGAGGGCCGCCGCGGAGATGCCGGACCGCCGCAGCAGCTCGTCGGACCACACCAGCGCCAGGTCGCCGACGAGGATCGCCGCGCCGGTGCCGAAGAGCTCGCGGTCGCCGTCGAGCCGCTCGTCGGCGTGGCGGGCGGCGAAGCCCACGTGGGTGGCCGGCCGACCCCGCCGGGTGTGCGCGCCGTCCATGACGTCGTCGTGGACCAGCGCGCTCGCGTGCACGAACTCCAGTGCCGCCACGGCACGGAGCACCGCGGCCTCGTCCTCGCCGCCGGAGGGCTTGCGGGCGCCGCGCCAGCCCCAGTAGGCGAACGCGGGGCGCAGCCGCTTGCCGCCCTCGGCCAGGGCGCACACCTCGTCCACCACCGGGGTGAGGCTCGGGTCCATCGCGGCGAGCGTGTCGCGCTGGCGGTCGAGGAACTCGGAGAGGGCGTCGCTGACCGCCGACCGGAGCCCGTCGAGCTCGGCCGCGGCGAGCGGGGGAGCGGTTGCAGGGTCGCGAGCCTCGGTCCCTGCGGTCACGGCCCCAGTATTGCCCAACCGGATGGTGCGCGATCGCGGGAGCAGGGCGGGTCCGGTGCTCCGGGTCATCGTGTCTCCATCTGTTCGGCAGGGGTGCTGTCGGCTCTCTTCCGCCGACGCCGCCCGGCCGGATGCGGCGGACGTGAGAAATGTCGTGCTCCCGGGGTCCGGCTCCGCCCGTACCCTGGAGTGCCGTGACCCCGACCGTGCGGGAACTGCTCGCCACCGACCAGCCGACGTGGTCGTTCGAGTTCTTCCCGACCAAGACGCCCCAGGGCGAGGCGCAGCTGTGGACGACGCTGCGCCAGCTGGAGCGGCTGCAGCCGTCCTTCGTCTCGGTGACCTACGGCGCCGGCGGCTCGACCCGGGAGGGCACCCTCGCGGTGACCGAGCGGATCGCCCACGAGACGACGATGACGCCGCTGGCCCACCTGACCGCGGTGGACCACAGCGTCGCCGAGCTGCGGCACGTGGTCAGCCGGCTGGCCGACGCCGGTGTGCGCAACCTGCTGGCGCTGCGCGGCGACCCGCCCGGCGCCGACCCGCAGGCGGAGTGGGTGCCCCACCCGGAGGGGCTGCAGTTCGCCGCCGAGCTGGTGGAGCTGATCAAGTCGATGGGCGACTTCTGCGTCGGCGTCGCGGCCTTCCCGGAGACCCACCCCCGGTCGCCGGACTTCGACACCGACGTCCAGATGTTCGTGGACAAGTGCCGGGCGGGTGCGGACTTCGCGATCACGCAGATGTTCTTCCGCGCGGAGGACTACCTGCGGCTGCGCGACCGCGTGGCCGCGACCGGCTGCGACGTCCCGATCGTCGCCGGGGTGATGCCGGTGACCAACGCCCGGCAGATCACCCGGATCGTGGAGCTGTCGGGGCAGGCGTTCCCGACGGAGCTGGCCGCCCGGTTCGCCGAGCTGGACGGGGACCGCCCGGAGGACAGGGCCGCCGTCCGCGCCTACGGCGTCGAGGTGGCCACCGAGCTGTGCCGCACGCTCCTGGCCGAGGGCGTGCCCGGTATCCACTTCATCACCATGAACCGCTCCACGGCGACCCGCGAGGTCTACGCCAACCTGGTGCCGCAGACGGCTACCCCCTGACCGGGCGCCCGTCGAGCACGGCGGCCGCCTCGGCCGCGGCCCGGCGCAGGCCCTCGCGCTCGGCCGCGTAACCGCCGAGGACGCCGACGACCGGCAGGTTGGACAGGGCGCGGTGCCGCAGCTTTCCCTTGGGGCGCGCGTCGAGGAGGTCGTCGATGCGGCCGAGCAGGCCGGCGACCCGCCACAGCGCCCGCAGGTTGCCCCGCAGCCCGCCGCGGCTCTCCCGTGCGCCGAGCGCCTCCTCGGCGTAGGTGCCGCGGGCCCGCTCGAGCAGGGGCTCGACCTGCTCGGTGCTCAGCTCGCGGCGGAGCAGGACGCGGCTGAGCAGGGAGATCCGCGCGGCCCTGTCCTCGATGCCGTGCTCCGACGCCACCCCGAGGACGACGGCGCACTGGACCGCCGCCCCGACGGTGTTCTGGAGCGGGAGGAGGTCGGCGAGCTTGCCGGCGAACCGCGGAGCGGCCGAGAGCCCGGCGACGACCCCGGAGACGCGGTCGGCCCACCACTGGTCGCGCTCGGCCTGCGGCAGGGCCGGCGGCCGGCCGGCGCGGCGGACGACCGGCGCGGTCAGGGTGTCGATCCGGCGGAGGACGTCGACGACGACGGCGTCGCTGATCTGTGCCATGCCTCCCCCATGCCCCGCGACAGCCGGCGGGCAACGCGGCGCGGCGCACGTCACCCGCCGGTGTGCCCCGCGGTCGCCCCGGTGCGCGGCGTCTGGTCGACTGCGCGGGTGACCAGGGGGGCGGAACGGTGCTGAGCCGCGACGAGTACCTCGCCGCCTGGTCGCGCTGGCACGGGAACACGCCCACCGACAGCCCGCTGGTCCGCGGCTGGCTGACCGCCGCCTGGACCCTGGCGCGGCCGCTCGCCGGGCTGCCCCCGCTGGTCGCGACCGCGCTGGGCCTGCTCGTGGCGGCCGCCGCCGTGCCCGTGGCCGGTGCTGGCGGGACCTGGCTGATCGCGGCGGGCCTGCTGGTCGGGCTCTCCGGGCTGCTGGACTCCCTCGACGGGGCGCTGGCCATCGGCACCGGCCGCGCCTCGCAGCGCGGCTTCGTCCTCGACTCGGTCGTCGACCGGCTGACCGAGGTCGCCTACGCGCTCGCGCTGTGGGTCGCCGGGGCGCCCGGCTGGCTGGCCGTCGCCTTCGGTGCGCTGTGCTGGCTGCCCGACTACCTGCGGGCCAGGGCGGGGCAGGCGGGGGTCGAGGAGACGGGTCTGCTGTCGATCTGGGAGCGGCCCACCCGGGTGGCGATGAGCGGCATGACGCTGGGCGGCGCCGGCGTCGTGGCCGGTCTCGACCTCGTCGCGGGGGTGGTCACCGCGGGCGCGGCCGTGGGTGCGGCGCTCGGTGCGGTCGCCGTCGTCCAGCTGGGCTTCTCGCTGCGCCGGATGCTGGCCGGCTGACGCCGTCGAGCCGCGCGTGGCCGCGGCTCCTAAGCTGTGCGGTGCCCCGGCCCTCGTCCGGGCACCCGACATCGTGCGGCCGTTCCGCCGATCCGCTCCCGGAGGACCGCCCCGTGCCCGTCGCCGTCACCGGCTCCATCGCCACCGACCACCTGATGACGTTCCCCGGCCGGTTCGCCGAGCAGTTCGTCGAGGGGCAGATGGAGAACGTGTCGCTCTCCTTCCTGGTCGACGACCTGGTGCAGCACCGCGGCGGCGCCGGCGCCAACATGGCCTACGGGCTGGGGCTGCTCGGTCTGGCCCCGGTCCTGGTCGGCGCCGTGGGCAGCGACTTCGCCGAGTACGACTCGTGGCTGTCCCGCCACGGCGTGGACACCGGCAGCGTGCACTGGTCGGAGCTCAAGCACACGGCCCGCTTCGTGTGCACGACCGACGCGTCGAACAACCAGATCGCCTCGTTCTACTCGGGCGCCATGTCGGAGGCGGGCGGCATCGAGCTCGGCCCCGTCGCCGACCGCGTCGGGGAGTTCGACCTCGTGGTGGTCGGCCCGAACGACCCCACGGCGATGGTGCGGCACACCGACGAGTGCCGGCAGCGTGGCTACCGGTTCGCCGCGGACCCCAGCCAGCAGCTGGCCTGGGCCGACGGCGAGATGATCCGCGACCTGGTCGACGGGGCGGACCTGCTGTTCACCAACGAGTACGAGTCCCACCTGCTCCAGCAGAAGACCGGGTGGGACGAGCGCGAGGTGCTCGCCCGGGTGGGCACGTGGATCACGACCCGTGCCGCCGACGGCGTCCTGGTGCGCCAGGCCGGCGCCGAGCCGATCTCGGTCATCGCCGTCCCGGAGACCAAGCCGGTCGAGCCCACCGGCGGCGGCGACGCCCTCCGTGCCGGCTTCATCGCCGGGCGCATGTGGGGCCTGGACCTGGAGCGGGCCACCCAGCTCGGCTCCGCCGTGGCCACGGCGGCCGTCGAGGTCATCGGCACCCAGGAGTACGACCTGCCCAAGCAGAGCTTCCTCGAGCGGTTCGCCGACGCCTTCGGCGCCGACGCCGCGGACGAGGTCGCGCCGCACCTGCCCTGACCGGGCGTCAGCCGGTGCGCAGCCGCTCGCCGATCGAGGGGTCCTCCGCCCAGTGGCTGTAGGGGATCCGCGGGATCTCCTTCACCTCACCGATCGTCGACCACTCGTTGCCGCCGAGCCGGGCCAGCGGCTGCAGGTGCTCGATGCGGGGCCGCCCGTCGCGGACGGCGGTCTCCCGGACGGTGATCAGCAGCACCCGGCCGAAGACCACGGTGCTGTCGCCCAGGCGCACCGTCGAGTGCAGCGTGCACTCCACCGACACCGGCGACTCCGCGACGCGCGGCACACCCACCCGGTCGCTGTCCTCCAGCCGGACGCCGACCTCCTCGGCCTCGCTGACCCCCGGCGGGAAGTCGGTGCCCGTGGCGTTGATCTGCTCGAACAGCCACTCGGGGGTCAGGCTGACCGTGAACTCCCCGGTCGCCTCGATGTTGCGCAACGAGTCCTTGCGGCCCACCGACGTGAACTGCACGACCGGCGGGTCGACGCACGCCACCGTGTAGAACGAGTGGGGTGCCAGGTTGAGCACCCCCTCGGCCGACCTGCTGCACACCCATGCGATGGGCCGGGGGACGACGACGGAGTTGAGCACGCGGTAGAACGCGCCGCTGTCCATCGCGGTGGGGTCGAACTGCACGCGGTCGGTCACCCGCCCATCGTCGACGCCGGCTCTGAACCCGGCGCCGCCGGGGTCCACCCGGCCACCTAGGGTGCGGGCGGTGACGAGCCTGCAGATGAGAGCCGTGGCGACGTTCGTGCGCCTGGCCTACAAGCCGCGGATGGCGACGGCCGAGCGCGGCCGCGCTCGCGTCGCGGCGCCCAAGGGGCCCTCGGGGCCGCCCGCGAAGCTGCGCCGGAGGCACGAGGTCAGCACCCGGCGCATCGGCGGCTTCGAGTGCCACACGGTGGCACCCCGGGGGCGGACGGCCGAGCGGGCAGCGGTCTACCTGCACGGTGGGGCCTACGTCGGCGAGATCTCGCCGCAGCACCGGGCGCTGGTCTCGCGCATGGCCGACGCCGGCGTGCGGGTCGAGGTGCCGAGCTACGGGCTCGCCCCGCAGCACACCTACCGCGAGGCCTATCCCTTCGTCACCGCTGTCTACCGGGAGCTGGTCGCCGGGTTCGGCGCGGACGCGGTCACGCTCGCCGGGGACTCGGCCGGCGGCGGGCTGGCCTTCGGCCTGGCGCGGACGCTCGGGGAGTCGGGCCTGCCGCAGCCGCGCCGGCTGGTGCTGATCGCCCCGTGGCTCGACCTGACGATCAGCAACCCCGGCGTCCCCGCGGTCGAGGCCCGGGACCCGTGGCTGAGCAGCGCCGGGCTGCACGAGGCCGCGGCCGCGTGGGCCGGCGGCGACGACCCGACCGACCCGCGGCTGAGCCCGCTGAACGGTCCGCTGGCCGGCCTGGCGCCGATCGACGTCTACGTCGGCACCCGTGACATCTGCCTGCCCGACTGCCTCCTGCTGCGGGACCGCGCCGCGGCCGAGGGAGCATCGGTGCAGCTGACCGTCTGCGAGGGCGCCGTGCACGTCTACCCGCTGATCCCGGCACCCGAGGGACGGGCCGCGGCACGGGCGATCGTCCGGGACGTCGCTACCGGACCGGCTGCGCCCCGGCCGCGGGAAGGCGCCGATCCCGCCAGGTGAGCGTGCCGCGGCGGTGGCCGGCCACCGAGCGCGCCACCAGGACGTCGAGCAGCAGGACCGACAGCGGGTGGGCGAGCGCATCGGGCCAGATCCGGCTGCCGGTGGCCGCGGCGACGACGGCGCGCCCCGCCGCGCCGGCCAGCCAGCCGACCACCCCGGCCCGTGATCCGCGCAGCGCGGCCAGGGCCGGCACCACCCACACGGCGGTCAGGCCCGCGGCGGCGGCGACGCTCCCCGCCGGGGTGCCGCCGACCGCGGCCCACAGCGACTTGGCGTAGCCGTCGCGCAGCGCCGGCCATCCGTCGTACATCCGGCAGGCCGCCAGCCGGGAGCCGTCGACCGGGACCCCGCGCCCCCCGGCGCGCTTGACCGCCCGCAGCAGCGCGATGTCCTCGAGCACCTCGCCGCGGACCGCCGCGTGGCCACCGGCCCTGTCGTACGCGCGCCGGCGCAGCACGAGGAACTGCCCGTTGGCTGCGGCGAGCGACGGGTGCCCCGCCCGCTCGGCCAGCCGCAGGGGGAGCGTCGTGGCCCAGAGCCAGGGGGCCAGCGGCTGCACCAGCCGCTCGGCGGCACCGTGCGCGACGGGTCGGGGCCAGGGCGAGACCAGGTCCAGACCGTGCCGGTCGAGGACGGCGACCGCGCCCGCGACGCCGTCGGGGAACAGCCGCACGTCGGCGTCGACGAAGACCAGGACGTCGGCGTCGCCGGCCTCGGCGGCACCCGTCGCGCAGGCGTGTGGCTTGCCGAGCCAGCCGGGTGGGGGCGGCGTCGCGCGCACGAGGCGGATGCGGGGGTCGGGCACGGCCGCCACGACGTCCGCCGTCCGGTCGGTCGAGCCGTCGTCGACGACGACGACCCGGAGGTCGGGGACCCCCCGCTGGTCGAGCAGGGCGGCGAGGCAGCCGCCGATCTGCTCCTCCTCGTCCCGCGCGGGCACCACCACGGTGACCGGACGGCGCACCGGCGGCGGATCGGCCGGGGGACGGCGGAGCAGCGCGACGTTGATCGCCGCGTGGACGGCGCCCGCCACGGAGAGCCCGGCGAGCGCGCGGAGCAGCCGTCCGCTCACCGGCGGGACCGCAGGAGCAGCGCCACGAACGCGGGGACGAAGAGGACGGCGCCCCAGGCCGCCGAACCCGGCAGGCCGAGCCATCCGGCGTGGGCGAGCGCGCCGCCGAGCGTCATCCAGCCCAGCGCCAGCAGCGGCGCCGCGTCACCGATCCGCGGGGTGCCGGGCAGCGAGGTCCGTGCGACCAGCAGGTCCAGCGATGCCATGAGCACCAGTCCGGCGAGCAGCCAGCCGGCCAGGTTGGTCAGCGGGACGGTGTCGATGCCGGGCAGCCCCGGCTGCGGGTGCGTCCACGTCCAGTAGCCGGCCTGCACCATCTGGGGGTCGAGGACGACGTCCCAGGCGGCGAAGGCGGCCGCGGCCACGGCCACCCGTGTGCCGCGGCGCCGCGCCAGGTGGCCGGCCAGCACCCAGCTCGGCCACGCCATCATCAGCCAGGCGAGCGGGACGAGGAACGGCACGCCGAGCAGGGTCGGGCCGAGCGCGTCGCTGTAGGTGTAGCTGCCGTACGGGAAGCCGGTGGCCAGACCGAGGGCCTCGAACGCCACGGCGGTGGCCACCACCAGCGCCAGCAGGCCGGCGGCCGTCCGCGCGCCACGGCTGAGGCCCGCGTGGACCACCGACAGCAGCGACCCGAGCACGACGATCGTCCAGCTCACCGCGTCGCGGGCGGCCCCGGACGTGAGCGGATAGGCGATCGCGGTGAGGACGAGGGCGACCGCCAGCGCCAGCGGGACGGCGCCTGCGGGCGACCGGCGCCGCTGGGCGATCGCGGTCGTCACGCCGGCGTCCGCCGCAGCCGCGCCGCCACCCGGCGGGCGGTCCTGCGGGCGCGGGGGAGACCTCCTCGGTCGGCGAGGAGCACCCGGGCCGCCGTCCGGCCGGAGTTGCCCGACACGCCGCCGCCGGGGTGGGTGGAGGCGCCGGCCAGGTACAGCCCCGCCAGGCCCGGGACCGAGTAGCCCGACAGCGCGGGGGTCGGCCGGAAGGCGAACATGCTGGCCAGGCCCATCTCCACGTGCATGACGTTGCCACGCAGCAGGGACAGTTCTCGCTCCAGGGCCAGCGGCGTCTGGACGTAGGTCTCGCGCACCGAGGCGGCGAAGCCCGGCGCGAAGCGGTCGACCTCGGCGATCAGCCGCTGCGCCTCCTGCTCGGCGAGGGCGTCCCAGTCGCCGCCGTCGGCGAGCTCGTAGGGGTACCACTGGCCCCAGATCGTGACGACGTGCTGCCCGGCCGGCGCGAGGGTGCCGTCGCTGGCCGAGAAGCACATCCCCAGGGGCACGGGGACCCGGGGCAGCCGGCCGGCGGCGAAGTCGCCGTGCGCCGCGGCAAGGTCGGCGCGGTCGGTGCACAGCAGCTGGAGACCGGCCAGCGCCTCGTCGGCACCGACCCCGGGGTAGGACGGCGGTGCGTCGGTCAGCGCCCGCACCACCAGGCCGAAGCCGTTGCCCAGCGGAGGGTCGGCGTCGGCGAGGGCCGGCGGTGCGGCGTCCCCGGCCAGCCGCCGGGTCACGTCGACGTGGCAGGCCGCGACGACGGCGTCCGCCGCGATCCGGCGTCCGGAGACCGTCTCCACGCCGGTGACCCGGCCGCCGGCCGTCAGCAGCCGGGCCGCGCCGTCGCCGAGCACGACCCGTCCGCCGTCGGACTCCAGCCGGCGGCGGAGCGCGGCCGTGAGCCCGCCGGAGCCGCCCACCGGGTGTCCGGGCGGGACGTCGTGCAGCAACGCGACCCAGGCGACCATCGCGGCGGTGCCGGGCTCGGACATGGGTGGCCCGGACTGCGCGCCGAACCAGGCCAGCGCCGCCTTGAGCCGCTCGCTGGTGAACCAGCGGTCGAGCAGCGCGTCGCCCGACCCGAGGAAGTCCACCGCCAGCTCGCCGCCAGGCGTGCGCGGGTGCCCGCCGGACGGTGCCCCGAGGGGCCAGAACGAGCGGATCAGCCCGGCCGGGCTGGGCCGCCGGCCGAAGGAGGCGACGACGGCGCGGCTGCGCGGCCCCCACACCTCGACGAACCGCCGGTAGGCCGTGGCGTCCTCCGGGCCGCACGCCGCCGCGATCGAGGCGCACGTCGCGTCGAGGTCGACGGAGAAGACCAGGGGGCGGCCGTCGGGGCCGGGATCGCCGGGGGAGGGCGCCGGCGCGAAGCCCCACGGATCGCAGTCGACGTAGCGCAGGCCGTGGGCGGCCAGGTCCAGCTCCTCGACGATGCCGCTCTGCCGGATGATCACGTGCGCGCTGGAGCCCCGGTCCACCCGCACCCCGGGCCACCGCTCGACCGTCGACACCGCCCCGCCGAGCACCGTGTCGGACTCGACGACCTCGACCGAGAGGCCCGCGCGTGCCAGGTAGCAGGCGGCGACCAGGCCGTTGTGCCCGGAACCGACGACGACCACGTCGACGCGGACGTCGGAGGGAGGGGGTGTGCTCACGCTCGGCTGTTCGCCGGCGCGCGGTCCTGCGGATGCAGCGGGAGGCGCGCGCCGAGGATGGCGAACGGCCGCGAGTCGCCGGGGAAGTGGTAGCCGCGCGCCAGGTCGACGAAGCCGTCGGCGTGGTAGAGCCGGAAGGCCTTCGTGTCCGCGTCGGGGGTGGAGAGCAGCGCGGTCGGCTGCGGGATGCCGGCGACGAGGGCGTGCAGCAGCCGCCGGCCCAGGCCGCGGCTCTGGTGGTCGGGGTGCACGTGCAGCTCGCACACCTCGAAGGCGTCGGGCAGCCACTTCTTCGCCGTCCGCCGGTCGAGGGCGGCGCGCACCTGGTCGTGCCACCACTGGCCGGGCGCGACCACGTAGCCGTAGCCGAAGCCGACCAGCTGCTCACCGTCCGGGGTCTCGGTGAAGGCGCCCACGGCCCGGAAGCCGGGGCGCTCGGTGTGCTGGATGGCGTAGCCGTAGCGGCCGGCGACGACGGCGGAGTCGTAGCCCATGGCCAGGCCGTAGATGATCAGCGCCTCGTGCATGTGCTCGCGCAGCCACTCCGTGGGCAGCTCGATCACGCGGGTGGTGGGCCGGGTGTCGGTCATCGCGCGGCCGCCTCGGTCGTCGTCGGGACCTCGGACGGTCCGGGGCCGACCTCGGCCGCCGTCCCGCCGGTGAGGCGGAGCAGCTCGTCGTAGGTGGTGGGGAAGACGGTGTGCGGGTGCCCGGCGGCGGCCCACACCTGGTCGTAGCGGGCGAGCTCGACGTCGACGAGGGTGCCGATGGGCGCGGGGTGGCCGATCGGGGCGACGCCGCCGATCGCCTGACCGGTGTGCCGGCGGACGAATTCCGCGTCCGCGCGGTCGACCCGGGGGACGCCCAGGAGACCGGCGACCAGGTCCTGGTCCACGCGGTGGGCGCCGCTGGTCATCACCAGCAGCGGGTTCCCGCCGACGTCGAACACCAGGCTGTTGGCGATCGCGCCCACCGGCACGCCGAGCTGGGCGGCCGCCGCGGCGGCGGTCCGTGCGCTGTCGGGCAGGTGGCGCACGGTCCCGGCGGCTCCCGCAGCGCGCAGCAGGCGTGCGACCTCGGCGACCCGGGGGTGCTCCGGCTCGGTCGCGGGGGTCGGCGGGGGCATGCGCCGATCCTGCCACCGGGTCCGGACCGGTGCTGCCGCGGTTCCGGCGCCGTCCCGTCCGTGCTCCGCCGCCAGGGCCCGACGACACGACGGCTCCCGTCTTGACGCCCGCGAGCGGCTCCGGTCTACTGGTCCGTGTTCGAACACGCGTTCGAACGGCGTCGCTCCTCCACCGTTCCCCGGCCCTTCCCCGCCGGAGCGGTGGCCGGGAGCGGCGCGCGGGGTGGCCAGAGGTGGGGAGGGTGTCATGAGCCGGGTGCTCGGTGAACTCGCGGGACGGGTCGGCGAGGAGGTCCAGGTCGAGCGGGGGCCGCTGGGCCCGGTGCAGTTCTGGCGCGGGCAGTCCCGGTACCTCGTGGGCGAGCTGCTCGACTCGTGGGTCGAGACCGCGCCGTGGTGGCGGCAGGACGCCGGTCCCGGCGGGGCGTCCGCGGAACTGGTCTCCACCCAGGAGGTGTGGCGGGTCGAGGCGGTGCGGGCCGGGCGATCGCGCACCAGCTTCGCCGGCGTCTACGACCTGACCTGGGACGCCGCGGGCAACCGCTGGTGGCTCGTCCGGGTGCACGACTGATGGGCGCCCTCCGAGCCATGCCCGACCGCGTGCCGGCCACCCAGCTGCCTCTTCCTCCGGCGCTGCCCCCCGCAGCCACCCAGCTCCTCGACCAGGCCCACCGCGCGCTCCGCGAGGCGACCGGGCACACCGATCCGCGGCAGCGGTACGCGACCGCGCACCTCGGTGCGCTGCGGGCAGCCGCGGGGGTGCTGGCCGCCCGCACCCGGCCCGAGCCCGCCCGGCGCCGGCCGCGCAGCGCCTGGGTGCTGCTCGGCCAGGTCGCCCCCGAGCTGGGGGAGTGGGCCACCTTCTTCGCCGCGGGTGCCTCGAAGCGGGCCGCCGCGGAGGCGGGGCTGTCCCACGCGGTGACCGAACGCGAGGCCGACGACCTGGTCCGCGACGTCGGGGCCTTCCTGGTCGTGGTGGAGAACTTCCTCGCCACCCCGCCCCCGCCCCCGCCCGACGCGTCACCCCCGCCTGCACGCCCCTGGGGTACCCCGCCGCCCAGTCCACGGCCGCCGCCACCCCCCCCCCCCACCCGCGCGCCCCTGCCGCCCTCCCCAGCACCAGCCCCCTCCCAC
>NZ_QCZF01000008.1 GCF_003075095.1 Blastococcus litoris
GACCTCCGGGTTCGTGTCGTGGGTGCCTTCAGCAGCTCCACTCCACGTCCGGAGGTCCTCCCTTCACAAGACCGCTCAATCAGATCTCGTGGTCACACGCCCTCAACCAACGTCGCTGGGCAGTACATCTAGGTCGGGCAGGAGCCGCCGGGGTCGACCCGGTCCAGGATGCGACCCCCGATGTGCCGCAACTGCTCGGCCTGCTCCGGGCCCAGCGCGTCGAACACCAGCCGGCGCACGGCCGCCACGTGCCCGGGCGCGGTGGCGACCACCTTGTCCCAGCCGGCGTCGGTGAGGACGGCGTTGGTGGCGCGGCGGTCGTCCGCGCAGGCCTCGCGGACGAGGTAGCCCTGGTCCTCCAGGCGGCGGGCGACGTGCGAGAGCCGGGACAGGGACCCGTTCGCCAGGGCGGCGAGCTCGCTCATCCGGGCGGTCCGGTCCGGCCGTTCGGAGAGCATCGCCAGGACCATGTACTCGAAGTGGCTCAGTCCCGCGTCGCGCTGCAGCTGGGCGTCCAGCGCTCCCGGCAGCAGCGTGATCACGCCGGCGAGGGACAGCCACGCAGCGCGCTCGCCGGCGTCCAGCCAGCGCGGCTCGGACGTGGCCGCCCCGTCGGTCGTGGGCACGCACCCAGCCTACGCCGGTACTTGACGCTTCAACGTCTCGCTGCCGGGAGGGCCGGTCCGAGCCTCAGCCGGCTGCGGCTCGCAGTTCGGCGTAGCGGGCGGCGCACTGCTCCATCGTCGGCAGCAGGCCCTGCTCCTGCGCCTCGGCGAGGCTGGGCGCGGCCTGGTCCTTGGCGGAGAACTCGAACTCGACGTCGCTGGGCCAGGGCAGGTCCAGCGCCGGGTCCATCGGGTTGATCCCGAACTCGCGGCCGGGGGAGTAGCCGGTGGAGACCAGGTAGGTGACCGAGCTGTTGTCGGCCAGCGACACGAACGCGTGCCCGAGGCCCTCCGCGAGGTAGACGGCCCGCGGCTGCTCGCTGTCGAGCAGGACGGAGTCGTGGACCCCGAACGTCGGGGAGCCCACCCGGATGTCGACGATCACGTCGAGGACCTTGCCCGCGGGGCAGTAGACGTACTTGGCCTGGCCGGGCGGGACCAGGGCGAAGTGCACCCCGCGCAGCACGCCGCGGGCGGACACGCTGTGGTTGGCCTGCGCGAGCGTGAGCCCGAACCCGGTCTCCTGCGCCAGGACCCCGGCCTTGTACCACTCGGTGAAGCGACCGCGGGAGTCGCCGTGGGGTACCAGGTCGAGGACGTAGCTGTCAGGTACGGCGAGCTCGCGGATCTCCACGCCGCGACGCTACCGAACCCGGCTGGTCACGAGGGTGGGGTGCCCAGCCAGAGCCGCCCGACGAGCGACGAGCCGCCCGGCGTCCCCACCGGCTCCCAGCGGGTCGTCCAGCCCTCCGCGTGCAGCTGGACGATGGCCGCCCCGAGCAGTGCGCCGAGGTTCAGCGCCGTCGTCAGGTTCGGGGTGTCGGAGAGGTGGACGTCGACCACGCCGTCGCCCTCGCCGCCGTGCCGCAGGACCACGGGGAACTCCGGCAGCGCGGCGCTGGCGACCCGGAAGGCGGAGGCGACCGCGGCCAGCTCGCCGGTCCGCGGGACCAGCTCGGCGCCCGGCCCGCGGGAGCCGACCAGGTCGCGGGCGCCGTAGGGGAAGAGGTCGTCGGCGGGGAGCCGCACCAGGGGACGGGTGCCCGGATCGGGGTCGGGGCGCTCGACGGGCAGCCCCCGGACGACCGCGACGGGTACGCCGGCGAGCTTGCCCTTGACGAGGTCGGCCGCCGACGCCAGCTCGTCGACGACCGCCACGCGGGTGGTCTCCAGCCGGTTGCCCCAGGCGTCCACCGCACCGCGGTGGTCGAGCAGCGCCGGGATGCCCGCGGAGCCGACCGCCACGTCGGTGAGCCCCTCGCGCCAGGTGCGGCCGAACGTGTCGCTCACCACCACGGCCACCTCGACCCCCCGCAGCTCCCGCAGCCGGTCGCGCAGGCGGCGGGCCGAGGCGTCGGCGTCCTCGGGGAGGAGCACCAGGGCGTCGGCGCCCACGTTGGAGGCGTCGATCCCGGCCGCGGCGACCACCCAGCCCTGGCGGGTCTGCACGATCGCCAGCGGCCCCCGGCGGGCGACGACGCGCACCGCCTCGTCCTCGACGGCCTTCAGCCGCAGCGCCTCGCGGTCGGCGCCCGGCGGGACGTGGACGAGCCTGCCCTCCACCTTCGACACGGCCTTGGAGGTGACGACGACGACGTCGCCGTCGGCGAGCCACGGCGCGGCGGAGGCGATCGCGGCGGCCAGGTCGTCGCCGGGGGAGAACTCGGGCAGCCCGTGGACGGGCAGGACCGACAGGCCCGGAGGGGGCCCGCTCACCGCGCGGCGTCGAGGGCGGCGCGGGCGAGGGCGGTGGTCGCCTCCCGGTCGGACATGAGCAGCGGCACCTGCCGGACGTCGACGCCGGGGACGTCCGCGGCGTCGTCCGGGGCGACCAGCCAGGCGTCGAGCAGCCCACCGGCCGACCGCGCGCCGTAGTGGCGCCCGACGCCCTCGGCGCTGACCTCGATGCCGAGGGCGGGCAGGCAGCGGTCGGCCATCCCGCGGACGACCGCGCCCCCGACGACCGGCGAGACGCCGACCACGCGGGCGGGGGAGGCCAGCAGCGCCTCCCGGAGCCCGGGCACGCCGAGCACCGTCCCGATCGACACCACCGGGTTGGACGGCGCCAGCAGGACGACGTCGGCGGCCGCGAAGGCCTCGGCGACCCCGGGGGCCGGCCGGGCGGCGTCGACGCCGATCTGGACGAAGGCCTGGGGGTCGAGGCCGGCGCGGTGACGCACCCACCACTCCTGGAAGTGGATGGCGCGCTGCTTCCCGTCCTCCGGGTCGGTCACGACCACGTGCGTCTCGACCCGCTGGTCGCTCATCGGCAGCAGGGTCACGCCGGGCTGCCACCGGTCGGCCAGCGCCGCGGTCACCGCAGAGAGCGGGTAGCCCGCGTCGAGCATGCGGGTGCGGATGAGGTGGGTGGCCAGGTCGCGGTCGCCCAGCCCGAACCAGTCCGGGTCGGCTCCGTAGGCGGCCAGCTCCTCCTTGACGGTCCAGCTCTCGCCGGCCCGGCCCCACCCGCGCTCCTCGTCGATGCCGCCGCCGAGGGTGTACATCACCGTGTCGAGGTCGGGGCAGATGCGCAGACCGTGCAGCGTCACGTCGTCGCCGGTGTTGACGACGGCGGTGATCTCCGCCCCGGGCGCCGCCCATCGGACGCCACGCAGGAAACGAGCCCCTCCGGTCCCACCGGCCAGCACGACGATCTGCACGAAAGACATGGTGCCCGATAGGCACTTGTCGACTGTTCCACGGGCGTGTCGGGGGCCTGGACGAGAATTGACGAACGGCTGGTACGCGTGGGGCTGGTGTGGCGTGTCGCTTACACCGGGCGAAGTTGACGGGCAGGCAACGACACGCGTGTAATTCCGGCGATGTCATCGAGTGCAGAGCGGTCCGGGAACGTCCCGGGGACCGCGCACCGGGACAAGAGCGAGAGGGGACGCACCACCATGGCCGAGGTTTCGTGGCTGAGCGACTACGTCAGTGGCAACGACCGGTCCGACCGGTTCGGCGCGGGGGCGGGCTCGGGCCTGGGTCAGGGCGCGAACCAGGGCATCGCCGGCCTGCTGGGCATCGGGGCGGAGGCCGACGCGCAGTCGTGGCAGGAGCAGGCGCTGTGCGCCGAGACCGACCCGGAGGCGTTCTTCCCCGAGAAGGGCGGCTCCACCCGCGAGGCCAAGAAGATCTGCACCGGCTGCGAGGTCAAGGCCCAGTGCCTCGAGTACGCGCTGGCCAACGACGAGCGCTTCGGCATCTGGGGCGGCCTGTCCGAGCGTGAGCGCCGTCGGCTGCGCCGCCGCGCCGTCTGAACCACCGCACGACCCGGCCCCTCGGGTCGTCCCACGGCCGCCGACGGTCCCCGTCGGCGGCTGTGGTCGTATTCGGAGGTGCTCACGCGGATCGCCGTCGGTCGTGACCGGGTGGTCCGGGAGGTCCGTGCCGCGGCGCCGTTGATGGCCGACCTGCGCGCCCCGGTCACGGCCCGGGCGCCGTGGCTGACCGCGGTGCTCAACGCCTCGGCCGCACGGCGAGGGGGCGGCCGCCCGGTGGCCGTCGTCGTCGATCCGCACGGGCAGGGCCGTCCGGAGGCGGTGGCGTTCCTCGCGCTGCGGCGTCGCACAGCGGTCACCCTGGTCACGATGCTGGGGGACGGGGTCGGCCCGCTGCCGCAGGGGTGGCCGCCGGCGCGGCTGCTGGCCCGCGACCCGTCGGCGGCGGAGCAGCTCGCGGCCGGCATCTGCGACGTCCTCGGCACGCTGCGCGGGCCGCACCGCCTGCGGCTGACCGGCCTGCCGCTCGGGGACCCCACGGTGCGCGCCCTGGCCGCCCGTCTCCCCGACGGGATGGTCGGCAACGCCCGCAGCACCGCGATCACCGACGCGCTCGACGGCGCGGGCGAGGTGTGGCGTACCCGCGATCCCCGGGAGCTCGACCGCCGGCTGCCCGAACTCCTGGCGCGCGTTCCACGGGCCGGCGACCGCGCCTTCCTCCGCGCCGCCGCCCGCCTGCACGCGGCGATCGGTCAGCTCGAGCTCGCGGTGCTGCCCGGCCGGGACGGGCCGCGTGCCGCGCTGCTCACCCTGCTCGACGGCGGCGCCCGAATGCCGTGGTGGGGCTGGTCCGACGTCGGCGGGCTGGACGCGGCGATGGGGGCGCCCGTGGTCACGCTTTCCGACCCGGCCCGCGGCTGGCCCTGAGGGCTCAGCCGGCGGCGGTGATCTCGTTCCGCCCCGCCTCGCTGGGGACCGCCCGTTCGTCGCCCAGCGTCAGCGACCCGGTCGCCGGCTCGCTGCCGCCGTCGGCCGTGCCGTCGCGGGGGGCCACCTCCACGGCGATCTCGTAGACCCGGCCGGTCGGTGCCGGGGCCGAGCCGTTGGAGCGGCGGAACGCCGGGAAGGAGCCGGAGACGGTGAGGGCGTCGCCGTGGGTCTCCAGGGCGAGCGCCGGGGACGCCAGCTCCGCGTGCTCGACGACCGACCGGGAGCAGCCGGCCACCACCGGATCGGCGGGGGCGCTGTCCCGGAGGCAGTTCCAGGTGGGCAGCTCCACCTCGGCGGCCGCCCGGCCGTCGCGCACGGTCACCTCGACCCGGGGGTAGGCCACCGTGACGCCCACGGGGTGGCGCTCGAGGACCACGCCCTCGAAGGCGAGCTGCGCGGTGGTGGCCGGCGGTGGTGCGGGGTCGCGGTCCGACCGGCCGGCGTCGTCCGCCCCGCCGACGGCGGCGACCGTCGCGACCGCGCCGACGAGCACCAGCGCGGTCGCCCCCATCGCGGCCAGCGCCCTCCGGGTCCCGTCGTCGCGGACCGGGGCCGGGTGCGCCGGCGGCGCCGGTGGGCCCAGTGCGGCCCATCCCTCGGCCGCGGCGGGCGCGGGGCCCGTGCCCGGAGGGGACTCGAGGAACCCCGGGAGGTCGTCGCCCCCGGGGTCGGGTTCGCCGGCGGGCGCCGCCGCCCCGCGGCGGCGCGCCAGCAGGACGGCTGCCGCCGCGAGCAGGGGGAGGAGCAGCCCCAGGACGACGCCGAGCACGAGCCAGGGCCCGGCCGCCACGGGGATCTCCATCGCGGTCAGCATCCCAGGCGAGCCGGGCCGGTCGATCAGCCCGTGGGGTCGATCTCCTCGGGGTCGCGGCCCAGGAGCACGGCGACCTGGTCGACGACGACGTCGCGGACAAGTTCGGCGAGGTCGTCGCGGTCGTGCGCGCGGATCTCCAGCGGCCGCCGGTAGACGACGATCCGCGGCGGCACCTCGCGGCCGTTCTCCCGGTGGCCGGGGAGCACGCGGGCCAGCGGCACCGAGCCGTCGTCCAGGACGTCGGCGTCGAGGACGACCTCGTCCGGGCTGGTGTGCTCGACCCAGGGCACGTCCTCGACCGCGAACTCGACGCCGGCCAGCTCCCGCTCCCAGCGGCGCTCGATGTCCTCGACGGCGTCCAGCACGAGGTCGTCGAACTGCTCGGCGCGGCTGCGGGCCAGCGGCACCTCGGCCGGCACCAGGCGCCCGCGCAGGCCGCGGCCGTGGCGGTCGCGGCGGGAACGGCCGGGGCGGCGGGGTGGGCGGCTCATGACGGGTCGAAGGGTACGGCCCTCAGCGGGGCAACCGGCGCCACACGGGCCGGGGGAGCAGCCGCATCAGGAAGAACACCGGGCGGAGCACGGCGGGCACCCACACCTCGCCCCGCCCGCGGGTCAGGGCGCCGACGACGGCGTCGGCCACCTGGGCCGGCGTGCTGGCGAACGGCGCGGGCGGCATGCCCGCCGTCATGCGGCCCACGACGAAGCCTGGCCGCACCAGCAGCAGCCGGACGCCGGACCCCGCCAGCGCGTCGGAGAGCCCGCTGGCGAAGCCGTCCAGGCCCGCCTTGGCCGACCCGTACACGTAGTTCGCCCGGCGCACCCGCACCCCGGCGACGGAGGAGAAGACGACCAGGGTCCCCCGCCCGGCCGCGCGCAGCCGGGCGGCGAGCAGGGTCAGCAGGTGCACGTGCGCGACGTAGTCGGTGTGCACGACGGCGAGCGCGGCCGCCGGGTCCTCCTCCGCCGCGGCCTGGTCGCCGAGGATCCCGAACGCGACGACCACCGTCGCGGGGGTGCCGAACCGTGCCTCGACCTCGTCCAGCACCGCCGCGTGGCGGGCCAGGTCGTCGGCGTCGAACTCGACCCGGCCGACCGTCGCGGCACCGGCGCGGCGCAGCTGCGCCTCCTGCCCGTCGAGGTCAGCGGCCCGGCGCGCGGCGAGGACGACGGTCGTGCAGCCGCGTGCGGCGAGCCGCTCCGCGACGGCCGTGCCGATCTCGCTGCGGCCGCCCAGGACGAGGACCGGACCGGTGTCGATGCCCACGGGGTCATCGTGCAGGATGGGGCGCCCGCTCCCGATTCCCCCGCGTGCCTGCTGCGGCCGACCGCCGCGCAGGTTTACTGTGCCTGCGTGAGGAACCGGTGGTGAGGCAGTCACGTCGCTGCTCGCGCAGCGGCTGCGCGCAACCGGCAGCGGCGACCTTGACGTACGTGTACGCGGAGTCGACGGCCGTTGTCGGCCCGTTGGCGACGTTCTCCGAGCCGCACAGCTACGACCTGTGCGAGTTCCACGCCGAGCGGCTGACCGTGCCGCGCGGGTGGGAGGTCGTCCGGCACGAGATCGACCTCGACGACGCCGGCCCGACCGGTGACGACCTGCTCGCCCTCGCTGACGCCGTCCGCGAGGCGGCCCGGCCCGAGCCCCCGCGCGACCCCGCCGACGACGGCAGCGGCACGCGGCGTGGCCACCTCCGGGTCATCCCCAACCTGCCGTAGCGGGGCGCGCGGGCTGCTCCCTTATAGGGTTCGGGCGTGCGAGACCTCTCCTCGATCATCAAGGCGTACGACGTCCGCGGCGTCGTGCCCGACCAGTGGGACGAGGACGTCAGCCGGGCCATCGGCGCCGCCTTCGCCGAGTTCGTGGTCGCCGACAGCGGCGCCACCGCGGTCGTCACGGCCCACGACATGCGGGAGTCGTCGGTCCCGCTGTCCCGCGCCTTCGCGCAGGGCGTGATCAGCCGCGGGGTCGACGTCGTCGAGGCGGGCCTCGGCTCCACCGACCTCCTCTACTTCGCATCGGGGTCCCTCGACCTGCCGGGCGCGATGTTCACCGCGAGCCACAACCCCGCGCAGTACAACGGCATCAAGATGTGCCGCGCCGGCGCCGCCCCGATCGGTCAGGACTCGGGCCTGGCCACCATCCGCGAGTGGGCCCAGCGCGACTCCTACGACCGCGACCCGGGGCGGGTGGGTGCCGTGACCGGGCAGGACGTCCTCGCCGCCTACGCCGCGCACCTGCACTCCCTGGTCGACCTGTCGGGCATCCGTCCGCTGAAGGTCGTCGTCGACGCCGGCAACGGCATGGGCGGGCACACCGTGCCCGTCGTCCTCTCCGGCCTGCCGCTGGAGGTCGTACCGCTCTACTTCGAGCTCGACGGCAGCTTCCCCAACCACGAGGCCAACCCGCTCGACCCGGCGAACCTCGTCGACCTGCAGGCCGCCGTCCCGGCCCACGGGGCCGACATCGGGCTGGCCTTCGACGGCGACGCCGACCGCGTGTTCGTCGTCGACGAGAAGGGCGACCCGGTCAGCCCGTCGGCGGTGACCGCCCTGGTCGCCGTGCGCGAGCTGGCCAAGGGTCGCGGGACGACGGTGATCCACAACCTGATCACCTCGCGGGCGGTGCCCGAGATCGTGCGCGAGCACGGCGGCGAGCCGGTCCGGACGCGGGTGGGGCACTCGTTCATCAAGGCCGAGATGGCCCGCACCGACGCGATCTTCGGCGGCGAGCACTCCGCCCACTACTACTTCCGCGACTTCTGGCGCGCCGACACCGGCATGCTCGCGGCCATGCACGTCCTCGCGGCGCTGGGGGAGCAGTCCCGCCCGCTGTCCGAGCTGACCGCCGCCTACAGCCGGTACGCCGCGTCGGGCGAGATCAACTCGACCGTGGCCGACGCCCCGGCGCGGGTGGCCGAGGTGCGTGCGCGGTACGAGGAACAGGACGGCGTCACCGTCGACGAGCTGGACGGCCTGACCGTGCAGCTGCCCGACGGCGCGTGGTTCAACCTGCGGGCGAGCAACACCGAGCCGCTGCTGCGGCTCAACGTCGAGGCGCCCGACGCGGCGCGGATGGCCGACGTCCGAGACCGAATCCTGGAGATGGTGCGCGCATGACCCAGTCGTCCACCGGGCCCCTGGGCCTGGACCCCGAGCTGCTGTCGATCCTGGCCTGCCCCGACACCCACCACAGCCCGCTCACCGTCGACGAGCAGGCGGGCGAGCTCCTGTGCACCACGTGCGACCGGGCCTACCCCGTGCGCGACGGCATCCCCGTCCTGCTGCTCGACGAGGCCCGGCACCGGGGCGCGTGAGCGCGGCATGACCGGAGCCGGCCGATGACCGGGATCACCCCATGACCTCGCCCGACTTCGCCGAGGAGGTCCTCGACGACCTCGACCTGCTGCGCGCCCGCGACCCCCGCGGCCTCCTGCCGGCGGTCGCGGGAGCGGGCGCGCAGGTCCGCGAGACCGCCCGGCTCACCGAGGAGGCGGGCCTGCACCGGGTGACCGGCGGTGGCCGCCCGCGAGGGCTGGTGATCGTCGCCCGGCGCGAGGGCGCGGTGGCGGCGTCGGTCCTCCGCGCACTGCTGGGACCTTCCAGCCCGGTCTCCGTCGAGGTCGTCTCCGGGCCCTCCCTGCCGGTGTGGACCGGCCCCAGCGACATCGCGGTCGTGGCCACCCGGACCGGCGCGGGCACCTACGCCGTCACCCCCGCCTACGAGGCGGCCCGCCGGGGCGTCTCCCTGGTCGGCATCGGCGCGGAGGACGCGCCGTTGCGCGCCGCCTGCTCGGCGGCCCGGGCCCCCTACGTCGCGCTGCCGGCGTCGCGGGTGCGGCACACGACGCTCTGGTCGCTGCTGACGCCGCTGCTGCTCCTCGCCCGCGAGCTGCGCCTGCTGCCAGCCGACGCCGCCGACCCGGACGCGATCGCCGCGGCGCTCGACGAGGTCGCGACGGAGTGCGGGCCGGCGCAGGAGTCCTTCGTCAACCCGGCGAAGACGCTCGCGCTGGAACTGCTCGACGCCCTGCCCGTGGTCGCGGCCGAGGGGCCGCTGGCCGGTGCCGCGGCGACCCGGGTGGTCGACCAGCTGGCCACGCTGGCCGGGCTGCCGGCCACCGGGTTCCGGCTGCCCGACCAGCGGGTCGCCGCCTGCTCCGTGCTCGGCGGGCCGCTGGCCCCCCGGGACGGCGACGACTTCTTCCGCGACCGCGCCGAGGACGAGGGCCGCCGGCTCCGGTTGCTCACCATCCGCGACGCCGACGCCGGCGGGCACGACGGCGCGGGCGAGCGGGAGCCCCGGTCGGCGGCGGTGGCCATGGACGAGGTCCTGCGGACGGCGGCCGCGCACAACGTCCCGGTCAGCGGGCTGGCCGAGCACGGCGATCCCGGCCGCTACGGCCGTCTGCCCCACCTGGCGCGGCAGCTGGCCGTCGCCGACTTCAGCGCCGTCTACCTGGCGCTGGCCCTGGACAACGAGCGGGCGCTGCGCCCCTGAGGCCGCGTCGATCGCGCGCCGGGCGCCCGGACACGCGACGATCTACAGCGACAGCGCACCGGCGCTGACCGACCGGAAGGACTTCCCGTGGCGGGTGGACTCGTAGCCCTGCTGGACGACGTGGCGGTGCTGGCGAAGGCCGCCGCCGCCTCGGTGGACGACATCGGTGCCGCCGCCGGCCGCGCGAGCATCAAGGCCGCCGGGGTGGTCGTCGACGACACCGCCGTCACCCCGCAGTACGTGCACGGGCTGAACGCCGACCGCGAGCTGCCGATCATCCGCAAGATCGCGTTCGGCTCGCTGCGCAACAAGCTGCTGATCATCCTGCCCGCGATCATGCTGCTCAGCCAGTTCCTGCCGTGGCTGCTCACGCCGATCCTCATGGTCGGTGGCGCCTACCTCTGCTACGAGGGTGCGGAGAAGATCTGGCACCGGCTCAGCGGCCACGCCGAGGCGCACGCCTCGGTCGAGGACGCCCTGCCGGACGAGAAGACGATCGTCTCCGGGGCGGTGCGCACCGACTTCATCCTCTCTGCCGAGATCATGGTGATCTCGCTCAACGAGGTGGTCGACGAGCCGTTCCTCTCCCGGCTGATCATCCTGGCGATCGTCGCGCTGGGCATCACCGTGCTGGTGTACGGCGTCGTCGGGGTCATCGTGAAGATGGACGACATCGGGCTGAACCTCGCCCAGCGCTCCAGCCAGGGGGTGGCCCGGTTCGGCCGCGGGCTGGTCAAGGCCATGCCGAAGCTGCTCAGCGTCCTCACCGTGGTCGGCACCGTCGCGATGCTGTGGGTCGGTGGGCACATCATCCTGGTCGGCACCGACGAGCTCGGCTTCCACCCGGTCTACGAGTTCGTGCACCACCTCGAGGAGGCCGCGCACGACGCCACCGGGGCCCTCGGCGGCGTGGTGGGCTGGCTGGTCAACACGCTGGGGAGCGCGGTGCTCGGCCTCGTCGTCGGCGCGCTGGTGGTCCTCGTGATGAACCTGACCGTCCACCGGAAGAAGAACGCGGAGGCCCACTGAGGCGGCTGGGGCGTGTGATCCGGTTCGCGGCACGACGACCACCCGTCGGGGGACAGTAGGGACATGCATCCGGGGGAGACCGACCGCACGCTGCTGTCGCCTGAGCGCCGTCGGGCCGATCGCGCCGCGCTGGCCGACGGGGTCGTCGACGTCCTCGTCGTCGGCGGAGGCGTCACCGGCGCCGGTGCCGCGCTGGACGCCGCCAGCCGCGGGCTGTCCGTGGGCCTGGTCGAGGCGCGCGACTGGGCCGCGGGGACGTCCAGCCGGTCGAGCAAGCTGATCCACGGCGGTCTGCGCTACCTCGAGCAGTTCGCCTTCCCGCTGGTGCACGAGGCGCTGTCCGAGCGGGCGCGGCTGGTGCAGACCATCGCCCCGCACCTGGTGACGCCGCTGCCCTTCCTGCTGCCGCTGACCTCACCGGTGTGGCAGCGGGCCTACTTCGGCGCCGGCGTCGCGCTGTACGACGTCCTGGGCGCCGCCTTCACGCCCGGCCGGGAGATCCCGCGCCATCGGCACCTGTCGCGGACGAAGACCCTCGCCGCGTTCCCCGGGCTGCGCGGGGACGTGGTGCGCGGGGCGATCCGCTACTGGGACGCCCAGGTCGACGACGCCCGTCACACCCTGGCCGTCGTCCGCACCGCCGCCGGGTACGGCGCGCGCGTGCTCTCCAGCGCCCGGGTGACCGGGCTGCTCCGCGAGGGCGACGCTCCGGACTCCCCGGTCGTGGGCGCGCGCGTGTCCGACCTGACCGACGGGTCGTCGTTCACCGTCCGTGCCCGGAGCGTGGTCGCGGCGACCGGCGTGTGGAGCGACGACATCGGCTCCATGCTCGGCGACGCCGCGCCCAGCCTGAAGGTGCGCGCCTCGAAGGGCGTCCACCTGGTGCTGCCGCGGTCGGCGATCGACGGTGCGCACCTGGAGGAGGCCGGCGGCACGCAGGCGGGGCTGATCCTGCGGACGCCGACCAGCGTGCTGTTCGTGATCCCGTGGCGGGACCGCTGGATCGTGGGCACCACCGACACCCCGTGGCGGCTGGACCGCGACCACCCGGCCGCGAGCAGCGCCGACATCGACTACATCCTCGACCAGGTCAACCGGGTGCTCGTCCGGCCGGTGCGCCCCGACGACATCCTCGGCGTCTACGCCGGCCTGCGCCCGCTGCTGGCGGGGGAGTCCGACGAGACCAGCCGGCTCTCGCGCGAGCACGCCGTCGTCACCCCTGTCCCCGGCCTGGTGCTGGTGGCCGGCGGCAAGTACACGACCTACCGGGTCATGGCCGAGGACGCCGTCGACGCGGCGGCCGCCGGACTGCCCGGGGTGCCGCCCTCCCGCACCCAGCGGCTGCCGCTGGTCGGCGCGCACCGCTGGGGGGACGTCCGCGGCGCGGCGGAGACCCTGGCCGCCGCCTCCGGCCTGTCCGAGGAGGCGGTGGAGCGGCTGCTGCACCGGCACGGCGACCGGATCGGCGACGTCCTCGACCTGGTCCGCCGCGACCCGTCGCTCGGCCGGCCGCTCACCGGTGCGCCGGACTACCTGGCCGCCGAGGTCGTGCACGCGGTCAGCGCGGAAGGCGCCCTGCACCTGGACGACGTCCTCACGCGGCGCACCCGGATCTCCATCGAGACCGAGCACCGGGGTGTCGAGTCGGCGGCGGAGGTGGCCCGGCTCATGGCATCGGTGCACGGCTGGGAGCCGGACTTCCTCGCGCGCGAGGTGGCGCACTACGAGGCCCGCGTCGAGGCCGAACGGGAGTCGCAACGCATGCCGGACGACCGCACGGCCGACGCGGCCCGGCTCGGCGCCCCGGACGTGCGGGCCACGGTCTGACGGTGCCACCGGGCGGAGCCGCCCCGGAGGAGTGAGGAACCGCGGGGCCGGGGCCGCCGTCCGGGTAGCCTCTCGCCCGATGTGGCAGCTGACGAACACCGTGCGCCACTACCCATGGGGGTCGCGCACGGTGATCCCGGAGCTCCTCGGTGAGCTGGCGCCTGCCGAGGAGCCCTACGCCGAGCTCTGGATGGGTGCCCATCCCGATGCGCCCAGCCTGCTGTCGACCGGCACCCCGCTCGACAAGGCGATCCAGGCCGAGCCCGACCTGATGCTGGGAGCGGCCGTCCGCGAGCGCTTCGGGGGGCGGCTGCCGTTCCTGATGAAGGTGCTGGCCGCCGAGCGGCCGCTCTCCCTCCAG
Organism: Blastococcus litoris; assembly: GCF_003075095.1. GTDB lineage: Bacteria > Actinomycetota > Actinomycetes > Mycobacteriales > Geodermatophilaceae > Blastococcus_B > Blastococcus_B litoris. The sequence goes on from NZ_QCZF01000008.1 coordinate 13,408, forward strand.
GCGCACCCCACGCCCGAGCAGGCGCAGGCCGGGTTCGCCGCCGAGGAGACCGCCGGCATCCCGCGCGACGACCCGAAGCGCACGTTCAAGGACCCCTTCCACAAGCCCGAGCTGCTCCTCGCGCTCACCGAGTTCGAGGCCCTGTGCGGCTTCCGCCCGGTGGAGGAGTCGCTGCACTGCCTGGCCAAGCTCCAGGTGCCGGTGCTCAAGCCGACGATCGCGGCGCTGGCCCGCGGCGGCCTGCGCGCCGCCATCCCGCAGCTGCTCGCGCTGACGCCGGAGCTGCGCGACGAGCTGGTCACCGCCGTGGCCGCGGCGGCGGCCCGGTTCGTCGCCGCGCACGACCCGGAGTTCATCAACACCTACCGCTGGGCGGCGTCGCTGGCCGAGACCTACCCGGGCGACCCCGGGGTCGTCATCTCGCTGATGTGCAACCACCTGAAGCTGGCCCCCGGCGAGGCGGTCTTCCTGCCCGCGGGGAACCTGCACGCCTACCTGTCCGGGGCCGGCGTCGAGGTGATGGCCAGCTCGGACAACGTCCTGCGTGGCGGGCTCACGGGCAAGCACGTCGACCTCGCCGCCCTCATCGAGGTGCTCGACTTCACCGACGGGCGGGTGCCGGTCCTGCACCCCGTCCTCGGCCCGGGCGGGCTGCGGTACCCGGTTCCGGTCGAGGACTTCGACCTCACCCGCATCCAGCTGGACGCTCAGGCGGGCACCATCACCGCCGACGGACCCCAGGTGCTGCTGTGCACGGAGGGGGCCGCCGAGCTGACGTCGGCCGGCGGCACGCTGCACCTGACCAAGGGCTCGGCCGCCTTCGTCCCGGCCGGCACCCCGGTCACCGCGTCCGGCCCGGCGCTGCTCTTCCGGGCCACCACGAACCTCGGCTGAGCCCCGCCGTGGTCCCCAGGGCGTAGGCTGGTCGACGGCACGAGCCCCGCCGAAGCCTCGGCATGCTCGCTCTCCCCGCCCGCCCGCGGGGATCGCAGCGATCCGCATCCGACACGCAAGGCCTGGCCACGGCGCCGGGCCGGACTCCTGGAGCGTCATGACCAGCCCTGGCACCACCCTGACCGACGTCGACTACAAGGTCGCCGACCTCTCCCTGGCCCCGTTCGGGCGCAAGGAGATCCAGCTCGCCGAGCACGAGATGCCCGGCCTGATGGCGCTGCGCGCCGAGTACGGCGACCAGCAGCCGCTCGCCGGCGCCCGCATCGCCGGCTCGCTGCACATGACCGTGCAGACCGCCGTCCTCATCGAGACCCTCACGGCCCTGGGCGCCGACGTGCGCTGGGTCAGCTGCAACATCTTCTCCACCCAGGACCACGCCGCCGCGGCGATCGTGGTCGGCGAGGGCACCCCGGAGCAGCCGGCCGGCGTCCCGGTGTTCGCGTGGAAGGGCGAGAGCCTCCCCGAGTACTGGTGGTGCACCCAGCGCCTGTTCGAGTTCCGCGACTCCTCCGGCGAGATCGTCGGCCCGAACATGCTGCTCGACGACGGCGGCGACGCCACCCTGCTCGTGCACCTGGGCACCCGGTTCGAGGCCGACGGCGTCGTCCCCGACACCACCGAGGCCGACTCCGAGGAGTACGCCGTCATCCTCGACGTCCTGCGCGGCACCCTCGCCGAGGACCCCGGCTACTGGACCCGCATCGGCCGGGGCATCGCGGGCGTCACCGAGGAGACGACGACCGGCGTCATGCGCCTCTACGAGCTGGCCCGCGACGAGCGGCTGCTCTTCCCGGCGATCAACGTCAACGACTCGGTCACCAAGAGCAAGTTCGACAACCTCTACGGCTGCCGGCACTCCCTGATCGACGGCATCAACCGCGCCACCGACGTGATGATCGGCGGCAAGGTCGCCGTCGTGTGCGGCTACGGCGACGTCGGCAAGGGCTGCGCCGAGTCGCTCCGCGGCCAGGGCGCCCGCGTCATCGTCACCGAGATCGACCCGATCAACGCCCTGCAGGCGGCGATGCACGGCTACGAGGTGACCACTCTCGACGAGGTCATCGGCAAGGCCGACATCATCATCACGGCCACCGGCAACAAGGACATCATCACCGCCGAGCAGCTCGCCCGGACGAAGCACCAGGCGATCGTGGGCAACATCGGGCACTTCGACAACGAGATCGACGTGGCCGGCCTCGCGCGCACCCCCGGCATCACCCGGACGACGATCAAGCCGCAGGTCGACGAGTGGCGCTTCGCCGACGGCCACACGCTGATCCTGCTGTCCGAGGGCCGGCTGCTGAACCTGGGCAACGCCACGGGCCACCCCAGCTTCGTCATGAGCGCCTCGTTCTCCAACCAGGTGCTCGCCCAGATCGAGCTGTGGACCAACCGCAGCGCCTACGAGGGCAAGCTCCCCGGCGTCACCGTGCTGCCGAAGAAGCTCGACGAGCACGTGGCGCGGCTGCACCTCGACGCGCTGGGCGTGCAGCTCACCGAGCTCACCAAGGTGCAGGCCGACTACATCGGCGTCCCGGTCGAGGGCCCCTACAAGAGCGACCACTACCGCTACTGAAGAAGGACCCGGCCGCCCCCCGGAACACGCTTCGCGCGCCCGGGTCCCTGCGGCCGGGCCGTTCCATCCGGTCACCGGGAAAGCGGCTCACCCTGACGGGTGGGCCGCTTTCCTTGCCTCGCAGCGCAGAATGGGCGTCGTGCCACCCACCGCTCCGCAGAACGGGCCCAGCCGCGGCCGTGTCCTGGTCGTCGACGACGACGCCGCTCTCGCCGAGATGCTCGGCATCGTGCTGCGCAGGGAGGGCTACGAACCGGCGTTCGTCTCCGACGGCAACCGGGCGCTGGGCGTCTTCCAGCAGACCCGGCCCGACCTGGTGCTGCTGGACCTGATGCTGCCCGGACGCAACGGCCTGCAGATCTGCCAGGACATCCGCACCCAGTCGACGGTGCCGATCGTCATGCTCACCGCCAAGGGCGACACGATCGACGTCGTCCAGGGCCTGGAGGCCGGCGCCGACGACTACGTGACCAAGCCCTTCAAGCCGGTCGAGCTGGTGGCCCGCGTCCGGGCCCAGCTGCGCCGCGGCGAGACGGGGCAGGCGGAGAACCTGAGCATCGGCGACGTGCAGATCGACGTCCCGGCGCACCAGGTCACCCGGGACGGCGTCCCGATCGCGCTCACGCCGCTGGAGTTCGACCTGCTCGTCGCGCTGGCGCGCAAGCCCCGGCAGGTGTTCACCCGCGAGCTGCTGCTCGAGCAGGTGTGGGGCTACCGGCACGCGGCCGACACCCGGCTGGTCAACGTCCACGTGCAGCGGTTGCGGGCCAAGATCGAGCGCGACCCGGAGAAGCCGGAGGTCGTGCTGACGGTGCGCGGCGTCGGTTACAAGGCCGGCCCGCCCTGACAGTCACACTGGAGCCGTGACCCGCACGACGCTGCCCGAGGGTGCCGCGCCCGCGGCTCCTGCGCCGGAGCCGCGTCCTGGCGTGGGCGCGGAGGTCCGGCGCCTCCGCAAGGGCCTGGGGCGGCGCTTCCGGCTCGCCCGCCGGATCGCGCAGCGCAGCGTGCGCGAGCAGACCCGCCGCGCCGTCCGCGCCTGGCGCTCGTCGCTCCAGGTGCGCATCGGCGCGATCACCATGGTCGTGGCGGGCACCGTCGTCGTCATCGTCAGCCTGGTGCTCTTCAGCCAGATCCGCGACCAGCTCCTCTCGGTCAAGGAGGAGGCGGCGATCGACCAGGCGCAGGCCGGCGTGGTCTACGCGCAGAGCCAGGTCGCGACCATCGCCGCGGGCGACGGCGCGAGCGTGCGCTCCGCGCTGAGCCGCACCGTCAACGCGCTGCTCCAGCGCGGCGGCGCGGCCGGTGATTTCGAGGTGGTGATGATCCACCGCACCGGCGACATCGAGCGCCCGGCCGCCAGCCGGCGGGCGGTGCTCGAGTCGCTGCCGCCGGATCTGCGCGCCGACGTCGCCTCCGGTGGCCAGTCGCGCAAGTACTCGCCGGTGCCCGACGCGACGGGGGAGCCGCAGCCGACCCTGCTGGTCGGCGCCGCGGTGCCGACGGATGCGACCGGCGTGCAGCAGGTCGAGCTCTACTACGCGTTCCCGCTGGCGCAGGAGGTGGAGAGCCTCTCCCTGATCCGCAGCACCGTCGTGATCAGCGGCATCGCCCTCACGCTGTTCGTCGTCATGATCGGCGTGATGGTGACCCGGCTGGTGGTCGACCCGGTCCGCCGGGCCGCCGGCACCGCCCAGCGGCTGGCCGAGGGGCAGCTGGAGGAGCGCATGACCGTGCGCGGCGAGGACGACCTCGCCCGGCTGGCCACGAGCTTCAACGCGATGGCCGACAGCCTGCAGCGCCAGATCACCCAGCTCGAGGGGCTCTCTCAGCTGCAGCAGCGGTTCACCTCCGACGTCTCCCACGAGCTGCGCACCCCGCTGACCACGGTGCAGATGGCCGCCGAGGTCCTGCACGAGGCGCGCACGGACTTCCCGCCGCACGTCGCACGGTCGGCCGAGCTGCTGCGCGCCGAGCTCGACCGCTTCGAGAGCCTGCTGACCGACCTGCTGGAGATCAGCCGCTACGACGCCGGGGCCGCCGTCCTGGACGCCGAGCCGGCCGACCTGGGCGCGCTGGTCGACCGTGTCGTCGCCGGCATGGAGGCCCTGGCCCGGCGGCACGACTGCGAGCTGCTGGTGAACCGGCCGCAGGAGGCCGTCATCGCCGAGGTCGACGCCCGCCGCGTGGAGCGGATCCTGCGCAACCTCGTCGGCAACGCGATCGAGCACGGCGCGGGCCGGCCGATCGAGATCACCCTCGCGGCCAACCGGACCGCCGCCGCGGTCACCGTCCGCGACCAGGGGGTCGGGCTGAGCTCCGCCGACGCGCAGCACGTCTTCGACAGGTTCTGGCGCGCGGACCCCTCCCGGGTGCGGACGGTCGGGGGCAGCGGCCTGGGCCTGTCCATCAGTCTCGAGGACGCCCGCCTGCACGGCGGCTGGCTGCAGGTGTGGGGCCAGCCCGGCGCCGGGGCGCAGTTCCGGCTCACCGTGCCGCTGACCGCCGGCGGCGAGCTGACCAGCTCGCCGCTGCCGCTGCGCCCGGCGTTCATCCGCCGGCCGGGGACGCCGGTATGAGCCGCCTGCGCGCCGTCCTCGCCACGGCCCTGCTGCTCGGGCTCGCCGGCTGCTCCACCGTGCCCATGACGTCGTCCACCGTGCAGATCACCCAGGCCCCCGGGCGCCCGGCGGAGGTCGTCGGCATCGAGCCGCTGGCTCCCGAGCCCGGCGCGGCGCCCGAGGACATCGTGAAGTCCTTCATCGACGCGGCGGCCAGCACCCGCTTCGGCCACCCGGTGGCCCGCGAGCACCTCACCGAGGAGGCCGCGCGCGCCTGGGACGACGAGACCGGCATCCGCGTGATCGGCCAGGAGTACGCGACGACCGTCATGCCCGACAGCGGGACGGTCGAGGTGACCGCCAACGTCATCGGGACCATCGACGACCGGGGCGTGTTCACCATCGCCGAGGGCACCACGCTGACCCAGCAGTACACCCTCGAGCAGGTCGACGACGAGTGGCGGATCAGCGACCCGCCCGACGGCCTGATCATCCTGGAGCCGGACTTCCAGCGGCTCTACGAGGAGGCCGCGCTCTACTTCGTCGACCCGACCGGGTCCCGGCTCGTCCCCGACCCGCGGTACGTGCTGGCCGGCGAGGCGCTGCCGACGACGATCGTCGAGCGGCTCGTGAGCGGGCCCTCGCCGTATCTCGCCGCCGGAGTGGGCAACCGGCTGGCCGGCGCCCAGCTGCGCAGCGCCGTCACCCTCGACGGGCAGCTCGCCGTCGTCGACCTGACCAACCTGCCGGCCGAGGCGTCCCCGGCGCTGAACGCGGCCGCCGCCCAGCTGGTCTGGACGCTCACCTCGCTGCGCAACGTGTCGATCAACTCGGTGGAGGTGCGGATCGACGGCGAGCCCGTGCCGATCGACGACGTCCCCGACGAGCAGACCACCGACCACTGGAGCGGCTTCAACCCCGACGCCGTCCCGCTGGAGACGGTGGGGCACTACCTGACCGGTGGGGCGCTGCACACGGTGACCACGGGGGAGCCGACCCCTGGCCCCGCGGGGGCCGGCGCCTACGGGCTCACCGAGGCGGCCGTGTCCGTGGACGGCGCCAGCGGCGAGCTCTCGTTCCTCGTGGGGGTGCGGCCGGAGGCGAGCGGGGCGAGCCTGCTCGCCGGCCCGTACGACGGCGAGCTGGCGCCGGTGCTCAGCGGTGCCCGGCTGACCTCGCCGACGGTGGCGGCGACCCGCCCGGAGGTGTGGGTCGTGCGGGACGACTCCTCCGTGGTGCGGGTGCAGGCCGGCGGACCGCCGCAGGCCGTGACCGCGCCGACGCTCCCGGGGCTCGGCGCCACCAGGGTGCTGCGCCTGTCACCGGACGGCGTCCGGGCGGCGCTGATCGTGGAGGGGCCGACCGGGCGGGCGCTCCAGGTGGGCACCGTCGTCCGGGCCGAGGACGGCAGCGTGGCGCTCCGCGACTTCCGCGCCATCGCGCCCACCCTCTCCCGCGTGGTGGACGTCGCCTGGCGCGACAGCGGGACGCTGCTCGTCCTCGCCGGGGACGCCGGCGAGGACCGGGTCGTGCCCTACAGCGTGGGCGTCGACGGGTGGGGGCTGACCCAGATCCCGCGGTCCGGGCTGCCGGGCCAGCCGCAGTCGATCGCCGCGGCGCCGGCGCGGCAGCCGCTGGTCAGCGCGAACGGGACCATCTGGCAGCTGGCCGGCGGTACCTGGGTCACCCTGGTGCGCGGCCAGGAGCCGCTCCCCGGGATGGCGCCCTTCTACCCGCTGTAGCCCGTCCACACCTGCGCGGCGAGGGCCCCACGGGTGCCCGGGGAACGTCAGGCTGGCCCGGTGGAACGGGCCGGGATCGCCGCGCTGGCCGATCTGCTCCTGCCCCGCACCTGCGCCGGCTGCGGCGTGCCGGGCGCCGTCCTGTGCCGGTCCTGCGCGGGGGCACTGGCCCGACCCCACCTGGCCGCACCCCGGCGCTTCCCGTGGGGCTTCCCGCCCACCGTGGCGGCCGGGGCGTACGCGGGGCCGGTGCGGCCGGCGGTCGTCGAATTCAAGGAGCGCGGGCGGGCCGAGCTCGCCGTCCCGCTCGGCGCGGCGCTGGCCCTGGCGGTGGCCGCGGTGACCGCCGCCGTGCCCGGCCCGGTGCGGCCCGTGGTGCTCGTGCCGGTGCCCAGCACGCGCGCGGGGCTGCGGGCCCGCGGCCGCGACCACGTGCGCGAGCTGACCGCGCGGGCGGTGGTCGAGCTGCGGGCGGCCGGCCTGCCCGCGGCGGAGGCCCGGCTGCTGCGCCGCCGCGGGCGGGCCCGCGACTCCGCCGGGCTGTCGGCGGCGCAGCGGCGGGCGAACCTGGCGGGGACGTTCGAGCGGCTCCGCGGCGACGTCGCGCCGGGCGCCGTCCTGGTGCTCGTCGACGACGTCGTCACCTCGGGAGCCACCCTCACCGAGGCCGCGGCGGCGCTGTCGTCCGGCGGGTCCGCGCGGGGGGCTCCGGTGCTCGCCGCGGTCGTCGCGGCGACCCCCGCGACCGGCCGGGAGCACTCTTCGCGGGCCGACCTGCACGTTGTCCGGAACCGGCCCGAGAACGTCCGTCGGAGTCCTCACGATCGACTGTCGGGACAGGTGAACAGGGACTAGCGTCGAAGCGACCTGCAACCGGCTCAACCGGGAGGTCCCATGGAGATCGTGGTCCGAGGTCGCAACGTCGAGGTTCCGGTGCACTACCGCCAACTCGTCGAGGACAAGGTCGGGCAGAGCGACCGCTTCGACGGCAAGCTGAAGATCCTCCGCATCGACGTGGAGCTGTTCCACGAACCGAATCCCCGCCAGTCCGCCAGCTGCCAGCGCGTCGAGATCACGCTGCGCGGCAAGGGCCCCGTCGTCCGTGCCGAAGCCGCCGGTCCCGACTTCTACGCGGCCCTGGACACCGCCTGCACCAAGCTGGACAACCGGCTGCGCCGCGCGGCCGACCGCCGTCGGGTGCACCACGGCCGGCGGACCCCCGCCAGCGTGCGCATCTCGGGCAACAGCGTCGCCGACGTCGAGGGCATGACCACCACCGGGCCCGACACCGTGCCCGCCGGCGGCCCGCTCGTGACCGATCTCGACGAGCACCTGCCCGGGCGCGTCGTCCGCGAGAAGCACCATCCGGCGACGCCCATGACCGTCGACCAGGCGCTCCACGAGATGGAGCTGGTCGGTCACGACTTCTTCCTCTTCCAGTGCGCCGACACCGGGCAGCCGACCGTCGTCTACCGGCGGCACGCCTACGACTACGGCCTGATCCGGCTGACCGAGGTGCCGCAGAACGGCGCCGTCCCGACCCGCACGGACGAGCCGCAGGCCGTCTCCTCCGTCTGACGCCAGGGGTGGGAGGGCGATCAGCCCTCCCACCCGCTCAGTCCCCGGCCAGCCGGCCGAACAGCGCCGCGTCGCCCCGGGTGCCGTCCCGGTACTCCAGGCAGCCGCGGACGACGCCCTCCTGGGCGAACCCGGCCCGTCGCGCCACGGCGAGCGAGGGGGCGTTGCGGACGTCGACGTACAGGTGCACGCGGGGTGCCCCGTGCCCGAGCCCCCAGTCGGCCAGCGCCCGGGCCGCCTCGCTCGCGTAGCCGCGTCCGCGCGCCCACGGGGCGACCGAGTAGCCGATCTCGGGGCCCAGGCGCCCCGGCCGCAGGTACAGCCCCGCGCTCCCGGCGTAGCCGTCGCCGTCCTCGATCACCACCGAGAGCCCCGTGCGGTCGCTGCGCTCGCGCATCGCGACGTCCTCGACGAACCGGCGGGCGTCCTCGCGGGTGTAGGGGTCGGGCATGGCGCTGATCCAGCGCTGGGACTCCGGGTCCTGCGAGGCGCGCAGCACGGCGTCCACGTCGTCGGACCGGAAGGGCCGCAGGGTCAGCCGCCGGGTGCGCACGACCTCGGAGGCGAGGTCGACCTGGCTGAGGTCGAGGCCGGTCAGCTGCTGGGTCACCCCCGCATGGTCACTCGTGACCCAGGACCCGGTCGACCGAGATCTCGATGACCACCCGGGCCGGGTTCTCGCGCGGCTGCCGGTAGCGCCGCGCGTAGCGCGCCACCGCGTCGGCCACCGAGGCCGCGTCGTCCTTCACCACCGCCGTCCCCTCCAGGGTGATCCAGCGGCGGCCGTCGACCTGGCAGACGGCGACCCGCTGCTGACCGGCCCGGACGTGCCGGGCCTTGGCGGAGGAGCCCGACGTGATGACCCGCGCGGTCGCGGTCGCGGCGTCGAAGGTGACCCCGACGGGGACCACGTGCGGGCTGCCGTCGGCGCGCAGCGTGGTGAGGGTGGCGAGGTGCCGCTCGGTGAGCAGCTCGAGCAGGCCGGGGGCGAGGTCGTGGGGGTCGTGGGGCACCCGGGAAGGCTAGTGACCGGTCCGCGGGGTCGCGCTGGCTGATCCCGGCGCATCGGCCGCCTACGCTGGGGGTGTGGTGTTCCAGAAGCTTCTGCGCGCCGGTGAGGGCAAGCTCCTCCGCCGGCTGTCCAAGATCGCCGACGCGGTCGAGTCGTACGCCGACGAGACCGGCGCCCTGAGCGACGCGGAACTGCGCGCCAAGACCGACGAGTTCAAGGAGCGGTACGCCGACGGGGAGTCCCTCGACGAGCTCCTGCCCGAGGCCTTCGCCGTCGTCCGCGAGGCGGCGACCCGCACGCTGGGCCAGCGGCACTACCGCGTGCAGATCATGGGTGGCGCGGCGCTGCACCTCGGCAACATCGCCGAGATGAAGACCGGTGAGGGCAAGACCCTCACCGGCGTGCTGCCGGCCTACCTCAACGCGCTCACCGGCGACGGCGTGCACGTGGTCACCACCAACGACTACCTGGCCTCGCGCGACGCCGAGTGGATGGGTCGCGTGCACCGCTTCCTCGGCCTGACCGTCGGCACGATCGTGTCCGGCCAGAAGCCCGACGTGCGCCGCGAGCAGTACGCCTGCGACATCACGCACGGCACCAACAACGAGTTCGGCTTCGACTACCTGCGCGACAACATGGCGTGGAGCAAGGCCGACCTCGTGCAGCGCGGGCACCACTTCGCGATCGTCGACGAGGTCGACTCGATCCTCATCGACGAGGCGCGCACCCCGCTGATCATCAGCGGCCCGGCCGAGACGAGCGCCAAGTGGTACGGGGAGTTCGCCCGCATCGCGCCGATGCTCAAGCGCGACGTCCACTACGAGGTGGAGGAGGGCAAGCGCACCGTCGCCATCACCGAGGAGGGCGTCGAGTTCGTCGAGGACCAGCTCGGCATCGAGAACCTCTACGAGGCGGCCAACACGCCGCTGATCAGCTACCTCAACAACTCGCTGAAGGCCAAGGAGCTCTTCCACCGCGACCAGCAGTACATCGTCAGCAACGGCGAGGTGCTCATCGTCGACGAGTTCACCGGCCGCGTGCTGGCCGGCCGCCGCTACAACGAGGGCATGCACCAGGCCATCGAGGCCAAGGAGAAGGTGCAGATCAAGGACGAGAACCAGACGCTCGCCACGATCACCCTGCAGAACTACTTCCGGCTCTACGAGAAGCTGTCGGGGATGACCGGTACGGCCCAGACCGAGGCCGCCGAGCTCAACCAGACCTACAAGCTGGGCGTCGTCCCGATCCCGACGAACCGGCCGATGGTGCGGCAGGACAAGTCCGACGTCATCTACAAGACGGAGAAGGCCAAGTTCGAGGCCGTCGTCGACGACATCGCCGAGCGGCACGAGGCCGGGCAGCCGGTCCTCGCCGGTACGGCCAGCGTCGAGAAGTCGGAGATCCTGGCGAAGTACCTGCTCCGCCGCGGCATCAAGCACGAGGTGCTCAACGCGAAGAACCACGCGCGGGAGGCCTCGATCATCGCCCAGGCCGGGCGGCTCGGGTCGGTCACGGTGGCCACCAACATGGCCGGCCGCGGTACCGACATCGTGCTGGGCGGCAACCCCGAGTTCATCGCCGACGAGAACCTGCGGGCCCGCGGCCTGTCCCCGGCGGAGACGCCGGAGGAGTACGAGGCGGCCTGGGACGAGGCCCTCGAGGCCGCCAAGGCGCAGGTCAAGGCCGAGCACGAGGAGGTCGTCGAGGCCGGCGGTCTGTACGTGCTGGGCACCGAGCGGCACGAGAGCCGCCGCATCGACAACCAGCTGCGCGGCCGCTCCGGCCGTCAGGGCGACCCGGGGGAGTCGCGGTTCTACCTCTCCCTCGGCGACGACCTGATGCGCCGGTTCAACGGCCCGATGCTCGAGTCGATGATGAACACCCTGCGGGTGCCCGACGACCAGCCGATCGAGTCGAAGATGGTCAGCCGGGCGATCCTGTCGGCGCAGACGCAGGTCGAGCAGCAGAACTTCGAGGTCCGCAAGGACGTCCTCAAGTACGACGAGGTGCTCAACCGCCAGCGCACCGTCATCTACGACGAGCGCCGCAAGGTGCTCGACGGCGAGGACCTGCACGTGCAGATCCAGACGATGGTCGACGACGTCATCGGCGCCTACGCCGACGGCGCCACGGAGATCGGCTACGCCGAGGACTGGGACCTCGAGCAGTTGTGGACCGGGCTCAAGGCGCTGTACCCGGTGGGCCTGGACATCCAGGAGCTGCTGGACCGGGTGGCCGACGGCGACCAGTCCGCGCTCGCGCCCGAGGTGCTCAAGCAGGAGCTGCTGGACGACGTCCACCGCGCCTACGAGGAGCGGGAGAAGGGGCTGGGCTCGGAGGTCATGCGCGAGCTGGAGCGGCGGGTGCTGCTCTCGGTGCTCGACCGCAAGTGGCGCGAGCACCTGTACGAGATGGACTACCTGCGGGCCGGCATCCACCTGCGCGCGATGGCCAACCGCGACCCGGTCGTGGAGTACCAGCGCGAGGGCTACGACATGTTCAACGCGATGCTCGACGGGATCAAGGAGGAGTCCGTCGGCTTCCTGTTCAACCTCGAGGTGAAGACCAAGGAGGAGCAGGACGCCGAGGCCAAGGCCAAGCAGGACGAGGCCGAGGCCAAGGCGCTGGCCGCCGCGCAGGAGGGCACCGCCCGGGTGCTCGCCCGCCAGGCCGCCGAGGCGAAGCTCGCCGCGGAGGGCCAGACGGCGCAGGCGCCGACATCGGCTCCCTCGGTGCCCACCTCGGCCCCGTCGGGCAACGGGACGGCGACGCCGACGGCGCGCCGGTCGAAGCCGGCCGCCGGTGCGGCCGCTGCCGCGGCGGCGCCGGTCGCGACGCCGAAGCCCACGGGCACCGGGCCGACCCTGGACGTGAAGGGCCTGGACGCGCCGCAGCGGAACATGGACCAGCTCAGCTACTCCGCGCCGAGCCTGGACGCGTCGGCAGGGGAGTCGGGCAAGGCCAAGGCCGCCAAGTCGGCGACGGTCTCCGGCACCAAGGAGACCCCGCGCAACGCGCCGTGCCCCTGCGGCTCGGGTCGCAAGTACAAGCAGTGCCACGGAGCAGCCGGCCGCTGATCACCGCACGACGACGCCCCCGCCGAGATCCTCGGCGGGGGCGTCGTCGTTCCCGGGGCTAGCCGATCTGCAGGGCGGTGCACCGCCAGCGGCCGTCGATGCCCTCGAGCCGGGCGGCGACCGCGTGGGCGCGGCCACCGCGCCGCGCCACGGCACTGACCTCGGCGACCCCGTCGACCGGCTCGCAGACGTGGACGTGGCCGACGAGCAGCGGTCCGGAGCCCTCGGCGCACCAGCGGGGACGCCGGCCCTGGGCGAGGGCGGTGTAGACCCCCAGGGAGGTCATGCCCTGGACCTGGGACAGCGGGCGCCGGCCGGCCAGCGCCTCGAGGGCGCACGTGATGAGGCGGCGTCCCGTCGCACCGGCGTCGGGGAGTTCGGCGCGCACCGACCACGACGGGCCGAAGTCGTCGCCCGGCCGTCCGAGGCTCCGGGCCTCCCGGAGCCTGGGGCCCGGTCGGTGCGCCGGACGCGGCGCCGCGACGCCGGGGACGACGAGCCGGAGCGGCCGGCGTTCGTCCTCGAGCGGTGGCTGCGGGGTGGGGACGACGACCAGCCGGAGGGCGGGCCGGGTCGCGGGCACGACGGCCTCGGGGGTGCTGGGGGAGGCGGTCATCGGGAGCTCCTCGGATCGGCGTTCGGGACGGTGGGCAGGGGCGGCCTGGTCATCCGGCATCCGGCGGGCGCAGCACCTGGCCCGGAAGCAGCCGGTCGGGGTCGGGCCCGATGACGTCGGCGTTCGTGGTCCACCAGGCGTGCACCTCCCGGGCGACGTCGAGCTCTGTCGGCGGCGTCCGGGACCGATCGAGCAGGTGGGCCTGCGCGATGTGCCAGAGGCAGTCGCCCCGGACGACGACGTGCGCGCCCTGCGCGGCAGGCTCGGGCCAGTCCGGGACCACGGCTCCGGTCGAGGCCGGTGCTGGGGCGGGGCGCTCCGCAGCCGGCCAGTCGGGGACAGCGGCGGGGGACGCCGCGACCGCAGGGGTGGCCAGGAGGGGCGTCGCGGCTGCGGCGAGGGGTGCGGCGACGCCCAGACCGATGCCGAGGAGGACGGCCGCGCTGCGCCGTGCCCCGGCAGGCAGGACCACGTGCGTCGCGAGGCGCGCGCCGGAGCCGAGCAGCCCGGGCAGGGTTGAGGCAGCGGTCAGCGCCAACCCCAGGCACCCCCACGACCAGACCACCCAGGCGAGGACCCCGGCCACCGCGAGGACCAGCGCGTCGGGGCCGGCGGTGTCCGCGGTCCGTTGCGGAGCCGCCAGCGTGGTCGCCAGGTCGGACATCGGTGGGGTGAGGGCCACGAGCAGCACGGCGAACAGCGCCATGCCTGCCGATGTGAGCACCAGCCGCCGGATCGACACGCCCCACCTCCTTAATTGACAGAAGGAGACTAAAGCAAGCAAACACATTCAAATGCAACGATCCACAAGCATCTAAGGTCAGGGGACGGAGGTGTCCCGATGCGCTGGCAGCAGCTGTTCGACGATCTGCAGTCGCAGTTCGAGACGGAGGAGGCCGCGGCCGAACGCGCGGAGTCCGCGTCACGAACGCGAGCCGAGGTGGGAGCCGTACGGCTGGCCGAGCGGTTGGGTGGAGCCGTCGGCACGGCGGTGGCGGTCGACGTCCGTGGAGCGGGACGGGTGGCGGGCGTCCTGGTCGACCGCGGCTCCGACTGGCTGCTGGTGGAGGACGACCGCGGGCGCGACCAGCTGGTCGCGGTGGCGGCGGTGCGCACGGTGGCAGGGCTCGGGCGGCGGACCTCGCTCCCGGAGGCGGCCGGCGGCGTGCGGGCGCGGCTGGACCTCCGGCGGGCACTGCGGGGACTGGCGAGGGATCGCGCGGCGGTCCAGGTGGTGCTGGACGACGGCGGGACCGTGACCGGGACGATCGACCGGGTCGGCGCTGACTACGTCGAGCTGGCCGAGCACCCGGCGGACGCGCCCCGCCGGAACGAGGCGGTGCAGGGAGTGCGGGCGGTGGTGATCGACGCGGTGGCGGTCGTGCGGACGGTGCTCCCCGCGCTGAGCTGAGGACCTAGGACTCGGCGGCGGCGTCCTCCGCCGGGACCGTGCCGGCGCGCGCCTCGGCGTACTTCTGCTGGATGAAGCGCTCGAGCTCGTCCACCTCGACGCGCCACTGGCCACGGCCACCGATCTGGATGGCGATCAGTTCCTTGCGGCGGACCAGGGCGTAGGCCTGGGACCAGGAGACGTTGAGGATCTCCGCGACGTCGTCGAGGGTCAGGAAGCGGGGCGTGGGCATCGGGCTCTCCATCCGGTCGCGGCCAGTCTGTCAGCCCGTCCGGGGACAGGTCGGAGTTCTCCACACCCGAACGTGTGGATGGCGAGTGCGCGCCAATGCACGCATGACGCATCATCTGCATCCGAACGCCGTCGTACCGGTACCCCGGTGAGCGACACGCCCTGTCGCAGGCGTCAGTGCGCCGGAAGGTGCTGGAAGAGGTGAGCGTGCTGTGACCGCCGTCCGGCCGTCGGCCGCTCCGCCGTCCGCGGTGGAGGCGGTCCCGGGCCCGACGCCCAGGCGGGTGCGGCCACCCCGCTGGCTGGACCTCCGGCTCGTCCTGGGGGTGCTGCTGGTGCTCGGGTCCGTCCTGCTGGGCGCGCGGGTGGTCGGCGCCGCCGACGCGACCGTGCCGGTGTGGGCGGTCACCGGCGACCTCGCGGCGGGTACCGAGCTGAGCGCCGACGACCTGGTGGCCGTGGACGTCCGGCTCGACGACACCGCCGCCGCCTACCTGGCCACCTCGACCAGGCCGGAGGGGCGCACGCTCGCGCGGGCGGTGCGCGAGGGAGAACTCCTCCCGCGCACGGCGTTGGAGCAGGACGACGAGCTGGTGCAGCTCGCTCTCCCGGTGCAGTCGGGTTACGTGCCGCCCGGGCTCCGGCGGGGGCAGCTGGTCGACGTCTACGCCGTGGCCGACCCCACTGCCGGCGCCACCGCCGTGGCCGACGGCAGCGTCACGCTCGTGGTCCGGAGGGCGCCGGTGCAGGCGTTGTCCGGACGCTCCGAGGGCGTGCTGTCCACGCCGACGACCGCTGTGCAGGTGGTCGTCGCCGTCGCCGCCGACGACGCGGCGGACGTGCTCGCGGCCATCGCGGGCCGCCCGCTCGTCGTCGTCGTGCACGGGTCGGTCGACGGCGACGAGGTCGAGGCCGGGACGGTGGGCTCGCGGGCGAGCGCGGGGACCGGCGCCCCGTCCGCCGACACGGCCCCGTCGGCGCCCGTTGGTCCGGCCGGCTGATGGCGCTGCAGGTCTTCACCGCGGTCACCGGGGCGG
The DNA here is from genome assembly GCF_003075095.1 of Blastococcus litoris. Lineage (GTDB taxonomy): Bacteria > Actinomycetota > Actinomycetes > Mycobacteriales > Geodermatophilaceae > Blastococcus_B > Blastococcus_B litoris. Next base: position 29,203 of record NZ_QCZF01000008.1, read on the forward strand.
CCTGGGAGTCCGAGCTGGTCGGTGCGCTCGACCGCGCCGACCACGGGGTCACCGTGGTGCGCCGGTGCGTCGACGTCTCGGAGCTGCTGGCGGTCGCGGCCACCGGCACCGGGCAGGCGGCCCTCCTGTCGGCCGAGCTCCGGCGGCTGGACGGGGACGCCGTCGCGCGCCTCGAGGCCGCCGGTGTCGCGGTGGTCGGCCTCGTCGAGCCCGGTGACGAGCGGGCCGCCGACCGCCTGCGGCAGCTGGGCGTGCGCCAGGTGCTGCCGGCCGACGCGGACCCGGAGGCCATCGCGCAGGCGCTGCGGGAGGCGGTGGCCGGGGCCCCGGCCGCGGGCCGCGACGTCGCGGACCCCCGGGCCGCGCTGCCGGTGCTGGGCGCGCCCGACGAGCTGGAGGAGCGCCCGGCCGGCCGCGGCCGCGTCGTCGCGGTGTGGGGCCCGACCGGGGCGCCCGGCCGGACCACCGTCGCCGTCGGCGTCGCGGACGAGCTGTCGCGCCTGGGCATGTCGACGTTGCTCGTCGACGCCGACGTCTACGGCGGGGTCGTCGCGCAGATGCTGGGGCTGCTCGACGAGTCGCCGGGCCTGGCCGGCGCCGCCCGCCTCGCGGCCGCGGGCACTCTCGACGGCGCGGGGCTGGTGCGGCTCGCCTGGGCGGTGCGGCCGCACTTCCGGGTGTTGACCGGTCTCGCCCGCGCCGACCGCTGGCCCGAGCTGCGGCCGCGGGCGGTGGGGGCGGTCCTGGAGGAGGCGCGCCGGTTGGCCGGGACCACGGTGGTCGACTGCGGCTTCAGCTTGGAGGACGACGAGGAACTCTCCTTCGACACCGCCGCGCCGCGGCGGAACGGGGCGACCCTCGCCGTCCTCGAGGAGGCCGACACCGTGCTGTGCGTCAGCGGGGCCGACCCGGTCGCCCTGCAGCGGAGCATCCGGGCGCTCGGCGAGCTGCGGGACGTCCTGCCCGACGTCGACCCGGTCCTGGTGGTCAACCAGGTGCGCCGCGGGCCAGTCCCAGGGGATCCGCGCCGGGAGATCGGTGAGGCGTTCGAGCGCTTCGCGGGCAGGGAGGTCCGGTTCTTCCTGTCGGCGGACCGGCGCGCCACGGATGCCGCGCTGGCGTCGGGACGCACGCTGGCGGAGGTCGCCGGCGGATCGCCGCTGCGTACGGAGCTGCGCGCGCTGGCCGCTGCGGTGGCGGACGTCCCGCTACCGGCCGGGCGCCGCCGAGGGCTGCGCCGTGGCGCTGTCGCGGGATGACGGCCGAGGTGTCCCGGCCCGCGGGTGCGCCGTAGCGTGAGCCACCGATCCCGAGGAGACACATGGTCGAGCGGCTGACCCGGCTGGACGCGTCCTTCCTCTACCTGGAGGAGCCGGACACCCCGATGCACGTCGGCGGTGTGCTGATCCTCGAGCGGCCTGCGGGCGGTGTCGAGGCGCTCGCGGACCTGGTGGAGGCGCGGTTGCCGCTCGTCCCGCGCTACCGGCAGCGGGTCGCCGAGGTGCCCGGGCACCTCGCCGACCCGGTCTGGGTGGACGACCCGGACTTCGACATCAACTACCACGTCCGCCGTTCGGGGCTGCCCCGGCCGGGCACCGAGGCGCAGCTGCTGGACCTGGTGTCGCGGCTGACCTCGCGCCCGCTCGACCGCCGTCGCCCGCTGTGGGAGGCGTACCTGGTCGACGGCTTGTCGGACAACCGGGTCGCCGTCGTGACCAAGACCCACCCGGCGCTCGTCGACGGGCTCAGCGCGCTGGACATCGGGCAGGTGCTCCTGGACGTCGATCCGGACGCCCCGGCGCCGCACGCGGAGGAGTGGCGCCCGCAGCGGCCGCCCAACGGCGCGGCGCTGGTCTGGCAGGCGCTGGACGAGTACGTGCGGCGGCCCTCGGCGGTGGTGGACACCGTGCGCGGGGCGGTCACCGACGTCCGCTCGACGGCTGCACGGCTCACCGGGGTCGCCGGCGGGTTGCTGCGGACCGCGCGCAAGGCGGTCATGCCGGCGCCGAACAGCCCCCTCAACGCCTCGGTGGGCCGTCAGCGACGGGTCGCGGTGGCGCGCGCCGAGCTCGACGACCTGAAGAAGATCCGCAAGGCCCACGGCGGCACGGTCAACGACGTGCTGCTGACCGTGGTGACCGGCGCGCTGCGCGAGTGGCTGCTCTCGCGGGGCGAGCCGGTCGTGGCCGGCACCTCGGTCCGGGCGCTGGTCCCGGTGTCGATGCAGGACGAGGACGCGTCGCCCGGGAACCGGGTCTCGTCGTACCTGGTGGACCTGCCGGTGGGCGAGCCGAACCCGCGGGTGCGGCTGACGCGGCTCAGCTACGCCATGCGGGGGATCGCGCTGCACGGCCAGTCCGTCGGCGCAGACAGCCTGATCGCGTTGACCGGATTCGCCCCGTCGACGCTGCACGCGCTGGGCGCCCGAGCGGCCCGCGGTCTCTCGCGCCGGCTGTTCAACCTGGTGGTGACGAACGTGCCGGGTCCGCAGCTGCCGCTCTACGCCTCGGGCAGCCGGATGCTGGAGGTCTTCCCGGTCGTCCCGCTGGCACGTGGGCAGGGCCTGTCCATCGGGATGACCAGCTACGACGGCCGGGTGTACTTCGGCTTCAACGCCGATCGCGACGGTGTGGGGGACGTCGACGTCCTGGCCGATCTGGTGGAGCAGGAGGTCGGCGAGCTGGTGGAGACCGCGGGCTGATCGGGCCGCCGGGATACCGTCGCGCTTTCGACGAAGGGAGCGACCCGGGTGCGCGTGTACCTGCCTGCCACCACCACGGTCCTGAGGACCCTGGTCGACGAGGGCACCCTGCCCGGACCGCACACGGCCTTCGCGGTCACGCCGCAGCTGCGCGAGTTCTACGAGCTCAGCGACGCCGAGGCCGACCTCGAGGAGCTCGAGTACGCCGCGCTGCTCGGTGCGGCCAGGGCCAGCCTGCGGCTGATCGACGTGGACCCGACGGCCGCTCGCCGGAGGGTCGTCGTCGCTGCTGACGTGGCCGACGACTCGGTCCGGCCGATCGACGACCCGGACACCGACCGGGGCGCGGTCCGCGTCGAGGCCGACATCCGCGTCCGCGACGTCGCCAGCGCCCACATCGACGGCACCGACGCCGAGGACGACGTCCGCGCGGCCGTGAACGTCGTGCTCGAGGCCGACCTCGGCAGCGAGGACGCGCAGTTCGTGGTCGACCAGGTGGAGGGTCACGAGCTCGCCTGGTACGCCAGCCAGGAGATGGGCTCGGCGCTCGAGCTGCTCTGAGCCTGCTCCGGGGCGCCGGCCGACGCCTCCCGGCGGGCCACCTGGACCCGCTGCAGGGTCCCGCCCGCGACCAGCCAGCCGCTACCGGGCCGCTGGGGGACTGGCGTGCGCGGCAGCCGGACCCCCAGCAGATCGGCGTCGCCGGGACCGGGGCAGAGCAGCACGCCCGTCCGGTTGCGCCGGAGCGCGGCGACCGGCCCCTGGTAGTGCGTCGACAACTGGCCGGCGTGCGCCGCGGCGAGCAGCGCCACGCGGGAGCTGCTGCCGACCGGGATGCAGGTCAGGGCGGGCGCGTCCGCCGGGTTGCCCAGGTCGTCGGCGACGACCACGCCCGGGCGTCCCTCCAGCGCGTCGATCCACGCGGCGGCCGCGGACTCGTCGGCTCGGTCGACGACGCGCGCCCCCGAAAGCGGCGGCCCCGTGTCCGCCCACGGCGGCCGGCCGACGACGAGGACCGCCGCACCCATCGCGTGCACGTGCTGGGCGAACGCGGTCAGCGCCGAGGAGCGCCCGCTGCCCGGCGGACCGCTCACCAGCAGCCCGCCGGTGCGCAGCAGGTCCACCGTCATCGGCCCACCCTCGTCACCCCCGGGGCCGACGACGAGCGGCAGCGTGCCGGAGCTCCTGAGTGCCGGCTCGGGCAGCGGGAGCAGGGCATCGGCGGGGAGCACCGCGATGCGCAGCGGCAGGGCAGGAGTCGTCCCGCTGGGCAGGGCCGGCGCGACCGGGCGGGGGAGGGCGAGCTGGCACTCCCGAGCCTCCTCGCCCACGAGCGCCCGGCCGGGCGGCCGGTGGGCGGGAACGCTCCTGGCGCTGATCCCGGCCACCGCGTAGTCGGCACGGTCGGGCAGCGGCAGGACGAGGCGCTGCCGGGCCACCGCCGCCAGCCGCCCGCCCGGGATCGCCCGTTCCGCCGTGGCCACGCACGTGACGCCGACGGCGGCGCCGTCGCGCATGACCCGCAGCAGGTTGCCCGAGCCGCGCCCGGGATCGTTCTCGTCGAGCAGGGTGCTGATGGCCTCGACCCCGTCGACGAGCAGCAGGATGGTCGGACGTCCACCCGACGAGGTGGCCGACCGCCGGTCGGCCACCTCCTGGGCGAGCCGGTCGACCAGCCGCACCGTCCGGAGCGCGTCCTCACCGCCGATCACCGTGCCGCCGTGCGGCAGCCGGCCGGCTTCAGCGGCCACTGTGCCGGCGCCGGCTTCGAGGACGTGCACGTGCAGCTCGTCGGGGCCGAACCGGCTGACCGCCTCGGCCAGGACGGCCCGGAGCAGGGTGGATCGCCCGCTCCGTGGGCCGCCGACGGCAAGCCACGTCCCGCCCTGATCGAGGTCCAGCTGGAGGAGGTGCTGCGTCTGGCGCTCCGGGTCGTCGACGAGACCGAGCGGCAGCAGAGCCCTGCCGGGGGCGGACCTGCGGACGTGTTCGTCCAGGGCGTCGGGGGCGAGGCGGTCGGGCAACGGCGGGCACCAGGGACGGTGCGGTGCCCGTGCGCCGCTCGTCCGGAAGCGGTGGACGAGCGCGGTGCACAGCCGGGCGAGGTCGCTGTCCCCGTCCCGCGGCCGCGGTGCCGGCGGGGATACCACGGTCACGGGCCAGGTCCAGGGCCGGACGGTCGGCCGCGTCGCGGTCGGAACAGGCGCGGGGGCGGCCACCCGTGCCACCTGGAGCAAGGTCGGGGCGGCGCTCCCCGAGCGGAGCCAGGCGCGGCCTGGCCGGTCCAGCGGGAGGTGGGCAGCCTGCGGCGTCCCGAGGACGTCGCGCGACTCCGCCTCGTCGGTGGTGCGCAGGCAGATGCGCAGGCTGCAGTTGGCCCGGATCTCCGGTGAGACCACACCGCTGGGCCGCTGGGTGGCGAGCACGAGGTGCACGCCCAGCGATCGCCCGCGCTGGGCGATCGCGATGAGCCCCGGCACGAACTCCGGCAGCTCGTCGGACAGTCCTGCGAACTCGTCGACGACGATGACGAGGCGGGCGAGGTCGGCGTCGGGAGGGAGGGCGGCGATGTCGGCCACGCCGTGGTCGGCCAGGACCTGCTCCCGTCGGGTCAGCTCGGCGGCGAGGGAGCGCAGCGCCCGCGCGGTCGTCTGGCCGTCCAGGTCGGTCAGGAGCCCGACGGTGTGGGGCAGCGCGGCGGCCTCGGCGAAGGCGGCGCCGCCCTTGTAGTCCACGAGCAGGAAGGAGCAGCGGTCGGGCGCGTGGTTCACGGCCAGGCCCGCGATGAGGGTCTGCAGGAGCTCCGACTTCCCGGAGCCGGTCGTGCCGGCGACGAGGGCGTGCGGCCCCTGCCGGCACAGGTCCACGACGAGCGGGCTGTGAGCGGTGCGTCCCAGGGGGGCGAGGAGCCGGTCCCGGTCCCTCGGCCAGGGACCCGGCGTGCTGCCCCCGTCTCCGTCGACCAGGTCGAGCAGACGGACCTCGCGCGGCAGGGTGGCGTGCGATGTCCCCGGCTCCAGAGCGCCGAGGTCCCGGGCGATCTCGGCGGCCACGGGCAGTGCCAGGCGGTCCACCACCACCGGCTCCCGGTCGGGGACGCCCTGACGGCTCAGCACGGCGGCGTCGCCGGTCTCCCCGGTCAGGCGCAGCAGCGCGTCCACCTCGACCGCGATGTCGTCGGCGCCGTCGGGGAGGGCCACGGTGACGACACCGAGGTCGCGTGCGCCGCGGAGCGCGGCCGCGCTCCGCGGTTCGAGCGGCCCGTCGACGACCACCACCAGCCAGCCGAGCTGCTCGGGAGGACCGCCGGCCACGGCCCGCCGTGCCGCGGTGATGGACGCGAGGCGCCGGTGGACGTCGTCGCCCCCACCGGGGTGCAGCTGGTCCTCCGGGTCGGGCAGCACGAGGACGCCGGCCGGATCCAGGTGTGGCAGCCAGCGGACCCACGTCCAGTCGCGGAGCCGATCCGCCGACGACAGGAGCAGGAGGTCGACCTCGCCCGGCGCGTGCAGCGAGCAGAGCTGGGCGAGGATCGAGCGGAGCACGCCGGTCGCCCGCTCGCGAGGTCCGACGACACCGAGCCCACCCGTCCCGCGGAGCTCGACGAGGACCGGGACGTGCGGCGCCGTGGCACGTTCACGAGCCCCCTCCCCGTCGATGCGGCTGACTCGCGTGGGGCCGGGGCCGCTGCCGATGCGGACGACGAGCGCCTGGTCGTCGGACCGCGACCTGCTCCACAGCAGGGAGGTGCGGCGACGGACAGCGCCGGCGACCGTCGCGAGGTCGGGGTGCGCCGCCTCGGCGGTCCGAACGTCCATGCGGACGGCGTCGGCGAGCCGGCGCTCGGCTGCGTGCAGCTCGACCGCGTGCGCGGCCGCCTCCCGCCGACCGCTGCGACGTCCGTTCCAGCGCTCGGAGAGCCAGGTGCCCAGCGCCACGACCGGGCTCAGCAGAGCGAAGAACAGGAACGTCGGGGTGTGCAGCAGCCACGCCATCGCCACACCGGCGATGGCGGGGACGGCGATCGCTATCAGCGCGAGCCGACGCCGGGGTGCCGGCGCCGGAGGGCGCGGGAAGCGGACCTCGACCTCCGGCGCCGGAGCCGACAGCCGGGGGAGTGGACGCACCCGACGGCGCCCACCGGCTCCGGCGTCCAGGGGCACGGACGGCTCCACCGTCCCCGTGAGGCGAAGGGCGCTCGCCCCCAGGCGGAGTACGGCACCCGTAGGCCACTCGCAGGGTTCCCGCGCGAGCTCGTGGTCGTCGAGCAGGGAGCCGTTGCTCGACCCCAGATCGGCCAGCCGGACGGTGCCCCCGCCCACGTGGACGACCACGTGCCGGCGGGACACGTCCGGGTCGGCGAGCCGGATCGTCGCGTCTCCGCTGCGGCCCACGACGTGCTCGCCCTGACCGAGCGGGATCGTCCGGCCGGCGTCGGGGCCGCCGACGACGTGCAGCTCGAGGGCACTGACGGGGCGCCCCTCGCGGATGCGTCGTCCCGGCCTGCCCACCCCGAGGACCGCGCCGTGGTCGAGAACGGCTGCGGTGAGCGGTGTGTCGTCGGCCAACCGGGTCGACCCGGCCCACAGACCCTCGACGGGTCGGCCGAGGAGTTCCGCGACCACCGTCAGCACCTCGGACAGGGGTGCGTCGGCGGACGCCACCACCTCGACGTCGACCGCCCCGAAGTCTCCGGTCAACGTCCAGCAGCGGGCGGCCGGTGGACGGGACGGCAGGTCGGCCGGGGCGGGGATCACGGTCGCGATCGTGTCCCGCGCCGCCGCGCGGCGGGGTGGCCCGGGCGGATCTGTGGACAGCGCACCGCTTGTGGACAGCCGGAGCAGCCGGAGTGAGTCACGTCCTAGCGTTCGCCGCCACCGGGACGGACCCGGAACCCCCGAGGAGGAACCGTGAAGGTCGACATCGCCACCCTGCAGCACATGGCCGGGCAGTGCCGGGCCGAGGCCGCCGACACCGCCGGCCGGCACGCCACCCTGTCCAGCAGCATCAACACCTCCGTGCTCGACGGCTGGACCGACAGCCAGGCGGCCGTGCAGTTCAGCGAGCTCTACGAGCAGTGGCGGATGTCCGCTCAGGGCGTCAGCGACGCGCTGACCGGTATGGGGTCGTTGCTCACCAGCGTCGCGTCGTCGTACCAGCAGCACGAGGCCGACATGGCCGCCCGGATCGGCGCGATGCTCTGACCGGCGCGCGGGGCAGCGGCCCCCGGTCCGGCGGGCGAACGGTCATGGCGCCGCCGCCCCGCGTCCCGGTGGTCCAGGAGGCGACGCCGGGTGACGTCCGTAAGATCACCACCCGTCCAGGCGGGTCACCGGTGCTTCGCGATGGGCAGCCGGCCCGCTGCGCGTGCGCGCGGGCCTGCCGCTCCGGCGCCCGGTGCGCCGCCGTCGTCGTGAGGTCGGGAGCCAGCACATGCAGTTCGGTCGGTACTACGAGGAGTTCGAGGTCGGGGCCGTCTACAAGCACTGGCCCGGCAAGACCGTCACCGAGTACGACGACCACCTGTTCTGCCTGCTCACCATGAATCACCACCCGCTGCACCTGGACGTGAACTACGCGGAGAAGACCACCGACTTCGGCAAGAACGTCGTCGTCGGCAACTACATCTACTCGCTGCTGCTGGGCATGAGCGTCCCGGACGTCTCCGGCAAGGCCATCGCCAACCTGGAGATCGAGTCGCTGCGGCACGTCGCCCCGACGTTCCACGGCGACACGATCTACGGCGAGACGACCGTGCTCGACAAGACGCCGTCCAAGTCGAAGGACGACCGCGGCGTGGTCTACGTCGAGACCATCGGCTACAAGCAGGACGGCACGGTGGTGTGCATCTTCCGCCGCAAGGTGATGGTGCCCAAGCAGTCCTACGGCGAGGCCCGTGGCGGGGAGCAGCCCGGTCGTCCGGAGCCCACCCCGCGCTGACCGGCGGTCGCCGTGAGGTCGCGAGGGCGTCAGCCCGGCAGCACGCCCCACCCGCGGAGGGTCTCGACCAGCCGCGGGGTGCACGGCAACGCGTCGAGGGCGGCGGGGTCGGCGAGCACGACGTCGGCCGCGTCGTCGCCGGCCCGCGGCTCCTGCGCGGCCGGGTGGAGGGTGCACGCGAAATCGGTCACGTCGTACAGGACGGCGCCCGCGGGAATGCGCACGCTGCCGACGACGGGGCCCACCCGCACCGAGCAGCCGGTCTCCTCGAGGACCTCGCGGCGGACCGCCTGCTCGAGGGTCTCGCCGTCCTCGACCCGGCCGCCGGGCAACGACCACAGGCCCGCATGCGGGTCGTGGCCGCGCCGGATCAACAGCAGCCGGCCGGCGTCGTCCACCACGACCGCGCCGACGCACGCCACGACCGGCAGCTGCTCCGTTCCCACGCCCCGCACGCTACGCAGCGGTCCGCCGACGGCACGGCTTGACGAGCGGCGGCGCTCCCGCGACCGTGATGCGCGATGAGCGTCACGCCGGTCTGCCCCCGATGCGGCGAGGCGCTGGTCGTCCGGCCGGGCTCGACGGCGCAGGCGTGGTGCCACACCCACGGCGCGGTCACCCCGCTGCACCACACGGTCCTGGTGGCCCACGACGCGATCTCCGCCGTCACCGCCGACGCGCGCGTGCCCGCCTGGGTCCCCGACCCGATGCCCGCCGGCTGGTCGGTCACCGGGTTGGCGTGGGGCGGGGAACCGGGCGCCCGGGCCATCGTCGTGGACTGCGCCGGGCCGGCCCCGCTCGGCGGATCGGCCGAGCTCGTCCTGGTCGCCGAGGAGCCCGGCACCGGCGTGGGTTGCGGGTACGCCGGGCTGCCCGGGTTGGACCCCGGCGACGTCATCGAGGGGCCCTCGTCGGTGGACGTGAAGGCGCACGGCCAGCACGCCCCGCTGTGGGCGGTGCCGACCACCGACGACCGGGCCGCGTTCGTGGGCGAGGCCTACGGCGTGTGGCTCTGGCTGGTCATGTGGCCGATGAACGCCGCCTGGCTGCTGGCCGAGCAGCTCGAGCTCATCGACCTGCGCGACCGCATCTACCCCGACCTCCCGCTCGGACCGCCGAGCGAGCACCTGCTGCCCGGACGCTGAGCGGACCCGACCGGTCCGCATCATGATCGGCGCGTCGCCGGTGCGACCGGTGGGGCATCTGTTACCCATGGGACGAAGCAGTCCGCCGCAGTCGGGTGGACCCTGTACCCGCAGGCTCGCAGTCCCCGAGCCCTGCCCGCCCGAGCGCACCCGTGGAGGTGGCGGTGAACCTCAAGAAGGTCGTCACCTGGTTGGTCGTCGCATTCGTCGTCTTCTACGTCATCCAGGCTCCCGAGCAGTCCGCCGCGCTGGTGCGCAACGCCGGTCAGGCGCTGGGCGACGCGGCGTCGTCCCTGGCCCAGTTCGTCGGGTCCCTGGTCTGACCCGCTGACGGCGTGAGCGGACCCACGCCCCTGGACCTCCCTCCCCGGGCGAGCAAGGACGTCGAGAAGTACCTCCTGCCCGACGAGACGGCGGTGGTCGCCACCCGCCGGCACTGGGCCGTGCTGATCGAGCCGACCGTCAAATTCCTCCCCGTCTTCGTCGCCGGTGCCTGGCTGCTGCTCTTCGACCCGGAGAACCGGGTGACCAGCTCCGCCGGGCTGCTCGTGATCGTCGCGGCGCTCGTCTACTACGGGCTGCGCGTGGGCGAGTGGTGGATGCGGCACTTCATCGTCAGCACCCGTCGCGTCCTGCTGACCTCGGGCGTGATCGTCCGCACGGTGACGCTGCTGCCGCTGCGCCGCATCACCGACCTGACGTGGAAGGAGACCCTGCTCGGGCAGGTGCTCGGCTACGGCACCTTCCGGTTCGAGTCCGCCGGGCAGCAGCAGGCGCTCTCGGAGATCACCTTCCTGCCGGGCGCCGACGTCCTCTACCGCCGGGTCAGCGCGCTGCTGTTCAGCAGCGACTGGGGCAGCGGTGGCGGCGGGGGAGGCGGCGCCGCCTCGATGGGCGACGACGAGGGCAACCCCGAGCCGCCGCAGGCCCCGCCACCGGCCCAGGGCGGGCGGCAGGACACCGAGCCCATCCCGCGCGTCACGTGAGCGTGCGGCAGGCTGGGCCGTGATGCGGATCGACCTGCACACCCACTCCTCGGTGTCCGACGGCACCGACACCGTCGCGGAGCTGCTCGTCACAGCCCGCGCCGCCGGTCTCGACGTCGTCGCCCTCACCGACCACGACACGACCGCGGGCTGGTCGCTCGCCGAGGCCGCGCGCCCGTCCGGGCTCACCGTCGTCCCCGGCATGGAGCTGTCCTGCCGGTGGTTCCCCGACGACCAGCCACCCATCAGCGTCCACCTGCTCGCCTACCTCTTCGAGCCCACCCACCCCGGGTTCGCCGCCGAGCGGGCGCGGCTGCGCGACGAGCGGCTCGAGCGCGGCGAGCGCATCGTGACCGCCCTCGCGGCAGCCGGCTACGGCATCTCGTGGGACCGGATCGTCGAGAGGTCCGAGGGCGGCGTCGTCGGCCGGCCGCACATCGCCCGCGCGCTGGTCGACGCCGGGGCCGCCGACTCCGTGGACCACGCCTTCGCCACCCTGCTGCACCACCGCAGCCCCTACTACGTGGCCAAGGCCGACACCGACGTGCGCGAGGGCATCGCCCTGGTCCGGGCCGCGGGCGGGGTGCCGGTGTTCGCGCACGGCCTGGCCACCAAGCGGGGCCGGGTCGTCGGTGACGCCGCGATCGCCGCGATGGCCGAGGCCGGCCTGCTCGGTCTGGAGGTCGACCACCCCGACCACTCCGAGGAGGAGCGCGCGCACCTCCGGGGGCTGGCCGCGGACCTCGGACTCATCACCACCGGGTCCAGCGACTACCACGGCACCAACAAGGTCACCCCGATCGGCGCCTGCACCACCGACCCCCACCAGCTCGAGGCGCTGCTGGCCGCCGGGACCGGCAGCGCGCCGTTCGGCGACTGACCCGGGAACGTCGGACCCCGCGGCTACCGTGGCGCCCATGCGCAACCCGACCGACGGCGGGCAGGCGGTGCTGCCCGGCATGCCGAAGCGGCTGCTGCGCGCCTCGCCCCGGTCGCTGGCCGACTTCTCCGACTGCCCCCGCCGCTACCGCTACGCCAACATCGACCGGCCCAGCCCGCCGCGAGGCCCGCGCTTCGCCCACCACACGGTCGGGACGGCGCTGCACCAGGTGCTGTCCTCGTGGTGGGACCTCCCGGTCGAGCGCCGCACCCCAGGGGCCGCGCGGCAGCTGCTGTACGCGGCCTGGTCCCCGGCCGGCTTCCGGGACGACGAGCAGTCCGACCGCTGGCGCGCGCGGGCCGCGGGCTGGCTCACCGACTACGTCGCCGAGCTCGACCCCACCGAGGAACCGCGGGCCCGCGAGCGCACCGTCAGCACCATGACCGAGCGCATGACGCTGTCGGGCCGGGTCGACCGGATCGACGAGCGCGGCGAGGAGCTCGTCGTCGTCGACTACAAGACCGGCCGGGTGCCCTGCACCGACGACGAGGCGCGCGGGTCGCAGGCGCTGGCGCTCTACGTGCTGGCCGTCCGCCGCACGCTGCGCCGTCCCTGCAGCCGGGTCGAGCTGCACCACGTCCCCAGCGGCACGGTGGCGGCGTTCGAGCACACCGATCGGTCGCTGGCCAACCACGTCCGGCGGGCCGAGGACATCGCCGTCGACATCACCGCGGCCACCGAGCGCATGACCGCGGGGGAGGACCCGGACGCGGCGTTCCCCGCCGTCCCCGGCCAGCAGTGCGGCTGGTGCGACTTCCGGTCCAGCTGCCCGGCCGGCCAGGCCGCCGTCCCCGCCCGGGAGACGTGGAGCTTCCTGCCGGAGGAGGACCCGGCGGCCGCTTCCTAGGCGGCCGGCTCGTCGGCCACGCGGTCCCAGCCGGCCCAGACGATCGGGGACCGCTGCGCCCGCTGGGGGAGCCGGAGCAGGGTCTGCCGGAACGCCTTCAATGCGCCGGTCGCCGCCGCGTCGGTGAGCCCCAGGCCGGGCAGCGAGTACATCCGGCGGGCCCACTGCGGCAGCAGCGCCACCGCCAGCGCGGCCAGCCCGCCCCAGGCGCCTTGGGCCGGCGTCAGGTAGCGCACCCAGGTGGGCATCGGCGGCACCGTGACCAGGCGGTAGGCGTCCCGGGCGGCGGCGGTCACCGCCAGCTGCGGCCGGACCGCCTCGAAGTACTCCGCGAGCGCGGTCACGGAGTCCGGCGCGTCCTCCCGCGCGATCCCGATCAGCTCCGCCGCCGTCACCTGCTCGGCCACGTACCGGTCGGCGTCCTCGTCGGTCAGCGGCACCCCGGCCCGGCGCGCCACGTGCAGCAGCGAGTCCACCTCGCAGCAGTGCACCCACAGCAGCAGGTCGGGGTCGTCGACGCGGTACGTGCGCCCCGTCGTCTCCTCCGTGGCGCCGAGGCGGCGGTGGATGCCGCGCACCCGCGCCACCGCACGTACCGCCTCGGTGCGGGTGCCGAAGGTGAGGGTGTCGACGTAGGTGGCGGTCCGGATCAGCCGCGGCCACGGCTCGTCGCGGAACCCGCCGGAGAACCGCGCGACGCCGTCCATCGCCACCGGGTGCAGCGCCTGCAGCAGCAGCGCGCGCAGCCCGCCGACGGAGAACGAAGGGTCGGAGTGCACCCGCCAGCTCACGCTCTCCGGCCCGAAGAAGCCGAGCCGGTCCTCCTCCGGGGTCCAGCCGGACGGCAGCGGCGTCACGACGCCGCCGAGGCGTCGGCCCAGAAGTCGAGCAGCACCTCGAGCGTGCGCGCGGGGTTCTCCACCGCGGGGGAGTGGATCGAGTTCAGGATGACCTCGTGGCGGGCGCCGAGGCGCTGCGCCATGTCCGCCTGCACGTGCGGCAGCCACGCGTCGTCGGCCTCGCCGTGCGCCACCAGCAGCGGCAGCCCAACGCCCGCCAGCTCCGCGACCCGGTCGGGCTCGTTCAGCATCGCGTCGGCCATCCCGCGCAGCCCCGCCTCGGAGTTGCGCAGGAACCGGCGGGAGTAGAACTCGCGGGTCGCGGCGGGCACGGCCTGCGCCTTGGGGTCGGTCATCGCGACCTGCTCGAGCGTCTCGTGGACGAGCTTCACCCCGCCGGCCTCGAGCAGCGGCCCGAGGTGGTCGAGCAGCTCCGCCCGCCGCCCGCGCAGCTGCCCGGGGCCCGAGCCGAGCAGCGTGAAGGAGGTGAACAGGCCCGGCTCGGCGAGCACCGCGGCGCGCGTGACCAGGCCGCCGAAGCTGTGGCCCAGCAGGTGCAGGGGCTCGCCCGACTCCTCGCGCAGGACCCGCGCGACGGCGACGACGTCGCGACCCAGCTCCTCGACCGAGTAGGCGGACGGGTCGTCGGGGCCCGGCGACTCGTACTGCCCGCGCTGGTCGATCGCGACCACCCGGTACCCCGCCTCGCAGAGCGGCCGCAGCAGGGGAGCGAAGTCCTCCTTGCTGCCGGTGTAGCCCGCGACCAGCAGGGTCGTGCCGCGCACCGCCTCGCCGCCGGTGTCCAGCGCGGCCAGCGGGCCGGCGCCCCCGGAGAAGGTGCGGTGCGCCGCGTCGTGGTCGGCGAGCTGCCGCAGGTCGTCGGGGGCGATGGCGAGGGACACGATGTCGTCGGGGCCGCCGGGCATGACCATGGTCCCCAGTGAACCTCGCCCCAGCGCGCCGTGCAGCGGCGGGTCAGCGGTAGCCGAGCACCTGGTCGTCGAGCCGCAGCAGGACGACGGGGCCGATCGCCGACGCTGTGCCGCCGCCGGGCAGTCCGCCGACGGCGGAGCGCGCCGACTCAGCGCCCGTGGCGGGGTCCCGGAAGGAGAAGCCGTCGGCATCGGGCAGCACCAGCGCGGGCGGCCGCGCCGGGTCCTTGGGCGGTGCCGCGGCCACCGGCAGCCCGGTCGCCGGGGCCTCCCACGACCGCTCCCCGGACGCGGTGTCCAGCGCCGTCACGGTGCCGCCGATCCGCACCAGCGAGACCGTGCCGACGGTCGACTGCTGGACGTCGGTCACGTCGGCCGGCACCGGCAGCCGCGCCAGCTCCGTGCCGTCGGGGCCGGCGAGCGTCTGCACCTCGTCGCCGACGAGCACCGTCACCACGCCATCGGCCCCGAGCAGGCGCACGACGTCACCCGCGGCCACCGGCAGGTCGCGGCTCCAGTTCGGCGAGCCGGCGAAGCCGTCGAGCAGGCGCACCTGCACCTGATCCCTGTCGGAGCAGCGCTGCAGGACGACGACGCCGGTGCTGCCGACGTCCGCGCCCACCAGCCGGCAGCTCTCCGGAGCGGCGTACCGCCAGCGGACGTTGTTGCCGCGCGGGTCCAGCGTCAGCACGCCGGTCGGGTTGCTGGCCAGCACGATCGACCGGGTCGAGTCCAGGACGGCGTCGCCGGCGAGGCTCAGGCTCCGGGTCCAGGCGCGCACCCCGGTCGAGGCGTGGAGCGCGACAGCCTCGTCGCACCGGTCCGCCGTGGCGAACACGGCGACCACGACCCCGTCGGTGGCCGTCACGCCGCACATGCGGGCGTTCGAGCGGGTGTAGTGCCAGGCCTCCTCTCCGGTGACCGGGTCGAGCGCGCGCACCCCGTGCTCGGAGCCGACGATCACCCGGCCCTCGGCCAGCACCACCTCGGGCAGCGGACCGCCGTCGGCCGACCACGCCTGCGAGACGGCACCGGCCGGCGTCCCGGTGGGGACGTCGGCCGGTGAGGCGGTGGTGCTCTCCGTGGCGGCCGCGTCGGAGCCCCGCCAGAGCAGGGTCGCGACGAGCAGCAGCGCCAGGCCGGCCGCGGTCCACACCCAGACCCGCAGCGGCGGGAGGCGGAGTGCGGACACGGCGACCGGGTGGATCAGGCGGCGGACTCGGAGCCGCCACCGCCGCGGTTGGCGCCACCACGGCGGCGACGGCGGCGAGGCCGGGTGCTCGTGCCCTCGGACGGGGCGGACTCGGTGCCCGTGGTCGGGGCGGACTCCCCCTGAGCGGTACCGGAGCCACCACCGCGCGTGCGGCGACGCGGACGGCTCTTGCCGCCGCCGGCGCCCTGCTCGGCGTCACCGCTGCGGCCGCCCGACGGACCGCGCGAGTCGCCGCGACCACCGGAGGACGCCGGCCGGTTGCGCTTGCCGGTCTCGCCGAGGTCCTCGAGGGTCTCGGCGTCCAGACCCTCGCGGGTGCGCTGCGAGCGGGGCAGGCGGCCGGTGGCCGTCGTCGGCACGTCGAGGTCGGTGTAGACCCACGGCGACGTCGAGTACGTCTCCGGCGGGTCGGCGAAGTCGAGGTCCAGCGCCTTGTTGATCAGCTGCCAGCGGGGGATGTCGTCCCAGTCGACCAGCGTGACGGCGACACCCGTGGAGCCGGCGCGGCCGGTGCGGCCGATCCGGTGCACGTAGGTCTTCTCGTCCTCGGGGCACTGGTAGTTCACGACGTGGCTGACACCGGTGACGTCGATGCCGCGGGCGGCGACGTCGGTGGCGACGAGGACGTCGACCTTGCCGCTGCGGAACGCGCGCAGCGCCTGCTCGCGGGCGCCCTGGCCGAGGTCGCCGTGCACGGCGGCGGCGGCGAAGCCGCGCTCGACCAGCTCGTCGGCGACCTTCTGCGCGGTCCGCTTGGTGCGGCAGAAGACCATCACCAGGCCGCGGTCGCGGGACTGCAGCACGCGGGCCAGCAGCTCCGGCTTGTCCAGGTTGTGCGCCCGGTAGATGAACTGGGTGGTCTGCGGGACCGTCGAGCCCTCGTCGTTGCCGTGGGCGCGGATGTGGGTCGGCTGGGTCATGAACGACCGGGACAGGGTGACGATCGGGCCCGGCATGGTGGCCGAGAACAGCATCGTCTGGCGCTTGTCCGGGACCATGGCCAGGATCCGCTCGATGTCGGGCAGGAAGCCCAGGTCGAGCATCTCGTCGGCCTCGTCGAGGACCAGCCCCGAGACCTTGCCGAGGATCAGGTGGCCCTGCTGGGCCAGGTCGAGCAGCCGGCCGGGCGTGCCGACGACGACCTCGACGCCGGCCTGCAGGGCGGAGACCTGCGGCTCGAACGCGCGACCGCCGTAGATCGCCTGCACGCGGATGCCGCGCTTGGCGCCCGCCGTCCCGAGGTCGCGGGCGACCTGGACGCACAGCTCCCGGGTGGGGACGACGACCAGCGCCTGCGGGACGCCGTCGGCGCCCTCGCTCGGCGGGGTCACACGGGTCAGCAGCGGGACGCCGAAGCCCAGGGTCTTGCCGGTGCCGGTGCGCGCCTGGCCGATCAGGTCGTTGCCGGCCAGCGCCAGGGGCAGCGTGAGCTCCTGGATGGCGAAGGTGCGGGTGATCCCGGCCTCGGCCAGCGCGGCCACGATGTCGGGGTGCACGTCGAAGTCGCTGAACAGCGGGCTGTCGCTGGCGACCGGCGCGCCGCCGAGCTCCTCGACCTGCTGCTCGAGCTCCTCGGGAGCCGGCGCACCGGTCTCGGCGTGCTCGAGGGCCACGGCCTCGGGGGTGGCCTCGGGGGTGGCCTCGGTGGATTCGGGCGTGGGGGTGTTCTCGGTGGAGGTCAGTGCTCTCGCCTCTGGTCTGCTGGGGGAGAGGTCCGCGGCGCTCGTCGCAGCGGTCCCGTCCCGGTGGTGGTCGCGGGATCGGTTCCAGCGCCAACGCAGCCAGCAGAACCGGGCGTGTTCGAGATCGGCCCGGGAGACGGCCCCGGAGGGCGTCGTCCAGCGGTCGTCAGCGCACAGATACACAGCGCACCCGGGGGTGCACCGATTCCCATGGTAGCGCGGGCACCCGTTAGCCTCGGCCCGCCGCGCTGTCCGGGTGAGCTGCGCCACCTGCCGCGACCGGCCCCGGCGACCCGCGGAACCAGGAGATGCGTGTGACGACCCCGGTCGACAGCAGTGCCGTCGTGGACCTGCTGGGTGCGCTCGCCTACGCCGAGCTGACCGCCTTCGACCGCCTGGCCGAGGACGCCCGGCTCGCGCCCACCCTCACCGGCCGGGCGGCGCTGGCGAAGATGGCGGCGGCCGAGATCGGGCACCACTGCCGGCTCGTCGAGCGCCTGGAGCAGCTGGGTGCCGACCCGTCGCAGGCCATGGCGCCGTTCGTCCGGGCGCTGGACGCCTTCCACGAGAGCACCCGGCCCAGCACCTGGCTGGAGGGCCTCGTCAAGGCCTACGTCGGGGACGGCCTGGCCACCGACTTCTACCGGGAGATCGCCGCGTTCCTGCCCGATCCCGACCGCGCGCTGGTCCTCGACGTGCTCGCCGACACCGGGCACGCCGACTTCGCCGTCCGCGAGGTCCGCGCGGCGATCACGGCGGACCGGAAGGTGCCCGGCCGGCTCTCCCTCTGGGGGCGGCGGCTCGTGGGCGAGGCGATGAGCCAGTCGCAGGCGGTCATCGCCGAGCACGACGGGCTGGCCGAGCTCATCATCGCCGGGACGGGGGACCTCTCCGGCGTCGCGAAGCTGATCGAGCGCATCACCAGTGCCCACACCAAGCGGATGAAGGCCCTCGGCCTCAACCCCTGATCGGAGTCCCGTGCCGCACCTGCTCGTCGTCGGGGCCGGCCCCGGCATCTCGGCCGCGACGGCCCGCCGCCTCGGTGGCGAGGGGTACGCCGTCGGCCTGATCGGCCGCCGGGAGGGCGCGCTCTCCGAGCTGGGCGCCGAGCTCCGGCAGTCCGTCGCGCGCGTGGCCTGGGCCGGTGCCGACGCCGGCGACCCGCGCTCGCTCGCCATCGCCGTCGAGGCCCTCGTGCAGGAGCTCGGGCCGGTCGACGTCCTGCTCTACAACGTGTCGGTGGGCCGTGAGGTCGGCGTCCCCGACCTCTCCCCGGAGGACCTGCTCGCCGACCTGGCGGCCGGTGCCGTCGGCCTGCAGACGGCGCTCCGCGCGGCGCTGCCGGGCATGCGGGAGCGCGGCACCGGGACGGTGCTGGTCACCGGAGGCGGGTCCGCGGACAAGCCGATCCCGTCGATGTCGAGCCTGGGCGTGCAGAAGGCGGCGCTGCGGGCGCTGGCCGAGGTGCAGGCGCGGGCGCTGGCCCCCGAGGGCATCCACGTGGCGACGGTGACCGTGCGCGGCCTGGTGGGGGAGGACCGGCAGATCTCGCCGGACCGCGTCGCCGGTGTCTACGCCGAGCTCGTCGCGGAGACCACCGGCCCGCCCGAGCGGTGGCGGACCGTCGTGGAGCTCACGGCCCGCTGAGACGACGGAGGGGCGTCCCCGCGGTCCGCGGGAACGCCCCTCCGTGCGTGGGGACTACGCGCCGGCGATGAAGCCCACGCGGCGCTGGTCGGGCTGCGCGATCTCGACGTAGGCGATCCGGTCGACGGGGACGACGACGCGACGACCCCGCTCGTCGACCAGGGTCAGCAGGCCGTCCTTGCTCGAGCCGGACATGGCCGCGGCGACGTCCTTCTCGATCTCATCGGGGGTCTTGGGGCTGTCGATGACCAGCTCCCGGGGGGAGTGCTGGACGCCGATCTTGACTTCCACGTGGGCGATGCCTCCTCGGTTCGCGACTGCCCACCACGCTAGCCCAGCCGCGGGCCGACCGGCCCGCCGTCGGGGTGCGCCGTCAGCGAACGCCCTCAGTGCTCGCCGTCGACCCGGGGGAAACCGGAGATGCCGCGCCACGCGAGGGCCGACACCAGCGCGACGGCCTCGTCGCGGGAGACCGTGCCCTTGCGCGGCAGCCACCAGCGCGCGCTCGTCTCCGACAGGCCGGTCAGCCCGGAGGCGAGCAGCAGCGCCCGCTCGGGGTCGAGGCCGGTGTCGGCAGCGATGACCTCTGCGATCGCCTCCACGCAGGCCCCGGTGCCCTTGTCGACGATCGCCCGGACGTCGGCGTCGTTGCGCAGGTCGGACTCGAAGACCAGCCGGAAGGCCTCGCCCTCGGCGTCGATGAAGTCGAAGTACGCGCCGACGGCGCCGTCCACGCGGGCCCGGTTGTCCTCGGTGCCGCCCATCGCCTCGGCGACGCGGTCGGCCAGCTCGGAGACGTGTTCCTCCAGGAGGGCCAGGTACAGCTCCCGCTTGCCCGGGAAGTGCTGGTACAGGACCGGCTTGCTGACCCCGGCGCGGTCGGCGATGTCGTCCATCGCGGCGGCGTGGAAGCCCTGGGCGACGAACACGTCCTGCGCCGCGCGCAGCAGCTGCAGGCGACGGGCGCCCCGGGGGAGGCGGGACGTGCGCCGGTTCGTGTTCACGGCGGCGGGACGAGGCGGCTGCATGGCGAACGGGATGTTACCGGCGAGTTCCCCAACCGCATGCCGGACGGGCGGGGATTACCGTCGAATGGATGTCCGAGGCCACCCCGCCCGACGGCGCGACCGCCGGAGCCCCGGTCGCCCGCCCGTCGGCCACCCCGCTGCCCCCGCTCACCTCGCTCGTCCCGCCGTGGCCCGGTGAGCATCTTCCCGTCCGGGGCGGCGAGGTCTTCGTGCGCAGCACCCCGTGGACGGGCCCGGTCGACGGTGCGGACGGTCCGCGGGAGCGGGCGCTGTACGTCCACGGGCTGGGCGGCGCCTCGACCAACTGGACCGACCTGGCGGCGCTGCTCGCGGTGCGCTTCGACGGGTGGGCCGTGGACCTGCCGGGGTTCGGCCGGTCCCAGCCCCCGCCGCGCGGCCGGTACTCGATCCGCGGGCACGTGCGGGCCGTGGTCGACGTCCTCGAGCACGTCGTGGCCCGGCCAGGCGAGGCGCACGGGCGTCCCGTGCACCTGCTCGGCAACTCGCTGGGCGGGCTGGTCAGCCTGCTGGTCGCCTCCCGCCGTCCCGACCTGGTGGCCACGCTGACCCTGGTCTCGCCGGCGATGCCCGTCTACCGCGTGCCGCCCGCGTTCAGCCGCGCCCTGCTGCTCCTGCTCGTGCCCGGCGTGCCGTCGCTCGCGGCGCGGCGCATGGGCGCGATCACGCCGGAGGAGAGCGTGCGGGCGATGGTCCGGATGTGCTTCGGCGAGCCGCGCAAGGTTCCGCCGGAGCGGATCGAGCAGGCGGTCCAGGAGATGCGCGAGCGGTCGGAGCAGCCGTGGGCGGACCACGCGCTGACCCGCAGCATGCGCGGGCTCATCACCTCGTACCTGCGGGTCGGTGCTGCCAACGCCTGGCGGGCGGCGCGCACCCTGCGGATGCCGACGCTGGTGCTGTGGGGGGACCGGGACAAGCTCGTCGACCCGGCCATGGCACCCCGCCTGGCGGCGGCGGTCCCCGACGCCCGGCTGGAGGTGCTGGAGCGGGTCGGGCACGTCGCCATGCTGGAGGCGCCGGAGGCCACCGCCCGCGCGGTGCTCGGCCTGGTGGAGACGACGGCGGCGTGCCGGGAACCGCTGGCTGCTGTCGACACGCCACGCAGCGTGAGACGCTGAGAAGCTGACACCGGAGGACGACGAGGAGCACGAGTGCGGCCAGTGGGAGGACGTCCGGGGGACGGCCGTCCCTCGGGTGGCCGTCCGGGCGCCGCGCGCACCGGCCGGCCCGCGCCCCCGCCGCCGGTGCCGCCCCGCTCGATCCCGCCCCGCTCGATCCCGCCCCGCGCCGTGGTCCGGACCGCCGAGCGGCCGGGCCGCCCGCTCGTGGCCCGCGTCGACCCCGACCAGCCGGGCCGGCCCCGCGCCCCTCGGCAGCCGGTGAGGCCGCCGGCCGGACGCCTGCGCCGGTTCGCGCAGCGCTACGGCTGGCGCGCGTACGCCATACCGCTGCTGACCATCGCCACGATCGTCACGCTGGTCGACCTGGGTCTCAGCTCGCCCCTCGCGCCCTCCGGAGGCGGGGCGGCCGCCGCGCCGACGACCGCCTCGGACTCGACCACGCCGCCCGCGGTCGACTCCGCGCCGGTGTCACCGGCGGAGGGCGACGTCGCCCCCGCGGAGGCGCCGCCGACGGTCGGCGTCGAGAGCTACGTGGAGCAGGGCGCGGGAACGCTCTCGGTCGTCGACGGCACCTCCGCCGTCTACGGCACCGGGCCGCTGCGGCGGTTCATCGTCGAGGTCGAGGACGGCATCGGTGTCGAGGGACTGCCCTTCGCGCAGGCGGTCGAGGCCACGCTCGGCGACCCGCGGTCCTGGGGGAACGGCGGCCGCATGTCCTTCCAGCGGGTGGGTGCCGCCGAGGCCGCGGCCGGCCAGTTCGACATCAAGGTGAGCCTGGTCAGCCCCGGCAGCATGGAGACCTACTGCCCAGGGGTCGGCACCGGTGGCTACACGTCCTGCCGCTACGGCGACCGCGCCGTCATCAACCTCGCGCGCTGGGCCACCGCCGTCCCCGACTACGAGGGCGACGTCGCCACGTACCGGCTGTACGTGGTCAACCACGAGGTCGGGCACGCGCTCGGCAACGGGCACCAGAACTGCCCCGGCGCCGGCCAGCTCGCCCCGGTGATGCAGCAGCAGACGCTCGGCCTCGAGGGCTGCGTCAAGAACGCCTGGCCCTATCCCTGAGCCGCGCCTCCGACGCGCCGACCGGGGCTCTGGTGCAGGACCGACGTCGGGTCTAGCGTCGTCCCCGGTGCGCCGGGAAGCCTGGTCGGCAGTCGAGTTCCCGACTGCGATCGGAGTGCCATGTCCGCCTCGTCCGTCCCTGCGCTGCGCACCGAGCACCTGGGCAAGCGTTTCTCCTCCACCGTGGCGGTGGACGACCTCGACCTGACCGTCCCGCCGGGTGAGGTGTTCGGCTTCCTCGGCCCCAACGGCGCCGGGAAGTCCACGACGATCCGCATGGTCCTGGGTCTGCTCCGGCCCACCAGCGGCGCCGCCTGGGTCTTCGGCGACGACGCCGCCGACGTCGAGCGGGCGCACCGCCACCTCGCCTACGTGCCGGCCGACGTCGCGCTCTGGCCCGCGATGACCGGGCAGGAGTGCCTGGACCTGCTCGCCGGGATCGGGCCGGGCACCGACCTCGGCTACCGCGCGGAGCTCGTCGACCGCTTCCAGCTCGACCCCGGCAAGAGGGCACGCGCATACTCGACCGGCAACCGGCAGAAGGTCGCCCTGGTGGCCGCCTTCGCCACCCGGGCGCCGCTGCTGATCCTCGACGAGCCGACCAGCGGGCTCGACCCGCTGATGGAGCGGGAGTTCCGGCGGTGCATCCGCGAGGCCGCCGACCGGGGGCAGTCGGTCGTCCTGAGCTCCCACCAGCTGGCCGAGGTCGAGGCGGTCTGCACGCGCGTCGGCATCCTGCGGCAGGGGCGGCTGGTGGAGGTGGCCGGCCTCGAGGACCTCCGCCGGCTGCGGCGGTCGGAGGTCGTCGTCGACCTCGGTCACCCGGCGCCCGAGCTCGGGCGGCTGGCGGAACTGTCCGAGGTGGCCGACCTGCGGTGGACGTCGGACCTGCAGCTGGCGCTCGCGCTCGTCGGTCCGCCGGCCCGGGTGCTGCGCGCTCTGGCCGACGCCGACGTCGCCCGGATCGACGTCCGCGAGCCCTCGCTCGAGGAGATCTTCCTCGACTACTACGGCGAGGTGACGGCGTGACCACGCGGACGCCGGCGCGCGCCGGGGCGGACGTCGACCGACCCGGACCGCCCGCCCGGCCGGGGGCGGCGGTCACCCGCGGCCTGGTGCAGCAGCTCCGCCGCGGCACCCTCGTCGTCGCGCTGCTCTGCGGTGGGCTCGCGGCGTTCGTGGCGCAGGAGTACGAGCGCACCTTCAGCGGCGCGATCGGCGCCGACTCCCTCCTCTCCCTGGCCGAGAACCCGGCGATCCGCACCCTGTTCGGTCCACCGGTCGCCCTCGACGACCCCGGCGGGTTCACCGTCTGGCGCACCGGCACGGTGCTCGCCGTGCTGGCCGGCCTCTGGGCGGCGCTCGCCGGCACGCGGGTCACCCGCGGCGAGGAGGACGCCGGACGGGTGGACCTGCTGCTGTCCGGCCGGGTGCGGCTGAGCAGCCTGGTGCGGCGCTCGCTGGCGGTGCTCCTGGCAGCCGGGGCCGTCATCGGGGCGGCCGTCGTCGGGGGGATGCTGCTCGCCGGCACATCGGTCACCGGCTCGCTGCTCTTCGGAGCGGTCCTCGGCGGCACGGCCATGGTCGGCGGCACGGTCGGTGTGCTGGCCGGCCAGCTGCTGTCCGAGCGCCGGTCGGCCTCCGGGCTCGCGGTCGGCGCCATGCTCGCGGCACTGCTCCTTCGCATGATCGGGGACGGCGTCGACGCGCTGGCCTGGCTGCAGTGGCTGAGCCCGTTCGGCCTGGCGAGCCGGGTCGCTCCGTACGCCGACGACCGGTGGGCGCCGCTGCTCGTGCTCGCCGCGCAGGTCCTCGTCCCCGCCGTGCTCGCCGTGGTCCTCGCGGGCGACCGGGACATCGGCCGGGGCCGGTGGCGGGGAAGGGACCACTCCAGGGCGCCCAGCAGGCTGCTGCGGTCGTTGCCCGGCCTCGCGGTGCACCGCACGCGTCGCGCGACCGCGACGTGGTCGGCCGGTCTGGCCGCCTACTTCCTGCTCATCGGCCTGCTGGCGACGGCGATGCTGGACTTCCTGCGGGAGAACCCCGTGTTCGCCGAGCTGGCCGCCTCGTCGGGCTTCGTCCGGCTCGCCTCCGTGCAGGGCTACGCGTCGTCGCTGTTCTCGCTGCTCGCCGTCCCGGTCGGCGCGTACGCCGCCGCGCGGATCGCCGCGCTCGCGGCCGACGAGGTGGCGTCCAGGCTGACGCTGCTCTACTCCCGTCCGGTGACCCGTGTGCGGTGGGCGACGTGGGAGGCGCTGGTGGTCGCCGTCGGCACCGTCGTCCTCGCGGTCGTGGCCGGCCTCGCCGCGTGGGTCGGGGCGACGGTGGTCGACGCCGGGCTCGGTCCCTGGGAGGCGGTGGGCGGGGCGTTGAACGCAGTCCCCGTGGCGTTGCTGTGCGCCGGAGCCGCACTCCTGGCGCTCGGATGGCTGCCGTCGGCCGTGCTCCTGGTCGGCGTGCTCCCGGCTGCCGGGGGCTTCCTGCTGCTCGTGCTGGCCGACTCGTTCCGGTGGACCGGCTGGGTGCGTGAGCTGTCACCGTTCGCGCACGTGGCCGCCGTCCCCGCCGAGCCCGTGGACGTCGCCGGGACCGTCGGCATGCTCGTCGTAGCCGTGCTCCTGGCCGTCCTGGGCCTGCTCGGGTACGCGCGCCGGGACCTCCGTGGTTGACGTCACGGCGGCGGGAAGAGTCCCGCGTGCCACGCTGTTATCAGCGTGAACGGCGGCCCCCGGGCCGCAGTCGGACGATCTGAGGAGCACGACGTGTCCCTGCCACCCCTGGTGGAGCCCGCTGCCGATCTCTCCATCGAGGAGGTCCGCCGCTACAGCCGCCACCTGATCATCCCGGACGTCGGGATGGACGGGCAGAAGCGACTCAAGAACGCCAAGGTGCTCGCCGTCGGCGCCGGCGGTCTCGGGTCGCCCGTGCTGATGTACCTCGCCGCGGCCGGGGTCGGCACGCTCGGCATCGTCGAGTTCGACACCGTCGACGAGTCGAACCTGCAGCGCCAGATCATCCACGGGCAGTCCGACGTGGGCCGGTCCAAGGCCGAGAGCGCGCGCGACTCCATCAAGGAGATCAACCCGCTCATCGACGTCCGGCTGCACGAGACCCGCCTGGACAGCGACAACGTGCTGGAGATCTTCGGTCAGTACGACCTGATCGTCGACGGCACCGACAACTTCGCCACGCGCTACCTCGTCAACGACGCGTGCGTGCTGCTGAACAAGCCCTACGTGTGGGGCTCGATCTACCGGTTCGACGGCCAGGTCTCGGTCTTCTGGAACGAGCACGGGCCGAACTACCGCGACCTGTACCCGGTCCCGCCGCCGCCCGGCATGGTCCCGAGCTGCGCCGAGGGCGGCGTGCTCGGCGTCCTCTGCGCGACGGTCGGCGCCATCCAGGCCACCGAGGCGGTCAAGCTGATCACCGGCATCGGCGAGACGCTGCTCGGCCGGCTGATGGTCTACGACGCCCTCGAGATGACCTTCCGCGAGATCAAGGTCCGCAAGGACCCGGAGGGCGAGCCGATCACGGAGCTCATCGACTACGAGGCCTTCTGCGGCGTCGTCTCGGTCGAGGCCCAGGAGGCCGCCGCCGGCTCGACGATCACCGTCGACGAGCTCAAGGACATGATGGACGCCGGCAAGGACTTCGAGCTGATCGACGTCCGGGAGCCCAACGAGTACGAGATCGTCTCGATCCCCGGCGCGAAGCTGATCCCCAAGGACGAGATCCTGTCGGGTCGCGCCCTGGCGCAGCTGCCGAACGACAGGCCGATCGTCCTGCACTGCAAGACGGGTGTCCGCTCCGCCGAGGCCCTCGCCGCGGTCAAGGCGGCCGGGTTCAGGGACGCCGTGCACGTGCAGGGTGGCGTGACCGCCTGGGCGACCCGCATCGACAAGGCGCTCCCCACCTACTGACGCTGTCGGTCGACGGCCCGGTCCGTTCCCCTCGGGGGGCGGGCCGGGCCGTCGTCGTCTTGACTGGCGCCATGGCCGACTTCTCTCCCGTCGAGCTGCTGGAGCTCTTCCAGCGCGCCCAGAACCAGTTCACCGACCGGGTGGATGCCGTCGAGCCGGGGCAGTGGGAGGACGAGTCGCTGCCCGGGTGGACCGTCGCGGACCTCGTGGCGCACCTCGTGAGCGAGCACCTGTGGGCGCCACCGCTGCTGGCCGGTGAGCCGTTCGCGGAGGGACGGTTCCCGGACGAGACGAGCGACCTGCTGGGTGCCGACCCGTTCACCGGCTGGGAGTCGGCCGCCGACAACTCGTTGTCGGCCTTCGCCGAGGACGACGCGCTGATGCGCACCGTCCACCTGTCGCGCGGGCCGACGCCCGCGACGCAGTACATCCTCGAGATGACCGCCGACCTGACGGTGCACGCCTGGGACCTCGCCCGCGCCACCGGCGGCGACACCGAGCTGGACGGCGAGCTGGTCACGGCGACGCTGGTCTTCGCCGAGCAGCTGCCCGAGGACGGCATCCCCGGGGTGTTCGACCCGCCGCTGGACGTCTCCGCCGCCGCCCGGCCCCAGACCCGGCTGCTCGCGCGGTTCGGCCGCAAGGAGCACTGAACAAGGACCGTCCGGCCGGCGGGCGTCGTCCCCCAGCCGGCCGTTCCCGGTCCCGTTCCGTCCGCTGCCGGGACATCGCTTGCCATGATCGTCGGGTGACCGACCCCGCCGACGTCGACGAGGCGGTGTTCGACGTCGTCGACCAGATCCCGCCGGGCCGGGTCAGCACCTACGGCGCGATCGGCGAGCTGATCGGCGTCGGCCCGCGGCGGGTGGCCCGGGCGCTGTCGTCGGGCGGCGGAGCGGTGCCCTGGTACCGCGTGGTGCGCGCCGACGGGTCGGCGGCCGAGCCGGTGCGGGTGCGGCAGCTGGAGCTGCTCGCCGCCGAGGGCGTACCGATGCGGGCCGGGCGGGTGGTGCTGTCCGCCGTCCGCTGGCCCGATTGACCGGATGCGACTTCAGGAACTGTCGCGGCGTGCCGATCCCCTCGGCATGAACGACATCGCGTGCAGTGCCGTGGCCCAGGCCGGCCTGAGCGCGGCGACGGCGTCCCTGGACTCCGAGTCCGAGTGGCCGCTCCTGCTGGTGGCCGGCTGGCTGACCACCGCGGCCGACCTGGTGGTCGAGGCCGCGCTCCGCGACGCCGCCCTCGCCCTGACCTGAGGCCTTCCTCCCACCCGTCCCAGCCGCCCCGGAACTGTCGGCCCGCCGTGATTCCATCGGGGGGTGGCACAGGGGGGAACGGCGCCGGTCTACCGGCTCGTCACGGGTGAGGCCCCTCGGCTCACCGCACCCCGGCTCGACCCCACCCAGCAGGCGGTCGTCGACCACGAGTCCGGCCCGCTGCTCGTCCTCGCCGGCCCCGGCACCGGCAAGACGACGACCATCGTCGAGGCGGTCGCGGCACGGATCGACGGCGGCATCGACCCCGAGCAGATCCTCGTCCTGACCTTCAGCCGCAAGGCGGCCGCCGAGCTGCGCACGCGCATCACCGGACGCGTCGCGCGCACCATCCGCGAGCCGCTCGCCCGCACGTTCCACTCCTACGCCTACGGCGTCCTCCGCCGGGCCGCGCTGCTGCGCGGAGACGCCCCGCCGCGTCTGCTGACCTCCGCCGAGCAGGACGCCGTCGTCGCCGAGCTCCTGCGCGGTGATGCGGAGGAGGAGGGCGCCGTCCGCTGGCCCGACGCGCTGGCCCCCGCCCTCGGCACCGCGGGCTTCCGCAGCGAGCTGCGCGACCTGCTGATGCGCGCCACCGAGCGCGGTGTCGGCTCCCGGCAGCTCGCCGCATGGGGCAGGGACACCGGCCGCGACCACTGGGTGCTCGCCGCCGCGTTCCAGGAGCAGTACGAGAACGTCACGACCTTCGCCACGGTCAGCCGTGGCGACGCCTCCGGCTACGACCCGGCCGAACTCGTGCGGGCGGCGATCGCCGAGCTGGAGGACGACCCCGAGCTGCTGCGGCAGGAGCGCGAGCGGGCCCGCTGGCTGTTCGTCGACGAGTACCAGGACACCGACCCGGCCCAGGTCGAGCTGCTCGAGCTGCTCGCCGGGGGAGGGGGCAACCTGGTCGCGGTCGGCGACCCCGACCAGGCGATCTACGCGTTCCGCGGCGCCGAGCCGCGCGGGATGGTCGAGTTCGCCGAGCGCTTCCGGCACACCGACGGCCGGCCCGCCGGCCGGGTGTCGCTCGGCGTGTGCCGCCGATCGGGCGAGGAGCTGCTCCGGATCAGCCGGAAGGTCGCCGAGGGACTGCCCGGGCCGTGGGAGCACCGTCGCCTCGTCCCCGGTGGGGCGACCGACCCGGGCGCGGCCGAGGTGCACGTCTTCGGCTCCGCCGCGGTGGAGGCGGCCTACCTCGCCGACGTCCTGCGCCGCGCCCACCTGCTCGACCGCGTGCCGTGGTCGCAGATGGCCGTCATCGTCCGCTCGTCCATGGCCCTGGGGCCGCTGCGCCGCGCGCTGGCCTCGGCCGGTGTGCCCGTCGCGGTCTCGACGGACGACCTGCCGCTGGCCGGCCAGCCGGCGGTCGCGCCGCTGCTGACGGCGCTGGACGCGCTGCTCCCGGCAGCCGGGTCCGACGGTGCAGCCGTCGGGCTCGAGGAGCCGGCGGCCGAGGCGCTGCTCGCGTCGCCGCTCGGCGGGGCGACGGTGCTCGACCTCCGCCGCCTGCGCCGGGCCGTCCGCATCGCCCTCGTCAGGCAGGGCGTCGACCCGGCCGAGCGCGGCGCCCCGCTGGCCCTCGCCCTCGGCGACGACACCCTGATCGACGCGCTGCCCGACCACGTCGCCGCCCCTGCGCGCCGGGTGGCTGCCGTCCTGTCCGCGGGGCGGCTCGCGCTGGCCCACGACGGCACCGCGGAGGACGTCCTCTGGGCGATGTGGCAGGCCAGCGGCCTGGCCACCACGTGGGCCCGGGCGAGCGCAGCCGGCGGGCCGTCGGGTGCGGTGGCCGACCGCGACCTCGACGCCGTCGTGGCCCTCTTCGACGCGGCGGCCGGGTTCGTCGACCGCCTGCCGTCGGCCGACGTCCGGGCGTTCGTCGCGCACCTCTCCGCCCAGGAGCTGCCCGGTGACACCGGCGCGGCGCGCGCGGTCGCGGGAGAGACCGTGCGGCTGCTCACCGCCCATGCGTCCAAGGGCCTCGAGTGGGACGTCGTGTGCGTCGCCGGCGTCCAGGAAGGCGTCTGGCCCGACCTGCGCGAGCGGTCCAGCCTGCTCGGCATCGAGGAGCTGGTCGAGCGCGCCTCGGGCGTCGACGGCACCGCGGTCGACCGCCGCACCCTGGCCCTGGCCGAGGAGCGACGCCTGTTCTACGTCGCCTGCACCCGGGCGCGGGCGCGGCTGGCCGTCACCGCCGTCGAGGGTGCCCTGGACGGCGCCGACGCAGGAGCCACCGCCTCCCGCTTCCTCGACCTCGTCGTGCCCCCGCCGGAGGACGGCCGTCCGCTCACCGAGCTGCCCCGGTCCCTCACCCTCCCCGCGCTCGTCGCCGATCTGCGGCGTGCGCTGACCGATCCCGACACCCCCGCGCACCGGCGGTCGGCCGCCGCGTCGGTCCTCCGGCGGCTCGCCGACGACGGTGTCGCCGGGGCCGCGCCGTCGAGCTGGTGGGGTCTCGCCCCGCTGTCGGACGACGCGCCCCTGGTGCCCGAGGACGACGCGGTCCGCGTGCGCCCCTCGGCGATCGAGACCTTCCAGCGCTGCCCACTGCGGTGGGTGCTCGGCGCGGTGGGCGCCGAGGCATCACCGGACACCACCCGCACCGTCGGGTCGGCGGTCCACGCGGTCGCGCAGCAGGTCGCCGAGGGATTGCCGGCGGCCGAGGCGAAGGCGGCCCTCGACTCCGAGCTCGACCAGCTGGACCTCGGCCCCGGGTGGTCGGATCAGCGGCAGCGCGTCACGGCGCAGGAGATGCTGGACAAGTTCCTCCGCTGGCACGCCGCCAACGGCCGCGAGCTCCTCGGCGCCGAGGAGGACTTCGACGTGACCGTCGGCCGCGCCCGGATCCGCGGGCAGGTCGACCGGCTCGAGCGGGACGCCGAAGGGCGGCTGGTGGTCGTCGACCTCAAGACCGGCAAGACCGCGGCGAAGAACACCGAGGAGCACGGGCAGCTGGCCGCCTACCAGGTAGCCATCGCCGCCGGCGCCTTCGGCGACCACGGGAGCGTGCCCGGTGGCGCGGCGCTGCTGCAGGTCGGCACCGGAGCCAAGGCGAAGGAGCAGCACCAGGAGCCGCTGCCCGCGGACGTGCCGGTCGGCGAGACGTGGGCCGGGGAGCTGCTCGCCCAGGTCGGCGAGGGCATGGGCGCGGCCACGTTCGAGGTCCGCACCGGGTCGCACTGCTCGCGGTGCCCCGCCCGCCGCAGCTGCCCGCTCCAGGAGCCCGGCCGGCAGGTGACGGCGTGACCCCGCGGGCGGGTGCCCCCGCCGACCAGTTGTCGTTCGACGACCTCTTCGCCGAGGAAGTTCCGGCGCCGACGGCGCCGAGGCGGTGGCTCGGCCCTGCGGAGGTCGCCGCCCGCTGCGGGCTGTCGTACGCGCCCTCGCCCGAGCAGGCGCGCGTCGTCGAGGCGCCGGCCGACCGGCCCCTCGTCGTCGTCGCCGGTGCAGGGTCCGGCAAGACGGAGACGATGGCGGCGCGGGTCTCCTGGCTGGTCGCCAACCACGTGATGGCACCGGAGGAGATCCTCGGCCTCACCTTCACCCGGAAGGCGGCCAGCGAGCTCAACGAGCGGATCCGGCTGCGGCTGGGCGCCCTCGCCCGCCACCCCGACACCGAGCCGGAGCTGCGGGAGCGGCTCGACATCGCCCAGCCCACCGTGTCGACCTACCACGGGTACGCCGCGGCGCTGGTCGCCGAGCACGGTCTGCGGATCGGTGTGGAGCCCGGCGCCGGGGTGCTCGGCCCCGCCATGTGCTGGGGGCAGGCGGCGCAGGTGGTCACCGCCTACACCGGCGACATGAGCGACGTCCCGCTGACGCTACTCACCACGGTCGAGGACGTGCTGGCGCTCGCCGCCGACCTGGGCGAGCACGACATCAGCCCGGCCGCGCTGCGCGCCTGGACGGCGCGGCTGGAGTCGCAGATCCAGGGCTACGCCGACGCCCCGCGCAAGAAGGGCCCGTACGCGCCCGTCCTGGAGATGCTCGCCCGGCAGAAGGCGCGCGTCTCGTTGCTGCCGCTGGTCGAGGCCTTCGAGGCGCGCAAGCGCTCGGCGGGCGCCATCGACTACGCCGACCAGGTCGCCTACGCGGCGCGGATCGCCGTCGCCTCGGCCGAGGTCGGCCGCCGCGAGCGGGCGCGCTGGAAGGTGGTCCTGCTCGACGAGTACCAGGACACCAGCGTCGGCCAGCTCCGCATGCTCGAGGCGCTCTTCGGCCGCGACACCGGACACCCCGTGCTGGCCGTCGGGGACCCCCGGCAGTCGATCTACGGCTGGCGCGGCGCCTCGTCCGGCACCATCGAGCGGTTCGACCACACCTTCCCCGGGCTCCCGGGGCGGCAGGCCGAACGGCTCACCCTGGCCACGAGCTGGCGCAACGACGACGCCGTCCTGGCCGTCGCGAACGCCGTCTCCGGGATGCTCCCGCCGCCGGACCAGCCGCTGCCCGACCTCGCGCCCGCCCCGACCGCCGGCCGCGGTGGGGTCACCGTCGGCCTCTACGACACCGTCGCGGACGAGACCGAGGCGTTGGCCGACCGGCTGGCCGCCTGCTGGCGGAACGAGGACCCGCTGGTGGCCCGCGAGGACGGGAAGCGTCCGACGGTCGCCGTGCTGGTGCGCACCCGCAAGCAGCTGCCCGGCATCGCCGCGGCGCTGCGCGAGCGCGGCCTGCCCGTCGAGGTGGTCGGGCTCGGCGGCCTCCTTGAGGTCCCCGAGGTCTCCGACGTCATCGCGACCCTCACGGTCCTGGTCGACCCGACCGCCGGGGACGCGCTGGGCCGGCTCCTCAGCGGTGCCCGCTGGCGGATCGGACCCCGCGACCTCGCCGCCCTCGAGGCGCGTGCCCGTGCGCTCGTGCACTCCCGCCGGCCGGCCGCCGCGGACGGCGCGCCGGCGGTCGAGGCGCCGTCCGAGCGCGGCAGCATCGTCGAGGCCCTCGACGACCTCGGTGGCCCGGACGCCTACTCGCAGGCCGGCTACCGGCGGCTGCGCCGGCTCGGCGCAGAGCTCGGGCACCTGCGTGCCCGGTTGTCGGAGTCGCTGCCCGACCTGGTCGACGAGGTCGCGCGGACGCTTGGCCTGGAGACCGAGCTCGCCAGTGCGCCCGGCGCCAGCCCGGCCGGCGCCCGCGCCCACCTCGACGCGTTGCACGGGGTCGCGGCCGAGTTCACCGAGCTGGCCGAGCTGCCGTCGCTGCCGGCCTTCCTCGGCTACCTGAAGGACGCCGAGGAGCGCGAGCGCGGGCTGGAGCCCGGCGAGGTCGCCGTGAACCCCGAGGCGGTGCAGCTGCTCACCGGGCACTCGGCCAAGGGGCTGGAGTGGGACGTCGTCGCCGTCCCCGGCCTCACCGCCGACCAGTTCCCGGCCAAGGCGGACACCAGCGACTCGTGGATCCGCGACCCCGGCGCCGTCCCGGCCGACCTGCGGCTCACCGACCGCGAGGAGCTCCCGCGGCTGCGCCTGCCCGTGCCCGGCTCGGGCGACCAGGCAGTGGTCAAGCAAGCGCTGGAGGAGTACGTCCAGGAGTGGAAGGACTTCGGCACCGCCGAGGAGATCCGCCTGGGCTATGTCGCGGTCACCCGTGCCCGGCACCTCCTGCTGTGCTCGGGCAGCTGGTGGCGCGACGGCGTGAAGCCGTGCGGACCGTCGTCGCTGCTGCTCACCGCCCGGCAGGCGTGCGAGGACGGCGCGGGCGCCGTCGTGCACTGGGCGGAGCCGCCGGCGGACGACGCGACGAACCCGGCGCTGGAGGAGTGGCCGGTCGGCATCTGGCCGGCCGACCCGCTCTCGTCCGGGCGCCGCCGCGCGCTCACCGCCGCCGCCGAGCTGGTCACCGGCGCCGCTCCGCACCCGCTCGACGCCGAGCAGGTCCTCGACGGCGGTGACCCGCTCGTCGAGCTGTGGGTGCGCGACGCCGACCTGCTGCTGCGCGAGCGGGCGCGACACGCCAGCCCGACGGTCGACGTCCCGCTGCCCTCGCACCTGTCGGTGTCGGCGCTCGTGACGCTCCGCCGCGACCCCGCCGAGCTGGCCCGCCGGCTGCGCCGCCCGATGCCGGCCGCGCCCGCGCCGCAGGCCCGGCGCGGCACCGCGTTCCACGCGTGGCTGGAGGAGCGGTTCGGTGCCGCCAAGCTCGTCGACCTCGACGAGCTGCCGGGCTCCGGGGACGAGTTCGCGGCGCCGGACGGCGTGCTGGCCGAGCTGCAGGAGGCGTTCCTCGCGAGCGAGTGGGCCGACCGCCAGCCCGCCGAGGTCGAGGTGCCGTTCGAGACGCCGCTGGGCCCGCTGACCCTGCGCGGGCGCATCGACGCGGTCTTCCAGCGGGAGGACGGCGGGTTCGAGGTCATCGACTGGAAGACCGGCCCGCCGCCGGCCGGTGGCGAGCTGTCCGCCGCGGCGGTGCAGCTGGCCGCCTACCGGATCGGCTGGTCGCGCCTGACCGGTGTGCCCGTCGACCAGGTCAGCGCCGGCTTCCACCACGTCGCCGCGAACCTCACGCTCCGCCCGGTCGACCTGCTCGACGAGACCGGCCTGCTGGACCTCGTCGCCGGGGCCTGACGCCCGCAGGCCGGGGCGAGCTGCGGAGGCCGGTGTGCCCACGGACCCAGAGGGCTGAGGACCTCCGGCTCTGCGCCCGGGACAGGACACCGACGAGGGTCGAGCGTCGACGGCAGTCCGAGTTCCGACGCTCGAGGAGTTCCCGTGACCACCACCCGCACCGGTCCCGACGTCGTCGGTGAGACCGTCCCGCGCGTGTCCCGCCGCGGCGTGGCGGGGTTGCTCCTGCTGATCGCCGGGTCGGGTGTCCTCCTCGGCATCACGACCGCGGAGGTCCTGTACCCGGCGGAGTACGACGTCCACAGCAACACCGTCAGCGACCTCGCCGCGATGCGACCCGACGACCTGGTGCGGCAGCCGTCGGCGGCCATCTTCAACGTCACGATGATCGTCGCCGGCGCACTCATCGTCACCGCTGCGGTGCTCCTGCACCGTTCCCGCGCCCGCCTCCTGGAGACGCTGCCGGTAGCGGGGCTCGGGATCGGCATGATCGGCGTCGGCCTCTTCCCCGGGAACACCGTGATGGCGGTGCACCAGGCGGTGTCCCTCGCGACCTTCCTGTGCGGAGGTCTGGCGGCGATCCTCACCGCCCGGCTGTCGGCCCCGGCGCTGCGTCCGGTGCACGTCGTGCTCGGCGGCGTCGGGCTGGCGTTCCTGCTCGGCTACACCTTCCTGGGGGACCTGGCCGTCTTCGACCGGCTGGGGGAGGGCGGCGTGGAGCGGTGGATCGTCTACACCGTGGTCCTGTGGATCGTCGTCTTCGGCGCGGGACTGGCGGGGGAACGGCGCGAGCCGGCAGAGGTGCCGTGACCGGACGTCACGTCGACGCGATGCGGTCCAGGATCGCGCGGGCCAGCTGCTCCGGCGCCTGCTCCGGGATCCAGTGGGTGATGCCCGGCAGCTCCACGAACCGGTAGTCGCCGGTCACGTAGTTCGCGCACGCCTCGGCAGCGGTCCGGCCGATGGCGGCGTCCCCGTCGCTCCAGACGTACGTCGTCGGCAGGTCGACCGGGTCGACCCGGGTGTCCGAGCTCATCGCGCGGTACCAGTTCAGCGCGGCGGTCAACGCTCCCGGCGCCGACAGCACCGACACGTACTCCTCGATCGCCTCCGCGGGGATCCCGCTGGCCTGGTCGCCCCCGCTGAGCATCCGGCGCAGCCGCCGGGCGTCGTCCTCGAGCAGCACGTCCTCGGCCTTGCCGGCCTGCCAGAACAGCCGGATGTAGCCCGACCGCTCCTTCTGCTCGGGATCGGTCCGGTAGGCGACGGTGTAGGCGGCCGGGTGCGGCACCGAGGCGGCGGTCAGCGAGCGGACGCGGTCGGAGTGCCACGCGGCCAGGGTCCACGCCACGTTCGCGCCCCAGTCGTGGCCGACCACGTCGGCGACCGGGATCTCCAGGGCCGTCATCAGGTCGGCGGTCACCTGCGCCAGGTTCTGCGCCGAGTAGGCCTCGACCTCGCCGGGGCGGGCGCCGGGGGAGTAGCCCAGCTGGTCGGGGGCGTAGGTGCGCAGCCCGGCCTGCGCGAGCAGCGGCGACACCGCCGCCCACGACGCCGACGTCTCCGGGAACCCGTGCAGGAGCAGCACCGGGCGCCCGTCCTCCGGACCGTCGACGCGGACGTCGAAGGTCAGGTCGCCGACGTCGGTCCGCAGCAGCTCTCCGCCCATGCCCCGGACGCTAGCCGGACGCGGAGCGCGCCGCCGACGGGCACTACCGTCGGCACCCGTGAGCAACCCCGAACGCGACTTCGTGCTCGACCACGTCGACGACCTGCACACCGACCTCGAGGCCTGGGTCCGCATCCCGTCGATCTCGGCCGACCCGGCCCACGCCGGCGACGTCGCCGCCAGCGCCGAGTGGCTCGCCGACGCGCTGCGCCGCACAGGCTTCCCGACCGTCGAGATCTGGCCGACGCCTGGTGCTCCCGCCGTCTTCGCCGAGTGGCCGTCGGCCGACGCCGACGCCCCGGTCGCCCTCGTCTACGGCCACCACGACGTCCAGCCGGTCGACCCGCCCGAGCTGTGGGTGCACCCGCCGTTCGAGCCCACCCGTGTCGACGGTCCCGACGGACCCGAGCTGCACGGCCGCGGCGCCAGCGACGACAAGGGCGTGCTGATCGTCCACCTGCTCGGCCTGCGCGCCCACCTGGCCGCCACCGGCCGCGACACCCCCGCCGTCACCGTCAAGGTGCTGATCGAGGGCGAGGAGGAGTCGGGCTCCCCGCACTTCGCCGCCCTCCTCGCCGAGCGCCGCGCGCGGCTGGGCTGCGACGTCGTCGTCGTCAGCGACACCGGCATGGCCGCTCCCGACGTCCCGAGCGCGGTCACCGCCATGCGCGGGCTGGCCGACGCCGAGATCACCCTCCGCGGACCGGCGGTCGACCTGCACTCGGGGTCGTTCGGCGGCGCCGTCCCCAACCCGCTGCACGCCCTGGCCGAGCTGCTGGCGAGGCTGCACGACGACCAGGGCCGGGTCACGCTGCCCGGCTTCTACGACAAGGTCCGCCTGCTGACCGACCGCGAGCGCGAGCTGATGAGCCGCGTGCCCTTCGACGAGCAGGCATGGCTGGCCGGCCCGGCCGCCTCGCGCGCCACCTACGGCGAAGCCGGTTTCAGCACCCTGGAGCGCACCGGCGCCCGCCCGACCGCCGAGGTCAACGGCATGTGGGGCGGTTACACCGGCCCCGGCCACAAGACGATCATCCCTTCCGAGGCGCACGCCAAGCTCACCTTCCGGCTGGTCTCCGACCAGCGGCCCGAGGACGTCGGACCGCAGCTGCGCGCGTGGGTGGAGGCCAACGTGCCGGCCGGCATCGAGGCCGAGGTGCACACCCCGCCCGGCGGCGTCTCGCCGTGCGCCAGCGACCTCGACTCCCCGGCGATGGAGGCGCTCCTGCGTGCCATCGGCCAGGCCTTCGACACCGAGCCCGCGGACGTCCTGTTCACCCGCGAGGGCGGCAGCGGCCCCGAGGCCGACCTGGTCGAGGCGCTCGGAGCCCCCCTGCTGTTCCTCGGCGCCGGGTTGCCCACCGACCGCATCCACTCGCCGAACGAGCGCGTGCTGCTGCCGATGCTGCACCGCGGCGCCGAGGCGGCCGCCCACCTGTGGCGCGAGCTGGGCGCCATGCGGCTCCGAGGCGGTCGGTGAGCGCACCCCCCGAGGAGCGGTTCGGCCCCTACCGGGTCCTCGGGGTCCTCGGCAACGGAGGCATGGGCCGGGTCCTCCGCGCCCACGACGCCGAGCACCAGCGGGACGTCGCCCTGAAGGTCCTCCACCCGCAGTGGGCGCAGGACGAGAACTACCGCAGCCGGTTCCGGCGCGAGGCGCAGATCGCGGCCCGGCTCAACGAACCGCACGTCATCCCGATCCACCGGTACGGCGAGATCGACGGCCAGCTCTTCCTCGACATGCGCCTGGTCGAGGGGGAGAACCTCGACTCGCTGCTCCGCCGGAGCGGGCCCATGGACCCGGCGCGCGCCGTCGACGTCGTCGGCCAGGTGGCCCGGGCGCTGGACGCCGCCCACGCCGGTGGCCTGGTGCACCGGGACGTCAAGCCGTCCAACGTCCTGCTGGTCGCCCGCGGCGACGGCGGTGACCTGGCCGCCTCCGCGGCCGGCGAGGACTTCGCCTACCTGGCCGACTTCGGCATCGCCCGCATGGCCGACGAGGGCACCGGGCCGGCGCTCACCACGACGGGCACCGCGATCGGCAGCACCGAGTACATGGCGCCCGAGCGTTTCGGACCGAACCCGCCCGACGCACGGTCCGACGTCTACTCGCTGGCCTGCGTGCTGTTCGAGCTCCTCACCGGTTCCCGGCCGGTCCCTGTCTCCGAGCCCGTGGCCGCCATGTACGCGCACCTGCACGAGCAGCCGCCCGCGCCCTCCCGGGTGCGGCCCGGGGTGCCCGCCGCGCTCGACGGCGTGGTCCTGCGCGGGCTCGCCAAGGACCCGGCCCAGCGCTGGCAGACCGCCGGGCAGCTGGCGGCCGCCGCACGGTCCGCGCTCGCGGCGAGCGGCGTCCCGGTCCCACCGCCGGACGGCGTCCGCGCGGGGGTGGCGCCCGCTCCCGTGGACGGCGGGTCGGCCGGAGCGCGTCGGGCCTCCCGGGGCCTCGCCGCCCGGGCGCCCTGGCTGGTGGCCACCGCGGCGCTGGCGGCGGTCGTGCTGCTGGCCGTCGTCCTCGTCGTCCTCGACCGCCGGGTCGACGCCGCCCGCGAGGGCCGCACCGAGGCCGCCGAGCGCCTGGTGCGGTTCGCCCTGCCCGCCGGCCTCGACCGGGGGGAGTGCAGCACGGACGCCCCCGGGGACGGCGAGCTGTACGCCCTGAGCTGCCCGGCGGCGGGGCAGCCCGACGGGTTCCCGGCGTCCACCTGGACGGTGCTCGCGGACGACGGTGCCGAGGCGGCCGTGGCCGCCGTCGTCCACGACCTCGACCTCCCGGAGCTCGACGACGTGTTCTCCTGCGGCGACGAGGACGCACCCGAGGGCTGGGTGCAGCTGGCCGGCTTCGACGACGAGCCGCTCGGGCGCCTCACCTGCACCGTCGACGGCGACGGCGACCCGCAGCTGCGCTGGTACTGGGAGGACCTCGGCGTCCTCGGCTTCGCCGAGCTGCGCGGAGGTGGGGCCGAGGCCCTGGCGGACCTGCAGTCGTGGTGGTCGGACAACGCCGACCGCGGCCTCTGACCGCGGTCAGGCCCGGTTGCCGGTGCCGACGACGACGGTCGCGCCGATCTCGTCGTCGGTGACCACCCTCGGCGCGAACCCGGCCGCGGCGACCACCGCGGTCGCCGTCGGCACCTGGGCCTCGCCGACCTCGAAGAGCAGCGACCCGCCGGGCGCCAGCCACGCACCGGCGCCCCCGACGACCCGCCGGGCCACGTCGAGGCCGTCGCCGCCGCCGTCCAGGGCGGTGCTCGGCTCGTGGTCCCGGGCCTCCGGCG
The DNA here is from genome assembly GCF_003075095.1 of Blastococcus litoris. Lineage (GTDB taxonomy): Bacteria > Actinomycetota > Actinomycetes > Mycobacteriales > Geodermatophilaceae > Blastococcus_B > Blastococcus_B litoris. The sequence goes on from NZ_QCZF01000008.1 coordinate 67,999, forward strand.
GCATGAACGCGATGGCCGCGCTCGGCACGTAGGGGACGTTGGCCACCAGGACGTCCACCCGCCCGTGCAGCGAGGACGGCAGCGCGTCGAACAGGTCGCCGAGGTGCACCGAGCCCTCGGGCAGGTTCCGGCGGGCGCAGGCCACCGCCGCCGGGTCGACGTCCGAGGCGTGCACCTCCACGCGGTCGAGCCGGTCGACGAGCGCCGCGGCCACCGCGCCCGAGCCGCAGCACAGGTCGACGACGACCGCCCCGGGCGGCGCCAGTGCCAGCGCCTCGCAGACCAGCAGCTCCGACCGGCGCCGCGGCACGAACACGCCCGGCGCCACCGCGACGCGCAGGCCGCAGAACTCGGCCCACCCCAGCAGGTGCTCCAGCGGCTCGCCGGCGACGCGGCGGCGCACCAGTTCCTCGAGCCGAGCCGAGGAGCCGGCCTCCGCGGTGAGCAGCCGCGCCTCGTCCTCGGCGAACACGCAGCCGGCCGCGCGCAGCCGGGCGACGGCAGCAACGCTCACGGCGCCTCCTCGGTGGGGGCGCGAACGCTACGCGCCGTCCTAGGGTGGACGCCGTGACCGGACCCGACCAGCCGGCCCCGCCCCCCGGCTGGTACCCCGACCCCGACGGGACACCGGGGCTCGTGCGCTGGTGGAACGGGCTCACCTGGTCCGACGTCGCCATCCCGTCCGGTCCGGGCGTCGCCGTCCAGTCCTCGCCGGTCCTCGCTCCGCCGTCGCGCCCGCCGTCGCCGGTGCCGCCGGCCGAGGAGCCGTCCGGCGGGGGCGGCGGCGCGCGGACGGCCTGGGTCGTCGGCGTCTCGCTCGTCGTGCTGGTCGCCGTCGTCGTGGCCGCCGTGTTCCTGGGCCGGCCCGCGTCGGAACCGGTCGCGGAGCAGCCGACGCCGTCCGCGCAGCTGCCGCCGGCCGGACCGGAGTTCCCGCCGGGGACCGTGCGGATCATCGACGAGGCCTCCGGGATCTCCTACCCCTACCTCGGCGAGAACTGGTACGAGTTCGACCTGGGCATGCAGGCCGAGGTCACCGCGATCGCCGGGCAGTACTTCGTCACCCAGGACCTGACCCCCGAGGGGACGACGTTCATCGCCCAGTGCACGTCCGGCCCGCTCTCGGACGGCCTCGGCTGGGCCGGCCCGTCGACGCTGCAGACGACGACGCTCACCATCGCCGACAGCGTGCGGTTCAACTACTACCCGCGGCCCAACGAGCGGACCGTCCTCCGTGACGAGGCGCGCACCGTCGACGGGCACGAGGCCTACCTCTACGAGTTCCAGCTGGCGTGGGATGCCCCGGGCTACGACGCGAGCGGGGAACGCGCGGCGCTGCTGCTCATCGACGTCGGCCGGCCCGCGCCTGCGCTGCTCTACCTCTCGATCCCCAACACCCACGCCGAGCTCTACGGCGTGATCGACCGGGTCATCGACGCCGTCGACGTGCTGTGACACGGCGATCCTCCGGATCGCACCGCGGCCACGTGCCGTCCCCCTGCTGCGCTGAGCCGCTCCGTCGCGCCTGCGCGGACCCCTCCGGGGCCCACTCGGCCCGACACCGCTGCCCTCGCCGATCGTCCTCCGCCGTTACTGTCGTGGTGTGACTGCAGCCGGGACCGAACTGACCCTGCGGCACCCGGTGGAACGCTTCACCCTCGACAACGGGCTGCGCGTCGTCCTCGCCCCCGACCGCAGCGTGCCGGTGGTCGCGGTGAGCGTCTTCTACGACGTCGGGATGCGCAACGAACCCGAGGGGCGCACGGGCTTCGCCCACCTCTTCGAGCACATGATGTTCCAGGGCTCGGCCAACGTGCCGAAGATGGAGCACGCCCGCCTGGTGCAGGCGGCCGGCGGCACCTTCAACGGCTCGACCCACCAGGACTACACGAACTACTTCGAGGCGCTCCCGGCCGAGGCCCTCGAACGCGCGCTCTTCCTCGAGGCCGACCGCATGGCGGCGCCGGCGATCACCGAGGAGAACCTCCGCAACCAGATCGACGTGGTGAAGGAGGAGATCCGGGTCAACGTGCTCAACCGGCCCTACGGCGCCTTCCCCTGGCTGCAGCTGCCGCAGATCGCCTTCGAGAGCTTCGCCAACACCCACGACGGCTACGGCTCCTTCGTCGACCTCGAGTCCTCGACCGTCGACGACGCGGCCGACTTCTTCTCCACCTACTACGCACCCGGCAACGCCGTCCTCTGCATCGGCGGCGACCTCGACGTCGCCGAGACCGAGCGGCTGGTCCAGCGGTGGTTCGGCCCGGTGACCGCCCGACCGGTGCCGCCGCTCCCGCCGACCGGTGAGCCGCTGCCGACGAGCGTGCGCACCACGGTCGTCGAGGACGCGCTGGCCCCCGCGCCGGCCCTGGCCATCGGCTGGCGGGTCCCCGACCCCGTCGGCGACTTCGACCGCTACCTGGGCACCGTGCTGCTCGGCGAGCTGCTCAGCGAGGGCGACGCCTCCCGGCTGGAGCGCCGGCTCGTGCACGACGACCGCATCGCCATCGCGCAGAGCAGCTACGTCGGTCTCTTCGGTGACCCGTTCGACGTCCGGGACGCCACGCTGCTCACCACCCAGGTGCACCACCCCGCCGCCGTCGCGCCGGAGACGGTGCAGGCCGCGGTGCACGAGGAGGTCGCGAAGATCGCCGACGACGGCGTCCCCGCCGACGAGCTGCGCCGCGTGCAGGCCCGCACCGAGGCGCAGCTGCTCCGGCAGGCCGACTCGGTGCTGGGCCGGACCCTCGGCTTCGCCGCTGCGGAGCTGGTCCACGGCCGTGCCGAGCTCGCCGGCGAGCTGGCCGCGCGGCTCGCTGCGGTGACGCCCGAGCAGGTGCAGGCCGCGGCCCGCGACCTGGATCCCGGCACCGCCGCCGTCCTCGAGCTGCGCGCCACGGGAGGACGGCGATGAGTCTCGACCTGTCCCTGATCCCGCCGCTGGGGGAGCCGCGGCCGCAGCCCGTCCCGACGGCGGTCGAGTCGACGCTGCCGAGCGGCCTGCGGCTGGTCGTGGTCCCGCGCCCCGGCGTCCCGCTGATCGAGCTGCGGCTGCGCGTGCCCTTCGCGGCGACGACGGCCGCCGACGCCGGCCTGCACACCGCGCAGGGCTCCGTGCTCTCCGGAGCGGTCCTGCTGGGCACCGCTGCCCACGACCAGACCGGCATCGCCCAGCTCCTGCAGGGCCACGGAGCCGAGCTGTCGGTCTCCACCGACCCCGACCGGCTGCTCTTGGCGACCACGCTGCTGCCCGACGGGCTCGGCCCCGTCCTCGGGGTGCTGGCCGAGCTGCTGACCGGGGCCACCTACCCCGACGACAAGGTGGAGGGCGAGCGCGAGCGCGTCGCCGAGCGGATCGCGATCGCCCTCTCCCAGCCCGGCGTCATCGCGCGCAGCGCCCTGGCCGCGCGACGCTACGGCGACCACCCCTACGCGATCACGCTCCCGGACCCGGGACTGGTGACCGGCGTCGACGGCGCCGCGCTGCGCGAGCTCCACCGCGCGCGGGTGCTCCCCGCAGGCAGCAGCCTGGTGCTCGTGGGCGACCTCGACCCGGCGGCCGCCGCCGACGCGGTCGCCGCGGCGCTGGGGGAGTGGGCCGGCAGCGGGCACGCCGTCGAGGCGCCCCCGGCACCCGAGCTGCACGGCGCCGGCATCGAGGTGGTCGACCGTCCTGGGGCGGTGCAGTCGAACATCCGCCTCGGCGGCCCGGCTCCCGGCCGGACCGACCCCGACCTGCCCGCGGTGCGCCTGGCCAACATGATCTACGGCGGGTACTTCTCCTCCCGCCTGGTCGAGAACATCCGCGAGAACAAGGGCTACACGTACAGCCCGCGCAGCTCGGTCGACCACCTGGCCGCCGGCTCGTCGTTCCTCGTCGAGGCCGACGTCGCGACCGAGGTCACCGGCCCCGCACTGCTCGAGACCTGGTACGAGCTCGGCCGCATGGCCCTGCTGCCGGTGACCGAGGCCGAGCTCGACGCGGCGCGGCGCTACGTGCTGGGCAGCATGGCGCTGTCCACGGCCACGCACGCCGGGCTCGCCAGCACCCTCTCCGCCCTGGTCGGCGCGGGCCTGCCGCCGGGCTGGCTGGCCGAGCACCAGCAGGCACTGGCCCAGGTGACGGTCGAGCAGGTCCGGGAGGTCTCGCACCGGTACCTCGCCTCGACCGGGCTCACCGCGGTGGTCGTGGGCGACGCCGAGCGGATCTCCGGTCCGCTGGGTGCGCTCGCCCCGGTCAGCGTCCGGGCCGGCACCCCCGGATGACGGTCCCCGCATCCGCGTGGCCGGAGGGCACCGGTCCCTCCACCGGCGAGGTCCCGGTGCTCAGCCGCGTCGCGCACGACCGGGCGCACCTGTCCCGCACGCAGCCCGACCCCACGGGCGGGCGGCCGGTCCGCGTCCTGACCGTCGACCTGAAGCGCACCGTGCCGGTGGTCGAGGGCGCCACCGGGCCGGCCCTGGTCTGGGACGAGCAGCCCGAGCTGCCCCTGGGCGCGGTCTACCTCGGCGAGGCCGACGGCGTCCCGTACGCGGCCGTACGCGGCGAGCGCTCCCTCACCGTGAACGGGCGGCCGGTGGACACCTGGACCGGGCTGCGCGAGGTCGGCGCCGACCTGGGTGACCTGGACGCCGGCCTGCTCGTCGAGGCCATCGGCATCCTGGAATGGCACGACCGGCACCGCTTCAGCCCGCTGACCGGCAACGCCACCACCGTGGAGCGCGCCGGCTGGGTGCAGCGCGACCCGGAGACCGGCACCGAGTTCTTCCCGCGCACCGACCCCGCGGTGATCATGCTCGTCCACGACGGCGACCGCGTCGTCCTCGGTCGGCAGGCCGTCTGGCCACCAGGACGCTTCTCCATCCTGGCCGGCTTCGTGGAGCCGGGGGAGTCGGCCGAGGCGGCGGTGGCCCGCGAGGTCGCCGAGGAGGTCGGCCTGGCGGTGACCGGCATCCGGTACGTCGGCAGCCAGCCCTGGCCGTTCCCGCAGTCGCTGATGCTGGGCTTCGTCGCCCGCGTCGATGGTCCCGACGACCTCGTGCTCGACCCCACGGAGATCGAGGAGGCCCGCTGGTTCACGCGGGAGGAGCTGGCTCGAGGGGAGGGACCGGCCGCGCTGCCGCCGCCGGTCTCGATCGCCCGGCACATCCTCGACCGCTGGATCGCCGGCGAGTTCAGCTGAGGAAGCGGCCGGCCAGCACGAGGGCCGGCCGGTCCGGGTGGTCGGCGAGGACGACGGCGTCGGCGAGCGCGGCCGGGTCGACCTCCTCGTCGTACCGGTCGAAGGCCGGCAGCTCCCAGGCCTGGTCCGGCGGGGTGAGCCGGCGGCGCGCGGCCGGTGCCATCCGCAGGTGGACCACGACGTCGAAGGGCAGCCCGATGCCCTGCAGGAGGGGCCCGGGCACCAGCAGCACGCCCGCCGGTGGGGCCGGCAGCCGGCGGGCCCGGGCGGCGCGGTCGCGGACGACGTCCCACAGCACGGGCAGGTACTCGCCGGTCCCGCCGGGCCCCACGGGGGCGAGCACCTCGCGGGTGAGCGCCCCGGCGTCGAGCCAGTCGGTGTAGCGGGCGTCGGGGTCGGTGCGTCCGTGCTCCAGCCGGAGCGAGGCTGGGCGGTAGAAGCCGTCGGCGGGGACGACGACGGCCGGGCGGCCCAGCGTCGGGAGGTGGTCGGCGACCGCCGCCGCGAGGCGCGCGGGAGCCGCCGCGTCCGGGCCGTCGAGGGCTATGCGCAGCGCGGATGCGCCCGGCTCGGGTGGCAGCGGGGCCAGGAGGGCGGCCAGGCGCTCGGCGAGGGCCGGCGGGGTGAGCGGCTGCGGACTGCTCAGGAAACGCCGTCCACGGCGGCGGCCGACGGCTCGCGGGGCGCGCGGGGCAGCGGGGGAGCCACCTCGGCGACCACGGCGCCGGGACGCAGCCCGGGAGCGGGTACCGACCGGCTCCCGCGGCGGGAGGCGTCGTCGGCCGGTGGGGGGTCGGCGGTCAGGCCGTCGAGGACCTCGCGGGCCAGCTCGGCGACCGGCCGGCCCTGGGAGCGGGCGTCGCGGCGCAGCGACTCGAACGCGTCGCGGGCGCTGGTGCCGTGCCGCTCGGCCAGCACACCGATGGCGCGCTCGGTGGAGACGCGCGCGGCCAGGGCGTGCTCGAGCTGCGCGACGGTGCGCTCCAGCTCGGCCACCCGTGCGGCCGCCGGGTCGAGCGGTTCGGCCTCCGAGGCGGGACCCCGGGCCGACCGGCGGGCGGTGCGGTCGGGCTCGACGAGGGCACCGAACTCCTCGGCCACGAGGTCGGCGAGCGAGAGACCCTCCACCAGGTCTGCCGCCGGGTCGGCCCCGGCCGGGGACTGGACCGCCCAGCCGCGGGCAGTGCGGGTCAGCGCCACCGGGGAGGGGCAGGGCCCAGCCGGGGAGGGGGACTCGGGTCCCGAATTCTCCACGGGGGCCTCCGGGAGGGAGTCCGGCGAAGCGTGCCGGAGGACGTCGGTGCCGCGGTCGCGGCCCGCTCCAGGGCGATTGTGCCCTGTCGAGGGCCGGGGACCGGGGATCACCTGGTGCTCACGCCTCCGCAGCCGAGCTCAGCTGGGCCTTCACCTGGTCGATCGAGGGGTTGGTCAGCGCGACGCCGTCCGGGAACACCAGCGTGGGCACGGTGCGGTTGCCGCCGTTGGCCTGCATGACCAGCTCGGCCGCCGTGGCGTCGCGCTCGATGTTGACCTCGGAGAAGGCGATCCCCTCGCGCTCCATGAGCTTCTTGAGCCGGACGCAGTACCCGCACCAGTCGGTGGTGTACATGGTCACGAGGGCCGTGGGGGTCGAGGTCATCGAGGGGGATCCTCCCTGGTAGCGCCGAGCGGGTCCACCCCCGTGAGGGTGGCCTTGATCTGTCCCCGGACCAACGCCCCGACCCTGGGGATGCTTCCCGGCCTCGTCGCACCCGGCTGAGAGGATCGGGGTACGCACGTCGGCCGCGAGGACGGAAGGGGGTCCGATGGCGCAGACCGGAGCCGAACCGGCCTCCCGGGCCGAGGCCGTGCTCGCCGCGCTCGACGACGAGCAGCGCGCCGCCGCGCAGGCGGTCACCGGGCCGGTGTGCATCCTCGCCGGCGCCGGCACCGGCAAGACGCGCACGATCACGCACCGGATCGCCTACGGCGTCCACTCGGGGGTCTACGTCCCGGAGCAGGTCCTCGCCGTCACCTTCACCGCCCGGGCGGCGGGCGAGCTGCGCGGGCGTCTGGCCGCCCTGGACGTCGGCGGCGTGCAGGCCCGCACCTTCCACGCCGCGGCGATGCGCCAGCTGCGCTACTTCGCGCCCCGGGTGCTCGGCGGCCCCATGCCGGGGCTGATCGAGAACAAGCTCCGCGTGGTCGCGACGGCGGCGGCGCGCAACCGCCTCACCACCGACCGCGCCAGCCTCCGCGACCTGGCCAGCGAGATCGAGTGGGCGAAGACCACCCTGGCCACGCCCGACGACTACCCGGCGCGAGCGCAGGCGGCCGGTCGCGAGCCGCCGTTCGACGCCGCCGCCGTGGCGTCCGTGTACGCCAGCTACGAGACCGCCAAGCAGCGCGACGGTGCCCTGGACTTCGAGGACCTGCTGCTGGTCACCGCCTACGCGATCGAGGAGCACCCCGCGGTCGCCCGCGAGGTGCGCGCGCAGTACCGGCACTTCGTCGTCGACGAGTACCAGGACGTCAACCCGCTCCAGCAGCGGCTCCTCGACGCGTGGCTGGGCGGCCGTGCCGAGGTCTGCGTCGTCGGCGACCCCAACCAGACCATCTACTCCTTCACCGGCGCCGATCCCGACTACCTGCTCGGCTTCGCCGACCGGTATCCCGACGCCGCGGTGGTCAAGCTCGAGCGCGACTACCGCTCGACCCCGCAGGTGGTCGGCCTGGCCAACCGGCTGATCGGGCAGGCGCCGAAGCGCAAGGGGCTGCCCGGCCTGCGGCTGCTCGGCCAGCGCCCCGACGCAGGCGAGCCCACGTTCGTCGAGCACCCCGACGAGCCGGCCGAGGCGGCCGCGGTCGCGGCGAGGTGCAAGGCCCTCATCGACTCCGGGATGCCGGCTGCGGAGATCGCGGTGCTCTTCCGCATCAACGCCCAGTCGGAGGTCTACGAGTCGGCGCTGGCCGACGTCGGGGTGCCCTACGTGCTCAAGGGCGGGGAGCGCTTCTTCGAGCGGCCCGAGGTCCGCGAGGCCGTGCTGCTGCTCCGCGGCGCCGCCGCCGGGGGCAGCGACCCCGGCGCGCTGGTGCCCACGGTCCGCGACGTGCTGGCCTCCATGGGTTGGGCCGAGCACCGGCCGCCGGCCGGCGGAGCCGCCCGGGACCGCTGGCAGTCCCTGGCCGCCCTCGTCGACCTCGCCGTCGACCTCGTCCAGGAGAACCCGACGCTCGACCTGGCCGGCTTCGTCGGGCACCTCGCAGAGCGGGCCAACGCCCAGCACGCCCCCACGGTGCAGGGCGTCACGCTGGCGTCGATGCACGCGGCCAAGGGCCTGGAGTGGGACGCCGTCTTCGTCGTGGGCCTGGTCGACGGCGTCGTGCCGATCTCCCAGTCGTTGAGCAGGCCCGTCGCGGTCGAGGAGGAGCGTCGCCTGCTCTACGTGGCCATCACGCGGGCGCGCGAGCACCTCTCGCTCTCCTGGTCGCTCGGGCGCAACCCGGGGGCCAAGCGCGCCCGTCCGCGCAGCCGCTTCCTCGACGGGCTGGCCCCCGGCTCCGGTCCCACCGCTCCCGCGGCCCGCCGGCCGGCCAAACGGGCGAAGGTGGTCCTCGAGGGCGAGGCGGGGGAGCTGTTCGAGCGGCTCCGGGCATGGCGCAGCCAGGCGGCGCAGTCGGCGTCGGTGCCGGCCTACGTCGTCTTCACCGACGCGACCCTCCAGGCCATCGCGGAGACCCGGCCCTCGACGATGCGCGAGCTGTCGGGGCTCCCCGGTATCGGCGCCCGCAAGCTGGAGCTCTACGGCGCGGACGTGCTGGCCACCGTCACCACCTGACCTGCGCCGGCGCCGCTCCGGACGCGGGCCGGGGTCCGCCCCGAGCGCGACGGCAGGCGCTCGACGTGGCCGTCCTGACACGTTCTGAGGAACTCGTCGTTAATTCGATTGACCCGCTTCCGGCCGGGGTCATAGTGTCCCCGCACACACGAGATGCACCCCCGTGCTCCTGGCCGTCCTGGCCAGGGCCGCGACCGAGGAAGGAGGGGGTACCTGTGATCAGCACGACGTGGACCAAGACCCCCGCCGATCTCCTCGGCGCGGGTGGCATCGACGTGCGCCCGGCCTACGGCCCGGGCCTGTGCGGCGGCTCCGCCGATCTCCTGGCGGTGCAGATCGCTGCGCCCACCGCTCCGCTCCAGGGGACCGGTCTGCCCGCAGGCAGCACCGCTGTCCGCCTCCGTCCCGTCACGCGCCGGCCGATCGGCGACGTCGTCGTGACCGAGCACCTCTTCCAGAACAACGGCACCACCCTCGGGATCCACTCCTCGAGGAGACCGCAGAGCTAAGCGCTCGACCGGTCCTCCTCCAGGCCGCGGAACCCGAACCCCGGGATCCGCGGCCTTTCTCTTTCTCCGCGACTCCCGGCACCGACCACCGGTCGGCGGGCCACCGCCGGCCACCTGCCTGAAGCCCAGCAGAGACGAGAAGCAAGGAGGAGCGGCAGTGCAGCAGACGATCGCCCGCCCGACGTCCCACCGCCGAACCGGGCTCCCCTGGACCGGGGGATCCCCGCCGAGACGACCCACGCCACTGGCCCCCGCGCCGGTGCGGCGCCCGCTGCCGTGCCGGGTCGAGGACCCGGAGCTGTGGTTCGCCGAGAGCCCCGCACAGCTCGAGCAGGCCAAGAGCTTCTGCGGCGGGTGCCCCATCCGGAGCGCCTGTCTGGCCGGCGCCCTGGACCGGGGCGAGCCGTGGGGTGTCTGGGGCGGCGAGATCTTCGAACGGGGCGCCGTCATCGCCCGCAAGCGTCCGCGGGGCCGTCCCCGCAAGGTCGTCGCGGCGTGAGCCGCGACGGCAGCACCGCTGAATGCATCCAGCTCGACCGGTCCCTCCTCATGTCGGAGGGATCGACCACTCACCCAGAAGGAACGACTGCCATGTACATGCTCGAACAGGATCTGGCGCGCAGCCGGATGGGCGAGATGCAGGCGGAGGCCGCCGCGGCCTCGCGCGCTCGTCGTCTCTACCTGGCCCGCCGCGCGGCTCGTCGCGCGGAGCGTGCGGTCCGCCGTGCCGCGCGGGCTTCCGCCGCCGTCTACTGACGGCACCAGCCCCGGCGGAGCCGGCCGACCAGGCCGGTGACCCGCCTACCCCCGAGCCGAGGCCGGGTTCGGGACGCTCCCGGTGCGTCCCGACCCGGCCTCGCCCATGCCCGGGGTCACTCCACGAAGCCGGGGAGCCACTCCTCCAGGACGCTGCGGAAGTCCCCGGCCGCGTCGAGCTGGCACAGCACGCCGATGGACCCGATGGTCACCCGGTGGATGAGCAGGTAGGCCGGTGGCAGGTTGAGCTGCCGGCCCAGCCTGCTGGCGTCGTTGCGCGGATCGGCGATCCGCGCCGCCTGCTCCTGCATCCACGCGCGGGTGAAGTGGAAGTGGTGGGTCGCCACCGGGTCGAGCATCGGGCGCAGGAAGTCGTGCACGCCCTGGGCGTCGATCTCGATGTTCGCCCGGACGAACCCCTCGGCCCGCAGGTCGGCCAGCACCTCGTCCGCCTTGCCGGCCAGCGCCCACCGCAGCAGCCGGCCGATCGGTTCGGGGTGCCCGTCGGGCAACCGCGCCGTCGCCCCGAAGTCGATGACGCCGAGGCGCCCGTCGGGGAGCAGCCGGAAGTTCCCCGGGTGCGGGTCGGCGTGCAGCATCCCCGCCCGCTCCGGACCCGAGAAGTGCAGCACCGCCAGCAGCTGCCCGGCCCGGTCGCGCTGCTCGCGGGTGCCGTCGGCGATGATCCGGGACAGCGGAGTGCCGTCCAGCCACTCGGAGACGATCACCTTGGGCGCGCTCGCGACGACCCGGGGGACGACGATCTGGTCGTCACCGGCGTAGGCCTTCGCGAAGGCGCGCTGCGCGTCGGCCTCCAGCCCGTAGTCCAGCTCCTCGACGACGCGCGCCTTGAGCTCGGCGATCAGCGGCTTGACGTCCATGCCCGGGAACAGCGCCGCGAACAGGCGCGCGAATCGGGCCAGCTGGTTGAGGTCGGCCATCAGGGCGGTGGCCGCACCCGGGTACTGGATCTTGACGGCGACGTCACGCCCGTCCCGCCAGGTCGCACGGTGCACCTGGCCGATGCTGGCCGCGGCGGCGGGCTGGTCGTCGAACTCGGCGAACCGCGTGCGCCAGGTGCCGCCCAGCTGCTGGGCGAGGACCGCGTGCACGGTCCGCACCGGCATCGGCGGCGCCTCTTCCTGGAGCTTGACCAGGGCCTCGCGGTACGGGGCGGCGACCTCCTCCGGTACGGCCGCTTCGAAGACCGAGAGCGTCTGGCCGAGCTTCATGGCTCCGCCCTTGAGCTGCCCGAGCACGGCGAACAGCTGCTCGGCCGTCCGCTGCTGCAGCTCCGCGGTGACGGCGTCCGCCGGCCGGCCCGAGAGGCGCTTGCCCAGGCCGAGGGTCGCCCGGCCGGCCGCCCCCAGGGGGAGCGACGCCAGTCGTGCGGTCCGCGACACGGAGCCCCTCGGCATCACCGGTCCGTCGTCACTCACGCGTTCCTCCTCGCCGGCGCTCGCGCCCCGTCCGGCACCGCCGTGTGGTCTCGGTGAGCTCGTGAGCTCGGTCAGCCGCCCATTGTTCCCTGCCGAGGGGCCTCCGTGCCCACGGGAACCGCGGTCGGCTCGCCCGGGCGGGTGGCGGCGGAGGTGGCGGGAGGCCTCTCCGCGGCTCCGCACGGGCACGCCGGGTGCGCCGGCCACCTGCGGACCCGCGGCGTCAGGTGCGGTGGCGGCAGCTCCACCGTGGCCGCGAGGGCGGCGGGGGCCGACGTGCCGTCCAGGTAGGCGAGCACCTGGAGCGCCGCCGTGGCGGCGGTCAGCAGGCAGGTGATCGTCGCGCCGCTGGGCGGGGGCTGGCTCCGGGTCAGCTGGGCGGCGAGCCGCGGCCAGCGGGGGTCGGCGTCGCGGCGGCGCAGATCGGCGCACTGCAGGCAGCTGGTGACGCCCGGGACGACCAGCGGTCCGACGACACCCGTCTCCCCGCGCACGGTCGCGACCAGGTGCGGCACGCCGGCGCGGTGGGCTCCGGCCGCGAGCGGGTCGGACGCCGCCCACGGCCGGGCCAGCACGACCAGATCGGCGGCGGTGTCGGCGCCCAGGGGCCGCAGGTCGGTGAGCGGGCTCGCGCGGCGCACGGCGTCGGCTGCCGCGAGGGCCCGCGGTCGTCCCTCGTCGGCCGCGCCGAGGCCGCCGACGACGGCGTCGCCGGCTGCCGTCAGCCCGGTGTCCCGGACCGTCACGCGACCTATCCCGCTCGCGGCGAGCATGGCGGCCAGCGGGGCGCCGACGCGCGTGGCGCCCTCGACGACGACGGCGGCCTGCCGTCGCGTGCGCCAGCCGCCGGGACGGGCCGATGCCGCGGGCAGCTCCACGGCGGTGCGGGCGGCGGCCGCCGGTCCCGCGTCAGCAGCGAGCAGGTCGCCGGCGTCGAGGTCGACCAGCAGCCCTGCCGAGCGCAGCCCGTCGAGCACCCGGAGGACGACGGCGGGGTCCAGGCCCGCCTCGGCCGCGTCGGCGAGGACGGCCTTCTGCGCGCGCCGCCCGTCGAGCCCGCGCAGCAGGGCCACGACGGCGGCACCCCCCGGACCGAGCGCGAGCCCGTCGCTGCCGTCGACCCCGCCCACCTGCGCGGCCCCGTCGTCATCGCGCAGCAGCGGGGTGGCGGCGGGGAGCAGGGGGTGGGCGAAGTCGGTCACCCGGGCAGCGTCGCAGCGCCGAGGAGGGCGCGCGGGCGCCGTCCACAGGCTCCGGGACGACGAACGGCGGCGCCCCCGCAGGGGCACCGCCGTGTCAGGAGCGCGCGGTCAGCGCTCAGGCCTTGCCGAGGATCCGGTTCATCTTGGTGCCGCAGACGGGGCAGGTGCCCTGCGCCATCCGGCGGCCGGACTCGCTGACCTTCACCTCGCCGTCGAAGTCGCGCTTCTCCTTGCACTTCACGCAGTAGCCGTTGTAGCTCTCCGCCACGGGGGTCTCCTCGAACTCGGGGTGCCTCGGCACGCGCGCCGGGCGCCGTTGCGCAGGCACGCTACCCGTGCGGGCGGTCGATGGTGTGACGGGCGGTCGCCGGAACACGGCCGTTCGGGACCCCTCTGCCCACAGCCTGTGGACAAGGCTGTGGAGCGCGTGGGGACGACCCGGCGTGTCCCTGTGCGCGGAGCGGGGACAGGGTGGGGGAGCAGCCCGACCCGGACGGGCCGACCTGCCGTCCCACCTGCGGCTACGGGCCCGTCCGGGCTGTGGACCGACCACCCAGCGCAACCCTTGTCACCGGGTGGAGCGGCGGTCGTGTCCACCGTCCGTGCGACGTGCACCCGAGTGGGTGCCCTCGCAGAGGCGCAGGGTCGGCACGGTGCCTTACGGTGCCCCCGTGCCCGGATCGACTCCCGACGCTCACGCGTGCCCCGAGCCGACCGGCCCGTCCACCTCCGCCGGCCGGGCCGGCCGCGCGATCCCGGCTGCCCGGCCGCGCAAGGGAGCCGATCAGGGTCTCCCGGCGCCGGAGCAGGCGCGCGGAGATCTCGCCGGCGGCCCGGCGAGCCTCGGGGAGGTCGAGGTCCGGCGCAGCGCCCGCCGGCGCCGGACGGTGACCGCCTACCGCGAGAAGGGGCGGACCGTCGTCCTCATCCCGGCCGCCTTCAGCCCGGCCGAGGAGCGGCGCTGGGTGGCGCAGATGGTGGCGAAGCTGCAGACCCGCGAGGAGCGCCGCCGCCGGTCCCTCGGGGGCGACGACGAGCTGATGGACCGCGCCCGCGCGCTGTCGGCCGCCCATCTCGACGGTCTGGCCGAGCCGCTCAGCGTGCGGTGGGTGGACAACCAGAACCGCCGCTGGGGCTCCTGCACGCCCGCCGACGGCAGCATCCGCCTGTCGAGCCGGCTGCGGTCGATGCCGGAGTACGTCGTCGACTACGTCCTCGTGCACGAGCTGGTGCACCTGCTCGAGCCCGGTCACGACGAGAACTTCTGGGCACTCGTCGCGCGTTACCCGCGCGCCGAGCGCGCCCGCGGTTTCCTCGAGGGCGTCGAGACGGCGGGCGCGGGGGCCGAGGGGGAGTCGGCCGACCTCGTCGACTAGCCCTGCTGCCGGCCGCCCTCGTCGTCCTCGGGCTTCTCCGCGTCCTCGGCGGTCAGGGCCGCCAGCTCGTCGTCCAGCCCCTGGCGGGCCACGAAGTCCAGGGGCTCGTCCAGGTCCTCGGACGTGGGCAGCAGGTCGGGGTGCGACCACAGGCGGTCCCGGGCGTCCGACCCGTGCTGCTGGGTCATGGCGCCCCACACCGTCGCCGCGTCGCGGAGCCGGCGGGGACGCAGCTCCAGGCCGACCAGCGTGGCGAAGGTCTGCTCGGCGGGACCACCCGAGGCCCGACGGCGGCGCATCGTCTCGGCGAGCGCCGGGTGACCGGGCAGCCGGTCCCTGGCCGCCTCGGCGACGACGGTGTCGACCCAGCCCTCGACCAGCGCGAGCAGCGTCTCGAGGCGGCGCAGCGCCATCTGCTGCTCCGGGGTCTCCTCCGGCTCGAGGACGCCGCTGCCGAGCAGCTGCTGGATGCTCTCCGGGTTGCTGGGGTCGATGCCGCCCTCCATGCCCGACATCGCCTCGCCGAGCTTCTGCTCGATGGCCTCGCGGTCGATCGTGATCCCGCGGGCGTAGGCGTGGACGGCGTCCTGCAGCTGCTGGCGCAGCCACGGGACGTGCGCGAACAGCCGCTGCGACGCCGCCTCGCGCAGGGCGAGGAACAGCCGCACCTCGTCGGCCGGCCGGTCCAGGCCGTCGGCGAAGGCCCCGACGTTCTGCGGCACCAGGACACCGGTGCCCGCGGGGGCCAGGGGGAGCCCGACGTCGGTGCTGGTGACGACCTCGTCGGCGAGCTTGCCGAGCGCCTGGCCGACCTGGGCGCCGAACATCAGCCCGCCCATCCGGCCCATGATCCCGGCGACCGGGCCGAAGGACATGGCCGCCTCCTGGGGGAGGGCGCTGGTCATCGCGCCGACGACCTTCTCGGCGAGGGGGTCGATGAGCGCGCGCCACGCGGGCAGCGTCTGCTCCACCCACTCGACCCGCGACCAGGCGGCGGTGCGCTCGATGCCGGAGGGCAACCCGGTGGCCTGGTCCAGCCACAGGTCGGCCAGCCGCAGCGCCTCGGCCACGGCGGTGCGCTCGGCGTCCGACGACGGCTGGTGCCCGGCGGCGAGCTGGCTGATCGCGCCCTGCCGGGCGAGGTCCCAGTTGACCGGCCCGCCGGACCAGTTCATGAGCTTCTGCAGCTCGGCGAACAGCGGCATCTTGCCGAGCAGGTCCTCGGGCGAGCCGCCGCCGGCGATGCCACCGAACAGGGCGCCCAGGCCGAAGGGGTCGCCGGGGTTGCCGGGGGTGCCCCCCTGGCCGGGCTCGCGGCGCTCCGGGTCGCGGTCGGGCAGTCCGAAGCCGAACGGCACGTCACTCATGCACCCACGGTAGACGCGTGATCTTCGCCGGGGTGACGACGCGTTGCGCCCACGGCGGACAGGACGCGACGGCGCCGTCCAGCTCCGCCGCATAGGCTCGCCCGTCGTGACCCGCCGGATCGCCGTCCTGACCGCCGGTGTCGTGCTCCTGCTCCTCTTCGGGATCCTGGGGACGACGCTGCCGGTGCCCTACGTCGCGCAGGTGCCGGGGCCGACGTTCAACACCCTGGGCGACATCGACGGCGAGCCGATCATCGACGTCCAGGGCCGCGAGCGGAACGACGTCGAGGGCAACCTGAACCTGACGACGGTCGGCGTGAGCCGTGGCGGGCTCAGTCTGGTTCAGGCGGTGCGCGGCTGGTTCGACGACGAGGTGAGCGTGGTCCCGGAGGAGGCGGTCTACCCGCCCGACCGCTCCGAGGAGGAGACCCGGCAGGCCAACCGCCAGGCGTTCCTGACCTCCGAGCAGGCGGCCATGTCGGTGGCCCTGGGCCGGCTCGGCTACCCGGTGAAGGTGGTCGTCCAGGGGCTGGCCGACGACTCGCCGTCGGAGGGCGCGCTCGAGGAGGGCGACGCCATCGAGGCCGTCGACGGCGTCCCGACCCCGGACACCGACGCCCTCGACGAGGTCCTGAGGGCCATCCCCGGCGGATCGACGGTGACGGTGTCCTACACGCGGCTCGGCGAGCCGGGGACGGCGACGGTCACCACCCGCGAGGCGGAGGACAGGGAGGGGTCGCTGCTCGGCATCACGATCCTCGAGCAGCCGTCGGCCCCGTTCGACGTCGACATCCAGGTGGAGGACGTCGGGGGTCCGTCCGCGGGGCTGATGCTCACTCTCGGCATCCTCGACCTCGTCGGCGACGAGGACCTGACGGGCGGTGCGGTGATCGCCGGGACGGGCACGATCGACGCCGACGGCGCCGTGGGGCCGATCGGCGGCATCCCGCTGAAGATGGTCGCCGCCGAGGAGATCGGCGCGGAGCTCTTCCTCGTCCCGGAGGGCAACTGCGCCGAGGCGGACGCCGCGGCCGACCCGGGCTTCCCCCTCGCCAAGGTCGCCACCCTCGACGACGCGCTCGACGCCCTCGCCGACTTCCGCGCCGGGCGCACACCGGAGACCTGCTGAACCGCTGACCTCGCGGGGAACCCCGTCGGCCCCCGCGCGTTGTGCTGGGATGACCGGGCGTCCCCCGTGTCACCGCACTCTGCAACTGCCTGCAACTGAAGGAGAGCGCTCGTGGCCATGCGGCCCCCCGTGCCGGTGCCGACCCTGTCGCGCCGCGCGAAGCTGGTCCTCGGCGCCGTCGCCGTGCTCCTGGTCCTGTTCACGGCCATCGGCACGCTGACCAACGTCTACGTCGACTACCTGTGGTTCGACGAGACGAACTACACCGAGGTCTTCTGGACCGAGATCCAGACCCGGGCGCTGCTGTTCGCCGTGGCCGGAGTGGCCACCGGTGGCCTGGTCGCCCTGTCGATCCACCTGGCGTACCGGTTCCGGCCGACGTTCCGGCCGATGTCGCTCGAGCAGCAGAACCTCGAGCGCTACCGCCAGTCGCTCGAGCCGCGCCGCGGGCTGGTGCTCACCGCCGTGGCCGTCGTGCTGGGCCTGTTCGCCGGGTTCACGGCGCAGGGCAGCTGGCAGACCTGGCTGACGTTCCGCAACAGCACCGACTTCGGCCGGACCGACCCGCAGTTCGGCGTCGACCTGTCGTTCTTCGTCTTCGACTACCCCTTCTACCGGTTGGCCCTCGGCTTCGGGTTCGCCATCGTGCTGCTGGCGCTGATCGGGGCGGTGCTGACCCACTACGTCTTCGGCGGGCTGCGCCTGCAGACCCCGGGCCAGAAGCTGACGGCGGCGGCCCGCGTGCAGCTGTCGGTGCTGCTGGGCCTCTTCGTCGCGCTCAAGGCGGTCGCCTACTGGCTGGACCGCTACGGGCTGGTCTACTCCGACCGCGGTGACGTCTTCACCGGCGCGAGCTACACCGACGTCAACGCCCTGCTGGTCCCCAAGACCATCCTGATGTTCGTCGCCATCGTCTGCGCTCTGGCGTTCTTCGCCAACATCTTCGTGCGCAACTTCCTGCTGCCCGCCGCCGCGCTGGTGCTGCTGCTGGTCTCCAGCCTGGTGATCGGCGTGGCCTACCCGGCGATCGTCCAGCAGTTCGTCGTGCGGCCCAGCGCCGACCAGAAGGAGGCGCCCTACATCGAGCGGGCGATCGACTCCACCCTCGACGCGTACAACCTGTCCGACATCGACTACGTCAACTACGCGCAGGACGCGACCGGCGACTCGGTGGACACCGCGGCGGCGCAGGCGGAGCTCCGCAACGACACGGAGACGATCCCCAACGCGCGGCTGCTGGACCCGAACGTCCTGTCCCCGACGTTCACCGCCCGCCAGCAGATCCGCAACGTCTACGGCTTCCCGGAGAAGCTGGACATCGACCGGTACACGGTCGACGGCGAGACCCGTGACTACGTGGTGGCGGTGCGCGAGCTCAACAGCTCCGGTCTCTCCGAGAACCAGAGCAGCTGGATCAACCGGCACACCGTCTACACCCACGGCAACGGGTTCGTCGCCGCACCGGCCAACGAGGTCGTCGCCGGCCAGGAGGGCGGCGAGCCGAACTTCACGACCGGGGACCTGCCCACCCGCGGCAACATCGAGGTGGACGCGAACGGTGCGCGGATCTACTACGGCGAGCTGATCCAGCAGAACGGCCAGGACGTCTACTCCGTCGTCGGCGCTCCCGAGGGTTCGGAGCCGCGCGAGTTCGACCGTCCCGAGGACGGTTCGGACGAGGGCCAGGTGAACAACACCTACGACGGCGAGGGCGGCGTCGAGATCGGCAGCTTCTTCCGTCAGCTGACCTTCGCCATCTACTACCGGGAGCGGAACTTCCTGCTGTCCGGGGCGGTCAACGACGAGTCGAAGGTGCTCTACGTGCGTGACCCCCGGGACCGCGTCGAGAAGGCGGCACCGTTCCTCGAGGTGGACGGCGACCCGTACCCGGCGGTGATCGACGGCCGCGTGACCTGGATCCTCGACGGCTACACGACCTCGGACGCCTACCCGTACGCGGAGCTGCGCGACCTCGGGACGACGGCCGCCGACTCGCTGACCGGCGCCGGCACCACGGCGCTGCCCAACGACCAGTTCAACTACATCCGCAACTCGGTGAAGGCGACGGTCGACGCGTACGACGGCACGGTCACGCTCTACGAGTGGGACCGCGAGGACCCCGTCCTGCAGACGTACATGAAGGCGTTCCCGGGCACGGTCACCTCGTACGACGACATCCCGGACGAGCTGATGAGCCACGTCCGGTACCCGGAGGACCTGTTCAAGCTGCAGCGCGACATCCTGACGCGCTACCACGTCTCGAACCCGGTCGACTTCTACAACCAGAACGACCGTTGGCAGGTGCCCGACGACCCGACCCAGGACACCGATGCCGCGCAGCCGCCGTACTACATCCTGGCGCAGCGGCCCGGTGACGACGAGGCGTCGTTCCAGCTGACCAGTGCGCTGAACGCCTTCAACCGCGAGAACCTGTCCTCGTTCATCTCGGCGTCCAGCGATCCGGACACCTACGGCGAGATCCAGGTCCTCCGATTGCCGGGCAACACCCCGTTCCGTGGCCCTCAGCAGGTGCAGCAGTCGTTCATCACGAACAACCAGGTGAGACCTGACCTGACGCTGTTCAACAGCCAGGAGTCCCGGGCGGTCTTCGGGAACCTGCTGACGCTGCCGATCGGGGAGGACGGGCTGCTCTACGTCGAGCCGCTGTACGTCCAGGGCACGGGGGAGAACTCCTTCCCGCTGCTGCAGAAGGTCCTCGTGAACTACGGGGACCGGGTCGGGTACGCCAACACGCTGTCGGAGGCGCTCGACCAGGTCTTCGGCGCCGGGGCGGGGGAGTCGGCCGTGGACAGCGGTGACGCGCCGCCCACGGATGCGCCCGAGTCGCCGGAGACGACGGCACCTACGACGCCGACCGCCCCGCCGGACACCGGCGACGGCACCTCCGGGAACGCGTCGCTGGACCAGGCGGTCGCGGACATCCAGAGCGCGCTGGAGGCCCTGCAGACCGCGCAGCGCAACGGCGACTTCGCCGGTCAGGGGCAGGCGCTCGAGGACCTGCAGCAGGCGGTCACCGCCTACCAGCAGGCGCAGCAGGCCGCCGCGACGTCGCCGGGCGGCTGATCCGGCCGGGTGGGGGGACCGCGGGACCCGCGGTCCCCCCACCTCCGGTGGCGTGTACAGTGGGTTCTACCGACGCGGGGTGGAGCAGCTCGGTAGCTCGCTGGGCTCATAACCCAGAGGTCGCAGGTTCGAATCCTGCCCCCGCTACAACATGCAGGGGCCCTCACAGTGACTGTGAGGGCTCCTGTCGTATGCGCAAGGATCCGCGAGCAGTCGCATCGAGATGTCGCTCACCTGCGGCCCGACGCTGGCGCGGTCCCCCACCGGGGAGTCCGACGCAGGGCCCCGGTGGGCCGACCGGAGCCCTGCGTCGACGGGGTGAGGGACGCGGCCCGAATCCGCGCGGGTGTGCCGTGCGGGCAGCGGCCCGTGGTCGGTTCGCTATCGGACGAGTTCCGAGCCCCGCTCGTCGAGTTGGGGCTGGCCGGTCCTCGGGGCGGGAATCCCGACCTCGGTGTTCGGCCGGGCAAACACAGGGGAGGCGGGGTTGAAGCCCTTGACGAGCAACCAGATCCCGACGGAGAGCTCGAAGGCAGCGACCGGGATCACGGCGAGCCCGGCGAGGAGCGCCACCCGGTCGTAGACCCCGAAGAAGATCGCGATGTCGGAGGCCAGCAGCAGCGGGGCGCCGACGAACGCGACGATCGGGAGGATGCGAGGTACCAAGCGGGACCTGAAGAGCAGGTAGCCCAGGAGTAGGTCGCAGAAGACGGGCATGAGGCTCTGCGACAGCAGGAACGTCCGGTCGTAGGCCGCGAGCAGGGTGTGGCCGGTCGTGGTCAGCGAGGCGTTGTCCGCGCCGGCGGTTCCGGCGACGTCGGTGCGCAGGGTGATGATCGTCAGCAGGCTCGTGACGCTGACGAAGATCAGCGTGGTCTCCACGAGTCGGGCGGCGACCAGCCCGAGCGCGGCGGACTCGTTCTGCCGCTTGAGCACGGGGAACAACACGAGCGCGGTGCTGATGCCGGCAACGCCGACGATCACCTCGGTGAAGGCGCCCCAGAGCACGCCGGTTTGGCTTCCAGCTCCCAGGATGAAGTCGGCGTGATCCCGGATGGGGTTGTAGAGCCCGAGGGTGGGGATCGAGACGAAGGTGAGCAGGTAGAGCACGCCGGCGAGGCGGGCTCTGCCCCTCATCGGGTTCGTCGCGGCTCGTGCGGCGGCCGGGGTGTGGGCGGTGGCGGTCATGGTCGGCTTCCTGGGCGTCGGTGCGGGGGACGCAGCGGCGGTCGCCGCTGTGGGCAAGTCGGGGGCCGCGCCGGCGGGCGCGGTGCGGCGGCTCATCGCCACCGCTCGCCCTTCGCGACGACGTAGTGGCGCCAGACGTACCCCCAGGGCACGACGGCCAGGATGACGATGTCGAACGAGCAGTTGAAGATGGTCTGGCTCATCGCCTGGTTGACCTCGCCGGCGAGCGCCGCCGGCAGCGCCACCACCGACAGCCAGATCACCTTCCACAGCGACTCGAACAGCAGGATCGGCAACAGCCGCACCGGATACCGCAGCCCCAGGAACGCCAGCAGGGACATCGCCGTCAGCAGCACGGCGACGACTCCTTCGAAGAGCGGGAAGGACTGGTCGTAGCCGATGACGATGGGCCACTTCACCACGGCGAGACCGACGCCCATGAAGGCGTAGCCGACTCTCATCGCGTGCAGCCGCCACAGCGGCAGCTCTTCCGCGTCGACGCTCGGGGAACGGTCGGACGCAGCCGGGGTGTGCGCGGTGGCGGTCATGGATCACCTTCGGAGTGGTGGTGCGCGGTGCGCAGGCGGCTCGTGCCGCCGCTGGCCAACGCCGTGCGGCAGGTCAGGTCGGGAGTCCTACGGACGTGACCGATGAGACGACCTCGCCCTGGCTGCCTCTACTTGACTTCGGATCTCATGACCAGACGGAGGCCGATCAGCACGGGGATGAGCAGCCACGTGATGCCGGTGACGGCGATGTGGGCCCATTCGTGGCCGGTCAGGGCGTGGGCGAAGAGGAACAGTCCGGCTTGGGCGAACTGGATGTCGATCCAGGGCTGCAGGGTGTGGAACCACTGCTGTGAGTTGGCCAGCAGCCCGAACACGGTGGGGATGAGGAAGGTGAGCACGAAGTAGGCCACGAGCGCCCCGATCGACGCCCGGAAGAGCACTCCGAGCATGAAGCCGATGAGCAGGCTCAGCACCATGCCCAGGACGTAGTACAGGCACTGGGTCACATTCACGTCCCAGACCAGGGCCGAGCCTCGGATGGCGGCGCCCAGCAGGTTCCCGAGCGCGCCGACCGCGAACGCCAGCACCATGGCGGCGATGGCGATGCCGACTGAGGAGATGGCCTTGGCGGTGATGATGCGGCCGCGGTGGGGAACCAGGGTGAACGTGGTGAGTCCGGTGCGTTGGCTCCACTCGCTGGTGACCGCCAGGATCGCGATCAGCGGCAGGATGATGACGACCGGGAAGCGGATGGCAGTCGCGAAGGTCGAGTAGGTGAGGCTGCCGTCGGGTGCCCACAGGATGACGCCGCCCGCGGCAAGCAGCGAGGTGATCGCGATGCTGGCGATCAGCCAGAACCCGGAGCGGGTGTCGAACATCTTGCGGAGCTCGACCGCGATGATCCGGGTCAGGGGGATCGGCTCGACGGTCGCGCGAGGGAGGCGGACTTGAGCTGCTGCGATGGCGGTCATGCCGGTGCTCCTTCTCGTTGGGTGCCGGCGGTGAGCTGGAGGAACGTGTCTTCGAGCCCGGCGCTGGAGGCGGCCCGGAGCTCGGTGAGCGGGATGCCGGCGTCGAAGGTGACCTGCCCGACCAGGGCGGCGGCCGCGTCGGTGTGCAGCGTCGAGCCGTCGGAGGAGGTCGTGGCGGTCAGCCCGCGCTGGGTGAGGGCGAGCTCGAGCGCCAGGAGGTCGACGGCACCGACGACGGTGCCGGCCTCATGAAGTAGGTCGGCCTTGGTCCCCATCGACACGATGCGGCCGAGCCCGATCATGACGATGTCGTCGGCGATGACCTCGATCTCGTGGAGCAGGTGCGAGGACAGCAGGACCGTGCCGCCGCGGTCGGCATAGCCGCGGAGAAGGTCACGCATCCACCGGATCCCGGCCGGGTCCAGGCCGTTGGCGGGCTCGTCGAGGATCAGCACTTCGGGGTCACCGATCAAGGCGGTCGCTATCCCGAGCCGTTGACGTATCCCGAGTGAGTACTCGCCCACCCGACGCGACGCCTCGGTCGGGGTCAGACTGACGATCTCCAGCATCTCCTCGACGCGGGCCCGCGGCAGTCCCATGAACTGCTGGGCCAGGGTGAGGATCTCCCGGCCGGTGCGGCCGGCGTGCTGGGCCGAGGCGTCCAGCAGGACGCCGACCTCGAGTCCCGGGTTGGGCAGATCCACGTAGCGGCGCACGGAGATGGTGGCGCTCCCGGCGTCGGGTCGGGTGAGCCCGACCATGATCCGCAGGGTGGTCGACTTCCCGGCCCCGTTCGGTCCCAGAAAACCGGTGACCCGGCCCGGGGAGGCGGTGAAGCTGACGTCGTCGACCGCGAGGGTGGTGCCGTACTGCTTGGTGAGGTTCTCGATGGTGATCATGTTCCGACTCGCTGACTTCGGGCTGAGGGGCGGTGTGGGGTCGGCCGAATGCCGCTGGTGGTTCAGGCGGTCGCGGTGAGCCCGACCGATTCGGCGCTGACCTGCCAGAGCCGCGCAGCCACTGCCTCGTCGTAGCTGCCCGGGGAGGACGACGTGGCTGTGCTGCTGACGAAGTACCGGCCGCTCACCTCCGCCAGCTCGGGGGCCGAGGTCAGATGAATGGAGGTGACCGCGCCTCGGGTCACCGACTTCATGAACGGCCGCAGCAGCGGGACGAAGATGCGTTGGGTGCCTGCGGGGTCTTCAGAGCCGAAGCCGGTGCGCACCATGCCCGGGTGCAGGGCGTTGACGGTGACGGCGAAGCCCTCCAGTCGCCTGGCCAGTTCGTAGCTGAACAGGATGTTGGCGAGCTTGGACTGGTTGTACGCCCGACCGCCGGAGTAGCTGCGTTCGCCCCGCAGGTCGTCGAAATCGATGCGGCCCAGCTTGTGGGCGTTGGAGGCGACGGTGACCACGCGGGCCGGGGCGCTGTCCTTGAGCCGGTCGAGGAGCAGGTTGGTGAGCAGGAACGGCGCGAGGTGGTTGAGGGCGAAGGTGCGTTCGAGCCCGTCCGCGGTGATGTGTCGGGTGTTCCAGTAGCCCCCGACGTTGTTGACCAGTGCGTCGATGCGGGGCATGCGCTCGAACACCTCGCCGGCCACCCGCCGCACCTCGGACTGGGCGGACAGGTCGGCGATGAACGCATCCACCGGTCCGCCGCCGGCGGCACGGATCTCGCGGACCGCGTCCTGGGTCCGCTGGGGGTCGCGGCCGGTGACTGCGACATGCGCTCCGAGCGCGGCGAGGCCGAGGGCCGTCGCCTTGCCGATGCCTCCGGTGCCGCCGGTGATCAGCACCGTCTTCCCGATCATCGGCCTCGACCGGGGTGGTGGGTGTCGGTGGCCCAGCGCCGACGGGGAGGGCGTTCGGTTCTCGGTCATGCCGCGCTCCCCGCGTCCGGAGTGGGGGTCGTGGTGGGGGTGACGGAGACGACGAGCTTGCCCCGGGCCCGCCCGTCGAGCAGGTGACGGATGGCTGCGGCGACGCCGGTCAGCGGGTAGGTCCGGTCGATGGCGGGGGTGACCGTGCCGGCCTCGATGAGCTCGCGCAGGGCTTCTAGGTCAGCGGCGTTCTCCGACGCGACGAAGGTGCCGAGCTTCTGGCCGATGAACGCCGACAGCAGCGTGGCCCGGATCTGGCGGTCGCTGCCACCCAGCCACCGTCCGTCGGTCTCGCCGCCGACGATGACCAGCCGCCCGGTCGGGGTGAGCGCGCGGCGCAGCCGGGAAAGCCGGCTGTTGCCGCCGGTGTCGAGGACGACGTCGTAGCGATGCCGGCCGTCGGTGGCATCCTCCCGGGTGTAGTCGAGAACATGGTCGGCACCCAACGCGCGGACCGCGTCGACCTTCGCCGTGCTGCACACCCCGGTGACCTCGGCCCCGAACGCCTTGGCGATCTGCACAGCGAAGCTGCCCACTCCACCGGAGGCGCCGATGACGAGCACCTGCTGGCCGGCCTGGATCCGTCCGTGATCGCGGACGGCCTGCAGCGCGGTCAGTCCGGAGACGGGCACGGCTGCGGCCTGGTCGAAGGTGAGGTTCACCGGCTTGGCGGCCAGCTTGTCCGGTCGGGCGCGGGCGTACTCGGCGAAGGTGGCGTCGCCGACACCGAACACGGCGTCGCCCACTGCGAAGCCGGTCACGGCGGCCCCGACCGCCTCGACCGTTCCTGCCAGACTCCGTCCCGGGTTGGTGTACTTGGGACGGCGCACCCCGAAGCCGGCCAGCCGGATGGGGTAGGGCAGCCCGGCCATGATGTGCCAGGTGCCACGGTCGACGCTGGCCGCGTGCACCCGGACGAGGACCTCGTCGTCCGCGATGGTGGGCCGGTCAATCCCTTCGACGCGGAGGACCTCCTCGGGGGCGGGGCCGTAGCGGTCCTGCACGACCGACGTCATGGTGAGGCGCCCTCTGCCCGTGGCGGGCGGGTCGGTGAGCGGGTTGGAGTGCGTGGTCGCCATCGGGATCGTCTTCTCTCGTCGTTGACCGGGTCGTTCGGGAGGTGGCGCGCTGGAGGACGAAGTCGCTGTGGTGCTGTGGTCGAGCCCGATGCTGGAACCGACAGAACGGTTGCGGGTCCGGAAGAAGGGACGGATTCAGTGGGTTACCCGCCTGGTCTGGTGCGGGGGTGGAAGGCCGTCCCTAGCCCGCCGACAAGGTTGGCGCCCGATGGGACGTTGGCTAGGCGACCGGCGCCGGAGCCACCGGGCTGGGACCACCGGGCACCCCGGAAGGCGGCGGGGCCGTGGATACCGCCGGGGTGGAGCCGGGGTCGGTGCCGCCCTGGTCGAGCCGGAACGGCGGATACCGGTCGGTCATCAGCGCGGCGTAGGCGGCCACCCGCAGCGCCCAGCGGTCCATGCCGAGGATGAAGTCGTACAGCGACCGGGGGTAGCGGCCGGTGAACAGGATCACGATGCCGGCGATGAGCACGAGCAGGCCGACCAGCCCGCCGGCCGCCCACGCGTCGCTGCTGTGCCGCCCGTGCGCGCCGAACCACAGGCCGCCGCCGACGAAGATGCCGACGATCACGTACTGCGGGATGGCCAGCAGCCACCACTTGATCAGGACGAGCCCGCGGGACAGCCGCTCGGGATAGGCGACGTCCAGGTGCGCCGGGTAGTCCGCGACCTCAGCGAGGGTGAAGGGCGGGTAGCGGTCGGTGGCCAGTGCCCCGTAGCCGTAGTAGTGCACCCGCCACGACCAGCGCATGACACCGATGTTGAAGTCGAACAGCCCCCGCGGGTAGCGGCCGGTGACAAGGATCGCGAAGAACGCGACGATCCCGACCGCGTAGAACGCCAGCCACAGGAACACCAGCACGACCAGGTGTGGCACCAGCAGCAGCCACTTGACCAGCCACAGCCCGCGGGAGACGGCTTCGGGCTCTGCTGCCCCGTCCACGCGCACGGGGTATGGCGGGCGGTACTCGGTCATGACGACCTCTCCGCCCATCGGCTCGTGCCAATCCCGGCGAAAGCCGGAGTGCCGGTGGAGCGCCCCCGCTCGGTGCGCACCCCACGATGTGAGGTGGCGTCGGGGACCATCCTCGCGGCCGGAAAGGGTGTCAAGGGGCGCAGCCGCGGCCCCGCATCCCCGGCCTGGACGGCGGTCACCGGGTCCTCCCGCGCGTGAGGCGGACCCGCAGCCGATGCAGCTGGGGCATCAGCCCGTAGATGACGATCGGCACCGCGACGGTGGCCAGCACGAACGTGCGCAGCAGGGGCGGCAGCGTCGTCAGCCAGTCGCCCAGTGCCAGGTTGAGCACGGTGAGGGTGGGGAAGACGGCCAGCCAGATCATCAAAGCCAGCTGGTGCTTGCTCGGCGGCGCGATCGGCGCGGACGCGGGAATCGGGGATCGGTCGGACATGGGTGCTCCTGGGGGTCGAAGGGGGGGGTGAGGTGCGAATGGGCGGGTGGTCTCAGACCACGGCGCCGGTGGTGAAGGCGTGCACGGCGGCGCGGACGTCCTCATCGACGAGGTCGCCGTTGATAGCGATGGCGGCCGCGGAACCTTCGCCGGCGGCGGTGATGACCTGAGCGCGCGGATTGGCGACATTGCCGGCGACCCAGACGCCGCCGACGCTGGTCGACCCGTGGGGACCTGTGGTGACCCAGCCGTTCTCGTCCATGGCGCAGCCCAGGCCCACCAGCAGGTCGTTGTTCGCGATGAACCGCTGCGGGACGAACAGCGCCGTCCGCGGGACGACGCGCCCGTCGTCGAGCTCGACGCCGCAGAGGTGGTCGTCCTCGACGAGGACCTGCTTCACGGGGCCCTCGACGATCCCGATGGCCCGGGCCACCAGCTGCGCCCGCTCGGCGGCGGTGAGTCTGCCGGCCTGCGTGAAGAGGACGACGTCGTCGGTCCACTGGCGGACGATCTGGGTGTAGCGGACCGCGTCGGGTGAACCGCCGAGGACGCCGAGGGGCTGGTCCCGGACCTCGTAGCCGTGGCAGTACGGGCAGTGCAGCACGTCGCGCGCCCACCGGTCCCGCAATCCAGGGATGTCGGGCAGTTCGTCTCGCAGGCCGGTCGTCACGAGCAGTCGGCGCGTCGAGATCCGCCGGCCGTCGAAGAGGAGGACCCAGAAGCCCGCGGACCCGTACCGCACCAGCACCCTGACGGTGCCGGACAGGATCTCCCCGCCGTAGCCGATCACCTCCGCCCGTCCGAGGGCCAGGAGGTCACCGGGCGGCAGACCGTCGCGGGACAGGAATCCCTGCATGTGCGCGGCTGGAGCGTTGCGCGGCGTTCCGGCGTCCACCACGAGAACGCGGCGGCGGGCCCGCGCCAGCACCAGCGCCGCGGACAGCCCGGCCGCGCCGCCGCCGATCACCACTACGTCGCAATCGCTCATGCCGGAAGGCTGGCGAGGGCATCGCCGCCGCGACAACAAGCGTCCCTGTTTCCGGGAAACGCGGTGGGATGGGTGCGTGGACACGACAGTTATCGCGGCGGCGCTTGATCAGGTGGCACCGCGGCTGAAACGCTTGCGCACCGCACGGGGGCTGACGCTCACCGGTCTCGCGGCGACGACCGGCATCTCGAAGAGCACCTTGTCCCGGCTGGAAACCGGACAGCGCCGCCCCAGCCTGGAGCTGTTGCTCCCGCTCGCGCAGGCCTACCGCGTACCCCTGGACGACCTTGTGGGCGCACCCGAGGTGGCCGACCCTCGCCTTCGCCTCAAGCCCCGGCGCGCCCGCGGGCGGACCGTCATCCCGCTCACCCAGCAGCCCGGCGGCATCCAGGCACGCAAGATCCTTATCCCCATCGCGACTGCCGAGCCCGCACTGCGCTCCCATGAGGGGCACGAGTGGTTGTTCGTCCTGACCGGCCGCATGCGGCTCCTCCTCGGCGAGCAGGACCTCGTCCTCGGACGAGGTGAGGTGGCCGAGTTCGACACCCACGTGCCGCACTGGTTCGGCAGCACCGGTGACGACTCCGCGGAGGTCTTGAGCCTGTTCGGAGAACAGGGCGAGCGGATACACGTCCGCGCCAAGGCGGGGCGTACGTAGCCACACTGACACCTCATTCCATGCATCGACCCTGAGCTCAACGCTGTCCGCCGCCAAGGAGGGCGCCGCCCTCGCCGCCTGCCTGAGAGCCACCATGCGCGCCGGAGACGGGGAGCCCGGCGCGGTGCAAGACCTGCGGTCCATCCATGACGACACCGAGAGTTTCGGTGACCGCGAGGTTCAGGCGATGGCGAGCGCGGCACGGGTCGGAGCGACGAACCTCTGATCGGTGGATCTGGTTGAGATCAAGTTTCCGGCATGCATGTCAAGATCACTTCGAATCCCGAGGCGACAGGGCGGCGGGTCGGGAAACGGACCAGACGGGGGTATGCAGATGCCTAGGCGCAACGCCCCGACCTGCAGGAACGGGCGACAACCAACAGTGAAAGCGGTGGTTCGGCCGGTCCCCCCGCTACCACCGACAGGAAGCCCGGCCCCTCAGGGGGTCGGGCTTCCTGTCTTTCAACGACGCTGTCCCGGGCCCGTGCGGGGTCGGGGGTCGCTGTCGAGCCGCTCAGACGACGCTGAGGTAGGCCTCGACCTTGGTCAGGTGGTGCGTGCGCCGGGGCGCCGGCACCGGTTCGGGCCGCGCGACCGCGTCGGAGGGCGCCGGTGGCACGGAGCTCCGCGGCGCCGGCGGCTGCACGACGTGGGCGGGCTTCGCCGGGCGGATGCCCATCGCCGCGAAGAGCGCGTGCGGTCGCGTGGCGTCCGCCTCGTCGCGGTCCTGGCGGTGCACGACCGCCGGGAACGGCTCCTTGTGCGGCGGACGCTTCGGATCGGGCAGGCGCAGGTCGGACAGGTCCACCCAGGCGGAGTGGCGCAGCCCGTCGACGCGGCAGCGCACGCGTGCGGCCACCCGGTCGTCGCTCTCGTGCCGCCAGCCGATCAGCTCGCCGGAGTACCAGATCCCACGGTGGTGGATCTCCACCGGCTGTGGCTCCCCGGCGAACATGCTCGCCGCGTCATCCCCCACCACGTAGCGGACTGTAAGCGGGCGAGCACGCTGCGAGCGGCAAGGCGCGCGCGTGCTGGGACCGGTGTGACGGAGTGGTACCGGAGGGCGTCCCGGGTGGCGGTGGGGCCGCTCCGGGTGGTGTGTAACCTGGGACGCGCGACGCGGGGTGGAGCAGCTCGGTAGCTCGCTGGGCTCATAACCCAGAGGTCACAGGTTCGAATCCTGTCCCCGCTACGACGAAAGGCCCGGTCACCACGGCGACCGGGCCTTTTTCGTGCGCGCACCGGTGCAGTGTGTTGTGCACCACGGCCTGCACTCCCTAACGTCAGCGCCAGTCACCGTTGACCGTTACTGCAGGAGGTCGTGCCCCATGGCCGTCGACGCCGCATCCGGACTGGCTCCCGCAGCCCCCGACCTGGACGACATCGACCTCTCCGACCGCGACTTCTGGGTCGAGCCGCCCGAGGTGCGGCACGCCGTCTTCGACCGCCTGCGCGCCGAGCGCCCCTTCGCCTTCTTCGCCGAGCCGGAGGTGCCCGGCATGCCCATGGGGCCGGGCTACTGGGCTGTCACCCGGCACGCGGACCTCGACGCGATCAGCTCCCAGCCCCAGGTCTTCTGCTCGGGCAAGGGCGCGGTCTCGATCCAGGACATCCCGGCCGACCTGCACGAGTTCTACGGCTCGATGATCAGCATGGACGACCCCCGGCACGCCCGGATCCGGCGGATCGTCTCGAAGACCTTCACGCCACGGATGCTGGAGCGCGTCGTCGACTCGGTGCGCGGGATCGTCGAGGAGGTGCTGGCCGAGGCGCGGCGCACCGCCGAGGCGAACGGCGGGTCGCTAGACGTCGTCGCCGACATCGCCGCGCCCATCCCGCTCCGGGTCATCTGCGACATGATGGGCGTGCCCGCGGAGGACCGTGCGCAGGTGCTGGCGGCGTCCAACATCATCCTGTCCGGCGGCGACCCCGAGCTGATCGAGGACCAGGAGGAGCCGCTCACGGCTCTCTTCCAGGCCGGTATCGACCTCGCCGGGATCATGGAGCGGCTGGCCGCCGAGCGGTTGGAGAACCCCACAGACGACCTGACGACGGCGTTGGTGACCACCGAGGTCGACGGCGAGCGCCTGACCCACCAGGAGATCGGCTCGTTCTTCATCCTGCTGCTCGTCGCCGGCAACGAGACGACGCGCAACGCCATCTCGCAGGGCATCCTCGCGCTGTCGGAGCACCCCGAGCAGCGGGCGCGCTGGATGTCCGACCCGTCGATCGACAAGACGGCGGTGGAGGAGATCGTGCGCTGGACCAGCCCGATCACGTGGATGCGGCGCACGGCGACGCAGGACGGCGAGGTGAACGGGCACCGGTTCGCCGCCGGTGACAAGTTCCTGCTGTTCTACGCCGCGGCCAACCGCGACCCGGCGTTGTTCGCCGACCCCCAGGTCTTCGACCTGACCCGCGACCCGAACCCGCACGTCGGGTTCGGCGGGCACGGTCCGCACTTCTGCCTCGGCGCGCACCTGGCCCGACGGGAGATCGCGGTGACCTTCCGCCAGCTGTTCGACCAGCTGCCCGACCTCGAGGTCGCCGGGGAGCCGGCCCGCCTCCGGTCGTCGTTCGTCAACGGGCTCAAGCGGTTCCCGGCACGGCTGACCGGTGCGGCGTGAGCCGCGTCGAGGTGGACCGCGAGCGCTGCGTGGGATCGGGTACCTGCGAGGCGCTGGCGCCCGACGTGTTCGAGGTGGACGACGACGGAGTCCTGGTCGTGCACCGACCGGAGCCGGGCGAGGACGAGCGCAACGACGTCGAGGACGCCGTCCAGGCATGCCCGACGCGGGCGCTGTCGCTCGCGGAGTGATCGGACCGGCTCAGCCGGGGTAGGGGAGCGGCATGGAGCCCACTGTGAAGGACGTCCCCGAGGCCAACCGGTACGAGATCCGCGACGGCGAGCAACTGCTCGGCCACGCCGACTACCAGCGGCGGGGCGACACCACCGTCTTCACCCACACCGAGGTCGACCAGGACTCCGGACGCACGGGGCTGGGCAGCACGCTGGTGAAGGCCGCGCTGGACGACGTCCGGTCGAAGGGCGGCTCGGTCGTCCCGCAGTGCTCGTTCGTGCGGGGTTACATCGACAAGCACGAGGAGTACGCCGACCTGGTGCAGGCGCGGTAGCTCCGCGTCAGAGCACGTGCTGGCCGTACATCTCGCCGAGCGGGTCGGCGATGAGCTCGATGCGGGCACCGTCGGGGTCGCGGAAGTAGACCGAGACGCCGCTGTGCACCTCGTGCTCGACGCCGGCCTCGGTCAGTCGCTGGACCAGGGTCGACCAGCGCTCGGGGTCGACGCTGATCGCCATGTGGTGCAGCCCGCCGAGCACCTCGGCGTACGGGCCGACGTCCAGGCCGGGGAAGTCGAAGAACGCCAGCAGGTTGCCGTTGCCGATGTCGAAGAAGAAGTGCGACGAGCCGGGGTAGTCGCGGTTCTCGATCAGCTCGGTGAGCGGGAAGCCGAGCACGTCCTGGTAGAAGCGCACGGTCCGCTCGACGTCGCCGCTGATCAGCGCGGTGTGGTGGAGCCCGCGCGCGGTCGACCCGGGGCGCTCGCCGGCCGGCTTGAGGTGCACCTCGCGGATGCGGGCGCGCTCGGCCTCGAGTGCGGTCAGGTCGCGGGTGTTCTCGGTGGTGCTCACGGGGCGGATCCTCCTCGGTCGGGCCGTCTGCCGGGCCCAACCGCGACGCGGTGGATCTGCTTCCCGCTCAGGCGGTGAGGGCGCCGTCGCCGGACGGGGCCAGCTCTGCCGTCAGCCGGTCGAGCGGGATGCCCAGCGCCTGGGCGAGCGCGGCGACGGTGAAGAAGGCCGGCGTGGGCACGCGCCCGGTCTCGATCTTGCGCAGCGCCTCCAGGCTGACGCCCGAGGCGGCCGACACCTCCGCCGGGGTGCGGGTGCCGCGGGCCTCGCGGAGCAGCGCACCCAGCCGGCGGCCGCGCTCGCGCTCGGCAGGGGTCAGCGGGGGGCGCACCATGCCCGTGATAGTAATACCGGGATAGTCATACCGGAAGGACGGCGACGTGATCGAACTGCGCACACCCGGCGAGCTGGACGCGATGCGGGCGGCCGGCGCCGTCGTGGCCGACATGCTGGCCGCCGTCCGGGCGACCGCGGCACCCGGCGTCCGGCTGAGCCAGCTCGACGCCGTCGCCCGCGACGTCCTGGCCGACGCCGGCGCCACCTCGCCGTTCCTCGGCTACGCGCCGCTGTCCACCACGCCGCCCTTCCCGGGCGTCGTGTGCCTGTCGGTGAACGACGTCGCCCTGCACGGGATCCCCTCGCCG
Organism: Blastococcus litoris; assembly: GCF_003075095.1. GTDB lineage: Bacteria > Actinomycetota > Actinomycetes > Mycobacteriales > Geodermatophilaceae > Blastococcus_B > Blastococcus_B litoris. The sequence continues at coordinate 100,839 of NZ_QCZF01000008.1, forward strand.
GACGTCCTCGACGACGGCGACCTGCTCAGCGTCGACGCCGGCGCGACCCTCGACGGCTGGGTCGGCGACGCGGCGATCACCTTCCCGGTGGGGACGCCGCGCCCCGAGGACCTCGAGCTCGTGGCGACCACCGAGCGGGCGCTGGAGGCCGGCATCGCGGCGGCCGTCGTCGGCAACCGGATCGGGGACATCTCCGCCGCCATCGGCGCCGTCGGCCGGGCTGGGGGAGTCGGCATCAACACCGACCAGGGCGGCCACGGGGTCGGCCGGTCGATGCACGAGGCGCCGAGCGTCCCGAACGAGGGCCGGGCCGGTCGCGGGGTGCCCCTGCGCGCCGGGCTGGTCATCGCGATCGAGCCGTGGTTCCTGGGCGGTGGGAGCGACGACTACCGGGTCGACGCCGACGGCTGGACGCTGCGCAGCGCCGACGGCAGCCGCGCCGCCCACGTCGAGCACACCGTCGCCGTGACAGCTGACGGACCGAGGATCTTGACCCTTCCCAGGTAGCCACCCGGTCGTGCCGAGTGGGCCCGGAGGGTCCGCGCAGGCGCGACGAAGCGGCTCAGTGCGGCCGGGGGACGGCTCCTGGCCGCGGTGTGACCCGGAGGGTCACCGTGTCATCGCCTGGTCGAGGTCGGCGAGGAGGTCGTCGACGTCCTCGATGCCGACCGAGAGCCGCACCAGGTCGGCCGGCACCTCGAGCGGTGAGCCCGCTGCGCTGGCGTGGGTCATGCGGCCCGGGTGCTCGATCAGCGACTCGACACCGCCCAGCGACTCGGCCAGCGTGAACAGCTGCGCGCGCTCGCACACCTTCAGCGCGGCGTCCTCGCCGTCCTCCAGCCGGAACGAGATCATCCCGCCGAACCCCGACATCTGCTTCGCCGCGACGTCGTGACCCGGGTGCGACGGCAGGCCCGGGTACAGCACGGTCGAGACGGCGGGGTGGTCGAGCAGGAACTCCGCCACGCGCGCGGCGTTCGCCGAGTGCCGGTCCATCCGGACGCCGAGCGTCTTGAGGCTGCGCAGCACCAGCCACGAGTCGAACGGCGACGCGACGGCGCCCATCGCGTTGTGGTTGTAGGCCAGGCGCTCGCCGAGCCCCGCGTCCCGCGTCACCAGGGCACCGCCCACGACGTCGGAGTGCCCGCCGAGGTACTTGGTCGTGGAGTGGACGACGACGTCGGCGCCGAGGGTGAGCGGGCGCTGCAGGTACGGCGAGGCGAAGGTGTTGTCGACGACGAGCAGCGCGCCGGCCTCGTGCGCGACCGCCGCGGTGGCCTCGATGTCGGTGATGTTCAGCAGCGGGTTGCTCGGCGTCTCGCACCAGACCACCCGCGTCGTGGGCCGCATCGCGGCGCGCACGGCGTCGGGGTCGTCGAGGTGGACCGGCGTGTGCTCCAGGTCCCACTCCGACAGCACCCGGGAGATCAGCCGGAAGGTGCCGCCGTACGCGTCGCCGCCCAGCACGACGTGGTCACCGGCGCGGCAGACCGTCCGGAGGAGGGTGTCCTCCGCGGCGAGACCGGACGCGAAGGCCAGCGCCGTCGAGCCCTCCTCCAGCGAGGCGAGCGCCTCGTGCAGGGCGTTGCGCGTCGGGTTGCCGCTGCGGCTGTACTCGTAGCCGCCGCGCAGGCCGCCCACGCCGTCCTGCTTGTACGTCGTCGTCAGGTGCACCGGGGGGATGACCGCGCCGGTGGCCGGGTCGGGCTCCTGCCCCGCGTGGATCGCCCGCGTGCTGAAGCCGCTCATCGCGTGATCCCCGCCAGGTGGCTGAGCACGTCCTGCCGGGTGACGACGCCGGCGGGCTTTCCGTCGACGTGCACCAGCAGCGCGTCGTTCGAACCCAGCGCGGTGACGGCGGCGGTCACCGCCTCGCCCGAGCCGATGATCGGCAGCGGCGGCGACATGTGCTTCTCCACCCGGTCGGCCAGGGTCGCCGTCCCGGCGAAGAGGGCGTCGAGCAGGGTCTTCTCGTCCACCGAGCCGATGACCTCGCCGGCGGTGACCGGGGGCTCCGCCCGCACGACCGGCATCTGGCTGACCCCGTACTCGCGCAGGATGTCGATCGCGTCGCGGACGGTCTCGTTGGGGTGCGTGTGCACCAGGGACGGCGTCTCGCCCGACTTGGTGTGCAGCAGCTCGCCGACCGTCTCGCCGACGGCGGAGTCCAGGAAGCCGTAGTCGGCCATCCAGCGATCGCTGAAGATCTTGTTCAGGTAGCCGCGGCCGCCGTCGGGGAGCAGCACGACCAGGACGTCGTCCTTGGTCAGCTTCTCCGCGGCGCGCATCGCCGCGACCACCGCCATCCCGCAGGAGCCGCCGACCAGGAGGCCCTCCTCGCGGGCCAGCCGCCGGGTCATGGCGAAGGAGTCGCCGTCGGAGACCGGGATGATCTCGTCGGCGATCTCGCGGTCGTAGGTGGAGGGCCAGAAGTCCTCGCCCACGCCCTCGACCAGGTAGGGGCGACCGGTGCCGCCCGAGTACACCGAGCCCTCCGGGTCGGCGCCGACCACGCGGACCTTCCCGCCCGAGACCTCCTTGAGGTACCGGCCGATGCCGCTGATCGTCCCGCCGGTGCCCATGCCCGTCACGAACGTGGTGATCCGGCCCTCGGTCTGGGCCCAGAGCTCCGGCCCCGTCGTCTCGTAGTGCGACTGCGGGTTGGCCGGGTTCGAGTACTGGTCGGGCTTCCACCCGCCGGGCGTCTCCCGGGCCAGCCGGTCGGACACCGAGTAGTACGAGCGCGGGTCGGACGGGTCGACCGCCGTCGGGCAGACGACGACCTCCGCGCCGTAGGCCTTGAGGACGTTGATCTTCTCCTGACCGACCTTGTCGGGGCAGATGAAGATGCACCTGTAGCCGCGCTGCTGGGCGACCAGGGCCAGCCCGATGCCGGTGTTGCCGCTGGTCGGCTCGACGATGGTGCCGCCCGGCTTCAGGGCGCCGCTGGCCTCGGCCGCGTCGACCATGCGCACGGCGATGCGGTCCTTCACCGAGCCGCCCGGGTTGAGGTACTCGACCTTGGCCAGCACGAGCGGGGCGTCGGGGCCCAGGTCGCGGGTGATCGAGTTGAGCCGGACCAGCGGGGTGTTGCCGACCAGGTCCACGACGGACTCGGCGTACTGCACGGTGCCTCCTCGGTGCGGGTACGCGTGCCCGCTGCCCCCATCCCACCAGACGGACGTGTCCGGGGGTGGGCAGCGGGGCAGCCCCCGTGCATGACGACCCCTTCGATCCCCGTCGCCGAGCTCCGGGGCGGTGGCCGGATGCCGCTGCTCGGCTTCGGCACCTGGCAGCTGCGCGGACGCGAGTGCTACGACGCCGTCCGCGCAGCGCTCGACAGCGGCTACCGGCACCTGGACACCGCGACGATGTACCGGAACGAGGCGGAGGTGGGCCGGGCGCTGCGGGACTCCTGCGTCTCCCGGGACGAGGTCTTCGTGACCACGAAGCTGCCGCCCGACCGGGCCGACCGCCCCGAGGAGACGATCGCGGCGTCCCTCGACGCGCTCGGCCTGGAGTCCGTCGACCTCTGGCTGGTGCACTGGCCGCCCGGCGGTCCCGGTGTGGAGCTGTGGCGCCGGTTCCTCGCCGCGAGGGACGCCGGGCAGGCGAGGGACGTCGGCGTCAGCAACTACTCGCTGGCGCAGCTGGACACCCTGGCCGAGGAGACCGGGGAGATGCCGGCCGTGAACCAGATCCGCTGGGCGCCCGCCCTGCACGACGCCGCGGTCGAGGAGGGCCACCGGGAGCGCGGCGTCGTCCTGGAGGGCTACAGCCCGCTCACGAGCACCGACCTGGACGACCCGGTGCTGCGGGACGTCGCCGGGGCGCACGGCGCCACGACGGCGCAGGTGGTGCTGCGCTGGCACCTGGAGCACGGGATCGTGGTGATCCCGAAGTCCGCCGACCCCGGGCGGATCGCGGCCAACGCCGCGGTCACCGGGTTCTCCCTGTCGCCGGAGGAGGTCGGCCGCATCGACGCGCTGGCGGGCGGCTGACGGCCGGGGCGAGGATGCGGGCATGACTTCACCGGTGGGTACCCGCACCCTGGGCCGCGACGGCCTGACCGTCTCCTCCCTCGGCCTCGGCTGCATGGGCATGAGCCAGATGTACGGCGCGGCCGACCGGCAGGAGTCGATCGCCACCATCCACCGCGCGCTCGACCTCGGCGTCACGTTCCTCGACACCTCCGACGTCTACGGGGAGGGGCACAACGAGGAGCTGGTCGGCGAGGCGATCGCCGGACGGCGGGACGAGGTGCAGCTGGCCACGAAGTTCTCGCTCAGCCACGACGGGCCGGGCATGACCATCGACGGCCGTCCGGAGAACGTGCGGCGGTGCGCCGAGGCCAGCCTGCGGCGGCTCGCCGTGGACGTCATCGACCTCTACTACCAGCACCGCGTGGACCCGCAGGTGCCGATCGAGGACACCGTCGGGGCGATGGCCGAGCTCGTCGCGGAGGGCAAGGTCCGGCACCTGGGGCTGTCGGAGGCCAGCGCCGCCTCGATCCGGCGGGCCGTGGCCGTCCACCCGATCGCCGCGCTGCAGAGCGAGTGGTCGCTGTGGACCCGCGACCTCGAGGGAGAGGTGCTGGGCGTCGCCCGCGAGCACGGGATCGGCATCGTGCCGTTCAGCCCGCTGGGCCGCGGCTTCCTGACCGGCGCCATCACCAGCCCGGACGACTTCGCCGAGGACGACTGGCGGCGCACGCACCCGCGCTTCACCGGCGAGGCGTTCGCGGCCAACCTGCGGCTGGTCGAGGCGGTCCGCGACCTCGCGGAGCAGCGGGACGTGACGCCGGGGCAGCTCGCGCTGGCCTGGGTGCTGGCTCAGGGTGACGACGTCGTCCCCATCCCCGGGACCAAGCGGCGCAGCTACCTCGAGGAGAACGTGGGCGCCGCCGCCGTCGAGCTGACCGCCGACGACCTCGCGCGCCTCGACGCCATCGCGCCGCCCGGGGTCGCGGTCGGCGGGCGGTACGCCAACAGCGCCTACGCCTACGGCGACAGCCCGGAGCGGGTGGCGTGAGCGACCGGCTGCTCGTGGCGGTGTTCGCCTCGCCGGTGGCCGAGGTGCTGCTGCGGTGGGGGACGGAGCTCGGCTTCCGCACGGTGCTGGTGGAGCCCGGCGAGTCAGCGGGCGACGTCCGCGCCGACCGGACCGCGCGCGGCTTCGCGGAGATCGAGGACGAGCTCGCCGGCGGCAGCGCCGACGTCGTCGTCACCGACCACCACCGGGACGAGCTGGGCGAACTCCTCCGGGACGCGCTCGCGCGGCCGGCGCGCTGGATCGGCGTCATGGGCAACCCCCGGCACGAGGGCCCCCACGTCGCGGCGCTGACCTGCCTCGGGGTCCCGCCGGCGGAGATCGCCCGGGTGCACCGGCCGATCGGGCTGGACATCGGGTCCCGCCGGCCGGCCGAGATCGCCGTGTCGACGCTGGCCGGGCTGCTCGCCGACCGCAACGGCCGCGCCGGCGGCTTCGCCCACGGCGGCTGACCGACGTGACCGACGTGCTGCTCGGCGCAGATCTGGGCACCTCGGGTCTGAAGCTGGTCGCACTGGACGCGACGGGGGCGGTGGTCGCCGAGGCCGAGCACGCCTACGGGTACGACCGTCCGGCGCCGGGACGGGCGGAGAGCGACGTCGCGACGTGGCGGTCGGCCCTGGACAGCACGCTCGCGGAGGTCGCGTCCCGGCTCGGCGGGCGCCGGGCCGCGGCCCTCGGCTTCTCCGGGCAGATGCACGGGGCGGTCCTGGTGGACGACGACGGCGCGCCCCTGCGCCCCGCCGTGCTGTGGCCCGACCAGCGGGCCGCCGCCGAGCTCGACCGCTGGCGCGCCCTGCCCCCCGGCGCGCGCGCCGGTCTGGCCAACCCGCTGGTGCCCGGGATGACCGGTCCGGTGCTCGCGTGGCTGGGTGACCACGAACCGGAGGTGCTCGACCGGGCGGCGGCGCTGCTCCTGCCCAAGGACGCGCTGCGGGCCTCGGTGCTGCCCGGCGCCGCACCGGTCACCGACCGCAGCGACGCCTCGGCGACCCTGCTGTGGGACGTCGTCGCCGACTGCTGGAGCGCGCCGGCGGTCGGGGCGGCCGGCATCGACGCCGGTCTGCTGCCGCGGGTCGTCCCGTCGGCCGAGGTCGTCGGTGCCGCGGAGCTCGCGGTCGGGCAGGTGCCCGTGGTGGTGGGTGGCGCGGACACGCCGCTGGCGATGCTGGCGGCCGGCGCGGCCGGCGCACAGGTCAACCTCGGCACCGGCGCGCAGCTGCTGCGGTCCCGCCGGGAACCGACCGCGGCCCCCGACCCCGTCGTGCACACCTACGCCGACACCGCCGACGGCTGGTACGCGATGGCCGCGCTGCAGAACGGGGGCTCGGCGTGGGAGTGGGTGTGCGGGATCCTCGGGCTGTCGCTGACCGAGTTCGTCGCGGCTGCCGCGTCGGTGCCGGCCGGTGCCGGCGGCGTGGTGTTCCGGCCGTTCCTCACAGGGGAGCGCGGCGGCGTGGCCGGCCCGGACGACCGCGGGGCGTGGACCGGGCTGCACGCGGGCACCACCCGCGCCGACCTGGCACGGGCCGCGGCGGAGGGCGTCGTCTTCGCGATCCGGGCCGCGTTCGACCTGCTCGACGTCACCGACCACGCAGCCGTCCTGCTCACCGGCGGGGCGGCGCGCTCGGGCATCCTCACCCAGCTGCTGGCCGACGCCCTCGGGCGGCCGGTGCGTCCCCTCGGCCTGCGCAGCGCCTCCGCCGTCGGCGCCGCGCTCCTGGCCGGGCGGGGCGTCGGGCTCGACGTCGACCCTGCCCGGGAGGAGGGGCCGCTCGTGGAGCCCTACGGCGAGACGCACCTGGAGCAGGCGTACGCCCGCTGGGCGGCCTGCTGAGAGGTCAGTCGTGCCCGGGCAACCGGACGTGGCCGAGCGCGGCGTCGTGCAGGGCACCGTTGGTGGCGATCGCGTGCCCGCCGGCCGGACCGGGGGCCCCGGTCAGGTCGGTGAACCGGCCGCCGGCCTCGCGGACGATGACGTCGAGGGCGGCGAGGTCCCAGATCGACACCTCCGGCTCGCAGGCGATGTCCACCGCGCCCTCGGCGAGCAGGCAGTAGCTCCAGAAGTCGCCGTAGGCGCGGGTCCGCCAGACCGACCGGGTGAGGTCGAGGAAGCCGTCGAGCACGCCGCGCTCCTCCCAGCCCGAGAGGCTCGAGTAGGACAGGCTCGCGTCGCTGAGCTCGGTCACCTCGGAGACCCGGCAGCGGGCGGCGTTCTCCAGCCGCCGACCGGTCCAGGCACCCACGTCCTTGGCCGCCCACCAGCGCTTGTTGAGCGCGGGCGCCGACACCAGCCCGACGACCGGCTCGTCGCCGTCGAAGAGCGCGATCAGCGTCGCCCACACCGGCACCCCGCGGACGAAGTTCTTCGTGCCGTCGATCGGGTCGAGCACCCAGCGGCGCGGCCCGTGGCCGGTCGTCCCGAACTCCTCGCCCATCACCGCGTCGCGGGTGCGCGCCCGGCTCAGGGTGATCCGCAGCTGCTCCTCGACGGCGCGGTCGGCATCCGTGACCGGCGTCAGGTCGGGCTTGGTGTCGACCGCGAGGTCCTGCGCCTTGAACCTGTCGAGGCTGATCGAGTCGGCCTGGTCGGCCAGCACGTGAGCCAGCCGCATGTCCTCCGAGAAGCCCCGCCCCGACGTCATGGGCACCCAACCTAGTCGGGCCGGTCCCCGAGGACGTCGAAGCGGGCCCGGAACGGCGTCGATACCGTCGGGGAGTGGACGCCGCGACGATCGCCGGGCTGCTGGCCGACCCCGCCCGGCTCAAGGTCGTCGCCGCTCTCGCCCTCGGTGCCACCACCATCGAGGAGGCCGCCGAGGCATCGGGCCTCCCGCTCAAGGACGTCGCGCTCGCCGCCCGTCGGCTGGCCCGTGCCGGGCTGGTCGCTCGCGACGGGCACGGGCTGGCCCTGCACACCGAGCGGTTCGGTGCCGCGGCGCGGGCCGCTGCGGAGTCGGCGCCGCCGCCGGAGCCGCTGTCCGCCGACCCCGCCGAGGACGCGGTGCTGTCGGCGTTCGTCCGCGGGGGCCGGCTGGTGTCGATCCCCGCCCAGCACAGCAAGCGCCGGGTGGTGCTGGACCACCTGGTGCGCGTCTTCGAGCCCGGCGTGCGCTACCCGGAGCGCGAGGTCAACGCGCTGCTCGGCGTGTGGCACCCGGACGTCGCGGCGCTGCGGCGGTACCTCGTCGACGAGGGGCTGCTGACCCGCGAGGCCGGTGTCTACTGGCGCAGCGGAGGCTGGGTCGACGTCTAGTAGCCGGGGCCGACCTGGCCGACGGCGCCGAGCAGCACCCGGAGGGCGGCCAGCTGCTGCTGCCGCACGGGCGGTCCCGCGGCCGCCCACGCGTCGAGGGCGCAGTCGGGGTCCTCGGCGGTGTGCCCGCAGCCGGGTGGGCACTCGGTGGCCGCCTCGGCGATGTCCTCGAAGGCCGCCAGGACGTCGTCGGCGGTGACGTGGGCCAGCCCGAACGAGCGGATCCCCGGCGTGTCGATGACCGTGCCGCCGCCGGGCAGGTCGAAGAGCACGGCCGAGGACGACGTGTGCCGTCCCTTGCCGATCTTGCTGACGTCGCCGGTCGCCCGGAACGCGTCGGGGACCAGCCGGTTCACCAGGGTCGACTTGCCGACGCCGGACTGCCCGACGAACACGCTCATCCGGTCGAACAGCCGGTCCAGGAGCGGCTCCAGCGGCGCCTCGCGGGAGAGGGCGACCGCGTCCAGGCTCAACCCCGCGTAGCGGTCGAGCAGCGGCTGGGGGCTGCCGAGATCGGTCTTGGTCAGGCAGAGCAGCGGCTCGAGGCCCCCGGCGTAGGCGGCGACCAGGCACCTGTCGAGGAAGCCCAGCGCCGGCTCGGGGTCGGTGACGGCGGTGACGACGACCAGCAGGTCGGCGTTGGCCACGACGACGCGCTCGGTGGGGTCGGTGTCGTCGGCCGTGCGGCGCAGCGACGTCGTCCGCTCCTCGATCGTGACGATGCGGGCGAGGGTGTCGGGGCGGCCGCTGGTGTCGCCGACGAGGCGCACGCGGTCACCGACCACCACTCCGTGCTTGCCGAGCTCGCGGGCCCGCATGGAGGTGACGTCGACCGGCTCGCCGGCCGGGCCCTCGACGCGCACGGTCATGCGCCCGCGGTCGACCGCCACGACCAGCCCGGGGACGGCGTCTTCGTGGGTCGGCCGCTGCCGGGTGCGCGGACGGGAGCCACGACGGTTGGGCCGGACCCGGATGTCGTCCTCGTCCGAGCGGCTGTCGTGCCGGCGGCTCAGGAGACCACCCCGGCCGGCTCGCCCAGCAGCCCGCTCCAGCGGTCCACGAAGTCGGGCAGCGTCTTGGTCACGGCGCCCGGGTCGCCCGCCCGCACGCCCTCGATGGCGAGCCCGAGGACGGCCGCCGCGTGGACCATGCGGTGGTCGGCGTAGGAGTCCAGCAGCGCAGGCCGCTGCGGGCCGGGCTCGATCACCAGTCCGTCGGGCAGCTGTTCCACCCGCGCGCCGACCGCCGTCAGCACCTCGTCGAGGGCCTGCAGCCGGTCGGTCTCGTGGCCGCGCAGGTGCCCGATGCCGGTCAGCCGCGAGGGCCCTCCGGCGAGCGCGCAGAGCGCGGCGAGCACGGGCGTCAGCTCGCCCACCTCGCCGAGGTCGGCGACCAGCGGCGCGATCGTGCCCGAGCCGGTGACCTGCAGCCCGTCGGCGGTCCGCCGCACCTCCGCGCCCATCTGCGTGAGCAGCCGGTCGAGCTGGGCGCCGGGCTGGGTGGTGGCCTCCGGCCAGTCGCGCACGGTCACCCGTCCGCCGGTCACCAGCGCGGCGGCGAGGAAGGGAGCCGCATTGGAGAGGTCGGGTTCGACGACGACGTCGCGCGCGGCGATGTCGCCGTGCGCGACCCGCCAGCCACGGCCGGTCGCGGCGACGTCGACGCCGTGCGCCCGCAGGGTCGTCACGGTCATGTCGACGTGCGGCATGGAGGGGACGCCGCCGGTCAGCGACAGGTCGAGCCCGTCGTCGAACAGCGCCGCGGCGAGGAGCAGACCGGAGACGATCTGGGAGGACTCGCTCGCGTCGACGGTGATGGCACCCCCGGCCACCCCTCCGGTGCCGTGCACGGTGAAGGGCGCCTTGCCGCGACCGCCGTCGTCCACCTCGACCCCGAGGTCCCGGAGGGCGGCGATCAGCCCCGCGTTCGGCCGTTCCCGCAGCCGCGGATCGCCATCGAAGGCGACCCGGCCGGAGGTGAGCGCCGCGACCGGCGGCAGGAAGCGGAGCACCGTGCCTGCCAGTCCGGCGTCGATGTCGGCCGGGCCGCGGAGCAGCTGCGGCGTCACCAGCCAGTCGGCGCCGTCCTCGGTGATCTCGGTGCCCAGGGACCGCAGGCCGGCCGCCATCAGGTCGGTGTCCCGGGCACGCAGCGGCCGCACCAGGCGGCTGGGCCCGTCGGCGAGGGCCGCCAGGATCAGGGCCCGCGCGGTGATCGACTTCGACCCGGGCAGGCTGACGACGGCGTCGACGGGTGCCGTGCGGTGCGGCGTCGTCCAGACCGGGGTCATGGCTACATCCTGCCCGGTCGGCGGCGTCGCACCGCGCGGCCCCGCCTCAGCCCGCCTGCGGCTTCTCGGCCTTCTTCGCCGGCACGGTGCGCAGCAGCCGCCGGTTGGCGAACTCGAACATCGCCAACTCGGAGAGCTCGCGGCCGTACCCGGAGCGCTTGATCCCGCCGAAGGGCAGCTCGGGGGAGGACCCGGTGGGCTGGTTGATCCAGACCATGCCGGCCTCGATCCGCTCGGCCACCGCGCGCGCCCGGTCGAGGTCGCCGCTCATGACGGTGGCGCCCAGGCCGTACACGGTGTCGTTGGCCAGGGCGACCGCCTCGTCCTCGTCCTTGACCTTGTAGACGACGGCGGCCGGGCCGAACAGCTCCTCGTGGTAGGCCCGCATGTCGGGGGTGACGTCGGCCAGCAGGGTCGGCTCGACGAAGGCGCCGGGCAGGTCTGGCCGGCCGCCGCCGGCCAGCACGGTGGCGCCCTTCTCGACGGCGTCCTGGATCTGCGCGTGAAGGTCCTTGGCCGCCTGCTCCGACGACAGCGGCGCGAGCGTTGTCGACGGGTCGGAGGGGTCGCCGGGGGAGAAGGTGGCCCAGGCCTGCTGCAGCCCGGCGACGACGGGCTCGTAGACGTCCTCCGTCACGATGATCCGCTTCGCGGCGATGCAGGCCTGGCCGGTGTTCTGCATCCGGCCGGTGGTCGCCGCCTTGACCGTGGCGCCGAGGTCGTCGGCGTCCAGGACGATGAACGGGTCGCTGCCGCCGAGCTCGAGCACCGACTTCTTCAGGTGCTTGCCGGCGAGGGCGCCGACCGCGCTGCCGGCGCGCTCGCTGCCGGTGAGCGTCACGCCCGCGATGCGCGGGTCCGCGACGACCTGCTCGACGTCGGCGATGCGCAGGAAGGTGTTGGTGAAGACGCCCTCGGGAGCGCCGGCGTCGGTGAACAGCCGCTCGATGGCCTGCGCGCACTGCGGGACGATCTCGGCGTGCTTGAGGACCACCGTGTTCCCGAGCACCAGGTTGGGGCCGGCGACGCGGACCACCTGGTAGTAGGGGTAGTTCCACGGCTCGATGGCCAGCAGCGCGCCGACCGGCTGCGTCTCGACGACGGCTTCGCCCTTGCCCAGCAGCGGCTGGATCGGCGTGGGCTGCAGGAACGCCGGCCCGTTGTCGGCGTAGTACTTGAGGATCATCGAGCAGAGGAAGAGCTCGCCGGCGGCCTCCTCGAGGCGCTTGCCCATCTCCTTGGTGGCCAGCGCGGCCAGCTCGTCGCGCCGCTCGTCCATGAGCTCGGCGGCCCGGCGGACCACGGCCGCCCGGTCCTCCACCGACCGCTGACGCCACTCCTGGAAGGCGGCGTGCGCCCGCCCGACGATCCCGTCGATCGCCTCGGTGGGGGTGAAGTCGAACTCCTGCTCCGTCTCGCCGGTGAACGGGTTCACCGTCGCGTAGCGCCGCTCCCCGGTGGGGCCGGCGGTCTTCGGGTGCTCGGTCGGGGGGTTCTGGGTGGCGGTCACGCGCGTGGTCCTCGTCTCTGGGGAACGTCGTCCGCTACGAGGTCTACCCCTCGGCCCGGGACGCACGCACGGCGGGTTGTCGCAGGCCGCACCTAGAGTCGGGGGGACAGCCCGAGCAGGGAGGAAGCGCCGATGTGCGGTCGCTACGCGGCCAGCCGCAGCCCCGACGACCTCGTCGTCGAGTTCGAGGCGGTCCGCGCCGAGGGCCAGGAGCCGCTGCCGGCCGACTACAACGTCGCGCCGACCAAGGACGTCTACGTCGTCCGGCACAAGAAGGAGCGCGACGCCGAGGGGGCGCCGACCGGCGCCGGGCACCGCGAGCTGCGGTCGGTGCGCTGGGGCCTGGTCCCCTCCTGGGCGAAGGACGCCTCGGTGGGCAACCGGCTGCTCAACGCCCGCGTGGAGTCGCTGACGGAGAAGCCGGCGTTCCGCAAGGCGGCGGCCTCGCGCCGGTGCCTCGTGCCCGCGGACGGCTGGTTCGAGTGGGCCAAGCGGCTGGACGCACCCACCAAGCAGCCGTACTTCATCACCCCCCAGGACGGCTCGGTGCTGGCCTTCGCCGGCCTGTGGGAGGTGTGGGGTCGCGGTGAGGACCGGCTCTACACCTGCACGATCGTCACCGCGCCGGCCGTCGGCGAGCTCGTCGAGATCCACGAGCGGATGCCGCTGGTCCTGCCGCCGGACCGCTGGGGCGCGTGGCTGGACCCGGCCCGGGAGGACGTCGGCGAGCTGACGGAGCCGACGCCGGTCGAGGTGGTCGAGGCGCTGGAGCTGCGGCCGGTGAGCACCGCGGTGAACAACGTGGCGAACAACGGGCGCGACCTCCTCGCCCGTGCGGAGTCGGTCAGCCCGCCGGCGGACCAGCCCGCGCTCTTCTGACGGTGACCGCCCCCGCGGAGCCGAGCCCGAGCACGGACCGGGGTACGGCCGAACCGTTGCCCGGGTGGGTCGCGGCAGCCGTCACCTTCCTGTGCTCGGGCGCGGTGCTGGTGATGGAGATCGTCGGGCTGCGGCTGATCGCCCCCTACGTCGGCGTCACGCTGCAGACGAGCACCGCGGTCATCGGCTACGCGCTGGCGGCGATCGCCGTCGGCGCCTGGGGCGGCGGGATCGTCGCCGACCGCACCGACCCGCGCCGGCTGCTCGCCCCGCTGATGGTCGCGGGCGGTGCGCTGGTCATCGCCGTCCTGCCGCTCGTGCGGTTCACCGGGTCGCTGCTCAGCGGCCCGGACGCCGGGGCGGTGCTGCTGCTGGCCGCGGTGGCGGTGGTCGTCCCGGCGGCGCTGCTGTCGGCGGTGCCGCCGATGGTGGTCAAGCTGCAGCTCGCGAACCTCGACGAGACGGGCGCGGTGGTGGGCCGCCTGTCGGGCATCGGCACCCTCGGTGGCATCGCCGCCACGTTCGTCACCGGCTTCGTGCTGATCGCGATCCTGCCCAGCAGCGTCATCCTGGTCGGCACCGGTGCCGTCACCGTGCTGGCCGGCGTGGCGGTGGCCGTGTTCCTGCGGCGGACTGCCGCGGGGAGGGTCCCCGCCGCGCTGCTGGTCCTCGCCCTCGCGGGGGCCGGTCTGGCGGCGATCGCGCCCAGCCCCTGCGAGACGGAGACCGGCTACCACTGCGCCCGGGTGGAAGCCGATCCCGGACGCGACTCGGGGCGCGTCCTCTACCTCGACACGGCGCGGCACTCCTACGTCGACCTGGCCGACCCGACCTACCTGGAGTTCCAGTACGTCCGGGCGATCGCCTCGGTGACGGACGTGCTGGGCGCCGAGGCGGCGCCGCTGTCGGCGCTGCACGTCGGTGGGGGAGGCCTGACCCTGCCGCGCTACCTGGCGGACGTGCGGCCCGGCACCGAGAGCCTCGTCCTGGAGGTCGATCCGGGTGTGGTCGCCATCGACCGCGAGCAGCTGGAGCTGGAGACGTCGGACCTCCTGCGGGTGCAGGTCACCGACGGACGGGTCGGTCTCGCCGGGGAGCGCGCCGGCTCGCGCGACCTCGTGGTGGGCGACGCCTTCGGCGGGTTGTCGGTGCCCTGGCAGCTGACCACCCGCGAGGCGGTCGCGCTGGTCGACCGCGCGCTGACCGACGACGGCGTCTACGCGATCAACCTCATCGACCACCCGCCGCTGGCGTTCGTCCGCGCCGAGCTGGCGACCCTGCGGGCGGTCTTCCCGCACGTCGCGCTGCTCGCCGGCCCGGCCACCCTGAGCGGGGACGAGGGCGGCAACGTCGTCGCCGTCGCCTCCCGGTCGCCGATCCCGGCGGCGGCCATCGCCCAGCGGCTGGCCGAGCGGGACCTCGACTGGCAGGTGGCCGAGGGGGAAGACCTCGACGACCTCGTCGGCGACGCGGCCGTGCTCACCGACGACTTCGCGCCGGTCGACCAGCTGCTCACCCCGTACGGCTGAGTCAGCGGCCGATCGGCGCGGTGCGCGCGCGGGTGAGCGCGACCAGGTCCTGGGGCGGCAGCTCCAGCTGCAGGCCGCGCTTGCCGGCGCTCACCATCACGGTCGCGAAGCCCAGCGCGGTGTCGTCGACGACGGTGGGCAGCGCCTTCTTCTGCCCGAGCGGGCTGATGCCGCCGAGCACGTAGCCGGTCGCGCGCTCGGCATCCGCGGGCTCGGCCATGGCCGCCTTCCGGCCACCGACCGCCGCGGCCAGCGCCTTGAGGTCGAGGGTGCCGGCCACGGGGACGACGGCGACGGTCAGCGTGCCGTCGACACGGGCCACCAACGTCTTGAAGACCCGGTGCGGATCGGCGCCGAGTGCGGCCACGGCGGCCTCGCCGTGGCCCTGGTCGGCCGGGTGCTCGGGGTCGTAGGGATGCAGGGTGTGCACCACCCGGGCCTTTTCCAGTACCCGCACCGCAGGGGTCGCCGCCACGGAGCCGGAGCGTAGCGAGGGTCTCGTGCGCGGTGGCCGCCGCCGGGAATCGGTGCCCACCGGCGTCGGTTGCAGGGACCGTGAGCAGCACCGTCTCCAGCGCCCGCCCCAGGGCCGCGCACCGGCGGCCCCCGGGCCGTCCCGACGCCGCGCGGCTAGGATCGACCGATGCGGCGCCCCGCATCCGGGGGCCCCAGAGAGGACGGTCGGTGCCTGAGCAGACCGCAGATCAGACCCCCGAGGTGACGGTTCCCGTCGAGACGCCCGAGGCCCGGGCCGACGGGAGCCGGTCCGGGGTGGCCGAGACCCGTGCCGAGCGGGACGCCCGCTTCGAGCGGGACGCGCTGCCCTTCCTCGACCAGCTCTACCCGGCGGCGCTGCGGATGACCCGCAACCCGGCCGACGCCGAGGACCTGGTGCAGGAGACCTTCGTGAAGGCCTACTCGGCCTTCCACCAATTCGCCGAGGGCACGAATCTCAAGGCGTGGCTGTACCGGATCCTGACGAACACCTACATCAACAGCTACCGCAAGAAGCAGCGCCAGCCGCAGCAGTACCCCACCGACCAGGTGCAGGACTGGCAGCTGTACGCCGCCGAGGAGCACACCTCCAGCGGCCTGCGGTCGGCCGAGATCGAGGCGCTGGACCACCTCCCGGACTCCGACATCAAGGAGGCCCTGCAGCAGCTGCCGGAGGACTTCCGGCTGGCGGTGTACCTCGCGGACGTCGAGGGCTTCGCCTACAAGGAGATCGCGGAGATCATGGGCACCCCGATCGGCACGGTGATGTCCCGACTGCACCGCGGCCGCCGGGGCCTGCAGAAGCTGTTGGCCGATTACGCCCGCGAGCGCGGCTTCGTCCGCGCCGGAGCCGGTGAGGAGGCGAGCCAGTCATGACCGACGACGTCCATGGCGGGGCTGAGCCGATCGACATCACCTCGTGCGACGACGTGCTCTCCCACGTCTTCGAGTTCCTCGACCACGAGACCGGGGACGCGCGGCGGGCGCAGATCGCCGAGCACCTCGAGGACTGCTCGCCGTGCCTGCGCGAGTTCGGCATCGAGCAGGAGTTCAAGGCGCTGGTACGCCGCCGCTGCGGGGGCGACGCGCCGCCGTCGGGCCTCCGCGAGCGGATCAAGATCCAGCTCACGAGCATCTCCTTCGAGGAGGACGGCACGCAGGTCAGCGTCGAGCGGATCACCGCCGAGCGCACCGGCGAGTAGCCACCCGCCGACGACGAAGCGCCCCACCTCTGCATCCGCGGAGGTGGGGCGCTTCTCGTCGCTCTCAGGCGTTGGGCCGCTTGCCGTGGTTGGCCTTGTTCCCCTTGCGGGAGCGACGCTTGCGTCCACGCTTGGACATCGCGCTGCCCTCCTCTCGCTGCCGGTGGGGCTGCAGACCCCTCGTTCTCGCGGGCCGGGACGCCGGTCACTATCGTGCGCGGGGCCGCCGGAACCGCCAAGCTGACGCTGCAAGCCTCTCACGGGGCGCTCCGGCTGCGTGCCGGGCGGGGGGTTGCTGAGGGGGCAGTGGTGGCGCAGCTGGCGATCGAGAGCGTGCTCGTGGCAGGACGGGGGCCGGCCGCGTGTGCCGTGATCTCGGCGTGCACCCGTCTCGGGGTGAAGGCCGTGGCGGTGCACTCGGAGGCCGAGCGGTCGGCGCGCCACGTGCGGCTGGCCGACGAGGCGGTGCTCCTCGGGCCGGCTCCGGCGAGCGAGTCCTACCTCGCCGTCGACCGCATCGTGGAGGCGGCCCGGCGCAGCGGTGTCGGCGCCGTCCTGCCGGTGCCGCCCGCGCTGGCCGGCAACGCGCGCCTGGCGGCGGCGGTGGTCGACGCCGGGCTGACGTGGGTCGGACCCGACGCCGAGGTGCTCGAGCGCCTCGGCGGTGACGGCGTGGAGCCGGCGAGCGAGCGGGGGTTCCTCGCGTGGGTGACCGCCGACGGCCTGCGGTTCGCGACCCCGGTCGCGCGTGACCGGGCGGCCGGGATCGCCCGCGTCTCCTGGACCCCGGACGGGTGGGACGGGAGCGCGCCGGCGCTGCCCGCGGCCGCCCGCCGGGTGGCAGAGGTGGGCTGGCGCGGGCTGGCCACGGTCGGCGTGTCACCCGACGGAGAGCTCGCCGAGGTGGCGGCCGGCTTCTCGCTCGACATCGCCGTCCTCGAGCGTGCCCACGGCGTGGACGCCGTGGAGCTCGCCCTCCGCAGCGCGGGTGGCGCAGCCGCGCCGGCGCCGGCCGGCCGCGGCCCGCGTGCGGCGGTGGCCGCGCAGCTGCGGTCGACGCTCCCCCCGGGGACGGCCGGGCGGGTCACCGGCTCGCTGCCGGTGCAGTCGGGACGTCCGGCGGACGACGTGCCGGTGGTGGCCGTCAGCGGCTACGAACCCGGCGACCGGCTGGACGGGTGGTACGACGCCCTGCTGGCGACGGTCAGCGCCGGCGGCCCGGCGACAGCGACCGCTGCAGGAGCTGTCTCCCGGGAGCTGTCGGACCTCCCGGACGTGGGCGTGCCGCACGACGGCGACGAGGTCTGCGCGGTGCTCGCGCGACTGGCTGCCGGGAGCAGCGTCCCCACCGCCTGAGTGGCGTGCTTGGATGCAATCGCCGGGTTCGGTGCACGCTCACGAGGAGGCACGGTGGCGGTCGAGGAGATCCACGCGGAGATGGTCTCCAGCGTCTGGAAGGTCCTCGTGGAGCCCGGCGCGACGGTGGCGCCCGGCGACACCCTGGTCATCCTCGAGTCGATGAAGATGGAGATCCCCGTCCTCACCGAGCGCGCCGGTGTCGTCCAGGAGATGCACGTGGTGGAGGGCGAGGTGCTCCAGGAGGGCGACCTGATCGCCACCGTCACCGACGCCTGAGGGTCACAGCTCCAGCGCGTAGACCATGAGGTCGATGCCGGGCACCGGCGTCCAGTCGCGCTCGGGCAGCCGCCGGAAGCCCAGCCGTTCGTAGAGGCGGTGGGCCGCCGTCATCGCCGGGCCGGTCGAGAGCACCATGCGCCGCTTGCCAGCGGCGCGGGCCAGGTCCAGGCAGGTCCGGACCAGCAGCTCGCCGGTGCCGCGGCCCCGCGCCTGCGGGTCCACGACGAGCATCCGGAACGCGGCCTCGTCGTCGGACTCGGTCACCTCGCCGAAGTTGCCGTCGAGGACGAGCGCCACGCTGCCGATCACGCGGCCGTCGTCGTCCCGGACCACCAGCAGCTGCGACCGCGCGGACCGGCCGCTGACGTCGGCCAGCTCGGCGACGTACCCGGAGGAGGCGAGGCCGCCCTCCACGTAGACGCCGACGGTCAGCTCGGCGATGCGCTCGAACTCGTCGGGGCGGGCAGGCTGCACGGACGGAGCAGGAGCGGGGCGGACCACCCGGGCAGCCTAAGGCGTGGGCCGCCTTACGCTCGGAGCACCATGGACACCTCCGGCGCCGCATGAGCAGCCTCTCGGACCGGCTGACCCGCGGGTCGGCGTCGCACCCCTCGCAGGTCGAGCACGCCCGTCGGCTGGTCGCCGACTGGCAGCTGCTCGCCGACCTCGCCTTCGCCGACCTCACGCTGTGGGTGCCGCTGGCGAGCGGGGCCTGGTGGTGCGTGGCGCAGGTGCGGCCGCTCACCGCACCGACGAGCCGGCCGGAGGACCTGGTCGGCAGCGAGGTGTCCGGAGAGATCGCCGCGCCCTTCGTGACCGCGCACCGGGAGGGCCGGCCGGTCACCGAGGGCGAGCCCGACTGGTCGGGTGCGGCACCTCGGCGCCGCGAGGTCATCCCCGTCCGCCACGACGGGGTGGTGGTGGCGGTCCTGGCCAAGGACACCAATCTGGCCGTCACCCGGTCGCCGTCGACGCTGGAGCTCACCTACCTCGACATCGCCGCTGACCTGTGCCTGATGGTGTCGGCCGGCACGTTCCCGCCGGAGAAGCTGCAGGACGCCGAGATGAGCCCGCGGGTGGGTGACGGTCTGGTGCGCCTGGACGCCGGGGGCCGGGCCATCTACGCGAGCCCCAACGCGCTGTCGGCCTACCGGCGCATCGGCGTCCCGGGCGACGTGGTGGGCGCCGACCTCGCGGAGCTGACCCGGGTGGCGGCGGCCGACCGGGTCGCCGGCGAGTCCGCCGCCGCGGGCATCGCCGCCGCCGTGTCGGGGCGGTTCCCCGACCCCGTGGACGTCGAGGGGCCCACGGCCACGATGCTGGTGCGGGCGCTGCCGCTGCAGGCACCCGGGGCAGAGGCGGGTGCCCTGGTCCTCGTGCGCGACGTCACCGACGTCCGGCGCCGGGACCGGGCGCTGCTGACCAAGGACGCGACCATCCGCGAGATCCACCACCGGGTGAAGAACAACCTGCAGACGGTCGCCGCGCTGCTGCGGCTGCAGGCCCGGCGCATGACCGAGCCGGCGGCACGGGCCGCGCTGGAGGAGTCGGTGCGGCGGGTGGCGTCGATCGCCGTCGTCCACGAGACGCTGGCCGGCAGCCGGGAGGACGTCGTGGACGTCGACGACGTCCTCGACCAGGTGCTGCCGATGCTGGGCGACCTGACGTCGGTCGGTCCCGCGGCCCGCACCCGGCGGACGGGGTCCTTCGGGGAGCTGCCCGCGGCCGCGGCCACGCCGCTGGTCCTGGCGGTGACCGAGCTGCTGCACAACGCCGCCGAGCACGCCTTCCCCGACGGGGAGCCGGGGAGCATCGAGCTGGTCGCGGAGCGGGACGGCGACGACCTGGTGGTGCGGGTGCGGGACAACGGTCGCGGCCTGCCCGAGGACTTCGACCCCGCGGCCAGCGACGGGCTGGGCCTGCAGATCGTGCGGACGCTGGTCACCAGCGAGCTGGGCGGCACGCTGACGATGGGCAGCCCGCCCGACCAGCAGGGAACAGAGGCCGTTCTGACGCTCCCAGGAGCCGGCCAGCCGAGGCGCTAGCAGGGAGCCGGGGACGAGCCGTCGCGGCGAGTGGGGGCCGGAGGCTCCCGCGCAGCCGCGACACAGCGGCTCCGCTCAACAGGGGACGGCAATTGGTGGCGGTGTCGTCCGGAGGACGACAGATCACACGGCACGAAGGCCGGCCCGGGAAGTTCCCGGACCGGCCTTCGTGGCGTTCTGTCGGTCGTGCGGGGCGCCGCGGGGGAGGTCCCCCGGGTGCCGGTGGTGCTCCGGCTCAGGCGGTGTGCACCCGGGTGCGAGCCTGACGGCGCTTCAGTGCGCGTCGCTCGTCCTCGGACAGCCCACCCCAGACGCCGGAGTCCTGACCCGAGCGCAGGGCCCAGTCCAGGCACGACTGCACCACGGGGCAGCGGCGGCACACGGCCTTGGCCTGCTCGATCTGCACGACGGCCGGACCGGTCGTCCCGATGGGGAAGAACAGTTCCGGATCCTCGTCCCGGCAGAGCGCGCGGTGGCGCCAGTCCATGGCGGTGTACTCCTCGGTGTCGTCTACGGTTGGTACATCAGTCGCCGGCCTCGGACCGCGGTTCAGGGCCGACACCGGTTGCCCAGCGCTTTGGCTCAGCGACTCACTTGCTTTGTTACCGGCAAGTTGCGTTCTTCACGCGATGTTTTCACGAGAAAGACGCCTGTCAAGCAGATCGAGGCCGTCGTGGGACCCCTCGTGAGCAAGCTCACCACGGGCGTGCTAGGCCCGCCACTCGACGGAACCACACGCCGTCGAGGAGCGTTGACAACGCCCGTCCGCCGTGCGTGAGGGGCCGGGGCGGCACGGGTCAGGCGACGACCCGGAGAGCGGCCGGCACGTGCTGCACGCGCAGACCCGTCGCCGTCCCCAGGTGCTCGCCGTCCACCTGCCACCCCTGGGGTCGCGACGCCGTCAGCGTCAGCTCCCCGAGGTCGTGCCGGCGGTGCACGCCACGGCCGCGGGCGTCGGGTTCGCGCGCCAGGGTCTGGCGGAGGGTGTGCAGCATCCGCAGGGGCCCCATCCGGCCCATGGCGAAGACGTCGAGGCCGGTGTCGAAGGAGGCTTCCGGGGACGGGTTCACCGGGCGGGCGCCCAGGTACGTCCAGGGGCTGACGTTGGAGACCAGGCAGAGGAACAGCCCGTCGAGGTCCGGCTCGCCCGGCAGGTGCAGGGACATCGCCGGACGGCGCCGTTCGCGGCCGAGCAGGAAGGCCGCGGTGGCCTCCTTGACGTACAGCGGGCCGGTGGAGCGCCGGCCCGCGGCCCGACGGGCCTCGACACGGGCGATGACCTCGGCGTCGAAGCCCAGGCCGGCGGCGAAGACGAACCAGCGCGGCGTCGTCCACCGGTCGTGCGCGGCGGCGTCGGCGGCGGCCACCACCTCGGCGGCGCCGGGTGCGGTGCCGCTCACCGGCGCGGTGCTCGTCCCCGTCGCGCTCGCCGTGCCGAGCGAGACCAGCCGGGTGCGGCCCGCGCGCAGCGAGGCGAGGATCTCGGCCGTCGCCTCCACCGGGTCCCGCGAACGGCCCAGCGCCCGCGAGAACACGTTGGTCGATCCGCCCGGGACCACGGCGAGCGTGGGCAGGTGCGGGGACGGCCCCTCGGCCAGCAGGCCGTTGACGACCTCGTTGACGGTGCCGTCGCCCCCGACGGACACCACGAGATCCATGCCCTCGGCGGCGGCCTGCGCGCCGAGCTCGCGGGCGTGCCCGCGGTGGGAGGTCTCGACGACGTCCAGCTTCAGCTCGCTGGCGAGCGCGCCGACCAGCACGTCGCGCATCTTGGAGCTGGTGCTGGTCGCCGCCGGATTCACCACCACGAGCGCGCGCATGGAGGTCAGGCTAACCAGCAGGGGCGCGGATCCGCCGGAGGCCGGCCCCGACCGGAACGGCCGGACGGCGGGCGCACCCGCGTAATCTCGCCGTCGTGACCGAGCCGACGCAGCCGCCCCGCCGCGCCCTGGACCGGTTGTTCGGCGCGGCCGCCGACCCGACGGCACCGCGCCCCGAGCGACCGCGCACCGAGGCCCCCGGGTCGCTGCGCTGGGCCGCCGTCGTCGTCGGCGTCCAGGCGGCCGCCGTGGGTGCCGGTGCCGTCGTCTGGCTGTGGCTGACCCTGACCAGCACGCCGGACAGCTACGCCCGGGCCCTGGCCGAGGTGGTGATCCTCGCCCTCGTCGCGGTGGGCCTCGCCACGGCGGCACGCGCGCTGGCGCGGGTCGCCGGCTGGGCGCGCGGGCCCGTCATCGCGGCCCAGATCTTCTTCGGCCTCACCGGGTTCGTCACCGCGTTCGAGGCCCAGCGCCCCCTGATCGGGCTGCCGATCCTGCTGCTCGTCGCCGCGGTGCTCTACCTGCTGACCACTCCCGAGGCCCGGCTGGCCTACGTCGAGCGCGACGAGGAGCGTCGCGGCTAGATCAGGTCGATGACGTCGGCGATCGAGTCGAGGATCCGGCTCGGCCGGAACGGGAACCGCCCCACGTCGCCGGCGGCGGTCGACCCCGACAGCACCAGGACCGTCTCCAGGCCCGCCTCGATGCCCGCGACGACGTCGGTGTCCATGCGGTCGCCGATCATGATCGTCGACTCCGAGTGGGCCTCGATCCGGTTCATGGCGCTGCGGAACATCATCGGGTTCGGCTTGCCGACGAAGTAGGGCTCCGCGCCGGTGGCGCGGGTGATCATCGCGGCGACCGACCCGGTGGCGGGCAGCGGACCCTCGGGCGACGGCCCGGTGACGTCGGGGTTCGTGGCGATGAAGCGGGCGCCGCGGCCGACCAGCCGGATCGCGCGCGTGATGGCCTCGAACGAGTAGGTGCGCGTCTCACCGAGGACGACGTAGTCCGGGTCGGTGTCGGTCATGACGTAGCCGACCTCGTGCAGCGCCGTGGTCAGGCCCGCTTCGCCGATGACGTAGGCCGAGCCGCCGGGCAGCTGGGTGGTGAGGAAGTCCGCCGTCGCCAGCGCGGAGGTCCAGATGGACTGCTCGGGCACGTGCAGGCCGGTTCGGGCCAGCCGCGCCGCCAGGTCGCGCGGGGTGAAGATCGAGTTGTTGGTGAGCACGAGGAACCGGCGCTGCTTCTGCACCAGCCGCTCGAGGAACTCCGCCGCGCCCGGCAGCGCCTTCTCCTCGTGGACGAGGACGCCGTCCATGTCGGTGAGCCAGCACTCGGGCGGCACGCGCTCGGTCGTCATGGTGTTCTCCCGTTCGTCAGAGCCACGTGCGAGGTGTGCCCTCGGCCAGGCGGAGGGCGGCGAAGCGTGCGCGCTTCCGGATGAGGCCCTGCAGCGAGTAGGGCGCCAGCACCGCCAGGGCGGGTCCTCCGTCGCGGTGTTCGAGCTCGACGCGGACGGCGTCGGACCCCTCGTACCGGACGTCGGCGACGAAGGCGACGGCGCGCAGGGAGTCGCGCTCGGCGCCGGCACCGTCGTACAGGACCTCCAGCACCGCCTGCGAGGGTGGGCGTTCGCCGTGTCCGGGGTCGCCGTGGACGAAGCCGAGACCCCCGTCAGCTGTCAGGGTCAGGGAGAAGGGGAAGAACTCCCCGTTCTCGTTGAGCAGCTGCTCGGCTGTGTCCAGGGCGGGCCCGACCAGCCCATCGAGATCGTCCTGGACCGGCTGGGGGGTGCTGTCGCGCCAGTCGATCATGAAGGAGACGCTAGCGGTCGAGCCGTCCCCTCGACGGAGGCGAACGAGGTCAGCGCGTCGTCGGTGAGCCGGAAGACAGTCCACTCGTCCATCGGGACCGCGCCGGCGGCCTTGTAGAACTCGATCGACGGCGCGTTCCAGTCCAGCACCGACCACTCCAGCCGGGAGTACCCGCGCTCGACGCAGACCGCCGCCAGCGTGCGGAGCAGCTCCTTGCCGAGCCCGCTGCCGCGGTGCCCGGGGGAGACGTACAGGTCCTCGAGGTAGATGCCGTGGGTGCCGCGCCAGGTCGAGAAGTTGAGGAACCACAGCGCGATGCCGACGACCTCGCCGTCGTGCTCGGCGACGTGCCCGAACAGCGCGGGGGAGTCGCCGAAGAGGCACGCGGTGAGCTGCTCCTCGGTGAGGCGGACCTCGTGCAGCGCGCGCTCGTAGTCGGCCAGCTCGCGGACGAGCCCGACGACGGCCGGGACGTCGTCCGGGCGGACGGGGCGCACGGTCATGACAGGACCTCCTTGAGGCGAGTCGGCAGGAGCTTCGCCAGCGGGGACACGATCGGCAGCAGCAGCGGTGCGAGCAGGTAGCCGTAGGCCAGCGCGACGCCGGTGACCGTCGGCGCCAGCGCGAAACCGACGACCAGGACGACGGCGAGGGCGATGATCGCGTAGGGCTTGCCGCTCTTCGGGCTGACCAGCGACCGGAACGACCGGAACCGGATGTTGCTGACCATCAGCAGGGCCGGCACGACGACGACCAGGAGCACCCAGAGCCGGTCACGGCCCTCCAGGTGGTCGCCGAAGGCGAACACCGACGCCAGGACGACACCGGCCGCCCCGGGGCTCGGCAGGCCGGTGAAGTACCGCTTGTCGGCCGTCGGGTCGACCGTCGTGTTGAAGCGCGCCAGCCGGATGGCGGCGCAGGCCAGCCACACGAAGCAGGCGACCCAGCCCAGGGGGTCCCACTCGTCGCGGCCCTGCGAGAAGAGCGTGAAGGCCAGGAGCGACGGGGCCAGCCCGAACGACACCAGGTCGGCCAGCGAGTCGAACTGCAACCCGAACGGCGTCACCGCTCCGACCAGCCGGGCCACGGCGCCGTCGGTGATGTCGAAGACGATCGACAGACCGATGAGGACGGCGGCCAGCCGGTACTCGCCGCGGATGGCGACCAGGATGGCGAAGAACCCGCAGAACATGTTGGCGAGCGTGAACAGGCTGGGCAGCGTCGCGAGCGCCCGCCGGCGGGTGCCGCGGACGGACCCGCGGACGAACTCGACGGTGGTCGTGCGGCGTGTCGATGGCATGCGGTCCCCCTCAGCCCGCGGCGGGCCAGCGGGCGATGACGGTCTCGCCGCCCCGCACCCGCTGCCCCTTCGTCACGGTGACCGTGCACTCGGGTGGCACGAAGACGTCCATCCGGGAGCCGAACTTCATCAGGCCCATCCGCTCGCCCGTGGCCAGCCGCTGACCCGGCCCCGTCCGCGTGACGATGCGCCGCGCCAGCACGCCCACGATCTGCCGGAAGACGACGGTGCGGTCGCCATCGCGCACCCGCAGCTCGCTGCGCTCGTTCCGGTGCGCGGACTCCTTGCGGTAGGCGGCCAGGAAGCTGCCCTTGCGGTAGGAGCTCTCCACGACCTCGCCGCGGTAGGGGGAGCGGTTGACGTGCACGTCGACCACGGACAGGAAGACGCTGACCTGCTGCCATTCGCCGTCGGGCGCGACGCCGTCCTGGGGCTCGCCGGCGACCATGACCACGCCGTCGGCGGGGGAGAGGACGTCGTCAGGGTCGGGCGGCACCCTGTCGCAGCGCCGGTCGGGGTCGCGGAAGAACAGCGCCATGTAGGCGGAGAGGGCCAGGAAGGGCCAGGCGAGGCGGCCCAGGCCGCGCCGGCCGGTCGACCGGCTCACGACCCACGCGAGGGCCGCCGGGGCCAGGGGTCCGGTGATGAAAGGCCACCCGGCCCGGTCGATGCGCATGGTGAGCCGAACGGTACCGGCCCGCGCCCGGGAGGTCCGAGGTGCCGATCAGGCGGGGCCCGACGCGCGCCCTGGATCCGCACCGAACTCGGTGACGCGGTCGCGCTGCGGCCCGCCGTACCAGTCGAGGCACACCATGGTCGCGTCGTCGCGGAGGTCGCCCCCGGTGGCCCGCAGGACCGCGGCGCCCAGCTCGTGGACCACCTCGCGGGGGTGCAGGTCCGCGCTGCAGGCCAGGGCGGCGGCCACGTCGAGGCTCGCGGCGTTGCGCTCCAGCATGCCGTCGGTGAGGAAGACCAGCCGGTCGCCCGGTTCCAGCGGGAACGGCTGCACCTCGAACGACCGGCCCGGGACGACGCCGAACGGCGGCTCGATGCGCAGGCCGATCTCCTCGACGCGCCCGTCGCGCAACCGCAGCGGCAGGGTGTGCCCGGCGTTGACGATGCCCGCCGTCCCCCTGTGCAGGTCGACCTGCAGCAGCTGGCCGGTGACGAACTGACCCGGCCCGGCGTTCTCGGCCAGCGCGTCGTTGGCGTAGCCGGCCTGGTCGGCGAGGCCGAGGCCCCGCCGACGGGCGTTGCGCAGCGCTCCCACGAGCAGCGTGGCCACCAGGGCCGACTGCACCTGGTGCCCGACGGCGTCGGTGATGGACAGCTGGAGCGTGTCCCGGTCGAGGGAGTAGTCGAAGGTGTCCCCACCGACGGTGGCCGCCGGCTCCAGCCAGCCGGCGAGGGTGAACTGACCGGCCTCGCAGGTGTAGGCGGGGGGCAGCAGCCGGCGCTGGATCTCCGCGGCCAGGACGAAGGGGGTGGAGCGCTGCCCCCACTCGAAGACGTCGGTGTGCCGGCGTGCGGCGATGAGCACGTAGGCCAGGGCGTGCGCCGCGCCGCTGATGTCCTCGACCTCGTCGGCCGAGGGGTAGCGCGGCAGGTCCAGCTGCAGCAGCCCGATGGCGTCCCCCCGGTCGGTGACGGGGACGAGCACGCGGGCGCCGTCCCCGACCGGCTCGACGTCCGCCTGCTGCGTGCGCAGCACGTGCTCGTAGCGGGTGCCCGGGAGCGGCAGCGTCTCCGCCCGCTCGGAACCCTGGGCGCGTGCGCCCTCGACCAGCTCCGCGGAGGTCAGCCGGACGACGGCCCGTCCGCTGAAGTCGGCGACGAGGAGGTTCACCGCCCGCGCGTCGACCATGCGGCCGAGTTCGGCGGCCACCACCTCGACGGCGTCGATGGGTGCGGCCGCCTCCACCTGCTGGAGCAGCGCCCCGACGTCGATCACGATGGTCCCCGTCCTGCCGCCCGGCCCCGGCCCCGGCGAGGCACCGTATCCCCACCGCACGACGGACGGCGCCGGACGACCGAGGTCATCCGGCGCCGTCCGCGGCGTTCTCGTGCGGAGATCAGGCGGCGGCCTTGGTCTCCCAGAAGATCTTGTCGATCTCGGCGATGTAGTCCAGCAGCTTCTGGCCCTCGGCCGGGTCCATGCTGCCCTTGCCACCGGCCGCGCCGGCCTGCTTGGTGGCCTTGTTGAACAGCTCGTGCAGCTGCGGGTACTTCTCGAAGTGCGGGGGCTTGAAGTAGTCGGTCCAGAGCACCCACAGGTGGTGCTTGACCAGCTCCGCTCGCTGCTCCTTGATCAGGATCGCGCGGGTGCGGAAGACCGGGTCCTCGTTGCCCTGGTACTTCTCCTGGATGGCCTTGACGGACTCCGCCTCGATGCGGGCCTGGGCCGGGTCGTAGACGCCGCAGGGGAGGTCGCAGTGCGCGGTGGCCTCGACGGCGGAGAACATGCGGGTGAGACGCACGGATGTACCTCCGGATGTCGTGAATTCGGGTCGTCTGCGACCCTACTCGCGGTGATCAGCGACGACAGGGCGGGAGACCAGCCTCACGCGCCGGTCGCGCCGCTGGAGAGCGTCTGGGTCACCGTCCGGGTCACCGGGCCCTCGATGTCGCCGTCGGTCCGCCACGGCGACCGGCTCCTCGCCCGCCGCGTCCGGTCGTCCTCGGCCGTGCGTCCCGGCGACGTCGTCCTGGCCCGCTTCCCCGCCCGCCCCGAGCTGCTGGTCGTCAAGCGGGTGCGGCGCGAGGTGCCGGGCGGGCACTGGGTCGAGGGGGACAACGCGTTCGTGGGGGACGACAGCCGGGCGTTCGGCCCGGCGGTCGTCGTCGGCCGCGTGGTGTGCCGCCTCTGGCCGCGCCCGGGACGGGTGCCGGCCGTACCGCGCACCTGACCGGCGGTACAGGTCCGCCGCCCGATTACGCTCGGTGTCCATGGGCGGCAACTCTCCCGGTGGCGACGACGCCGCCACGACCGACCGCTTCGCCGACGACCCGGCCTTCGCGGTGCACGAGGGCGGCAAGCTCTCGGTGACGGCGACCCGGCCGATCGAGTCGATCGCCGACCTCGCGCTCACCTACACACCGGGCGTGGCCCGGGTGTCGAGCGCCATCGCCGCCGAGCCGGAGCTGGCCCGCCGGTTCACCTGGGCGCCCCGCGTGGTGGCCGTCGTCTCCGACGGCACCGCCGTCCTCGGGCTCGGGGACATCGGGCCCACGGCGTCCCTGCCGGTCATGGAGGGCAAGGCCTGCCTGTTCAGGGAGTTCGCCGACCTCTCGGCGGTCCCGGTCGTGCTGTCGACGACGGACGTCGACGCCATCGTCGAGACGGTGGCCGCGATCGCCCCGTCCTTCGGCGGGATCAACCTGGAGGACATCAGCGCTCCGCGGTGCTTCGAGATCGAGGCGCGGCTGCGGGACCGCCTGGACATCCCGGTCATGCACGACGACCAGCACGGGACGGCGATCGTCGTCCTGGCGGCCCTGCGCAACGCCGCGAAGGTCGTCGGCCGCGAGCTCGGCGACCTGCGCGTGGTGGTCGCGGGCGCCGGGGCGGCGGGGGTCGCGTGCACGAAGATCCTGGTCGAGGCGGGCATCGGCGACATCGCGGTGGCCGACTCGAAGGGCGTGCTGCACGCCGGCCGCGACGACCTGACGCCGATGAAGCAGTGGCTGGTCGCGAACACGAACAGAGCCGGCTACGCCGGGACCATGGTCGGCGCCCTCGAGGGTGCCGACGTCTACCTCGGGCTCTCCGGTGGATCGGTCCCGGAGTCGGCGATCGCCTCGATGGCCCCGGACTGCATCGTCTTCTCCCTGGCCAACCCGACGCCGGAGGTCGACCCGGAGATGGCCGCGAAGTACGCCGCCGTCGTGGCCACCGGGCGCAGCGACCTGCCGAACCAGATCAACAACGTGCTCGCGTTCCCCGGTGTCTTCCGCGGTGCGATCGACGCCGGGGCGACCAGCATCACCGAGGAGATGAAGCTCGCCGCGGCCACCGCCATCGCCGACGTGGTCGGCGACGAGGTGCGCGCCGACTACGTGGTGCCCAGCCCGCTCGACCGCCGGGTGGCCGAGGCCGTCGCCGCGGCGGTCGGTGCCTGCGCGCGGGAGCAGGGCGTCACGCGCTAGCGACGTCCCGGCTCGGCCGGTAGACCAGGTCGAGGACGCCGGCGAGCAGCCGCTCGGCCACGGGCCGGGGGAGCGCCGCCACGAGGGCGTGCACCGGCGCCATGCGCTCGGGCAGCTGCCCGCCGCCGACCCCGGCCAGCTCCAGGAGGCCGTCGACCTCGGCCACCGTCAGGGTCGCGGGGTCGAGGGTCGCCGCGGCCGCGACGAGCTCGGGGTCGGCGACCGGGCGGGGCAGCGCGGCGGCGACGCGGGCCGCTTCCGCCAGATCAGCCAGCAGCGCGTCGACGCGGCCCGCGGTCGCGCCGGTGACGGTCAGGTGCAGCGTGGCCGGCAGCTCGCCGTCCGGCTGGGCGAAGGGCGGCTGCGGCTGGAGCAGCCATCCGCGCGCGGACATCTCGTCGGCCAGGTTCAGCACGTCGACGCCGTCCGGGCCGTCCTGGGCGACCGCCACCAGGGTGGTGACCGGGTCGCCGACGACCCGGAGGCCGGCGATGCCGCCGATACCCGACGCGAGGGCCCGCGTCGCCTCGTGCGCCTGGCGGGCCAGCGCCCGGTAGCCGTCGTCCCCGAGCCAGCGGTGGATCGCCCAGGCAGCGGCCATGGCGCCGGCCGGGCGGGTGCCGGCCAGCGTCGGGTTCACCACCGGGTAGCCGGGCCAGCCGGCGGTGGCGAACCAGTGCTCCTGCCGCAGCTCCGGGTCCGCGGTCAGCAGCACCGAGACGCCCTTGGGGGCGTAGCCGTACTTGTGCAGGTCGACCGAGAGCGAGGTGACGCCCGGCACCGACAGGTCGAAGGGGTCGGGGACGTCGTCCAGGAAGGGCAGGATCCACCCGCCGATGCAGGCGTCGACGTGGCACGGCACGCCCGCCGCGGCGGCCGCCGCGGCGATCTCGCCGACCGGGTCGAGGACCCCGTGCGGGTAGGACGGCGCGCTGACGACGACCAGCGCCGTCCGCTCGTCGAGGAGGTCCGCGACGGCGGACGGGACGGCACGGCAGGTGGCGGGGTCCACCGGGACGTCGGCGATGTCCAGGTCGAACAGGTGCGCGGCCTTGCGGAAGGCGGCGTGCGCGGTCACCGGCAGCAGCAGGCGCGGGCGCCCCTGCCCACCCCGCCGGCGCCACCGCTCGCGCGCGGCCAGCACCGCCAGCAGGCAGCTCTCCGTGCCGCCGCTGGTCAGCGTCCCGACCGTGGCGGCGTCCCCGCCGAGCAGGCCGGCGGCGGCCCCGACGAGGTCGTTCTCGATGCGCGCCACGCTCGGGAAGGCGGTCGGGTCGAGGGCGTTGGTCCACTGGAACGCCGCCTGCGCGGCCGCCGCCAGTTCCTCGATCTCCGTGCGGCCGGAGTCGTAGACGTAGGCCATCGTCGCGCCGCCGTGGGTCGGCAGGTCGCCGGACTGGAGAGCGGTCAGCTCGGCGAGCACGTCCTGCGGGGTCATGCGGAGGTCTCCACGGCGTCGAGGCGGTACCGGGCGAGGACGGGGATGCTGGCCAGGACGAGCAGAGCCGGGACGATCGTGAACCCGATGCGCACGGCGGCGACGGCGGGGCCGGACTGCGCGACCACCTCGTCACCGGTCGAGGACACGTATCCGGCGGCGGCCAGCAGGAGGCCCAGCAGCCCGGGGCCGACGGCCAGCCCCAGCGTCTCCGCCGCCGTCCAGACCCCGGTGAAGACGCCGGCCCGGCGCTCGCCGGACGCCGTCTCGTCGGCGGCGATGACGTCGGGGAGCATCGACAGCGGGAACATCTGCATCCCGGCGTAGCCCACACCGATCAGCACCACCAGCGGCAGGGCTGCCGCGGTGCCGAGCGGGCCTGCGATCGCCAGCATCGACGCCCCCCAGGCGAACAGGGACGACGCCAGCAGGAGCCCTCGGCGCTTGCCGAGCCGACGCCCCACCCGCAGCCAGAGCGGCATCACGAGGATGGCCGGGGCGACGAGCGCGGCGAACAGCAGCGTGCCGGCGTCGGGGTCGTCGAGGACCTGCTCGGAGAAGTACGGGACGCCGGCGAGCATCACGCCGATGCCGAGCGCCTGGACGACGAACCCGACGAGCAGGACGCGGAACGGCCGCGACGCCCAGGCCAGCCGCAGGGTCGCCCCGAGGCGCCCCTCGCTCCGGACGCGGGTCAGCGTCGGCGCACGCCGTGTCCCGGCGACGGCGCCGAGCATCCCGACGGCGAGCAGCAGGGCGACGAAGACCGACATCGCGAGGTAACCCCCGCGCCCGTCGCCGAAGGCGTCGACGACGGCGGGTGCGCCCGCACCGGCGAGCAGGATGCCCAGCGCCAGGGCGGCCACGCGCCAGGACATCAGCGTGGAGCGCTCACCCGGGTCGTCGGTGATCTCCGCGGGCTGGGCGACGTAGGGCACCTGGAAGCAGCCGTACGCGGTCGCGGCCAGCAGGAACGTGACGGCCACCCACACCGCGCCGAGACCCGGGGCTTCGCCGGGCCCGGCGAAGATCAGGACGAACAGCAGCGGCAGGGTCACCGCGCCGGCCAGCATCCACGGGCGCCGGGGCCCCCACCGGCTCTCGGTGCGGTCGGACCGGCTGCCGATCCAGGGGTTGAGGACGACGTCCCACGCCTTGGGCAGGAACACCACCAGCCCGGCGATCCCGGCGGCGACGCCGAGCACGTCGGTGAGGTAGTAGAGGAGCAGCAGGCCCGGCACGGTGCCGAAGGCGGCCGTCCCGATGGAGCCCAGCGCGTAGCCGACGTGCGTGCCGCGGGTCAGGCGCGGCGCGGGGGAGACGGCGGTCACGAGATCGGAACGTACCGGTCAGCCGCCCGAGCTGAGGATTCTCTCCACGATCGGGTCGATGGTCGTGCCCGCCGCGGTGTTGAGGTACACGAACACGGCGATCGCGACGAGGAACGCCGGTACCAGCACGGCCTTCTCGACGAAGGCGCCGGTGCGCAGGTGGATCGGCGCCAGCCGACTGCGCCGGATCAGCCAGAAGACCGGGACGGGGATGCCCTCCTTGGTCAGGAAGTCACCCGCGATGTGGGTGAGCACCCCCAGGGCGACCGCCCAGGGCAGCCAGGCGGGGCTCGGGCTGTGCTCGAGCAGGTACCAGGCGCCACCCCAGGAGAGCAGCAGGTTGCCGATGATGGTCGTCTCGGTGGTCCCCGGGATCACGAAGTGCAGCGCCCGCAGCGCCAGGCCGATGGCCAGCGCCATCAGCAGCAGGCTGGACCAGTACGCACCGGCCGCGAGGTAGGCCAGCCCGCCGAGCACGGCGGGGGCGAGGACGGCGTCGTGGGTGCCCCAGCGGTGCCCACGGGCGACCGTGCCCACCAGGCCCGAGGGCGCGTCGGTGAACGGCCCCCACATCCGCGAGATCGTCGACCCCTGCTGGTCGAGGTCGGGCAGCATCGCGAACCCGCCGGCCGCCGAGATCCAGGCGACCTGCGCGACGGTGCCGTGCACGGGCGCCCAGGGGAGCGTCGCCGCACCGGCAGCCAGGCCCGACAGGGCGTGCGAGTGTCCGAGCACGCGCACAGGGTGACGGCACGTCGTCGGCCGGCGCGGGAGGCGCGCGGATCGGCCCCCTCCAGAGGCTCGCCCCGAGCGTGCGAGGGGTGAGGGGGAGGGGGTGCTTCCACAGTCGCGCACGAGATCCAGCTCGCTCCACGTCCGCTCGGTGAACCCCGAGGCGTCGAGCTCGTAGATGCGGGCATCGGGCAGCGCGGCCAGCAGAGGGGAGTGGGTGGCCAGAACGACCTGCGACCCCGTCGTCCGCATGCCGTGGAGCAGCGCCAGGAGGCGCAGCGACGACCGGAACGACAGCGCGGACTCCGGCTCGTCGAGGATCCACAGCCCCCGTTCCAGCGTGCGCGACTCGAGCAGCGCGAGGAAGGCCTCGCCGTGGGAGCGGGCGTCGAGAGGGAGGCCGTCGAAAGCGCGCAGCTCGACGGCGGCGCTGTCCATGCCGGCGAACAGGCCGTGCATCGCCTCGGCACGCAACCAGACACCGCCCTGCGGCCGGGGATGCTGGCCGTGGAGCTCCAGCTCCCGCCAGAGGTCGGCGTCCTCGGCGGAGGGGAGCGGGCCCCAGTGCTTCACCTGGGCGGTCAGCGACTCCTGCCACGCCCGGGCGACCGCCTCGACGACCGTCGCCTTGCCGCTGCCGTTCTCACCGACCAGCACCGTCACCGGGGCGAGGTCGAGCCCTCCGGAGCGCAGCTGCGCGACGGCGGGCACCTCCCAGTACCAGGCGTCCGGGTTCCGGACGTCGGACCGGACGGCGACCCGCGCCAGCGGCAGCTCAGCCGCCGCCGGCGCGGTCACTCGTCGTCGTCGTCCGTGCCCCCGCGGGCCAACCAGGTGGCCAGCCGCTCGACCGGCACCTCGAAGTCGGGGTTCTGGTCGACGAACGCCTGCATCTGGTCGGCCAGCCAGGCGAGCGTCACCTGCTCCTCGCCGCGCCGGTCGGCGAGCTCCTCGAGCCCGCGATCGGTGAAGTACATGCGCTCAGTCCGCGAACGCCTCGGTGATCAGCTTCCGCTGCTCGACCTCGTGCACCTTGGCCGACCCGACCGCCGGGCTCGCCGACGCCCGCCGGCTGACCCGGCGGAACGTGCGGCCCTGCGGCAGGTGCTCGGGGAGGTTGACCGCCATGAACTGCCAGGCGCCCATGTTGGCCGGCTCCTCCTGCACCCACACGACGTCGTTCGCGTCCGGGTACCGCTCCAGCTCGGCCCGGATCTGCTCGGCCGGCAGCGGGTAGAGCTGCTCGACGCGCACGATCGCGGTGTCGGCGGTGCCGTCGTTCTCCCGCTGAGCCAGGAGGTCGTAGGCGACCTTGCCGCTGCAGAGCAGCACCTTGCGGACGGCGGACGCGTCGAGCGGCTCACCGCCGACGCCCGTGTCGGGCAGCACCGGCCGGAAGCTCTGCTCGGTGAAGTCCTCCACGGCGCTGACCGCCGCCTTGGCCCGCAGCAGCGACTTCGGCGTGAAGACCACCAGCGGGCGGTGCACGTCGGAGAGCGCCTGGCGGCGGAGCAGGTGGAAGTAGTTGCCCGGCGTCGAGCAGTTGGCGACCGTCATGTTGTTCTCGGCCGACAGCTGCAGGAACCGCTCGATGCGGCCGCTGGAGTGGTCGGGGCCCTGACCCTCCAGCCCGTGCGGCAGCAGCATGACCACGCCGGAGCGCTGGCCCCACTTGGCCTCACCGGAGCTGATGAACTCGTCGATGACCATCTGGGCGCCGTCGACGAAGTCGCCGAACTGCGCCTCCCAGAGCACGAGCGCCTTCGGGTTGGCCACGGAGTAGCCGTACTCGAAGCCCAGCGCCGCGTACTCGGACAGCAGCGAGTCGTAGACGAAGAACTTCGCCTGGTCGTCGGTGAGGTTCAGCAGCGGCGTGTACTCGGCAGCGGTCTCGCGGTCGATGAGGACCGAGTGGCGCTGCACGAAGGTGCCGCGGCGGGAGTCCTGGCCGGCCAGGCGGACGGGGACGCCCTGCATGAGCAGCGACCCGAAGGCGAGCAGCTCGCCCATCGCCCAGTCGATGCCGCCCTCGCTGACCATCGCGGCCCGCTTCTCGAGCATCTTCTGCAGCTTGGGGTGCGGGGTGAAGTCCGGCGGGAAGGAGACGTGCGCGTCGCCGACCGCCTTGAGCACCTCGCGGCTGATCGCCGTCTCGACCTGCGACTCCTGCGGGGTGCGCGGGTCCATGACGGGCTCGGGCTTCGAGGAGTCCTGGGCGTCGTGGGTCTCGGCGAAGGCCCGCTCGAGCTGGCCCCGGTAGTCCTTGAGGGCCTCCTCGGCCTCGTCCAGCGTGATGTCGCCGCGACCGACCAGCGCCTCGGTGTAGAGCTTCCGGACCGAGCGCTTGCGGTCGATGATGTCGTACATCAGCGGCTGGGTCATCGACGGGTCGTCGCCCTCGTTGTGCCCGCGCCGGCGGTAGCAGACGAGGTCGATGACGACGTCCTTCTTGAACTCCTGCCGGTAGTCGACCGCGAGGCGGGCGACCCGCACGCAGGCCTCGGGGTCGTCGCCGTTCACGTGGAAGACCGGGGCGTTGACCATCCGGGCGACGTCGGTCGAGTAGAGGCTCGACCGGGCCGCGGTCGGGCTGGTGGTGAAGCCGACCTGGTTGTTGACGACCACGTGCACGGTGCCGCCGGTGCGGTAGCCGCGCAGCTGGGAGAGGTTGAGCGTCTCCTGGACGACGCCCTGACCGGCGAAGGAGGAGTCGCCGTGCAGGAGGACCGGCAGGACGGTGAAGCCCTGCTCGCCCTTGTCGATCATGTCCTGCTTGGCCCGGACGATGCCCTCGAGCACCGGGTTGACCGTCTCGAGGTGGCTCGGGTTGCTGGCCAGCGAGACGGCGATCTCGGCCTCCGGCTTGAACGGGTTGCGGAAAGTGCCCGTGGCGCCGAGGTGGTACTTCACGTCGCCGGAGCCCTGGACGGTGCCGGGGTCGATGTTGCCCTCGAACTCGCCGAAGATCTTCGCGTAGCTCTTGCCCAGCACGTTGGCCAGGACGTTGAGGCGGCCGCGGTGCGGCATGCCGATCGCGACCTCGTCGAGGCCGTGGTCGGTGCCGGCGAGCAGGACCTCGTCCAGGACCGGGATCAGCGACTCGCCGCCCTCGAGGCTGAACCGCTTCTGCCCCACGTACTTCGTCTGGAGGAAGGTCTCGAACGCCTCGGCGGCGTTGAGCCGGCCCAGGACGTGCTTCTGCTTCTCGCGGTCGGGCTGCTCGTGCTTGACCTCGACCCGCTTCTGGAGCCACTCGCGCTCCTCGGGGTCGGTGATGTGCATGTACTCCACGCCGACCGTGCGGCAGTAGGAGTTGCGCAGGACACCGAGGATGTCGCGCAGCGCCATCAGCTTCTCGCCGGCGAAGCCGCCGACGGGGAACTTCCGGTCGAGGTCCCAGAGGGTCAGGCCGTGCTCGAGGATGTCGAGGTCGGGGTGGGTGCGGACCTTGAACTCGAGCGGGTCGGTGTCGGCCATGAGGTGGCCGTTGCGCCGGTAGGACTCGATGACCTCGATGACGCGGGCTTCCTTGTCGATCTGCCCCTCGCGCGTGATCCGCACGTCCGGCATCCAGCGCACCGGCTCGTAGGGGATCCGCAGCGAGCGGAAGACCTCGTCGTAGAAGCCGTCCTCGCCCAGCAGGAGGGCGTGCAGGCGGCGCAGGAAGTCGCCGGACTCGGCGCCCTGGATGATCCGGTGGTCGTAGGTCGAGGTCAGCGTGATGATCTTCGACACGGCCATCTCGGTCAGCGCGTCGGGGTTCATCCCCTGGAACTCGGCCGGGTACTCCATGGCCCCGACACCGATGATCGCGCCCTGGCCGGCGGTCAGCCGCGGAACGGAGTGGTTGGTGCCGATCGTGCCCGGGTTGGTCAGGCTGATCGTCGTGCCGGAGAAGTCCTCCATCGTCAGCTTGTTCTGGCGCGCCCGGCGGATGACGTCCTCGTAGGCGGCCCAGTACTGGGCGAAGTCCATCTCCTCGGCCGCCTTGATCGAGGCGACGACGAGGGAGCGGGAGCCGTCGGGCTTCGGCAGGTCGATGGCCAGCCCGAAGTTGACGTGCTCGGGCTGCACCAGCACCGGCTTGCCGTCGACCTCGGCGTAGGCGTTGTTCATGTTCGGGAAGTCGTCCAGCGCCCGCACCAGCGCGTAGCCGATGAGGTGCGTGAAGGACACCTTCCCACCGCGGGAGCGGGCCAGGTGGTTGTTGATGACGATGCGGTTGTCGGCCAGCAGCTTGGCCGGCACCGCGCGCACGCTCGTCGCCGTCGGGACGGTGAGCGACACGTTCATGTTCTTGACGACGGCGGCGGCAGCGCCGCGCAGCGGCGACTGGGAGCCGGCGGCGACCGGCGTCGCGGGGGACTTGGCGGCGGCCGGGGCGGGCTTGTCCGCGGGCTTCTCGGCCGGCGCGGGGGCGGGCTTCTCCGCGGGCGCGGCGGCGGCCGGCTTCGGGGCGGGGGCCGGCTTCGGCGCGGGAGCGGGCGCGGCCGGCTGCTGCTTCGGCGCGGCGGCCCCGTTGGACGCCGCCTGCTCGGTGCGGTCGGCGGCCCCCACCGGGCTGCCGGGCCGGTAGTCGGCGAAGAACTCGTGCCACGCCTGGTCCACGCTGGCCGGGTCGGCGAGGTACTGCTGGTACATCTCCTCGACCAGCCACTCGTTGGTGCCGAAGCCGGCCACCGGGGAGGAGGACGCGGGGGAGGGCCGGGATGAGCTCACGCTTGACACGGGGTCGAGTGCCTTCTTCGTCTGTTGGCTGCGTCGTGTGTGCAGTGCTGCTGTCGTCGTGACCGCAGGCCGTGGTGCACGAGCCTGAGGGCATGGCTGGACCGGGTGTCGAGTCTACGCCCGGTCGTCGTCCCCGACCGGGTGCGACGGTCCTAGTCGGTGGCGCCGTGCGACACGAGGAGATCGGCCAGGGCGTCATTGGCCGTGGCCCGGCCCGCATCCGCCCGCCGGTGGCGCGCCGCGGCGACCCTGCTCATGTCGAGGGCGCTCGCGCCGTCGTTGGTCGTGGCGGTGACGTCCGCCCCGGCAGCGAGCAGGACCCGGACGATCTCCGCCGCGTCGTCCCCGGGGTCGGCGCCGACTGCCGCGTGCAGCGGCGTCCGCCCGGTGGCGGGATCCCGCCGGTTCACCTGGGCGCCGGCCTCGATCAGCAGGCGGACGAGCCGCAGCCGCCCTCCCCCCGCCGCGTAGTGCAGCGCGCCGGTGTCGGCGTCCGCACCGCGGGCCAGCAGCAGCTCGGCGGTCGGCTCCGCGCCGCCGAAGGCCGCCCACGACAGGAGGTCGGCGCCGCTGGTCCGGTCGCCGGGCTCGACGCCGTCGTCCAGGTGGCGGCCGAGCTCGTCGACGTCGCCCAGGTAGGCGGCGCTCGGCGCGTCCACCGCAGCCCCGAGCTGCCGCAGCAGCGGCACGAGCTCCGGGTGGTGCTGCAGCGCCATGTGCAGCGGCGTCCGGTTGAACTCGGTGCGGGCCGACAGGTCGGCACCCGCCTCGACCAGCACGCGCACCACGTCGGGCTGCCCCTCGGCGACGGCGACGTGCAGCGGGGTCCACGCGCCCTGGCCGTCCCGCTCGAGGGTCGCGCCGACCAGGCGGGGCGACGCATCGAGGGCGGCGCGCACCTCGTCGACGTCCCCGGCGGCGATCAGCCGGCTCAGTCGCTGGACCGTCATGCGCGTGGTCACGCGGACCTCCGTTCTCCGTGGGCGGGGACGGGGCCCTGGCTACACGACGTCGCGCCGCACCGCCAGCAGGGTCCCGAGCAGCGCCGCGAGCAGGCCGTAGCCGATCAGCAGCAGGGCGCCCTGCCAGCCGGCCAGGAGCTCCGGGCCCTCGAACGTCGCGGTCAGCGCCTCGAGGGCGCCCCCCGGCATCCACTTGTACGCGCCCGCCGTCGCCGGGATCGACCGGATGACCGGCTCGACGACGAAGAGGTAGACCAGCCCGCCCACGATGGCGCCGACCTGGTTCTTCAGCAGCGCGCCGATGCCCACCCCGATGACGGCGTAGATCACCAGCGCCAGGGCCGACCGGCCGAGCACGGCGGCGTTCTCCGCGTTCAGCGCGGGGGCCGCGCCCCGGGCGCCGGCGTGGATGGCGACGACCGCGTAGGTGACGGCGGAGACCACCAGTGCGAACACCGCGGAGACGGCGGCGTAGGCGAGCAGCTTGGCGACCACGACCTGCCCGCGCCGGGGCGTGGTCAGGAAGGTGGGTGTGGCGGTCCGGTGCCGGTACTCCTGCGTCATCCCGATGATCCCCAGGATCAGGAACAGGATGTTCGCGTTCGCCGCCTGCGAGAGGGCCAGCTCCTCGTAGAGCGAGGACCCGACCGGCGGGATGCCGCTCTCCGGGTTGCCGGCGAACGAGGTGAACAGGATCGAGAAGCCGACGACCATGACGATCGAACCCAGGAGCAGGCCGAGCCAGACCTTGGTCGTGAAGAGCTTGGTCCACTCGGCGCGCACCAGGCGGATCATCGGGTTGCCTCCTGAGCGGTCGGCGAGGGAGCGGCGAACTGCTCCTGGCCGCTGGTGAGCTGGAAGTAGATCTCCTCGAGGCCGCTGGTCCGCGAGCGCAGCTCGTGCAGCTCGACGCCGGCGGCGAACGCCCGGCGGCCGACCTCGGCCGGCGTGGACCCGGTGACGGTGAGCGCGCCGTCCTCCTGGGTGACGTGCGCGCCGTCGGCGCGGAGGACGTCGGCCAGCCGGGCCACCTCGGGGCTGCGGACGAGGACCGTGCCCGCGCCGTCGGCGCCCGAGCGCAGCTGCTCCATGGAGCCCTCGCGGACCAGGCGGCCGGCGCCCACGATCACGACCCGGTCGACGGTCTGCTCGACCTCCGACAGCAGGTGGCTGGACACGAGGACGGTCCGTCCCTGGGCGTGGGCCATGTGCCGGAGGAAGCCGCGCAGCCACTGGATGCCCTCGGGGTCCAGGCCGTTGGCCGGCTCGTCGAGGACGAGGACGGCGGGATCGCCGAGCAGTGCGGTCGCCAGGGCCAGCCGCTGGCGCATGCCCAGCGAGTAGCCGCCGGCCCGCCGGTTGCCGGCATCGGCCAGCCCGACCTGCACCAGCACCTCGTCGGCGCGGGAGAGGGGGAAGCCGGCGGCGCGGCAGTAGACGCGCAGGTGGTTGCGGCCCGTGCGCGCGGGGTGGAAGGCGGTCTCCAGGACGGCGCCGACGCTCCGCAGCGGCTGCGCCAAGGACGTGTACGGGGCGCCGTTGAAGGTCGCCGTCCCGGCGTCGGGCTGCATGAGGCCGAGCAGCATCCGGAGGGTGGTGGTCTTCCCGGCGCCGTTCGGGCCCAGGAAGCCGGTCACCGAACCCGGCTCGACGGTGAAGCCGAGGTCGGAGACGGCGCGCACCTGTCCGAAGGACTTGCTGAGTCCGCGCACCTCGACCCGGACGGGGTCGACCGTCGCGGTGCTGGGGATGGAAATGAGGTCTCCTTCGGGTGGGCCGCCGGGGCGCACCCATCCAAGCGCACCAGGGGTTGCTCCCGGGAGCCCCCGCGGCCCGTCGGCGTGCCGCCGGGCCGCGCCGAGCGAGGGAATGATCTCGGGATGACCTGTGTCATCGGGTCACATAGAGTCCCCGCCGTGAGCGAGTCCTCGAGCGCCTACCGGACGATCGTCGTCGGGACCGACGGGTCGGAGTCCTCTCTCCGCGCCGTCGCGCGGGCGGGTGCCGTGGCCGGCGCCGCCGGCGCCACGCTGGTCATCGCGTGCGCCTACCTGCCGACCGAGACCGACGACCGCGAGGTCTCCCGCGCCCAGGACGCCCTCGGCGAGGACGCCTACCAGGTCGTCGGATCGCACCCGGCAGAGGACACCGTGCGCACCGCCGCCGAGCGGGCGGGCGCCGCGGGCGCGCAGAACGTCAAGACCGTCGCCGTCCAGGGGTCGCCGGTGG
This sequence comes from Blastococcus litoris, assembly GCF_003075095.1. Lineage (GTDB taxonomy): Bacteria > Actinomycetota > Actinomycetes > Mycobacteriales > Geodermatophilaceae > Blastococcus_B > Blastococcus_B litoris. Next base: position 141,235 of record NZ_QCZF01000008.1, read on the forward strand.
AGGCGCTGCTCGACGTCGTCCGCCGCGAGGACGCCGACCTGCTGGTCGTCGGCAACCGCGGCCTGGCCGGCATCAAGGGCCGCCTGCTCGGCTCGGTCCCCGCTGACGCGACCCGACGCTCGCAGGTCGACGTGCTCGTCGTGCACACCACCGGCTGAGGTCGCGCGAGCGCACATGGACGACCGGGGGGAGGCGCGCGGCCCGGACGCACGGGAGGCGCTCGAGCGGCTGCTGCTCGACGGGCCGCGCCGCTACACGCGGCTCGAGGTGGCCCAGCTGGCCGGGATGCCGCCCGAGCGCACGCAGCGGCTGTGGCGGGCGCTGGGCTTCCCCGACGCCGCGGACGACGACCCGGCGTTCACCGACGCCGACGTCGCCGCCCTGGGTGTGCTCTCGTCGATGATCGAGTCCGGCTTCGTCGGACCCGACACCGAGGCCTCGATCGCACGGGCCATGGGTCAGTCGCTGTCGCGGCTGGCCGACTGGCAGACGGACATGCTGGCCGACGCGCTCGCCCGCGCCGGAGGGGACGACGACCGGCCGACGGCGTCGGTCGACGAGGCCATCGACGCCGCCCGGCTCCTGCTGCCCAAGCTCCGCCAGGTCCAGGACTACGTGTGGCGGCGGCACCTCGCCGCCAACGCCGACCGGCTGCTGGCCGCGACGGGCACCGGGGACCGCCGCGAGCTGGCCGTGGGCTTCGCCGACCTGGTCGGCTACACCTCCCGCAGCCGCGGCATGGGCGGCCGCGAGCTCGGCGCCATGGTCGAGGACTTCGAGAGCATCGCCACCGAGGTCATCGCCCGCCACCACGGCCGGGTCGTCAAGACGGTCGGGGACGGCGTGCTCTTCACCGCCGCGAGCGCGGTCGACGCCGTCCGGATCGGGCTCTCGCTGCCGGTGGCGTGGAACGCCGACGAACGGCCGCCCCTGCGGGTGGGCGCGGCCTACGGCGCCGTCCTGACCCGCCTCGGCGACGTCTACTCCCCGGTGGTCAACCTGGCCAGCCGGCTGACCTCGCTGGCGCGCCCGGGCACGATGCTCGTCGACCGCGATCTCGCCGACTGGCTGCGCGAGCACCCCGCCTACAAGGTCCGCCCGCTGCGCCGCGTGTCCGTCCGGGGCTACGACCACCTCCAGCCGTGGCTCGTGCGGCCCCGGCCCACCGGCGACGACGCGGCCGAGACGGACGGCTACGACGAGGACGCGTTCGACCCGGACGACGACAACGACGGGTGAACCCCGCTGCGGCTCGGCTATCGTCGGGTCGTGCTCTCGCTGCGGTAGTCGCCGATCCCGTCCGGCCCTCTCGTACCGCCTAGGAGCAACCCCTCATGAGTGCCACCCTCGTCGCGCGCGGCCTGTCGGCCGGTCACGGCGCCCGCGTCCTCTTCTCCGGTCTCGACCTCGTCGTCGCGCCCGGCGACGTGGTCGGCCTCGTCGGCGTCAACGGCGCCGGCAAGTCCACCCTGCTGCGGACGCTCGCCGGCGAGCTGCCCGCCGGGGCCGGTTCGGTGGTGGTGAGTCCGCCGACGGCCACCCTCGGCTACCTGCCGCAGGAGCACGAGCGCCGGGAGGACGAGACCGTGCTCGGCGCGCTCGCCCGGCGCACCGGCGTCGCGGCCGCGCAGGCGGCGCTGGACGCCGCCACCGACGACCTCGCCGCCGGCCGACCGGGTGCGGACGACGCCTACGGCGACGCCCTCGAGCACTGGCTGGCCCTCGGCGGTGCCGACCTCGAGGAACGGGCGGTGGAGGTCGTCGCGGAGGTGGCGCCGGGGGTGGCGCTCGACGCGCTCACCACCGGTCTCTCCGGTGGGCAGGCGGCCCGGGTGGGCCTCGCAACGCTGCTGCTGTCGCGCTACGACGTCCTGCTGCTCGACGAGCCGACCAACGATCTCGACCTCACCGGGCTCGACCAGCTGGAGCGGTTCGTCGGCGATACACGGGCGGGCATCGTCGTGGTCAGCCACGACCGGGAGTTCCTCGCCCGCACGGTGACGCGCGTGGTCGAGCTCGACCTGGCCCAGCAGCTCGTGCGGGTCGTCGACGGCGGCTACGAGGCGTACCTGACCGAGCGCGAGGTCGCCCGGCGGCACGCGCGCGAGGAGTACGACGAGTACGCCGACACCAAGGCCTCCCTGGAGGCGCGGGCGCGGATGCAGCGCAACTGGATGGCCAAGGGCGTCCGCGACTCGATCAAGAAGTCCAGCGACGGCGACAAGCACATCAAGGCCAAGAACCGCGCGTCCTCGGAGAAGCAGGCCGCCAAGGCGAAGCAGACCGACCGCCGGATCGAGCGGCTCGAGGTCGTCGAGGAGCCGCGCAAGGAGTGGGAGCTGCGGATGGAGATCGCCGCCGCCCCCCGCGCCGGCGCCGTCGTGGGCACCCTGCGCGGCGCCGTCGTCCGGCGCGGCGACTTCGTGCTCGGCCCGGTCGACCTGCAGGTCGACTGGGGCGACCGGCTGGCCATCACCGGCGCCAACGGCTCCGGGAAGTCGACCCTGCTCGCGGCGCTGCTCGGCCGCGTGCCGCTGGACGAGGGCAGCGCCTCGCTGGGGCCGGCGGTGCAGATCGGCGAGATCGAGCAGGCGCGCAGCCGGTTCTTCGGCGCGGAGCAGCTGCTCGACGCGTTCTCCGCGGAGGTGCCCGACTGGCCGACGTCCGAGGTGCGCACGCTGCTGGCCAAGTTCGGGCTCACCGCCGAGCACGTGCTGCGTCCGGCGGCCACCCTCTCACCGGGGGAGCGCACCCGCGCGGGGCTCGCGCTGCTGCAGGCGCGCGGGATCAACGTCCTCGTGCTCGACGAGCCGACCAACCACCTCGACCTGCCGGCGATCGAGCAGCTGGAGCAGGCGCTCGCCGCCTATCCGGGCACGCTGCTGCTGGTCACCCACGACCGCCGGATGCTCGACGCGGTGCACACCACCCGCCGGCTGGAGGTCGTGGACGGCCAGGTCGCCGAGCGCTGAGCGCTCAGTTCGCCGACGCCTCCAGCTCCTCCGCGATCCCGACGGTGTCCATCCCCGCCCACGTCTCGTCCACGTGGTGGGCCAGCACCATCAGGTCGCGCAGCTCGCCGTTCCGGTCGCGGATGTGGTCGCGCAGCAGCGCCTCGCCGCTGAACCCGAGCTCGGTGAACAGCGCGAGCGCCGCGCCCTGCTCGGCGACGATCTCGACGACCAGCTTCGACAGGCCGGACGAGACGGCCTCGGTCAGGGCGTGCCGGGCGAGCGTGCGGCCCAGCCCGGTGCCCCGACTGGCGGGTGAGACCACCAGCCGCACCTCGCCGACGTGGTCCGACCAGCCCGACAGCGGCCGGACGGCGACGTAGCCGGTCACCTCGTCGCCCTCGACGGCGACCCACCGTCCTCCCGGTGCGCTCGTGGTGGCCCAGGAGCGCACGGTGTCGGGGTCGGTGACCTCCTCCTTGATGAAGGTCAGGTCCCCCTCGGGCAAGGAGCCGAAGAACGCCAGCAGGGCGTCGCAGCGCTCGGGTCCCAGCTGCTCGACGTGCACCTCAGGCCTCCTTCTGCGCGTCGTCGGTGAGCGGGTCGCTGCGCCGCCGGACGAAGTCGATGATCGTGGGCACCGTCGTCTTCGCCGCCGTCCGCCCGACGACGAGACCCATGTGGCCGGCGTCGAGGCACAGCTCGTGCTTGTCGGGGGAGCCGACGAGGTCGATCAGCGGCGCGGTGGCGTCCGGCGGCACGATGTGGTCGCGGTTGGCCCGCACGGTGAGGAACGGCACCTGGATGTCGCCCAGGTGGACCGGGTCGCCGCCGACGGTGAGCCGGTCGGTGAGCATGCCGTTGTTCCGCACCAGCATCTCGGCGGTCTCGCGGGCGGCCGCACCCGGGAACGGCACGTGGTCGTCCGACCAGCCCGTCATGGCCTGGTAGGAGGCGACGTAGTCGTCGTTCCAGAGCCGCTCCCACAGGGTCACGTACCGGCTCACCTCGGCCGTGGGCGTCAGCGTCCGGAAGCCCTGCACGACCACCGACGGCGGCACGTTGCCGTCGTCGCCGAGGACCGATCCGACGTCCATCCCGCCCACGCTGAAGATGTCGGCGAGCGGGCCCATGTGCCGGAAGTCGATCGGCGTCGCGAGCACGGTGAGGCTCCGCAGCGGGGCGTCGGGGTGGTGGGCGGCGTAGAGCAGGGCGAGGTCGCCGCCGAAGCAGTAGCCGAAGAGGTTGACCTCGTCGGCGCCGGAGAGCTCCATGACCCGGTCGATGCCCGCCGGGATGTAGTCGTCGACGTAGTCCTCGAGGCGGTTCTCCGCGTCCCGCTCGTCGGGCTCGCCCCAGTCGAGCATGTAGACGTCGAACCCCGCCTCCAGCAGCTGCTCGACGAAGCTGTTGCCCGGCGTCAGGTCGAGGATGTAGCTGCGGCTGATGAGGCTGAACACCAGCAGCAGCGGCGGCCCGTACCGCACACCGCCGTAGGTCTCGGGGTCGTTGCGGTAGTGCCACAGCTGCGTGCGGCCGCGCTGCCAGACGACGTCCTTGGGGGTCTGGCCGACGCCCGGGCGGTCGACGCCGGCGACCAGCTTGATGCCGTTACGGGCGCGCAGGGCGTTGCGCTCGACGTCGCGCCGGACGCGGTCGAGCACCGTCTGCGGGCTGGGCACCGTCGGCATCGCTGTCCTCCGTCGACGTCGTGGGGAGGGGCCGGGCGCCGGCCGAGCGCCGTCGCTCCTGCTCCAACTGGATGGTCAGGCGCCGCACCTCGCGGTCGAGCGCCCCGATCTGCGTGCGCAGCCGGCGGACGTCGCTGCCCGCCGGCAGGTTGAGCAGGTGCCACGCGCGTGCGCTGAGGTCCTGGGCCGACCGGCCGGCGAGCATCCGGGCGCGCCGGGCCAGCGCGACGCCGAGGGAGAAGTACTCCGTGCGGACCAGCTCCTCCGCCCGCGGGGCGACGGCGCGCTCGGCCGCGTCGAACGCCTGACGCCACAGGGGTGGCGCTGGCGCGGCCTTCTTCGGCCGGGCGGGCTCGCTCACCGCCGGCCCACCTGCTCGGGGACCTCCACCGCGCGGCGGAGGATCTTGCCCGTCGGGCCCTTGGGCAGCGAGTCGACCAGCCACAGGTGGCGGGGGTACTTGTAGGCGGCGACGCGCGCCTTCGCGAACTCGCGCAGCTCGTCGACCTCTGCCTCGGCGCCCGGCTTGAGTGCCACCGCCGCGGCCACCTCCTCGCCGAGCTCGGGGTGCGCGATGCCGATGCAGGCCACCTCGGCGACCGCGGGGTGCTCGTAGAGCGCTTCCTCGATCTCGCGCGGGTACACGTTGTAGCCGCCGCGGATGATCATCTCCTTCTTGCGGTCGACGATGAAGAAGTAGCCGTCGTCGTCCTGGCGGGCGAGGTCGCCGGTGCGGAACCAGCCGTCGGGGATCGCCTTCGCCGTCTCCTCCGGCTTGCCCCAGTAGCCCTTCATGACGTTCTCGCCGCGGATCGCGATCTCGCCGACCTCGCCGGCGGTGACGTCCGCTCCGTCGTCGTCCACCAGCCGCATCTCGACGCCCGCGATCGGAGTCCCGATGGAGCCGGGCTTGCGCTCGGCGTGGGGGTGGTTGAACGAGGCCACGGGCGAGGTCTCGGACAGGCCGTAGCCCTCGAGGATCGTGCAGCCGAACTTCTCCTCGAACGCCCGCATGATCTCCACCGGCATCGCCGACCCGCCGGAGACGCACAGCCGGAGGCTCGAGACGTCCTGGGTGCCCGCGGCCGGGGAGTGCAGCATCGCGGCGAACATGGTGGGCACGCCGTCGAAGATCGTGACCTGGTCGCGGGCGATGACCGACAGGGCCTTGGTGCCGTCGAACCGCGGGATGAGGGTGAGCGTCGAGCCCTTGAGGACGGCGGTGTTGAGGCCGCAGGTGAGCCCGAAGACGTGGAACAGCGGCAGGCAGCCCATGATCACGTCGTCGGCGGTGTTCTCGGCGAGGGTGTCGGCGGTGGTCCGCGCGTTGCCCGCCATGTTCGCGTGGGTGAGCTCGGCGCCCTTCGGCTGCCCCGTCGTGCCGGACGTGTAGAGGATGACCGCGAGGTCGTCGTCGTCCCGCTCGGCGGCGGCGTCGACGGGTTGGCCGTCCATCAGCTCCTCCGGTCGTGCCGGGCCCACGCCGACCGCGTCGATGCCGACCGTCCCGGCGGCCTCGACGACAGCGGCGTCGGATCCCGCGAGGGCCACGACGACCCGGGCTCCGGAGTCGCGCAGGTAGTACTCCACCTCGCGGGCCTTGAGCAGCGGGTTCATCGGCACCACGGCGGCGCCGGCCAGCAGGGCGCCGTAGAAGACGACGGGGAAGGAGAGGACGTTGGGCAGCACCATGCCGACCCGGTCGCCGGGCTCCACGCCGCGCCTGCGCAACGACCCGGCGACGGCGAGGGACGCGTCGCGGAACTGCCCGTAGGTCAGGACCGCGTCGTCCATCCTCAGCGCCGGGTGCTCGGCGTGCTCCGCAGCGGTGTCCAGCAGGTTCTGCGCCAGGTTGGTCACGGGTCGTTCCTCCCCCTCGAGGTCCGGGTGTGCGCCCTACCCGCCCGACGGGTGACCTACCCCACGATCTGGTTACCGTGCCGGGGAACGCACGACATCCGACGACAGGAGCTGACTCCGGTGGCAGACCGCACGATCCTTGACATGTTCCGGCTCGACGGCCGCGTGGCGATCGTGACGGGGGCGTCCTCGGGTCTCGGGGCCGTGTTCGCCCGGACGCTCGCCGAGGCCGGTGCCGACGTCGTCCTCGGAGCGCGACGGGCCGACCGGCTGGCCGACACCCAGCGAGCGGTCGAGGCCGCCGGCCGCCGGGCACTCTCCGTCCGCACCGACGTCGCCGTGCCCGAGGACTGCCAGGGCCTCGTGGACGCCGCGATGGCGGAGTTCGGCCGGGTCGACGTGCTGGTGAACAACGCAGGTGTCGGCACGGCGGTGCCGGCGACCCGCGAGACCCCGGAGCAGTTCCGCCAGGTCGTCGACGTCAACCTCAACGGCTGCTACTGGATGGCGCAGGCGTGCGCACGGGTGATGCAGCCGGGCAGCTCGATCGTGAACATCTCCAGCGTGCTGGGGCTGACGACGGCCGGTCTGCCGCAGGCGGCCTACGCGGCCACCAAGGCCGGCCTGATCGGGCTGACCCGCGACCTCGCCCAGCAGTGGACCGGCCGCAAGGGCATCCGGGTCAACGCCCTGGCGCCGGGCTTCTTCGAGTCGGAGATGACCGACCAGTACCCCGAGGGCTACATCGAGTCGCAGCTGACCCGCGTGCTGGTGGGTCGCAAGGGCGACCCCGAGGAGCTGGCTGCCGCGCTGGTCTTCCTGGTGAGCGACGCCGGCGGCTACGTGACCGGCACGACCATCCCGGTCGAGGGCGGGATGCTCACGAGCTGAGCCGTCGCCCGCCCGCCCTCACCCCGCCCGGGGGATCAGCGCGGAGATCCGGTCGAGGATCTCCGGCCACATGGCCCGCGGGAGGTCGTGCCCCATGCCCTCGACCAGCAGCAGCTCCGCGCCGGGGACGGCGGCCGCCGTCGCCTTGCCGCCGCTGACGTCGACCAGCGTGTCCTTCGACCCGTGGATCACGAGGGTCGGGACGGCGACCTTCGCCAGGTCGGGCGTGCGGTCGTGCGTGGTGAGGATCGCGGCCAGCTGACGGGCCACGCCGGCCGGGTCGTGCGCACGGTCGAACGACAGCCCCGCGCGGTCCCGCAGCGCCGCCTCGTCGAACTCGAAGCCCGGCGAGCCGATGACCCGGTAGGTGTCGACGACCCGCTGGATCGCGCTCTCGCGGTCCGTGGCGGCAGGTGCGAGCAGCACGGGGAGGGCCACCTCGGCGGGCGCGCCCACCCCGGGCTCGCCGGTCGTGGACATGATCGAGGTGAGGCTGCGGACGCGCTCGGGCGCCTGGACGGCCACCAGTTGCGCGATCATGCCGCCCATCGACGCGCCGACCAGGTGCACGCTGTCGAGCCCGAGGGCGTCGAGCAGGCCGATCGTGTCGCCGGCCAGGTCGGGCAGCCCGTAGGCGACCGTCGAGGCGTCGCCGCCGAACACCGCCATGATGTCCGGCGCACCGGCGCTGTGCAGGTGCGTCGAGAGGCCGATGTCGCGGTTGTCGAAGCGGACGACGAAGTGCCCGCGACCGGCCAGGTCGGCGCAGAACTCGTCCGGCCAGCCGATCATCTGCGTGGCCAGGCCCATGACCAGGAGGACCGGCGGATCGCCGGCGTCGCCGAAGGTCTCGTAGGCGATCTCGAGGTCGCCCACCCGTGCCCGCTGGATGCCGCTCGTCTGCATGCGCGGACGCTAGCCGAGCCGCTCCACCCGGGACTGTCGGACCCCTCCGCCATGCTGCCGGCCACCGCCGGTCGGGCGGTGGACGAATCGCAGGAGGTCCCCGTGCCGGTCGAACTGATCAACCCCGAAGGTCTCCCGACGTCCGACGCCTACGTCCAGGTGGGCGTGGCCACCGGGTCGCGCACCGTCTACGTGTCGGGGCAGGTGGCGCGTACGGCCGACGGTCAGCCGGTCGGCGGGGGAGACCTCGCGGCCCAGGTCGAGCAGGCCTACCTGAACCTGCACACCGCCCTGTCCGCCGCCGGCGCGGGCTTCGACGACCTGGCCAAGGTCAACGTCTACGTCGTCGGCTGGGACGCGTCGAGCCTGCCCGCTCTCATGGAGGGCGCGGGACGGGTCGCGGCGCGGCTGGGGAGCTTCCCGATCCGGCCGATGACGCTCGTCGGGGTCGTGGCCCTGACCGAGCCCGACCTGCTGGTGGAGGTCGAGGCGGTGGCCGTGCTGCCGTGAACCGGCTGTCGCGCCCGGACCGTGTCCGCGCGGATCGGAAGAGTGCCCCCGGCAGGATTCGAACCTGCGCCCCTGCCTCCGGAGGGCAGTGCTCTATCCCCTGAGCTACGGGGGCTCGTCCGGTCGTTCGGTGGAGACGCTATCAGCCGCCGGACGACGCCCGGCGGGAGCCCCTCACGGCGCCGGGAGCGGTGTGCCGCCCCGGGCGGTGAGCATGTCCGTCATCGTCCCGGTCTCGGCCGTCTGGGTCTGCGCCATCGTGTCGGCGAGCTCCCGGACGGCCCGCTCCTGGGCGTGCTCGGCGGCGTACTCCGCCATCTCCCGGCCGCCCTGGTGGTGCCGGATCATCAAGCGGAGGAACTCGACGTCGAACGGCGTGCCCGACAGCTGCCGGAGGTTCGCCAGCTCCTCCTCCGTCGCCATGCCGGGCATCAGACCGCCGTCCATGCCCGCCATGTCGTGGTCGTGGCTCCCGGACGCCGACATCCACGCCATCGCGTCGCCGCCGCTCGTGGGCAGGCCCCAGAGCGCGAGCCAGCCCTGCATCCGGCCCGCCTGGTTGGTCTGCGTGGCGGAGATGTCGAAGGCCAGCTGCTGCACCTCGGGGTCCTGGCTGCGTTCGGCGACCAGGTTGGCCATCTCCACGCCCTGCAGGTGGTGGCGTGCCATGTCCCGCGAGAAGCCCGCGTCCACGGAGTCCACGGTCGGGTCCGCCGTCCGCCCGATGCCCAGCGCCACCGCGAGTCCGCCGCCGAGGAGCACCAGGCCGACCGCGATGACCGCCAGGAGCGCCGTCCGCAGCGGGCTGCGGCGATCGGGTCGGTCCTCGGTCACGTCGTCCACCTCCTCGGCGTGCGGCCGCACGTCTGCGGTCATCAGGGGGCGCTCGTCTCCGTCGGCTCCGTGGCGGCCGGCTCGGTCGTCGTCGGCTCGGCCGACGGCGTCGGCGTGGTCGGCATGTCGCTCTCGCCGATCGGCGTGCTCGCGTCGCCCTCGACGAGGGGGCTGGCGACGAAGGCCGGGTTCTCGCAGCTGGCGCCCGGCTCCGGGAACTCACCGGTGCGGAGGGTCAGGAAGTCGGCGAACTGCTCGATGCGGATGTCGTCGGCCGAGTCGACCTTCAGCTGGTGGTTCCACGACTGCAGGCTGATCGGGGAGTCCAGCCCGGCGTAGGGGGACATCATCCGGCCGTTCTCGCCCTCGACCAGGTCGGCGAGCGTCGCGATGTCGTCGTCGGACACCTCGTCGGGGTTGTACGTGATCCACACCGCGCCGTGCTCGAGGCCGTGCACCGCGTTCTCGTGCCGGATGTCGACGTCGTAGACCGTGCCGGTGCAGTCGGCCCAGTTGCCGTCGTGCGGGCCGCCGACCGGGGGGTCCTCGGTGTAGTCGACCTCGGTGGTGACGTGGTCCTGACCGGCCGCGTAGTCGAAGGTCTGGACGCCGTCGATCTCGTCGATCGACTCGACGTCGTTCTCCTTGGACTTGTTCACCTGCACCACCGCGTAGGTGATGACGGCGGCCGCGAAGACCACGACGGCGAGCGCCGCGGCGATCAGGCCCCAGGGCCGCTGCGGGGAGACGACGTTGGCCGACGGCCGGTTGCGCCCGCCGGAGGCGGAGGACCCGCCCCTGCCGGCGGAACCGCCCTTCCCGGCAGACCTGCCGGTGCCGGTCGCGGGCTTGCGGTCCTTGGCCAAGGCCTCTCCTCGATGCTGGGTGCGGGTGCTGGGTGCAGATGCTCGCGGGCGGGGGGAGACGGGCACCCGTGGACAGGTGCCGGTCCCGCGCCCGTGCGAGTCTAGGTGGGCTCCCTGTGCGGTCCCTGGGAACGTGGGGTTCCTGGGAGAAGGCGGGTGGACGGGGCCCGGGAGGCCGGTCAGTACGCTCGTGCGGTGACACCTGAGCAGCTGCGTGACGTCGTCCGGACCGTCGTGGCCGCGGCCGTCGGCCGTGGCGCGCTCGCGGTCGAGGTGCCCGACGAGGTCGTCGTGGAGCGCCCGAAGAACCGGGCCCACGGCGACTACGCCACCAACGTCGCGCTCCGGCTCGCCAAGGCGGCGGGCCGTCCGCCGCGCGAGGTCGCCGGCCTGCTGGCCACCGACCTCGCCGCGCAGCCGGGCATCGCGGCCGTCGACGTCGCGGGCCCGGGCTTCCTCAACATCACCCTCGCCCAGGGCGCGCTCGGGCAGATCGCCGTCCAGGCCGTCACCGCCGGCGCCGGCTACGGGCGCACCGAGGTGCTGGCCGGGCAGCGGATCAACCTGGAGTTCGTGTCGGCGAACCCGACCGGCCCGGTGACCCTGGGCTCGACCCGGTGGGCAGCGGTGGGCGACGCCCTGGCGCGGCTGCTGGAGGCCAGCGGCGCCGACGTCAGCCGCGAGTACTACGTCAACGACGCCGGCGCCCAGATCGAACGGTTCGGGCGCAGCCTGCACGCCAGCTGGCTGGGGCGGGACATCCCCGAGGACGGCTACCAGGGCGACTACGTGGCGGAGGTCGCCGCGCTCGTGGCCGCCGGGGCCCCCGAGCTGCCGGGGCTGGGCGAGGACCAGCAGATCGCCCTGTTCGCCGAGCGGGGCGTCGAGGCGATGGTCGAGGTGATCCGGTCGACCCTGGGTGCGTTCGGCGTCCGGTTCGACACGTTCTTCTCCGAACGGACCCTGCACGAGTCCGGGGCGTTGGAGAAGGCGGTCGCCACGCTGCGCGGCCAGGGGCACGTCTTCGAGGCCGACGGTGCCGTGTGGCTGCGCACCACCGACTTCGGCGACGACAAGGACCGGGTGCTGGTCAAGGCCGACGGCGAACCCACCTACTTCGCCGCCGACTGCGCCTACTACCTGGACAAGCGGGCCCGCGGCTTCGACCGCGTCGTGATCCTGCTGGGCGCCGACCACTCCGGCTACGTCGGCCGCTACAAGGCGCTGGTCGCGGCGTCGGGCGACGACCCGGCCACGCACCTGGAGATCCAGATCGGCCAGCTGGTGAACCTGGTCAAGGACGGCGAGCCCGTCCGCATGAGCAAGCGCAAGGGCAACTTCGTCCTGCTCACCGACCTCGTGGACGCCGTCGGGGTCGACGCCGCCCGCTACGCCCTGGCCCGGGCGTCGGTCGACCAGCAGATCGACATCGACGCCGACCTGTGGAGCCGGCAGACCAACGACAACCCGGTCTTCTACGTCCAGTACGCGCACGCCCGGATCTCCTCGGTGCTGCGGAACGCCGCCGACCTCGGGCTGGCGCTGGGCGAGGCCGGCGACGTCGACGTCACGCAGCTGGCCCACGAGCGGGAGAGCGACCTGCTGCGCGCCATCGGCGAGTTCCCGCGGGTGCTCTCCGCCGCGGCGGAGCTGCGCGCTCCGCACCGGGTCGCCCGCTACCTCGAGGAGCTGGCCGGCACCTACCACCGGTTCTACGACTCCTGCCGGGTCCTGCCGCGCGGCGACGAGGAGGCCACCCCGTTGACGACGGCGCGGCTGTGGCTGTGCGCCGCCACCGCGACGGTGCTGCGCAACGGCCTCGACGTCCTCGGCGTGAGCGCACCGGAGCGGATGTGAGGGCGCACCCGGCGGGGCCGCTGCACGGCACCATCCAGCAGCCCACCGCCGCCGGCGCCCCACCGAGCGACCTCGGCGCGCTCGACCCGCACGTCTGGCCCCGGACCGCGCAGCGGATCGACGGCGAGCTGCACCTGGGCGGCCGTCCGGTCACCGAGCTGGTCCGCGAGCACGGCACCCCGCTGTTCGTCCTGGACGAGGCCGACTTCCGCGGCCGGGCGGGCGACTTCGCGTCGGCGTTCGCCGACGCCGACGTCCACTACGCCTCCAAGGCGTTCCTCTGCGGGCAGGTGGCCCGCTGGATCGCCGACGACGGTCTGCACCTGGACGCCTGCAGCGGCAACGAGCTCTCCCTCGCCCTCGCCGCCGGCTTCCCGGCGGGGCGCATCGCACTGCACGGCAACAACAAGTCGCTGGTCGAGCTGCAGCTCGCCGTCGACTCGGGGATCGGGCACATCGTGCTCGACTCGTTCGACGAGATCGACCGGCTCGTGCCCCTGGCCGAGGCGCGCGTGGCCGCCGGCGGCATCCCCGTGCCGGTGCTGATCCGCGCGACGGTCGGCATCGAGGCGCACACGCACGAGTTCATCGCGACGGCCCACGAGGACCAGAAGTTCGGGTTCTCGCTGGCGACCGGGGACGCGCTCACCGCGGCCGTGCGGGTCATCCGCGAGCCCGCCCTGGAGCTCACCGGGCTGCACAGCCACATCGGCTCGCAGATCTTCGACACCGCCGGGTTCGAGGCCGCCGCGCACCGCGTGGTCGGGCTGCTGGCCCAGGTGCAGCAGGCCACCGGCCGGCTCCTCGGCGAGCTCAACCTCGGCGGCGGCTTCGGCATCGCCTACCTCGCCGAGGACGACCCGGTCACCCCCGACGACGTCGCCACCCGGCTGCGCGCGGTCGTGGCGGCCGAGTGCGCGGCGCTGGGTCTGCCGGTGCCCCGCCTGGCGGTGGAGCCCGGACGCGCCATCGCCGGTCCCGGCACGGTCACCCTCTACGAGATCGGCACCATCAAGCCGGTGCGGCTCGGTGCCAGCGGCGCCCCCGGCACCCCGCTGGTGCGCAACTACGTCTCGGTCGACGGCGGGATGAGCGACAACATCCGCACTGCGCTCTACGACGCCAGCTACACCTGCGTCCTCGCCAACCGGACCTCCGACGCCCCGCCCGCGCTCTGCCGGGTGGTCGGCAAGCACTGCGAGAGCGGCGACATCCTGGTGCGCGACCTGTGGCTGCCCTCGGACGTCCAGCCCGGCGATCTCCTGGCCGTCGCGGCCACGGGCGCCTACTGCTGGTCGATGGCCAGCAACTACAACTACCTGCTCAAGCCGCCGGTCGTCGCGGTCCGGGACGGCGCGGCCACCGAGATCGTCCGGCGGCAGACGCTGTCGGACGTGTTCGCCCTGGACGCCGTCCTCGCCGACCGGCCCGCGCCCTCGCCGGCGCCGTCCCAGCCGGCACCGGAGCACCCCGTGGGAGCTGCCTCGTGACCACCGCCCCGCTCAAGGTCGCCCTCCTCGGCTGCGGCACGGTCGGCAGCGCCGTGCTGCGGCTGATCGAGGAGCAGGCCGACGACCTCGCGGCGCGCATCGGCCGCCCGGTCGAGGTGGCCGGCATCGCGGTCCGGCGGCCGGCCCACCACCCCGACGTCCCGCAGCACCTGCTCACCACCGACGGCCAGGCGCTGGTGACCCGCGACGACGTCGACCTCGTCGTCGAGGTGATCGGTGGCATCGAGCCCGCCCGCACGCTCATCCTCGCCGCGCTCGAGGCCGGCAAGCCGGTGGTGAGCGCCAACAAGGCGCTGCTCGCCGACGACGGCCCGCAGCTGCACGCCGCCGCCGCGAAGTCCGGCGTCGACCTGTACTACGAGGCCGCGGTCGCCGGCGCGATCCCGCTGCTGCGCCCGCTGCGCGAGTCGCTGGCCGGTGACCAGCTCCGCCGGGTGGTCGGCATCGTCAACGGGACGACGAACTACATCCTGTCCCGGATGGCGGAGACCGGCGCCGGGTTCGCCGAGGCCCTGGCCGAGGCCACCGAGCTCGGGTACGCCGAGGCCGACCCCACCGCCGACGTCGACGGCTTCGACGCCGCCGCGAAGGCCGCGATCCTCGCCTCGCTGGCCTTCCACACGCCGGTGTCGGCCGCCGACGTCTACCGCGAGGGCATCTCCGCGGTGTCGGCCACCGACGTCGCCCGGGCCGCGGAGATCGGCTGCACCGTGAAGCTGCTGGCCATCTGCGAGCGGGTGGCGAACGGTTCCGGCGACTCCGTGGCCGTGCGCGTGCACCCGGCGATGATCCCGACGACGCACCCGCTGGCCTCGGTGGGCGGCGCGTTCAACGCCGTCTTCGTCGAGGCCGAGGCGGCCGGTCAGCTCATGTTCTACGGACAGGGCGCCGGGGGAGAGCCCACCGCCAGCGCTGTGCTCGGGGACCTCGTCGCCGTCGCCCGCAACCGGATCGCGGGCGCCTCCGGGCAGGGACCGACCGGCTACGCGAACCTGGCCGTGCGGCCCATCGCCGAGTCCCCGACCCGCTACCACGTGAGCCTCGACGTGGCCGACAAGCCGGGTGTCCTGGCGACCGTCGCGCAGGAGTTCGCCCGGCACGAGGTGAGCATCGCGACGGTCCGCCAGAACGGGCACGGCGACGCCGCCACGCTGGTCATCGTCACGCACAGCGCCCCGGACGCGGCGCTGTCTGCCACGATCGCCGCGCTGCGGGACATGCCCGCCGTCCGGGCCGTGACCAGCGTGCTGCGCGTGGAGGGGTTGTCATGAGCATCTCGCCGACGACGGTGTCGCCCGGCTGGCCCGGCCTCATCGAGGCCTACCGCTCCCGGCTGCCGGTCAGCGACGACACCCCGGTCATCACCCTGCAGGAGGGCGCGACGCCGCTGCTGCCGGCGCCCGAGCTCTCCCGCCGCACCGGTTGCGACGTCTTCCTCAAGGTCGAGGGCGCCAACCCCACCGGGTCGTTCAAGGACCGCGGCATGACGATGGCCATCACCAAGGCCGTCGAGGAGGGGTCGAAGGCCGTCATCTGCGCCTCGACCGGCAACACCAGCGCCAGCGCCGCGGCCTACGCCGCCCGCGCCGGGCTCACCTGCGCCGTGCTCGTCCCGCAGGGGAAGATCGCCATGGGCAAGCTGGCGCAGGCGCTGGTCCACGGCGCCCAGCTGCTGCAGGTCGAGGGCAACTTCGACGACTGCCTGGCACTGGCCAGCAAGCTCGCGATCGACTACCCGGTCAGCCTGGTCAACAGCGTCAACCAGTTCCGCATCGAGGGCCAGAAGACGGCGTCGTTCGAGATCGTCGACGTGCTCGGCGACGCCCCGGACATCCACTGCCTCCCGGTCGGCAACGCCGGCAACATCACCGCCTACTGGCAGGGCTACCGCGAGTACGCCGCCGACGGCACCGCCACGCGGACCCCGCGCATGTGGGGCTTCCAGGCCGCCGGTGCCGCGCCGATCGTCTCCGGGACGGTCGTGGAGAACCCGAGCACGATCGCGACGGCGATCCGCATCGGCAACCCGGCCTCCTGGACGAAGGCGCTCGCGGCGCGGGACGAGTCCGGCGGTCGCATCGACGCCGTCACCGACCGCGCGATCCTGTCCGCGTACCGCCTGCTCGCCCGCAGCGAGGCCGTCTTCGTGGAGCCGGCGTCAGCGGCGTCGGTCGCCGGGCTGCTGCAGGTGGCCGCCGCCGGTGAGCTCGAGCCGGGGCAGCGCGTCGTCTGCACCGTCACCGGCAACGGGCTCAAGGACCCGGAGTGGGCGATCTCGGGTGCGCCGGCGCCGGTGACGATCCCGGTCGACGCCGCCGCGGCCGCCGCGCAGCTCGGCCTGTGAGCGCCGTCCGCCTCCGCGTCCCCGCCACCAGCGCGAACCTCGGCCCGGCGTTCGACTGCGCGGGCCTGGCGCTGACCCGGCACGACCACCTCGAGTTCGAGGTCACCGGGTCCGGGCTGGAGGTGGAGGTCTCCGGTGTCGGCGCCGGCGAGCTGCCCACCGACGAGTCGCACCTGGTCGTGCGGGCCTTCCGCGCTGCCTGCGCGGAGCTCGGCTGGTCGCCCGCGGGGCTGCGCGTCGTCGCGGAGAACTCGATCCCGCAGGGGCGGGGGATGGGCTCCTCCGCCGCGGCCGTCGTCGCCGGTGTCGTCGCCGCCTGGGCGCTGTGCCCCGACGTCGGGGCCGTCGACGACGACGCGGTCCTCCGGCTGACCACGGAGCTGGAGGGGCATCCCGACAACGTCGCCGCCTGCCTGCTCGGCGGCGCCACCCTGTCCTGGATGACGCCGGACGGCGCACGAGCGGCCCGGCTCGACGTGGCGCCGTCGGTCGCGCCCGTCGTCCTCGTGCCCGGCGACACGCTCTCGACGCACGTCGCCCGCGGGCTGCTCCCGGCGACCGTCCCGCACGCCGACGCCGCGCACGCGGCAGGCCGCGCCGCGCTGCTGGTCCACGCCCTGACCCGGGAGCCGGCGCTGCTGCTCGACGCGACCGAGGACCGGCTGCACCAGCGGCAGCGGACGGCTGCCATGCCGGCGTCGCTGGCGCTCGTCGACCGGCTGCGCGAGCGCGGCCTCGCCGCGGTCGTCTCCGGTGCGGGGCCCAGCGTGCTCGCCCTGACGACCGGCGCGGCGGACCTCGGGACCGTGCGCGAGCTGGCCGCCGAGGGGTGGTCGGTGCTGCCGCTGGCGGTCGACGAGGATGGGGCCCGAGTTCTCCATGGGAACCCGCAGGTATCGTCTCGGTAACGAGGAACACGCGCCGAACCCACCGGTGTTGTCGAGTCCGTGAGCTGCGTCTAGGCTCACGGCGTAGCCGCCCACCTCGGGCGAGCCTCGCGCGGGGCCGAAGCCGACGAACTCTTCGCCGCTGATCCGCCTCGCATCTTTTCGACCCGTTCCCTTCTGCGTTCCCGCCTCCGGGCCGGACGTCCAGGGGCCGGGGGACCCCTGCGCCGGTAGGCGCAGGTTCACCGCAGGGAAGGACCTGTACGTGAGTGAAACCACCGACCTCGCCGTGAACGGTGCGCAGGACGCCGCCGTCCCGGCCGAGGCGACTGCCGCTTCTGGGACGACGGGCACCTCCCGTCGCCGCGGCAACGGACTGTCGGGGATGCTGCTGCCCGAGCTGCAGCGGCTCGCCGGCGAGCTCGGCATCTCCGGCACCGGCCGGATGCGCAAGGGCGACCTCGTCGCCGCCATCTCCGCCCGCCAGGTGGGTGCCGGCGCCCCGAACGGCGCCCCCACCGAGGCCCCTGCCGACAGCGCTCCCGCCGACGGCCCCCGGGCCGACGGCACGCCGACCACCGGCGGCGCTCCCGAGGCCCGCGGCATCGCCGCGTCCTCGGCCCCGCTCGAGGCCCCCGTGAGCGGCGGCGCCAACGGCGGCCCGCTGACCGGCGCCACCGAGGGCACCCGCCCCACCCGTACCCGCCGCGGCGCCAGCCGTCCGGCCGGTTCCCCGTCCACCGACGTCGCGCCGGCCGCCGACGCGACCCCGGACGCGGCCGCCCCCTCGACGGACGCTCCGGCCGACGGCGACCAGCGCACCGACGACGACCGCCCGCAGCGCAACCGCGACCGCAACCGCACCCGGGGCGACCGCGACGGTTCCCCGCGTGACGGCGGCAACCGTGACGGCGGCAACCGCGACGGCGGCAACCGCGACGGTGGGACCGCCCGCGACGGCGGCAACCGCGACGGTGGGTCCGCCCGCGACGGCGGCAACCGCGACGGTGGGACCGCCCGCGACGGCGGCAACCGGGACGGCAACCGCGGTCCCGACCGCTCTGACCGCAACGACCGCGGTGGGCGCCCGGACAACCGGAACGACAACCGCACCGACGGCCGCGGCCCCGCGGGCGACGAGGACGACGACGACTTCGAGGGCGGCCGCGGGCGCCGCGGGCGCCGCTACCGCGACCGCAACAAGCGCGGCGGCAACGCCAGCGGGCGTGACCGGTACGAGCAGGGCGAGCCGACCGTCAGCGAGGACGACGTCCTGCTGCCGGTCGCCGGCATCCTCGACGTCCTCGACAACTACGCCTTCGTCCGGACGTCGGGCTACCTGACCGGCCCGAACGACGTCTACGTGTCGCTGTCGCAGGTGCGCCGCTACGGCCTGCGCCGCGGTGACGCCATCACCGGTGCCGTCCGCCAGCCCCGCGAGGGCGAGCGCAAGGACAAGTACAACGCGCTCGTCCGGCTCGACACCGTCAACGGCCTCGACCCCGAGCAGGCCAAGCGCCGCCCGGAGTTCACCAAGCTCACGCCGCTCTACCCGCAGGAGCGGCTGCGCCTGGAGACCGAGGCGCACGTGCTGACCACCCGGGTCATCGACCTGGTCATGCCGATCGGCAAGGGCCAGCGCGCGCTGATCGTGTCGCCGCCCAAGGCCGGCAAGACGATGGTGCTGCAGTCGCTCGCCAATGCGATCACGACGAACAACCCCGAGTGCCACCTCATGGTCGTCCTCGTCGACGAGCGGCCCGAGGAGGTCACCGACATGCAGCGCTCGGTGAAGGGCGAGGTCATCGCCTCGACCTTCGACCGGCCGCCGTCGGACCACACCACCGTGGCGGAGCTGTCCATCGAGCGGGCCAAGCGCCTGGTCGAGATGGGCCACGACGTCGTCGTCCTGCTGGACTCGATCACCCGGCTGGGCCGCGCCTACAACCTGGCGGCCCCCGCCAGCGGGCGCATCCTCTCCGGTGGTGTCGACTCCACGGCGCTCTACCCGCCCAAGCGCTTCCTCGGTGCGGCCCGCAACATCGAGAACGGCGGCTCGCTGACGATCATCGCCTCGGCGCTGGTCGAGACCGGCTCCACGATGGACACGGTCATCTTCGAGGAGTTCAAGGGCACCGGGAACGCCGAGATCAAGCTCGACCGCCGTCTGGCGGACAAGCGGGTCTTCCCCGCGGTCGACGTGAACGCGTCGGGCACCCGCAAGGAGGAGATCCTGATGAACCCCGACGAGCTGGCCATCGTGATCAAGCTCCGGCGGGTGCTCGCGGCGCTCGAGCCGCAGCAGGCGCTCGAGCTGCTCCTGGACAAGCTGAAGAAGACGCGCAACAACGTCGAGTTCCTCATGCAGATCCAGAAGACGACGCTGGGTCCGGACAAGGACTAGTGCCCCGGCGGCCGGCCGGTCTCCCGGATCTGGGAGACTGGTCGACCGAGCCCGCTGTGCGCCGGAATAACCGCCGGCCGCCGGCGTTCCACCACCTGGACGACCAAGACTTCCGCAGAAGAGGCGATATGAAGCCCGACATCCACCCGGCCTACAACGTCACCACCGTGACCTGTGGCTGCGGCAACACGTTCCAGACCCGCAGCACCTCGCCGACCGGTCAGCTGACCGTCGAGGTCTGCTCGGCCTGCCACCCGTTCTACACCGGCAAGCAGAAGATCCTGGACACCGGTGGCCGCGTCGCCCGCTTCGAGAAGCGGTTCGGCAAGCGCGCCGCTGCCGGGGCCGACGCCGGCAAGTAGCTCGTCCGACGGCGCCCGTGCCGCTCCTCCTCCGAGGGGCGGGACGGGCGCCGTTCGCATGTCCGCACCCCGCCGTCCCGAGGAACTCCCATGACCAGCACCGAGGCGCAGCCCGACCGGCTGGCGGACCTGCTCGCCGAGCACGCGTCCCTGGAGCAGGAGCTCGCCGACCCCGACGTGCACGCCGACCAGTCCCGTGCCCGGAGGCTGGCCCGTCGCTACGCCCAGCTGGCCCCGCTCGTCGAGACGTCGCGTGCCCTCGAGGAGGCGTGCGGAGACCTCGCCACGGCCCGCGAGCTCGCGGGCGAGGACTCGTCCTTCGCGGCCGAGGCGCGGTCGCTGGAGGCCCGGGTCGAGGAGCTGTCCGGCCGGCTGCGCGAGCAGCTGCTGCCCAAGGACCCGGACGACGACAAGGACGTCATCCTCGAGATCAAGGCGGGGGAGGGCGGCGCCGAGTCGGCCCTGTTCGCCGGCGACCTGCTGCGCATGTACCTGCGGTACGCCGAGCGGCGCGGCTGGTCGACCGAGGTCCTCGACGCCGTCGACGCCGAACTGGGCGGGTACAAGGACGTCGCCGTCGCCATCAAGTCGCGCACCGACGAGGGCATCTGGTCCCGCCTGAAGTTCGAGGGCGGGGTGCACCGCGTCCAGCGGGTGCCGGTGACCGAGTCGCAGGGCCGCATCCACACCTCGGCCGCAGGTGTGCTCGTCCTGCCCGAGGCCGAGGAGGTCGACGTCCAGGTCGACCCGAACGACCTGCGCATCGACGTCTTCCGGTCGTCGGGGCCCGGCGGGCAGAGCGTGAACACCACCGACTCCGCCGTCCGCATCACCCACCTGCCGACCGGCATCGTGGTCAGCTCGCAGAACGAGAAGAGCCAGTTGCAGAACAAGGAGTCGGCGCTGCGCGTGCTGCGCTCCCGGCTGCTGGCCGCCGCGCGCGAGGAGGCGGAGGCCGCCGCCAGCGACCAGCGGCGCAGCCAGGTGCGGACGATGGACCGCAGCGAGCGGGTGCGCACCTACAACTTCCCGGAGAACCGCATCGCCGACCACCGCGTCGGCTACAAGGCGCACAACCTCGACCAGGTCATCGACGGCGACCTCGACGCGGTGATCGACGCGCTGGTCACCGCGCACACCGCCGAGCTGCTGGCGGCCGGCTCCTGAACGTCCGGAGCCTGCTGACCGGTGCCGCCCGGCGGCTCGGCGACGCCGGGGTGGAGTCGCCACGGGTGGACGCCGAGCTGCTGCTGGCCCACGTCCTCGGCGTCCCGCGCGCCCGGCTGCTCACCCTCGACGCGGTCGCCGACGACGACGCCGCGCGCTTCGAGGGGCTCGTCGAGCAGCGCGCCGACCGGGTGCCGCTGCAGCACCTCACCGGCCGGGCCCCGTTCCGCCACCTCGAGCTGGCGGTGGGCCCGGGGGTGTTCGTGCCCCGGCCGGAGACCGAGCAGCTCGCCGGCTGGGCGCTGGACCGGCTGGCGGGGACCGAGGGCGCGATCGTCGTCGACCTCGGCAGCGGGTCGGGCGCTCTCGCGCTGTCCATCGCCCACGAGCACCCTGGCACCCGGGTCACCGCGGTCGAGCGCGACCCCGGCGCGATCGCCTGGACCAGGCACAACGCCATGGCCCGGGTGGGTGCGGGGGACACCCCCGTCGGCGTCGTCCAGGGCGACATGACCGACCCGTCGCTACTCGCCGAGCTCGACGGGCGGGTGACCGTGGTGGTGTCCAACCCGCCGTACGTGCCCGACGACGCCGTGCTGCCCCGGGAGGTCGCCGACCACGACCCGCCTTCGGCGCTGTGGGGCGGGCCGGACGGTCTCGACGTCGTCCGCGGCATGCTGGCGGTCGCCGCACGGCTGCTCCACCCCGGCGGCTGGCTCGGCATCGAGCACGCCGATCAGCAGGGCACGGCGCTGCCGGCGGTGGTGCGGGCCCACGGCGGCTTCACCGACGTCGAGGACCACCCCGACCTCGCGGGACGACCCCGCTTCACCACCGCCCGCAGGCGCTGAACATCGGCTGGGGGAGACTCCCTGCTCGTGGCTGACCTCTTCGACTGCACCGACCCGGAGCAGCGCGCCGCCGGGCTGGACGCCGCGGCCGCCGCGATCGCCCGCGGCGAGCTGGTGCTGCTGCCGACCGACACCGTCTACGGCGTGGCCGCGGACGCGTTCACCCCGGCCGCCGTGACCGGCCTGCTGGCCGCCAAGAACCGCGGCCGGACGATGCCCGTCCCCGTGCTGATCGGGGAGGCGTCGACGCTCGCCGGCCTCGTCGTGAACCTGCCCACGGTGGCCAACGACCTCGCGCAGGCGTTCTGGCCCGGCGGTCTCACCCTCGTGCTCGAGCACGCGCCGTCGCTGGCCTGGGACCTGGGCGACGCCGAGGGGACCGTGGCCGTCCGGCTCCCGGACGACGAGATCGCCCGCGACCTGCTCCGGCGCACCGGGCCGCTGGCCGTCTCCAGCGCCAACCGCTCGGGCCGGCCCGCGGCCACGACGGCGGCCGAGGCGGTCGAGCAGCTCGGCGGCCACGCGGCGGTCGCGCTGGACGGCGGCTCGCGCGCCGGGTCGGCCGCCAGCACGATCGTCGACTGCACCGGGCCGGTCCCGCGCGTGCTCCGCGTCGGCGCGCTGCCCGTGGAGCGGCTCCGCGACGTCGTCCCCGCGATCACCGACTGACGGGTTCTCCCAGCGCCAGGCATTACCGTGGGTGCACCGCCGCGCGCCCGCACGGCGTCGCGGGCAGCCGCATCGATCCGATCGAGTGGGGGTCCGACCCGTGCGCGAGTACGCCGTCGTGCTCCTCACCGCCGCGCTGGTCACCTTCCTGACCACACCGGTGGTGCGGATGCTCGCCATCCGCGCGCGGATGATGGCGGCGCCCCGCGAGCGCGACGTCCACGTCATCCCGACCCCCCGCGGTGGCGGTGTGGCGATGTACCTCGGGGTGGCCGCCGCGATCCTCGTCGCGACCCGGCTGCCGGCGCTGCAGCGGACCTTCGACGACTCCCAGACGTTCGCCGTGCTCGTCGCCGGCGGGCTGATCTGCCTGCTCGGTGTCCTCGACGACCGCTGGGGTCTCGACGCCCTGACGAAGCTGACCGGCCAGATCGCCGCGGCCGGCGTCCTCGTCCTGCTCGGCGTCCAGCTCGCCTTCCTGTTCCTGCCGGTCGCCGACATCGGCACCATCTCGCTCGGCCCCGACATCGGGGTGCCGCTCACGATCCTGCTGACCGTCGCCACGGTGAACGCGCTCAACTTCATCGACGGCCTGGACGGCCTGGCCGCCGGGGTCTCGGGCATCGCGGCGCTGGCCTTCTTCGCCTACAGCTACCACCTCGGGATGGTCGGCTACGACGACGTCGCGAGCGCTCCCGCCCTGATCACGGCGGTGCTGGCCGGCGCCTGCATCGGCTTCCTGCCGCACAACTTCAGCCCCGCCCGGATCTTCATGGGCGACTCCGGGTCGATGCTCGTCGGCCTGATGCTGTCGGCGGCCGCGGTGACGGCGACCGGTGGAGTGGATCCGCAGTCGTTCGACTCCGCGGCCAGCCTGCTCCCGCTGGCGCTGCCGCTGCTCGTGCCGATCGCGATCCTGTTCATCCCCTTCGTGGACCTGCTGATGGCGGTCATCCGGCGCACGCGCAAGGGGCAGTCGCCGTTCTCGCCGGACAAGATGCACCTGCACCACCGGCTGCTCTCGATCGGGCACTCGCACCGCCGCGCGGTGCTGGTCATGTACTTCTGGGCCGCCCTCCTCTCCTTCGGCGCCGTGGGGCTGTCGATCACCGGCGGCCAGGCCGAGCTCCTCGTGGCCATCGCCGTCCTCCTCGTGGTGGGCGTCGTCGTCGTCCTGAGCCCGCGGGCCCGGCGGGCGGCCCGCGAGGCACGGGCCGCCGAGCTCGCCGCGCAGCGCGAGCGCAGCCGGGCCGAGCACCCCACGGCGCGCTCGGTGCGGGACCGGACGGCCGCGCAGCGGCCCCGCACGGGCTCGGAGAAGCGCGCCGCCGGAGCCGGGCAGGTGCTCCGGTGACCGGCCCCCCCGCACGTCCGCGCAGCGACGCCCCCTGGGACATCTCGTTCCTGCGGCCGGGCCTGCTCGTCACCGCTGCCGCCGTGGCGGTGGCGGCCCCGATCGCCGGCCTGGTCGGCGGGTGGGGGAGCGCCGTGGCGGTGCTCGCCGGTGCCGTGGTCGTGGCGGCCTTCTTCTGCGTCTCCGCCGTGGTGATCGCGTGGGCCGGCCGGATCGACGACGCCTTCGCGCTGCCCGCCGCGCTGGGGACCTTCCTGGTCAAGGCGCTGGTGCTGTTCGCCCTGCTCGGCTCCCTGCCCGAGGACGGCTGGCTGGACCGGCTCACCCTGGCCTGGACGGTGATCGCCGGAGCGCTGCTCTGGAGCGCCGTCCAGGTGCGGTGGGTCTGGACCCGGCAGCTGTACTACGTGCCCCCGCCGGCGCCCTCGTCGGGAGCGCCCCGGGACCCCCGGCCGGACCCGGAAAAGCCCGCGCCACGCGGCTGAGATAGTGTCCGGACCGATGGCCGAGGACAGCCCTGCTCGCGGGGACGCTCGACCTCGATCCACGGAACCGGCCGACCGTCAGCCCAGTGGGGCGGACATCGGCTGGGGGATCACCGGGACCCTGCTCTCGGGGATCATCGTGTGGGGCGGGGTCGGGGTGCTGCTCGACCGGTGGCTGGAGACACGGATCTTCGCCTTGGTCGGTCTCATCCTGGGCCTCGGGACGGCCGTCTACCTGGTGGTCGTCAAGTACGGGGCCGTCGACCCGCCCGCGGGAGGGCGGCCCACCAGCACGACCCGGGGCGGGCAGCGGAGTCGGCCGCCGGAATACCGCAAGACGCAGAAGGGACGACGGTGACCTCAAGCGCCTCAGCGCTCGGCAGCGTGCTCGCAGCCGAAGGATCCGGCGGAGACGGCTTCGAGGCTCCGACGATCGCCGAGTTCTACCCGGAGCCCATCGCGGAGTTCCATGTCCTGGGCATCGACTTCGCGATCACGCGCATCACGCTGATCTCGTGGATCGCGACCGCGGCGATCCTCATCTTCCTGGTGCTGGCGTCGCGCAAGGCCTCGATCGTGCCGGGCAAGCTCCAGTACCTCGGCGAGAGCGGCTACTCCCTGGTCCGCGACGGCA
This sequence comes from Blastococcus litoris, assembly GCF_003075095.1. Taxonomy (GTDB): domain Bacteria; phylum Actinomycetota; class Actinomycetes; order Mycobacteriales; family Geodermatophilaceae; genus Blastococcus_B; species Blastococcus_B litoris. Next base: position 166,269 of record NZ_QCZF01000008.1, read on the forward strand.
TGGCGCGTGACGTGATCGGGCCCAAGGGCCTCCCGTTCGCCCCGTTCCTCGCCTCGCTCTTCTTCTTCATCCTGGCGAACAACGCGATGAGCATCATCCCGTTCGCGCAGATCTCGCCGATGTCGAAGTTCGCCCTGCCGCTCGTGCTCGCCGTGCTCGTCTGGATCCTCTACAACTGGGTCGGCATCCGGGAGCAGGGCGCGGGTCGCTACTTCAAGGACGCCGCGATCCCGCCCGGCGTGCCCATCGGCGCGCTGATCCTGGTGACGCCGATCGAGCTGCTGCAGGTCTTCGTGATCCGGCCGTTCACCCTCGCCGTCCGGCTCTTCGCCAACATGTTCGCCGGCCACATGCTTCTCGCGGTGTTCGCGCTCGGCACGGTCTACCTGCTGCAGGTGGGCAACTTCTCCGTCATCTTCAGCCCCTTCGCGTTCCTCATGGCCCTGGCCATGACGTTCTTCGAGGTGCTGGTGATCATCCTGCAGGCCTACGTCTTCACCGTTCTGACCGCGACCTACCTCAACGGCGCCGTCGAACCCGCCCACTGACCGCTCCACCCCCGCCAGCCGCCCGGGACGACCCGGGCGACCGACACAGGAGGAAGACCCCCCAATGATCGAGGTACTCGCAGAGCTCGAGGGCAACATCGGTGCGGTCGGCTACGGCCTCGCCGCCATCGGCCCCGGCATCGGTGTGGGCATCGTGTGGGCCGCCTACATCCAGGCGACCGCCCGCCAGCCCGAGTCCGCCGGCCTGACCCGGACCTACGCCTTCCTCGGTGCCGCCCTCTCCGAGGCACTGGCGCTCATCGGCCTGGTCGCGCCCTTCATCTACGGCTGAGCCAGCCGGTCCTGTCCAGCTGACGTAGGGACGTGCACAGCATGAACATCCAGGCTGCGGAGAGCGCCAACCCGCTCCTGCCTCCGGTGGGCGAGATCATCGTCGGCCTGATCACCTTCGCGATCCTCGCGTTCGTGGTGATCAAGTTCGTGGTGCCCCAGTTCGAGAAGGCCTTCGTCGCTCGCCGTGAGGCGATCGAGGGCGGCATCGAGCGGGCTGAGGCCATGCAGGCGGAGGCCAAGGCGGCGCTGGAGCAGTACCGGGCGCAGCTGGCCGACGCGCGCAACGAGGCCGCGCAGATCCGCGACCAGGCCCGGGCCGAGGGTCAGCAGATCCTCGAGGAGCTGCGGACCCAGGCGCAGGAGGAATCGGCCCGGATCGTGGCCCGTGGCGAGGAGCAGCTGGCCACGGCACGGCAGCAGGTGGTCAACGAGCTGCGCGGCCAGATCGGGACGCTCGCCGTCCAGCTGGCCGGCCAGGTCGTGGGTGAGTCGCTGGCCGACGACGCCCGGCGCAGCGGCACCGTCGACCGCTTCCTCGCCGAGCTCGACGGCATGGCGGCAGCCGGTGACGGCGCCGTCGGCGCACGGGAGGGCTCCCGCTGATGGAGGCCTCCAGCCGGGCGGCGCTCGCGGAGGTGCGCGAGCGCCTCAGCGGGCTGACCCGTCCCGCCTCCGGCGTCCTCGAGCGCGCGAAGGACCGCCTCACCGGGCAGCCGTCGCGCGCCGCGACCGGTCCCGAGCTGCTGGCCCTGGCCGACGAGCTCTTCTCGGTCGCCCGCCTGCTCGACGGCCAGCTGGCGCTGCGCCGTGCCCTCTCGGACCCGGCCGGCCGGCCTGAGGAGCGTGCGGGCCTGGCCCGCCGGCTGTTCTCCGGGAAGGTCTCCGGCACCGGGCTCGACATCGTCGAGACCGTCGCCCGTCAGCGGTGGTCCCGCCCGCTCGACCTCGTCGAGGCGTTCAGCACGCTGGCGACCGAGGAGTCCCTGGACGCCGCGGACGCACGGGGCGAGCTCGACGGCGTCGAGGACGAGCTGTTCCGCTTCGGCCGCATCGTCGGTGGCGACCGCGAGCTCGCCCGCGTCCTGGGCGACCGCAAGGCGCCGGCGGAGGGCAAGGCGGCCCTGCTGGACCGGCTGCTCACCGGCCGGGTCAGCCCGGTCACCGAGCAGCTGCTCCGCAACGTGCTCACCGGCGGCCACGTGGGCAACCCGGAGGTCGCCATCGAGCGGCTCTCGGACGTCGCCAGCCGTCGCCGCGGCCAGTCGATCGCCCGGGTGACCACCGCGGTGCCGCTGACCGCCACGCAGGAGCAGCGCCTGACCGACGTCCTCGGTCGGCTCTACGGGCGGACCATCGGCCTGCAGGTGACCGTGGACCCGAGCGTCCTCGGCGGCCTGGTCGTCCAGGTCGGCGACGAGGTCATCGACGGCAGCATCGCCCACCGCCTGGAAGTCGCCGAACGGCGACTGGCCGGCTGACCGCCCCCACCGACCCCACTCCAGACACGACCCCGCAGGGAAGAGGACCGAGACCATGGCCGAGCTGACGATCTCCGCAGACGAGATCCGCAGTGCCATCCAGAGCTACGTCACCGAGTACAGCCCCGACATCTCCCGCGAGGAGGTCGGCACGGTCACCGAGTCCGGCGACGGCATCGCCCGTGTCGAGGGGCTGCCCTCGGTCATGACCAACGAGCTGCTCGAGTTCGAGAGCGGCGTCCGCGGCCTGGCGCTGAACCTCGACGTCCGCGAGGTCGGCGTCGTGGTCCTGGGTGACTTCTCCGGGATCGAGGAGGGCCAGCAGGTCCGCCGGACCGGCGAGGTGCTCTCGGTCCCCGTCGGCGACGGCTACCTCGGCCGGGTCGTGGACCCGCTGGGCAACCCGATCGACGGGGCCGGCCCGATCGAGACCACCGGCCGCCGCGCCCTCGAGCTGCAGGCGCCGACCGTGGTCCAGCGCCAGTCGGTGAAGGAGCCGCTGCAGACCGGGATCAAGGCCATCGACGCCATGACCCCGATCGGCCGCGGCCAGCGCCAGCTCGTCATCGGTGACCGCCAGACCGGCAAGACGGCGATCGTCACCGACACGATCATCAACCAGAAGGAAGCCTGGGCGACCGGCGACCCGGCGCAGCAGGTCCGCTGCATCTACGTCGCCGTCGGCCAGAAGGGCTCGACGATCGCGGCCATCCGCTCGGCCCTCGAGGAGGCCGGGGCGATGGAGTACACGACCATCGTCGCCGCTCCCGCGTCCGAGGCCGCCGGCTTCAAGTACATCGCCCCCTACACCGGCTCGGCCATCGGCCAGCACTGGATGTACGAGGGCAAGCACGTCCTGATCGTCTTCGACGACCTGTCCAAGCAGGCCGAGGCCTACCGCGCCGTCTCGCTGCTGCTGCGTCGCCCGCCGGGCCGCGAGGCGTACCCGGGTGACGTCTTCTACTTGCACTCCCGCCTCCTGGAGCGCTGCGCCAAGCTCTCCGACGATCTGGGTGCCGGCTCGATGACGGGTCTCCCGCTCATCGAGACGAAGGGCAACGACGTGTCGGCCTACATCCCGACCAACGTCATCTCGATCACCGACGGGCAGATCTTCCTCGAGACCGGCCTCTTCAACTCCGGTGTCCGCCCGGCCATCAACGTCGGCGTCTCGGTGTCCCGGGTCGGCGGCTCCGCGCAGATCAAGGCCATGCGATCGGTCGCCGGCCGCCTGCGCCTCGACCTGGCCCAGTACCGCGAGCTGGAGGCCTTCGCCTCCTTCTCCTCGGACCTGGACGCCTCCAGCCGTGCGACGCTCGACCGCGGTCAGCGCCTGGTCGAGCTGCTCAAGCAGGGCCAGTACCAGCCGTACCCGGTCGAGCGCGAGGTCGTCTCGCTGTGGCTGGGCACCACCGGCAAGCTGGACCGCGTGCCGGTCGGCGACGTCCGGCGCTTCGAGTCCGAGTTCCTCGACTACATCAGCCGGGGTGACAACGGGATCTACGACGCGATCCGCCAGAGCAAGCAGCTCGGTGACGACACGGTGGCCGGCCTGGACAAGGCCGTCGAGGCCTTCTACGGCCAGTTCACCACCTCCGAGGGCGAGAACCTGGCGGGCAACGAGCCCGAGGCCGAGGCCATGGACGCCTCGGAGCGGGGTCAGGAGCGCGTCCAGGTCAAGCGGGCCGGCTGACCGATGGCCGCGTCCCTCCGCGCGCTGCGGCGCCGCATCCGCTCCACGCAGTCGACGAAGAAGATCTTCTCGGCGCAGGAGCTGATCGCCGGTGCCCGCATCGTGCGCGCCCAGGCCCGGGTGGAGGCGTCCAAGCCCTACGCCCGGGAGATCACGCGGGTGCTGTCGGCGCTGGCCTCCTCGGCCAGCCTCGACCACCCGCTGCTGACCGAGCGGCAGAACCCGCAGCGGGCCGCGGTCCTGGTCATCACCTCCGACCGCGGCTTCGCCGGCTCGTACAACGTCAACGTGCTGCGCCGCACCGAGGAACTGCTCTCCCTGCTCCGGCAGGAGGGCAAGGAGCCGGTCCTCTACGTGGTCGGCCGGAAGGGGGAGACGTACTACTCCTTCCGCGACCGCGAGATGGCCGACACCTTCACCGGCTTCTCCGAGCAGCCCGGCTACGAGGACGCCCAGCGCGTCGGCCAGGAGCTCATCGCCGCCTTCACCGCAGGTGAGGACGACGAGGACGGCGGTGCGGGGGCCGACGGCATCCTCGGCGTCGACGAGCTGCACATCGTCTACACCGAGTTCCGCTCCCTGCTCGCGCAGGTCCCGGTCGCCAAGCGGATGGCTCCGCTGGAGGTCGAGGAGGTCGAGGAGTTCGACTACGAGCGGGAGGACAGGGAGAGCGGTGGAGCGGCCGGGTCCGACTCCGGCGTCCCGACGTCCTACGAGTTCGAGCCCTCCGCCGAGGGCCTCCTCGACGCGCTGCTGCCGAAGTACATCACCACGCGGATCTACGCGGCGATGCTCGAGGCGGCCGCCTCGGAGTCGGCGTCGCGCCGCCGCGCGATGAAGTCGGCCTCCGACAACGCCGAGGAGCTGGCCAAGAACCTGTCGCGGCAGGCCAACCAGGCCCGCCAGGCCGAGATCACCCAGGAGATCAGCGAGATCGTCGGCGGCGCCGACGCTCTGGTCTCCGCGGGTGCCGACGACTGACCTTTTCGAGACACCACCGAGCCCGAGGGCAGGAGCAATACAGATGACCGTCACCGAGGACCGTCCGACCACCTCGCAGACCACCGGCACCGGCCGCGTCGTGCGGGTCACCGGGCCGGTCGTCGACGTCGAGTTCCCGCGCGACGCGATGCCCGACCTGTTCAACGCGCTGAAGGTCGACGTCACCCTGGCCGACCTCAGCAAGACCCTGACCCTCGAGGTCGCCCAGCACCTCGGCGAGAACGTCGTCCGGACGATCTCCATGGCGCCGACCGACGGCCTGGTCCGCGGCGCCGAGGTGACCGACACCGGCTCGGCGATCAGCGTCCCCGTCGGCGACGTCGTCACCGGGCACGTCTGGAACGCCCTGGGCGAGTGCCTGGACGAGCCCGGCTACGGCAGCGACGCCGAGCGCTGGACGATCCACCGGCACGCGCCGCGGTTCGACCAGCTCGAGGGCCGCACCGAGCTGCTCGAGACCGGCATCAAGGTCATCGACCTGCTGACGCCCTACGTGGCCGGCGGGAAGATCGGTCTGTTCGGCGGCGCGGGCGTGGGCAAGACCGTCCTGATCCAGGAGATGATCCGACGGGTCGCCCAGGAGTTCGGTGGCGTGTCGGTGTTCGCCGGCGTCGGCGAGCGCACCCGCGAGGGCAACGACCTCATCACCGAGATGACGGAGTCCGGGGTCATCGAGTCCACTGCCCTCGTCTTCGGGCAGATGGACGAGCCGCCGGGCACCCGGCTGCGGGTGGCGCTGTCGGCGCTGACGATGGCTGAGTACTTCCGCGACGAGAAGAACCAGGACGTCCTGCTCTTCATCGACAACATCTTCCGGTTCACCCAGGCCGGTTCCGAGGTGTCGACCCTGCTGGGCCGCATGCCCTCGGCCGTGGGTTACCAGCCGACGCTGGCCGACGAGATGGGTGAGCTGCAGGAGCGGATCACCTCGACGCGGGGCCGGTCCATCACCTCGCTGCAGGCGATCTACGTGCCCGCCGACGACATCACCGACCCGGCGCCGCACACCACCTTCGCCCACCTCGACGCGACGACCGTGCTCTCGCGGCCGATCTCGGAGAAGGGCATCTACCCGGCCGTCGACCCGCTGGACTCCACCAGCCGGATCCTCGACCCGCAGTACGTGGGCAACGAGCACTACGACATCGCCCAGACGGTGAAGCAGATCCTGCAGCGGTACCAGGAGCTCCAGGACATCATCGCCATCCTCGGCATCGACGAGCTCTCCGAGGAGGACAAGGTCACGGTCAACCGTGCCCGGCGCATCGAGCGCTTCCTCTCGCAGAACATGTTCGTCGCCGAGGCGTTCACCGGTCAGCCCGGTTCGTATGTCCCGCTCTCGGAGACCCTCGAGGCCTTCAAGGCCATCGCTGACGGCAACTACGACAACGTGCCCGAGCAGGCCTTCTTCATGTGCGGTGGCCTCGAGGACCTCGAGCGCAACGCCGACAAGCTGAAGAAGAGCTGACGCCCGCTCCGACGCCTGGCCGACGGCCGGACCCCTGCAGGGGTCCGGCCGTCCGTCGTCGGGGGTCCGGTGCGCACGATCGGGGGAACCTGCCGTCACCCGTGTGGGTGGATCGGGTCTAGGGTCTCTCCTGGCCGGCGCCACGGGTGCCGACCATTCGACCGATGGGCCCGAGCCGCGGGCACCGTGACGAGGACGACGTGGACCTGGACGACGGCATGCGCACGAACGTGGAACCCGGTTCCGCCGATCCCGGCTGGACCTGGCCCCCGTACGCGCCGTGGGAGCCGGTCGACGGGGAGCCCTTCGGTGTCCAGGAGTGGGCGCCGGCCTCGACGGTGCGGCGTCCCTGGGTCCGGCTCGGGCGCTGGACGCTCCTCTACCGCCGCGCCTCCTAGCGGCCCGCTCCGGAACCCGCCAGGGGTGGCCGGGAGTCGGTCCTTATAGAGTGAGGGCCCCGTCCGGAATCCCGAGGAGAGTCGTGGCGACCCTGCAGGTCGAGTTGGTGGCCGTCGAGCGGAAGATCTGGTCCGGCGAGGCGACGATGGTCATCGCCCGCACGACCGAGGGGGAGCTGGGTGTCCTGCCCGGGCATGCCCCGCTCCTCGGCGAGCTGGCCGGCGGCGGTGTGGTCACCATCCGCACGGAGTCCGGCGAGGACGTCGTCGTGGCCGCCCACGGAGGTTTCCTGTCGGTCACCGAGCGCGGGGTGTCCATCCTCGCGGAGACCGCCGAGATCTCGACCGAGATCGACGTCGAGCGCGCCCGCGAGGCGCTGCGCCGCGCGGAGGACTCGGACGAGCCGGAGGCGCTCGACGCCACACGTCGCGCCCAGTCCCGGCTGCGGGCGGCCGGCGAGAGCGCCTGAGCCACCGGCCCACCTCCGCCGAGTCCCCGCCCGCCCGAGCCGCGTCGTGACCACGGTCCTGCTGGTCCTGCTCGGCGTCCTGGTCGTGGTGCTGGCGGTCGCCTTCCTGCTGCGCCGCCGCTTCCTCCTGTCCGGCCTCGGGGCGGTCACCATGTGGCTGCGCCCCGTCCGGTCGCCGCGGTGGTCGGTGGGCGTCGCCTGGTACGGCGGCGACATGCTGCTCTGGTACCGGGGGCTCTCCCTCGCGGTACGGCCGCACGAGCGGTTCTCCCGCGCCGAGCTGGGCGTGCAGGCGCGCCGCAGCGCCAGCCGGGACGACCTCGCCCTGCCCGCGGACGTCGTCGTCCTGACGATCACCACCCCGGAGGGGCCGCGCGAGCTGGCGATGGACCCCTCGACGGTGACCGGCTTCCTGTCCTGGCTGGAGTCCGCGCCCCCCGGGGGCTAGGGCTGCTCCGTCCGTGCGGCTCGCCGCTGGGCGTGGGCGCCGCTGTGCGCACCCGGCTCCCACAGGATGTCGCCGCCGGGGTTGGCCACCCGGGCCAGGATGAACAGCAGGTCCGAGAGCCGGTTGAGGTAGCGGGCCGTCTCGGGGTTGGTGCGCTCGGCGTCGACCTCGAGCAGAGCCCACACGCTGCGCTCCGCCCGCCGGGCCACCACGCGGGCCTGGTGCAGCAGCGCTGCTCCGGCGGTGCCGCCGGGCAGGATGAAGCTGTCGAGCTTGGGCAGCGTCTCGTTGTACTCGTCGCACGCCGCCTCCAGCCGCTCGGTGTAGGCGGCCGTCACGCGCAGCGGCGGGTACTCCGGGTCGGGGACGATCGGCGTGCAGAGGTCGGCGCCGACGTCGAACAGGTCGTTCTGGATGCTGCGCAGCAGTTCGGCGACGGCCGGCTCCGGCGCACCGAGCGCGAGCGCGGTGCCGATCACGCTGTTGGCCTCGTCGACGTCGGCGTAGGCCACCAGCCGGGGGTCGGTCTTGGCCACCCGGCTCATGTCGCCGAGGTGCGTCTGGCCGGCGTCGCCGGTCTTCGTGTAGATGCGGGTCAGCCGGACGGTCATGCCCCGGAGCCTAGAAGGGGCCGCCGTAGGGTGGTCACGTGGAGTGCTTCGAGGTGACCGGCGGTACGGCCCTGACCGGCCGGGTGCGGGTCACGGGTGCGAAGAACAGCGCGCTCAAGCTCATGGCCGCCGCCCTGCTGGCGCCGGGCCGCACGACCATCGACGAGGTCCCCGACATCCTCGACGTCGCCATCATGAGCGAGGTGCTCCGGCGGCTGGGCTGCGACGTCGACTACCGGCGGACCGGCGACGGCGGTGGTGGCGGGCGGGTGACGATCGACGTCCCGGAGGCGCCGTCGACCGAGACCGACTACGACCTCGTCCGCAGGATGCGCGCCTCGATCAGCGTGCTCGGGCCTCTCGTCGCCCGCTGCGGCAGCGCAAAGGTGGCGCTGCCCGGCGGTGACGCCATCGGCTCCCGCGGGCTCGACATGCACATCTCGGGCCTGGAGCGGCTCGGCGCCACGATCGTCAGCGAGCACGGCTTCCTCGTCGCCACCGCGCCCCGGTTGGTCGGGACGTCGATCTGGCTGGACTTCCCGTCGGTCGGCGCCACCGAGAACCTGGTCATGGCTGCAGTGCTGGCGAGCGGCACCACCGTCATCGACAACGCCGCGCGCGAGCCGGAGATCGTCGACCTGTGCTCGATGCTGCGGGCGATGGGCGCGCTCATCGACGGGGCGGGGACGTCGACGATCACCGTCGAGGGCGTCGGGTCGCTGTCGCCGGTCACCTACACGACCGTCCCGGACCGGATCGTCGCCGGCACCTGGGCCATCGGGGCGGTGATGACCCGTGGCGACGTCCTCGTCGAGCGGGCCGTCGCCGAGCACATGGCCGTGGCGCTGGACAAGCTCACCGACGCGGGGGCCACCGTCGAGGCGCAGCCCGGTGGCGTGCGGGTGGCGATGACCGAGCGCCCGCGCTGCGTGGACATCGTCACGCTGCCCTTCCCCGGCTTCCCAACCGATCTGCAGCCCATGGCGGTCGCCCTCGCGGCGGTCTCCACGGGGACGGCGCTGATCACGGAGAACGTGTTCGAGGGCCGGTTCATGTTCGTCAACGAGCTCGTCCGCCTCGGCGCCGACGTGCGGATCGACGGCCACCACGCGGTCGTCCGCGGCCGGGAGAAGCTGTCCAGCGCACCGGTCGTCGCGACCGACATCCGCGCCGGCGCCGGCCTGGTGCTGGCCGGCCTGGTGTCCGACGGCGTCACCGAGGTGCAGGAGGTGCACCACGTCGACCGGGGCTACCCGGACTTCGTCGAGCAGCTGCGCGGGCTCGGCGCCACGATCGAGCGGACCGAGCGCCCGGGCTAACCGGGGAACGTCGCAGCGAGGGACCGCGCGCGGGCGGCGTCCTCCGGGAAGACGAGGACGTCGACGCGGCGGGGGGCGGTGTCGCGGACCGTCGAGCGGATCCCGGCGTCCGACAGCACCGCGCGCAGGGCCAGCGCCGACTCCCGGCGGCTGAGCGTCGCGACGGCGGTCAGCAGGCCCTCGTCCGGCGGCGGCGCGGCGGGCCGGCGCGGCTTCTCGCGGCCGTGCCCGGTGCCGAAGGCCCAGCGCATGAACAGCGCGAGCAGGCCGAGGACGGCGAACGCGACCACCGGCCCCACCAGGGGCTGCACGCTGCCGGCCAGCGCCATCGACATGGTCGTCCTCCGCTCCGCCCGTTCGAGTGTGCCACCGCTCACGGTCCCCGGCCGGAGCTGCTACTCGCCGGTAACCGCCCTACACTCCGCCGGTATGCCGTTCCCTTCAGAGCCGAAGGAGCGCGACCGCCCCTGGGTCATGCGCACCTACGCCGGCCACTCCTCGCCGGCCGAGTCCAACGCCCTGTACCGGCGCAACCTCGCCAAGGGGCAGACCGGTCTCTCGGTCGCCTTCGACCTGCCCACCCAGACCGGCTACGACCCCGACGACGAGCTCGCGGTCGGTGAGGTCGGCAAGGTCGGCGTCCCGGTGACGCACATCGGCGACATGCGCGCCCTGTTCGACGGCATCCCGCTCGACGAGATGAACACGTCGATGACGATCAACGCCACGGCCATGTGGCTGCTCGCGCTCTACCAGGCGGTCGCCGAGGAGCACGGGCACGACGTCAGCAAGCTCGCCGGGACGACGCAGAACGACATCATCAAGGAGTACCTGTCGCGGGGGACCTACGTCTTCCCGCCGGCGCCGTCGATGCGGCTGATCACCGACATGGTCGCCTACACGGTGACGACCATGCCGAAGTGGAACCCGATCAACATCTGCAGCTACCACCTGCAGGAGGCGGGGGCGACGCCGGAGCAGGAGATCGCCTACGCCATCAGCACCGCGGTCGCCGTCCTGGACTCCGTCCGCGACTCCGGCCAGGTGCCGCAGGAGAAGTTCGGCGAGGTCGTCGCGCGCATCTCCTTCTTCGTCAACGCGGGCGTCCGCTTCGTCGAGGAGATGTGCAAGATGCGCGCCTTCACCCAGCTCTGGGACGAGCTGACGAAGGAGCGCTACGGCGTCGAGGACCCCAAGCACCGCCGCTTCCGCTACGGGGTGCAGGTCAACTCGCTGGGCCTGACCGAGGCGCAGCCGGAGAACAACGTCCAGCGCATCGTGCTGGAGATGCTGGCCGTGACCCTCTCCCGCGACGCCCGCGCCCGCGCGGTCCAGCTGCCCGCCTGGAACGAGGCGCTCGGCCTGCCCCGGCCGTGGGACCAGCAGTGGTCGCTGCGCCTGCAGCAGGTGCTGGCCTACGAGACCGACCTGCTCGAGTACGAGGACCTCTTCACCGGCTCGGTCGTGGTGGAGAAGAAGGTCGCCGACATCCTCGAGGGTGCCCGCGCCGAGATCGCCCGCGTGCAGGAGATGGGCGGTGCCGTCGCCGCCGTCGAGTCCGGGTACATGAAGGGCCAGCTGGTCGGCTCGCTGGCCGAGCGCCGCCGGCGGATGGAGAGCGGCGAGGACGTCGTCGTCGGCGTCAACAAGTTCGACACCACCGAGCCCAACCCGCTGACCGCCGATCTCGACACCGCGATCATGACGGTCGACCCGGCGGTCGAGAACGCCGCCCAGGAGGCGGTGCGGGCGTGGCGCGCCGAGCGCGACCAGGCCGCGGCCGACGCGGCGCTCGAGGCGCTGCGCGAGGCAGCCTCGTCCGACGTCAACCTGATGGCGGCCACCCTCGACTGCGCCCGTGCGGGTGTCACCACGGGGGAGTGGGCGGGCGTGCTCCGCGAGGTGTTCGGCGAGTACCGGGCACCGACCGGCGTGGCGGCGGCCAGCGGCAGCGGCGAGGCGGACGAGACGCTCCTGGACATCCGCGAGCGCGTGCGGGCGACGGGCGAGGAGCTCGGCGGCCGGCTGCGCTTCCTGGTCGGCAAGCCGGGCCTCGACGGCCACTCCAACGGCGCCGAGCAGATCGCCGTCCGGGCGCGCGACGCCGGCTTCGAGGTCATCTACCAGGGCATCCGGCTGACGCCGTCGCAGATCGTCTCGGCCGCCGTCGAGGAGGACGTGCACGTCGTCGGCCTGTCGGTGCTGTCGGGTTCGCACCTGCAGGTGGTGCCCGCTGTGCTCCAGGGCCTCAGGGAGGCCGGCCTGGACGACGTCCCGGTGGTCGTCGGCGGGATCATCCCCGACAGCGACGCGCGGCGGCTGCGCGAGCAGGGCGTGGCCCGGGTCTTCACGCCCAAGGACTTCGGCCTGACCGAGATCATGGGCCAGGTCGTCGACGTCATCCGCGAGGCGAACGGCCTGGAGGAGAAGGTGCCCGCTCCCGCCTGATCCGGCTAGCGTCGGGGCATGGCTGACGGCGCACCCCGGGTCGAGCGCGACGGCGACGTCGTCCGCATCACGATGGTGCGGGCGGCGCGCCGCAACGCGCTCTCCCGCGAGCACCTGACCCAGTTGCTCGCCGCCGTGACGGAGGCGGGGGAGAGCGACGCCACCGGCATCGTGCTGGGCGGCGAGGGACCGGTGTTCAGCGCCGGCCACGACTTCGCCGACGTCGCCGGCAAGCCGGTCGCCGAGGTGCGGAGCCTGCTGCAGCTGTGCACCGAGCTGATGGGCATGATCCAGCAGGTGCCGCAGGTGGTGGTGGCGCGCGTGCACGCGCTGGCGACGGCCGCCGGCTGCCAGCTGGTCGCCTCCTGCGACCTCGCGGTCGCGGCCGAGTCGGCCGGTTTCGCCGCCCCCGGCGGCAAGGGCGGCTGGTTCTGCCACACGCCGATGGTCGCGATCGCCCGGAACGTCGGGCGCAAGCGCGCCATGGAGCTCGCCCTGACCGGCGACGTCATCGACGCCCGGACGGCGCTGGACTGGGGCCTGGTCAACCGGGTGGTCCCGGACGCCGAGCTCGACGCGGCGGTGGACGAGCTCCTGGCCCGGGCGACGCGCGGGTCGCGGGCGAGCAAGGCGTGGGGCAAGCAGACGATGTACGCCCAGCTGGACCGCCCCGAGCGGGACGCCTACGCGACCGCCGTGGAGGTCATGGCCGCCGCGAGCCAGCTCGAGGGCGCCCGGGAGGGCATGGCCGCGTTCCTCGAGAAGCGGCCGCCGGTCTGGACCGACTGAGCGCGGGTTCCCGCGGCCGGGTGAAACGGGCCACAACCCGGCATGAGACGCGGCCGGCCCGCATTGACCCTTCCGTGCAGAACCTGTGGGGCCTCACGCGTCGGCGGGCCCTCGACTTCGGACGGATGACGACCGCCGGCTGTTGACGCCGGCCGCTGCTCGTCCCCTCCTCGTCCGTTCCCCCGAAAGGCCCTCTTCGTCGTGCTCGCCCGTCTCCGCCGCGTGCCCTTCGCGGCGCAGGTACTCCTCGCCCTCGTCGTCGGCGTCGCCCTCGGCTTCGTCGCCCGCGAGATGGGCCCCGTCTCCGACGGGTCGCCCAACTGGCTCACCAGCACCCTCCAGACCATCGGCGGCACCTTCGTGACGCTGCTGAAGACGCTGGTCCCGGCGCTCATCGTCACCGCGGTGATCGTCAGCATCGCCAACCTCAAGCAGGTCTCCAACGCCGCCCGGCTGGCCGGTCAGACGCTGCTCTGGTTCGCCGTCACCGCGCTGATCGCCGTCGGCATCGGCATCGGCCTGGGCCTGCTCCTCGAGCCCGGCCGCAACAGCTCCGTCGACGCCTCGAACGCCCAGGCCGTCGGGACCACCGGCGGCTGGTGGGACTTCCTCAACGGCATCGTGCCGGGCAACGTCTTCGGCCTGCAGGCCTCGGCCGGTGACGACGGCTCCGTCGGTCTGTCGTTCAACGTGCTCCAGCTGATCGTCATCGCGGCCGCCATCGGCATCGCGGCGCTCAAGGTCGGCGAGGCGGCCGAGCCGTTCCTCGGCTTCGTGCGCTCCGCCCTGGCCATCGTCCAGAAGGTGCTGTGGTGGGTCATCCTGCTCGCGCCGCTGGGCACCGTCGGCCTGATCGGCAACGCCGTGGCCAGCTACGGCTGGGAGTCCCTCGGTTCGCTGGGCGTCTTCGCCGGTGCCGTCTACACCGGCCTCGCGCTGGTGCTGTTCGTCGTCTACCCGGTGCTGCTCCGGCTGCACGGCCTCTCGCCGCTGCGCTACTTCGCGGGCGCCTGGCCGGCCATCCAGCTGGCCTTCGTCTCCCGCTCGTCCATCGGCACCCTGCCGGTGACCGAGCGGGTGACCGAGCAGAACCTCGGCGTCCCCCGGTCCTACGCCTCGTTCGCCGTGCCGCTGGGCGCGACGACGAAGATGGACGGCTGCGCCGCGATCTACCCGGCGCTGGCCGCGATCTTCGTGGCCCAGTTCTTCGGCGTGGACCTGTCGATCACCGACTACCTGCTGATCGTGCTCGTCTCGGTCATCGGCTCGGCGGCCACCGCCGGCGTCACCGGCGCGGTGGTCATGCTGACCCTCACCCTGTCGACGCTCGGCCTGCCGCTGGCCGGTGTGGGTCTGCTCCTCGCGATCGACCCGATCCTCGACATGGGCCGTACCGCGGTGAACGTCGCGGGTCAGGCGCTCGTCCCGACCATCGTGGCCAAGCGCGAGGGCATCCTCGACGTCGAGCGCTACCGGTCGACCTCGACGATCGACCCGCTCGCCCGGGTCGAGGAGCGCAAGGGCGTCGACGCCGACCTGCGTCTGCCCGAGCCCGCCGCCGCGTAGCTCCGCACGCACCCGACCGGCCCGGTCCTCCGTCCTGGAGGGCCGGGCCGGTCGTCGTCTCAGCCGGTGAGGTCGGCGCAGCCGGTCTCGTCGGGCAGCAGCGGGCGGAACGTGACCGACCACCGGCTGCCGTCGGGGGACAGCCACGGCGTGAGGACGTTCGCGTCCTGCGCCGCCGCCACGACGGCGGCAGCCTGCTCGCCCGTCGCCGTCACGCAGCCGAGGTCGGGGAGCGGGCCGACCGGCTCGCCGGGCAGCGGCGGACCGGGCCAGGCGACAGCTTCCGGCGTCAGCCCCTGGGCGACGTCCTCGTCCGACGCCGTCCACGGACGGGTGATCGCGGCGACCGCGTCGGGCGTCCACGGCTCCGGGGCCGGAGGCCCGGCGGCGAGGTCGCCGACCGCCGTGAACAGGTCGAGCAGCTCCGCCCGGGCGGCCTCCTGCTCGTCCGTGAGCCCGCTGCCGGGCATGCCGGCGGTCTCGCTGAGCGCGTACACCTCGCGGACGTGGGTCCCCTCCTCGGTCACCAGCGTGAACCGGGTGGACGGCGCGTCGGCGATCGGGGGCGTGCCCAGGTCGCCGGTCTCGGCGACGCCCGCGGCCAGCGCGCGGTCGGCGAGTTCCTGGACCCCGTCCGCGCCGATGTCGAGCACCTGGACGTTGGGCCAGGCGAACCCGGGGTAGATGAGCGCGACCGGGCCCTCGACGAACACCCGGCCGTCGCCGTAGACGCTGGCGACGGGCAGCCGGCCGACGGTCGTCTCCGGCGTCACGAAGCCGCCGGTGTACTCGACCCGGAACACCAGCGCCGCCGGGTCCGCCGGCACCTGGGCGCTGCTCGGGGAGGCGGCGTCCGGAGGTGGCGACCCGGTCCCGCGCTCGGCGCAGCCGGCCACCCCCAGCGCCAGGACGACGAGGACCGCCGGGCCGGCTCCGCGCACGATCGTCATGCCTCTCCGACGACGGGGCGGCGGGCCGGGTTCCCGCGCGCGGTAGCGTCGGGCCCCGTGCGCCTGGTCATCGCCCGCTGCTCCGTCGATTACATCGGGCGGCTCACCGCTCACCTGCCGATGGCGACCCGCCTCCTGCTGGTGAAGGCCGACGGCTCGGTGTCCATCCACGCCGACGACCGCGCCTACAAGCCGCTGAACTGGATGACCCCACCGTGCACCCTCAAGGAGGACGTCACCGACGGGGCCGGCACCTGGACGGTGACGAACAAGGCCGGTGAGCAGCTGATCATCACCATCGAGGCGGTCGAGCACGAGCACTCCCACGACCTGGGCGTCGACCCCGGGCTGCAGAAGGACGGCGTCGAGGCCGAGCTGCAGCGGTTGCTCGCCCTCCACGTGGAGACCTTCGGCCAGGGCTGGTCGCTCGTCCGCCGCGAGTACCCGACGGCGATCGGGCCGGTCGACCTGCTCTGCCGCGACGCCTCGGGCGCGGTGGTGGCCGTGGAGATCAAGCGGCGGGGCGAGATCGACGGCGTCGAGCAGCTGACCCGCTATCTCGAGCTGCTCAACCGCGACCCGCTGCTGGCGCCGGTCAAGGGCGTGTTCGCCGCGCAGGAGATCAAGCCGCAGGCACGGGTGCTCGCCCAGGACCGCGGCATCGACTGCGTGACCGTCGACTACGCCGTCCTGAAGGGCACCGACGACCCCTCGCAGCGGCTGTTCTGAAGTTACCGACGGGTAGGCCCGCGAGGCGGCCACCGGCCCGGGGTGAGAGACTGCCCGCGATCACCGGCGATGGGAGATGGCAACGTGGCCAGGGAACTGAACGAGGTCGGCGTCGTGGGGCTGGGCACCATGGGTGCCGGCATCGCGGAGGTGCTCGCACGGGCGGGCCTGTCGGTCACCGCCGTGGAGGTCACCGACGAGGCGCTGGCCCGCGGCCGCGGCCACGTCGAGCAGTCCACCGACCGCGCGGTGAGCCGCGGCAAGCTCGACCCCGCCGACCGGGACGCCATCTTCGAGCGGATCCGCTTCAGCACCTCGCTGGAGGACCTCGCGGACGCCGAGCTGGTGATCGAGGCCGTGCCGGAGCGCATGGAGCTCAAGGCCGAGGTCTTCACGCAGCTGGACAAGATCTGCGCACCGGACACGATCCTGGCCACCAACACCTCGAGCCTCTCGGTCACCGAGCTCTCGGTCGTCACCGGACGCCCGAGCAAGGTCATCGGCATGCACTTCTTCAACCCGGCCCCGGTCATGAAGCTGGTCGAGGTCGTGCAGACGGTCGTCACCGAGCCCTCGGTCGTCGAGGACGTCGAGGCGCTGGCCGAGCGGCTGGGCAAGGTCGACGTCACGATCGGCGACCGCGCCGGCTTCATCGCCAACGCGCTGCTGTTCGGCTACCTCAACCACGCGGTCTCCATGTACGAGAACCGCTACGCCACCCGCGAGGACATCGACGCGGCCATGCGGCTGGGCTGCGGCCTGCCGATGGGCCCGCTCGCGCTCATGGACCTCATCGGCATCGACACCGCCTACGAGATCCTCGACACGATGTACAAGCAGTCGCGCAACCGGCTGCACGCGCCCAGCCCGGTGATCAAGCAGATGATGACCGCGGGGCTGCTCGGCCGGAAGTCCGGCCGCGGCTTCTACAGCTACGCCGAGCCGGGCTCGGCCCAGGTCGTCGACGACGCCGCGACCCCCGCTGCGGGCGGGGCCGCCGAAGGCGCCCGGGCGGTGCAGGCGGTCGGCGTCATCGGGTCCGGCACGATGGCCACCGGGATCATCGAGGTCGTGGCCAAGGGCGGCTACGACGTCCGGTTCGTCGCTCGCACGCCGGAGAAGGTGGAGGCCGTCACGACGGCGCTCACCAAGTCCCTCGACAAGCAGGTCGTGCGCGGCCGGCTGGAGGAGACCGCCAAGGACGAGATCCTGGGCCGCGTCAGCGGGACGACGTCGCTGGACGAGCTCGCCGACCGCGACCTCATCATCGAGGCCGTCGTCGAGTCGCTGTCGGTCAAGGAGGCGCTGTTCGCCAACCTCGGTGAGATCGCCAAGCCCGGCGCGGTGCTCGCGACGACGACGTCCAGCCTGCCGGTCATCGAGTGCGCCAAGGCCAGCGGCCGCCCCGCCGACGTGGTGGGCATGCACTTCTTCAACCCGGCGCAGGTCATGAAGCTCGTCGAGGTCGTCTCGACCATCTCGACAGCTCCCGACGTCGCCGCCACCGCGCACGCGGTCAGCGCGAAGCTCGGCAAGCACGCCGTCGCGTGCACCGACCGGGCCGGCTTCATCGTCAACGCGCTGCTCTTCCCGTACCTGAACGACGCGGTGAAGATGCTCGAGGCGCACTACGCCACCGCCGACGACATCGACGCCGCGATGAAGGTGGGCTGCGGGTACCCGATGGGGCCCTTCGAGCTGCTCGACGTCGTCGGCCTCGACGTGTCGCTGGCCATCGAGCGCGAGCTCTACATCGAGTTCCGGGAGCCCGGCTTCGCGCCGGCTCCGCTGCTCGAGCACCTGGTCACCGCCGGCTACCTGGGCCGCAAGACCGGCCGCGGGTTCCGGGACTACGCCAGCCGCTGACGGGTGCCCCGTCGCCGTCCCCGGGCCGGCTCGCGACCCACCGGTCGTGAGCCGGCCCGCCGGACCGAGCAGGTCGAGGAGGCCGCGGACGGCGACTGGGTGGTCCGCTCCGTCACGGGCGCCGCGACGGGGAAGACCTACCGCTGCCCGGGCTGCGACCAGGAGATCCGGCCCGGGACGCCGCACGTGGTGACCTGGGCGGCCTACGCTCGCGACTCCGACCTGGACCCCTGGGACACCGACACGGCGGCCGACCTGCGCCGGCACTGGCACACCGCCTGCTGGCGGGCGCGCGACCGCCGCCGCTGAATCAGCCGACCGCCTCGGCGAAGACCACCACGTTGTCCCGGTAGCTCCCGGCGGCGCGGTCGAACGACCCGCCGCAGGTGATCAGCCGCAGCTCCGCGCCGCTGGTGGGTGCGTACACGTCGTCCACCGGGAAGTCGGTCTTCGGCCGGGAGACGACGCGCGTGACGGTGAAGCGCGCGGTGCTGCCGTCCGCCCGACCGACGACGACCTCGGCACCGGGGCGCAGCTCGCCGAGGCGGGAGAACACCGCGGGCGCGCCCGCCCAGTCGACGTGCCCGGCGATGACCGCGGGGCCGGGCAGGCCGGGAACCGGGCCGCCGGTGTACCAGCCCGCCAGCGCGGGGTCGGCGGGCGGCACGAGCGCGCCCGCGCTGTCCAGCCCCGCCCCCGCGAGCAGGGCGTCCACGCCGGCGTCCGGGACGCTGAGGCGGACGGGGGCGGCGGGGGAGCCGGCCGCGCTGACCGCCACCACCGGCGCGACCGCTTCGGCTGCGCCGGCCGGGGCGGTCACCCCGGTGACGGCGGCCAAGCCCGTCGCGACCAGCAGCACCCTTCCCCGCCGGCCGGCGAGGACCAGCCCGGCCAGGGCGGCGAGGGCGGCGAGGGCGACCGGAGCGGGACCGCCGGGGAGGTCGCCGGTCCCCGCCTCGACCGCGCCGGTGGGCACGACGGAGGGGCCGGCGGCGTCGACGACGGGGCGCACCAGGAGCCCGCCGCCCTCCCCGTCCAGGACGAGGAGGGTGACGACGGAGCCCGCGGCGAACGTGACCGGCACCGGCTCCGCGTCGCCCACGAGCAGGGTCGCCGGACCGGCGGGAACCGTCCGGGGCTCGGCGGCCGCGCCGAAGGGGAGCCCTGACGCGAGCGCGGGTCCGCCGCTCAGCGCGACGTCGGCCGCCGGGAGGCTCCCGGCCGCTGCCAGGACCCGGACGCGTGCGGACCCGGGCGGGGGAGCGGACAGGTCGTCGGTCAGCGTGGCGACCCCCAGGTCGGCGAACGAGCCGGTGAGGGTCACCGTCAGGGCGCCGCCCGCCGGGACGTCGACCCGCGCCGACAGGGCCGGCGGCACGCTCCGCGCCGCTCCCTCGGCGCGGACGCTGACCGCGTAGCTGCCGGCGGGGAGGTCGAGCGCTTCGCTGACCGCCCCGTAGGCGAGGCCAGTGGTGGCGTCCTCACCCGGGTCGGTCAGCGGCCCCGTCCGGTCCGACGGCAGGGGAGCGACCGCGACGTCCACGGCGGGGGTGTCGGGGGAGAGGTGCGCGAACCGCAGCTGCCCGCCGTCCTCCGCGCCCGCCGCGGGCATGCCGAGGGACGCGCACAGCAGACCCACCACGACGACGAACAGCCCGCGCGCCGACCGGACCTCGCGGTCCGGCGACGGGCGGGCTGCCGGTCGTGCGTCTGGGTTCAGGAACGCCCCTGGCTCACCGGCTGGTCGATCGCCTGGGTCGGCGGGCCCTGGACGGGGGTCGCCGTGGCGCCGGGACGCGGCGGCATCGGCAGCTGGCGCGTGGCCGGCTCGGTCCGGGTGGGCTGACGAGCCGCGGCCGCCTCGCCCTCACCGCGGGACGCAGCACCCTGGGGAGCGGCGGCGGGTGCGGTCGTCGTCGACGGGGTGGGCGAGGGGCGGCGCTCGGGCTCCCGGGCCGGGGTGGCGGCGGTGGAGCTGCCGGTCGCCGGGGCGCTGCTCGTGCCCGCCTCCGCGCCCTGGGACGACGAGGAGGACTGCTGGGCCGCGGGCTGCTGCGCCGGGGCCTGCGGGGAGGCGCTCTGCTTCGGCTGGGGCGCGGTCTGCTGGGGGCGGTCGGAGAGGTCCGGCAGCGTGGTCAGCAGCTGGCGAGCGGCGAGCAGGCGGCTGGTGAGCTCGTCGCGGACGTCGCGGATGGCCTCCGCCTTGGCCTCCGCCTCGGCGATGAGCTGGGCGGCGTGCTGCTCGGCGGTCGCGATCCGCTGCCGCGCGGCCTGGGTGGAGACGCGCTCGCGCTCCTCCTCCTGCGCGGCGGCCTCGGCCCGGCGCGCACGCTGGGCGATGTCGAAGTCCTCCTCGACCTTGGCCCGGCGCGCCTGCGACTCGGCGTCGAGGCGGGCGACCCGCTCCTGGGCCTTGGCCACGAGCTCGTCGGCGCGCTGCTGGGCCTTCTGCATGATCTGCTCGGCGTTCTGGCGGGCCTCGGCGAGCATCCGCTCCACCTCGGCCTGACCGGCGGCGTGCCGCTCGAGCAGGGCCCGCTCCTCGGCCGCGGTCTGCTCGCGGACCGCCTGGGCGTCGAGCTCGGCGGCGCGGCGGATCTCGCCGGCCTCCTCCTCGGCGAGCTGCAGCATGTGTTGGATGCGCTCGCTGATGTTCTCGAAGGTCGGGGCCGAGGCCGTCGCGGCCTTGCGGCGCAGCGACTCGATCTCGCCGTGCAGCGCGGAGAGCTGACCGGCCAGGTCGGCCGAGCGGTTCACCGCGGCGTCGCGGTCGGCGAGCGCGATCCGGAAATCGGCTTCGAGCCGCTCGATCGTCTCCGCCACCTGGTTGCGGTCGTAACCCCGCAGGACCACGTCGAACGAGTGCTGGGCCTCGTGGATCGGCAGCAGGTCGCGGCGGGGATCGCTCATGTCTCCATCCTCGCAGAAGGTCCGGGGCTCGTCAGCGTGTCGCCGGGAGATCGATGCCAGTGGGACGGCTGTGCAACGCCTCGGGGCCCGGCCGCAGCTGCGGCCGGGCCCCGAGGGACGTGGTGCTAGACCCCGCGGAAGCGGTTGATCGCGTCGAGGTGCTTCTCGCGCTTCTCCCGGTCGCGCACCCCGAGACCCTCCTCGGGGGCCAGCGTCAGGACGCCGACCTTGCCCTGGTGGGCGTTGCGGTGGACGTCGAGGGCGGCCTGGCCGACCTCCTCCATCGGGTACACCTTCGACAGGGTCGGGTGGATGAGCCCCTTGTCGATCAGCCGGTTGGCCTCCCACGCCTCCTTGTAGTTGGCGAAGTGGGAGCTGAGGATCTTCTTCAGGTTCATCCACAGGTACCGGTTGTCGTACTGGTGCATGTACCCGGTGGTCGAGGCGCAGGTGACGATCGTGCCGCCCTTCTTCGCCACGTAGACGCTGGCGCCGAAGGTCTCCCGGCCGGGGTGCTCGAAGACGATGTCGACGTCCTCGCCGCCGGTCAGCTCACGGATCTTCTTGCCCAGGCGCTGCCACTCCTTGGGGTCCTGGTTGTCCTCGTCCTTCCAGAACTTGTACTGCTCCGCCGACCTGTCGATGATCAGCTCCGCGCCCATCTTGCGGACGATCTCGGCCTTCTCCGGGCTGCTCACGACGCAGACCGGGATGGCGCCGCCGTTGAGCGCCATCTGGGTGGCGTAGGAGCCCAGGCCACCGGAGGCGCCCCAGATGAGGACCGTGTCGCCCTGCTTCATGTTGGCGCCGTTGCGGCTGACCAGCTGGCGGTAGGCGGTCGAGTTGACCAGCCCGGGGGCCGCGGCCTCCTCCCAGGAGAGGTGGCCGGGCTTGGGCATCAGCTGGTTGCTCTTGACCAGGGCCAGCTCGGCCAGGCCGCCGAAGTTGGTCTCGAAGCCCCAGATCCGCTGCTGCGGGTCCATCATCGTGTCGTCGTGGCCGGCGGGGTCCTCGAGCTCGACCGAGAGGCAGTGCGCGACGACCTCGTCGCCGGCCTTCCACTTGTTCACGCCCGGGCCGACCGCCAGGACGACGCCGGCGAGGTCGGACCCCACCACGTGGTAGGGCAGGTCGTGCCGCTTGGTCAGCTCGGAGACGCGGCCGTAGCGCTCCAGGAAGCCGAAGGTCGAGACCGGCTCGAAGATCGACGTCCAGACGGTGTTGTAGTTCACCGACGACGCCATGACGGCGACGATCGCCTCGCCCGGCCCGAGCTCCGGCGTCGCCACCTCCTGGACGTGCAGCGACTTGCGCGGGTCCTTCTCCTTGGTGGCCATGCCCTGGAACATGTCCTGCTCGTCCTTGCGGACGACGACGGCGCGGTAGGACTCCGGCACCGCCAGTCCTGCAACGGCATCCAGCTGGTCGGCGAGGATGGCGTCCCTGATCTCGTTCACGCGTACTCCCGGGTCTTCGTCGGCTCGGTAGGGCGGTGCGTCGAGCGGATGTTACTGGTGAGTAATGGTCAGTGCCCAGTCGCGGGCTGCACGAGTTCGACGAGCACCCCGCCGGCGTCCTTCGGATGGATGAAGTTGACCCGGCTGTCGGCGGTGCCGCGCCTGGGCTCGTCGTAGAGCAGGCGCAGGCCGCGCTCGCGCAGCGTCGCGCTGACCGCCTCGACGTCCTCGACCCGGAAGGCGAGCTGCTGCAGGCCGGGGCCGGAGCGACCGATGAACTTCGCGATCGTCGACTCCGGCGTGAGCGGCGCCAGCAGCTGGATCCGGGTGCCGCCGTCGCCGACGGCGAGCATGGCCTCGCGGACGCCCTGCTCCTCGTTGGTCTCCTCGTGCACCGACTGCACCCCGAAGGCCTGTGCGTAGAAGGCGATGGCCTCGTCCAGGTCGGGCACGGCGATGCCGACGTGGTCGATCGTCGTGAACAGCTCGCCGGGCAGCCCGGCACGCGTCTCGTTGGTCACGCGGGCATCCTGCCGCCAGACGTCTCAGACGTCACATCGATGTGGCGGGGTTCACCCCCGGGTGGTCGAGCCCGGATGCGGGGTGGCTCGTTGTCCAGGGCGCCCTATCCTCATGCCACGAGATCGGCACACGACACGGCTGCCAACGGCGGCGGCCCGGTACTGGAGGCAGCAATGTCCCGCTCCGTCATCGTCAGCGGCGCCCGCACCCCGATGGGCCGGCTGCTCGGCTCGCTCAAGGACTTCTCCGCGGCCGACCTCGGCGGCGTCGCCATCAAGGCGGCGCTGGAGCGGGCCGGCATCTCCGGCGACCAGGTCGACTACGTGATCATGGGTCAGGTCATCCAGGCCGGCGCGGGCCAGAACCCCGCCCGTCCCGCCGCGGTCGCCGGTGGCATCCCGATGTCGGTGCCCTCGTTCACGCTGAACAAGGTCTGCCTCTCTGGCCTCGACGCCATCGCCCTGGCCGACCAGCTCATCCGCGCCGGCGAGTTCGACGTCGTCGTGGCCGGTGGCATGGAGTCGATGACCCAGGCGCCGCACCTGCTGGCCAACTCGCGCACCGGCACGAAGTACGGCGACACGAAGCTCGTCGACGCGATGGCCCACGACGGCCTCTCGGACACCTTCGACCAGGTCGCCATGGGCGTGCTCACCGAGCAGGCGAACAGCCGCTACGACCTGACCCGCGAGGAGCAGGACGAGTTCGCCGCCGCCAGTCACCAGAAGGCCGCGCGGGCCTGGAAGAACGGCATCTTCGACGAGGAGGTGACCCCCGTCCTCATCCCGCAGCGCAAGGGCGACCCGATCGAGTTCAAGGAGGACGAGGGCATCCGCCCCGACACCACCGCCGAGAGCCTGTCCAAGCTCAAGCCCGCCTTCGCCAAGGACGGCACCATCACGGCCGGCACCGCCTCGCAGATCTCCGACGGCGCCTGCGCTGTCGTGGTGATGAGCGCGGAGAAGGCGGCCGAGCTCGGCTGCACGGTGCTCGCCGAGATCGGCGCGCACGGCGTCGTCGCCGGTCCGGACGCCACGCTGCAGAGCCAGCCGTCGCGCGCCATCCAGAAGGCCTGTGCCCGCGAGGGCATCGACCCCAAGGACCTCGACGTCGTCGAGCTCAACGAGGCCTTCGCGGCCGTCGGCATCGTCTCCACCCGCGAGCTCGGCATCGACCCGGAGAGGGTCAACCCCAACGGCGGCGCCATCGCCCTCGGCCACCCGGTCGGGATGAGCGGTGCCCGCATCGTGCTCGACCTGGCGCTCGAGCTCCGCCGCCGCGGTGGCGGCGTCGGCGCCGCGGCCCTGTGCGGCGGCGGTGGCCAGGGCGACGCCCTGATCCTGCACGTGCCCGCGAAGGCGTGACGGACGGCGTCGCCGTCCAGACGGACGCCCCCACCGCCTCTCGTGGGCGGCGGGGGCGCCGTGCTGCCGACGTACCCACCCTGGTGGAGCGGGCCCGTGAGGGCGACGCCCGTTCGGTCGCGCGGCTGATCTCGCTGGTCGAGGACGCCAGCCCCGCGCTGCGCGAGGTGGCCGCGGCGCTGGCGCCGCACACCGGCCGCGCCCAGGTCCTGGGCCTGACCGGCTCGCCGGGTGTCGGCAAGTCGACGTCGACGACGGCGCTGGTGCGGGCGCTGCGCGCCGCCGGCAAGCGCGTCGGCGTCCTGGCCGTCGACCCGTCCTCCCCGTTCTCCGGCGGCGCGCTGCTGGGCGATCGCGTGCGCATGCAGGACCACGCCGGCGACAGCGGGGTGTACATCCGGTCGATGGCCTCGCGAGGGCACCTGGGCGGGCTGTCG
This sequence comes from Blastococcus litoris, assembly GCF_003075095.1. Classification (GTDB taxonomy): domain Bacteria; phylum Actinomycetota; class Actinomycetes; order Mycobacteriales; family Geodermatophilaceae; genus Blastococcus_B; species Blastococcus_B litoris. Next base: position 191,036 of record NZ_QCZF01000008.1, read on the forward strand.
TGGGCCACGCCCCAGGCGCTCCGGGTGCTGGACGCCGCCGGCTGCGACGTCGTCCTCGTCGAGACCGTCGGGGTCGGCCAGTCGGAGCTGGAGATCGCCTCGCTGGCCGACACGACGCTCGTGCTGGTCGCGCCGGGCATGGGCGACGGCATCCAGGCGGCCAAGGCCGGGATCCTCGAGGTCGCCGACGTGTTCGTCGTCAACAAGGCCGACCGGGACGGCGCCGACCAGACCGTGCGCGACCTCCGGTACATGCTGTCGCTGGGCGGCCGGCACTCCGAGGCCGGGCACTGGCGGCCGCCGATCGTGAAGACCGTCGCGAGCCGCGAGACCGACAACGGGGTCGACCAGGTGCTCGAGAAGATCGAGGCGCACCGCGAGTGGCTCGAGTCCTCCGGCGAGGGGCAGCGGCGGCGCAGCGAGCGGGCGGCGCGCGAGATCGAGGCGATCGCGCTGGCGTCGCTGCGCGAGCGCATGGGTGACGTGCACGGGTCGGCGGCCCTGGGCGCGCTGGCCGACCGCGTGGTCGCGGGGGAGACCGACCCCTACCGGGCCGCCGACGAGCTGCTCGACCAGCTCTGAACGGGCACGTCGCCCCCGGGGCGGCGAGGATGGGCGGGTGAACGGGAAACCCGACGCCGTCGTCGTCGGAGCCGGGCCCAACGGGCTCGCCGCCGCCCTGCGCCTGTCGGCGGCAGGGCTGCGGGTCCAGGTCGTCGAGGCGGCCGAGCGGCCGGGTGGCGGGATGCGCACCGAAGAGCTGATGCGCCCCGGCTACGTCCACGACGTGTGCTCGATCGTGCAGCCGATGGCGGCCGCCGCGCCGTTCTTCCGGGAGTTCGCCCCGGAGAGCCGCGGGGTGCGGCTGGTGCAGCCGGAGATCAACTTCGCCCACCCGCTCGACGGCGGGCGCGCCTCGATCTCGGTCCGGTCGTTGGAGGAGACCGCGGCGGGGCTGGGGCAGGACGCCGCCGCGTACCGGCGTCTGTTCGGGCCGCTGGTCGAGCACGGCACCGACGTCGTCGACTTCTTCCTGACCAGCAGGCTGCGCCGGCTGCCCACCCGCAGCCCGCTGCAGATCGCGCAGTTCGGGCTGAACGGGCTGCCCAACGTTCGCTGGCTGGCCCGCCGGTACTTCGAGAGCGAGGAGGCGCGCGCCCTCCTGGGCGGCGCCGCGGCGCACGGGATGCTCGACCTGACCCAGCCGCTGACCTCGGCGCTCGGGATGCTGCTCGCGATGCTGTCCCACCACGCCGGCTGGCCGTTGATCGAGGGCGGCTCGCAGAACCTGGCCGACGCGATGGTGCGCGCGCTGGAGGAGCAGGGTGGCGAGGTCGTCACGGGGCACCACGTCACCGACCTGCGCGAGTTCGAGGGCGTCCCGGCGGTGCTGCTCGACACGACGCCGGAAGCCTTCGTCGGCATGGCCGGCGACCGGGTGAACGAGGGCTACCGGCGGTGGGTGCGGCGGTACAAGCACGGCGCCGGCGTGTTCAAGATCGACTGGATCCTGTCCGAGCCCGTGCCGTGGACCAACCCGGACGTGCGCCGGGCGGGCACCATCCACATCGCGGGCAACCTCGACGAGACGATCGCCGGCGAGCGGGCGCCGAACGAGGGCCGCGTGACCGACAAGCCCTACGTGCTCGCCGTCCAGCCGACCGTGCCCGACCCCACGCGGGCGCCCGAGGGTGGGCACATCTTCTGGGCCTACGTGCACGTGCCGCACGGCGCCGACGTCGACATGACCGAGGCCATCGAGAAGCAGGTCGAGCGGTTCGCGCCGGGCTTCCGGGACACGGTGGTGGAGCGGTGCACGAAGAACGCCGTGGCGATGGAGCAGTGGAACCCGAGCTACGTCGGAGGGGACATCTCCAACGGCCAGGCGACGCTGCGGCAGATGCTGGCCCGCCCGGTGCCGCGCTGGAACACCTACAAGACGCCGGTGACGGGCGTGTACCTCGCCTCCGCGGCGACGCCGCCGGGCCCCGCGGTCCACGGCCAGTGCGGTGACAACGCCGCCCGGGTGGCGCTGCGCGAGGTGTTCGGCGTGCGGGAGGTCCCGCCGCTGCGCCCCGCTCTGCGCTGAGCGGGGCGGCGGGGAACCGGATCAGGCGATGCGGCGGGCGAAGTTGTAGCCCTCCATGTCGACGCTGGTGACCTCGACGCCGGTGGATTCGTTCGCGGCGTGGACCATCTGGCCGTTGCCGACGTAGATGCCGACGTGGCTCACCGGGCTGTAGAAGAACACGAGGTCGCCGGGAGCCAGGTTCGCCCGGTCGACGGGCGTCCCCAGCTCCGACTGGCCGCTGCTCGAGTGCGGCAGCGAGATGCCGGCCGAGGCGTAGGCGAACTGCGTCAGACCCGAGCAGTCGAAGGAGTCCGGGCCGGCGCCGCCGTACTGGTACGCCTTGCCGGTCTGCGCGTTCGCCGTCTGCCACGCCTTGTCGGCCGCCGGGCTCGGGGCGGTGTCCGTGCTCGCCGCGGCCGTCGTCCCGGCGTGGGCGGGCGTGGCCACGACCGGCGAGAGCGCGATGGTCAGCGAGGCGGCGGCCCCGGTGAACAGCCCGGCGCCGAGCCGGCGGAGCGGGCGGCGGCCGGTGGAGGGGAGTCGGTGGGCGTGCACGGTCGGCTGAGTGGTTCCCACGGGTGGGAGCTCTCCTTCCCTTCGCCCGCCGCGGGCACGGCGCAGCACACCTGCGCTGGGGGCTGGGTGCTGGTCGCGCTCGCTCACCGGGCGGGCCCTGGTGGGCACACCGCCCCGGGACTGCGGCGGTACCGGCGCCGGGGCCACCCTCGTCGGGCGACGACCACCCGGCCGGCTCATCGACCGTACGAAGCGGTCAGGGGGACCACAACCGGAGAGTCGTCATGTCGAGTCATCGACTCGGCGACATGTCGCGCCAGCAGCGGGAATACGGGCCCTCCTGTGGACCGGGTCACCTCTGCTCCGGCGTCGTCCCCGAGGCGGCCACTTCACCGGGTGCGATGGCTGGTGCAGGGACAGCGCTCCGCCGGAGAGCAGGGACGGGCCCGGTAGCGTTCGCCGCATGGTGCGACCGCTGGGGCTGCCCTTCGACCCGATCGAGCGGGCGGGTCGGAGATGGGAGCAGCGGTTCGGCCCGGCGTCGGCCATGCGGGCCGCGACGAGCGTCTTCCGGGTCCAGCAGATCCTGCTCGCCCGGTTCGACGAGGTGCTCAAGCCGCACGCGCTGACGTTCGCCCGGTACGAGGTGCTCGTCCTGCTCACCTTCAGCCGCACCGGCGAGCTGCCGCTCAAGGTGATCGGCAGCCGGCTGATGGTGCACCCGACCAGCGTCACCAACGCGATCGACCGGCTGGTCGCGGCGGGGTACGTGCGGCGCCGGCCCAACCCGGACGACGGCCGCGGGGTGCTGGCGGGGATCACCGATGCAGGCCGGGACGTCGTCGAGGTGGCCACCAAGGCGCTCACCGATCTCGACTTCGGCCTCGCCGATCTCTCCGAAGCGGACCGCGAGACGCTCTTCGACGTCCTCCGCCGGGTGCGGCTCGGCGCCGGAGACGTCGACGCCGGATAGTTGGACGTCCTACTATCTGGTCATGGGAACCGACGCCGGGCAGCGGTGGCAGCAGCGGTACGACGCGGCGCTGGCCGCGGGCAAGGTGCGCGACGCCGACTTCACGACGCTGTCGGGCGTCGAGGTCCAGCCGGTCTACGGGCCCGCTGACGAGTCGGCCGTCGAGGACTTCGCGCGGATCGGCTATCCGGGGGAGTTCCCGTTCACCCGGGGGTTGCACGCCACCGGCTACCGCGGGCGGGCGTGGACGATCCGCCAGTTCGCCGGCTTCGGCAACGCCCGGCAGACCAACGAGCGCTACCGGATGATCCTGGCCGAGGGCGGTGGGGGCCTCTCCGTCGCCTTCGACATGCCGACCCTCATGGGGCGCGACTCCGACGACCCCCGCGCGCTGGGCGAGGTGGGCCACTGCGGCGTCGCGATCGACAGCGCCGCCGACATGGACGTGCTCTTCGACGGCATCCCGCTCGACGGGACGACGACGTCGATGACGATCAGCGGTCCCGCCGTGCCGGTGTTCTGCATGTACCTGGTGGCAGCCGAGCGGCAGGGCGTCGACCTCGGCAAGCTCAACGGCACCCTGCAGACCGACATCTTCAAGGAGTACATCGCGCAGAAGGAGTGGCTGTTCGCCCCCGAGCCGCACCTGCGCCTGATCGGCGATCTCATGGAGTACTGCGCCGAGAAGATCCCGGCCTACAAGCCGATCAGCGTCTCCGGCTACCACATCCGCGAGGCCGGCTCGACCGCCGCGCAGGAGCTGGCGTACACGCTGGCCGACGGCTTCGCGTACGTGGAGCTCGGGCTCTCCCGCGGGCTGGACGTGGAGCAGTTCGCGCCCGGGCTGAGCTTCTTCTTCGATGCGCACATCGACTTCTTCGAGGAGATCGCCAAGTTCCGCGCCGCGCGCCGCATCTGGGCCCGCTGGCTGCGCGACGTCTACGGGGCGAAGAGCGAGAAGGCCCAGCAGCTCCGCTTCCACACCCAGACGGCGGGCGTGAGCCTCACCGCCCAGCAGCCGGACAACAACATCGTGCGGACGGCGATCGAGGCGCTGTCGGCGGTGCTCGGCGGCACCCAGAGCCTGCACACCAACGCGCTCGACGAGGTGCTGGCGCTGCCCAGCGCCAAGGCCGCGCAGATCGCGCTGCGCACGCAGCAGGTGATCGCCGAGGAGACCGGCGTCATGAACGTGGCCGACCCGCTGGGCGGGTCCTGGTACGTCGAGGCGCTCACGGACGAGCTCGAGCGGCAGGCGGAGGAGATCTTCGCCCGCATCAGGGACATGGGCAGCGACGGCACGATGACCTCGGGCATCCTGCGCGGCATCGAGGACGGCTGGTTCACCGGCGAGATCGCCGAGGCGGCGTTCGTCTACCAGCGGGCGCTGGAGAAGGGCGACAAGAAGGTCGTCGGCGTCAACACGCTCGCCGGCTCCGTCGAGGCCCACGACAAGCTGGACATCCTCCGGGTCAGCCACCAGGTCGAGATCGACCAGAAGGCTGAGCTCGCCGGCCGGCGCGGGCAGCGGGACGACGACGCCGCACGGGCCGCGGTCGCGCGCATGGTGGAGGTGTCGCGCACCGACGCGAACATGGTCCCGGCCATGCTCGACGCCGTCCGGGCGGAGGCGACCCTCGGCGAGATCTGCGACGCGCTGCGCGCGGAGTGGGGGAGCTACACCGAGCCCGCCCGGTTCTGACCTCTCTCGTTCCGCATGGCCCGGTGACGTAACTCACCGGTAACTTCGCTCGTTCCGCACGGCACTGCTCCCGGATCCCGGAGGTCGTCGTGCGGCTGCCCGCCCTGCCCACATCGCTCGTGCTGGTCACCGGCCTGGTCGTGGCCGGCCTGGCCACCCCGGCTGCGGCGACCCCTGCACCGCAGCAGGAGGACTACGGGTCGGTCCGCAACGTGCTTCCACCCGGGCAGCGCGGCTCCATGGACCTCCCCGGCACGATCGGGGCGGTGCTCGGTGACCCGCTCGGGCGGGCGGCGGTCGACGGGCAGAACGCGCCGGACAACTTCGCCGACCAGCTGGAGATGTACGACGCCCTCAACGCGGCCGACCTCTCCGCGCTGACCGAGGAGGACCTCCCGGCCTACTACAAGGACGCCCCGCTCACCCTGACCGACGACGAGGCGGTCAGCGTCGAGCGGCCGCGGGACGGCGTGGTCATCCGCCGCGACGGGTACGGCGTCCCCTACATCGAGGGCGAGACCCGGGAGGACGCCGCGTTCGGCTCCGGGTACGCCGGGACGCAGGACCGGATGTTCCTCATGGACGTCCTCAGGCACGTGGGCGCGGCCCGCGCCGCCGAGTTCCTCGGCCCCAGCGAGGCCAACATCGCGATGGACCAGGAGCAGCTGCGCTCGGCGTTCTACACCGAGGAGGAGGCGGCCGCCCAGGTCGAGGAGGTCGCCGAGCGCTTCGGCGAGGAGGGGCAGCGGCTGCTGGCCGCCTTCGACGCCTTCATCGCCGGCATCAACGCCGCGCAGCAGCAGCTGTGCCCGGGTCTCGTGCTCGGCCCGGAGTGCCCGGCCGAGTACGTCGCCCTCCAGCGGGTGCCCGAGCCCTGGGACCGCGCGGACGTCGTCTACATCGCCTCGCTGGTCGGCGGCATCTTCGGCAAGGGCGGCGGAGCCGAGTTCGCCAACGCCCGCTGGCTCCAGCAGCTCGAGCAGCAGTTCGGGGCCGACGAGGGACGGCGGATCTTCGACGACCTGCGGTCCGCCGACGACGAGCACGCCCCGACCACGTCGTCCACCGCGGCGCCGTACGGCGGCGGTCCGGTCGACCCGACGAAGCCCGGCGTCGCCCTGCCCGACCTGGACGGCGAGACCGCCCCGGGCACGGGTGCGGACGCCGGCGCGGGGGAGCTGCCGCTGCCGTCGCTCGGCGCGCTGTCCGGCCGGCTCGACCCCGCGCCGATGGCGGTGACCACGCCGTTCGGCACGATCGACCTGGCCGCGGTCGCCGACGGCATGAGCAACGCGGCGCTGGTGTCCGGTGACCGCACCGCCGACGGGCACCCGGTGACGGTGTTCGGCCCGCAGACCGGCTACTACGCGCCCCAGCTGCTCACCGAGCAGGCCGTCGTCGCCCCGGGCATCCACGCGCGGGGTGTCTCGTTCGCCGGGACCAACCTGGTGGTGCAGCTCGGCCGCGGCGTGGACTACGCCTGGTCGGCCACCAGCGCCAACAGCGACAACGTCGACACCGTCGTCGTCCGCCTGTGCGAGCCCGACGGCGGCGAGGCGACGGTGGAGTCGGAGGGCTGGCTGGACGGCGACCGCTGCGTGCCGATGGACCGGCACGTGCACGAGGAGGTCGCGACGCCGACGCTCGGCGGCGCGGGGGCGCCGCAGGTGCTGGAGTTCCTGGTCCTGCGCACCGACGACGGCATCGTGCAGCTGCGGACCACCGTCGACGGCGAGCCGGTCGGCATCGTGACCCAGCGGACGACCTACCACCGCGAGCTGGACTCGGTCGTCGGCTTCGAGCGGTTCGGCAACCCCGAGGTCACCTCGGACGCCGCGAGCTTCCAGGGGGCCGCCGCGGCCATCGACTACACGTTCAACTGGTTCTACGCCGACGATCGCGACATCGCGTACTTCTCGTCGGGCCGGCTGCCGGTCCGCGCCGAGGGGACCGATCCGCACCTCCCCCGCTGGGCCGGTGACGAGTACGCGTGGCAGGGCTGGCTGAGCGCCGGCGACCACCCGCAGCAGGTCAACCCGCCGTCGGGCTACTTCGTCTCGTGGAACAACAAGCCGGCGCCCGGTTGGGCCGCGGCCGACGACGGCTGGGGCTGGGGACCGGTGCAGCGCAGCCTCGCGCTCTCCGACCGGGTGGGCGCCCTGGCGCAGGGCGGCGGGGTGACGACGACCGACCTGGTCGCCGCCGTCCAGGACGCCGCCACCGTCGACTCGCGTGCCTTCTACACGCTGCCGCACCTGCTCGACGCGATCGGGGACGACCCGGAGCTCGCCGAGGCGGTCGCCCTGCTGCGCGACTGGGCCGGCCGGGGCGCGCACCGCATCGACTCCGACCGGGACGGCGCCTACCAGGACCAGGCGGCGGTCGCGCTGTTCGACGCCTGGTGGGAGACGACGGCCGACGACGGCTCGGTGCAGTCGGTGGCGCACGAGCTGCTGCGCGGGACGCTGGGTGACCTCGTCACCGAGCTGCCGCAACGGCTCGACGACCACCCGCGCCAGGGGCTCGGCTCCTCCTGGAACAACGTGGCCTGGTACGGCTACGTCGTCCGGGAACTGGCCGGCGAGGAGCTCCGGGGCGACGGCGACTGGTCGCGCTCCTACTGCGGCGGCGGCGACCGGGCCGCCTGCCAGGAGGACCTGCGGGCCTCGCTGCGCGCCACGGTCGACCGCGTGCTGGCCGAGCAGGGGGTCTCGTCGGTGGACGAGCTGACCTACGACAAGCACGTCGACGACATCCGCTCGGTGGCGACGGGTGTCGTGGGCGTGCGGGCCATCGACTGGCAGAACCGGCCGACCTTCCAGCAGGTGGTGGAGTTCGACCGCCACCGGCCGCGGAGCTGACCGCCCCGACACGCCCGGCGGCGAGACGAGTGGGGCCCGGAGGGTCCCGCGAGGAGTGCCGGGACGGGCTCCGCGCAACTCGGGAACGCCCCCTGGCCGCGGTCGGAGCCCGGAGGGCGACAATGGACACATGCAGCCCACCCGCCCCGGACGTCCCGACCCCCGCGCTGCCGCCCAGCAGGCCCAGCTGGCGGCGGCCATGTCCGGCGCCGTCGACCTGGCCGCCGTCAAGGCCCGGTCGGAGGCCGCCGCGCGTGCCGCGACGGCGCCGCCGCCGAGCGCCGAGGCGCCTGCAGGGGCGCCCGGTTCGGCCGTCGTCGACGTCACCGAGGCGACGTTCCAGGCCGAGGTGCTCGACCGCTCGTTCCAGGTGCCGGTCGTCCTCGACCTCTGGGCGGAGTGGTGCGGGCCCTGCAAGCAGCTCTCCCCGGTGCTCGAGCGACTGGCCGCCGAGGGCGCCGGCTCCTGGGTGCTCGCCAAGGTCGACGTGGACGCCAACCCCGCGCTGGCCCAGGGCCTGCGGGTGCAGGGCATCCCGGCGGTGAAGGCGGTCTGGCAGGGGCAGCTGGTCGCGGAGTTCACCGGCGCCATCCCCGAGGAGCAGGCCCGCCAGTTCGTCACCGAGCTGGTGCGCGCCACGACCGGCGGGGCGGTCCCCGGCGGCGACGCCGAGGAGGCCGTCGCGGAGGACCCGCGGCTCGACGCCGCCGAGGCAGCGCTCGAGCGCGGTGACCTCGCCGCCGCCGAGGCCGCCTACCAGTCGATCCTCGACGCCGAGCCCGACCACCCCGAGGCCGCGCTGGCCCTGCGGCAGGTGCAGCTGTTCCGGCGGGCCGACGAGGCCGGCCCCGACGCCCTGGAGAAGGCCGACGCTGCGCCAGAGGACGTCGAGGCGCAGACGCGGGCGGCCGACTTCCTCCTCGGGACGGGCAACATCGAGGCCGCGTTCGACCGGCTGCTCGACGTCGTCCGGCGCACGGCAGGCGAGGACCGCGACCGCGCCCGGGTGCACCTGGTGGAGCTGTTCGCGGTCGTCGGTGACGAGGACCCGCGGGTCGGCGCGGCGCGGCGCCAGCTGATGGCCGCCCTCTTCTGAGAACACGTTGCGGCAGGCGTCGCCCCCCGGACGGCGACCTCGCCGCCGGTGGTGTCGCGGACGGGCGGTTCCACGGGCCGGACCGATGACGATCGTGGCGTCAGCCGCTCAGGCCGGCGGTCGCGGGGGTCAGAACGGCCGGCATCAGGCGGTGCCTCAGCGGTCGGGCCATGACGGGGGCATCGGCGTTCCGGCACGCGCGCACACGCCGACCAGGCCCCGCCCGGGCGGTCAGCCCTCCAGGTCGCAGGCCTCGCCGCCCTCGAGGAAGCCGGTGCGGAAGGCGCCGACCAGCTCGAACCCGGAGGCGTCGACGTTCGGGAAGACCTGGTTGTCGACGCCGTAGGTGAGCAGGAACTGCACCGCCTCGTCGATGTCGCCGGGGCTGATGACGGCGTACTCCTCGAACTGGCGGTTGTACCACTGGGCCTCGTACCAGCCGGTCAGGCAGACCGCCGAGCGGGTGGCGGCCCCGTCGTCCGTCGAGAGACCGGCCTGGTCGCGGACGGCCAGCGAGTACGGGAGGGAGATCGCCGTGGTCAGGGCGAAGTCCCCGATCTCGTCGTAGGCCGGTGTCGCGAGGTCCGTCTCGTCCACGTACACGGTGGAGTCCTCGGCGCAGTACCCGAGGTCGCGGTCCTCGAGGCCCTCGCAGTCGGGTGCCGTGCCGTCGAAGCCCTCGATCGCCGGAGGCTCGAAGTCGGTGCCGAAGGCGGCGGGGAACACGTCGCCGTAGAACAGGGGGAGCGTCGCGCTGATGAACCCGACGGCGTCCTCGAACGGGGCGTTGCCCTGACTGGCGAAGTCCTCGGGCCGCTCGAACTCCGCTGCGGTGAACAAGCGGTCGGAGCCGAAGTCGTCCCGGCAGGAACCCACACCGCCGTCGAACCCGTCGTAGAACGCCGACACGCGGTCGAAGTAGGAGCCGTGCGCCTGGGTGTCGTCGGGGTCGCTGCCCACGTCGTCGCGCAGCAGCAGGAACCCGCGGACCACGTCGTCGAGCTCCGGCGTCCGGATCGAGACGTGCTCGGCCGCCCCGCCGGCCACCCACGACGTCCAGGCGCCGGCCAGGCAGTCGGCCTGGGTCTCGTCCTGGATGCCGCGCTCGGAGAAGCCGAACCGCCCCTGCATGGCGTGGCCGAACTCGTGCGCCATGACGACCGGGACGAGGAAGCGGCCGTAGTCGGTAGCCAGCTCCTCGAGCAGCGCCCGGTCGTAGGCGATGAGGTCGCAGGTGGGGTCGTAGAACGCGTTGCCGGCCACCTCGTCGGGGGAGGTGGGCGAGCCGTCGCAGCCGATGCCGTTCTCCGGGTAGGCGCCCTCGTCGACGGCCTCGGAGTCGACGGAGAAGTAGCCGCCCTCGAGCGGGGCGAACTCGTCGTCGAAGAACTCGGGGTAGGCGTCGGCCCAGAACGTGTTGAGGTCGGCCAGGGCGTTGCGGGCGAACCGGTCGATCGGCTCGTCGCTGACCCCGGTGATCGGGAAGTCGTCGGCGGCGACGTCGACCGGCTCGTCGGCGCCCGGCGAGGCCTGGCCGGTGACGACCTCGGTGGCGCAGCCGGTGAGCAGCAGGACGCCGAGGGCGGCGGGCAGGACACGGCGCAGGACCGGCGTCATCGGCGACTGGTTCCCCCTGTGAGGTGGGCCGGCTCGGGCCCGGACCAACGGCAGCCCCACCAGGATGCCTGGTCAGCGGCCCCCACGGGGATCTCCGGCGCGCCGACGGCGCCGGAGACCCGCCGGTGGATCAGCTCTCGTGCAGCAGCCAGACGGTGCCGAGCGGGGGAGCGGCCACGGTCGCCGAGTACGGCTGACCGTGCCAGGGCGTCTCCTCGGCCTCGACGCCGCCCAGGTTGCCGACGCCCGAGCCGCCGTAGCCCTCGGCGTCGGTGTTGAGCACCTCGCGCCAGTGGCCACCGCGCGGCAGGCCGATCCGGTAGCCGTGGTGCGGCGAGCCCGAGAAGTTGACGACGCAGGCCAGCGCGGAGCCCGCGGCCGGGTCGGAGGCCTCGGCGCCCTCCTTCGCCGGCTTGCCGTACCGGAGGAAGGACAGCACGTTGCCGCTGGCGTCGTTCGCGTCGATCCACTGGAAGCCGGCCGGGTCGACGTCCTGCGACCACAGGGCGTCGAGCTCCTTGTAGCGGCTGTTCAGGTCCGTGACCAGCTGCAGGATCCCGCGGTGCGCCGGGTCGTCGAGGTGCCACCAGTCCAGCGACCGGCTCTCGGCCCACTCGGAGTCCTGCGCGAACTCCGAGCCCATGAACAGCAGCTGCTTGCCGGGGTGGGCCCACATGTAGGCCAGGTACGCCCGCAGGTTGGCCAGCTGCTGCCAGCGGTCGCCGGGCATCTTCCGGAGCATCGAGCCCTTGCCGTAGACGACCTCGTCGTGGCTGATCGGCAGGACGTAGTTCTCCGAGTACGCGTACATCATCGAGAACGTCAGCTGGCCGTGGTGGTAGCTGCGGTAGACCGGCTCGCGCTCCACGTAGGCGAGCGAGTCGTGCATCCAGCCCATGTTCCACTTGAAGCCGAAGCCCAGGCCGCCCAGGTGGGTGGGGCGGGTGACGCCCGGCCACGCCGTCGACTCCTCGGCGATGGTGACCACGCCGGGGACCTCGCGGTAGACGGTCGCGTTCATCTCCTGCAGGAACGCCACCGCCTCCAGGTTCTCCCGGCCGCCGTACTGGTTGGGCAGCCACTCGGTGCGGGAGTAGTCGAGGTAGAGCATCGAGGCGACGGCGTCCACGCGGATGCCGTCGACGTGGAACTCCTTGGCCCAGTACAGGGCGTTCGCGACGAGGAAGTTGCGCACCTCGGAGCGGCCGAAGTCGAAGACGTAGGTGCCCCAGTCCAGCTGCTCGCCGCGCCGCGGGTCGCCGTGCTCGTAGAGCGGGGTGCCGTCGAAGCGCGCCAGCGCCCAGTCGTCCTTGGGGAAGTGGGCGGGCACCCAGTCGACGATGACGCCGATGCCGGCCTGGTGGGCGCGGTCGATCAGGTAGCGCAGGTCGTCCGGGCTGCCGTAGCGCGCGGTGGGCGCGTAGTAGGAGGTGACCTGGTAGCCCCACGAGCCGCCGAACGGGTGCTCGGCCAGCGGCATGAACTCGATGTGCGTGAAGCCGGCGGCCACGACGTAGTCGACGAGCTCGTCGGCGAGCTGCCGGTAGGAGAGCCCCTGCCGCCAGGAGCCGGCGTGCACCTCGTAGACGCTCATCGGCCGCTCGTGCCAGCCCCCGCCGGCCCGCTCGGTGAGCCAGGCGTCGTCGGCCCACTCGTAGGTGGACTCGGTGACGACGGAGGCGTTGAGCGGCGGGACCTCGGTGGCGAACGCCAGCGGGTCCGACTTCTCGCGCCAGGTGCCGTCGGCCCCGAGCACGTGGTACCGGTACCGGCTGCCCACCTGGACGCCTGGGATGAAGATCTCCCAGACGCCGGAGGAGCCGAGCGAGCGCATCGGGTAGGCGCGCGCCTCCCAGTAGTCGAAGTCGCCGGTGACCTTCACGCCCGTGGCCGCGGGTGCCCAGACGGCGAAGGAGACGCCCTCGACGGTGCCGCGCGGGGTGTCGTAGCGCCGGACATGGGCGCCGAGCACCTCGTAGAGCCGCTCGTGGCGGCCCTCGCGGATCAGGTGCTCGTCCATGGGGCCGAGCGTCGGCATCCAGCGATAGGGGTCGTCGACGGTGAACGTGTTCTGCCCGCCCTGGCCGTCGGGGTAGACGACCTCGATGCGGTAGTCGCCGGGCTGCTGCGGCAGCTCGGCCTCGTGGATGCCGCCGGCGTGCAGCTGCCGGGCCTCGTAGCGCGTGCCGTCCTCGTCGACGACGGCCACGGAGACGGCGTCGGGACGCAGCGTCCGCACCACCCAGCCGTCGCCGGCCCGGTGCGCGCCGAGGATGCCGTGCGGGTCGTGCGACCAGCCCTCGACGATCGCGCGCAGCTCCTCGTCGGTGACCTGGCGCGTGGCAGCGGCGCCCGTGCCTCCCGCCGGCGCGCCGGCGTCGTCGGCCGCGGCGGGGACCGGTGCGGCGTCCTCGGCCGGCGATGCGTCCGGGGCCTGCGGCGTGCTGGGTTCTGCGGGATCGGTGCTGGGCGGCTCCGGCTGGGAAGCCGGGGCGCCGGTGGGGTCGCCGGGCTCGGCGATGGGCGCCGGCGCGACCACGGGGGTGGCCGTCGTCTCCTCGGCGGGGCCCTCGTCGGGCCGGTTGACGGCGTCGGGCCGTTCCTCGAGCTGGGCCGGCGCGGCCGCCTTCTTCGCCGCCGGCGTCCGCTTCGCCGTCGTCTTCTTCGCGGCGGGTGCCTTGGCGGCGGCGGTCTTCTTGGCAGCCGTGGTCTTGGCGGCCGCCGTCTTCTTCGCGGCGGGCGCCTTCTTGGCGGCGGTCGTGCGGGCGGCCTTCGCGGCCGGCTCGGCGTTCACGACGGGGTCGGTGCCGGCGGCGGCCTCGGCGGCTGCCACCCGTTCCTCGACGGCACGCTGCAGATCGTCCTTGCCGGCCACCGGGCCGCTGTCGTCGGTCGTCATCGTCTCGCCGTCCTCTTCGGTGCTGGGGTCACTGAGCGCTGGTGAGTCGTGACAGGGAGTTGAGCGGGATCATCAGCCAGTGCGGACGGTTCCGTGCCTCGTAGACGCACTCGTAAACCGCTTTGTCCGCCTCGAACGCCCGAAGGAGTGGTGACTCGCCGCACGGGTCGAGGCCGCTGGCGGCGGAGTAACCGGCGCAGTAGGCCGCGCGGTTGCGGGCTGCCCACTCCTGCGCCCGGTAGGCGCGCTGGGCGTCGTCGGGCTGCTCGACCAGCATGTGCCGGGCCGCGTAGTCGAAGCTGCGCAGCATGCCGGCGACGTCCCGGAGCGGGCTGTCGAGCTCCCGGCGGCTGGCCAGGGACCGGGCCGGCTCGCCTTCGAAGTCCAGGACGATCCAGCCGGTGGCCGTGCGCAGCACCTGGCCGAGGTGCAGGTCGCCGTGCACCCGCTGGCGGACGACGGGTTCCCGGCTCCCGGCGACGGCGGCGTAGAGCGCCCGCAGGCCGTCGGCGTGCTCGGCGAGCTGCGGGACGACCTCGATGGCCGCGTCGAGCCGCTCGTTCATCTGGGCGGCGGTCGCGGCGTACCACTCCTCGCCGGCCGGCTCGCTGGGCAGGACGCGCGCCATGTCCGCGTGCACCGACGCCGTCGCCGCGCCCAGCCGCTCGCTGTCGGCGGCGAAGTCGCCACCGACCTCGTCGGCGTGCAGGTCACCCTCGGCGTAGAGGTCGCGGACGCTCGCGGTGGCCAGCCGCCACCCGTCGCTGGCGTTCGGCACGAACGTCTGCAGCATCGCGACGGTCGCCGGCGGATTGCCCGGATCCGGGTCGTCGATCTCGATGTGCCCGAGCAGCGGCGCGATGTGCTCGTTGTCGGTCTCCCGCAGCGCCGCGTGCACCTCGACGTCGGGGTTGAGACCGGGCTCGAGCCGGCGGAACAGCTTGAGGATCGCCTCCTGGCCGTAGGTCAGCGAGGTGTTGCTCTGCTCGCCGGAGACGATGTCGCCGGGCAGGCCCTCCGGGATGTAGGCGACGCCGGCCGGGTGGAAGTGCATCGGCCCGACGGTGGAGGCGTTGACCAGGTGGATCAGCCACGGGGTCGTGGCCTCCCGGTCGCGCATCGCGTCGTAGGCGTAGGTCTCCCGGCCGTCGTTGGCCACCGCACCGATGAATGCCGCCTCCAGCTCGTCGGCCGGGTGGTCGCGCCAGGACAGGGGGACCAGGTAGGTCTCCCGCGTGCCGTCGGTGTAGCTCACCCGGACCCGGTGCACCGACACCACGGGGTTGCCGCGGTCGAGGAAGAAGCCGTCCTCGGTGACGTCGGCCCACTCGCGGCCCTTGCTCCCGAACCAGCGCTGGTGCGGCATCCACTCGCGGAACAGGTCGGTCAGGGCCTTCATCGGTCGTCTCCCGATCCGGGGGCGATGTCGTCGGGGAGGTTGTCGCCCGGGGTCTCCTCGGCCGCGCTGACCAACCCCGCGGCGAGCAGGGAGTCGGCGACGGCGCTCGAGGTCGCGGTTTCCCAGTCCTCGTGCTCGTCGGTGACGACGGCGGCCGGCTTGCTGAGCTCGAACCAGTAGAAGCCGTGCCCGGCGAGGGTGAGCATGTAGGGCAGGACGCCGATCTCCGGGAACTCCACCCGCCCGGTCAGCTCGATCGGCCGGTAGCCCTCGAACTGCCGGAGGTCGAGCTCCACCGGTTGCGGGAACCGGGACAGGTTGTTCACGCACAGCACGACGTCGTCCCCGAAGCGCCGCACGAACGACAGCACCGTGGGGTTGCGGGAGCCGATCTCCTCGAAGCTGCCCAGGCCGAAGGTGGGGTGCTCGTTGCGCACCTGGATCATCCGCCGGATCCAGTGCAGCAGCGAGGTCGTGTTGCGCAGCTGCGACTCGACGTTGGTGACCTGGTAGCCGTAGACCGGGTCCTGGTTCAGCGGCAGGTACATCCGCTGCGGGTCGGCGGTGGAGAACCCGCCGTTGCGATCGGGGGTCCACTGCATCGGCGTCCGGACTCCGTCGCGGTCACCGAGCCAGATGTTGTCGCCCATGCCGATCTCGTCCCCGTAGTAGAGGACCGGCGAGCCGGGCAGGGACAGCAGCAGCGCGTTGAACAGCTCGAGGGTGTTGACGTCGTTGTCGAGCAGCGGTGCCAGCCGGCGGCGGATGCCGATGTTGGCCTTCATGCGGGGGTCCTTGGCGTACTCATCCCACATGTAGTCGCGTTCCTCGTCGGTGACCATCTCGAGGGTGAGCTCGTCGTGGTTGCGGAGGAAGACGCCCCACTGGCAGTTGTCCGGGATCTCCGGCGTCTGCGCCATGATCTCCGAGATCGGGAAGCGCTGCTCCCGTCGCACGGCCATGAACAGGCGCGGCATGACCGGGAAGTGGAAGGCCATCTGGCACTCGTCGCCGTCCTCGCCGAAGTACTCGACGACGTCAGCGGGCCACTGGTTGGCCTCGCACAGCAGCACGCGGTCGGGGTAGTCGGCGTCGACGACCTTGCGCACCTGCTTGAGGAACTCGTGGGTCTTCGGGAGGTTCTCGCAGTTGGTGCCCTCCTCCTCGAAGAGGTAGGGCACCGCGTCGAGGCGGAAACCGTCGATGCCGAGGTCCAGCCAGAAGCGCAGGGCGTCGATGATCGCCTCCTGCACGCGCGGGTTCTCGAAGTTGAGGTCCGGCTGGTGGGAGAAGAAGCGGTGCCAGAAGTACTGCTTGCGCACCGGGTCGAACGTCCAGTTCGAGCTCTCGGTGTCGACGAAGATGATCCGCGCGTCGGCGTACTTCGTGTCGTCGTCGGACCACACGTAGAAGTCGCCGTAGGGCCCGTCCGGGTCGCTGCGACTGGCCTGGAACCACGGGTGCTGGTCCGAGGTGTGGTTCATGACGAAGTCGATGATCACCCGCATGCCACGGGCGTGGGCCTCGGTGAGGAACTCCCGGAAGTCCTCGATGTCCCCGAACTCCGGCAGGACGGCGGTGTAGTCGCTGACGTCGTAGCCGCCGTCGCGCAGCGGGGAGGCGAAGAACGGCGGCAGCCAGAGGCAGTCGACGCCGAGCCACTGCAGGTAGTCCAGCTTGTCGATCATGCCGCGGATGTCGCCGACGCCGTCGGCGTTGCTGTCGGCGAAGCCCCGCACCAGGACCTCGTAGAAGACGGCGCGCTTGAACCACTCGGGGTCCGTCCCGGGCGGGGGGAGCGCGGATCGGGAGTCGGGGAAGTCGGGGACGGGAACGGTCATCGCTTCGAGCAGACCTCGTTCGGTTCGCGGGCGGTCAGGGGCAGCGGGTTCAGGTGACCGGGGGCGGGAACTGCACCGGCCGCGGCAGGGTGACCGCGAAGACGTGGGCCGGCTCCCGGTAGGGGTCCAGCTCCAGGTAGTTGAACTGGCCCCAGTCGTAGCGGGCGCCGGTCAGCTCGTCGGTGACGCCGAACCGCTCGTGCCAGTCCAGGCCGAGCACCGGGAGGTCGAGGGCCGTCGTCCCGATCTGGGTGTTGTGGCTGGACAGGTTGACCACCACGAGGACGGCGTCCTGCGACCCGGGATCGGTCTTGGTGAAGCAGAGCAGGTTGGGGTTGTCGACCGAGTGGAAGTGCAGCGTGCGCAGCTGCTGGAGCGCCGGGTGCGCGCGGCGGATCTCGTTGAGCCGGCGCAGGTAGGGCGCGAGGCTGCGCCCGGACGCCTCGGCGGCCTCCCAGTCGCGGGGGCGCAGCGAGTACTTCTCGCTGTCGAGGTACTCCTCGCTGCCCGGCTTCACCGCCACGTGCTCGAACAGCTCGAAGCCCGAGTAGACACCCCAGGTGGGGCTCATCATCGAGGCGAGCACGGCGCGGATCTTGAACATCGGCGGGCCGCCGAACTGCAGCGACTCGTGGAGGATGTCCGGGGTGTTCACGAAGAAGTTGGGCCGCATGTAGTGGCTGTTGGTGGCCAGCTCGCGGCCGTACTCCTCGAGTTCGCCGCGCTCGGTCCGCCACGTGAAGTACGTGTAGGACTGCGTGAACCCGATGCGCGCCAGCTGGTGCATCATCGCCGGCCGCGTGAAGGCCTCGGCCAGGAAGAGCACGTCGGGGTGGCTCTGCTTGACGTCCCAGATGAGCCAGTGCCAGAAGTTCAGCGGCTTGGTGTGCGGGTTGTCGACGCGGAAGATCTTCACCCCGGCGTCGATCCACACCTGGATCACCCGCCGGCACTCGGCGTAGATGCCCTCGGGGTCGTTGTCGAAGTTGATCGGGTAGATGTCCTGGTACTTCTTCGGCGGGTTCTCCGCGTAGGCGATCGTGCCGTCGGGCTTGGTGGTGAACCACTCCGGGTGGGCCTCCACCCACGGGTGGTCCGGCGCCGCCTGGAGCGCGAAGTCCAGGGCCACCTCCATGCCGAGCTCGCGGGTGCGCGCGACGAAGGCCGTGAAGTCCTCCATCGTCCCCAGCTGCGGGTGGACGGCGTCGTGGCCGCCCTCGGCGCTGCCGATCGCCCACGGCGAGCCGACGTCGTCGGGGCCGATCTCGTGCGGGTTGCCCCCGGGGAACTGGGTGGAGTTCGGCCCCTTGCGGTTGACCGTGCCGATGGGGTGGATCGGCGGCAGGTAGACGACGTCGAAGCCCATCTCGGCGACGGCCGGCAGGCGGTCGGCCGCGTTGGCGAAGGTGCCGTGGGTGGGCTTGCCCCCCACGACCGGGCCCTCGGAGCGCGGGAAGAACTCGTACCAGGACCCGTACAGCGCCTCGCGCCGGTCGACCCACACCTCGTAGCGCGGCGAGCGGGTGACCAGCTCGCGCACGGGGTGCTCGTGCAGGTACCGCTGCAGGCCCGCGGCCAGTGCGGGCGCGATGCGGACGGTGAGCTCCTGCGACTCGTCGCGCAGCGCGGCAGCCGCGGCCGTGACCCGGTCCCGGAACTCGCCCTCGGCCTCGGCGGCGACGCGGTCGAGCAGCCGCGCGCCCTCCTCGAGGTCGTTGGCCAGCTCCTCGGGGCCCTGCCCGGCCTCGACCTTCACCTCGACGGCGTGCCGCCAGGTGGCCAGCGGGTCGCTCCACGCCTCGACGCAGTAGGACCAGCGGCCCTCGCGGTCGGGCACGACGGTGGCGAGCCAGCGGTCGGGCTCCGGCGGGAGCTTCGCCATGCGGACGAAGGGCGACTTCGAGTCGTCGTCGCCGGGGGCGGTCCACACGACGTTCGCGGCGACGGCGTCGTGGCCCTCGCGGAAGACGGTGGCCGTGATCGGCAGGTGCTCGCCGACCACGGCGCGGGCGGAGAACGACCCGCAGGACACGACAGGGGCGACATCGGAGATGCCGAGGCGGAGATCAGGGCGGCCAGTCATCGCCGACCACGCTACTGAGGTCCCGTCCCACCAGCACCTCGGCTGCGATCACGCCCCACCCACCTCACCCGTACGGGCGTGCGCGGGGGTCGCTCCACCAATTCGCCGGAACCCCTGGCGGTACGCCGTCCGCTCGTTAGTCTCGGCCGGTGCGTGCTCTTCGTCGGTTCACCGTCCGTGCGGCGCTGCCCGAACCCCTGACGCCCCTGTCCCAGCTCGTGATGAACCTCCGGTGGTCCTGGCACCCCGAGACCCGCGACCTCTTCGAGACCCTCGACCCCGCGCTGTGGCAGACCTGCGGCGGCGACCCGGTCCGGGCGCTGGGCGAGGTGTCGGCCGAGCGCCTGGCGGCGCTGGCCAAGGACCGCAGGTTCGTCCGTCGTCTGCAGGACGCCGTCGACGACCTCGAGGAGTACCTGACGACCCCGCGCTGGTACCAGTCGCTGGGCTCCGAGGCGCCGAAGAGCATCGCCTACTTCTCCGCGGAGTTCGGCATCACCGAGGTGCTGCCGCAGTACTCCGGCGGCCTGGGCATCCTCGCCGGCGACCACCTCAAGGCCGCCTCCGACCTGGGCGTGCCGCTGATCGGCGTCGGGCTGCTCTACCGCGCCGGCTACTTCGCCCAGGGGCTGTCCGCCGACGGCTGGCAGCTGGAGCACTACCCGTCGCTGGACCCGCACGGTCTGCCGGTGAAGCTGCTGCGCGAGCACGACGGCTCCGCAGCGGTCATCAACGTGCCCCTGCCCGAGGGGCGCACCCTGTACGCGCACGTCTGGCGGGCCCAGGTCGGCCGCGTGACGCTCCTGCTGCTCGACAGCGACATCGAGGAGAACGCCCCCTCCGAGCGGCTGGTGACCGACCGGCTCTACGGCGGCGACGAGGACCACCGGCTGCGCCAGGAGATGCTGCTGGGCATCGGTGGCGTCCGCGCCGTGCGCGCCTACTGCGGACTGACCGACACCCCGCTGCCCGAGGTGTTCCACGCCAACGAGGGCCACGCGGGCTTCCAGGGGATCGAGCGGATCCGCGAGCTGACCGAGGCCCACGGGCTCTCCTTCCCCGAGGCGCTGCAGGCGGTGCGCGCGGGCACCGTGTTCACCACGCACACGCCGGTCCCGGCCGGCATCGACCGCTTCCCGAAGGCGCTCATCGAGCGGTACTTCGCCGCCTTCGGCGTACCGCTGCACGACCTCCTCGCGCTCGGCGCCGAGGAGGACCCGTCGAAGTTCAACATGGCCCACATGGGCCTGCGGCTGGGCCAGCGCGCCAACGGGGTGAGCGAGCTGCACGGGCACGTCAGCCGCGGCATGTTCAGCGACCTCTGGCCGGGCTTCGACGAGTCCGACGTCCCCATCGGCTCCATCACCAACGGCGTGCACGCCCCGACGTGGACCGCGCGCGAGCTGGTCGAGATGGGCACCCAGAGCACGAGCCAGGGCGACCCGCTGGAGATCCACGGGCCCGTGCACTTCGACGGCGTCGACAAGATCCCCGCCGCCGACCTCTGGAGCATCCGCCGCACGCTGCGCGGCCGGCTGGTCGAGGAGGTGCGCCGCCGGATCCGCGAGACGGCCCTGTCCCGCGGGGCGACCGACGCCGAGGTCGGCTGGACCGACACCGCGTTCGACCCCGACGTCCTGACCATCGGGTTCGCCCGCCGGGTCCCGTCCTACAAGCGGCTGACCCTCATGCTCCGCGACCCGGCGCGGCTCAAGGCGCTGCTCCTGGACCCCCAGCGCCCCATCCAGCTCATCATCGCCGGCAAGAGCCACCCGGCCGACGACGGCGGCAAGAAGCTCATCCAGCAGATGGTGGAGTTCGCCGACGACCCGGAGATCCGGCACCGCATCGCCTTCCTGCCGGGCTACGACATCGGCATGGCGCGCTACCTCTACTGGGGCTGCGACGTCTGGCTGAACAACCCGCTGCGGCCGCTCGAGGCCTGCGGCACGTCCGGGATGAAGGCAGCGCTCAACGGCGGCCTGAACCTCTCCATCCGCGACGGGTGGTGGGACGAGTGGTTCGACGGCCAGAACGGCTGGGCGATCCCGACCGCCGACGGCGTCACCGACCCCGACCGGCGCGACGAGGTCGAGGCGCGGGCCATCTACGAGCTCCTCGAGAACCAGGTGCAGCCGCGCTTCTACGAGCGCGACGCCAACGGCATCCCCGCCCGCTGGGTGGAGATGGTGCGGCACACGCTGCGCGAGACCGGGCCCAAGGTGCAGGCCACCCGCATGGTCCGCGACTACGTGCAGGCCCTGTACGTGCCCGCAGCCGGCTCGGCGCGGGTGATGGCGGGCGACGGCTACACCCCGGCCCGCGAGGAGGCGGCCTGGCGGTCCCACCTGCTGTCGAACTGGCAGTCGGTCCGCGTGGCGCACGTGGAGGCGACCGGCGCCGGTGACACCCCGGAGATCGGGACGACGCTCGCCCTGCGGGCCGAGGTCGAGCTCCCGGGCCTGGCCACGGGCGACGTCGTGGTCGAGGCGGCGTACGGCCGGGTCGACGACGCCGACGGGCTGCACGACGTGACCAGCGTGCCGATGGCGCACGAGCACACCGAGGGCTCCCGGCACTGGTTCACGGCGACGGTCCCGCTCGAGCGGACGGGTGCATTCGGTTACACGGTGCGCGTTCTCCCGCACTCCGAGCGCATGGCCGATCCGGCCGAGCTGGGTGTGGTGAGCAGCGCATGAACGTTGTGCACCAGGCACTTTCATCACAGGTGACCCAATGACCTCGCGGAACGTGGCGACAGCCCGGCGTGGCGGGGGCGCGGGCGCGCCGAGACGGCGTGGCGATCACTAGGCTGGAGGCCATGCCTGACCGCTGTGAAGTGCTCCCCGGAGATTCTGTCGTCGCCCGCCGCGGCGGCGGACTGCTGTGGGTCGACGCTCCCGGCTCGCCCGCCCTCGTCGCGGCCCTGCACGCCTGCCTCGGTGTGTCGGGTCCCGGCGCCGACCGGGTGCTCGCCGCCGTCGCCGGACAGGTGAGCTCCCTCGCCCACGGGGCGGCCTCCTTCGCCCTCGTCGTCGCCGACCCCGCGACCGGTACGGGCGTCGCCCTGTGGTCCGGCAAGGGCCAGCCGGCCGTGGACGGCGTCCCGATGTCCGGGTCGTCGGTCGAGGGCGGCACGCTCGCCTCCGGCTTCCAGCTCGGCCAGACGCTGTACGTCGGTCCCGGGCAGGCCGCACCGCAGATGCCCCCGGGCGTCGCGTACGACCTCGTGGAGGGAACGGTCCCCGGCTCGGGCGCCATGCTCCAGCTGGCCGCCTCGGCACCGGCCTCCGCCGCGGCCCAGCCGTCCTCGGCGCCGTCCTTCAGCGCCGCGTCCGACGCGGGCTTCGGTTCGGGCTCGGGCTCCAGCCGGGTCGCCGCGCCGGACTCGGGTGAGCAGACCGCGTTCTGGCGGCCGGACACCAAGGCGTCCGCGCCGGTGCTGCGGTTCGACGACGGCATGGTCGTCACCGTCGACGAGGACATCGTGCTCGGCCGCCGTCCCGACAACCACGAGATGGTGACCAGCGGCGGCGCCCGCCCGGTGCCGATCGCCGACACCCAGAACGTGCTGTCGTCGGCGCACGCCGCGCTGCAGCGCTCGGGCAGCGAGGTCTCGCTGGTCGACCTCGGGTCGCTGAACGGCACGCACGTCGCCGGCCCCGAGGCCACCGAGTGGACGCAGCTCGAGCCGGGTGTCGCCCACCCGCTGTCGGACGGCGACCGCCTCCTCCTCGGCTGGACCGTCATCACCTTCGAGCAGCCGCAGGACTAGATCAACGCGGTCCTCCGGACCGCACCGCGGCCACGTGCCGTCCTCGGTGGGCGGAGCCGTTGAGTCGTGCCTGCGCGGGACCCTCCGGGCCCCACTCGGCGCGACGGCGGCTCCGCCGCCTCATGGGCGGCGCAGGACGCGCAGCAGCCAGACGCAGCGGCTGGGCACCTCGACGGTCCCGGGCGCGATGATCGCCGTCTCCGGGGGAGTGCCGGTCGGGTACTCGGTCGAGACGACCAGCTCGTAGCCGTCCGCCCACGGGGGCCCGGGCAGCTCGACGGTGACCGGCGCCGGCCCGGCGTGCAGCTGCACCAGGTAGGAGTCGTCGACCACCGGCCGGCCGTGCTCGTCGCGGTGCCGGATCCCGCGGCCGTCGAGGTACATGCCGACCGTCTGCAGGCCGGTGTCGAACCAGTCCTGCGTCGTCAGCTGGCCGCCGTCCGGCGCGAACCAGGCGAGGTCGCGGGTGCCACCGCTGCCGGGGATCTCGTGCCCCTCGAAGAACGCCTCCTGCCGCAGCACCGGTGAGCCCCGGCGCAGGCGGATCAGCTCGGTGACGAACGCGCGCAGGTCGTCGTCGACGTCCTTCCAGTCCATCCAGGACACCTCGTTGTCCTGGCAGTAGGCGTTGTTGTTGCCCTGCTGGGTGCGGCCGAGCTCGTCGCCCGCGGTGAGCATCGGGACGCCGGTCGAGAGCAGCAGCGTCGCCAGGTGGTTGCGCACCTGGCGGGCTCGCAGCGCGGTGACGTCGGGGTCGACGGTCGGCCCCTCGACGCCGCAGTTCCAGTTCCGGTTGTGGCTCTCGCCGTCCCGGTTGTCCTCGCCGTTGGCCTCGTTGCGCTTGTGCTCGTAGGTGACCAGGTCGCTCATCGTGAAGCCGTCGTGCGCGGTCACGAAGTTGATCGAGGCGAACGGGCGCCGCCCGTCGGACCGGTAGAGGTCCGACGAGCCGGTCAGCCGGTAGGCCAGGTCGCGGACGCCGACGTGCGCCCCCGACCAGACGTCGCGCACGGTGTCGCGGTACTTGCCGTTCCACTCCGTCCACGGCGGCGGGAAGTTGCCCACCTGGTAGCCGCCCGGGCCGACGTCCCAGGGCTCGGCGATCAGCTTCACCTGGCTGACCACCGGGTCCTGGTGGACGACGTCGAAGAAGGCCGAGAGCCGGTCGACGTCGTGCATCGAGCGGGCCAGCGCGGAGGCGAGGTCGAACCGGAAGCCGTCGACGTGCATCTCGGTGACCCAGTAGCGCAGCGAGTCCATGAGCAGCGCCAGCACCGCCGGCCGGCGCACGTCGAGGGTGTTCCCGCAGCCGGTGTAGTCGGTGTACCGGCCGCGGTTGCCGCCGTCGAGCCGGTAGTAGCCGGCGTTGTCGATGCCCTTGAACGACAGCGTCGGGCCGGTGTGGTCGCCCTCGGCGGTGTGGTTGTAGACGACGTCGAGGATCACCTCGATGCCGGCGGCGTGCAGCTCCTTGACCATGGTCTTGAACTCGACGACCTGCCCGCCCCCGCTGCCCGAGGCGCTGTACGCGGCGTGCGGCGCGAAGTACCCGAGGGTGTTGTAGCCCCAGTAGTTCGTCAGCCCGCGGCGCAGCAGGTGCGGCTCGCTGACGAACTGGTGCACCGGCAGCAGCTCCACCGCCGAGACCCCGAGCGACTGCAGGTGCTCCACGAACGCGGGGTGCGCCAGGCCCGCGTAGGTGCCGCGCAGGTGCGCCGGGACGTCCGGGTGCGCCGCCGTGGCGCCCTTCACGTGCACCTCGTAGATGACCGTGTCCGACCACGGGGTGCGCAGCGGACGGTCGCCGTCCCACGGGAACGGGTCGTGGACGACGACGCCGCGGGGCACGTAGGGGGCGGAGTCCTGCTCGTCGCACGCGCTGCCGTCGACGGAGTCCCCGACGTACCCGAAGAGCGACGAATGCAGCGAGACGTCGCCGTCGACCGCGCGGGCGTAGGGGTCGAGCAGCAGCTTGGCGGGGTTGTACCGCTGGCCGGCGCCCGGGTCGTAGGGACCGTGGACGCGGTAGCCGTACCGCTGGCCCGGGCCCACACCGGGCACCCGGCCGTGCCACACCTGGTGCGTGGTCTCCTCGAGCCGGTGGCGGTGCTCGGTGCCGTCGGCGTCGAACAGGCACAGGTCGACCGCCTGGGCGCCGGACGACCAGAGCGCGAAGTTCGTGCCGGTCCCGTCCCAGACCGCGCCGAGCGGCGACGGCGTCCCCGGCAGCACCTCCCGCGCGCGTTCGGTGCCGGTGCGGTCGCTGCCTGGTCCGCTCATGCCGCGATCGTGCCAAGTCCGTCGTCGATGCGTGCGCAGGTTCGGCGTCGCGGGTTGATTGGATGGGGGCGTGTCGAGCCCCACCGCTGACGAGGCGGTCGTCCGGATGACCGGTGTCGACGTCGTGCGGGGGGACAACCACCTCCTCCGCGGCGTCGACTGGACCGTCGAGGCGGAACACCGGTGGGTGGTGCTGGGCCCGAACGGGGCCGGCAAGACGACGCTCATGCAGCTCGCCGCCGCGCAGCTGCACCCCACCCGCGGGGAGGTCCGGCTGCTGGGGGAGACGCTCGGCGCGGTCGACGTCTTCGAGCTGCGGCCGCGCATCGGGATCACGAGCGCCGCGCTGGCGCAGCGGATCCCGCCGTCGGAGACCACCGGCGACATCGTGGTCTCCGCCGGCTACGCGGTGGTCGGCCGGTGGCGGGAGCGCTACGACGTCCACGACCTGACCCGCGCCGGGATGCTCATGCAGCAGTGGGGCGTCGCGCAGTACGCGCACCGCCCGTTCGGGACGCTCAGCGAGGGCGAGCGCAAGCGCGCGCAGATCGCCCGCGCGCTCATGCCCGACCCGGAACTGCTCCTGCTCGACGAGCCGGGCGCCGGCCTCGACCTCGGCGGCCGGGAGGACCTCGTCGCCCGGCTGTCGGACCTCGCCAAGTACCACTACGCCCCGGCCCAGGTGCTCGTCACGCACCACGTCGAGGAGATCCCGCCCGGCTACACCCACGCGCTGCTGCTCCGGGACGGCGAGGTGGTCACCGCGGGTCCTGCCGACGACGTCCTCACCCCCGAGGCGCTGTCGGAGACGTTCGGGCTCGCGCTCTCCCTCGAGCGGCGCAACGGCCGCTTCACCGCCCGCCGCGCCGCCTGAGCGCCGTCAGCCCACCTTCCGGGGCTGCCACGAGAAGACCTTCGCCGTCGCGGGGTCGATGGTGACGCGGAGCCAGTACCGGGCCGTGCTGCCGTAGGTCTCCAGGCGGGTGAGGTCGGGGACGCCGCCGTAGCCGGTCTCCACCTCGTACACGTGCTCGTCGCCGTGCACCAGGAGCACGGGCCGCGCGAACTGCCGGGCGCGGGTGAGGATCAGGCTCCGCTCGGCGCCGAAGGCCGAGCTCTGCGTCGGCTCGGCCTGCAGCAGAAGGACCACGCCGTAGGCCCCGGTCGAGCGGGCGGCGTCGAACGCCGCATCGATCCAGGCGAGGTTCGCGGCCCTGCGGGCGTCGAACTCCGCGCGCCGCTCCGCCGGCCGGTCGCCGCCCGGCAGCTCGTCCCAGGCAGCGAGGTCGTTGGCGCTGCCGACGACGTGCACGGTCGCGAGCACCACCCCGCTCCGGACGAACCGCACGTTCTCCACGTAGGGCGCGTGCGCCGGCTGCTCCTGCCGCTGGGTCGCCACGGCGGCGGGGGAGCCGCCGAGGGTCCGCCCCGGCACCGGGAAGAAGATGCGCCGCAACGCCGAGAGCCGCTCCGTCGGCACGAAACCGCCCGTGGAGACCCGGTGGCAGTCGGTCCAGTCGTTGTCGCCCGGCGTCAGCACGAACGGGTCGTCGAAGGTCCCGAACAGGGTGGCCAGGCCGCGCAGCTGGGTGTCGGAGCAGCTGGTGGAGCTGTTCTTGATGTCCCCGGCGTGCAGCACCAGGCTGACCGCGGGGTCGGCGTCCACCGCCGCGACCAGCGCCGGGAACTGCGCGCGCTGGGTGGCGCTGTAGGGCACGTCGCCCAGCAGGGCCAGGGTCGTGGGGGCCGGGGCCGAGGCGGCGTCGGCCGCCGGCGAGAGGACGACCGGCAGGAGCGCGATCGCCATCAGCGACGAGGCGGCGCGGGCGCGCCGTCGGCCGACGGGCACGACCGGACGGTAGGCCGGGCGCGCGGCTCGTGGTCGGTTCCCGGGCGCGCGACGTCCGGGTGCGGCGTTCCCGCGGCGGTGCTCCTCCGGGCGGTTCCGGAGCCGGCCGGTGGCGCCACGGCTAGGGTTCGCCCATGCCTGAGTTCGTGACCCTGCAGGTCGAGGACGGGGTCGGCACGATCCGCCTCGACCGGCCGAAGATGAACGCGATCGACGAGCAGCTGCACCAGGAGGTGCGGGTCGCGGCCATGGAGGCCGCCGAGCGCGCCGAGGTCCGCGCGGTCGTCATCTACGGCGGCGAGCGGGTGTTCGCCGCCGGCGCCGACATCAAGGCGATGTCCCAGCTCGACGGCACCGGTATGACGGCGTGGGGCCGGGAGCTGCAGAACTCGTTCCGCACCGTCGCCCGCATCCCGAAGCCGGTCATCGCCGCGGTCACCGGCTACGCCCTGGGCGGCGGGTACGAGCTCGCGCTGTGCGCCGACTTCCGCGTCCTCGGGGCGAGCGCCAAGATCGGCCAGCCCGAGATCCAGCTCGGCGTCATCCCGGGCGCCGGCGGGACCCAGCGGCTGGCCCGCCTGGTCGGCCCGGCCAAGGCCAAGGACCTCGTCTTCACCGGCCGGCACGTCGGCGCCGAGGAGGCCCTCGAGATCGGTCTGGCCGACGCCGTCGTCCCGGACGACGAGGTGTACACCACCGCCGTGGCCATGGCGAAGAAGTTCGCCGCAGGACCGCCGCTGGCGCTGGCTGCCGCGAAGCAGGCCATCGACGAGGGCCTCGACGGGACCCTCGACGAGGGACTCGCGCTGGAGACCCGGCTGTTCGCCGGCCTCTTCGACACCGAGGACCAGAAGACCGGCATGCGGTCGTTCCTGGAGAACGGACCGGGCAAGGCGCAGTTCAGCGGTCGCTGACTCTTCACACGACGTTCGTGTGCCGCAACCGCCCAGGCACACGCGGCGTCCGCCACAATCTCGACGCCGGCCGCCCAGCGTCAACGGGGCACTGGGCAGGCCCGGCGCCACCACCAGGAGGACACGTGCGACGAACCACCCTGCGGACCGCGGTCGCGGTCGTCACGGCCGGGCTCACTCTCACCGCGTGCGGCTCGGGCGACGACGGCGGCTCCGGGGGCAGTGGGTCCGACGCCGCGACCGCCACCTCGGCCGAGGACTTCGGCGGCATGGACGCGCTGATCGAGGCCGCGCAGGAGGAGGGCACGCTCAACGTGATCGCCCTGCCCCGCGACTGGGCGAACTACGGCGAGATGCTCGACACCTTCAGCGAGAAGTACGACATCGAGATCAACGAGGCCAACCCCACCGGCTCCAGCCAGGACGAGCTCAACGCCGTCGACAGCCAGAAGGGCCAGGACCGCGCGCCCGACGTCCTCGACCTGGGCACCGCGTTCGCCCGGCAGGCGCAGGCCCAGGGCCTCACCGCGCCGTACCAGGTGGAGACCTGGGACGAGATCCCCGAGGGCCAGAGGGACCCCGACGGCCACTGGTACAACGACTACGGCGGCTACATCTCCATCGGCTGCAACGCCTCGGTCATCGCCGAGTGCCCCACGTCGTTCGAGGCCCTGCTCGACCCGCAGTACGCCGGCAAGGTCGCGCTCAACGGCAACCCGACCCAGGCCGCGGCGGCGTTCGCGGGTGTGTGGGCGGCCTCCCTGGCCAACGGCGGGGACCTCGACGACATCGGCCCGGGCATCGACTTCTTCAGGGAGATCAAGGAGGTCGGCAACTTCAACCCGGTCGAGATCACGCCGGCGACCATCCAGAGCGGCGAGACGCCCATCTCGATCGACTGGGACTACCTCAACGCCGCGCAGACCGAGACGTTCGCCGCCGACGGCGTCGAGTGGGTGGTGAACGTGCCCAGCGACGGGCTCTTCGGCGGCTACTACAGCCAGGCGATCAGCAAGTTCGCCCCGCACCCGGCGGCCGCCCGGCTCTGGCAGGAGTTCCTCTACAGCGACGAGGGCCAGAACATCTGGCTGAAGGGTGGCGCCCGGCCGGTCCGGCTGCCCGCGATGGAGGAGGCCGGCACGGCAGACACCGAGGCCCTGTCCGCGCTGCCGTCCGTCGAGGGGACGGCGGAGTTCCCGACGCAGGAGCAGGAGACCGCTGCTCAGCAGGTCGTCGCCGAGCGCTGGAACGCGGAGATCTCGGGCTGAGTACCGCAGCCCCGGCCACGGTCGCGCCGGTCCCTCGCAGGAGGGGCCGGCGCGGCCGTGTGCTCGCCGTCCTCGGCGCCCTGCCGTTCTTCCTCTACGTCGCGGTCTTCCTGCTGCTGCCGATCGCCGTGATGTCGGTCGAGGCCTTCCGCGCGGTCGACCCGCTGACCTTCGAGGAGTCCTGGTCCACCGACTCCATCCAGGCGGTGACCGAGGGCGCCTACCGCCGGGCCTACGTCGGCAGCCTGCAGCTCTCGGCCATCACCGCTGTGCTCGGCGCGGCGCTCGGGCTGGCCCTCGCCGTGGCGATCCTGCGCTCCCGCCGGGGCCGGCTGCTGCGCCGGATGGTGCTGACGGCGTCCGGCGTCCTGGCGAACTTCGGCGGCATCCCGTTGGCCTTCGCCTTCATCGCCACCATCGGCACCAGCGGCGTGGTCACCGCGTTGCTCACCGACACGCTCGGGCTGGGCCTGGGCGGGTTCTCGCTCTACTCGATGACCGGGCTCGCCCTGGTCTACCTCTACTTCCTCATCCCGCTCATGGTGCTGACGATCATCCCGGCGCTCGAGGCGCTGCGACCCCAGTGGCGGGAGGCGGCGGACAACCTCGGGGCCAGCGGCTGGCAGTACTGGCGGCACGTCGGCGGACCCGTGCTCGCCCCGCCGGTCGTCGGCGCCACCATGCTGCTGTTCGCCTCGGCCTTCGCCGCCTACGCCACGGCGAAGGCCCTGGTGGGCAGCAGCGTCCCGCTGGTAACCCTGCAGATCGCCGACGCGCTGTCGAGCAACGTCGTCGTCGGCTCGGAGAACCTGGGCAAGGCCCTCGCGCTCGGCATGGTCGTGCTCATCGGCCTGGTGATGGTCTTCTACGCCTGGGTCCAGCGCCGCACGTCGCGGTGGCTGTCGTGACGGCCCTGGCGGAGGGCGTCGTCGGCGCCGGGAGCGTCGCACCGGAGACCCCGGTCCGGCCGGGACGGCGGGGGAGCGGCGCCTGGCGCGTCGTCGTCCTCGGCGTGCTGGGGCTGTACTTCCTGGTGCCGATCGTCGCCTCGGTCTGGTTCACCGTCCGCGAGCGGGACGGCGTCTCGCTGGGCACCTACGCCGAGATCCCCGGCGCCGAGGGCTTCGCCGAGGCGTTCACCCGCTCGCTGGCGCTGGCCGGCCTGACGGTGGTCCTCGCACTGCTGCTCATGGTGCCGACCGTCGTCCTGGTGAACCTCCGGCTGCCCCGGCTGCGGACGACGGTGGAGCTGCTGACCCTGCTGCCGCTGGTGCTGCCGCCGATCGCGCTCGTGGTGGGCGTGCGCAGCGTGCTCGCCTGGGCGCCGGACTACTTCTTCGGGACGCCGCTGGCCGAGGCGTTCTTCGCCCTCCAGGAGCCGGCGCTGCCGTGGATCCTCGTGCTCGTCTACGTGGTCCTGGCGCTGCCGTTCGTCTACCGGGCCCTGGACGCGGGCGTGCGGGGTGCCGACCTGCGCACGCTCACCGAGGCGGCCCGCAACCTCGGCGCCTCGTGGTTCCGGGTCATCGTCTCCGTGGTCCTGCCCGTGCTGCGCACGTCGGTGCTCAACGCCTCGTTCCTGACCTTCGCGCTCGTCATGGGCGAGTACACGGTCGCGGTGATCCTGGGCTTCGAGACCTTCCCCACGTGGATCGTGCGCATCTCGGGCTCGCAGGCGCAGCTCTCGGTCGCCGTCTCGGTGCTCTCGCTGCTCGTCACGTGGCTGCTGCTGCTGCTGATCTCCGCGCTGGACCGCCGGCGCGGCACGAAGGAGACCTCATGACCGCCGTGTCCGCCCGGGCCGCCGGGCCGGCCGACCTCCGGGACCGGCCGGGCGTGCCCATCAGGCTCGAGGGCCTGACCCGCCGGTACGGCTCCGTGGTCGCACTCGACGGCCTCGACATGGACATCGCCGGCGGCGAGTTCCTCGCGCTGCTCGGCCCGTCGGGCTGCGGCAAGACGACGGCGCTGCGCGCGATCGCCGGGTTCGACCGGCCCGACGAGGGCCGCGTGCTGGTCGACGGCCGCGACATCACCGGCGTCCCGGCCAGCAAGCGCGACATGGGGATGGTCTTCCAGGCCTACAGCCTCTTCCCGAACCTGACGGTCGCCGAGAACGTGGCGTTCGGCCTGCGGGTCCGGCGGCGGCCGAAGTCCGAGCAGACGGCGCGGGCAGCGGAGCTCCTCGAGCTGGTCGGACTCGCCGACCGCGCCGCCCGCTACCCGCACCAGCTGTCCGGCGGCCAGCAGCAGCGGGTGGCGCTGGCCCGCGCCCTGGCCGTGGCGCCGCAGGTGCTGCTGCTCGACGAGCCCCTGTCGGCGCTCGACGCCCAGGTGCGCGTGCAGCTGCGCGAGGAGATCCGCCGGATCCAGCTCGAGCTCGGCATCACCACCGTCTTCGTCACCCACGACCAGGCGGAGGCCCTCTCCGTCGCCGACCGGGTCGGCGTGCTGCGCAGCGGCCGGCTGGAGCAGGTCGCGACCCCGGACGAGCTCTACGAGCGGCCCGCGACGGCGTTCGTCGCGGAGTTCGTCGGCACGATGAACCGGGTGCCGGCCCAGCTCTCCGGCGGGGAGGTGCAGCTGCTGGGCGTGCGCCGGCCGCTCGCCGGCGGGGCCCCGCCGTCCGGTGGCGTCGTCGCGCTGCTGCGGCCCGAGGCGCTGCTGGTGTCGGCCGACCCGGCGGGGAACGCGCGGGTGGTGACGCGGACCTTCTCCGGCGCCTCGACCCGGGTGCTCGTCGCGCTGGCCGACGGCGTCGAGGTGCGGATCGACGTCGCGAGCGCGACCAGCGCCGACCTCGTGCCGGGAGCGGTCGTGACCGTCGCACCCGCGGAGCGGCCGGTGCTCGTCGTCCCGGAGGAGCCGCAGTGAGCAGGCCCGGCGACGTCGACCGATCGGATCCGGCCGGACGGGCCTGGGTCGACCGGGCGGTGGCGATCGTCGAGGCCGACGCGCGGCGCAGCGCCGACACCCACCTGCTGGTCTACCCGCTGCCGCCCGAGTGGGGGGTGGACCTCTACCTCAAGGACGAGTCGACCCACCCCACCGGCAGCCTCAAGCACCGGCTGGCCCGCTCGCTGTTCCTCTACGGCCTGTGCTCCGGTCAGATCACCGAGGGCAGCACGGTCGTGGAGGCCTCCAGCGGCTCCACCGCGGTCAGCGAGGCCTACTTCGCCCGCATGCTCGGGCTGCCGTTCGTCGCCGTCATGCCCGCCTCGACCAGCCCGGAGAAGGTCGAGCTGATCGAGTTCCACGGCGGGCGCTGCCACGTCGTCGAGCACGCGCCCGACATCTACGAGGAGGCCCGGCGGCTGGCGGCGGAGTGCGACGGCCACTACCTCGACCAGTTCAGCAACGCCGAGCGGGCCACCGACTGGCGCGGCAACAACAACATCGCCGAGTCCATCTTCAGCCAGCTCGCGCTCGAGCGGCACCCGCTGCCGGAGTGGGTGGTCGTCGGCGCCGGTACCGGCGGCACCAGCGCCACGATCGGCCGCTACCTCCGGTACCGGCGGCTGCCCACCCGGCTGGCCGTCGTCGACCCCGAGGGCTCGTCCTTCTTCCCCGGCTGGCGCGACCGCGACCCCTCGACCGCGACCGGCCGCTCCTCGCGCATCGAGGGGATCGGGCGGCCGCGGGTGGAGCCGTCCTTCGTGCCGACGATCGTCGACCGCATGATCTGCGTCCCCGACGCCGCGTCGCTGGCCGCGATGCGCGAGCTGGAGCGGGCCACCGGGCGGCGGGCGGGCGGATCGACCGGCACGAACCTCTGGGGCGCCTTCCAGCTGGTCGCGGAGATGGTGGCCGCCGGCCGGACCGGGAGCGTCGTCACCCTGCTCTGCGACGGCGGGGAGCGGTACGCCCACACCTACTACTCCGACGACTGGGTGCTGGCGCAGGGCCTGGACCTCGAGCCGCACACCGCCACGCTGGCGCGCTTCGCCGCCACGGGGGAGTGGGTCCCCGCCTGATCGGGGAAGCGCGGAACGACGAGGCCCGGCCGGCCGTTGTCCCGGGACGGCGACGTTCGTCCGCCCTCCCGCTCCGACGAAGAGAGACATGAGCACCGACCACATACGCACGGCCGCGTCCCCCGGACCTGACGAGGGGGTGCGCGGCCGGTGACAGAAGTGCTCACGCTCGGAACCGGGCTGCTCGTGGTCCTCGGGATCACGGTGGTCACCGGGTACTTCGTGGCCCAGGAGTTCGCCTACATGGCCGTCGACCGGGCGGAGCTGAGCGCCCGGGCCGCTGCTGGTGACGCGGCGTCCGCGCGGGCGCTGACGGTGACCCGGCGGACCTCGTTCATGCTCTCCGGCGCGCAGCTGGGCATCACGGTGACCGGCCTGCTCGTGGGGTACGTCGCGGAGCCGCTGATCGGGGAGAGCCTCGGCACGCTGCTCGGCGGCGTCGGCATCCCCACCTCGGTGTCCGTCGGCGTCGGCGCGGTCCTGGCGCTGCTGTTCTCCACCGTCGTCCAGATGCTGTTCGGCGAGCTGTTCCCGAAGAACCTCGCCATCGCCCGGCCGCAGCCGGTCGCCCGGCGGCTCGCCCGCTCGACGACGCTGTACCTGGCCGTCTTCGGCTGGCTGATCGCCGTCTTCGACGCAGCGTCCAACCTGCTGCTCAGGGTGCTGCGCATCGAGCCGGTGCACGACGTCGAGCACGCCGCGACCGCCCGCGACCTCGAGCACATCGTGGAGGAGTCCCGGGAGAGCGGGGACCTGCCCGCGGAGCTGTCGATGATGCTCGACCGCATCCTCGACTTCCCGAACCGGGACGTCGGGCACGCGATGATCCCGCGCCCCCGCGTGGACACCGTGTCCGACCGCGACACCCTCGGCCACGTGCGCGAGCTGATGGCGCAGGGGCACTCCCGCTACCCGGTGCTGGCCTCCGACACCCGCGACGTCGTGGGCGTGGTGCACCTGGTCGACCTGCTGGCGACGTCCGAGCCGGACACGGCCGGTGTCGCGACGATCGCCCGGCCGGCGCTGGCCGTCTCGGAGTTCAGCCCGCTGCCCGAGACGCTGCGCCTGCTCGCCGCGTCCGGGGACCAGCTGGCCTGCGTCATCGACGAGTACGGCGGCTTCGCCGGGGTGATCACGGTCGAGGACCTCGCCGAGGAGCTCGTCGGGGAGATCACCGACGAGCACGACGACGAGCACCCCGGGTACGTGCCGGTCGAGGGCGACGGCGTCTGGGAGATGCCCGGCGACGTGCACGTCGACGAGGTCGAGCGTGCCCTGGGCGCGGACCTGCCGCGGGGCGATTTCGAGACCGTCGCCGGGATGGTCATCGCCGTCCACGGCGCCCTGCCCGAGCCGGGCACCCGGCTCGCCGTCGAGCTGCCGCCGGACCTCTCGGACCTGGTCGCGGCCGACGAGGCCGGGCCCCGGTACCTGCACGTCGAGGTCCTCGCCGTCGAACGCCACGTCCCCTCGCGGGTGCGCCTCGAGCTGCCCGACCGCGCCGCGCCGGAGGAGGAGCGATGAGCGACGACCCGTGGGTGGTGGTCCCGGCGACGGTGGTGATCGTCGCCCTGAGCGCCTTCTTCGTCGCGGTCGAGTTCGCCGCCCTGGCCGCCAAGCGGCACCGTCTCGAGGACGCGGCGCTCAGCAGCCGCTCCGCGCGCGCGGCGCTGCGCAGCTCCTCCGAGCTCACCCTGCTGCTGGCCGGGTCGCAGCTGGGCATCACCGCGGCCACCCTGGCGCTGGGTGCGATCAGCAAGCCGGCCGTGCACCACTGGCTCACCCCGCTCTTCGAGTCGTGGGGCCTGCCCCTCGTCGCGGCCGACGTCGTGGGTTTCGTGCTCGCGCTGGTCGTCGTCACGTTCGTCCACCTCGTCGTGGGGGAGATGGCTCCCAAGTCGTGGGCGATCGCCCACCCCGAGCGCTCCGCGACCCTGCTGGCCCTGCCGATGCGGGCGTTCATGGTCGTCTTCCGGCCGCTCCTGCGGGTGCTCAACGCGGCGGCCAACGCCCTCGTGCGGCGGGTCGGCGTGGAGCCGTCGAACGAGGTCGCCGCCGGCCACAGCCCGGCGGCCCTGCGGCACCTGGTGGAGCACTCGGTGGACGTCGGAGCCCTCGACGCCGGCTTCTCGACGCAGATCTCCAGCGCGCTGGAGCTGGAGCGGCTGACCGTCCGGCAGCTCGTCCCCGCGGACGCGCGACCGGTGACGGTGCCTGCCGGCGCGACCGCCGGGGAGGTGCGCGAGCGGACCCGCACCAGCGGGCACCTGCGGATCCTGGTGGAGGACGCGGCGGGGATCACCGGGGTCGTGCACGTCAGGGACACGCTCGCGGCACCGGACGAGGCGCCCGCAGCGCAGTTCGCCCGGCCGGTCTTCGTGCTCGACGCCGGCACCAGCGTGCACCAGGCCCTGAGCTCGATGCGCGAGACCCGCAACCACCTGGCGCTGGTGACCGACGGGCCGTCGGTCGTCGGCGTCGTCACCCTGGCCGACGTCCTGCGCCGGCTGTTCCCCCGGCCGTCCGCGGCACCGGCGTGAGCCTCGTCACCGCACCCGCGGCCCGCAGCAGCGTTACTGACCAGTAACATCCATGATCGGAGCCAGGCGGGCCCGCGTGCCCGCATCCTGAACGCGTCCTGAGGAAGGTCAGCGCGATGAACATCGTCGTTCTTGTGAAGCAGGTCCCGGACTCGGGGAGCGAGCGCAAGCTGGACCCGGCGGACAACACCGTCGCCCGCGCCTCGGCCGACAACGTCATCAACGAGATGGACGAGTACGCCATCGAGGAGGCGCTGCTCGTGCGCGACCGGGAGGGTGGCGAGGTCACCGTCCTGACCGTCGGCCCCGACTCGGCCACCGACGCCATCCGCAAGGCGCTCTCGATGGGCGCGGACAAGGCCGTGCACGTCGTGGACGACGCCATCCACGGATCCTGCGCGGTGCAGACGTCCGCCGTCATCGCCGCCGCCCTGCAGCAGCTGGAGTACGACCTCGTGCTCTGCGGCGCGGAGGCCACCGACGCCCAGCTGTCCGTGATGCCCGCGCTGGTCGCCGAGCGGCTGAACATCCCGCAGCTGTCGGGCGCCCGCAAGCTCACCGTCGAGGGCGGCATGGCCAAGATCGAGCGGCAGACCGACGGCGGCTACTGGGCCGTCGAGGCGCCGCTGCCGGCCATCGTGTCCACCTGGGACACGATCAACGAGCCGCGCTACCCCTCCTTCAAGGGGATCATGGCCGCCAAGAAGAAGCCGGTGGAGACCAAGTCCCTGGCCGACCTGGGTCTCGACGCCTCGACCGTCGGCCTGGCCAACGCCACCAGCAAGGTGCTCGACTTCGCCGGCCGCCCGCCGAAGGGCGAGGGCGTCAAGGTCAACGACGAGGGCGACGGCGCCCAGAAGTTCGTCGAGTTCCTCGCCGGCCAGAAGATCGTCTGAGCCAGGCCCGGACCGAAGGAAGAGGAGCACACACCCCATGGCAGAAGTTCTGGTCCTGGCCGAGCTGAACCCGGCCGGCGGCGGCGTCCGCAAGACGACCCTGGAAGCCCTGACCGCGGCCCGCGCGCTCGGTGAGCCGTCGGCCGTCGTCCTCGGCGCCCCCGGCACGGCCGCGAGCGTCAAGGACGCGCTGGCCGAGTACGGCGCGGCGAAGGTCTACGTCGCCGAGTCCGAGGACGTCGACGGCTACCTCGTGGCCCCCAAGGCCGAGGTGCTGGCGCAGCTCGTGCAGGAGAAGTCGCCGGCCGCCGTCGTCATCCCCTCCTCCCCGGAGGGCAAGGAGGTCGCCGGCCGCCTGGCCATCAAGACCGGCAGCGGCTTCCTGACCGACGTCACCGAGATCGCCGCCGACGGCACCGCCACCCAGGTGGCCTTCGCCGGGGCGACGATCGTCCACTCGCAGGTGACCGTGGGCACCCCGATCTACACCCTGCGGGGCAACTCGGTCACCCCGGAGCCGGCCCCCGCGGCCGCCGCCGAGGAGCCCGTGTCGGTGTCGATCTCCGACGCCGCGAAGCTGGCCCGGGTCACCGACCGCGTCGTGGAGCAGAAGAGCAGCCGCCCCGAGCTCACCGAGGCCTCGATCGTCGTCTCCGGTGGCCGCGGTGTGGCCAGCGCCGAGAACTTCTCGATCATCGAGGCCCTGGCCGACTCGCTCGGCGCGGCCGTCGGCGCCTCGCGCGCCGCCGTCGACTCCGGCTTCTACCCGCACAGCTTCCAGGTCGGGCAGACCGGCAAGACCGTCTCGCCGCAGCTCTACGTCGCCGTCGGCATCTCCGGCGCCATCCAGCACCGCGCCGGCATGCAGACCTCGAAGACCATCGTGGCCATCAACAAGGACCCCGAGGCCCCGATCTTCGAGCTGGCCGACTTCGGCGTCGTCGGCGACCTGAACACCGTCGTCCCCGCCGCCACCGAGCAGATCACCGCCCGCAAGTAGGGCGCCACGTCGAGCGCCGGTCCCCTGCGGGGGACCGGCGCTCGACGCGTCTCCGGGGAAGCAGACGCAGCGGGACGGGGTTGGCCGGGACGTGGACGACGGGAGCATCTGGGACGCCGCTCACCGGCGCACGACGATCGGGCTGCTGACCCTCGTCACCCTGGTCGCCTTCGAGGCGATGGCCGTGGGGACGGCGATGCCGAGCGCGGTCGCCGAGCTCGACGGGACCGCCTGGTACGCGTGGACGTTCAGCGCCTTCCTCATCACCTCGGTCGTCGGCATGGTCGTCGGTGGCGAGGTGGGTGACCGCAGGCCGCCGAAGCCGGGCGTCCTCGCCGGCGTGCTGGTGTTCGCCGTCGGCCTGGGCATCGCCGGGTTCGCCCAGCACATGGCCGTCCTCGTCCTGGGCCGCGCGGTCCAGGGCCTGGGCGCGGGCGTGGTGATCGTCCTGCTCTACGTCATCGCCGGGCAGGCGTACTCCTCGCGCCTGCGGCCGCGCCTGTTCGGCGCCTTCGCCGCCGGCTGGGTGCTGCCCGCGCTGCTCGGGCCCCTGGCGGCCGGCCTCGTCACCACCCACGTCGGCTGGCGTGGCGTCTTCCTCGGGCTCGTGCCCCTCGTCGCGGTGGGGCTCGCCCTGCTCCTCGCCGGGGACCCGGGTGCCGCTCCCGCCGGGGACGGCGCGCGACGGCGCAGCAAGGCCGCCTGGGCGCTGCTGGCCGGCGCCGGCATCGCCGCCGTCCAGTACGCCGGGCAGCGGCTCGACGTCCTCGCCCTCGGCCTCGCGCTCGCCGGAGCCGTGGCCCTCGCCCTGGCGCTGCGCCGGCTGCTGCCGCGCGGCACCGTCCGGGCCCGCCCCGGCATCCCCGCCGTCGTCGCCTCCCGCGGGCTGCTCGCCGGCGCCTTCTTCGGCATGGACGCCCTCCTCCCGTTCGTCCTCACCGAGCAGCACGGCTGGAGCGCCGCGACCGCCGGCCTCCCGCTGACCGCCGGGGCGGTCGGGTGGGTCGTCGCCGCGCAGCTCCAGGGACGGCGGCCCGACGTCCCGCGCCAGCGCGTGCTGCGTGCCGGGTGCCTGGTGCTCGCCGCCGGGCTCGCCGCCACCGCGACCACGGCGATCCCGGCGCTCGGGGGCTGGCCCGCGTACCTCACGTGGGCGGTCGCCGGGATCGGCATGGGGCTGGGCATGCCGAGCGTCGGCGTGCTGCTGCTCGACCAGTCCCCGGAGCACGAGCGCGGGGCCAACTCGGCGGCACTGCAGATCTCCGACGTCACCGCGTCGGCCCTCTGCGTCGGGCTCGCCGGCGTGCTGGTCGCCGGTGCGGCCGACAGCGGCGGGCCGCTCTGGCCCGGGGTGGTCGCGGCCGTCGCCGCCCTGACCGTCCCGGCGCTCGTCGGCGTCCGGGTCGCCGCCCGCACGGTCCCGCCCGGCCGGACCGCCTCAGCCGGCGCGTCTACCCTTGCGGCGTCATGACGTATCTCGACCACGCGGCGACCACGCCGGTGCTCCCCGAGGTGCTCGCGGCCATGACCGAGCAGCTGGGCCGGGTCGGGAACGCCTCCTCCCTGCACGCCAGCGGGCGGGCCGCGCGGCGCGCCGCCGAGCAGTCGCGCGAGCGCTTCGCCGAGGCCCTCGGCGCGCGCCCCTCCGAGGTCCTCTTCACCGGCGGCGGCACCGAGAGCGACAACCTGGCCGTCAAGGGCTTGTTCTGGGCCCGCCGGCAGGCCGACTCGCGCCGCCGCCGCATCGTCGTCAGCCCGGCCGAGCACCACGCCGTCCTGGACAGCGTCGAGTGGCTGGCCAAGCACGACGGCGCGGAGATCACCTGGCTGCCGGTCGAGCCCAGCGGCAGGGTGCTGCCCACGGCGATGGCCGAGGCGCTGGGCGACGGGTCCGACGTCGCCCTGGCCAGCGTCATGTGGGCCAACAACGAGATCGGCACGGTGAGCGACATCCCGGCGCTGGCTGCCGTGGCGCACGAGGTCGGCGTGCCGATGCACACCGACGCCGTGCAGGCCGTCGGCCAGGTCCCCGTGGACTTCGAGGCGAGCGGCGTCGACGCGCTCACCATGACCGGCCACAAGCTCGGCGGCCCCATGGGCGCCGGTGCGCTGCTGCTGCGCCGCGAGGCGGAGTGCACCCCGCTGCTGCACGGCGGTGGGCAGGAGCGCGACGTCCGCTCGGGGACGCTGGACGTGGCCGCGATCGTGGGGCTGGCCGTCGCCACCGTGGCGACCGTCGGGTCTCGCGAGGAGCGGGCCGGCCGCCTGCGGGGGCTGCGGGACCGGCTGGTGGCCGGCGTCGTGGCCCAGGTGCCCGACGTCGAGCTCAACGGGGCCCCGCTCGACGACGTGGTGGACGGCGGCCCCGGCCGGCTGCCCGGCAACGCGCACCTGTCGTTCCCCGGCGCGGAGGGCGACGCCCTCCTGATGCTCCTCGACGCCCGCGGCATCGAGTGCTCGACCGGGTCGGCCTGCAGCGCGGGGGTCGCCCGGCCCAGCCACGTCCTGCTGGCCACGGGAGCGGACGCCGACCTCGCCCGGAGCTCGCTGCGCTTCTCCCTCGGGCACACGTCGACCGACGCGGACGTCGACGCGGTCCTCGAGGTCATCGCGCCCGTGGTGGAGCGCGCCCGTCGCGCGGGGCTGAGTCGTCGATGAGGTGCCGGCGATGAGGGTGCTGGCCGCCATGAGCGGCGGAGTGGACTCCGCGGTCGCCGCGGCGCTGGCCGTGGACGCGGGGCACGACGTCACGGGCGTCCACCTCGCGCTGTCGCAGAACCGGCAGACGCTGCGCAGCGGCTCCCGCGGCTGCTGCAGCGTCGAGGACGCCCACGACGCGCGCCGGGTGGCCGACGAGCTCGGCATCCCGTTCTACGTCTGGGACCTCGCCGACCGGTTCACCGAGGACGTCGTCGACGACTTCGTCGCCGAGTACGCCGCCGGGCGGACGCCGAACCCGTGCCTGCGCTGCAACGAGAAGATCAAGTTCTCGGCGGTGCTCGACCGGGCGCTGGGCCTGGGCTTCGACGCCGTCGTCACCGGCCACCACGCGCGGCTCGAGGACGGCGAGCTGCGGCGCTCGGTCGACGCCGCCAAGGACCAGTCCTACGTGCTGGGCGTCCTCACGCCCCGGCAGCTGGCCGCCGCGATGTTCCCCCTGGGTCCCATGACCAAGGAGCGGGTGCGCGAGATCGCGGCGGAGCGCGGCTTCGCCGTCGCCGCCAAGCCCGACTCGCACGACATCTGCTTCATCCCCGACGGCGACACCCGCGGCTTCCTGTCGCGCCGCCTCGGCAGCCTGCCCGGCCCGGTCGTCGACGCGGCCACGGGGCAGCGGGTGGGCGAGCACGACGGCACCTACGGGTTCACCGTCGGCCAGCGGCGCGGGCTCGGGGTGGCCGTGGGCGACCAGCGCCCGCGGTACGTGCTCGGCATCGAGCCGGTGAGCCGGACGGTGACGGTCGGGACGGCCGACCTCGCCGGTGTCGGGGAGGTCCGGACCGGCGTCCCGAGCTGGACCGGGAACGCCCCCGACCTGCCGGTCGCGGCGCAGGTGCAGGTGCGGGCGCACGCGGCTCCCGTGGACTGCCGGGTGAGCGCGGACGGCGACGGCGGGCTGCTCGTCGAGTTCGCCGAGGAGCAGCGCGGCGTGGCTCCGGGGCAGTCGGCGGTGCTGTACGAGCCCGACCCCCTGCGCGGTGACCGCGTGCTCGGGCAGGCCGCCGTGCGGACGGCGCGTGAACGAGAAGAAACGGTTCGTCACTGACTCTTGGCTTTGTCACAGCCAACGGCTAGCTTCGTCCCGAGCCGCTTCCTGAGCGTGACTACTTAGCTCGGCTCCGTACATACCGCCTGTCCAGGCCGTCCACGCGACGGCCTGTTCCCGCATGTCCTCTGGAGGACTCCCTTGCGCAGAACGCGCCTCGCAGTGGCCGTCGCCGTCGCGACGTCCGCCGTCGTCGTGGGCCTTCCGGCCACGTCGTCCGCAGCACCGCAGCCGGCCACGCCGGCCGCCGACGTCCCGGTCCAGCTCGTCGCCATGAACGACTTCCACGGCCGGATCTCCGAGACCACCGGAACCGACGCCGAGCTCACCAACCCCGACGGCAGCAAGGTCGTCGTGGGCGGTGCGGCCAGCGTCGCGAGCACCGTCGACGAGGCCCAGGCGGCCTTCGTCGCCGCCGGTGGTGACGAGGCGTCGACGTTCTTCGTCGGCGCGGGCGACCTGATCAGTGCATCGCCGTTCAACTCCAGCGTCTTCAAGGACGAGCCGACCATCGAGGTCCTCAACGCGATGGGTCTCGACGTCTCCTCCGTGGGCAACCACGAGTTCGACCGCGGCACCGAGGAGCTGCGCCGCATCTCGGGCGCCACCGACGGCACGTACAGCGACGACGTGAAGGCCTGCGACGGCGTCTCGGAGGCGGCCGGCACCGGCTGCTTCACCGACAGCACGGGCGAGCACTTCCACGGCACCGACTTCCCCTACCTGGCGGCGAACGTGCTCGTGAAGGGCACCACGGACCCGGCTCTCCCGCCCTACCAGGTGTTCGACGTGGCCGGCGGCAAGAAGATCGCGCTCATCGGCGTCGTCACCGAGACCACCCCGACCATCGTCTCGCCGGCCGGCGTCCAGGACGTCACGTTCATCGACGAGGCAGACGCCGTGAACCGCTGGGTGCCGGAGCTGCAGAAGCAGGGCATCGAGGCGATCGGCGTGCTCGTGCACGAGGGCGGCACCAACACGGGCAGCGACGCGTCGAGCTACAACGGCTGCGACCAGCTCAGCGGCCCTGTCGTCGACATCAACAACCGGGTGGTGCCCGCGGTCGACCTCATCGTCAGCGCGCACAGCCACACCACCTACGACTGCTTCCTGGCCGACCCGGCGGGCCAGCCCCGCATGGTCACGCAGGCGGGCTTCTACGGCCGGCTGGTCACCGACATCCGGCTGACGCTGGACGGGAAGACCGGTGACGTGAAGCGCTTCTGCGCCGGCTACGAGGCGGCCAACGTCCCGGTGCTCCGCGACAACCCGGATGCCGAGGTCGCGGCGATCGTCAAGTACTGGAACGACAAGTCCGCCGTCGCGGGCAACCGGGTCGTCGGGAACGCGAGCGCGGACATCACGTCGTACGTGAGCTCCGACCGGAAGAGGGAGACGCCGCTGACCAATCTGCTCGCGCAGGAGCAGCTGGAAGCCCTCCAGTCGGCGGCCTTCGGCAACCCGGTGATCGGCTTCATCAACCCCGGCGGTGCCCGC
This sequence comes from Blastococcus litoris, assembly GCF_003075095.1. GTDB lineage: Bacteria > Actinomycetota > Actinomycetes > Mycobacteriales > Geodermatophilaceae > Blastococcus_B > Blastococcus_B litoris. Next base: position 233,853 of record NZ_QCZF01000008.1, read on the forward strand.
GCCAACATCGACGCGGGTGTGGTCACGTACGGCGACCTCTACGCGGTGCAGCCGTTCGGCAACACCGTGAACGCCATCACGCTGACCGGCGCCGACATCCGCGCGATCCTGGAGCAGCAGTTCCAGGCCGACCGGCCGAAGGCCAGCGGCGGTCGTGAGTCGCAGCTGATCCTGGGAACGTCCGAGGGGTTCGCCTACGAGTACGACCTGAGCCAGCCCTACGGCGCGCGTGTCAACCCGGCGTCGATCGTCTTCGACCCCGACGGCAACTCGGGCCCTGCTCCGGTGCAGCCGGTCGTGGCGACGGACAGCTACCGCGTCGTGGCCAACTCCTTCCTGATCACCGGTGGGGACTCGTTCACCGCGTTCACGAACGGGACGAACCCGGTCAGCGGTCCCTTCGACGTCGACACCCTGGTGGCGTACTTCGAGGCCCGTAACTCGGTCGCGCCTCCGGCGGCCGACCACAGCAAGGCCGTGACGTTCGCTGCGCCGGTGCCTCCTGCCGCAGGCCTGGGCGGCACCACCGGCCCGGTGACGCCGCCCGCGGTCGCCGACGGGAACAGCGCCGTGGAGAGCCCCGGAGTCGGCCCGGCGTGCGACGCCACTGCTGCCATCAGCAAGCCGACGCCGGTGCGGGCGCAGACGGTGGCGGTCACCGGCACGAAGTTCGGTCCGCGCGAGAAGGTCACCGTGACCATCGACGACGGCCGCGTCGTGGGGTCCGGGACCGCCGGCGCCACCGGCGACGTCTCGGTGCGGTTCAAGGTGCCGGTCGACCTGGCCGCCGGTCAGCACACCGTCACCCTGACCGGCGCCTCGGGCGAGAAGGCCAGCACGACCTTCACGCTCGAGCCGGTGCGGAACGACGTCCGGACCGTCATCAGCACGATCGTCACGAAGCTGATCAACTGGCTGTTCCGCTGACCGACACCTGAGCGGGGCCACGACGGCGGCCGACTAGCGTCGCCGTCGTGACCACCCCGATCGATCCCGCCGTCCCCACCGGGGACGACGACCGCACCGACCCGAGGCCGGTCCCCGCTCCGTGGGGGCCGGCCTCGGGCGTCGGGTCGCTGCCCGGTACCGACGCCGCCGAGGCGGTGCGGCTGGTGGTGGGTGAGCTGCCCGACTTCGCCCACCTGCCGGAGCTGCCCGGCCGGGGTGCGGGAGCGGACATGATCGGCCGCACCGCCGCGCTCCTGGTCGACCTCGCCGTCGACCTGACGCCCGCGGGCTGGCGGCTGGTCCCGCGCGGCGGCATCGACCAGCGGCGCGCGGAGGAGTTCCTCGCCCGCGACCTCGACGCGCTCCACGACGTCGCCGAGAGCTGGGACGGGCCCTTCAAGGTGCAGGCCGCCGGCCCGTGGACCCTGGCAGCAGGGCTCGAGCGGACCCGCGGCGACCGCGCCGTCGCCGACGCCGGCGCCCGGCGCGACCTGGCGCAGTCCCTGGCCGAGGGGCTCGGGCAGCACGTGGCCGCCGTCCGGGCCCGCGTGCCCGGCGCCCGGGTGGTCGTCCAGCTGGACGAGCCCTCCGTCCCCGCCGTCCTCCAGGGGGCGCTGCCCACCGCCAGCGGCTTCGGGAAGCTGCCGGCCGTCGAGGCGACCGTCGTCGAGCAGGAGCTGACCGACCTGATCGGGCACCTGGACGCCCCGGTCGTCGTGCACTGCTGCGCGCCCCGGATGCCCCTCGATCTCTTCCGGGCCGCAGGGGCCGCCGCGCTCTCGTTCGACCTCGGCCTCGTGCAGGACCTCGACGCCGTCGGTACGGCGATCGACGCCGGGACGCACCTGTTCCCCGGTGTCGTCCCCGGGACGGACACGGCGCTGCCGGCGCCCAAGGCGACGGCCTCGCGACTCCAGGCGTGGTGGCGGGAGCTCGGCTTCCCCGCCGACGACCTCGCCGCCGCCGTGACGCTGACCCCGGCGTGCGGCCTGGCGGGCGCCTCGCCGGCGTACGCGCGGCAGGCGATGGCCCACGTCCGGGAGGCCGCGAAGTACCTCCAGCCGGAGTGATCCACGACCGGGGGAACCGGGGTTCTGCGTCGTACCCGCCGGATACCGTCTGCCTGTGAGCACTGACGCGGAACTCGACGCCCCCGAGGTCGCCGCGGCGACCGACCGCGAGGACGTCACCGAGGTCCCCGACGACGCGCGGACGCGGCACCGGGACCTGTCGGAGGAGCTCGACCGCTACGCCTTCGCGTACTACGTGCGCGACGAGCCGCTGGTCAGCGATGGTCAGTACGACGAGCTGATGGGCGAGCTCACGGCGATCGAGGCCGCCCACCCGGCGCTGGTCACCCCCGATTCGCCGAGCCAGAAGGTCAACGGCGGGTTCACCGCCGAGGCGACCTTCGCGCCGGTGCAGCACCTCGAGCGCATGCAGAGCCTCGACAACGCCTTCTCCAGCGACGAGCTCTCCGCGTGGGCCGCGCGGGTCGAGCGGGAGGGCGCGGCCGGCGCGAGCTACCTGTGCGAGCTGAAGGTCGACGGCGTCGCCGTCGCCATCGTCTACGAGGACGGCCGCTTGATCCGGGCGGCGACCCGGGGCGACGGGACGACGGGGGAGGACGTCACCGCCAACGTCCGCACCATGGAGAACGTCCCGCAGCAGCTGACGGGGGACGACCTCCCGGAGCTGCTCGAGGTCCGCGGCGAGATCTACTTCCCGGTGGCCGGCTTCGCCGACGTCAACGCCGGCCTGGTCGAGGCGGGCAAGGCCCCGTTCGCCAACCCGCGCAACGCGGCCGCGGGCTCGCTGCGGCAGAAGGACCCGAAGGTCACCGCCTCCCGCCCGCTCCGCCTGGTCGTGCACGGCGTCGGGGCCCACCGCGGCTTCGACGTCGACCGGCAGTCGGCCGCCTACGACCGGCTGCGGGACCTCGGCCTGCCGGTCAGCGACCGGTACCGGGTGGTCGACGACCTGGAAGCGGTCTGGGCCTACATCGAGCAGACCAAGGAGCAACGGCACTCGGTCGAGCACGAGATCGACGGCGTCGTGGTCAAGGTCGACCAGTACTCCCTGCAGCGGCGGCTCGGGTCGACCTCGCGCGCACCCCGCTGGGCGATCGCGTTCAAGTACCCGCCGGAGGAGGCGACCACCAAGCTCCTCGACATCCGCGTCAACGTCGGCCGGACCGGGCGCGTCACGCCGTTCGCGTACATGGAGCCGGTGAAGGTGGCCGGCTCGACGGTCCAGCTGGCCACGCTGCACAACGCCAGCGAGGTCAAGCGCAAGGGCGTGCTCATCGGCGACACCGTGGTCATCCGCAAGGCCGGCGACGTCATCCCCGAGGTGCTGGGCCCGGTCGTGGCCGCGCGCACCGGCGACGAGCGCGAGTTCGTCATGCCCACGCACTGCCCCGAGTGCGGCACGGAGCTGCGGCCGGAGAAGGAGGGCGACGCCGACATCCGCTGCCCGAACTCCCGGTCGTGCCCCGCGCAGCTGCGTGAGCGGGTGTTCCACGTCGCCGGCCGCGGGGCGTTCGACATCGAGAACCTCGGCTACGAGGCGGCGACCGCGCTGCTCCAGAGCTCCCTCCTGCAGGACGAGGGCGATCTGTTCTTCCTCGACCGGGAGCAGCTGCAGCGCTCGTCCTTCTTCACCAAGAAGGACGGCACCCTCTCGGCCAACGGGGCGAAGCTGCTCACCAACCTCCAGACCCGCAAGGACGTCCCCCTGTGGCGGGTCCTGGTCGCGCTGTCGATCCGGCACGTCGGGCCGACCGCGGCCCAGGCGCTGGCCCGGGACTTCCGGTCGCTCGACCGCATCATCGAGGCCTCGGAGGAAGAACTGGCGGCTGCCGACGGGGTCGGGCCGACCATCGCGCGGTCGATCCGCGACTGGTTCGACGTCGACTGGCACCGCGAGCTGGTCGAGAAGTGGCGCGCGGCCGGCGTCCGCATGGCCGACGAGGGCGAGGACGCCGGCCCGGGGCCGCTCACCGGCGTCACCGTCGTCGTCACCGGCTCGCTGCGCGACCACAGCCGAGACGAGGCGACCGCGGCCATCCAGGAGCGGGGCGGCAAGGTCACCGGCTCGGTGTCGAAGAAGACCGGCTTCGTCGTCGTCGGGGCCGACCCCGGGAGCAAGTACGACAAGGCCGTTCAGGTCAAGGCGCCGATCCTGGACGACGACGGTTTCCGCGTCCTGCTGGACGAGGGGCCCGAGGCCGCCCGGGCGGTGGCGACGATCGGCGACGGCTCCGAGTAGGCGACGGCGCCCGCCGACTCAGGCCGGCGGCAGCGACGCCACTGTCGTCGCGATCCCCGTGAGGTGGGCCAGCCGGAGCAGCTCGGAGCGGCGGAACGCCGGCCCCCCGGACCTGCCCAGCACCACCGCGCACCCGGGGCCGCCGTAGGGGGAGGCCATCATCTCGATGGCCATCTCGCGCCAGCGTTCCGGCAGCCACGCGTCCTCGCTCGGCAGCAGGCGCGGGCCGCCGAGGGGCATCCAGGGGAGCTCCACACCCTCGAACGACGGCGCGGCCTCGGAGGCGGCGGCGACCTCCCAGGACGCCGCGGTCGCCGACAGCACGACCGCCCAGCCGCTGTGGAAGACGCGGGGCAGCTCGGCGGCGAGCAGCTTCGCCGAGGTCCCCTCGGCGGCCCGGGCCAGGGCGTCGAGCAGGTCGAGCTCGCGGTGGGTGTCCAGCGGCCCGGCGAAGGGCCGCAACGACTCGACCGACACCCCGGGCACCGCCTGCGCGGCGGTGATCAGGCTGTCGGGCAGGCGGCCGTGAGGGAGGTCGACGACGACGTCGTCCACCGCCACGCCACCGCCGCGCTCGAGGACGTCGAGGGAGACGATGTCGGCGCCCGCGGTGCCGAGCGCGGTCGCGACGGCACCCAGGATGCCGGGCTTGTCGGGCACGACGAGGCGCAGGAGATAGGACACGGTTCCTCCGGGTGGCGCGCGGGGTCCTCGTTCGATCTCCGTCGATCGCGATCGATGCAGCCTCTCACGCCGGTTCCGGGGGAGAGGCCGTCGCGCCGGCCCCACGTAGAGTGGCTGGGTCACGTACGCGGCCGAGACCAGCGCCGCCGAGCACTGCGAAGTGGAGTTCCACCCCAGCATGAGCACGCTCTCCCGCAAGGATGTCGCCCACCTGGCGCGCCTGTCGCGCCTGGCGGTGACCGACGAGGAGCTGGACCTGTACGCCGGCCAGCTGTCCGCCGTCCTGGACGCGGTCGCCCAGGTGCAGAAGGCCCCCGTCGAGGACGTGCCGCCGACCACCCACGCGGTGCCCATGACCAACGTCTTCCGCGAGGACGCCGTCCGGCCGAGCCTGCCCCCCGAGGTCGTGCTCGCCGGCGCGCCCGCCGCCGAGGACGGACGCTTCCGCGTGCCCCGCATCCTGGGGGAGGAGGCGTGACCACCTCCGACGTCACCGGCATGACCGTTCCCGAGCTGCAGGCCGCGCTCCAGGACGGCGCCACCGCGGCCGGGATCGCCGAGGCCTACCTCGACCGCATCGCCGCCACCGACGGCACGCTCGGCTCCTACCTGCACGTCGACCGCGAGGCGGCGCTCGAGCGCGCCGCCGCCGTCGACGCCTCCGGCAACGCCGGGACCGGCCTGGCCGGCATCCCCGTGGCGCTCAAGGACGTCGTCGTCACGGCGGGCGTCCCGACCACGAGCGGCTCGCGGATCCTGGAGGGCTGGAAGCCGCCCTACGACGCCACGGTCGCCGCCCGGCTCAAGGCCGCCGACACCGTTCTCCTGGGCAAGACCAACATGGACGAGTTCGCCATGGGGTCGTCCACGGAGAACTCCGCCTACGGCGTGACCCGCAACCCCTGGGACCCCGAGCGGATCCCCGGCGGCTCCTCCGGCGGGTCGTCGGCGGCGGTCGCCGGCGGTCTCGCGCCCTGGGCCATCGGCACCGACACCGGCGGCTCGATCCGTCAGCCCGCGGCGCTCACCGGGCTGGTCGGGCACAAGCCGACCTACGGCTCGGTGTCGCGGTACGGGCTGATCGCCTTCTCGTCGAGCCTCGACCAGGCAGGCCCGATGGCCCGCACCGTCCTCGACGCGGCGCTCCTGCACGAGGCGATCGGCGGCCACGACCCGCTGGACTCCACCAGCATCGACGCCCCGCTCCCGGTGCTGGCCGAGTGCGCCCGCCGCGGTGCCGACGGCGACCTGTCCGGGCTGACGATCGGCGTCGTCCGCGAGCTCGGCGGCGAGGGCCACACCGACGGCTACGAGCAGGGCGTGCTCGACCGGTTCACCGAGGCCGTCGCGCTGCTGGAGAGCCTGGGCGCCCAGGTCCGCGAGGTCTCCTGCCCGGCCTTCGACCTGGCCCTGCCCGCCTACTACCTGATCGCCCCGAGCGAGGCGTCGTCCAACCTGTCCCGGTTCGACGGCGTCCGGTACGGGCTGCGCGTGGGGGACGACGGCGCCCGCGACCTCGACGAGGTCATGGCGCTCACCCGCGAGCAGGGCTTCGGCGCGGAGGTGAAGCGCCGGATCATCCTGGGCACCTACGCCCTGTCCAGCGGCTACTACGAGGCCTACTACGGGCAGGCGCAGAAGGTGCGCACGCTGATCAGCCGCGACTTCAACGCCGCCTTCGACGCCGAGGGCACCGGCGTCGACGTCCTGGTCAGCCCCACGACGCCGACGGTCGCCTTCCCGCTGGGTTCCCGGGTCGACGACCCGGTCGCCATGTACGCCGCGGACCTGTGCACCCTGCCGGCCAGCCTGGCCGGGGTACCGGCGATCTCGGTGCCGTGCGGGCTCTCCGACGGGTTGCCGGTCGGCTTCCAGATCATGGCGCCGGCGCTCGCCGACGACCGCTGCTACCGGGTCGCCGCAGCGCTCGAGGCCGCGCAGGACGCCGCCCGCGGCTCGCGCTTCCTCGACCAGCTGCCGAGCCGCGTCGCCGAGGGTGCCGCGTGAACGGCGCGCTGAAGGCAGCCTGGGGCCTCACGGCCTTCGTGATCGTGGCCGGCGTCGTCGGCTGGATCGTCACCGGTCGCCCCGTCTTCGCCGTCTTCGTCGTCCTCGGGGTGCTGACCGGCGTCGGGGCTGCCTTCGCCCTGCGCCCCGCCCCGGACCGTCCCGCCAGCAAGGAGGGCCCCACCTCGTGAGCACCGACACGCTGGTCGACTTCGACGAGGTCCTCACCCGCTACGAACCGGTGATCGGCCTCGAGACGCACGTCGAGCTCGGCACCGCCTCGAAGATGTTCTGCGGCTGCTCGACCACCTTCGGCGCCGAGCCGAACACCCAGACCTGCCCGACCTGCCTGGGCCTGCCGGGCTCGCTGCCCGTGGCCAACGAGATGGCCATCGAGTCGACGATCCGCATCGGCCTGGCGCTGGGGTGCCGGATCGCCACGTGGTGCCGGTTCGCGCGGAAGAACTACTTCTACCCGGACATCCCCAAGGGCTTCCAGACGACCCAGTACGACGAGCCGCTGTGCACCGCCGGGCACCTCGACGTCGAGGTCGACGGCGAGACCTACCGGGTGGAGATCGAGCGGGTGCACCTCGAGGAGGACACCGGCAAGAACCTGCACGTCGGTGGGGCCACCGGGCGCATCCACGGCGCCGACCACTCGCTGATCGACTACAACCGCGCGGGCATCCCGCTGGTGGAGATCGTCACGCGTCCGATCCTGGGCGCCGGCGCGAAGGCGCCCGAGGTGGCGAAGGCCTACGTCACCGAGCTGCGGGAGATCCTGCTGGCACTCGGCGTCTCCGAGGTCCGGATGGAGCAGGGCAACCTGCGCAGCGACGTCAACACCTCCATCGCGCCGATCGGCAGCCTGGAGTGGGGCACCCGCACCGAGACCAAGAACGTGAACTCGCTGCGGTCGGTCGAGCGCGCGGTCCGGTTCGAGATGCGCCGCCAGGCGGCCGTCCTCGACGGGGGCGGCACGATCACCCAGGAGACGCGGCACTTCCACGAGGACAGCGGCACCACCTCGCCGGGCCGGAGCAAGGAGGAGGCGACCGACTACCGGTACTTCCCCGAGCCCGACCTCGTCCCGGTCGCTCCCGACGAGGAGTGGGTGGAGAAGCTCCGCGCCACGCTGCCCGAGCTGCCCGCCGCCCGCCGTGCACGGCTCTCCGACGAGTGGGGCATCACGCCGACCGAGATGGCCTGGCTGGTCAACGCCGGCGCCGTCGAGCTGGTCAGCGAGACCGTCGCCGCCGGTGCCTCGCCCGCCGACGCCCGCAAGTGGTGGCTCGGCGAGCTCGCCCGCCGCGCGAACGACGCCGGCACCGACCTCGCCGAGCTGGCCATCACCCCCGCGCAGGTCGCCCAGCTGATCGGGCTGATCTCGGCCGGGACCATCAACGACCAGCTGGCGCGCCAGGCGCTGGACGGCGTCCTCGCCGGCGAGGGCGACCCGGCCGCGGTGGTCCAGGCGCGCGGCCTCGCCGTCATGGGCGAGTCCGACGAGCTGGTCGCGGCCGTCGACGCCGCCATCGAGGGCAACCCGGACGTCGCGGAGAAGGTGCGCGGCGGCAAGGTGCAGGCGATCGGGGCGCTGGTCGGCGCGGTCATGAAGACCACCCGCGGCAAGGCCGACGCCGCCACCGTGAAGCGCATGCTGGAGGAGCGCCTCACCGCCGGCTGAGCCACGCGCGCTCAGAAGGGCGCCGGTTCGAATTCGTCGACCGCGGGGTCGTGCAGACCGGGTGGCCGGGTCACGCGGGTGACGCCGCTGGGTGTGGTGACGCTGAGCGTGCCGTCGTCGTCCATGGCGAACGACCAGCCGGGCGCGTGGGTCTTGAGCCGGTGGTGGCGGCGGCACAGGCAGCAGAGGTTCTCGCAGGCGGTGGCGCCGCCCTCGGCGTGGGCGAGCACGTGGTCGAGGTCTGCCCAGCCGGCGGAGTTGGCGCAGCCGGGATGGCGGCAGGTGCGGTCCCGGGTGCTGACGAACCGGCGCTGGGTGGGGGTCGGCCGGTAGCGCTCCACCGGTGGCGGCCGGTCCAGCACGGGGCACGCGCACTCGCCGTCAGGGTGGTCGGCGCAGCCGCGGCGGGCCAGCCGCTCCAGCTCGGTGCGGGTGAGCACGGCCCGCAGCGCGCCGCTGACCGGATCGGTGAGGGCGATGTGCAGGTTGCCTCCGGCCGGGGCCTGCAGCCCGCCGGGGCACAGGGCGTCGAGCCGTTCGAGCAGCTGGCGCAGGTGTTCGGCGGTGATCGGTTGCCCGTCCACGGCCGCCGGCTCGACCTCGCCGCCGGCGGCCCCGGCCCCGGCCCCCGCCCCGGCCCCGGCGGTCAGCGTGTCCAGCGGAGCGAGCACGGTCAGGTGGGCGGTGACCGGCGGCCGGCTGTCATCCCAGGGGCGGGTGACGAGGTCGAACAGCACCC
>NZ_QCZF01000009.1 GCF_003075095.1 Blastococcus litoris
ACCCCTTCGTCCACCTGCACGTCGCCTCCGGCTACTCCATGCGGCACGGGGCCAACCACCCCGCCGACCTGGTGGCCCGCCCCGCCGAGCACGGCATGTCGGCGCTGGCGCTCACCGACCGCGACGGCCTGTACGGCGCGGTCAAGTTCGCGCTGGCCTGCCGGTCGGCCGGGGTGCGGCCGATCTTCGGGGTGGACCTCGCCGTCGCGCCCGCGCTCGACGCCACCGTGCCGCCGGCGCTCGCACACGCCCTCGGCGGTGCGGAGTCCGGCGCGCGCCCGCCCCGGCTGCGGGCGCCCGCCCGCAAGGTCCCGGCCCGGGGCGGGGCGAGCGTCGACCCGCGGCTCCCGCGGGTCACCTTCCTCGCCCGGGACGGCGCCGGGTGGCGATCGCTGTGCCGGCTGACCAGCGCCACCCACCTGCGGGGCACCCGGGGGGAGCCGGTGAGCTCGCTGGCCACGGCCGCCGAGCACGCCGGCGGGCTGATCGCGCTGCTCGGGCCCGACTCGCCGGTCGGGCGGGCGCTGCTCACCGGCCGCACCGACCACGCCGCCGCGCACCTGGACGCCTGGCGGGCCGCTTTCGGGCCGGGCCGGCTGGTGCTCGAGCTGGTCCACCACCGCGGCCGCGGTGATCGCGCACGGGCGCAGGCGATGCTGCGGTTCGCCGCCGATCAGGGCGTGCCGGTGGTGCTCAGCAACGCCGTCCGCTACGTCGACGCGCTGGACGCCCCGACCGCCGACGTCCTGGACGCCTCGCGCCGCCTGGTCGCGCTCGACGAGCGGCACGTCGACCGCCGCACCGCCGAGGGCTACCTGAAGTCGGGCAAGGAGATGGCCGCGGTGGCCGAGGACGTCGCCGGTCCCGACCGGGACGCCGCCCTGCGACTGCTCGAGGGCACCGCCCGGCTGGCCGAGCAGTGCGTCGTCGACGTCCGCGCGGACCTCGGCATCGGCAGCGTCCGCTACCCCGAGCTCGACGTCGTCACCACGCCGGCGGAGCGGGGGATGGGCCCCTCGCAGGTGCTGCGGGCCCGGTGCGAGGCGGGCATGGGCCGGCGCGGCATGACGCCCTCGGAGCGGGTGCGGCAGCGGCTGGACGAGGAGCTGGCGGTGATCGACCAGCTGGGCTACCCGTCCTACTTCCTCACCGTCGCCGACGTCGTCGACCTCATCAAGAGCTTGAGGGTCCGGGCGGCCGCGCGGGGGTCGGGCGCCGGCAGCCTGGTCACCTACCTGCTCGGCATCTCCGACGTCGACCCGCTGCGCTACGGGCTGCTGATGGAGCGCTTCCTCTCCCCGCTGCGCCACCAGCTGCCCGACATCGACATCGACGTGGAGTCCGCGCGGCGCATGGAGGTCTACGACGCGGTCATCGACCGCTTCGGCGCCGACCGGGTCAGCTGCATCTCGATGATGGACACCTACCGGGTGCGGCACGCCATCCGCGACGTCGGGGCCGCGCTCGGGCTGCCCCCGGCGGAGATCGACGCGGTCGCCAAGGCGTTCCCGCACATCCGGGCCAACCAGGTGCACGCCGCGCTCAAGGACCTGCCGGAGCTGCGCGCCAGCCGGCTCGGATCCAAGCGCAGCGGCGGCTCTGGTGACCTCGACCTGATGTTCGACCTGGTCGCCCGGCTGGACGGGCTGCCCCGGCACATCGCGCTGCACCCGTGCGGGGTGCTGCTGTCCGACGCCACGCTGCTCGACCGCACCCCGGTGGAGAACAGCTACCTCGGCTACCCGATGAGCCAGTTCGACAAGGACGACGTCGAGGAGCTGGGGCTGCTCAAGCTGGATCTGCTGGGCATCCGGATGCAGTCGGCCATCGCGCACGCGCTCTCCGAGGTGCAACGGGTGGACGACGAGGCAGTCGACATCGACGCCATCCCGCGCGACGACCCGACGACGTTCGAGCTGATCCGCAGCACCCGCACGCTCGGCATGTTCCAGATCGAGTCGCCCGGGCAGCGGGAGCTGGTCGGCAAGTTCGGGCCGCAGACGTTCGAGGACATCGTCATCGACATCTCGCTGTTCCGGCCCGGGCCGGTGAAGAGCGACATGGTCACCCCGTTCCTCATGGCCCGGAACGGCTGGCGGGAGGCGGAGTACCCGCACCCCGACCTCGAGTTCTGCCTCGCGGAGACAGCGGGGGTGGTGGTCTTCCACGAGCAGGTGCTGCAGATCGTGGCGCGGATGGCCGGGGTGACGCTGGCCGAGGCCGACGAGGTGCGTCGCGCGCTGGGGGAGAAGGACGCCCACGCCGAGGTGCGCGCCTGGTTCGTGCCCCGGCTGCTCGACAACGGCTACCCGGTCGAGGTGGCCGAGCGCGTGTGGGAGGTGCTGGCCGCGTTCGGGTCCTTCGGCTTCTGCAAGGCCCATGCGGCGGCGTTCGCGCTGCCCACGTACCAGTCGGCGTGGTTGAAGACCCACCACCCGGCGGCCTTCCTCGCCGGGGTGCTCACCCACGACCCGGGCATGTACCCGAAGCGGCTGATCCTCGACGACGCCCGCAACTTCGGGATCCGGGTGCTCGGGCTGGACGTCAACGCCTCGGCCGACACCTACCGCGTGGAGCTGCTCGAGCGCGACCCTGAGGCTGAGGTCGAGGTCGAGGGCTGGCCGCGTCCGGAGTGGATGCCGGCGGGCATGCGCGACCCGTCCCGCTACGGGATCCGGCTGGCCCTGGCCGACGTGAAGGGCATCTCCGAGGACGAGGTGGCCCGGATCGTCACCGGGCAGCCTTACCGGTCGCTGACCGACTTCTGGCACCGCGCGTCGGTCTCGCGGCCGGTGGTCGAACGCCTCGTGCTCGCCGGGGGCTTCGACTCGCTCTACGGCTTCGGGGTGCGCGACCGCGAGGCCGGCCGGCCGACCCACCGCCGCAAGCAGGTGACCAGGCGCGACCTGCTGCTGCAGATCGGCGAGCTGGACCGCTGGAGCCGCAGCGGCGCCCGGGCGAGCTCGAACGGGCAGCTGAGCCTGGACCTGATGGGCCTGGAGCTGCCGGAGGAGGAGAGCGGGCCGGAGGATACCACGCTGAGCTGGGCGGAGGGCAGCGGGCTGCCGGAGTTCACCGACGCCGAGCTGGTGCGCGCCGAGCTGGAGGTGCTGGGCCTGGACGCCAGCCGGCACGTCGTCGACTTCTACCGGCCGTTCCTCGCCGCCCTGGGCGCGGTGCCGGCCGGCGAGATGCTGGGCTGCCGCAGCGGCGCGGAGGTCCTGGTCGCCGGGGTCAAGGTGGCCACCCAGACGCCGCCGATCCGGTCGGGCAGGCGGGTGGTGTTCGTGACCCTGGACGACGGCACCGGCTGCACCGACTCGACCTTCTTCGAGGACGCGCAGGGGCCCTACGCCGCCACCGTCTTCCACTCGTGGCTGCTGGTCATCCGCGGGGTGCTGCGCCGCACCGGCCCGCGCGGGGTCTCGCTGCGGGCGACCGGCGCGTGGGAGCTGCCGGCGCTGCACGAGGCGTGGGAGGCCGACGGGCTGGACGGCGTCCGCGAGCTGATGACCGCGCCGGGGGAGTACACGGAGCGGGCCATCGCGGGAGCGGCCGCCTCGCACGGCGCGCGTCCCGTCGTCGTCCGGCCGGTGCTCGTGCACCCGACCGGCTTCCGCATGTCGCCCTACGCTGACATCAAACCGGCCGGGGAGGACTCGAAGGTCGCAGCCCGGCGGGCGGCGTCCGGTCCGCCCCGCAAGCTGTGGCACTCCAGCCCCGGCAGCTCCGGCCACTGAGTCCTACGGACGTGCGTGATCCACCACGTCGGGGAGCGCCCGGACGGCGACCGCATGGACCGGCGCGGTCACCGCCGCGCCCCCGATCACCGCTGCGTAGGAGGTCCACGCCGGCCTGCCCAGCTCGACGACGATCGCTCCGGCCACGAGGAAGGCCGCGATGCCGAGATCGGAGGCGTACCGCTGCCCCCGGGGCAGTGCCGCGGACACGTGCCCCGGCCGGACCGGCCCCCCGCGTCGACCGGGCCACCCAGCGCACCTGCAGGACCGCCGCGACGGTCCCCAGCAGGATCAGCACCAGACCGAGTGCGAGCGTCATGCCGCGCAACCTGGCGTCGCGCGTGCGGTCCGCACCGGCGCCGGCCCGAGCCCGATGACTTCGCGGGCCGGCGGGGGTCTACTCGTCAGCCGGCGCACCAGCCGGGAGAGGGAGGAACTCCGATGCCGAAGCAGATCCCGTGCCTCTGGATGGACGGAACCGCCGAGGAGGCCGCGCACCACTACACGTCGATCTTCCCGAACAGCTCGATCGGCACCGTCACGCGCTACGGGCCGGACATGCCCCCGCCCATGGAGGAGGGCGACGTCCTCACCGTCGACTTCACCTTGGACGGGCAGCCCTACACCGCGCTCAACGGCGGCCCGCAGTTCCCCTTCACCGAGGCCATCTCCTTCCAGATCGTGTGCGCCGACCAGGAGGAGTCCGACCGCTACTACGACCGGCTGCTCGAGGGCGGCGAGGAGAGCATGTGCGGCTGGCTCAAGGACAAGTTCGGCGTCTCCTGGCAGGTCTTCCCCGAGGAGCTGAACCGGCTGACCAACGATCCCGACCCCGGCCGGGCACAGCGCGCCACCCAGGCGATGCTGCAGATGAAGCGCATCGACCTGGCCGAGATCCGGCGCGCTGCCGACTCCGTGCCCGTCTGACCTGGGCCGACACCGCGCGGCGAGCAACCACCCTCCGCCCCGGGTGCGCGATGATGGTGGCGTGACGGATGTGGCGGGCTCCCGATGAGCCGGGACGAACGGCGTCCCCTGCCCGCCCACCTCGACCCCCGGGCGGGCCGGGAGCCCCGGGGCGGCCGACCGGCCCCGCGCCCGGCGTCGGGCCGGGCGCCCGGCCCCCGCAGGTCCCCCCGCGGGGTCGTCATCGCCCGCTCGCTGTCCGCGGTGCTCGCCGTCCTCGTGCTCGCCGGCAGCGGATGGGGCTGGTACCTCACCAAGGTCGCCGAGGCCAGCGTGAGCCGCACCGACGCCATCCCGGACTCGGGCAACTCCGACGTCAACGGCAGCGACCACGCCGGCTCGGAGATGAACCTGCTCCTGGTCGGCATGGACTCCCGCGACGGGCTCACCGAGGAGCAGAAGGCGCAGTTCAGCACCGGTGACGCCGACGGCGTGCTGAACACCGACTCGATGATGCTGGTGCACGTGCCCGCCGACGGGTCCGCAGCGTCCTTCGTCTCGCTGCCACGCGACACCTACGTCGAGATCCCCGGTCACGGCGAGGGTCGGCTGAACTCCGCCTACTCCCGCGGCTACAACGACAACCAGGGCACCGACGAGGAGAGCGCCGCCGCCGGCGCCCAGCTGCTCGTGCAGACGGTCAGCCAGTTCACGGGGCTGCAGATCGACCACTTCGCCGAGATCGACCTGCTCGGGTTCATCAACCTCAGCACGATCGTCGGCGGGGTGGAGGTGAACCTCTGCCAGGCCACCAGCGATCCGCTCTCCGGCGCGGACTTCCCGGCCGGCGTCCAGACCATCAGCGGCGCGGACGCGCTGAAGTTCGTCCGGCAGCGCCACGGCCTGCCCGGCACCGACCTCGACCGCGTCGTCCGCCAGCAGGTCTACATCGCCGGGATGCTGCGGAACATCCTCTCCACCAACACCCTGTTCGACCTCGGCAAGCAGAAGCAGATCGTCGAGCAGGTCGGCAGCAGCATCACCTTCGACCGCGGGCTGGACATCTTCGACCTGGCGGCGCAGATGCAGAACGTGCAGCCCGGCAACATCACCTTCCAGACGGTCCCCGGCCTCACGCCGGTCCGGATCGACGGCGCCGACGTGCTGGAGCCGCCGAGCGAGGCGGACATGCACGCGTTCTTCGCCGCTCTCGCCGCCGAGACGGAGCCCGAGGAGGAGGCGCCGGCCGACGACGCCCCGCAGGTGGAGCCCGCCGACGTCACCGTCAGCGTCCTCAACGGCTCGGGCATCTCCGGTGCCGCGGCCACGGCCGCCACCGCGCTCGCCGACGCCGGCTTCGCGGCCGAGAGCGGCGGCAACGCCGACTCCACGGAGACGACGACCGTCCTGCACGCACCCGGCGACGAGGCCGCCGCGGCGCTGGTCGCGGCGCAGATCCCGGGGGCGGCGGTGGCCGTCGACGACAGCCTGACCGCCGGCACGGTGCAGCTGGTCATCGGCGGCGACTGGAACGGCGTGGGCCAGGGCGTCACCCCGCCTGAGACGACCTCCGGCGGCGAACCGGCGACCAACGAGCGGACGGCGACCGACACCGCCTGCATCAACTAGGCCCGCGTCGACCGGGCGCCCCTCCGCGGGCCGCCACTAGGCTCCCTGGGGTGCCGACCGCCCCCGCCTCGCCCACCTCGGAGCAGCTGCCCGCACGGACCGCTGCCGTGTGGGCCGCGCTCGACCCGCTGGTCGGCGCCGGCACCCCGCTGCGGGTCCTCGACGTCGGGGGCGGCAGCGGCATGTTCGCCGTCCCGCTGGCCCGCCTCGGCCACGACGTCACCGTCGTCGACCCCAGTGCCGACGCCCTCGCCACCCTCGCCCGCCGCGCCCAGAACGACGGCGTCGGTGCCCGGGTGCGCGGGGTCCAGGGCGACGGCGACCTGCTGCACGAGGTCCTGCCCGCGGCCGACGACGCCGCGGCGGGCTACGACCTGGCGCTGTGCCACTACGTCCTGGAGGTCGTCGACGACCCGGCCGTCACGCTGCGCGAGATCGCCCGGGTGCTGCGGCCGGGCGGCCAGGTGAGCGTGGCGACGGCCAACCGCGCCGGCGCCGTCCTCGCCCGGGCCGTCGCCGGGCACCCCGTCGAGGCGCTCGCGCTGGTCGAGGACCGCGACCCCGAGCCCGGTCGCGCCAAGCCCGCCCGCCGCCGCTTCACGCCCGGTGACCTGCTCGCGCTCGTCGAGGGCGCCGGGCTGCGCCCAGGCCCCTGGCGCGGGGTCTCCGTCGTCGCCGACCTGCTCGACGCCACCTCGGGGGCCGACCCGCGGGCGGTCCGCGCGCTGGAGGTCGCCGTGGCCGAGACCTCGCCCTACCGCGACATCGCCACCGGGCTGCACGTCCTGGCCGCGCGGGCGTGACACCTCTGCCGCCCGACCTCGCGGCCCCCCCGTACGGCACCGGCACCCTCGCCGACGTCCTGCCCGGTGCCGCCGCCGCCGTGGGGGTACCGGTCGAGCGCGGCGACCTCCCCGCCGACCCGCTGGACCTCACCGGCGCGCTCGGCGGCGCCCGGCGGGTCGCCGTCCTGCTCGTCGACGGCCTCGGCGCCGACCTCGTCCGCGCCCACGCCGATCTCGCGCCGACCCTCGCGGCCCTCAGCAGCCCGGCCGGGGACCTGTCCGCCCCGTGCCCGAGCACCACCCCGGTCAGCCTGGCCACCCTCGGCACCGGTCTCCCGCCCGGCGCCCACGGCATCCTCGGCTTCGTCACGGCCGTCCCGGGGGAGGACCGGGCGCTCAACCACGTCCAGTGGGCCGACGACCCCGACCCCGACGTCTGGCAGGCACGGCCCACCGTCTTCGAGCAGGCGGAGGCGGCGGGCGTCCCGGCCACGGCGGTCGGCCCCTACGCCTACGCGGGCTCCGGTCTCACCCGGGCCGTCTACCGCGGCGCCACGTACACCGGCGCGGTCAGCCACGGCGACCTCTGCGCGCTCGTGCTCCGCTCCCTCGCCGCGGCTCCGCGCGCGCTCGTCTACGGCTACATCCCCGAGCTCGACCTCACCGGCCACGTGCGGGGCGTCGACTCGGCCGCCTGGCGCGCGCAGCTGGCCTTCGTCGACCGCGTCGTCGAGCAGCTGGTCGCCGGCCTGCCCGACGACGCGGCGCTCGTGGTCACCGCCGACCACGGCATGCTCGACGTCCCCGACGACACCCGGTTCGACCTCGACGAGGAACCCGCGCTCGCCGACGGCGTCCGGCTCCTGGCCGGCGAACCGCGGGCCCGCTACGTCCACGCCGAGCCGGGCGCGGCCGGCGACGTCCTGCACCGGTGGCGCGAGGTGCTGGGGCACCGGGCCTGGGTCGCCAGCCGGGACGAGGCCGTCGCCAGCGGGGTCTTCGGGCCGGTCGACGACGACCTGGCGGGACGCATCGGCGACGTCGTCGCGCTCGCCCGGGGCACGTGGGCCCTCACCACCCCGCGGCTGGAACCGGGCCCCAGCAGCCTGGTCGGCTACCACGGCTCGCTCACCGCGACCGAGCTGGCCATCCCGCTGCTGACCGCCCGGGGCAGCGCGCTGCACTGACCGTCAGCGGGACCCGGCCGCCGCCACGGTCACGTGCCAGGTGCGCGAGTGCGCCGGATGCGTCGCCCGGCAGGTGAGACGCGCGGCGACGGCGGAGGGACGGCTCTCCACCCGGGTCACGACGTCACCGTCCGGGCCGGCGAGGGTCACGGTCCACCGCTCGACCTCGGCGCCCGCCGCGGTCTCCTGGACGACCCCGACCACGGGCAGCGCGTCCACGTCCAGCAGGCCCAGCTCCTCGCGGGCGACGTGCTGGGCGGCCTGGCCCGGGATCGGGACTCCCGCCCGGCCCCGGAGCCACGGCAGCGCGACCCGGCCGCCGGTGTGCGCGGCGACGATCTCGGCGCCGTCGCCGGGCACCTGGCCGTAGTAGAAGCCGTGCGGCAGCACGAGGACGTTCGCGGCGAAGCGGTCGCCGCCCAGGTGGCTGCACTCCCACACGTCGGTGGGTCCGGGCGCGGGCAGGGCCCGGGCCAGCGGCCGCCCGCGCAGTGCGCAGCAGGCGTCGTGACCGCCGTGCGTGCAGACCAGGTAGACGGGGCCCGGTGCGGCCTCGCCGACGGAGCCGTCCCACGGCGCGGTGAGCAGGTCGGCGTCGGTGGAACGGACCGACCACCACAGCCCCTCGGACCCGGGCCGGCCGTCGACGTAGGCCCAGCGCCGGCCGGAGTCGGCCAGCCGGTCGCCGGGACGGCGGACCAGCAGCAACCGCACCCCCTCGGCGCGGGAGCGCCGCGCGAGCAGGGGGGCCACCTCGGGGTCGAACCGGGACTCCGTCAGCGCGTCCCGCCCCCAGGGCCCGGGCTGCTCGATGAGCAGCCAGCGCTGGGCGGGTGAGGCGGTGGCGACGGGGGAGTCCCCCCGGGCCAGCGCCTGGACGGAGCAGCGGGTGTCGTCGAGCCGCCCGATTGGGCGCGCGGGGACCTCCGTCCGGCAGAAGTCGTCGGAGGCGGCCGGGTGGCTTTCGCTCACGGGGCGGGGACGGTGGCGATCGCCTCGGTGACCAGCCGCCGCGCCAGGGTGATCCCGTCGGCGGGCTCCAGACCGGGCAGGTCGCCGACCTTGAGCTCCCCGACGTCGAGCAGTGCCTCCAGCGCCGGCCGGACGTCACCGGGGAACGAGTGCGACCGCCTGCCGGCGACCAGCGTGATCCGGCCGTCGGCAGCGTCCCGGAGGGTGCACCGCAACCGCCGGCGCAGCCGCAGGACGGAGTCCGGTTCCAGCGCCGCGGCCGCGGCCGACTGCGCCAGCGGCGCCACCGGCTCCGGGCGCACCTGCGCCCAGGTGGAGGCCCGCAGGCGGTCGGCCACCTCGGCGGGGTCGACGCGGCCCAGCCACTCCTGGAGGCCGGCGATGACGGCGGCGACGTCGTCCCGCACGGACGCGGGGTCGCCCAGGTCCAGGCCCAGCGGCAGCGAGCCGCGCAACTCCGGGTCCTCGGTGGCCAGGGTGCGGACCAGGTCCAGGGCGGACTCGGCGGCCGCCCACCGGGTGACCGAGTGCACGCCGATCGTCAGGTGGGCGCTGATCTCGCCGAGCGCCACGGCAGAGTGCAGGAAGCCGCGCGGCAGGTAGAGGGCGTCCCCGGGGCGCAGCACCGCGTCGATGACCGGCTCGCGCCCGGCCGCGGCGGCCACCTCGGCGGCGCGGTCGTTCCAGGGCTGGGTGCGCAGCGGGTCGCGCAGCACCGGCTCGTGGATCGTCCAGTGCTTCTCGCCGGCCACCTGGAGCACGAAGACGTCGTGCACGTCGTAGTGCGGGCTGAACCCGCGGGAGGACGGCGGCGTGATGTAGGCGTTCACCTGCGTGGGGTGCCCGAGGTCGGCTGCCAGCTGGTCGGCGAACTCGATCAGCGGGGGCCAGAGCCGGTGCAGGCCCTGCAGGACCACGGTGCTGCCGTCGGCGAACAGCCGCAGCACGGCGTCCGAGGACACCTGGTCGGCGATCTCCGCGCCGGCGCCGCCCGAGGTGGTGAAGCGCTTGGTGTCGACGACGGCGCCGTCCTTGGCGATGCGCAGGAAGGGCGCGCGCAGGCCGCGGGTGGACAGCAGCTCGTCGACGGCGGCGAGGTCGAGCAGGTCGGTGAAGGAGTTGCCGGTGTCCTGAGCCCGGGTGAGCAGTGGGCGTCGGGCCCAGTACTCGTCGGCGAACACCTGGGGCTCGATGTCGGTGCACCGCCGCAGGGCCGGGCGGAGCTCCTGCTCCGCCCGGCCCTGCGTGGTCGGGCTCTCGCTCAGGCCGAACCGTCCGCGCCGCCGTCGGCACCGCCGTCCGCGCCACCGTCGGCACCACCGTCGGCGCCACCGTCGGCACCGCCATCGGCGCCACCGTCGGCGCCACCGTCGGCGCCACCGTCGGCCGGGCCGTGGTGGGCGCCACCGTCGGCGCCGCCGTCCGCGCCGCCGTCGTGCGTGCCGGGGGTGCCGGACGCGCCGCCGTCGGCGGGGCCCTCCGTGCTGGTCATGTCGTCGTCGTCGAGAGCCATGCCGTCTCCGTCCAGGTCGATCCGGGGCTGCCGGACGGCAGCCCCCGTCGCTGCTTACCTCCCTCATCCTTCTCCGACACCTGCCTCCCCACCAGCCCGGACCTGCTGCGACGGGGCCCAGGTCACGAGGACGACACGACACGGGCCGGGCGCGCGCGCCCCGCAGACCGCGCCGGTACTGTCCGGGACGAGGGATCGAACGTGTGTTCGAATTGGAGGAGGGGCAGTGGGATCGGGCCGGGCGGAGGGCTGCGGCGTCCTGCACGTGGACATGGACGCGTTCTTCGCCAGCGTCGAGGTGCGCAAGCACCCCGAGCTGGCGGGCACCCCGGTGATCGTCGGTGGGTCGGGGAACCGGGGGGTGGTCACGTCCGCGACCTACGAGGCGCGCCGCTACGGGGTGCACGCGGCCATGCCGACCGCCCGGGCGCTGCGGCTGTGCCCGACGGCGACGGTGCTGCCGGGGGACATGGCGCTCTACAGCGAGGTGTCCCGGTCGGTGATGGCGCTGTTCCGCTCGATCACCCCGGTGGTCGAGCCGCTCTCGCTCGACGAGGCCTTCCTCGACGTGTCCGGTGCCGGGCGCCGGCTGGGGGACGCGGCCGAGATCGGCGAGTACATCCGCGCCCGGGTGTTCGACGAGCAGGGGATCACCTGCTCGGTCGGGGTGGCCGGCACCAAGTTCGTCGCCAAGCTCGCCTCCACCCGCGCCAAGCCCGACGGGATGCTCGTCGTCCGCCCGGCCGAGGTGATGGACTTCCTGCACCCGCTGCCCGTCGGCGCCCTGTGGGGCGTGGGCCCCAAGACCGAGGAGCAGCTGCTCCGCCTCGGTCTGCGCACCGTCGGCGACCTGGCGCACGTGCCGGCCAAGACCCTGCAGCGGGCCGTGGGCGTGGCCGCCGGCAGCCACCTGCACGAGCTGGCCTGGGGCCGCGATCCCCGGCGGGTCGTGCCGAACGAGCCGGAGAAGTCCACCGGCCACGAGGAGACCTTCGGCACCGACGTCGACGACCCCGAGGTGATCCACCGCGAGCTCCTCCTGCTCGCCGAGCGGACGGCGGGCCGGCTGCGCGCCGGGGGGTGGCTGACCCGCACGGTGAGCATCAAGGTG
This sequence comes from Blastococcus litoris, assembly GCF_003075095.1. Taxonomy (GTDB): domain Bacteria; phylum Actinomycetota; class Actinomycetes; order Mycobacteriales; family Geodermatophilaceae; genus Blastococcus_B; species Blastococcus_B litoris. Next base: position 11,844 of record NZ_QCZF01000009.1, read on the forward strand.
CGCTTCGCCGACTTCGCCACGATCACCCGCAGCCGCACCCTCGACGTCCCCACCGACGTCGGGCAGGAGCTCTACGAGACCGCCCGCGCCCTCTTCGACGCGCTCGGGCTGGAGCGGGCGCGCATCCGGCTGGTCGGGGTCCGGGCCGAGCGCCTGGTCGAGGCCGGCAACGCACCGCAGCAGCTCGAGCTCGGCGCCCGGGAGCACGGCCGGCGCGAGGCCGAGCTGGCCGCCGACCGCGCCGCCCGGCGCTTCGGGGCCGGCGCGGTCCGCCCCGCGACGCTGCTCCACCGGGCGGGCCGGCCGGGCAGCAGCCGCCCGACCAGCGCGGATAGCCCTTCGCGGACGATGCGGAACCCGGGCGCGGGCCCGACCGTTGGCTACCCGAAGGAGTGATCGGACGACGATCCCGACAGGTCGCCGCACGGTCGCCTTTCGCACCCTGCGAAGGGCTCGTATCCTCGATGCCACCGTCGGCGGATGCCTCCGACGGCAATGGCTAGGCCCTACTGGAGGTCGACGTGCCGCTCTCCGAGCACGAGCAGCGTCTGCTGGAGCAGATCGAGCGCGCCCTCGTCGATGACGATCCGAAGTTCGCTTCGTCCGTCCGCACCGGCGATCGCCGGCTGAAGGCCCGGCGCAAGCTGCAGCTGGGCGCGGTCCTCGTCGTGGTCGGCCTCGCCGTCCTCGTCGGCGGTGCCGTCGCCCAGTCGGTCCTGATCGGCGTGCTGGGCTCGCTCATCGCCTTCGGCGGGCTCGCGCTCGGCGTCCTGAACTACAAGACCGCCACCGGTGCGGTCGAGGCCGGCAGCGCGCCGGCCGGCAACCGCGGCCCGGCCGGTCCCGGTCGCTCCGGACGGAGCGCCCGCGCCGGGCGCCAGCCGCTCAAGAGCCGCCTCGAGGAGCGCTTCCGCCGCCGCTACGACCAGTAGCCCCCGCACCCACCGAGAGCCGCCGTCCCCCGGGACGGCGGCTCTCGCCGTTCCGGGGGCCCCTCCGGGTCACACCGGGCGCGTGCCGCCCCGCCGGACGAGGCGCGGGAGCCGCCGGCTCAGCGACCCGGCCACCCGCCCCGCCGCTCCGGAGACCAGGGACGCGGGCCACAGCCGGGCCCGCAGCCGGTCGCGCCGCGGAAGGGCGGCCAGCAGGCCCCGGCGTGCGGTGTGCAGGGCCCCGGGCAGGTCCGGGTGCACCCGCTGCGCTCCCGCCGGGCCGTAACTGGCGGTCTCCTCGGCCAGGGCGAGCCGCAGGACGGCGTCGGCACCCTCCTCGGACGTCGCGGAGCGGCCGAGCACCGTGCCCAGCTCCCGCGCCACCTGCCGTGGCGTCCACGCGGGCTGCAGGCCCAGGCCGCCGTCCAGCGCGGTCGCGGTCAGCTCGTCCCACAGGGCGCCCGCCGTCCCGGTCGCGATCCGGCGACGGCGCTGGAGGGCACGGAGGGCTGCAGGGGTCGCGACGACACCGGCGGCCAGCAGTGCCAGCCCCGCCCAGCGGGCCACCGGCGCCAGCAGGCCGTCGTCCGAGCCGCCGGAGGAGCTCCCCGGGACACCTCCCGCCGCGCGGTCCCGCTGCGTCGTGGGGACCGGCTGGGACGGCGCCGTCGGCACCGGGACCTCGGCCTGGCTGTCGGGCTGCTCCTCCTCGCCGGCCCGGGGCGCCCACGGGAGGTCGACAGCGCGGTCGCGGGCGATGGGCGTCGGGTCGAAGGGCACCCAGCCCAGGTCCTCGAAGTAGACCTCGACCCACGCGTGCGCGTCGTCGCTGGTGATCAGCCGGCTGCCGTCGCTCTCCTCGGTGCCCGGCGTGTAGCCCAGCGCCACCCGCGCCGGCACCCCCGCGGCCCGGGCCATGACCGCCATGGCGCCGGCGTACTGCTCGCAGTAGCCCCGCCGCAGCCGCAGGAAGTCGACCAGGTCGTCGCCGCTGGTGCCCGGCTCCGTGGAGAGGCTGTAGATGAAGCCGTTCCCGCGGTCGGTCAGGAAGTCGAGGATCGCGCGCACCCGCTCGTAGGGGGACCCCGCGTCGGCGGTCACCGCGGCCACGACGTCGGTGACCGCGGGATCCAGCAGCGGCAGCGCGGTGAACTGCTGCTGCACCGGGTCGTCCGGGGGGAGCTGCGCGGCACCGGCCAGCTGGGCCTGCGTCGGCCGCGGCTCGTTCGCGGTCACCGTGTAGGTCAGGCCGGCGCTGGTCACGTCACGGCCGTAGACCGTGCCCGTCTCGGGGTCGAACCGCCAGCCCTCGTCGCCGCCGCCGGCGAGCTCGACCGACTGGGGCGAGAACAGCGTCGGCAGGAACCTGTCGTCGTGCTGGAGGACCGAGATGTCCGCGCGGACGGTGCGCGAGGACTGGCGGCCGGGCAGCGGGGCCAGCTCGCCCTCGTCGGCGATGGACTCCTCGCCCCGCAGGTTGGACAGCGTCCAGCCGGACTCGTTGTCGTACTCGTCGATCGCCACCGCACGCAGGTAACCGGGGTCGGCGACCGAGGCGTCCAGGCGCAGCAGGTCGATCGGCTCCGGCAGGGTCAGCTGGCCCGACATCGTGGCGACCGGGTCCAGCGAGGTCCCGGTGGCCCCGCCGGCGCCCCCGCCCAGACCCGTGGCCAGGGAGCCCTCGGCGAGCACGGGGACGAAGGCGCCGAGCACCAGACCGGTGGCGAGCGCGGCGACCCCGATCCGCAGGGCGGCGAGCCCGCCGGTGGGTCCGGTACGGCGGGTGGTGCGCCCCGCGGCCGCCAGCCGTCGTCGCTGGTCGGTCCACATCAGGAGGGCCAGGCCCGCGGCCGGGGCGGCCACGGCGACCAGGCCGATCGTCCCGGTGACCGTGGCGACGGGCACGCAGAAGAGGACGAGCAGCCCCAGCCCGGCCAGGGTGGCCTGGCGCCCGGCGACGGTCACGAGGTCCACGAGGACGGCGATCAGCCCGACGAAGACGGCGGTGAGCGCGAGCAGCCCGGTCAGCGGCAGGGCGGGGGTGGCCTGCTCCTGCAGCTCGGCGGTGCCCTCGGTCAGCACCGCGTTCAGGTCGCCGAGGCTGCCCGGGGTGGGGACCAGCCCGGCGATGGCGTGGTCCGGTGCGAAGAGGGCGGTCAGCACCGCGAGCAGGAGGAGCAGCTGCCCGGCCGGGACCAGGGCCGTGCCGATCGCCGTCGCCGCGGCACCCGGGGTGCGGCCGCGCGTGAGGGCCGCCCACAGCGCGGCGCCCCCGCTGCGCAGCAGCAGGCCACCGGCCAGGACGGTGAGGACGACGGCGAGCACCGGGCCGAACCAGGCGCCGGAGGTGAAGACGGGGGTCAGCGCCGCCGCGCCGAGCAGCGTGGCGAGGGCAGCGGCCACCGCCGGGCGGACGTCCACCTCGCTCATGCCGGCACCCCCGCCCGGCCGGCGACCGGCGCGGCCTGCGCGGGCCCGCCGAGGCCCGCCCACACCTCGGCGACGGTCAGGTCGGCGCGGGCGACGGCGACCCGCCAGCCCGCTGCGCGCAGGAGCGTGGCGGCGTCCTCCCGCTGGGCGGCCAGCGCGCCGCGCGAGGCGGCGGACATGGCGCGCCGGCCCCGTGCCGGTGCCGGGTCGGCCCAGCTCTCGATGTCGGTCAGCACCGCCAGGTCCGTGGTGGGACCGGAGCGGCTGCGGATCAGCTCGACGACGTCGTCCGGCCCGACGGCGCCCAGCAGGCAGACGACCGGGCCGTCACCGGCGGCGCGGCACACGTGCTCGACGCCGACGCCGAGGGCGGGCATCCGGGACGGGCCGATGCCGGCCAGGCGGTCGAGCAGGTCCTCGGCCGAGAGGCGGCCACGACCGTCGGCGGGGACGAGCTCCCCGGTGTCGGTGACGGCCCGCAGCACCGCGCCGCGCCGGGCCAGCTCCGTGCCGATGCTGGCGGCCGCCTCCACGAGCCACTCGAAGCTGTCCGCCGGCGGGGTGTCGTCGCCGGCCGGCCCGGGGTGCAGGACCGCCGCGTCGCGGGTGCGCGGGGCGACCAGGTGGGCGCGCGCCCGGGTGTCGAGCAGCAGGGTGGCCTGCGCGCGCCACGGGCGCTCCTCGAGCCGGACCATGAGCTCCCCGGTCCGCGCCGTCGCCCGCCAGTGCACCTTCCGCAGGTCGTCGCCGTGGCGGTACTCCCGGGTGCTGACGTCGTCCTCGCCGTGGACGGCGATGGTGCGCCGGCTGCCCTCGCCGCCGCCGCCCTGACCACCGGCCGGGCCGCCCTCGCCGAGCGGCCGGACGCGGGGGACGACGAGCAGCGGTGCGCTGTCGGAGCCGACGGCGCTCCGCTCGACCAGGCCGAACGGGTCCACCAGGCGCAGCCGGACCGGACCGAGGACGTGCCGGCCCCGCCGGTGGCCGTCCACGCGGTAGCGCAGCGCCGACCGAGAGCCCGGAGCGAGGTGGTCCACCACGAACCGGGGCGAGGTGCCCAGGTCGCCGGGCAGCTGCTCGGTCAGCACCCAGAGCCCGCCGGGGCGGGTGTCGGCGTTGGCGATCTCGAGGACCACCTCGGCGGACTCGCCGCGGGGGACGCGCGGCGGCGAGACGCTGCGGCGGGCGCTGATGCGGAACCGCTGCCGGGCGACGGCCACGGCCGACAGCAGGGGCAGGGCGAGGGTGAACACCGCCAGCTGCACGAGCGGGCGCTCACCCAGGAGCGCCCCGACCAGGAGCAGCGCGGCGGCGGCCGCGACGACGCACCGGCCGCGGAGGGTCAGGGAGGAGAGGACCCGGCCAGCCTGCGTCGGCACGGCGGCTCAGCGCCCGCGGGGGACCGGGACGGTGGACAGCAGCTCGGCCACCACCTGCTCGGTGCTGCGCCGGCCCAGGGCCGCGTCCGCGGTCAGCAGGAGCCGGTGCGCCAGGACGGGGGCGGCCAGCTGCTGGACGTCGTCGGGGAGCACGTGGTCGCGCCCCGCGAGGGCGGCCGACGCCCGTGCCGCCCGGAGCAGCTGGAGGCCGGCGCGCGGCGAGGCGCCCAGGCGCAGGTGCGGCGACCGCCGGGTGGCCTCGACCAGGCCGACGACGTAGCGCCGCACCGCGTCGGAGACGTACAGGGTGCCCACCGCCTCGACGAGGTCGCGCACGGTGGCGGCGTCGGCGACGGGGGAGAGGGAGGTCAGCGGGTCGGCGGTCGCCCGTTCGTCGAGCATCGCCAGCTCCGCCTCGCGGCCCGGGTAGCCCATCGAGACCCGCGCGGTGAACCGGTCGCGCTGCGCCTCGGGCAGGGGGTAGGTGCCCTCCATCTCGAGCGGGTTCTGGGTGGCCATCACCATGAACGGCCGGGCCAGCTCGTAGCTGACGCCGTCGACGGTGACCTGGCGCTCCTCCATGCACTCGAGCAGGGCGGACTGGGTCTTGGGGGAGGCGCGGTTGATCTCGTCGGCCACCACGATGTTGGCGAAGATCGCACCGGGCTTGAACTCGAAGGCCCGCGATTCCTGGTCGTAGACCGCGACGCCCGTGACGTCGCTGGGCAGCAGGTCGGGCGTGAACTGGATCCGCCGCACCGTGGCGTCGACCGAGGCGGCGAGCGCCTTGGCCAGCGTCGTCTTGCCCACGCCCGGCACGTCCTCGATGAGCAGGTGCCCCTCTGCCAGCAGGACCACCAGGGCCAGCCGCACCACGTCGTCCTTGCCCTGGACCACCCGGCCGATGTTGGCCGCGATCCCGGCCCCTACCTCCGCGATGTCGAGCGACGGACCGGCCGCTCCGCCAGCGGTGCGTGTCGCCTCCGTCACCTCTCCACCGTACGTGGCGGAACGGCCCTGTGACCGTTCCTGCCCACGGCGTCCCACCGGGCCCCACCGGATGGCGCCCCACCGGCCCGTGACCTGCGCGCTCGCCCCTCCGGCGGCAGGTGCGGGGAGCGGTGGGGGGAGCAGGTCACGACACGGCGTCGAGTGGTGTCGAGTGGGGGCTGGTGGGTTACTGTGTCGCCCGGTGGGGAGGCAGGGGCCGGCCAGGGGTCGCTGCGGAGCCAGTGGAGGACAGATGCGGGAGGTGATCCGGTGTTCGTCGGCAGCTATCCGCTGCGGCTCGACGAGAAGGGCCGGCTCGCCCTCCCCGTCCGGTTCCGCGACCAGGTGGCCGACGGCATGGTGATCAAGAAGGGCCAGGAGCGCTGCGTCTACGGCCTGACCATGGCCCGGGTCGCCGAGCAGAGCGCCGCGATGGCCGCGATGGCCCCCTCCGACACCGCCCGGGCGCGCATGGCCGCCCGCATGAGCTTCGGGTCGATGGTCGAGATCGAGCCCGACAAGACCGGCCGCATCACGATCCCCGCGAGCCTCCGCGAGTACGCCGGGCTGGACCGCGACGTCGTCGTCGTCGGTGTCGACACCCGCTTCGAGATCTGGGACGCCGCCAACTGGGAGGCCTACGTGGCCGAGCTGGAGGCGGCCTACGCCGACCTGGAGAGCGAGGGGATGCCGACGCTGTCGTGATCCCGGGAACGCCTCCACCCGCCGACGGGCCTGCGAGGACACCTCCCGTTCGAGCCGCCTTCCCCGCGGCTCGACCGGCCCGGGCCCCAGCCGCCTTCCCCGCGGCTCGGTCCCTCGTCCTCAGCACGTCGCCCCGAGCGGGCGGGCGGACCACCCCGCCCCACGGTCCCCACTCCGCCCCACCATCCCCACCCCGCCCCACCGGAACCGCTGCGTCCCACCCCCGGGCCCGGCAGCGCAGCACCATTCCGGGAAGCAAGCCCGGATCCCCTCGGAAGGCAGTCACGATGAGCAGCACGGATGCTGCGGCGCCGGAACCCGCGCGCCCCGTCCACGTGCCCGTGCTGCTCGAGCGGGTCACCGAGCTCCTCGGTCCCGCCTGCGCCGCCGACGGCGCCGTGCTCGTCGACGCCACCCTGGGCCTGGCAGGCCACTCGCTGGCGATGCTCGACGCCCACCCCGGCCTCCGGCTGATCGGCCTGGACCGCGATCCCGACGCCCGCGCCGAGGCCGCCCGCCGCATCGAGGCCGCCGGCCACTCCGACCGCGTCACCCTCGTCCCCGCCGTCTTCGACGAGCTGCCCGACGTCCTCGAGCGCCTCGGCATCGACGAGGTCCAGGGCGTCCTCTTCGACCTCGGCGTCTCCTCGCTGCAGCTCGACCGCCCCGACCGCGGCTTCAGCTACTCCGCCGACGCCCCGCTGGACATGCGGATGACGCCGGGCACCGGCCGCACCGCCGCCGACGTCGTCAACACCTACTCGCCGAAGGAGCTCGCCCGCGTCCTGCGCGTCTACGGCGAGGAGCGCTTCGCCTCGCGCATCGCCGCCGCCATCGACCGCGAGCGCGCCCGCGAGCCCTTCACCAGCACCGGCCGGCTCGCCGACCTGGTCCGCGAGGCCATCCCCGCGGCCACCCGCCGCACGGGCGGGCACCCGGCGAAGCGGACGTTCCAGGCCCTGCGCATCGAGGTCAACGACGAGCTGGGCGTCCTGGAGCGGGCGCTGCCCGCCGCGATCGAGGCCCTCGCCGTCGGCGGCCGCGTCGTCGTCATCACCTTCCACTCCCTGGAGGACCGGATCGTCAAGCAGGCGCTCGCCGCCGACGCCGTCGACCGGACCCCCCCGGAGTTCCCCATGCCCGTGCCCGAGCTGGGGCCGGTGCTGCGCCTGCTGACCCGCGGCGGCGAGGCCCCCTCCGAGGCCGAGCTCGCCGTCAACCCCCGGGCCGCGTCCGCGCGCGTCCGTGCCGCCGAACGCATCCGGAGGGCCGCATGACCCGCGCCACCGCCCGAGTTCCCGCGAGCCCGCGCGTAACCGCCCGCCCCGCACCGCGGTCCGCACCGCGTCCCGAGCTGCGCCTGGTGACGGCGGCCCCCGCCGCGCGCTCCCGTGGCCGGCGTGCCCCGCGGGCGCTGCGCCACCCGCGGGCGCCGTTCGTCCTGCTCGTCGTGGCGATGCTCGTGGGCACCACGCTGGGTCTGCTGATCCTCAACACCGCGATCGCCGTCGACTCGCTCAAGGCCACGCAGCTGCGCGCGGACAACGCTGCCCGCGCCCAGGAGGTGCAGCGGCTCGAGCAGCAGGTGGTCAGCGGCGCGACCCCGGCCCAGATCGCCGCCGCGGCCGTCGCCGCCGGCCTGGTCCCGGCCGGACCGGCCGCCTACCTCGTGATCGACCCCGACGGCGGGTCCGTGCTGCGCGGGACGCCGGAGCCCGCCGGCACCGACGGCGAGGCCGCCCAGGGCGGGAACTGACCGGTGCCTCCTCCTCCGCGCGGCAGCGGCCCCCGGCCCACCGGCCGGCCGGGCCCCTTCACCCCCCGGCGGGCTCCCGGCAGCCGGCGCAGCGGCGTCGGCCTGTCGGTCGGCCAGCGCGCCGTGCGCAACCAGTGGGGCCTGGCGTTCATGGTCCTGCTGCTGGTCCTCGTCGTCGGCCGGCTGGCGATCCTCCAGGGCGTCGACGGCGCGGCCTACGCCAACGCCGCCGAGCAGGACCGGCTCCGCACCTTCTCGGTCGCGGCGCTGCGCGGCGCCGTCCTCGACCGGGACGGCAACCCCTTCGCCTACACCGTCGACGCCTCGAAGGTGGTCGCCGACCCCGAGGTCGTCGAGGACCCCGAGCGCACGGCCCTGGCGCTGACCACGCTGCTGGGCACGCCCGTGCCCGAGCTCACCGAGAAGTTGTCGGCGGACAGCCGCTACGTCGTCCTGGCGACGCAGGTGCCGCCGGAGACCTCGGACGCCATCGAGGCGCTGGAGCTGTTCGGGATCTTCCTCGAGGACGACCCGGTCCGGCTGTACCCGGCCGGTGCCGTCGGCGGGCAGGTCGTCGGCTTCGTGGGTCGCGACGGCGAGGGCCTGGCCGGGATCGAGCGGACCTTCCAGGACGAGCTGGCCGGCACGCCGGGCACCCGCCGCGTCGAGGTCGGCAGCGGCGGCAACCCCATCCCGTCGGGCATCGACGAGTCCACGCCGGCCACCGACGGCGACTCGGTGACCCTCACCCTGGACCAGGACCTGCAGTACGTCACCGAGCAGCGGCTGGCCGAGGCCTGCGCCGACGGCGCGACGACGCGGGCCTCGGCCGTGGTGCTCGACGTCCGCACCGGCGAGGTCGCGGCCATGGGGTCCTGCCCCGGGTACGACCCCGGCAACTACTCGCAGACCGACCCGGACCTGCTCGGCAACCCGGTCGTCTCCGACGTCTTCGAGCCCGGCTCGGTCATGAAGGCGGTGACCATGTCGGCCGCGCTCGAGGAGGGCGTCGCCGACCCGGACACCGTCCTCTCGGTCAACGGGCACATCGAGGCCGGCGACAAGGTCGTCACCGACGCGCACGACCACGCGCCGATCGACTGGACCGTCACCGGGATCCTCGCGAAGTCCAGCAACGTCGGCACGATCATGCTGGCCCGCGAGGTCGGGGACGAGAAGCTCGAGCACTACCTCCGGGCGTTCGGCATCGGCGACACCAGCGGCATCGAGCTGCCGGGGGAGAGCGCCGGCATCCTGCAGGACTCCGACGACTGGAGCGGCATCCGCGCCGCCAACGTCGCGATCGGGCAGGGCGTGTCGGTGACGACGCTGCAGATGGCCTCGGTCTACCAGGCCATCGCCAACGACGGCGTGCGGATCCCCCCGCGCATCGTGGACTCGGTCACCGGCCCCGACGGCCGGGTGGCCGAGACCCCGGAGCCCGAGGGCACCCGCGTCATCAGCGAGGCCACGGCCCACGAGATGGCCTACATGCTGGAGGCCGTCGTCGGGCCCGACGGCACCGCGCCGCGGGGCCAGATCGAGGGCTTCCGCGTGGCGGGCAAGACCGGCACCGCGCAGCGGGCCAACCCGGAGTGCAACTGCTACGCCGGCGGCGGCTACGTGACGACCTTCGTCGGCTTCGCGCCGGCCGACGACCCGCAGTACGTCATCGCGGTCGACCTCGAGCGCCCGACCAGCGAGGCGGAGGGTGGCCAGGTCGCGGCGCCCGTGTTCGCCGACATCATGCGGTTCGCGCTGACGGCCGACGGCGTCGTCCCCTCCGGCGCCGCGCGGCCGGACTTCGTCATCACTCCCACCCCCTGAGCCCCACCGTCCCCGCAGGCCGCGGCGGTCGCCGTCTCCGACGGGGCGCGGCGGCCCTGCTGTGCGGGCCACCCGGTCTCCCGCCGGTAGATTGGAGCCCCGTGACCCCGGCCCACCCCGTGACGCTGGCCGACCTGGCCGATCTCGTCGGCGTCCCCGCGACCGGGACCGCGGAGGGCACGGCCGTCACCGGCGTCACCCTCGCCTCCGGCGAGGTCCGGCCCGGTGACCTGTACGCCGCCCTGCCGGGCGCGCGCACCCACGGCGCGCGGTTCGCCGTCGACGCCGCCGGGCGCGGTGCGGTCGCCGTCCTCACCGACCCCACCGGCCTGGACACCGCGCGCGGGACCGGGCTGCCGGTGTGCGTGGTCGACGACCCGCGGGCGGTCCTCGGCCGCGTCGCCGACCGCGTCTACGGCGAGCCCAGCCGGGCCCTGGCCGTCATCGGCATCACCGGCACCAACGGCAAGACGACGACGGCCTACCTGGTCGAGGCGGGGCTGGCCGCCGCCGGGCTGGGCACCGGGCTGATCGGCACCGTGCAGACCCGCACCCGCGGCCGCGCCGCGGACGGCACGCCGACCGAGACGGCGTTCCCGAGCGTGCGCACCACGCCCGAGGCGCCGGCCCTGCACGGGCTGCTCGCCACGATGGCCTCCTCCGGGGTGTCGGCCGTGGTCATGGAGGTCTCCAGCCACGCGCTGGTGCTGGGCCGCGTCGGCGGCGTGCGGTTCGCCGCCGCCGGGTTCACCAACCTCGGTCGCGACCACCTGGACTTCCACGAGACCCTCGAGGAGTACTTCCGGGCGAAGGCGCTGCTCTTCGACGGGCGGGCCGCCCGCGAGGTGGTCACCGTCGACGACGACGCGGGCCGCCGCCTGGCCGCCCAGCGCCCGGACGCCGCCACCGTCTCGATCACCGGCGCGGGGGACTGGACGGCGACCGACGTGGCGCCGGCCGCCGACGGGGGATCGACCTTCACGCTCACCGCTCCGGACGGCCGCACCCTGCCCGGGCGGTTGCGGCTGCCGGGGCTGTTCAACGTGGCCAACGCCGTCCTCGCCGTGGCCCTGCTGGACGCCGTGGGCGTCGCGGTGGAGGACGCGCTCAGCGGCATCGCCGCCACCGTCGTCCCGGGCCGGATGGAGCCGGTGGAGGCCGGCCAGCCGTTCGTGGCCGTCGTCGACTACGCGCACACGCCGGACGCCGTCACCACGGCGCTGGACGCCCTGCGGGGACCGACCACGGGGCGGCTGATCACCGTGCTCGGCTGCGGCGGCGACCGCGACCCCGGCAAGCGGGCGGCGATGGGCGCGGCCGCCGCGGCCGGCAGCGACGTCCTCGTGGTCACCGACGACAACCCGCGGTCGGAGGACCCTGCGCTGATCCGCGCCGCGATGCTCGCCGGGGTGCAGGACGTGCCCGCCGACCGCCGGGCCGAGGTGCACGAGGTGGCCGGCCGCCGCGACGCCCTCGCGGTGGCGGTGGGGCTGGCCCGCCCGGGGGACACGCTGCTGGTCGCCGGCAAGGGGCACGAGACCGGCCAGGAGGTCGCCGGCACGGTGCACCCCTTCGACGACCGGGACGTGCTCCGCGAGGTGCTGGCGGGGGCGCGGGCATGATCGAGCTCTCGCTGGCCGAGGTGGCCGAGCTGACCGGTGGCCGGCTGACCGGCCGGCCTGACGTCCGCGTGACCGGCCGGGTCACCCTCGACTCGCGCACCGTGGGCGCCGGCGACCTGTTCGTCGCCGTCCCGGGGGAGCGCGTCGACGGGCACGACTTCCTCGGTGCGGCCGCCGCTGCCGGCGCGGTCGCGGCGCTGGCCACCCGGACCGACGACGCCCTGCCGACGGTGGTCGTCCACGACCCGGTCGAGGCCCTCGGCCGGCTCGCCACCGGCGTGCACACCCGCCTGGTCGAGGGCGGCCTGGTGACGCTCGGCATCACCGGCTCCTCGGGCAAGACCTCCACCAAGGACCTGCTGGGCCAGGTGCTGGCCACGGCCGGGCCGACGGTCAGCCCGCCCGGGTCGTACAACAACGACATCGGCCTGCCCCTCACCGTGCTCGACGCCGACGCCTCCACCCGCTACCTCGTCCTGGAGATGGGCGCCCGCGGCGTGGGGCACATCGCCCGGCTGTGCCGCGTTGCCCGGCCGCGCATCGGCGTGGTGCTCAACGTCGGGTCGGCCCACCTGGGCGAGTTCGGCAGTCCCGAGGGCACGGCGCAGGCCAAGGGCGAGCTCGTGGAGGCGCTGCCGGCCGACGGCACCGCCGTCCTCAACGCCGACGATGCGCGGGTGATCGGCATGGCCCCGCGCACCGCGGCGACGGTCGTCACCACCGGGCTCGGCGACGACGCCGACGTGCGCGCGGCCGACGTCAGCCTCGACGACGCCGCCCGGCCCCGCTTCGCCCTCGTCGCGGCGGGGGAGGAGCACCCCGTCGCGCTCCAGGTCGTCGGGCAGCACCAGGTCGCCAACGCGCTGTCGGCCGCCGGCGCGGCCATCGCCGCGGGCATGGCCCCGGCCGACGTCGCCGCCGCGCTGTCGGCCGCCACCGCCCGGAGCCGCTGGCGCATGGAGGTCGACCGGCGGGCCGACGGCGTGACCGTGGTGAACGACGCCTACAACGCCAACCCCGAGTCGATGCGCGCCGCACTGGCCGCGCTCACCGGGATGCCCGCAACCCGCCGGATCGCCGTCCTCGGCGCCATGGGCGAGCTGGGGCCCGGAGCCCCGGCCGAGCACGAGCGGCTGGGCCGGGACGCGGCCGCCGCGGGCGTCGACCTGGTCGTCGCCGTGGGCGCCGATGCGGTAGGCATAGCCGAAGGCGCGGCCGCCGCTGGCCGCCGCGCAGGAGAGGAGTCGGTGCACGTGCCGGACCGGGCCGCTGCCCGCGAGCTGCTGTCGGAGGTGCTCCGTCCCGGGGACGTCGTCCTCGTGAAGGCCAGCCGCGCCTACGGGCTCGAGCTGCTCGCCGCCGACCTCCTGACCGCCGACCTCCCGACGGGTGGGACCGGCGCATGAGGTCGGTCCTGATCGCGGCCGGGTTCAGCCTGATCATCTCGATCCTGCTCACCCCGCTGGCCATCCGCGCCTTCCGCAGGCAGGGGCTCGGCCAGGAGATCCGCGACGACGGCCCCGAGAGCCACCTGTCCAAGAAGGGCACGCCCACGATGGGCGGCACGGTGATCGTCGGCGCGACGGTCGGCGGCTACGTGATGGCGCACCTGTTCCTCAGCGACCAGGACAACTGGGGCTTCACCGCCAGTGGCCTGATGCTGCTGTTCCTGATGGTCGGCATGGGCACGGTCGGGTTCCTCGACGACTACCTCAAGATCCGGCACCGGCGCAGCCTCGGGCTGAACAAGACCGCGAAGCTCGTCGGGCAGCTGGTGGTGGGCGTCGCCTTCGCCGTGCTGGCCATCAACTTCCCCGACGGCCGCGGCGTCACGCCGGCGTCCACGGTCGTCTCCTACGTCCGTGACATCGCCCCGTTCGCGCTCGGCTCGATCGCGTTCGTGATCCTCGCCTACCTGTTCATCGCGGGGTTCTCCAACGCGGTCAACCTCACCGACGGCCTCGACGGGCTGGCCGCGGGCGCCTCGGCGATGGTGTTCGCCTCCTACGTCTTCATCTCCTTCTGGCAGTTCACCCACGACTGCGCCAACGAGCTGATCGAGGGCTGCTACACGGTCCGCGACCCGCTCGACGTCACGCTGGTGGCCGCCGCGGGCCTGGGCGCCTGCCTCGGGTTCCTGTGGTGGAACACCAGCCCGGCCCGCATCTTCATGGGCGACACCGGTTCCCTCGCCCTCGGTGGCCTGCTGTCGGGGCTGGCGATCGTCACCCGGACGGAGCTGCTGCTGGTCGTCCTGGGTGGCCTCTTCGTCGCGGTGACCCTGTCGGTGGTCATCCAGGTGGCCTTCTTCCGCGCCACCCGCCGGCGGGTGTTCCGGATGGCGCCGCTGCACCACCACTTCGAGCTCGCCGGCTGGACGGAGAACACCGTCATCGTGCGCTTCTGGCTGGTGACGGCGATGGCCGTGGCGTTCGGGATCGGCCTGTTCTACGCCGACTGGCTCAGCTTCGTCGGGCTGTGAGCGGCCCGCACCCGGCCCTCTTCTCCCCGCGACACGCGCGGGGGTTCGCGGGGACCTCGAGTCACACCCGTCACGATGGGCCCATGCGTCGCGACGGGTCGGGTGGTCCCCGATGACCACCAGCACCCGTCCGCGCGCCGCGGGCGGCGAGCGCACCGCCGCCCGGGACCGCGCCACGCCCACCCGCCACGAGCGCGAGCCGCGCTTCCGCGGCCCGGCCTGGCTCGACGGGCCCATGACCAGCTCCCACCTGGTGCTGGGCTCCGCCGGCCTGCTGCTGGCCATCGGCCTGGTCATGGTCTTCTCCGCCTCCGCCATCGAGGCCGCCCTCGCCGACGAGCCGGCCTGGGCGCCCGGGGTGAAGCAGGTGGCGCTGGCCTGCGTCGGCCTGGTGGCCATGTTCGCCGCCCTGCGGATGCCCGTCGGGTTCATCCGGCGCTGGGCGCCGATCGCCCTGCTGGCCAGCTTCGGGCTGCTGCTCGTCGTCCTGATCCCCGGCATCGGGGCCGAGCTCAACGGCGCCCGCCAGTGGATCGACCTCGGCGTCACCTACTTCCAGCCCTCCGAGCTGGCCAAGCTGGTCTTCGCCCTGTGGGGCGCCCACGTCCTCGCCCTGCGCGAGCGGTACCTGACGACGACGTCGCTGCTCGTCCCGGTGCTGCCGGTGTTCGGCATCCTCTCGCTGCTGCTCATCGCCGAGCCCGACTTCGGCGCGGTGGTGAGCCTCGGCCTGGTGCTGGTCGGCCTGCTCTGGGGCGGGGGCATGCCGCTGCGCTGGTTCGGGTGGTTCGCCGTCGCCGCCGCCGTCGTCCTGACCGCGATGGTGAAGCTGGCGCCCTACCGCATGGCACGCATCACCGCGTTCATGGACCCGTTCGCCGACCCGACCGACGGCGGCTTCCAGGCCATCCGGGGCATGTACGCGCTGGCCACCGGTGGGTTCTGGGGCGTCGGGCTGGGCAACAGCGCCATGAAGTGGAACCTGCTGCCGCACGCGGAGTCCGACTACATCTTCGCGATCATCGGCGAGGAGCTCGGGTTCCTCGGCTGCCTGGTCGTCGTGGCCCTCTACGGCGTCCTCGCCTGGGCGGGCTTCCGCATCGCCCGCCGGTCCGCCGACCGGTTCGTGCAGCTGGCCAGCGTGGCGATCACCGTCTGGCTGGTCGGCCAGGCCGCCATGAACATGGGCTACGTCGTGGGGCTGCTGCCGGTCACCGGCGTGCAGCTGCCCCTCATCTCGGCCGGCGGGACGTCGCTCGTGCTCACCCTCTTCATCGTCGGCCTGCTCGCCCGCTTCGCCCGCGCGGAGCCCGCCGCCATCGAGTTCCAGCGCCGGCAGGAGCGCAGCCGGGTGGCCCGGTTCCTGCTGCCCGTGCCGGCCGCCGCCGTCGACCCGGTGCGGCCCCGCCGCCGGCCGGAGGACCACCAGCCCGCGCGCTCGGTGGGCGGGCCCGGCCGCACCGTCGTGCACACGCGGTCCGGTCCTCCGCGCCGGCTGCCTCCCCGCGACGTCCGGCCCGCAGCCGTCCCCGGCCGGGACGAGCCGAGGTCCCGCGTGGTGACCCCGCGCGAGCGCCGTCCCGCCGGCCCGGGCGGCGGTCGCCGGCTGCCCCCCTCCGGAGCCCCCCGGCGGCCGGGAGGTCCGCGATGAGCGACCTGTCGAGCGTCGTCCTCGCCGGGGGCGGCACCGCCGGGCACATCGAGCCGATGCTGGCCCTGGCCGACGCGCTGCGCCGCCGCGACGCCGATCTGCGCATCACCTGCCTGGGCACGGCTCGCGGCATGGAGACGCGGCTGGTCCCGGCCCGCGGGTACGACCTCCGGCTGATCCCGCCGGTGCCGCTGCCGCGCAAGCCGACCGTCGACCTGCTGCGGGTGCCGGGCCGCGTCCGCCGGGCGGTCGCGGACACCCGCGCGCTGCTCGACGAGCTGGCCGCCGACGTCGTCGTCGGCTTCGGCGGCTACGTCGCCCTGCCGGCCTACCTGGCCGCCCGCCGTGCGCGGATACCGGTGGTGGTCCACGAGCAGAACGCCCTGCCGGGGCTGGCCAACCGGATCGGTGCGCGGCTGGCCGCGCGCGTGGGCGTGACCGCGCCCGGCACGCCGCTGCGCGGCGCCGAGCACGTCGGCATGCCCCTCCGGCGGGCCATCGCCGGTCTCGACCGGTCCGCGCTGCGCGCCGGCGCACGGGCCGAGCTCGGCCTGGACGCCGACCGGCCCACGCTGCTGGTCTTCGGCGGCTCGCAGGGGGCGCAGACGCTGAACCGGGCCGCCGTCGCGGCGGCCGACGCGCTCACCGCGGCCGGCGTGCAGGTCCTGCACGCGCGCGGGCCGAAGAACACGCACGTGACCGTCCCGGCCCGCCCGTCGGGTAGTGCCCCCTACGTGCTCGTCGACTACCTGGACCGCATGGACCTCGCCTACGCCGCCGCCGACTTCGCCCTGTGCCGCTCGGGGGCGGTGACCGTCGCCGAGCTCTCGGCCGTCGGGCTGCCGGCCGCCTTCGTGCCGCTGCCCATCGGCAACGGCGAGCAGCGGCGCAACGCGCTGCCGGTCGTGGAGGCCGGCGGTGGGCTGCTGGTCGAGGACGCCGAGCTGGACGCCGATTGGATCACCACCCACCTGGTGCCCCTGTTGAGCGACCCGGACGCCCTCGCCGGCTACGCGCGGCACGCCGCCGCCGCCGGGGTGCCCGACGCCGACGAGCGGCTGGCCGACCTGGTCGCCGAGGCGGCCGCGTCGCGGGGGAGCGGGCGATGAGCGCCGCCGACGTCGCCGCGTGGAACGGGCCCGTGCCCACGCCGGACGAGCTGGGCGCCGTGCACTTCGTCGGCATCGGCGGTGCGGGGATGAGCGGGATCGCGCGGATCCTGCTGGCCCGCGGCGTCCGCGTCTCGGGCAGCGACCGGCGCGACACCCCGACCCTGCTCGCGCTCCGGGCTCTCGGCGCGCGGGTGTCGGTGGGTCACGACGCGGCGAACCTCGGCGACGCCGACACGGTCGTCGTCTCCACCGCGATCCGCCCGGACAACCCCGAGCTGGCGACGGCGCGGGAGCGGGGACTGCGGGTGCTGCCGCGCGCCGTGGCCCTGGCCGCGGTGATGGCCGGGCGGCGCAGCATCGCGGTGGCGGGCACCCACGGCAAGACCTCGACCACGTCGATGCTGACCGTCGCCGTCCAGGCGTGCGGCGTCGACCCGTCGTTCGCGATCGGCGGCGACCTCAACGAGTCGGGCAGCAACGCGCACGCGGGGGAGGGCGACGTCTTCGTCGCGGAGGCCGACGAGAGCGACGGGTCCTTCCTGCTCCTGGCCCCCTACGGCGCGATCGTCACCAACGTCGAGGCCGACCACCTGGACAACTACGGCGACCTGGCCGCCGTCGAGGCCGCCTTCGACAGGTTCCTCCAGACCGTCGACCCCGCGGGCTTCGTCGTCGTCTGCGCCGACGATCCCGGCGCCGCCCGGCTGCGCGGGGTCCCCACGCCGGCCCGGCTGCGCACCTACGGGTTCGCCGAGGACGCCGACCTGCGGCTCACCGCGCTCGAGGTGGGGGGCGACGCCACCAGCTACACCGCCACGCTCGACGGCGCCGACCTGGGGCGCGTCCGGATCCGGGTGCCCGGCGAGCACATGGCGCTCAACAGCGCCGCCGCCCTGCTCGCCGGGCTCGAGCTCGGCCTGCCGGCGGCCGGGTTGATCGAGGGTCTCGGCCGCTTCGGCGGGGTGCACCGCCGGTTCGAGCTGAAGGGCGTCGTGGCCGGGGTCCGCGTCTACGACGACTACGCGCACCACCCGACCGAGGTGACCGCCCAGCTCAAGGCCGCCCGCGCCGTCGCGGGTGACGGGCGGCTCGTCGTCGCCTTCCAGCCGCACCTCTACAGCCGGACGCAGGAGTTCGCCGCCGGCTTCGGCGAGGCCCTGGGGCTGGCCGACGAGGTCGTGGTCATGGACGTGTACGGCGCCCGCGAGGACCCGGTTCCCGGGGTGACCGGCGCGATGGTCGCCGACGCGGTGCGGCTGCCGGCCGGGCGGGTGGTCTTCGAGCCCTCCTGGTCGGCCACCGCGCCGGCGCTGGCCGCCCGCGCCCGCCCCGGAGACCTGGTGATGACCATGGGCGCCGGCGACGTGTCGATGGTGGGACCCGAGGTGCTCGCCGCGCTCCGGAGCGCGGCCGCTGGTGACGCGTCGGCGCCGGACGACGCGGCGGGCCCGGACCGGTGAGCCGGTCGGGCTCGACGACGCGGGACCGGACCGCGCGGTCGCGCCGTGGGAAGGGCACCGAGCGGCCGGTCGCCGACCGGCACGCCACGCGGCGGACCACCCCCCGCCGGCCCCCCGCTCCGGTCACGTCGATCGCCGGCCGGCGCCGCGGGCGGCCGCGCGGGCGCCGTCGCCGCGCCCTGCAGCTGGGCGGTGCCCTGGCGGCGATCGCCGTCGTGGCCTGGCTGCTGCTGGCCGGCCCGGTGCTCGCCGTCCGCGCCGTGCACGTCGACGGGCTGGTCACGCTGCCGGCCGAGCAGGTGCAGGAGGCGGCCGGCATCGGGTCCGGGACGCCGCTGCTGCGGGTCGACGTGGCCGCCGCCGAGACGCGCGTGGCCCGGCTGCCGCAGGTGGCCTCGGTCGAGGTGACCCGCGACTGGCCCGACAGCGTCGTCATCACCGTGGTGGAGCGCGTCCCGGTCGCGGTCGTCGGGGAGCCCGGCAGGCGGTCGCTGGTCGACGCCGACGGCGTCCTCTTCGACATGGTCACGGGGGAGACCCCGGACGGGGTGGTGCCGCTCGAGGTGGCGGCGCCCGGCCCCGACGACCCCGCGACACGGGCCGGGATCGCGGCCATCGCCTCGCTGCCGGCCGACGTCCGGGTGCAGGTGGGCGCGGCCGCAGCGGCGAGCCCGGACGACATCACCCTGACCCTCGCCGACGGCACGGTCGTCCGGTGGGGCGACGCCTCGGAGTCGCGGGCCAAGTCGGCGGCGCTCGTGGGGCTGGTCGAGCAGATCCGGACGGGCGGGCTGGAGCCGGCCGGCACCATCGACGTCAGCACCCCCGACGCGGTCGTCCTCCGCTGAGCGCCGCCGCGCGGCGGCGGGGGAGTGCGCAGGTCACCCGGGGTGTCCCCGCGCCTGCGCACCGCGTCCGGCGACCCCGTGGACCGACACGCGGACGGGCGCGACACGCCCGACACGCAAGTTCTCTTTCCGGGTTCCCGTCCCAGGAACCTCACAGGGTCTCCACCCCGGGATGAGACGTTCGCGGGGCGGGTCGTCACAGCTAGTGGTGCTGATGTGACCAACGGGTCGCCAGTGTTCGGTGCGATCCGCTCCGACCGACACGCCGACCCCGTGAGGGTGTTTGTGCAGCCCTCTTCGCCGCACCTAACTTCGTCCTCGTCGACCGAGTTGACATAACTGTAAGGCTGAACTTGAGGATGAGGGTCCAGTTGGGGAGCGCCGCATGACACCTCCGCACAACTATCTAGCGGTCATCAAGGTCGTCGGCATCGGCGGCGGCGGGGTGAACGCGGTCAATCGCATGATCGAGGTCGGCCTCAAGGGGGTCGAGTTCATCGCGATCAACACCGACGCGCAGGCGCTGCTGATGAGCGACGCCGACGTCAAGCTCGACGTCGGACGGGAGCTCACGCGCGGTCTGGGCGCGGGTGCCCAGCCCGACGTGGGCCGCCAGGCCGCCGAGGACCACCGCGAGGAGATCGAGGAGGTCCTCAAGGGGGCCGACATGGTCTTCGTGACGGCGGGCGAGGGCGGTGGCACGGGCACCGGGGGTGCGCCGGTCGTCGCATCCATCGCGCGCAAGCTCGGCGCCCTGACCATCGGTGTGGTCACGCGCCCGTTCGCCTTCGAGGGCAAGCGGCGCGCGGTGCAGGCCGAGTCGGGCATCGAGGAGCTGCGCAACGAGTGCGACACGCTGATCGTGATCCCGAACGACCGGCTGCTGCAGCTGGGCGACCGGAACGTCAGCGTCATGGACGCCTTCCGCACCGCCGACCAGGTGCTGCTGTCCGGTGTCCAGGGCATCACCGACCTGATCACCACGCCCGGCCTGATCAACCTGGACTTCGCCGACGTCAAGTCGGTCATGTCCGGCGCGGGCTCGGCGCTGATGGGCATCGGCAGTGCGCGCGGGGACAACCGCGCGCTGCTGGCGGCGGAGCAGGCCATCGCCAGCCCGCTGCTCGAGGCCTCGATGGAGGGCGCCCACGGCGTCCTGCTGTCGATCTCGGGCGGGTCGGACCTCGGCCTCTTCGAGATCAACGAGGCGGCCTCGCTGGTGTCCGACGCCGCGCACGCCGACGCCAACATCATCTTCGGCGCCGTCATCGACGACGCCCTGGGTGACGAGGTCCGGGTGACGGTCATCGCCGCCGGCTTCGACAGCGGCCGGCCCAGCGCCCGCAAGGACGCCGGTGCCGCCGGTGTGGTCACCGGGGCGCCGGCAGGCGCTCCCGCGGCCGCACCGGCCGGCCTGCCGCCCTACCGGCGCCCGATGACCCCGGCGGCCAACCAGCCGTCGGGCGAGCGGCGGGTCGTGCCGCAGGCCGCTCAGCCGGCCGCCGCGCCGGCTCCGGCCAACGGCTCCGCTCCTGCGGCCGCCCCGGCCACCGCGGCGCCGGCCCGCCCGGCGCCCGCGGTCGCCGGTGGGGGCATCACCGTGCCCCCGCTCCCGCCGATCCCGGGTCCGGTCGCCGGCCGTCGTCCGCTGTCCAGCGAGGACTTCGAGGAAGAGCTCGACATCCCGGAGTTCCTCAAGGGCTGAGGCACGACCGTCATGCTGGACCCATGACGCGCAGCGACACACCGGCCGCTCCGACGGCGGTGCGACCCCGACGGGTCGTCACCGACCGACGGGGCGGCCGGTCCCGTTCCCCGTACGAGTCGTTCAACCTGGGCGACCACGTCGGCGACGACCCGGCTGACGTCGCGGCCAACCGCAGCCGCGTCGCCCGTGAGCTGGGCGTGCCCGAGGACCGGCTGGTCTGGATGCAGCAGGTCCACGGCACCGGTGTGGCCGTGGTCGACGGGCCGCAGGGCGCGCCGGTGGCGGGGACCGACGGGCTGGTGACGGCGACGCGCGGGCTGGTGCTCTGCGTCCTGGTCGCCGACTGCGTCCCGGTGCTGCTGGCCGACCACGAGACCGGCGTGGTCGCGGCCGTGCACGCCGGCCGAGAGGGGCTCCGCGCGGGGGTGCTGCCCGCGGCCTTGTCGGCCATGGCGAGCCTCGGGGCCCGCGCCCGGTACGTGACCGCGCTGCTGGGGCCCGCCGTGTGCGGCGCCTGCTACGAGGTGCCCGCGCAGATGCAGGCCGACGTCGCCCGCGTCGCGCCGTCGGCCGCGGTGCGCACCCGCGCCGGGACCACCGGCCTCGACCTCCGCGCCGGCGTGGCGGAGGTCCTCCGGCGGGCCGGGATCGCCGAGGTGGTCCAGGACCCGCGGTGCACGGTCGAGGACCCCACCCTGTTCTCGCACCGGCGCGATCGCGTCACCGGCCGGCAGGCCGGGATCGTGTGGCTCGACGCCTGACCGCGCCGCCGTCCCGGAGTCGATGATCAACCACGGCTGACCGCGCCTGGGAGGATCGGGGCATGGCCGGCCTGGAGGAGAACCTGCTCGCGGTGCGGGCCCGCATCTCCGACGCCGCGCGGGCGGCCGGCCGCGACCCGGCCACGGTGGCGCTCCTGGCGGTGAGCAAGACCTGGCCCGCCGCCGACGTCCGCGCGCTCGCCGCGCTGGGGCAGCACGACTTCGGCGAGAACCGGGCCCAGGAGCTCCTGCAGAAGGCGGGCGAGCTGCCCGACGTCGACCTGCGGTGGCACTTCGTCGGCCAGCTGCAGCGCAACAAGGCGGCCGCCGTGGCCCGCCTCGGGGCGGTGGTGCACTCGGTCGACCGCACGTCGCTGGCGCAGGCGCTCGGCCGCGCGGGGGAGGGGAGCGGGCGGCTGGTCGACGTCCTGCTCCAGGTCGACCTCGGTGGGCCGGAGGGGGAGCTGGGCCGTCGCGGAGGAGCCGACCCGGCGTCGGTGCCGGAGCTGGCCGACGCGGTGGCGCAGCTGCCCGGGCTGCGCCTGCGCGGTCTCATGGCCGTGGCGCCCCGCGGGGAGGAACCCCGGCCGGCGTTCGACCGCCTGGCCGCCCTCGCCGCACGCGTGCGGGAGGACCATCCCGGGGCGGTGGAGATCTCCGCGGGCATGAGCGGGGACCTCGAGGAGGCGATCGCAGCCGGCGCGACGATCGTGCGTGTCGGAACCGCGCTCTTCGGAGACCGGCCCCTACCCTGCGGGGGAGATCGAGCACACCAGCCTCACGAGTCACACCGGTAACACGGGCCACGGACGGCCCAGAGCTGCGTGCGGACGCGACACCGAGAACGCCAGCAGAGGGGGAGGTCCGATGGCCGGAGCCATGCGGAGGATGGGTATCTACCTGGGGCTCGTCGAGGACGACGACGCCCGCGCCTACGGCCGGTACGACGCCCGTCAGTCCGAGCACACCGACCACGACCGCCGGTACGGCGGTCGGTACGCCGACGACCGGTACGACGACCGCTACGACGACGAGTACGCCGGTGGCTACGCCGACGAGGACCTCGACGACGAGCCCCCCGCGGCCCGCGAGCCCGAGGCGCTGCCGGCCCGCCGGGAGCGCGCAGCCCGCCCGATCGGCCTGGCGCCCGCCGGCGCCGGTCCCTCGCGGGTCAGCGCCATGGGTGGCTCGGCCGGCGGTTCCGCGATGGGTAGCGGCCCGGTGGGCGCCACCGCGGCGAAGCTCGTCGTCCGGGAGCCGGTCGCCGTCGTGGCCGAGCCCGCCCCGGCGCCCGCACCGCAGCCCTACCGGATCACCACGCTGCACCCGCGCACCTACAACGAGGCGCGGGTCATCGGCGAGCGGTTCCGCGACGGGATGCCGGTCATCATGAACCTGACGGAGATGGACGACTCCGACGCGAAGCGGCTCGTCGACTTCGCTGCGGGTCTGTCCTTCGGACTGCGCGGTAGTATCGAGCGCGTCACGGCGAAGGTCTTCCTGCTCAGTCCGCAGAACGTCGACGTGACGGCCGAGGACAAGGCGCGGATCCGCGAAGGCGGGTTCTTCAACCAGTCCTGAGGCACGCGTGAGGGGAACCCGCGCGACTGGCAACGGCACGCGCAGTGCCCCGAACGAGCGAGGACCGTGGCTCTCTTCTGGCAGATCGTCTCGTCGGTGCTGCTCGTCTTCCTCGTCCTGCTGTTCGCGCGGTTCGTCGTCGACTGGGTGATGGTGCTGGCGCGCAGCTGGCGTCCCTCGGGCATCGTCGCCGCGGGTCTCGAGGTCGTCTACTCGACCACCGATCCGCCGCTGAAGGCGGTGCGCCGGGTCATCCCGCCCCTGAACCTGGGGTCCATCAGACTGGACCTCGGGTTTATGGTGCTGTTGATCGCCGTGTTGTTCCTCCGTGGCCTCACGACCTCACTCGCCGCCGCAGCCGCGTGACTCCTGAACCCATCCGGGCCAGGGCCGTGGAACGGGCGGCGCCCGCCGCCGCTCGTCCGAGAACGTCCCTGTTCCCGCCGTCCGACCCGAGGTGACCCCGATGCCACTCACGCCTGCCGACGTGCACAACGTCGTCTTCAAGAAGCCGCCCATCGGCAAGCGGGGCTACGACGAGGACGAGGTCGACGCCTTCCTCGACGTCGTGGAAGCCGAGCTCGCCCGCCTCATCGAGGAGAACAACGAGCTGCGTGCGGCGGTCGGCCGCGGCGGGGCCCGCGCCGAGGAGGCCCCGGTCCCGGCGCCCGCGCCGGTCGCCGCGCCCCCGCCGCCGGTCCAGCAGCCGCGCGAGGACGACAGCGCCCGCGCCTCCCGCATGCTGGCGCTGGCCACCGAGACGGCCGACCGGTACGTCAACGAGGCCAAGGCGCAGGCCGAGCAGATGCTCACCGGCGCCAAGACCAACAGCGAGCGGCTCATGACCGATGCGCGCGCCAAGAGCGAGCAGATGGTCACCGAGGCCAAGCAGCGGGCCGAGTCCATGGTCGGCGAGGCGCGCACCCGCGCCGAGACCATGGAGCGCGAGGCGCGGGCCAAGGCCGCGGCTCTCGACCAGGACGCCGAGCGCCGGCACGTCGAGGTCATGGGCAGCCTCGAGGAGAAGCGCAGCAGTCTGGAGCGCAAGATCGAGGAGCTGCGGACCTTCGAGCGCGAGTACCGCACCCGCCTGCGGTCCTACCTCGAGTCGCACCTGCGCGACCTCGACAGCCGCGGCTCCGCCGAGCCGGCGGCAGCGGGCCGGCAGAACCAGCACGCTCCCGCCTGACGCGACGCACCACCGACAGGGCCCCCGGACACCGTCCGGGGGCCCTGTCGCGTGCCGAGGGGTGGACGACCGCGATCCGCCCTACAGTCGCACCCGTGATCTTGGCTGCCGGCCTGCTCGTGCTCGCGGGCCTCGGGCTCTTCGTCGGAGGCGTGCTCACCGGGGTGACCGCGCTCTACTGGGGCTGCGTCGCCGCCTGCGTGGTGGCGGCGGTGCTGCTGCTCCTCGCCCGGCGGCAGATCGCCACCGCCCCGGCGAAGGCGCCCGCAGCCCCCGGGCCGCCGCCGGCCGAGCGCACGACGGCCGGCACGACGACGGCGCCCGCGGCGGACGAGGGCGAGACCGCGGGAGCGGCAGCCGGGGCCACGGCCGCGTCGGCGGCCGAGACCGCGGTCGAGGAGCCGGTCGCCGAGGCCGGGGACCCGCCGGTCGAGGAGGTGGAGGTCACCGACCTGCTCATCGTGGTCGACCTCAAGGACGAGGTGCTCGTGGTCGACGAGCACCCGCGCTACCACCTGGCCGGCTGCCGCTACCTGGCCGGGCACACACCCATCCCGCTGCCGCTGGACGAGGCGCGGACCGACGGCTTCACGCCGTGCGCCGTCTGCGCGCCCGACCGCAACCTCGCCCAGCGGGCGCGCGATGCGAAGGCGGCGGGTTAGCTCCGCGCCACCCAGAAGCGCAGGCCCTCGGGGCCGTCGAACCCGGCACCCTCGCCGGCGGTGCCCGCGTGGACCGCGGAGGCGAGCACCTCCCCGGCGACCTGGTCGCCGTGCTCGGTGAGCGCCGTGCGGATCCGAGCTGCGCCGTCGCCGTCGGCGGTCCACCAGAGCGCGATCCGGTCGCTGACCTCCAGGCCGCTGGACTTGCGCGCCTCCTGCACCAGCCGGACCACCTCGCGGACCAGGCCGGCGCGCTCGAGCTCCGGGGTCAGCGTGAGGTCCAGGGCCACGGTGAGCCCACCGCCGCTGGCGACCGTCCAGCCCTCCCGTGGCGTCTCGGTGACGACCAGGTCGCCCTCCTCCAGCGCCACCCGCGTCCCGTCGACCTCGACCGCGGCGGTACCGGCGCGGTAGGCGGCGGTCAGCTCCGCGGCGTCGGCCGCCGCGACCGCCGTGGCCACCGCCTGCACCTGCTTGCCCAGCCGGCGGCCCACGGCGCGGAAGTCCACCTTGAGGCTGACGTCGACCAGCTCGCCGACCGCCGACAGCTCCGCGAGCTCGGCCACGTTCAGCTCGTCGGCCACCTCGGCGACGAGGTCGCGGGGCAGCGACGTCCAGCCGGGCGCCGCCACGACGGCGCGGGCCAGCGGCTGGCGCGTGCGCACCTTGGCCGAGGTGCGCGCGGACCGGCCCAGCTCGACGAGCCGGCGGACCAGGTCGACCTGCGCCACCAGGGCGTCGTCCCGGGCCCCGGTGTCCACCTGCGGCCACGCGGCCAGGTGCACGGAGTCCGGCGCGCCCGCGGCGAGGCCCGGGAGCACCGCGCGCGTCCAGACCTCCTCCGTGACGAACGGGGTGAACGGCGCCATGAGGCGGGTCAGCCCGTCGAGCACCTCGTGCAGGGTGCCCAGCGCGGCCGGGTCGCCGTCCCAGAACCGGCGCCGCGACCGGCGGACGTACCAGTTGGACAGGTCGTCGACGAACTGCGCGATGAGCCGCCCGGCGCCCTGGGTGTCGAAGTCCTCCAGCGCGGTCGTGACGCCGTCGGTGACCGCCGCCAGCTCGGCCAGGGCCCACCGGTCCAGCAGCGGCCGCTCGGCGGCCGGCGGGGCCGGGGAGGCCGCCGGGTCCCATGCGTTGGCCGACGCGTACAGGGTGAAGAAGCTCGCGGTGTTCCAGTAGGTGAGCAGCACCTTCCGGACGACCTCGGACAGCGTCTCGTGCCCGACCCGGCGCGCCGACCACGGCGAGCCGCCGGCCAGCATGAACCAGCGGACGGCGTCGGCGCCGTGCCGGTCCATCAGCGGGATCGGCTCGAGGATGTTGCCCAGGTGCTTGCTCATCTTGCGGCCGTCCTCGGCGAGGATGTGGCCGAGGCACAGCACGTTCTCGTACGAGCTCTTCTCGAACACGAGGGTGCCGACCGCCATCAGCGTGTAGAACCAGCCGCGGGTCTGGTCGATCGCCTCGGCGATGAACTGCGCGGGGTAGCTCGCCTCGAACTCCGCCCGGTTGCGGTGCGGCGCGCCCCACTGGGCGAAGGGCATGGAGCCGGAGTCGTACCAGGCGTCGATGACCTGGCGGACCCGCCGGAACGTGCCCTCCTCGCCGGGCAGCGTGAAGGTGACGTCGTCGATGAACGGCCGGTGCGGGTCGACGTCGGACAGGTCGCGGCCGGTCAGCTCGGAGAGCTCGGCCAGCGACCCGACGGCGACCAGCCGCTGCGGGTCCGCGTCGTTGCGCCAGATCGGCAGCGGGGTGCCCCAGTAGCGGTCGCGGGACAGCGCCCAGTCCACGTTGTTGTGCAGCCAGTCGCCGTAGCGGCCGGTCTTGATGCTCTCCGGGTACCAGTTGGTCTTCTCGTTCTCGGCGAGCAGCTGGTCCTTGATCTGGCTCGTCCGGATGTACCAGGACGGCTGCGCGTAGTACATGAGCGGCGTGTGGCAGCGCCAGCAGTGCGGGTAGCTGTGCTCGTACCGCAGCTCCCGGAAGAGGACGCCACGGTTCTCCAGGTCCTCGACGAGGGCGGCGTCGGCCGCCTTGAAGAAGTGCCCGCCGACCAGCGGGACCTCGGGCAGGAAGTGCCCGGACGGGTCGATCGGGTTGACCACGGGCAGCCCGTAGCCCCGGCAGACCGCGAGGTCCTCGGCGCCGAACGCGGGGGACTGGTGCACCAGCCCCGTGCCGTCGTCGGTGGTGACGTAGTCGGCGAGGACGACGTAGTGGGCGTCTCCCTCGGGGAACTCCACCAGCTCGAAGGGCCGCTGGTAGTGCACCCGCTCCCAGTCGCGGCCGGTCGTGCGCGCCAGCACCTCGGCGTCCTCACCGAGGACGGCGGTCAGCAGCGGCTCGGCGACGACGAACGTCCCCGCGTCGGTCCGCGCCACCAGGTAGGTGACGTCGGGGTGCACGGCGACCGCGGTGTTGGACGGCAGCGTCCAGGGCGTCGTCGTCCAGACCAGCAGGTCGGCCTTGCCGGCCCACTCGCCGTCGGTGACCGGGAGCCGGACGTAGACCGACGGGTCGGTCAGCGTCTCGTAGCCCTGGGCGACCTCGTGGTCGGACAGGCCCGTCCCGCAGCGCGGGCAGTAGGGCGCGACGCGGTGGTCCTCGACGAGCAGCCCCTTCTCGAAGATCTGCTTGAGCGACCACCAGACGCTCTCGATGTAGGCCGGGTCCATGGTCCAGTAGGCCGTGGACATGTCCACCCAGTAGCCCATGCGCCGGGTGAGGTCGGAGAACGCGTCCACGTGCCGCTCGACCGACTCGCGGCACCGGGCGTTGAACTCGGCGATGCCGTACCGCTCGATGTCGGGCTTCCCGGCGAACCCGAGCTCCTGCTCGACGGCGATCTCGACCGGCAGGCCGTGGCAGTCCCAGCCCGCGCGGCGCGGCACGTGGTAGCCCTGCATCGTCTTGAAGCGGGGGAAGACGTCCTTGAAGGCGCGCGCCTCGATGTGGTGGGTGCCGGGACGGCCGTTGGCGGTGGGCGGCCCCTCGTAGAAGACCCACTGCGGCTTGCCCGCGGACGCCTCGAGCGTCCGGTCGAAGACCTTGCCCTCCTCCCAGCGCTGCAGGATCCGCTGCTCCACGGCCGGCAGGTCGACCTGCGGGGGGAGCGCGGCGAAGGGACCGGCGGGGGAGGGAGAACTCACGCCACCATTCTCCCCGACCCGCCAAACCGGTTGCGGGCGCGTCCGGATGCGGGCCCGTCGGGGAACGGGTGGGGCGCACCCGTACGGGACACTGTCGCCGTGGACGGTGCCTGGTGAACACCACAGTCACCGTCGCCCTCGCCGTCGGGGCGCTCGTCGTGCTCGTCGCCGCGGTCGCGTTGCGACTGGCCGACCGCGTCGGACTGCCCAGCCTCCTGCTGTACCTCGCGCTCGGCCTGGCGCTGGGCGAGAGCGGCCTGGGGGTGCAGTTCGAGGACGCCGAGCTGACCCAGACCCTCGGCGTCGCCGCGCTCGTGATCATCCTGGCCGAGGGCGGGCTGACCACCCGCTGGGCGGACGTGCGCCGGGCGATCGGGCCCGGGATCTCCCTCGCGACCGTCGGGGTCGTGGTCAGCGTGGCCGTCACGGCGTCGGTCACCGTCGCCCTGCTCGACGTGTCGTGGGGATTCGCGCTGCTGCTCGCCGCCGTCCTCAGCTCGACCGACGCCGCCGCCGTCTTCGCGGCCCTGCGCCGGCTGCCGCTGCCCCGCCGCCTCGCCGCCTCCATCGAGGCGGAGAGCGGCCTCAACGACGCCCCCGCCATCCTGCTGGTCACCGCGATCGCCGCGGAGCTCACCGAGGCCGCCGAGCACGCCTGGTGGCTGATCGCGCTCGAGGTCGTCGCCGAGCTGGCCGGCGGCGCGGCGATCGGCGTCCTCATCGGTGTCGCCGGCGCAGAGCTGCTCCGCCGGGTCGCGCTCCCGCTGGCCGGCTTCTACCCGCTGGCCATGCTCGCCCTCTGCGTCCTGGCCTTCGCCACGGCGTCGCTCCTGCACACCTCCGGCTTCGTCGCCGTCTACCTGTGCGGGGTGGTCCTCGGCAACGCCGCGCTCCCGCACCGGTCGGCCAGCATCGGGTTCGCCGAGGGCATGGCGTCGCTGGCGCAGATCGGGCTGTTCGTGCTGCTGGGTCTGCTGGCGTCGCCGGAGCGGCTGCTCGGCGCGCTGGGGCCGGCGCTCGTGGTCGGCGGCGTGCTGCTGCTGGTCGCCCGCCCGATGTCGGTGGTGGTCAGCCTGCTGTGGTTCCGCATGCCCTGGGCGCAGCAGGCGTTCGTGTCCTGGGCGGGGCTGCGGGGGGCGGTCCCCATCGTGCTGGCCACCTTCCCGCTCACCCTCGACGTCCCGGGCGCCACGGTCATCTTCGACACCGTCTTCGTGCTGGTCGTCGTCTTCACGCTGGTCCAGGGGTGGTCCCTGCCCTGGGTGGCCCGCCGGCTGCGCATCGCCGCACCGGTCACCCCGCGCGACGTCGAGGTCGAGTCGGCGCCGCTGGAGGAGCTGGAGGCCGACCTGATGCAGCTGACGGTGCCGCCGGGGTCGCGGCTGCACGGCGTCTACCTGCCCGAGCTGCGCCTCCCCGAGGACGCCGCCGTCGTCCTCATCGTCCGCGAGGGCCGCTCGTTCGTGCCCGACCCGTCCACCCGGCTGATGCGCGGGGACCAGGCGCTCCTGGTGTCGGCCCGGCGCTCCCGCCCCGAGGCGGAGCGGCGGCTGCGCGCGGTCAGCCGGGCCGGTCGGCTGGCCACCTGGCGCGGTGAGGACGGCCGCGCGACGGGGGCCGACTGATCGGAGGACCCTCCTGCAGGGGCCCACCACTCGCGAGCTCGTGGCGGGCCCCTGCAGGAGGGCCGTTCCACCACGTCACCGGCGTCTCTGGCATCGTGGACGCGGGGTGGACGGCGCCGTCCACGGGTCAGGAGCGCGCCATGCGGTTCCTCTTCCGTCCCCCGGCCGCCGAGGCCACGGGGCTGCTCAGCCTGCCCTGGGACCGGCCGCTGGCCGAGTGGGACGCAGGCCTGCTCATGGAGGTGCCCCAGCGCGGCATCTCGCGGCACGTCGTCCGCTTCGCCGCGAGCGGCGGCCACGTCTTCGCGCTCAAGGAGATCAACGAGCGCCTCGCCCGCCACGAGTACGCGCTGCTCGGCGAGTTCGAGGAGGAGGGGCTGCCGACGGTCTCGGTGCTGGGCATCTGCGTCGACCGGCCCGACGACCAGGAGGCCATCCTGGTCACCCGGTACCTCGAGTACTCGATGTCCTACCGCTGGCTGTTCTCCAGCCCCCGTGCCGGGCACTCGGCCGAGCGGCTGCTCGACACGATGGTCGAGCTGCTCGTCCGGCTGCACCTGGCCGGCGTCTTCTGGGGCGACTGCTCGCTGTCCAACACCCTCTTCCGCCCCGACGCCGGCGCGCTGGCGGCCTACCTGGTCGACGCGGAGACCGCCGAGCGCTACCCCACGCTCTCGCCGGGCCAGCGGGCCTACGACGTCGACCTGGCGCGCGAGCGGGTCGGGGCGGAGCTGCTCGACCTCCAGTTCGGCGGGCTGCTCCCCGAGGGCATCGACCCGATCGCCACCGCCGAGGGGCTGCCGGCCCGGTACGAGGCGCTCTGGGACGAGGTCACCCACGAGCAGGTCTTCGGCGTCGACGAGCAGCAGTGGCGGATCGCCGAGCGGCTGCAGCGCCTCAACGACCTGGGGTTCGACGTCGGCGAGGTGGAGCTCATCACCTCGCCGGAGGGGGCCAAGCTGCGCGTGGAGACGCGGGTGGCCGAGCCCGGCCAGCACCGCCGGGAGCTGCTCCGGCTCACCGGGCTCGAGGTGCAGGAACGCCAGGCGCGCCGGCTGCTCAACGACATCGTCGCCTACCGCGCCTGGCTGGAGCAGAAGTCCGGGAAGCCGGTCGCGGAGTCCCTGGCGGCCCACCGGTGGCTGGCCGAGGTCTACCAGCCGGTCGTGGAGTCGATCCCGCCGGAGCTGGCCGGCCGGCTGGCACCGGCCGAGGTGTTCCACGAGGTGCTCGAGCACCGCTGGTTCCTGTCGGAGAAGGCCAAGCGAGACGTGGGGACGGCGGCGGCCGCCCGGTCCTACGTCGACAACGTCCTGCCGCAGACGCCCAAGGAGGTCACCACGCCGTCGGTGATCGCCGGGCTCACCCCGGACGCCTGAGCGGCGCGACGCGCCGGAGCGACACGCGGGCACGTCTCGGTCAGGTCCCGATCCGGCGGATCCGCATCGCTTCGAATTGACACCCCCTGTGAGCTGCACCACGCTCCGAAGATCGCGGTGACCACCCGTCGCTGTCGCGCCAACGGAGGCGATGACCGATGCAGAAACCTGCTGGCCACGGACGACCCAGCCCCGGGTCGACCACCCACCGGAGTGCCGGGGGGAGGTCTCGGAGGCGAGGCGTGGCGGGCGCCGCGGTCCTTCTCGTCACCGCGGGGACGCTCGCCGCGTGCGGCGGCGACAGCGGCGGCGCGTCCTCGCTGACGTGGTACATCAACCCCGACTCCGGCGGACAGGCGGAGATCGCCAGCCGGTGCACCGAGGAGGCCGGCGGCGCGTACACGATCAGCACCGCCCAGCTGCCCCGCGAGTCGGCCCAGCAGCGCGAGCAGCTCGTCCGACGGCTGGCCGCCGAGGACGACTCCATCGACCTGATCAGCCTCGATCCGCCCTACATCCCCGAGTTCGCGCAGGCCGGCTTCCTGGCCCCGGTGCCGGAGGACGTCGCGGAGCGGGTGACCGAGGGCGTCGTCCAGAGCGCCATCGACGGGTCCACCTGGAACGACGAGCTGGTGGCCGTCCCGTTCTGGGCCAACACCCAGCTGCTCTGGTACAAGAAGTCGGTCGCCGAGGCGGCCGGGTTGGACCCGGAGAACGAGCCGGTCACGTGGGACCAGCTCGTGCAGGCCGCCGAGGAGCAGGACACCACGATCGCGGCCCAGGGCATCCGTGCCGAGGCCCTGACCGTGTGGCTCAACGCGCTCATCGAGTCGGCGGGCGGTTCCATCATCGAGGAGACCGCCGACGACCCGGCCGACATCCAGCTCGGTCTCGAGTCCGACGCCGCGGTGGCGGCCGCCGAGGTCATGAAGTCGGTGAGCACCGTGGGCGGGCCCGCCTTCTCGACGGCCGGTGAGGACGCCAACGTCACCGACTTCGAGGAGGGCGACGCCGCCTTCATGGTGAACTGGCCGTTCGTCTGGGGTCGTGCCCTGGCGGCGGTCGAGGCCGGCACGCTCGACCAGTCGGTCCCCGACGACTACGGGTGGGCGCTGTACCCGCGGGTGCTCGAGGACGAGCCGAGCGCGCCCCCCTACGGCGGGATCAACCTCGTCGTCGGGGCCTTCAGCCGGAACGTCGACGCCGCCTACGAGGCCGCCGAGTGCATCGTCTCGGAGGAGAACCAGGCGTACTACTTCACGACCAACGGCAACCCGGCGTCCAAGGCCTCCGTGTACGACGACCCCGAGGTGATCGACGTCTTCCCGCAGGCGCCGGTCATCCGCGAGTCCCTCGAGGCCGCGGCGCCGCGACCGCAGACCGTCTACTACAGCGAGGTCTCCGGCGCGCTCCAGCGCGAGTACCACCCGGCGAGCTCGATCGATCCGCAGACCGTCGGCACGCAGGCCGCCGACCTGATCACCGCCGTCCTGGCAGGGGAGCAGCTGCTGTGAGTACGACGACCCTTCCCCCCACCGAGAAGACCACACCGGTCTCGGCACCCAAGGGCACGATCAGCGACCGCGCGCGCAGCGAGCGCAAGCTCGGCTGGCTGCTGGCCGGGCCGGCGTTCATCGTCATGCTGGCGGTCACCGCCTACCCGATCCTGCAGGCGGTCTACGAGTCGCTGTTCTCCTACCGGCTCACGGACCCGGACAACCGCGAGTTCAACGGGCTGACCAACTACGGCGTCATCCTCAGCGACCCCCTGTGGTGGCAGTCGATCTGGGTCACCGTGCTGATCACCGTGGTCACCGTCGCGGTGGAGCTCGTCCTCGGCTTCGCTCTCGCGATGGTCATGGCCAAGGCGCTCAGCTCCATCCGGCCGATCCTCCGGGCGGCGATCCTCATCCCGTACGCCGTCATCACCGTGGTGTCGGCCTTCGCCTGGCAGTTCGCCTTCGACATCAACACCGGCTTCGTGAACAGCTGGTTCGCCTGGCTACCGG
Organism: Blastococcus litoris; assembly: GCF_003075095.1. GTDB lineage: Bacteria > Actinomycetota > Actinomycetes > Mycobacteriales > Geodermatophilaceae > Blastococcus_B > Blastococcus_B litoris. Next base: position 45,107 of record NZ_QCZF01000009.1, read on the forward strand.
GGGTGTCGGCCGACACCGACTGGTTCGGCTCGTTCGGCACGTCGATCCTCGTCATCTGCCTGGCCGAGATCTGGAAGACCACGCCGTTCATCTCGCTCCTGCTCCTGGCGGGCTTGGCGCAGGTGCCCGAGGTGCTGCAGGAGGCGGCCCAGGTCGACGGGGCGACGTGGTGGCAGCGGCTGTGGCGGGTGACCATCCCGAACATGAAGGCGGCGATCATGGTCGCCCTGCTCTTCCGCACCCTGGATGCGTTCCGCGTCTTCGACAGCATCTTCATCATGACCGCCGGCGCGAACGGCACCGAGTCGGTCTCGTTCCTGGCCTACCGGCAGACCATCGCCCGGTTGGAGATCGGGCTGGGGTCGGCGGTCTCGGTGCTGCTGTTCATCACCGTGGTGCTCATAGCCCTGGGCTTCATCAAGGGCTTCAAGGTCGACCTGTCTTCGGCGCGGGGGGAGTGACCGGTGTCCACTCGGAAGAAGGTCCTGTGGTGGATCGGCGGCGTGGTCATCGTGCTCTACGCGCTCTTCCCGATCGCGTGGATCATCTCGATCTCGCTCAAGGCGCCGTCGGACATCGCCAACGGGCAGTTCCTGCCGACCAACGTCTCGTGGAGCAACTACGAGGACATCCTCACCGGTAGCGCCAGCGATCTGTTCCTGCCCGCGCTGCGCAACTCCTTCGGCATCTGCCTCATCGCGACGGCCATCAGCTGCCTGCTCGCCATGTTCGCCGCCTACGCCATCGCCCGGCTCGATTTCCCGGGCAAGCGGCTGATCCTGTCCACGGCGCTCGCGGTGGCGATCTTCCCGGTCATCTCGATCGTGACGCCGCTGTTCAACGTGTGGCGCCAGATCGGCCTCTACGACACCTGGCTCGGGCTGATCCTCCCGTACCTGTCGCTGACCCTGCCGATCTCGATCTGGACGATGTCGGCGTTCTTCCGCGAGATCCCGTGGGAGATGGAGCAGGCCGCCCAGGTGGACGGCGCCACCACCTGGCAGGCGTTCCGCAAGGTGATCGTGCCGCTGGCCGCGCCGGGGGTGTTCACCACGGCGATCATCGCGTTCTTCATCGCCTGGAACGACTTCGTCTACGGCATCGTCCTGACCTCGACCGAGGCGGCCCGGCCGGTGCCCGCAGCGCTGGGCCTGTTCAGCGGTGCGTCGCAGTTCGAGGACCCGACGGGCGCCATCGCCGCGGCCGCGCTGATCGTGACGGTCCCCGTGGTCGTCCTCGTCCTGCTCTTCCAGCGGCGCATCGTCGCCGGCCTCACCAACGGCGCCGTCAAGGGCTGACCGTTCCCGACTCCGTTTCCGACCCACCCACCGAAGGGGACGAACCGATGGCCTCCATCGAGATGCGCAACATCGTCAAGCAGTACGGGGACGGTTTCCCCGCCGTGAACGACGTCAGCCTGGACATCGCCGACGGCGAGTTCATGATCCTGGTCGGCCCGTCCGGCTGCGGGAAGTCGACCCTGCTGCGGATGATCGTCGGCCTCGAGGACATCACCAGTGGCGACATGATCATCGGGGGGAAGCGGGTCAACGACCTGGCTCCCCGCGACCGCAACCTGTCGATGGTGTTCCAGAACTACGCGCTGTACCCGCACATGACGGTGTTCGAGAACATCGCCTTCCCGCTGCGGCTGTCGAAGACCCCGGATGACGAGGTGCGCCGCCGGGTCAACGAGGCCTCCGACGTCCTCGAGCTCAAGGACCACCTCGAGCGCAAGCCGGCCAACCTCTCCGGCGGTCAGCGCCAGCGCGTCGCCATGGGCCGGGCGATCGTCCGCCAGGCCGAGGCGTTCCTCTTCGACGAGCCGCTGTCCAACCTCGACGCCAAGCTCCGCGGCCAGATGCGCACGGAGATCTCCCGGCTGCAGCGGCGCCTGGGCATCACCACCGTCTACGTCACCCACGACCAGACCGAGGCGATGACGCTGGGCGACCGGGTCTGCGTCCTGCGGAAGGGCAAGATCCAGCAGGTCGCGTCGCCGCGCGAGCTCTACGAGCAGCCGGTCAACCTGTTCGTGGCCGGCTTCATCGGCTCCCCGCCGATGAACTTCCTGCCGGCGACGCCGAAGGGCAACACCCTGGAGATGCCCTTCGGCACGATCGAGCTCGACGAGAAGCGCGCCGGCCAGATCGCCGGCCGCGACCTGGTCCTGGTCGGCATCCGTCCCGAGTACTTCGAGGACGCGACGCTGGTGGAGGAGTCCAAGCGGCCGCACGGGTCGACGTTCACCGCGCGCGTCGACGTCACCGAGTGGCTGGGCGACTCGCAGTTCGCCTACATCCCCTACGAGGCGCCCGAGGCCGTCACCTCCCAGCTGCGCGAGCTCTCGCGCGAGCTGGACTCCGAGGAGCTGCGCACGCAGGCCATCGTGTCGATCGACTCCACCAGCAGGATCCGCGAGGGCCGCGACGCGGAGTTCTGGCTGGACACCCGCAAGGTGCACGTCTTCGACCCGCAGACCGGCGAGAACCTGACCCGGGACGCCGAAGCCGGCGCCGAGCTCACGCGCATGGCCACGCAGGACCGGGTGGAGCAGGTCGACGAGGCGCGGGGCGAGACCACCTCGCTCGGAGCCGCCTGAGCCGCGCGCCGGACGCCGGGATCGCCGGTCCCGGCGTCCCGTGGTGGCGCGACGCCGTCGTCTACGAGGTCTACCTGCGCAGCTTCGCCGACTCCGACGGCGACGGCATGGGCGACCTCGGGGGCCTCCGCCGGCGGCTGCCCTACCTGGCCGACCTCGGCGTCGACGCCGTCTGGATCACCCCCTGGTACCCGTCGCCGATGGCCGACGGCGGGTACGACGTCGCCGACTACCGGGACATCGACCCGCGCTTCGGGACGCTCGCCGACGCCGACGCGCTGCTGGCCGAGGCGCACGCCCTCGGCCTGCGGGTGATCGTCGACCTGGTGGCCAACCACACCTCCGAGCAGCACCCGTGGTTCGCCGCGGCGCTGGCCGCGGGGCCGGGCTCGCCCGAGCGCGAGCGGTACTTCTTCCGCGACGGCCGGGCCGGCGGAGCGGAGCCGCCCAACGACTGGGTCAGCGCCTTCGGTGGCGGTGCGTGGACCCGCGTCACCGAGCCCGACGGGCACCCGGGGCAGTGGTACCTGCACCTGTTCGCGCCGCAGCAGCCCGACCTCGACTGGTCGACCCCGCAGGTGGCCGACGAGTTCGACGCGATCCTGCGCTTCTGGTTCGACCGCGGGATCGACGGCGTGCGGGTGGACGCCGCACCGGCGATGGCCAAGGCGCCGGGCCTGCCCGACGCCGGGCACGCCCCCGGGGCGGCGTTCGAGTCCCGGAACTGGGTGGGCAACCCGCACTGGGACGTCGACGCAGTGCACGACATCCTCCGGCGCTGGCGCCGGATCGGGGACTCCTACGGCGGTGACCGCCTGTTCGTGACCGAGGCGGTGGTCAACGGCCCCGAACGGCTCAGCCGCTACGTCCGCCCCGACGAGATGCACACCACCTTCAACTTCGACTACCTGACCTCGCCCTGGGACGCGGCCGCGCTGCGCCAGGTGGTCGACAGCACGCTGGCCGCGCTGGAGCCGGTCGGCGCACCGGCCACGTGGGTGTTCTCCAGCCACGACGAGACCCGGCACGTGACCCGCTTCGGCCGGGCGTGGACGGGCGCGGCCTTCGGGGGCGCCGCCCTGCCGGCCTCGGAGACCGATCTCGAGCTCGGCCTGCGGCGGGCGCGGGCGGCCGCCCTGCTCACCCTGGCCCTGCCCGGCTCCGCCTACGTCTACCAGGGGGAGGAGCTGGGGCTGCCGGAGGTGGAGGACCTGCCGGAGGAGGCGCTGCAGGACCCGACGTGGGAGCGCTCCGGGCGCACCGTGCGGGGACGGGACGGCTGCCGCGTCCCCCTTCCCTGGGAGGGCGACCGGCCACCGTTCGGGTTCACCACCGGTGCCGCCACCTGGCTGCCGCAGCCCGCGGGGTGGGCGCGCCTCACGGCCGCGGCCCAGCACGACGACCCGGGCTCGACCCTCTCGCTCTACCGGGCGGCGCTGCGGCTGCGCCGCCGGCTGCGGGGCACCGGGATGAGCTGGCGCGACGCCCCGGAAGGGGTGCTCGCGTTCGACCGCGGACCCCGGTTCCGGTGCGTCGTGAACCTCGCCGCCGAGCCGGTGGACCTCGCCGGGCAGGGCGAGGTGCTCCTCGCCAGCGGCCCCTGCGGCGCGGAGCTGCCGGCTGACACCGCGGTGTGGCTCGCGCCCGGCGGATGACCTCGGCGCCGCCGCGCGCGGCTATCGTCGTCGGCGTGACCGAGCAGCCCGAACCCGTGGGAGCGCCGGCGCCCGCGCGCCGGCCCCGCACGCGGCTGCTGCTCTCGCTGGCCGCCGCCGTCCTCGTGACCGACCTGGTGACCAAGCTGGTCGTGGTCGCCACCATCGAGCCGGGGGAGGACATCCGGCTGCTCGGGGGCGCGCTCTACCTCACCAACCTGCGCAACACCGGGGCGGCGTTCTCCTTCGCCGAGGGGTTCACGGTCCTGTTCACGCTCGTCGCCGTGGCGGTCGCGGTGGTCATCGTCCGCACGGCACGGCGGCTGTTCTCCACAGCCTGGGCGGTGACCCTCGGGCTGGTCCTCGGCGGCGCGCTCGGCAACCTGGTCGACCGGATCTTCCGCGACCCCGGCTTCCTGCGCGGGGGAGTGGTCGACTTCCTCTCCGTCTTCGGCCCCGACGGCAACGTCTGGCCGGTGTTCAACGTCGCCGACTCCGCGATCGTCTGCGGCGGGATCCTCGGGGCCCTGCTGGCCCTGCGCGGCATCGAGTTCGACGGCTCGCGGGCCAAGGACAGCGCCGCGGCCGATCCCGCCTGAACCGGTCGGCCGCGCACGCAGGTCACAATGGGGACGTGACCTCCACTGCCGGCATGCACCGGGCGCTCCCGGTGCCCGACGGGCTCGAGGGGCAGCGGGTCGACCAGGCGCTCTCCCGGCTCTTCGGGCTCTCCCGGACCGCGGCGGCCGACGTCGCCGACGCCGGCAACGTCGTCGTCGACGGCAGGGTGCGGGGCAAGGGCGACCGGCTGAGCGCGGGCAGCTGGCTCGAGGTGGAGCTGCCGCCGCCGCCCGGCGACCCGGTGGCGCCCGAGCCGGTCGTCGGGATGACCGTCCTCCACGACGACGACGACCTGGTCGTCGTCGACAAGCCGGTCGGCGTGGCGGCCCACCCGAGCCCGGGCTGGGACGGCCCGACCGTGATCGGCGGGCTCGCGGCCGCGGGCTACCGGATCTCGACCTCGGGTGCCGCCGAGCGCCAGGGGGTGGTCCACCGCCTCGACGCCGCCACCACCGGTGTCATGGTCGTCGCCAAGAGCGAGCGCGCCTACACCGCGCTGAAGGCGGCGTTCAAGCAGCGCACGGTCGAGAAGGGCTACCACGCCCTGGTCCAGGGCCACCCCGACCCGTCCCGGGGCACCATCGACGCGCCGATCGACCGCCACCCGAAGCACGACTGGCGGTTCGCCGTCGTGCAGGGCGGGCGTCCGTCGGTGACCCACTACGAGGTCGTCGAGGCGTTCCCGGCGGCGAGCCTGGTCGACATCAGGCTGGAGACGGGGCGCACCCACCAGATCCGGGTGCACTTCTCCGCGCTGCGCCACCCGTGCGTCGGCGACACGACCTACGGTGCCGACCCGACGCTCGCGGCCCGTCTGGGGGTGTCGCGCCAGTGGCTGCACGCCGTCCGGCTGGGGTTCCCGCACCCCGCCGACGGGCGCTGGGTCGAGTTCACCAGCGAGTACCCGCCCGACCTCGCCGGCGCGCTGGCCGTCCTGCGCGCCGAGGCCTGAACGGCCCCGTCGTGACCGGCCTGCCGGTGGCCCTGGGCGACTTCGGCCCGGCCGCGCTCGCGGCCGTCGTCGTCGCCGGGTACCTGGTGGTCGGCGAGCCGCTGGTCGGGCACGTCCTGCACCGCCGGTTCGAGGGGCGGCTGCGCAGCGACCCGGGGGCCCGCCGCTCCTTCTACCGGCGGCTGCTGGTGCTCGAGTGGGGGCTGGCCGTCCTCGCCTACGTCGTCTGGCTCTCGGCCCCGGGCGTCGATGCGGGCGCGGTGGGGCTCCGGTGGCCGCAGCGGTGGCCGGGCCTGCTCACCTCCGTCGTCGTGGTGCTCGTGGTGCTGTTCGTCTGGGTGTCCACCCGGGCACTCCGCGGCGGCGCCCTGCTCGAGGCGCCACCCGTGCGCCGGCCGGGCGAGGGACGGCACAGCGAGCCGCCCGGCCACGCCACGCTCGCCCTGCTGCCCCGCACCACCGGGGAGCGGCGGCTGTTCACCCTCGTCGGCCTCACCGCCGGGGTCTGCGAGGAGTGGCTCTACCGGGGCTTCTTCCTCGCCGTGGTCGCCGCCCTGGCCGGCGGGCTGCCGGACCCGGCGCTGGTCGTCGTCGCCGCGGCCGCGTTCGGGCTGGCCCACGCGTACCAGGGCACTGTCGGGGTCGTCACGACCGGCGTCCTGGGCGGGGTCATGGCCGCCGTCTATCTGGACACCGGGTCGCTGCTGCTGCCGGTCGTGCTGCACGCGCTCATCGACCTCCGGTTCCTGCTCGTACCGGCCCGGGTGCTCCCGGCGGGGCGGACGGCGTGACCGCCCGGATCGCGGAACCGGCCGACTGGGCGGAGATCGTGGCCCTGCGCACCCGCGTCTTCGTCGACGAACAGGGGGTGCCGCCGGAGATCGAGCAGGACGACGCCGACGCGACGGCGGTGCACGGGGTGTCCCGGGACGCCGGCGGTGCCGTCGTCGCCACGGGCCGGCTGCTGCTCCGGGACGACGGGACGGCGGCGATCGGGCGCATGGCGACCGACGCGGCCGCCCGCGGCCGGGGGCACGGAGCGGCCGTCCTCGCCGTGCTCCAGGACGAGGCCCTGCGGCGGGGCGCGGCCGCCGTGGAGCTGCACGCGCAGGTCACCGCCCGCGGCTTCTACGAGCGCGCCGGCTACTCGGCGGTGGGCCCCGAGTACCTCGAGGCGGGCATCGCCCACCTGACGATGCGGCGGGTGCTGCGCCCGCCGGGGCGGGTGTGACGGATCGGTCCGCCTGTGAGGAGACACGTCCTGTCAGACCCTCGGCGTAGACACCAACCAGTGCGAGGATCGGGGTCACCCCCGAGACCCTCTCCGGAGGCCTCGCACGCCGGTCTTCCCCGCCGGTCGCCCGCCGGAGTCCCTGCCGGCCGGGCACGCACGACCATTGAGGAGCACGACCGCCCGTGAGCAGCTCGTCCGATTCGTTCGCGCACCTCCACGTCCACACCGAGTACTCGATGCTGGACGGCGCGGCCAAGCTGCCCGAGGTCACCGCGGCCGCGGCCGCCCAGGGCATGCCCGCGCTGGCGATGACCGACCACGGGAACGTCTTCGGCGCCTACGACTTCTACAAGCAGGCGACCGGCGCGGGCGTGAAGCCGATCATCGGCATGGAGGGCTACTACACGCCCGGTTCACGGTTCGACCGCGCGCCCTTCGACTTCGGCGACAACCTCATCGACGAGGAGGGTGACGGCGGATCCAACCGCGGCAAGGCCGCCTACACCCACATGACGCTGCTGGCCCGCACCACGGAGGGCATGCACAACCTCTTCCGCATCTCGTCGCTGGCCAGTCTCGAGGGGCAGTACCGCAAGCCACGCTTCGACCGCGACCTGCTGGAGCGGTACGGCGCGGGCCTGATCGCCACGACCGGCTGCCCGTCGGGCGAGGTCAACATGTGGCTGCGCGCGGGCAAGGAGGACAAGGCCCGCCAGGCGGCGGCGGACTTCCAGGACATCTTCGGCAAGGAGAACTTCTACGCCGAGCTGATGGACCACGGCCTGTCCATCGAGAAGAAGACCCGGCCGGCGCTGCTCGCGATCGCCAAGGACCTCGGCATCCCGCTGCTGGCCACCAACGACCTGCACTACACGCACAAGGAGGACGCCGCCGCCCACGACGCCCTGCTGTGCATCCAGACCGGCTCCCGCCTGAACGAGACCAACCGCTTCCGGTTCAACGGCGACGGCTACTACCTGAAGAGCGCCGCGGAGATGCGTGCGCTGTTCCCCGGCGACCTCCAGGTCGCCTGCGACAACACGCTGCTCGTGGCCGAGCAGTGCGAGGTGACCTTCACCGAGGGCGCCGACCTCATGCCGCGGTTCCCGCTCCCGCCGGGGGAGGACGAGACCTCCTGGTTCATCAAGGAGGTCGAGCGCGGGCTGCACAAGCGCTACCCGGGCGGCATCCCCGACCACGTGCGCAAGCAGGCCGACTACGAGACCGGGATCATCTGCCAGATGGGCTTCCCGGGGTACTTCCTCGTGGTCGCCGACTTCATCAACTGGGCCAAGGACAACGGCATCCGCGTGGGTCCCGGCCGTGGCTCGGCCGCCGGGTCGCTCGCCGCCTACGCGATGGGCATCACCGACCTCGACCCGCTGGCCCACGGACTGATCTTCGAGCGGTTCCTCAATCCCGAGCGCGTCTCCATGCCCGACGTCGACATCGACTTCGACGACCGCCGGCGCGGCGAGGTCATCCGCTACGTCTCGCAGAAGTACGGCGAGGAGCGGGTCAGCCAGATCGTCACCTACGGCACCATCAAGGCGAAGGCCGCGATCAAGGACGCCGCGCGCGTGCTCGACCGCCCGTACTCGGTGGGCGACGAGCTGACCAAGCTCATGCCGCCGGACGTCATGGGCAAGGGGATCCCGCTGTCGGGCGTCTTCGACCCCGCGCACCCGCGGTACAAGGAGGCCGCGGAGTTCCGGGCCCGCTACGAGTCCGACCCCGGCGCCGCGGAGGTCGTCGACCAGGCGAAGAAGCTCGAGGGCCTGAAGCGGCAATGGGGCGTGCACGCCGCCGGCGTCATCATCGGCCGGCACCCGCTGATCGACAGCATCCCGATCATGCGGCGCGAGGCCGACGGCGCCGTCATCACGCAGTTCGACTACCCGACCTGCGAGACGCTCGGCCTGCTCAAGATGGACTTCCTGGGCCTGCGCAACCTGACCGTCCTCGACGACGCGCTGCGCAACATCGTGGCCAACGGCAAGGAGCCGGTGGACCTCGACGAGATCAGCAAGGACCTCACCGACAAGGCCACGTACGAGCTGCTGTCCCGCGGTGACACCCTCGGCGTGTTCCAGTTCGACGGCGGGCCGATGCGCTCGCTGCTGCGGCTCATGCGGCCGGACAACTTCGAGGACATCTCCGCCGTCGGCGCGCTCTACCGGCCGGGCCCGATGGGTGCGAACTCGCACACGAACTACGCGCTGCGCAAGAACGGCCAGCAGGAGATCACGCCGATCCACCCGGAGCTGGCCGAGCCGCTCGAGGAGATCCTGGGCCAGACCTACGGTCTGATCGTCTACCAGGAGCAGGTCATGGCGATCGCGCAGAAGGTCGCCGGGTACTCGCTCGGCAAGGCCGACCTGCTGCGCCGCGCGATGGGCAAGAAGAAGAAGTCGGTCCTGGACGCCGAGTACGTCGGCTTCGAGGCCGGCATGAAGGAGAACGGGTACTCCGCCGCGGCGGTCAAGACGCTCTGGGACATCCTCGTCCCGTTCGCCGACTACGCCTTCAACAAGGCGCACTCCGCCGCCTACGGCCTGATCTCGTACTGGACGGCCTTCCTCAAGGCCAACTACCCGGCCGAGTACATGGCCGGCCTGCTCACCAGCGTCCAGGACGACAAGGACCGACGCCCCGTCTACCTGGCCGAGTGCCGCCGCATGGGCATCAAGGTGCTGCCCCCGGACGTCAACGAGTCGTCGTGGGACTTCACCGCCGTCGGCACCGACATCCGCTTCGGCCTGGCCTCGGTGCGCAACGTGGGGCACAACGTCGTCGAGTCGATCGTCAAGGCGCGCGAGGAGAAGGGCGCGTTCAAGGACTTCGCCGACTTCATGCGCAAGATCGACACGGTGGCCTGCAACAAGAAGGTCATCGAGTCCCTCGCCAAGGCCGGCGCCTTCGACTCCCTCGGCCACTCCCGCCAGGGCATCGTCGCCATCCACGCCCAGGCCGTGGACTCCGCGATGGGGCTCAAGCGCAGGGAGGCCGAGGGCCAGTTCGACCTCTTCGGCAGCTTCGGCGGGGACGACCCGGCCGACGACCCGTTCGGCACCGCCCTCGACATCGTGATCCCGACCGCGGACTGGTCCAAGAGCGAGCGGCTGATGTTCGAGCGCGACATGCTCGGCCTCTACGTGTCCGACCACCCGCTGCACGGCGTCGAGCACGTGCTGGCCGCCAACGCCGACACCCCGATCGCCGAGATCAACGCCGGCGGCGTCGAGGACGGCGCAAACGTCACCATCGCCGGCATCCTCACGGCGGTCTCCCCGCGCACCAACAAGCAGGGGGCACCGTGGGCGATCGCCACGCTGGAGGACCTCGAGTCCGGCATCGAGGTGCTCTTCTTCCCCAAGACCTGGGCGGAGGTCTCGGAGAAGATCGTCCGCGACCAGATCGTCGTGGTGAAGGGGCGGATCAGCCGGCGCGACGACCAGCCCTCGCTCTTCGGCTCCGAGGTCATCATCCCCGAGCTCACCGAGGGCCCGCGCGGTCCGGTGCTCGTCTCGATGGCGGCGGCGCGCTGCACGCCGCCGGTGGTGGAGCGCCTGCGCGAGGTGCTCGGCAGCCACCCGGGCACCACCGAGGTGCAGCTCAAGCTGGTCAACGGCAGCCGCGAGACGGTGCTGCGGCTCGACCAGGGGCTGCGGGTGCGCCCGAGCACGGCGCTCATGGGCGACATCAAGGCCCTGCTCGGGCCGACCAGCGTCGCCCTGCTGTGACGGAGGACGGGGCGGCGGCTGCCAGGAACCCGATGTTCACTGGGGCGGTGAGCTCCTCGCCGCCGTTCGCCGCTCCCACGACCGAGGGGGACCCGCCCGGCCCGCCGCCGGCACCCGGATCCTGGGCCCCGGCGTCGGCGATGTGGCGCGGCTGGCCCGAGGTGCGGGCCGACCTGCGCAGCTCGGTCCTGCTCGTGCTGGCCCTCGCGCTGGCCGGAGTCCCGGCCGGCCTGCTGTGGTGGGCACTGGCCCCGCGCGCGGACTTCCGGGTCACCGACGCCGGGCCCGAGGCGATCGGCCAGGTCAGCGGGGAGCTGCTCGTCGCCGACGACGCCGTGTACGCGCTGGTGCTGCTCGGTGTCGGCCTGCTCGCCGGTGCGGCCGCCTGGTTCCTGCGCCGGCGCAGGGGCGTGGCCACCGTGCTCGCGCTCGCCCTGGGCAGCTGCGCGGCCGCCGTCGTCGCCTGGCAGGTCGGCGAGCTGCTGGGCGCCGGGCCGTCGGAGGCCGAACTGGCCCAGGTGGGCGCCCGCGTGACCACGTCGCTGACCCTCGGATCGCCACCCGCGATGGCGCTGGCCCCGTTCGGGGCGTTGCTCGCCTACGTCGCCGCCGTCCTCTACGCGCGGGACGACGGCCTCGGCCGCACGGCCGAGGCGTCACCGGCCCGGACGGACCAGCCGACCGTCAGTTGACCGTCATCGGGGTCGCGAACTGGTGCAGCGGCACCGGCACGGCGCCCAGGGTCTGCAGCAGGGTCAGCTCCCGCCGCAGCAACCGGGCCTCGTGCGCCAGGCGCCGCCGGGTCGCCGACTCCGCGAGCAGCGCCTGCCGGTCCTCGGTCGTGAGCAGCGCCGCCGACGCGACCAGGTAGGACAGCGCAGCCGGGTCGTCGCTCACCGCCTCCAGCAGCACCGCCGTCTCCGCGTCGACGGTCGGCTCGCCGTCGTCGTCGCCCCCGCCGCTGCCCAGGTCGGCCACCTCGGCCACGTACCGGGTGAACAGGTCGCGCACCCCCGAGCAGAGGACGTCGAGCGAGCCGCGGGCGACCGCAGCCACGACCTCGTCCAGGCCGTCGTCGCACGGCGGGCCGCTCTCCGCGGTGCCGGGGACGACGAGACCGTCGGTGTCGCCGGCGGCCTCCTCGGCCGCCTCCTCCTCGGACAGCCACTCGACCACGCCCTGCAGGTACGGCGGGTCCTCACCCACGACCACCTCGAGCAGCCGGAAGCGCTCGCCGCCCACGGTGACGATGCGGAAACCGCCGTCGGGCTGGGGACGGACGGCCTGCACCCGGGCGGTGCAGCCGACGTCGTAGAGGGCCTCGGCGGGGGCGACCTGCTCCACCTCCCAGCCCTGCCGGATGGCCACGACGCCGAAGAACCGCCTGTCGCCGGACTCCGGATGGCCGAGCAGATCGCGCATCAGCCGGCGGTACCGGGGCTCGAAGATCTGCAGCGGCAGCACGATGCCGGGGAACAGGGGCGTCCCGAGCGGGAACAGCGGGATGAGCTCACCCATGACCCCACCGTACGGGCGCGGGGCAGCGGGACACCGGCGCTGGCTACCCTGGAGCCCCGACCCCGTCACCTCGGAGGCCCCCGTGCTCGCCCGCATCGACCTGCGCGGATCCGCGCTGCCCGGGCAGCGGGACCTCGCCGGGCTCCTTCCGCGCGCCGCCACCGACATCGACTCGGTCATGGCGACCGTCCGCCCGCTCTGCGAGGACGTCCGGATCCGGGGCGCCCAGGCGGTGCGCGAGATCACCGCCCGCCTCGACGGCGTCGACGCCGAGGACTTCGCCGTCCCGCAGGAGGCGCTGGACCGGGCGCTGGCCGAGTGCGACCCGACGCTGCGCGCCGCCCTCGAGGAGGCGATCAGCCGGGTCCGGACGGTGCACGCCGACCAGCGCCGCACCGACGTGACCACCGAGGTCGTCCCCGGCGGCACGGTGACCGAGCGCTGGGTCCCGGTGCGCCGCGTCGGCCTGTACGTCCCCGGTGGCCTCGCACCGCTGCTGTCCAGCGTCGTGATGAACGTCGTTCCCGCGCAGATCGCCGGCGTGGAGTCGATCGCCGTCGCCTCCCCGCCGCAGCGCGACCACGGCGGTCTGCCCGACCCCGGCGTCCTCGCCGCGTGCGCGCTGCTCGGGATCACCGAGGTCTACGCGGTCGGCGGCGCCCAGGCGGTGGCGGTCTTCGGCTACGGGGCCGGGTCCTGCGAGCCGGTCGACATGGTCACCGGTCCCGGCAACGTCTACGTGACGGCGGCCAAGCGGCTGCTGCGCGGGCGGATCGGCATCGACTCCGAGGCGGGCCCGACCGAGGTCGCGATCCTGGCCGACGACACCGCCGACCCCGCGCACGTGGCCGCCGACCTGATCAGCCAGGCCGAGCACGACCCGCTGGCGGGCGCCGTCCTGGTGACCACCAGCGAGGAGCTGGCCGACGCCGTCCTCGACCTGGTGCCCGGCCAGGTCGCGGCGACCAAGCACTCCGACCGGATCACCGTCGCCCTGGACGGCACCCAGTCGGGCATCGTGCTGGTCGACGACCTCGACGCCGGCGTGCGCGTCGTCGACGCCTACGCGGCCGAGCACCTGGAGATCCAGACCCGGGACGCGCGGGAGGTGGCCGCGCGCGTGCGCAACGCCGGCGCGATCTTCGTCGGCGCCTGGTCGCCGGTGTCGCTGGGCGACTACTGCGCCGGGTCCAACCACGTGCTGCCGACGGGTGGTTGCGCCCGGTTCTCCAGCGGCCTGTCGGTGCAGTCGTTCCTGCGCGGCATCCACGTCGTCGAGTACGACCAGCAGGCGCTCGCCGGCGTCGCCGGGCACATCGACGCCCTGGCCGGGGCCGAGGACCTGCCGGCCCACGCGGCTGCGGTCAGGATCCGGCAGGGCCGGTGACCGACCCGACCGAGCTCCCGCTGCGGCCGGAGCTGCGGGGGCGCTCGCCCTACGGCGCCCCGCAGCCGCCGGCCGCGCACCGGCTCAACACCAACGAGAACCCGCACCCGCTGCCGGCGGAGCTGCTCGCCGACCTCGGTGCCGCACTGGGCTCCGCGGCACTGGAGCTCAACCGGTACCCGGACCGGGACGCCCTCGCGCTGCGCGCCGACCTCGCCGCCTACCTCACCCGCACCAGCGGCGAGCAGATCGCCCGGGAGCAGGTCTGGGCGGCCAACGGCTCCAACGAGGTCCTCCAGCAGGTGCTGCAGGCCTTCGGCGGAGCGGGCCGGACCGCGCTGGGCTTCACGCCGTCGTACTCGATGCACCCGATCCTGTCGGCCGGCACCGGCACGGCCTGGGTCGACGGCACCCGGCGGGCCGACTTCACCATCGACGCGGCGGCGGCGGTCGCCCAGGTGCGCGAGGTGCGACCCGACGTCGTCTTCGTGACCAGCCCCAACAACCCGACCGGCACCGCGGTCGCACTCGAGACGGTCGTGCAGATCCACGACGCCACCGGCGGCGTCGTGGTCGTGGACGAGGCCTACACCGAGTTCGCCCGGCCGGGAACGCCGTCGGCGCTGACCCTGCTGCCCGGTCGGCCGCGGCTGATCGTCAGCCGCACGATGAGCAAGGCGTTCGGGATGGCCGGCCTGCGGCTGGGCTACCTGGCCGCGGACCCCGCCGTCGTCGACGCCTTGCAGCTGGTCCGCCTGCCCTACCACCTGAGCTCGCTCACCCAGGCCGCCGCGCGCACCGCCCTGGCGCACACCGACGCGCTGCTGGCCACCGTCGACGCGGTGAAGGAGCAGCGCGACCGGATCGTGGCCGAGCTGCCGGCGATGGGGTTGACCAGCGTCCCGAGCGACGCCAACTTCGTGCTGTTCGGGCACTTCGCGGATGCGCACGCCGCCTGGCAGGCGCTGCTCGACCGGGGGGTCCTGGTCCGTGACGTCGGCCTGCCCGGCTGGCTGCGGGTGACGGCGGGGACCAAGGACGAGACCGACGCGTTCCTCACCGCGCTGGGTGAGATCGCGCCGGAGCACCGCACGACTCTGGGAGACTCACCGGCATGAGCCGCACCGCACGCGTCGAACGGGCGACCAACGAGACCAAGCTCGTGGTCGAGCTCGACCTCGACGGCACCGGCACCAGCTCGATCAGCACGGGCGTGGGCTTCTACGACCACATGCTCACCGCGCTGTCGAAGCACAGCGGCATCGACCTCACGGTGCGGGCCGACGGCGATCTGCACATCGACGCGCACCACACCGTCGAGGACGTCGCGATCGCGCTGGGCCAGGCGTTCGCGCAGGCGCTGGGCGACAAGCGGGGGATCACCCGCTACGGCGACGCGACGATCCCGATGGACGAGGTGCTCGCACAGGCCGCCGTCGATCTCTCCGGCCGGCCGTACTTCGTGCACGCCGAGCCCGAGGGCATGACGCCGATGATCGGGCCGGACTACCCGACCAGCCTGACCAAGCACGTGCTGGAGTCCTTCGCGTTCAACGCGCGGATCAGCCTGCACGTGCGGGTCCTCTACGCCGGCCGGGATGCCCACCACATCGTCGAGGGCCAGTTCAAGGCCCTGGCCCGCGCGCTGCGGCAGGCGGTCGCGATCGACCCGCGCGTCACCGACGTGCCCTCCACCAAGGGCGCGCTGTAACCCGGTGAACACCGGTCTGCTCCTGCTGCTCCTCGGCGGGTTCCTGCTCGGCGGCGCCTGGAGCGTCTGGCGCACCGACGAGGAGCACCCCGACCGCGGCGGACCGCAGGTCACGATGGCCGTCGTCCTGCTGCTGGCCGCCCTGATCGCCAGCGCGGCGGGCATCCTGCGCCTGGTCTGACCGCCCGGGCCGGCGAGAGGTGCGATGACCGACGACCTGCGCGCGAGGGCGAGCAACCTCGCGCTCGTCGGTGCGCTCACCTACGAGCACCCGGAGCTGCTGCCGATCCTCCACGGACACCTGGCGGACAACGGCGGCGAGGTCCTGCCCTACCTCTACGTCGCCGATGTCATGCGGTGGCTGGTCCTGCACCGGGAGGATCGACCGGACGTCTGCCGGGAGGTCTTCCGGTGGATGGAGGCCGCCTGGGACCGTGCGGACGACCACCAGCGGGACCTGATCGGTGCGGGCTTCGTCGAGGCGCTGCCGAACCCGGGCGAGGCCGGCGCCGCCGAGATGCGAGCGCTTCTCGGGCCGGACCTCCGCCGTCTCGACGCCTGGAACCCGCCGACGTGACCGCCACCGGGCGGTCGGCCCGAGGAACCGACGAGGAGCAGTTCCTCGGCATCGTCCTGGCCGATCCCGCGGTGCGGGCGGTGCTCGACCGGGCGCCCGGCCTCGGGGTCGGCGACTGGTGGTTGACCGCGGGCGTGTTGTTCCAGACGGTCTGGAACCACCTCACCGGCCGGCCCGGCGGCACCGGTATCCGGGACGCCGACTTCTTCTACTTCGATCCCGACACGTCGTGGGCCGCCGAGGACGCCGTCATCCGGGCAGGGGCGGAGCTGTTCGCCGACCTCCCGGTGCCTGTGGAGATCCGGAACGAGGCCCGCGTGCACCTCTGGTACGCCGACCGCTTCGGCATCCCGGCGCCGCCCTTCCGCGACTGCGCGCACGCCATCGACTCCTTCGCGGCGGTCTGCTGCTGCTACGGGGTGACGGTGGACGGCGCTGGGCAACCGCGGGTCTACGCGCCGCACGGCTACGCGGACCTGTTCGCGATGACCGTCCGGCCCAACCGCGGGCTCGCCCCTCGGCACGTCTACGAGGCCAAGGCGGCGCGCTGGCAGCAGGTGTGGCCCGAGCTCACCGTCCTGCCGTGGGATGCCGAAGCGCTGCACGTCCCCGGAACGCCGTGACCACGACGACGACAGCGCCCAGCGTCGCTGCGGCCGCCGGCACGGGACGACGTCGGCGCAGGTTCCGGGCCGCCGTGCCGCCCAGCCCCCACGCGACAGCCGCCGGGTAGCCGGGCGACCCGGGAACGGAGCGGGTCGTCGCGACGGCCGCAGCGGTCGCGACGGCGAGCACCCCAACACCCCAGGAGTCCCGCCGCGACGGTGCCGCGTCCCGGCCTTCGGCGAGGAGCACCTCGGTGGTGGCGGCCGCTGCGGCCAGGGTGATCCAGCCGGCGAACAGGCCCAGGGGCTCCCGGACGGCCCAGCGGGTGCCCCGGGAGCCGGGGTCGTCCGGGCTGTCGGCGCGCGACCGCCGGTACGCGGTCACCGCGGCGGCAGTCGTGGCGGCGATGGCGGGGAGCTGAAGCCGCGGCGGGTGCTGGAGGCGGACCCAGGCGCCGGCGAGCAGGTACCCCAGCGCAGCCGGCCATCCGGTCCGACGCAGGAGCGGCCCGTCGCTCCTCCCCGGACGCAGGGTCCTCACCGCGTAGGCCAGTGAGCCGGCGTAGATCGGGATCCAGATCCCGAAGGCGGCGTCGGCCGGCAGGACCACGCTCGGGCTCTCGTCGGACTCGCCGTAGTCCCCGGTCGCCCCGCTCACCAGACCGCCCACCACCGCGGCGGCCACCGCGCCCTGCCTCGCCCGGTCCCGGTCCATGCCCGCTCCTCCGTCGTCACCGCGACTGGTGCACCCGGCACTTCGGGACGCCCGGATCCGGTGGATGCGACGGGAACAGACCGGGGCCCGATCCCGCTGGTGGGTAGCGTGGCAGGCGTGAAGAAGGTGACGATCCTCGACTACGGGTCGGGCAACCTCCGGTCCGCCGAGCGGGCGCTGGCCCGCGTCGGCGCGGACGTGACGGTGACCGCGGACCCGCAGGCGGCGCTGGACGCCGACGGGCTGGTCGTCCCGGGCGTGGGTGCGTTCGCCGCCTGCATGCAGGGTCTGCGCGCCGTCGACGGCCCGCGCATCATCGGCCGCCGGCTGGCCGGTGGCCGCCCGGTCCTCGGCATCTGCGTGGGCATGCAGATCCTGTTCGACCGCGGCGTCGAGCACGGCCACGACGCCGAGGGCTGCGGCGAGTGGCCGGGCGTCGTCGAGCCGCTCGAGGCGCCGGTGCTGCCGCACATGGGCTGGAACACCGTCGAGGCGCCGCAGGACAGCGTGCTGTTCGACGGCCTGGCCGACCAGCGCTTCTACTTCGTGCACTCCTACGGCGTCCGCGAGTTCCCCCTCGCCGCCGACGGCCCGCCCAGCCCCCTGGCCAAGCCCAAGGTCACCTGGGCCGAGCACGGCGACAGGTTCGTCGCCGGTGTGGAGAACGGCACCCTCTCGGCCACGCAGTTCCACCCGGAGAAGAGCGGCGACGCGGGCGCCCAGCTGCTGACGAACTGGCTGCAGACACTCGACTGACCTGCGCGGGACGGCGCATCCCCGCACCTAGGGTGACGCCGTGCGCGTCGAACGGTCACGGCCCGCCGCGCGCCCGAACCGTGTCGCCGGGCTGGTCGTCGTCGCCCTGCTGCTGGGCCTGGCCGGGTGGTCGGCCCTGGCGCTGTCACCGCCCGCACCCGCGCCGGCCGACGCCGCGCCGACGGACTTCAGCGCCACGCGGGCCTTCGCCCACGTCGAGCAGCTCGCCGCGGACGTGCACGTCGCCGGCAGCGCCGCGAGCGCCGACGTCGTCGACGGGCTCGTCGCCACCCTGAGCGGACTGGGCCTCGACACCCGCGTGCAGAGCGCCGTGGGTGCGGTCCGCACGGCGTCGGGGGAGACCCGGATGGCGCGGGTGCGCAACGTCGTCGCCGTCCTGCCGGGCAGCGCGCCCACCGGCCGGATCTTCCTCACCGCCCACCACGACTCCGTGGAGACCGGCCCGGGCGCAGCCGACGACGCGGCGGGTGTGGCCGCCGTCCTCGAGTCGGCGCGGGCCCTCGTCGCGGGCCCGCGGCTGCGCAACGACGTGGTGGTCGTCCTGACCGACGCCGAGGAGGCCTGCTCCTGCGGCGCGGAGGCGTTCGCCTCCGCGCACCCGCTCGCCTCCGCCGGTGGGGTCGTCCTCAACCTGGAGGCCCGCGGCACCGGCGGGCCGCCGATCATGTTCGAGACGTCGCCGGGCAACGCCGCCCTCGCCGAGGTGTACGCCACCGCCGTCCCGCACCCGGTCGCGAGCAGCTTCGCCGTCGAGGTCTACCGGGTCATGCCGAACTTCACCGATTTCAGCGTCCTGCTGGACGACGGCGACTTCACCGGCCTGAACACCGCCTTCATCGACGGCGCCGCCGCCTACCACTCGCCGCAGGACGTGCCCGGGCGGCTGGACCGCGGCACGCTCCAGGCCCTCGGCGACAACGCCCTGGCCACGGCGCGGGCGCTGGGCGAGGCCGACCTCGGCACGCTGTCCGAACCGGCCGAGGGCGACGCGACGTACTTCCCGGTCCTCGGCGAGCTGGTCCGCTACCCCGGGACCCTGGTGTGGCCGGTGGCCGGCGCCGCGCTGGCCGCCGTCGGCCTGCTGGTCCTCGTGCTGCGGCGGCGCGGCACCAGCTCGCTGCGCCGGACGGCCGGCGCGACCCTGCTGGCCGCGCTGCCGCTGGTGCTCGCCCCGCTGGCCGCGCAGGGCCTCTGGGCGGCGCTGGTGCTGGTGCGCCCCGGGTACGGCCAGCTGGTCGACCCGTGGCGGCCCGGCTGGTTCCGGCTGGCGGTCGTCGCGCTGCTGGCCGCCGTGCTGCTGAGCTGGTACGCGCTGCTGCGGCGTCGGGTGGGCGCCGCGGCGCTGGCCGCCGGCGCGCTGGTGTGGCTCGCCGTCCTCGGTGCCGTGCTGGCCGCCGTCGCCCCGGGTGGCTCCTACCTGGCCGCCTGGCCGGCGCTGGCCGGCGCGCTGACCGGCCTGGTCGCCGCGGTGACCGCCTCGCCGGTGCTGCGGCTGCTCACCGCCCTGGCCGGGGGAGCGGTCGCCGTCGTCGTGCTCGCGCCCACGGTCGTCCTCTTCTTCCCGGCGCTGGGGCTCGCCACCGCGGCGGCGCCCGCGGCCGTGGCCACGATGCTGCTCGTCGCGCTGCTGCCCGCCGTCGAGCTGCTGTTCCCGTCCCCGGAAGACCGCCGCCCGTGGTCGGTGGCGCTGGTCCCGGCGGTCGCGCTCGGCCTGGCCGTCGCCTGCACGGCGACGGGCCTGTCCGTCGACGGGTTCGACGCCGACCACCCCGTCCCCAGCCGGCTGGCCTACGTGCTCGACGCCGACACCGGGCAGGCCTCCTGGGTGAGCACCGAGGGCTCGCCGGGTGCGTACACGGCGGAGGTCGTCGGAACCCGGGCGGAGCTCCCGGTGCGCCTGCCCTACCTGACCGGCGAGGTCTGGTCCGGTTCCGCGCAGCCGGCCGACCTCGCGCCGGCCGAGGTGAGCGCGGTGTCGGACTCCGTGCTCGGGAGCCGCCGGGAGCTGTCGGTCCGCGTCACCCCGCAGCGCCCCGGGGTGCGCGTCCTCGTCCTGGACCTGCGGGTGGAGAGCGGCACGGTCGCCGCCGCGCGCGTAGCCGGGCGGGCGGTGCCCGAGGAGGAGCTGGGGGAGGACCGGGCGTGGATCGTCTTCCACGCGCCACCGGACGGGGGGCTCCCGGCGTCGTTCAGCATCGAGGGCGGCGGCGCCGTCGAGCTGCGGGTGATCGACGTGAGCGACGGGCTGAGCGGCCTGCCGGGGTACCGGCCGCGTCCCGACGGCGTGGATGCCGCCGGATCGCACAGCTCCGACGTCGTCCTCGTGTCCGAGACCAGCGAACTGGGCTGATCAGCTGCGCAGGTACGAGGCGCCGTTGACGTCGACGATCGTGCCGGTGGAGAACCGGGCCTCCGGCGAGGCGAGCCACAGCACGGCGGAGGCGACCTCCGCAGGTCTCGCCACCCGGCCGTAGGGCGACTGCGCGCGGACGGCGTCGCCGCCGGGCCCGTCGAGCACCTCGCGCGCCATCTCGGTCTGCACGAACCCGGGCGCGACGCAGGTGACGGAGATGCCGTGCGGCGCGAGGGCCAGCGCCATCGACTGGGCGAAGGCGTTGAGCCCGGCCTTGGAGGCGCCGTACGCGGGGTTGTCCGGCTCGCCGCGGAAGGCCCCGCGGCTCGAGACGTTGACCACCGCGCCGCCGCCGGCTGCGATCAGGTGCGGGACGGCGCGGAAGGTCGCGTTCGCCGCGCCCACCAGGTTGGTCGCCAGCGTCTGGGCCCACGCGGCCTGCCACTGGTCGTAGGAGGTCTCCAGCGGCGGGCGGGCGGTGAAGACGCCCGCGTTGTTGACCAGCACGTCGAGGCCGCCGAGCGCGCCGGCCGCCTCGTCGACCATCGACCCGACCTGGTCGGCGTCGGTCATGTCCGCCCGCACGAGGACGTGCCCCTCGCCCGGCAGCTCGGCCAGGACCGCCTCCGCCCGCTCGCGCGAGCTGCCCCAGTGCACCGCCACCCGGTCGCCCCGCTCGGCGAACGCGCCGGCGACCGCCCGGCCGATGCCGCGGGAGGCGCCGGTGACCAGCACCGCCCGTCCCTCACCAGCTGCCACGGTGCACGACCTCCTCGACGGGGCGCCGTCCACGGCGCAGCGAGGGGGAGCGGCGGTCGCCGTCCCCCGGGTAACCGACGGACACGCAGCCGATCGGCCGGAAGCCCGCCGGGACGCCGAAGGCGGCACGGAACGCGTCCACCCGCTCCGGGGGGATGCCGAAGAAGCAGGCGCCGAGCCCCTCGTCGACGGCGGTGAGCAGCATCAGCAGCGACGCCATGCCGGCGTCGACGTCCCAGTACGGAACCGGCCAGCGCGACTCGTCGCGGTCGGTCCAGCCCTTGTCCGGCTCGGCGTACCGGTCCAGGTAGGCGTCCTTGTTCGCCAGCGGCACGACCAGCAGCGGCGCGCGGCGCATGCGGGTCAGCCACCCGTCCGGTGCGCCCTCCCCGCTGGTCGCGGTCCAGAAGCGGTCGCGCTCCTCCGGCGTCTCCAGCACCAGGAACGCCCAGCCCTGGCTGAACCCGGCCGAGGGCGCCCGGATGGCGTGCTCGAGCAGCCGCTCGCGGATCTCCGCGGGCACCGGCCGGTCCGGGTCGTAGTCGCGCACCATGCGCCGGCGGCGGACCACCTCGGCGAACTCCATGCCGACACCCTGCCGCAGGGTCCGGGGAGGGCCGCGCGCGGGCGTCCCTACGCTGTCCGTCGTGCCGAAGCTGCAGCTGCTCCCCGCCGTCGACGTCGCCGACGGCCAGGCCGTCCGTCTCGTGCAGGGGGAGGCCGGCAGCGAGACGTCCTACGGCGACCCGCTCGAGGCCGCGATGCAGTGGCAGACCGACGGCGCCGAGTGGGTCCACCTCGTCGACCTCGACGCCGCCTTCGGGCGAGGCTCGAACCGGGAGCTGCTCGCCCGCGTGGTCGGGGAGCTGGACGTCGACGTCGAGCTCTCCGGGGGGATCCGGGACGACGAGTCGCTGGCCGCCGCGCTGGCGACCGGCTGCCGCCGCGTGAACCTGGGCACCGCGGCGCTCGAGTCGCCCGAGTGGTGCGCCCGTGCGATCGCCGAGCACGGCGACCGGATCGCCGTCGGCCTCGACGTGCGCGGCACCCGGCTGGCCGCCCGCGGCTGGACGCAGGAGGGCGGCGAGCTCTACGAGACGCTCGCCCGCCTGGACGCCGAGGGCTGCGCGCGGTACGTCGTCACCGACATCACCAAGGACGGCACGCTGCGCGGACCCAATCTCGACCTGCTGCGCGAGGTCTGCGCCGCCACGCCGAAGCCGGTCATCGCCTCCGGTGGCGTCAGCTCGCTCGACGACATCCGCGCGCTGGCCGGCCTGACCGCCGTCGGCGTCGAGGGTGCGATCGTCGGCAAGGCGCTCTACGCCGGCCAGTTCTCCCTGCCGGAGGCGCTGCGGGTCACCGAGGAGCTGGCGTGAGCGTCATCCGGCTCGGATCGGGGGCGCCGTGGGAGGGCGTCGTCGGCTACAGCCGCGTCGTCGTCCGCGGCGAGGCGGCGTGGGTGAGCGGGACGACGTCGGTCGTCGACGGCCAGGTGGTGCACCCGGGCGACGCCGGCGCGCAGGCCCGGCAGTGCCTGGCGACGATCGAGGAGTCGCTGGAGCGGGCCGGCTTCACGCTCAACGACGTCGTCCGCACGCGGATGTTCGTCACCGACATCTCCCGGTGGGAGGAGGTCGGTCGGGCGCACGGCGAGTTCTTCGGCGACATCCGCCCGGCCACCACGATGGTCCAGGTGGCCGCGCTCATCGACCCGGCGATGCTGGTCGAGATCGAGGCCGACGCGGTGCGCGGGGTGCCGGCGTGAGTCTGGCCGTGCGGGTGATCCCGTGCCTGGACGTCGACGCCGGCCGGGTCGTCAAGGGCGTGAACTTCGTCGACCTGCGCGACGCCGGCGACCCGGTGGAGATGGCCCGCGTGTACGACGCCGAGGGCGCCGACGAGCTCACCTTCCTCGACATCACCGCGAGCTCCGGTGACCGGGCGACCACGTACGACGTGGTCAGCCGGACGGCGGAGAGCGTCTTCATCCCGCTGACCGTGGGCGGCGGCGTGCGCAGCCCCGAGGACGTCGACCGGCTGCTGCGCGCCGGGGCGGACAAGGTCGCGGTGAACACCGCCGCCGTCGCCCGGCCGGAGCTGATCGCCGAGATCGCCGACAGGTTCGGCAACCAGGTGCTGGTGCTCTCCCTCGACGCCCGCCGCGTCCGGGACGGCGCGGAGACCGAGTCCGGCTTCGAGATCACCACGCACGGCGGGCGCCGCGGAACCGGTCAGGACGCCGTCGAGTGGTGCATCCGGGCGGCCGAGCTCGGGGCGGGGGAGATCCTGCTCAACTCGATGGACGCCGACGGCACCCGCGCGGGCTTCGACACGGAGCTGATCCGGCAGGTCCGCCGCGAGGTGCGGGTGCCGCTGATCGCCAGCGGGGGAGCGGGCGCCGCCGAGCACTTCCCCCCGGCGGTGGAGGCCGGCGCCGACGCCGTGCTCGCCGCGAGCGTCTTCCACTTCGGCGTCATGCGGATCGGCGAGGTGAAGGACGCCCTGACGAAGGCCGGCGTGCCCGTCCGCCACGAGGCGGACAGGCCGCTGACCGACTGACGCCCGGTCGTCGGCGGCGTCGGGTCAGGGACGGCTTCCGTTCCGCCGCATCAGGAACGCGCTGGTGCCCATGACGGAGAGCGACAGGGCGGCCTGCGTCCAGGTCCACCAGCCCACGGGCGTGTGACCGGCCAACGGGCAGATCGTCGTCTCGATCGCCATGAACGACCCGGCGAGCGCGCCGAGCCGGGCGCTGCCCCGCCAGCCACGCCACAGGGCGGTCACCGCGACCACGATCGACACGAGGGCGGCCAGGTCGATCGGCAGCTGCCACAGCGCGGGGCCGAGGTCCCCGCTGGGCATCGGCTCGATGGAGGGGCACAGGACGAAGGCGATCCCGAAGGCCGCCGCGGCGAGGCGACCGGCGTCCCGGCTCAGGCCGTCACGCCGGGGTGAGGGCCGTCGTTCCCAGGGCGCAGGCGCCTGTGGAGGGGGCGTGGGCCCGACCGGTCCGATCAGGGGCGCTGCAGGCGTCGACGGCGACCCGGGAACTGGGACGACCGGAGGGACGACCGAGAACGGAACGGGCGCGTCGGCGACGGACATGCGCGCACCGTAGAGGTCGGCGGCACCGGGGGGCACGCACCTCCGCCCCCGGTCCACCCGAAATGGCGGAGGGTCAGCCGACATCCACCCGCGCGATGTCGCGGCGGCCGGACACCCAGAGCAGGAGCTCGAGCGGTTCGCCCTCGACGGTGCGGCCGCCGGCGCCGTAGCGCTTCTCGACCCCCGGGACGTCGCTGCGCCGCAGCACCAGCCCGCGGCGGCCGGCCGCCCGCCGCGCGAACAGCTCCAGCGCCGTCCAGATCTGGTCCTGCTCGGCGCGGGGCAGCGTGCGGGCGGTCCAGCCCGGCTGGGCCCGGCGGACGTCCTCGTGGTGGATCGCGTACTCGGTCGTGTTCAGAATCCGCGCGACAGGCGGCCAGGCCATCGGCGACCATGGCGCCGGTCCCGACCGCACGCGGTCGACGACCTCCCGGAACGGCGTCGACTCCCGCAGCCGGTCCTCCAGCCGGTGGGACCACGCGCTGAGCGGCTGGGCCACGCCCAGCTGCTCCACGCCGTAGCCGGGCAGGGCGTCGGGGCGGTTGTCGCGGACCACCAGGTGCGCGGCGAGGTGGGCGGTGGTCCAGCCCTCGCAGCACGTGGGGGCGTCCGGCCCGAGCTTCCCGAGCAGGTCGGCCAGGGCGGTGCGTTCGCTGTCGGCGACGGTGGGGGAAGAGGGAGCCATCGGCGGAGGTTACCGAGGAGCACCTGCTGCGGCGCGGCGAGGATCGTTTAGCCGCCCTAACCAACGCGTAGCATCGCCAGGCCTACGACCCGAAGGAGAACAGTGACCCGCCGCCGAGACGCCGTGGTCCGGCGCGGTCTCCGACACGTGCGGCGCGCCATCGTCGAGCAGCCCGGCATGTTCACCCTCGCCGTCCTGGCCAGCAGCGTCTACGGCGCGATGACCGTGGCCAGCGCCTACGTGATCGGCGAGATCACCGACCGGGTCCTCCTGCCCTCGTTCGCCGACGGCGCGACCACGGCCGCGGCCCTCTCGCTCGCCGCGGCGGCCATCATCGGGGTGGCGCTGCTCAAGATCGTCGGCATCCTCGGCCGCCGGCTGTTCGCCGGGATCATGAGCTACCGGCTGCAGGCGGACTACCGGCGTCGGGTCACCCGCCAGTACCTGCGGCTGCCGCTCTCGTGGCACCAGCGCCACCCGACCGGTCAGCTGCTGTCGAACGCGAACTCCGACGTCGAGGCCGCCTGGTTCTTCGTGGCCCCGTTGCCCTTCGCCTGCGGCGCGATCGTGATGATCGCGATCACCGTCGTGGCGCTGTTCGTCACCGACCCGCTCATCGCGCTGGTCGGGCTCGTCGTCTTCCCCCTGGTCTTCGTCGTCAACGTCGTCTACTCGCAGGTGATGAGCCCGCGCATGCAGCGGGCCCAGCAGTTGCGCGCCGAGGTCAGCGAGATCGCGCACGAGAGCTTCGACGCCGGGCTGGTGGTCAAGACGCTGGGCCGGGAGGCCTCCGAGACCGAGCGCTTCGGGGCCCGTGCCGAGGAGCTCCGCGACGGGCTGGTCGCCGTCGGCCGGGTGCGCGGCCTGTTCGACCCGCTGATGGAGGCGCTGCCCAACCTCGGCACGCTCGCCGTCCTGCTCATCGGGGCCGGCCGGGTGGCCGACGGCAGCACCGACGCCGGCGAGCTGGTCTCCATCGCGTACCTGTTCACCCTGCTGGCGCTGCCCATCCGGGCCATCGGCTGGGTGCTGGCCGACCTGCCCCGGGCGCTCGCCGGCTTCGACCGCGTCACGCCCGTCCTCGAGGCGACCGGCGAGACCCCGTATGGGTCCGAGTCGGCGACCGCCGCCGGCGGAGGTGCGGGAGTGGCCGTGGACGGCGTCGACTTCGCCTTCGCCGACGCCGCCGCACCGACCCTGCGCGGGGTCACCTTCGACGTGCGGGCCGGCTCGACCGTCGCCGTCGTCGGCCCCACCGGGTCGGGCAAGTCGACGCTGGCCGGGCTGCTCGTCCGGCTGGTCGACCCGGCCGACGGGTCGGTCCTGCTCGACGGCGTCGACGTGCGCCGGCTGCGCGAGGGCGAGGTCAGCGGCCAGGCCGCCTTCGTGGCGCAGGGCACCTTCCTCTTCGACGACACGGTGCGCGGCAACATCACCCTCGACGAGCCGTTCGGCGACGACGAGGTCTGGGCCGCTCTGCGGGTCGCCGCGGCCGACGATTTCGTCGCCGCCCTGCCCGAGGGGCTCGACACCCGGGTCGGCGAGCGCGGCGCGACCCTCTCCGGCGGTCAGCGGCAGCGGCTGGCCCTCGCGCGGGCCGTCGTCCGCCGTCCGCGGCTCCTGGTCCTCGACGACGCGACCAGCGCCGTCGACCCTGCCGTGGAGGCGCGCATCCTCGACGCCCTGCGCGGCAGCGACGAGCCCTCGACGGTCGTGGTGATCGCCTACCGGCAGGCGACGATCTCGCTCGCGGACGAGGTGGTGTGGCTCGAGCACGGGCAGGTCCTGGCGCGCGGCACCCACGAGGAGCTGCTCGACGAGGTGCCCGGCTACGCCGCCCTCGTCCGTGCCTACTCGCAGGCGGAGGTGGCCGCGTGACCGAGCCGCCCGTCCTGCCCGCCGACGACCGCCGCGAGGGCGCGCTCGCCACCCTGCGCCGCGGCCTGCGGATGATGCCCGAGTTCCGCCGGGGCCTGCCCGTCACGTTCGCGCTCGCCCTGGTCGCCACCGCCGGCCGGGTGGTCGTGCCGATCGCCGTCCAGCAGGTCATCGACCGGGGTCTCGCCGGCGGCGACCCCGACCTGGACCTCGTCACCCGCCTCGTCCTGCTCTGCGCGGTCGTCGTCCTGGTCACCGCGGTCGCGGTCTACCGGATGAACGTCCGCCTCTTCCGGACGACGGAGACCGCCCTGGCCGGGCTCCGGGTCCGGGCCTTCCGCCACGTGCACGACCTGTCGGTGCTCCACCAGCAGGGCGAGCGCCGTGGATCCCTGGTCTCCCGGGTGACCAGCGACGTCGACCAGCTCTCGACGTTCATGCAGTGGGGCGGCGTCCTCGGCCTGGTCAGCGTCGGCCAGCTCGTCGTCGCGACGGTGGTCATGGCCGTCTACTCCTGGCAGCTGACCCTGCTCGTGCTCGTGTGCTTCGTGCCGCTGGCGATCGCCGTCCGGTGGTTCGCCCAGCGCCTGGCGGTCGCCTACGGCGTCGTCCGCGAGCGGGTCGGCGACGTGCTGGGCGCGGTCGCCGAGTCCGTCGTCGGTGCCTCGACGGTGCGGGCCTACGGCGTCCGCGCCCGGACGGCGGCCCGCATCGACGGCGCCATCGACCGCCAGTACCGCGCCCAGGTGGACGCGCAGAAGGTGACCGCGGCGGTCTTCGTCAGCGGCGAGTTCGTCGCCGCCCTCGCCAACGCCGCGGTGGTCGTCGTCGGCGTGCTCCTCGGCCTGGCCGGGAACATCACCGCCGGGACCCTCGTCGCCTTCCTCTTCCTCGTCACCCTGTTCGTCGCCCCGGTCCAGACGGCGAGCGAGGTGCTCAACGAGGCGCAGAACGCCGTGGCCGGCTTCCGCCGCGTCCTCGACGTGATCGACACCGCCCCCGACGTCCGCGACCCTGCCATCGCCGACCCCGCGGGCGTGCGCGAGCTGCCGCCGGGGCCGCTGGGGGTCCGCTTCGACGCGGTGTCCTTCCGCTACGCCCCCGGCGCCCGCCTGGCGCTCGACGGCGTCGACCTCACCATCGCGCCGCGCCGGCGAGTGGCCGTCGTGGGGGAGACGGGGTCGGGCAAGACGACCTTCGCCAAGCTGGTCACCCGGCTGATGGACCCGGTGGACGGCCGCGTGCTGCTGGGGTCGGACGCCGCGGGGTGGGTGCCGCTCGACGAGGTGGCCTTCGGCTCGCTGCGCGCGCGGGTGGTCATGGTCCCGCAGGACGGGTTCCTGTTCGACGCCACGGTGGCCGAGAACGTGCGCTACGGCCGGCCCGGGATGACCGACGACCAGGTGGCCGCCGCCTTCGAGGAGCTGGAGCTCGGCGCCTGGCTCGAGGGCCTCCCCGACGGCGTGCGGACCCCGGTGGGACAGCGCGGCGAGTCGCTGTCCTCGGGCGAGCGGCAGCTGGTCGCGATCGCCCGCGCCTACGTCGCCGACCCCGACCTGCTGGTGCTCGACGAGGCCACGAGCGCGGTCGACCCGGCCACGGAGCAGCGGCTCACCCGGGCGCTCGACCGGCTGACCACCGGCCGCACCACGCTGACGATCGCGCACCGGCTGTCGACGGCCGAGCGTGCCGACGAGGTGCTGGTCGTCGACGCCGGCCAGGTCGTCCAGCGGGGCACCCACGCGGAGCTGGTCGACGCCAACGGCCCGTACGCGCGGCTTCACGCGTCGTGGCGGCGCTCCGCTTCCGGTAGCCCCGCACCGACGGGCTGACCGCCTAGGCTCCGCGCTGTGGAGACAGTTCCCGGGCCGCTGAGCCGCATGCCGCCGATCCCGGCCATCGCCGCCGCTGTGCTCGGGCTGCTGAGCGCGTTCGTCCCGGCGGTCTTCCTGCTGGCGGCCGTCGCGTTCTCCGGCGGGGAGTTCGAGGGGAGCGGCTGG
This sequence comes from Blastococcus litoris, assembly GCF_003075095.1. Lineage (GTDB taxonomy): Bacteria > Actinomycetota > Actinomycetes > Mycobacteriales > Geodermatophilaceae > Blastococcus_B > Blastococcus_B litoris. Next base: position 73,987 of record NZ_QCZF01000009.1, read on the forward strand.
CTGCTGGTCGCCGTCCCGATCCTGCTGTTCGTCGGGCTGCTCGTCGGTGGCGTGCTGCTGCTCCTCGGCAGGGCGTGGTGGGTCCTGACCGTGACCGCCGGCGTCCTGACCGCCCTGCTCTTCTACGGCTTCGCGTCCGGTGGCTGGGGTGCCGGCGCGTTCGGCGTCCTGACCGTCGTCGTCCCGTTCGTCACCGCCGTGCTGGCGGCGCTGCCGCGGGTCCGGCAGTGGGTGGCCGCCCGGCGCGCGGCCCGCTAGCTCACCCCTCGCGCGGACCTCACCGTCGGGTCGCCGTCCTCGTGCTCGAGCGCGAGGACGGCGACCCTGCGGCGAGGTCGGTCGTCCCCAGGGGGCGGCGCGGTCCACAACCCCACCGGCTGCGGCGCGTCCGGTACGGGCGACCCCCAGCATGGGCCGATGCATCCAGCCCTGCGCGCCGCATCGGAGAAGCGCCTGGGGGTCTTCAGCACTGCCGAGGCCCTCCGCGCCGGCTACGACGCCTCCGAGATCCGGGCCCTCCGTCGCTCCGGGACGTGGGTCGGCCTCCGACGCGGCATCCTCGTCGAGGCGGCGTCGCTGGCCGCGGCCGAGGCGCGCGGACGGCGCTACGACGTCGACTGCCTGGCCCTCGTCCTGGGCCTGGCCAGGCCCACGACGCTGCTGAGCCACGTCTCGGCCGCCCGCCTGTGGGAGCTGCCGACGCCGCGGACGGTCGATCCGGTCTTCCGGCTCACCGATCCACGGCAGTGGCGGCGGGGCAGTGACTACCTGATGACGTGCGCGCCGCTCACTCCGGCCGAGCGATGGCGGACGGGCTCGCTGCCGCTCACCTCTGCGTCGCGGACGCTCGTCGACTGCTCGCGGGAGTGGCCGCTGGAGGACGCCGTGGTCGCGATGACGCCGCCCTGCTGGCCGGCCGCACGACGCCGGCGGAGCTGCATCAGGCCACGGCCGCGGTCCGGCACTGGCGCGGGTCCGGACGCGCGGCACGGGCAACCGCCCTTGCCGACGGGCGGGCCGAATCGCCGCTGGAGACCCGCGGACGGCTGCGCATCCTCGGTGCCGGGCTCCCGGCTCCGGAGCTCCAGGTGGAGATCGAGGCCGGTGGACGACTCGTGGGGGTGGTCGACGCGTGGTTCGAGGCGGCCGCCGTCGCGGTGGAGTTCGACGGACAGGTCAAGTACACCGATCCCTGGCGGGGCCGGGATCCCCAGCGGGTGCTCTGGGAGGAGAAGCGCCGGGAGGACGAGCTGCGGGCCCTGGACATCCGCGTGGTCCGGCTCACCGATGCCGACACGCGAGCAGGCTGGCCCGCCGTCGAGCGGCGGTTGCGGGGCCTGCTCGCCGCGCCCGGCCCCGCGGTGCGGCAGTTCACCGCCGTGCCGCGGGTCCGTGGCGTGCGGCGGGCCGGCTGACCCGCCGTCCTCACCGTCGGGTCGCCGTCCTCGTGCTCGAACGCGAGGACGGCGACCCTGCGGCGGGGCCGAGGGCCGGCTCCCGGCCGATGTCCGGCCGGGCGTCCTAGTCTCCGGCCATGCCGTCCTCCGCCTCGCGCAGCCGCGCCGCGGTGCGGCGCTCGCCCCGACCGGCACAGCGCACGACCGTGGCCCCGCCGCGCGAGCGCCCGCTCGCCGTCCCGTTCGCCGCGTTCTTCGGCCTGCTGCTCGCGGCCGAGGCGGTGTGGTTCGCCTGGCTGCTCCGAACACCGGGCGTCGGCTGGGACTGGTTCGTCGCCGTCCCGCTGGCCCTCGCGGTGCTCGCCCTGGTGGGTGCGGCCCTCGTGCTCGCCGGCCGGGGCCGGGGGTGGGCCGTCCTCGCCCTGGCCGCCCTGCTGTCCGCCGTGGGACTCCTGCTGGTCGCCCTGTTCTTCGCGGTGCTGGGCGGCGATCTCGCCGTGGGTGCGACCCTGCTGCTGCTCGTCGGTCCGGGAACCTCGCTGGTCCTGGCCCTGCGGCGCCCGGTCCGGGAGTGGACACGGGGGCATCGCCCACAGGAGGGAGAGCGCAGCGGCGCCTCGGCCCGCTAGCGTCCTCGCCGTGACCAGCAACGAGACGGGCCGGGCGGAAGCAGACGTCGTCGTCGTGGGTGCGGGGCTGGCCGGCCTCGTCGCCACGGCCGAACTGGCCGACGCCGGCAAGCGCGTGATCCTCCTCGACCAGGAACCGGAGGCCTCCCTCGGCGGGCAGGCTTTCTGGAGCTTCGGCGGCCTGTTCCTGGTCGACTCGCCCGAGCAGCGCCGGCTGCGGGTGCACGACTCGCTCGAGCTCGCCCGCCAGGACTGGTTCGGCACGGCGGCCTTCGACCGCGACTCCGACCACTGGCCCCGGCAGTGGGCCGAGGCGTACCTGCAGTTCGCGGCGGGGGAGAAGCGGTCCTGGCTCAAGGAGCAGGGCATCGGCTTCTTCCCGGTCGTGGGCTGGGCCGAGCGCGGTGGCTACACCGCCACCGGGCACGGCAACTCGGTGCCGCGGTTCCACATCGTGTGGGGCACCGGCCCCGCGATCGTCGAGGCGTTCGCGCGGCGGGTGCGCGCCGCCGCCGAGGCCGGCCGGGTGGAGCTGCGGTTCCGCCACCGGGTGGACGAGCTGGTCGTCACCGGTGGTGCGGTCACCGGCGTCCGCGGCGGGGTGCTCGAGCCCAGCCCGGTCGCCCGCGGCGAGGCCAGCTCGCGCACCCAGGTCGGCGACTTCGAGATCACCGCGCAAGCCGTCGTCGTCACCTCCGGCGGCATCGGCGGCAACCACGAGCTGGTGCGCAAGAACTGGCCGGCCCGCCTGGGCCCCGCCCCGAAGCGGATGCTCTCGGGCGTCCCGGCGCACGTCGACGGCCGCATGCTGCAGGCCACCCAGGACGCCGGCGCGAGCGTGGTGAACGGCGACCGCATGTGGCACTACACCGAGGGCATCGCCAACCACTCGCCGGTCTGGGAGAACCACGGCATCCGCATCCTCCCGGGCCCCTCGTCGATGTGGTTCGACGCGACCGGCTCACGGCTGCCGGTGCCGCTGTTCCCGGGGTTCGACACCCTCGGCACCCTCGCCCACATCGGGACGACGGGCCACGAGCACACCTGGTTCATCGCGACGCACAAGATCGTGGAGAAGGAGTTCGGGCTCTCGGGCTCCGAGCAGAACCCCGACCTGACGGGGAAGGACATCCGGCTGCTCGCGACCCGCGTCAAGGCCGGGATGGCCGCTCCGGTGCAGGCGTTCCTCGACAAGGGCGAGGACTTCGTCGTCGCGGACACGCTCCCGGAGCTGGTCGCCGGCATGAACCGGATCACCGGCGGGAGGCCCGAGCTGGACCTGGGGCAGATCGAGCGGGAGATCGTCTGCCGCGACCGGGAGATCGCCCACGAGTTCGGCAAGGACATGCAGATCAACGCCATGCGGGCCGCGCGCAACTACCTGGGCGACAAGCTCATCCGCGTTGCCCAGCCGCACCGGATCCTGGACCCGGAGGCCGGCCCGCTGGTCGCCGTGCGGCTGAACATCATCACTCGCAAGACCCTCGGCGGGCTCGAGACCGACCTCTCCGCCCGGGTGCTGCGACCCGGTGGCGACGTCTTCCCCGGCCTGTACGCGGCCGGCGAGGTCGCCGGCTTCGGCGGTGGCGGCATGCACGGCTACCGCTCGCTCGAGGGGACGTTCCTCGGCGGCTGCATCTTCTCGGGCCGGGTCGCCGGCCGCGCGGCCGCGGCGGCGCTGTGACGACCGGCGGCTGGGGCCCGCCCGGGCGGAGTCCCTGGGCCGACCCGAGCACCCCGACGGAGCAGGGCGCCCCCTACGCGGGCCCGCCGCCGACGGCTCCGGTCTACGGTGCGCCGCCGCCGGCCTACGGCTACCCGCCGCCGTACGCCGCGCCGCCCTGGGGCGCTCCCTACGGCTACGCGACGCCACCCCGGCGACCGCAGCGGCCCGGCCAGGTCATCACCGCGGCGGTGCTCGCCTTCGCCCAGTCGGTCGTGGTGCTCATCGCCTCGGTCTACGTCTGGTTCTTCGCCTCCGTCGCCGACATCGCCACCACCGGCGCCGACGGCGTCTACGACCCGGCCGCCATCGACGCGCTGGCCACCGAGGGCACCGTGCTGGCCATCGTGCAGCTGGTGTCGGTCGTGCTGCTCATCGGCGCCGGGGTCTGGGTGCTCAACAGCCGCCGCCGCGCCGCCGCGCTGCTGCTGGTCACCGGACTCGCCGTCCAGGTGGTGCTGGCCGCCTACTGGATGGTGCGGCTGCAGTCGGAGATCGGGGGCTTCGACACCGACGGCTCGATCATCGCCGTCTCCCTGTTCTTCGCCGCCGCGCCGCTCGTGGGGCTCGGCATGCTCCTGATCGGTCCGGGCCGCCGGTGGTTCGACGGCACCACCCCGGCCACCTGGCAGCCCTGACCCCCGAGCACGGCAGACTGGAGGCATGCCCGAACCCGCGCTCGCCCCGGAGGTCGCCGCGCTGCTGAAGCACGACCCGGCCGGCCTGGTGGCCGCCGTCGTCCAGCAGCACGACACCGGCGAGGTGCTCATGGTCGCCTGGATGGACGACGAGGCCCTCCGCCGCACGCTCACCACCGGCCGGGCCACCTACTGGTCGCGCAGCCGCGGCGAGTACTGGGTCAAGGGCGAGACGTCGGGCAACCGGCAGTGGGTCCGCGAGGTCCGTCTCGACTGCGACGGCGACGCGCTGCTGGTCCTCGTCGACCAGGAGGGCGCCGCCTGCCACACCGGCGAGCGCAGCTGCTTCCACCGCCCGCTCCCGGCCGTCGCGGGGCGGGCCTCGTGAGGTTCGGCTTCACCAGCCCGACCGCGGAGGAGTACGCCGCGCTGGACCAGGCGGTCGTCCCCGTCACCCGGCGGCTGCTCGCCGACAGCGAGACCGCCGTCGGCATCTACCGCAAGCTCGCCGGCAACCGGCCGGGCACGGTGCTGCTGGAGTCGGCCGAGCAGGGCAAGCGCTGGGCGCGCTACAGCTTCGTCGGGGTGCGCAGCGCCGGTGTCCTCACCGAGCGGGACGGCGTCACGCAGTGGCTGGGCGAGCAGGTCCCCGGGCTCACCGACGACCTGCCCGCCGACCCGCTCGCCGCCGTCCGCACGCTGGCCCGCCGGTTCCGGTCACCGCGTCACGAGGACCTGCCGCCGCTCACCGGCGGCCTGGTCGGCTACCTCGGGTACGACGTCGTCCGGCGGCTGGAGCGGCTGCCCTCGACGAGCGCCGCCGACCTGGGCATGCCCGAGCTGGCGATGATGCTCGTGACCGACCTGGCGGTGCTCGACCACACCGACGGCTCGGTGCTGCTCATCGCCAACGCGCTGCGCGGGGGAGCGGGGTACGAGGACGCCGTCGCCCGGCTGGACGCGATGGCCGCCGACCTCACGAAGGCGGTGCCCCCGGGCCTCGCCGTGTTCGAGCGGGCCGACCCGCCGCCGGTCACCAGCAACCTCGCGCCGGGCCTGTTCGAGGACGGCGTCGAGCGGATCCGCGAGCACATCCGGGCCGGCGACGCCTTCCAGGTCGTGCTCGCCCAGCGCTTCGAGCTGGCCACCGACGTCGAGGCGCTGGACCTCTACCGGGTGCTGCGGGCGACCAACCCGTCGCCGTACATGTACCTGCTGCGCTTCGCCGGCCGCGAGTCGCCGTTCGACGTCGTCGGCTCCTCGCCCGAGGCCCTGGTGACCGTCACGGGCACCTCGGCGGTGGTGCACCCGCCGGCCGGCACCCGGCCGCGTGGCGCGACGCCGGAGGAGGACGTCCGGCTGGCCGACGGCCTGCTCGCCGACCCGAAGGAGCGGGCCGAGCACGTCATGCTCGTCGACCTCGCCCGCAACGACCTGGGGCGGGTGTGCGTGCCGGGCACCGTGGAGGTGCCCGACTTCATGCGGGTCGAGCACTACAGCCACGTCATGCACCTGGTCTCGACCGTGACCGGCACGGTGGCGCCCGAGCACGATGCGCTCGACGTCTTCGACGCCACCTTCCCGGCGGGGACCGTCTCCGGCGCCCCGAAGCCGAGGGCCATGGAGATCATCGAGTCGCTGGAGCCGACCCGGCGGGCGCTCTACGCCGGCACCGTCGGCTACGTCGACTCCAGCGGGGACATGGACATGGCGATCGCCATCCGCACCGCCGTCCTCCACCAGGGCCGGGCGTACGTGCAGGCCGGCGCCGGGGTCGTCGCCGACAGCGACCCCGCGACCGAGGAGGCGGAGACCCGCCACAAGGCCCGGGCGGTGCTCTCGGCGATCGCCACGGCCGAAGGACTGCGGGAGCTCCGGTGAGCGCCGCACGGCGGGAGCTCGGCGCCGCCGTCGTCGGGGCGGTGCTGGCGGGCGCTCTGGCCCTCGTGGCCGGTGGCCAGGCGTGGGCGGAGACCACCGTCGACCGGCGGCCGCCGCTGCCGCCGGTGGTCGAGACCCTGTCGGGGGCCGACGCCGCGCCGCTGGTCCCCGCGACGGGGCTGGTCCTGCTCGCGGCGGCGGTGGCGCTGCTCGCCGTGCGCTCCGCCGGCCGCGTCGTCGTCGGGCTGCTGATGGCGGTCGCCGGTGGCGTGCTGGCCTGGTCGGGGGTCCGGGCGCTCGCCGGAGGGCTCGACGTCGACGGCGCCGCCGTCGACGTCACTGCGTCCTGGCCGGTCCTGGCCGTGCTGGCCGGTGTGCTGGGCGTCGCCGCAGGAGTCGTCGTCGTGCTGCGCGGCCGGTCCTGGCCCGGCATGGGCCGCCGGTACGAGCGGGCGCCGGCGGACGCACCGCCCGCCCGGGAGCAGACCGACGAGGACAGGTCGCAGGCCGCCTGGAAGGCCCTCGACCGGGGCGAGGACCCGACCGCATAGCCGAACGCGACCCGCTCGGTCCACCCGCCCCCCGGCCGGGGCGCCGGACCACCGCCCTTACAGTGGATCTCGCCCATCCGCCCGGCGAGGGGACGTGTTTCGTGCGACATCCGGAGGACCGCGTGAGCAGCCGCGCAGCGCTGTCGACAGGCGCGCGACCGTGAACGTGCTCGACGAGATCGTCGCCGGCGTCCGCGAGGACCTCGCCGCGCGCGAGGCCGTCACCCCGCTCGAGGAGATCAAGGCCGCCGCGCGCGACGCCCGTCCCTCCCTGGACGCGCTCGCCGCGCTGCGCGCCCCTGGCGTCGGCGTGATCGCCGAGGTCAAGCGGCGCAGCCCGTCCAAGGGCGAGCTCGCCGACATCCCCGACCCCGCCCAGCTCGCCGTCCAGTACGCGGCCGGCGGCGCCCGGGTGATCAGCGTCCTGACCGAGCAGCGGCGTTTCGGCGGCTCGCAGGCCGACCTCGACGCCGTCCGGGCCGTGGTCGACGTGCCGATCCTGTGCAAGGACTTCGTCGTCAGCAGCTACCAGGTCCACGAGGCGCGGGCGCACGGGGCCGACGTGGTCCTGCTGATCGTGGCCGCGCTCGAGCAGAACGCCCTGGTCGGTCTGCTGGAGCGGGTGGAGTCGCTCGGCATGACCGCGCTGGTCGAGGTGCACACCGAGGCCGAGGCAGACCGCGCCCTGGACGCCGGCGCCTCCGTGATCGGGGTCAACGCCCGCGACCTGACCACGCTGCAGGTCGACCGCTCCACCTTCGAGAAGATCGCCCCCGGCCTGCCGTCGGGCGTGGTGAAGGTGGCCGAGTCCGGTGTCCGGGGGCCGCACGACCTGATCGGGTACGCCGCGGCCGGCGCGGACGCCGTCCTCGTCGGCGAGGGGCTGGTGACCGCCGGCGACGCCCGCCAGGCCGTCGCCGACCTCGTCACGGCGGGCGCGCACCCCGCTACGCCGAGAACCAGCCGCTGATCCCTACTCTGGTCGCATGACGACGACCAGCCCAGCGACGCAGACCGGAGAACTCCCGCTCCCGGCGCGCCCGGGCTGGCCCGACGCGACCGGCCACTTCGGCGTCTTCGGCGGCCGCTTCGTGCCCGAGGCGCTGATCGCCGCGCTCGACGAGCTGACCGAGGCCTACGAGGCCATGCGGGTGGACCCCGCGTTCCTCGCCGAGTTCGCCCGGCTGCAGCGCGACTACACGGGGCGGCCGAGCCCGATCACCGAGGTGCCCAAGTTCGCCGAGCACTGCGGCGGCGCCCGTGTGCTGCTCAAGCGCGAGGACCTCAACCACACCGGCTCGCACAAGATCAACAACGTGCTGGGCCAGGCGCTGCTGACGCGTCGGATCGGCAAGACGCGGGTCATCGCCGAGACCGGCGCCGGGCAGCACGGCGTGGCGACAGCGACGGCAGCCGCGCTCATGGGGCTCTCCTGCACCGTCTACATGGGCGAGGAGGACACCCGCCGGCAGGCCCTGAACGTCGCGCGCATGCGGCTGCTCGGTGCAGAGGTCATCCCGGTGACCACCGGCTCGCGCACCCTCAAGGACGCGATCAACGAGGCGTTCCGCGACTGGGTCACCAACGTGGAGACGACCAACTACGTGTTCGGCACCGTCGCCGGTCCGCACCCGTTCCCGGCGATGGTGCGCGACTTCCAGCGGGTGATCGGCGACGAGGCCCGTGTCCAGCTGCTCGAGCGGGAGGGGCGGCTGCCCGACGCCGTGCTCGCCTGCGTCGGCGGCGGCTCCAACGCGATCGGCATCTTCACCGCCTTCGTCCCCGACGACGGCGTCCGGCTGGTCGGGCTGGAGGCGGCCGGGGACGGCGTGGAGAGCGGGCGGCACGCGGCGACGATCACCGGCGGCACGCCCGGTGTGCTGCACGGTGCACGCTCGTACCTGCTGCAGGACGAGCACGGCCAGACCATCGAGTCGCACTCGATCAGCGCCGGGCTGGACTACCCGGGCGTCGGGCCGGAGCACTCCTACCTGCACGACATCGGCCGCGCCGAGTACCGGCCGGTGACCGACGCCGAGGCCATGGAGGCCTTCGCCCTCCTGTGCCGCACCGAGGGCATCATCCCGGCGATCGAGTCCGCGCACGCCCTCGCCGGCGCGATGACGCTCGGCCAGGAGCTCGGGCGGGACGCCCTGCTCCTGGTGAACCTCTCCGGCCGGGGCGACAAGGACGTGGAGACGGCGTCGCGCTGGTTCGGGCTGGGCGACCGCGAGGAGGTCGACCCGGGGCCCGGTCTGGACACCGACCAGCAGCCGACCGAGGGCGCGGTCAGCAACGACGAGGGCGTGAGCGGCCAGGACGCGGGGGAGACGGCGTGAGCGCGCTGGCCGACCGCATCGCCGCGGCGAAGTCGCACGACCGGGCCGCGCTGGTCGCCTACCTGCCGGTGGGCTACCCCGACGTCGACACGTCGATCGCGGCGATGGTCGCGGCCGTCGAGGGCGGGGCCGACGTCGTCGAGATCGGCGTCCCCTACAGCGACCCCGGCATGGACGGCCCCGTCATCCAGGAGGCGGTGGACGTCGCCGTCCGGGCCGGGGTCGGCATGCGCGACGTGCTGCGTGCGGTCTCGGCGGTCGCCGACGCGGGCGCTGTCCCGGTGGTGATGAGCTACTGGAACCCGATCGAGCGGTACGGGGTGGCGCGGTTCGCCGCCGACCTCGCCGCGGCCGGCGGAGCGGGCGCGATCACCCCCGACCTCATCCCCGACGAGGCCGCCGAGTGGCTGGCGGCCTCGGACGAGCACGGGCTGGACCGGGTGTTCCTCGTCGCGCCGTCCTCGACCGGCGCCCGCCTGCGCTCGACCACCGCGGCGTGCCGGGGCTTCGTCTACGCCGCCTCGACCATGGGCGTCACCGGCACGCGGGAGACCGTGGGTGACACGGCCGAGGCGCTGGTCGCCCGGACCCGCGAGGCGGCGCCCGGTCTCGCCGTCTGCGTCGGGCTAGGCGTCTCGAACGGTCAGCAGGCCGCCGAGGTCGCGGGCTTCGCCGACGGCGTGATCGTGGGGTCCGCCTACGTCCGCGAGCTGCTCGAGGGGCGGGGCGTCGACGGCGTCCGGGCGCTGTCGGAGGACCTGGCGAAGGGAGTCCGGGCATGATCCTGGCGAGCATCCCCAGCCCCACGCAGGGCGTCTGGGAGCTGGGCCCGCTGCCGCTGCGGGCCTACGCCCTGTGCATCGTCGCCGGCATCGTCGCCGCGGTGCTGATCACCGAGAAGCGGTGGGTGGCCCGGGGTGGCGCGCCCGGCGACGTCCTCGACATCGCCGTCTGGGCGGTGCCCTTCGGGATCATCGGCGGGCGGCTGTACCACGTGATCTCCAGCCCGCGCGCCTACTTCGGCGAGGGCGGCGACCCGCTGCGGGCCTTCGCCATCTGGGAGGGCGGCTTGGGCATCTGGGGCGCCATCGCCCTCGGTGGCGTCGGTGCCTGGATCGCCTGCCGGCGCCGCGGCATCCCGCTGCCGGCGTTCGCCGACGCGCTGGCTCCGGGTCTGCTGGTCGCGCAGGCGATCGGCCGCCTCGGCAACTGGTTCAACAACGAGCTCTACGGCGGGGCGACCGACCTCCCCTGGGCGCTGAAGATCTACGAGTGGGACGGCGGCCGGGCGGTGCTCGACGCCGACGGCCAGCCGGTGCTGCTCGGCACCTTCCACCCGACGTTCCTCTACGAGCTGCTGTGGAACCTGGCGGCGGCTGCCTTCGTGGTCTGGGCCGACCGCCGGTTCCGGCTGGGTCACGGCCGGGCGTTCGCCCTGTACGTGGCCTCCTACTGCGCAGGCCGCCTGTGGATCGAGCTGCTCCGCACCGACCCGGCGGAGACCTTCTTCGGCGTCCGCATCAACGTCTTCACGTCCGTCGTCGTGGGTGTGCTCGCGCTGGCCTACTTCTTCTGGCAGCGCGGCCGCCCGCGGGAGGTCATCACGCGCGGTCAGGACGTGGCCGCCCGCGAGGACGATCCCCGGCCCGCCGAGCCGGGCTGATCAGCCGTTCCCGCCAGGCAACGCGTCGATCCTGCCGACGCGCCGGATGTGAGGTTTATCCGGCCTGAGCCCGTGTTACGGCTGTGTACCCTTCGCGTCAGGCCCGCCAGTGATCCTGGTCGGGCCGAACAGTCGGACCGGGCCAGCGTCGCCCCGCGGACGACAGCTCGTCGGCACCACACCCGACGGGCTCCAGCCAGCCGCAGCCGGGGCCGACGTCCCCCCGGCAGCCGGCCTCCGCAGTGCCGCCCCCTCCGACCACCGGCCCCTTGACCACCGGCCAGGGCTCCGTGCCCCCGTCCGCGACCTGCCCAGGCGTGGACGGCCGCCGACGACGGGAGTGACATGCCCGACCTCACCGCCCCCGCCGCTGCGACGTCAGCAGTCCCGTTCTCCGCCGTCCCGGCGAAGACCGGCCTCTACGACCCGGCGAACGACAAGGACGCCTGCGGCGTCGCCTTCGTGGCCGACGCCCGCGGCCGTCGTTCCCGGGCGATCGTGGCCCAGGGCCTCACGGCGCTGCACAACCTCGACCACCGCGGTGCCGCGGGCTCCGAGCCCAACTCGGGCGACGGCGCCGGCATCCTCACCCAGGTGCCCGACGCGCTGCTGCGCGCGGGCGTCGACTTCGACCTGCCGCCGCAGGGGGAGTACTCGGTCGGCATCGCCTTCCTCCCGACCGACGACGCCGAGCGGGCCGCCCGCTACGAGGACGTCGCCCGGCTCGCCGAGGAGGAGGGGCTGACCGTCCTCGGCTGGCGCGACGTGCCGATCGACCCCGACGGCGCCGACCTCGGTCCCACCGCCCGCGCGGTCATGCCGCACTTCGCCCAGCTGTTCGTCGCCGAGACGATGGGTGCGCGGGCCGACGAGAAGGCCTTCGGCGGCAACGTCGAGTGCAACGGCGTCACGCGGCTGGAGCGGCGCTCCTTCGTGCTGCGCAAGCGGGCCGAGCGCGCCGCCGTCGAGGCCGGCAGCTCCCTCTACATCGCCTCGCTGTCGTCCCGGACGATCACCTACAAGGGCATGCTGACCACCGACCAGCTGCCGCTGTTCTTCCCCGACCTGCGCGACGAGCGCTACGAGTCGGCGATCGCCCTGGTGCACAGCCGCTTCTCGACCAACACCTTCCCGAGCTGGCCGCTGGCCCACCCGTTCCGCTTCATCGCGCACAACGGGGAGATCAACACGATCAAGGGCAACCGCAACCGCATGCGGGCCCGTGAGGCGAAGCTCGACACCCAGCTGTTCGACGGCCCGGCCGGTCCCGCCTCCGAGCTCGGCCTGGAGCGGATCTTCCCGGTCACCGCCAGCGACTTCAGCGACTCCGCGACGTTCGACGAGGTGCTCGAGCTGCTGCACCTGTCGGGCCGGTCGCTGCCGCACGCCGTCCTGATGATGATCCCGGAGGCGTGGGAGAACCACGACGAGATGGACCCGGCCCGCCGGGCCTTCTACCGGTTCCACTCCTCGATCATGGAGCCGTGGGACGGGCCGGCCGCGGTCTGCTTCACCGACGGCACGCTCATCGGCGCCGTCCTCGACCGCAACGGTCTGCGCCCGGGTCGCTGGTGGCACACCAAGGACGACCTGGTGGTGCTGGCCAGCGAGGTCGGTGTCCTCGACATCCCGCCGGCCGACATCGTGGCCAAGGGCCGCCTGCAGCCCGGTCGCATGTTCCTGGTCGACACCAGCTCGGGGAAGATCGTCTCCGACGAGGAGGTCAAGGGGGCCCTCGCGGCCGAGCACCCCTACGAGGACTGGCTGCACGCCGGCCTGGTGCACCTGCCCTCGCTGCCCGAGCGCCGCCGCTCGCGGCCCAGCCACGAGTCCGTCGTCCGCCGGCAGATGCTGTTCGGCTACACGGAGGAGGAGCTGCGGGTCCTGGTGACGCCGATGGCGTCCTCGGGTGCCGAGCCGATCGGCTCCATGGGCACCGACACCCCGGTCGCGGCGCTGTCGGACCGCTCGCGGCTGCTCTACGACTACTTCGGGCAGCTGTTCGCCCAGGTGACCAACCCGCCGCTGGACGCCATCCGCGAGGAGCTGGTGACCAGCCTGGGGCGCACCTTCGGGCCGGAGCAGAACCTGCTGCAGGCCACCCCGGCATCCTGCCGGCAGGTGTACCTGCCGTTCCCGGTCATCGACAACGACGAGCTGGCCAAGATCCTGCACATCGACGACGACGGCGACCTGCCCGGCTACGCCGCCGTCCGGATCACCGGTCACTTCGACGTCGACGGCGGCGGTGCCGCGCTCGCCGAGGCCGTCGAGCAGCTGCGCACCAAGGTCTCCAAGGCGATCGCCGCCGGGGCGCGGATCATCGTGCTCTCCGACCGCGACTGCGACGAGAAGCGCGCCCCGATCCCGTCGCTGCTGATGACCGCGGCGGTCCACCACCACCTGGTGCGCGAGAAGACCCGCATGGAGGTCGGCCTCGTCGTCGAGTCCGGCGACTGCCGCGAGGTGCACCACGTCGCGCTGCTGCTCGGCTACGGCGCCGCCGCGGTCAACCCGTACCTGGCGTTCGAGTCGATCGAGGACCTGATTCGCGACGGCGCGCTCACCGGCGTGGAGCCGGCCCAGGCAGTCCGCAACATGGTCAAGGCGCTCGGCAAGGGCGTCCTCAAGGTCATGAGCAAGATGGGCATCTCGACCGCCGGGTCGTACACGATGGCGCAGATCTTCGAGGCCGTCGGGCTCTCGCAGGACCTCGTCGAGGAGTACTTCACCGGCACCTCCTGCCCGCTGGGTGGCGTCGGCATCGACGTCCTCGCCGAAGAGGTGGCCATGCGCCACCGCCGCGCCTACCCCGTGAACCCGACCGAGCGGGCCCACCGCCGGCTGGAGACCGGTGGCGAGTACCAGTGGCGCCGCGAGGGCGAGGTGCACCTGTTCAACCCGGAGACGGTGTTCCTGCTCCAGCACGCCACCCGCTCGCGGCAGTACGACGTCTTCGAGAAGTACACGCAGACTGTCGACAAGCTGTCGGAGGAGGCCGCGACGCTGCGCGGGCTCTTCACCCTGAAGACCGGCGTGCGCGAGCCCGTCCCGCTCGACGAGGTCGAGCCGGCCAGCGAGATCGTCAAGCGGTTCAACACCGGAGCCATGAGCTACGGCTCGATCTCGGCGGAGGCGCACCAGACCCTCGCCATCGCGATGAACCGGCTCGGTGGCCGCTCCAACACCGGTGAGGGCGGCGAGGACCCCGACCGCTTCACGCCCGACGCGAACGGCGACCTGCGCCGCTCGGCGATCAAGCAGGTCGCCTCGGGGCGCTTCGGCGTGACCAGCGAGTACCTGGTCAACGCCGACGACATCCAGATCAAGATGGCGCAGGGCGCCAAGCCCGGCGAGGGCGGCCAGCTGCCCGGCAGCAAGGTCTACCCGTGGGTGGCGCGCACCCGGCACTCGACGCCGGGCGTCGGGCTGATCAGCCCTCCGCCGCACCACGACATCTACTCGATCGAGGACCTCAAGCAGCTCATCCACGACCTCAAGAACGCCAACAACGACGCGCGCGTGCACGTCAAGCTGGTGTCCGAGGTCGGGGTCGGCACGGTCGCGGCGGGTGTGAGCAAGGCGCACGCCGACGTCGTCCTGATCTCCGGGCACGACGGCGGCACCGGGGCCGCGCCGCTCACCTCGCTCAAGCACGCCGGTTCCCCGTGGGAGCTGGGCCTGGCCGAGACGCAGCAGACGCTGCTGGCCAACGGGCTGCGCGACCGGATCGTCGTGCAGGTCGACGGGCAGATGAAGACCGGCCGCGACGTCGTGATCGCCGCGCTGCTGGGCGCCGAGGAGTTCGGGTTCGCGACCGCGCCGCTGGTGGTCTCCGGCTGCGTGATGATGCGGGTCTGCCACCTCGACACCTGCCCGGTCGGCGTCGCGACCCAGAACCCGGAGCTGCGCAAGCGGTTCACCGGGCAGCCGGAGTTCGTCGTCACGTTCTTCGAGTTCCTCGCCGAGCAGGTGCGCAGCTACCTGGCCGAGCTGGGCTTCCGGTCGATCGACGAGGCGGTGGGCCACGCCGAGCTGCTCGACACCCGCAAGGCCGTGGGCCACTGGAAGGCGCAGGGGCTGGACCTCTCGCCGATGCTGGTCGTGCCGGAGCTGCCCGAGGGCGCGCCGCTGCGCCAGGTGAAGAACCAGGACCACGGGCTGGACGTCGCCCTCGACCAGACCCTCATCCAGCTGTGCGAGGGCGCGCTGCTCGACGCGCGGCCGGTCACCCTCGAGCTGCCGGTGCGCAACGTCAACCGCACCGTCGGCACGATGCTGGGCTCGATGGTCACCCGCCGCTTCGGCGGCGAGGGCTTGCCCGACGGCACGATCGACCTCACCTTCGGCGGGTCGGCCGGGCAGTCGTTCGGCGCCTTCCTGCCGCGCGGGGTCACGATGCGGCTGTTCGGCGACGCCAACGACTACGTCGGCAAGGGCCTGTCGGGCGGCCGGATCATCGTCCGGCCGCACCGCGAGGCGCCCTTCGCCGCCGAGGACAACGTCATCGCCGGGAACGTCATCGGCTACGGGGCGACGGGCGGGGAGATCTTCCTGCGCGGCCGGGTCGGCGAGCGGTTCTGCGTGCGCAACTCCGGTGCGCTGGCCGTCGTGGAGGGCGTGGGCGACCACGCGCTGGAGTACATGACCGGTGGCCGCGCGGTGATCCTCGGCGCGACCGGGCGGAACATCGCCGCGGGCATGTCGGGCGGCATCGGCTACGTGCTCGACCTCGCCCGGCACCGGGTGAACACCGAGATGGTCGACGTCGAGCCGCTGGACGGGGAGTCCGCGCAGTGGCTGCGCGACGTGCTGGTCCGGTACGCGGGCGACACCGAGTCGACGGTGGCGCAGGCGCTGCTGGCCGACTGGGGACGCTGGTCGGAGCAGTTCAGCGTGATCATGCCGCGCGACTACAAGCGGGCCCTGGACGCCCAGCGGATGGCCGAGGCGAACGGGACAGACGTCGACCTCGCAGTGATGGAGGCCGCTCGTGGGTGACACGCGCTGCGCAACCGGATGTCTCACGCAACTCGCGCAGGAGGAGGCAGCTCGTGGCTGACACCACCGGATTCCTGAAGTACGAGCGGGAGCTCCCGCCGCGCCGTCCGGTCGACGTCCGGATCATGGACTGGAAGGACGTCTACCTGTCCCGCCAGAACGGGGAGGACGCCGTCTTCCCGGTCGCCGCGGTGCGCAAGCAGGCGGCCCGCTGCATGGACTGCGGCATCCCGTTCTGCCACCACGCATGCCCGGTGGCGAACCTGATCCCGGAGTGGAACGACCTCGCCCGCCGCGACGACTGGCACGAGGCGATCGAGCGGCTGCACTCGACCAACAACTTCCCGGAGTTCACCGGGAAGCTCTGCCCCGCGCCGTGCGAGGGCTCCTGCGTGCTGAACCTGCAGGAGTCGCCGGTGACGATCAAGCAGATCGAGTGGGAGATCATCGACCGCGCCTACGACGAGGGCTGGGTGCAGCCGCAGACCCCGGCCGAGCGGACCGGCAAGAAGGTCGCCGTCATCGGCTCGGGCCCCGCGGGCCTGGCCGCCGCGCAGCAGCTCACCCGCGCGGGGCACGACGTCACCGTCTTCGAGCGGGCCGACCGGGTGGGCGGGCTGCTGCGCTACGGCATCCCCGAGTTCAAGATGGAGAAGGCGCTCCTCGACCGGCGGCTGGACCAGATGCGCGCCGAGGGCACCCGCTTCGTGACCGGTGTCGAGGTCGGTGGCTCGGGGGAGCACGACCTGTCCACCGAGCAGCTGCGGGCGGAGTACGACGCCGTCGTCCTGGCCGGTGGCGCCACCATCGGCCGCGACCTGCCGGCGCCCGGGCGCGAGCTGCGCGGCATCCACCTGGCGATGGAGTACCTGCCCTACGGCAACCTCCAGGCGCTCGGCGAGCTCGACGACCCGCCGATCAACGCCCATGGCAAGCACGTCGTGATCATCGGTGGCGGCGACACCGGAGCGGACTGCCTCGGCACCTCGCACCGCCAGGGCGCGGCCTCGGTGACGCAGCTGGAGATCATGCCGGCGCCGCCGGACCGCCGGGACGCGGGCGCCAACCCCTGGCCGACCTACCCGATGATCATGCGCGTCTCCAGCGCGCACGAGGAGGGCGGCGAGCGGCTCTACTCGGTGAACACCGAGCGGTTCCTCGACGACGGCAACGGCAACGTGCGGGCGCTGCTGCTGCACGAGGTCGAGCGGGTCGAGGGGCGCTTCCAGAAGATCGAGGGCAGCGAGCGGGAGCTGCCGGCGGACCTGGTGTTCCTGGCCATGGGCTTCACCGGGGCGCAGCGCGAAGGTCTGGTCGACTCCCTCGGCGTCGAGGTCGACGGTCGCGGCAACGTGGCCCGGGACGCGGAGTTCATGTCCACCGAGCCGGGCGTCTTCGTGGCCGGGGACATGGGTCGTGGCCAGTCCCTGATCGTCTGGGCCATCGCCGAGGGCCGGGCCGCGGCAGCGGCCGCCGACACCTGGCTCACCGGCAACTCGATGCTGCCCGCGCCGGTGGCCCCGACGACGGTCGCGCTGCGATGACACCGCTCGCGGCCCGGCCGACACACCGGGGCCGGGCCGCGAGCGAGATCATTTCGGCTAGCCACTAGCGTTATCGCCATGTCCCGCCGCGCGAAGATCGTCTGCACCCTCGGACCTGCCACCAGTTCGCTGGAGCAGATCACCTCCCTCGTCGAGGCAGGGATGGACGTCGCCCGGCTGAACTTCAGCCACGGCGCCCACGAGCACCACGCCACCGCGTACGGCAACGTGCGGCAGGCCTCGGACTCCACCGGTCACGCCGTCGCCGTCCTGGCCGACCTGCAGGGCCCCAAGATCCGGCTGGGCACCTTCGCCGACGGGCCGGTCGAGTGGCCGACCGGGGCGCAGGTCTGCATCACCGTCGAGGACGTGCAGGGCACCGCCGAGCGGGTCTCCACGACGTACAAGAACCTGTCCGACGACGTCCGGGTCGGCGACCGCCTGC
The DNA here is from genome assembly GCF_003075095.1 of Blastococcus litoris. Taxonomy (GTDB): domain Bacteria; phylum Actinomycetota; class Actinomycetes; order Mycobacteriales; family Geodermatophilaceae; genus Blastococcus_B; species Blastococcus_B litoris. The sequence continues at coordinate 91,798 of NZ_QCZF01000009.1, forward strand.
TCGTCGACGACGGCAAGCTCGCGCTGACCGTCGTCCGCGTCGAGGGGCCCGACGTCTTCTGCCTGGTGGTCGAGGGCGGCGAGGTCTCCAACAACAAGGGGCTGTCGCTGCCCGGCGTCGCCGTCAGCGTGCCGGCCCTCTCGGACAAGGACGAGGAGGACCTGCGCTTCGCGCTGCAGCTGGGCGTCGACTTCATCGCCCTGTCCTTCGTCCGCTCGCCGGACGACGTCGAGCTGGTGCGCGACATCATGCGCCAGGAGGACATCACCGTCCCGGTGATCGCCAAGCTCGAGAAGCCGGAGGCGGTCGAGAACCTCGAGGCGATCGTCGAGGCCTTCGACGGCATCATGGTCGCCCGCGGCGACCTCGGCGTGGAGCTGGCCCTCGAGCAGGTGCCGCTGGTGCAGAAGCGGGCGATCCAGGCAGCGCGCGAGCGCAACAAGCCGGTCATCGTCGCCACCCAGATGCTCGAGTCCATGATCCAGAACTCGCGGCCCACGCGCGCCGAGGCCTCCGACGTCGCCAACGCCGTTCTCGACGGGGCCGACGCGGTGATGCTGTCCGGCGAGACCTCCGTCGGCGCCCACCCGATCGGCGCGGTGCGGACGATGGAGCGGATCATCGACGCCGTCGAGAGCGACCAGCTGTGGGTGCCCGACGTGGTCCGGCGCTCCCGGTCGCGCTCGGGCGCCATCGTGCGCGCGGCCCGCGACATCAGCGAGAGCCTCGACGTGAAGGCGCTCGCCACGTTCACGCAGACCGGCGAGACCGCTCGCCGGCTCGCCGCCCTGCACCCGCGCCAGCCGCTGCTCGCCTTCACCGTCGACGCGCGGGTGCGCAGCCAGCTGGCGCTGTCGTGGGGCGTCGAGACGTTCCTGGTGCCGATGGTCGAGCACACCGACGACATGGTCGACCAGGTCGACTTCTCCCTGCTGTCGATCGGCCGGCTGAAGGTCGGCGACCGCGTCGTCGTCGTCGCCGGCAGCCCGCCCAACACGGTGGGCTCGACCAACCTGATCCGCGTGCACGAGGTGGGCACCGACTCGTGACCGGTGGCAGCCAGGCCGCGGCGCTGCTGGCCGTGCTGGAACTGGAGGAGCGCAAGCCCGACGTCTTCGTCGGGCAGACCCCGAGCACCGAGCGGCAGCGCATCTTCGGCGGCCAGGTCGCCGGGCAGGCGCTGATGGCGGCGGAGCGCACCGCTCCCGAGGACCGCGCCGTGCACTCGCTGCACTCGTACTTCCTGCGGCCCGGGGACCCCTTCGAGGAGATCCGCTACGAGGTCGACCGCATCCGCGACGGGCGGTCGTTCACCACGCGCCGGGTCGTGGCCCGGCAGTACCGCAAGGGCGAGGACGTCGCGATCTTCGCCCTGACCGCGGACTTCCACGCGGGCGAGGAGCCGGTCGCGGAACACTGCCTGCCCATGCCGGAGGTGCCGCGGCCGGACACCCTCCCGGGCACCGACGAGATCGTCGCCCGCCACGGGGAGCGCGCCGCGTGGATGGCCGCGATGGGCAAGGTCGTGGAGCAGCGGTTCCTGCAGGACCCGTTCACCGCGCCGCCCAAGTCGCCACCGGACACCAAGAGCTACACCTGGCTGCGGGTCGCGGGGGAGCTGGGGGAGGACCGGGCCGCGCACGCGGCGGCGCTGACCTTCGTCAGCGACCTGACGCTGCTCTCGGCCGGGTTCGCCCGGCTGGGCGGGGGCTGGCCGGACTTCATCGGCGCCAGCCTCGACCACGCCGTGTGGTTCCACCGGCCGGTGCGTGCCGACGACTGGTTCCTCTACGAGACCGACAGCCCGGCGGCGTCCTCCGGGCGGGCCCTGTGCTTCGGGCAGATCTGGTCGGCCGACGGGACGCACGTCGCCACGGTGGCCCAGGAGGGCCTGATCAGGTCGCTGAAGGACTGAGCTCCTCCGGCGTGGGCTCCTCCGGCGTGGGCTCCTCGGCCGCCGGCGCCTCCTGAGCGGCCTCGGCCCGCTCCTGCTCGGCCCGTTCCAGCTCTGCCCGCTCGCGCTCCCGACGGCGCTCCTCCTCGAGCTCCGCGGCCGCCGCCGCGAAGTCGGTGGCGAGGAAGTCGTGGTGCTCGCACAGCAGCGCCCACAGCCGGTCGACGTGGGCCGGCGTGGTCGCCGGGGAGCCGACCGCGACGCGCAGCACCGCCTTCCCACCGACGTTGGTGTGGGTCAGGAACACCTCACCGCCGTCGTTGAGCCGCTCGAGCAGCGTCATGGTGGCGACGTCGGCGTCGACCTCGCCGTCCCACCGCGGGCGCAGGCACACCAGCGAGAACGGGTGCTTGGTGACGACGTCGAACCGCTCGTCGGCCTCGGCGCGGGCAGCGAGGTCCTGCGCCATGGCGACGTGCGAGCGGATGTGCGCGCGCAGCCCGTCGGCGCCGTACCAGCGGAGGACGAACCACAGCTTGAGCGCGCGGAACCGGCGGCCGAGCGGGATCTGCCAGTCGCGGAGGTCGACGACCGCGCCGGCGTCGGTGGCGGCGTTGCGCAGGTACTCGGGGAGGATCGCCAGGGCGCCGGTGAGGGCGCCGCGGTCGGCGACCCAGAAGAGCGTCGCGTCGAAGCCGGTGAGCAGCCACTTGTGCGCGTCGGTGGTGTAGCTGTCCGCCCACTCCACGCCCGCCTGCAGCTCCCGCAGCTCGGGGACGACGGCGCTGACCCCCGCGTAGGCGGCGTCGACGTGCAGCCAGACGCCGTGCTCCCGGCAGATGGGGCCCAGCGCGGCCAACGGGTCGATCGCCGTCGTCGACGTCGTCCCGACCGTCGCGCAGACGAGGACGGGGGTGTAGCCCCGGGCGACGTCCCGTTCCAGCCGGGCGGCCAGCGCGGCGGGGCGCATGGCCAGGTCGTCGTCGACCTCGACGATGCGGACGGCGTCGCTGCCCAGCCCGGCGATCCGCGCCGCCTTCACCATCGAGGAGTGGGTCTCGGCGGAGACGTAGACGGTGGCGCGGTCGGGGTCGACGCCGTGGCGGACGGTGGCGCCCGTGCTCGCCCGGTGCAGGGCGGCCAGCAGGGCGACGAGGTTGGCGCCCGAGCTCGAGTCCTGGACGACGCCACCGCCGGTACCGGTGGAGAGGAAGGACTCGGGGAGCCCGAGCAGGCCGGCGAACCAGTCCATGACGTGCTGCTCGAGCTCGGTGGCAGCGGGGCTGGTCACCCACGACATGCCCTGGACTCCGAGCCCGGCGGAGACCAGGTCGCCCAGGACGGACGGCCCGGACGTGTTCGCCGGGAAGTAGCCGAAGAAGCCGGGGTGCTGCCAGTGCGTGGTGCCCGGCAGGACGACGCGCTCGAGGTCGGAGAGGACGGCGGAGAAGGGCTCGCCCTGCTCGGGGGGCGCGGCCGGGAGGGACGCGCGGACGTCGCCGGGGGAGACCTGCGACCGCACGGGGAACTCGCCGATCCGCGTCCAGTAGTCGGCGATCCAGTCGACCACCTCGTGGCCGTGCTGCCGGAACTGCTCGGGCGTCATGTGCGGGACAGGCACGTCAGAGGCGCTCACGGGCCCACGGTATTCACCGCACGGCATCGTCGTGCCGAGTGGGGCCCGGCGGGTCCCGCGCAGGAGCGACGCAACGGCTCATCGAGCCAGGGGGACGGCGCGTGGCCGCGGTGCCGATCCGGAGGATCGGCGATCCAGCAGGTGCCCCCGGTGCGACTCGAACGCACACTGCGCGGGTTTTGAATCCGCTCCCTCTGCCGATTGGGGTACGGGGGCGTGCCGGGGTGCCCGGCCGCCCGAGCAGCGTAGCGGTGAGGTGCCGGCAGCCCGACGTCGCTAGGCTTCCGCCCGTGAGCAGCGAGACGATCCGGGTCATCATCGCCGAGGACGAGGCCCTCATCCGCCTCGACCTCAAGGAGATGCTCGAGGAGGAGGGCTACTCCGTCGTCGCCGAGGTGGGGGACGGCCAGCAGGCCGTGGACCGCGCCACCGAGCTGCGGCCGGACCTGGTCATCCTCGACATCCAGATGCCCGTGCTCGACGGGTTGTCGGCCGCCGAGCAGATCGCGTCCGCCCGCGTCGCGCCCGTCATCGTGCTCACCGCCTTCAGCCAGCGGGAGCTGGTGGAACGGGCGCGTGACGCGGGTGCCATGGCCTACCTCGTGAAGCCCTTCTCCAAGAACGACCTGGTCCCGGCCATCGAGGTCGCGCGGGCGCGATTCACCGAGATGACGGCGCTGGACGGCGAGGTGCGGACGCTCGAGGAGCGGCTGGAGACCCGGAAGGTCGTCGAGAAGGCCAAGGGGCAGCTGATGGCCGAGCAGGGCATCACCGAGGCCGAGGCGTTCCGCTGGATCCAGCGGACCGCGATGAACCAGCGGACGTCGATGAAGGCCCTGGCCCAGTCGATCATCGACGCGGGCGCCGTCGCCGACGCCGTCCCGGGTGCGACGGGCGAGGGCCCGACCGCCTGAACCGTCGGGAGCGCGGCGGTTCCCGAGGAGCCGGTGACCCCGCGTCCGGGGGCCGGATCGCCGGTAAATCCGTAGATCACAACCCCATCACTATCGGTTGAACGCCGGGTGCATCGCTTCGCGGGCCAGTTAGGTTCTCCGCACCGATCGGCGTCCGAGCGGCGGATTTCCTGTGAATCCTCCCGGCGACGCAGAGAACGATGACACTGGGAGTTGCTTGATGCGCACTGGCACCACTGCCCGCAGCATCGCCCTCGCCGGTGCCGCCCTGCTCGCTCTCACCGCCTGTGGCGGCGGCAGCGACGACGAGGGTGACACCGGCTCGGCCGACAGCGGTGAGAAGCAGGTCAACATCTACGGCACCGACGGCAACATGGGTAACGCCCTCGGCGAGGACTTCTCCGAAGAGGGTGCCCTGGCCGGCATGAAGGGCACCACGCCCCTCACCGACCTGTCGTCGGACTTCAAGGACCGGCTGCTCGCGGTCGACCCCGAGCTGCAGGACTACAACTACGCGGGTGAGACCTACGACGCCGTGGTCCTGACGGCGCTGGCGGCCCAGGCGGCCGGCACCAACCAGGCCAACACGTTCAAGGACTACGTCAACGGTCTGACCTTCGGTGGCGACGCCTGCACCGACTACGCCAGCTGCGCCGAGATCCTGGCCGGCGGCGGCAACGTCGACTACGACGGTGCGTCGGGCCCGCTGAGCTTCGCCGACGCCGGTGAGCCGGCCGAGGCCAGCTTCGGCATCCTCCAGTTCGGTGACGACAACACCCTCGACGACGACGCCACGGAGTTCGTGCTCGCCGGCGACGAGGCCAACGCCGCCACCGACGAGGGCCCGGACCCGGTCCCGACCGCCACGGCCGGCGCTCCGCTGGTCATCGGCACCCTGCTCCCGCTGACCGGGAACCTCGCGTTCCTCGGCCCGCCGGAGGTCGCCGGTGCCAAGCTCGCCGTCCAGGACATCAACGAGGCCGGCGGCGTCTTCGGGCAGCCCGTCCAGCTCGTCGAGGGTGACTCCGGCGACGCCTCGACCGACACCGCCACGCAGACCGTCGACCGCCTGCTCCAGTCCGGCGTCAACGCGATCGTCGGTGCCGCGTCCTCGGGCGTGAGCCTCACCGTCATCGACGCCATCACGCAGGCCGGCGTCATGCAGATCTCCCCGGCGAACACGTCCGACCAGTTCACGACCTACAACGACAACGGGCTGTACTTCCGCACGGCCCCGCCGGACACGCTGCAGGCTCGGGCCCTGGCCGACCTGATCATCGAGGACGGCAACAACACGGTCGGGATCCTGGCCCTCAACGACCCGTACGGCACGGGTCTGGCGGAGAACACCCTCAACAACCTGGTTGACGCGGGTCTCTCCGAGGACGACATCCAGAGCATCACCTACGACCCGCAGGCGGCGAACTTCGACTCCGAGGTCCAGCGGATGGTGGACTTCAACCCCGACGCCATCGTGGTCATCGGTTTCGAGGAGTCCTCGCGGATCCTCGAGGGCCTCAACGCGAACGGCGTCGGCCCGCAGCGTTGATCCCCGCTGCCGGATCCTGATCCGGTAGGAGCCACCACAGTGGCCCGGCACCCTCGCGGTGCCGGGCCACTGTGCTGTCCACAGCCGTCCTCTCCGCTGGTGAGGGCGGCGCGCGCACCAGGACCGGACGCGTTTTCGACATGCCGTCCGACGGCGCCGCCTCCGGCGTGGAGCAGCGGCTGCCCAGCTGGCGCGAGGCCCGACCGCAGCGCATCGACCCGCTGATCCCGCGCCGGACCGTGCTGGTGGACCTGCCGCTCCGGCATGTGGCCGTGGAGCCGGAAGGCGCCCGGCCGGCGTCGCTGCTGGAGACCGGCGGGCCGCACCTGTCAGGTGCGCGAAGGCCGCGCAGCGGCGCGCGTGGCGGGACGCGGCGGTGCACGCCCGGGCACGGGCGGCGGTCGCCGGGGCGCGTCCGGCTGCCGAGCTGGACCGCCCCGACGGCGAGATGGGCGCGGCTGCGGTGGCCACCCCGGCGGCGCGGCCGTCGGCGCTGACCGCGGGCGGTGAGCGGGCGGTGGACGAGGTGATGGCGCGCTCGCGCTGTCGGCGCCCTGGTGGAGCTGCTGCCGGCCACGCTGACCGCGCTGGGGGCCGGGGTGGTCACGCCGGCGCACGCCCGCATGCTGACCGAGGTGCTCGCACCGGTCGCCGACGACGGGATCCGTGCCAGGTGGAGGCCGCGGTGCTGGCTCGGGCGGCCGGCGCCCCGACCCGGCGACGGACCGGCACCCTTCGAAGAAGGGTGGAACGACCCGGCGCCGGCCCCCCGAGGGGAGCCGGCGCCGGGAGCGGTGCTGTGCGGTCCGGTCAGGTGGCCTTGGCCAGCGTCCCGAGGTAGAGCTCGATGACCTTCGGGTCGTGCATCAGCGACTCCCCGGTGTTCGTGTAGGCGTTCCGCCCCTGGTCCAGGACGTAGCCGCGGTCGCAGATCTGCAGGCACCGGCGCGCGTTCTGCTCGACCATGATGATCGAGACGCCCGTCGCGTTGATCCGGCGGCAGCGGATGAAGACCTCGTCCTGGTACGCGGGGGAGAGGCCGGCCGACGGCTCGTCGAGCAGCAGCACCGACGGGTCCATCATCAGCGCCCGGCCCATCGCGACCATCTGCCGCTCACCGCCCGACAGCGTCCCGGCCTTCGCCTTGCGGCGCTCCCCGAGCAGCGGGAAGAGGTCCACGACGTAGTCGAAGCGGTCCTTGAACGTCTTCGGCCGCAGGTAGACGCCCATCTGCATGTTCTCCTCGAGGGTGAGCGAGGGGAACACGTTGTTGTTCTGCGGCACGTAGCCGACCCCGAGCGACACGAGCCGGTGGGCCGGCGCCGAGGTGATGTCCTCTCCGCGCAGCGTCACGGTGCCCGAGCGCACCGGGATCAGCCCGAAGAGCGCCTTCAGCAGCGTCGACTTGCCGGCACCGTTGGGGCCGATGATGCCGACCAGCTCGCCGTCCTGGAGGTAGAAGTCGCAGCCCCGCAGGATGTTGACGCCGGGCACGTACCCCGCGACCAGGTCGTCGGCACGCACGAGCGCGCCTTCCGCCAGGCGCACGTGCTCCTCGCGGGTGGCTGCCTTCTCCGCGGGCGACATCTCCGTCGTCGTCGACGCGCTGTCGGCGCGGGTCAGGTCCTCGCCGGACTCGTCGACCGTGAACAAGGGGTCGCTCATCGGTCGTTCCTCCGGTCGTCTGCGGACGCGGTCTCGGTGCTCAGGACCTCGCCGTCGGTCGCCTCCTCGCGGGCGATCGCCCGCTCGGCCTGGGCGAGGACCTGGTCCTCCTCCTCGACCGTCAGCGGAGCGTCGTGGTGGGCACCGAGGTAGGCGTCGACCACGGCCTGGTTCTGGCTGATGGACTCCGGTGGCCCCTCGGCGATGATCCGGCCCGCAGCCATGACCACCACCCAGTCGCTGATGTCCCGGACGACGTCCATGTCGTGCTCGACGAAGATCACCGTCATGCCCTGCTCGCGCAGGTCCTTGACGTGCCCGAGCAGGCTCTGCGTCAGCGCCGGGTTCACCCCGGCCATCGGCTCGTCGAGCATGACGACCTGCGGGTCGCTCATGAGCGCCCGCGCCATCTCCAGCAGCTTGCGCTGACCACCGGACAGGGTTCCGGCGAAGTCGTCCTTCTTGGCATCCAGCTTGAACCGCTTGAGCAGGTCCATCGCCTTCTCGGTGTTGGCCTTCTCCTGCGCCCGCCAGGTGCCGGGCACCAGCGCGCGGAAGAAGCTCTCACCGCGCTGCCCCTGCGCGCCGAGCAGCATGTTCTGCAGCACGGTGAGGCGGGACAGCGCCTTGGTCAGCTGGAACGTCCGGACCACACCGAGCCGCGCCACCTGGTGCGGCGACATCTTGCCCAGGTCCTTGCCGTTGAACGACCAGGTCCCCGTGTCGGGCTGGTCGAACCCGGTCAGCAGGTTGAACAGCGTCGTCTTGCCGGCACCGTTCGGACCGATCAGGCCGGTGATGCCGCCGCGCTGGACCTCCAGGTGGTCGACCGCGACGGCGGTCAGGCCACCGAAGGTCCGCGTGACGCCGTCGACGACGACGGCCGCATCCGGCTTGGCGACACCGACCTCCCACGGGAGGTCCTTGAGCGCGGTCTGCGCCAAGCGCTGGGGAGCGTCGCCGCTGTGCCAGCCGCCGGACCGCTCCGGTCGGTAGCCGGTCTCGTCGCCGCCGACGCGGGAAGCGCCGGCCCCGGACGAGCCGGCGGAGGAACCAGCACCGGATGCCGAAGCACCGTGGGGTGTGGGCTCAGCGGGCATCGAGCATCACCTCTCGTCGATCGCCGAAGATGCCCTGCGGGCGGAAGATCAGCAGCAGCATCAGTCCGACACCCACCAGGATGAACCGGATCTGCGCCACGTCGGTGGACGACAGCAGGTCCTCGGGGATGATGCCGTTGCTGATCAGCAGGCGGAGCCCGGTGTCGGCGAACTGCAGGATGAACAGCAGGATCATCGCGCCCACGACCGGACCGAGGACGCGGGCGGCCCCGCCCAGGATCAGGGCGGCGTAGGCGAGGAACGTGTTGGCGTTCTGGTACTGGTCCGGCACGGCCGACCCGGTGCCCACGGCGTAGACCATGCCGCCGAACGCACCGAGCACACCGCCCAGCACGAGCGCCTGCATCTTGTAGACGTAGACGTTCTTGCCCAGCGAGCGGACGGCGTCCTCGTCCTCGCGGATGGACTTCAGCACGCGTCCCCACGGGCTGCGCATGAGCGCCCACACCAGGAGGCTGGCCAGGATCACCAGGAGCCAGCCGATCAGCGCCACCCAGAGCTCACCGCCCGACCAGCTGGTGCCGAGGATCCGGTACCGCTGGGAGGTGTTCCACGGTGCCAGCGAGATGAAGTCCTGGTTGAAGCCGGACAGCCCTCGCGTGCCGTTGGTGACCGGCGTCGCCGAGACCGACCGGAACAGCAGCCGTAGCCCCTCGGCCGTCGCGATGGTCGCGATGGCCAGGTAGTCGGCGCGCAGGCGCAGCGTCGGCAGACCGAGCAGCAGGGCCAGCACGACGGCGGCCGCGACGCCGACGAGGACACCGACCCAGAAGTTCAGGCCCCACTTGCTCACCGAGATCGCGATGCCGAACCCACCGAGCATCGCGAAGGCGATCTGGCCGAAGTTCAGCAGCCCGGCGTAACCGAACTGCACGTTGATGCCGATGGCCAGCAGCGCGAAGAAGATCGCCTGGAACCCGAGCGCGGACTTGCCGGCGACGGCCAGGGCGTTGACGAGGTCAGCCATCGCCTCAGCCGATCCGTACCCGGCTGCCCAGGATGCCCTGGGGCCTGATGACGAGGATGACGATCAAGAGCAGCAGCCCTCCGACGTACTTCACGTCATTCGGAATGACGAGGGTCGACATCTGCACGAACACGCCCACGATGAGGCTCCCGACGAGCGCGCCGTAGGCGGTGCCCAGACCGCCCAGCGTGACGCCGGCGAACATGAGCAGCAGCAGGCGGAAGCCCATGTCCCACTGCACCTGGTCGGACAGCCCCAGGAGCACGCCGCCCAGCGCCGCCAGCGCCCCACCCATCATCCAGACCACCAGGATCACCCGGTTGACGTCGATGCCGGAGGAGGCAGCCAGGTCGCGGTTGTCGGAGACGGCCCGCATGGCCTTGCCGATCTTGGTGCGCTGGAGCATCACCGCGACCAGCACGAGGACGACGACGGAGATGACCACCGACACGAGGTCCTTGTTGGTCATCGTGAACAGGCCGTAGTCGACGGCGCGCCCGCCCTGGTAGCCCTGGTACGGGCTGGACCGCCCGCCGTAGATGACCTGGATCAGGTAGCGCAGCAGGAGCGACAGGCCGATCGAGACGACGAGCGCGGCGATCAGGCCGGTACCGCGCCGGCGCAGCGGCCGCCACAGGCCGAGCTCGTTCAACGCGCCGACCGCGGCGCCGACGATCATCGCGAGGATCGTCGCGACGATCAGGTTCACCCCGCCCGAGACGTTGATGTACCAGGCGGCGACCGCGCCGATGGTCACCAGCTCGCCGTGCGCGAAGTTCGTCAGCCCCGTCGTCCCGAAGATCAGGGACAGGCCGACGGCGGCCATCGCGATCAGGAGGCCGAACCGGATGCCGTCGACGAGCAGCTGCACGGCGCGCACCGAGCCGCCGCCGGAGTTCCGGCTGCCGTCGCTGAGGCCGATGATCACCGCCTGCCGGCGGCCCTCGTCGACGGTGACGGTCCGGTTGTCCTCACCGGCCAGCTCCACGCCGTCGGGCAGGTCGTCGGCGTCGATGGAGACCGTGTACTCACCCGGCCCGGGCAGGTCGACCGACCAGCGACCGTTCTCGTCGGTCTCGACCTCGTCGATCCGCTCGCCGCTCGCGTCCTCGACGAGGACCTCGACGCCCTCGATCGGGCCGCTCCGGCTGGTCTGCAGGGTTCCGGCCACCTGCTCGCTCGCCTCTTCGGCCTGGGCGACGCCCGGCGTGAAGGCCGCCAGGCCGAGTCCGAAGGCCAGGACCAGCAGCAGCCGGACGACGACGTGCCCTCCGGGCGGCCGACCGCGACCTCCCGGTCGCTGCAGGAACCCGGCGGGTCCCGATCGTCGACCGTGCCGGCGGGCACGGTTTCCCGCGTGCGTCACTCGACCTCCCAGGGCGGATGATTGAGCACGGACCCTAACCCGCGGTGGTTGTCCTGCTGTCCCTTCGTGCTGACCTGTGACCTTTCCGCGACACGCCGCGGTGGTGACGGTGCGTGCCGTTGCGGCGCGTCGGCGTGATCACGGCAGTTCAGCGGTGCAGTCTTCCCCCACTTCCAGGGGAGGTTCCGGTGCCAGGTTCGGGTTCGCGGTCCCGCGTGGTCACGCGTACGGCTCGTGCGGGTGACCTGCCCGCCGTCCTGGCCCTCGTCCGCCAGCACCGCGCCGACGCGCACGCCGAGGACGTCCTCACCGGCCACACCTCGCTGAACGCCGCCGCCTCCGGCTTCCGCCGGCTGCTCGAGGACCCGGGTCACCGCGTCGTCCTCGCCGTCCTCCCCGGGCCCTACGCGGCGGACGGCGCGTCCGGCGCCGAGGTCCCCGTCGGCCTCGCGGTGCTGGGGCTCGACCCGCTGTCCCTCGTGCTCGGCAACCCGCAGGTCACGGTGGACACCTTCGTCGTCCACCGCGAGCACCGGCGGCGGGGTGCCGGCGCCGTCCTGCTGGAGGCAGCCGCGGCCTACGCGCGGGAGAACGGCGCGGCGTACGTGGTCGCCGCCGCAGGCGGCCACGAGGCGGAGCGGCAGCGCTTCTTCGCCCGCATGGGCTTCGCGCCGCTCACCACCCGCCGGGTCGTGGCGGTCGACTCGCTCGTCAGGTCGCTGGCGTCGTGGCAGCGCGGTGGGGTGCCCCTGCCGTCGCCGCGTCGGCCGGCCGCCCGGCGACGGCCGGTCCCGCGCGGCCTCACCGCCTGAGTGCTCAGTCCTTCGTCAGGGTCGTGAGCCGGCCGGTGGCGGTGGGCCGGCCCTGGTCGTCGGTGATCTCGATGAGGAACGTCGAGAGCGTCCGACCGCGGCGGACCGGGGTGCAGACCGCGGTGACGACGCCGGACGTCGCCCCGCGCAGGTAGCTGGCGTTCAGCTCGATGCCGACCACCTGCTTGTCCGGGCCGGCGTGGATCGCGCCGGCCCACGAGCCGATCGTCTCCATGAGGGCGCAGCTGGCGCCGCCGTGCAGCAGGCCGAAGGGCTGCTCGTTGCCCTCGACCGGCATGGTCGCGACCATCCGGTCGGGGTTGTAGTCGGTGATCCGGATGCCCAGCTTGTCGTCGAGCGGGCTGAGCTTGTCGGCGGGGATCCAGTCCGGGCGAGCTGTGGTCACGGAAGGCACGGTAATCAGTCCGACCCCCCACCTAGGATCGGCCCCGATGTCCGCACCGGTCTCCACCTCCGCGCCCGCCGTCCCGTCGAGCACTGGCGAACGCCCGCGCCTGCTCCTCCTCGACGGCCACTCGCTGGCCTACCGCGCCTTCTTCGCCCTGCCGGTCGAGAACTTCTCCACGACCACCGGCCAGCCGACCAACGCGGTCTACGGCTTCACCTCGATGCTGATCAACATCCTGCGCGACGAGAAGCCCAGCCACCTCGCGGTCGCCTTCGACGTCGGGCGGAAGACCTTCCGCAGCGAGATCTACGCCGAGTACAAGGCGAACAGGTCCGAGAGCCCGACCGACTTCCGCGGGCAGGTGAGCCTGGTCCAGGAGGTGCTCGCCGCGTTGCACGTCCCGGTGATCACCGCCGAGGGGTACGAGGCCGACGACGTCATCGCGACGCTGACGGTGCAGGCCGTGGAGCAGGGCATGGACGTGCTGATCGCGACCGGTGACCGCGACGCCCTGCAGCTGGTCAACGAGCACGTCACCGTGCTGTACCCGCGCAAGGGCGTCTCGGACATGACCCGTTTCACGCCGGAGGAGGTCGAGACCAAGTACGGCCTGAGCCCGGTCCAGTACCCCGACTTCGCGGCCCTGCGGGGCGACCCGAGCGACAACCTCCCCAGCATCCCGAGCGTCGGCGAGAAGACGGCCGCCAAGTGGGTGCGGGAGTACGGCTCGCTCGACGCGCTGGTCGACCAGGTCGACACGGTGAAGGGAAAGGTCGGCGAGAAGCTGCGCGAGCACCTGTCCTCGGTGCTGCAGAACCGGCGGCTCACCGAGCTCGACCGCGCCGTCCCCCTCGACCTCGGTCCGGCCGACCTCGGCGTCCAGCCGTGGGACCGCAACGAGGTGCACACGCTCTTCGACAACCTGCAGTTCCGGGTGCTGCGCGACCGCCTCTTCGCCACCCTGACCAGCGCCGAGCCGGAGGTCGAGGGCGGCTTCGACGTCGCCGAGGACGAGCTGGAGCCCGGGGGCCTGGGGGCGTGGCTGGACGCGAACGCCCGCAGCGGCCGCACCGGCCTGATCTTCCGCGGCACCTGGGGGCGGGGCACCGGCGAGCTGACCGGGCTGGGCCTGGCCGCCGCCAACGACCGTGCCACCTTCGTCGACCTGGGCCCCGACCTCGACACCGCCGACGAGCAGGCGCTGGCCGCCTGGCTGGCCGACCCGTCGGCGCCCAAGGTGGCGCACGAGGTCAAGGGCCCGCTGCTGGCGGTCTGGTCCCGGGGCTGGGAGCTGGAGGGCCTGGTCAGCGACACCGCGCTCGCCGCCTACCTGGCCAACCCCGGCCAGCGGTCGTTCGACCTCGGAGACCTCTCCGTCCGCTACCTGAAGCGGGAGCTCAAGGACGCCGCCGAACCCGAGGGCCAGCTCACCCTGGACGGGCTCGGGCCCACCGAGGACGACGTCGCCCGCGAGGCGGCGCACGCCGACGTCCTCAAGGCGGTCGCCGTCAACGACCTGTCCGACGCGCTGGAGTCGGTGCTCGGCCAGCGGGGCGGGGACGCGCTGCTGGGCGGCATCGAGCTGCCGCTGACCCGTGTGCTCGCGGCGATGGAGCACCGCGGGATCGCCGCCGACCTCGACTTCCTGCACGACCTGCAGAAGGAGTTCGCCGACGGCGTCGCCGCCGCGGCCGCCGAGTGCTACGCGGTGATCGGCCGCGAGGTGAACCTCGGCTCGCCGAAGCAGCTGCAGGCGGTGCTCTTCGACGAGCTGGGTCTGCCCAAGACCAAGAAGAACAAGACCGGCTACACGACCGACGCCGAGGCCCTCACGTCGCTGCTGGCCACCACCGGCCACCCGTTCCTCGAGCACCTGCTGCGGCACCGCGACGTCACCCGGCTGCGCACCGTCATCGACGGGCTCATCCCGATGGTCGACGACGCCGGGCGCATCCACACCACGTACCAGCAGACGATCGCCGCCACCGGCCGGCTGTCGTCCACCGACCCGAACCTGCAGAACATCCCGATCCGCACCGCCGAGGGCCGTCGCATCCGGCAGGCGTTCGTCGTCGGCCAGGGCTACGAGTCCCTGATGACGGCCGACTACAGCCAGATCGAGATGCGGATCATGGCGCACCTCTCCGGCGACGAGGGCCTGATCGAGGCGTTCACGTCGGGGGAGGACCTGCACTCCTTCGTCGCGTCCCGGGCCTACGACATCCCGATCGAGGACGTCGACCCGGAGATGCGCCGCCGCATCAAGGCGATGAGCTACGGCCTGGCCTACGGGCTCTCGGCCTACGGCCTGTCGCAGCAGCTGCGGATCACCCCGGAGGAGGCGCGCGGCCAGATGCACGCCTACTTCGAGCGCTTCGGCGGGATCCGCGACTACCTCGACACCGTCGTCGAGGAGGCCCGGCTCACCGGCTACACCGAGACGACCCTCGGCCGCCGTCGGTACCTCCCCGACCTCACCAGCGACAACCGCCAGCGGCGCGAGATGGCCGAGCGGATGGCGCTCAACGCGCCCATCCAGGGCTCCGCCGCCGACGTCATCAAGGTGGCCATGCTGAACGTCGAGAAGGCGATCGCCGCCGAGGGGCTCCGCTCGCGGATGCTGCTCCAGGTCCACGACGAGCTGGTCCTCGAGGTGGCCGCGGGGGAGCGAGAGGCGCTCGAGGCCCTCGTCCGGCGCGAGATGGCCGGCGCGGCGGAGCTGTCGGTCGCCCTGGAGGTCTCCGTGGGCTTCGGCGAGAGCTGGGACGCCGCGGCCCACTAGGACGTGATCGGTCTCCGGCCCGCACCGACGCGATGGCGAGCACGGCCGACGGGATCACCGCCCACCCAGGGCCTCTCGGGGATCACGGAGAGGGTCCTCGACGGGTTCTCGCGGACGTCGGTCGGCTCAGCCGCCGCTGTGCCGCGGTGCCGTGACCGCTGCGACAGGACCGCGCGCGCTCCCGGTCACCGCGGCTTCCTCGTCACCAGGACCAGCGTGCCCGGCACCAGGGCGCCTCGTTCGGGGGACCACTGGCCCCAGTGCTGCGTGCGCCCCGGCGTCCACTCGGGCTCGACGAGGTCCTCCAGCACCAGGCCGGCACCGACCACCGCGCGCACCCAGTCGCCCACGGTGCGGTGGTGCTCCACGTAGACCGCCCGGCCGGCGCCGTCGGTCTCGACGTACGGCGTGCGGTCGAAGTACGAGGAAACGATGCGCAGGTCCTCGGGGTCGGGGGAGTCCGGGAAGGGCCAGCGCATCGGGTGGTTGACCGACGCGACGAAGCGCCCGCCGGGCCGCAGCACGCGGGCGACCTCCGCCAGCGCCCCCTCGACGTCGGCCACGAACGGCAGGCCGCCGAACGCGGAGCAGGCGAGGTCCACGGCCCCGTCGGCGAGCGGGAGGGCCCCGGCGTCCGCCTGCAGCAGCGGCACCGCGATGCCGGTCGACCGGTTCAGCTCGGCGGCCCGCGCGAGCATCCCCGCCGAGAGGTCGAGAGCCACGACGTCGGCACCGGCCGAGCGCAGCCAGCGCGAGCACGGCGCCGATCCGCAGCCGATCTCCAGCACGCGGCGGCCGGCGACGTCCCCGAGCAGGTGCGCGTCGGCCTCCCGCAACCCTTCCGGGCACCACAGGAAGTCGGCGTCCCCGAGGTCGGAGCCGTGCTCGGCCAGGTACGCGGGCGCGGCGGCGTCCCACCAGCGGCGGTTGGCCCGCGTCGACTCCTCACTGCCCGCGGACCGGCGGGCGACGCCGCCTGCCGCCGGGTAGCCGTCGTCGGCGAGGGGGAGGGGGGAAGGGCGGTCCATGACGCGCCGATGGTGACACGCCGCGGCGGCCGATCGCGGACCGGAACCCAGGTGGACCCGGGCGTGCGCGCGTCCGTACCATGGGGAATGCGCCAGAGGTCTGTCGTGCTCTTCCCCACAGGGAAGGCCCGCGCCGGTTCTCCCCGCTGATCATCCCCACGGCCGAACGGCCGAGGGTCGTCCTGTCCCTACGCATAAACCGTCCGGAGCAACCAACCACATGACCTCCACCCAGGTCCGTCCTTCCAGCACCCCCCAGGTCGCCGTCAACGACATCGGCTCCGCCGAGGACTTCCTCGCGGCGATCGACCAGACGATCAAGTACTTCAACGATGGCGACATCGTCGAGGGCGTCATCGTCAAGGTCGACCGGGACGAGGTGCTGCTGGACATCGGCTACAAGACCGAGGGCGTCATCCCCTCGCGCGAACTCTCCATCAAGCACGACGTCGACCCGAACGAGGTCGTCAAGGTCGGCGACGAGGTGGAAGCCCTGGTTCTCCAGAAGGAGGACAAGGAAGGGCGTCTGATCCTGTCCAAGAAGCGCGCGCAGTACGAGCGCGCCTGGGGCACGATCGAGGCCAAGAAGGAAGCCGACGAGGTCGTCACCGGCACCGTCATCGAGGTCGTCAAGGGTGGCCTCATCCTCGACATCGGCCTGCGCGGGTTCCTCCCCGCCTCGCTGGTCGAGATGCGCCGCGTGCGCGACCTGCAGCCCTACGTGGGCCGCGAGCTCGAGGCGAAGATCATCGAGCTCGACAAGAACCGCAACAACGTCGTGCTCTCCCGTCGCCAGTGGCTGGAGCAGACCCAGTCCGAGGTGCGCAGCGAGTTCCTCAACAAGCTCGCCAAGGGCCAGGTCCGCACGGGCGTCGTCTCCTCGATCGTCAACTTCGGTGCGTTCGTGGACCTCGGCGGCGTCGACGGCCTGGTGCACGTCTCCGAGCTGTCCTGGAAGCACATCGACCACCCGTCCGAGGTCGTCGAGGTGGGCCAGGAGGTCACCGTCGAGGTCCTCGACGTCGACCTCGACCGCGAGCGGGTCTCCCTGTCGCTGAAGGCGACGCAGGAGGACCCGTGGCGTCAGTTCGCGCGCACGCACCAGATCGGTCAGGTCGTCCCGGGCAAGGTCACCAAGCTCGTCCCGTTCGGTGCGTTCGTGCGCGTCGACGAGGGCATCGAGGGCCTGGTCCACATCTCCGAGCTGGCCGAGCGCCACGTCGAGATCCCCGAGCAGGTCGTGCAGGTCGGCGACGAGATCCTCGTCAAGGTCATCGACATCGACCTCGACCGCCGTCGCATCTCGCTGTCGCTCAAGCAGGCCAACGAGGGCGTCGTCGGCGAGGACGACCAGTTCGACCCGGCCGCCTACGGCATGGCCGCGTCCTACGACGAGCAGGGCAACTACCTGTACCCGGAGGGCTTCGACCCCGACACGGGCGAGTGGCGCGAGGGCTTCGACGCGCAGCGCGAGGAGTGGGAGCGGCAGTACGCCGAGGCCCAGGCCCGTTTCGAGGCGCACCGCAAGCAGATCGCCGCGGCCAAGGAGGCCGACGCCGAGGCCGCCGCTGGGGGCAACTACTCCAGCGACGGCGCCGAGTCGGTCGGCGCCGAGGTCTCCGGCGGCACGCTGGCCAGCGACGAGGCCCTGGCCGCGCTGCGGGCCAAGCTCGCCGGCGGCGAGTGAGCACCTAGCTCCACGAGTCCGGAGGCCCGGCACCCCCTCGGGGGTGCCGGGCCTCCGGCGTTCCGCGGGCACGAGAGAGGCCCCACGGACGTCGTCCGTGGGGCCTCTCGTCGTCCGGCTACAGGCTGAGGATGATCGCGAACGCGGTGCGGGGGCGGCCGCCGGAACCGGCGAGGAAGCTCCACGTGTGGCGACCGGCCGGCGGGGCCTGGAACAGCCACTCCACGAACGAGCTGCGGCGCCGCGTCGCGGGGCGCTGGAACTCCATCCGCTCCCGGACCGCGGGGATGTCGGCGCAGCGGATCCCGGAGGCCGAGCCCAGGCGGTGCCGGCCCGCGCCCTGTCGGCGGGCGGCGCGCGTCGCGGTGGGTGCGTCAGCGGTGGTACGGGACATGTCGGGTTCTGCCTCTCTCGGCGGGGGAAGATCGCCGAGGCGGACGTTATGCGCGTGACGCGTGTGACTGGTGCGACGCGCCGGACGAGCGGGGCGGCTGTTACCCGGCCGTGACCTCGGCCCGTCCCGAGGGCGTCCGCGCGGGCAACTACTGTCCGGTCGTGCTGCGGATCGGGCTGACCGGCGGGATCGGATCGGGCAAGAGCACCGTCGCAGGCCTCCTGGCCGCGCGCGGTGCCGTCGTCGTGGACGCCGACCGCATCGCCCGTGAGGTGGTGGAGCCCGGGACGCCCGGCCTGGCGCAGGTCGTCGAGGCGTTCGGCGACGGCGTCCTGACCGCCGACGGTGCCCTCGACCGGGCCGCGCTGGCCGCGGTGGTGTTCAGCGACCCCGCCGCCCGAGCCCGGCTCGACGGCATCGTGCACCCGCTGGTGCGCGCCCGGACCGCTGAGCTCGTCGCTGCGGCCCCCGAGGGCGCCGTCCTGGTCAACGACGTCCCCCTGCTGGTCGAGACCGGTCAGGCGGGCTCCTACGACCTCGTGCTGGTCGTCGAGGCCGACCCCGAGATCCGCGTGCGCAGGCTCGTGGGCCGCGGCATGTCCGAGGAGGACGCCCGTGCCCGCATCGCGGCGCAGGCGTCGGACGAGCAGCGGCGCGCGGTCGCCGACGTGGTGCTCGACAACAGCGGCAGCTCCGAGCAGCTCGCCGGGCAGGTCGCCGGCTTCTGGGCCGAGCACGTCGCCCCGGTGGCGGGATGACCCGCCCGGCAGGGGAGGTCGTGCCGCCCGAGGTCCGGCGGGCGCAGACCGGGACGTGGGTGGGTCTGCTCCTGATCACCGTGGGGACTGCGTTCGGGGCCTTCTTCGTGGACGCGGACGTCGACCCGCTCGTGCCTGGGCTGTTCGCCGTCGTCGCCGCCGTGGAGGTGTGGCTGGCCCTGCGGTGGTGGCGGTCGCGCCGCCGCCGGCGCTGAGAACGAGAGAACCCCCAGGCCGAGGGCCTGGGGGTTCTTCTCTGTGGGCGATACTGGGATCGAACCAGTGACCTCTTCCGTGTCAGGGAAGCGCGCTACCGCTGCGCCAATCGCCCGTCCCGGCCTCGCGACCGGACCCTCCTCCGCGCTCGTGCTCCGCAGAGGAGACGAGGTGGAGACGGGATTTGAACCCGTGTAGACGGCTTTGCAGGCCGTTGCCTCGCCTCTCGGCCACTCCACCGCACGCGGGCGCCAGTCTCTCGACCAGCGCCCGAGGTTCCGAGCGGACGACGGGATTCGAACCCGCGACCCTCACCTTGGCAAGGTGATGCTCTACCAGCTGAGCCACGTCCGCGTTGCGAGGAGAACTCTAACCGACGGCCCTGAGCCCTCCAAGCAGGGGGGTCTCCACGGGCCCGTCAGGGGCCGGCGGGAGACCGAAACCGCAGGTCAACGGCCCGAGGGGTCCGCCCCGCCGTTGGAGAGGAGCACGTGCAGCTCGTCGTCGAGGTCCAGCAGCTCGCTCTCGCTGCCGGACGGCACGAGCGCCTCCGTCTGCCGGAGGAAGGCGGCCACGGTCGCCCGCGACAGCTCGAACAGCGCCTCGCCCGACGGTGCGCGCAAATGGAGGAACAGGACGTCGGTCGCCGCGTGGGCCGGCCAGAGCCGGACGTCGCCGTCGCCGGCGGGGCCCTCGAGGCCGGCCTGCAGGAGCTCGCGGCTCAGCAGCCAGGCGATGCCGCCGTCATCGGGGTCGACGACGCCGTTCTCGTCGCCCACGTCGCCGAAGGCGATCCGGACGGCGAACGGGTCGGCCGCGTCGTAGCAGAGCAACGCCGGTACCTCGGTCCACGACTGCGGACCGACCAGCTGGAGCGTGATGGGGGACGAGTACCCGGGGGTCCAACCGCTGCGCATGTCAGGTCAACGACCGTCGGTTCTCGAAGGTACGAGGCATTGCACTTCCTTCACATCCGTCCCACCCGTCACACGCGGGCGGGGCTTGTCGCCCCCTGCCATGCCCGGACGGGGGGCCGGCGAACCCCGAACACCCGCAGGAATGAACCGCTGTGGCAGCAGTGCACGAACGGGACGTGTGATCATGGGAGCCGTGACCTCCCCGGTGCGGCGTCCGGACGACGCCTCCGGGGACGCCGACGTCATGCGCCGCATCCGCGCGGGCGACCGCGGCGCGATCGACGACCTCTACGCGCGGTTCCGCCGACCGGCCTTCGCCCTGGCCCGCCGGATCCTCGCCGACGACGCGCTCGCCGAGGACGTGCTCCAGGAGGTGTTCCTCAGCGTGTGGCGGGACCCGTCGGCGTTCGACCGGGCGCGGGGGAGCGTGGCGTCGTGGTTGCTCGCGGTCGTCCACCACAAGGCGGTGGACGCGGTGCGGCGTGAGGAGTCCCAGCGGCGCAGGCAGGCGCAGGCGGAGGACGAGATGGCGCTGGACGCCCCCACGGCCACCCGCGACGTGGAGGAGGACGCCTGGTCCCGGGTGGTCGCCGAGCAGGTCCGGACGGCGATGGCCGCGCTGTCCCACCCGCAGCGCGAAGCCCTGACGCTGGCGTACTACGGCGGCTACACGCAGCGCGAGGTCGCCGCGCTCACCGGCACCCCGCTGGGAACGGTGAAGACCCGGATGCTGGCCGGGATGCGGCGGCTCCGCGAAGAGCTCGGTGGTCCGGCGGGGGCGGGAGCCCTCGGCGGGGTCCGGCCGGCAGAGGAGACGCAGCGATGAGCGCCGACCACCAGCGGTTCGACGAACTCGCCGTGGGCTGGGCGTTGCGCGCGCTGGAGCCCGAGGACGAGGCGGTCTTCGCCCGGCACCTGCCCGGCTGCACCCGGTGCACGGCGACGGTCGCGGAGACGACCGAGGTCATGGGTGCACTGGCCGCGGACCTACCGGCCGTCGAGCCCTCCGACGCCCTGGCCGTGCGGATCCGGGAGGCCGTGGCGGCCACCGAGCAGGTGGACCCGGCGCCCGCAGCGACGCCTGTGCCTGGCATGCCTCCGTCCGCCGTGCCCCCGACCGCCGTGCGCCCGACGGCCGTTCCCGCGAGCGCCACGCCTGCGCCCCTCGTCCCGGCGCCCCGCCGCCGCCCCCGTTCCCTGGCGCTCGGCCTCGTGGCCGCTGCCGTCGCCGCCGTCCTCGGCCTGGGCGTCTGGAACGTCGTGCTGCGCTCGGACCGCGCCGAGCTGAGCTCCACGGTGGCCGCGCAGCAGGACGCCGTCGAGGCGTTGCTGGACCCCTCCGCGACGGTCGCGCCGCTCGGCGACGAGGGCGCCCCCGTCGCCACCGTCGTGGCCCGGGACGGCGAGCTGCAGGTGATCACGCTGGGCCTCCCGGCCAACGACACCGACGACTCGACCTACGTGGTCTGGGGTCTGGGTGGCGACGCTCCGGAGGCTCTCGGCACCTTCGACGTGGATGGGTCACAGATGGCGCTGCGAACCGTAGAGTCCCGGCTGACCGGCCTCGACGGGTTCGCCACCTACGGCATCAGCATCGAAGCCGGTCGGGAAGCTCCGTCGGAACCGACGGAGGTGGTGGCGACCGGGCAGGTGACCAGCTGAGCGAGCACGGGACAGCGGCTCCCCCCGAGCACGGGCACCGGGAGACCCGCGACGAGCGGCGGGCTCGCTACGACGCCGACGAGGTGCGCAGCCTCCGCGAGCGCGTGGCCGACACGAAGTGGCGCCGCCGGCTGGCCGCGCGCCGCAGCGTCAACCACGGCTACCGCGTCGCCGTGGGGATCGTCGGCGGTCTGATCGTGGCCCTGGGCCTCGCGACGATCCCGCTGCCCGGTCCGGGGTGGCTGACCGTCATCGCCGGCCTGTTCGTCCTCGCCACCGAGTTCACCTGGGCCGAGCGGCTGCTCGAGTTCACCAAGGAGCACGTCAAGCGCTGGACCGACTGGGTCACGGCCCAGCCGGTCTGGGTGCGGCTGCTGATCGCGGCGGCCACGGCCGCGTTCGTGTACGGCGTCCTGGTCGTGACCCTGCACCTCACCGGGGTGCCCGACTGGGTGCCGGGGTGGGTGCCGCTCTGGCGGTGACCTTCTGGCACAATCACAGTGCGCGGTCGTCGATGGCCGCAGCGGGCGATTGGCTCAGTGGTAGAGCGCTTCGTTCACACCGAAGAGGTCACTGGTTCGAACCCAGTATCGCCCACCGGATCGAAGGGCCAGGGCACCCCGGGGGTGGGGTGCCCTGGCCCTTCGTCGTTCACCGGGGTCGGTAGCGGGCGTGGATCAGCCCGCTGGCGAAGGCGCGCTGCTCCACCAGGTCGAGCTCGAGGCGCACGCCGTCGGGGAAGAAGCGCTTCCCGCCGCCGACCACGGTGCTCGTCAGGAACAGGTGGTACTCGTCGACCAGGCCGGCCGCGATCGCCTGGGCGGCCAGGGTCGGGCCGTCGACGGTCAGGTCGGACTCCGACGCCTCCTTGAGCCGGCGGACGGCCTCGGGGTCGAAGGTCCGCTCGATCCGGGTCCGCTCGCTCGACACCGACTCCAGCGTCGTGGAGTGCACGACCTTCTCGGCGGCCTGCCAGTCCCGCGCGTACTGCACGACGTGCGGCGGCGCACCGGGCTCGGTGTGCGCGGTCTCCCAGAACACCATCGTCTCGTACATGCGCCGGCCGTAGAGGTACGTGCCGACGTGCCGGAAGGTGTCGCCGATGAAGCTGTGCACCTCCTCGTCGTCGGCCGCTCCCCACCCGAGGTCGCCCTCGGCGGCCTCGGCGTAGCCGTCGAGCGAGGTGATCATCCCGTAGATGAGCTTGCCCATGCGTCTCCCGTCCCCGTGGTCGTCGGGGTTGTGACCTGCGGGAGGCGCGGAAGTCATCGAACGGGGGTCAGCCCCGGCCGTACTCCACGAGCCGGAGCATGCCGTCCTCCATGTGGTGGTGGTTGTGGCAGTGGAACAGCCACCGGCCCGGGTTGGTCGCCAGGAAGTCGAAGGTCACCTCGCCACCCCGGGCGGGGACGGCCACGGTGTCCTTCACCGGCCCGCGGCCGGACGGCGTCAGCACCTGGAAGTGGTGGCCGTGCAGGTGCATCGGGTGCCACTTCGCGCTCGTGTTGCGCATGGTGAAGCGCACCCACTCACCCTCTGCCACGGGGAGCGGGTCGGCGTCCGGGTAGCTCTGCCCGCCGATCTGCGTCCCGGTGAGCGTGAGGTCGTACACGCGGTCCGGGCTGCCCGACGGCAGGTCGAGCGGCTCCCGCGCGAGCAGGTCCTCGTACCTGACCAGCTGCCCATCCAGCTCCGCCGGCCGCTCGGCGACCGCGGGCGCGCTCGAGGCGTCGCTGCCGGTGTAGCGCAGCACCGCCCGGCCCCACCCGTCGCGGCCCTCCGGACGCACGCCGACCTGCCAGACGCCACCGGGCTGCGCCGCGTCGACGAGGACGTCGTACCGCTCGCCCATGCCCAGCCGCAGCGCGTCGACCGTGACCGGCTCGACCGGCATGCCGTCGGAGTGCGTGACCGTGAGCCGGTGACCGGCGATGGCGAACCGGAAGCCGGTGTCGGCGGCGATGTTCATGACCCGCAGCCGCAGCCGGTCACCCGGCCTCGCCTCCAGGACCGGCGGGTCGTCGGGTGGACGGCCGTTGACCAGGAGCAGCGGGTAGGAGCGGCCGCCGAAGGAGACGGCGTCCGCAGGGTCGGGGTCCCCCGAGCCGGCGTCGTCGCTCCCGGAGCCGGCGTCGTGCCCGGCGTGGTCGTCCATCCCGTCCCGCCAGTCGTCGAGCATCAGCGTGTACTCGCGGTCGTAGGCCAGCTCCTCGGTCCGCGGTTCCACGATCAGCGGCCCGTACAGCCCGCGGTCCAGCTGCATGCCCACGTGCGCGTGGTACATGAACGAGCCGGGGATCGGCGTCTCGAACTCGTAGCTGAAGCCGGCGCCGGGAGCCACCGGGTCCTGGGTGATCCGCGGGACGCCGTCCATGGCGTTCGGGGGCGCCAGGCCGTGCCAGTGGACGGTGGTGTCCTCGGGCAGCTCGTTCTCCAGCTGCACCCGGAGCACGTCCCCGGCCCGGAGGCGGAGCTCCGGGCCGGGGACGGTGCCGTAGCCCCAGGTCGGGACGGGGTGCCCGGCCAGGTCCAGCCGCATCGGTGCGGCCGTGAGCCGCAGGGCCCCCGCGGAGGAGGGACCTGCGGCCGAGGGCTCCCGGCCGGAGCAGCTGGTGACCAGTGCGAGCCCCGCGGCGGCGGTCAGCCCCAGGAACTGGCGTCGGGTCGCCGGCATCCGGAGAACCTCGTCACTCGACGGTGAACTCGGCGAACATCCCGAGGGTGAAGTGCGGCGGCCCTTCGCCCTCGTGGTCGTGCGTCGTCCCCTGCGGGATGAAGCACGCGGCGCCGTACCGTCCGGGCTCCATGCGCAGGAAGGTCGTCTCCGACTCCCCGGGCATGGCGAACGTGACGCCGGCCAGCTGGATCATCGAGAAGACCTGCTCCTCGGGCTGGGCCAGCACCTCCTCGACGGGCATCGTGACGTCGTCGTTGATGCGGGCCAGACCGATCTCGTGCATCTCCTCGCCCTCGTTGGTGAAGGTGATCGCGACCACGCCGCCGGGGATGGTGTCCGGAAGGCCCTCGTACTCGTAGTCGACGCCGGTCGCCTCGACCTGCTCGTAGCCGCACTCGGCGAGCATGTACTCGTCGATCTCGTCGTCGGCCTGCTGGAACTCCGGGCCCTCCAGGATCGAGGGGTCGCCGCCGGACAGCGCCTCGCGAACGATGCCGGTGGCCTGGGTGACGGTGTCGGAGATCTCCTCGGGCGCGGTGTCCTCGACGTCCCCGAGCAGCGGTTCGACGGTGGCGCCGAACTCCTCGAGTGCGGCCTGCTGCTCCTCGGGCGGTGCGGTCTCGTCGGCCCCGGGCCCCATGGAGAACGCCGCCTCCAGGTCGACCGACGCCTCGCAGAACTCGGCCGGATCGGCGCTCGCCTCCGAGGCGCTGGTCCCTGCGGCCGAGGTGTCCTCACCGCCGGAGTCGTCCGATCCGCAGGCCACCATCGTGGCCGCGAGCGCGAGCGACGCGCCCCCGAGGACCCAGCGGCGGATGCCCCGGGTCCCAGTCGTCCTGTGCATGGTCTCCCAACCTCTCTCCTGGTGGCGGCGGACGCCGGCCGATAGCGGTGCAGGTTCGCGAGGAGGAGCGGCACGTGGCGGTGCCGGATACACGGTCGGTAGCCGATCCGGTGACTTCCCAGCGATCCGTCACGCGACGTCAGGGCGTGAGCCCGCTGCGTGGTACCGCTCGGTACCGGAGGGCCCGGTAGCGTCGCGGGGGTGACGGCGGAGCAGGCGGTGGGCCGGGTCGCGGAGATCCGCATCTACCCGGTGCGGTCCCTGGCCGGCACCGCGGTCGACCTGGCCCAGGCCGGGCCGGACGGCCTGGACGGTGACCGCGTCTGGACGGTGGTGGGCGAGGACGGGCCGGTCCGCGCGAAGGACGCGCCCGCCCTCGCGTCGCTGACCCCGGCCGAGGCCGATCCCGCGACCCTCTCCGCGGCGCTCGGCCGGCCCGTGCACCTCGAGCAGCTCCCTCCGCAGCCGGGCGTGGCGCCCGTGCACCTCGTGTCCCGCGCGGCCGTCGACCGCGCCGCCGCGGGCGAGGTGCCCGAGGGGTGCTCGGCCGACGACCCGCGCGCCAACCTGCTCCTCGACCTCGACGGCGACGAGCGGGCGTGGGTCGGCCGCCACCTCCGCATCGGGGAGGCCGTCCTGCAGCTCACCCGCAGGCCGAAGCACTGCCTGGGCGTCTACGCCGACGTCCTGACCCCCGGCGTGGTGCGCACCGGGGACCCGGTCGTCCTCGTCTAGGTTCCCGCCGTGGCTCGCAGGCCGGCGGCACTGGCCGCCCTCGCTTTGGTGCTGGCGGCGTGCTCGGCGGACCCCGTCGCCGCCCCGGCGCCGTCGTCGTCGGAGCCACCACCCGCGCCGCAGTCGTTCACGCTCCTCGCCACCGGCGACGTCCTGGTGCACCAGGACCGGGCGCTCACCGCCGGCGCCGAGCAGCCCGACGGCGGCTACGACTTCTCGGGGGTGCTCGCACCGGTGGCCCCGATGATCGGTGACGCCGACCTGGCGATCTGCCACCTCGAGACCCCGGTCGCCCCGGCGGGCGGCCCGTACCGCGGCTACCCCAGCTTCGCCGTCCAGCCCGAGATCGTGGACGCGCTGGCCGGTGCCGGGTACGACCTGTGCTCGACCGCGTCGAACCACTCGCTGGACGACGGCGTCGACGGGCTCGTCCGGACTCTCGACGTCCTCGACGCCGCCGGCATCCGGCACACCGGCACCTACCGGACGCAGGCCGAGGCGCTCGAGCCCACGCTCGTCGACGTCGGCGGGGTGACCGTCGGGCACGTGGCGGGCACGTTCGGGCTCAACGGGGTGCCGCTGCCGGCCGGGCGGGAGTGGTCGGTGGACGTCGCCGACGTCCCGGACGTCTCCGGGATGCTGGCGGCCGCCGCGCGGGCGCGGGCCGCCGGCGCCGAGGTGGTCGTCGCCAGCCTGCACTGCTGCGTCGAGTACCGGAACGACCCGACGGAGACCCAGGTGGCCGCGGTGCAGGCGCTGCTGGCCTCGCCGGACGTCGACCTCGTGCTGGGCCACCACGCGCACGTCGTGCAGCCCGTCGAGCGGATCGCGGGGGAGTGGGTCGCCTACGGCCTCGGCAACCACGTCGCCGAGCACGCCACGCGCGGCTACCCGACCGAGGACTCGCTGGCGGCCCGGTTCACCTTCACCCGGGGCGCCGACGGCCGTTTCGCGGTGACCACGGCCGAGGCGGTGCCGCTCACCATCGACCTGGGGGAGGACGCCGTGTCGGTGCGGCCCGCCGACCCGGAGACGTTCGACCGGGTCGCCGAGGTGCTCGGCCGCCGGGGCGGCGTCGGGGCGGGACTCCAGGTCGTCCCGCACTAGGCTCAGGGCGACTGTCCGTCGATCCTCTGGAGTCCTCGTGTCCGCCCCGCCCTCTCCCACCGCCGTCACCCCGATCCGGGTCCCGGCCGGGACGACGGCGCTGCAGGCGCTCAAGGACGCCGGGATCCCGCTGAAGGGCGCCGACGGCGCCGTCGTCGTCCGCGAGGTCGCCACCGGTGAGCTCAAGGACCTCGCCTGGGTGCCCGACGCCGAGGCGGAGGTCGAGCCGGTCCCGGCCGCCAGCGCGGACGGCCGCGCCGTCATCCGGCACTCGACGGCGCACGTGCTCGCCCAGGCGGTGCAGGAGCTGTTCCCCGGCACCAAGCTGGGCATCGGCCCGCCGGTCGAGAACGGCTTCTACTACGACTTCGACCCCGAGCGGCCCTTCACGCCCGAGGACCTGCAGGCCCTCGAGAAGAAGATGACCGAGATCGTCCGCGCCGGGCAGAACTTCTCCCGGCGCGAGATCAGCGACGCCGACGCGCAGGTCGAGCTGGCGCAGGAGCCCTACAAACTGGAGCTGATCGGGCTCAAGGGCGGTGCCGGCGAGGACGCCGAGGGCGCCGACGTGGAGGTCGGCGGCGCCCAGCTGACCATGTACGACAACCTGGACCCGCGCACGGGCGAGCGGATCTGGACCGACCTGTGCCGCGGCCCGCACCTGCCGCGCACGAACGCCATCCCGGCGTTCAGCCTGACCCGGAGCGCCGCCGCGTACTGGCGCGGGAGCGAGAAGAACCCGCAGCTGCAGCGGATCTACGGCACCGCCTGGGAGAGCAAGGACGCCCACAAGGCCTACCTCGAGCACCTCGCGGAGGCCGAGCGGCGCGACCACCGGCGCCTGGGCGTCGAGCTGGACCTGTTCAGCTTCCCCGACGAGATCGGCTCGGGGCTGGCCGTGTTCCACCCCAAGGGCGGTGTGGTCAAGCGGGAGATGGAGGACTACGTCCGCCGTCGGCACATCGAGGAGGGCTTCGACTACGTCGGCACCCCGCACATCACCAAGGAGCACGTCTTCGAGCTCTCGGGTCACCTGCCGTACTACGCCGACACCATGTTCCCGCCGATGGAGCTGGACAACGCGCAGTACTACCTCAAGGCCATGAACTGCCCGATGCACAACTTGATCTTCCGGTCGCGCGGGCGGTCCTACCGCGAGCTGCCGCTGCGGTTCTTCGAGTTCGGCACCGTCTACCGGTACGAGAAGTCCGGCGTGGTCCACGGTCTGACCCGCGTGCGCGGCCTGACCCAGGACGACTCGCACAGCTACGTCACCCCCGAGCAGGCGCCGGGGGAGGTGCGCCACCTGCTGGCGTTCGTCCTCGGCCTGCTGAGCGACTTCGGCCTCGACGACTACTACCTGGAGCTGTCCACCCGCGGCGACGACGCCGGCAAGCAGGACAAGTTCATCGGGTCCGACGAGCAGTGGGCCGTCGCCACGGCCGTCCTCGAGGAGGCGGCGAAGGAGACCGGCCTGGAGCTCGTGCCCGACCCCGGCGGCGCGGCGTTCTACGGCCCCAAGATCTCGGTGCAGGCGCGCGACGCCATCGGCCGCACCTGGCAGATGTCCACCATCCAGTACGACTTCAACCAGCCCGCCGGCTTCGGCCTGGAGTACAGCGCCGCCGACGGCACCCGCCAGCAGCCGGTGATGATCCACTCGGCGAAGTTCGGCTCGATCGAGCGCTTCTTCGGCGTCCTCACCGAGCACTACGCCGGCGCGTTCCCGGCCTGGCTCGCGCCGGTGCAGGTCGTGGGCATCCCGGTCACCGACGAGCAGGTGCCGTACCTGACCGACGTCGCGCTGAAGCTCAAGGCGCGCGGCCTGCGGGTGGAGATCGACGACTCCGACGACCGGATGCAGAAGAAGATCCGGACGGCGAGCAAGCAGAAGGTGCCCTTCGTGCTCATCGCCGGCGCGACCGACGCCGAGGCGGGCGCGGTGTCCTTCCGCTACCGCGACGGCTCGCAGCAGAACGGCGTGCCGGTCGACGAGGCGGTCGAGCAGATCGCGGCCTGGGTCGCCTCCCGCTCCAACGCCGACCCCACCGCCGCCGACCTGCCGGAGGCCGCCGGATGACCGACGACGGGCCGGGCAAGCCGTTCGAGCACCTGTGGACGCCCTACCGGATGGCCTACATCCAGGGCGAGGGCAAGCCCACGGGAGCCCACGACTGCCCGTTCTGCGTCATCCCGACCATGAGCGACGAGGACGGGCTGGTCGTGGCCCGGGGGGCGACGGTCTACGCCGTCCTCAACCTCTACCCGTACAACGCCGGCCACCTGATGCTGGTCCCGTACCGGCACGTGCCCGACTACACCGACCTCACCGCCGAGGAGGTCGCCGAGCTCGGGGCCTTCACGCAGACGGCGATGCGCACGGTGCGGGCGGTCAGCGGCGCCCACGGCTTCAACATCGGCATGAACCAGGGCTCGGTCGCCGGTGCCGGCATCGCCGACCACCTGCACCAGCACGCCGTGCCGCGCTGGGGCGGCGACACCAACTTCATGCCGGTGATCGGGCTGACCCGGGTGCTGCCGCAGGTGCTGGCGGAGACGCGCACGCTGCTGGCCGGGGCCTGGTCCCAGGAAGCGGCCGAGCAGGCGGTCCCGGTGCGGGGCGCCTGATGCTCGGCAGCAACGCACGCCCGGCCGTCGCCCGTTTCTGGGCGCCGGTCGTGGCCCGTCTCGCCCGGGCCGGGGTCACCCCCGACATGGTGACGGTCACCGGCACGGTCGGCGCCGTCCTGTCGGCGGTCCTCCTCATCGCCGACGGGGAGCTGTGGTGGGGGGCCGTCGCCGTCACCGCCTTCGTCCTGCTCGACATGCTCGACGGGGCGCTGGCGCGGGCCCGCGGCAGCGGCTCGGTGTTCGGCGCCGTCCTCGACTCGGTCGGCGACCGGGCCGCCGACGCCGCGGTGTTCGGCGCCCTCGTCTGGTGGTACTCCGGGGACGGCGACAACCGGCTGCTCGTGCTCCTCGCCCTCGTCTGCCTGGTGCTCGGCGTCCTGACCTCCTACATCAAGGCGCGCGCCGAAGGGGTGGGCCTGTCCGCCGACGTGGGCGTCGTCGAGCGCACCGAGCGGCTCATCCTCGTGCTCGTCGGAACCGGGTTCGCCGGCCTCGGCATCCCATACGCCCTGCACGTCACCCTGTGGGTGCTGCTCGTCGGCAGCGCGGTTACGGTCGGGCAGCGGTTCCTGGCCGTCCGTCGGGAGGCCGGCGGTCGTGCCGTCCCCGTCGAGCCGTCCCCGCCGGCGTCGTGAGCGCCCTGAACGCCCGGCTCACCGATGCCGGGTTCGCCGCCGGCTGGCACGCCGTCCGGCTGCTGCCCGAGCCGGTGGCCCGCGGTGCGTTCGACCGGGCCGGCCGGTGGGCGGCCGGGCGCGACGGCAAGGGCACGCGGCAGCTGCGGGCCAACCTGCGGGTGGTCACCGGGGGAGCGCTGGACGAGGACGGGCTCGCCGAGCTGACCGCGCGGGCCGTGCGCTCCTACGCCCGCTACTGGCAGGAGGCGTTCCGGCTGCCGTCGCTGCGCAGCGAGCGGATCGTGGCCGGGACCGAGGTCGTCGGCCTCGAGCACCTGGAGAAGGCGCGTGCGGGCGGCCGGCCGGTGATCATGGCCCTGCCGCACAGCGGCAACTGGGACGCCGCCGGGGTCTGGTTCATCGACTGGCTCGGCGGGCCGTTCATGACCGTGGCCGAGCGGCTCGAGCCCGAGTCGCTGTACGAGCGCTTCGTCGCGTTCCGTGAGTCGCTCGGCTTCCGGGTCGTCCCGCTCACCGGCGGCTCGCGCCCGAGCACCGAGGTCCTCCGCGAGTGGCTGGGCGACGGTGGCGCCGCCTGCCTGCTGGTCGACCGGAACCTGGGCAGCGGGGGAGTGCCGGTCGAGTTCTTCGGTCGGCCGGCCGGCCTCCCCGGCGGCGCGGCGCTGCTGGCCGACCGGACCGGTGCGGCCGTCGTCCCGACCGTCTGCCAGTTCACCGCCGACGGCTGGCGCCTGGTGTTCTCCCCGGAGGTGCCCGTCGCCGGCCCCGGCCGGCTGCGGGACCGGGTGACCACCGCCATGCAGGGCGTCGCCGACGCGTTCGCCGCCTCGATCGCCGACCGGCCGGAGGACTGGCACATGCTCGGCCGGATCTGGGCGGACGTACCACCGGACCCGCCCGCCCGCCCCGCACCCCCGGACCCGCCCGGGCGGCCCTGATGCGCATCGGCCTGGTCTGCCCCTACCAGTGGGACGTCCCCGGTGGGGTCCAGTACCACGTGCGGGACCTGGCCGAGACGCTGCGCGGCATGGGGCACCACGTCGAGATCCTGACGCCGGCCGAGCGCGAGGAGTCGCTCACCGACCCGTGGATCACCTTCGCCGGGCGCACGGTCCCGATCCCGTACAACGGCTCGATGGCCAGCGTGCAGTTCGGCCCCGTGTCGGCCGCGCGGGTCCGACGCTGGCTGCGGGAGGGCCGCTTCGACGTCGTCCACGTGCACGAGCCGGCGCCTCCGTCGGTGGGGCTGCTCGTCTGCATGATCGCCGACGGGCCGATCGTGGCCACCTTCCACGCCGCGACCACGCGCTCGAAGTGGCTGGCGGCCTGGGGACCGGTCGTGCGCCCCTGGCTGGAGCGGATCAGCGGGCGGATCGCCGTCTCCGACTTCGCCCGGCGGGTCCAGGTCGAGCACCTGGGCGGCGACGCGGTGATCATCCCGAACGGCGTGCACGTCGGCTTCTTCGCCGACGGGCCGACGCTGCCCGGGTACGCGCGCGGCGTCGACGGGCCGACCATCGGCTTCCTGGGCCGCTACCTCGAGCCGCGCAAGGGCCTGCCCGTCCTGCTGGCGGCCATGCGCTCCGTCGTCCGGGAGCACCCCGGTGCCCGCCTGCTGATCGCCGGCCGCGGCCACGCCGACGAGCTGTGGCAGCTGGTCGGCGAGGACCTGCGACCGCACGTCTCGCTGCTCGGCGAGATCTCGGAGGCGGACAAGGCGGCCCTCCTGCGCTCGGTCGACGTGTACTGCGCCCCGAACCTGCTCGGCGAGTCCTTCGGCGTCATCCTGATCGAGGCCATGGCCGCCGGCGCGCCGATCGTGGCCAGCGACCTCGACGCGTTCGCCCGGGTGCTGGAGGACGGGCAGGCCGGGGTGCTGGTGCGGCGCGGCGACGCCGCCGCGCTCGCCCGGGCGCTGTCCGGGCTGCTCGCCGACCCGGCGCGCCGGGCCGAGCTCGCCGCCGCGGGTCCGCGCGCCGCGGCGGCCTACGACTGGCAGGTGCTGGCCCGCCGGATCCTCGCCGTCTACGAGACCGTGGTGCTGCCCGGCGGCGGGGCGGTCAGCGCGGCGGAGGACGCGGACGTCCCACCGGGGCCGACGCACCGCTAGCCTCCGTCCCCGTGACGCCCGACGCCTGGTTGCTGCTCGTCGGCGCGCTCGTGCTCCTGCTCGCCGCCTGGGTCGCCTGGACGCTCACCCGGCTCGGCCGGCTGGAGGACCGCGTCGAGCGGGCCTGGCTGGCCCTCGACACCCAGCTGCAGCGGCGCGCCGGCCTGGCCGAGGAGCTGGCCCGCGACTACCCGGCGGCCGTCGGGGAGGACCGCGCCGAGTACCTGGCCGCCTTCGCGGCGGACGCCCGCCGGCCGGTGGACGGCGACCGCGAGCTGTCCGAGAACGCCCTCGGCCGCGAGCTGCGCGAGCTGCCGGGGGACCTGCGGGGGGTGCCGCACTCGCTCCGGACCGACCTGGAGGGCACCGGGATCCGGGTGGGCCTCGCCCGGCGCTTCTACAACGACGCGGTGCGCGACACCCGCGCGCTGCGCCGCTCGCGGCTGGCCCGCCTGCTGCGCCTGCACGGCCGCCGCCCGGTGCCGCGTTTCTTCGACATCGACGACCGCGTCGAGCAGGCGGCCGGGGCCGGTCGGCCCGCTCGCTGACCGCCGTAGGATCGGCCTTCCGAAGATCGTCCGACGACCGGTTAGGCATCCCCGTGTCCGCGCAGACCCCCTCCACCGGCACCGACCGCGTCAAGCGCGGCATGGCCGAGCAGCTCAAGGGCGGCGTCATCATGGACGTCGTCACGCCCGACCAGGCGAAGATCGCCGAGGACGCCGGCGCGGTGGCCGTCATGGCCCTGGAGCGGGTCCCCGCCGACATCCGGGCCCAGGGCGGCATCGCGCGGATGAGCGACCCCGACATGATCGAGGGCATCATCGGCGCCGTCTCGATCCCGGTGATGGCGAAGGCCCGCATCGGCCACTTCGTCGAGGCGCAGGTCCTGCAGGCGCTCGGGGTCGACTACATCGACGAGTCCGAGGTGCTGACCCCGGCCGACGAGGCGCACCACATCGCCAAGTCGCAGTTCACGGTGCCGTTCGTGTGCGGTGCCACCGACCTCGGCGAGGCGCTCCGGCGGATCTCCGAGGGCGCGGCGATGATCCGCTCCAAGGGCGAGGCCGGCACCGGCAACGTCGTCGAGGCCACCCGGCACATGCGCTCGATCCGTGCCGGAATCAAGGCGCTCGGCACGCTCGACGAGACCGAGCTCTTCGTCGCGGCCAAGGAGCTGCGCGCGCCCTACGACCTCGTCGTCGAGGTGGCGCGGCTGGGCAAGCTGCCCGTCGTCCTGTTCACCGCCGGCGGCATCGCCACGCCCGCGGACGCCGCGATGATGATGCAGCTCGGCGCCGAGGGCGTCTTCGTCGGTTCCGGCATCTTCAAGTCCGGCGACCCCGCGCAGCGGGCCGCCGCGATCGTGCAGGCGACGACGTTCCACGACGACCCCGACGTCATCGCCAAGGTGTCGCGCGGCCTGGGCGAGCCCATGGTCGGCATCAACGTCTCCACGCTCCCGGAGAGCGAGCGGTACGCCACTCGGGGCTGGTGAGCACCGCGGGCGACGACCGCGTCCGGGGGATCGACCTCGCCCGCGGTCTCGCCGTCCTCGGCATGTTCGGGGCGCACCTGCGGATCGGCACCGAGCTGACGGCCGATCCGTCGAGCTGGGCGGCGGTCGTCGACGGCCGCTCGTCGGTCCTGTTCGCCACGCTCGCCGGCGTGTCGATGGCCCTGCTCTCCGGGCGCGGACGCCCGGCCGAGGGCGTGGACCTCGTCCGCGCCCGGGTGCGCATCCTGGTCCGGGCCGCCTGGGTGTTCGCCATCGGCGCGGCGCTGGAGTGGCTGGACACCTTCGTCGCGATCATCCTCCCCGTCTACGCCGTCCTCTTCGTCCTCGCGCTGCCCTTCCTGCGCTGGTCGCCCGGCCGGCTGTTCGTGACCGCGGGGGCGATCGCGCTCGTGGGCCCGCCGCTGGACGCCCTCCTCGGGCAGGTCCTCTCGGTCGCCGACGCGGAGTCGCACTACGTCGCCGAGCTGCTGGTTACCGGCACCTACCCGGCGATGCTGTGGCTGGCCTTCGTGCTGGTGGGCCTCGGTGTGGGTCGGCTCGACCTGGCCAGCGGGGGCGTCCGCGCGCGCCTGGCCGGCGCCGGCGCCCTCGCCGCGGTGCTCGGCTACGGCGGCGGCTGGATGAGCACCCGGGCCCTGGCCGACGGTCTGCCCTCGGCCGGGCCCGAGGAGGGCTTCGCCTCGCCGGTGGGGGAGTGGCGGGCCGCCTGGTTCTCCGGCGCGGAGCCGCACAGCGGCACGACGTTCGAGCTGGTCGGGTCCTGCGGGTTCGCCGTCCTCGTCGTCGCCGCCTGCCTGGTCGTGGCCGACCGGCTGCCGCTGCTCACCTACCCGGTGCGGGCCGTCGGGGCGTTGGCGCTGTCGGTGTACACCGCCCAGATCGTCGTCCTCTGGGCGTTGCTGCAGGTGGGGGACGACCGGCCGGAGGGCGTCGGGCTGTGGCTGGGATTCGTCGTCAGCGCCCTCGCCGGTGCCGGCCTCTGGTGGTGGCGGATCGGCCGCGGCCCGCTCGAGCGGCTCCTCACCTGGAGCTCCCGCCGGGCCGCCGACGTCGGCCCGGCGTCCCGGACGCCGGAACCGCGGACGTAGCCTCGTCGGTCGTGCCCGCCGTCCCTGCCCGCCCGTCGATCGGCGTCCTGGCCCTGCAGGGCGACGTGCGCGAGCACCTGGCCGCCCTGGCCGACCTGGGTGCCGAGCCGCGCGCGGTGCGCCGCCCGGAGGAGCTGGCGGGGGTCGCCGGGCTGGTGCTGCCGGGCGGTGAGTCGACGACCATCGTCAAGCTGGCCGCCCGCTCCGGGTTGCTCGAGCCGCTCCGGACGGCGGTGCGCGCCGGTCTGCCCGCCTACGGGTCGTGCGCCGGGATGATCCTGCTGGCCGACCGCATCCTGGACGCGCCGCCGGACCAGGAGACGGTCGGCGGGCTCGACGTGACCGTCCGCCGGAACGCCTTCGGCCGCCAGGTCGACTCCTTCGAGTCCGACGTGGAGCTGGGGCTGGACGGAGGCCCCCTGCACGCGGTGTTCATCCGCGCCCCCTGGGTGGAGGAGGCCGGTGCCGGCGTCGAGGTGCTCGGCCGCGTCGTGGGCGGAGCGGCCGACGGTAGGATCGTGGCCGTCCGCCAGGGAAACCTGGTGGCCACGAGCTTCCACCCCGAACTCACCGGGGACCGCCGGGTGCACGCGCTGTTCGTCGACATCGTCCGCCGTCACCTGGCCGAGCGCAGCGAGGAGAACTCATGAGCGGCCATTCCAAGTGGGCGACGACGAAGCACAAGAAGGCCGGCATCGACGCCAAGCGCGGCAAGCTCTTCGCCAAGCTGATCAAGAACATCGAGGTCGCCGCCCGCACCGGCGGCGGTGACCCGGCGGGCAACCCGACGCTCTTCGACGCCATCCAGAAGGCGAAGAAGAGCTCGGTCCCCAACGACAACATCGACCGCGCGGTCAAGCGCGGGTCCGGCGCCGAGGCCGGTGGCGTCGACTACCAGGGCATCACCTACGAGGGCTACGCCGCCGGCGGCGTCGCGGTCCTCATCGAGTGCCTGACCGACAACAAGAACCGGTCGGCCATGGAGGTCCGCACCGCCATGACCCGCAACGGCGGGTCGATGGCCGACCCCGGCTCGGTCTCCTACCTCTTCTCCCGCAAGGGCGTCGTGGTCGTGCCCAGGACCGACAGCGCCGACGAGGACACGGTGCTCATGGCGGTCCTCGACGCCGGCGCCGAGGAGGTTCGCGACCTCGGGGACGCCTTCGAGGTGGTCAGCGAGCCCGGTGACCTCGTCGCCGTCCGCACCGCCCTGCAGGACGCCGGGATCGACTACGACTCCGCCGACATCGGCTTCGTGCCGAGCGTGACCGTCGAGCTCGACGAGGACGGCGCCGGCAAGGTCTTCCGGCTCATCGACGCCCTCGAGGACCTCGACGACGTGCAGAACGTCTACGCCAACTACGACGTCTCCGACGAGGTGCTCGAGAAGGTCGGCTGAGTCCCACCCGCCACATCCGGCACGGGAGGACCGGCGCGTCGACTTGCGCAACGGGAGCGTCTCGTTCCCCTGGTAGCTTCGCCGCCGCAGGCGCACGGGCCCTGCACGAGCGACGCGGGGGCGTGCGGTGGCGGGGACAGCGGGGCGTCGGGGCGGTCGCGCCCTCCGGGCACTGGTCGTGCTGGCGGTGGCGACGGCGGGTGCGGGCGGACTGGTGCCCAGCGGACCGCCCCCGGTGGCGGCCCTGGTCGATCCGGCGTCCGCGGACCGGCCGCCGGTGGCGACCCCGAGCGCGCCGCCGGCCCCGGATCCGCTGCGACTGCGCCTGGAGCTCCCGCGGGGCTACGGCACGGTGGCCGCCCGCGCCGCCCGGGCCGCGGCCGAAGCCGGAGCGGCCCGGGTCGCCGCCGAGGCGGAGGCCGCCGCCGCAGCCGCTGCCGCGGAGGCGGCGGGCTCGGCGGCCGCCCGGCGCTCGCCCGCCCCCCGGACGGGTGCCGCACCGTCCGCTGCCTCCACCCCTGCGCCGGCACGGCTCCCCCTGGGGGTCGACCCGGGGTCCTCGACCCAGGTGGTCACAGTGGTCGCGCCGTCGGCCGGGTCGACGAGCGCGACGCTCACCGCCTGGGAGCTCGGGGCGGGCGGCTGGACGGCGGTCCTGGGCCCGGTGAGCGCCCGGATCGGGTCGGCAGGGGTCGGGCGGGCCAGCGAGACCAGCACGAGGACGCCCGCCGGCACGTTCACGCTCACCGAGGCGTTCGGCCGCGCCGGCGATCCCGGCACGGCGCTGCCGTACCGCGTGGTCGACGGCGACGACTGGTGGGTCTCGGACGTGAACAGCCCCCGCTACAACCAGTACGCCGAGTGCGCGCCCGGGACCTGCGACTTCAGCGAGGCGGCGAGCGAGAACCTCTACGCCGAGCCGGCGTACCAGTACGCCGTCGTCATCGACTACAACCGCGGTGGCACCCCCGGCGCCGGGTCGGCCTTCTTCCTGCACGTGAGCAACGGGGCGGCGACGGCCGGGTGCGTCGCGATCGACGCCGGTAGCCTGACCTCCCTGCTGCGGTGGCTCGACCCGTCGGCGCGTCCGCTGATCGCCATCGGGGTCGGCTGACCCGTCCCGCGTGTTGCGCGTCCACCGTCGGCAGCTGCGGTTAGCGTGGGTCGAACAGGCGTTCGGCTGACCAGGGGGCTCCACATGCGCGTGCTCGGCATCGACCCGGGCCTCACCCGGTGCGGGTGGGGCGTGGTCGACGGGCGTCCCGGCGCCCGGCCGACCGCGGTCGGGGTGGGCGTCGTCCGCACCATGGCCGAGCTCGACCTGGAGCTGCGGCTGCTGGAGCTGCACACGGCGGTGACGGGGCTCCTGCGCGAGCACCGGCCCGACGTCGTCGCGATCGAGCGGGTGTTCACGCAGAACAACAAGGGCACCGCGACGGGGACGGCGCAGGCCGCCGGCGTGGCCGCGCTCGCCGCGGCCCAGGCCGACCGGCCGGTCGCGTGGCACACCCCGAGCGAGGTCAAGGCCGCCATCTCCGGCAACGGCCGCGCGGACAAGGAGCAGGTCACCCTCATGGTCACCCGGGTCCTGGGGCTCGCCTCCCCGCCGAAGCCGGCCGACGCCGCCGACGCCCTCGCGCTGGCCGTCTGCCACGCCTGGCGGGGCCCGGCGCAGCAGCGGCTTCGCGTCGCGGCCCTGGCCGGCGGCATCGGCGCTCCCGTCGTGCAGCGGACGCTGCCGCGCTGGACGGGGGTGGCCCGGTGATCGCCTCGGTGTTCGGCCGGGTCGCCGCCGTCTCGCCCGACGGCGCGGTCGTGGAGGTCGGCGGCATCGGCCTGGCCGTGCAGTGCACCCCGGGCACCATCGCCCGGCTCCAGCCCGGGGAGACCGCCCGCCTGTCGACCAGCCTGGTCGTGCGCGAGGACTCCCTCACCCTCTACGGGTTCGCCGACGACGACGAGCGACAGCTGTTCGAGCTCCTGCAGACGGCCAACGGCGTCGGCCCTCGGCTCGCGCAGGCGGTCCTGGCCATCCACCCACCGCGCGAGGTGCGCCGCGCCGTCTCGATGGCCGACGTCAAGGCGCTCATGCAGGTGCCGGGCATCGGCAAGAAGGGCGCCGAGCGGCTCATCCTCGAGCTCCGCGACCGGCTGGGGTCCACGACGAGCGACACGTCCCTGGACGCGCCGTCCGGGCTGCCCTCGGTGACGCCGGTCGCCCCGTGGCGCGACCAGCTCACCTCCGCCCTCGTGGGGCTCGGCTGGTCGGCCAAGGAGGCCGACACCGCGCTGGGCCAGCTCGCCCCCGTCGCCGACGAGCAGCTCGCCGCGACCGGCGCGGTCGAGGTCGCGGTCCTCCTGCGCCAGGCGCTGCAGCTGCTGGGCCGGCAGTGAGCACCCCGTTCGACCGGCCGTTCACCGGGTCCATCGCCGACGCGCTCGGCAAGGAGACGGCTGTCTCCCCGCAGGCGGGGGACGAGGAGCGCGTGGTCGAGTCGGCCCTGCGGCCGCACTCGCTGCACGACTTCATCGGCCAGCCCAAGGTGGCCCGCCAGCTGGCCCTGGTCCTCGAGGGGGCCAAGCGGCGCGGCCGGCCGCCGGACCACGTCCTCCTCTCCGGCCCGCCCGGGCTGGGCAAGACCAGCCTCGCCCTGATCATCGGCTCGGAGCTGGGCACCTCCGTGAAGATCACCAGCGGCCCGGCGATCGAGCGCTCCGGCGACCTGGCCGCCATGCTGTCCAACCTCGCCCCGGGCGACGTGCTGTTCATCGACGAGATCCACCGCATCGCCCGCCCCGCCGAGGAACTGCTCTACATGGCGATGGAGGACTTCCGCGTCGACGTCGTCGTCGGCAAGGGACCCGGCGCCACCGCCATCCCGCTGGAGATCAGCCCGTTCACCCTGGTCGGCGCGACGACGCGCGCCGGTCTGCTGACCGGACCCCTGCGCGATCGGTTCGGCTTCGTGGGCCAGATGGAGTTCTACGAGCCGGCCGAGCTCCAGCAGGTCCTCCGCCGCAGCGCCGACCTGCTCGGCGTCGAGCTCACCGAGGACGGGTCGGCCGAGATCGCCGGGCGCTCGCGCGGCACCCCGCGGATCGCCAACCGCCTGCTGCGCCGGGTGCGCGACTACGCGGAGGTGGAGGCCGACGGACGGGTCACCCGCGAGGTGGCGCAGGCGGCGCTGGCGCTCTACGACGTCGACGTCCTGGGCCTGGACCGGCTCGACCGCGCCGTGCTCGAGGCGCTGGTCGTCCGCTTCGGGGGCGGACCTGTCGGCGTCGCGACCCTGGCGGTCGCCGTGGGGGAGGAGCCCAACACCGTCGAGGAGGTCTGCGAGCCGTTCCTGGTGCGCGCCGGGCTGCTGGCCCGCACCCCGCGGGGACGCGTCGCGACCGAGGCGGCCTGGCACCACCTCGGTCACCCGCTGCCCCGAGGTGGAGCGCTGATCAGCGGGGCAGGCGGAGGGTTCGGCGGGGGTGGCGGCGCACCGGGTACCCCGGGTGCGTCGTCAGAGCCGCTGTTCGGCGCATAGACTCCCGCACGCTGGCGCGCAACTCGTCCCGGCCGCGGCCGCGCGCGTCCGTCCGGTCGCCCCTGGGCGTGAGCCGCCGTGCACGAGGCAACCGATGCACCCGAGCGGTCCCACCCGGGACCGCACCCACCGCGGAGCAGGACGCGCGGTAGAGAGGCACACCTGTCGTGGAGTACTTTCCGATCCTCGTCTTCGTCGCGCTGGCGCTGCTGCTGTTCGTGCTGCCGGCCCGGCAGCGCAAGCGGATGCAGCAGCAGGCGCAGGAGCTGCAGAACTCGCTGACCATCGGTACGCCGGTGATGACCAGCGGGGGTCTCTACGGGACCGTCGCCGCGCTGGACGAGAAGACCGTCGACCTGGAGATCGCGCCCGGCGTCGTCGTCACCTTCCTGCGGCCGGCGATCGTGGAGGTCCGCACGCCGGCCGGCACGCTCGACGAGGGCACCGACTCCGGCACGCCCGGCACGGCCGGGGAGCGCCCCGCCGACGGCACCCTCTGAGCCGGGGGACCACCGTGGCCAACCGCTCCCTGCCCGCGGGCCGCTACTTCGCGGCCTTCGCGCTGATCGTCGCCATCCTCTACGGCCTCATCTACTTCACCGGCAGCACCCGCACCCCCCAGCTCGGGCTCGACCTGCGCGGCGGGACGACGGTCACGCTGACCGCCCGGACCCCGGACGGGCAGTCGCCGGCACCGGAGGACCTCGAGCTGGCCCGCCAGATCATCGAGCAGCGGGTCAACGGCCTCGGCGTCGCCGAGGCCGAGGTGGTGACCGAGGGCGACTCGAACATCGTCATCTCGGTGCCCGGCGACGACGGCGAGCAGGCGCGTGAACTGGGCCAGACCGCGCAGCTGCGCTTCCGGCCGGTCCTCAGCGGACCGGAGCCGGCCACCCCGGCGCCGGAGAGCGCCACGCCGACCGACACCGCCGCGCCGACGGACAGCGCGGCGCCCACCGACACCGCGGCCCCCTCCGACAGCGCGGCGCCCACCGACCCCGCCGCGGCCACCGGGTCGGCCGCACCGTCGGGCGACGCGGTCGAGGACCCCGAGGCCGACACCGACCGCCCCGCCGTCACGCAGGAGGAGGCCCAGGCCGAGTACGCGACCCTGACCTGCGACACCGAGGCCGCCGGGACCGTCGACCGGCCCGAGGACTACGTGGCCTCGTGCAGCGAGGACGGCACTGCCAAGTACCTGCTCGGTCCCGCGGTCGTCGAGGGGACCGCCGTCACCGACGCGTCCGCGGGCACCCGGTCCGGGACCGGCGAGTGGATCGTCCAGCTGGACTTCGACAACGACGGCTCGGCCGCCTGGGCCGCCTACACCGCGGCGAACATCGGCCAGAGCGTCGGGATCACCCTCGACGGCCGGGTCATCTCCGCCCCGACGATCAACTCCGCCATCTCCGGCGGCACCGAGATCTCGGGCAGCTTCGACCAGGAGTCGGCGACGGAGCTGGCGAACCAGCTCAAGTACGGGGCGCTCCCGCTGAGCTTCACGCAGGCGACGGCGCAGTCGATCTCCACCGAGCTGGGTGAGGAGCAGCTGCGCGCAGGCCTCATCGCCGGCGCCATCGGCGTCGCGCTCGTCTTCGTGTACTCGCTGGTCTACTACCGCCTGCTCGGCCTGGTCATGATCGCCAGCCTGGTGCTGTCCGGTGTCGTGGTCTACGCCTGCCTGGTCCTGCTCGGGCGGCAGATCGGGTTCACGCTGAGCCTCGCCGGGATCGCCGGCTTCATCGTGGCGCTCGGCATCACCGCCGACTCCTTCGTCGTCTACTTCGAACGGCTCAAGGACGAGATCCGGGAGGGGCGCAGCTTCCGCTCGGCCGTCCCGCGGGCGTGGGTCCGGGCGCGCCGGACGATCCTCTCCGCCGACGCGGTGAGCTTCCTCGCCGCCGCGATCCTCTACCTGCTGGCGATCGGTGACGTGAAGGGCTTCGCGTTCACCCTGGGCATGTCGACGGTGCTCGACCTGGTCGTCGTCTTCCTCTTCACCCACCCGCTGATCGCGGTGCTGTCCCGCTTCCGCTCGTTCGGGAGCAGCCGCATCTCCGG
Source organism: Blastococcus litoris (assembly GCF_003075095.1). GTDB lineage: Bacteria > Actinomycetota > Actinomycetes > Mycobacteriales > Geodermatophilaceae > Blastococcus_B > Blastococcus_B litoris. The sequence goes on from NZ_QCZF01000009.1 coordinate 133,920, forward strand.
GCTGGGCAGGGTCGAGCACACCCGCCGGCCCGCAGGCGCGTCCCCCGTGGCCGGACGAGACCTCGTCGGCGCGGCAGACAGGAGCACGTCATGACCCGCACCCCCGACGACGACCGGCTGGTCGAGGACGCCGAGCTCGACGAGCAGACGGCCGACGAGCAGGCGCTCGCCGACGCCGGGCTGCCGCAGGAGGTGGGCGATCCCGGCGTCCGCGTCCGGAGCCTGCGGGGTCTCGGGCACCGGCTGTACAACGGCGAGGCCGGGCTCGACGTCGTCGGCAAGAGCCGGCTGATCTACCGGGTCACCGCCGTGGTCATCGCCCTGTGCCTGCTGTCGATGATCTTCCGGGGCTTCAACTTCGGCATCGACTTCGAGGGCGGCAACAGCTTCCGCCTGCCCGGGAGCGAGCAGCAGCTCGCCGAGGTGCGCACCGCTGCGGAGGACGCCGGCGCCGAGGTGGCGACCGCGCAGGTCGTCGGTGGCGACACGCTGCTGCTGCGCACCGGCACCCTCGACAACGACACCGAGCGGTCCGTCGTCGACGCGGTCGCCGCGGCCGCCGGGGTCGAGGCGAACGAGGTCAGCCCCGAGTCGGTCAGCGCCGAGTGGGGCAGCGACATCACCGACCAGGCGCTGATCGCCCTGGTCGTCTTCCTGGTCGCCGTCGTGCTGTTCCTCGCCGTCCGGTTCCAGCCGAAGATGGCGATCGGGGCGATGGCGGCCCTGGTCCACGACATCATCGTGACCGCGGGCATCTACTCGCTCGTCGGCTTCGAGGTCACGCCCTCGACGGTGATCGGCTTCCTCACCATCCTCGGCTTCTCCCTCTACGACACCGTCGTCGTCTTCGACAAGGTCGACGAGAACGTCAAGGACCTCGACCGCAGCGCCCGGATGACCTGGGGCGAGGCGGCGAACCTGGCGGTCAACCAGACGCTGATGCGGTCGATCAACACCTCCGTGATCGCGCTGCTCCCGGTCGCCGGCCTGCTGTTCGTCGGCGCCGGCCTGCTGGGCGTCGGCACGCTCAAGGACCTGGCCCTCGTGCTGTTCGTGGGTCTGGCGGCGGGCACCTACTCCTCGATCGTCCTGGCGACGCCGATCGTGGCCGACCTCAAGGAGCGCGAGCCGGAGGTGCAGGCCCTGCGCCGGCGCGTCCAGGCGCGGCGGTCCTCCGCAGCCCGCCAGGACGGGCGCGCCGCGGTCCCGGCCGGTCCGGTGGCCAGCGCGCGGCGGGCCCGTCCCGCGCGTGGCGGCGTGGCCGTCGCCGAGCTGCCGGACTCGGTGGAGGCCGACGTCGTCGTCGAGTCGCCGGCGTCAGTCCGGCCCGAGGTCGGCGGAGCCACGGCGGCACCCCGACCGGGGGCCCGGCCGCAGCGACCGGGCGGCAGGGGCCGGCCGGCGGGCAAGAAGCGCCGGTGACCGCGGCCGGCCCCGAGGAGCCGCTGGACGAGCTCATCGCGTCGCTGACCGTCGACGTCCCCGACCACCCGGAGCCGGGCGTCCTCTTCCGGGACCTGACGCCGGTGTTCGCCGACGGGCCGGCGTTCCGGCGCATGGTGGACGGGCTCGCCGCGCCGGCGGCGTCCGACCCGCGGGCGGCCGCTGTCGCCGAGGGGACCGGTCCCGACTTCGACGTCGTCGTCGGCGTGGAGGCCCGCGGCTTCCTGCTGGCGGCGGCGGTGGCCCTGGACGCCGGCGTGGGCGTCGTCCCGGTGCGCAAGGCGGGCAAGCTGCCGCGGGAGCGCATCGCGGCCGACTACTCGCTCGAGTACGGGACGGCGACGCTGGAGCTGCACGCCGACTCGATCCGGCCGGGTGCCCGGGTCCTCGTCGTCGACGACGTGCTGGCCACCGGCGGGACCCTGGGCGCGGCCATCGCCCTCGTGGAGCGGCTCGGCGGGATCGTCGCGGCCGTCTCGGTGGTCGTCGAGCTCGCCGCGCTCGGCGGTCGGCAGCGGCTGGCGCCGCACGCCGTCCACGCGCTCTGGACCACCTGAGCGGGGGAGACGTTCGTCCCGTCCGGGGCCTGACGGGGCTGCGCCCCGCTAGCATGGGGAGGGTCATCCCTCGTCAGCAGGGCAGGAGTAGCCGTGGCCTCGGACGTAGCCGCAGACGCGGCTCCCGCACGGCCGGGTGAGCCCACCGCCGAGGCCACCGGAGCTCCGGCCGCCGGGGCTTCGGCTGCCGGTGCGCCGGAGCGCGCGCCGCTGCCCGACCGGCCCGCCGTCCGCCGTCCCGACGACGTGGGCTCCGAGCCCGGCGATCCCGACGGCGCCCCCCGCCGCCGCGTCCGCGACCGGCTGACCCGCCGCATCATGGCCAGCCCGCGCACGCCCGTCGTGCGCCCGGTGCTCGAGCCGCTGGCCGCGCTGCACCGGCAGAGCCACCCGAAGGCGGACCTGGCGCTGCTGCAGCGGGCCTACGACGTCGCCGAGGCGGCGCACGCCAGCCAGAAGCGCAAGAGCGGCGACCCCTACATCACCCACCCGCTGGCCGTCGCCACCATTCTCGCCGGCCTGGGCATGGACACCACGACGCTGGTGGCCGCGCTGCTGCACGACACCGTAGAGGACACCGGGGTCACCCTGGAGTCGATCACCGCGGACTTCGGCTCCGAGGTCACCCACCTCGTCGACGGCGTCACCAAGATCGACAAGGTGAAGCTGGGCGACGCCGCCCAGGCCGAGACGATCCGCAAGATGATCGTGGCGATGGCCCGCGACCCCCGCGTGCTGGTCATCAAGCTGGCAGACCGGCTGCACAACATGCGCACGCTGCGCTTCCTCCCGCCGGAGAAGCAGGAGAAGAAGGCGCGCGAGACGCTGGAGATCCTGGCCCCGCTGGCGCACCGGCTGGGCATGAACACGATCAAGTGGGAGCTCGAGGACCTCGCGTTCGCGACCCTCTACCCCAAGCGCTACGACGAGATCGTGCGCCTGGTCGCCGAGCGCGCGCCGTCGCGGGACACCTACCTGGCCGAGGTCACCTCGCAGGTCCAGGAGCAGCTCAAGGCCGCGAAGATCGAGGCGGTCGTCACCGGCCGGCCCAAGCACTACTACTCGATCTACCAGAAGATGATCGTCCGCGGCCGCGACTTCACCGACATCTGGGACCTGGTGGGCATCCGGATCCTGGTCGACTCGGTGCGCGACTGCTACGCCGCGCTGGGCATCATGCACGCGCACTGGCAGCCGCTGCCCGGGCGCTTCAAGGACTTCGTCGCGATGCCGAAGTTCAACATGTACCAGTCGCTGCACACGACGGTGATCGGCCCGCACGGCAAGCCCGTCGAGCTGCAGATCCGCACGCACGACATGCACCGCACCGCCGACTACGGCATCGCCGCGCACTGGAAGTACAAGGAGAGCGCGCGGGCCGGCGGCAAGCCGAGCGCCGGCGAGTTCGGCGCGCCGCCCAAGGTCGGCTCGCCCGACGACATGCTCTGGCTCCGGCAGCTCCTGGACTGGCAGCGGGAGGCGCAGGAGCCCGGCGAGTTCCTCGAGACGCTGCGCTACGACCTCGGCCCGCAGGAGGTCTTCGTCTTCACGCCCAAGGGCGACGTGATCAGCCTGCCCGGCGAGTCGACGCCGGTCGACTTCGCCTTCGCGGTGCACACGGAGGTCGGCTACCGCACGATCGGCGCCCGGGTGAACGGCTCGCTGGTCTCCCTGGACAGCAAGCTCTCCAACGGTGACGTCGTCGAGGTCTTCACCTCCAAGTCGCCGAACGCCGGCCCGTCGCAGGACTGGCTGTCGTTCGTCGGCTCCTCCCGGGCGCGCACGAAGATCCGGCAGTGGTTCACCAAGGAGCGCCGCGAGGACGCCGTCGAGGCCGGCAAGGAGGCGCTCACCCGCGCGATGCGCAAGGCGGGTCTGCCCCTGCAGCGGCTGCTCGGCGGCGAGGCGCTGTCGACGCTGGCGAAGGACCTGCGCTACGCCGACGTCACGGCGCTGTACGCGGCGGTGGGGGAGAACCAGATCTCCGCGGCCTCGGTGGTGGAGAAGCTCATCACCGCCCTGGGCGGCAGCGAGGGCGCGGTCGAGGACATTGCCGAGACCGCCATCCCGACCCGGCGCGTGCCGCGCCGGAGCGCGAGCGGCGACCCGGGCGTCGTCGTCCACGGGATGAGCGACGTCTGGGCGAAGCTGGCCAAGTGCTGCACCCCGGTCCCGGGGGACGACATCCTCGGCTTCGTGACGCGCGGCGGGGGCGTCAGCGTGCACCGCACCGACTGCACGAACGCCGCGGACCTGCAGCGCAAGCCCGAGCGGCTGGTCGAGGTCGAATGGGCCTCCCAGCCCGGCTCGGTCTTCCTGGTCGCCATCCAGGTGGAGGCCCTCGACCGGCACCGCCTGCTCTCCGACGTCACCAAGGCCCTGGCCGACGAGCGGGTCAACATCCTCTCGGCCTCCGTGCAGACCAGCCGGGACCGTGTCGCGATCAGCCGCTTCACCTTCGAGCTGGCCGACCCGGCGCACCTGGGTGCCGTGCTGCAGACGGTCCGGAACGTCGACGGCGTCTTCGACGTGGAGCGCGTCACCGCCTGAGCGAGGACCCCGCTGCCCCCACGCTCGGCGTGGGCCCTGCAGCGGGGCCGTCCCCGCTCGTCGCGCTACGCGACGACGGACAGGGTGGAGATGGTCACCGGGGTGGCGGGGGCGCCGTCGCCCTCGGCGCCGACGTCCTTGATCCCGCCGGCCGCGACGGTGTCGAGGACCGCGAGGCCGGCCTCGTCGACGGTGCCGACGACCGTGTACTCCGGCGGGAGCGTGGTGTCGGCGAAGCAGAGGAAGAACTGGCTGCCCGTCGTGCCCGGCGCCATGGTCTTCGCCATGGCGATCGTCCCGCGCGGGTAGGTGGTCTCCGGGGTGACCTCCTCGGCGTACTTGTAGCTCGGGCCGCCCGAGCCGGTGCCCGTCGGGTCACCGCACTGCAGCACGCCGAAGCTCGGCTGGACGACGAGCCGGTGGCAGGTGCTGCCGTCGAAGAACGACTGCTGCGCCAGATAGGTGAAGCTGGCGGCGGCGCAGGGGGCCTTGGCCTTGTCGAGGGTCAGCGTCAGGTCGCCCTGGTCGGTGCTCATCAGCAGGGTCGTGGTGCCGGTGGCCGGGGTCGCCTCCGGGTCGGGCGGCGTGCCGACATCCGTCAGGTTGGTGTTGCCCGACGTGTCGGTCGCGTAGGTGCAGCTCACGGTGCCGTCGGCGTTCGTCGACGGGGCGGCGGCGCTGGTCGGCAGGTCCGCCGACGGGGTGGGGTCGCCCGCGGCCTGGGTGTCGTCGCCGTCGAAGACGCCGGTGATCAGCAGGGCGGCGCCGACCACCACGACCACCGCGATCACGCTGGCCAGGATGCCCAGGTTCCGGCGGCGCTTCTTGGCCTGCTCGGCGCGGCGCTCGAGCTGGCGCTGCAGGTGGCGCTGGGCGGCCTGGCGCCGCTGCTTGTTCGTGGGCACGGTGCGGTACTCCTCGGGCGGGTGCTGGTGCTGGGCGGACGCGGCCCCCGTGGACCCAACGCCTGCTGCTCGGCGGCGAGTCTAGGGGGCGAAGCTGGGCGTTCCCTGGCGGCGCCCGGGGCGCGATCGTCTCCCGCGTAACCTGCACGGGTGCTCATCCGCTCCTTCCCCGCCGGCGCGTTCGGCACCAACTGCTATGCCGTCGCCCCCGGGCCCGGGCAGGAGTGCGTCGTCGTCGACCCCGGCATGGACGCCGTCGAGCCCCTCGCCCGGATGCTCGCCGACGACGGCCTCAAGCCCGTCGCCGTCGTCCTGACCCACGGTCACCTCGACCACACGTTCTCCGTGCTGCCGGTCTGCGACGGCTACGACATCCCGGCCTACCTGCACCCGGCCGACAACGGCATGCTCGCCGACCCGGCGCGCTGGCACGGCCCCGCGCTGGCCCCGCTGATCACCGGCGTCCGGCTGCCCGACCCGTCGGAGGTGCGGCCGCTCGACGACGGCGCCGTCCTGTCGCTGGCCGGGGTCGAGCTCACGGTCCGGCACGCACCCGGTCACACGCAGGGCTCGGTGGTGTTCTCCGTCGACCTGGGGGAGGCTCCCGGCCTGCTCGCCGGCGACGTCCTGTTCGCCGGTTCTGTCGGCCGGGTCGACCTGCCCGGTGGGTCGTGGGACGCGATGCTGCGCTCCCTGCGCGACGTCGTCCTGCCCCTCGACGACGAGACCGTCGTGCTGCCCGGTCACGGGCCGGCCACGACGATCGGCCGGGAGCGGGCGACGAACCCGTACCTCGCCGAGGCCGCTGCCGGCGCCGGGGCCGCACCGAAGGGCCGCGGGCTGTGAGCGGACTGACCGCCCCGAAGGGCACCTTCGACACCCTGCCCCCGGAGTCGGCGCGGTTCCTCGCCGTCCGGGAGACGCTGACCGCGCCGCTGCGCCGGGCCGGGTACGGCTACGTCGAGACGCCGGTGTTCGAGGAGACCGCCGTCTTCTCCCGCGGGGTGGGGGAGTCCACCGACGTGGTGACCAAGGAGATGTACACCTTCGCCGACCGCGGCGGCCGCTCGCTCACCCTCCGGCCGGAGCTCACCGCGGGGCTCATGCGGGCCTTCATCGAGCACCGGCTGCACGACGGCGCGCTGCCGGTGAAGCTGTGGACCGTCGGGTCGGCGTTCCGGTACGAGCGCCCGCAGGCCGGCCGCTACCGCCACTTCACCCAGGTGGACATGGAGGCGCTCGGCATCGACGACCCGGCCCTGGACGCCGAGGTGGTGGCGCTGGGGGTCCAGGGTTTCCGCGACCTCGGACTGCGGGACTTCGAGCTGCTGCTCACCTCGCTGGGCGACAGCACCTGCCGCCCGCAGTACCGCGAGCTGCTGGTCGAGTACCTGGCGAAGCTGGACCTCGACGAGGAGACCCGCCGCCGCGCGGCGATCAACCCGTTGCGGGTGCTCGACGACAAGCGGCCCGAGGTGCAGGCGCAGCTCGACGAGGCGCCGCTGATGGTCGACCACCTGTCGGACTCGACGAAGGCGCACTACGACGCCGTCCGCCAGCACCTGACCGACCTCGGGGTGACCTGGACCGAGGCGCCGCGGCTGGTGCGGGGGCTCGACTACTACACGAAGACGACGTTCGAGTTCGTGCACCACGGGCTCGGGGCGCAGTCGGCGATCGGTGGCGGTGGGCGCTACGACGGCCTGTCGGCCGCGCTCGGCGGACCGGACGTCTCCGGCATCGGCTACGCCGTCGGCGTCGACCGCACCCTGCTCGCCGTCCAGGCGGAGGGGCTCGACATCGGGGACACCGCAGGCGTGCAGGCGTTCGTCGTCCCGCTCGGGGCCGAGGCCAAGCGGCTCGCCGTCCGGCTGGTCGGGCAGCTGCGGCAGTCCGGCATCGCCGCCGACACCGTCTACGGCGACCGCGGGCTCAAGGGCGCGATGAAGGCCGCCGACCGGTCCGGCGCCTCGCACGTCGTCGTCGTGGGGGACCGCGACCTCGCCGCGGGCGTGGGCCAGCTCAAGGACATGCGCAGCGGGGAGCAGCGGGCCGTTCCCGTCGGTGAGCTGTTCGACCGGCTTCGTGAAAGCGTGGGGGAGTGACTTCTTCGATGGAACAGCGGCCGCTGGGGCGGACCGGGGCGGACGTCAGCGTGATCGGGCTGGGCACGTGGCAGCTCGGTGGTGACTGGGGCGACGTCGACGACGACGCCGCGGCCGAGGTCCTCGACGCCGCCCTCGACGCCGGCGTCACGCTGCTCGACACCGCTGACGTCTACGGGGACGGCCGGTCGGAGGAGCGCATCCGCCGGTCGCTGGCCGCCCGTTCCGACCGGCCCTTCGTCGCGACCAAGGCCGGCCGCCGCGCCGACCCGTTCACCGCGGAGCAGTACACGCCGGAGAACCTGCGGGCGTGGATCGACAGGTCCCGCCGCAACCTCGGCGTCGACACCCTCGACCTCGTGCAGCTGCACTGCCCGCCGACCGCCGTCTACTCCGACCAGCGGGTGTACGACGCGCTCGACTCGTTCGTCGAGGACGGTGCCATCGCCGCGTACGGCGTCTCGGTGGAGACCGTCGCCGAGGGTCTGACCGCACTCGAGCACCCGGGCGTTGCCACCATCCAGGTGATCCTCAACGCGTTCCGGCGCAAGCCGCTCGAGGAGCTGCTGCCGGCCGCGCGCTCGGCGGGCGTGGGCATCCTGGCCCGCGTTCCGCTGGCCAGCGGGCTGCTGACCGGCAAGTACGACGAGTCGACCGAGTTCCCGGCCGACGACCACCGGAACTTCAACCGGAACGGCGAGGCCTTCGACGTGGGCGAGACCTTCTCCGGGGTGCCGTTCGAGGTCGGCGTGGCCGCCGCCCGCGAGGTCGCCGAGATCGCCGGCGACACCGTCCCCACCGCCGCCTTCGCGCTGCGCTGGGTCATCGACCAGCCGGGCGTCACCACCGTCATCCCCGGCGCCCGCAACGTGACCCAGGTGCGCGGGAACGTCGCCGCCGCCTCGCTCGCCCCGCTGTCCGAGTCCCAGCTCTCCGACCTCGAGCGGGTGTACGACGAGCGCATCCGCGCCCACGTGCACGACCGCTGGTAACCCCTCCCTCCGAAAGGGCACCTGAGTTGCTTCGCACCCACGACGCCGGAACGCTGCGCGCGTCCGACGCCGGCACCACCGTCACCCTCGCCGGCTGGGTCGCCCGCCGCCGCGACCACGGCGGCGTGGTCTTCCTCGACCTGCGCGACGCCTCCGGCTACGTCCAGGTGGTCGTGCGCGAGGAGGAGGCCCACCACCTGCGCAACGAGTACTGCGTGCTCGTCACCGGCGAGGTGCGGCGCCGCCCAGAGGGCAACGAGAACCCCGAGCTGCCCACCGGCGAGGTCGAGGTCGCCACCACTTCGCTGGAGGTGCTGTCGGCGTCGGCCCCGCTGCCGTTCCCGATCGAGACCGACCAGGCCGCCTCGGACGACGTCCGCTACACCTACCGCTACCTCGACCTGCGGCGGCAGGGCCCGGCCCGGGCTCTCCGGATCCGCTCGGAGATCAGCCGGATTGCCCGCGAGGTGATGCACCGGCACGGGTTCGCCGAGGTCGAGACGCCGAACCTCACCCGCTCGACTCCCGAGGGCGCCCGCGACTTCGTCGTCCCGGTCCGGCTCCAGCCGGGCAAGTGGTACGCCTTGCCGCAGTCGCCGCAGCTGTTCAAGCAGCTGCTGATGATCGGCGGCCTGGAGCGCTACTACCAGATCGCCCGCTGCTTCCGGGACGAGGACTTCCGCGCCGACCGGCAGCCGGAGTTCACCCAGCTGGACTTCGAGATGAGCTTCGTCGACCGCGACGACGTCCTGGCCATCGCCGAGGACGTGGTGCGGGCGCTGTGGCGGGACCTGGCCTCCTACGACGTCCCGGAGATCCCGCGGATGACCTACCGCGAGGCGATGGACCGCTTCGGGTCGGACAAGCCTGACCTGCGCTTCGGTGTCGAGCTGACCGAACTCACCTCCTACTTCGCCGACACGCCGTTCCGGGTGTTCCAGGCGCCCTACGTCGGGGCGGTCGTCATGCCCGGTGGTGGCTCGCAGCCGCGGCGGGCGTTCGACGCGTGGCAGGACTGGGCGAAGTCGCGCGGGGCCCGCGGCCTGGCGTACGTGACCATCGGGGAGGACGGCGAGCTGGGCGGGCCGGTCGCCAAGAACATCTCCGACGCCGAGCGGGCGGGGCTGGTCGAGGCCGTCGGCGCGAAGCCCGGTGACTGCGTCTTCTTCGCCGCCGGTCAGCGGCGCTCCTCGCAGGAGCTGCTGGGCGCCGCCCGCAACGAGATCGCCAAGCGCCTGGAGCTCATCGAGCCCGGCAGCTGGTCGTTCCTGTTCGTCGTCGACTTCCCGATGTTCGAGGAGACCGAGGACGGCTCCTGGACCTTCATGCACCATCCCTTCACCTCGCCCACGCCCGAGTGGCGGGAGCGCTTCGCCGAGGACAAGGGCGCGGCGCTGTCCGACGCCTACGACATGGTGATCAACGGCAACGAGGTGATGAGCGGGTCGGTGCGTATCCACGACGCCGGGCTGCAGGAGCGGGTGTTCGAGACGCTCGGCATGTCGCGCGAGGAGGCCCACGAGCGGTTCGGGTTCTTCCTGGAGGCGTTCGCGTACGGCCCGCCGCCGCACGCCGGTGCTGCGCTCGGGTGGGACCGGCTCTCGGCGCTGCTCTCGGGCGTCGAGTCGATCCGCGAGGTCATCGCGTTCCCGAAGACCGGCGCGGGCTACGACCCGCTGACCGGTGCGCCCACCCCCATCACGGAGGCGCAGCGCAAGGAGGCCGGCATCGACGCCAAGCCGGAGGAGCCGGCGCTGCCGGGCGAGCCCGGAGCCCCCGGGCCCACGAACCCGGCGCACTGACGCTCACCCCTCGCGGCTGAGGGTCATCGTCCAGTTCTCCCGCCAGGTCGCCCCGCCGTCCCAGGAGAACGACTGGTGCCAGCTGGGCCGGTCGGTGCCGACGCGCCACTCGAAGCGCACCCGCACCGGCCGGCCGGCCAGCACGTCCTCGCCCTCGAAGGTCCCGAGCCCGTCGGCGAACCGGCCGACCACGGGCGGGTCGAGCCGCCCGGGAGCCCGGGTCGAGCTCCAGTGGATCGACCAGGTGGCCGTGGCCGGGTCGAACAGCCGCAGCGTCATGCCCTCGAAGGGCGCCCCGTCCGGCGGGTCGGGCACGGTGATCCGGTCGAGGTGGCCGAGGCCGTGCAGCACCGGGAACGCCTCGCTGGTCGCGTCGAACTCGACCCACTCGTTGCAGGCGGGGTCGGTGTTGTCGCGCAGCTTGCGGTTGTGCACGTGCCACCGGCCGAAGACGAAGTCGAACGCGTCGGCTCCTGGGGTCGTCATGCCGGGGACGGTCGCACGGGGGTACGACAGATCCGCTCGGCTCAGTCGGCGACGTCGGGCGGCCACACCACGCCGAAGCGCTCGAAGACGACCTCCAGGTCGTCGGACCACTCCTCGCCGCGGGCCGCCTGCGTCCGCCGGAAGTAGCGCTCGTGCCCCTCGAGCCAGCTCGCGCGGGTGCGGTCGCCCTCGCCCTCGTCCCAGGCGAAGGCGTCGTCGACGCTCGACAGCCGGCCCAGGCGCAGCTCGGTCGACCGCAGGACGCAGCGCGGGACGCCGGCCCCGTCGCAGGCGATCCAGTGGCCGCCGATGCGGGGGAGCGGCTCGCCGTCGGCGGCGAAGTCGGCCACCAGCCCGGCGGTGGCCCGCTTCGTGCCCGCCAGCACGAGGCCGAGCAGCTCGTCGGCGAGCGCGATGCCGTCGCCGAACCGCTCCACGGTGTACTCCTCGAGCGGCGGGCGAGGCAGGGTGGCGGCGTACTCGCGCCACATCGCTGCGGCGGCGGGGCGGTCCAGGTCGCCCGGCTGGTCGGCGGTCACGCCGGTAGTTTGCTGGACATGCCGCTGCGCGCCCGCACCCTGCTCGGACCCGGCCCGTCGAACCCCTACCCGGAGGCGCAGGTCGCGCTGGCCCAGCCGCTGCTGGGTCACCTCGACCCCGTCTTCCTCGGCGTCCTCGACGAGACGTCCGAGCGGCTGCGCCAGGTCTTCGGGACGGCGAACCGGCGCACGCTGCCGCTGTCGGCCACCGGCTCGGCGGGCATGGAGGCGGCCTTCGTCAACACCGTCGGCCCCGGCGACGTCGTCGTGGTCGCCGTCAACGGGCTCTTCGGCCAGCGGATGGTGGAGGTCGCCTCGCGCTGCGGTGCCGAGGTCGTCGCCGTCGAGCACGAGTGGGGGCAGCCGGTCGACGCCGAGCGCGTGCTGGCCGCACACCACGCTCCCAAGCTGATCGCCGCCGTGCACGCCGAGACCTCGACCGGCGTGCGGTCGGATCTCGAGCCGCTGGCCGCCGGCAAGGGGGACGCGCTGCTGCTGGCCGACTGCGTCACCTCGCTGGGCGGTATCCCGGTGCGCCTGGACGACTGGGGTGTCGACCTCGCCTACTCGGGCTCGCAGAAGTGCCTGGGCGTGGCCCCGGGGCTGGCGCCGTTCACGATCGGCGACCGGGCGTGGGAACGGCGGATCGAGAAGCCGCAGAGCTGGTACCTCGACCTGGGCCTGCTCGGCGGCTACGCGGGGGAGGCCGCGGGCTCGGGCCGGACCTACCACCACACCGCGCCCACCGGAATGGTCGTCTCGCTGCACGCGGGGCTCGGCCGGATCCTCGACGAGGGGCTGGACGCCGTCCACGCCCGGCACGAGGAGGCCGGCCGGCTGCTGCACGCAGGACTGCAGGAGCTGGGGCTGGAGCTGTTCGCCGCCGAGGGCCACCGCCTGCCCGAGCTGACGACGGTGAAGGTGCCCGACGGCGTGGACTCGGCCGCCGTCCGCAAGGAGCTGCTGGAGCGCTACGACCTCGAGATCGGCGGCGGGGTCGGCGCCTACGCCGCGACCGTGTGGCGGATCGGGCTGATGGGATCGAACGCGACACCCGACAAGGTGACGCTGGTGCTGGGGGCCCTGGCGGAGGTGCTCGACCGCTAGAACTACCCCGTGATCGACGCTCCCGCCCCGCAGTCGGCGTCCCGTCCGCCGGCACGCGCGGCGCTGCTCGTCGCGCTCGTCCCGCTGGCCGCGGTGACCTGGTGGCTGGCCGGGTCCCTCAGCGGCCTGCTCCTGATGGCGTCCGACTCCCTCGCGGACCTGGCGCGCAGCCCCTCCGGATCGCCGGTGCCCCGGCCGGACGTCGTCGCGCTGCCCCTGATCTCCGTCCTGGGGCTGCAGGTGGCGAACAGCCTCCTGGGCGGCATCCTGGCCGGCCTGCTCGGCCGGGTCGCGAGAGGGCACCGACCTGCGCTGGTCGCCGGCGCCACGCTGGGCGGTGTGGTCCTCGGGCTCGCCGTGGTCCTGCTGTACACCGCCGTGGTCCCGGGAGCCGGTGGGGTGTGGCCCCCCGGCAGCCGCGAGGGCGTCGCGATCGGGGTCAGCGTCGTCGTGTCGTCGCTGCTCGGCTGGCTGCTCGGCTCGTGCGTCGTGCTCGGCCGGCTCGGCTCGGGCGCCGCCCTCGGGGCCCTCGCCGGGGCGCTGCCGTCGTGGCTCGTGGGGCTCTCGCTGGCCGTGACCGACCCGGCCTCGCTCCTGGACGGCTTCAGCACGACGTGGACCACCTGGGCGGGTGCACTCGTGCTGGTCGCCGCCCTGGTCGTGGTCGGGGCGCGCCCGCTGTCGCGGGTGGCCTGGTGGCCGCCGGTCGTCGTCCTCTCGTGGCTGGTCTTCCCCGTTCCGCTCGCGGTGCACTACCTCCTCGTCGAGGCGCTGGTCGGCCCGCTGGGGACCCCGCCGCTCTGGCGGGTCCCGGGGGACGCCGTCGTCGCGGCCCTGCGCGACCCGCTCCCGTGGGTCGCTGCCGTCGTCGTCGCGGCAGCCGTGTCGGTCGGGCTGGCGCGGTGGCGCGGCGTCAGGCGTCCAGCCGGCGGAGCTGGTCCTCGCTCAGCCTGAGCCCGGCGGCGGCCGCGGAGTCCTCGATCGACGCGCGGCGCGAGGCCCCCGGGATCGGGATGACGACGTCGGCCTGCGCGAGGTGCCACGCGAGCGTCACCTGGTAGACCGAGACGCCGAGCTCCTCGGCCACCTCGGCGAACGCGGGCGCCGTCGCGTCCAGGGAACCGGCGGCCGACACCCCGCCGAACGGGCTCCACGGGATGAAGGCGAGGCCGTGCGCCGCGCAGTGCGCCAGCTCGTCGGCCGAGAACCGCCACCCGGGCGAGAACTGGTTCTGCACGCTCACGAACGCGCCGCCGATGACCGAGCGCGCGACGTCGATCTGCGCGATGTCGGCGTTCGAGATCCCCACCATCCGCACCAGCCCGTCGTCGGCCAGCGCGCGGAGCGCCCCCATCGAGTCCTCCCACGGGGTCCCCGGATCGGGGCGGTGGTACTGGTACAGGCCGATGGCGTCGACCCCGAGGCGGCGCAGCGAGGCCTCGCACGCGCGGCGGAGGTAGTCCGGCGAGCCGTCCAGCCCCCACTCGGTGCCCTCGCGGGTGTGCCCGCCCTTCGTGGCGACCAGCACGTCGGCTGCGCCGGGACCGTAGGAGCGCAGCGCCTCGGCGACCAGTTCCTCGTTGTGCCCGAACTCCGCCTCGTCCAGGGAGTAGGCGTCGGCGGTGTCGATGAGCGTCACGCCGGCGTCGAGCGCGGCGTGGACGACCCCGACCGCCTCCTCCCGCGAGGGCCGGGCCGACTTGGTGGACAGCGGCATGGCGCCCAGGCCGATGGCGCTGACTGTCACGTCTCCGATGCGTCGCTTCTGCACAGGCCTGTCGTGCCCCGCGGGTAGCGTCGGGAACCGTGAGCAGCCTGTTCGACCAGCCCGCGGACGACGGGCCCGCGGCCGTCGACCCGGGGGCGCCGCTCGCGGTGCGCATGCGCCCGCGGTCGCTCGACGAGGTGGTCGGCCAGCAGCACCTGCTGGGTCCGCGCGCCCCGCTGCGCCGGCTGGTCGAGTCCGACGAGCCGATGTCGCTGGTGCTCTACGGCCCCCCGGGCACCGGGAAGACGACGCTCGCGCACGTCATCTCCCTGGCCACCAAGCGCCAGTTCGTGCAGCTCTCCGCGCTGGACTCCGGGGTCAAGGAGGTGCGGGCGGTCATCTCCAGCGCCAAGCGCGAACTGACCTTCTCCGGCCGCCGCACCGTGCTCTTCATCGACGAGGTCCACCGCTTCTCCAAGACCCAGCAGGACTCGCTGCTGTCCGCGGTGGAGGACCGGATCGTCAGCCTGATCGCGGCGACGACCGAGAACCCGTTCTTCTCCGTCGTCAGCCCGCTGCTCAGCCGCAGCCTCGTGCTGGCGCTGCAGCCGCTGTCCGACGACGACGTGCGCACGCTGCTGCACCGCGCGCTCACCAGCGATCGCGGGCTCGACGGGGCCGTCACGCTCAGCGCGGAGGCGGAGGAGCACCTCGTCCGCATCGCCGGCGGCGACGGGCGCAAGGCGCTCACCGCGCTCGAGTCGGGCGCGGGCGCGGCGCAGGCCGTCGGCGCCACCGAGATCGACCTCGCCACCCTCGAGACCGCGGTGGCCCAGGCCGCCGTGCGCTACGACCGGCAGGGCGACCAGCACTACGACGTCGCCAGTGCGCTGATCAAGAGCATCCGCGGCAGCGACGTCGACGCCGCCATGCACTACCTGGCGCGGATGGTCGAGGCGGGGGAGGACCCCCGGTTCATCGCCCGCAGGCTGGTCATCTCCGCCAGCGAGGACATCGGCATGGCCGACCCGACCGCCCTGCTCACCGCTGTCGCCGCCGCTGACGCGGTCGCCTTCATCGGCATGCCCGAAGGCCACTTCCCGCTCGCGCAGGCGGTCGTCCACCTGGCCACCGCGCCCAAGTCCAACGCGGTGACGGTCGCGATGGGGGAGTCAGTGGCCGACGTGCGCAAGGGGCTGGCCGGGCCCGTGCCCCCGGGCCTGCGCGACGGCCACTACGCCGGGGCCAAGAAGCTGGGCCACGCGCAGACCTACGTCTACCCGCACGCCCACCCCGACGGCGTCGTGCCGCAGCAGTACCCGCCCGACGCGCTGGTCGGCAAGGACTACTACCGGCCGACCAGCCGCGGCGTCGAGGGGCGGCTCGCCGAGCGGCTGGCCAAGCTGCGGGCCATCGTCCGGCGCACGCGCTGACGAGGCTGCCGATACAGGTCCGGGGGTCGGGGACGGCGCGACTACTGTGACCACGCCGGGCCGGAGCCGTTCCACGAGCCGGGACCGACCACAGACCGAGAAACAGGAGTGCGCGTGTCCGTAGGAGAGATCGCCGGGCTGATCGCAGCCGGCGCCCTGGTGCTGCTGGTGGTGCTGGTCGCCGTCCCGCTGCTCAAGCTCGGCCGCACGCTCGACGAGACCACGCTGACCATCCGGCAGGTCCGGGAGCAGAGCGCCCCCATCCTGACCCAGGCGAGCACGACGGTCACCCACGTCAACAGCAACCTCGAGCGGGTGGACGACATCACCGGCAACGCCGCGAACGTCTCCAGCAACGTGGCCGCGCTGACCAGCGTCGTCGCCGCCACCCTGGGCAGCCCGCTGATCAAGGTCGCGGCGTTCAGCTACGGCGTGCGCAGCGCGACGAAGAAGAAGCGCGAGGGCCAGGCGGTCGCCGACGCCGCCGCGCGCGACAAGGCCGCGCGCCGCGAGCGCCGCGCCGCCCGGCGGGCCGCCTGATGCGCCGGCTCTTCTGGCTGGCGATGGGCATCACCATCGGCGCCCTCGTCGTCCGCAAGCTCAGCCGCGCCGCCGAGAAGATGACGCCGGCCGGTATCGGCGGGTCGATCGCCGAGGGCCTGCGCGAGCTCGCCGACGCCATCGGCGACTTCGGTGCCGACGTCCGGGCCGCGATGGCCGAGCGCGAGCAGGAGCTGCGCGCCGGCACCGGCCTCGACGCGCCGCTGCCCGCCGGTGACGCCGCCGCGCTGCGCCGCGGCGCCCACGCAGCCGACAGCTGAACCCCGTTCCGGCCCCAGCCGGATCCCCAGAACCGAGTAGGGCCTGATGCAGACCGCCGAGATCCGCCGCCGCTTCCTCGAGCACTTCGCCGAGCGCGGGCACACCGTCGTCCCCAGTGCCTCGCTGGTCTCCCCGGACCCGTCGCTGCTGTTCACGGTGGCCGGCATGGTGCCGTTCATCCCGTACCTCACCGGCCGGGAGCCCGCGCCCTTCCCGCGCGCCACCAGCGTCCAGAAGTGCGTCCGCACCCTCGACATCGAGGAGGTGGGCAAGACCACCCGGCACGGCACGTTCTTCCAGATGAACGGCAACTTCTCCTTCGGTGACTACTTCAAGGAGGGGGCGATCCAGTACGCCTGGGAGCTGATCACCGGGTCGGTCGAGGACGGCGGACTGGGTTTCGACCCCGACAGGATCTGGGCGACGGTCTACCTGGACGACGACGAGGGCGCCGACGCCTGGCACCGCATCGCCGGCCTGCCCAAGGACCGCATCCAGCGCCTGGGCAAGAAGGACAACTACTGGCACACCGGTGCGCCCGGCCCCGGCGGTCCCTGCTCCGAGATCTACGTCGACCGCGGTGCCGAGTTCGGCCCCGACGGCGGCCCGGCGGTCGACACCGCGGGGGACCGGTTCCTGGAGATCTGGAACCTCGTCTTCATGCAGTACGAGCTCGACGAGGTGAAGAGCAAGGAGGACTTCCGGGTCCTCGGCGAGCTGCCGAAGAAGAACATCGACACCGGCATGGGCCTCGAGCGCGTGGCCTACCTGCTCCAGGGCGTCGACAACATGTACGAGATCGACGAGGTCGCCCCGGTGCTGCGCCGGGCCGCCGAGCTCGCCGGCGTCACCTACGGGCGGGGTGGGCGGGACGGGCACGCAGACGACGTCCGGCTGCGCGTGGTCGCCGACCACGTGCGCAGCGGCCTGATGCTCATCGGTGACGGCGTCACCCCCGGCAACGAGGGCGGCGGCTACATCCTCCGCCGGCTGCTGCGCCGCGCCGTCCGCTCGATGAAGCTCCTGGGCGTCGACGAGTCCACGCTGCCCGAGCTGCTGCCGGTCTCCCGCGACGCGATGAGCGCCAGCTACCCGGAGCTGGCGACCGACTTCGACCGGATCTCCGCCGTCGCCTACGCCGAGGAGGAGGCGTTCCGCCGCACCCTGTCGGCCGGCACGACGCTGTTCGACACGGCGGTGAAGCAGGCGAAGGCGGCGGGCACGCCGGCGCTGTCCGGGGACCAGGCGTTCTCCCTGCACGACACTTACGGGTTCCCGATCGACGTCACCCTCGAGATGGCCGCCGAGCAGGGCGTGACCGTCGACGAGGAGGGCTTCCGCGCGCTGATGAAGCAGCAGCGGGACCGCGCCCGTGCCGACGCCCGCGCCAAGCGCACCGGCTCGGTCGACGTCCTCGCCTACCGCCAGCTGCTCGCCGAGCACGGCCCCACCGACTGGCAGGCCTACGACACCCTCCGCACCGACTCCCACGTGCTCGCGGTCGTCCGGGACGAGGAGGGCCCGGAGGTGGCCGCTCCCGGCGACATCGTCCGGGTCGTCCTCGACCGGACGCCGTTCTACGCCGAGTCAGGTGGTCAGATCGCCGACGCCGGCGTGCTGACCTGGGACGGCGGCCGCGCCGAGGTGATCGACGTGCAGCGGCCGGTCAAGGGCCTGGTCGCCCACCAGGTCCGGGTGCTCGAGGGGGAGCTGCGCGCGGGCGCGGAGCTGACCGCCGAGGTCGACTACGAGTGGCGGCTCTCCGCCTGCCAGGCGCACTCCGGCACCCACGTGGTGCACGCGGCGTTGCGCCAGGTGCTCGGCCCGCAGGCTCTGCAGTCGGGCTCGTACAACCGGCCCGGCTACCTCCGGCTGGACTTCGCCTGGCAGGGCGCGCTCACCCACCAGCAGCGCACCGACATCGAGGACGTCGCCAACGCGGCGGTCCGCGCCGACCACAAGGTCACCGCGCAGTACATGACGCTGCCGGAGGCGCGGGCCTTCGGAGCGCTGGCGCTGTTCGGGGAGACCTACGGCGAGCAGGTGCGCGTCGTGGAGATCGGTGGCCCGTGGTCGCGCGAGCTCTGCGGAGGCACGCACGTGCGCGGCAGCGCGCAGATCGGCACGCTCGCCCTCACCGGGGAGTCCTCGGTGGGCTCGGGTGCGCGCCGGGTCGAGGCGGTCGTCGGGCTGGAGGGCTTCCGCTACCTGGCCCGCGAGCGCGACCTGGTCCGGCAGCTCGCCGACCTCCTCAAGAGCCCCACCGACGGGCTGACCGAGCGGGTCTCCGGGATGCTGACGCGCCTGCGCGACGCCGACAAGGAGCTCGCCGAGCTGCGCGCCCAGCAGTCGGTCGCCGCCGCCGGGCAGCTGGCCGCGGCCGCGAAGGACGTCGGGGGTGTCGCCGTCGTCACCGGGTCGCCGGCCGGCCTGGGCGGGGGCGACCTCCGCACGCTGGCCCTCGACGTCCGGGGACGACTCGCCGACCGGCCGGCGGTGGTCCTGCTGGCGTCGGAGTCCGGTGGCAAGGTGGCACTGGTGGCCGCGCTGAACCCGGCGGCCCTCGAGCATGGGCTGTCGGCCGGCGACGTGCTGCGGGCAGCCGCCGCACCGGTCGGTGGTCGCGGCGGGGGCAAGGCAGACGTCGCCCAGGGCGGCGGCACCGATCCCGCGGGTATCCCCGCGGCACTGCAGGCCGGCGAGCAGGCGGTCGCGACCGCCACGGGAAGGTGACCAACGTGTCCGACACCGAGTACAACCCCGAGGACACCGGCCCGGTCGGCGGACCGCGGCGCGAGCTCCCGGCCGTCCCGCCGGCCCGCCCGCGCACGTCGCCCGCCCAGCCGGCGTACCACCCGACGACCGAGCTCGACCTCAGCCGGGGCTTCCCGCCGGTCTCCAACGAGACCAGCGAGATCGACCTGTCCGGCGGCTGGCCCGAGCACCTGAAGGTGCCGCCGCGCCGCCCCGCGGCGCAGCAGGCGGCCGGGCGCGTGCTCGGCGTGGACGTCGGCACGGTGCGCGTCGGGCTGGCCCTGTCCGACCCGACCGGCACCCTCGCCAGCCCGCTGGAGACGCTCCGCCGGGCCAAGGACAGGTCCGATCTGGACCGCCTCGCCGCCCTCGTCGTGGAACACGAGGTGACGGAGGTGGTCGTGGGGGAGCCGGTGCACCTGTCAGGTGCGTCGGGCGCCTCCGCCCAGGATGCCGCCGATTACGCTCAGGAACTAGCCGACCGCATTCCGGATGTGCCGGTGATCCTGATCGACGAAAGGCTCTCCACCGTGACCGCAGCCAGTCACCTGCGCGAGGGCGGCATCGACAGCCGCAAGCAGCGAGCGGTGATCGACCAGGCGGCAGCCGTGGTCATCCTGCAACAGTTCCTCGACAGCCGGCGGCCCCGCACGTGACCGACGTCGGCGGGCGGCACTCCTCACCCGAGGGCCCGTTCCCGCCCCGCGGCGACCTGGGCTTCGGCGTCCCGCGCTACGAGCCGTCCCGCTACGAGGTCCCCCCGTACGTCACGGGCGGATTCGGGGCGGTCGGCCGGGACACCGCGGACACCTCCCGCCCCGCTCCCCGCGTCCTCGACCGGTACGACGACCAGACCGGTCCGCTGGTGGAGCCGGACTGGTGGTCCTACGGCTCCAGCGACCACCCCGACCACCCCCTGAGCGCCCGCCACAGCGGCGGGTGGGACGACGACGCGGACCTCCCGTCCTCCCACCCGTCCGCCCCGCTCCCGCCGCGCCCCGCGGGCGTCTGGGACAAGCTGCACGCCCGCCAGGACGCCGACGGCGACGACGACCGGACCGTCGCCCAGCCTCTGCTCCCCGGATCGCCCCTCGACACGGCGGCGCATCGAGAGCAGACTTCCGGCCCCGTGGGCGGTTCCCACTCGTCCGACGACGAGGACGACGACCGGCACGACGACGCGGCGACCGACGCGCACCTCCTGGACGACTCGTCCTGGGAGGACCGCACGGGTGGCCTCGAGGTCATCGGTGCCCACGTCGAGGAGGAGCCCCGCGGTCGCCGCGGGCGCCGTGGCCGGCGGTCCGGCCGGCACGAGGCCGCCGGGGTCGACCCCGCCGACCTGGACGAGGACTCGCTGGTCCACGACGAGGAGTCCGGCGAGGTCATCCCGGTCAAGCCCTACGACCGCCGGACCGGCCGCGGACGACGCCGCCGCAACCCGGTCGCGATCGTCCTGTCGCTGCTCGTGCTCGCCGGCCTGGTGGTCGGCATCGTGCTGGGCGGCCAGAAGCTCATCGAGCTGGTGAACCCGATGGCCAAGGACTACACCGGCCAGGGCTCCGGCGACATCTCCATCCGCGTGCAGGACGGTGACACGCTCAGCGACATCGGCCGCACGCTGGTCGACGCGGACGTCATCGCCTCCGTCGGCCCCTTCGTCGACGCGGCCGAGGAGAACGCCGCCTCGGTGGGCATCCAGCCCGGCGTGTACTCCATGCGGCTGCAGATGAGCGGCCGGGCGGCGCTGGAGCAGCTGCTCGACCCCGCGGCGCGCCTGCTGTCCCGCGTGACCCTGCCGGAGGGCCTGACCGTCGAGCGCACGCTGGCCCGCATCGCCGAGGAGACCGGGCGTCCCATCGAGGAGTTCCAGGCGGCCGCCGCCGACACGGCGTCGCTGGGCCTGCCCGCCTACGCCAACGGTCAGCTGGAGGGATTCCTCTTCCCGGCGACCTACGACGTCGAGCCCGACACCACGGCTACCGACCTGCTGAGCCAGATGGTCGCCCGGGGCACCGAGGTGCTCGCCGGCCTGGGCATCCCGGAGGCCGACCGGCTCACCGTGGTGACCAAGGCCAGCCTGGTGCAGGCCGAGGCCGGCTCGGTCGAGGACATGGGCAAGGTCGCCCGGGTGCTCGAGAACCGGATCGCCGACGGGATGGCCCTCCAGCTGGACACGACGGTCAACTACGCCAACGGCAAGGGCGGCATCACCACCACGCCGGAGGACCGGGCCAACCCCTCGCCGTACAACACCTACCTCTACCCCGGGCTGCCGCCGGGCGCCATCAACAACCCGGGCGAGGACGCGCTGCGCGCGGTGCTCGCCCCGACCCCGGGCGACTGGCGCTTCTTCGTGGTCGTCGATCCGGACACCGGCGACACGCGGTTCGCGGCCACCAAGGCCGAGCACGACGCGAACGTGGAGCTGTTCCGGCAGTGGCTGCGGGAGAACCCCGAGGGATGAGCGGGCAGGCATGAGAGCGGCGGTCCTCGGGCGTCCGGTGGGCCATTCGCTCTCCCCGGCCCTGCACCGGGCGGCCTACGCGGCACTCGGGCTCGCCGACTGGACCTACGACGCCCTCGACATCGGGGCCGAGGACCTGCCGGTGCTCCTCGCCGGGCTGGACGAGGAGTGGCGCGGGTTCTCGGTCACGATGCCCTGCAAGCAGGCGGCCGTGGACGTCGCCGACGTCGTGGAGCCGCTGCCGCGGCTGCTGCATGCGGCCAACACCCTGGTCCGGACGCCGGAGGGCTGGCGGGCGGAGAACACCGACGTCACCGGCATCGGCATGGCGCTGCAGCTGGCCGGCGTCGAGGAGGCCGGGACGGCGGTCGTGATCGGCGGGGGCGGGACCGCGGCCGCCGCGGCCGTGGCGCTGGCCTCGCTGGGGGCCGAGCACGTCGAGGTCGTCGTCCGCGACCCGGCGCGGGCCGGCGACGTCCTCGCCGTCCTGGACACCCTCGGCGTGCCGCGCACGGTCACGCCCCTCGGGGAGGCGGCGCTGGACGCGCCGCTGGTCGTCAGCACCGTGCCGATCGAGGCGCAACCCGCCCTCCTGGCGCTGCCCTGGCGCGGCGACCACACGCTGCTCGACGTCCTGTACGCGCCCTGGCCGACCGTCGTGGCCGAGCGGGTCGCCGACCTCGGCGGCACGGTCGCCGGTGGGCTGGACGTGCTCTTCTGGCAGGCGACGGTGCAGGTCGAGCTGATGACCGGCCTGCCCGCGCCGATCGAGGCGATGCGCACGGCGCTCGACGCCGCCGTCGCCTCCCGCTGACCTCCGGTGGAGCTCTCCCGGCCGGTGCTGCTCGGCGTCGTCCTCCTGGTGGCGGTGGCCGTCGGGCCGTGGTTGGCCCGGGTCGCCGTGCGCCTGGCCGGCCGCGACCCCGCCGCCGTCCCGTCCGCCACCCGCGTCGGGGTCATGACCGCCCTGCTCGCGGGGCTGCTCGCCGGGGCCGTCGAGCTCCTGGGGCTGCGTCCGGCGACCGCGGCGCTCGCCTGGGGCGCGGGAGCCGCCGTCGTCCTGGGGGCGGTGGACCTGCTCTGCCACCGGCTGCCCGACCGGGTCACCTATCCCGCCGTCGCCGTCTGCGCGGCGGCGTTGCTGGTGGACGCCGCCGTGCTGGGCACCTGGGCCGCGTTCGTGCGGGCGCTCGCCGCCGCCGCGGTCGCGTTCGCGGTGGGCGTGGTCGCCGCGGTGCTGTCCCCGGACGGGTTCGGGTTCGGCGACGTCAAGCTGCTCCTGCTGCTGGGCCTGGTGCTCGGCTGGTTCGGCTGGGGCGTGCTCATGACCGGCATCTTCTTCGGGCTGCTGACCGGGGCGCTGGTCTCCCTGGTGCTGCTGGCGACCCGGCGGGCCGGCTGGCGGACTGCCATCCCGTTCGGCCCGCCGCTGCTGGCCGGCGCCGTCCTGGTGCTCTCGCTGGGCGCGGTCTCCCTCACCTGAGCGACGGCGTCGTTCCCCCCGACTGGCAGAATCGAGCCCATGTTGCGCTGGCTGACCGCAGGTGAATCGCACGGTCAGCAGCTCACCGGCATCCTCGAGGGGCTGCCGGCCGGCGTCGAGCTGCAGACCTCCGACATCGACCTGCAGCTGGCCCGCCGCCGGCTGGGCCACGGTCGCGGCGCCCGCATGTCCTTCGAGCAGGACGAGGTCACGCTCACCGGCGGCGTCCGGCACGGCCGCACGCAGGGCGGTCCCATCGCCATCCAGGTCGGCAACACCGAATGGCCGAAGTGGTCGACGGTCATGTCCGCCGACCCGGTCGACGCCGAGGTGCTCGCGGGGCAGGCGCGCAACGCGCCGCTGACGCGCCCCCGGCCCGGTCACGCCGACCTCGCCGGCATGCAGAAGTACGGGTTCGACGACGCGCGGCCGGTCCTGGAACGGGCCAGTGCGCGCGAGACCGCGGCCCGCGTGGCGCTCGGCGCGGTCGCCCAGGCCTTCCTCCGCCAGGCGCTCGGCGTCGAGGTGGTCAGCCACGTCGTCGCCATCGGCCCCGTCGTCGTGCCCGACGGCGTGCTGCCCGGGCCGCAGGACAACGCGCGCATCGACGAGGACCCGGTCCGCTGCGCCGACCCCGCGACCAGCGAGCGCATGGTGGCCGAGATCGACGACGTCCGGAAGAACGGCGACACCCTCGGTGGGGTCATCGAGGTCGTCGTCCACGGCCTCCCGCCGGGCCTGGGCAGCCACGTGCACTGGGACCGGCGGCTGGACTCGCGGCTGGCCGGGGCGCTGATGGGCGTGCAGTCGGTGAAGGCGGTCGAGGTCGGCGACGGGCTGGAGACAGCGCGCCGCCGCGGCTCGGTGGCCCACGACGAGATCGATCTGACCGACGGCCAGGTCACGCGCCGCACCGACCGCGCCGGCGGCATCGAGGGCGGCATGACCAACGGCGAGGTGCTGCGCGTGCGGGCGGCGATGAAGCCGATCTCGACCGTGCCCCGGGCGCTGGCCACGATCGACACCGCGACCGGCGAGCCGGCGGTCGCCATCAACCAGCGCAGCGACGCCTGCGCGGTGCCCCGCGGCAGCGTCGTCATGGAGGCGATGGTGGCGCTCGTGCTCGCCGACGCCGTCCTGGAGAAGTTCGGCGGCGACTCGGTGGCCGAGACGCGGCGCAACGCCCAGGCCTACCTCGCCGCCCTCCCGATCCGATGACCCCTCGGCTGGTGCTCGTCGGCCCGCCGGCGTCGGGCAAGACGACGGTCGGTACGGCGGTGGCCGGGCTCCTCGACCTGGCCTTCCGGGACACCGACTCCGATGTCGAGGCGGTCGCGGGAGCGAGCGTGGCCGACCTGTTCGTGCAGCAGGGCGAGCCGCACTTCCGGGCCCTGGAGGAGCAGGCGGTGGGTCGGGCGCTGGCCGAGCACGACGGCGTCCTCGCCCTCGGCGGCGGAGCGGTCACCAGCGCCGCGACCCGGGAGCTGCTGGTGGCCCACGGCCGCGGCGGTGGCGTGGTCGTGTGGCTCGACGTCGACGTCTCCTCGGCCGCCAAGCGGGTCGGGCTCTCCCGCGACCGCCCGCTGCTGGCGGTCAACCCGCGCGCGATGCTGCGCACGATGCTCGAGGAGCGCGCTCCTCTCTACGCCGAGGTGGCGACAGCGACGGTGCCGACCGGCGGCCGGGAACCCGGCGACGTGATCGCCGACGTCGCGGCCCTGGTGCGGGCCGGGCAGGACGCGCGATGAGGCGGGTCACCGTCCCCGGCGACAGGCCCTACGACGTGGTCGTCGGGCCGGGCGCGCAGGCGGAGCTGGGGGTCGTCCTGGCCGGGACGGCGAAGGCCGCCGTCGTGCACACGCCGCCGCTGGCCGCGCTGGCCGGCGCCGCGGTGGAGACGCTGCAGACCGCGGGCGTGTCCGCCGAGGCGCTCGTCGTCCCCGACGGGGAGGCGGCCAAGACGGCGGAGGTCGCGGCCGGGCTCTGGGAGGAGTTCGGCCGGCTGGGCATGACCCGCTCCGATGCGGTCGTGGGCGTCGGCGGGGGAGCGGTGACCGACCTGGCCGGTTTCGTCGCCGCGACCTGGACCCGCGGTGTCCGCGTCGTGCAGGTGCCCACGAGCCTGCTCGGCATGGTCGACGCCGCGGTGGGCGGCAAGACCGGCATCAACACCGCGGCCGGGAAGAACCTCGTCGGGGCCTTCCACCCCCCGGTCGCGGTGCTGGCCGACACCGACGTCCTCGCCGGTCTGCCGGAGGCGGAGTTCCGCTCGGGCCTGGCCGAGGTGGTCAAGTGCGGCTTCATCGCCGACGGCGCGATCCTCGACCTGCTCGACGGCGACCCGACCGGCCGCCGCGACACCGCCGAGCTGATCGAGCGGGCGGTGCGGGTGAAGGCCGAGGCGGTGGGCGAGGACCTCTACGACACCGGGCGCCGCGAGTTCCTCAACTACGGCCACACGCTGGGGCACGCCATCGAGCGGGTGGAGGACTTCGGCTGGCGCCACGGCGAGGCGGTCGCCGTCGGCCTGGTGTTCGCCGCCGAGCTCGCCGGCCAGGCCGGTCTGCTCGACCGTGCGGACGTCGACCGGCACCGCACGCTCGTCGACCGCATGGGCCTGCCCACCCGGTACGCCGGCGACTGGGCCACGATCCAGCCGGTGATGCGGGTCGACAAGAAGGCCCGCGGCGCCTCGCTGCGGTTCGTCGTCCTCGACGGCCTCGGCAATCCCACGATCCTGACCGATCCCGACCAGGCCTGGCTCGACGCCGCCTGGGCCGCAGTCTCCGGAGGAGCCCCCGCATGACCATCCAGGTCCTCAACGGTCCGAATCTCGGCCGGCTCGGCCTCCGCGAGCCGGCGAAGTACGGGACGACCACCTACGCGGAGCTGGTCGAGCTCGTCGAGTCGACCGGCCGCGAGATGGGCGTCGAGGTGCGGGTCCGCCAGACCGACGACGAGGGCGAGATGCTGCGCTGGATCCACGCGGCGTCCGACGCCGGCGACCCGGTGCTGATCAACCCCGGCGGCTGGTCGCACACCTCCGTCGCGCTCCGCGACGCTCTCGCCGGGCTGAACGCCCCGCTGGTCGAGGTGCACATCACCAACATCCACGCCCGCGAGGAGTTCCGGCACCACTCCTACGTCTCCGGCGTGGCCGACGGCGTGATCGCGGGCCTCGGCGTGAGCGGCTACATCCTGGCGCTGGGCTGGCTGGCGCAGCAGGGCGTGCAGTGACGAGGACGGCCGACCGGCGCGAGGCCCTCCGGCGGACGGCGGCCGAGCGGGGTCTGGACGGCGTCCTGGTGACCAACCTGCTCAACGTCCGCTACCTGACCGGCTTCACCGGCTCCAACGGGGTCCTGCTCGTCCGCGCCGTCGGCGCCGATCTGTTCGGGACGGACGGCCGCTACACCACGCAGGCAGCGGCGCAGGTGCCCGACGTCGAGGTGCTGGTCGACCGCGCCACGGTCGCGGGCGTCGCCCGCGAGGCCGTCCGCCGCGGCGCCGGGCGGCTCGGCTACGAGTCCCACGACCTCACCGTCGACGGGCTGGCCCAGCTCGAGAAGGTGCTCGCCGACGCCGTCGACGGCGGCACGGTGCCCGAGCTCTCCTCCGTGCGGCGGGCCGTGGAGGCCCAGCGGGCCATCAAGGACGACGACGAGATCGAGTCGCTGCGCCGTGCGTGCGCCGTCGCCGACCAGGCGCTGGCCGAGCTGGCCG
This sequence comes from Blastococcus litoris, assembly GCF_003075095.1. GTDB lineage: Bacteria > Actinomycetota > Actinomycetes > Mycobacteriales > Geodermatophilaceae > Blastococcus_B > Blastococcus_B litoris. Next base: position 160,796 of record NZ_QCZF01000009.1, read on the forward strand.
CCGAGGGGGCGCTCCGGCCCGGCCGCACCGAACTGGAGGTCGGCCGGGAGCTCGACGCCCGCATGCTGGTGCTCGGAGCCGAGGCGGTGTCGTTCGAGACGATCGTGGCGGCGGGGGCGAACTCGGCGATCCCGCACCACCGGCCCGACGCGACGGTGCTGCGCGACGGGGACTTCCTCAAGCTGGACTTCGGCGCGACCGTCGACGGCTACCACTCCGACATGACGCGCACCGTCGTCCTCGGGCACGCGGCCGACTGGCAGCGCGAGATCTACGAGCTGGTGGCGGCGTCGCAGGCGGCCGGGCGGGCGGCGCTGGCGGTCGGCGCCGACGTCGTCGCCGTCGACGCGGCCTCCCGGGACGTCATCGTCGCGGCCGGCCACGGCGAGCACTTCTCCCACGGACTGGGACACGGGGTGGGGCTGGAGATCCACGAGGCGCCGGGCATCGGCCCGCTGGGCGCGGGTACGCTTGCCGCCGGCATGGCCGTCACCGTGGAGCCGGGCGTCTACCTGCCCGGCCACGGCGGTGTCCGGATCGAGGACACCTTGATAGTCACGGACGACGAGCCCGAACTGTTGACACTCACGAGCAAGGAACTGCTGGTCCTCTGATGGCTACCACCAACGACCTGAAGAACGGCATCGTCCTCAACCTGGACGGCCAGCTCTGGACGGTGACCGACTTCCAGCACGTCAAGCCCGGCAAGGGCGGCGCGTTCGTGCGCACGACGCTCAAGAACGTGCTCTCGGGCAAGGTCGTCGACAAGACCTTCAACGCCGGCACCAAGGTCGAGACGGCGAACGTCGACAAGCGCGGCATGACCTACCTGTACAAGGACGGCGCCGACTTCGTCTTCATGGACGGCGACACCTACGACCAGATCCACGTCTCGGCCGAGACGGTGGGCGACGGGGCGAGCTACCTCCTCGAGAACACCGAGGTCACCGTCGCCGTGCACGACGGCACCCCGCTGTACGTCGAGCTGCCGGTGACCATGGAGCTCCTCGTCGAGCACACCGACCCGGGTCTGCAGGGCGACCGCTCCACCGGCGGCACCAAGCCCGCGACGCTCGAGACCGGCGCGCAGATCCAGGTCCCGCTGTTCATCACCACCGGCGAGAAGCTGAAGGTCGACACCCGCGACGGCCGGTACCTCGGCCGCGTCAACTGAGTCCGGCGCCGTTCATGGCTGCCCGCTCCAAGGCGCGCAAGCGCGCCGTCGACGTCCTCTACGAGGCCGACGTGCGGGGGGACGACCGGCTGGCCGTCCTGCGCGACCGGATCGAGACGGCGAACCCTCCCGTACCCGAGCACACGGTCCGGCTGGTCGAGGGCGTGGCCGAGCACTCGGCACGCATCGACGAGCTGATCGCCGCGCACGCGAACAACTGGTCCCTGGACCGGCTTCCCGACGTCGACCGCGCGATCCTGCGCATGGCGGTGTTCGAGCTGCTCTGGGCCGACGACGTCCCCGATCTCGTCGTCATCGACGAGGCGGTCGAACTGGCGAAGGCGCTGTCCACGGACGACTCGCCGGCCTACGTCAACGGCGTCCTGGGCGCGATCCTCGCCGCTGAGGTGCCGACCCAAGGGCTACCGAACGCCTGAGCCCCGCGACGCGGGCCCCGGAGGGGTCCCGGCGCGGGGCTCGAAGCGGACTCAACGGCGCTGGGGGACGGCACGTGGCCGCGGTGTCGCCCGGAGGGCGACGGGGTCATCGCGGTGAGCGGCGGCGCTCCCAGTTCGGGTCGAGCTCCTCGTCGTCGTCGTCCGGGCCGCCGAAGCCGACGACGCTCTCCATGCCGGGGTTGAGCACGCCCCACTCGATCAGCCGCGAGGTCAGCTCGTCGGGGCTCATGTCGTAGATGATCGCCAGCGACTTCAGGTCCTCGGCGCGGATCGACAGCACCTTGCCGTTGTAGTCGTGGCGCTGCGCCTGGATGGTCGAGGCGTAGCGGGCCAGCGGGCCGGCCTCGTCGGCGGGCAGCGAACCCAGCGACTCGAGGTTCAGCACGATCTTGGTGCTCGAGGTCACCGCGGAGCTCGGCCGCGGGTCGGGCAGCAGCTCGGAGACCGGCACGCCGTAGAACACCGCCAGCTCGGAGAGCCGCTGGACAGTGACCGCGCGGTCGCCGCGCTCGTAGGAGCCGACGACGACTGCCTTCCAGCGGCCGTGCGACTTGTCCTCCACCCCCTGCAGGGACAGACCCTGCTGGTTGCGGATGGCGCGGAGCCGGGCGCCGAGGGCCCGTGAGTAGTCGGTGCTCATCGCTGTCTGCTCACTGTCCGTCGTCTCGGATAGGTCAAGTTGGTCACTGAGCGTACTGGTCGTGGGGTTCCTGCAACAGCAGCAGTCCACTGGTGTGTCAGTGATGTGTCCGCGACGCTGCGTGAGCGGTTGCGGCCCCGGTGCGGCACGGAACGGTCGGCGCGAGGCCGCGCCGGACCGTGCAGTACCGTCGTCGGCGGTCCACCCAGCTCCTTTAACGACCCGTCCAGTGAGGCGGGGAAGGAGGCCACATGGCCGGCTCTCCCGAGCGTGCCCGCGCACAAGCGCCCGGCGCACTGCTCTCCTCCGCCGACGTCGCCCGCGTCGTCGACCGCATGGCCCACCAGCTCATCGAGCGGGCGGCGACGATCGAACCGGGAGCGGTCGACGGCGGCCTCTCCGACCTCGTGCTGGTGGGGATCCCCACCCGCGGTGCGCCGCTCGCGCGCAGGCTCGCCGCGCGCATCGAGGCGTTCACCGGCACCCCGGTCGACGTCGGCACCGCGGACATCACCCTCTACCGCGACGACCTGCGCCTGCGGGGCGTCCGCGCGCTGGAGCCGACCGTGCTGCCCGACGCCGGCATCGACGGCCGGCTCGTGGTCCTGGTCGACGACGTCCTGTTCTCCGGCCGCTCGGTCCGGGCGGCGCTCGACGCCCTCCGCGACCTCGGGCGCCCCCGCAGCGTGCAGCTGGCGGTGCTCGTCGACCGCGGCCACCGCGAGCTGCCCATCCGCGCGGACTTCGTCGGCAAGAACGTCCCGACGTCGCGCAGCCAGCAGGTGCGGGTGCACCTGAGCGAGATCGACGGCACCGACGAGGTCGTCGTCACCGAGGGGGAGGGCGCGTGAAGCGGCACCTGCTGGAGGCGGCCGACCTCGACCGCGACGACGCGACGCTGGTGCTGGACACCGCGGCGCAGATCGACCAGGCGCTGGCCGGCCGCGAGGTCAAGAAGCTCCCCACCCTGCGCGGCCGGACGGTGGTGAACCTCTTCTACGAGGACTCCACGCGCACCCGCATCTCCTTCGAGCTCGCGGCCAAGCGCCTCTCCGCCGACGTCATCAACTTCTCCGCGAAGGGCAGCAGCGTCTCCAAGGGCGAGAGCCTCAAGGACACCGCGCTGACCCTCGAGGCGATGGGCAGCGACGCCATCGTCGTCCGGCACGGCGCCTCCGGGGCCCCGCACCGGCTGGCGAACTGGGTGCGCGGCAGCGTGGTCAACGCCGGCGACGGCACCCACGAGCACCCCACCCAGGCGCTGCTGGACGCCTACACGATCCGGCAGCGGCTGGGCCGGCTCGACGGCGTCCGGGTGGCGATCGTCGGCGACGTCCTGCACAGCCGGGTCGCCCGCTCCAACGTCGGGCTGCTGCACACGCTGGGCGCGGAGGTCACCCTCGTGGCCCCGCCCACGCTGCTGCCCGTCGGCGTCGGCAGCTGGCCGGCCGAGGTCAGCTACGACCTGGACGCCGTGCTGCCCAAGAGCGACGTCGTGATGATGCTGCGGGTCCAGGCCGAGCGGATGAACGCCAGCTTCTTCCCGAGCGCCCGCGAGTACAGCCGCCGCTACGGTCTCGACGCCCGCCGGATGGCCGCGCTGCCCGACGACGCCATCGTCATGCACCCCGGCCCGATGAACCGCGGCATGGAGATCGCCGCCGAGGTGGCCGACTCCGTCCGCTCCACGATCGTCGAGCAGGTCGGCAACGGCGTCTCCGTCCGCATGGCCGTGCTCTACCTGCTGCTCGGAGGCAATGAGCCCGCATGACGAACTACCTGATCAAGGGGGCCAGGCCCTACGGCGGGGACGCCGCCGACATCCTGGTCAAGGACGGCCGGATCGCCGCGATCGGCGACTCTCTGTCCGCCACCGGCGCCGAGGTCGTCGATGCGGCCGGGCTGATCGCGCTGCCCGGCCTGGTCGATCTGCACACCCACCTGCGCGAGCCCGGTCGCGAGGACGCCGAGACGGTCGAGACCGGCAGCCGCGCCGCCGCGCTCGGCGGGTTCACCGCCGTGCACGCCATGGCCAACACCGACCCGGTCGCCGACACCGCCGGCGTCGTCGAGCAGGTCTGGCGGCTGGGCGAGCAGGCCGGCCTGGTCGACGTCGTCCCCGTGGGCGCCGTGACGGTCGGGCTGAAGGGCGAGCGGCTGGCCGAGCTCGGCGCGATGGCCGACTCCGCCGCCCGGGTGCGGGTGTTCTCCGACGACGGGCACTGCGTCAGCGACCCGGCCCTCATGCGGCGCGCGCTGGAGTACGTGAAGGCCCTCGACGGCGTCGTCGCCCAGCACGCCGAGGAGCCACGGCTGACCGCCGGCGCGCAGATGCACGAGGGCGACCGCTCCGCCCGCCTCGGCCTGACCGGCTGGCCGGCGGCGGCCGAGGAGGCGATCATCGCCCGCGACGTGCTGCTCGCCGGGCACGTCGGCGCCCGGCTGCACGTGTGCCACGTGTCGACGGCCGGCTCGGTGGAGATCCTGCGCTGGGCCAAGGGCCGCGGCGTGCAGGTGACCGCCGAGGTGACCCCGCACCACCTGCTGCTCACCGACGCCTGCGCCGAGAGCTACGACCCGGTGTTCAAGGTCAACCCGCCGCTGCGCACGGACGACGATGTGGCAGCCGTGCGGGCCGGCCTGGCCGAGGGCGTCATCGATGCCGTCGCCACCGACCACGCGCCGCACGCCGTCGAGGACAAGGAGAGCGAGTGGGCCCAGGCCCGCCCGGGGATGCTCGGCCTCGAGCAGGCGCTGTCGGTCGTCGTCGAGACGATGGTGGAGACCGGCCTGCTCGACTGGGCCGGCGTCGCCGACCGGATGTCGGTCCGGCCGGCCGCCATCGGCCGGCTGACCGGCCACGGGCGGCCGCTCGCCCCGGGCGAGCCCGCCAACCTGCTGCTGCTGGACCCCGCGCACCGGGCGCCCGTCGACCCGGCCGCGCTGGCCAGCCGCAGCCGCAACAGCCCGTACGCCGGCCGGGAGCTCCCGGGCCGCGTGGTCGCGACGTTCCTGCGGGGGACGCCGACCGTCCTGGACGGAAAGGCAGTCAAGTGAAGGAAGCGCTCCTCGTGCTGGAGGACGGGCGCACGTTCCGGGGCGAGGCCTACGGGGCGACCGGGACGACGGTCGGCGAGGCGGTCTTCGCCACCGGGATGACCGGCTACCAGGAGACGCTGACCGACCCCAGCTACCACCGCCAGGTCGTGGTCATGACCGCCCCGCACATCGGCAACACCGGGGTGAACGGCGAGGACGACGAGAGCCGCCGGATGTGGGTCGCCGGCTTCGTGGTGCGCGACCCCGCGCGCCGCCCGGCGAACTGGCGGGCCACCGGCACGCTCGACGACGAACTGGTCGCCCAGGGCGTCGTCGGCATCAGCGGCATCGACACCCGCGCGCTGACCCGCCACCTGCGCGACCGCGGCGCGATGCGCGTGGGCATCTCCACCGAGCTCGACCAGGACCAGCTGCTCGAGCACGTGCAGGCGGCCGAGAGCATGACCGGCGCGGACCTCGCCCCGCAGGTGAGCACCGACCAGCCCTACGTCGTCCCGGCGGTGGGGGAGAAGCGGTTCACCATCGCCGCGCTCGACCTCGGCATCAAGACCGCGACACCCCGCCACCTGGCCGCCCTGGGCGTCGAGACCCACGTCCTCCCCTCCACGGCGTCCGCCGAGGAGCTGCTGGCCGCGGGCCCGGACGGCGTCTTCCTCTCCAACGGCCCGGGCGACCCCGCCGCCGCCGACTACGCCGTGGAGGCGGTGCGCGGCGTGCTCGACGCCCGCCGTCCGCTGTTCGGCATCTGCTTCGGCAACCAGATCCTGGGCCGCGCGCTGGGCCTGGGCACCTACAAGCTCCGGTTCGGGCACCGCGGCCTCAACCAGCCGGTGCTCGACCGGGTCAGCGGCACCGTCCGGGTGACCAGCCACAACCACGGCTTCGCCGTCGACGCCCCGCTCGACCGGCCCACCGACACCCCGTACGGGCAGGTCGAGGTCAGCCACGTCGGCCTCAACGACGACGTCGTCGAGGGCCTGCGCTGCCTGGAGGTGCCGGCCTTCAGCGTCCAGTTCCACCCCGAGTCGGCGGCCGGGCCGCACGACGCCGCCCCGCTCTTCCAGCGGTTCGTCGACCTGATGGAGGAGCAGCGCCATGCCGAAGCGTGACGACATCGAGCACGTGATGGTGATCGGCTCCGGGCCGATCCTGATCGGCCAGGCGGCCGAGTTCGACTACTCCGGCACCCAGGCCTGCCGGGTCCTGCGCTCGGAGGGTCTGCGGGTCAGCCTGGTCAACAGCAACCCGGCGACGATCATGACCGACCCCGAGGTCGCCGACGCCACCTACGTCGAGCCGCTGACGCCGGAGTTCGTCGAGAAGGTCATCGCCAAGGAGCGGCCCGACGCGCTGCTGGCCACGCTCGGAGGGCAGACGGCGCTCAACATCGCCATCGGCCTGTACGAGAACGGCGTGCTGGAGAAGTACGGCGTCCAGCTCATCGGCGCCGACGTCGACGCGATCAACCGCGGCGAGGACCGGCAGCTGTTCAAGGACATCGTCCGCTCGATCGGCGCCGACGCCCCCCGCTCGACGGTGTGCTCGACCGTCGAGGAGGCGCTGGCCACCGCCGAGGAGGTGGGCTACCCGGTCGTCATCCGGCCGAGCTTCACCATGGGCGGCCTGGGGTCGGGCTTCGCCACCGACGAGGCGATGCTGCGGCGCATGGCCTCCCACGGCCTCGCGGACTCCCCGGTGCACACCGTCCTCATCGAGGAGTCGGTGCTGGGCTGGAAGGAGTACGAGCTCGAGCTGATGCGCGACCGCAGCGACAACGTCGTCGTCATCTGCTCCATCGAGAACATCGACGCGATGGGCGTGCACACCGGCGACTCGGTGACCGTCGCCCCGGCGATGACGCTCACCGACGTCGAGTACCAGAAGATGCGCGACGTCGGCATCGCGGTGCTGCGCGAGGTCGGCGTCGACACCGGCGGCTGCAACATCCAGTTCGCCGTCAACCCCGCCGACGGCCGGCTGGTCGTGATCGAGATGAACCCGCGCGTCTCCCGGTCCTCGGCGCTGGCGTCCAAGGCCACCGGCTTCCCGATCGCGAAGATCGCGGCGAAGCTGGCCATCGGCTACACCCTCGACGAGATCACCAACGACATCACCGGCGTCACCCCGGCCTCGTTCGAGCCGTCGCTGGACTACGTCGTGGTCAAGATCCCCCGGTTCGCGTTCGAGAAGTTCCCCGGCGCCGACCCCCGCCTGACCACGACGATGAAGAGCGTCGGCGAGGTCATGGCCATGGGGCGCAACTTCCCCGAGGCGCTCGGCAAGGCGATGCGCTCCACGGAGACGAAGGTCGCCGGGTTCTGGACCGGCGGCGACGACGCGCGGTCGGCCGAGGAGCTCCTCGACGCGCTGCGCGTCCCCGTCGACGGCCGGCTCTACCTGGCCGAGGCCGCGCTCGCCGCCGGTGCCACCGTCGAGCAGGTCGCCGCCGCCAGCGGGTTCGACCCGTGGTTCGTCGACCAGATCGCGCTCGTCCGCGAGGTCGGCGACGAGGTGCGGAACGCGCCCGCGCTCACGCCGGAGGTGCTGCGCCGGGCCAAGCGGTACGGGCTGTCGGACCGGCAGATCGCGGCGCTGCGGCCCGAGCTGGCCGGTGAGGACGGCGTGCGGTCGCTGCGCTGGCGCCTCGGCATCCGGCCGGTCTACAAGACCGTCGACACGTGCGCGGGCGAGTTCGCCGCCCGCACGCCATACCACTACTCCTCCTACGACGAGGAGACCGAAGTCGAGCCGCGCGAGAAGCCGGCGGTGCTGATCCTCGGCTCGGGTCCGAACCGGATCGGGCAGGGCATCGAGTTCGACTACTCCTGCGTGCACGCCGTCATGGCGCTGCAGGACGCCGGCTACGAGGCCGTGATGGTCAACTGCAACCCGGAGACGGTCTCGACCGACTACGACACGGCCAACCGGCTGTACTTCGAGCCGCTCACCTTCGAGGACGTCCTCGAGGTCGTCGAGGCCGAACGGGCGGCCGGCCCGGTGGCCGGGGTCATCTGCACCCTCGGCGGGCAGACACCGCTCGGCCTGGCCCAGCGGCTCAAGGACGCCGGGGTGCCCGTGCTGGGCACGTCGCCCGAGGCGATCGACGACGCCGAGCACCGCGGCGCGTTCTCGCGGGTGCTGGCCGACACCGCTCTCCGCGCGCCGGAGCACGGCACCGCGACCACCTTCCCCGAGGCCGCGGAGATCGCGGCGCGCATCGGCTACCCGGTGCTGGTCCGCCCGTCCTACGTCCTCGGCGGGCGCGGTATGGAGATCGTCTACGACGACGCCACGCTCGAGGCCTACATCGCCAAGGCCACCGACGTCAGCGCGGCCCACCCGGTGCTGGTCGACAGGTTCCTGGAGGACGCCGTCGAGATCGACGTCGACGCCCTCTACGACGGGACCGACCTGTACCTGGGCGGGGTCATGGAGCACATCGAGGAGGCCGGCATCCACTCCGGCGACTCGGCGTGCGCCCTGCCGCCGATCACGCTGGGGTCGGCCGACCTGCTGAAGATCCGGGCGGCGACGGAGAAGCTCGCCGCCCGGATCGGGGTGCGCGGGCTGATCAACGTCCAGTACGCGATCAAGGACGACATCCTCTACGTCATCGAGGCCAACCCACGGGCCAGCCGCACGGTGCCGTTCGTCTCCAAGGCGACCGCCGTCCAGCTGGCCAAGGCGGCGGCCCGGATCGCGGTGGGGGAGACCATCGCCTCGCTCCGCACCGCCGGCGTCCTGCCGGCGACCGGGGACGGGACGGACCTCCCCGAGCACGCGCCGATCGCGGTCAAGGAGGCGGTGCTGCCCTTCCACCGGTTCCGCACGGTGGAGGGCCACGGGGTCGACACCGTCCTCTCGCCGGAGATGAAGTCCACCGGCGAGGTGATGGGGCTCGACACCCAGTTCGGTACTGCCTTCGCGAAGTCGCAGGCGGCCGCCTACGGCTCGCTGCCCACCGGCGGCACGGTGTTCGTCTCGCTGGCCAACCGCGACAAGCGCTCGGCGATCTTCCCGATCAAGCGGCTGGCCGACCTCGGATTCCGCGTCCTCGCCACCACCGGCACGGCGCAGGTGCTGCGCCGCAACGGGGTCGACGCCGAGGTGGTCGGCAAGTTCAGCGAGGGCCCGGGCAACGTCGTGGAGCGGATCCTCGCCGGCGAGGTCGACATCGTCGTCAACACGCCCTTCGGATCGCCGGGCAACAGCGGCCCTCGGCTCGACGGGTACGAGATCCGCACCGCCGCGGTGGCCGCCGGGATCCCCTGCATCACGACGGTCCCCGGGATGGCCGCGGCCGTGCAGGGCATCGAGGCGCTGCGCGGCGGCGACATCGGTGTCCGGAGCCTGCAGGAGGTCCACGCGGCGCTCGGGGCGCAGCGGTGAGCTCCCTGACCACGCCGGCTCCCCGGGCGGCGCACCGGCCGGTGCAGCGCATCGTCGAGGTGGCGCGCCGGCGGCCGGTCGGGGCCTACGTCGAGCTGGTGCTCGCCGCCCCCGAGATCGCCGAGCGGACGGAGCCGGGGCAGTTCGTGGCATTCGCCGTCGGCGGCGGCACCTCCGCCCACCTGCTACGCCGCTCGATCGCGATCGCCGGGGCCGGGAACGGGGAGGTGACCGTCGTGGTCGCCCCGCACGGGCCCGGCTCCACGTGGCTGGCCGGGCTGCGGGTGGGCGATCCCGTCGACGTCGTCGGGCCGCTGGGCCGGCCCTATCCGGTGCCGGCGCCGGGCACCCCGGCGCTGCTGGTCGGGGGCGGCTACGGCGCGGCGGCGCTCGTCGGGCTCGCCGCGCACCTCCGGGAGGCGGGGTCCACGGTGACCGCCGTCTGCGGGGCGGCGTCCGCCGACCGGCTCTCCTCGGTCGACGAGCTGGGTGCGCTGGGCGAGGTCGTCGTGACGACCGACGACGGCAGCGCCGGGCGGCAGGGGTGGGTCACCGACGCCGTGGCCGACCTCGTCGGCCGGGTCGGCGTCGTCTACGCCTGCGGGCCCATGGGGATGCTCCGCGCGGTCGCCGAGCAGGCCACCGCGGCGGGAGTCCCCTCCTACGTGGCGGTGGAGGAGTCGATGGCCTGCGGGATCGGGGTGTGCATGACCTGCGTGCTGCCGGTCGTCGGGGAGGACGGCCGCACCCGGTTCGCCCGGTCCTGCACCGAGGGGCCGGTGTTCGGCGGCGACCGGGTGCGCTTCGCCGACGTCGGGACACTCCCGTGGGACGTCGTGGGCGCCGACGCGATGGGGGTGGTGGCACCGTGACGGCGGTGGAGACTGCGGTCGACATGTCGACGGCGCTGGGCTGGGCCCCCGTCCCGAGCCCGGTGCTCACGGCGTCGGGCTGCTCGGCGAACGGGGCGGAACTCGAGCCCTTCGTCGACCTCACCGCGATCGGGGCGGTGGTCACCAAGTCGATCCAGCTCCGGCCGCGGTCGGGGCGGCCCACCCCGCGCATGGCCGAGACGCCGAGCGGGATGCTCAACTCCATCGGCCTGCAGGGCCCCGGCATCGACGGCCTCCTCGCCGACGACCTGCCGTGGCTGGCCGAGCGGGGCGTGCGCGCCTTCGTCTCCATCGCCGGCACGCGGGTCGAGGACTTCGCCGAGCTCGCGCAGCGGCTGCGCGGCGTCCCGGGCGTCCTGGGCCTCGAGGTGAACATCAGCTGCCCGAACGTGGAGAGCCGCGGCGAGGTGTTCGCCTGCGACCCGGTCGCGGCCTCCGACGTCGTCTCCGCCGTGCGGGCCGCTGCCGACCCGGCCCAGCCGGTCTACGCCAAGCTCAGCCCGGACGTCACCGACATCGTCGGCGTCGCCCGCGCCGTCACCGACGCGGGCGCCGACGGCCTGTCCATGATCAACACGCTGCTCGGACTGGTCATCGACCCCGACACGATGCGGCCGGTGCTCGGCGGGGTGACCGGAGGTCTCTCGGGCCCCGCGATCCGCCCGGTCGCGCTGCGTTGCGTGTGGCAGGTGCACCAGGCGCTGCCCGACGTGCCGATCCTCGGGATGGGCGGCATCCGCAGCGGCCTGGACGCGCTGCAGTTCGTCCTCGCCGGGGCCTCGGCGGTCTCCGTGGGGACGGCCGTCTTCAACGATCCGTCGGCGGTCGCCCGGGTGCACGACGAGCTCGCGGCGGCGCTCGCCGAGCGGGGCTTCGGCAGCCTGCGCGAGGCCGTCGGGTACGCGCACCGGTGAGCGCCACCTTCGGCGTGCGGCTCGCCGACGCCGTGGCCGCCCGCGGGCCGCTGTGCGTCGGGATCGACCCGCACGCCCCGCTCCTGGAGCGGTGGGGGCTGCCGGACTCGCCCGAGGGCCTGGCCCGCTTCACCGACGCCGTCGTCGACGCACTGGCGGGTTCGGTGGCCGTCCTCAAGCCGCAGCTGGCCTTCTACGAGCGGCACGGCTCGCGGGGCATCGCGGTGCTGGAGGGCGCCGTCGTCCGTGCGCGGGCAGCCGGCGCGCTGGTGCTGCTGGACGCCAAGCGCGGTGACATCGGCTCGACGATGGACGCCTACGCCGACTACCTGCGCCCCGAGCACCCGCTGCACGTCGACGCCATGACGGTGAGCCCCTACCTCGGGCCCGGCTCGCTCCAGCCGGCGGTCGACACCGCCCGCGCCCACGGTGGCGGGCTGTTCGTGCTGGCCCGCACGTCCAACCCCGACGCCGGCACCTTCCAGCACGCGGTGCTCGGCGACCGCACGGTGGCCCAGGCGGTCGTGGACACCGTGGGCGGCTGGAACGCCGAGGACGCCGGACCCGGCTCCTTCGGCGTGGTCGTCGGCGCCACCCTGCCCGAGCTGGACGTCGACCTCGCCCGGCTCGGCGGACCGGTGCTCGCGCCGGGGCTGGGCGCGCAGGGCGGCTCGGTGGCCGACCTGCGCCGCCTGTTCGGCAGCGACGTCCCCGTCGTCCCCACCGTGTCGCGCGACGTGCTGGCCGCGGGCCCCGACCGGGCCGCGCTGCGGGCGGCCGCCGACCGGTGGACGGCGGAGCTCGCGGGGTGAGGCAGGCGCTGCCGGCGCTCCTGGCCGCGCTGGGTGCCGCGCTGGTCGTGGCGGGGGTGGCGGTCTTCTGGCGGGCGAACACCGTGGGCTGGGTGGGGTACGGCGGCAGCTATGCGCCCCTGGAGCCCGGATCGGCGTACGAGAGCCGGCTCACCCTCGAGGTCGACCGGTCCTGGACGGTGCTCTGGACCGGCGGTCACCTCGTCGGCGCGCTGCTGCTCGTGCTCGGTCTGCTGGTCCTCGCCGCGACGGGCGGGTGGCTGCTCGGGCGGCGGTCGCGCAGGGGGAGTGGCGGCGCGGCCTGACCGGCGTGTCGTCTCCCGGCGTGTCGCGGCGGTGGCCGCACGGGATCCTCCGCGTGGCGGCACGGTGCCCCATGTGGAACGAGACCGAACGGTTCCGATCCCCACCTGCGCCGATCACCGATCGTCACCGCGTAGGTGAACGCCGTGCGAACGGCTACGACACGCGAGCAGCGGGATTCCGCGCGGGGGTGCGCGTGACCAGCGGATTTGCCGGGAACTAGGTTGGTCGTGAGGCTCAGAGGCGAGCCGCTTCCTACGACTCCCGGACGACGACTGACCGGCCGAACCCGCGCCGGCACCGACACGATTGGGTCGCCATGCCTTTGCCTGACCTTTCCCCCGAACAACGCGCAGCAGCCCTCGAGAAGGCCGCCGCGGCGCGCAAGGCCCGCGCCGAGCTGCGCGAGCGGCTCAAGAGCAAGGGCGCCACCGTCGGCGACGTCCTGAAGCAGGGCGAGACCGACGAGGTGATCGGCAAGATGCGCGTCTCCGCGGTCCTCGAGTCCCTGCCCGGAGTCGGCAAGGCACGGGCTGCGAAGATCATGGAGCGCCTCGAGATCTCCCCGACCCGTCGCGTGCGCGGGCTCGGCGCCAACCAGCGCAAGGCGCTGGAGGCCGAGTTCGCGGACGAGAAGGTCGAGCCCTGAGGCGCCCCGGATAGCTGGATCGGACGAGGACGGCGAGTGGTTTCAGGCACTGCGGCACGGCTGACCGTGCTGTCCGGCCCCTCGGGGGTCGGCAAGGGCACGGTGGTCGCCGAGGTCCGGCGTCGGCATCCCGACGTCTGGTTGTCGGTGTCGGTGACCACCCGCCGTCCCCGCCCGGGCGAGGTCGACGGCGTGCACTACCACTTCGTGGACGACGCGGAGTTCGACCGGCTGGTCGCCACCGACGGTCTGCTCGAGTGGGCCGAGTACGCCGGCAACCGCTACGGCACGCCCGTCGCCCCGCTGAAGGAGCGGTTGGCGACCGGCGCCCCGGCCCTGCTGGAGATCGAGCTGCAGGGCGCCCGCCAGGTCCGGGCGCGCGATCCGCTGGCGCAGCTGGTATTCCTGGCCCCGCCCTCGTGGGCCGAGCTGGTCAGCCGGCTGGCCGGCCGGGGCTCGGAGCCGCCGGCCGTGCAGGAGCGCCGGCTGGCCCTCGCCCAGGCCGAGCTGGACGCCTCCGGGGAGTTCGACGTGGTCGTGGTCAACGACGACGTGGCCCGGGCCGCGGACGAATTGGTAGGATTGCTGACTGCGCCCTCGCCCGGCCTCGTGCCAGGGGAGTAGCGCCCACGAGGAAGAGCGTCGCCGGTCGTCCCGCCGGCCGCTTCCTCCCGCCATCGAATGAGGAGCACGCCCGCCCGTGTCCGGAGTCGCACCTGCCCCCGAGGGCATCACCAACCCGCCGATCGACGAGCTGCTCGAGCGCACCAGCAGCAAGTACGGCCTGGTCATCTTCGCCGCCAAGCGCGCGCGCCAGATCAACGCCTACTACAGCCAGCTCTCCGAGGGCCTGCTGGAGTACGTCGGCCCGCTGGTCGACACCGCCCCGCAGGAGAAGCCGCTGTCGATCGCGCTGCGCGAGATCAACGAGGGTCTGCTGACCCACACCGCCGGCGAGAACTGAGGAAGGACCCCCTCGCCCCCCACCGCTCGCTCCGCTCACGGAGGGACCCTGCGGGGGGCCGTTCCATCCCTTTCTGGTGACGCCCCCGGCCTTCGGCCGGGGGCGTCGTCGTGCGTGGGGGAGGATGAGCGTCGTGAGTTCGATCGTGCTGGGTGTCAGCGGGGGAGTGGCGGCCTACAAGGCCGCTGTCGTGCTGCGCGCCTTCACCGAGGCCGGTCACGACGTGCGCGTGGTCCCGACGCCCGGGGCCCTGCACTTCGTCGGCGCCGCCACCTTCGAGGCGCTGTCGGGCAACCCCGTCACCACCGACGTGTGGTCCGACGTCCCCGAGGTCGCGCACGTGCGCATCGGGCAGCACGCCGACCTGGTCGTGGTGGCGCCGGCGACCGCCGACCTGCTCGCCCGCGCCGCCGCGGGCCGCGCCGACGACCTGCTCACCGCCACGCTGCTCACGGCCTCCTGCCCGGTCGTCTTCGTCCCGGCCATGCACACCGAGATGTGGCTGCACCCGGCGACGCAGGACAACGTCGCCACGCTGCGCCGCCGCGGGGCGGTCGTGCTGCCCCCGGCCGTCGGCCGCCTGACCGGCCCGGACTCGGGCCCCGGGCGGCTGCCCGAGCCCGCCGACATCGCCGCGCTGGCCACCGTCGTGCTCGAGCACGGCGCCGCTGCCCTCGCCCAGGACCTGGCCGGCACGCGGGTGGTCGTCAGCGCCGGTGGCACCCGGGAGCCGCTGGACCCGGTCCGCTACCTCGGCAACCGTTCCTCGGGCAAGCAGGGCTGGGCGCTGGCCCGCGTGGCCGCGGCCCGGGGTGCGGACGTGGTCCTGGTGGCCGCGAACGTGGAGCTCCCGGCACCGTTCGGCGTGCGCGTGGTCCCGGTCGGCACGGCCGAGGAGCTGCGCACCGCCATGCGCACGGAGGCCAAGGAGGCCGACGTCGTCGTGATGAGCGCGGCGGTGGCCGACTTCCGCCCCGCCAGCGTCGCCACCGCCAAGCTCAAGAAGGACTCGGCGAGCGAGCCGGGATCGGTGGCCCTGGTGCGCAACCCCGACGTCCTCGCGGAGCTGGTGGCCGAGCGCCCGGCCGGTCAGCTCGTCGTCGGGTTCGCCGCCGAGACCGGCGACGACGACGCCGACGTGCTCACCCACGCCCGCGCCAAGCTGGCGCGCAAGGGCTGCGACCTGCTCGTCGTCAACGACGTGTCGGCCGGCCAGGTCTTCGGGCGGCCCGACAACAGCGTCGTCGTCCTGGCGGCCGACGGCTCGGCCACGGAGGTCCCGCGCGGGAGCAAGGACGCCGTCGCCGTCGGCATCTGGGACGCCGTGGCGCCGCGTCTCGTGGACCGCGGCCGAACCTGACAGCCCGCGCCGGTAACGTTCGCACCGAGTTACCCGCCCACCCACCCCCGTCCTCAGGGAGTACCGAGTGCCACGCCGTCTCTTCACCTCCGAGTCGGTCACCGAGGGCCACCCGGACAAGATCGCCGACCAGATCAGCGACTCGATCCTGGACGCCATGCTCGCGCAGGACCCGCGCAGCCGGGTGGCCGTGGAGACCATGATCACCACGGGGCAGGTGCACATCGCCGGTGAGGTGACCACCGCCGGCTACGTCGACATCGCCTCGATCGTCCGCGACACCGTGCTGCGCATCGGCTACGACTCCTCGCGCAAGGGCTTCGACGGCGCCTCCTGCGGCGTCAGCGTGTCCATCGGTGCCCAGTCGCCCGACATCGCGCAGGGCGTCGACACCGCCTACGAGGCCCGCACGTCGGGCTCGGCCGAGGACGAGATCGAGCGCCAGGGCGCCGGCGACCAGGGCCTGATGTTCGGCTACGCCACGGACGAGACCCCCGAGCTCATGCCCCTGCCGATCGCGCTGGCCCACCGCCTCGCGCGCCGGCTGTCGGCCGTCCGCAAGGACGGCTCGGTGCCCTACCTGCGGCCCGACGGCAAGACCCAGGTCACGGTGGTCTACGAGGACGACCAGCCGGTCGCCGTCGACACCGTCGTGGTCTCCTCGCAGCACGCCGAGGACATCTCGATCGAGCAGCTGCTCGCCCCCGACATCCAGGAGCTCGTCGTCGAGCCGGAGCTGGCCGCCCTCGGGCTGCCCACCACCGGCTACCGCCTGCTGGTGAACCCGACCGGCAAGTTCGTGATCGGCGGCCCGATGGGCGACGCCGGCCTCACCGGCCGCAAGATCATCGTCGACACCTACGGCGGCATGGCCCGCCACGGCGGCGGCGCCTTCTCGGGCAAGGACCCGTCGAAGGTGGACCGCTCCGGCGCGTACGCGATGCGCTGGGTCGCGAAGAACGTCGTCGCCGCAGGGCTGGCCCGCCGCTGCGAGGTGCAGGTCGCCTACGCGATCGGCGCCGCCCACCCGGTCGGTCTCTTCGTCGAGACGTTCGGCACGGGCATGGTGCCGACCGACGTCCTGGAGAAGGCGATCAGCACCGTCTTCGACCTGCGGCCGGGCGCGATCGTGCGCGACCTCGACCTGCTGCGGCCGATCTACGCGCCGACCGCCGCCTACGGCCACTTCGGCCGCACCGACGTCGAGCTGCCCTGGGAGCGCGTGGACCGCGTCGACGCCCTGCGCGCGGCCGTGGGCGCCTGACGACGGGTCCTTCCACCGACGACCCGGGCCGCCCGCAGGTGGCCCGGGTCGTCGTCGACGTGCCGCTGGCGCACCTCGACCGGCCGTTCGACTACGCCGTCCCGGAGAAGCTCGCCGGCACCGTGCAGGCCGGCTGCCGGGTGCGGGTGCGCTTCAGCGGGCAGCTCGTCGACGGGTTCGTGCTCGAGCTCGCGGACTCCACCGAGTTCACCGGCCGGCTGATGCCGCTGGCGCACGTCCCGTCGGGGGAGCCCGTCCTCACCCCGCAGGTGGCCCGGCTGCTGCGGGTCATCGCCGACCGGTACGCCGGCACGATGAGCGACGTCCTGCGCCTGGCCGTGCCACCGCGCCGGGCGGCGGCGGAGAAGAAGCCGACGCCGACGCCGGAGTCGTTGCCGGGCCCACCCGAGCCCGCGGGCTTCGCCCGCTACCCGGCCGGCCCCGCCCTCCTGGACGCCCTGGCGGAGGGGCGCCCGGCGCGTGCGGTGTGGACGGCGCTCCCGGGCGAGGACTGGCCCGCCCGTCTGGTCGAGCTCTGCCGGGCCACGCTGGCGGGACGGCGGGGCGCGCTGGTCGTCGTCCCGGACGGCAAGGACCTGGACCGGCTCGAGACCGCCGCCGCCCGGCTGCTGCCCGAGCACGCCTGCACGGTGCTGCGCGCCGACGACTCGCCCGAGAAGCGCTACCGGCGGTTCCTGGCCGCCTCCCGCGGCGCCGCGCAGGTGGTGCTCGGCACCCGCGCGGCGATGTTCGCCCCCGTCCGGGACCTCGGCCTGGTCGTCGTCTGGGACGACGGCGACGACCTGCACTCCGACGAGCACGCGCCCTACCCGCACGCGCGTGACGTGCTGGTGCAGCGGGCGTACCTGGACAACTGCGCCGCCGTCGTCGCCGGGACGTCGCGCACCGCGGAGGCCGAGCTGCTGGTGGAGTCCGGCTGGGCCCACGAGCTGGTCGCCGACCGCGCCGTGCTCCGGTCGTCCGCGCCTCGGGTGCAGGCGCTCGGCGAGGACTTCGAGCTGGCCCGGGACCCCGCGGCCCGCTCCGCGCGCCTGCCGTCCCTCGCGCACGAGGCCGCCCGCAAGGCCCTGGCCGCCGGGGCGCCCGTGCTGGTGCAGGTACCGCGCCGCGGCTACGTGCCGTCGCTGGCGTGCGCCCGCTGCCGGGCCCCCGCACGCTGCGCCCACTGCTCCGGGCCGCTGGGGATCTCGCCCCGCCCCGGTCCGGGCGGCACCCGGATACCGGCCTGCCGGTGGTGCGCTCGGCCGGCCGCCACGTTCGACTGCCCGCACTGCCACGGCACGAAGCTGCGGGCCTCGGTCGTGGGGGAGTCGCGGACGGCCGAGGAGCTGGCCCGCGCCTTCCCCGGCGCTGCCGTGCGCACCTCGGGCAGCACGTCCGGCGTGCTCGCGACGGTTCCCGGCGGGCCCGCCCTCGTGGTGGCGACGCCCGGAGCCGAGCCGGTGGCCGAGGGCGGCTACGGCGCCGCGCTGCTGCTCGACTCGTGGGCGTTGCTCGGCCGCGCCGACCTCCGGGCCGGCGAGGAGACGCTGCGCCGCTGGATGAACGCCGCGGCGCTGGTGCGGCCGGCGTCGTCCGGGGGACTGGTCGTCGTCGCGGCCGACGCCGCGCACCCCGTCGTCCAGGCGCTGGTCCGCTGGGATCCCGCGTGGCTGGCGGCGCGGGAGCTCGCGGACCGGCGGGAGCTCGGCTTCCCGCCGGCGACGCGGATGGCCTCGCTCACCGGGTCACCGGCGGCGCTCGCCGAGTTCCTGGAGGCGTTGCGGCTCCCGGACACGGCCGACCTGCTCGGCCCGGTGCCCGAGCGGCCGCGGCCGGGGCAGGAGGGAGAGCGGGAGCGCTACCTCGTGCGGGTGCCGCGGAGCGAGGGGGGCGTGCTGGCCCACGCGCTCGCCGAGGTGCAGGGCGTGCGCAGCGCCAAGAAGTCCCCGGAGCACGTCCGGGTGCAGCTCGACCCGCTCGAGCTGGTCTGATCACCGGTATGAGGACGATCGGGCTGCTGGGCGGGATGAGCTGGGAGAGCAGCGCGCTGTACTACCGGCTCCTGAACGAGGCCGTGCGCGAGCAGCTGGGCGGGCTGCACTCGGCGCGGTGCGTGCTGCTGTCGGTGGACTTCGCCGGGATCGAGCGGCTGCAGGCCTCCGGCGACTGGGCTCGTGCCGGCGAGCTGCTGGCGACCGACGCCCGCTCGCTGCAGGCGGCGGGGGCGGACCTGGTCGTCCTGTGCACCAACACCATGCACACCGTCGCCGACGCGATCACCGCGGCGATCGACGTCCCGTTCCTGCACATCGGCGACACCACCGCGGAGGCGGTCGCCGCGGCAGGGCTGACCCGGATCGGCCTGCTCGGCACGCGGTACACGATGGAGCAGCCGTTCCTGGCCGACCGGCTCTCGGCCGCCGGGCTGGAGGTCCTGGTCCCCGACGAGGCCGACCGCGACCTGGTGCACCGGGTCATCTACGAGGAGCTCGTGCTCGGCGTCGTCCGGGACGGGTCCCGACGGGCGTACCAGCAGGTGGTCGACCGGCTGGTCGCCCGTGGGGCGCAGGGCGTGGTGCTCGGCTGCACGGAGATCGAGCTGCTGATCGGCCCCGACGACGTCGACGTCCCGACCTTCCCGACGACCGCCCTGCACGCCGCGGCGGCCGTCCGGGCCGCGCTGGCACCGGCGCCCTCAGCGGGGCCACCTACGATCGTCGGGTGAGCGTCACCCCCATCCGGCTGATGGGCGACCCCGTCCTGCGGACGCCGGCCGCCCCCGTGGCCGACTTCGACACGGAGCTGCGGCAGCTCGTCGCCGACCTGACCGAGACCATGTTCGCCGCGGGCGGTGCCGGCCTGGCAGCGCCGCAGATCGGCGTGGGTCTGCGCGTCTTCACCTGGTACGTCGACGGCGAGGTCGGGCACCTGGTCAACCCGGACGTCGTGCCGGTGGGCGAGGAGGAGCAGATCGACGCGGAGGGCTGCCTGTCGATCCCGGGCTACCGCTGGGACTGCCGGCGCCACCTGCACGTCGTCGCCAGCGGGTGGAACATGCACGGCGACCCGGTCCGCATCGAGGGCTCGGAGCTGCTGGCCCGTGCCATCCAGCACGAGACCGACCACCTCGACGGCGTCCTGTTCGTCGACCGGCTCGACCCCGACGCGCGGGCGGCCGCGCTGGCCGAGCTCGAGGCCGCCGAGTGGGCGGGCATGGCCGCCTGGCTGCCCGCACCGCCGCCCGTCGTCAAGGTGAGCCCCCACTGAAGCTCCTCTTCGCCGGCACGCCGGCACCGGCCGTCCCCTCGCTCGACGCGCTGCTCGCGTCCGGGCACGAGGTCGTCGCCGTCCTCACCCGGCCCGACGCCCGCTCCGGCCGTGGCCGGAGGGTCAGCCGCTCACCCGTGGCGGAGCGTGCCGACGAGGCCGGTCTGCCGGTCCTCCAGCCGCGGTCGCCGCGGGAGCCGGAGTTCCTCGAGCAGCTGGCCGGGCTGGGCGTCGACTGCGCCCCCGTCGTCGCCTACGGCGCGCTGGTCCCGCAGGCGGCGCTGGACCTCCCCGCGCACGGCTGGGTCAACCTGCACTTCTCGCTGCTGCCTGCCTGGCGCGGCGCCGCCCCCGTCCAGCACGCGATCATGGCCGGCGACGAGATCACCGGCGCGTCGACGTTCCGTCTCGAGGCGGGCCTCGACACCGGGCCCGTCTTCGGCACCGTCACCGAGGCCATCGGCCCGCGGGACACCGCCGGCGACCTGCTCGGGCGCCTGGCGGTCAGCGGCGCGGAACTGCTGGTCGCGACGCTGGACGGCATCGCCGCCGGCACCCTGGTCGCGCAGCCGCAGCCCGCCGACGGCGTGAGCCTGGCGCCGAAGGTGGAGCCCGCCGACGCGCGGGTCGACTGGTCGCTGCCGGCCCACGTGGTCGACCGCCGGGTCCGCGGGGTGACCCCGGCACCCGGCGCCTGGACGACGTGGCGCGGCGACCGCCTCCGCCTCGGCCCGGTCGAGCCGCTCCCCGCCGCGCTCGGGCTCGAGCCGGGTGAGGTCTCCGCCGCCCCGTCGGGCGTCCTGGTCGGCACCGGGCGGGGCGCCGTCCGGCTCGGTGACGTCCAGCCGGCCGGGAAGCGCATGTTCCCCGCCACCGACTGGGCCCGCGGGGCGCGGTTCGAGCCCGGCGAGCGGGTGGGCGCGTGAGCCCCCGCCCCGCCGGCCGCCGGCACCCCGCCACCCGTCGTCCCCGGCTCGACGGCGCCCGGCTGACCGCCTACGACGTCCTGGACGGCGTCTCCTCGCGCGGCGCCTTCGCCAACCTGCTGCTGCCCCAGCTGCTGCGGGAACGGCCCGAGCTCGACGCGCGTGACGCCGCCTTCGCCACCCAGCTGGCCTACGGCACGCTGCGGGCGCAGGGCACCCTCGACGCGATCCTCGCCGGGCTGGTCTCGCGCCCGCTGGCCGACCTGGACCCGCGGGTGCTCGACCTGCTCCGGCTCGGCACCCACCAGCTGATCGACCTGCGGGTGCCCTCGCACGCCGCCGTCGACACCAGCGTCGACCTGACCCGCGCGATCGTGGGGCCCGGAGCCGCCGGGCTCGTCAACGCGGTCCTGCGCAAGGTCGCCGCGGGCGGGGACCGCGAGCAGTGGCTGGCCGCCCTCGGCGGGGACGCCGAGCGGCGGCTGGCCCTCGCGACCGACCACCCGCGCTGGATCGTCGACGCCTGGCGGGACGCGCTGGGTGCCGACGACGAGCTGGAGCCGGCCCTGCTCGCCGACGACGTCGCACCGGAGGTCCACCTGGTCGCGCGGCGCACCGGGCGCGACGCCCTGGTGGCGGAGTCGGGCGGCGAGCCCGGCCCGTGGTCGCCCTACGCGGTGCGCCTGCCCGGCGGCGGCGACCCCGGGCGGCTGGCCTCGGTGCGGTCGGGCGTGGCCGCCGTGCAGGACGAGGGCAGCCAGCTGGCCGCTCTGCTGCTCGCCCGCGCACCGCTCGAGGGCCGCGACGAGGCCTGGCTGGACATGTGCGCCGGGCCCGGTGGCAAGGCCGGACTCCTGGCCGCCGTCCGGCCGGCCGGCGTGCGGCTGACCGCCGCCGACCGGGCGCCGCACCGCGCCGACCTGGTGCGCACGACGCTGGCCGGCGAGGCCGACGTCGAGGTGCTGGCCGCCGACGGCCGAGAGGCACCCTGGGCCGCAGGGGCCTTCGACCGCGTGCTGCTCGACGCGCCCTGCACGGGCCTCGGAGCGCTCCGGCGCCGCCCGGAGGTGCGCTGGCGCCGCACCGAGGAGGACGTCGTCCCGCTCGTGGAGCTGCAGCTCGAGCTGCTGGCGGGCGCGCTGGCGTCGGTCCGGCCGGGCGGGGTGGTCGCCTACGTGACCTGCTCCCCGCACACCGAGGAGACGACGGGGGTCGTCGACGTCGCCGCGGCGCGCGACGACGTCGAGGTGCTCCCGGTGGCGCCGCTCTTCCCCGAGGTACCGGGCATCAGCCGCGGTGACTACGGCCAGCTGTGGCCGCACCGGCACGGCACCGACGCGATGTTCATGGCCCTGCTCCGCAGGGTGCGCTGACATGGGCTGGCTCCCCGAGGACTTCGCGCACCCGCTGCGCGTCGAGCTGCCGACCGGGCACCACCTGCGTCCCATCCGCGCCGACGACGTGGACATCGACTTCCCGGCCGTCATGGGCTCGCGCGAGCGGCTCTGGGGCATCTACGGCGAGGCGTGGGGCTGGCCGCCGGCGACGATGACGCCCGACGAGGACCGCGACGACCTCGCCCGGCACGAGCGCGAGATCGAGGCGCACGAGAGCTTCAACTACGCCCTCCTCGACGAGGCCGAGAGCGAGCTGCTCGGCTGCGTCTACGTCGACCCGCCCGAGAAGGACGGCGACGCCGACGCCGAGGTGTCCTGGTGGGTGGTCGACAGGCTCGTGGGCAGCGAGGTCGAGCGGGCGCTCGACGCGTTCGTGCCCGCGTGGCTGGCGGGGGAGTGGCCGCTGCGCCGTCCCCGCTACGTCGGGCGCGACCTCTCCTGGGCGGAGTGGATCGCCCTGCCCGACCGGGACTGACCGGAACGAGGCCGTCCGCTCCGCCGTGGCGGAGTGCCTTGTCCGCCGCCCGCGGCGGTCCCCATACTCGCCGGCAGGCTCGTGGGGGAGGCACGATGGCGAGCACCGGCCGGTCGTCGCGCGCGGTGGGTCGCCCGCGCCGCGAGCACCCTCCGGACGCGCTGGCCGCCGCCACCGCGGTGTGGACGTCGGTGTCCGCCGGGCTGGAGTCGGCGCGCTATGCCGAGGCCGGCGCCGAGTACGCCAAGCTCAGCGCGCTGCTGATCCAGCAGCGGACGGCCCAGGGACTCGCCGGCGCGCCCCCGGACGAGCGGTGGACCGAGCTGTCGCGGGCCGCCCAGCGCGCGCTCGACCTCCTGGAGCCCCTGCTGGGCGCCGCCCGGCTGCTGGCGACGGCGCCGGCCCCGGTCCGCGCTCCCTCCCGCCGTCGCTCACCGTCCACCCCACCAGCACCCGCCCAGCGGACGGCGGGGAAGAGGTCCTGACCCCGAGCGCGAAGGAGCACCGTCATGCCGATCAACATCGGGCAGGAGATGGCCCTGCCCATGGAGCAGATCATCGGCGGCCCCCTGCAGGCGGTGGTCAAGGCCCAGGCGCTGGCGGCGTCCAGCACCGTCGACTTCATCCAGCAGGTGGGCCTGAACCCGGCTCCGGGCGGTGGCGGGGCGCAGACCGCGCGGACGGTGGACTTCTCCTTCCAGCGGCGGGTGCCGGCCCGCGAGGACGACGACGGCCCCAGCGACGTCCTCACCACGGAGACCGTCGCGCTCACCGTGCCCCTGCTGACCGTCGTCCCGGTGCCGTTCATCCGGGTCAAGGAGGCGACCGTCGACTTCGAGGCGCAGGTCAGCAGCAGCACCCTGAACACCACCGACTCGACGTTCGGCATCAGCGCGGAGGCCTCGGGCGGCTTCTGGGGCGTGAAGTTCACCGTGAAGGCGAACTACACGCGCAACACGAAGAGCTCCGACCAGGTCAACAGGTCCTCGACGCTCAAGGTGCACGTCTACGCCGTGCAGGACGAGATCCCGGCCGGTCTCGACCGCGTCCTCACGATCCTGCAGACGGCGATCGACGACGGCGTGGACGCGCCCGCGTGAGCGTCGAGTTCGGCGATGCGGTGTCGGCGCTGGCGTCCTCGCTGGTCGCCGCGCGCCGTGCCCTGGACGCGGCCACCGCCGAGCTGTCGGCTGCCTACGCGGCCGACGAGCGGCTGCGCTCGCTGCCCGTGCCGGCCTTCGCGCTGGCCGAGGCGCACTTCGACGTCCCGTACGTGGTCGACTCCGTGGAGGAGGTCGGCCCGCCGCGGCTGGAGCTGCCGCGACGGCCGGTCGTCGCCATCGGCGAGCGGGAGATGGCCTCGCTCCTGCGCGGCGTCGGCGCCGACGTCGGGGCGCGGCTGCAGCAGCTGGTCGACCAGCACGCCCGGCTGCGGGACCTCTACGACCGCGCCCGCGACGACCCGGAGTCGATGCGCGACGAGCGGGTGCCCGAGCCCGTCCGGCTCTCCCGCGCGGACCTCGCCGCGCTGCGCGCGTCGGCCAGCGGCCCGGCTCGCGAGCAGCTCACCGCGGTCGTCCGCGACGTGCAGGAGCTGCAGAAGCTGCTGCAGGACGTCGCCCAGAAGAGCCGGCCGACGCAGCGGGTGTTCATCCGGCTGGATGCCGACTCGCTGTCCGGCGTCCCGCCGGAGCAGATCCAGCGCGCGTCCCTGACCTTCCGGGACGTGCCCAAGGCCATGGTCGACGTCGGCGGCGAGCCCGTCGTCGTCCCGGACTGAGGGGGACGCCGTGGCCGAACCGGTGAGCGGGACCGCGCGGCTCGTCGAGGACTACCTCGGCTCGACGCTCGGGTCGTTGGTCAAGGCGCAGGGGCTCCTGTCGAGCCAGCTGGCCGAGTTCGTCGAGCGCGTCGGCTTCGAGCCGGCCGAGGACGACGACGCCCCGCTGCGGGCGCGCACCTTCAGCTTCGCCTTCGAGCGCACCGAGGTGGACGGCGAGGAGTTCGTGACCAGGCGGGTCACCGCCTCGCTGCCGCTGCTCAGCATCGTCAGCCTGCCGTCGCTGGCGATCGACGCGGCCGACGTCCAGATGGACCTGCGCATCGTGGCGACCGAGGCACCGCCCGACCCGCCCGAGCCGGAACCGCGGCCGCCGGGCCGGCCGCCCGGCGGACCGCTGGTCCCGCCGGTGCGGCCGCCCCTGCGGATGTGGGCGATCCCGGTGCGGCCGGCGCCCCTGCCGCTCCCCGGTCGCCCGGCGGCACCCGACCCGGCGACCGTCGGCAGCATCCGCGTCTCGGTGACCCTGCGCCGGCTCGACCTGCCCCTCGGGCTGGAGCGGGTCGAGCGCCTGCTGAACGAGGGCTACCGGGAGGAGATCGACGAGGCCTGAGCTCAGAAGGGGAACGCCCGCTTCGTGTGCTGGACGCTCACCCAGTGGTCGGTGGTGAACTCCTCGATCGCCCACTCCCCGCCGAAGCGGCCCAGGCCCGACTCCTTCTCGCCCCCGAACGCGGTGTTGTTCTCGTCGTTGAGCGGCGAGTCGTTGACGTGGGTCATGCCGGCCTCGACCCGCAGCGCGAAGTCGACGCCGCGCGCGACGTCCCGGGTGAAGACGGCGCTGGACAGGCCGTACTCGGTGTCGTTGGCGATGGCCAGGGCGTCGTCCTCGTCGCGGGCGCGGATGATCGTCGCGACCGGGCCGAAGACCTCCTGCCGCGCGGTCGCGACGTCGTTGGTGCCGAGCAGCACGTGCGGGGGCAGCACCGAGCCGATGGGGCCGGTCGGGTCGCCGCCGAGGAGCTGCTCCGCGCCGTCCTCCCGCGCCTTCGCCACCTTCTCCTGGATCCCCTCCAGCTGCTTGTGGTTGATGATCGGGCCGATCACGGTGTCGCCCTCGCGCGGGTCGCCGGCCTTGAGCCCGCGCACCCGCTCGACGTAGCGCTCGACGAACTCGTCGTGCACGCCGGCGTCCACCACGATCCGGTTGGTGATCATGCAGACCTGGCCCTGGTGGAAGAACTTCCCGAACACCGCGGCGTCGACGGCGTACCCGAGGTCGGCGTCGTCCAGCACGACCAGGGGCCCGTTGCCGCCGAGCTCCAGCGAGAGCTTCTTCAGCCCGGCCTTCTCGGCGATGCCCTTGCCCACCGGCGTCGACCCGGTGAAGGAGACGACCCGCGGGGTGGGGTGCGACACGATCGCGTCGCCGATGTCGGAGCCGGAGCCGATCACGACCGACAGCAGCCCCTCGGGCAGCCCGGCCTCCTCGTACACCTTGGCCAGCAGCAGGCCGCCGGTGACCGGGGTGTCGCCGGCCGGCTTGAGGACGACGGCGTTGCCGAGGGCCAGCGCCGGGGCGACCGAGCGGTTGGACAGGTGCATCGGCACGTTCCACGGGCTGATCACCGCCACGACGCCGACCGGACGCCGGTAGACGCGGCTCTCCTTGCCCTCGATGTCGGCGGGGAGGATCCGGCCCTCGACGCGGTACGGATAGGACGACGCCTCGTGGAAGTCGCGGAGGGTGATGGCGTACTCGAACTCGGCCGCGGGGGCGGCGGCGCCGCTCTCGCGGATGTGCCAGTCGACGATCTCGTCCTTGCGCGCCTCCATGATCCGGGCGGCGCGGCGCATCACCTCGGCGCGCTCGGAGGGGAGCCGGGCGGCCCAGTCGCGCTGCGCCTCCTTCGCGCGGGCGTAGGCCTCGTCGAGGTCGTCGGCGTCGGCCAGCGGGATCTCGGTGAGCGTCTCGCCGGTGTAGGGGTCGGTGTCGGTGGCCGTCTTGCCGGAGCGTCCGGCGCGCCAGGTGCCGGCGATGGGCATGCGGTCGAAGCCGTCGTACAGGGTGGGGGTGGCGTCAGGCATGCGTCGCCCCCTACCCGGCCGGGCGCAACGGACACCCGGCCCCGCCCTCGTCCACGCCGGGGAACGGCGGGAAGCCGCCCACCTAGACTCGGCGGACGTGTCCCGGGAACCGTTGATCGCCCCCAGCCTCCTGTCGGCGGACTTCGCGCGCCTCGGCGAGGAGGCACAGCGGGTCGCCGACGCCGACTGGCTGCACTTCGACGTGATGGACGCGCACTTCGTGCCGAACCTGACCTTCGGCCTCCCGGTGATGGCGGCGCTGCAGAAGGTCAGCCCCGTGCCGCTGGACTGCCACCTCATGATCGAGGACCCCGGACGCTGGGCGCCGGGCTACGCCGAGGCCGGGGCGCGCAACGTCACCATCCACGCCGAGGCGACCGCCGACCCCCGCGCGGTGGCGCGCGACATCCGGGCCGCCGGTGCCCTGGCCGGCCTGGCGATCAAGCCCGGCACCCCGCTGGAGGACCACCTCGACGTCCTCCGCGACTTCGACACGCTGCTGGTCATGAGCGTCGAGCCGGGCTTCGGCGGGCAGTCGTTCATCGCCGACGTCCTGACCAAGGTGGCGACGGCGCGGCGGCTGGTGGACGCCGGCGACATGACGCTGCTCGTCGAGATCGACGGCGGCATCAACGCCGACACCATCGAGCAGGCGGCCGAGGCGGGCGTCGACATGTTCGTCGCGGGCTCGGCCGTCTACGGCGCCGAGGACCCCGGCACGGCCATCGCCGCGCTTCGCGCGCAGGCCGCCGCGGCGATGCGCGGGTGAGCACCAGCGGCGCCGAGCGCGACGCCATGGCCCGGGCGCGCGAGTCCAGCGCCATCTCCCGGGCGCGCGAGTCCAGCGCCATGGCCCGAGCGCGCGAGTCCAGCGCCATGGCCCGGGCGCGCGAGCTCGGTACGTCCGTGCTGGGCACCACCAGCCCCAACCCCGCCGTCGGTGCCGTCGTCCTCGATGCGGACGGCGTCCCGGTGGGGGAGGGCGCCACCGCGCCGCCCGGCGGGCCGCACGCCGAGATCGCCGCCCTCGCGCAGGCCGGGCCGCGGGCGCGCGGCGGGACCGTGGTCGTCACCCTCGAGCCGTGCGCGCACACCGGCCGGACCGGCCCGTGCGCCGACGCGCTGATCGAGGCCGGCGTCGCGCGGGTCGTCGTCGCCGTCCCCGAGCCCACCGAGCCGGCCGGAGGCGGTGCCGACCGCCTGAGGGCCGCCGGCGTCGAGGTCGAGGTGGGCGTCGAGCGCGAGGCCGCCGAGGCCGGCGCCCTGGCCGGGTGGCTGACCGCCGTCCGCGAGCAACGGCCCTTCGTGGTGTGGAAGGTCGCCGCCACCCTCGACGGCCGGGTCGCCGCGGCCGACGGCAGCAGCCGGTGGATCACCGGCGAGCAGGCGCGCCCCCCGCTCCACCG
>NZ_QCZF01000010.1 GCF_003075095.1 Blastococcus litoris
GACCTCCGGGTTCGTGTCGTGGGTGCCTTCAGCAGCTCCACTCCACGTCCGGAGGTCCTCCCTTCACAAGACCGCTCAATCAGATCTCGTGGTCACACGCCCTCAACCAACGTCGCTGGGCAGTACAGCTAGCGCGGGACGGCGATCCAGCCCCCGGTGCCGCGCAGCGGCGACTTCAGCACCTTGCCGCCGGCGTTGCGCGGGAGCGGGCCGTCGAGCACCCGCACGAACTGCGGGCACTTGAAGTCGGCCAGGTGCTCGCGCGCGAAGTCGACCAGCGACGGGACGAGGGCGGCGGCGTCGACCCCGGGCCTCGGGAGGACGACGGCGCCGACCTTCTCCCCCATCACCGGGTCGGCGACACCGACGACCGCGACCTCCAGGACGTCGGGGTGCTCGGCCAGGGCGTTCTCGACCTCGACGCTGTACACGTTCTCGCCGCCGCGGTTGATCATGTCCTTGGCGCGGTCGACGATCCGCACGATGCCGTCGTCGATCCGGGCCAGGTCGCCGGTGCGCAGCCAGCCGTCGACGAACGTCTCCGCCGTCCGGGCCGGGTCGCCCCAGTAGCCGGCGACGACGTTCGGCCCGCGGACCAGCAGCTCGCCGACGCCGCGGCCATCCGGGCGGTCGATGCGCACGTCGTTCACCGGCGTCGGGAAGCCGACGGCGTCGGCGTGCGTCGCGGCGTACTCGTGCGGGAGGAAGGTGGCCAGGGCCGAGGTCTCGCTCAGCCCGAAGCCGTTGCCCAGCCGCGCGTTCGGGAAGGCGGCCAGGAGGCGGTGCACGAGCTCGGGCGCGATCGGGGCGCCGCCGTAGCTGAGGGTGCGGACGCTCGAGACGTCGGTGGTCGCGACGTCCGGGTGGCGCATCGCGAGCTCGTAGATCGTCGGCACGCTGGTGACGAGCGTGATCCGGTACTCGGCGATGGCGGCCAGGAAGTCGGCCGGCTTGAACTGCGGCATGAGGACCGACAGCCCGCCGACGTGCATCTGCGTCATGAACTGCGAGCAGCAGCCCGTCACGTGGAAGAGCGGGACCGAGATCAGCGTCGCCTGCTCGGGGTGGCGGGGCAGCTCCCGGCAGCGGATGACGCTCTCGACGGTGGTCAGGAAGTTCTCGTGGGTGACCATCGCGCCCTTCGGGCGGCCGGTCGTGCCGCTCGTGTAGAAGAGCGCGGCGACGTCGGTGTGCGCCGGGTCGGGCAGCTCGCCCGGCTCTCCGTCGGGCAGCGGTTCCCCGGGGCGGACGACGTAGGCGGCTGCGCAGTCCGCGAGGATGAAGTCGGCCTCGGCTGGGGCCAGGCGGGTGTTCATCGGGACGACGACGGCGCCGGCGAGGTGGGCACCCCAGAAGGCGAGCACCCAGTCGAGCCCGTTGCCGAGCTGGACGGCGACGCGGTCGCCGGTGCCGACGCCGGCTTCGCGCAGTCCGCCGGCGACCCGGCGGGCGCGCTCCCAGATCTCGGCACAGGTGGCTTCGGGGCCGCCGAGCTCGATGATCGCGGTGCGGTCGGGGTGCTGATCCGCTGTGCGCCGCAGCAGCTCGACGAGGTTCTTCTGCAGTCCCTCGTACCGGCGGATGCCGTCGCTGCCGGTCTCGACGCCGCTGGTGTCGAAGGGGTACTCCCCCGTCGCCGTGCTCATGTGGTCCCCCAACCGGCGGTGTGGGCGCCGCCGGTCCGGATTGTGCGCCGGTGGACCAGGTCTCCCGCAGGCGGCCGTTCACCCGATCCGGCGGCGCGGGATGCGCTGTCCACAGTTACGGAACCGGCTCTGCCTCCGCCTGCGTAGTCTCCGGGCGTGCGTGATCTTCGGGGACTGCGTCGCACGCTGGCTGTTGCCGTCGTCGGCGCGGCGCTGCTGACCGGCTGCTCCGAGAAGCAGCAGGCCAACGACACGCTCCCCTCGTCGAGCGCCGCGGAGACGTCGGAAGCGCTTCCGCCGCTCGGCCCCGAGGACTTCCCCGTCCCCGACGAAGCCCGAACCAAGGACGCCGCCGGAGCGGAAGCCTTTCTGCGGTACTGGATCGACCTGTCGAACCATCAACAAGATCAGCTGAACGGACAGCCGCTTCGCGAACTTGCCCCGGACTGCATTGAGTGTCTTCGCATCGCCAAAAGCTTTGATGACGTCGCGGCGGCCGGACAACGCTACGACGGGGGCCACGTGACTCTGACCAGCGTCACGGAGCCGTTGGTGGGCGGCAACGAAGCGCGGATAGCGTTCATCGTTGAACAACAAGCCGTCCGTTTGCTCGACGCCGCTGGCAACGTTGTTGACCCAGGCCTGCCCCTTCGCTCGGACCTTAGCTCCGGGATGAGCCTTACCTGGTCGGACGCCAAGCAGGTTTGGCTTGTAGCGAGCATGACTCTCGGATGAGAGCTATGACCGTGCGAGTCCTCCTCCTCGCCAGTCTGACCATCGGCCTGCTTGCGACGCCGACCGGCGTTGCTCAGGCCTGCGCGTTCCAGACGTGTCCCGAGGTCGGTGACGGCGCAGTTGACGTCTACTACGAGGGCTCGGCTGTGCCTGAAGTGGTTGGCGCGCAGGGCTCCGACGCGGCCGATTACTTGTGGAGACTGTTCGACCGCTGCCTGTCGGCCGCCGAAGAGACCGGGTACTGCTCGCCCACCGACGTGCGGCAATGTCCGCCTGCGGATCCGGGTCGGGTGATTGGGTTCTTTGTCGTAGAGCGCCGATCCGTAGTTCGCGACGACTACACGGTCCTTCAACAAGGGCTGGACGGGGAACCGGTAGTCGTGCAGTTGGACCCGGCCGAATACCAGCCGGGAGATCCGTTCGATGACTGGATCTATCAGCGCGAGGGTTGCTTCGACATCACGCCGTTAAACCCGCCGCCGTCGCCGGCCGAGGTGTTCAGCTACTTCGAGCGGCTGCCGCTGCCGCAGCTCACCACCCAGCACCAGCCGCCGGGCGACGGCCTCACCGGCCTCCCGGTCATCTTCTTCACCGACTCGCCCACGACGCAGACCTTCACCGTCGACATCCGCGGCTTCCAGGTCGTCATCGAGGCGACCGCCGAGCAGTTCACCTGGCACACCGGCGACGCCACGGGCCAGCTCGTCACGACCGACCCCGGCGCTCCCTACCCCGCCCAGACGATCGAGCACTCCTACCGTTCGGGCACCTACACCGCCTACCTGACCGTCACCTGGGGTGCGACGTTCACCGTCGACGGCAGCGCCGAGGCCGACGTCCCCGGCACCACGACGACCGACGGCCCACCCGTGACCTTCGACGTCCTCCAGGCCCGGCCGGTCCTGACCAACCCGTACAACTGACCTCCGCCAGGCCTCGAGGACTCCGGCTCAGTCCTCGACGACCGCCAGCACCGCGTCGGCCAGCAGCTGCTGCCCCTCGTCGGTCGGGTGCACGTCGTTCGGCAGCACCAGCCCCGCCGCGATCGAGTCGCCGCCCGCCTCGGTGGCGGGTGCCCGGAACGCCGCGTAGCCGTCCGCCACGTCGGCGTCGTACTCGGCCGCCAGCTGAGCGATCTGACCGCCCAGGGCACCGGTCGCCACCCCGAACGCGTCCGAGTAGTTGAGCGCGTAGTACGTGACCACCACGATCTGGCCGTCGTACCCGGCCTCACCGCGCAGCGTCGACAGAATCTGGGTCAGGTTCGTCTGCACCGACTGCGCGAGGGTCTGCAGCGCGGCGGCATCCGAGCATCTGGTCGGCGTCGTCTGCTGGCAGATGAACGCGTCGTTCGCGCCGATCTGCAGGGTGACCAGCTCGATGTCGTCGTTCTCCTGCAGCGCCCGCACCGCGTAGTTCATCTGCGACTGGTCGAACGACTGGTACTGCACGTGCACCGGGTACGCCTTGCGGTACCCGAACTCGGAGTCGAGGGTGTTCTCGCAGCCGTTGCTCTGCGCCGAGGCGTCCAGGAAGCTCGCCGTCGTCTCACCGGGGCACGACGCGTTCAGCACCTCGAGGCCGAGCTCCTCGCCGACCAGCTCGGGATACCCGGTGAAGTTGTCGGCGTCCGGGAACTCCGCCGTCGCCCCGCCGCGGTAGCCGAACGGCACCGAGTCGCCGAGCGCCAGGTAGGTGCCCGCCTCCGTTGCCGTCGGCGCCGACGTCGAGCTGCTGGCCGAGTCCTCCGCCGGCTCCGGGTCCGACGAGCAGGCCGCCGTCATGAGCAGGCAGCCGGCCGCGAGCAATGCGGCGAGGGAAGGGAACCGGGCGGGGGAGGAAGTGCGCACGCGTATTGCTACCAGCCGGATCGTCAGACCGGAGCAGCGAGACGGCGCGGGTCGAAGAGTCCGATGGGATGCCTCGTCGTCCCGTCGATCGCAAGGTCGGCCAGGATCTCGCCGACCACCGGCACGAACTTGAAGCCGTGGCCGGAGAAACCGCAGGCGATCGTGACCTGTGCGTGGTGCGGGTGCGTCGCGATGACGAAGTGCTCGTCCGGAGTCGTCGTGTACATGCACGCCACGGCATCCAGCGACCGCCCGGGCAGGGTCGGGATGATCCGGCGCAGGTCCGCGGCGAGGAACTCGACCTCCTCCGGACGCACCTCGCGATCCAGGCCCTCCGGCGTGGTGACGGCGCCCTGCCGGAAGAACGCCACCTTCGCGCCGCCGTCCGGGCCGTCGATCGCCGGGAACCCGTAGATCTGGCGCTCCCCGCCGTAGATGTAGATCGGGTGGCGGTCGGAGCTGAACGGCGCCACCCCGTCGTCAGGCTGGAACCAGTGCATGACCTGCCGCTCGACGACCAGCGGGAGGCCGAGGTCGGCAAGCACCTGGGGCGCCCACGCCCCGGGGCAGATCACCAACCGGCCGGCCGTGTACGTCCCGGACGCGGTGGTCACCCGCACACCGTCGGAGGTCGGGCTCCACTCCAGCGCCGGCTCGTCGAAACGCAGCTCGGCGCCCCGGCGCTCCGCCAGTGACAGGTGCGCGGTCACGGTCGCCTCCGGCCGGACGAACCCGGCCGCCTCCTCGTACAGCCCGATCTCGTCGTCAGCCGGCGCGAAGGTGGGGAACCGGCGGCGGATCTCGTCCGCGTCGAGGACGTCGTGCGGCAGGTCCCACTCCCGCGACGCGCGCAGGCTGCCCGCCACCGTCGCGCAGTCCGGCCGACCGAAGTAGAGACCGCCGGTGAGCGTCATCAGGTCCGCCCCGGAGTCGGTCTCCAGCCGGCGCCACAGCTCGTAGGCGCGCAGCAGCAGCGGCACGTACGCGGGGTCCTCGAAGTAGGACTGCCGGATGATCCGCGAGCCTCCGTGGCTGGACCCCATGGCGTGCGCCGCGCCGAACCGCTCCAGGCCGAGCACCCGCTGCCCGCGGGCGGCGAGATGAGCGGCGGCCGCGCTGCCCATGCCGCCGAGCCCGAGGACGACGACGTCGTAGGTCATGCCCGCTTCCTCACACGATCCGGATGCGGAGCCGGCGGAACCCGCGGCCCTTGTTCTCCATCTTCACGACCTCCACCCGGCCCACCATCGACGTCGACGCCACGTGCGTGCCGCCGTCGGCCTGCGTGTCCAGGCCGACGATGTCGACGATCCGCACCTCCTCGATGTCGGGCGGCAGCAGGTTGGTCGCCGTGCGGATGATGTCCGGGATCGCGAAGGCCTCGTCGCGCGGCAGCGTCTTCACCTCGATCGGCCGGTCGGCGGTGATCTCGGCGTTCACCGACTCGGCGATGCGGTCCTTGAAGTCCGGCGGCACCTCGGCCAGGTCGAAGTCCATCCGCGCGGTCAGCGGCTCCATGTTGCCGCCGGTCACCAGTGCCCCGAAGTCGCGGAAGACGACGCCGGTGAGCACGTGCAGTCCGGAGTGGGTGCGCATGAGCTGGGTGCGCCGCTCGTCGTCCAGCGCTCCGCGCACGGCGGTACCGGGCGGCGGCACCGGGTCGCCCTCCACCGGGATCAGGTAGAGCTCGTCGCCCTTGCGCGTGCCGGCGATCCTCGTCCGGACGCCGCCCCACAGCAGCACGCCCTCGTCCGGCGGCTGCCCGCCGCCACCCGGGTAGAAGGCCGACCGGTCGAGCACGATGCCCTGCTCGGCGTCGGAGGACAGGACCGTCGCGTCCCACTCCCGGACGGTGGAGTCGGCGAGATCGAGGCGGTGGGTGTGGCCGTGGTGGTCGGTCGCGGTGGTCACCAGGGCATGCTGCCCTGCCGCCCGTGGACGACGACAGGACCACAGCCGCCGAGTGGACCGGAAACTGTCGTACCTGCTGGTTAGCGTCCAGCCATGGACGGCGACGAGGCACCCGCGCAGGGCGTGCCGGTCCACCTGCTGCCGGAGGACCTGGCGCCGGCCCTGTCCGAGCTCGAGCTGGTCGCCGACATCTGGGCGGCCGACGCACGCGAAGCCCGCCACGTGGCCGAACGGGCGGTCGCCCTCACCCGGTTCGCCCGCCGGCGCCGTCGCGAGCGGATCCAGGAGTTCGGGCCCCGCGGCGGACCGGGCCTCGACAGCCGCCACCGCCAACCGGCCTTCCTCGCCGACTTCTCGGAGACCCTGGTCCCGGAGGTGGCGCTCCTGCGCAACTGCTCCGAGAGCGAGGCCGAGCACCTGCTCGTCGAGTCGCTGATCCTCACGACGACGCTCCGCGGCACCTGGACCGCGCTGTACGAGGGCCGGATCAGCGTCCCGAAGATGCGTGCGCTGGTCGACCTCCTCGGCACCGCGAAGCCTGCGGCTGTCGAGGAGATCGAGGCGCTGGTCCTGCCGGTCGCCGAGCGCTGCAGCGTCCCCCAGCTCCGGCAGCGCGTCCGCCGGGCCCTGACCCGCCTCGACGCCGACGCACTGGAGAGACGACGCAAGGAGCGGGAACTGCGCGCCGACGTCACGCACCAGTCGATGGGCGAGGGCATGGGCCGCGTGGTCATCGACCTCCCCGTGTGGCGGTCGGCCGCCTGCGTGGACGCGGTGCGCCGGCTCGCCGACCAGCAGCGGTCGGGTGGCGACACCCGGCCGATCGGGGTCATCCGGTCCGACATCGCCGCGGACTTGCTGCTCCGCCCCTGGGATTCGTCCCGGCCGCCCGTGACCGCCGTGCTGACGATCCACGCGCCGCTCGCCGCGCTCGACCCCACGGGCGACCAGCCACCCGCAGAAGTCTCCGGGGACGTGGTCACCGCGGCGCAGTGCCGCGACCTGCTCGAGCGGCTCGACATGCTCGGGGTACGAGCTGCGCCGCCGGGTGGCAGCGTGCAGGTGGCCGTGAGCGATCCGGCGACCGGCCGGCTCCTCGCCGTCGGCACGAGGAGCGAACTGCGCCGAGCCGCGGGGAGGCGGCGTCAGCACCGCCGTGCGTCGAACCGCCCAGCCGACGCCCGACGCCGCTCGGGCCGGTACCCGTCCGAACAGGCGGCGGACGGCCCGGGCCTCCCAGCGCCGGAGCCGACGACCGCCTACCGCCCGACCGCCGCGCAGAGGCGATTCG
The DNA here is from genome assembly GCF_003075095.1 of Blastococcus litoris. Lineage (GTDB taxonomy): Bacteria > Actinomycetota > Actinomycetes > Mycobacteriales > Geodermatophilaceae > Blastococcus_B > Blastococcus_B litoris. Next base: position 7,434 of record NZ_QCZF01000010.1, read on the forward strand.
TCCGCGTCCGCGACCGGCACTGCCGCTGGCCGGGTTGCCGTCGGGGTCCCGCCCGCTGCGACCTCGACCACGGCGAAGCCCATGCCGACGGCGGCCCCACCGACTGCTGGAATCTCTGCTGCCTCTGCCGGCGCCACCACCGGATCAAGACCTTCGCCCCGGGCTGGGGCTTCGAACTGTTCGCCGACGGGTCCGTGGTGGTCCGCACCCCGAGCGGCGTCTCCCGCATGTCCCGGCCGGCGGGATCGTCCGAGCTCGGCGAACCCGATCCGCCCTGGCTCGAGGAGCTGGCACCGCCCGACCCGATGCGCTGCTGAGCCAGGGACTCACCGGCCGACCCACCGGTAGGCGTTGACCGTCCGGACCGCTCGCGCGCACTCTCGACGGGCGGCGGTGCCGCAGGGGCCCGCCCGCCCTCCGAGGAGTGGTGGCATGTACGCCCGTTCCACGACCGTGCACGGCGATCCACAGCTGCTGGACCAGGGGATCGCCTACATCCGCGACACGATGATGCCGGCGGTCCGGCAGATGGACGGATGCATCGGTCTGTCGATGCTCTCCGACCGCACGTCCGGCCGCTCGATCGTCACCACCTCGTGGGCCGACGCCGAGGCCATGCGTCGCAGCGCCGACCCCCTCGCGCCGATGCGCCGACGGGCCGCCCAGCTCCTCGGCGGGGAGGCAGGCGACCTGAACGAGTGGGAGATCGCGGTCATGCACCGGTCGCACGAGACGCACAACGGCGCCTGCGCCCGAGTCATGGTGGGCGAGGGCGACCCCGCTCGGATCGACGAGCTGGTCGACTCCTTCCGGATGGGTCTGCTGCCGCGGATCGAGGACCTCCCCGGCTTCGTCAGCCTGAGCCTCATGGTCGACCGCACGAGCGGCCGCACCGCTGCGGCTGTCGGCTACGACAGCCGGCAGTCCATGGCCGAGGCCGAGGCGCCGGGAAGGGCGCTGCGCCAGGAGTTCACCGGCCACATGCGCACCGAGGTCACCGACGTCGCGGTCTACGACATCATCCTGGCCCACCTGCGGGTTCCCGAGACGACCTGACCCGAGCGGTCAACTGAAGCGCGGCCGCGGCGGCCAGCACGTCCCGGTCCAGCCACTCCAGCAGGAACATCGAGCCGTGCACCTCGACGACGTTCGCCGAGTCGGGGATGCGCCGATCCGGCGCAGTCGCGGTCATGCGCCCATCGCAGCAGCGGCGGATGACGCGACCGTGGCCTCCGGACGTCGGCCGTGTGTCGCTCCGGCCGTGCGGGTGACGACGGGTCACGGCATCCTCGTCTGAGGACCTCCCTGCAGCTGAGGACGGACACCGTGACGACCTCTGATCCGACTCCCACGACGGAGAAGCGGGGCCGCCACGCCCGCTCCGCCGACTACGCCGACCCCGAGCCGAACGCGAACCAGCGACCGGACGGCGACCCGCCCGGCGAGGCCGAGGCGCACGGCGCGACGCCGCCCGGCACCGGACCGGAGGACACCCGGCAGGACGCCACGTCACCGGAGGAGCCCCCCGAGGAGCAGGCGGAGGACGACGAGCGACCCGCGCAGCCCCAGGCGCAGGAGTACACCGAGACCGAGCCCGAGAAGTCCGCGCAGGACGACGAGCCCGAGGAGGTCGGCAAGGACCATCCCGCCGAGGATCGGCCCGCCAAGCGGTCGTGGTTCCGCCCCGGCCGTACGCTGCACCCGCTCGGCCACCACCCGGCCGGCACGTCGCTCCTCATGAGCTCCGGCCTCCTCATCGGGCTGTCCCTGGCGCCGGTGATCTTCGACCAGCTCGACTTCGACATCGCCACCCGCGCCGCGCGCGCCGCCCGCAGCGCCGCCGCACCCTGGCCCGGCGGTGGCGAGCCGTGGTTCTGGCCGTCCTGGGTCGCGATGGTCGCGGCGGTCGTCGCCGCCGTCCTCATCGTCCTGGCGTTCACCGGCCTCCGGCTCCCCGACCTGGCCGTCCTGGTGCTCGGCGTCGTCCTCACCGTGTCGACCGCCCGCGCGGCCTGGGCCACCCTCGACGTCGTCAACTCCCGCCTCTGGGACCTGCTGCCGCTCTGCCTCATCTGCCTGCTGGCCTTCGGGCTGGCCATCAGCGGCACAGCGCACTGGCGATCACCCGAGGACGCCGCAACGGGAACCGGCGCCGGAGGCGCGGCCGGCGTCGTCGCCGCCGGAGCGGCTCTCTCGCTGATCCTGCTCGCCGGTGGCGCCGCCGTCGCCAGCGTCCAGGCGAAGGGCCTCGGCCCCGGTGGGCCGCCGCAGGACGTCGCCGGCCTGCTCAGCACCCGCGCGGCGGACGCCCCCGAGGTCGACGTCCTGGACGGCGGCTGGGCACCGCAGCTCGCCGCCGCCCAGGTCGGGGACGACGACGCCGCGGCCACCGCCTTCTCCGCCCGGCACCGCGACAGCACAACGCGCACGCCCGCCCTGCTCGCCCGCGGCGACGACGTCGGCAGCGACCTGGACGACACCTGGTGGGTGTCGCTGGCCGCCCAGCGCTTCGGCTCCGAGCAGGAGGCCGCGCAGTGGTGCGCCTCGAGCGGGCTGCCCGAGTGCGTCCCGCTGGAGGTCAGCGGCTGATCAGACCACCCGGGTCAGCGCGGGCCAGAGGGCGTCGGGGCCGTCGGCGAGCAGTCCGGCGCCGAGCACCCGCGCCCACACGAGCTCGCTGCCGGCCTCGTCGCGCCACGCCCACAGCCGCCGCGTCAGGTGGTGCAGCTTGTGCTCCTGCGTGAACCCGATCGCGCCGTGCACCTGGTGCGCCAGCCGGGCGACCACCTCGACCGCCGCACCGGCCCGCACCTTGGCGGCGGCCGCGGCGAGCACCACGTTCTCGCCCCGGTCCAGCGCCTGCACGGCGGCGTCGGTCAGCGCCGTCACCGCGGTCACCTCGCCGGCCATCTCGGCCAGCTCCATCTGGATGGCCTGGAACTTCCCCAGCGGCCGGCCGAACTGGTGCCGCTCCCCCGCGTACTGCACCGTCCACGCGAGCACCTGCTCCAGCGCCGCAGCCAGCTGCACCGCCCGCGCCAGCGCGTAGCGCGCCCGCACCTCGCCCGCCTGCGCCGGCGTCAGCAGCGCACCCGACGTCCCGACCTGGTCCAGCACCAGCGAGCCGCGCGGCTCGCCGGCGAGGTTGAAGGCATCGGTCGCCGGCAGCGACGACGCGTCCACGAGGGCCAGCACCGCGCCGTCGATCCCCGCCGGCGCGGGCGCCAGGACGACGACGTGCGCCGCCGCCCCCGCCCACGGCACGTCGGTGACGGTGCCGTTGAGCGTGAAGCGTCCCGGCCCGTCCCCGTTGTCGACCGGGTGCACCGTCACCGCGTCGGCGATCGCGAACGTCGTCGGCTGCTCGGGCGACGGCAGCTCGAGGTCGGCCACCACGAGCGCGGGGCCCGCGACCAGCAGCTGCTCGGCCACCGGCACCGCCGCGGCGCCCGCCGCCAGCGTCCGCACGATCGCCACCGCGTCGGCCAGCTCACCGCCCGAGCCCCCGGCCTCCTCCGGCAGCCCGACGCCGGTCAACCCCGCCTCGGCCAGCGCGCCCCACAGCCCCGCGTCCCACCGGCGGTCGGCCGTGAGCACGAACGGCTCGAAGCCGCCGAGGATGTCCCGGACGGTCTCGACCACCAGGTCCTGGTCGCTCATCGCAGACCCAATCCACGCGCCACGATCCCGCGAAGGATCTCGTTGGTCCCACCCCGCAAGGTGTAGCCCGGCGCGTGCAGCTGCGCCTCGGCCATCGCCCGGCCCAGCGGATCGGGCGAGTCCAGCGACGGCGTCACGTCCACGACCTTCCGGATCTCCTCGACCACGTCGGCCTCGAACGTCGTCCCGACGTCCTTCACCAGTGCTGCCGGGATGTTCGGCAGCTCCCCCCGGTCGAGGGCTGCCGCGATCCGCAGCGACATCTGCCGCAGCGCCAGCACCCGCGCCGACAGCCGGCCGAGCGTGGCCAGCGCCGCCGGGTCACCCGAGTCCGCCACCCGCCGGGCGAACTCGGCGACGAGTGGATATGTCGACAGGAAGCGCTCCGGCCCCGACCGCTCGAACGCCAGCTCCGCGGTCACCTGGTGCCAGCCGTTGCCCTCCTCGCCGAGCAGCATGTCGCCCGGGACGACGACGTCCTCGAACACGACCTCGTTGAAGTGGTGGCCGCCGTCGAGGATGCGGATCGGGTTGATCGTGATGCCCGGCAGCGACAGGTCGATCAGCAGCTGCGACATCCCGGCGTGCCGGTTCGAGGTGTCCTGCGGCGAGGTGCGCACCAGCACGATCCCGTAGTGCGACTCGTGCGCGTTCGACGTCCAGACCTTGGCGCCGTTCACCACCCAGTCGCCGGCCTCGTCGCGCGTGGCCTTCGTCCGGATCGAGGCGAGGTCGGAGCCCGAGTCGGGCTCGCTCATCCCGATGACGAAGAAGCACTCCCCCGCCGCGATGCGCGGCAGGATCTCCCGGCGCTGCTTCTCGGTGCCGTAGCTGAGGAGGTTGGGGCCGGACTGCCGGTCGGCGATCCAGTGCGCGGCCACCGGCGCCCCGGCGGCGAGCAACTCCTCGGTCACGGCGTAGCGCTCCATCGCCGAGCGCTCGTGCCCGCCGTACTCCTTCGGCCACGTCATCCCGAGCCAGCCGCGCTCGCCCAGCTTCTTCGAGAAGGCGGGGTCGACGCCGGACAACCAGGTGTCCACGTGGGTCCGGAACGAGCCGGCGGCCAGCTCGGCGGCGAGGAACTCGCGGACCTCCGCCCGTACCTGCTCCGCGGCCTCCGACCGCGGCGCGGGCGCCAGGGTCAACGAGTTGCTGCTCATGCGGCTCCCCACGTCGGTGTGGTGCTGTCCCCCTCGGTTGTACAGGCACCCCCGGAACTGCACCGCGCGGAGGTCCCTGTGCCGACGACGTCAGCGCGCGTAGCGTCCGCCGCGCTCCGCCCGACGACCGGGCGCCGAGCCACGGGGGAACGGCCATGCCGAGCACGCGCACCGCGATCACGACGCTGGCGACCGCCCTGCTGATCGCGGGGTGCGGCGCGGGCAAGGCGCTGAGCGGCCTGGCCGACGACGCCGTGCGCTCGGGCGACGACCTCCTCCGCAGCGGCGACGAGCTGGCCGACGGCTCGCTCTACCTGCGGCCGCTCGACGAGGCGATCCCGCCGGCCCAGGCGGCGGAGCTGGCCGACGACCTCGAGCCGTCCATCAGCGCGCGCCTGCAACGCCACCTGGACGGGCTGTCGGAGGAGCAGGCGGTCCAGGTGACCGGGTACTCGTGCGCCGCGAAGGACTGGCTCGAGGTCGGCATGGCCGACTCCGTCCCGGAGGCCGTCCAGAAGGCCATGGTGAACGAGGGCGGCAACAGCACCCTCCGGCAACGGGTGGAGGGACTCACCGAGGACCTCGAGGACGCCGGGAACTCGGGCGAGATCGCGCTGCAGGTCGCCGCCTTCGCCGTCTGCGAGGCGGTCGATGCCGGCTAACCCCGCCGCTCGTCGTCCTCCTCCGGCGAGCTGCGGGTCAGCTGCCGGAACTCGCTGACGACGTCGTTCGCGACGGCCCCCAGCGAGTTCAGCGCGCCGGTGACCAGCCGCCGGACGCCGTTCATGTCCAGCCCGAGCCCGGCACCGATCCCCGCCGCGACGTCCATCCCGCGCAGCTCCCCCACGGACCTCTCGCGCTCGGCCAGCTCCGGGCACCAGCGCATCGCGTCGCCCGACATCGACCAGTCGCCGGTCGCGCCGTCGATCGCGCTCGCCACCGGGTTCGGGGAAGGGTCCATGGCCGCCTCCAGCGCAGGGGTCCGCCCCAATGGTGCGCCCGGCGGCGGGCTGGCGGAAGGGCCCCGCCCTCAGCGCCGGCGGGTCAGCGCCAGGAGCGCGATGTCGTCGGCACGGTGGGCTCCGGTGAGGTCGGCCAGGAGCCGGTCGCACAGCTCGTCGGGGTCCGACGTGCCCGCCCCCGTCGCCGCCGCCAGCAGGTGCGCGAGCCCCTCGTCGATGTCGGCCGACCGGCTCTCCACCAGCCCGTCGGTGAAGAACACCAGGGTGGCCCCCGCCGGCAGCACCCCCGCCCACTCGACGGCCGGCGCCGGGGCGGGCGGCGCCCCGAGCATCCGGCTCGGCGCGACCGGCAGGAACTCGGCGTGCCCACCGGCGATGAGCAGCGGCGGCAGGTGTCCCGCCGACGCGATCCGCAGCTGGCCGGTGGTGGGGTCCAGGGTCGCGAACAGCGCGGTCGCCATCCGCTGCAGCCCGAGCAGCGACCAGCTGGCCTGCAGCCGGTCGATGACCGCGCTCGGAGAGGGCCGGTCGACCAGCAGCGCCCGGTACACCGAGTTGAGCTGACCCATCGTCGCGGCGGCCACGATGTCGTGACCCACCACGTCGCCCACCGCGAGGGCCACCTCGTCGCCGGGCATCCGGACGACGTCGTAGAAGTCGCCGCCCACCTCGACGCCGTACGTCGCCGCCAGGTAGCGGACCGCCGACGACAGCCCGGGCAGCTCCGGCGGCTGCGGCGGCAGCAGGTTGGCCTGCAGCGTGTGCGACGTCCGGACGTCGAGCTCGTACCGCTGCGCCTTCGCGATCACCAGGGACAGCTGCAGGCCCAGCTGCTCGGCCACCTCGACGTCGGCCGCGCTGAACTGCCCGCGCCGGTGGTCGGCGCCCAGGCTGAGCACGCCGAGCTGGTGGCCGTCGGCGACCAGCGGGACGGCGATGATGCCCACGAGGTCGAGCGCCCGCACCGCCTCGAGATGGCGGTCGTCGGCCGTGACACGGACCAGGAACTGGTCGTCCACCGTGCGGATCCACTGGGTGCGGCTCTCGATCAGCGCACGGGCCGCGGGGTGCGGAGCCCCCTGCTGCTGCGGGAGGGGACGTCGCTGGAGCTCCTCGGCCACGGCCGCCATCGCGGGATCCCGGTGACGCACCGTGCGACGGGAGAGCCCGTCCTCCGACGCCAGGTCGACCGTCGCGACGGAGGCCAGCCGCCCCACGACCAGCTCCGTGAGCCGTTCGACGGTCTCCTGCACGTCCGCGGCACCGGCCAGCAGCCGAGCCGCCTCGAGCAGGAAGGCCGCCCGTTCGGCCTGGCGCGTGGTCTCCTCGTGCAGCTGCGCCCGTTCCAGCGCCTGCCCTGCCTGTCGCCCCAGCGTCGACAGCAGGTCCACCTCCGCGGGTGCGGTGCCGGGCAGCGCTCCCGGCTCGTCGAGGCTGAGGAGGTCGTCCTCGCGGGCGATCCCGAGCACGATGGCGCCGAGCCGGTGGCTGTCGGCGGACACGGGGACCGTCACCAGCGCGGTCAGCCCGGCGGCGTCCATCGCCGCCGCCACCGCCGGCTGGACCGCGCGCAGCCGCTCGTCGAGCGGGACGGTCCGGACGCCCTGCGCCAGCTCGAGCGCCAGCTGCCCGGCAGCGGCGTCGTGCAGCGCGTGCAACAGCTCCTCGGGCAGCCCGTCGGAGCGTTCGGGGACCAGGAGGGGCATCTCCTCCGGGTCGTCGGGTTCCTCCACCAGCATCAGCGCGGCGCCGCTCGCGCCCACCGCCACCCGGCTGCGCTCCACGATGACCGTGGCGACGTCGGCGACCGACGTGGCCGCCGCCAGGTCGGAGACCACCGTCTGCACGACCCGCGACCGCGCCTCGGACTCCTGCGCCGCGCGCTGGGCGGCCAGCAGCTCCCGCTCGTACCGCCGCCGCGCCGTCGCCTCGAACAGCGTCGCGCGCATGAGCAGCGGTGCGCCCGCCTCGTCGCGCAGCTCCACGGCGTTGAGCAGGCACGGCAGCAACGAACCGTCCACCCGGACGACGTCCAGCGCGATCTCCCGGACCGCCCCCTGCATCCGCAGCAGCGGCGCCAGGTGGGTCTCGTGGAACACCCGGCCACCGACGCTGAGCAGGTCCTGGAACCGCGTACCCACCAGGTCGTCGGGCGTGCGGCCGGTCCAGGCGCAGAAGGTCCGGTTCACCTTGACGATCCGCCCGTCCGGCAGCGTGGAGAGGTACCCCATGGGCGCGTTCTCGTAGAGGTCGGCGGGGTCTTCCTCCAGTAGCCGGCCCAGCTGCGCCCGCGGGTCCTGACCCGGGTTCCCGATGGGGTCCGTCGACCTCACCCCGTCAGGAACGCCCGGATCGCCGCCGTCGTCTCCTCGGGGGCGCTCAGGTGCGGCACGTGCCCGGACGCCTGCAGGTGGGTGAACGTGCTGCCGGGGATCTGCGCGTGCACGAACCGGCCCACCACCTCGGGGGCGATCACGTCGTGGCTGCACTGCAGCACCAGCGTCGGGACCGCGACGCCCGCGAGGTCGGCCCGGTTGTCCGACAGGAAGGTCACCCGCGCGAACCGACGGGCGATCTCGGGATCGGTGCGGCAGAAGCTGTTGGTCAGCTCTTCGGCCAGCTCCGGGCGTTGCGGGTTGCCCATGATCACCGGGGCCATCTGCGCAGACCAGCCCAGGTGGTTGGCGTCGAGGGCGTCGAGCAGCCCGGCGATGTCGGTGCGGCTGAAGCCCCCCACGTAGTCGTCGTCGTCGATGTAACGCGGGTTGGGGCCGACCATCACCAGACCCCCGAACAGCTCCGGCGCCTGCTGGAGGGCGAGCACCCCGATCATCGCGCTCACCGAGTGCCCCACGAACACGACGTCGGCGAGGTCCAGCTCCCGGCAGACCTCCACGATGTCGGCCGCGTAGCCGCGCAGCGAGCCGTACTTCTGCGGGTCGTAGGCGCTCAGGTCGGAGTTGCCCGACCCGACGAGGTCCAGCAGCACGACGCGGTGGTCGACCTCGAAGTCCGGCGCCACGAAGCGCCACATCGCCTGGTCGCAGCCGAACCCGTGCACGAACACGATCGGGCGCCCGTCGGCGACGCCGCTCACGCGCACGCAGTTGCGCTGGAGGACGCCGGTCATGGATCGACCCTAGGCGACCACCGGCCGGGTGTCGCGGGTCCTGTCACCCACGGGTGCGGTCCGCGCGGCTACCCGCCGGGACGACGCGCCGGGGAGGAGGCGTGGACCACCACCGTCCGTATCCGGAATCCCCTGTTGTGCGGGAAGCCGGGCCCCTAACCTCCCCGGCATCGTCCCGGCAGGACCGCCGGTGCGCACGGCACGACCGACCGACGAGGTGCTGCATGACCGCGACCGCGGTCCGTCCGACCGGCCTGATCCCCACCCCGCGCGCGGCTGCGGACACCACCGCGCCGCGCTCCGCCGCCACGGCCTCGGCCGCCTGCCGCGCCGTCGCCTACCAGCGCGTGCTGCACCAGCTGGTGCGCCGCGAGCTGCGGCTGCTCGCCGACCTCGCCGCCTGGGCCCCCGCCGGCGAGGCGGAGCGGACGGCCGCGCTGACCCGTCACGCGGACCTGATCGGCCGTGTGCTGCTGCACCACCACAGCGTCGAGCGGGAGGCCGTCTGGCCGGCGCTGCTGCGCGCCGCCCCCGCCGAGGCCCGCGACGCCGTCGACGACTGGACCGCCCGCTGCGCGCGGATCGACCACATGCTCCGCGACGTCGCCACCGCCGCCCGCCAGTGGCAGGTGGCCGCGACCGCCCCGGCCCGGGACGCCTTCGCCGCCGCGTGCCGCGAGCTCGCCGCCGCGGTCGAGGCCCAGACCCTCGACGAGGAGCGGGTGCTCGTCCCGCTGCTGGCCGAGCACCTGGCTGCCGCCGACTGGACGGCGATCGCCGCCCGGTCGCACTGCCGCCTCTCGGCCCCCGAGCAGCTGTTCGTCCTCGGGCTCGCGCTCGAGGACTCCTGCGCCACCGACCGCGCGCGACTGCTCGACGGCCTGCCGTGGTCGGTCCGCCGGGCCTGGCGGCTGCACGGCGCCCGGCGCTACCGGGCCGCCGTCGTCCGCCTGCGCGGCGCGCCGCCGGCGGCCTGACCAGGGTTCAGTAGCGGGACGTCCCGCAGTCGGAGCAGCGCTTGCGCTCCACCGACGTGGCAGCGGTGCAGTTGTCGCAGACCCAGGTGGTCCGCTCCGTCGTCCGTTCCTCGATGACCGTGCTCATGTCCTTCTCTCCCCTCTCCGGTTCGGGGAGAACGCTAGGCACGGAGTGTGTCCAGGAGGTGACGCCAGAGTTGCGCTTGGCTCCCAACTAATTGCCGCCGATCACTTCCGGCCCGTCGTCCGGTCTTCCCCGGCATGACGACGTTCGTGCTCGTGCCCGGCGCAGGCGGCGACACCCTCTTCTGGCACCGGCTGGTGGCCGAGCTCGAACGGCGCGGGCACGAGGCGCTGCCCGTCGAGCTGCCGGTCCGCGACGACTCGGCGGGGCTGGCCGCCTACGCCGACCGCGTCGTCGAGGTGGTCGGCGACCGCTCCCCCGTCGTCCTCGTCGCGCAGTCGATGGGTGGGCTCACCGCTCCGCTGGTCTGCGAGCGGGTGCCGGTGCAGCTGCTGGTCCTGCTCAACGCCATGGTGCCGCTGCCCGGGGAGACCGGCGGCGAGTGGTGGTCGGTCACCGGCCAGGGCGAGGCGGCCGCGGCCTACCGGCAGAGCCTGGGCCTGCCCGCCGACCTCGACGAGGACGCGACGTACTTCCACGACGTCCCGCCCGAGGTGGTCGCGCGGTACACCGACCAGGAGTTCGCCCAGTCCGGGCGGCCGTTCGAGGACCCGTGGCCGCTGGACCGGTGGCCCGACGTCCCGACCCGCGTCGTCGCCGGCCGCGACGACCGGCTGTTCCCGGTCGACTTCCAGCGGAAGGTCGCCGCCGAGCGGCTCGGTCTCGACGTCGACGAGGTCCCGGGCGGGCACTGCGCAGCGCTGAGCCGGCCGGTGGAGCTGGCCGACCTGCTGGAGAGCTACCTCGGCTCGCGGGAGGGGCCGAGGTAGGCCACGCCGCCGTCGAGGTCGATCCTCGCGTGGGGCGGGGCGCCGTCCTCGACGTCGTCGCGGCGCAGCTCCCGGACCCGCTGCTCCTCCAGGTCCAGGGCCTTGCCGGGGAACAGCGCGGCGGAGAAGACGTCCATCCCGCCCGCCGACAGCGCGTGCCGACGGCGCCCGTGCAGCCGGCTGCGACGTCCGAGCCGCGACCAGGCATGCTCGGCCGTCGCGAGGACGACGAGCAGGACCACCAGTCCTGGCAGCGTCAGCGCGAAGAGCGCACCGGCACCCATGCCGCCACGCTAACGCCTCCGGCCCTGCCCGCGGCCCCGGCCGGGCACAATGGTCGGTTCCGCGCGGAGGCGCGCAGCCCAGCAGGAAGAGGAGAGCTTGACGACGGTACGGCCCGAGGCTGCCCACGCGGCCGACCTGGCGGCGGAACAGCACTACGTGAGCGGCCTCTACGCCCGGCTCGACGAGCTGCGTGCCCGCACCGTGGGGCGCCTCGAGGAGCAGCTGGCCCTCGTCCCGCACAACCCGCAGGCCATCGGTGAGCGCGAGGCGCAGGTCGAGCTGCACACCCAGCGCATCGTCGCGCTCGACGCCGCCGAGAGCGGCCTGTGCTTCGGCCGCCTCGACCGCCACGAGAGCGACGTGCCGCGGTACATCGGCCGGATCGGGCTCTCGGCCGAGGACGGCCGCGAGGAGCCGCTGCTGGTCGACTGGCGGGCCCCCGCGGCGCAGTCGTTCTACACCGCCACTCCCCTGCACGACCTCGGCGTGCGCCGCCGTCGGCACATCCGGACCCGCGGCCGCACCGTCGACTCGATCGCCGACGAGACGCTCGACCTCACCGCGCCGGAGGTCGCCGAACGCGCCGGTCCGGCCAGCGAGTCGGTGCTGCTCGCCGCGCTGAACGCGACCCGCACCGGCCGGATGACCGACATCGTCCGCACCATCCAGGCCGAGCAGGACCGGATCATCCGGGCCGACGCCCGCGGCGTGGTCGTCGTCCAGGGCGGTCCAGGCACCGGGAAGACCGCCGTCGCGCTGCACCGCGCGGCCTACCTGCTCTACACCCACCGCGAGCGGCTGGCCCGCAGCGGCCTGCTCGTCGTCGGCCCCACCCGGACCTTCCTCCGCTACATCGCCGACGTGCTGCCCTCCCTCGGCGAGACCGGCGTCGTCCTCGCCGACCTCGCCGGGCTGCGCCCCGGCATGCGGGCCGACGCCGTCGAGCGGCCGGAGGTGGCCGAGGTGAAGGGCCGGCTGGCGATGGCCGACGTCGTCGCCGCCGCCGTCCGCAACCGCCAGGCGGTCCTCGACCGGCCGGCCGAGCTGGTCATCGACGGCACCCCGCTGCGGTTCACCAAGGCCGACGCGGCGCGCGTCCGCTCCCGCGCCCGGGCCGCCTCGCGCCTGCACAACGAGGCGCGCCCCGCCGCGGCCCGCACGGTGATCGAGCTGGTGGCCCGCAAGTACGCCGACAAGCTGGGCGAGAACGTGCTCGGCGGCGCGAACCTGCTCGGGGAGGGCGACGTCGCCGCGCTGCGCCGCGAGGTCGCCGCCGAGCCCGCCGTCCACCGCCTGGTCGACCGGCTCTGGCCGCGGCTCACCGCCGAGCGGCTGGTCACCGACCTGCTCGCCTCCCCGGACCGGCTGGCCGCCGCGGCGCCCGGCTGGAGCGAGGCCGACCTCGCGCTGCTGCAGCGTCCGGCCTCCGCGCCGTGGACGCCGGCCGACGTCCCGCTGCTCGACGAGGCCGACGAACTGCTCGGCGTGGACGACTCGGTGCAGCGGGCGGCCGACCGCCGCGAGGAGCGGCGCCGGCTGCGGCACGCCCAGGAGACCCTCGACCTGCTGCACGGCTCGCGCTCGCAGGACAGCGAGACCGCGGACGAGTCCGAGGAGCTCAGCGCCGGCGACCTGCTCGACGCCGAGGGCCTCGCGGAGCGCCAGGAGGTCTCCGACACCCGGTCGACCGCCGAGCGCGCGGCCGCCGACCGCACCTGGACCTACGGGCACGTCATCGTCGACGAGGCGCAGGAGCTCTCGGCCATGGCGTGGCGGCTGCTGCTGCGCCGGTGCCCGACCCGGTCGATGACGCTCGTCGGCGACGTCGCCCAGACCGGCTCCGCCGCCGGCGCCTCGAGCTGGGCGCAGGTGCTCACCCCGCACCTCGGGCAGGGCTGGCGGCTGGAGGAGCTGACCGTCAACTACCGGACGCCGGCGGAGATCATGGCCGTGGCCGACGACGTGCTCGCCGCCGGTGGCACGGGCGGGACGACGGCCCAGGCGGTGCGCTCGACCGGGGTGCCGCCGTGGTCGCAGCGGGTGTCCCCGGAGGGTCTGGCGGACGCCGTCGCCGAAGCCGCCGCCGAGTTCGACAAGGAGGAGGGCACCCTCGCCGTCGTCGTCCCACCCAGCCGGTTCGGCGCGCTGGCCGACGCGGTGCGGTCCCGCCTCCCGGAGACCAGCACCGACGGCGAGCTGACCACCGGTCCCGCGGTGCTGGTGCCCGAGGCGGTCAAGGGGCTGGAGTTCGACTCGGTCCTCGTCGTCGACCCGGTCGCGATCCTCGAGGAGGGGGTGCGCGGGCACAACGACCTGTACGTGGCCCTCACCCGCGCCACCCAGCGGCTCGGCGTCGTCCACCCCGGCGAGCTGCCCGCGATGCTCTCGGGGCTCGACCCCCGCTGAACGCACGAAGGGCCCGGCAGCCGCAGCTGCCGGGCCCCTGTGCGCGTGGGTCACATGCGGGCCCACACCTCGTCGCGGGTCTTCAGGACGATCAGACCGGCCCAGCCGAGGCCCACCGCGACGAGCCCGGTGCCGATCGAGGGCAGCCACGGGTCGCCGGAGAACATCGTGAAGACGACCCAGCCGACCACGTTGAGCACCAGCGGGTAGACCGGGATGGCACGCGCCCGCCAGGCGGCGTAGACGGCCAGGTTGACGCCGAGGGCGATGCCGAACACGCTGCTGGCCGCGATGATCGCGCCCTGGCCGTAGCTCCCGGCGAGGTTCCAGATGTCGAGCGCCTGGTCGGCCGGCAGCGAGTTGGCCAGCGCCACGTCGTAGAAGTCGACGACGATGATCCCGGACAGGCCCGAGCCGAGGCCGGCCAGCACCATGGCCACGAGCGACGTCCGCGGTGCGCCCCGGCGGGCCAGGCGGACCAGGGTGAAGGCCGCCGGGACCAGCAGCAGGTAGCCGAAGTGCAGGACGACGGCCGCCCACAGGATGTTCGTCCTGTGGTCCACGCCGGTCTGCAGGTACTCGGCGTGCGTCTCGTTCTGGTACGGGATCATCAGCAGGCTGACGCAGGTCAGCGTGCCGGCGCCGAGCAGGGACAGCGCCCCGCCGATCCGGCGGAACCGGGTCTGCGGCTTGAGGTCGGTGGCCGCCGCGGTGGGTGCCGGCTCGGTGGTCGTGGTCATCGGGATCGGGTCCTTCCAGGGGTTCGAGGGGTTCTGCGGTGTCAGGGAGAACCCTCGTGCGCCCCGCGTCCCCGATCCCAGGGACGGCCGTCCCGAACTCCCGGGCAGCTGTGTCCGGGAGGGCCGTCCCGGCCCGGCTCGCCTCAGCCCGCCGTCGCGTAGCGGAACGCGGCCCGCTCCTTGCGCTCGAACGGACGGCGGAAGGCCAGCGACCACAGGGTGTGCGCGGGCCGGCCGAGGAATGCGGCCGCCGCGGTCCGCCCCTCGGCCGGCAGGTCGTGCATGACCCACGCGAGCGTGAACGGGATGAGCTTGGCCGGGTAGCCGGCGCCGACCTGCTTGTCGATCCGCGCCCAGTCGGCCGGGGTGAGGAAGCGCTGCACCAGGGCGAGGGCGTCGCGCTCCTCGTGCCCGAGGTGGGCGCCCAGCCTCTCCCGGGTCCGCGTCAGGTCCGCCACGAGCGCGGCGTGCGCCGCCTCGTCGGCCCGCTCGGCCAGCGTCGCGAAGCCGCGCGCGCAGGCCTCGAGCATGGGGTCGATCTCGCCGTGCTCGGCCTCCATCGCCTCCAGCGTCGCCAGGTCCTCCGGCGACCCGCCCTTCTCCACGGCGGCGACCAGCTCCGGCCAGATGAACCTGTCCTCGCCGCTGTGGTGGTGGTGCAGGATCGTCGCGAAGCGCTGCCAGCGCTGGTCCAGGGCCTGCCACGTGGCCCGGTCGGCCACCGGGGTCCCGCGCACCGCGCCGGCGAAATTACCCAGGTCGCGCCGGAACGCGTGGTGCATCAGGAACATCGGCGTGAGGTCCACCGGGCCGTCGGGCGCCGCGGCCTGCCCGGGGAGCGTCAACTGGCCCTGCGTGGAAGTGCTGGTCATCGGGGGTTCCCTCTCGTGGGCGGCCGCCTGCCGGCCGGCTCGCGGTGACTGTCGCGGTCACCACTTGGAGGGCGCTGAAAGGTGACTGGGATACCGGGGGCTGTCCGAAACCGGACCCCGCCGGGCAGGATGTCGCCCGTGCGTCGCTGGGTGCCGGGCCTGCTCGCCGCCCTCGGCGTCGGGTGCACGCTCGCCGCGGTCGCCGTGGGCGCCCTCGTCGCGGACGCCCGTCCCGTGGACGCCGGCGACGCCACCCTCGGCCTGCTCTACCCGCTCGTCGCCGCGCTGGTCCTCCGGCGGCAGCCGGGCAACCTGGTCGGCCGGCTCCTCATGGTCAGCGTGGTGACCGGGCCGTACCTGCTGGCCGCCCAGTACCTCGTGCTGACCGGGAGCACCGAGGGGGCGCTCGGTGGGCTCGCCGCGTGGCTGACCGCCTGGGGCTTCGTCCCCTACTACGTGATCGTCGCGCTCGTCCCGCTCTACTTCCCCGACGGCACCCTGCCCTCGCCGCGGTGGCGCCCGATCGCGCGCGTGCTGGCCACCGTGGTGGCCGTCGGCACGGTGGCCGCCATGTTCCGCAGCGGCCCGCTCGACTACGCCCCGCAGTTCCAGAACCCGCTCGCCGTCGGGCTCTGGGTGAACGTGATCCTGCTCGCCTGCTCGTTCACCGCCTTCCTCGTCGGCGGCGCGGTCGGCGTCGCCGCCCAGCTGGTCCGCATGCGGCGCGCCGAGGGCGTGCAGCGCACCCGCCTGCAGTGGCTGCTCCTCGGCGAGTCCGTGCTCTTCGTCTGCGTCACCGCCTCGCTGGTGCTCGACCTGCCGGTGATCTCGAGCGCGCTGTTCGCCGTCGGCTTCGCCGCCCTGCCGGTGGCGGTGGCGGTCGCGGTGCTGCGGCACGGGCTCTTCGACGTCGGCCTCGTGGTCAGCCGCGCCGTGGTGTTCAGCGTGCTCTCCGGGCTGCTGCTCATCGGCTACGCCGTGCTGGTCGCCGTCGTCGGCGAGCTGAGCGCCGGGGAGCGCCGGTTCGCCGTGGCGGCGGCCGCCCTCGCCTCGCTGGCCGCGGCGGCCGGCTGGGAACGCGCCCAGCGCGCCGTCGACCGGCTGCTCTACGGCGAGCGGCGCGACCCGCTCGCCGTCGCCACCCGGCTGGGGACGACGCTGGACTCCGCCGCCGCCCCCGCCGAGGCCCTGCAGGCGCTGGCCGACGAGACCGCCCGCGCGCTGCGGCTCCCCCGCGTCGAGATCGTGCCCGCCGATCCGCGGCTGCCCTCGGCCGCCTCCGCCGGCACCCCGCGGCTCGAGGGCCCGGCCGACGTCCTGCCGCTGGTCTCGCTCGGCCGCGAGGTGGGGCGGCTGTCGGTCAGCCACCGGCATCCCGGCGAGCGGTGGCGGCGCTCGGAGAAGGACGCCCTGGACGACGCCGCCCGCCGGGCCGCCGCCCTGGTCTGGGCCGCCGGCCTGGTCGCCGACCTGCAGGCCGGCCGCGAGCGGATCGTGGCCGGGCGCGAGGAGGAGCGCCGCCGGCTGCGGCACGACCTGCACGACGGCGTCGGCCCCGAGCTGGCCGGCATGGCGCTCCAGCTGGAGCGGCTCGCCGGGAAGCTCTCCGACGACCCCGACCTCGCCGCGCTGGCCGGACGGCTGCGCGACCAGATGCGCCGCACGGTGGCCGCCGTGCGGCGCGCCGTCGACGACCTCCGGCCGCCGGCGCTGGACGAGCTGGGCCTGGTCGAGGCCCTCCGCGAGCACGTCGCCGCCTACCGGCTCCCGGTCCCCGCCGGCGGCCCGGCCGGCCAGGAGGACGCCCGCGTGACGGTCACCGCCGGCGACCTGCCCGACCTGCGCGCCGCGGTCGAGGTGGCCGCGTACCGGATCGCGACCGAGGCCGTGGCCAACGCCGTCCGCCACGCCGGTGCCTCGTCGTGCACCGTCTCGCTCGACCTCTCCGGCGACGATCTGCTCGTGGAGATCACCGACGACGGGCGCGGGGTCGCGGCCGACGCCGTGCCCGGTGTGGGCTCGACGAGCATGCGGGAGCGGGCCGCCGAGCTCGGCGGCTCGCTGGACGTGACGTCGGCCGCCGGGGCCGGGACGACGGTCCGCGCCCGGCTGCCGCTGGTGGCCCGGTGAGTGCGCCGATCCGGGTGGTCGTCGTCGACGACCACCCGCTGTACCGCGAGGGCGTGGCCGACGCGCTCGGCGACGCCGACGACATCGACGTCGTGGGGACAGCGGCCGACGGCGAGTCCGGCGTGGCCGTCGTCGACGAGGTGCGCCCGGACGTCGTTCTCATGGACCTCCGGATGCCCGGTGGCGGCGGGCTGCCGGCGACCACCGCGATCGCCGCACGGCACCCCGGCACCGCGGTCGTCGTGCTGACGATGAGCGACGACGACGACTCGGTGTTCGCCGCTCTCCGCGCCGGCGCGCGCGGCTACCTGCTCAAGGAGAGCGAGGGCGCCGACATCGCGCGGGCAGTGCGGGCAGCCGCCCGCTCGGAGGCGGTGTTCGGCCCGCGCATCGCCGACCGCGTGCTGGCGTTCTTCGCGAACTCGCGGGCCCGCGCCGCCGCGGTGCCCTTCCCCGAGCTCACCGATCGCGAGCGCGAGGTGCTCGACCTGGTCGCGCACGGGCTGCCGAACGCGGCGATCGCGGCCCGGCTGTTCCTGTCGGAGAAGACGGTGCGCAACCGGGTGTCCGACGTGCTGACCAAGCTGCACGCCGCCAGCCGCGCCGAGGCCGTGGCCCTGGCCCGCGACGCGGGGCTCGGCCCTAGCTGACGCCGGCGGTCACCCGGAGGACGACGCCGCTGGCCGGCCTCGCCGGGATCCGGTGCAGCGCGATGGTGAGATCCTGCTCCGGGACCTCGACCTGCAGCCGCGCCAGCCGGACCGCCAGCGCCGACAGCAGCGCGACGGTGAGCTGCTCGCCCGGGCAGCGGTGGTTGGTGCGCGGGTCGCCGCCGCCCTGCGGGATCAGCTCGAAGGCGCCGATCTCCCGAGCCAGGAAGCGCTCCGGCCGGAACGCGTACGGGTCGCCCCAGAGGTCGGGGTCGTGGTTCTGCCCGTACAGGTCGAGCAGCACCATCGAGTCCTTCGGGATCCGGACGCCGTCCCACTCGACCTCGCGCGGCGCCCGGCCGCCGATGAACGGGGCGAACGGGTAGAACCGGCGGACCTCGTGCGCCCAGGCCTCCGCGAACGCGGGGTCGCCGTCGGCGAGCCGCTTGCGGTTCTCCGGCCAGCGGATCAGCGCGTGCCCGGAGAACGCCGCGAACCAGGCGACGGCGGTGGTCGGCCGGATGATGTTGAGCAGCTCCACCGCGGCGACCCGCGGGTCCAGCCGCTCGCCATCGGCGTCCCGGTGCCGCGCGACCACCTCGACCGCCGATCCGGACGGCACCGTGACCGCGCCGTGCCGGACGTCGCGGACGAGCTGCGCCAGCCAGGCCTCGCGCCGGCCCCGGGCCCGGCGGGCGCGGACGTGCCGCGGACCGCCGCTGGCGAAGCCGTCGACCATCGCCACCAGGTCGCGGGCGAGGCCCGGGACCTCGTCCTCGGCGAGGGGGATGCCGGCCCAGCGGGTGACGGCGCCCGCGAGAACCCTCGCCGCCTGGTCGATCAGCACGATCTCGGAGCGGCTCGCCCACCGCGGCACAGCGGCGTCCCACGCCGCCTCCACCTGCTCCACCAGCGAGGCGATGCCGTCCTCGCGCATGAGCAGACCGATGAACATCGACTTGCGCACCCGGTGCGCCTCGCCGTCCAGTGTGTGCACCGCGCCCTTGCCGAACAGCGTCCCCTGCACCGGCTCCGGGATCGCGTGCGCCCGGTGGACGTGGTCCTCGTCGTACAGGAAGCGAGCGGCGTCGGGCCCCTCGATGGCGGTCACCGGGAGCCCGCCGAGCCGGGCGCCGACGGTCCGCCGGCCGGTCGCCCGCCGCCGGTCGGGCAGCCAGCCGTACCCGCGGGTCAGCAGCTGCAGGGCGTTCTCGGGACGACGCGCCTTCGGTCCGGGCATGGGGGACACGGTGCCCCGGGGTCGCCGGCGGCAACCACTCCGGGAGCGGGTCAGGCCCCGCAACCGCCGGCGCCGCAGGCGCAGCCGGCGCACGCGGAGGAGATCGTGCGCGTGGGCACCGGTCGCGCGGCGACCGTGCGCAGCCCGGCGGCACCGACCAGCACCGGCACGGCGAGGACGGCGACGACGAGGGCGGCGATCACCGTGGCGACGTCGGCCGCCCGGTCCCAGCTCTGCCCGAGGCCGGTGACGACCAGCAGCCCGCTGATCAGCACGGCCCAGACGAGCAGCGCCTGCCCCCCGCGCCGGAGGCCGCCGCCGCGGCCGAGCAGCACGACACCTCCCAGCAGGAGCAGCACCGGGACGGCGACGAGCAGCACGCCGGCCGCCGCGGACTCCGACACCAGGGCGACGACGAGCGCGCCGGCGCCGGCGGCGGTCGCCACGGCACCGAGCCCGCGCGCGCCGGCCGCCAGCTCTGCCGCCGCCGCCCGAGCCCCGCGCAGCAGCAGCGTCCCGCGGACCACGAGGAAGGCGCCGACCGCGCCGAGTAGCAGCCGCGCCCCGGCGGCGTCCCACAGGACGGCGGTGACCGCCACGACGAGCATCCCCACGCCGAGGGCCACCCAGCGCGGCCACGTCCGCCGGGCCAGCTCGGGAGCCATCGACTCGGTGCTGCCGGTCAGGATTCCGTTCGCCACCCGCCCAGTGTCCCTCACGCGCGCCCGTCGCTCCGCAGGCCGGGCACCGTGCCCTGTGCCACGCTGAGCCGTTGGCGTCGCAGGGTCGGAGGAGCCGGTCATGAGTGCGGAGAGTGTGGCGGGTTCGGCGCTGCGGGGAGCCCGGAAGGCCGGGAACGGCGACGCGCTGGAGCACCTGGCCCGTGTCGGCCTCCTGGCCTACGGCGTGGTCCACCTGCTGGTGGCGTGGCTGGCGCTGCAGCTCGCCTGGGGCGGGGGCGGCCAGTCGGCCGACCAGTCCGGTGCGATGGCCACCCTCGCCGAGTCGCCGGTCGGCAAGCCGCTGCTGTGGGTCGTCGCCCTCGGCCTGATCGCGCTGGCCGCGTGGCAGGCGGCCGAGATCCTCCGCTGGCGCAGCGGCTGGTCGGCCTCCGGCAAGGCGCGGACCAAGGCCCTGCGCAGGTCGGGCCGGGCGCTGGTCAAGGCGGTCGTCTACGGGGCGCTCGCCGTGCTGGCGATCAAGTTCGCGACGGGCAGCGGGACCTCCAGCTCCCAGTCGCAGCAGCAGACCACCGCCGGCGTGTTCGGCTGGCCCGCCGGGCAGTGGCTCGTGGGAGCCGCGGGCCTGGTGCTGATCGGCGTCGGCGCCTGGCACGTCCGCAAGGGGTTCACCAAGCACTTCCTCAAGGAGATCGACACCTCCGAGGCCTCACCCGCGGCGCTCCGCCTGGTCACGCGGCTGGGCCAGGTCGGCTTCCCCGGCAAGGGCGTCGCGCTCGCGGCCGTCGGCGTCCTGCTGATCTGGGCGGCGGTCACCTTCGACCCGGACAAGGCGACGGGCCTGGACGGGGCGATGCACGCGATCCTCGCCCTCCCCTTCGGCCAGATCCTGCTCACCCTCGTCGCGGTGGGCGTCGCGGCGTTCGGCGCCTTCTGCCTCGCCCGGGCGCGCTACCCCGAGCGGACGTAGGGGTGCCCTCGGCCCGCTCGCTGCTCGACCGGGTGCACGAGGTCGTCGAACGCGCCCGCACCGTCACCGACCACCCGGTCCTCACCCACGTCGCCCGCGTCGGACTCGTCGCCTACGGCGCGATGCACCTCCTCATCGCGTGGCTGGCGGTCCGGCTCGCCTGGGGTCTGCGGGGGGCGGACGCCGACCAGACCGGGGCCCTGCAGACGGTCGCGACCGGACCGGGCGGGCGGGTGCTGCTCTGGCTGGTCGGGCTCGGGATGCTGTCGCTGGCGCTCTGGCAGGCCGGTGAGGTCCTGCTGTGGTGGCGGGGGCTCCTCGGCCGGACGCACCGCACGCGAACCGCCGTCGTCTGCGCCAAGTGCCTGGCCAAGGCGGTCGTCTACGCGGTTCTCGGGCTCACCGCGCTGCTGTTCGCCGTCGGGCTGGAGTACGAGGCCGACGAGCGGCTGGCCGACCTCACCGACGACGCGCTGGAGATCCCCGGGGGCGCCGCGGTGGTCGTCGTCGCCGCGGCGGGGGTCGTGGCCGTCGGTGTCTACACGCTGGTGCGCGGGCTCACCGGCGGCTTCATGCGCGACATCGACCTGCCGGCCGCCCCCGACCGCTGGGAGCCGCTGATCGAGACGATCGGCCGGATCGGCTACGTCGCGAAGGGCATCGCCTTCGGGCTGGTCGGCGTCCTGCTCTGGCGTGCCGCCGCGTCGTCGGACGTCTCGACCGCCACGGGTCTGGACGGCGCCATGACCGCCATCGCCGGCGTCCAGGCCGGGCCGTGGCTGCTCACCGCCGTGGCGGTGGGGTTCGCGGCCTTCGGCGGCTACGCGCTCGCGCGGGCACGCTACCCCGACCGGGACCCGTCGTCGTGACGCTCGTGCTCTGCCCACCCCGGTGGGCAGAGCACGAGCGTCGGAGACCCCTAGGTGCGCGGGCCACCGGCGACGTAGACCACCTGGCCGGAGACGAACCCGGCGCCCTCGCTGACGAAGAACGACACCGTGTGGGCGATGTCCTCGGGCACGCCGGCGCGGGCGACCGGGATGGCCGCCGCGCGCTTGGCCACGTAGGACTCCCACTCCTCGCCGATGCGCTCGGCGGTCGCCCTGGTCATCTCGGTCTGGATGAAGCCCGGCGCGATCGCGTTGGCGGTGACCCCGAACTTGCCGAGCTCGATCGCGAGGGTCTTGGTGAAGCCCTGCAGACCCGCCTTGGCCGTGGCGTAGTTCGCCTGGCCGCGGTTGCCCAGGGCCGAGGTGCTCGACAGGTTGACGATCCGGCCCCACGTCGCGTCGATCATGTGCTTCTGCGCCGCGCGGGTCATCAGGAACGACCCGCGCAGGTGCACGTGCATGACCAGGTCCCAGTCGGCGTCGGACATCTTGAACAGCAGGTTGTCGCGGGTGACCCCGGCGTTGTTCACCAGCACGACCGGCGGGCCCAGCTCGGCGGCGATCCGGTCGACGGCGGCCTGCACCTGGTCGGCGTCGCCGACGTCGGCGCCCACCGCCAGCGCGCGGCCACCGGCGGCCTCGATCGCCTCGACGGTGGCGCGGGCGTCGTCCTCGGACAGGTCGAGGACGGCGACGTCGAACCCGTCGGCGGCCAGCCGCTGCGCCGTGGCGGCGCCGATGCCGCGAGCGGCCCCGGTGACGATCGCGACGCGGGCCATCAGGCGACCCGCTCGAAGACGGCGGCCAGGCCCTGGCCGCCGCCGATGCACATGGTCTCCAGGCCGTAGCGGGCCTCGCGCCGGTCCATCTCGCGCAGCAGCGTGGCGAGGATGCGCCCGCCGGTCGCGCCGACCGGGTGGCCGAGCGAGATGCCCGAGCCGTTGACGTTGGTGCGCTCCCAGTCGCCGGCGGTGAAACCCCACTCCCGGGCGACCGCGAGCACCTGCGACGCGAACGCCTCGTTGAGCTCGATCAGGTCGATGTCGGAGAGCTTCAGGTCGGCCAGCGCCAGCGCCTTCGCCGTCGCCGGCACGGGGCCGATGCCCATCGTCTTCGGCGGCACCCCGGCCACGCCCCAGGACACGAGCCGGGCCAGCGGCCGCAGCCCCAGCTCGGCCGCCTTCTCGGGGGTGGTGACGACCGCGATCGCGGCGCCGTCGTTCTGCCCGCTGGCGTTGCCGGCGGTGACGGTGGCCTCCGGGTCGTCCTTGCCCATGATCGGGCGCAGCTTGGCGAGGGTCTCGACGTTCGAGTCGGGCCGGATGTGCTCGTCCCGGTCGACGACGGTCTCGGACTTCCGGCCCTTCACCGTGACGGGCACGATCTCGTCGGCGAACCGGCCGGCCTCGGTGGCCGCGGCCGCGCGCTGGTGGCTGCGCACGGAGTACTCGTCCTGCTCCTCGCGACCGATCTTGTACTCCCGGCGCAGGTTCTCCGCCGTCTCCAGCATCCCGCCGGGCACCGGGTGGTTCTGGCCGCCGGCGGTGACCCGGCCGCGGGCCAGGCCGTCCTGCAGCAGGACGCCGGGGCCGGCCTTGACGCCCCAGCGCATCGCCGTCGAGTAGAAGGGCGCGTTGCTCATCGACTCCGCGCCACCGGCCAGCACCAGGTCCGAGGCGCCGGACTGGACCTGCATCGCGCCGTAGAGCACCGCTTGCAGGCCCGAGCCGCAGCGCCGGTCGATCTGCAGCCCGGAGGCGGTCACCGGGAGCCCGGCGTCCAGGGCGGCGACGCGGCCGATCGCGGGGGCGTCCATCGTCGGGTAGCAGTGGCCGAGGAGGACGTCCTCCACCGACTCCGGCGGCAGGCCGGTGCGCTCCATCAGCGCGCGGATCACCGTCGCGGCGAGCTCCTGCACCGGCACGTCCCGCAGCGATCCGCCGAAGCCCCCGACCGGGGTCCGCAGCGGCTCGCAGATGACCGCATCTCGCACGGTGGTCCTCCCTGAACCTCTCGACCGAGCGCCGCCCCGTCAGCCGGGGACGGCGGCACCGAGTCTGCCCCTGCGGGCACGCGGCCGCGCGAGCGGCCCGGTCAGCAGGGGTGGGGAGGTGCGGGCGGAGAGGTCAGGCGACGCCCTGCGCGGGGGTGTCCTCGACGCGCTCGGCCTTGAGCAGCTCCCAGAGGCCGGTGATCTGGAGCGGGCGGATGACCGCCCGCGACGAGGCCAGCACCCGCATCGTCACGTCCTGGCGCACGGCCCGGCGGTGGGCCGCGGCGAGGACGCACAGGCCGGCGGAGTCGAGGAAGGTGACCTGGCCCAGGTCGACGGTGAGCTCGCGGACGCCGTCGTCGAGGAGGGCGTCGAGCTGCTGGCGCAGGACCGGCGCCGAGGTCGAGTCGACCTCACCGGCCGCGGTGACGCAGACGGACGTGCCGGAGCCGGAGACGTCGACCGACACGAGGTCGGCGGTGGTGGGTTCGAGCGAGGAAGCGGTCACGGAGATGCCTCTCGAGGCGGTGAAACCGGACCAGCGACGGGGTCTCCGAGGTGGAGGCAGCGGAACTGGCGAGACGGCTGACTGTTGAACCGCTGCCCCTGACGGTAGGGATCTCGCTCGCGCACCGCAAGGCTTGCACCCCCGCTCGTGTCCCACCCGTCACACCGGGAGATCCGCGGACGCATCACCGGACGGCGGATACTGGGCGGCGTGACGAGACGGTGGGCCCTGGGCGGCGCGGTGGCGGTGGCCGGATCGCTCGCGGCCTTCCTGCTCCTCGACCCGGTGATCGCCACCTTCGTGGCGATCATGCTGGTCACCGTCGCGGTGATCGCCGGCCTGGCCGGCGACTGGGACCGGCACTCGACCTTCGAGGAGCGGGAGCTCGAGCGCGCCCGCCGGCGCAAGGAGAAGTGGGAGCGGGGCGCGGCCGCCCGGGAGCGCGACCGCGTGAAGTGGGAGGCGCACCGGGCCCGCCAGGAGGCGAAGAACGCAGACCAGGGGGAGCAGGCCGGTTAATCGGTCGACGCCTCCGCGCGCCGTCCCTAGCCTTCCCTGCATGCGGTACTCCGTGCGCACGCGCACCGTCTGAGTCGACGCCCCCGCGGAGCGGCCCGAGCCGCCCGCCGTCAGCACCCGTGACCTCTCCGGGTGCGCTCTCCCCCCGCCCGGCCGGGCTGCTCCGGCGTCCCCGGGCACCCGTGCGACCTTCTCCCGGAGGTACCCCGTGTCACGTCCCACCCCTGTCAGCGACGGCCCCGCGGCCGCCGCGCGCGCCGCCCTGCCCGAGTCCGACACCGCGGCGTTCGACCGGCTCGCCGGCGCGGTGCTCGCCTCGGCGAGCGCCCCGCTCGGTGCGCTGCTGCGCGCCCAGCTGCCCGGCACCGCCGGCGTCCGCTGGCTCCGCCAGGAGGGTCTGCCGCCGACCACCCGGCCGACAGCGCTGACCGCGGCGCAGTGGCGCTCGCTCTTCGAGTGCTGGCGCGCCACGTCCCGTGCGCCGGGACCGGGTGCGCCGGCGGGGCGGCGCGGCGGACGTCCGTCCACCCACGGTCACGCCCCCGGCGCGGCCGCGATCCCGCGCTGGGGCCAGTAGCCCCTGCTCAGCCCCCGACCGCGTCCTCGGCCGCCAGGTCGAGGGCGCGGTCGGGGTGCGCGAAGGCCTCGGCCAGCGCCTGGCGGCTCGACCACGCCCCGGCCCGCCACGCCAGGGCGCGGCCCAGCCCCCCGGGGGTGCCGTCCACGTGGTCGGCGTCCCCGCCCGGCCACCACGCGACCGGCCGCCCGTCGACCACCAGCCGCTCGTGGACGACGACGTCGCCGGCCAGGCGGTCGACCCCGAGCCGCGCCGCAGCCAGCCCGGCTCCGGGCACGGCCGCCCACGGGCGCCGCTCCCCTGCGCCGCTGGGCGCACCCCGCACGACCTCGCTCGCCAGCGGCAGGTCGAGCAGGTCCGCCACCGCGCCGGGCGCACCGCCGGCGGGGACGACCGGCGCTCGTACCAGTGACTGCAACCACGGCGCGTCCAGCACCACGGCGTCCTCGACCACGCGGTCCGGCGCGACCCGCACCCGGTCCGGTGGGTCGACGTCGATGCCGTCGAGCGCCTCCACCAGGCGTGCGTAGACGGTGCGGAGGACGTCGGGGCGGACGGTCAGGGCAGGGTCGCCGAGCCGGTCGAGCAGGTCGATCGCGCCGTCCACGTCGGCGAGGACGTCGCCGACCGTGGACGGCGGGCGGAGCAGGGCGAGGAGCCCGGACGGGCCGCGCCCGGGTTCGTACAGTCCCTGTAGCTCCGCGCCGTCGGGGTGCCGGAGCCGGTCGGGACGCCGGCCGGCCAGCACCGGGTGGGTGGACAGCCACCAGCGCAGGTAGCCCGGCACCGCGACGCCGTCGAGGACGACGTCGGTCCACGCCTCCGCCGGCAATGCCGCGACCAGCGGCAGCGCCCTGTCCCAGTCGGTGACCAGCTCGAGGTCGCGGACGGCGGTCACGGCGGGCCACGCGGGTGGCGCCGCGTCGTGCGGGAGCCGGTCGAGGACGGCGTCCACCCACGCCTCGGCGCCGTCCACGTCGAGCTCGTCGGGGTCGTCGGCGCGCACGAGCGCGAAGGTGGCCAGGACGCCGACTGCCCGCAGCACGTCCGGGTCGGTGGTCGCCGCCGTCCGGGGGTCCAGCACCCCGAGCGCCCCCTCGGCGAGGACCCCGGCCAGCGCCGACCCCGGCAGCACGAGCTCCCCGGCGGGCGCCCAGCCGCCGTCCTCGTCGGGCAGCGCCAGTTCGGCCAGCCACGGCAGCTCCCCCACCGCCGGCCGGGCCGCCGCGACGAGCGCGAGCACCGCCGCGGCGAGGTCCTCCGGGTCGGGTGTGCCGTCCAGCGCGTCCTCCAGGGCGTCCATCGACCCCTCGACGGCGGCGCGCACGTCCGGGTCCGCGAGGACGGCGGGCGCGGTCGCCGGCCGGGCGCCGAGGCGCTCCAGCAGCCGCCGGGCCGGGGCCGGGGCCACCGCGTCCGGCTCGGCCAGCCGCAGCCCGAGGGCACCGAGCCGGCGCACCGGCAGGCCCTCGTCCGGCAGCAGCACCCCTGCCGGCCCGTGCGCCATGCGGCCGTCGGCGAGCGGCACCGGCAGCGCGGCCAGCTCCTCCCGGTCGGCGCCGTCCAGGGCGGTGTAGAGCGCGGCCCACCAGGACGGCGGCCGGTCCACCCCGCGGACCGCCTCCACCGCCTCCGCCGTCCCGACCCGCCGGACGCCGAGCGCGGCGAGGACACGACCGTCGGGGCGCCGCGACCAGGCGGCCGGGAGGAGCCCGGGCACGACGTCCCGCAGCGCCGCGACCCGCTCGTCGGTCGGGTCGTCGAGTGCACTCGCGCGGTCGGCGGGCTGGCGGGCCGCGGGGTCGGCCGCCACGGGCAGCCAGGCCGCCGTCCGCAGCCGGTCGAGCACCGCGGCGCACAGGGCGGCGTCCAGCGGCGCGCCGGCCAGGCCCACCCGCGGCACGAGCGCCAGGACGGCGGGATCCGCCGGCAGCGCGGTCAGCAGGTCGGCGACCGTCGCGGCGGCCGCGTCGACCAGGGCGTCGGTGACCGCGCCCGGCGCGACGTGGCGGCGGTCGGGGGCGAGCGGGAAGGGCGCGATCAGCCTCAGGGGCAGCGACAGCGGCTCGTCGCTCGGCGTCGGCGCGTGCACGACCTGCGCGCCCGGCAGCGGCCGCGGCCGGCCCTCCTCGTCCATGGGCACCGCCGCCGTCACGGCCCAGGCCCGGCGCGTCCGCTCCTCCACCGGCCGGTGGGCGACCAGGTCGGCCGGCAGCTCGCCGGTCCGCTCCGCCACCGCCCACGTCGTCGCCGCGGCGCCGTCGCTGATCCGGGCCGACCCGCCGGATCGCTCGATGCGCAGCTCCCGGCGCCGGCCGCCGGACACCACCTCGACCTCCGCCAGGCCCGGCAGGGCGAGCAGCAGCTCCGCCGGCAGGTCCTCGAGGGCCCGGGCGACCAGCGGCTCCGCCCCGGCGCGCAGCGGCAGCACCACCTCCGTGGCGAAGCCCTCCGGCGGCGAGCCCTCGGCCGGCCAGGGCAGCCGCAGCACCGGCACCGCGCCGTCCCGGCGCGCCACCTCGTCGGCGAGCGCGGGCACGGCAGCGACCTCCGCCCGGGTCAGGTCGGCCGCGAAGCGCACCCCGCCGGCACCCGACAGCACGGCCGGCTCGTCGGTCACGGCGAGCACGGCGGAGAACCCGACCCCGAAGCGCCCGACGGCCGCCGCCTCGTCCCGCTTCGCCGAGGCCCGCAACGTGGCCAGACCCTGGACGCCGGCCGCGTCGAGCGGTGCCCCCGTGTTGGCCGCCCGCAGCGTGGCGTCGGAGAGCTCCAGCCGCAGCCTGCCCGGCACCCCGGCGCGGACGGCGGCGTCCGCCGCGTTCTGCGCCAGCTCGACGACCAACCTGTCGCGGTAGCCGCCGTGGACCAGGTCCTCCTCGGCGTTCGCGTCCTCGCGGAAACGGGCCGGATCGGCCGACCACGCGTCCAGGACCCGCCGCCGGATCGCAGCGGTGCCGAACGGGTCGCCGGCGGGCGTTGTCTCCACGGGGTGAGCCTTCCTGATCCGGCGACTCCTGACGTTCTCCAACTATGGGGTGACAGCGGGGTTCGGCTGTCCGGGGAGCGGGCACCGGCTGGGGAGACCACGCCCGGGCCCGGGCGTGGCACACGCCCCTGCGCGGGGCCCGGCCGGCGAGGCGGTGACCGTGGCGCTCTGGGAGTCGGCGCCGTCCCCGTTCGGCTTCCGCGAGCTCTGGTGCGAGGAGCTGCACTCGCTCTCGGAGCTGGCGAAGCTGCGTGCCCGGCTGCGCCGGTCGCTGACCGGCAGCCCGACCGTGGTGCACCCCGAGCGCGAGCACTGGTCGGAGCGGCTCGTGCTGATCGCCGACGAGCTCACCTCCAACGCCCTCCGGCACGGCGGCGCGCCCGTCGCCACCGCGCTCAGCCGGACCGGTGACCGCTGGCTGCTGGCGGTCAGCGACTCCTCCACCGAGGTCCCGCCGACCCCGGCGGTGGGCCGCGACCCGGGGCTCGGCGGCTTCGGCCTCTACCTGGTCGCCGACCTCTCGCAGCGGCACGGCTGGTTCGTCGAGCGCGGCACCAAGACGGTCTGGGCCGAGATCGAAGCCGTCGAGGGCTGACCCGCCCGCCGCCCCGTCCCCCGCCCGGGTCTCCCCGTGCCGCGGTAAGTGACTCGCAGGTAACCTGCGCCACATGTCGCTCGTCGAGCAGATGGACACCGTCACCGACGCCTCCGCCGGCACGGTGGACCGCCACGCCACCACCCAGACGTTCGAGTCGACGAACCCCGCCTCCGGTGCGGTCGTCGGCGTCTTCCCGGTGCACGACACCGAGGCCGTCGAGGAGACCGTCGCGCGGGCCCGCACCGCCGCCGCACGGTGGGCCGAGCTCGGCTTCGACGGGCGCAGGGCGCGGCTGGCGGCCTACCGCGGCTACCTCGCCCGGCGGATGAACGAGCTCGCCGACCTCGTGCACCGCGAGAACGGCAAGCCGCACGCCGACGCGATCCTCGAGATCACGCTCGCCGTCGACCACCTCGCCTGGGCCGGCGCGCACGCCCGGAAGACCCTCGGCCCCCGCCGGGTGAAGGCCGGGATGCTCGCGGCCAACCACGCCGCCTACCTCGAGTACCAGCCGCTGGGCGTCGTCGGCGTCATCGGCCCGTGGAACTACCCGGTGTTCACGCCGATGGGCTCGATCGCCTACGCGCTCGCGGCCGGCAACGCCGTCGTCTTCAAGCCCTCGGAGTACACGCCGGCCGTCGGGGCGTGGCTCGCTGCTGCATGGCGGGCCGCCGTCCCCGACTGCGAGGACGCGTTCCAGGTCGTCACCGGCTACGGCGAGACCGGCGCCGCGCTGTGCCGGGCCCGCGTCGGCAAGCTCGCCTTCACCGGCTCGGCCCCGACCGGCCGCAAGGTCATGGCCACCTGCGCCGAGACGCTCACCCCGGTGCTCATGGAGCTCGGCGGCAAGGACGCGATGATCGTCGACGACGACGCCGACGTGGTGGCCGCCGCCGACGCCGCCGTGTGGGGCGCGATGAGCAACGCCGGGCAGACCTGCATCGGCATCGAGCGGGTCTACGCGACCAGCGCCGTCTACGACAGGTTCGTCGCCGAGGTGACCGAGCAGGTGCGCAGGCTCCGCCCGGGCTCGGACGACGAGGCGACCTACGGGCCGATGACCATGGCCTCGCAGGGCGACATCGTCCGCCGGCACGTCTCCGACGCCGCCGCCAACGGCCGCGTGGTACGGGGCGAGGCCGACCCGAACCTCTTCCCCAGCGAGAACTTCCTCGCGCCGGCGGTGCTGCTCGACGTCCCCGAGGACTCCCCCGCCATCCAGGAGGAGACCTTCGGGCCGACGCTGGCGATCACGAAGGTGCGCGACGCCGAGGAGGCCCTCGAGCGGGCCAACGCGACGTCCTACGGCCTGGCCGGCTCGGTCTTCACGAAGTCGAAGGCACGCGGCCTGGAGCTGGCCCGCCGGATGCGCAGCGGCATGACGTCGGTGAACTCGGTGCTCACCTTCGCCTCCGTGCCCGCGCTGCCCTTCGGCGGCGTCGGCGAGAGCGGCTTCGGCCGGATCCACGGCGAGGACGGGCTCAAGGAGTTCACCCGCGCCAAGGCCATCACCCGCCAGAAGTACGCGCTGCCGGTCAACCTGATGAGCTTCAGCCGCCCGGCGTCGGCCACCGACGCGGTCGCCCGGGTCATGGGCATGATCCACGGACGGCACCGGTGACGCAGGGTCGGGCCGGGCGGGTGGACGAGGCAGCCGAGTACGACGTCGTCGTCGTCGGCGCGGGCTCCGCCGGCTGCGCGCTGGCCGGCCGGCTGTCGGAGGACCCGACGCTGCGGGTCCTGCTGCTCGAGGCGGGCGGCAGCGACGACGTCCTCGAGGTGCAGATCCCGGCCGGGCTCTACAAGACCTGGCGCACCCGGCTGGACTGGAACTACACGACCGAGCCGCAGCCGGGCCTCGACGGCCGCAAGCTGTTCTGGCCGCGCGGCAAGCTGCTGGGCGGCTCGTCGTCGATCAACGCGATGATCTACATGCGCGGGGCGCGGGCCGACTACGACGAGTGGGCCGAGCTCACCGGCGACAAGGCCTGGTCCTACGACCACGTGCTGCCGCTGTTCCGCCGCATGGAGGACAACGAGCGCGGCGCCGACCGCTTCCACGGCGTCGGCGGCCCCCTGCGGGTCGAGGACCTCCGGTCGCCGCACCCGTGGACCCGCGCCGTCGTGCAGTCGGCGGTCGCCGCCGGCTACCCGCGCAACGACGACTTCAACGGCGAGACCCAGGAGGGCGTCGGCCAGTACCAGGTGACGCAGAAGCGCGGCCGCCGCTGGTCGTCGGCCGCCGCCTACCTGCACCCGGCCGAGCGGCGTCCCAACCTGACGGTGCGGACCGGCGCCCTCACCACGCGCGTGCTGGTCCAGAACGGCCGGGCGACCGGCGTCGAGTACCGCGCCGGCGGCCGGGTGCACACCGTGCGCGCCGCCCGCGAGGTCGTGCTCTCCGGCGGCGCGATCAACTCGCCGCAGCTGCTGATGCTCTCGGGCATCGGGCCCGCGGACCACCTGCGCGAGGTCGGCGTCGAGGTCGTCCACGACCTGCCGGGCGTGGGCGGCGGGCTGCAGGACCACCCGCTGGTGCCGATGGTCTACGACGTGCGCTCGGGCAGGTCGCTGCGGCTGGCCGAGACGCCGCTCAACCTGGCGCGGTGGAAGGCGGCCGGGCGCGGCCCGCTGACCTCCAACCTCGCCGAGGCCGGGCTGTTCACGCGCTCCTCCCCCGAGCTGGCCGAGCCCGACCTGCAGTACCACTTCCTGCCGGTGAAGTTCTGGAAGCAGGCGGAGATCGACCCGGACGTCGAGGCGTTCAGCACGCTGGTCGTCCTGGTGCACGTGCACTCGCGCGGGTCGGTGCGGCTGCGGTCGGCCGACCCGTCCTGGGCGCCGTCGATCGACGCCGGCTACCTCACCGACGAGCGCGACCTCGAGGCGCTGGTGACCGGCGTGGAGAAGGCGCGCGACATCGCCGGCGTCGGGCCGCTCACCTCGGTCCTGGCCGGCGAGTGGTCGCCGGGCAGGGACGTGCAGGGCCGCGAGGCGCTGCGCGCCAAGGTCAAGGAGACCCTCGAGTCGCTGTACCACCCGGTGTCGTCCTGCCGGATGGGCGTCGACGACCAGGCGGTCGTCGACTCGCAGCTGCGCGTCCGCGGCATCGAGGGCCTGCGGGTCGCCGACGCCTCGGTGATGCCGACGCTGGTGCGGGGCAACACCAACGCTCCGACGATCATGATCGCCGAGCGCGCCGCGGACCTGATCCTCGGCCGCTCCGTCGACCCCGCACTCGCCGCCGCCCTCTGACCCGGACAGGGGCCATCGTGGCCACGGTGGCCCCTGTCAGCCGTGGGCCTGCCCGGCCGCGCGGGCCATCGCCCGCGCGCGGCTGAGGACGGAGGCCGCCTCCTCCCGGCGGACGGGGATCGCGCGAGCGCCACGGGCGCCGACCAGCAGACCACCCGGCGAGGCGTGGTCGGGGCCGGTCGCGGCGGCCACCACGCACCGGGCCGCGCGAGCGGGCGAGCCCAGGCGCTGGACTGCCCGGACCATCCACCAGGCCGGAGGGCTCATGCCGAGCGCGTGCCGGTCGAGGGACCGGGTCATCGGGGTCCACGCCGGGCCGGGGGCTGCTGCGTGGACGACCACACCGGAACCGCCCTCTTCTACGGCGAGCCCGGCGGCGAGGGCGAGCTTGGCGCGCTTGGCGCGCGCGTAGGACCGCATCGTCGCGCCCGGAGCCTCCCCCCACGGGTCGTCCTCGAGCGCCGGAGGGCTGCCGTGGAGCGCAGCACCGGAGATCACCAGCACCACGCGGCCGGCCGGCGCGGCGTGCAGCAGGGGACGCAGGGCGTCGACGAGGGCGACCACGCCCACGACGTCCACCGCGATCTCGACGTCGAGCCCCTCCGGCGTGCGGATCCGGTGCGCCGGCATCACGCCGGCGTTGGCGACCAGCACGTCCAGACGCCCCAGGCGGGCGGTGAGCGAGCGGCCGAGCGCGGCTGTCCGGGCGACGTCGGCGTGGTCGACCGCCAGGAACTCCGCCCCGGACGCCCCCGCTGCCAGCAGTGTGTCCGCCGCGACCTCTCCCCGGCGGCCGTCGCGGCCGGTGACGAGCAGGTGCGCGCCCCCCGCCGCCATCGCCGTGGCCACCACCGCGCCGATCCCTCCGGTGCCTCCGGTCACCAGGACCGTCGGCGCGCTCACCGCCGGCTCCCGTGCCGGTCCCGCGGCAGCCGGACGGCCACCAGGACCAGCCATGCCAGTCCTCCGAAGCGCCCGACCGGGATCAGGTAGGCGGCCACCGGTGCGACGAAGACGAACGTGGCGAGCTCGGAGACGACGGCCAGCGCCACACCCGTGATCCACAGCACGCGGGGCAGCAGCCCGTAGTAGGCGGCCGTCACCGCGATGCCCGCCAGCAGGAGGCCGGAACCCACCACGTACCAGGGGCCGCCGGCGGCGAAGGCGACGTCCCGCACCAGCCCCGGGAGCGCCTCTCCCGACGTCTCGGGCAGCCGGGAGAGCGCCCACTGTGCGCATGCCGACACGGCCGCCGCCGTCGCGGCGGCGACGCCTCCCACCAGGGCGATCATCGCGCCGGCGGCTCGGACCCCCAGGGCGTGCAGCCGGGCCACCACGGACGCGGTGAGGACCGCCAGCGGCACGGACGCGGCGAACTGCAGCAGCGCCGTGACGCGGAGGGCGTCGGGATGGGCCCCGACGTAGGCCGCCAGCACCCCGGCGTCCCCGAAGGGCGAGGGGTAGGCGTCGCCTCCTGCCACGATCAGCGGGACGACGACCGCCGCCACCGCCAGGGCAGCCGCGACACCCGCCACCAGGGGCAGCGGGGGCCCGCCGCCTGCGCGGGGCCTGACCGGTCGGACGAGGGACGCCATCATTGCGACTCCGATCGTTCATGTAGTGAACGATTCACAGGATGTACGCTCGGGCCGTGCAGCGCAAGGAGGAAGCGGCGGGCGGGGTGCCGGTCGGGGCGGGGGTGGCGTTCCTGTTGTCGCAGCTCGGCTCGCACGGCGCCATGCGGTTCGGCGAGCGGCTCGCGGACCTGGGGCTGACCCCGGGGCATGCCGGTCTCCTGCGGGTCGTCGCCCGCGAGCCGGGGCTCAGCCAGCGTCAGCTCGCCGATCGGCTCGGGGCTCAGCCGAGCCGTGTCGTCGTCCTCGTCGACGAGCTCGAGTCACGGGGGCTGCTCACCCGCCGGTCGCGCGAGGGTGATCGCCGGTCCCATGTCATCGGCCTGACCGATGCCGGCTCCCGGTCGCTGGCGACCATCCGGACCATCGCCGAGGCGCACGAGGCCGAGCTGACCCACACCCTGTCCGAGCGCGAACGCGACCAGCTCAAGGACCTCCTGGGGCGGCTCGCCGCCGGGCTCGGGCTCCGACCCGGCGTGCATCCGGGCTACCGCCGCCCCTCCTCCTGAGCGATCAGCCGTGGGCCTGGGCGGCGGCGGCCTCCTCGCGGTCGGTCGGCAGCGCGGTCCGCGCCGGCGGCGGCAGGTTGCGGCGGATCGAGATGGAGGCGACGGCGGCCACCATGCACAAGCCGCCGGCGAGGAACCACGCCAGGTCGTAGGAACCGGTGACGTCGCGGATCACGCCGCCGCCGAACGCCGCGACCGCCGATCCGAGCTGGTGGGAGGCGAACACCCAGCCGAAGACGACCGGCGCCCGCGCGCCGAAGTGCTCGCGGCAGAGCGCCAGGGTGGGCGGCACCGTGGCCACCCAGTCCAGGCCGTAGAAGACGATGAACGCGACCATGCTCAGGTGCAGCTCCGGCCCGAACAGGGTCGGCAGGGCGAACAGCGACAGCCCGCGCAGCCCGTAGTACGCCAGCAGCAGCGCCCGCGGGTCGACGCGGTCGGTGAGCCACCCGGAGAACACCGTGCCGGCGATGTCGAAGATGCCGACGACGGCGAGCAGCCCGGCCGCCGTCGTCACCGGCAGCCCGTGGTCGTGCGCGGCGGGGATGAAGTGCGGCTGCACCAGCCCGTTGGTCGACATGCCGCAGATGAAGAAGCCGGCCGCCAGCAGCCAGAACGGCCGCGACCGCGCCGCCAGGACCAGCCCCTGCACCGCCGCCCGCGCGGCACCGGTGCGCACCGGGTCGACGTCGTCGGCCGCCGTCCCGCCGTAGGGCACGGCGCCGACGTCCCGGGGCCGGTCGCGGAGCAGCCAGGCCACCAGCGGCAGGACGGCCAGCGCCGCCGCGGTCGTGCCGAGGGAGGCCGCCCGCCAGCCCCACTCGGAGTCGATCCACGCGACCAGCGGCAGGAAGACCAGCTGACCGGCCGCGCCGCCGGCGGTGAGGATGCCCGAGACCAGCCCCCGCCGGGCGACGAACCAGCGCCCGGTCACCGTGGCGACCAGCGACAGCGCCATCGAGCCGGCGCCCAGGCCGACGAGCACGCCCCAGAGCAGGAGCAGCTGCCAGCTCGCGGTCATGAACACCGTGAGCCCGCTGCCGAGCGCGACCACCAGCAGCGCGGCCATGACCACGCGGCGGATGCCGAAGCGCTCCATCAGCGCCGCGGCGAAGGGTGCCGTCAGCCCGTACAGCGCCATGTTGATCGCGACGGCCGCCGAGATGGTGGACACCGACCAGCCGAACTCCGCCCGCAGCGGGTCGATCAGGACGCCGGGCACGGCGCGGAAGGCCGCGGCCCCGACGAGGGCCAGGAACGTCACTGCGGCCACCCACCACGCGGGGTGGATGCGGTGCGCGCGCGGTGGGGAGAGGGCGGTCACGACGGAGAGCATGGCGGACGGGGGACCCGCCGAGGGAGTGGCCCGACGGCCAACATGTGCAAAGATCCGGCCATGACTCGCCACGAGGTCGCCGTCCTGGCCCTGCCGGAGACGATGGCCTACGAGGTGGGGCTCCCCCACCAGTTCCTCGGCAGCGCGGCCGGCCCCGATGGCCGGAAGCTGTACCGGGTGCGGGTGGCCAGCCTCGACGGCGGACCGGTGCGGACGTCGGCCGGCTACTCGGTGCTCCCCGAGCACGACGCCTCGATCCTGGCGACGGCGCAGACCGTGGTCGTCCCCGGCGTCTACGGCACGGCGGCGATGACCGAGGGCACCGTGCCCGACGACCTGGCCGACCTGCTGCGCGAGACGGCCCGGCACGCGCGGCTGGTCTCCATCTGCACCGGCGCCTTCGTCCTCGCCGCCGCCGGCCTGCTCGACGGCCGGCCCGCGACCACCCACTGGGTGCACGCCCCCGCCTTCGCCCGGCTGTTCCCGCAGGTGGCCCTCGACCCGGACGTGCTGTTCGTCGACGACGGCGACGTCCTCACCTCCGCCGGCAACGCGGCGGGCATCGACGTCCTGCTGCACGTGATCCGGCGCGACCACGGCAGCGAGGTCGCCAGCCGGGTGGCGCGGCGCAGCGTCGTGGCGCCGTGGCGCGACGGCGGTCAGTCGCAGTTCATCGAGCGGCCGGTGCCCGAGCCCGGCGACTCCGGCACCGCGGCCACCCGCGCGTGGGCGCTCGAGCACCTCGACGAACCGCTCACGCTGGCCGACCTGGCGCACCACGCGCGGATGAGCGTGCGCACGTTCACCCGGCGGTTCCGCGACGAGACCGGGCTGTCGGCCAGCCGCTGGCTGGTGCAGCAGCGCGTCGCGCTGGCGCGCCGGCTGCTGGAGTCCACCGACGTCCCGGTGGAGCGGGTCGCCGAACAGGCCGGCTTCGGCACCACCGCGTCGATGCGCCAGCACCTGCGCGCCGCGATCGGGGTCGCACCGCTGGCCTACCGACGCACCTACCGCGCTCCGGTCGCTCACCCGATGTGACGGGGGACTCCCCCGGGGTGGGACCACTCAGGGGCCATGTCTGGTTGAGTAGTGCATACCGGCGCCGCCCTCGCTCATCCGGAGCGGCAGGAATCGACGTCGGGCTGAGGCTGCGCCACCGAGGCGCGCCCGGCTGACCGACGTCCCGCCGACGGAGTGAGCCCGCCCTGCCCCCGAGCAGGTGCGCCGGCACGCGCCCGCCGGGCGTCGTGCGGCCACTCGAGCGTCGAGGAACCGATGACTTCGCCCCACCGCCCCACCCAGGACGACAACACACCCAACGCCGACCGCCCGCGCCGCCGTCGCGGCGGGCGCGGCCGCGGCACCCGCCCCGTGGGTGAGCAGCAGACCCCGCAGGCGGCGCCGGTCGCCCCGGCCGTCGTGCCCGTGCAGGCCCCGGCCACCGTCCTCCCGACGGACACCACCTTCGACGCCCTCGGCGTCCCCGCGCCGATCGTCGAGGTGCTGACCGGCAGCGGCATCACCGCGCCGTTCCCCATCCAGGTGGCCACGCTGCCCGACAGCCTCGGCGGCCGTGACGTGCTCGGCCGCGGCCGCACCGGCTCGGGCAAGACCCTCGCCTTCAGCATCCCGCTGGTCGCCCGCCTGGCCGCCTCGGACTCCCCCCGCCGGCCCAAGCGTCCGCGGTCGCTGATCCTCGTGCCGACCCGTGAGCTGGCCAACCAGGTCGCCGCCGTCGTCGAGCCGATGGCCACCGCCCTCGGCATGCGGACGACGACGATCTTCGGCGGCGTCGGCCAGAACCCGCAGGTGCAGGCGCTGGCCGGTGGCATCGACGTCCTCATCGCCTGCCCCGGCCGGCTCGAGGACCTCATCGGCCAGGGGCACTGCGACCTCGGCGCCGTCGAGATCACCATCCTCGACGAGGCCGACCACATGGCCGACCTCGGCTTCCTCCCGGGCGTGAAGCGGCTGATGGACCGCACCCCGAAGGTCGGCCAGCGGCTGCTCTTCTCGGCGACCCTGGACAACGGCGTCGACGTGCTGGTCAAGCGCTACCTGAGCAACCCCGTCACGCACTCGGTCGACCCGGCCGTCGCCCCGGTCAGCACGATGACCCACCACGTGCTGCAGGTGCAGAACGCCGACAAGGCCGAGGTCGTGCGCCAGCTCGCCTCGGGCCTGGGCCGCAGCGTGCTGTTCACCCGCACCAAGCACCAGGCCAAGAAGCTGGCCAAGCAGCTCACCGCGCAGGGCATCCCGGCGGTCGACCTACACGGCAACCTCAGCCAGAACGCCCGCGAGCGCAACCTCGAGGCGTTCACCACCGGGGCCAGCCGGGTGCTGTGCGCGACCGACATCGCCGCCCGCGGCATCCACGTCGACGACGTCGCACTGGTCGTGCACGTCGACCCGCCGGCCGAGCACAAGGCCTACCTGCACCGCTCCGGTCGTACCGCCCGCGCCGGTGCCGAGGGCGCCGTCGTCACCGTGTCGACGCCCGACCAGGCCGGTGAGGTGCGCACGCTCGCGCGCCAGGCCGGGATCACCCCGAAGGTCAGCGCCGTGCGGCCCGGTGCCC
The DNA here is from genome assembly GCF_003075095.1 of Blastococcus litoris. Lineage (GTDB taxonomy): Bacteria > Actinomycetota > Actinomycetes > Mycobacteriales > Geodermatophilaceae > Blastococcus_B > Blastococcus_B litoris. The sequence continues at coordinate 45,639 of NZ_QCZF01000010.1, forward strand.
CGGAGATCGAGGCGCTGACCGGTCCGGCGGCGCCCTACGTCGAGCCGGCCCCGGCGCCCGAGCCGCAGCCGCAGGGCAACGGCGGCGGTCGTCGCCGTCGCGGCGGCTCCGGCGGAGGCGGCGGTGCGCCGAAGGCGACGTCGTCCTCCGGCGCCTCGCGTGGTGGGTCGGGCCGGGCGTCCGGTCCGGCGCGCACCCGCGCCGAGCTCGCGGCGCGCGCGGGGACGTCGTCCGCCGCCTCGTTCAGCGCCCGCTCGCGCCGCGGCGGCCGCTGACGCTCACCCCTCCTGGCTCACCGTTCCGGGTCCTGGCTCACCGTCGATCGTGAGCCAGGACCCGGAACGATCAGGAGACCTGATCATCACGAGGCGAGTGCCGACTCGTCGACATGTCAGCCGGTTGACATGACGACGAGCCGGCACCCATGACGCACCGGGTGCGGGTGCGCGACGGAAGCCCGCCCGCCCCGGTGCAGCTCTGCTAGTTCCCGCTGGAGAAGGCGGCGTCGAACGCCGCGGCCGGCGGGTCGAACGCCAGCCGGCGCACGAACTCCAGCGCCTCGGGGGCACCGACCAGGCGGTCCATGCCGGCGTCCTCCCACTCCACCGAGATCGGCCCGTCGTAGCCGATGGTGTTGAGCATCCGGAAGCAGGCCTCCCACGGGACGTCGCCGTGGCCGGTGGACACGAAGTCCCACCCGCGCCGCGGGTCCGCCCACGGCAGGTGGGAGCCCATGCGGCCGTTGCGCCCGTTGCCGACCTGCTTCTTCGCGTCCTTGCAGTCGACGTGGTAGATCCGGTCCTTGAAGTCCCAGATGAACGACACCGGGTCCAGGTCCTGCCACACGAAGTGCGACGGGTCCCAGTTCAGCCCGAAGGCCTCCCGGTGGCCGATCGCCTCCATGGTGCGCACCGTCGTCCAGTAGTCGTAGGCGATCTCCGACGGGTGCACCTCGTGGGCGAACTTCACGCCGACCTCGTCGAACACGTCGAGGATGGGGTTCCAGCGGTCGGCGAAGTCGCGGTAACCGTCCTCGATCATCGACTCGGGGACCGGCGGGAACATCGCGACGGTCTTCCAGATCTTGGAGCCGGTGAACCCGACGACGACGTCGACGCCCAGGTTGCGGGCGGCGCGGGCGGTCAGCTTCATCTCCTCGGCGGCGCGCCGGCGGACGCCCTCGGGCTCGCCGTCGCCCCAGACGCGGGCGTTGACCATGCCCTTGTGGCGCTCGTCGATCGGGTCGTCGCAGACCGCCTGGCCGTTGAGGTGGTTGGAGATGGCCCACACCTTCAAGCCGTACTTGTCGAGCAGCGCGAGGCGCTCCTGGACGTAGGACTCGTCGTTCGCGGCGCGCTCGACGTCGAGGTGGTCGCCCCAGCAGGCGATCTCCAGGCCGTCGTACCCCCACTCCGAGGCGAGCCGGGCCACCTCCTCGAACGGCAGGTCGGCCCACTGGCCGGTGAAGAGGGTGACGGGACGGGGCATCAGAGAACGTCCTTTCGGGTCATGAGGGGATCTCGGTCCAGGTCGAGCGGTCGCCGGCGCTGCGCTCGACGGCGTCGAGCACGCGCTGCACCTGCAGACCGTCGGCGAACGACGGCGCCGGGTCGGTGTTCTCGGCGATCGCGGTCACCAGGTCGACCACCTGGTGCGTGAAGCCGTGCTCGTAGCCCAGCCCGTGCCCGGCCGGCCACCACGCGGCGACGTAGGGGTGCTCGGGCTCGGTGACGATGACCCGGCGGAAGCCGGCGGTCTCCGCGGGCTCGCTGCCGTCGAAGAACTCCAGGACGTTCATGTCCTCGAAGTCGAAGGCCAGGCTGCCGGCCGAGCCGTTGATCTCGATGCGGATGCCGTTCTTGCGGCCCAGGGCGAACCGGGTCGCCTCGAAGACGCCCAGCGCCCCGCCGGTGAACCGGCCGAGGAAGACGGCGGCGTCGTCCACGGTGACCGTGCCGGTCCCCTCCCCGCCGACGCCGGACAGCGACCCGGCCGAGGCGGGCAGCGGGCGCTCCGTCACGAACGTCTCCAGCATCGCGCTGACACCGGTCAGCTGCTGGCCGGTGATGTACTGCGTCAGGTCGACGATGTGCGCCCCGATGTCGCCGAGCGCACCCGAGCCGGCCTTGTCCTTCTCCAGCCGCCACGACATCGGCGCGGCGGGGTCGGCGATCCAGTCCTGCAGGTACTGCGCGCGCACGTGCCGGATGTCGCCCAGCCGGCCGTCGGCGACCAGCTTTCGGGCCAGCGCGATCGCGGGCACCCGGCGGTAGGTGAAGCCGACCATCGAGCGCACCCCGCGGGTCGCGGCCTTCGCGGCGGCCTCGGCCATCGCCTCGGCCTCGGCGACCGAATTGGCCAGCGGCTTCTCGCAGAGCACGTGCTTGCCGGCCTCGAGGGCGGCGATGGCGATCTCGGCGTGGGTGTCGCCGGGCGTGCAGACGTCGACCAGGTCGACGTCGTCGCGCTCGATCACGCGGTGCCAGTCGGTCTCGGTGGACGACCAGCCGAGCGTGCCGGCGGCTGCGGCCACGCGCGCGGCGTCGCGGCCGGCCAGCACGGTCAGCTCCGGGTGGAGCGGCAGGTCGAAGAAGTGGGGGGCGGTCCGCCAGGCCTGCGAGTGGGCGGCGCCCATGAAGGCGTAGCCGATCAGGCCCACCCGGAGGGGCGGCCGGTCGGGGGATGTCATCGCTGCTCCTCAGGAGGTGGAGCCGCCGGGTGACGCAGACCGTCACCCGGCGACTCCGGGATCACTCGGTCAGGACCGGAACGCGTTGTCGATGAACTGGTCGACGTTGTCGGCGGTCACGACCGGCGCGTCGAGGACGATGCGCCGCGGGACCCCCTGGGAGGTCAGGTCCGACAGGTTCTTGCCCTGTGCCACCAGACGCGCGAGCTTGATGCCGTCCGCCGCCTGGGTGTGCGGGTAGATGACGGTGGCCTGGAGCACCGAGTCCCCGGACTGGATCTCCTCCATCGCGTTCGCCGAACCGGCCCCGCCGACCATGATGAACTCGTCGCGGCCGGCGTTGTTGATCGCGGCGAGCACGCCGACACCCTGGTCGTCGTCGTGGTTCCAGATGGCGTCGATCTGCGGCGCGGCCTGCAGCAGGTTGGCCGTGACCTCCTCGCCGGACTCGACGGTGAACTCCGCCGCGACCCGGTTGTCGACGTCGAGACCGCACTCCGCCAGCGCGTCCGCGAAGCCCTGGCTGCGGTCCTGGGTGAGCGGCAGCGAGTCGATGCCGGCGATCTCCGCGACGACCGCGTCCGGGTTGTCACCCACCTGCTCGCAGATGTACGTGCCGGCGGAGACGCCCATGCCGTAGTTGTCGCCGAGGATCGTGGCCCGCGAGGCGGCCGGGTCGTTGAACTCGCGGTCGACGTTGATGACCGGGATGCCCGCCTCCATCGCCTGCAGGGCCACGGGGGTCAGGGCCGCGCCGTCGAAGGGCAGCAGCACGATCGCGTCGACCCCGTCGTTGATGAAGGTCTCGACCTGGCTGATCTGAGCGCTGACGTCGTTGGTGCCCTCCGCGACCCGGAGCTCGACGTCCTCGTAGTTCTCGGCCTCGGCACGGGCGGCCTCGGTGATGCCGGCCATCCAGCCGTGGTCGGCCGCGGGGGCCGAGAAGCCGATCACGACGGTGTCACCGGTGTCGTCGTTGGAGCTCGCGGCGTTGTTGGCGCCGCCGCCCCCGGAACCTTCGTTCTCGGGCTCGTTGCTCGTGCACCCGGCGACGAGGGCGCCGGCGCCCACGAGCGCGACCGCCGACGTCATCAGGCGGCGGTAGGGGCGCTGCCTCGCTGCAGACATGTGTTCTCTCCTCGGGTCTGGCACTCCCGGCGGGAGCCGGGACGACTGGTGGGTAGGGGTGGTGCGGTCGTGCGGGTCGGACGTGCGGGTCAGGTGGTGGTGCCGCCGGGGCGGTCGCCGCCGGGGGCGCCGGGCACGGCGGAACCACCGGACACGGCGCCGGACGGCGCCCCGGTGGGACCGCCCTCGCCGCTGGACGTCGGGGAGCTGCGCCCGCCCAGCCAGGGGAAGCCGCCACGGCCCTCGGCCAGGCGCATCTGCAGCAGGACGGCGAGCACGATGATGACGCCGGTGGCGACGGCCTGTGCCGAGCTCGACAGGTTGTTGAGCGTGAAGACGTTGCGCAGGGTCTGGAAGATCAGGACACCGAAGACGGTGCCGACGATCGTGCCGCGGCCACCGATGAGCAGCGTGCCGCCGATGACCACCGCGGCGATGGCGTCCAGCTCGTAGAGCGTCCCGTGGGTCGAGCTGCCGGTCGTCGTCCTGGCCATGATCATGACCGCGGCGATCCCGCAGGTGAGCCCGGACAGCACGTACAGCTTCAGGGTGTGCCGCTGCACGCGGATGCCGGCGAGGCGGGCGGCCTCGGCGTTCCCGCCGACGGCGAAGGTGTGGCGGCCGAAGGTGGTCCGGTTCAGCAGGACCCAGCCGGCCAGCGACACCAGGGCCCAGATGATGACCAGGGTGGGGACGCCCAGGACGTCGCCGGAGAAGAAGGACAGGAAGTCGCGGTCCTGGACGATCTGGGTGCGCCGGTTGGCGATGATCTCGGCCAGCCCTCGGGCGGAGACGAGCATGGCCAGGGTGGCGATGAAGGCGACCAGCCGGCCGTAGGCGATCACGATGCCGTTCACCAGCCCCGCCCCGGCGCCCACCACGAGAGCGGTGAACACCATGACGATCCAGTGGAAGTCCTCGGCCATCGCCTGCGTCGCCAGCGTCGTCGCCCAGACCGACGACAGCGCGACCAGGGCCCCGACCGACAGGTCGATGCCGCCGCCGATGATCACGAAGGTCATCCCGATGCTGACCACGCCGATGACGGCCGCCAGCCGCAGGATGGTCAGGACGTTGTCGATGTCGGCGAAGCGATCCCCGGCGGTGATCAGGCCCACCGCGCACAGGATGGCGAGGCCGACCACGAGGCCGAGGTTGCGGCCGATGGGTCCGGCCATGATGCCGCCCCCGCCGCTCCCCCCGTCGTTGGTGGCGGAGCCGGGCGACGTGCCCGCCGCCGCCCCGGTCGTCGCGGTGGTACTGCCGGTCATGCCACGTCCCCTTCGTGCCGGGTTGCGCTGTGCTGGGTGGATCCGATGAGCGGGGCTCCCTGGTGGCCGGTGCCCTCCATGACCAGGTCGAGCACGCGGTGCTCGTCGAGGGCGCCGGCCGGCTCGGAGGCGAGCACCCGGCCGTCGGCCACGACGAGGACGCGGTCGGCGAGGCCGAGCACCTCGGGGATCTCGCTGGAGACCACGACGACGGCGACACCCCTCTCGGCCAGGTCGCGGACCAGCGCGTAGATCTCCGAGCGCGCGCCGACGTCGACGCCGCGCGTGGGCTCGTCGAGCAACAGCACCCGGCACTCGCGCAGCAGCCACCGGGCGAGGACGACCTTCTGCTGGTTGCCGCCGGACAGGGTGCGCACCTCGCGGTCGACGTCCTGCGGTCGCACGTCCAGCGCGGCGACCTGCTCGCGTGCGGCGGCCCGCTCCGAACCGCGGGCGACGAAGCCACCGCGGGCGAAGCGCGCCAGGCTGGCGATGCTGATGTTGCGCGTCACCGACTCGCCGAGCAGCAGGCCCTGGCTCTTCCGCTCCTCGGGCGCCAGGCCGACGCCGGCGGCGACGGCGGCCGCCACGCTGCCGGACCGCAGCTTCCGACCACCCACGCGCACGCTGCCGGTGGTCGACCTGCGTGCTCCGTAGATGGTCTCGAGGATCTCCGAGCGGCCCGAGCCGACGAGCCCGGCCAACCCGACGACCTCGCCGGGGCGGACCGAGAAGGAGACGTCTTCGAAGGTGCCGAGCAGGGCGAGGTCCTCGACTTCGAGGAGTGGCTCCGCCTCGGGCACGGGGCGCCGCTCGGGGAAGACGTACTCGATGTCACGGCCGGTCATGAGCTCGATGACCTGGCGGGTCGGGGTCTCCCCCACCGGCAGGCCGGTGGCCACGGTGCGGCCGTCCTTGAGGACGGTGATCCGGTCACCGATCTGGCGGATCTCCTCGAGCCGGTGGGAGATGTAGACGACGGCGACGTCCTGTGAGGTGAGCTCGCGGATGACGTGGAAGAGCCGGTCGACCTCTTCGTTGTCCAGGACGGCGGACGGCTCGTCCATGATGATCAGCTTGGCGTCCTGCGACAGGGCGCGGGCCATGCTGACCATCTGCTGCGAGGCCGCGGACAGCGAGGCCACCTCGGCCGTCGGCCGGATCTCCGGGTGGCCCAGCCGGGTCAGCAGTGCGGCGGCCTCCCGGTTGGCGGCGGCCGGCCGGGCCAGGCCGAAGCGCGCCCGCTCGCGGCCGAGGAAGATGTTGTCGGCGACGGTCAGGCCGGGAACCAGATCGAGCTCCTGGTAGATCGTCGCGATCCCGAGCCGCATGGCCGCCTGCGGGTTGCCGAGCGAGACCCGCTCACCCCGCCAGGTGATCGTGCCCTCGTCGGGCTGGTGGGCACCGGCCAGCACCTTGATCAGCGTCGACTTGCCGGCGCCGTTCTGGCCGAGCAGGCAGTGCACCTCGCCGGACCGGACGTCCAGGTCGACCCCGCCGAGGGCGCGGACACCGGGGAACGTCTTGACGATCCCGCGCATCTCCAGCAGCGGGGCCGTCACGGGCACACACCCGTCGGAAGGTCGCTCACATCATCACCCGGGACTTTTGCTCATCGTTGACCATTAGTCGGTGCAGGCGAGAACATATGTCGGGCGTCACAACTAATCAAGGGCCTGCGCCGTCGGTTACCGGATCGAGACGTGCGGGTGGCCCTGTCGGGCCGAGTGGCTCCGAAGGGGCCGCGCAGGCGCGACGCAGCGGCTCAGTGCGAGAGGGGGACTGCTCCTGGCCGCGGTGCGGTCCGCACGACCGCGGTGGTGTCGCGCAGGGCTTCCACGACGGAGTCCTCGTCCAGGAACTCCTCGATCGCCATGAGGGCGGCGCCCACGCGGCCGGAGCGGTCGGGTGCGTCGCTGACGGTGATGTCGAGGGCCCGGGCGGCCAGCGGCATCGATCGCCGGTAGACCGCCTCGCGGATGCCCGCGAGCAGCGGGACGCCGGCGCGGGCCACCCCGCCGGTCATGACGATCCGGTGCGGGTTGAAGAAGTTCACCAGCGCGGCGAGCACGGTGCCGATGGTGCGGCCGGCGTTGCGCACCAGCTCGAGCGCGGCGCCGTCGCCCTGCGCCGCGAGCTCGACGACCGCGCGCACGCTGTCGACCGGGAGCCCCGCGGCGACGGCGTCGCGGAGCAGGGCACCTCCCCCGGCGATCGCCTCGAGGCAGTTCTCCTGGCCGCAGCGGCAGGTCACCGTGCGGCCGTCGGGCTGGGCGACGTGGATGTGCCCGATGTCGCCGGCACTGCCCTGCGCACCCCGGTACACCTGCCCGTCGACGATGACCCCGCAGCCGATGCCGGTCCCCACCTTGACGACGAGCAGGTCCTGCGAGGATCCGGCGACACCGATCTCGCCCAGCGCCATCACGTTCACGTCGTTGTCGACGTAGACGGGGCACTCGTAGCGCCCGAACGCGCTCGGGACCGGATAGTCGTGCCAGCCCGGCATGATCGGCGGGTGCGACGGGCGTCCCGTCGAGAACTCCACGGGCCCGGGGACGCCGACCCCGACCGCGCACACGTCGGCCGGCGTGAGGCCGGCCTCCCCCAGCACCTGCTGGGCCAGCCGGTCGACCTCGGCGAGCACGGGGCCGGGACCGTCGGCGATGTCGATCGGGTGACCGATCGTGGCGAGGATCTGGGCCGACAGATCGGTGACCGCGACGTCGACGCTGGTGGCTCCCATGTCGACGGCCAGCACGCACCCGGCGCGGCTGTTGAACCGGAGCAGCGTCGGCGGGCGGCCGCCGGTGCTCCAGCCCCGGCCGCCCTCCTCGAGGAGGTTGGCGGCGATCAGCTGGTCCACCCGGGCGCTCACCGTGTTCCGGGAGGCACCGGTCAGCGCGACGAGCTCGGCCCGGCTGCGCGCACGACCGGTCCGCACGTGCCGGAGCAGCGCGCCGGCCGAGGCAGAGGTGTGCGCCACGCCGCCATAGTGGCACGCGGGGAGTCCGGCCCCGGCCCGTCCGCCCGGGCGATCACCTCTCCGGGGTGCGCGGCAGCGGGACGGTTGACCGGCGGGCCGGTGGGCACTGACCTCCCGACCGAGCAGCTGGTTGAGCTCTGGACGAGCACCCCCGACGAACGAGCGAGGTACCCCATGGGCCTGCCCATCACCCTGTCCGAGATCGCCCCGCGGATCTCCGCCGGCGCCTTCATCCTCAACAGCGGGCTCGGCAAGCGCGGCGCCGACGAGGAGGCCGCCGCCGGCATGCACGGCTTCGCCGCCGGCACCTACCCGTTCCTCAAGTCGATCCCGCCGCAGCAGTTCGCGCAGGGCCTCGCGACCGCGGAGATCGTCGTCGGGGGCCTGCTCCTCACCCCGTTCGTGCCCACCTTCGTCGCCGGCGCGACCCTGACCGCCTTCTCCGGCGGGCTGCTCGGCCTCTACCTGAAGACGCCGGGCATGCGGAAGCCGGGCAGCCTCGCGCCGACCGAGCAGGGCCTCGCCATCGCCAAGGACAGCTGGCTGCTCGGCATCGGCATCGGGCTCATGACCCGAGGCCTGATCGAGCGCCGCCCCCGCGTCACCGTCAAGAAGGCGAACAAGCTGGCGAGGAAGCAGGCGAAGCAGGCCGCACGCGAGGCCCGCCGCGCTGCGACGTGAGCGCCGCGGCGGCCTAGGGTCGACCACGTGGACGACGTCGCGCTCGGGCTGCAGGTCGCCCTCGTGCTCGTCGGGGTCCCGGCCGCCTGGGCGTGGCTCGGCCGCCGGGCCCGCCGGCGCGGGCTCGGCGGCTCCGTCATGGCGCCGCTGGAGGAGATCTGGGACCCGGTCACCCACCGCACGAACATCGAGGTGCAGGTGCAGGCCGAGCAGGCCGCACCCGCTCCGGGGGTCGCACCCCGCCGGTGAGGGCGGTCAGCCGGCAGGCAGGTGGACGGTGGTGACCAGCCGACGACGCCGTCCGCCGCCCGGGCGGTTGCCCGTGCGTACGCTCAGCACCTCCCGCAGGTCGGCGGCCAGCTCGTCGAACTCCTCGTCGGTGACCCACACGGCCGCCTGCCGGTAGCCGACGCGGTCCGCGGCCGGGTCCGGCCGCGCGCCGTCCGCAGCGGCACGGGCGACGTACCTGTCGAAGTCGGCCAGCAGCCCGGCGACGAAGACCGCGAAGGCGCGCCGGTGCTCGTCGGCCGTCATCGCGGCCGCGTCCTCGGGCCCGACGGACGCGGCCGCGAGGTCCAGCCGGTAGCTGCGCTCGGCCGCGCCCCGCACCTTGCGCTCGCCCACCACCACCAGGACGCCCGCGTCGGCCAGGACGCCGACCTGGCGGTAGAGCGTCGCCTGCGGGACGTCGGGCAGCTCCGCGTGCAGCTCGGCGACGGTCAGCGTGCGGTCGCCCAGGAACGCCTGGACGAGGCGCAGCCGCACCGGGTGCAGCAGCAGCACACCGCTCGGCACACGGCCTCCTTACCGTTCTCACAATTGACAACGTTCTCGTGTCCGAGAATAGTGAAGGCATGGCCACCGTGCAACTGACGCCCACCACCGTGACCGTCCGTCTCACCCGGGCGGAGAAGTTCTGGGGCCTCCTCCGCGACGTCCGGTTCGACCGCGCCGCCGTCCGGGAGGCCGACGTCGTGCAGGACCCCCTCTCCGCCGCACGCGGGCTCCGCGCACCCGGTCTCGCCCTGCCCGGCCGGCGGAAGATCGGCACGTGGCGACGACGCGGGGAGCGGAGCCTCGTGTCCGTGCGCCGGGGCGTGCCCGCCGTCCGGCTGCGGCTGGACGGCGCTCGCTACGACACGGTGCTGATCAGCACCGACGACGCGGCCGCGCTCGCCGGCGCCCTCGCCTGACGTGCAGGAGCTCCCCCTGCGGGTGCCCGGCGACCACCCGCTGAACGGCACGCTCACGCTGCCGGCCGGCCGGCTGCCCGCCCCGGCGGTGCTCATCGCCTCGGGCTCGGGCCCGCTCGACCGCGACTCGGACCACCGGCGCGCCCGCTTCGGCGTCGCCCGCCAGCTGGCGCACGCCCTCGCGGCCGGCGGCCTCGCCTCGTTCCGCTACGACAAGCGCGGCGTCGGCGAGAGCCCCGGGAACTGGCGAGCCGTCGGCCTGTTCGACAACGTCGACGACCTCGGCCGCGCCCGCGACGCGCTGGCCTCCCGCGACGAGGTGGACGCCGACCGCATCCTCCTGGCCGGCCACAGCGAGGGCGCGATCCTCGCAGCCGCGCTGGCCGGTCGCGGCGCGCCGACGGCGGGCCTCGTGCTGCTCTCGATGTCGGCCACGCGCGGCGACGACCTGCTGCTGTGGCAGGCGCGCCACATCGCGCCCACGCTCCCGGCGCCCGTCCGCGGGCTGCTCCGGTTGCTCCGGGTGGACCTGACGGCGCGCGTCGCCGCCAACCACGACCGCATCCGCGCGACCACCACCGACGTCGCCCGCATCGGCGGTGCCCGGATCAACGCCCGCTGGCACCGCGAGTTCCTGGCGCACGACCCGCGCGAGGACCTGCGCCGGATCACCGTCCCGGTCCTCGCGCTGACCGGCGACAAGGACCTGCAGGTCGATCCCGCCGACCTCCCCGTCATCGAGGCGACGGCCCTCGGGCCGGTCACGACGGTGCTCGCCCCCGACGTCACGCACACCCTGCGCACCCAGCCGAGACCGCCCTCCCTGAGCGCCTACAAGGAGGAGATCCGCCGGCCGGTGAACCAGGACGTGCTGGCAGCCGTGGTCACGTGGTGTCGGGAGGTCACCGGCCTCACCTGAACACCCGAGGAGGTCCGCCGTGCCGCACCGGCTCCGCTCCGCCCCCGCCCACCGGCTGGCCGCCGGCGCCGCCGCGCTGCTGCTCGCCGCCGGCCTCGCCTCGTGCGGCGGCTCCGACGACGACGCCGCAGCCGGGTCGTCGTCGCCGGCGGGCTCGACCACCGAGGAGGCGCCGTCGCCGGCCGGCGAGCCGACGAGCCCCGCCCCCACCTCGTCGTCCGAGCAGGAGAGCGAGGCGGTGACGGTCACCGCGGTCGACTTCGGCCTCGAGCTCGACGAGGACAGCGTCACCGCGGGCCAGGTGGAGTTCACCCTTGTCAACGACGGCAGCTCCACGCACGACCTGGTGGTCGAGCGCGACGGGCAGGACGTGGCTGCGGCCGACGCCGTCGACCCGGGCCGGACGTCGACGGTCACGGTGACCCTCGAGCCCGGCGAGTACGTCCTCTACTGCTCCATCGCCAACCACCGGGCGATGGGCATGGAGACCACCATCCGTGTCTCGTGAACGAGGTCAGCCGATGATCGCGCCGTCGGTCCCCGATCGCCGCCCGGCCACCGGTCTCCTATGGGTCCTGCGCCTCGCCGGTGCGGCACTGCTCGCCGCGATGGGCTGGATCCACCTCGACCTCTGGACCGACGGCTACCGGACCATCGACGTGATCGGGCCGGCGTTCCTGCTGAACACGATCGCGGGCTTCGGCCTGGCGGTCCTGCTGCTGGTGACCCCGCGCACACTGCTCCCCTGGGTGGCCGGCACGGGGGCGCTCACCGCCGCCGGCACGCTGGCCGGCCTCCTGCTCGCCACCACCGTGGGGCTCTTCGGCTTCACCGAGTCGACGGCGGCGCGGCTGTGGTGGGAGTCGTTCTGGGTGGAGACGGCCGCCCTCGTCGTGCTGGCCGCCCTCGCCGTCCTCGGCCGGGGACGGCGGCGCGGCTGACCGGGGTGGGAGGGCCCTGCGCCCGGCCCCTCCCACCCCGGTCAGGTGCTCAGCGGACGCCGAGCAGGTGCTCCATCGCGAGCTGGTCGAGCCGCTCGAACTGCAGGCCCCGCTCCCCCAGCGCCTGCGGGTCGAAGGACTCGGCGCGCAGGTCCTCCAGCGACTCGCCCTCGCCCAGCGTGGGGATGGCGAGCTCGGCCACGCGCGCGGCCTCGAGTGCCTCGGCGACCTCCGCGTCGGCCCGGAACGCCCGCACCTTGTCGCGCAGGATCAGGTAGTTGCGCATGCATGCGCGCGCGGTCTCCCAGACGCCCTCGACGTCCTCGGTGCGCGGCGGCTTGTAGTCGAAGTGGACGTAGCCGTCGTAGGCCTTGCCGGTGCCGGCGCCGAGCATGGCGTCGACGGTCCAGAACGCGCCCCGCAGGTTGCCGGCGCCGAAGCGGAGGTCCTGGTCGAAGCGCGGCCCGTGCTGGCCGTTGAGGTCGATGTGGAACAGCTTGTCGTGCCACAGCGCCTGCGAGATGCCCTGGGCGAAGTTCAGCCCGGCCATCTCCTCGTGGCCGACCTCGGGGTTGAGACCGACGCGGTCGGGCTCCTCGAGCTCGTTGATGAAGGCGATGGCGTGCCCGATGCTCGGCAGCAGGATGTCGCCGCGGGGCTCGTTGGGCTTGGGCTCCAGCGCGAAGCGGATGTCGTAGCCCTTGTCGCGCACGTAGGCGCAGAACAGGTCCAGGCCCTCCTTGTAGCGGTCGAGGGCCGCGGCGACGTCCTTGCTGCCGCCGGACTCCGCCCCCTCGCGCCCGCCCCACAGGACGTAGGTCTTCGCGCCCAGCTCGGCGGCCAGGTCGATGTTGCGGAGCACCTTGGCGATCGCGTAGCGACGGACCTGGCGGTCGTTGGCGGTCAGGCCGCCGTCCTTGAACACGGGGGCGCCGAAGAGGTTGGTGGTCGCCATCTCGACGCCCAGTCCGGTCTCGTCCAGGGCCTGCCGGAACCGCTTCAGCGTCTCCTCGCGGGTCGCGTCGTCGGGCACGAGGTCGTCGTCGTGGAACGTGACGGCGGCGGCACCGAGCTCGGCGAGCTTGTGCACGGTCTCGACCGGGTCCAGCGCCGGCCGGACGGCCCCGCCGAAGACGTCGACGCCCTGCCAGCCCACCGTCCAGAGGCCGAAGCTGAACTTGTCGTCCTTGGCGGGGGTGTAGTCGGTCATGCGGGTGTTCTCCGTCCGGATCGATCGATGGGGTGGTGCGGGAGGTCAGGAACGGGCGGCCGGCGCGGGTGACGCGTCGCCGGCGACGAGGGTCGGGTCGTCGAAGACGGCCTCGAGTGCGACGTGGGCTCCGCCGCGGACCGCGGCGGTGAAGCCGAGGGTGGAGAGGACGACGCGCGCGCCGGCCAGGTCGGGGCCGAACACCCGCGCGCGCAGGACGGCGGCCATCGGCTCCAGGAAGAAGCGGCCCAGGACGGCGAAGTAGCCGCCGAGCAGCACGACCTGCGGGTTGAAGACGTTGATGAGGACGGCGGCGCCGTGGCCCAGCTGCGTGCCGACCTGCTCGAGCGCCGCCAGGGCGCGGCGGTCGCCGGCGTCGGCGCGCGCGGCGATCTCCGCCAGCCGGGTCTCGAGGTCGCGGGTGTGGTCGTGCACCGGGTCGTCGGGGTCGGCGGCCGCCCGGAGCAGCGCGGTCAGGCCGACGACGGTCTCCCAGCAGCCGCGGCGCCCGCACCCGCACACGAGGTCGGGATCGCCCAGGGCGGTGTGCCCGACCTCGCCGGAGAGCCCACCGGCACCGCGCAGCAGGCGGCCGTCGACGATCAGCCCGCCACCGACACCGACCTCACCGGTCAGGTAGACGAGGTCGGGTGTGCGGGCCTCCGGGCCCATCGCCCACTCGGCGATGGCGGAGAGGTTGGCGTCGTTCTCGACCCGGATGGCGCAGTCGAGGCCCACCCGGTCGCGCAGCCCGTCGAGGACCGCCACGTCGCGCCAGCCGATGTTGGGCGCGTAGGTCGCCACGCCGTCGACGCTGCGCACCAGGCCGGGGACCGCGACGGTGATGCCCACGGGGACCGCGCCGTGCCCGGCCGAGGCGCTGGTCCCCTCCTTGACCAACCGGGCGACCTCGTCGAGGGTGCCCTCGGCGCCGAGGTCGTGGACGTCGACGGCGACCCGGTCCTCGAAGAGCACCTCGCCGCGCAGGTCGAGCACGAGGATGGCGATGTAGTCGACGTTGAGCTCCACGCCGATGCCGCAGACCCCTCGTCCGTCCAGGTGGACGATCAGCCCGGGCCGGCCGACGGAGCCGGCGCGGTCGACGTCGCCGGTCGTGATCAGCCGCCGGTCGGCGAGCTCGGCCACGAGGCTGGAGACGGTGGCCTTGTTCAGCCCGGTCTCCTGCGCGATGCGGGCGCGGGACCGGGGGCCGGCGTCGCGGAGGTGCCGCAGGACGAGGCCGAGGTTGCTGCGCCGGACGGTCGCCTGGTCGGCGGGGGCGTGGCGGCGGGTGGCGCCGTCGTAGAGCCGCCGTTCCTCGAACACAGCCGTCCCACCCCCTCGATCGCCTCGTCGCGACCATTTGTCGGTTGCGTCAACAAATTAGGCGTGCGTCCGCGATGTGGTCAAGGTCGCACGCCGTCGTCATCCAACTGTGATGGGTTCGCGATGGCCACCGTCGCCTCGCCCTCTGCGGCCGGGATCACCCGACCGTGGTTACAGTCCCGCCCGTGACCTCCCCCTCCGGCGGCCCCCGATGACCGCGGGCCGCACCCTCGTGGCCGGCGTCGACACCTCCACCCAGGCGTGCAAGGTCGTCGTCCGCGACGCCGCGACCGGCGAGCTGGTGCGCTCCGGACGTGCTCCGCACCCGGACGGCACCGCCGTCGACCCGCGGGCGTGGGAGCAGGCGTTCCGCGAGGCGGCCGAGGCGGCCGGCGGCCTGGGCGACGTGGCGGGCCTGTCGGTGGGCGGGCAGCAGCACGGCATGGTCTGCCTCGACGAGGACGGCGAGGTCGTCCGCGACGCGCTGCTGTGGAACGACGTCCGGTCCGCCGGTGCCGCCGCCGACCTGATCCGCGAGCTCGGGGACGGCGACGACGCCACCGGCCGGCAGGCCTGGGCCGACGCGGTCGGGGTGGTGCCGGTGGCCTCCTTCACCGCGACCAAGCTGCGCTGGCTGGCCGACGCCGAGCCCGGCAACGCCGACCGCACCGCCGCCGTCTGCCTCCCCCACGACTGGCTGACCTGGCGCCTGGCGACCGAGCGCGGGCTGGCCGACCTGGCCACCGACCGGGGCGACGCCAGCGGCACCGCCTACTGGTCGGCCCGCAGCGGCGAGTACCGGTTCGACCTGCTGGAGCTGGCCATGCGCGGCCGCCGTCCGGCCGTCCCCCGGGTGGCCGGGCCGGCCGAGCAGGTCGGCGTGCTGGACGGGACGTCGGCCGCGCTCGGCCCGGGCACCGGGGACAACGCCGCCGCGGCGCTGGGGCTGGCGGCCCGCCCCGGCGACGTCGTCGTCTCGATCGGGACCTCCGGGGTGGTCTCCGCGGTGACCACCACCGCCGTCGCCGACGTGACGGGGACGGTGGCCGGGTTCGCCGACGCCACGGGCCACCACCTGCCGCTGGTCGCCACCCTGAACGCCGCACGGGTGCTCGACGCGGCCGCCGCGATGCTGGGAGTCGACCACGCCACCCTCTCCGACCTCGCCCTGTCCGCCCCCTCGGGCGCCGACGGGCTGGTGCTCGTCCCCTACCTGGAGGGCGAGCGGACGCCGAACCTCCCGCACGCCACCGGCGCCGTCCACGGCCTCACGCTGCGGACCGCGACGCCGGCCCACCTGGCCCGCGCCGCCGTCGAGGGTCTGCTGTGCGGGCTCGCCGACGGCATCGAGGCGGTCGTGGCGCAGGGCGTCGCGGTCGAGCGGGTGCTGCTCGTCGGCGGCGCCGCCCGCTCCCCCGCCGTCCAGCAGCTGGCCCCCGGCATCTTCGGGCGCCCCGTCCTGGTCCCGCCGCCCGGCGAGTACGTCGCCGACGGCGCGGCCCGGCAGGCCGCGTGGGTCCTGTCCGGCGAGGCCGCGCCCCCCGAGTGGGCGCAGCCGGGGCTGCAGGAGTTCGACGCCGAGCCCGCCACCGCGGTGCGCGAGCGGTACGCCGAGGTGCGCACCCGCACGGACGGCCAGCCCTAGAGACAGGTGCTCACCGCGCGGGCCACCGCGGCGGGGTGGGTCTGCGGCGTCATGTGCGCGGCGCCGGGCACCTCGACCAGCCGGCCCCGGGGTGCGGCCGCCGCCAGCCGGGTGGCCCAGTCGTGCGGGCAGAGCCGGTCACGGGTGCCGCGGACGACGACCACCGGCACGGCGACGTCGCGCAGCCGCCGGTCGGTGTCGTCGCGGGCCGTCACCCGCCACAGCGCGCGCATGGCCCGCGGTCCGGTGCACCACCACTGCGCCAGGACGCGCGGCACCTGCCACCACGGCTCGCGCGCGACCGTGCGCACCCACCGCCCGATCAGGCCGCGCGCGGACCGGAGCCGCGGGTCGGTCGTCGGACCCAGCAGCACCACGGCCCGCACCCGGGGGTCGCGGGCCGCGACGGCGACCACGTGGCAGCCCTGCGAGTGCCCGACGAGGACCACGGGACCCGGGCCGAGCCCGCCCAGCAGCCGCTCGGCGAGCTCCTCCAGCGGCGGAACGGGTTCCGGCAGCCCCATCCCGGGTAGCCGCACCACAGTGCCCGGTACCAGCCGGCGGAGTTCGGCCGACGAGCGTTCGTCCAGGCCCAGACCGGGCACCAGGACCACGGAGACGGAAGAGGTGCCCACCAGCGGGTGTTCTACCGGTCGGTAGGACGACGCGCGAACCGCCGGGCCGCACGGGAAAGTGTGGCGGGGATCGCGCGGGGCCGCCCGAGGGCCGGACGAGCCGGAGTGGAAGGATATTCGTCATGACGACATCACCAGCGCGAGTTCCCGCCGACAGCGCGACCCCGGGCGGTCGGCCGCGTGTCGTCATCGTCGGCTCCGGGTTCGGCGGGCTCTTCGCCGCCCAGCGGCTCCGCCGGGCTGATGTCGACATCACGCTGATCGGCAAGACCAGCCACCACTTGTTCCAGCCGCTGCTCTACCAGGTCGCCACGGGCATCCTCTCCGAGGGCGAGATCGCCCCCGCCACCCGCGAGATCCTGCGCCGCCAGGAGAACGCGCGCGTGGTGCTGGGCGAGGTCACCGACATCGACCTCGCCGCCCGGACCGTCACCTCGACGGTGCTGGGCCGCACCAGCGTGCACCCCTACGACGAGCTGATCGTCGCGGCCGGGGCCGGGCAGTCGTACTTCGGCAACGACAGGTTCGCCGAGTTCGCCCCCGGCATGAAGAGCATCGACGACGCCCTCGAGCTGCGCGGCCGCATCTTCGGCGCCTTCGAGCTCGCCGAACTGGCCACCGAGCAGGCCGAGATCGACCGGCTGATGACCTTCGTGGTCGTCGGCGCCGGCCCGACCGGGGTGGAGATGGCCGGCCAGATCGCCGAGCTCGCCCACCGCACGCTGAAGAAGGACTTCCGCAACATCGACCCGCGGACGGCTCGGATCATCCTGCTCGACGCCGCGCCCATGGTGCTGCCCTCGTTCGGGGAGCGCCTGGGCGGGCGGGCGCGCCGGCAGCTCAACGACATGGGCGTCGAGGTCCAGCTCGGCGCCATGGTCACCGACGTCGACGAGAACGGCCTGGAGATCAAGGACTCCGACGGGGAGGTCCGCCGGATCAACGCCGCGACCAAGATCTGGGCCGCCGGCGTGCAGGCCTCCCCCCTGGCACGCCAGCTCGGCGAGCAGTCCGGCGCCGAGGTCGACCGCGCCGGCCGCGTCGCGGTGCTCCCCGACCTGACCCTGCCCGGCCACCCCGAGGTGCACGTGGTCGGCGACATGATGAGCCTGGACAAGCTCCCGGGCGTCGCCCAGGTCGCCATCCAGGGCGGCCGGTACGCCGCCGACGCGATCAAGCGGCGGCTCGCCGGCAAGCCGGCGGCCGAGCCCTTCCACTACTTCGACAAGGGCTCGATGGCGACGATCTCGAGGTTCTCGGCGGTCGCCGACATCGGGAAGTTCAAGTTCGGCGGGTTCATCGCCTGGGTGCTGTGGCTCGTCGTCCACCTCATGTACATCGTGGGCTTCAAGAGCCGGGTGACGACGGTCTTCCACTGGCTGATCAGCTTCCTGGGCCGCGGCCGCTCGCAGCGGGTGGCCACCCAGCAGCAGGTCTTCGGCAGGCTCGCGCTGGAGAACCTGGGCCCGGACTTCGAGGCCTCGAAGACCGGCGGACCCAAGGCCTCCCCCGGCGACGAGGACCTGACCGGCCGCGAGTCCGCCTAGCGGTTCTCCAGCGCGGTGCCCTCCCGGACGATCCGGGCGGCCACCTCGCGCCAGTCACCGGTCTGCAGCCAGGTCCTGCGCTGCCGCGAGGACGACGGCCCCCGTTCGAAGAGCCGCTCCACCATGTCGACGACGACATCCCACTCGTCGTGGTCGCGGAGGTCGTCCTGCAGCTCGGCCAGGAGCCGCCGCACGGCCACGCGAGCGGGCACGAGGTCGCCGCGCACCGGGTCGAACAGGCCGCCGTCCAGGCCGTGCCGGGCCGCCCGCCAGCGCGCCGCCCGCAGCAGCTCGGGTCGAGGCCGAGGGCACGGCGCGCCCCGCCCGGCCCGCTCGGCGAGCACCCGCACCAGCGACCGGGCGAGGGCCGCGTGCAGCACGACGTCGTCGACCTCGGTGCAGACGTCGGCCAGCCGGAACTCCAGCGTGGGCAGGTGGCTGGAGGGCCGCAGGTCCCAGTACAGGTGCGAGGCGTCGGCGATGACGCCGGAGGTGACCAGGCCGGCGACCACCTCGCGGAACCGCTCGGCGCTGCCGAGGTGCTCCGGCGGACCGGTGTTGGGCCAGCGCGACCACCACACCGTCCGGTAGCTGTGGTGCCCGGTGTCGACGCCGTCGTGGAACGGCGAGCTGCCGGTCATGGCGAGGAGCACCGAGAGGTATGGGCGGGCCCGGTCCATCACCGCGACGGCGGTCTCCAGGTCGGGCACGCCGACGTGCACGTGGCAGCCGACGATGTCCTGCTGCTCGGCCAGCCCGGCCCAGCGGTCGACCATCGCCTGGTAGCGCGGCGCCGGGGTGATGTCCTGCTGCTGCCAGCTGTCGAACGGGTGCGTCGACGCGGGGAGGATCCGCACCCCGGCCCGCGCGGCCGCCCCGGCCGCCTCGGCGCGGGTGGTGACCAGCTCCGCGCGCAGCTCCGACAGACCGGTGCAGATCCCCGTCGCCGACTCCAGCTGCGTGGTGGTGATCTCGGCGTGCAGGTGCGGACCCGACTCGCCCCGGAGCACCGCGTCGGCCAGCGCGGGGCTGCGGGTCAGCCGGTAGGTCCGCGGGTCGACGAGGTGGAACTCCTCCTCGACGCCGAACGTGCTGCCGGCCGGCGGGAGGGCCGCCGTTCCCGCGGCGCCCGGTGCCGCGGCAGTGACGGCCTGGTCCACACGCGCTCCCGTGCCGCGAGGCGACGCCGTCGTCGCCGGCCTGCCCGGCCGAGGGGGCGGCTGGCACCCAGCCGCGCTGCCGACGGTAGGGCCTCGCGAGCCGGGCCGCACCCTCCTCAGGGTTCGGCGAACCAGGCGAAGCCGTGCGCGGGCAGCAGCAGCCGGCCCTCCTCCACGCCCAGCGGCCCGTCGCTGCTGAGCACCTCCCGGAAGGTGCCGAAGCCGGTCACCGCGTCCGCGTCGATCCGCGCGGCCGTCGCGCCGAAGTTGGCGACGGCGACGAACGTCCCGCCGCGCGGGTGCCGGCGCCGCCAGGCCAGCACCGCGTCGTCCCCGACGTCGAGGACCTCGGACTCCACTCCCCCGCGCAGCGCCACCAGGGAGCGGCGGGCGGCACCCAGCCGCACGAACCAGCCGAAGACCCGGCCCTCCAGGGTCGCCGGGTCCGCCCGCCGTCCGGCTGCGGCCCAGTCCATCGGCGGCCGGTGCAGCCACCGGTTGTCCGGCGCCCGCTCGGCGTCGGCCAGGTAGCCGCGGTCGTTGCGCAGCGCCAGCTCGTCCCCCATGTAGAGCAGCGGGATGCCCCCGTAGGCGTAGGCCACCGAGTACAGGAGGACCAGCCGCCGGACGCCGGCGTCGAGTGCCGCCCGGTCGTCCCGCTCGAGGGCGTCCTCGATCCCGCACAGCGAGGCCGCCGAGCCGGAGATCCGCGCGTCGCCGGTCGCCTCGTTCTCCTGGAAGAGCTCCCCGCGGGCGAACGACCCCGGGAAGCGGCCGCTGAAGAAGTCGTTGAGGAACCGCCGGTGGCCGGACCCGCTGACCCCCACGGCGGCGGCGTCCACGTCGCTGACCGCCCAGCCGATGTCGTCGTGCCCCCGGACGTAGGTCACCCACGAGGTGCTCGGCGGGATGGGCCGCATCCGATCCAGCGCCGACCTGGCCAGCCGGGCGTCCCCGGTCGCGAGGCTGCTCCACAGCAGCACCATGAGCTGGTTGTGGTACGCCAGCTCGCACTCGGGGCGGTACCTGTCGTGCCCGCCGAGGTAGGGCACGAGGTCCTCCGGGGAGACGATCGCCTCCGCCTTGAACACCACGCCCGGCGCGGCCAGCCGGGTGAGCGCGTGCATCAGCTGCAGGAGCGTGTGTCCCTCCGGCTGGTTCTGGCAGCTGGTGCCCAGCCGCTTCCACATGAACGGGACGGCGTCCATGCGGAAGACGTCGACCCCCCGGTTGGCCAGCCAGGAGATCTCGCCGAGCATCGCCAGCGTCACCTCGGGGTTGGTGTAGTCGAGGTCCCACTGGTAGGGCCAGAACGTCGTCCACACCCAGCCGCCGGCACCGCCGCACGCCTCGGGCACCCAGCTGAACGAGCCGGGGGCGCGGTCGGGGAAGACCTCCGGGATGGTCGCGTCGTAGGCGTCGGGCATCCGGCGGTCGGGGAACGCGGTGTAGAAGCCGGCGTAGGCGAGGTCGCCGGCCAGCCAGCCCTGCGCCCACGCGTGCTCGCGGGCGGTGTGGTTGAGGACCAGGTCGATGCACAGGCTCATGTCCCGCTCGTGCAGGGCGCGGGCGACGTCCTCGAGGTCGGCCATGGTGCCCAGCCGCGGATCGACGGCGCGGTAGTCGGCGACCGCGTAGCCGCCGTCGTTCTCCCCCGGCCGGGGCTGCAGGAGCGGCATGAGGTGCAGGTAGGTGGTGCCGAGCTCGGCCAGGTGGTCCAGCCGCCCGGGCAGCGCGTCGAGCGTGCCGCAGAACCTGTCGACGTAGCAGACGTAGCCCTGCATCCGGGCCCGCTGGAACCACCCGGGATCGATCTCGCGACGGCGGTCGAGGCGGCGCAGGTCGGGCGGCCGTTCGGCAGCGGCGGCGAGGGCGAGGCGCAGCGCCCGCGCGAAGAGCGCGTCGGCGTCCTCCCCGTAGAGGACGGCGAGCGGCTCGTGCAGGTCGACGAGCGCGACGTCGACCCTGGTCAGGAAGGCGTCGGCCTCGTCGGCGCCCAGGGCAGCCGTGGCCTCGTCGGCGAGCACGGGCCGCAGGCGCCGCCAGGCGTTCTCGGCGGCCCGCCGGCGCGCGGCATCCGATGCGGTCACGGCCGGCCTCCGCGCGTCATCGGCCCAGTATCGGGGTCCTGTTCGCCCACGGCGTGACGGCCGCCACGGCGCCCCGGACAGGCGTTCACTGGGTGTAAGCCTGTAATCGAGGGAGGGACGCCATGAGCGTGGCACCCGGGTCCGGGACCGAGGCGGCCCTGGACGCGTACTCGCGGATCGTCACCGCCGTCGCCGGCGACCTCACGCCGCACGTCGCGGCGCTCCAGGTCACCGGCCCGGACGGCCGGTCGGGGGCGGGGTCGGCCGTGGTCGTGAGCGACGACGGCCTGCTGCTGACCAACGCGCACGTGGTCGGGCGGGCCACCCGCGGGCGGGCGGTGTTCAGCGACGGGACCGAGTCCGACGTCGACGTCGTCGGCGCCGACCCGCTGTCCGACCTCGCCGTCGTCCGGGCGCGGGACGCGACCCCGCCGCCGGCCGAGCTGGGCGACGCCGGCGACCTCCGCGTGGGGCAGCTGGTGGTCGCCGTCGGGAACCCCCTGGGTCTGAGCGGATCGGTGACCGCCGGCGTGGTCAGCGGGCTCGGCCGGTCGCTGCCCACGCGCGACGGGCGGACGGCGCGGGTGGTCGAGGACGTCATCCAGACCGACGCCGCGCTCAACCCCGGCAACAGCGGCGGTGCGCTCGCCGACTCGTCGTCCCGGGTGGTCGGCATCAACACCGCCGTCGCCGGCTGGGGGCTGGGCCTGGCGATCCCGGTCAACGACACCAGCCGCCGGATCGTCGGCGCGCTCGTCGCCGACGGCCGGGTGCGGCGCGCCTACCTCGGGCTGGTCAGCACCCCGGCGCCGCTGCCCGCACCGCTCGCCGAACGCAACGGACGGCGCCGCGGGCTGCGCATCGTCGACGTGGTGCCGGGCGCCCCGGCCGACCGGGCCGGCCTCAAGCCGGGCGACCTCGTGCTCGAGGCGGGACGCCGCCCGGTGGCCGACGCGCAGAGCCTGCAGCGGCTGCTGTTCGGGGAGGCGATCGGGCGTCCGCTGCCCATGACGGTGCACCGCCGCGGGGCGATGGTCGACGTCATCACCACGCCCACGGAGCTCACCGGCGGCTGACGCGGCACGCCACCCCATGGGGGGCAACCAATGCCGGGGACGGTCGTTTCCCAGGCAGGATGAACGCCATGACTGCCGACCGGCGGACGCCGGCCCTCCTCCTGGCGGCGCTCTACGCCGTCAGCGGGGCGCTGTGCCTGGCATCGGCCCTCTGGCCGATCCACCAGGACGCCCCGGTGGAGCTGACCGCGGTCCTGGCCGTCGTCGGGCTCGTCGGCGGTGCGCTCATCTGGGCCTTCCGCGCGCGCCTGCGCTCCTGGGAGTTCCACGCCGCCGTCGCCCTGGTCAGCGTCCTGATCGGCCTGCTCGCGTCGCGGTCGGCGACGTCGGTGGGGATCGTCGGCCTGGGCCCGGCGGTGATCGCGGTCGGGCTGTACGCGGCGCACTTCTTCGAGCTGCCGGCCGCCCGGGCGCACGCCGCTCTGCTCGTCGCGGTGACGACGGCGGGTGCGGTGGCGGCCCGGCCCGACCGCTTCGCCGTCGCCTGGATCACCCTGATGGTCTCGGTGGTCGCCTTCACCGAGGCGCAGGGGCGGCTGGCCCGCAGCCTGCGCCGGGCCGCGACCACCGACCCCCTCACCGGCGTGGCCAACCGCCGCGCGTGGGAGGCGGAGGCTGGCCGGCACCTCGCCCGGGCGGCGCGCACGGGCGAGCCGCTGAGCTTCGCGCTGCTCGACCTCGACGACTTCAAGGAGGTCAACGACCGGGAGGGGCACGGCGCCGGCGACGCCCTGCTGCGGGACCTGACCGCGGGCTGGTCCGCGCGCCTGCGCCAGGCCGACCTGCTCGGCAGGTACGGCGGCGACGAGTTCGTGCTGTGCCTGCCCGCCACCGACTCCTCGGGCGCCCGCGAGATCCTCCAGCAGCTGGCGGCCACCCACGCCTTCGCCTGGTCGGTCGGCATCGCGGCGGCGCAGCACGGCGACACCCTGACAACGGTGCTCGCCCGCGCCGACGCCGACCTCTACCTGCAGAAGCGCAGCGGCCGCACCGCCTGAGCGAGCCCCCGGAGCAGGGCCCCACGTCCCTGGTCCCGCGCCCGCCGACGTGGCACCGTCCGCCGGGCGGGGGGCACGAGCGGGAGGCTCGCCATGGCAGCTGTCGTCGTCTGCGGTGGGAGCGTCGTCGGCCTGTCCACCGCCATGATGCTGGGGCGGGCCGGTCACCGGGTCACCGTCCTCGAGGCCGATCCGGACGGGGCTCCGACGACCCCCGCCGCGGCGTGGTCGGCCTGGCGGCGCAAGGGCGTCCCCCAGTTCCAGCAGGCGCACACCGTCTTCGCCCGCTTCCGCGAGGTCTGCGACGCCGAGCTGCCCGGGCTCACCGACCGCCTGCTCGCCGCCGGCTGCGTGCAGGTCGACCCTGCGGCCCACCTCCCGCCCACCCTCGCCGACCGCTCCCCACGGGAGGGGGACGAACGCCTGCGCTACGTCACCGGCCGCCGCGCGGTCGTCGAGGCGGTGGTCGCCGCCGCCGCAGAGGAGCACACGGGGATCACCGTCCGGCGCGGCGAGCGGGCAGCGGGCCTGGTGCCGGGACCGTCGGCGGTGGCCGGCGTGCCGCACGTCGCCGGCGTCCGGCTGGCCGGCGGCGAGGTGCTGCCGGCCGACCTGGTCGTCGACGCGATGGGCCGCCGCACGCCCACGGCGGGGTGGCTGGTGGAGATGGGCGCCCGGCCTCCCGTCGTCGAGTCGGCCGACCGCGGCTTCATGTACTTCACGCGCTTCTTCACCGGCCCGCGGGCACCGGAGCAGCGCGGCCCCGCGCTGACCCCCATGGGCGGGTTCTCGGTGCTGACGCTGGAGGGCGACAACGGCACGTGGTCGGTGACGCTGTACGCGCCGGCGCACGACACGCCGCTCAAGGCGCTCCGCTCTCCCGAGGTCTTCGACCGGCTCGTCGGCGCCTGCCCGCGGCAGGCGCACTGGCTCGACGGCCGCCCCGCCTCCGGTGTGCTGCCGATCGCCGGGGTGCTCGACCGCTACCGCCGCTTCGTCGTCGACGGGCGACCCGTCGCGACGGGCTTCCTCGCGGTGGGCGACGCCTGGGCGTGCACGAACCCGAGCGCGGGCCGGGGCCTGACGGTGGGCGTGGTGCACGCCCAGCTGCTGGCCAGGGCGGTCGCCGAGCACCTCGACCGCCCCGGCGACCTCGCCCTCGTCCACGACGACGCGACCGAGCGCACGCTGACCCCCTTCTACCGGGCGCAGATGGCGATGGACGAGGCCCGGCACGCGGAGATGGAGGCGCTGCGCCAGGGCCGGCAGCCTCCGGCCCCCGACCCGTTCTCCGCCCGGCTGCAGACGGCGGCGATGGTCGACGCCGACGTCTTCCGGGCGCTGCTGGCCACGGTCCAGTGCCTCACGCCACCGCAGGAGGCCTTCACCCGGCCCGACGTCCTGGCCCGGATCACCGCCCAGGAGCCGGCACCCCCGTCGCCGGGGATCCCCCGCGAGCGGCTGCTCGAGTTCGTCGCCGCCTGAGCCGGTGAGCACCGGCCGGGAGCCGGAGGCCCCCGGCCGGTGCGCCGCTCAGCCGGTCCGGCTCTCCCGGTCGTAGTTCCGCCCGAGGAACTCGGGAACCCGGGCCCAGCGGAAGGCGAACACCATGACGACCAGCGTGGCCACGTACGGGATGACCAGCAGCACCTGGCTGGGGATGTCGATCCCCGACACCTCCGCGCGCAACGCCACGACGTCCATCGTGGCGAAGAACAGCGCTCCCGCCGCGATGAACTGCGGCCGCCACCCGCCGAAGAACGTCAGGGCGATCGCCAGCCAGCCGCGACCACCGACGATGCCCTCGGTGAACGTGCCGGTGTACACCAGCGGGAGGAAGGCACCCGCGACGCCCATGAGCGCGCCGCCCACCGCCGTCGTCCAGAGCCGCGTGCGGACCACCGCGATGCCGAGGCTGTCGGCTGCCTTGGGGTTCTCCCCCACCGACCGCAGGTCCAGCCCGGCCCGCGTCCGGTACAGGAAGAACCACAGCCCGACGGTCACCAGCGCCGCGAGGTAGACCAGCAGGTTGTGCGAGAACAGCGCCTTCCCGAGCAGCGGGATGTCCTTGAGGAGCGGGATCTCCAGGCGGGGCAGCGTGTCCACCAGCGGCGTCGTGGCGGTCTGCCCGATGACGATGCGGTAGAGCAGACCGGCCAGCCCCGTCGCCGCGAAGAACAGCGCGAGGCCGACGACGAACTGGTCGAGGCGCAGCACCGTGGTGGCCCAGCCGAGGGCGAACCCGAAGAGCGCTCCGACCGCGGCGGCGACGAGGACCCCGACCGTGCTGCTGCCCGTCCCGTAGCTGACCAGGAAGCCCACGGAGGCGCCGAGCAGCATGACGCCTTCCTGGGAGACGCTGAAGACGCCTGCCAGCCCGCCGAGCATCGTGCCCAGCGAGGCGAGCAGGTAGGGCACCATCGCGACGACGGTGAGCTGGGCGAGGACCGCGAACTCGTTCATGCCGCTCTCCTCGCCAGCCGCCCGGCGATCACGTCGGAGAGCAGCAGGAAGATCAGGATCAGCGCCTCGATGATGAGGACCATCTCCGCCGGCACGCCGACGGTGCGCTGCATGGAACTGGCGCCGACCTCGAGGATCGCGATCCCGAAGGAGACGACGGGCACCCAGAGGGCGCTGCCGCGGGCGATCAGCCCGATGATGATGCCGAGCAGCAGGAAGTTCGACTGCATGCCCTCGAGCGCCCGGCCGTGCACGCCGCTGACCTCCAGCGCGCCGGCGAGACCGCCGAGCGCCCCGCCGACGATCAGGGCGACGACCGCGATGCGCTCGACGCGGATGCCGTTGATGCCGGCGGCCCGCGGGTTGGTACCGGCGGCGCGCAGCTCGAACCCGGCTGCGGTCCGGCGGGTCACGACGATCGTCGCCAGGGCCACCAGCGCGGCGAGGAGGAGACCGGCGTGCACCCCGGGCGGGCCGCCGAGGGTCGGCAGCTCCGCGTTCGCGCCCACCCGCTGGGTGGCCGCCACGCCCGCGGCGGGGTCGGACCACACCTCGGTCGCGGCGTAGTCGAGCACCTGGAACGAGACGAAGTTCAGCAGCACCGTGCTGAGGATCTCGTTCACCCGGAACCGGCCCATGAGGAACGCGGCGATCCCCGCCCAGACGACGCCGGCCAGGACGCCGGCGACGATCACCAGGGGCAGCAGGACACCGGTGGGCAGGTCGCCGTAGACGATGCCCACGCCGGCCGCGGCGGTGGCGCCGACCAGCAGCTGGCCCTCACCGCCGATGTTGAACCGGCCCACCGCCAGGGGGATGGTGAAGCCGAGCGCCAGCAGGGTGAGCGGGACCCACTTCGTGAGCGTCTCGGTGAACCCGAAGTCGGTCTTGAACGACGTCGTCAGGATCGTGCGGAACGCCTCGACCGGGTCGTAGCCGAGGGCGGCGATCACGATGCCCGAGACGACGAACGCCAGGACCAGCGCCAGCACGTAGGGCAGGAGGCCGCGCAGGAGTCGCGCGGCCGGCCCCGGTGGGGCGGGCGCGAGGGCGTCCGGCTCGGTCAGGACGGGGGCGGTCATGCGTCCTCCCGGACGCCGGCCATCAGCCGGCCCAGCTCGTAGGCGTCGTAGGTGCCGCGGCTGCGCTCGCCGACGACCTCACCGGAGTAGAGGACGACCATGCGGTCGGCCAGCAGGCTGAGCTCGTCGAGGTCCTCGGAGATGAGGACGACGGCGCACCCCCGGTCGCGGGCCTCGTGCACCCGGTCGTAGACGAACTTGATCGAGCGCAGGTCGAGGCCGCGGGTGGGGTTCTGCAGCACCAGGACGGCGGGCTCCCGGTCGAAGGCACGGGCCAGGACCAGCCGCTGGATGTTGCCGCCGGAGAGGTTGGCCGCGGGGGCGTCGGGGCCCGGCGTCTTGATCGAGTAGCGGTCGATCGTCGTCCGGGCGTGCTCCCGCACCCGCCGCCAGTCGATCAGGCCCGCCTTCCGGTAGGACCCGCTGCGCTGCGACCCGAGCAGGAGGTTGTCGGTGACCGTGGCCGCGCCCAGGATGCCGTCGCGGTGGCGGTCCTCGGGCACGTAGGCGACCCCGGCATCGATCCACCGGCGGGTGCGGGCGCCGGCCAGGTCGCTGCCGTCGACCCGCACCGTCCCGACCTCGGACGGGCGGACGCCGGTGAGCGCCTCGGCCAGCTCGACCTGCCCGTTGCCGGCCACGCCCGCCACGCCCAGCACCTCGCCCGCGCGGACCGTCAGGTCGACGCCGCGGAGGGCGGGCATGCCCATGTCGTTGTGCACGACGAGGCCTCCGACGACCAGCCGCTCCGCGCCCTGGGCGGACGGCCCGGTCTCCTCCGCCGTGACCTCCCCGACGGCGGCCAGACCCAGCGCGGCGGCCAGCTCGGAGGACTGCTCCGAGGCGACCTCGCCCACCATGAGCGACGCCAGACCGGTCGCGTCGGTGTCGGCGCGACGCACGGTGGTGAGCCGGCGCCCGTCGCGCATGACCGAGATGCGGTCGCAGATCGCCAGCACCTCGCGGGCCTTGTGCGAGATGAACACGACGCTGGTGCCCTCGGCCACGATGCCGCGCAGCGAGGCGAACAGGTCGTCGACCTCCTGCGGCGTCAGGTTGGTCGTCGGCTCGTCGAGGATGAGGATCCGCGCGCCGCGGTAGAGCACCTTGAGGATCTCCACGCGCTGGCGCGCACCCACGGACAGCCGGTCGGTCCGGGCGCGGGGGTCCACGGAGAGCCCGAACTGGTCGGAGAGCTCGGTGATCCGCCGCGCGGCCGCCCGCAGCCCGCCGGACTGCTCGGTCGTCCCCAGCACCACGTTCTCGACCACGGAGTACGTGGCCACCTGGAGGAGGTGCTGGTGCACCATGCCGATGCCGAGCCCGATGGCGTCCCGCGGGGAGCGGATGTGCGCCTCGCGACCGTCGACCCGGATGTCCCCCGAGTCGGCGCGGTAGAGGCCGTAGAGGACGTTCATCAACGTCGTCTTGCCCGCCCCGTTGCCGCCGACCAGGCCGTGCACCTCGCCGGCGGCGAGCTCGAAGTCGGCGTCGGACAGGGCGCGCACCGGACCGAAGGTCTTGGTGACACCGGTCATCGTGAGCGGCCGGGCCGGCCCGGGCGCGGAGCCCGGGGCCGACCCGGCGGTGTGCGCAGTCGTCATTCGACCGGGGTCACGTCGCGCTCGACCTCGATCTCGCCCGACGCGAGCTGCTCCACGATGGCGTTCACCTCGTCGGCCACGGCCTGATCGACGTTCTGCGGCGTCTGCAGCGAGATGCCCTGCTCGTAGGTCATGCCGAGGTAGCCGCCGGTCTCGCCGTCCTCGATCGAGCTGAGGATGTCGTCGAGCATCACGGAGAAGTCGTAGATGACCGACGTCAGGTAGTGGTCGGGCGACAGGTTGGACTTGTCCGTGTACTTCGCCGACATGAGGACGCCGGGGGCCGCGTCGTCCACCGCCTCGAACGCGCCGACGGCGCCCAGGTTCAGCGAGGTGAGCACGACGTCGTTGCCGTCGGCGAGCAGCTGGCTGGCGAACTGCTGGGCCTTGGTCGGGTCGTTGAAGTCGCCGGTCCACACCGGGGTGAGCGTGGCGTCCGAGCCGCTGTCCTCCAGCGCCTGCTCGACCGCGTGCACCTCGGAGTAGGAGAACGGCAGGGTCACGCCGCCGAGGTAGGCGATCTTGCCGCTCTCGGAGGCCGAGGCGGCGAGGACGCCCAGCGGGTAGAAGGCCAGGTGGAAGTTGCGGTCGAGGACCCACACGTTCTCGGGGACGTCGGCCGGCTCGGTGTCCTGCTCGGCGATGAAGACCACGTCGGGCGCCTCGGCCGCCACGGCGACGGTGGCGTCGTAGAACTGGCTGCCGTGGGTCCACACGACGTTGTAGCCGTCGGCGACGTACTCGCGCAGCACGCGCTCGGCGTCGGGCACCTGGACGCTCTCGGAGTAGGTGATCTCCGCCCCGTGGTCCTCCTCGGCCGCCTGGAGGGCCTCGAGCCCGAGGAACGTGTAGTCGGCGTCGGTGGTGGTGCCGGAGAAGACCGCCGCGATGCGGGTGCCCTCGCCGCCTCCGCCGCCTCCGCCGCCACCACCGCCGTCCCCGCTGTCGTCGTCACCGCCGCCGCACGCCGCGGCGGAGAGCAGGAGAGCGGTGGCCAGGGCACTGGCCAGCAGTCGGGGGGATCGCATGGACGGCTCCTCGGGGTCTGCCGGTTGGTGCGGCCCACCGTTACCTCAGCGCTAAGGTGTTGGAAGTCACGGTGACGTACCGCAACCCAATCGAGATGCGAGACGGCTGGGTCCCCTATGAGGTGCGGCCCCGCTCCGCGGACGCGGCTGCGGCGAAGCGCCCGCTCCACTCCCCCAGCAGGTCGCGCAGCTCGGGTGGGGAGAGGACGGCGAACTCCGCCCCCACCGTGCCCAGCGCCAGCGCCGGCCAGCTGAGGTCGTCGGCCTCCATGTGCACGCGGCAGCTGCGGGCGCCGGTCGGCTCGACCGTGGACCACTGCCCGATCCGGGCGCGCACCTCGTCGGCAGGGGCCTGCACCTCGGCCTCCACCCGGTGACCCGGCTGGCGGGAGGTGATCCCCGCCCGGACGAACTCGGCGGCGTCACCACCGGGGAGGGAGCGCGGCGCGAAGCGCGCCCCGGTCGAGCGCGGAGCGCTGAGCCGGTCGAGCCGGAAGCTGCGCCAGTCGCCCCGGTCGAGGTCGAAGGCCACCAGGTACCAGCGCCGGCCCAGGGCGACCAGGCGGAAGGGCTCGACGAACCGCTCGGCCGACTCGCCCGAGGCCGTCGTGTACCCGAAGCGCAGCCGCTCGGTGTCGCGGCAGGCCTGCGCGACGGCGGTCAGGCACGCGGGGTCGATCTCCGCCCGGCTCGGCGTCCACACGGCCGCGACGGTGACCGCGCGGAGCGCGTCCGCACGGCGGCGCAGCCGGGTCGGCAACACCTGGACGATCTTGGCCAGTGCCCGCACCGACGCCTCCGCGGTGCCGGCGACCGGCGACTGCGCGGCGGCCTGCAACCCGACGGTCAGGGCGACCGCCTCGTCGTCGTCGAGCACCAGCGGCGGAAGGACCGCTCCCGGGGAGAGCTCGTAGCCGCCGTCCACCCCGGGCCGCGCCTGCACCGGGTAGCCGAGCTCGCGCAGCCGGTCGACGTCCCGACGCAGCGTGCGGACCGAGACGCCGAGCCGGTCGGCCAGCTCGGCCCCGCCCCAGTACCGGCGGTTCTGCAGCATCGACAGCAGGCGGAGCGCGCGGGCGGTGGAATCGGCCATGACCGGAGGTTCTCACGCATCGCGGTCAGGATCTGGCACCGATTCTCCGTAGCGTCGACGGTGACCGATCGAGGACGACGGAAGGCGACCCGAGATGACCACCACCGCGACCACCCTCACCGCCGAGCGGGCGGACCTGCTCGAGACCCTGGCCACCCACCGCTACTTCCTGCGGCACACGGTCCAGGGGCTGACCGACGAGCAGGCCCGGCTGCGGCCGACGGCGAGCGAGCTGACGCTGGGCGGCCTGATCAAGCACGTCGCCCACACCGAGGAGATGTGGGCCGACTTCGTCCTCGACGGGCCGACGGCCATGGGCGCCGGCGACGATCCGGAGCAGCTGGAGAAGTGGGCCGCCGAGTTCCGGATGGGGCCGGACGAGACTCTCGAGGGGCTGCTCGCGCGCTACGCGGAGGTCGCCGAGCGCACCGACGAACTGGTGCGCACCGTGCCCGACCTCGACGCCTCGCACCCGCTGCCCCCGGCCCCGTGGTTCCGGCCGGGCGCCGTCCGCTCCGCACGGCGGGTGTTCCTGCACGTCGTCGCCGAGACCGCCCAGCATGCCGGCCACGCCGACATCCTCCGCGAGAGCATCGACGGCCAGAAGACGATGGGGTGAGAGTCCGCGCTCACCCCTCGCGGACGGCCGCCACGACCTCCTCCAGCGCCGCGAGGCTGTGGCCGCTCACGAACGCGTCGCAGAACGGGAGGGCGGCGGCCATGCCCCCGACCACCGGCGCGTAGCCGGGCGCGGCCTTGCGCGGGTTGACCCACACCACCCGGTGGGCCAGCCGGCGCAGCCGCCGCATCGCGTCGGCCACGTCGTCGGGGTCGTCGGTCGCCCACCCGTCCGACAGCACGACCACGACGGCACCACGTGCGAGCCCCCGGCGGCCGTGGTCGGCCACGAACCGGCCGATGCTCATCGCCAGGCGGGTGCCCCCGGCCCAGTCCGAGGACGTCGCGCCCGCACGGGCCAGCGCCAGGTCGGGGTCGCGGCCGGCGAGCTGGCGGGTCAGCCGGGTCAGCCGCGTCGAGAACACGAACGCCTCCGCCCGGGCACCGGCCACCGCGCCCTGCAGCAGCGTCAGGTAGACCCGGGTGTAGGGCTCCATCGAGCCCGAGACGTCGCAGAGCAGGACCAGCCGCCGCGGCGTCGTCCGGCGGACCGCGTGCACCAGCCGCACCGGGTCGCCGCCCGACCGCTGGGCGGCCCGCACCGTGCGGCGCAGCTCCAGCCGGTCGCCCGACCGCCGGGTCGCCCGGATGCGACGGCTGCGCCGGACCGGAGTGCTCAGCACCAGACGCCGGACCAGCTCCCGGACCCCGGCCAGCTCGGCGACGTCGAGCTCCGCGAACGAGGTCTGCCGCAGCCGCTCCTCGGGTGAGGCGGCCGCCAGCAGCACCTCCCGCTCGGCGCCGCCGCCGTCCCCACCCGGCGTGCCGGCGGCCGCACCCGACTCCCCCGGCTGCGACGGCCGGTCGTCCGGCGGCGCGGGCCGGGTGCGCGGCTCGCTGCCGATGGGTGGGGGTGCGGTCGGGTCACCCCGGCTGTCGGCGGGGTCGAGACGGCCGTCGAACACCGCCGAGAACACGGCGTCGAAGACCGCCAGCTGCGCGCGGTCGGTCACCAGCACCACCCGGCAGGTCCAGTACAGCGCCTCCCGGTCGACCGGCGGGACCAGCTGCAGCGCCCGTGCCAGGCCCGCCGCCCGATCCGGTGGGGCCGGCAGCCCGGCGCGGTGCAGCGCGGTGGTCAGCCCCACGGCGAGCGGGCCGGCTCCGACCACGACCTCCCCGCCCGTCCCGAGGTCAGGCACCGGCCAACCACGCCGCCCCACGGGTGCGGGCCAGCTCCTGGTCGTCCCGGTTCTTGAGCACCGTCCCCCACGTCCGCTCGACCGCCGCCGCGTCGAGCCGGTCGACGCCCAGCAGGTCCAGCGCCGCCACCCAGTCGATGACCTCCGCGATCCCCGGCGGCTTCACCATGTCCAGCGACCGCAGCCGGTTCACCGCGGCGGCCGCCGACACCGCCAGCGGCTCGGCGCTGCCGGGCACCCGGCGCCGGACGATCTCGGCCACCCGGTCGGGCGGGGGGTAGTCGATCCAGTGGTAGAGGCAGCGGCGGGTCAGCGCGTCGTGCAGGTCGCGGGTGCGGTTCGAGGTGAGGACGACGACCGGCGGGTGCGCCGCGCGGATCGTGCCGAGCTCCGGCACGGTCACCGCCGCCTCCGCCAGCACCTCGAAGGTGAAGGCCTCGAACTCCGCGTCCGCCCGGTCGATCTCGTCGAGCAGCAGCACCGCCGGGCCCGGACCGGGGTGCTCGATCGCCTGCAGCAGGGGGCGGCGCAGCAGGTAGTCGGCGCCGAACAGGTCGTCCTCCGCCAGCGGGGCGCCCCGGGCCTCGGCCAGCCGGATGCCGAGCAGCTGGCGCGGGTGGTTCCACTCGTACAGCGCCTCCGCGGCGTCGATCCCCTCGAAGCACTGCAGCCGGAACAGCGGGGTGTCGAGCACCCGGGCCAGGGCCTTGGCCGCCTCGGTCTTGCCGACGCCGGGCTCGCCCTCCAGCAGGATCGGCTGGGGCAGGCGCACGGCGAGGAAGAGCGCGGTCGCCAGCCCCGGTTCGGCCAGGTAGTCGACCTGGTCGAGGGCCTCGGCCAGTGCGCCGACGTCCGGGAGGCGGGCGCGCACGTCCTCCTCCGCCCCGGCCCGCGCAGCCTCCCGTGCCGAGAGCTGGTCAGGAGGCGGGGGCATACCGGGCCGGGTCCGCCAGGAACGACGTCCGGCAGCCCGCGCAGCAGAACCAGGTCGTCGTGCCGTCGATCTCGGCGTGCGGGGTGCTGTCCACCGCGGCCACGGTCATCCCGCACACCGGGTCGACGGCCGTCGCGGGCGCCGCAGCCGGGGCCACCCTCTCCCGCGTGCGCCGCTCGGCCACCAGCTCGGCCAGGACCGACAGCGCGATCTCCGCCGCGGTCCGCCCGCCGATGTCGAGCCCGGCGGGGCTGTGCACGCGGCTGCGCTGCTCGTCGGTGACGTCGAGGGACGCGAGCACCCCCGCCCCGCGGATGCGGCTGGCGATCAGCCCGACGTAGGGGACGCCGAGGCGCAGGGCCTCGGTGAGCGCCGGTTCCTCGCCGCGGCCGTGCGAGGCGACCACGAGCGCGGCGTCCTCCGGCCGCGGGCGGGCCTGCTCCCCCGCCTCCAGCTGGACGTCGAAGCCCAGCGGCCGGCCGAGGTCGGCCAGTGCCTCGGCCACCGGGCTGTCGCCGACCACCAGCATCCGGGGCGCGGGCACCCGCGGCTCCAGGAAGATCTCCACCGCTCCCCCCGACAGGCACGGGTTGGCGACGGTGACCGCGCCCTCCTCGGAGTCCTGCGGCCCCACCTCGCCCGGGACGATGCGCAGCAGGAGCGGCTCGTTGGTCGACAACGTCATCAGCCCGTACTCGCGCACCGACGCCTCGGCGCAGGTGCCCCCGACGAATCCGTCGATCCGCCCGTCGGCGCGCACCAGCGCCGTGTCACCGGCGTGCGCGCTGGTCGGCTTCTGCGCGCGGACCACCGTGGCCTGCACGAACGGCTCGCGGGTGCGGGTCAGCTCCGCCGCGGTGTCGGTGACGCTCATCGGATCGGCACCCCTCAGACCGGCGGGGTGGGCCGGCCCTGCATGGCCTCCCACACCCGCGCCGGGGTGCACGGCATGTCCATGTGGGTGATCCCGAACGGGGCGAGCGCGTCGACGACTGCGTTGACGACCGCCGGGGGCGAGCCGACCGTCGCCGACTCGCCGATCCCCTTCGCGCCGATCGGGTGGTGCGGCGACGGCGTCACGGTGTAGCCGGTCTCCCAGTCCGGCACCTCCATCGCCGTCGGGATCAGGTAGTCCATGAACGAGCCACCCAGGCAGTTGCCCTGCTCGTCGAAGCCGATGAACTCCATGAGCGCCATCCCGACGCCGTCGGCGAGGCCGCCGTGGATCTGGCCCTCGACGATCATCGGGTTGATCCGCGTGCCGCAGTCGTCGACGGCGACGAACCGGCGCACGTGCACCTTGCCGGTGCCGGCGTCCACGTCCACCACGCAGATGTAGGCGCCGAAGGGGAACGTCAGGTTGGGCGGGTCGTAGGTGACCTCGGCGTCCAGGTTGCCGTCGACGCCCTCGGGCAGCGCGACGGTGCCGTGCGCGCCGAGCGCGATCTCCTGGATCGTCTTCCCGACCGAGGGGTCGCCCTTCACGAAGAAGCGACCCTTCTCCCACTCGAGGTCCTCGGGCCGGGTCTCCAGCATCGCGGCGGCGATCAGCTTGGCCTTGTCCTGCACCTTGCGGGACGCGAGCGCCACGGCGCCGCCGCTGACCGGTGTCGAGCGGCTGCCGTAGGTGCCCAGGCCGAACGGCGTCTGGTCGGTGTCGCCGTGCACGACCTCGATGTCCTCCGGCGGGATGCCGAGCTCCTCGGCGACGATCTGCGCGAACGTCGTCTCGTGGCCCTGGCCCTGGGTCTGCACCGACAGCCGGACGACGGCCTTGCCGGTCGGGTGCACCCGCACCTCGGCGCCGTCGGCCATGCCCAGCCCGACGATGTCCATGTGCTTGCGGGGGCCGGCACCGACCGTCTCGGTGAAGAACGAGACGCCGATGCCCATCAGCTCCCCGCGGGCCCGCTTCTCCGCCTGCTCGCGGCGCAGCTCGGCGTAGCCCACCTGCTCCATCGCCATCCGCATGGCCGGCTCGTAGTCGCCGGAGTCGTACTCCCAGCCCGTCTTGTTCGCGTAGGGGAACTGCTCGGGGCGGATGAAGTTCGCGAGGCGCAGCTCGGCCGGGTCCATCTCCAGCTCGGCGGCGAGGACGTCGACCATCCGCTCGACCAGGTACACCGCCTCGGTGACGCGGAACGAGCACGCGTAGGCCACCCCGCCGGGCGCCTTGTTCGTGTAGACGCCGGTGACCGAGCAGTGCGCGGCCTCGAGGTCGTAGCTGCCGGTGAAGATGGAGAAGAAGCCGGCCGGGTACTTGGTCGGCTGCGCCGTGGCGTTGAACGCGCCGTGGTCGGCGAGCACGTGCGTCCTCACGGCGAGGATCCTGCCGTCCTTCGTCGCCGCCACCTCGCCCTTCATGATGTAGTCGCGCGCGAACGAGGTGCTCATCAGGTTCTCGGAGCGGTCCTCGACCCACTTGACCGGCTTGCCGGTGACGATCGAGCCGACGACGGCGCAGACGTAGCCGGGGTAGATGCCGACCTTGTTGCCGAAGCCGCCGCCGATGTCGCCGGCGATGATCCGGATCTTGTGCTCGGGGATGCCGGCCACCATCGCGTAGAGCGTGCGGTGGGCGTGCGGGGCCTGGGTGGTCTCGTAGAGCGTCAGCTTGCCGTCGATCGGGTCGTAGTCGGCGATCGCGCCGCAGGTCTCCATGGGCGCCGGGTGCACGCGCGGGTAGACCATCTCCTGGCTGACGACGACGTCGGCGCGGGCGAAGACCGCGTCGGTCGCGGCGGCGTCGCCGGCCTCCCAGTCGAAGATGTGGTTGTCGGTCTGCCCCTCCTTGTCGTCGCGGATGACCGGGGCGTCGGGGTCGAGGGCGCGGCGGGCGTCGACCACCGGCGGCAGGTCCTCGTACTCGACGTCGATGAGCTCGAGGGCGTCGCGGGCGGAGTAGTGGTCGTCGGCGACGACGAAGGCGACCTCCTGGCCCTGGAACCGCACCTTGTCGGTGGCCAGGACGGCCTGGACGTCGGCCGACAGGGTGGGCGCCCACGCGAGGTTGAGCCCCTCCAGGTCCTTGCCGGTGATGACCGCACGGACCTTCGGGTGGGCCAGCGCCTCGGTGGTGTCGATGGAGACCAGCCGGGCGTGGGCCAGCGGCGAGCGCAGGATCGCGCCGTGCAGCATCCCGGGCAGGACGACGTCGTCGAGGTAGCGGCCCTTGCCGCGGACGAACCGCGGGTCCTCCTTGCGCTGCACCCGCCCGTAGCCGATCGGCCGGTCGGCCGCGGTCATCGCCGGGTTGGGCTCGCGCTCCTGGGGTATCGGCGAGCGTTCCTGGACGGTCGTCATGCCCGGACCTCCTGCTCGGTGGTGTCGGCGGCCGGGTGGGCGGCGGCCCACTGCACGGAGCGGACGATGGTGGCGTAGCCGGTGCACCGGCAGATCTGGCCGGAGATGGCCTCGCGGATCTCGGTCTCGTCCGGGTGCGGGTTGCGGTCGAGCAGCGCACGGGCGGTCAGCATCATCCCGGAGGTGCAGAACCCGCACTGCAGGCCGTGCTCCTCCATGAAGCCCTGCTGGACCGGGTCGAGGGTGGCCCCGTCGGCCAGCCCCTCCACCGTCCGGACCTCGTGCCCGGCCGTCATGGCGGCGAGCTGGGTGCAGGACTTCACGGGCTCGCCGTCGACCAGCACGACGCAGGTGCCGCAGTTGCTGGTGTCGCAGCCCCAGTGGGTGCCGGTGAGGCCGAGCGTCTGCCGCAGGAAGTGCACGAGCAGGAGGCGGGGTTCGACGTCGCGGGTGACCTCGTCCCCGTTGACGGTCATCGTGACCTGCATGGTCGGGCTCCTTCAGACGGCGGCGAGGGCACCGGCACGGGCGACCGCCGTGCGCAGCACCCGGCGGGTGAGTTCGTCGGCGAGGTGCCGCTTGTAGTCCACGGGCCCGCGCTGGTCCTCGACCGGCGAGCTGGCCTCGGCCGCGATGCGGCCGGCCTCGGCGAACAGCTCCTCGGAGGGCTGCTGCTCGCACAGCGCCTCGAGCATCCCGGGCACGCAGCCCTCCACCCCGAGCGCGGTGAGCCCGACCGTGACGTCGCAGATCCGGCCGTCGTCCTCCAGGACGACGGAGGCGCCGGCCGCGGCCACCGCCCAGTCGCCGACCCGCCGCTCGACCTTCTCGTAGGCGCTGCCCCGGCCGGCACGGATGGGGAACCGGATCTCGGTGATGAGCTCGTGCTGCTCGCACGCGGTCTCGTACGGCCCTCGGTGCAGGTCGGCGATGCCGACGACCCGCGGCCCGGCGCTGCCGGCGATGACGATCTCCGCGTCCAGCACGTCGCAGACCGTGGTGAGGTCCTCGGCGGGGTCGGCCTGACCCAGGGAACCGCCGATCGTGCCGCGGTTGCGGACGACCGGGTCGGCGATCACGCGCTCGGCGTCGTGGATGATCGGGAACAGCCGGCCGACCAGCTCCGACGAGAGCAGGGTGGCGTGCCGCGTGAGCGCCCCGACCCGCAACGAGTCGGCGTCCTCGGTGAGGTGGTCGAGCTCGGCGACGTCGTTGATGTCGATGAGCCACTCGGGCCGGGCGAGCCGGAGCTTCATCATCGGCAGCAGGCTGTGCCCGCCGGCGATGACCCGGGCCTCCTCGCCGTGCCGGTCGAGCAGCTCCAGCACGTTCTCCACGCTGGTCGCCCTGACGTACTCGAACGGAGCCGGAACCTGCACGGGGGTACCCCCTCTCCCGGGATCCCCGCTCTGGGCCCCGGACGGCGCGAGCTTGTCCGTGACCCACGTCACTGTCAACATGCAAATAACCGTTCCCTTATGAGGGTGGCGACGATGACATTCACCCAGCTGCGCGCGTTCGCGCTCGTCGCCGAGCTCGGGTCGCTGCGGGCCGCGGCGGAGGCGCTCGGCGTGAGCGAGCCGGCGGTCTCCGCGGCCGTCGCGGCCCTGCGCACCGACCTCGGCGACCCGCTGTTCCGCCGCAGCGGCGGTGGCATCACCCTGACCCCCGGCGGGCGCGCGCTGGCCGTCCGCGCCCGGGAGCTGGTCCGCCTCGCCGACCGGACCCGGCGGGAGGTGGCGCACGCGACGTCGGCCGGGCGGCTCCGGGTGCTGGCCACGGCCGGCTGCGCGGAGCACGCGGCGGGGGCGGTGCTGGCGGCCTTCTCCCGCCGGGTCCCGCGAGTCGCCGTCGACCTGGCCGTCGGCACGTGCCCGGCGGACGCGCTGGCCGACGACGCCGCGGACATCGTGCTCGGCGTGCGGCCGGTGCCGGCGCCGGGCCAGTCGGTCGACGCGGTGCCCTTCCTGCGCTACGAGCGCGTCGTCGTCGCGGCTCCCGATCACCCCCTCGCGCGGCTCGGCGCCCTGCGGCCGGCCGAGGTCGCGGGATGCCGGTGGCTGGCCGGGCCGGGCGGCATCGAGGCCGGCAGCGAGGAGGCGGGCTGGGTGGCCCGGCTGCCCGTCGCCCCGGACGTCGAGCGGCTGGGCAGCGAGGCCGAGGCGCTGGCCACCGTGCGCGCCGGGAGCGGGGTGATGTTCGCGCTGGCCCATGCCGTGCGCGAGGCCGTGCGCCGCGGCGACGTCGTCCGGCTGCGGGTCGAGGGGACGCCGGTGACCGGCCTCTGGTGGGCCGGCATCCCGGGAGAGGGAGCGGCGACCAGCGCCGCCCGGGCGCTGCAGCGCTTCCTCACCACCCCGGAGGCGACGAGTGCCCTGCTGTCGGGCCGGAGCGATCGCACCCGGCCTACGGTGCGCGTGGAGCTGTGGAGCTGAGCCGGGAGGGACGGCGATGGACGAGACGCCTGGAGCCCGCGTGCCCGTCACGTACGAGCACTGCGCGCACGTGTCGGGCCCCTTCTTCCACGGGACGAAGGCGGTGCTCGCGGTCGGCGACGAACTGGTGGCCGGGCACGGCTCGAA
This sequence comes from Blastococcus litoris, assembly GCF_003075095.1. Taxonomy (GTDB): domain Bacteria; phylum Actinomycetota; class Actinomycetes; order Mycobacteriales; family Geodermatophilaceae; genus Blastococcus_B; species Blastococcus_B litoris. The sequence goes on from NZ_QCZF01000010.1 coordinate 85,043, forward strand.
CTTCGAGACGGGCCGGACGTCGAACAACGTCTACTTCACCGCCCTGCAGGAGACGGCCGCGTGGGGCGCCGAGCTGGCGACCGCGCTGGCCGGGCTCGAGGAGCGGGGGCACGTCTACGTGGTGGAGCCGCAGGGCCCGTTCGAGGACGACCCGAACGTCACCGACAAGCGGTTCCCCGGCAACCCGACGCAGTCCTACCGCTCCCGCCACCCGGTGCGCGTGGTCGGGGAGGTGGCCGACTGGGAGGGGCACGACCCGGACACGGTGACGGGCATGCTCGACTCCCTCGCGCGGCTGCGCGAGCAGGGTCTCGCCGTCATCGAGGACTAGCCGGCTGACGGATCCGCGGGTGGCTCCTCGCCCGCGGCCACGCGGTCGGAGATGCGGGCGCCGGGCTCCGACTGGGCCGCGCCGGAGCTGCCGGCCTCGGGGTCGAGGCCGATCGGGCTGTGACCTCCGGGCTCGCCGTCGCCGAGCACGACCTGGCCCTCGGTCATCTCCGGGTCGCCGTACCGCTGCTCGACGGGTGCGCGCCCGGTGGTTTTCTCCGTGCCGCGGTCGTGCACCTCCTGCACGGAGCTGCCGCGCTCGGCGACCTCGATGGCCTCGGCGACGTCGTCGCCGCTGCGGGAGTGGTCGGGCGACGTGCGCTCGATGTCCGCCTCGTGGGGTGAGCTCACGGTGTCCTCCGCGTCATCGGGGCAGGTGGCGCAGAGTGTCGACCTCTCCCGGCGAGCGGGCAAGGGGGCCGCGGTCAGCCGCCCTCGGCGAGCGCGTCGGCGTGCGCGACCGCCCGGTCGCGGGTCTCCGCCGCCTCGTCGGCCTCGTGCCGGGCGGCGGTCAGGCGGCGCTGGGCCCGCTTGAGCGTGGCGGCGGTGTCGGCGACCGCCCGCTCGGCGTCCGCGAGCTCCTCGGCCAGCTCGTCGACCCGCTCCTGCAGCTCCGTCCGGCGCCGGTCGAGCTCGTCGACCTCGCGCTCCTGCTCCTCGGCGGCGGCGGCCGCGTCGTGGGCCGCGGCCTCGGCGGCCTCGGCCGCCTCCCGGGCGCGGGCGAGCTCGCGCTGCCGCTTCTCCTCCGCGGCGCGGCGGCGCTCCTCCTGCTCGCGGGCACGGCGGTCGGCGGCCGACTCCCCCGGTTGCTTCTTCGGGGCGGGCGCCTTCGCCGCCGGTTTCCCGGCGCGCTCCGGCCTCGGCGGGTGCACCAGCCGGAGGTCGGGTCTGGCCACCGTCGTCCCCATGCCGCTGTAGGACATCGGCGAGGTGAGCCGGCCGGTGAGCAGCGCCTGCCCGGCCTCCGGGTCCGACATGGCGGCCCGGAGCGTCTCCTCGACCTGGGTGGCGACGGCGGTGCTCACCGGGTGGCCGCGGTCGTTGGCCAGCGCCCGCGCCTGGCGGGTGAGGGCGTTCAGCAGCTGCCGCCGCTGGACGTCGAGGGCCTTGAGCTGGTCGCCGGCGAGGTTCTCCTGCGCCTCCCGCAGCAGGTCACCCAGCTCGACCAGGCCCTCGATCTCCGCCCGCTGCTCGCGCACGAGGAGGTTGCAGGCCCACGCGGCGGCCGACGGCTTGGGCAGCCCGCCGATCTCCGTGGCCAGCGCCTTGTCGCCGTCGGCCTTCGCCTCGTCCTGCCGCTGCTTCCGCAGGGCGATGAACTCCTCCGGCGGGACGGCGTACAGCTCGTCGGCCACCTCGTCGAGGTCCACCGCGCCTCCTCGAGTGCTACGAACTCGTGCTGATCAGCGCCTGATCACCACGAGTTCGTAGCACTCGTGGGGGTCTGCCGCGCACGGCGCGGTGTCCGGCGGTCAGATCTGGCCGGGCCGTTCGAGGACGTCGGCGCTGCCGTAGCGCCTGGTTCCCTCGTCCTGGGGCTCGTGCTGCTGCTCGTACACGTCCGGACCTCCCCATCGTCCGTCCTCGACGACCGGCACCGACGGGCGGACAGGGGCGTCCGAGCCGGACGACGTACCGATCAACAGGGCGGCGACCGCCCCGATCAGGAGCATCCCGGCACCGGCGAGCAGCCGCCGCGGGCGACGACGCGACGGCGTGGCGGCGTCGACGCGCGGCGTGACCTCGACCGGGCGCGCGGACGGGGCCGGGACGCGCGGCGGAGGGATCGACGGTGTGCTGACCGTCGGGCCGGGAACGGGCGGGGTGGGTGTGCTGGTCATGGCGTCCTCCTCGGTCGGGTGCCGCGATTCGCGGCGACACGACGACCGTGGGCGCCCCGGCTCGAAGGCGTCTCCAACGGCTCTCCAACGGCGCTCGAGCGGTGCGAGAATCCGGGGGCGACGGCCGGAAGGAACTCGAGTGGCGGCGCAGGAACAGGTTCTGGTCCGTCTCCTCGGGCCCCTCGAGGTGCTCGCCGGAGGCACGCCGGTGGGCCCCGCGGGGAACCGGCGCCGTGCCCTGTTCGCGATGCTCGCGCTGCGGGCGAACGACGTGGTGTCCGTCGCAGACCTCGTCGACGGGCTCTGGGGCTCCGCTCCTCCCGCCAGCGCCGTCGGCGTCGTCCAGACGTACGTCTCCACGTGGCGCAAGGCCGTCGGGAGCGGACGGCTGGAGTCCGTGGGCCACGGCTACCGGCTCCGGCTGCGAACTGACGAGTGCGATCTGCTGTCCTTCCAGGACCTCGTCGACGACGGCCGCCGCGCCTCGGCCGCCGGATCGGTCGCGATCGGCCGGCCGCTCCTGGAACGAGCACTGGCGCTCTGGCGCGGGCCGCCACTGCCCGAGCTGTCGGGCGAGCCGTTTTACGCCGACGGGGTGCGGCCGGTCCGCGAGCGGCGGTGGCAGGCCCTCGAGGACTGGGCGGGGATGTCGCTGGAGAGCGGACCGGAGGTCGACCTCGCCGCCGTCGTGACCGCCCTGGACGAGGCGCGCGCCGAGGAGCCGTGGCGGGAGCGGCTGACCGAGCTGCTCATGTGGGCGCTGGTCCGCCAGGGGCGCCAGCACGCCGCGCTCGAGCTCTACGCCGACACGCAGCGGGCACTCGCCGACGAGCTGGGCGCCGATCCGGGAGCCGGACTCCGGGACATGCACGGCCGCGTCCTGCGCCACGACCCCTCCCTCGTCGGCGTGGTGACGGCCCCGGCCCGGGGAGCGGGACCGAGCATCCGCCTGGACTCGTTCGTCGGCCGGGAGCAGGACCTCGCCGTCGTCCTCGAGCTGCTCGCCGCGCACCGCCTGGTGTCACTCACCGGTCCGGGCGGCGCGGGCAAGACCCGGCTCGCCGAGGTGGTCGCCGCAGCGTGGGTGGCGCGCTCCGGCGAGCCGTCCGCCGTCGTGGAGCTGGCCTCGGTGGAGGACCCGGCGCTGGTGACCGGCACCATCGCTGCCCGCCTGGGACACCCGTCGGCGGAGACTGTCGGCGCGCTGGTGGCACTGCTGGCCACCGGCCCGTTCCTGCTGGTCCTCGACAACGTCGAGCACCTGCCGGCCACGGACGCGCTCGTAGCCGCCCTGCTCCAGGGCACGACCGGGTTGCGCATCCTCCTCACGACCCGCCAGCCGCTGCGGATTCCCGGCGAGCAGCAGTACGCCGTCCAGCCGCTCCTCGTGCCCCCGCCCGCGGCGCGTGACGTCACGGCCGCCGGGGGCAGTGCGGCAGTCCGGCTCCTCGTGGACCGGGCGCGCGCCGGCGACCCCGAGTTCGAGGTCACCGAGGCGAATGCGGGAGTCCTCGGCGACATCGTGCGGCGGCTCGACGGCCTGCCCCTGGCGGTCGAGATCGTGGCCCCGTGGCTGAAGGCGCTGACCCCGGACGGAGTGCTGCGCCAGCTCGAGCAACCGCTCGACATCCCCGGCCGCACGAACGACGGCGACCAGCGTCACCGCACGCTGCGAGATGCCATCGAGTGGAGCTACCGGCGGCTCGACGCCGACGCGCGCCGGCTGCTCACCCGGATGTCGGTCTTCCGCGGCGGGGCGAGCCTGGCGGCGCTCGAGGCTGTCTGCGGCGACCGGCCCGGCCCGCCCGTCGTCCCCCTGCTGGTCGAGCTCGTCGACCGCAGCCTCGTCCAGCCGGCACCACCCGCCGGAGGCATCCCCCGCTTCCGGTTGCTGGAGACGATCCGCTCGTACGCCGCCGGACGACTCGCCGAGGACCCTGCGGAGTTGCGCCGCACCGAGGAACGGGCGGCCGACTGGTTCGCGGACTGGGCCGTAGGGCTGGCGGCGCACAGCGAGGGACCGGATACCGGGCGATGGCTGGCACAGGCCATCGCCGATGCCGACAACCTGCGCGCCGCCATCGACCACTGGGAGCGGGCCGGCCGGGCTACCGACCACCTCCAACTGGTGGTCGACACCATGGTCCTCTACTTCGAGGCCGGTCAGGAACGCGAGGGGGAGCGCCGCCTCGAGCTCGCACTCGCGGCCGCTCCCGTCGAGGCGCCGGCACGGGCCATCGGACTGGCATACCTGGCCTGGTTCTCCGCCACGCACGACCGCCGTCGAGCCGCCGAGCGCGCCGCGGAGGCGGTGACCATCGCGCGTGCAGCCGATGACGCACCTGTCCTGGCCTTCGCCCTGCAGACCCTGGCCGACACGCTCGACGACTTCGCAGCAGCGACGGCCGCCGGCGTCGAGGCGGGCGAGGTCGCCGAGCGGGTGGGCCGTGGTCCGGTGCGCTACGGCCCGACGGCAGGAGACGCCGTCGCATGCGGTGCCGCGCACACGCTGGCGGGACTGTGGGCCCACCGCTCGCTGCCGACGGCACTGGCGCACCAGGAGCGCGCGCTGACCCTCGCGGAACTGGAGGGTGACCGCCGCATCACCGCGGTCAACGCCGCCCGGCTGGGACTGCTGCACCTCCTGGGTGGCGACGACGCCGCGGCCGCCCGGCCGATCGCCCGCGCCGTGTCCTTGATGACCGATCCGCTGTCGGCCCGCTGGGAGGACATCGTGGCGTTCGCAGAGGCGCAGTTGGCCCGGCACGAGGGCCGCGTCGGGGAGGCGGAGCAGCGACTGACGTCGCTGGTGGACTCGGCGCTCCCGAGCGGCCGGATGCTGCACGTCCAGCTGGGCAGCTGCTCGCTCACCGACCTGCTCGTCGACCAGGGGCGACCGGCCGACGCCGACGCCGCCCTGCGGCGGGCAGAGGCCGTCGTCGCGTCGGGCGACGACGCCCGGGCGCGGGCTCGACTGCAGGTCCGTCGCGCGCGACTGCTTCGCCTCGACGGGCGCCGGACGGCTGCGGAGGCGCTCCTGGTCGCGGCCCAGGCCGGTCTCGAGGAGGACGAGCTGACCTCGGAACGGATCGTCTGGTTCGTCGAGGCGGCGGTCGGCGCGCCACCTGATCGCGCGCGGCGGCTCGTCGGCCGGCTCGGCGGGGAGGTCCGACGGACCGGCGTCGTCCTGCCACCGTGGGAGCTCCGGCAGCTGGGCGACCTGGCCGACGACCTCCCCGCCTGAACCCCGTCAGCAGCAGGACACGGCGAGCCGCGCGTCGGTGTCGGACCCCTCGGGCCGGCAGCAGGTGCCGTCTCCGCCGACCTCGGACAGCTCGGAGGAGGTCGTGCCCTCGAGGTCGGGCCGGGCGTCGCCGGTGACGGTGTAGACCTCCCACGGCTCCCCGCCGGGGCCGGTCACCCAGACCTTGTCCTGGACGGCGTAGCAACAGGTGGTGTTGTCCTCGATCCGCGTCGCCAGCCCGGCCTCGGCCAGCCGGGCGGTCGCCGCGGTGACCTCGTCGGTGGAGGGGACCTCCACGCCGAGGTGGTCCATGCGCGTCGCCTCGCCCGGCTCCCCCTCGAGGAGGACGAGCTTGAGCGGCGGCTCGGTGACGGCGAAGTTGGCGTACCCGGGGCGGCGCTTGGCCGGCGCGATGTCGAACAGCCGCGAGTAGAAGTCGACGGCCGCCTCGAGGTCGGCGACGCGCAGGGCCAGCTGGACGCGGGACATGGTGGGCTCCTTCCGGTGCAGACATCGACGGGCGTCGATGTCTGGTCGCCGAATGAACACCAGACATCGACGGTTGTCAATACGATGGTTGTCGTTATGATGTGACTCGATGTCCGCGAGCGAGGAGACCCCGATGAGCGACCCCGGCCTGGCGTGCTGCACGCCGCTCACCGGCACGCCGATGTCCGTGGAGCAGGCCGAGCAGGTCGCGCCGTTGCTCAAGGCGCTGGCCGATCCCGTCCGCCTGCGCCTGGTCAGCCTGATCGCCGCGAGCGCCGGCGGGGAGGCGTGCGTCTGCGACCTCAACGTCGCGTTCGACCTCACCCAGGCGACCATCAGCCACCACCTCAAGGTCCTGCACTCCGCCGGTCTGCTCGACCGCGAGAAGCGCGGCGTGTGGGTCTACTACGCGGTGCGGCCGGAAGCGCTCGCCGCGGTCGCCAACCTGTTCGACACCGCGGCCCTGACCCCCGCATGAGCGACGCCGTCCGCGAGACCTCGCGCGCCGACGTCCCGGCGGACGCCCCGGTCCTGCGGAAGCTGTCGACCCTCGACAGGTTCCTGCCGGTGTGGATCGTCGCCGCCATGGCCCTCGGCCTGGCACTCGGCGCCTGGGTCCCCGGCCTGGACGACGCCCTGAGCGCCGTCGAGGTGGGGGACGTCAGCCTGCCCATCGCGGTCGGCCTGCTGCTGATGATGTACCCGGTGCTGGCCAAGGTCCGGTACTCCGAGCTCGACCGGGTCACCGGCGACCGCCGGCTCCTCGGCGCGAGTCTGGTGCTCAACTGGGTGCTCGGCCCGGCCCTGATGTTCGCCCTGGCCTGGCTGCTCCTGCCCGACCTGCCCGAGTACCGGACCGGCCTGATCGTCGTGGGCCTGGCCCGGTGCATCGCCATGGTGCTGATCTGGAACGACCTCTCCTGCGGGGACCGGGAGGCCGCCGCGGTGCTCGTCGCGATCAACTCGGTGTTCCAGATCGTGGCCTTCGCGGCCCTGGGCTGGTTCTACCTCCAGCTGCTCCCGGCGTGGCTCGGCCTGTCGACCACGTCCGCCGAGTTCAGCGTCTGGGCGATCGTGCTCTCGGTGCTCGTCTTCCTCGGCGTGCCGCTGGTGGCCGGGTACCTCACCCGCACGCTGGGCGAGCGGCGCAAGGGGCGGGTCTGGTACGAGGGGACGTTCCTCCCCCGCATCGGTCCCGTCGCGCTGTACGGGCTGCTGTTCACCATCGTCATGCTGTTTGCCCTGCAGGGCGACGCCATCACCTCCCAGCCCTGGGACGTCGCCCGCATCGCCCTGCCGCTGCTCGCGTACTTCGTCCTGATGTTCGGCGGCTCGTTCGCCCTCGGCATGCGCCTGCGCCTCGGCTACGCGAAGACGGCGACGCTCGCGTTCACCGCGGCCGGCAACAACTTCGAGCTGGCCATCGCCGTCGCCATCGGCACGTTCGGCGTCACGAGCGGGCAGGCGCTCGCCGGGGTCGTGGGCCCGCTGATCGAGGTGCCCGTCCTGGTGGCGCTGGTCTACGTCGCGCTCGCCGCGCGGCGCCGCTTCTTCCCGCAGGAGGTCCCGGCATGACGCCGTCCGTGCTGTTCGTCTGCGTCCACAACGCCGGCCGCTCCCAGATGGCGGCCGGGTGGCTGCGCCACCTGGCAGGGGACGGCGTCGAGGTGCGGTCGGCGGGATCGCTGCCCGGCGACCGGGTCAACCCGGCCGCCGTCGAGGCGATGGCCGAGGTCGGCATCGACATCTCCGCCCAGCGCCCGAAGGTGCTGACGACCGACGCGGTCGAGGCGTCGGACGTCGTCATCACCATGGGGTGCGGTGACGCCTGCCCGGTCTTCCCCGGCAAGCGCTACCTCGACTGGCAGCTCGAGGACCCCGCCGGCAAGGGCGTCGAGTCCGTCCGCCCGATCCGCGACGAGATCGAGCGCCGCGTCCGCGCACTGCTCGAGGAGCTCGCCGTCAGCCGGTGACCGGCTCGCGCTCCAGCAGGAAGAAGAACGGCGCCGGCAGGCCCCGCATGTCCATGGCCCCGAGGATCGTGTCCGGTCCGATCCGCCGGAAGACGTCGATGATCGGCAGCGCGTCGTAGACCATCGCGGCGGTGTCGACGCCGCGGTGCTCGATCGTCCGCAGCCGCGCCGTGGGCCGGTTCGTGTGGAGCAGCGGGCGCAGCCGGCCGAACGCCGTCCGGACCGGCCAGAGCCGGGCCAGCCCGGAGTGGTCCCGCAGCAGCGACAGCGGGATCCAGGCCGGGTCGACCGGTCTCGGCCCTCCGCGCCCGGCGAACAGCAGCGGGTGCACCGACTCGGCCCCGTTGAACTCCTTGCCGTACCAGCCGTAGGCCTCCAGCAGCCCGTCCAGCTTCGACCCGGTGGGCAGGCCGCTCCCCCGCCAGCGGCCGAGCATGTCGGCGACCGGCACGGTGGGGAGACCGTCGAAGAAGGCCAGCGCCTCCTCCGGCGCGACGCCGGTGCGGTGCTCGGCCAGCCAGGAGGCGGCGGCCTCGTCGCTGAGCTGCGGGATCGTCGTCACGCGACGGGCCGCTCGAAGGTCACCAGCACGCCCTCGACGCCGCCGGGCCCGATCCGGCCCTTCACCTCGACCGCGGTGATCGCCTTGAGCTGCCAGCCGTCCCGCGCGCGGTCGTTGAGCACCTTCTCCAGCTTGTCGCCGGACATCTTGCCGCCGAGCATCCCCTCGCGGATCTCCTCGACCTTGTACTCGTACCGGGCCGCCATCACTGCTCCGTCCGTCGCCGTCGTCGGTCGTCGCAGGTCACCCTGCCAACCCCGCGGGTTCCCGTCGACCCCGCCGGCTCAGCCGAGCACGGGGAGGGTGCGCTTGGCGGCCAACCGGTCCATGCCGGCTTGGATGTCGGCCGCCACCCGGTCGTAGATCTTCTGCACGTAGGCCGCGTCCTCGGCGCGCTCGGGATCGGTGTCGACCTCGATCGGCTCCAGGATCTCGGTGCGGATCTTGGCCGGCAGCGGCACGTGCGCCGGCAGGATCTCGACCGCCAGGGGGAACGGGATCCCGGCGATGATCGGCAGCTTCGACCCGCGCAGCGTCTTCTTCAGCCCCAGCACCTTGTCCAGCGCGTTCGCCAGCCACTCGCCCTCGTTGAGGACGAAGACGGTGTCGTGCCCGCCGACGGTGGCCACCGGCAGGATCGGGACGCCGGACCTGATGGCCTGCTTCACGAACCCCGTGCGGCCGCCGAGCGTCGCCACGTCGCGCTTGCGCCAGCTGCGCATCGAGTCCACCTCACCGCCCGGCCAGACGACGACGTCCTCCCCCTGGGCCAGCGCCGCGCCGACGCTCTTCCGGTTGGCGGCGATGACCCCGACGGCGCGGAAGTAGTCGCCGAGCCCGGGCGCGGCCATCAGCACGTCGTGCGCGGTGCCGTGCAGCACCCGCTGCCCGTCGAAGTGCTTCTGCCACGCGTTGACCAGCGACCAGGCGTCCATGGTCAGCGCCCCGCCGGAGTGCACACCGATCACCAGGGAGGTCTCGTCGGGCACCCGCTCCCAGCCGTCCACCTCGACCCGGAAGTAGTACTTCTCCAGCAGGTCCACGAAGGGCTGCTGGAGCTTCATCAGCGTCTCGTTGGGCGGGTGCGGCTCCATCGCCGCCCCGACCCGCCAGCTGATGAGTCGCTGCAGGATGTTCTGGTCGTCCTCGGCCACGGTGACTCCCTCGTCTCTGAAGGATCGAACGACCGACGGCGCCCTCGGTCACGGTGCGGTCCGCGACAGGATGCCTGGTCAGCCTCCCGGCGGCACCTCGGGCGCAGCGGGCCGCGGGCCTTCCGGGCGCTCCTCCAGCCACCGCCGGATCTGCCGGAGGACGCGCGGGTGGTTGAGCAGGTCGAAGTGGTTGAGCCCGCCCAGGGCGTGCACGTGGTCGGCCGGGAAGGCGAGCCGGTCGTCGTCCCCGGTGTCGCCGCTCGCGCTGCGCGGCGGCACCAGCAGGTCACCGAGCAGGTCGGCGAGCGGGCCCGAGGGGTTGCGGCTCAGCGTCGCCAGGACGACGAAGTGCCGGGCGCCGTCGTGCAGCGGCACGTGGGTGTGCTCGGCCGGACCCGCGGCGTCGAGGTCCCGGCCGGTCCAGTCCGCCTCGACGAGCGTTCCGCGGCGCAGGTCCTTGATGCCGACGCTGCGCAGTGCCAGCAGCCGGGCCAGCGGCCGGGTCTCGGGCAGCCGCGCCAGCTGGGCGGTCAGCCGGTGGACGCCACGCTCGAGCGGCGCCCCGAGGTGCGGCGAGCCGAGGGTGATCGTGTCCCGGACCAACCGGGTCCAGTCCCGCGCCGCCGGCGTCCCGCCGCCGGCCTGGTGCAGGGCGCTGCGGGCGACGAGCCCGCCCATCGAGTGGCCGATCAGGACGACGTCCTGCACCGGCGCCGGCCAGGCGCCGACCAGCGCTCCCAGCAGGTCGTCGAGGGCGTGGCCGTTGTCGGAGACGTGCAGGCCGGTGTTGTAGCGCAGGTACACGGGGGTCAGGCCGAGCTCGTCGCGCAGCCGGCCGCCGTAGGTGGTGCCGGGTTCGCCGCGGCGCTGCGCTCCGTAGCACCAGGAGGCCTCGGTCTCGGTGAGCCCGTGCAGGAAGACGGCCAGCCGACCCGTGGCGTCAGGGAACGCCTCCCGGAGCGCCGCCGGCTCCGGCGGCACCGCCCTCCCCTCGACCCGCACGGTCATGTCCAGGGCGAGCGCCGGTGCCTCGCGCCGGACGAGGTCACCGTGCGCACCGTTGAGGATGGCCAGCGCCACCCGGCCGGCCCGGTCGTCGTCGAGCCCGCGCCCGCTGGCGCCGAGCGCCGCCACCTCGCCCGCGACGCGAGCCCCGGCACCCAGGGCCAGGCGGACGCCCGAGTAGCTCAGCCCGGCGATCGCGTCGTGGACGACCTGCACCGGCCGGCCGGACGGGCCCACAGCGCGGAACGCGCGGTCGGCGATGCCCTGGTGCAGCTCGTGGACGCGCGTCGTGCTGCCCCGCAGCGTGAGCCGCGCCAGTCCCGACACGTCCCTTGCCTCGTCCGCCCGCACGGGTCCCCCGATCGCTCGACGGGCCGAGCCTCCCCGTCGGCGACGGGGAGCGCAACGCCGGTCAGGCGGTGCCTTGCTGCTGGGTGCGCGGCGCCTCCCAGAGGTCGATGCCGCTGTCGACCGCGTGCTCGTCGATGGCCCACAGCTCTTCGTCGCTGAAGCTCAGGTGGTCCAGGGCGGCGACGTTCTGCTCCAGCTGGCCGACGCTGCTCGCCCCGATGAGCACCGTCGTCATCCGGGGGTCGCGCAGGGCCCAGGCCAGCGCCATCTGCGCCAGGCTCTGCCCGCGGCCCTTCGCGATGCCGTTCAGCGTGCGGATGCGGCCAAGCGCCTCCTCGGTGAGCAGGTCGGCCGACAGCGACTTGCCCTGCGCGGCGCGCGATCCCTCGGGGACCCCGTCGAGGTACTTGGTGGTGAGCATGCCCTGCGCCAGCGGGGAGAACGCGATGCAGCCCGCCCCCACCTGCTCCAGGGTGTCGAGCAGGCCCTCGGTCTCGATCCAGCGGTTGAGCATCGAGTACGACGGCTGGTGGATCAGCAGCGGAGTCCCGAGGTCGGCGAGGATCGCCGCCGCCTTCGCGGTGTCCTGCGGCGAGTAGGAGCTGATGCCCGCGTACAGCGCGCGCCCGGACCGGACCGCCGTGTCGAGGGCGCCCATCGTCTCCTCGAGCGGCGTCGTCGGGTCGGGGCGGTGGCTGTAGAAGATGTCCACGTAGTCCAGGCCCATGCGCTTCAGCGACTGGTCGAGGCTGGACAGCACGTACTTGCGACCGCCGCCGCCCTGCCCGTACGGGCCGGGCCACATGTCGTAGCCGGCCTTGGTGGAGATGACCAGCTCGTCGCGGTAGGGCGCGAAGTCGTCGGCCAGGTGGCGGCCGAAGTTGGTCTCCGCGGAGCCGTAGGGCGGCCCGTAGTTGTTGGCCAGGTCGAAGTGCGTGATGCCCAGGTCGAAGGCGCGGCGCAGGATCGCCCGCTGGCGGTCGAACGGCATGTCGTCGCCGAAGTTGTGCCAGAGCCCCAGGCTGATCGCGGGCAGGTCCAAGCCGCTGCGGCCGGTCCGCCGGTAGGTCATGGAGTCGTAGCGGTCCTCGGCTGCGCGGTAGCTCATGCGCCCATGCTGCCCGGCCGCTCCGCGGAGCGATACCTGTGTCCAGCGGTAACCGGATCCGCGGCGGCTCGTTGACAGCGCACCCGCCGACGAAGGAGTCCGCATGCGCCGTCCGCTGCCCCGTGCCGTGCTCGCCCTGGGTGCCGCTCTCGCCGTCGTCCTCACCGGGAACCCCGGCGCCGCCGCGGCACCGGACGACCCCGCTCCGGGAACGCCGGGGTACCTGGCCCGCGACGCGCAGAACATCGCCGACGCCTACGGCCGCCAGACCGCCCCGGACGGGCAGCTCTCCCCCGCCTACGGGCTGGCATCGCCGGCGTACATCAACCCCGTGTTCGCGGCCGACCTGCTCGCGCAGGCCGCCCGGCCGAACCGGCCGGCGCTCACGCCGGGGCAGGCCGTGCCCGGGTGGAACAGCGGCAACCCGTACCGCGCCGGCTGGGACGGCACCCGCGGGCAGATCACCCCGGTGTCCTTTCCGAACCGGTACGGCGCCCTCATCCAGGGCGACGTCTTCTCCCCGCTGCCGGGCGCGACCGACCCCTACACCGGCGAGCCGTTGGAGGGCCCCTTCCCGGGCGTCGTCCTGACCACGGGCTCGGTCCAGGGCAGCGAGCGCATGTACTGGTGGCTGGCCCAGGACCTCGCCGAGCGGGGCTACGTCGTCCTCACCTACGACGTGCAGGGCCAGGGCCGCAGCGAGACCTTCCCCCACCAGGCCGACCCGGCCGACCTGCCCTACTGCTCGTTCGCCGCGGCCCCGCTGGCCGGCGAGCAGACCGGCTGCCCCGGCGTGCCGTTCCAGCAGACCTCGAACTTCGTCTACGGCACCCAGGACGCGATCGACTTCTTCCTCTCCACGCCGTCGGCGCCCTACGGCAGCCCGTCGGCCGGCAGCGTCGACGTCGACGCCTACAACCCGCTCTGGGAGTCCTTCGACCGCTCGCCCGACCCGGACACCGCCACACCGGGCCGCACCACCCGGCTCGCCGTGATCGGCCACTCCCTGGGCGCCATCGCCGTCTCCTACCTGCAGGGCGTGGACGACCGGATCCAGACCGTCGTTGCCCTCGACAAGCTGTCGACGACCGCCGCGGTCCGCGACGGCGAGGAGTTCGACGCCCTGGGTCCGCTGGAGCCGGTCGTGCCGGCGCTCGGGGTCCAGTCGGAGTACGGGTTCACGGTTGCGCCGTACTTCGCCAACTCCGGCCTGTTCGACGCCTCCGGCGCCGGCTCGCCGACCGAGGCCCCCGATCCGCGCCGGGAACTCGCCACCGGCTTCGACGGCTGGACGGTGGCCGGCGTCGACTCGATGGTCGTCGTCCCGCGCGCCTCGACCCACCTGGAGTACACCGACATCGCCTACGTGCTGCCCGCGTCCCGCTGGGGCCAGGCGCTGTCCAGCGTCTACACGCAGGCGTGGCTGGCGAAGTACCTGCAGCACGACCCGGCCGCCGACGACGCGCTGCTGGCGGAGAGCCTCCGGTACCTGGAGCCGGATGCGACCGGCACCTGGCGCCCCGTGGCGCTGGACCGGTCCGAGCGGCTGAGCTTCTACTTCTGCTCCGGCTACGACCTCGCGACGGCGACCGGCCGGGCCGCCGACCACGACATCGCCGACGTGGGCTGCTGACGGCTCTACGCTGGTCGGGACGACCCGATCCGACCTGGGGAGACCCCGATGCTGCGCCTGCTGGGACTGCTGCTGGTGATCTGGCTGGCGATCACCGTGATCGGAGCGGTGGTGAAGGGGCTGTTCTGGCTCGCCGTCGTCGGCGTGCTGTTCTTCGCCGCGACGGCCGCTCTCGGCTGGAACAAGCGCCACGACCGGGCGCTGCCGCCCGGCCGGTGACCCGGGCTCAGTCGCCGTCGGCGTCGCCGGACGCCCCGTCCCCGTAGGGGTGCACCCCGGCCGACCAGTCGACCGGGGGCTGCCGCGGTTCGTTCTGCAGCTCGACCTGCTCGGCGACCGGGATGCGCGCGCTCGACACCAGCTCGTCGAGCGGGATGGAGTACCGCTGCTCCGCCATGCCCGAAGCGTCAGGCACGGCCGGTCCGTTGTCCAGCGCGCCGCGACCGGTCGAGCACCGCGCGCGCCTGGTCCGGCCAGACGAGGGAGAAGACCCAGACGTCGGGCGGGACCGAGCCGTGCGTGATCAGGGTGACCAGGCCGAGGTCCGCGACGGCCGCGAAACCCTCCCGCCTCCCGTGGAACCACAGGACGAACTCGTGGCCGTCGACGTCCGCGGTCTCCCGGTGCCAGCTGCGCTCGTCCATCAGCCGCCGGGCCACCCGGTCTCCGGTGTCGCCCGCCTGGTCCACCAGCTGCCGGACGGCGTCCCCCGACAACCCAGTCGGGATCCGCTGCAGCAGCAGCTCCACGACGGCGGTCGCCGCGGCCCGGTCCAGCGGCGGGTCCTGCGTCCACCCGCCGTTCCGTCCGGGGCGGCACCCGCGGCGGGCCAGGGTGCGCACCGTCCAGGGCCGCGGGCCGCTGCGGTGCCCGGCGGGGCCGACGCTGATGTCGTCCCAGTACTCGGGCCCTGACCCGGCCCGCCCCTTGCCGGTCGACACGACCTCGACGGCACCGGAGGGGACCCAGCGGGGCAGCACCACGGGCATGTCCAGGTCGGCCAGGGACGTCGTCACCCCGTCGGTGTACAGCCTGGCCGTCGGCCGGTCCAGGGCACCCGCCCGAATTGCCTACGCTCGGCGCCCGTGACGACGACCGCGACGATCCGCTCGGCCGCCCCCTACCTGCGGTCGTGGGTCGAGGCGCAGGCCGCGCACCGCCGGGTGCCCGGGGTGCAGGTGGCCGTCCGCTCCGGTGACGAGCTCGTCCTGTCGGCCGCCGTGGGTGTCGCCGACGAGACCACCGGCGCCCCGCTGACCACCGAGCACCTGTTCCCCGTCGCGTCGCACTCGAAGACCTTCACGGCCACCGCGGTGCTGCAGCTGGCCGAGGCCGGCCGGATCCGGCTCGACGACCCGATCGGCCGGCACGTGCCGGAGCTCGAGGGCTCGGACGTCGCGGCGGTGACGGTCCGCGAGCTGCTCGGCCACCAGGGCGGCGTCGTCCGCGACGGGGCGCGCGCCGACTTCTGGCAGCTGGAGCAGCCCTTCCCCGACCGGGACGGCGTGCTGCGCGAGGTCCTGCGGGCCGGAGCCGTGCACCGCCGCAACGAGCACTTCAAGTACTCCAACGCCGGCTACGGGCTCCTCGGCATGGCCGTCGAGGCGGTGACCGGGACCTCGTACGCCGACCACCTGCGCCGTGCCGTGGTCGAGCCGCTCGGGCTGCGCCGCACCGGCCCGGACCACGACCCGGCCCGCGCCGGCGAGTACGCCGCGGGGCACACGGGCCTGCTGCTGGGCGCCACCACCCGGGAGACGATCGCGCCGGCCCCCACCGGGGCCATGGCAGCGGCCACCGGCTTCTGGTCCACCGCGGAGGACCTCTGCACGTACGGGGCGGCCCACTTCCTCGGCGACGAGAGGCTGCTCACCGACGGCTCCAAGCGGCTGATGCAGCGGCTGGAGTCGGTGGTGACGGCGTACGGGCGCGAGGTCGGCCGGTACGGCGTCGGCATGGCGCTGCAGGAGGTCGGCGAGCGGCAGCTCGTGGGGCACAGCGGCGGCTATCCCGGCCACATCACGCTCACGCTGGTCGACCCGGTCGGCCGGCTGGTCGTCAGCGTGCTGACCAACGCCGTCGACGGGCCGGCGGAGGGCCTCGCGGTCGGGCTGGTCAAGCTGGTCGACCTGGCGCTGGCACCGCGCGCCGAGGTGGCGGCCCCGCCCGCCGGCGCACCGACGACGTCGTTCACCGGCCGGTTCGCGAGCCTGTGGGGTGTCCTGGACGTGGCGGAGCTGGGCGGTCGCCTGGTGCTCGTCCGGCCGACGGCAGACGACCCGCTGCCGGGTGCGGAGGAGCTCGAGGTGGTGGACGACGACACCCTGCGGGTCGCCGCGCAGCCCGGTTTCGGCCCGGCCGGCGAGCTCGTCCCGGTGCAGCGCGACGCGGCCGGCCGCGCCGTCTCGCTGAGGCTGGGCGGGGTCACCCACCGCCGGCTCGCCGGGACCCCGGCTCGCCGGACGTGAGCTCGGGGCACAGGGGCCGACCGTCGGCTCTGCGCCCGTACGCCCGTCCTACGCTGGGTTCGTCCCCCACCCGGGGTCTGACCGGAGGAGCCCCGTGACGACTGACGAGGTCGACGTCCAGGGGATCGATCTGGAGGCGACGCTCGGCGCGCTCGCCTGGCTGCCCGGGGACCCGACGCTGCGCACGGCACCGGGGCGGTTCGAGCGGGCGACGCTGACCCCGGACGGGCCCGGTGGGCTCGTCGTCACGTGGTCCGGGTCGGCGGCCCGCATCGAGGCCGGCGGTCCTGGCGGCACCTGGCTGCTGACCCGCGCGCCGGGCCTGCTCGGGCTGCTGGACGACGTGACCGGGTTCGATCCGCGCGAGCAGCCCGTGCGGGATCTGTGGCGCCGGAACCGAGGCCGACGCATCGCCCGGACCAGCACCCTCTGGCACGACGCGGCCTACCTGATCGTGCAGCAGCGGATCAGCCGGGTGGACGCGGCGGCGCAGTGGAAACGGCTGGTGCACGGCTACGGCTCGCCCTCGGAGACGGTGCCCGGGCTGGTCCACCCGCCGGACCCGGCGACGGTCGGACGGTTGGGCTCGGCGGACTTCCACCGGCTCGGGATCGACCGCCGGCGGGCCGAGCACCTGGTGTCCGCAGCCCGGGCTGCGCGGGCACTGGCGCCGCTCGTGGACCGCCCGTTCGAGGAGGCGCTGCCCGCGGTCCGGTCGGTCCGCGGCCTGGGCCCCTGGACGTGCAGCTGCCTCGGCGCGCGCTGCTGGGGCGACCGGGACATCGCGATCGTCGGGGACGACGGCATCCCGTCGATGGTCGCGTGGACGCTGGCCGGTGAGCCGCGGGCCGACGATGCTCGCATGCTCGAGCTGCTCGAGCCCCACCGCCCGCACCGGCAGCGCGTGCTCCAGCTCGTGCTCGCCGGCGGCCGACGCCCACCGCGGTACGGCCCACGGAGGCGTGCGAACGACATCCGTGGCCGCTGACCCACCGGCCTGCCCGTCACCTGCGCGCTCCGTGGTCGTTCGAGTTCTCGACGTGGCTCGCCGCCCGTGCGCCTGACGGGAGTCGGACGGCCCTGCGGTCGCGGCCGCGGCGCGGATGGGACACGTTCTCCTCTAGGGTTCGCGTCCCCGAGGAGAGGTGGGCAGGAGTGAGCCGACTGCAGGTGGGCGATGGGGCCTCCCTGATCGTGCTGGTCGACGCCTCGAGCGACACCGAACGCCGGCTGGTCCAGGCCGCGCTCGCGGAGGAGGCGTCCGGCCGGACCGCGACGGTGCTCCCCCTGCGCGGGTCGGCCCTCGAGCAGCCGCTGTCCGGCGCCGACCCGGACACCGTGGTGACCGCGCTCCGCGTCGCCTGGACGCCGCGGCACCCGGTGGGCCACGAGGAGGACGGCCGGCGGCGCAGGGGCCGCTGGTCGGCGGCCATGCCCTCGTTGCGCCGCCGCCCTCCCGGGCCGCTGCAGAAGCTGGCGCTCGACCGGGACCCTGACCGCGCGCAGGTGGTGCTGGCGGCGCCGGCGACCGTCGCCGAGCTGGCCGGGCGGTGGTCGGGCAACGGGTCGCTGCCCGACTTCGTCGCCCAGCAGGCGTCCCTCGCCCTCGACCGGGCCGAGCGGGGCGTCGTCGGCGAGCGGGTGAAGGTCCCCCGGCACGTGGTCGAGGCGATCGAGGCCAGCCCCGAGTTCCGCCGCGAGCTGTCCGCGCTCGCCGAGCGCCTGGACTGCCCCGAGGACGAGCTGCGCGCCCGCGCCACGAGCGCGCTGGACGGGCTGGTGGCCGCCGTCGACCCGGCCGCCGTCGAGGTGTTCACCGGCATGTTCCGGCCGCTGCACTCACGGGCGTGGGACGTGCAGGCCGACACCGACGGGCTCGCCCGGCTGCGGGAGCTCAACCGCCGGCACCCGCTGGTCTTCCTGCCCAGCCACCGCTCCTACGTCGACCCACTGGTGCTCGCCGACGTCCTCGCCGCGCACGACTTCCCCCGCAACCACGTGCTGGGCGGGGACAACCTGAGCTTCTGGCCGGTCGGTCCGCTGGCGAAGCGCGCGGGGATCGTCTTCATCCGCCGCAGCTTCGGCGACGACCAGGTCTACAAGCTCGCCGTCCGCGAGTACTTCGCGTTCCTGCTGTCCAAGCGCTTCAACCTCGAGTGGTACATGGAGGGCGGCCGTTCCCGGACGGGCAAGCTGCGCCCCCCGCGGCACGGGCTGCTGCGCTACGTCGCCGACGCCGTCGAGCGCCGCCGGGTCGACGACGTCCTCCTCGTGCCGGTGGCCATCACCTACGACCAGCTCCGCGAGGTCTCGCTGATGGCGGCCGAGCAGGGCGGTGCCGCCAAGCGCGGCGAGGGCCTGTCGTGGCTGGCCTCCTACGCGCGCGAGCAGGTGAGCACGCCGCTGGGCACCGTGCACGTCGCGTTCGCCGAGCCGCTGTCCCTCGCGGCGGCGCTGGCCGCGGGGGCGGACCCGTCCGACCCCGACGCCCGGCGGCTGACGCTGCAGAAGGTCGCCTTCCAGGTGGCCGTGGGCATCAACTCCGTGACGCCGGCGACCGCGACGGCGCTGGTCACCCTGGCGCTGCTGGGGGTCCGCGACCGGGCGCTCACGCTCGGCCAGGTGCGCCGGGTGGTGGAGCCGCTGCTCGACTTCCTCGACGAGCGGGAGCTGCCGCACTCCGGCGGTGCGCTGCGCACCTTCCGCGGGGTGCGGCAGGTGCTCACCACGCTGGCCGGCCAGGGCGTCGTCACCGTCTACGACGGCGGCGAGGAGCCGGTGCACGCCATCGAGCGCGGCCAGCACCTGGTGGCCGCCTTCTACCGCAACAGCGCCATCCACCACGTCGTCGACCGGGCGATCGCCGAGCTGGTCATGCTCGGGGACCCGGTCGACCGCTGGGACGAGGCGTTCCGGCTGCGCGACCAGCTGAAGTTCGAGTTCTTCTTCCCGGAGCGCGACGCCTACCGGGAGCGGATCGGCGCGGAGCTCGAGCGCCTGGACCCGGAGTGGGAGACCGCCGACGGCCGCGAGGTGCTCTGCCGGGCGCCGCTCCTGGTGGCCCACCGGGTGCTGCGCTCGTTCGTCGACGCGCAGCTGGTGGTGGCCGAGCGGCTGGCGGCGAGGGATCCCCGCACGCCGGTCGTCGAGCCGGAATTCCTCGCCGAGTGCAGCGGGATGGGTCAGCAGATGCTGCTGCAGGGCCGGCTGCACGGGCCGGAGTCGCTGTCACGCGAGCTGTTCGCCACCGCGATGCAGCTGGCCCGCAACCTCGACCTGGTGGACCCCGGCCGCGAGGAGCTGGCCCGCAACCGGCAGGAGTGGGCGGCGCAGGTGCGCGACGTCGTCCGCCGCGTGGTCGTCATCGACGAGCTGGACGCCGCCGCACGGCGGGAGAGCGTGGGAGTGGAGCCGTGAGCAGCGAGCAGGAACCGGCCACGACCGCCCGGGCGGGCGAGTGGAGCGAGGAGCAGCTGCTCGCCGACGTCGAGGCGGCACCGCGCGGCCCTCGCGTCGGCGCGTTCTTCGACTTCGACGGCACGGTCATCGACGGGTACTCGCTGGCCGCCTTCGCCCGGCACCACCTGCGCTCGCTGCACGTGACGCCCGCCGACCTCGGGCAGCTGCTGCTGACCGGCCTGCGCGGGGTGACGACCGAGGAGGACTTCGAGCGGTTCACCGTCGCCGGCATGAAGGCGTGGGCCGGGCGCAGCGAGGACGAGCTGGTCGAGCTCGGCGAGCGGCTGTTCGTGCAGGGCATCGCCGGCTCGCTGTACCCGGAGGCCTGGCGGCTGGTCACCGCGCACCTGCGAGCGGGGCACACCGTCGTCCTCGCGTCGTCGGCGACCCGCTTCCAGGTGGAGCCGGCCGCCCGCGCCATGGGGGTGGAGCACATCCTGGTGTCGCCGGTCGAGATCGTGGACGGCATCTGCACCGGCCGGCCCGGGGGCCCGCTGCTGTGGCGCGCGGGCAAGGCCACCGCGGTGCGGGCGTTCGCCGAGGAGCACGGCATCGACCTGACGCGGAGCTTCGCCTACTCCAACGGCGACGAGGACGTGCCGTTCCTCCGCACCGCAGGCCGCTCCCGGGCGCTCAACCCGGGCAGCGGTCTGGAGGCTGCCGCCCGGCACTACTCGTGGCCGATCGCCCGGTTCCGCTCCCGCGGCCGCGGGGGGCCCGCCGAGCTCGCCCGGACGGCTGCCGGGATCGGCGGCATGCTGGGCGGCTTCGCCACCGGCGTGGCCATCGGCGCGCTCAGCGGCTCGCGGCGCGAGGCGGTCGACCTCGGCATCACGCTCGGCGGCGAGCTGGGCAGCGCGCTCGCCGGCGTGCGGCTCGACGTCCAGGGCGCCGAGCACCTGGCCACGCGGCCGGCTGTCTACCTGTTCAACCACCAGAGCCAGCTCGACGTGCTCGTGCTGGCCAAGCTGCTGCGCGGCGGGTTCACGGCGGTCGCCAAGAAGGAGCTGGCGAACACGCCGGGC
Source organism: Blastococcus litoris (assembly GCF_003075095.1). Taxonomy (GTDB): domain Bacteria; phylum Actinomycetota; class Actinomycetes; order Mycobacteriales; family Geodermatophilaceae; genus Blastococcus_B; species Blastococcus_B litoris. Next base: position 105,685 of record NZ_QCZF01000010.1, read on the forward strand.
TTCGGGCTGGCGTTCCGGCTGGCCGACGTCGCGTTCGTCGACCGCGGCGACCCGGCGAAGGCGCGCCAGGCGCTGGAACCGGCGGTCCAACGGCTGCGGGAGGGCATCTCGCTGGTGATCGCGCCGGAGGGGACGCGCTCGGCGACGCCGAACCTCGGCCCGTTCAAGAAGGGCGCGTTCCACGTCGCCATGCAGGCCGGGGTGCCGGTCGTGCCGATCGTGATCCGCAACGCCGGCGAGCTGATGTGGCGGGGCGCGGCCACCATCCACTCGGGCACCGTGCAGGTACGGGTGCTGCCGCCGATCCCGACCGACGGGTGGACGGTCGAGGACATCGACGCCCGGGTGGCGGAGGTCCGCGCCCAGTACCTCGACACCCTGGCCAACTGGTCGGGACGCAGCGACCGCCCCGTCGAGGTCACCGAGGCCGGCGCCGACGACGGGGCCGCCGCTCCCCCGGCCACGCCGCTGGACTGGGGCATCTCACCGGAGATGAACCCCCTCGAGACGGCGATGTGGCGGGCGGAGGTGGCCGACCCGCGGCTGCGCAGCAACGTCACCCTGCTCGAGCTGCTGGAGCCCGCACCCGAGTGGGAGCGGCTGCGCGGGGCGCACGAGTGGGCCTCGCGGATGGTGCCCCGGATGCGCCAGCGGGTGGTCGAGCCGGCTCTCGGCGTGGGCGCGCCGCGGTGGGTGACGGTCGCCGAGCTCGACCTCGAGCACCACGTGCGGCGGGTGCGGCTGGAGGCTCCCGGCTCGATGCGGCAGCTGCTCGACGTCGTCGGCGAGTTCGCCGCCGCGCCGCTGGACCGCGACCGCCCGCTGTGGGAGGTGCTGCTGGTCGAGGGACTGGAGGACGGGCGCGCGGGTTACGTCGTCAAGACCCACCACAGCACCACCGACGGCCTGGGCGCGGTGCAGCTGATGAGCCTGCTGCACAGCCGGACCGCCGAGCACGACCCGTCCCGCCCGGAGCCGCCGGTGCCCGCGCCCGGGGACGCCTCGCCCGTGGGCGTGCTGCGGGACCAGATCGTCGGTACCGCGAAGTCGGTACCGCTGGCCGCGCTGCGGCGCGGTGTCGGCGCGCTGGGCACCCTGCGGCGGCCGTGGGAGGCCGCGACCTCCGCCGTCGACGCCGCACGGTCGGCGACCTCGACGCTGTCGCCGCCGAAGAGCGGCTCGTCGCTGCTGACGCCGCGCGGGGGCGGCTGGCACTTCGAGGTGGCGGAGGTGCCGCTGGCCGACCTCAAGGCCGGGTCCAAGGCGGCCGGCGGCTCGCTCAACGACGGCCTCCTCGCCGCCGTCGTGGGTGGGTTCCGGCGCTACCACGAGCGGCTGGGGGCGCCCGCGGAGACGCTGACCCTGGGCATCCCGATCAGCCTGCGCGCGCAGGACGACCCGCAGGGCGGGAACCGGTTCACCGGCGCCCGGTTGCCGGCGTCGCTGGCCGAGCCGGACCCGGCGACGCGGATCAAGGCGATCCGCGAGTTCGTGCTGTCGGCGCGGAACGAGAGCGGCTCCGGCGTGCTCGACGACCTGGTCGGGCCGATCCTGGGGTGGCTGCCGGCGCCGGTGATCGGAGCGCTGTCCGGCTCGCTGACCAGCGCGAACGACGTGCAGGTGTCGAACATGCCGGGGGTGTCGCACCCGGTCTACATCGCCGGCTCCCGCATCGTGCGGATGTTCCCCTTCGGTCCGCTGCCCGGGTGCGCGGCGATGATCACGCTGCTCTCGCACGAGGACACGTGCTGCATCGGGATCAACGTCGACGCCGCCGCGGTGACCGACCCGGGCGGGCTGGTCGCCGATCTGCAGGCCGGGCTGGACGAGGTCGTGGCGCTGGGCCGCTGACACCGCCCGTTCGTGCGCGCGGTAGGAAACACCGCGGGCGGTGCCGGCGTTGTGCCAGGCGTGCTCGACCAGAAGGAGGCACACACCCATGACCACTGAGACGGCGATCCTCGCGGGCGGCTGTTTCTGGGGCGCCCAGGACCTGCTGCGCAAGCGTCCCGGCGTGCTCTCGACCCGGGTCGGCTACTCGGGTGGCGACACCCCCAACGCGACCTACCGGAACCACGGTGATCACGCGGAGGCGGTCGAGATCGTCTTCGACCCGAGCGTGATCTCGTTCCGTGAGCTGCTGGAGTTCTTCTTCCAGATCCACGACCCCTCGACGAAGGACCGTCAGGGCAACGACGTGGGCCGCAGCTACCGCTCGGCGATCTTCTACACCAGCGACGAGCAGAAGGCGGTCGCGCTCGACACGATCGCCGACGTCGACGCCTCCGGTCTGTGGCCGGGCAAGGTCGTCACCGAGGTGACGGCGGCCGGCCCGTTCTGGGAGGCCGAGGAGGAGCACCAGGACTACCTGGTGAAGTACCCCTACGGCTACACGTGCCACTACGTGCGGCCGGACTGGGTGCTCCCCCGCCGCGAGGCGCAGACCGCCCAGTAGACGGGCGTCGTGGGGCGGCATCTCGCGGTGCCGCCCCACGGACGGAGGCCCCGCCCCCTGCTCGCGCAGGCGGCGGGGCCTCTCGACGGTCGGGGCCGACCTGGCGGAGAAGGCCCCGGCGGGCCGGCCCTGCTGCTCAGGAGGCCATCGAACCGAAGGCCGCTGCCATGCCCGCCTGCTCCTCGAGGACCTCACCGATGCGTGCCTGGACGACGTCGAGTCGTCCGATGATCTCGCTCGTCGCCTCGATGCCGGTGGTGACGGTCTGGCTGGTGGCCTGGATGGCCGCGATCTGGTCGGCAACCCGCTGGGTGGCCTTGGCTGTTTCCCGGGCCAGGTCCTTGACCTCGCTGGCGACGACGGCGAAGCCCTTCCCCGCCTCACCGGCGCGGGCTGCCTCGATGGTGGCGTTCAGTGCCAGGAGGTTGGTCTGCTCGGCGATGCCGGAGATGATCCGGATCACCTCGCCGATCGCGTTCGACGCCTGCGAGAGCGCATCGACCTCGCCACTCATGGTCGATGCCTGCGTCACCGCCTGTTCGGCGACCCGTCCGGCGTCCCCGGCGGCTTCGCGCAGTCGGGCCACGGTGTCGAGCAGGTCACGCGCGCTGTCGGCCGAGGCCTCCGTGCGGCGCAGCACGTCGAGTCGCTGGGACACCAGCTGCTGGACGTTGCGCAGGGCAGCGGCACGGGACTCGGACAGCTCGATCGTCTCGGTGACGAAGAAGTCCATCGTGCCGACGACCCGGCCGCCGACGATGAGCGGGAAGCACACTCCCGAGCGGACACCGGCGCGCTGGGCGGCGGGGGCGCGCACGCAGTCGGTCACCTCCGCCAGGTCGCGGACGAAGTAGAGATCCCGGGCTCGCCACGCGCGACCGGACAGCCCGACACCTTCGGCGAAGCTGGCGGCCAGGGTGACCTTGCGGAACTCCTCGCCGGCGGACCCGGATTCCTGCTGGAAGCGCAGGAGTTGCGCATCCGCGTCCAGAGCCCAGTACGAGCCGTACGCCCAGCCGAAGGCCGTGCGTACCGTGTCCAGCGCGATCCGCAGGGCCGCCTCGGCGTTCGCCGCCGTGCCGATCTCGGTGACCACCGTCGTGACCGCGGCCCGGTCGTCGAGGGTCTCCCGCAGCGCGGTCCGGTCCAGGGCAGCTCGCCGGGCGTGGGCCACCAGCCGGTCCAGCGCTTCCCACTTCTCCCGACGGGCACCGACGAAGGTCATCGGCCCGGCGTTGTAGTACTCCTTCAACGCCACGACCTGGCCGTCCTCGATGACGGGGACCAGGACCCCGTGGGTCGCACCGGCCGCTCGCGCCGCCTGCCACCGGAGGCACTCCGCAGGGTTGCTGGTGGCGTCGGTCAGCACCACCCGGCGCGTCCTGATCGCCTCGCCGCCGAAGCCGTCACCGGCCCGCAGTCCCTCGATCCGACCTCCGGGGGTGTTGGCGATGGCGGCGGCCAGCTGGCCGGACTCACCGACGAGCTGGAAGAACCCGCTCTCGTCGGCGACCCACACCGCGCCGTAGCCGAGCCCGAGAGCCTCGACCAGCGTCTCGCCCACGGTGCGGAAAGCGGCGGTGCGACTCTTGACGCCATCGAGGGCAGCGATGACCTTCTCGACCGCCTCCACGTCCCGCGGCATCGGAGCCGCCGACGGTGCAGCGGTGACCTGGGGACGACGGCGCATCGATTCTCCTGCTGTGGCTCACGCCGGGACGCACACGGTCAGGAACTCACACCACCGGATGGCCCACGACTGTTCTCTCGTCGAGGTTTGTCATCGGCGTGAGCTGCAGGTTGTTCAGCCGAAGAGCGCCGCCGTTACCTACCGGAGGGCCCGCTCCGATGAGCGGCACCGGAACGCCCGCGGCCGCAGTGCCGCATGCAGGAACGCAGCAACGGACACGGGGCGTGGGACCCGCTGGTCCCACGCCCCGTCCCTCGGTACCTGGCCGCGGGAGTCGTGCGCCGCACGCACGCGCGACCCCGCCGCCCGCTCTCGGGAGGTCCGTCACCTATCGGCGGACCGCCACGTTCTCAGCTGCAGCCGCTGGTGGAGCCGCAGCCCTCGCACACGTAGCAGCTGCCGGCCGGGCGCATCTTCGTGCCGCAGGTCATGCACAGCGGCGCGTCGGTGGCGGTGCCGGTCACCAGCTCCAGGAGCTCGGCCGAGGAGTGCGCCTCCTTGACCGTCTTCGGGCCCTCCGGGGTGACCTTCTCCTGGGCAGGGGCGGTCTCGATCGGCGCGGAGCTGCGCAGCTGCTCCAGGTCGACCTCCTCCTCTTCGGTGACCGTGGCGGTCGAGGCGGAGGTGCCGTAGCCGGAGACCTGGGCGGCCCGCTCCTCGGCGCTGAAGATGCCGAGGGTGGCGCGCGTCTCGACCGGCAGGTGGTCGAGCGCCAGACGGCGGAAGATGTAGTCCATCACCGACTGGGCGATCCGGATGTCCGGGTCGTCGGTCATGCCGGCCGGCTCGAACCGCATGTTGGTGAACTTCTGGATGTAGGTCTCCAGCGGCACACCGTGCTGCAGCGCGATCGACAGCGAGATGGAGAAGGCGTCCATCACGCCGGCGAGGGTCGAGCCCTGCTTTCCGAGCTTGAGGAAGACCTCGCCGAGGCTGCCGTCCTCGTACATGCCGGCGGTCATGTAGCCCTCGGCGCCGGCGACGCTGAAGGACGTCGTGACGCTCGTCCGCTTCTTGGGCAGGCGCTTGCGCACCGGGTGCGAGAGCGCGGACGGGGCGACCTCTTCGACCTTTGCCTCGACCTTCTTGGCCTTGGCGTCGGACAGCGGCTGGCCGACCTTGCAGTTGTCGCGGTAGATGGCCAGCGCCTTGAGGCCCATCTTCCAGCCCTGGAAGTAGATGTTCTCGACCTCGTCGACGGTCGCCGTCTCCGGCATGTTGACCGTCTTGGAGATGGCGCCGGAGATGAACGGCTGCACCGCGGCCATCATCCGGACGTGGCCCATCGGGGAGATGGCCCGCTCGCCCATCGCGCAGTCGAACACCTCGTAGTGCTCCGGGCGCAGGCTCGGGGCGTTGACGACGTGGCCGTGCTCGGCGATGTACTCGACGATCGCCTCGATCTGCTCCTCCTGGTAGCCCAGGCTCTTGAGCGCCCGCGGCACCGTCTGGTTGACGATCTGCATGGAGCCGCCGCCGACCAGCTTCTTGAACTTGACCAGCGAGAAGTCCGGCTCGATGCCGGTCGTGTCGCAGTCCATCATGAAGCCGATGGTCCCGGTGGGGGCCAGGACCGAGGCCTGCGCGTTGCGCCAGCCGTTGTCGGCACCGATCTCGAGGCACTCCTGCCACTGCTGCGTGGCGGCCTTGAGCACGTCGGCGTCGTCGGCGCCGACCGGGCGGATGGCGTCGTTGGCCGCGGAGTGCTTGCGCATGACCCGTGCGTGGGCGTCGGCGTTGCGGGCGAACCCGTCGTAGGCGCCGACGATGCCGGCCAGCTCGGCCGAGCGGCGGTAGGCGGTGCCGGTCATCAGCGAGGTGATGGCCGCCGCGAGGGTCTGGCCGCCGCGCGAGTCGTAGGCGTGGCCGGTCGCCATGAGCAGCGCGCCGAGGTTGGCGTAGCCGATGCCCAGCTGGCGGTACGCGCGGGTCGTCTCACCGATGGGCGCGGTCGGGAAGTCGGCGAAGCAGATGGAGATGTCCATCGCCGTGATGACCAGCTCCACGGCCTTCACGAAGTTCTTCGAGTCGAACGTGCCGTCCGCCTTGAGGAACTTCATGAGGTTCAGCGACGCCAGGTTGCACGAGCTGTTGTCCAGGCTCATGTACTCCGAGCACGGGTTGGACGCGTTGATGCGACCGGTCTCGGGGTTGGTGTGCCAGTCGTTGATCGTGTCGTCGTACTGGATGCCCGGGTCGGCGCACTCCCAGGCGGCCTGGGTGACCTTGCGGAACAGGGTCTTGGCGTCGACGGTCTCGATGACCGAGTGGTCGAGGCGGGCACGCAGACCGAACTCGTCGCCCTCCTCCACCGCGCGCATGAACTCGTCGGAGACGCGGACGGAGTTGTTGGCGTTCTGGTACTGGACGCTGGTGATGTCCTTGCCGCCGAGGTCCATGTCGTAGCCGGCGTCGCGCAGCGCGCGGATCTTGTCCTCCTCGCGCGCCTTGGTCTCGATGAACTCCTCGATGTCGGGGTGGTCGATGTCGAGGACGACCATCTTCGCCGCGCGGCGGGTCGCGCCACCGGACTTGATGGTCCCGGCGGAGGCGTCGGCGCCGCGCATGAAGCTGACCGGGCCCGACGCGGTGCCGCCCGAGGAGAGCAGCTCCTTGGACGAGCGGATGCGGGAGAGGTTGAGGCCGGCACCGGAGCCGCCCTTGAAGATCAGGCCCTCCTCGCGGTACCAGTTCAGGATCGAGTCCATCTCGTCGTCGACGGCGAGGATGAAGCACGCGCTGACCTGCTGCGGCGCGCTGGTGCCGACGTTGAACCACACCGGGGAGTTGAAGCTGAAGTACTGGTGCATGAGCATCCAGGTCAGCTCGTGCTCGAAGATCTCGGCGTCGCCCTCGGTGGCGAAGTAGCTGTGCTCGCGGCCGGCCGCACCGTAGGTGAGCACCACGCGGTCGATGAGCTGGCGGAGGCTGCTCTCGCGCTGGGGGCTCCCCACCGCGCCACGGAAGTACTTCGTGGTGACGATGTTCGTCGCGTTGATGCTCCACTCGGCGGGGAACTCCACGCCGCGCTGCTCGAAGTTGATCGAGCCGTCACGCCAGTTGGTCATGACGACGTCGCGGCGCTCCCAGGTCACCTCGTCGTACGGGTGCACACCGGCAGTGGTGAAGACGCGCTTGATCTTCAGGCCCTTGCGGCTCGGCGCCTTGGCGCTGCGCCGTGCGCGGGTGCCGGCCAAGCGGTCGTCGGTCTCGGTCATGGTGTGGAGCTCTCCCTGGTGGTGGCGTGCTGAGCGGAGCTTGCTGGGGCGGATCGGAGGGCTGGGGAAGAGCCGCGATCGAGGTGCTCGAACTGCTGTCTATCGGGTGGTGCTGACAGTTCTCAGGCGCCGGTGAGGGCACCCGGGGACGCGGATCCGGACGACTCGGCCGACGAGGACTGCCGGGCCCTGAGCTCGGCGATCTCCTTCTCGAAGTCGGCGACCGAGGTGAAGGAGCGGTAGACGCTCGCGAAGCGCAGGTAGGCGACCTCGTCGAGCTCCCGGAGGGGCCGGAGGATGGCCAGCCCGACCTCGTTGCTGGGGACCTCCGCGGCGCCGGTGGCGCGGATGGCGTCCTCGACCTGCTGGGCCAGCAACTGGAGCTGGTCCTCGTCCACTGGCCGGCCCTGGCAGGCACGGCGGACGCCGGCGACGACCTTCGAGCGGTTGAACGGCTCGCTGACGCCGCTGCGCTTGACGACGGCGAGCACGGCCTCCTCGACCGTGGTGAACCGGCGACCGCACTTGGGGCAGGACCGGCGACGACGCGTGGTCGCCCCTTCGTCGGCCTCCCGCGAGTCGATGACCCGGCTGTCGGCGTTGTGGCAGAACGGGCAGCGCATCGCGGTTCGCCTCCTCCCGAGTTCCGGCCCGTCCGGACCGCTCCTGTGGACCCTCCTGGGGACATCCCGTGGATGTCCCGGGGAGAACCTGAGGACCAGCCTGTGGACAGGCTTACAACTCTGTAACTACTAGATGTAGGGGAACCCTAGGCCGGGTCACACAAGATGTGCAAGCGCTCGTTCGCTCGGCGTGTTCCGCCCTGACACTGCCGTCACCAGGGAGGACATCGCTCCCCACGAGTCACACGACACGCCGCCGCGACGCGCCGGACAGGTCCCCGCCGGCACAACGGTGAGCCGGTGCGGGCGCATCCGCGGACCGGCGACGCCCGCTCGGCGCACACCGGGGTCACCGCCACCGGGCGGCATCGGACACGGACTCACGCCCCCGGGATCGCCCCGCGGAGGACGATCGGGAGTTCGGTCCGGCGAGGTGCGTCAGACGCCGCCGACGGACCCGTCGACGCGCGGACGACGGGCGTGCGGCACGTGGTCGCTCAGCCGCATCGGACGCGTCAGCAGCTCGGGCTCGAGCCCCTCGGGCGCGGTCCAGGACGCGCCGGTGCGCGACGGCTCCTCCGGTCGCGCGGCAGGCCGCGGAACGGCCGGGGCGCCGGCCACAGGGCCGTTGGAGACCCGCGCCGTGGACGAGCCCGGCTGGGACACCGCAGGCAGCAGGCCGGTGTCGGCGGTCCGGTGCCGACCGAGGTCACCGGGCGCGCGATGACGGCCGGCAGATGCGGCCGGGAGCGGACGGGCCGGAGCGTCCTCCGGCGCGCGGCGGCGGCCGACCGAGGCGAACTGAGCGGTCTCGGCCGCGGCCCGGCGCCCGCCCACGGCGGGAGCCTCGGCGGTCTCGGGGGCGCGACGGCGCCCCACGGAGGCGAACTGCGCCGTCTCGTCGGCGGTGCGGCGGCCACCGGCCGCCGGCGCATCGGGCACCACGGACAGGTCCCGGACCGCGGGAATACCGCTCGTGGCCGCACCGTCCGCGTCGACCGACCGCACGCGACGCCCCGAGGGGTGACGGGCGACGGACATCTCCTGCGTGCCGGGCCCGTACGCCCGGCGACCGGCCGGCTCGGCGGCCACCGACAGGTGCCGCTCGGGAAGACGGAGGGATGCCAGGTCCGTCCAGGCCGTCTCCTCGACACCGCCGAGGACGACCCGGACCCACACCTGGCACGAACCGGTGGCGTCGTGCCGCCAGCCGAGCAGCTCGCCCGCCCACCAGGTTCCTGCCTGGTAGACCTCGACGGCCTGCGGTTGACTGGTGAACACAGCTGCTCGGTTCTCCATGGCGCCTGACACCCGACGACCGTAAGCGGTGGAGCGACCACAGAGTGTGAAGACGCCCGCACTGAGGGTTGACGAAGTCGCGCTCCGACGTTGTGGACCTATTGCCGTGGCGAGGTCGCAGTCAGCCGCTACGGGCATCGTCACCGCACCGTCGCCGTCCGGGCCCAGGTCAGCGCCCTGGACGAGTACGACGCGCTGCGGACGCGGCGCGCCGGTGATCACGGCAGGACCAGCGTCTGCCCGGGCACAAGCACCGACCCCTGCAGCCCGTTGAGCGCCTGGATCTCGTCGATCAGCGCGCGCACGTCGCCCTCGCCCTCGACCGCCGAAGCGATCGACCACAGCGTGTCGCCGGGCCGCACCACGATGCTGCTCTCCCCCGCCAGCCGCAGGCCGCCCTCGCCCCCTGCGACGAGCGGACCGAGCCACGACCCCAGGGCGACGCCGCAGGCCAGTGCCATGACCACGGCAAGGCGTCGGGCTCGCCGGGTCAGCCGCAACCGGGGCCGCTGGGCCTCTGCGAGCGCCGGCGGCCGGGGAGCCGCAGCGGCCGGCGCGGCCCGGTCGACGGGGCGCGGCGACGCCGGACGCCGGGAGGGCGCCGCCGTGGGCTGGCCGGGCGGTCGGCAGACGCCGACCCGGGAGGGACTGCGCCGCGACGGGTGGGACAGCGGCGACCGGACCGCCTCGCCGTCGGCGGCCACGACGACGAGCCGCGGCCGCCACGGCGCCCGGACCTCCTCGTCGAACTCCAGCACGGCCTGCTGAACGCTCCCCATGACCGGTTCTCCTTCGTTGCGTGGCTGGCACCTGCTCGTCGAACGCCTGTTCGATTCGAACGACTGTTCGATGTCTACCGGACGGGTCCGACGAAAGCCACACGACGCGGCACGCATTTCGAACATGTGTTTGATCCGGGCGGTCCGACGCGCTACCGTCCGTGCCACGGACACAGGCGCTGCGCGAGCGGCGGACGAGGAGGCGACGTGGCGGAGAAGAGCGGGAGCTCAGGCGGCCGCAAGGCGTCCGGGGACGCGGGCGTGCAGACGGCTGCGGTCAGGTCGTTCCCCGACCGGGGGGCCGACGGGGACGGGCTGACGCAGCGCCAGCGCCGGGTCCTCGAGGTCATCCGCGACTCGATCGAGCGCCGCGGCTACCCCCCGTCGGTCCGCGAGATCGGGGAGGCCGTCGGCCTGTCCTCCGCCTCGTCGGTCGCCCACCAGCTGTCGGTGCTGCAGAAGAAGGGCTGGCTGCGACGCGACCCGAACCGCCCCCGGGCGCTCGACGTGCGACTGCCGGGCGACTCGCCGCACACGGTCCCCGCACCCGCCGAGGTCGGGCTGGGCGAGGACACGCAGGTGCCTGCACCCATGTACGTGCCCCTGGTCGGCCGCATCGCGGCCGGCGGTCCGGTGCTCGCCGAGCAGGCAGTGGAGGACGTGTTCCCGCTCCCCCGCGAACTGGTCGGCGAGGGCACGCTCTTCATGCTCAAGGTCGTGGGTGACTCGATGGTGGAGGCCGCGATCTGCGACGGCGACTGGGTCGTCGTCCGGCAGCAGCCCACCGCCGAGAACGGCGAGATCGTCGCGGCGATGATCGACGGCGAGGCCACCGTGAAGACCTACAAGCGGCGCGACGGGCACGTCTGGCTGCTCCCCCACAACCCGGCCTACGAGCCGATCCCCGGTGACGACGCCACGGTCCTCGGCCGCGTGGTCAGCGTGCTGCGCCGGGTCTGACCTCGGAACGCGTGAACGGCGGGCCCCACCGCGTCCGGGTGGGGCCCGCCGTTCGTCGTCCGGGGCCGTGCGTGGTCTCAGGGTTTGCGGCGCAGCTTCCCGCTGATCCACACGACCACGGTGGCCACGCTCGCCGCGAGCAGCGCGGAGGTCCACGGCGACAGGCCCGAGCTGGTCAGGTCGGTGAAGCTGGGCACCGCCCCCTCGGGTGCGGGCGGCGCCGCGGCCGGCAGGTTCGCCCCAGCGAGCGGGATCTGGGTCAGGTCGCTCGGCGTGCCCTCGCTGCCGACCAGCAGGCTCGTGCCGTCCAGCGAGAAGCTGATCGCCTCGCCCTGCGGGGAGTCGGGCAGCGGCACGGTCACCGGCTGCCCGCCGAGCGCGCCCACGACGTCGTTGCCGGTCAGTGCCCACACGTACGCGTCGGTGTAGGTCCGCAGCGCGACGAAGCGGCCGTCGGCGGACACCGCGCCGCCCGTGACGAGCAGCTGCCCCGCCCGGCCCACCGGGCCCCCGGCCGTCCCGGTCAGCGTCATGTTGACGCCGGCCACCTTCGCCAGGGCGACGGTCCCACCGTCGACCAGCGGGGCCGCCGGGCTGTAGACGCCGCTGGCGCCCAGCACCTCCTTGGTCACCACGTACGGCGTGCCGTCCGGGGCCAGCAGGAGCGCCTCGGCGTCGTGCGGCCCGTCGGGATAGGTGAGCCGGTACACGCCGGTCGTGCCGTCGGGCCGGAGGGCGAGCAGCGCCACGGTCGTCCGGGTGGCGTTGTTGTCCCCCGTGTCGGCCAGCCAGACGGTGCCGTCCGCGCCGACCGCCATGTCCTCGGGGTCGTAGGGGTCCACGGGGGCCGACTGGGAGTCGACCACCTGGCAGCCGGCGTCGAGCAGGTGGACCGCCAGCTCTTCGCCGCCGTCGTTCATCGCGAGAACGCCGTCGGTGACCGCCACGAGTCCCGACAGCTCGGCCAGCCGCGGGTCGGTGACCTGGCAGAGCGTGGTCGGCGCGACGGCATCCTCGCCGTGCGCGGGCACGGCGGAGCCGAGGACGAGGCCGGCGCCGAGGAGACCCCCGGCCGCCAGCAGCCGTCCCCGCACGCCGCTACGCGGTCTGCCGGCCTCGGGCACGTACCCAGCGTGACAGAACGATTGCATCGAGTCGGTGAACCACGCCCAACAGCACGATCCCCACGGCCCCTCCGACGACCGCGTCGGTGATCCAGTGGAAGTCCAGCGACACCATCGCGACGCCGGTCGCGACGGGCCCGACGATGCTGAGCCACCAGAAGGCGCGCTGCACGCGGGCGGGCAGGTCGTACTCCACGGCCAGCCAGCGTGCGACGCCCCACATGATGACCGCGTTCGCCACGTGCCCGGACGGGAACGAGGCGCCGTCGAGGTGGAAGAACACCTCGTCCGGGTGGCCGGGAGCGGTGCGCCCGGTTCCGTGCTTGACCGCGTAGACGCCGAGGGTCAGCGTCCCGAGGGCCAGCAGCACCCGGAGCAGGGGCAGCCACGTGCGGTAGCGCCAGCCGAGGTAGCCGACCAGGACCGCCAGCACGCCGAGGATGGTGCCCCGCCCGCCGAGCTGGGTCACCGCCCAGACGAACGGGTACCCGGCCGAGTCGCGCAGCCCCCAGCCGCGGACGGCGTGGGAGATGCGCAGGTCGAGCCGCTCCAGGACGCCGCCGGTGAGCAGATCGGCCGTGATCAGCGCCCCGACCAGGAGCGCGACGAGCATCAGCCACCACGGCGGGCGCCCGATCGACACGACGCGGGTCCGCTCGGCCGCGCCGGCGTCCCGCACCGCGCCGCTGGTCACCCCGCCACCGTACCGGCCCGTGACCGGACCGTGATCCCGCCGAGGTCGACGCCCAGGGAAGTCAGGCGACGGGGACGCCGAACTGCTCGAGCGCCGCCGCGAGTCCGCCGTCGACCCGCGCGGTCAGCCGGGTGCCACCGTCCTCGTGCCGCTCGCTGAGCACCTCGCCGTCGCGGTGCACCCGTGCGACCAGGTCGCCCCGGTCGTAGGGCACCAGCACGTCGACGTCGATGTCGGGGTGCGGCAGGCGGGCGGCGACGAGCTCCCGGAGCTGCTCGATCCCGGTGCCGGTGCGGGCCGAGACCCAGACCGCACCGGGCAGGGCACGGCGCAGCGTGAGGATGGCTTCCTCGTCCATCGCGTCGACCTTGTTCACGACGACCACCTCCGGCACCGACGAGGCGTCGATGTCCTGGAGCACGACGTGCACGGCGTTGATCTGGCCGATCGGGTCCGGGTCGGAGCCGTCGACGACGTGCAGGAGCAGATCGGCGGCGGCGACCTCCTCCAGCGTCGACCGGAAGGCATCCACGAGCTGGTGAGGCAGGTGCCGGACGAAGCCGACGGTGTCCGTGAGCGTGTACTCGCGCCCCTCGGGCGTCTCCGCGCGTCGGACGGTCGGGTCCAGCGTGGCGAACAGCGCGTTCTCCACCAGCACGCCCGCGCCGGTCAGGGCGTTGAGCAGGCTGGACTTGCCGGCGTTGGTGTAGCCGGCGATCGCGACGCTGGGAGTGGCGTTCCGGTCGCGGTTCGACCGCTGGGTCGCCCGCGCCGTGGCCATCCCCGCGATCTCGCGGCGCAGCTTGCTCACCCGGGCACGGATGCGCCGGCGGTCCGTCTCGATCTTGGTCTCACCGGGACCGCGGGTACCGATGCCGCCACCACCGGCGACGCGACCACCTGCCTGCCGGGACAGCGACTCACCCCAACCACGCAGCCGCGGCAGCATGTACTGCATCTGGGCGAGCTCGACCTGGGCCTTGCCCTCCCGGCTGCTCGCGTGCTGGGCGAAGATGTCGAGGATCAGCGCGGTCCGGTCCACGACCTTGACCTTGAGGATCTTCTCCAGCTGGTTGAGCTGGCCCGGGGTGAGCTCGCCGTCGCAGATGACGGTGTCGGCGCCGGTCGCGGCGACGATGTCGCGGATCTCGCCCGCCTTGCCCGAGCCCACGTAGGTGGCGGCGTCGGGCTTGTCGCGCCGCTGGCTGACCGCCTCGAGGACCTGCGATCCGGCGGTCTCGGCCAGGGCGGCGAGCTCGGCCAGCGACCGGTCGGCGTCGACCTGGGTGCCCTCGGTCCACACCCCGACCAGCACGACGCGCTCGAGGCGCAGCCGGCGGTACTCGACCTCGGTGACGTCGGCGAGCTCGGTGGACAGCCCGGCCACCCGGCGCAGCGCGCCGCGGGCCTCCAGGGCGTAGGAGCCGGTGGTGTCGTCGGGCTCGTCCCACTGCTCGGTCGCGGCCGCGACAGGGCGCGGCTCGGGGCGGGTCTGGTCGTCGAAGGGGACGTCGGGGGCGGTCGTCATCGTCTCCAGCGTGGCATGCCCCGTCGCCGGGAGCACGTGAGTTGTCTGCATCTCTGTTCGCATCGCTCCGTACAACACCGGACGGTGCCGACTACATCCCGCGTCGCCGGGGGTAGGAGGCGGGCGGAGACGACACCGACGAGGAGGACAGCGATGAGCGAGTCCGGATCCAGCAGCCTGGGCGCGAACAGCGAGATCGACGACCCGGGCCGGGACCCGAAGGGCATCGGCGGTCCGTCCCGGAACCCGCTCGGGGGCGGGCCGGACCAGGACAGCGGCCGCGGCGAGGCGGAGAGCTCCCCCGCTACCGAGGGGCAGTCGATGATGCCCGAGTCGCCGACCGAGGACGACGACCGCGTCTGAGCCGGCTCAGCCGGCCAGCCACTCCGGGCACAGCTCGCCGGCCGCCACCAGCACCGCGGGGCCGGTGAGCACCGTTGTCCCGGGGGTCACCTGCACCGACAGGCGGCCCCCGGGGACGTCGACGACCACCGTCCCCTCCGTCCGCCCCTCCGCCGCGAGCGCCGCGTAGCCGGCGGCGCAGGCGCCGGTCCCGCACGAGCGGGTCTCGCCCACCCCGCGCTCGACGACGCGCAGCCGCACGTGGGCCGCCGGCTCGAGGACGTTCACCAGCTCCACGTTGACCCCGTCGGGGAAGAGCGCGGTGTCGAACCGCGGCGTCCCCGTCAGGTCGAGCTCCTCGATGTCCGCGTCGGTCAGGCAGGCCAGGTGCGGATTGCCCATCGAGACGGCGAGACCGGCGAAGGACCGGCCGGCCACCTCGGCCTCGCCGGCACCGAACTCGCGGGCCGGGCCCATGTCCACCCAGTAACCGCCCGCAGGGGTCGCACCGACCCGCCGCGGTCCGCCGCGAGTGCCCACCAGGACGCCGGCCTCGCACGTGGCCCGGTCGAGCAGCCCCTCGCTGACCAGCACGTGCAGGAACAGCCGGATGCCGTTGCCGCACATCTCCGCCGTGGACCCGTCGGCGTTGCGGTGGTCCATGAACCACTCGCACGCCGCCAGCGCCTCGCCCAGCACGGCCGGCGCGTCGGGCACGTGCACGCTGCGCACGACGCGGAGCACGCCGTCGCCACCGAGGCCGGCCCGCCGGTCGCAGAGCCGGCGCACCAGCGCGCCGTCCAGCCGGGCCTCGGGCCAGACGCTGCCGTCCGGATCGGGCAGGACGACGAAGTCGTTCTCCGTCCCGTGCCCGACGAGCACCCGGGGAGCGGTCAGCGCAGTCACGGATCGATCGTACGGGCGGTGATCACCTCGGAGACGGCGTCGACCAGGTCGGGGCGGGCGGCCTCGAACCAGGTGACCGTTGCGTCACGACGGAACCAGGAACGCTGGCGGCGGACGAACCGGCGCGTCGTCGAGACGGTCCGCTCGCGCGCCTCGTCCGGCGTGAGTTCGCCGTCGAGCTGGGCCAGCACCTGCGCGTACCCCAGGGCCCGGGAGGCCGTCGGGCCCTCGCGCAGCCCGTCGTCGGCGAGCGCGGCCACCTCGTCCACGAAACCCGCCGCCCACATCCGGTCCACCCGGGCGGCGACGCGCTCGTCGAGCTCGGCGGCTTCGCGGTCCAGCCCCACCACGACGGACGGGTAGTGCGGCCGCGGTTCCGGCAGCTGGGCGCGGAAGGGGCCGCCGGTCAGCTCGATCACCTCGAGCGCGCGGACGATCCGCCGTCCGTTGCTGGGCAGCACCGCCGCCGCGGCGGCCGGGTCGAGGCCGGCCAGCCGCTCGTGCAGGGCGGATGCGCCGACCGAGGCCAGCTCCTCCTCGAGCCGGGCGCGGACGGCCGCGTCGGTGCCGGGGAAGTCCAGCTCGTCCACCACCGCGCGGATGTAGAGCCCCGAGCCACCGACGAGCAGGGGCACGGTGCCGGCCGCCCGCAGCCGGTCGATCTCCGCCCGCGCCAGGTCCCGGTACTCCGCGACGGAGGCTGCGTCGCGGACGTGCCACAGGTCGAGCAGGTGGTGTGGCACGCCGTCCCGTTCGGCCAGGTCCGGCTTGGCGGTGCCGATGTCCATGCCGCGGTAGAGCTGCATGGAGTCGGCGTTGACCACCTCGCCGCCGAGGCGGTGGGCCAGCGCGACGGCGAGCGCGGTCTTGCCGGTCGCGGTGGGCCCGACGACGGCGACGACCGGCGGCGCGCTCACGCGGCCACCCACGAGGCGACGAGGTAGCCGACGCCGAACGGCGCGCAGTCGGAGTGCAGCCGAGCGGCCAGCGAGCGGCCGGCCAGGGCGGCGCCGACGGCTCGCCAGACAGGCACCCCCGCGGCCGCGAGACGCTCCCCCTCGGCGGGGTCGAGGTCGCGCAGGGCCCCGGCGTCGCCCGTCCGCAGGGCCCGCGCGACCGCCGCGTCGAACGGTTCCGCCGCCTCGTCCAGGTAGCCGGGCGCCTTGACGCTGCGCCGGGCCGAGCCGTCGCCCATCGCGAGGATCCCCACCGGCGCGGGCAGGTCGCGGACGAGCTGGACCAGGTCCTCCGGCGCGACGCCGACCCGGGCACCCGCGAAGCCGGCCTGGTCCAGCAGCCACGCCCCGAGCGTGTGCGGCACCGGGACCCGCCGTCCGCCCGGGCGGGCCCGCCCGTCGAACGGGACCTCGACGTCCACGCCGAAACCCCGGAAGCTGCCGGCGTCCCCCCGTCCCAGGCGCATGCCGGGCTCCGCGCCCGGACCGACCACGACGACGACGTCGGGGGCCACCGCCAGGAGGTCGCCGACCGCGGCGGCGCACGCCGCGCGGAGGGCGGCGGTCGCGTCGTCCGGCCGCACCTCGACGTCGGGGTGGAGCAGCGGAGGGGCCGGGCAGAAGGCCACCGCGGCCGACGCACGGGCACCGGGGAGGGGCGGCCCTTCGGGAACAGCACTCACACAGGTCAGTCTCCCGGATGCGACGTGGGACACTGCCCGACGTGTCGAGCACGGACAACCCCGGGAACGGGGCGCAGCAGGACTCTCCGCCGATTGCGGAGAACCCGGAGACGACCCCCGCGCCGGTGGGAGGCGGGGTCCCGGCCGAGGCCGAGGCCCCCGAGGCGACCTCGCAGGCGGTGACCCCGGAGGCCGGGACGCCCGAGGCGCCGGCCCCCGCCGACGCTGCGGTCGCCGATCCGACCGCCGACGCGCCCGTCCCCGCGCCGCCCAGGCCGCGGCCCATGGCGCCCCGTCCGGTGCCGCGCCCCATGCCGCCGTCCTCCCCCGCCCCTGCCGCCGCGACGGAACCGGCCGTCGAGGTGCCCGCCGTTCCCGCTAGCGATCCGGCCCAGTGGGGTCGCGTCGACGAGGAGGGCACCGTCTACGTGCGCACCGCCGACGGCGAGCGCGCCGTCGGGTCGTGGCAGGCCGGCGAGCCCGCTGCCGGGCTGGCCCACTACGGCCGCCGGTACGACGACCTCGCCACCGAGGTGGCGCTGCTCGAGGCCCGGCTGAAGGCGCACACCGGCAACCCGACCGAGATCCGGAGCAAGGCGCAGGGTCTGGCCGAGACGATCCCGACCGCCGCAGCCGTGGGCGACCTCGACGGCCTGGCCGCCCGGGCGCGCGCCATGGTCGAGACCGCCGACTCCGCCGCCGCCGAGTTCCGCGCGGAGAAGGCCGCCGCGCGCGCCGGGCAGGTGGCCCGCAAGGAAGCCCTGGCCGCCGAGGCGGAGCAGATCGCCGCCGAGTCGACGTCGTGGAAGGCGGCCGGCGACCGGCTGAAGGCCATCGTCGAGGAGTGGAAGACGATCCGCGGGATCGACCGCAAGACCGACGACGCGCTCTGGAGCCGGTTCGCGGCCGCCCGCGACGCCTTCGGTCGCCGCCGCGGCGCCCACTTCGCGTCGCTGGACGCCCAGCGCGGGGAGGCCCGCGCCGCGAAGCAGGAGCTCATCAAGGAGGCGCAGAAGCTCGCCACCTCCACCGAGTGGGGTCCCACCAGCGCGGCGATGCGCTCGCTGATGGACCGCTGGAAGGCCGTGCCCCGGACCGGCCGCGACGGCGACGACGACCTGTGGAAGGAGTTCCGCGCGGCGCAGGACGTCTTCTTCGCCGCCCGGGCGGAGTCGGACAAGAAGCGCAACAGCGAGGAGGTGGCCAACCAGCAGCAGAAGGAGGAGCTCCTCGCGCAGGCGGAGAAGCTCGACCCCTCCACCGACCTCAAGGGCGCGCAGAACGCGCTGCGCAAGATCCAGGAGCGCTACGACGCCATCGGCCACGTCCCGCGCGGGGTGATGCGCCAGCTCGAGGACCGCATGCAGGCGGTGGAGCAGAAGGTGCGCGGCGCGGCCGACTCCACCCGCATCCGCACGGCTCCTGAGAACCCGATGGTCGCCTCGATGCGGGCCGCCGTCACCAAGGCCGAGGAGCAGATGGCCAAGGCCGAGGCCGCCGGCGACGAACGCCGGATCGCGGAGGCCCGGGCCAACCTGGCGACCCGCCGCGAGTGGCTGGCCGAGGCGGAGAAGAGCGCCCGCCGCTAGCAGCTCGCGACGGGCGCCAGGGGGGCGGGCACGCCCATCCTCGGCATGCCGAGGGCGACGCCGGGCGTCGTCGGCCGGGCGCCCGCCTCGCTCGCGTCCCCGGCCCGCGTCCGGCGGTGCGACAGCAGCACGCCATCGGCGATCAGGTGGTGCGGGGCGGCGTCGGTCACCACGGTCTGCACGACGTCCCCCGCCCGGACGCCGTCAGCCGCCGTGAAGTGCACGAGCCGTCCGTCGCGCGCCCGTCCGGAGAGCCGGCCGCGGGCGGCGTCCTTGCTGCCCTCCCCCGCGGCGACCAGCAGCTCGACGCGGCGGCCGATCTGCGCCCGGTTCTCCGCCCAGCTGATCTCGTCCTGCAGGGCGGTCAGCCGCAGGTAGCGCTCCTGCACGACCTCCTTGGGCAGCTGATCGTCCATCTCGGCGGCCGGCGTCCCCGGGCGCTTCGAGTACTGGAAGGTGAAGGCGCTGGCGAAGCGGGCCTGCCGCACGACCTCCAAGGTCTGCTCGAAGTCCGCCTCGGTCTCGCCGGGGAAGCCCACGATGATGTCGGTGGTGATCGCCGCGTCGGGCATGGCGGCGCGGACGCGGTCGATGATCCCGAGGTAGCGCTCCTGCCGGTAGCCGCGGCGCATGCGGCGCAGCACGTCGTCCGACCCGCTCTGCAGCGGCATGTGCAGCTGGTGGCAGACCGACGGCGTCTCCGCCATGGCCTCGATGACGTCGTCGGTGAACTCGCGGGGGTGCGGGCTGGTGAAGCGGATCCGCTCCAGGCCGTCGATGCGGCCGGCGGCCCGCAGCAGGTCGGCGAAGGCGCCGCGGTCGCGGAACTCGACGCCGTAGGCGTTCACGTTCTGGCCGAGCAGCGTCACCTCGAGCACGCCCTGGTCGACCAGCGCCTGCACCTCGGCGAGGATCTCGCCGGGCCGGCGGTCCTTCTCCTTGCCGCGCAGCGCCGGGACGATGCAGAACGTGCAGGTGTTGTTGCAGCCGACGCTGATCGACACCCAGCCCGAATGGGCCGAGTCCCGCTTGGCCGGCAGCGTCGACGGGAAGACCTCGAGCGCCTCGGCGATCTCGACCTGCGCCTCGGCGTTGTGCCGGGCGCGCTCGAGCAGCGCCGGCAGGGATCCCACGTTGTGGGTGCCGAAGACGACGTCGACCCACGGGGCGCGCCGCACGATCTCGCCGCGGTCCTTCTGCGCGAGGCACCCGCCCACGGCGATCTGCATACCGGGGTTGGCGTCCTTGGCCGGCCGCAGGTGTCCGAGGTTCCCGTACAGCCGGTTGTCCGCGTTCTCGCGCACCGCGCAGGTGTTGAGGACGACGACGTCGGCGTCGGCACCCTCGGGGGCGGCGGTGTACCCGGCCTGCTCGAGGAGGCCGGAGAGGCGCTCGGAGTCGTGGACGTTCATCTGGCACCCGTAGGTGCGCACCCGGTAGGTGCGCGCCACGGGGACCTCGGCTGCGCTGCTCATGACAGGGCGAGGGTACGGCGCGGCCGACGGCGGACCGGAGAACCGGTGCCCGGCCGCTTCGTTACCCCTTCGTGATCGCCCCGATCACTCACCGTGTCCCGCGGCCTTTAGGGTCCCTAAGGGTGACCAGCCGTCCCAACGGAGAGCCTCTCGTCCGCCTGTCCGGCGTCAACAAGTGGTTCGGCGAACTGCACGTGCTGCAGGACATCGACCTGGAGATCGCCCGCGGCGAGGTCGTCGTCGTGATCGGTCCCTCGGGGTCGGGCAAGTCCACGCTGTGCCGGACGATCAACCGCCTCGAAGCCATCGAGAAGGGTGAGATCACCATCGACGGCGAGCGCCTGCCCGAGGAGGGCAAGCAGCTCGCGCGCCTGCGCAGCGACGTCGGCATGGTGTTCCAGAGCTTCAACCTCTTCGCCCACAAGACGATCCTGCAGAACGTCACGCTGGGGCCGATCAAGGTCCGCGGCAAGTCGAAGGCCGAGGCCGAGCAGCGCGCCCGCGAGCTGCTCGACCGGGTCGGGGTCAGCGCGCAGGCCGACAAGTACCCAGCCCAGCTGTCGGGCGGTCAGCAGCAGCGGGTCGCGATCGCCCGGGCGCTGGCCATGGACCCCAAGGTCATGCTCTTCGACGAGCCGACCTCGGCGCTCGACCCGGAGATGATCAGCGAGGTCCTCGACGTCATGGTCAGCCTCGCCCGCGACGGCATGACGATGGTCGTCGTCACGCACGAGATGGGTTTCGCCCGCCGGGCCGCCAACCGCGTCGTCTTCATGGACGGCGGCCAGATCGTCGAGACGGCCGACCCCGAGACCTTCTTCACGAACCCGCAGTCGGACCGGGCGAAGAACTTCCTGTCCAAGATCCTCAACCACTGACCCGTCCTCTGGAGGGACCGCTCATGCGCATCACCCGATACGCCGCCTCGCTGGCGGCAGCAGGCCTGCTGCTCACCGCCTGCGGCGGCAGCGACGCCGGCAACCAGGCCGAGGAGTCGGCCGACAACACCGCCGCGGTGGAGACCGACGTCGAGTTCGAGGCCGGCACGACGATGGCCGAGCTCAACGAGGCCGGGACCATCACCATCGGCACCAAGTTCGACCAGCCCGGGTTCGGCCTGCTCAACCCGAACACCCAGGAGCCCGAGGGCTTCGACGTCGAGATCGCCAAGATGGTCGCCGCGAAGCTCGGCATCGCGGCCGAGGACATCGAGTGGGTCGAGACGGTGTCGGCCAACCGCGAGCCGTTCCTGCAGAACGGTCAGGTGGACATGGTCGTCGCCACCTACACGATCAACGACGCACGCAAGCAGCTCATCGACTTCGCCGGGCCGTACTACGAGGCCGGGCAGGACATCATGGTGGCCGAGGGCAACCCCGAGAACATCGAGGGCCCGGAGGACCTGGCCGGCAAGAACGTCTGCTCCGTCGAGGGCTCGACCCCCGCGCAGAACATCCGGGACAACTACCCGGAGGCCACGCTGACCCTCTTCGACGTCTACTCCAAGTGCGCCGACGCCCTGGCCAACGGCCAGGTCGACGCCGTGACCACGGACAACGTCATCCTCACCGGGCTGGTCGCCGGCAGCGACGGCGCCTTCGAGCTGGTCGGCAACCCGTTCACCACCGAGCCCTACGGCATCGGCGTGCCCCTGGGTGACACGGAGTTCCGCAACTTCATCAACGACGTGCTCGAGGAGTCCTTCGAGGACGGTTCGTGGGCCGAGGCCTGGGACCGCACGGCCGGTGACATCAGCGGCACCGAGGCGCCCGAGCCGCCGCAGGTCGACCGCTACTGACGTCCCACCGGCACGCGGGGCGGGGGTCTCCCCTGCCCCGCGTGCCGTCCTGACCGATCTCGAGAGGAGGCGGTGTGCAGTTCCTCGCCGACAACTTCGACCTGCTGTGGGACGCCTTCCTCACGACCCTGTGGCTGTCGTTCCTGGCCGGCGTGCTGGCACTCGTGCTCGGCACGCTGCTCGCCGCCGCCCGGGTGAGCCCGATCCCGCCGCTGCGGGGACTCGCGACGTTCTACGTCGAGGCGTTCCGCAACACGCCCCTGACCGTCGTCTTCTTCTTCATGATCTTCGGCCTGCCGCAGATCGACTTCATCCTCGACTTCTTCACCGGCGCGGTGCTCTCGCTGGGCCTCTACACCGCCGCCTTCGTCTGCGAGGCGGTGCGTTCGGGCATCAACGCCGTGTCCGCGGGCCAGGCCGAGGCCTCCCGCGCGATCGGGCTCACCTTCGGCCAGTCGCTGCGCGAGGTCGTCCTCCCCCAGGCGTTCCGGACGGTCGTCCCGCCGCTGGGCAACGTCTTCATCGCGATGGTCAAGAACAGCTCGATCGCGGCCGGCTTCGCGACCAGCGAGCTGAGTTCCCTGCTCCCGCGCCTGGTGAACGCCGACGCCGGTGAGCTCACCGCCGTGCTCCTGGGGGTGGTGGTCGCCTACATGGTGATCACGCTCCCGCTGGCCTTCGCCGTCAACCGCATCGAGCGCCGGGTGGCGATCCTCCGATGACCGCACCGGTGCTCTTCGACATCCCGGGCCCGAAGGCCCGTGCCCGCATCCGGATCGGGACGATCATCGGTTCCCTGCTGATCGCGGCCCTGGTGGCCCTGGTCCTGATCCGGCTCGGCAGCAACGGCCAGCTCGACGGCCAGCGGTGGGCGGTACTCTTCGACAGCCGCACCGGCGTCCCGCAGACCCTCGGCCGGGCCCTGGTGAACACCCTCCAGGTGGCGGCCGTCGGGATGGTCCTGGCCACCGTGATCGGCCTCCTGCTGGCCGCCGGCCGGCTCTCCGAGCACCGGTTCGTGCGGTGGCTGGCCGGGATCTACATCGAGTTCTTCCGCGCCATCCCCCTGCTGGTGGTCATCTTCGCCCTCTACTTCGTGCTGCCGAAGTTCGGCGTGCGCCCCTCGCCCTTCCAGGCGCTGGCCGGCGGGCTGACGCTCTACAACTCGGCGGTGCTGGCGGAGATCTTCCGGGCAGGGATCCTGTCCATCGACAAGGGGCAGAGCGAGGCCGCCTACGGGCTGGGCATGCGCAAGACGCAGGTCATGACGCAGATCCTGCTGCCCCAGGCCATCCGCCGGATGCTGCCGGTGCTCATCGCGCAGCTCGTGGTGCTGCTCAAGGACAGCTCGCTGGGCTTCATCATCAGCTACTTCGAGCTGCTGCGCGGGGCGCGCAGCCTGGTCGAGTTCTTCACGCCGCGGTTCGGCAACGAGTACACCTTCCAGCTGTACGTGGCCGCCGGCCTGATCTACATCGTGATCAACGTGCTCCTGTCGCAGCTGGCGCGCTACCTCGAGAAGCGAACCCGGCGCAGCCGCAAGGCCACCGCGGTCCAGGACGTCGAGGCCTCCGTCGACGCGCCGCTGGGCGGCAGCTCCACCAGCTGACCCAACCGCCCCAGCTGCGGCGCGTCGCGGGCGACGCGCCGCGGCGGGGGCGGTGAGACTGGTGTCCACCATGGAGACCATGCACGCCGCTGGTCGGCGTTCCCTGCCGCCCGTCCCGCGCTCGGGCGTGCAGCCGACGCCTGCGGCGGCGGAGTTGCCGGGCGACACCGAGGTCCCGACCGAACGCTTCGTGGTGGACCTGACCACCGGGGAGCAGCACGCGGTCCAGGCGGCGACAGTCGCCGATCCGGAGGCCGCGGGACCGTCCGAGGACGGCGGACCCGACCTGGCCCAGCAGTTCGTGGCCCGGCTGCGCGCTGCCGCCGCCGACTTCGCCGAGGCCGCCGGTGCCGTGTCCGCGGTGGTCCGCGAGGCGGTCCCGCCGGCGCGCCACCGCCGCGCCCGCTGCCGGCTGGTGCTCCGGCACGCCGACGAAGCGCTGGTCGACGTCACCTTCCTCGGCCCCGCGGGGGAGCCCGGGCGGCCGTCCCGGCACGGCTTCGACCGGCAGATCCGCCGCTGGCTGCTCGCCGGACAGCGCCGCGACGACGCGTGGCTGGTGGCCGACCCGGACGCCTCCGACGGTCTCGCGGTCGACCTGAGCGCCTGGACCGCCGCGGCCTGAGCTCTCGCCGCTCGGCAGGTCGCTCCCCCGCCATCGGAACTCGGGTTTCCCCCGGCGCACTGATGGGCCACGATGGTGGCGTCGCTCACCGGCTGGGCGGGCGGCGCGGAAACCGCAGTGCGTGCGGAGAACCGGGGAGCCGCTCATGTCCCGCAGCTCGACTTCTGCTCGACGGTGGCCCGTGGAGGGCCGGACGACGACGCGAGGCGCGGCATGACCGCCATCGCACCGCAGCCGATCGTCAGCCGGCCCAGTCCGGTGCACATGCCCGTCAAGGGATCCCGGCTGTCGAACCTGCTGCGGACGACCGATCACAAGACGATCGGGCTGATGTACCTGACGGCGTCGTTCGTCTTCTTCATCCTCGGCGGCCTGATGGCGATGCTCATCCGAGCCGAGCTGGCCCGTCCGGAGCTGCAGTTCCTGTCGCCGGAGCAGTACAACCAGCTGTTCACGATGCACGGCACGCTGATGCTGCTGATGTTCGCGACGCCGCTGTTCTTCGCCTTCGGCAACCTGATCATGCCCTTGCAGATCGGCTCCCCCGATGTCGCCTTTCCCCGGCTGAACGCCTTCTCCTTCTGGCTCTTCCTCATCGGGAGCACCATCGCGGTGTCCGGCTTCGTCACCCCGGGCGGGCCGGCCGACTTCGGGTGGACGGCGTACACGCCGCTGTCGGACGGCGTGAACTCTCCCGGCGTCGGCGGGAACCTCTGGATCGCCGGCCTGGCCGTCAGCGGCCTGGGCACGATCCTCGGTGGCGTCAACTTCATCACCACGATCGTGTGCCTGCGCGCCCCCGGGATGACCATGTTCCGGATGCCGATCTTCACCTGGAATGCGCTGATCACCAGCGTGCTGGTGTTGCTGGCCTTCCCCATCCTGACCGCCGCGCTGTTCGGCCTGCTCGCCGACCGCAACCTGGGCGCCCTCGTCTATTCGGACGAGATGGGTGGGCCGATGCTGTGGCAGCACCTGTTCTGGTTCTTCGGCCATCCCGAGGTCTACATCATCGCGCTGCCGTTCTTCGGCATCATCACCGAGATCATCCCGGTGTTCAGCCGCAAGCCCCTGTTCGGCTACAAGGGGATGGTCGGGGCCACCATGGCGATCGGCTTCCTGTCCCTGGCCGTGTGGGCGCACCACATGTACGCCACGGGTGCGGTGCTGCTGCCGTTCTTCGCTTTCCTCACCTACTTGATCGCCGTACCGACGGGACTGAAGTTCTTCAACTGGATCGGCACGATGTGGCGCGGGCAGCTGACCTTCGAGACGCCGATGCTGTGGTCGATCGGCTTCATGGTCACCTTCCTGCTCGGCGGACTGACCGGCGTGCTGCTGGCCAGCCCGCCGATCGACTGGCACATCACCGACTCGTACTTCGTCGTCGCCCACTTCCACTACGTCGTGTTCGGGACCGTCGTCTTCGCGGCCAACGCCGGCATCGCGTTCTGGTTCCCGAAGATGTGCGGCCGGATGCTCGACGAGCGGCTGGGCAAGCTGCAGTTCTGGATGACCTTCATCGGCTTCCACACCACGTTCCTGGTGCAGCACTGGCTGGGCGCCGAGGGCATGCCGCGCCGGTACGTGGACTACCTGCCGACCGACGAATTCACCGCGCTGAACATGGTGTCATCGATCGGAGCATTCATCCTGGGCGCCTCGATCCTGCCGTTCCTCTACAACGTCGTGCACTCGTGGAAGTACGGCCAGCTCGCCCTGCGGGACGACCCCTGGGGGCACGGGAACTCGCTGGAGTGGGCCACGTCCTCCCCGCCGCCGCGGCACAACTTCGTGGAGATCCCGAAGATCCGCTCGGAGCGCCCCGCCTTCGAGATGCACTACCCGCACCTGCTCGACCGGCTGCAGGACGAGGCGCACGCCGGCAGGCGCCACGAGCCCTACGGCGGCGTCAGCGAGATCGGCGCGAGCGGGGGCCCGCGCCAGGGCCCGAACGACCCCGACCCGACCTGACGGGCGGACGCCTCCCGGCGCGTCGCGCGCTCGGCGCAGGCTGCGGAACGGGGGCCGTCAGGGCAACTGGCTGTCCACGTCGAGGTCGTCGAACGCCTGGTCCGCGTCGTCGGCTGAATCCGCGTGGTCGAGCACCTCGCGCACGACGGCGGCAGCCAGCCCGCCGTTGTAGCCCTTGCGCGCCAGCATGCCCATCAGGCGACGGCTGGCCGTCGCACGGTCGAGCCGCCGCATACCCGGCGCCCGGCGCTCGACGAGCCGGCGGGCAGCGGCGCGCTCGTCCTCGTCGTCCACCTCGTTGACCGCCTCGGCGGCCACCTCGGGGTCCACGCCCTTCGCCCGGAGCTCGGCGCTGAGCGCCCGCCGGGCGAGGCCCCGGCCCGCCTGCCGCGAGTTCACCCACGCCCGGGCGAAGGCTGCGTCGTCGATGAGGCCGACCTCGGTGAACCTGTCGAGCACGGTCTCCGCGGCGTCGTCCGGCACCCCGCGTTGCGCCAGCAGGTCGGCCAGCTGCTGGCGCGTCTTCGGCGCACCGGTCAGCGCCCGCAGGCAGATGCCGCGGGCGACCGACTCCGGATCGCCCATCTCGTCGTCGGGCGCCCCCGGGACCATCTCGGGAGCAGTGGCGTCGTCGCCCCTGCTGCCCGGCCGCCGCGCGCCCGGGCGCCCGCCCGGGCCGCGGCGGCGGGTCGAGGGGAAGCCGGACACCGACCGGCTCAGAAGTCGGCGGGTGCGTCGACCGGGGCGTCGAGGCGCGGCCCGATGCCCAGCTTCTCCTTGATCTTCTTCTCGATCTCGTCGGCGAGGTCGGGGTTGTCCTTCAGGAAGTTGCGGGCGTTCTCCTTGCCCTGCCCCAGCTGGTCGCCGTCGTACGTGTACCAGGCGCCGGACTTCTTGACGAAGCCCTGCTCGACGCCCACGTCGATGAGCCCGCCCTCACGGCTGAAGCCCTGACCCCAGAGGATGTCGAGCTCGGCCTGCTTGAAGGGCGCCGCCACCTTGTTCTTGACGACCTTGATGCGGGTGCGGCTGCCGACCGCGTCGGTGCCCTGCTTGAGGGTCTCGATACGGCGGACGTCGAGCCGGACCGACGAGTAGAACTTCAGCGCACGACCACCCGTGGTGACCTCGGGCGAGCCGTAGACCACGCCGACCTTCTCGCGCAGCTGGTTGATGAAGATCGCCGTCGTCCCGGAGTTGCTCAGCGCACCGGTGATCTTCCGCAGCGCCTGGCTCATCAGACGGGCCTGCAGACCCACGTGGCTGTCACCCATCTCGCCCTCGATCTCGGCGCGCGGCACCAGCGCGGCGACGGAGTCGATGACGATGACGTCCAGGGCGCCGGAGCGGATCAGCATGTCGGCGATCTCCAGCGCCTGCTCACCCGTGTCGGGCTGGCTGACCAGGAGCGCGTCGGTGTCCACGCCGATGGCGCGGGCGTACTCCGGGTCCAGCGCGTGCTCGGCATCGACGAACGCCGCGATGCCGCCGGCGGCCTGGGCGTTGGCCACGGCGTGCAGGGCCACCGTCGTCTTACCGGAGGACTCCGGGCCGTAGACCTCGATGACGCGGCCGCGCGGAAGGCCACCGACACCGAGGGCGATGTCGAGGGAGATGGAGCCGGTCGGGATGACCTTCATGGCCACCTCGGGGCTCTCGCCCAGGCGCATGACGGAGCCCTTGCCGAACTGCTTGTCGATCTGGGCGAGGGCCATGTCGAGGGCCTTGTCGCGGTCGAGCGTTGCCATGATGGCCACCTTCGAAGTTCTGGGGAAGTTGTCGGGATCGACGCTAGGACGGGGGTCCGACAATTCCGGGGCCCCGGCGGATCTGTGGAGAGCGGTCCTGCCTGTGGACGCCACTGTAGGACGAACACCTGTTCGATCGCCAGGGCGACACGCCGCCCCCGGCGACCGGTGCGCTCACCGCTCCTTGACCGGCACCTCGTACTCCTCGCAGATGGCCAGCCACACCTTGCGCACCGGCAGTCCGGCCTCGATCGCGTCGAGCGCGGTCCGCCCGCCGAGCGCGGAGAACACGTGGTCGCGGGCCACGCTCTGGGCGCGCATCGGACCGAACTGACTGTCGAGACGGGACCAGAACTCCTGCAGGCGCACGCTGCGACGCTAACCCGAGCGGTCCCCGCCGTGCGCCGGGCGGCCTACCCTCGGAGCCGTGGTACCGGGCACCGGTTCGTCGGAGTGGGACCTCGTCCTGCAGATCGGCATCGCCCTGGCGCTGGTGGTCCTGATCGTGCTGCTGATCAGGAACTACCGGGACCGCTGACGGCCCGGCCCGCGCCGGTCAGCCACACGACCGCCAGCGGCAGCACCAGCGCGGCCGACACCGCCGCCACCAGCCCGAAGTCGCCGATGGCGAGCAGCGGACCGCCCACCGCGCCGGCGACCGCGGCGCCGAGGCCCATCAGCAGGTCCGTCCCGCCCTGCGCCGTCGGCCGGAGCTCCACCGCGACGGCCTCGGTGACCAGCGTCGAGCCGGCGATGAGCCCGCACGACCAGCCCAGCCCCAGGAGGAGCAGCCCGGCGCCGAGCTGCACCGAGGCATCCGGTGCCGCGGTGCCGGCCAGCGCCGCGGCCGCCAGCAGCAGCAGTGCGCCCAGGGCGACCGTCGCCCTGCGCCCGGCGCGGTCGGCGAGCACGCCCACGAGCGGCGAGAAGAGGTACATGCCGGCCACGTGGACGCTGATCACCAGGCCGATGACGCGCAGTGTCGCGCCGTCGGAGTGCCCGGCGTGACCCATGTGCACCGGGGTCATGACCATGACGCCGACCATCACGGAGTGGGCGACGACCACGGCGGTCAGGCCGAGACGCCCTCCCGGCGTCGCCCAGACCGCCCGCAGCGCGGTGGACGTCGCCGTGCGGGGCCGCGGCCCAGCTCCCCCACCTCCGAGCCGGCGCGCGAGGAGCAGCGGATCCGGGCGCAGCAGCAGGAGCAGACCGGCCGCCACGACGGCGAAGACGACCGCCGACACCGCGAACGCCCCGCCGAGGGCGGGCAGGCCGAGCGCCCGGCCGAGGTCGGCACCCGGGCCGGCGAGGTTGGGACCGAGCACCGAGCCGACCGTGGTCGCCCAGACGACGAGCGAGAGGTCGCGGCCGCGGCGCTCCGGCGTCGCCAGGTCGGCGGCGGCGAAGCGCGCCTGCAGTCCGCAGGCCGTCGCCGCCCCGAACGCGAACAGCCCCAGGAGCAGCAACGGCAGGGAGGAGATCGCGGCGGCGGCGACGGCGACGACCGCGCCGAGCACCGCCACGGCGTAGCCGGCCGCGAGCCCCGTCCGGCGGCCGGCCCGGTCGCTGATCCGCGCGAGCGGCAGGGCGATCACCGCGGCGCCGAGCACGCCGGCCGTCTGGCCGAGGCCGGCGGCGGTGTCGCTGCCGGCGACGTCCCGGGCCAGCAGCCCGCCGACCGTGATCCCGACGGTGACACCCAGGCCGGCCAGCGTCACGGCGCCGCTGAGGACCCCGACGGTGCGCCGCTGGACGGAGCCCGCGGCCGGTTCGAGCGCGCCGGGGAGCGGTGTCGGGGAGGGCTGCACGCGGGCAGTCTGCCCGATCGGCGTCCCCGGACGGGTGGTCCCGCCCCCTCGACGCCGCGTGGACCGGCGGACTGTCGTACCCGCCGGGGACACTGGGTCCGTGTCCGCACTCGACCGGTTCTCGGAGGCCACCCGGGCCTGGTTCGCCGGTGCCTTCGTCCGCCCCACGGCCGCCCAGGAGGGCGCCTGGGACGCGATCAGCAGCGGCGAGCACGCCCTCGTCGTGGCGCCCACGGGCTCGGGGAAGACGCTGGCCGCGTTCCTCTGGTCGCTCGACCGCCTGGCCGCCACCCCGCCACCGGCCGACGAGCAGCTGCGCTGCCGGGTCCTCTACGTCTCCCCGCTCAAGGCGCTGGCCGTCGACGTCGAGCGCAACCTGCGGGCCCCCCTGACCGGCATCGGCCAGGCGTCGGCCCGGCTGGGGCTCGAGCGTCCGGAGATCCGGGTCGGCATCCGCTCGGGCGACACCCCGGCCGAGGAGCGGCGCGCGTTCACGCGCCGGCCCACCGACATCCTCATCACGACACCGGAGTCGCTGTTCCTGCTGCTGACCAGCTCCGCCCGCGAGGCGTTGCGCGGCGTCGAGACGGTCATCGTCGACGAGGTGCACGCGGTCGCCGACACCAAGCGCGGTGCGCACCTGGCGGTGTCCCTCGACCGGCTGGACGAGCTGCTGGAGCGGCCGGCCCAGCGGATCGGCCTGTCGGCCACGGTGCGGCCCATCGAGGAGGTGGCCACGTACCTGGCCGGCGGCCGGCCGGTGCAGATCGTGTCCCCGCCGTCGGCCAAGGAGTGGGACCTCTCGGTCGTCGTCCCGGTCGAGGACATGAGCGAGCTGGGCCAGCCCACCGGTGAGCTGGAGGGATCGGCCGCCGGCAACCAGCCCCGGACCTCGATCTGGCCGGCCGTCGAGGAGCGGGTGCTCGACCTGGTGCAGGCCCACCGCAGCACCATCGTCTTCGCCAATTCCCGCCGCCTGGCCGAGCGGCTGACCAGCCGGCTCAACGAGCTGGCCTACGAGCGCGCGACCGGCGAGCCGGTGCCCCCGGGCACGAACGCTGCGGCGCTGATGGCGCAGGCCGGGTCCGGCGGGGGGATCCCCGAGGGGGTGCAGCCGGTCGCGGCCGCGCACCACGGCTCGGTCTCCCGCGAGCAGCGGGCGATCGTCGAGGAGGCGCTCAAGTCCGGCCGGCTGCCCGCCGTCGTCGCGACCTCCAGCCTCGAGCTCGGCATCGACATGGGCGCGGTCGACCTCGTCGTCCAGGTGGAGGCGCCGCCCACGGTCGCCAGCGGCCTGCAGCGGGTAGGCCGCGCCGGGCACCAGGTGGGGGCGGTCAGCCGGGGCGTCCTCTTCCCCAAGTACCGCGGCGACCTGGTGCAGTGCGCGCTGGTCTCCGAACGCATGAAGGCGGGCGCGATCGAGTCGATCCGCTACCTGCGCAACCCGCTCGACGTCCTCGCGCAGCAGATCGTGGCCATGGTCTCCGAGCGCCCGCGCACGGTGGACGAGGTGGCCGCCGTCGTGCGGCGGTCGGCGGCCTTCTCGTCGCTGCCGGACTCCGCCCTGCACGGCGTCCTCGACATGCTCGCCGGGCGCTACCCCTCCGACGCCTTCGCCGAGCTCCGGCCCCGGCTCACCTGGGACCGCGTCACCGACACCCTGACCGCCCGGGCCGGCGCGCAGCGGCTGGCCGTGACCAGCGGCGGCACCATCCCCGACCGCGGCCTGTTCGGCGTCTTCCTCGTCGGCGCCGAGGGCACCGGCGGGCGGCGGGTGGGCGAGCTCGACGAGGAGATGGTCTACGAGTCGCGCGTCGGCGACGTCTTCCTGCTCGGATCCTCGTCCTGGCGGATCGAGGACATCACCCACGACCGCGTGCTGGTCACCCCGGCGCCCGGCCAGCCCGGGAAGATGCCGTTCTGGCACGGCGACGCCCCCGGGCGGCCGCTCGAGCTCGGCCGGGCCCTCGGCGCCTTCCTGCGCGAGGTCGGCTCGGCCACGCCCGAGGCGGGGCTGGAACGGGCCCGCGCCGCCGGCCTCGACGAGTGGGGCGCGGCGAACCTGCACGCCTACCTCGCGGAGCAGAAGGCGGCCACGGGCCACCTCCCGGACGACCGGACCCTGCTCGTCGAGCGGTTCCGCGACGAGCTCGGCGACTGGCGGCTGGTCGTGCACTCGCCCTTCGGCGCCCAGGTCAACGCACCCTGGGCCCTCGTGCTCGCCGCCCGGCTGCGCGAGCGCTACGGCGTGGACGTCGCCTCCATGCACTCCGACGACGGCATCGTGCTGCGGCTGCCCGACACCACGGGTGAGCCGCCGGAGGCCGACCTCGCCGTGCTCGACCCGGACGACGTCGAGCGCGAGGTGACCGCCGAGGTCGGCTCCTCGGCGCTGTTCGCCAGCCGGTTCCGCGAATGCGCAGCCCGCGCCCTCCTGCTCCCCCGCCGCGATCCGCGCCGCCGCACCCCGCTGTGGCAGCAGCGGCAGCGCGCCGCGCAGCTGCTCTCCGTCGCGAGCGAGTTCTCCTCCTTCCCGATCACCCTCGAGGCCGCCCGCGAGGTGCTGCAGGACGTCTACGACGTCCCCGGCCTGGTCGAGCTGATGAGCGACGTGCGCGCGCGCAAGGTGCGCGTCGTCGACGTGCAAACCGACTCCGCCTCGCCGTTCGCCCAGTCGCTGCTGTTCGGCTACGTCGGCCAGTTCCTCTACGAGGGCGACGCGCCGCTGGCCGAGCGCCGCGCCCAGGCGCTCGCGCTCGACACGGGTCTGCTGGCCGAGCTGCTGGGCCGGACCGAGCTGCGCGAGCTGCTCGACGGCGAGGCCATGGCCGAGATCGAGGCCGAGCTGCAGCGGCTGCCCGGACAGCGGCACCCGCGCGACGTCGACGGCGCCTCGGACCTCCTGCGCGGCATCGGCGACCTGACCTCCGCCGAGGCGGCGGCGCGTGGGGTGCCGCAGGCGTGGCTGGACGAGCTGGTCGACGCCCGCCGGGCGCTGCAGGTGCGCATCGCCGGCGAGGAGCGCTACGTCGCGATCGAGGACGCCGGCCGGCTCCGCGACGCCCTGGGCACCGCACT
Organism: Blastococcus litoris; assembly: GCF_003075095.1. Lineage (GTDB taxonomy): Bacteria > Actinomycetota > Actinomycetes > Mycobacteriales > Geodermatophilaceae > Blastococcus_B > Blastococcus_B litoris. Next base: position 138,649 of record NZ_QCZF01000010.1, read on the forward strand.
GCCCGTCGGCGTGCCCGAGGTGTTCACCGAGCCGGTCGCCGATCCGCTGGGCGACCTCGTCGGCCGGTACGCCCGCACCCACGGCCCCTTCCAGCCCGCGGAGGTGGCGACCCGCCTCGGTCTCGGGGTCGCCGTGGTGACCGCGACGCTGCACAGGTTGACCGGCAGCGGCCGCCTCGTCGCCGGCGAGTTCCGGCCCGGCGGCACGGGGCAGGAGTGGTGCGACGCCGAGGTCCTGCGGTCGATCCGCCGGCGCAGCCTCGCCAAGCTCCGCCAGGAGGTGGAGCCGGTCCCCACCGGGACGCTCGCCCGCTTCACGCCCTCGTGGCAGGGCGTCGGCGGTCGCCTGCGCGGGGCGGACGGTGTGCTCGCCGTCGTCGAGCAGCTGGCCGGCGCGCTGGTCCCGGCCAGCGCGCTCGAGACGCTCGTGCTCCCCACCCGGGTCCGCGACTACTCCCCCGCCATGCTCGACGAGCTCACCAGCGCCGGCGAGGTGCTGTGGGCCGGGGCCGGCGGCCTGCCGGGCGGCGACGGCTGGATCAGTCTCGTCCCTGCCGACCTCGCGCCGCTGCTGCTGCCCGAGCCCCTCGACGTGCCCGAGGGCGGCGGGCCGGTCCTCGACCAGCTCGCCGGCGGCCAGGCGCTCTTCTTCCGCGGCCTGTCCGACCTCGTCGGCGCCACCGACGACGCCGCGATGGCCGACCTGCTCTGGGACCTCGTGTGGGCCGGCGCGCTCACCAACGACACCCTCGCCCCGCTGCGCACGCGGCTGCACGGCGGCGGCACCCACAAGCGCACGCCGACGGCGCCGCGGGTGACGCGCAGCCGGTACGGGCGGCCGCGCGTGGGCCGGCCGGCGATGCCGACCCGCACCGGACCGCCCACGGTGGCCGGACGCTGGTCGCGGCTGCCCGACCGGGAGGTCAACGGCACGCGGCGGACGACGGCGCGGGCCGAGGCGCTGCTCGAACGGCACGGCGTCCTGACCCGCGGCGCGGTGATGGCCGAGCAGGTGCCGGGCGGCTTCTCCGCCGTCTACCCCGTGCTGCGCGCGTTCGAGGAGAACGGGCGCTCACGGCGCGGCTACTTCGTCGAGACCCTGGGCGCCGCGCAGTTCGGCACACCGGGCTCGGTGGACCGGCTGCGCAGCTTCGCCTCGCCCGACCGGGTTCCCGGCGGCGCCGTCGTCCTCGCCGCGACCGACCCGGCCAACGTGTACGGCGCCGCGCTGCCCTGGCCCGACCGGCCGGGATCCGGTGACGGTGACGCCGTCGACATCGGCGAGGGCACCGGCGGGCGCAAGGCGACCGGGCACCGCGCGGGCCGCAAGGCCGGGGCACTGGTGGTCCTGGTCGACGGCGACCTGGTCCTCTACGTCGAGAGGGGCGGCAAGACGCTGCTCTCCTGGACCGAGGACGAGCAGGTGCTCAAGGAAGCGGCGACGGCGCTGTCGGGGGCGGTGTCGGCCGGCGCGCTGGGCCGGATGGTCGTGCAGAAGGCCGACGGCGCCTCGGTGCACGAGTCGACGCCGCTGTCGGCCGCCCTGCAGGCAGCCGGGTTCGCCGCCACCCCGCGGGGCCTGCGCCTGCGCGGCTGATGCCGCGGCGGTGGGTCAGTCGCGGGTGGGACGCAGCCACCCGGAGAGCCACCGGGTCAGCCGCGGCATCACGACGTGGCCGAGCAGCAGCACGACGACGACGGCCGAGAGCAGCAGACGCGCCTCGACCGGCCAGCCCTCCAGGTGGGGTGTGACCAGCAGCTGGAACAGCGAGGTGATCGCGAAGACGACCGCGATGGTGAGGACGGTCAGCCGCCAGCGGGGACCGGGGCGAGCCGGCCGGGTGAAGAAGCTCTCGAGGCCCTCGACGCGGGCGTAGCGGGCGTCGTCCACCATCTCCTCGACGTGTGCGAGAGCCGACCGCCGCTCCGACGACCGCTCCCACGCCGCCAGCGACTCGTCGTCCTCGAAGCGGTAGACCAGGTGGTACTCCGAGCTGCCCGGCCCGGGGCGCAGCAGGCTGGTCCCCAGGTTGCCGGGGAAGCGCGACGCCAGGCCCAGGACGTTCTCGGCCCAGCGCTCGAACGCCTCGCGGCGGTCGGGGCGCACGACGCGCGCCACCGTCACGGTCACGGGCTCGGGGCTCGGCGCGGCGGTCTCGGCACCGAGCCGGCTGCGCAGGCGGAGGGGGACGCTCACGCCACCTGACAGCACCCGCCACGGCCGCGGTCATCCCGGTTGTCAGAGGTCTCACACCATCTGAGCAGGCGCGACGGACGCCAGGGACACTGGAGCCGTGCCCGAGGGAGACACCGTGTGGCTCGCCGCCCAGCGGATGAACACCGCGCTGGCCGGTGCCACCCTGCGCCGCGGCGAGTTCCGGCTCCCCCAGCTCGCCGCCCTCGACCTGACCGGCGCGACGGTCCGCGAGGTCGTCCCCCGCGGCAAGCACCTGCTCATCCGACTGGCCGACGAGCGCACCCTGCGCACCCACTTCCGCATGGACGGCAGCTGGCACATCTACCGGCCGGGCGCGACGTGGCGCGGCGGCCCCGCCTACGACGTCCGCGTCGTCCTGGCCACCGACGAGTGGGAGTGCGTCGGCTACCGGCTGCACGACGTCGACATCGTGCCCACCTGCGACGAGGGCAGCCTGGTCGGCCACCTCGGCCCCGACGTGCTCGGCCCGGACTGGGATCTCGACGAGGCGCTGCGCCGGCTGCGGGCGAACCCGGACGAGCAGATCGGCGTCGCGATCCTCGACCAGCGCAACCTCGCCGGCATCGGCAACCTCTACAAGGTCGAGTCGCTCTTCCTCTGCGGCATCCACCCCTGGGCGCGGGTCGGCGACGTGGACAACCTGCAGATCCTGGTCGAGCGCGCCCGAGCGCTCATGCGGGCCAACCTGCACCACCCCGAGCAGAACACCACCGGCGACCCCCGCCGGGGCCGTGAGCACTGGGTCTTCGGGCGCCGGGGCAAGGCCTGCTTCCGGTGCGGCACGACGGTCCTGCTGGGCGAGCAGGGACCCACCACGCAGGAGCGGGTGACCTGGTGGTGCCCGAGGTGCCAGGCGGCCCGCTCACCGATCGACCCGCAGGCGCGCACCGGCGAGCCCGACCACCCGCAGCCGGTGACCCTCTACCGCTGACTCACACCCAGAAGGTGTCGTGGCGGAGGAAGAACTCCGTCCAGTCCTCCGGGGTCATCGCCTTCCGGCGCGCGGCGTCGGCGATCGTCTCGAAGTAGTCCTCGCGCGGTGCGCCCGGCGTGAAGAGCAGCAGCATCGAAGCCGGCTCGCCCGATTCGTTGCGGAAGCCGTGGACGCCGCCCTCCGGCACGTGCAGGAAGTCGCCGGGGCCGCCGTCCAGCCACCGCTCGCCGTCGAAGAGCCGGACGGTGCCCTCGAGCACGTAGAAGGACTCGGTGATGCCGCGGTGGAAGTGCGGCCCGGGTCCGGTCGGCGCCGGGCCCATCTCCCACCGGTACAGCCCGAACGCCCCGCCGGTGGTGGCGCCGGTCGCCAGGTAGTGGGCGGACCCGCCACCGCCCAGGGAGAGCTCGGGAGCCGCACCGGCCCGCCGCAGCGAGGCGTTCACCTCGCCGGACGGGCCGGTGTAGCGATCAGGCGGGTAGCCCGGGCCGGACATCGTCGTCTCCCCCGCCCGGGCCCGCCGTCAGGCCTGCTGCTCGGGCCGATCGGCGGGCTGCGCCTCGCGCTGCTCCGTGGCGGGCTGGGAGACCGGCGGTGCGCCCTGCTCGATGGCCGCGGCCGGCTGGCCGCTCTCGACCGCGGGGGCGCCCCCGCCCATGGAGGCGCGGATCTGGTCCAGCCGAGAAGCACCGGCGACGTCGAGCGTGGCCTTCTGCACCTCGAGCATGCGGCCCTCGACCGAGCTCTGCGCCAGCTCGGCCTGGCCGAGGGCGTTGGCGTACCGGGCCTCGATCTTGTCGCGCACCTCGGAGAGGCTCGGGGTGTTCCCGGGGGCAGACAGCTCGTTGACCTGCTTGAGCGAGGACGCCACGTGCTCCTGCATCTTGGCCTGCTCGAGCTGCGACATGAGCTTGGTGCGCTCGGCCAGGGTCGTCTGCAGCCGCATGCGGCTCTGCTCGACGGCACCGCGCGCCTGCTCGGCGGCCTGCAGCGCCTCGTCGTGGCTGCGCTTGAGGTCCTCCATCGACTGCTCGGCGGCGACCAGCTGCGTCGCGAACGCCTGCGCGGCGTTCTCGTACTCCGCCGCCTTGTTCGCGTCGCCGGACGCGCGGGTCTTGTCCGCGAGCACCAGCGCCTGCCGTGCCGACGCCTGCAGCTTCTCGACCTCGCCGAGCTGGCGGTTGAGGCGCATCTCCAGCTGCCGCTGGTTGCCCAGCACGGCGGCGGCCTGGTTGGCCAGCGCCTGGTGGCGCTGCTGCTCGGCCTCGATGGCCTGCGCGATCTGGATCTTGGGATCGGCCCGCTGGTCGATCTGGGCGTTGGCCGACGCCGTGAGGTACTTCCACAGCTTCACGAACGGGTTGGGCATGGGTCCTCCTGCTCCGGCGCAGCTGCCGGCCCGGCGATGCTCGTCACCTCATCGTCCCAGGTGATGCGCCGTCGTAGCGAACGCGGGCGGGCGGTTCACTCACGCGGCTAGGGTTTCCCCGTGCCCGACTCCCCCGTCCTCGCCGTCCTGGGCGAACTGGTGGTCGACCTGCTGCCCGTCGCGGGTGCCGACGCCGGCCCGGAGGGGACGGCCCCGCACTACGTGGCCCGCCCCGGGGGGAACGCCCTCAACGTCGCGGTCGCCGCCGGGCGGCTGGGCGCCCCGGTCCGCCTCATGGCCCGGCTGGGCACCGGACCGCTGGCCGCGAACCTGCGCCGGCACGCCGAGCTCTCCGGCGTCGACCCGGCGGGCTTCGTCGAGGCGGCCGAGCCCGTCAGCCTCGCCGTCGTCGGGCTCGCCCCCGACGGCTCGGCGGACTACGGGTTCCACGTCCTCGGTGCGGCCGACTGGCAGTGGACCGACGAGGAGCTCGACCGGGTGCTGCCGGCCCGGACCGGCATCGTGCACGTCGGCTCGATCTCGAGCTGGACCGCTCCGGGCGCCGACGCGATCGCCCGCCTGGTGGCGCGGCTGCGCGGGGACGGCGGCACGCTGGTCAGCGTCGACCCCAACATCCGGCCCATGCTCGCGGACGGCCCCGTCGGGGAGACGCTCGGCAACAACCGGCCGGTGGTGCACGCCCGCCTCGACCGGCTGATCGCCCAGGCCGACGTCGTCAAGGTCAGCGCCGAGGACCTCGGCTGGCTCGACGGCCCGGCCGACCTCGACGAGGCGGCGACGAGCTGGGCCATGCGGGGGCCGGCGCTGGTCCTGCTCACCGACGGCGGGGCGGCCCTGCGGATCGCCCGCCCCGGCCGCCCGCTCCTCCACCGGGAGACGCCCCGCGTCGCGGTCGTCGACACCGTCGGCGCCGGCGACTCCCTCGCCGCCGGGCTGCTCACCGGTCTGCTCGACGCCGGCGTCACCACCCGCGCCGCGCTGGAGCAGCTGCCCGACGAGCAGCTGCTCGCCCTCGTGGACGACGCCGCGCTCGTCGCCGCCCTCAACTGCACCCGGGTCGGCGCGGACCCGCCCACCCGCGCGGAGCTCGAGGCCGCGCGCCCGGCCCGGTGAGCGATCTCCGGCTGGTCGGCTTCGAGGAGCTGTCGGCGGGCGCCCTGCGCGAGCGGCTGCTGACCGACCGCGCCCGGTTCTGGGCCGGCTCGGCACTCGCCGACGACGAGGTGCGCGCGCTGCACGACCCGGTCTTCTTCCACCAGCTCGGCGGCTTCGGCGCGGTCGCGATGACCCCGGACGGCGCGGATGCCGGCTACCTGCTGGGCGTCGTGAGCGCCGACCGGCTGGGCGTCGTCCACGCCGTCGCCGTCCACGAGGAGTGGCGCGGGCGCGGGGTCGCCGTCGCGCTCGTGGAGCGGTTCGCAGACCTGGCCGCCTCGGTGGGCGCGCGGGCCGTGCAGGCCGTGGCGCCGCCCGGCGACGCGGTGGTGCGGGAGCTGGGCCGCCGCTTCGGGGCGCACGAGGCGTTCGCGCCGGACCACGCGGGTCCCGGCGCCGACCGGCTGCTGCTCACCCGCTCCCTGGGCTGAGCAGCTCCGCCAGCCGGGCCGCATGCCGGTGCCGCGTCGTCGACCGGCCGGGCTGCAGCACCACGCCGAGCAGCCACCGCCCCACCAGCTCCGCACCGTCCGGGTCCAGCCCGAGGGCCGCACCGAGGCGGGTGACCAGCGCCGACCACCGCTCGGCGTCCAGCATCAGCAGCCCGGCGAGGAGCTCCGGCTCCGTCGACGCCAGCCGCCGGAGGACCGGGTGGCCCCCCAGCTCGTCGGAGAGCGCCGCCAGCGCCTCCGCGAGCGGCAGCCCGGAGGCGAGCACGGTGAGCCGGTCCAGCTCGAGCGCCAGCAGCGCCGCGACGACCTCGTCCTTGGTCCGGAAGTGGTTGTACAGCGTCGCCTTGGCCACGCCCGCCGCGGCCGCGACCGACTGCATGGTGCTCCGCCGCACCCCGTGCTCGGCGAAGGCGCGGGCGGCTCCGGCCAGCAGCCCGAGCCGGGTGCGGCCCATCGCGTTCCCGCTGCGCGTGTGGGCGCCCGGGAGGTGGACCGGCCCCTCCCACGCTGCGGGACCGGCGAGCGACATGGCGGGGCGGGGATCAGGCGGCGAGCGAGACGGCCTCTCCGCGGCGCAGCGCGGACCGGGCCGGCGCGCCGACCAGGGCGAGCGCCGGCTCGGCGACCGGCTGAGCGGCAGCCGGCTGCTCGGCGGCGGGCTGGACCTCCACGGCCGGGACGTCGGCGGCCGGTGCGAGCGGGCGGACCGCCCCTCCGTCGGCGACGCGCAGCTCCAGGCTGACCTCGGCGAGCAGGTCGGCGAGCTCGACGTCCAGGGCGTCGCAGATCGAGGCGAGCAGCTCCGAGGATGCCTCCTTCTGCCCGCGCTCCACCTCCGAGAGGTAGCCGAGGCTGACCCGGGCGGCGCCGGAGACGTCGCGCAGCGTGCGGCGCTGACGCAGCCGGTGGCCACGCAGGGTGTTCCCGAGCTGGGTGCGCAGCAGCGTCATGGCCGTCTCCTGTCCTGCGAGCGGGGAAGCGGCGGCGCCCTTACGGGCGCCGTGCGCTCACGGTACGCGGCGCCGGCCCGGGAAGCCGGACCGACCGTGGCGCGTCCGCTGATGGCGTAACGCCGTCCCCCGACCGGGCGTTCCCGGGCTCAGGAGAGCCGGGCCAGCAGCGCCTCCATCGCGGTGGCGACGGCGGCCGCGCGGACGGTCCCCCGGTCGCCGGTCAGGTCCAGCTCGTGCACGTCCGTGCGCCGTCCGTCGGCGACCCCCAGGTACACCCGGCCGGGCCCGTGGCCGTCGACCGGCTCGGGCCCGGCGACCCCGGTCAGACCGACCCCCCAGGTGGCGGCGCACCGGGCCCGGACCCCCTCGGCGAGCGCGGCGGCCGTCTGGGGGCTCACCGGTCCGTGCCGGTCCAGGAGCTCGGCCGGGACACCGGCCAGCTCGGTCTTGAGGTCGGTCGCGTACACGACGACGCCGCCGCGCAGGGTCGCGCTGGCCCCGGGGACCGTGGCGAGGGTGGCGCAGAACAGCCCCGCCGTGAGCGACTCGGCGGCGGCGACGGTCTCCGACCGCGCCAGCAGCGCGATGTGCACACGGACGGCGACGGGTGCTGCGGGATCGGTCACGCCCCATCTTCTCCCGCTCCGCGCAGCTGTACCTTCCTCGCACTCCCCCGTCTCCCTAGAGTGCGCATCGGGCGTCCCACCGGGGGCCCGAGCGCCCACCCGGAAGGCGCCGGCATGTACGACACCGATCCCTCCACGCCGCAGGTGCGCCTCATCGGCGGCCTGTCGCTGCACTACGGCGGCCGGCGGATGGCGCTCCCGCCGGGGAGCCACCGCCTGCTGGCCTACCTCGCCCTGCACCCGTCCGGCGTGGATCGCCGGAGCACGGCGGGCGTGCTGTGGCCGACCGTCGAGGAGAGCCGCGCCGCCGGGAACCTCCGCTCGGCGCTGTGGCGGCTGCAGCAGGTCGGCTGCCCGCTGGTCCACGCCGAGCAGTGCACCCTCGCCCTGCGCGACGGCGTGGAGGTCGACCTCGCGCGCTTCGAGGCGTGGGCGGGCCGGATCCTCTCCGGCACGGCCGGACCCGACGACCTGGCCGTGGACCCCGGGCCGATCGCCGAGCTCGAGCTGCTGCCCGGCTGGTACGACGACTGGGTCCTCGCGGTGCGCGAACGGGTCCACCTGCGCCGGGTGCACGCGCTCGAGCAGCTCAGCCTGCTGCTGCGCCGCTCGGGACGCCCGTCAGCGGCGCTGGAGGCGGTGCACCTCGCCGTCCAGGCGGAGCCGCTGCGGGAGAGCGGTCAGCTCGCGCTGATCGAGGCGCACCAGGCGGCGGGCAACTGGGCCATCGCGCGCCAGCAGTTCGACGCCTTCCGGCGCATCCTGCGGCGGGAGATCGGCGTGGAGCCCAGCGCGGAGCTGACCGCGGTCGCCACCGCCCCGCGCCGCCGGGGCGTTCCGCTCCCCGGTCCGCGGCGCTAGGCCGCGGTGTCGGTGCGGGTGCCGCTGGGCCCGGCCGCCCGCCGGGCCGCGGCCGCGCGCATCGCGCGGGCGCTGGTCTGGCGCAGCGTGACCGCGCGATAGACGTAGTCGAGACCGGTGAGCACGGTCAGCAGCACCGCCAGCGCCATGACCCACCACCGGCCGGTGGCCAGCAGCCCGGTGAGCGGCAGGATGTAGAGCCCGATCGCCAGCGCCTGGACGACGGTCTTGGCCTTGCCGCCGCGGCTGGCCGCGATGACGCCGTGCCGGATGACCCAGAAGCGCAGCAGGGTGACGCCGACCTCGCGCACGAGGATCACCACGGTGACCCACCACGGCAGCAGGCCCAGCACGGAGAGCCCGATGAGCGCGGTGCCGGTGAGCGCCTTGTCGGCGATCGGGTCGGCCAGCTTGCCGAACTCGGTGACCTGCCCGGTGCGGCGGGCGATCATCCCGTCGTAGCGGTCGGTGATGATCGCCACCGCGAACACCAGCGTCGCCCAGTAGCGCCGGTCGTCGTCCAGGCCGCCGTCGGACAGCAGGAGGACGGCGAACAGCGGCACCACGGCCAGGCGGAGCACCGTCAGGGCGTTGGGCAGGTTGACGAGCTTGACCGACGACGGCGGTGTGGCAGCGGGGTCCGGGGCGACGTCGGTCATGGAGCTCACCGCCCGGCCGGAGCCAGGCCGGCGCCCACCAGCGCCCGCGCGACGAGGTCGATGCCCTCGGTGCCGACGACCTCGGCGGTCAGCAACTGCCCGGCCACCGCCTCGGACGGCACGCCGGCGACCGTCGTCGTGCCGTCGGCGTCGGGGTCCTGGTGGGCGGCGTGCCCGAGCCAGACGCCCGGGCCCTCCTCCGCGGACAGGTCCTCGGTGAGCAGCACCTCGACCCGCTCGCCGATGCGGTCCTCGGCGCGCTGCGCGGTGAGCTCCTCGACCAGATCGGTGATCCGCCGCACGCGGGCGTCGATCTCCGCCTGGTCGAGCTTCCCCTCCAGGCCGATGGCCTCGGTGCCCTCCTCGTCGGAGTAGCCGAACACACCCACGGCGTCCAGGCGGCCCTCGACGAGGAAGCGCTCGAGCTCGGCGACGTCGGCCTCGGTCTCGCCGGGGAAGCCGAGGATGACGTTGGTGCGGAAGCCCGCGGTCGGCGTGAGCGCACGGGCCCGCTCGATGAGCGCGAGGAAGTCGTCGGTGCCGCCGAAGCGCCGCATCCGACGCAGCAGGGTCGGCGACGAGTGCTGGAACGACAGGTCGAAGTAGGGGGCGACACCCGGAGCGGAGGCGATCAGCTCCAGCAGGCCGGGCCGCAGCTCGGCCGGCTGCAGGTAGGCCACGCGCACGCGCAGGATGCCCTCGACGGCCGCCAGCTCCGGCAGCAGCTTCTCCAGCGAGCGCAGGTCGCCGAGGTCCTTGCCGTAGGACGTGGAGTTCTCGCTGACCAGCACCAGCTCGGTGACGCCCTGCGACGCCAGCCACTGCGCCTCGGAGAGCACCTCGGCCGGGGGACGCGAGACGAACGCGCCGCGGAACGTCGGGATCGCGCAGAACGCGCACCGGCGGTCGCAGCCGGACGCCAGCTTGAGCGCCGCGGACGGGCCCGAGGCGAGCCGCTTGCGGCGCAGCCAGTCGTGCCCGGGGATGGACGGCGCGTCCGGGGCCGCGGTCGCCGCCGTCCGCTGCACGGGGCTGATCGGCAGCAGGGTGCGCCGGTCGCGCGGCGTGTGCGGCACGAGCGGCCGGCCGGCGAGCACGTCGTCCAGCCGGTCGCCGATCGTGCCGTAGTCGTCGAAGCCGAGGACCGTGGCCTCGGGCAGGGCGCCGGCCAGCTCGGAGCCGTACCGCTCGGCCATGCAGCCGACCGCGACCACGGATGCGCCGGAGTCGGTCGCCGCGAGGATGGCGTCGACGGAGTCCTTCTTGGCCGTCTCGATGAAGCCGCAGGTGTTCACCAGGACGGCGTCGGCGCCCTCGGCGTCGTCGACGAGCTGGTACCCCTCGGCGGCGAGCCGCCCGGCGAGCTCCTCGGAGTCGACCTCGTTGCGGGCGCAGCCGAGGGTCACCACCGCGACCTTCCGGGCAGGGTGGGGCGCGGCTGTCACCCGACCATCGTAGTCGGCGTTCGGGGCGGGGACGGCCCCGCGACGGTGTCGCCCGTCTCAGGCGGTCCCGTCGGCGGGACCGCCGCCACCCCTCAGCGTGAACAGCACCGATTCGAGCTCGTCGGGCTTGATGAGCACGTCGCGGGCCTTCGACCCCTCGGACGGCCCGACGATGCCGCGGCTCTCCATCAGGTCCATGAGCCGGCCGGCCTTGGCGAAGCCGACCCGTAGCTTGCGCTGCAGCATCGACGTGGAGCCGAACTGGCTGGTGACGATGAGCTCCACGGCCTGCACGAGCAGGTCGAGGTCGCCGCCGATGTCCTCGTCGATCTCCTTCTTCTCGCCCGCCGCCGCGGTGAAGACCTCTTCCCGGTACTCGGGCTCGGCCTGCCGCTTGGTGAACTCGACGACCGCCTCGATCTCGGTGTCGGACACGTACGCGCCCTGGACGCGCATCGGCTTGCCGGCGCCGATCGGGAGGAACAGCGCGTCACCCATGCCGATGAGCTTCTCCGCGCCCGGCTGGTCGAGGATGACCCGGCTGTCGGTGAGCGAGGACGTGGAGAACGCCAGCCGCGAGGGCACGTTGGCCTTGATCAGACCGGTGACGACGTCGACCGAGGGCCGCTGCGTCGCGAGCACCAGGTGGATGCCGGCCGCACGGGCCTTCTGCGTGATCCGGACGATCGACTCCTCGACGTCGCGGGGCGCGACCATCATCAGGTCGGCGAGCTCGTCGACGATCGTGAGGATGTAGGGGTAGGGCTGGTAGACCCGCTCGCTGCCGGGCGGGGCGGTGATCTCGCCCTTCTCGACCTTGCGGTTGAAGTCGTCGATGTGCCGGACGCCGGTGGCCCGCATGTCCTGGTAGCGCTGCTCCATCTCCTCGACCAGCCAGGCCAGCGCGGTGGCGGCCTTCTTCGGGTCGGTGATGATCGGCGTGATCAGGTGCGGGATGCCGTCGTAGGGCGTCAGCTCGACCATCTTCGGGTCGACCAGGATCATCCGCAGCTGCTCTGGCGAGGCCCGCAGCAGCAGCGAGGTCAGCAGCGAGTTGATGCAGCTGGACTTACCTGCACCGGTGGCACCGGCGACGAGCAGGTGCGGCATCTTGGCCAGGTTGGCGCAGACGAAGCCGCCCTCGATGTCCTTGCCGAGGCCGACCAGCATCGGGTGCGGGTCCTGCTTGGCCGCCTGCGAGCGCATGACGTCGCCCAGCGACACGGTCTCGCGGTCGGTGTTGGGCACCTCGACGCCGACCGCGGACTTGCCGGGGATGGGCGCCAGGATCCGGATGTTGTCGTTGGCCACCGCGTAGGCGAGGTTCTTGGTCAGCGCGGTGATCTTCTCGACCTTGACGCCGCTGCCGAGCTCGACCTCGTACCGGGTCACCGTCGGGCCGCGGGTGAAGCCGGTGACGGCGGCGTCCACGTTGAACTGCTCGAGGACGCCGGTGATCGCCTCGATGGCGACGTCGTTGGACTTCGACCGGGCCCGGGGCGGGGTGCCCGGCCGCAGGATCGTCAGCGACGGCAGGACGTAGTTGCCGGCCACCGGCTGGATGGACAGCTGCTCCGGCTCGGTGATCGGCGGCAGGTCCTCCGGAGGCGCCGTGCGGTCGACGACCGGCGGGCGCGAGGCCGGCGGCACGAGCTCGGTGTGCTCGGGCCCGGTGGTGAGGGTCGCCTCCGGGGCGGCGGCGAAGGCGGCGTGGTCGATGGGGCCGGTCTTCAGCAGGTCCTCGTTGACCGCCTTGCGGCGGCCGCGCCGGCTCGTCGGCTCCTCCTCCTCGTCCTCGTCGTCGTACTCGTCGTACTCGTCGTCGTAGTCCTCGCCCCGGCCCAGCAGCCAGTCACCGAGGTCGCCGAGGCGCTGCGGGATCTGGTGCACCGGGGTGGCGGTGATGACGAGGACGCCGAAGAAGGCGACGAGCGCGAGCAGGACGACGGCGACGGCCATGCCGACACCTGCCGCGAGCGGTGCGCCGACCCCCCAGCCGATCAGGCCCCCGGAGCCGGTGATGCCCGCCTTCGGGTTCGCCGGCGTCCCGACCAGCTGCGCGATGCCGAGCACCGACGCGACGGCGCAGAGCCACCCGATGGCCAGCCGGCCGCGCGCCTCGGGACGGGGTCCCCGGCGCAGCAGCCGCAGCGCGGCGAAGAAGAGGACGACGGGCAGGACCATCACCAGCGACCCGATGACCCAGCGCACGCCCTGCGTCAGGCCGGCGCCGACGGGGCCGATGCCGTTGCTCCAGGCGGCCGCGCCGAGCACGACCGACAGTCCCAGCACGGCGAGGCCGACGCCGTCCCGGCGGTGCTCGGGCGCGAGCGGCTCGGCCTCCTCGGGGCGGGCGACCGAGCGGGCGAGCCCACCGGCGCCGCGGGCGAGCAGGTTCCAGCTGCCGGAGACGACACCCCAGAGGCCGGAGGACTGCTTCTTCTTCGCGGCGGGGCGACGGTTGGCCGTGGTGCGCTTGGCGGCCGGCCGCTTCTTGCTGGCCGTCGATCCCGACCGGCTGCGGCTGGCCGCCGGTCGACGCGACGACGTTGTGCGGGCAGGCATGCGTCGGACGGTAATCGTCTCCAGGGCCCGATCCGGGCAGGCCGGAGCACGTGTCCCCTGGGGGCCCTAACGTCACATGCATGGTTTCCGCCGCTCTCCCCCACGGTTCCTGGCCGACCCGCATCACGTCCGAGCTGGTCGTCCGCGCCGCCGCCGTCCTCGGCGAGGTCGTGGTCGACGGCGGCGACGTCTGGTGGTCGGAGTCCCGCCCGGCCGAGGGCGGTCGCTCGGTGATCGTCCGCCGGGCGGCCGACGGCACGGTCGCCGACGTCCTGCCCTCGCCGTGGAACGCGCGCACCCGGGTGCACGAGTACGGCGGTGGCGCGTGGACCGTGTCCGGCGGGACGCTGTGGTTCACCGAGTTCTCCGACCAGCGCCTGTACCGGCTCGACCCGGGCAGCGGCACCCCGGTCGCGGTCACGCCCGAGCCCGCCGTCCGGGCCGGGGTCCGCCACGCGGACCTGCGCGTGCAGCCGGACGGCAGCCTGCTCGCCGTCCGCGAGACGCACCCGGCCTCCGGTGGTGCCGCGGACGTCGTGAACGAGCTGGTGCGCATCGGTCCCGACGGCAGCGACGTCCTGGTGACCGGCCCTGACTTCGTGTCCGACCCCCGCCCGTCACCGGAGGGCGACGCGCTGGCCTGGCTGCAGTGGGACCACCCGCACATGCCCTGGGACGCGGCGCGGCTGGTCGTGCGCGGCGGCGACGGTCGCGAGCACCCGATGGCCGGCGGGGACGGCGAGTCGGTCGTGCAGCCGGTGTGGGGTGCCGACGGCACCCTGTGGTTCCTGAGCGACCGGTCGAACTTCTGGTCGCTGTACCGACGTCGTCCGCACGGCGAGATCGAGCTCGTGGTCGACGTCGGCAGTGACATCGGCGGCCCGCAGTGGCGGTTCGGGTCCAGCCGGTACACGCTGCTGCTCGACGGCCGGGTGGTCGTCGCGTACGGGCGGGCCGGCGCCGACCGGCTGGCCGTGCTCGAGGACGGCGGCGTCCGCGAGCTCGACGTGCCGTGGGGGACGTTCCGCTACGTGCAGGCGCAGGGGACGTCCGTGGTGTGCCTGGCGGCGAGCCCGTCGAGCGAGCCGGTGGTGCTCCGGGTGGACGTCGACAGCGGCGAGCAGGAGGTGCTGCGCCCGGCGCGCGACCTGGGGCTGGACGCGGCCTGGTTCTCCGTGCCCGAGCACGTCACGTTCCCGACCGAGGACGCCGGGACGGGCATCGGCGAGGCGCACGCGCTGGTCTACCCGCCGACCAACCCCGAGGCGACGGCGCCCGCCGGCGACCTGCCACCGCTCCTGGTGGTCGTGCACGGCGGCCCGACGGCTGCCGCCGTGCCGGTGCTGAACCTGGACGTGCAGTACTGGACCTCTCGCGGCTTCTGCGTGGCCGACGTCGACTACCGCGGCTCGGTCGGGTACGGCCGGCGCTACCGCGACGCGCTGCAGGGCCGCTGGGGCGTGATCGACCTCGACGACGTCGTCGCCTGCGCGCGTTTCCTCGCCGGCAGCGGCCGCGTCGACCCCGACCGGATGGCGATCCGCGGCGGCTCGGCCGGCGGCTACACGACGCTGGCCGCGCTGAGCATGCGACCGGGGGTCTTCACGGCCGGCGCCAGCCACTACGGCGTCGCCGACCTGGGCGCCCTGGCCGCGGAGACCCACAAGTTCGAGTCCCGCTACCTCGACGGGCTGGTCGCGCCGTGGCCGTCGGGCCGCGCGGTCTACGACGAGCGGTCGCCGATCAACCACGTCGACGCCTTCGACACGCCACTGGCGGTGTTCCAGGGCGACGAGGACGCCGTCGTGCCGCCGGACCAGGCGGAGGCCATCGTGGCGGCGCTGCGGGCGAAGGGCGTGCCGCACGCGTACCTGCTGTTCGCGGGTGAGCAGCACGGCTTCCGCAAGGCGGAGAACATCCGCGCCGCCCTGGACGGCGAGCTGTCGTTCTACGCGCAGGTGTGGGGATTCGAGCTGCCGGTCGAGGAAGGCATCGAGCCGATCCGCGTCGCCACCTCGTGACCGGGGTCCGGCCGGCCCGTGACGCCGACCTGCCGCTGCTCCGGGAGATCGAGCGCGCCGCGGCCCGAGCACGCGACCTGCCCGCGATCACGCTCACGACGTTCACCGACGTCCCGTGGAACGGCCCCTACTACGACATCGTCGCCCTCCGGGCGACACCGCGGCCACGTGCCGTCCCCAGGGCGCGCTGAGCCGCTGCGTCACGCCTGCGCGGACCCCTCCGGGGCCCACTCGGCCCGACAAGGCGTCCGCCGCTAGACCTCCAGCACCGTCGGGATGATCATCGGGCGGCGGCGGTGGGTGTCGGACACCCACTTGCCGACGGTCCGCCGAATGCTCTGCGACAGGCGGTGCGAGTCGATCTCGTCGTCCTGGAGGGCCCGCTTGAGGTTGTCCTCCACCAGCGCCAGCACCTCGTCGAAGGCGGCCGGGTCGTCGGAGAAGCCCTTGGTCGACAGGTGGACCGGCCGCACGATCGTCCGCGTCGAGGGCTCGATGACGACGGTCAGCGCCACGAACCCCTCGTCGCCGAGGATCCGCCGCGCCTGCAGCGACTCCTCGCCGACGTCGCCGACGTTGAGCCCGTCGACGTAGACGTTGCCGATCGGGACGCTGCCCACGATCGAGGCCTTGCCGTCGACGAGGTCCACGACCACGCCGTCCTCGGCGAGGATCACCCGGTCGCGGGCCATCCCGGTCTCCTCCGCCAGCGCGGCATGGGCACGCAGGTGGCGCCACTCGCCGTGCACCGGCATGAGGTAGCGGGGCTTGGCGACGTTCAGCAGCGTCCGCAGCTCGCCCGCCGGCGCGTGGCCCGACACGTGCACCCGCGCCGTCTCCTTGTGCACGACCGTGGCGCCGAGCCGCGCGAGGCCGTTGATCACCTTGTAGACCGCGGTCTCGTTGCCCGGCACCAGCGACGACGCGAGCACGACGGTGTCACCTGCCTCGATGGTGACCTGGTGGTGGTCGCCGCGCGCCATGCGGCCCAGCGCCGAGAGCGGCTCGCCCTGCGAACCGGTGCTGACCAGCACCACCTGCTCCGGTGGCATCGCGGCGGCGTCGTCGAGCGACACCATCAGGCCGGGCGCGACGCGGAGCAGGCCGAGGTCGCGGGCCACTCCCATGTTGCGCACCATCGAGCGGCCGACGAACGCCACCTTGCGGCCGTGCGTCTCGGCGGCGTCGAGCACCTGCTGGATCCGGTGCACGTGGCTGGCGAAGCTCGACACGATCAGCCGCTGGGTGGCCCGCCGGAAGACGTCCTCGAGGACCGGGCCGATCGACCGCTCCGGGGTGACGAAGCCCGGGATCTCGGCGTTCGTGGAGTCGGCCAGGAGCAGGTCGATGCCGGTGACGCCCAGCCGGGCGAAGGCGCCGAGGTCGGTGAGGACGCCGTCCAGCGGCAGCTGGTCCATCTTGAAGTCGCCGGTGTGCACCAGGACGCCGGCGGGCGTGTGCACCGCGACCGCGAGCGCGTCGGGGATCGAGTGGTTCACCGCGATGAACTCGCAGTGGAACGGCCCGGCGAGGTGGTCCTCACCGGCGGCGACCTCGACCAGCGTGGGGTCGAGCCGGTGCTCGCGGAGCTTCGCGGCCACCAGCGCGAGGGTGAACCGCGAGCCGATCAGCGGGATGTCCTCGCGCAGCCGCAGCAGGTACGGGATCGCGCCGATGTGGTCCTCGTGCCCGTGGGTGAGCACGACCGCGGTGATGTCGTCGAGCCTGTGCTCGATCACCCCGAAGTCGGGGAGGATCAGGTCGACCCCCGGCTGCTCGGCCTCCGGGAAGAGGACGCCGCAGTCGATGACGAGCAGCTTGCCGTCGAACTCGAGGACGGCCATGTTGCGGCCGATCTCCCCCAGCCCGCCCAGCGCCATGACGCGCAGGCCACCGGCCGGGAGCGGGGGCGGTGCCTTGAGGTCGAGGTGCGGCTGGGTGACCTGACCACTCACAGCGCGACCCCGCCGGCCACCAGGTCCTGGCGGAGCTGGGCCACCTGCTCGGGGGTGGCGTCGACCAGCGGCGGTCGCACCGGACCCGACGGCAGGCCGAGCTGGCGCAGGGCCGCCTTCGCCAGGATGACGCCCTGGGTGCGGAAGATGCCGGTGTAGACCGGCAGCAGGCTCTCGTTGACCGCCCGCGCCTTGACCAGGTCGCCGGACTCCACGGCGGCGATCAGCTCGGCCAGCCGCGGGCCCACGACGTGCCCCACCACGCTGACCACGCCGACCGCGCCCAGTGCGAGCAGCGGGAGGTTGAGCATGTCCTCGCCCGAGTAGTAGGCGAGGTCCGTGCGGGCGAGCGTCCACGCGACGGCGCCGAGGTCGCCCTTGGCGTCCTTGACCGCGACGATGTTCGGGTGCTCCGCGGCGCGGACCAGCGTCTCGACCTCGATGGGGACCGACGACCGCGGCGGGATGTCGTAGAGCATCACCGGCAGGTCGGTGGAGTCGGCGACCGCGGTGAAGTGCCGCAGCAGGCCCTCCTGCGGCGGGCGGTTGTAGTACGGCGTCACGACGAGGAGCCCGTGGACGCCGAGCGCCGCCGCCGACTGCGCCTTCTCGATGGAGTGGGCGGTGTCGTTGGTGCCGACACCGGCGATCACTGTCGCCCGGTCGCCGACGGCGTCCATCACCGCCTCCAGCACGGCGTGCTGCTCGCCGTCGCTGATGGTGGGCGACTCCCCCGTCGTCCCGAAGACCACGAGCCCGTCGTGCGACTGCCGGTCGACCAGGTGCGCGGCCAGCTCCTGAGCGCCGGCGAGGTCGATCGTGCCGTCCTGGGCCAGCGGGGTCACCATCGCCGTGAGCACGCGCCCGAAGGGCCGCGCGGGGTCGCCGGTCATGGGGAGAATCTACCCAGCGGTGCCGACCGCTCCCCGTTCGTACTCCGACACCGCGTACCGCAGCCCCGACGCCGACGAGAACTCCCAGCCGGCGTCCGGCGTCCGTGCGACCCGGCGCCACTCCGGCCCGAGCGCCGGTGCCCAGGTGTCGCCCTCGACGGTGACGTCGACGTCGGTGACCACCAGCCGGTCGGCGTGGGGCAGGAACGCCGCGTAGACCGCACCGCCGCCGATCACCCAGAGCGGTTCGTCGCGGTCGAGCACCTCGGCGACCGACCCCGCCCGGGAGGCGCCCTCGCCGGTCCACCCCGGGTCGGAGGTGAGCACGACGTTGGTGCGGCCGGGGAGCGGGCGGAAGCGCTCCGGCAGCGACTCCCAGGTGCGCCGCCCCATGACGACGGTCGAGCCGGTGGTCAGCGTCCGGAAGAGCCTGAGGTCCTCGGGGAGGTGCCAGGGCAGCCCGCCCCCGGCGCCGATGACCCGCTCCCGCGCCTGGGCCCAGATGAGGGCGACCGTCACACCGCCACGGCCGCACGGATCGCCGGGTGGGGGTCGTACCCGCCCACGGTGAAGTGCTCGTAGGTGTAGTCGAACAGCGACGGCGCGGGCGCGAGCTCGAGCGTCGGAAACGGCCGCACCTCGCGCGAGAGCTGCTCGCGGACCTGGTCGACGTGGTTGCTGTAGATGTGGCAGTCGCCGCCCACCCAGACGAAGTCGCCGGGGGCGAGGCCGACCTGGTCGGCGATCATCCGGGTCAGCAGCGCGTAGCTGGCGATGTTGAACGGGACGCCGAGGAACATGTCGGCGCTGCGCTGGTAGAGCTGGCAGGAGAGCCGCCCGTCGGCCACGTAGAACTGGAAGAACGCGTGGCAGGGCGCCAGGGCCATGTCGGGCAGGGCGGCGACGTTCCAGGCGGAGACGATCATCCGGCGGGAGTCGGGGTCGGAGCGCAGCGTGTCCAGCAGCTGGGCGATCTGGTCGACCTGCCCGCCGTCGGGGGTCGGCCAGGAGCGCCACTGGACGCCGTAGACGGGGCCGAGCTCCCCCTCGGGGGATGCCCACTCGTCCCAGATGGTCACGCCGTTCTCGCGCAGCCAGCCCACGTTGCTGTCCCCGCGCAGGAACCACAGCAGCTCCACCGCGATCGACCTGAAGTGCACCTTCTTCGTCGTCACCAGCGGGAACCGCTCGGACAGGTCGTAGCGCAGCCGCTCGCCGAAGAGGCTCACCGTCCCGGTCCCGGTGCGGTCCTCCTTCGGCGTCCCCCGCTCGAGGATGCGTCGCAGGAGGTCCTCGTACTGGGTGTCGATCGGTGCGCCGTCCACGGGCCCGAGGGTACGGCTGCGCACCGACACGGCCGAGCGGCCGGCACCACCTGCCCCAGCCGCCCACCGGCTCCCGGCAGACTCCTCGGCGTGGACTGGTGGCAGACCCTGCTCGCCGTCGTGGGCGGCCTGCTGCTGGTCTGGGCGGCCGGCCTCGCGCTCCTGTGGCGGGCGCGGCCGGAGGACCTCACCGTGCGCGAGGCGCTCCGCCTGCTGCCCGACCTGGTCCGGCTGGTCCGCCGCCTGGCCGCCGACCCGTCACTCCCCCGCGGCGTCCGGATCCGCCTCTGGCTGCTGCTGGCCTACCTGCTCTCGCCCGTCGACCTCGTGCCGGACGTCGTCCCGGTCCTGGGCTACGCCGACGACGTCGTCGTGGTCGCCCTGGCGCTCCGGTCGGTGGTCCGGAGAGCCGGCAGCGACGCCCTCGCTGCCGCGTGGCCGGGCGGACCGGCGGGTTTGGCCGTCGTCCTGCGGCTGGCCGGGCTGCCGGCCGGCTCAGGCCCCGAGATCGGCCCGGACCGCGCGTGAGGCCCCGAGGAGGTCGGCCGCGAGGTCGCCGGCGCCGGTGACGACCACGTCGTCGAGCTGCAGCCAGTCGGCCATGAGCCGCAGCTCCTCGGCCAGCGCCTCCGCGACGACGGGCCGCTGGATGCCCTCCTCGCCGTGCACCGCCTGCACCCGCAGGACGCCGGCCTGCCGGTCGGCCTTGAGGTCGGCGCGCGCGACCAGACGGTCCCCGAGCAGGAACGGCAGCACGTAGTACCCGTGGACGCGCTTGGCCGCCGGTGTGTAGATCTCGAGCCGGTAGCGGAAGCCGAAGATCCGCTCGACGCGCGGCCGCTCCCACACCAGGGAGTCGAAGGGGCTGAGGAGGGCCCGGGCGCGGATCCACCGCGGCCGGCGAGCGCCCGGGTCCAGCCAGGCAGGGCTGCCCCAGCCGGCGACGTCGACGGGCACCAGCTCCCCGGCGTCGGCCAGCTCCTCGATCGCCGCGCGGGCGGCCGCCGGCGTGAGCCGGAAGTAGTCACGGAGGTCCCGCTCGGTGGCGACACCCAGGGCCCGGGAGGCGACGCGCACGAGCTCCCGGACGGCGTCGGCGGGGTCGGGCGTGGGCGTTCGCAGGACGGCGGCGGGCAGCACCCGCTCGGTGAGGTCGTAGACCTTCTCGAAGCTGGTGGTCCGGTGGGTGGCCGTGACCGCCCCGGTGAAGAAGAGCCACTCGAGCGCCACCTTGCCGGCGTGCCAGTCCCACATCTCGCCGGACCGCTCGCGCGGGCCTTCGAGCAGGTCGCCGGCCTTCAGCGGCCCCTCGGTCCGCACGCGCTCGAGGACCTCGGCCACGAATCCGGGCCGGTCGCGCTGGAGGCGGACCATGTTGCCCCAGGCCTGCTGCTCGGCTGCGGCCATCCGCCAGCGCAGCTGCGGCTGCAGGCGGACCGGCAGGAACGACGCCTCGTGCGCCCAGTACTCGAACACGGCGTGCCGCCGGGCGGTCAGGTCGTCGAGGGCGGCGCGCGGGTAGTCCCCGAGCCGGCTGAAGTAGGGCAGGTAGTGGGAGCGCGACAGGACGTTCACCGAGTCGATCTGGACGACGGCGAGCCGCTCGGTGACCCGCCGGAGCTGCCGGGTGCCGACGTCGGCGGACGGGCGCGGATCGGCGAAGCCCTGGGCGGCCAGGGCGATCCGCCGTGCCAGACCGGCCGGAAGCCTCTCGGGAACGCTCACGGCTGGTCATCGTGCCGGTCGGGTCCGACATCCCGCCCGGTGGGCCGCCCGATCAGGTGGGTTCGAGGGGCGCGGCCCCGGCCTCCCGGCCGGGCAGCGGACGCCGGCGGGCTCTCGACTCGGCGGTGATCACCCAGGCGACGGCGCCGATGATCACCACGCCGCCGACCAGCACGTTCGGGGTGAGGGGCTCGGCGAGGAAGATCGCGCCGAGCGCCACCGCGACCGCCGGGTTGACGTACGCGTACGTCGTGGCCAGCGACAGCGGCGCCCGCGCGAGCAGCCAGACGTAGGCGCTGTAGCCGAGCACGCTCCCGACCAGCACCAGGTAGGCGAACGCGACCCACGACGACGGCTCGGTCCCCGAGAGCTCGAGCCGGCCCCACTCCCCGCCCAGCGAGCCGAGGGCGACCATCGCTGTGCCGCCGACAGCCATCTCGACGACCGTCGCGGCGAACGGGTCGGCCGGCATCGGCCGCCGCGTCGCCAGCACGGTCCCCACCGACCACAGCAGCGAGGACAGGCACACCAGCAGGAGCGGGCCGAGCTCCGCCGCACCCCGCACGCCGGGCAGCAGCAGGACGGCCACGCCGACCAGCCCGATCAGCAGCCCCGCGACGGTCGCGCCCGAGGGACGGTCGCGCAGGAGGGCCCGGAGCAGGACGACCCACAGCGGCGTCCCCGCGATGAGCAGGGCGGCGAGCCCGGAGTCGACGTCCTGCTCGGCCACGGCGACCAGCCCGTTGCCGCCGACGAGGAGGAAGAGGCCGGTGACCGCGGCGGTGACCAGCTGGGGGCGGGTCATCGCGAAGGCGGCCCGGCCCCGGAGCAGCAGCAGGGCCGTGAGCAGCACGAGGCCCGCCAGCAGGAAGCGGGTGCCCATGGCCAGGAACGGCGGGAGCCCGCCTTCCACCGCGTACTTGATGCCCAGGTAGGTGGATCCCCAGACCAGGTACACGGTGCCCAGCGCGACGAGGACGCCCGTCGTCACCGGCCGGTCGACTGCGGCGCCCCCTGGTGCGGAGCGGGGGGCGGTGGCGGTCACCCGGTGATTGCAGCACCTCGGCGGGAGGGGTCGGCCGGCGACTCCCCGGCGCACCTAGGCTGCCCGCGTGGACCCGACCTCGACGTTCCCCCGCCTCACCGGACGGGCCGACGTGTCGGTCCGCCCGGCGGTTCCGGAGGACGCGGCGGAGATCGCCCGGGTCCAGGCGGTCACGTGGCGGACCGCCTACCGGTCCGCGCTCCCCCCGGAGGTGCTCGACGGCTGGGACGCGGACGCCGCGGAGAGCAGCTGGCGCTCGGCGGTCGCTGCGCCGCCCACCCCGGCCCACGGCGTCCTCGTCGCCCTGGAGCGGAACTCCCTGGTGGGATTCGCGGCGTACGGTCCCGCCGAGCTGACGTCCGGCGAGGAGCCCGACCCGGCCGGCCCGACGACGGAGGTGGGCACGCTGCTGGTGGAGCCCCGGTGGGGCCGCCGCGGCCACGGCAGCCGGTTGCTCGCAGCGGTGCGCGATCTCGCCGCCGCCGGCGGAGCCGCCCGGCTCCAGGTCTGGCTGCTGGAGGCCGACCGGGTGTCGGCGAGCTTCTACGAATCGGCGGGATGGGAGCCGGACGGTTGGGCCCGGACCCTGGACACCGGCTCGGATCCGCTGCGCGAGATCCGCTGGCACGCGCTGCTCGACGAGGAAGGTGCACCGTGACGTTCGAGGGCTTCCCGGACGAGGGCCTGGTCTTCTACGAAGGTCTCGAGGCCGACAACACCAAGACCTACTGGACCCGCAGCAAGGGCACCTACGAGGCTCACGTCCGGGGCCCCCTGCTGGCACTGCTGGAGGAGCTCGGCCCCGAGTTCGGGACGGCGAAGGTGTTCCGCCCCTACCGGGACGTGCGCTTCAGCAACGACAAGACGCCCTACAAGACGCACCAGGGCGCCGTGATCCACCCCGAGGGCCGGGCGAGCGCCCTGTACGTGCAGATCTCCGCCGACGGGCTGCGGGTGGCCGGCGGGTGCTGGCGGCTCGAGTCGGACCAGGTCTCCCGGTACCGCCGGGCCGTGGCCGACGGGGTCCAGGGGCCCCGCCTGGAGAAGGAGACCGACCGGCTGTCAGCGGCGGGCTGGTCCCTCGACGGCGAGCGCCTGGTGCGGGTGCCGTCCGGTTTCGACGCCGACGCCCCGCGGATGGACCTGCTCAAGCGGAAGTCGCTGCACGCCGGCCGGTCGTGGGAGCCGGCGGACTGGCTGCACACCCGCCGGGCGCTGGACGAGGTGCGGAATGCGTGGCGCGACCTGTCGGCGCTCAACGCCTGGCTGGACGACAACGTCGGCGCAACGACGAAGGAGCCCACCCGCCGCCGCTGAGTCCGGGCTTCATGGCGATGAAAGCGTGGCTCGGGTGCGGGCGTCGTGGCGGTGATGCGCGGCTTGGTGGGGGAACGCCGAAGGGCCCCAGCGTGTGCTGGGGCCCTTCGGGAATGGTTGTCCGGCGGCGTCCTACTCTCCCACCCCGTCTCCAGGGCAGTACCATCGGCGCTGAGAGGCTTAGCTTCCGGGTTCGGAATGTTGCCGGGCGTTTCCCTCTCGCCATGGCCGCCGTAACT
>NZ_QCZF01000011.1 GCF_003075095.1 Blastococcus litoris
AGCGCCCGGGCCCGCGGCCAGTCCACCTCCCCGTCGGCCAGCGCCGCCCACGTCGCGGGCAGCCGGTCGCGCAGCAGCAGCGCGCAGTCGGCCAGCTTCGTCGCCGCCGTCCGGGAGCAGCCCAGGATGATCGCCAGCTCGTCGGCGAAGAACTCGCTCACCCCCGCCGCCGGCTCCCGGCCCGGCCCGGGCAGCCAGTCCGGCGACGCCGCACCCGGCTCACCGATCTGCCGGTCGTGGGTGTCGGGGCGGCGGTCGGCGAGCTCGGCGACCACCTCCAGCTTGTAGGCGGCCAGCTGCCCCTCCGCCTGCTCGATCCGCTGCAGCTCGACGGCCAGCTCGGCGTCGGTGCGCGAGGAGACCGGCAGCAGCTCACCGAGCCGCGTATCCCGGGCGGTCACCCCCGCCGGCAGGAACTCCGGCTCCGGCGGGCCCACGTCGACGGACGTGACCGTCACGCCGACCCCGAACCCACCACCCTCGAACACATGAGCGAACGTACGCGCGGGGTACGACAGTTCTGGCTGGTCAGGCTCGCGGCCGCCGGCCCGACGGAACCGTCAGCGGCGGGAACGCCGGCGGCGCCGGCCGCGGCACCTCGGTTCAGAGCGGTGAGGTGCCTGCCGCGGACGGCGGGAGGATCCGGAGCACCCGGTCGTCCTCCTCGACCGGCGTACCGATGCCGTCGCGGTTGGACGTGGTGATCCACAGGGCGCCCTCGGCGTCGAGGACGACGGTGCGCAGCCGGCCGTACTGCCCGCCCAGGAACTCCTCCGGGTCGCCGACCACCGCACCGGTGCCGTCGAGGGCGAACGCGTGGATCCGCTGGCCGTCGAGCGCGCCCAGGAAGACCGCACCGCCGACCGCGGCGCACCCGCCCGGGCCGCCCTCCTCCGCCGGCACCTCGATCAGCGGCGCCACGACGCTGTAGTCGGCGCCCTCGGTGACCAGGTCGACCGCGTCGGGACCCTCGGTCGCGTCGTCCGTGGCGTAGAGGGTGGCGATCGGCTCCTCCTGGGCCTCCTCGTCGGCCACGACCACCTGGCACAGGGCCGTCACGTCGCGGTGCCCGCGGCTGTAGACCGGGGTGGGACCCACGGGCCGGCCGAAGACGTCGATCCGCAGCACCTTCCCGTTCAGGGAGTTCGGGTCCTGCGCTCGGACCGGGTCGCCCGCGTCGCCGGTGCCGACGAAGAGGTGGCCGTCGGGGCCGAAGACCAGGCCACCTCCGTTGTGCCGCTCGCCGCGCGGGATGCCGGTGAACACGGGGTTCGGGGTCCCGCCGAGGGGGAAGCGCACCACCCGGTTGTCGGTCGCGGTGGAGACGTACGCGTAGAGCAGCCCG
The DNA here is from genome assembly GCF_003075095.1 of Blastococcus litoris. Taxonomy (GTDB): domain Bacteria; phylum Actinomycetota; class Actinomycetes; order Mycobacteriales; family Geodermatophilaceae; genus Blastococcus_B; species Blastococcus_B litoris. Next base: position 1,346 of record NZ_QCZF01000011.1, read on the forward strand.
TCCTCGAGGTAGGTCGGCGAGGCGGCCAGCCCGAGCAGCCCGCCGTCACCGGCGGTGTCGATGCCGGGCACGGTCATGAGCTCGCGCGCGGGGGAGCGGTCGGCGAACACCTGCAGCAGCCGGCCGGTGTCGCGCTCGCCGACGATCGCGCTGCCGTCCGGGAGCACCACGAGCCCGGTGGGCACCGCCAGCCCGGACGCGACGACGTTGGGGTCGCCGCCCTCCTCGCCCGAGCCCGGTTCCGCGGGCTGACCCGGCACCGGGGCCTGCGACGTGGGCGGCCCCACCTCCGGCGGCGCCCCCTCGGGGAGCGGGCGGAACGGGCCGCTGGGCTCGTAGCCGTCGTCGCCGCAGCCGGTCAGGACGGCGGCGGCCAGCACGACGGCGAGCACCCGCGCGGTGCGTCGTCCCGGCCGTCGTCCCACCCGGATCACAGTACGTGCGCCCGACGGGTCGCCGCCTAGAGTCCAGCCGTGCCGCAGCTCCCGCTGGACCCCGACGAGACCCTCCACGTCCTCGTGCCCTCCCGGGCCATCGGAGCGGCGGTCGAGGCGCTCTCCCCGCGCGTCCGAGCGCACCGCTTCGACCCGGCCGACGGTCTGCCCGCCGGTGAGGCCGCGCTCGCACAGGTGTGGGTGCCCCGGTCGGGCGGCGCCGCGCTACCGGGGCGGGACTTCTTCGACGCCCTGCCGGGGCTCCGGCTGGTCCAGCTGCTCAGCGCCGGGGCGGAGAACTTCGCCGGGCGGCTGCCCGAAGGTGTCCTGCTCTGCAACGCGCGCGGGGCGCACACGCCGTCGACTGCGGAGTGGGCGGTCGCCGCCACCCTGGCGGCGCAGCGCGGCATCCCGTTCTTCGTGCGGGAGCAGGAGGCGGGCCGGTGGACCTCGAGGACGCACCGGTCGCTCGTCGGCGCCCGCGTCCTCGTGGTGGGCGCCGGTGACATCGGCCGTGCGATCGGCCGGATGCTGGTCGGCTTCGACGTGCGGCTGACCTACGTCGCCCGCACCGCCCGCGACGGGGTCCACGCCATGGAGGAACTGCCGGCCCTGCTCCCGCACGCCGACGTCGTCGTCGTCGTCGTCCCGGTGACACCGGAGACCACCGGCATGGTCGACGCCGGCTTCCTGGCGGCCATGCCCGACGGCGCGCTCCTGGTCAACGCCGCCCGCGGGGTCGTCGTCGACACCGACGCGCTGCTGGCCGAGCTCGGCGCCGGCCGCCTCCGGGCCGCCCTCGACGTCACCGACCCCGAGCCGCTGCCCGGGGGTCACCCGCTGTGGGAGGCGCCCGGCCTGCTGCTGACCCCGCACGTCGGGGGAGCGGTGCCCGAGACCAACGCCCGGGCCGCGGCTGCCGTCACCGACCAGGTCGAGCGGATCCTGGCCGGTCAGCCGCTGGAGAACGTCGTCGGGAGCTACTGAGCCGGCGGCGGCGGGACGTCGATCCGGCCGCCCGAGGCGCTGGCGAGCAGGGGCAGGTCGCGCGCCCGCATCACCGGCAGGTGCACCTCCGTGCCGTGCGTCGTCACCAGCCACAGGTCGCCGCGGGGGGCGACGCGGAGCCCGGCGATCTCGGTCCACGGCACCCGGCGCTCGGCGGCGAGCGACCGCACGGTGACGGCGTCGTCGCCGATGTCCACGCCGACCCGCAGCACCCAGAGGGCGGCGACCACGGGGACGAGCAGGACCGGCAAGGTCCAGGGCGGGGCGCCGAACGCCAGCGGCACCGCGCACACCGCGAGCAGTCCGACGGGGAGCAGCGCGGTCCGGTTCATCCGCAGACGGGCAGGGGCGGCCACGTCTGCCGATGCTCCCAGACGGCGCCGGGACGCCGGCGGCCCGGCGCTCACGCCGTCATCCGTGCGAGCTTGGCGGCGGAGTCCGTGCCCACCGCGGCGGTGTAGACGACGAGTTGGAGCCCCGGCGCGTCGGCGGGGGTCAGCTGGTGGTGCTCGAGGAGCAGCGTCCCGACCTCCGGGTGCTCGAACCGCCGCTCGCCCGAGCTGAACCTGTCGACGTCGTGGCTGGCCCAGCCGGCCCGGAAGTGCGGGCTGGCCGCCTCCAGCCGGGCGACCAGGTCGACCACCTCCGGATCGGCGAGGCGGGGGCCGACCTCGGCGCGGAACTGGGTGAGGAAGCGCCGGCTGTCCGCGGTCCAGTCACCCAGCAGCTCCCGCACCGCGGGATCGGTGAACACCAGCCAGAGGAGGTTTCGCTCGTCGTCCGGGCAGGCCGCCACCCCCGGGTAGAACCGCTCGTAGGCGCGGTTCCACCCGACGATCGACCAGCTCGACGTGATGACGTAGGCGGGGGAGGAGCCGAGCGCGTCCACCAGCCGCTGCACGTGGGAGGGCATGCCGTCGGGCGCCCTGGCCGCGACCGACCCGCCGTGCCCGGCCAGGCGCAGGACGTACTCGTGCTCGGCCGGTGACATCCGGAGCGTGCGGGCGAGCGCGTCGACGACCTGCCGGGAGGGCCGGATGTCGCGTCCCTGCTCGAGCCACGTGTACCAGGTGTGGCTCACGCCCGACAGCAGCGCGACCTCCTCGCGGCGCAGCCCCGGTGTGCGCCGCGCGCCGCCGGACGGCAGGCCGGCCTCCCGCGGGTCGAGCTGACGACGGCGCGAGGCGAGGAAGTCGGCGAGCTCGCGACGGGACGACGACATGGGATCTCCCGGACTCGGTGGTGGTACCGGTACCAGTATCGACGCTCTCCTTGTCCCCGGCGACGACCGGCCTAGCATCGGCGCTCGTGACGACGCTCGAGGAACGCCCCGCAGGCACTGGCACCGCCGACCTGAAGCCCCGCAGCCGCGAGGTGACCGACGGGGACGCGAAGGCCCCCGCCCGCGCCATGCTGCGTGCCGTCGGCATGCAGGACGAGGACTTCAGCAAGCCGCAGATCGGCGTCGCGTCGTCCTGGAACGAGATCACCCCGTGCAACCTCTCCCTGGACCGGCTGGCCAAGCGCGCCAAGGAGGGCGTGCACGCCGCCGGCGGGTTCCCCCTGGAGTTCGGCACCATCTCGGTCTCCGACGGCATCTCGATGGGGCACGAGGGCATGCGCGCCTCGCTGGTCTCCCGGGAGGTCATCGCCGACTCGGTCGAGACGGTCATGTTCGCCGAGCGCCTGGACGGCTCGGTCCTGCTGGCCGGCTGCGACAAGTCGCTGCCCGGCATGCTCATGGCCGCCGCGCGCCTCGACCTGGCCAGCGTCTTCCTCTACTCCGGCTCCACGTTGCCCGGGACGCTCGGTGACCGCGACGACCTGACGATCATCGACGTCTTCGAGGCCGTCGGCGCCTGCGCGCGCGGCCTGATCACCCGCGACGAGCTGACCGCGATCGAGAAGGCCGCCTGCCCCGGTCAGGGCTCCTGCGGCGGCATGTACACCGCCAACACGATGGCCAGCGTCGCCGAGGCGCTCGGCATGGCACTGCCCGGCAGCGCCGCGCCGCCGGCGCCCGACAGCCGTCGAGACGCGTTCGCCGTCGCCTCGGGCGAGGCGGTCGTCAACCTGCTGCGCAAGGGCATCACCGCCCGCCAGATCATGACCAAGGAGGCGTTCGAGAACGCCATCACCGTCGTCATGGCCCTGGGTGGCTCGACCAACGCCGTCCTCCACCTGCTGGCCATCGCGCACGAGGCGCGGGTCGACCTCACGCTCGACGACTTCAACCGGATCGGGGACCGCACCCCGCACCTGGCCGACGTCAAGCCCTTCGGCCGCTTCGTCATGACCGACATCGACCGCGTCGGGGGCGTCCCGGTCGTGCTGCGGGCGCTGCTCGACGCCGGGCTGCTGCACGGCGACGCGCTCACCGTCACCGGCAAGACGATGGCCGAGAACCTGGCCGAGATCGCGCCGCCGGACCTCGACGGCACGATCGTGCACGCGATGAACAACCCGATCCACGCGACCGGCGGCCTCACCATCCTGCGCGGGTCGCTGTCGCCGGAGGGCGCGGTCGTGAAGTCGGCCGGGTTCGACGCGGAGGTCTTCGAGGGCACCGCGCGCGTCTTCGACGGCGAGCAGGGCGCGATGGACGCCGTCACCGAGGGCACGCTGCAGGCCGGCGACGTCGTCGTCATCCGGTACGAGGGCCCCCGTGGCGGCCCGGGCATGCGGGAGATGCTCGCCGTCACCGGCGCGATCAAGGGCGCGGGCCTCGGGAAGGACGTCCTGCTGCTCACCGACGGCCGGTTCTCCGGCGGGACGACGGGCCTGTGCGTCGGCCACGTCGCGCCCGAGGCGGCCGACGGCGGCCCGATCGCCCACGTCCGGGACGGCGACCGGATCCGGCTGGATCTCGCCGCCCGCACGCTCGACCTGCTCGTGGACGACGACGAGCTGGCCCGTCGGAAGGTCGGCTGGGAGCCGCTGCCCCCGCGCTACACCACCGGCGTCCTCGGCAAGTACGCCAAGCTCGTCGGATCGGCCGCGCAGGGCGCCATCTGCGGCTGATCGGGGCGCACCGTCACCCCTGGTCACCGGTTCGGGGCGCTTCACCCCGATGGGTGACGGCGTCCGCGGGCGGCTCGTCCTCCCCGGTGACGCTGCCGAGAGGACGGTGTGGACTCTCGTCGATGGTGGCTGCTCGCCGCCGCTGTGCCGGTCGCCCTCGGGTGCGCGCTGGCCGCGGCGCGCCCCGCGCTGCACGCCGCCGGTGAGATCGCCGTCGTGGGCGCCGGCCTGCTCGCCGCGGCCGTGCTCTGGACGACCGCTGCCCGCACGGCCCGCCCGCGGGCCTGGCGGCTGTTCGCGCTGGCACCCCTGTTCCCCGTGGCCGCCGCGCTCGTGGCGGCGGTCGCCTCTCCGGTCGAACCCGTCCAGCTGGCGGTCCTCCGCTGGGTGCCGACGGTCCCCGGCTACCTGATCGCCATCATCGCGATCCTCAGCCTGGTCGACTGCCGCGGGCTGCGCGCCCGGCCGAGGGCCGTGGTCGAGGTGGCCCTGTTCCTCTTCGCGTCGCTGATCATGGTCAGCCTGCTCGTCGTGGGTCCGGCCGGCCGCTGGTCCGCGCTCGGGCTCGACGAGCGCGTGGTGCTCGGCGCCGCGGTGCTCACGACCTCGGCGACGATGGCCGCGGCTCTCACGGCGCTGGGCGCCGTCGAGCCCAGCCGTCGGACGATGGCCGTCGTGCTCCTGGCCGGCACGGCCCTGCTGACCGCCGGCCGGGGGCTGAGCACGTCGGCGATGCTCGGCGGTTCGCCGGTGCCCCTGGGTGCGGCGCGCTTCCCGGTCGCCGCCGGGCTCCTGCTGCTCTCCCTCGCCGTCCTGCTGGACGCCCGGCCGGTCGAGGACACCCACCGACGACAGGGACGGCGCTCGTTCGACCTCGGGCAGGTCCTGCCGCACCTCGCGCTGTTCGCCGCCGTGGCCAGTGTCGGCGCCGTCTCGCTGACCGGTGAGCGTCCGACCAGCGGGATGGTCGTCGGTCTGGTCTTCTGCGTGGCGCTGGCCGCCCTGCACCGGTGGATGACCGCGCGCGAGGAGAACCGCCTCACCGCCCGTCTGCGGCGCAGCGAGTCCTACTTCCGGTCCGTGGTCCAGTCCTCGGGCGACGCCGTCGTCATCCTGGACGACGACCTGCGCATCACCTGGGCCTCGCCGGCGCTGGACCGGGCCCTCGGGGAGGCGGCGACGCGCCTGGTGGGGCAGCCCCTGCTCGCCTGCGTCCACCCCGACGACGTCCCGGCCCTGACGGCCGCGCTGCCGGAGGCCGGCGCCCTCTCCGCGCCGGTCGCCACCGACGCCGGCCTGCTGACCGTCCGCCTGCACGACGCGGAGGGGGACTGGCGCTACCTGGAGGCCGGCGTCTCCGACCTGCGCCGCGACCCCGATGTCGGCGCCGTCGTCCTGCACTGCCGCGACATGACCGAGCGGCACGCCCGCGAGCAGGCGCTGCAGGGCATCGCCTACACCGACCCGATGACGGGTCTGCCCAACCAGGCAGGTGTGCTGTCGACCCTGCAGGCGACGCTGACCGAGCCGCAGGACGTCCCGTCGACCTTCCTGATGATCGAGATCGTCGGGCTGGCCACGGTCCGCGAGAACGCCGGCCGCGACACCGCCAGCGCCGCGATGACCGAGATCGCCCGCCGGCTGCGCGCCACGGTGCGCGGCGAGGACACCGTCGCCCGGCTCGGCGGCGGCGCCTTCGCCGTCCTGGCCCTGGGCGAGGACGCCGACGCCGACCGGCTGGCCAACCGGTGCCTGTCGGTGGTCGAGCAGCCGATCGTCACGCAGGCCGGGCTCGTGGAGCTCACGGCCGGGATCGGGATCGTGTCCATCGAGCCCGGCATCGGTGTCGAGGCGGTCCTCGAGCGGGCCGATCTGGCCGTGCGCGCCGCCCACGAGGCGGGCGAGGGCACCGCCCGCCGCTACGACGTCTCGCTCGGCGACGCCGCCGCACGCCGGGAGCGGCTGCGGCACGACCTGCGCAGCGCCCGCGGCCGGGACGAGCTCTACCTGCTGTTCCAGCCGATCGTGTCCCTCGAGCAGCAGCGGATCACCGGCGTCGAAGCCGAGCTGCGGTGGCGGCACGGCACCCTCGGTGAGATCGCGCCGACCGAGTTCATCCCGGTCGCCGAGCGCGCCGGCCTGATCGGCGAGCTCGTCCGCTGGGGCCTCGAGGAGGCCGCCACCGCCGCCGCCGCGCTGCCCGTCAGCGGTGCGCCGCTGCGCATCGGGATGAAGGTCTCGGCCGGCTACCTCGCCGGCGGCACCGTCGTCGGCGACGTGGAGTCGGCCCTCGCCCGCTCCGGGCTGTCGGCCGAGCGCCTGGTCCTCCAGGTCGGCGCGCCGGCCGGCGGTGCCGACGACGAGCGCCTGCACCTCGACATCTCCAGCCTGCGGCTCATGGGCGTGCACGTGGCCCTCACCGGGTTCGGCGGCCAGTCGTCGGCGCTGGCCCACCTGACGCGGCTGCCGATCGACATCGTGAAGCTCGACCGCTCGCTGATCACCCGCATCGACCGGGACCCGCAGAGCCGGGCGCTGTGCGAGTCGGTCGTGGGCATCGGCCGGGCGCTGGGGCTCGACGTCGTCGCCGAGGGCGTCGAGACGACGGCCCAGCTCGCCGCGCTCACCGGCTTCGGCTGCGGGTTCGCCCAGGGCTTCGTCATCTCGCGCCCGCTGTCCCTGACCGGCTTCCTCGAGCTGCTCACCGACGGCGACGACGTGCTCCTGCCCGGTCTGGTGGGTGCCCGATGACCTCCGCCCTCCGGCGCGGCTCGCGGGCGACCTACCTCCTGCTCGCCGCGATCGCGCTCGTCATGACGGTGCTGCGGCTGGCCGCGCCTTCGGCCGCCGCCGCGCTGGCCGCGCCCCTGCTAGGCCTGGCCTCGGGCGTCGCCGCGGTGGTCCTGATCCGCCACGCGGCCCGGCTCCCGGCCCGCTCGGCGCGCCCCTGGCGGGCCGTCGGCCTCGCCGGGGCGCTCCTCGCGGTCGGGCAGGCGGTGGCCACCTTCACGTGGGGCGGCCCCGAGCGCGGCAACTGGGGCGACGTGCCCACGCTGCTGGCCGTCCCGACCGTCGTCACGGCCTGCCTCCTGCTCCTCCCGCCCAGCACGGGGCGCCGCATCGGCTCGCGCATCCTCCTCGACGGCGCCATCGTGCTGGTGGCCGTGGCGCTCCTCGGGGCCGTGGTCCTCCGCGACGTCGTGGCGCGCACCGACGGCCTCGCGTCGGCCCTCATCACCGTCGGCTACCCGGCGGTCGGCGCGCTGCTCTGCGGCGTCGGCCTGATCGCCCTGGCCCGCGTGCACGACACCCGCCGGCGCGCCGCCGCGTGGCTGCTCGCCGCGGTGGTCGCCATGACCGTCGTCGCGGTGTCCGGCGCACTGGGCCGGGTCCTCGGCAGCGCGATGTCGGAGATGCTGACCGTGGTGGCCTGGACGGCGATGCTCGCCGCCGCCGTCCGCGCCGTCGACTCCGACCCGGGTGAGCCCGCCGAGGTGCTCGAGCCCTCCGCCGGCCTGCCGCTGCTCGGGTTCTGCGTGAGCACGGTGTCGGCCTACGCGGTCGGGGCCTTCGTGCTCGTGCAGCTGTTCACCGGTCGCGCGCCCACGGTGCTCGAGGGCGTCGGCCTCGGCGGCCTGCTGAGCCTGAGCTTCGTCCGCCAGCTGCTCTGGGCCCGCGACGGCGCCCGGCTCACCGGGCGGCTCCAGCGGACCGAGGCGTACTTCCGCGCGCTGGTGTCCAGCGCCGAGGACGTGACCGCCGTGGTCGACGCCACCGGGACCGTCACCTGGCTCTCCGGTGCCGTCCGCACCCAGCTCGGCTGGACCTCGCAGGACCTCACCGGCCGCAACCTCACCGAGCTGCTGCACCCCGACGACCGGAGCATGGTCGCGCGGGCATCGGCCGTGCTGTCCGGCGCGCCGGCCGACGGCCTGCCCGCCACGGTCCGCCTCCGCACGCAGGACGGCGGGTGGCGCGACGTCGAGATCACCGGCGCCGCGCGCGCCGGCGTCCCCGGCACCGCCCTGCGGGACGGCCTGGTGCTGCACCTGCGCGACGTCACCGAGCGGCGCTCCAGCCAGCGGGAGCTCGAGCGGCTGGCGTACACCGACTTCCTCACCGGGCTGCCCAACCGCGCCCGCCTCATGGCCGGCCTGTCGGCCGCACGGGCACGTGTCGGCACGGGCCGGGCGGCCAGCCTGCTGCTCCTGGACCTCGACGGGTTCAAGCCGGTCAACGACGTCGCCGGGCACGAGGCCGGCGACCACCTGCTCGTCCAGGTGGCGGAACGGCTGCGGGCCAACGTCCGCGACGGCGACCTGGTGGGACGCCTGGGCGGTGACGAGTTCGCGGTGCTCGTGACCGACGGGCTGGAGGAGGCCACCGCGCTCGCCGAGCGGATCGTGGCCGACCTCCGCACGGTGCGGCCGGCGGTCGGGACCGCCGCCCACACCGACGGCGTGGTCTTCGACATCTCCGGCAGCATCGGCGTCACGGAGCTGGACCCGGCCGACGACACCTCCGCCACCATCCGGCGGGCCGACGTCGCGCTGCGCGCCGCCAAGGCCGCCGGCAAGAGCTGCGTGCGCACCGCCGGCCAGGCCGTCGACACGGCGATGGGCCGCCGGGCCCGGCTCGCCCACGACCTGCCCGAGGCGATCGAGCAGGGGCAGTTCCGCGTCGTCTACCAGCCGGTCGCCGGCGTCGAGGAGCGCCGCATCCTGGGCCTGGAGGCGCTCGTGCGGTGGGACCACCCGGTCCTCGGCACCGTGCCGCCCGACGAGTTCATCGCCCTCGCCGAGGGTGACGGTCTGATCGTGCCCCTGCAGCAGTGGGTGCTGCGGCGGGCGACCGCGGACTTCGCCGGCCTCGTGTCCGAGGGGCGCGACCTCAAGCTCGGCGTCAACGTGTCCGTCCGGCACCTGCAGGCCGGCTGCCTCGCGCCGGACGTGGCGCAGGCGCTCGCCGACTCGGGTCTGGCCCCGGACCGGCTCATGATCGAGGTCACCGAGTCGGTGCTCCTCGACGCCGAGGACCGGCTGGAGAGCGACCTGGCGACGCTGCGCGAGATGGGCTGCATCATCTCGCTGGACGACTTCGGCCGCGGCTACTCCTCGCTGGCCTACCTCGCCCGGCTGCCGGTCGACGTCCTGAAGATGGACCGCGAGTTCATCGGCGACATCGAGGGCGACCCCCGCGGCGCGGCGCTCGTCGCGGCGGTCGTGGACCTGGGCCGGACGCTGGGCATGGACGTCGTCGCGGAGGGGGTCGAGACCCTCGGGCAGCTGCGCGCGCTGCAGGAGATGCGCTGCCGGTACGTCCAGGGCTGGCTCCTGGGCCGCCCGATGGATCTGGTGGACCTGCGGCCCTTCCTCGCCTCGTTCGACCCCGCGCTGTTCGACCCGGCCACGGAAATGGACAGCGATGTCCATCTGGTGGGACGGGCTGGTTGACGGGCCCCTCCGACCAGGCGCACAGTGTGCAGGTGCCTCGCGCCAGCATGCTTCTCGTAGTCGCCTAGCGCGCCGGTCCTGCGACCGACGCGCTGACCCCTCCGTGCCTGTGGCACGAGGGGTTTTTTGTTGCCCACGCCCCACCCGCTCCCTCGACGTTGCAAGGCCAGGAGAACGCCGCGATGACCACCACCCCGAGCGAGCCCGCCGCTCGCCACTCCTCAGGGGACCCGGCCGCCCGGGACGCTGCCACCCGCGAGGCGGCGGCCGCCCTCGCCGGTGTCGAGACCACCGCCCGGTCCGTCGCCGAGGCCGCCGCCCAGCCGGCGACCGGCATCACCGGGGCGCAGAGCCTCATCCGTTCCCTCGAAGCGGTCGGGGTCGAGGTCATCTTCGGCATCCCGGGCGGGGCGATCCTGCCCGCGTACGACCCGCTGTTCGACTCGTCGGTGCGCCACGTCCTCGTGCGGCACGAGCAGGGCGCCGGGCACGCCGCCACCGGGTACGCGCAGGCCACCGGCAAGGTCGGCGTCTGCATGGCGACGTCCGGCCCGGGCGCGACCAACCTGGTCACCCCGCTGGCCGACGCGCACATGGACTCGGTGCCGATCGTCGCGATCACCGGCCAGGTGCCCAGCCGCTCGATCGGCACGGACGCCTTCCAGGAGGCGGACATCCGCGGCATCACCATGCCGGTGACCAAGCACAACTTCCTCATCACCGACCCGGACGAGATCCCGCAGCGGATCGCCGAGGCCTTCCACCTGGCCGCCACCGGCCGCCCCGGCCCCGTGCTGGTCGACATCTCCAAGGACGCCCTCCAGGCGAGCACCGACTTCTCCTGGCCGCCGCGCCTGGACCTGCCCGGCTACAAGCCGACCACCCGGCCGCACGGCAAGCAGGTCCGCGAGGCCGCCGCGCTGCTCGCCGCCGCGCGGCAGCCGGTGCTCTACGTCGGTGGCGGCGTGCTCAAGGCCGCGGCCACCGAGGAGCTGGCCGAGCTGGCCGCGCTCACCGGCGCGCCGGTCGTCACCACGCTGATGGCCCGGGGCGCGTTCCCCGACAGCCACCCGCAGAACCTCGGCATGCCGGGCATGCACGGCAACGTCACCGCGGTCACCGCGCTGCAGAAGGCCGACCTGCTGGTGGCCCTCGGCGCCCGGTTCGACGACCGCGTGACCGGCGACCTGGCCAGCTTCGCCCCGCACGCGCAGGTCATCCACGCCGACATCGACCCCGCCGAGATCGGCAAGAACCGCAAGGCCGACGTCCCGATCGTGGGCGACGCCAAGGAGACCATCGGCCAGCTGGTCGAGGCGCTGCGCGGCGAGCAGGAGGCCGGCCGCACCCCGGACCTCGCCGCCTGGTGGGCCCAGCTGGACGACTGGCGGACCCGCTACCCGCTCGGCTACGACTGGCCCGAGGACGGCTCGCTGTCGCCGCAGTACGTGATCGAGCGGCTGGGCGCCATCGCCGGCCCCGACGCGATCTACGCCGCGGGCGTCGGCCAGCACCAGATGTGGGCCGCCCAGTTCGTGAAGTACGAGAAGCCGGGCACGTGGCTCAACAGCGGCGGCCTCGGGACCATGGGCTACGCCGTCCCCGCCGCCATGGGCGCCAAGTACGGCTGCCCGGAGACGACGGTGTGGGCCATCGACGGCGACGGCTGCTTCCAGATGACCAACCAGGAGCTCGCCACCTGCGCCATGGAGGGCATCCCGGTCAAGGTCGCCGTCATCAACAACGGCAACCTGGGCATGGTGCGGCAGTGGCAGACGCTCTTCTACGAGGGCCGCTATTCCAACACCAAGCTGCACGCCCGGAACCCCGACGGGACGCCGAAGCCGGTGCGCATCCCCGACTTCGTGACCCTGGCCGAGGCGCTCGGGTGCGTGGGGCTGCGGTGCGAGACCAAGGACGACGTCGACGCGGTCATCGAGAAGGCCATGTCGATCGACGACGCCCCGGTGGTCATCGACTTCGTCGTCGGCCACGACGCCCAGGTGTGGCCGATGGTCGCCGCCGGCGCCAGCAACGACGACATCCTCGCCGCGCGAGACGTGCGGCCCGTGTTCGGAGAGGGCCAGGTCTAGAGATGTCCCGCCACACGCTCTCGGTCCTCGTCGAGAACAAGTCCGGTGTCCTGGCCCGCGTCGCGGCCCTGTTCAGCCGCCGCGGGTTCAACATCGAGTCGCTGGCCGTGGGGCCGACGGAGAACCCCGACCTGTCCCGCATGACGATCGTGGTCGACGCCGACACCCAGCCGCTCGAGCAGATCACCAAGCAGCTGAACAAGCTCATCGAGATCATCAAGATCGTCGAACTGGACTCCGGTGCCGCCGTCCAGCGCGAGCTGCTGCTGGTCAAGGTGCGCGCACCCATGGCGGAGCGCACGCAGGTGCTGCAGACCGCCGAGCTGTTCCGCGCGCGGGTGGTCGACGTCAACCCCGACACCGTCACCCTCGAGGCGACCGGCACGCCGGACAAGCTGCAGGCGCTGCTCGCCGTCCTCGCCCCCCTGGGCATCAAGGAGATGGCGCAGTCGGGCACCGTCGCCCTGGGCCGGGGTCCGCGCTCGATGAGCGGCGCCGGTACCTTGCGGCCGGTCGAGCGCACCGCCTGAACCCGCCCCACCCCATCCGAGCTTTATCGCCATAAAGCACAACTCGAAGGAGCACGCACCGCATGGCCGCCGAGATCTTCTACGACGACGACGCCGACCTCTCGATCATCCAGGGGCGCACCGTCGCCGTCCTCGGGTACGGCAGCCAGGGGCACGCGCACGCGCTCTCCCTGCGCGACTCGGGTGTCGACGTCCGCGTCGGCCTGCCCGAGGGCAGCAAGAGCCGGCCGAAGGCCGAGGCCGAGGGCCTCCGCGTCGTCACGCCCGCCGAGGCGGCCGCCGAGGCCGACCTGATCATGATCCTGGCGCCGGACCACGTGCAGCGGACGCTCTACGCCGAGTCCGTCGAGCCCAACCTGCAGGACGGCGACGCGCTGTTCTTCGGCCACGGCTTCAACATCCGCTTCGGCTACATCAAGCCCCCGGCCGGCGTCGACGTCGCCATGGTGGCGCCGAAGGGCCCCGGTCACCTGGTGCGCCGCGAGTTCAGCGACGGCAAGGGCGTGCCCTGCCTGGTCGCCGTCGAGCAGGACGCCAGCGGCAACGCCCTGCAGCTCGCGCTGTCCTACGCGAAGGGGATCGGCGGCACCCGCGCCGGCGTCATCAGGACGACGTTCGCCGAGGAGACCGAGACCGACCTGTTCGGCGAGCAGGCGGTGCTGTGCGGTGGCGCCAGCGCGCTGATCACCGCGGGCTTCGAGACCCTGACCGAGGCCGGCTACCAGCCCGAGGTCGCCTACTTCGAGTGCCTCCACGAGCTGAAGCTGATCGTCGACCTCATGTACGAGGGCGGCATCGCCAAGCAGCGCTGGTCGGTGTCGGACACCGCCGAGTACGGCGACTACACCTCCGGCCCGAAGGTCATCGACGCCCGCGTCAAGCAGTCGATGGGCGAGGTGCTCGCCGCGATCAAGGACGGCTCCTGGGCCGCCGCGTTCATCGCCGACCAGGACGCCGGGGCGCCGGACTTCAAGCGCCGCCGGGCCGAGGCCGAGGCGCACCCGATCGAGGAGACCGGCCGCAAGCTCCGCGGCCTCATGAGCTGGGTGTCGGCGTCGGACGACTACACCGGCACCGCCGCCCGCAGCTGAACCACGCGACACGGCCCCCACCGCCTCGAGGCGGTGGGGGCCGTGTCGCGTGAGGGGGCGGTCAGTAGCCGATGCCCCGCGAGGCGTAGTACTGCTTCGACTGCGGCTGGAGCAGCAGGAACACGATCAGGATCGGCAGCACGAACGACAGCAGCCCGGAGAACCAGGTCTCCCCGTACGAGATCGCGAAGATCGTGTAGAGCAGCTGGACGCCGATCGAGGCGTAGCTGCCGAGCAGGAGGAGCCTCGGGGACTTGCCCTGGATGGCCTGGATGCCGCCCACCAGGACGACGACCGCGGTGGCCAGCGAGAGCAGGAACAGCAGGCCGAGGATCGCGCTGATCTGGAACAGCAGCCCGAGCGCGAACAGGCCGAGCAGCCCGAACAGCGACCCGATGCCGCCGATGACGATGCCGATGACCGCGGCAGCGGTCACCTGACCGGGGCGCTGACCCGCCCCGTAGCCGGCCGGAGCGCCGTAGCCGCCGGGGGCGCCGTAACCGCCCGGGGCCCCCGGAGCAGCGCCGTAGCCCTGCGGCGCCGGCGGCGGCGGAGGAGCGCTCCAGCCCTGCTGCCCGGGCGGCGGCGGAGGAGCACTTCCCTGCGGGTGGTTCGGGTTCGGACCTGGCTGGTCCGAACCGTAGGTGGGGCTGGACATGGGGCGTCTCCTCCTAGGCGTCCACTCCGCCGTGGCGGCGGTCGGTGGCGGAGTGTAGGGCCCGCCACCCGGTCATGGGAGCTTCCCGTGGACGGGGCGGATACAGCGCGTCAGCGCCCGCGACGCGCCCGGTGGGCGGCGAAGAAGTCCGCCGCCGGTCGGCGCGACAGCAGGATCACGATCGCGAGGGACCCCGCGAGGAGCAGCAGGCTCCAGATGATCCCGCCGGCGCCGTTCCCGTTGCCGGCGTCCCCGAGGCTGCCCAGGAAGCCGAGCAGGGTGAAGGCCAGCGCGATCGAGCCGGCCACCAGGAGCAGCACCCGGCTGCGGCCGGTCAGTGCCCAGACCGACCCCCAGATGGTCGCGGCCGTCCAGGCGGCCATGAGCACCGCGAACAGGATGACGACGGCGAGGATCGAGTTCTCGACGTCGTCGTTGTCGGTGAAGTCGCCGAAGAACGTCGAGGCCGCGGACCCGGCCACCAGCAGGAGCAGGGTGAAGATGACGCCCAGCGCGCCGAAGACGAAGCCCAGCACCGACGCGGTGACGACCGAGCCCGGCTTGGCCGGCTGGGCCGACCCGTACTGGCCGTAGGCCGGCGCCTGGCCGTACTGCCCGTAGGCGCCGGGGTACTGCTGCTGGCCGTACCCCGTGGGGTCCTGGGCAGGCTGGCCGTACTGCTGCCCGTAGGGCTGCTGGCCGTACTGGGGCTGGCCGTAGGGCTGCTGCCCGTACTGCTGCTGCCCGTACTGCTGGTGCCCGTACTGCTGGTCCCCGTACGGGGGCTGCCCGTACTGCTGCTCGCCGTACCGGGGCT
Organism: Blastococcus litoris; assembly: GCF_003075095.1. GTDB lineage: Bacteria > Actinomycetota > Actinomycetes > Mycobacteriales > Geodermatophilaceae > Blastococcus_B > Blastococcus_B litoris. Next base: position 16,451 of record NZ_QCZF01000011.1, read on the forward strand.
GCTGCCCGTAGGCGGGGTCGCCGCCCGAACCGGGGGTGCTGGACTCGGAACGACCCTGGTCGTCGGACTGGCTCATGATCTCCTCCGTCGGCGCCGGCGTTCCCGGACTCCCGCGGTCAGGATGTCGGGGCGGTCGGACGGGCACAAGCGTGCCGCTCCGCGGCGTGGACGAGCGCCCCCTGCTCCGGGTGCGGTGTCGTCCCACTGGGTGGACGCTCCTAGGCTGTCGCGCTGTGACCACGCCGCGGCCCGTCGTCCTCATCGCCGAAGAGCTGGCCCCGAGCGTGCTCGAGGTCCTCGGTGCCGATGTCGAGATCCGGCACGTCGACGGCGCGGACCGGTCGGCCCTGCTCCCGGCGCTGGCCGACGCGGCCGCCGTGATGATCCGCAGCGCCACGCAGATCGACGCCGAGGCGCTGGCCGCCGGTCCCCACCTCAAGGTCGTCGCCCGCGCCGGGATCGGCCTGGACAACGTCGACGTCGCCGCCGCCACCGAGCGCGGTGTCATGGTGGTCAACGCCCCGACGTCGAACATCGTCAGCGCCGCCGAGCACGCCGTCGCCCTCCTGCTCGCCGCGGCCCGACAGATCCCCGCTGCCGACGCGACCCTGCGCCAGGGGCAGTGGAAGCGCTCGACGTTCATGGGCGTCGAGGTCACCGGCAAGACCGTCGGCGTCGTCGGCCTGGGCCGGATCGGCGTCCTCGTGGCCCAGCGCCTGGCCGCGTTCGGCGTCACCCTGATCGCCTACGACCCCTACATCCAGGCCGGGCGTGCGGCCCAGCTCGGCGTCCGGCTGGTCTCCCTGGACGAGCTGCTCCGCGAATCGGACTTCATCACCGTCCACCTGCCGAAGACCCCGGAGACGGTGGGCCTGATCGGTGCCGCAGAGCTGGCCACCACCAAGCGCGGCGTGATCATCGTGAACGCCGCGCGCGGCGGGCTGGTGGACGAGGCGGCGCTGGCCGACGCCCTGAAGACGGGGCAGGTCGGTGCGGCCGGGCTCGACGTCTACGCCACGGAGCCGACCACCGACAGCCCGCTGTTCGGCCTGCCGAACACCGTCGTCACCCCCCACCTCGGCGCCTCGACCACCGAGGCGCAGGACAAGGCGGGCACGGCGGTCGCCCACTCGGTGCGCCTGGCCCTGCAGGGCGAGTTCGTCCCGGACGCGGTCAACGTCCAGGCCGGCGGGATCGTCGCCGAGGACGTGCGCCCCGGCCTGCCGCTGGCCGAGAAGCTCGGCCGGGTCTTCACCGCCGTCGCCGGTGGCCTCGCCCAGTCGGTCACCGTCGACGTGCGCGGCAAGCTCGCCGAGTTCGACGACTCGGTGCTCCAGCTCGCCGTGCTCAAGGGCGTGTTCTCCGACGTCGTCGAGGAGCAGGTCACCTACGTGAACGCGCCCCTGCTCGCCGAGCAGCGCGGCCTCGACGTCGGTCTCACCAGCGACGTCGAGAGCCCCGACTACCGGAACCTCGTGGCGCTGCGCGGAGCCATGGCCGACGGCGCCGAGGTCACCGTCTCGGGCACGCTCTTCGGCAAGAACCAGGTGCCCAAGCTGGTCGAGGTGCTCGGCTTCGACATGGACCTCGACCTGTCGGGCTACCTGCTGTTCTTCGTCTACACCGACCGCCCGGGCGTCGTCGGCACCGTGGGCGCGGCCCTGGGCGAGGCCGGCATCAACATCGCCGGGGCCCAGGTCAGCCGCACCACCCGCGGGGGAGAGGCGCTCATGGCCGTGACCGTGGACAGCCCCGTGCCGACCGAGCTGCTCGGCGACATCGCCGTCCGCATCGGTGCCCGCGAAGCCCGGGCCGCCGACCTCAACCCCCTCTGAACCAGGAGTCGTCCGCATGCGCTTGGCAGTGATCGCCGGAGACGGGATCGGCCCCGAGGTGGTGGCCGAGGGCCTCAAGGTCCTGCGGGAGGTGGCTCCCGACATCGAGCCCACGCACTACGACCTGGGCGCGATGCGCTGGCAGCGGACGGGTGAGCTGCTGCCCGACACCGTCCTCGACGAGCTGCGCGGGCACGACGCGATCCTGCTCGGCGCGATCGGCGACCCGAGCGTCCCGCCGGGCATCCTCGAGCGGGGCCTGCTGCTGCGGTTGCGCTTCGAGCTCGACCACCACGTCAACCTGCGCCCGGCGAAGCTCTACGACGGCGTCACCAGCCCGCTGGCCGACCCGGGACCGATCGACATGCTCTGCGTCCGCGAGGGCACCGAGGGGCCCTACGTGGGCAACGGCGGGGTCCTGCGCAAGGACACGCCGCAGGAGATCGCCACCGAGGTCAGCCTCAACACCGCCTTCGGCGTCGAACGGGTGGTCCGCTACGCCTTCGAGCGTGCCGTCGCCCGCCCCCGCAAGCACCTCACCCTGATCCACAAGACCAACGTGCTGACCCACGCGGGCGGGCTCTGGTCGCGGGTGGTCGAGGAGGTGTCCGCGGAGTTCCCCGAGGTCACCGTGGCCTACCAGCACGTCGACGCCGCCTCGATGTTCTTCATCACCGACCCGGGCCGCTACGACGTGATCGTCACCGACAACCTCTTCGGCGACATCGTCACCGACGTCGCTGCGGCGGTGACCGGCGGCATCGGGCTGGCCGCCAGCGGCAACCTCGACGCGTCGGGCACCAACCCGAGCATGTTCGAGCCGGTGCACGGCTCGGCCCCGGACATCGCCGGGCAGGGCATCGCCGACCCCACCGCGACGGTGCTCTCCGTCGGTCTGCTCCTCGAGCACCTGGGCCGCACCGAGCAGGCGAGGAAGGTCAACGCCGCCGTGGCGTTCGACCTCTCCACCCGCTCGCCGCAGGGACCGGTGCGCACCACCGACGTGGGCGACCGGCTCGCCGCCCTCGCCGGGGGTTAGGCCGGCGGATCGGTCAGGAGCAGGTCGCCCACCGGCACGGGCAGCCGGGCCTGCGCCCGGAGCTCGGCGGGCTCGCCCCACTCGAGCCTGACCCGGCAGCCGGTCGGCGAGGCCTCGACCAGCACGACGGCCGACCAGGCCCACTCCTCCGCGGGCTGCCCGGCGTCGGTCCCGTCGGTCAGCGGCGCCGGCAGCCGGCACCACCACCGGCGGTCGAGCGCGGCCAGGCCGTGCGATCGCAGGTGCGCCGTCGCCGTCGCCCGCTCCTGGGCCGGCCCGAGCGCCGTCCCCACCAGGGTGGTGGGGACGACGAGGTCCGGCGAGCCGTCCGGCACCAGGTAGCCGACGTGCTCGCCGTCCTCGGGGCGGTGCACCGGGTGCCAGTCCGTCGGGATCACCGGGGTTGTCTACCTGGCCGCAGGTCGCCCGTCCTCCGATTTCCGGGGCGGGGGACCGCCACGGCGCGGGTGAGCGTGCTTTCATGGTGGCGATGCACACCGTCGGCACGATCATCATCAGCTAGCGCGCAGTCACCACCCCGACTGCGCGCCGACCTCCCGTACCCGGGGGGTCTTTTTCGTGTTCGGGCCGGATCACCGCTCCAGGAGTCCCCATGACCAGCACCGACTTCCACGTCTTCGACACGACCCTGCGCGACGGCGCCCAGCGCGAGGGCGTCAGCTACTCGGTGGCCGACAAGCTCGCCGTCGCGCGGCTCCTCGACGAGATCGGGGTGGGGTTCATCGAGGGCGGCTGGCCGGGGGCCCTGCCGAAGGACACCGAGTTCTTCGCGCGTGCCCGCGCCGAGCTCAAGCTGCGGCACGCCCAGCTGGTCGCGTTCGGGGCGACCCGCAAGGCCGGGGTCCGCGTCGAGGAGGACCCGCAGGTCCGCGCCCTGCTCGACGCCGAGACGCCGGTCGTGTGCCTGGTCGCCAAGTCCGACGTCCGGCACGTGCGGGAGGCGCTGCGCACCACGCTCGAGGAGAACCTCGCCATGGTCGCCGACACCGTCGAGTTCTTCGTGGCGCACGGCCGCCGGGTGTTCCTCGACTGCGAGCACTTCTTCGACGGCTACGCCGCCGACCCCGACTACGGGGTCCGGGTCCTCGAGACGGCGTTCGCGGCGGGAGCCGAGGTGGGCGTCCTGTGCGACACCAACGGCGGGATGCTGCCGATGGGCGTCGGCCGCGTGGTCGCCGAGGTGCGCTCGCGGACGGCCGGCAGGCTCGGCATCCACTGCCAGGACGACACCGGGTGCGCGGTGGCGAACACCCTCGCCGCCGTCGAGGCGGGCGTCACGCACGTCCAGGGCACGGCCAACGGCTACGGCGAGCGGGCCGGCAACGCCGACACGTTCGCGCTCATCGGGAACCTGGTCACCAAGATGGGTCTGCCCGTCGTGCCGGCGGAGTGCCTGCCCGAGCTGCAGCGGGTGAGCCACGCGATCGCCGAGCTGGCCAACATCGCCCCCGACGAGCACCAGCCCTTCGTCGGCGCCTCCGCGTTCGCCCACAAGGCGGGTCTGCACGCCAGCGCCATCAAGGTGCGCCCCGAGCTCTACAACCACCTCGACCCGGCCGTCGTCGGCAACGACATGCGCATCCTGGTCACCGAGATGGCCGGCCGCGCCTCCGTCGAGCTCAAGGGCCGGGAACTCGGCGTGGACCTCGCGGGGCACGGCGACGCGATCGGCCGCGTCGTCGACCAGGTGAAGGTGCTCGAGGCCGACGGCTGGTCGTTCGAGGCCGCGGACGCGTCGTTCGAGCTGCTGCTGCGTGCGCAGCTGCCCGAGGCGCCGCCGCCGCTGTTCGAGCTGGAGAGCTACCGCACCTCCGTCGAGCACTGGGGCAACGGGGTGGTCGTCAGCGAGGCGACGGTGAAGGTGCACCTGCCGAACCCCGACGGCACCCGCGAGCGGGTCATCAGCACCGGCGAGGGCAACGGGCCGGTCAACGCCCTGGACAACGCGCTGCGCCAGGCGCTGGTCAGCCGCTACCCGCAGCTGGCAGACGTGTCGCTGGCCGACTACAAGGTCCGCATCCTCGGGTGGAAGGGCGGCACCAGCGCGACCACGCGGGTGCTCATCGACACCACGGACGGGGTGGGGGAGTGGACCACCGTCGGCGTCCACGCCAACATCGTCGAGGCCTCGTGGCACGCGCTGGTCGACGCGCTCGCCTACGCCGTCCTGCGCCGGCCGTCCACGGCCGGGTGAGTCAGCCGCGCGGCTGGATCTCGCCCATCGGTCCCCAGCCGGGGACGTCGGCGGCGTCGACGTAGATGATCTGCGGCTGGGCCGCCACCAGGTCGGGTGCCTTCTCGACGAAGTCCGTGAAGGCCTGCGTGCGGACGTGGGCCGCCCCGGCGTCGGCGTCGCGGAACCCCTCGACGCACACCCACGTGCCCGGCTCCTCGACGCTGCGCGACCACTCGAAGAACAGGCTCCCCTCCTCGGCGTTCACCGCGCGGGCGTAGTCGGCGGCCAGCGCCGCCCACTCGTCCTCGCGCTCGGGCCGGACGGGCATCTTCACGACGATGAGAATCACGGGAGTTCCTCACTGTCGTGGCGAGCGGGGCCCGAAGGGCTCCGCGCAGCCACGACGAGACGGCTCAGCGGGACGGGGGTACGGCACCTGGCCGCGGTGTCGGCCGGAGGCCGACGGTGTCACAGCGGGTCGAGGCGCCGCTTCAGCAGGCAGAACTCGTTGCCCTCCGGGTCGGCGAGCACGTGCCAGTTCATCTCCGGCGTCTGCCCGACGTCGGTCCGGGTGGCGCCCAGCCCCAGCAGCCGCTCCAGCTCGGCGTCCTGGTCCCGATCGGTCGGGTTGACGTCGACGTGCAGCCGCACCTTCCCGGGCGTGGGGTCGGGCACCGGCGCGAACACGAGAGTGGGTGCGGCGCCGCCGAAGCCGACCTCGGGCCCGATCTCCACCGCGCCGTCGTCCTCCCGGCCCAGGACCCGGTAGTCCAGGACGGCGGCCCAGAAGGCGGCCAGCGCCTCGGGGTCGCGACTGTCGACGACGAGCTCGGAGAAGCGGCAGGCCATGGCGGTAGACGGTAGGGCGCCGGGGCGGCCCCCGCCCGGCGACTAACCTCGCCGTGTGCGCATCGTCCGTTTCGCCTCGCCCCAGGGCATGTCCTTCGGCGTCCTCGACGGGGACGGCCAGGTGGCCCAGATCGAGGGCCACCCCTTCGGCCGCATCTCCTTCACCGGCGCCCGCTTCGCGCAGGCCGACATCCGGCTGCTCTCGCCGATCCTCCCCAGCAAGGTGGTGTGCGTCGGAAAGAACTACGCCGCCCACATCGCGGAGATGAACACCGGCGACGCCCCCAAGGAGCCGCTGCTGTTCCTGAAGCCGTCGACGGCGGTGATCGGCCCCGGTGACGCGATCCGCATCCCGCCCGGCAGCACCAACGTCCACCACGAGGCCGAGCTGGCCGTGGTCATCGGCGCCCGGGGCGCCCGCAACGTCACGCCGGAGCAGGCCGGCGCGAGCATCTTCGGCTACACGATCGGCAACGACGTCACCGAGCGGGACATGCAGAAGAGCGACGGGCAGTGGACCCGCGCCAAGGGCTTCGACTCGTTCTGCCCGATCGGCCCGTGGATCGAGACCGACCTCCCCGGGCTGGGGCTCGACCCCGCCGACCTCGAGGTCACGTGCACCGTCGACGGCGAGCCCCGCCAGCAGGGCCGCACCAGCCAGCTGATCTTCGACGTGCCCACCCTGATCTCCTACATCTCCCGGGTCATGACGCTGCTGCCCGGTGACGTCGTGCTCACCGGGACGCCGTCGGGCGTCGGGCCGATCCGGCCCGGCCAGCAGGTGGAGGTCACCATCCAGGGGCTGGGCTCGCTGACCAACGGCGTGGCCGCCGCCGAGGGCGTCTCGACGGCGGGCGGCGCCCGATGAGCCGTGTCCGCACCCGCTTCTGCCCGTCGCCCACCGGCATGGTGCACGTCGGCCTGATGCGGACGGCGCTGTTCAACTGGGCGCACGCCCGGCACACGGGCGGCACCTTCGTCTTCCGGATCGAGGACACCGACGCCGCGCGCGACTCCGAGGAGTCCTACCGGCACATCGTCGACTCGTTGCGCTGGCTCGGGCTCGACTGGGACGAGGGCCCGGAGGCGGGGGGACCGCACGGTCCGTACCGGCAGTCCGAGCGGCACGACATCTACCGCGAGGTGGCCGCCAAGCTGCTCGCGGCCGGGCACGCCTACGAGTCCTTCTCCACCAACGAGGAGGTCGACGCCCGCCGGCGGGCGGCCGGGCAGGACCCCAAGCTCGGCTACGACAACCACGACCGGTTCCTCACCGACGCGCAGAAGGCGGCCTTCCGCGCCGAGGGGCGCGAGCCGGTGCTCCGCCTGCGGATGCCCGACGAGGACCTGGTCTGGACCGACCTGGTGCGCGGCGAGGTGCGCTTCGCCGCGGGGTCGGTCCCCGACTTCGTGCTCGTGCGCGGCAACGGGGCCCCGCTCTACCCGTTCGTGAACCCGGTCGACGACGCGCTGATGGAGATCACCGACGTCCTCCGCGGTGAGGACCTGCTGCCCTCGACGCCGCGCCAGCTGGCCCTCTACGCCGCCCTCACCGACATCGGCGTCGCCCAGGGCACCCCGCGTTTCGGCCACCTGCCCTACGTCACCGGCGAGGGCAACAAGAAGCTGTCCAAGCGCGACCCGCAGTCCAACCTGGACATCTACCGCGAGCGCGGGTTCCTCCCCGAGGGCTTCGCGAACTACCTGGCCCTGCTCGGGTGGTCCATCGCCGAGGACCGCGACATCTTCTCGACGGCCGAGATGGTCGAGGCCTTCGACGTCACGCGGGTGAGCGCCAACCCGGCGCGCTTCGACCTGAAGAAGGCCGAGGCGATCAACGCCACGCACCTGCGCGCGCTCCCGGTCGAGCAGTTCATCGAGCGGGTGACGCCGTACCTGTCGGCGGCCGGCCTGGTCGAGGAGCAGCCGACCGCCGAGCAGCGGCGCGTCCTGGAGGTCATCGCCCCGATGGCGCAGGAACGGATGATCGTCCTCTCCGAGGCCGTCGGCCTGCTGCGCTTCCTGTTCGTCGAGGACGTCGACATCGAGCCGGCCGCGGCCGAGAAGCAGCTGGCCGGCCCGGAGGCCGCCGAGGTGCTCGACGCCGCCACGACGGCCCTGCAGGAGACCGACTGGTCGACCGAGGCGATCGAGCAGGCCCTCAAGTCGGCGCTGGTCGACGGCCTGGGCCGCAAGCCGCGCCAGGCCTTCGGGCCGGTCCGCGTGGCGATCAGCGGCCGCACGGTCTCCCCGCCCCTGTACGAGTCGATCGAGCTCCTCGGCCGCGACCGCACGCTGGCGCGGCTGGCCGCTGCCCGCGCCGTCGTGGGGGGCGCTGCCGGTCCTGCCGCCGGATGACCGGACCGGGGGAGGAGCCCCTCGCCGAGCGTTACGACGGCCCCCCGCCCACGCGCCGCCCCGAGCCCTGGCAGGGACCGGTGCGGGGGCCGGCGGTCCTGCCCCCGCCCTGGCCGCCGCACCCCCCGCCGTGGGCGTTGCCGCCGGAGCCGCCGCCCTGGGCTGTGGCGCGGTGGGGGACGCAGGCGTGGGGCCCCGGGCAGTGGGCCCCGCCCGGCTGGGTTCCCGCGCCCCCGCCCCCCGCGGTCCGCTGGGCGCCGCCGGCCGGGACGCCGCCGCACGACGTCCCGCAGACGTTCCTGCAGGCCATGCGGGCGCGCGACTGGGCGTGGTGGCGGCCGCTGCTGGGCCTGCTCCTGCTGTCGGTCGTGTACCTCGCGCTGTCGATCGCGACCGCCGTGGCCGGCGTCCTCGGCCTGCTGGCCGGTGGCGCCGACCCCGGCACCCTCCCGGACCTCGCGGTCGACGGGCTCACCGATCCCTGGGTGCTGCTGTTCCTCAACGCGTCGCTGATCGTCGCGATCCCGTGCGTGTGGATGGTCTGGACCGTGGCGCACGGCATGGGACGCGGCTGGTCGTCATCGGTGCTCGCCCGCCTGCGCCGGCGGCTGTTCGCGCCGTACGCGCTGATGGCCCTGGCCACCCTGGGGGTCGGGATCGGGCTGTCGGTGCTGGTCACGTTCACGGTGGGGGAGGAGGAGGTCACGGGACCGACCGCGTCCTTCGGCTGGCTGCTCGTCGTCGTCCTGCTCACGACACCGCTGCAGTCGGCCGCCGAGGAGTACGTCTTCCGCGGCTACCTCAGCCAGGCCGTCGCGGGCTGGATCCGGGCGCCGCAGGCCGGTGCCGTGCTCGCCGCGGTGATCAGCGCGCTGTTGTTCGCCGCCGCGCACGGCTCGCAGGACGCCCTGACCTTCCTCGACCGGTTCGCCTTCGGCCTGGCCGCCTCGGCCGTCGTCTGGCTCACCGGCGGGCTGGAGGCGGCCATCGTGCTCCACGCGGTCAACAACGTCCTCGTCTTCGTCCTGGCCGGCGCCCTCGGGGAGGGCGTCGCCACGGAGGAGGTCCCGGCGGGCATCGGCATCGGCTTCGCGCTGCTCAGCCTGGCGTCCATGGGCGCCTACGTCGCCGTCGTCGCCCGGTCCCGTCGCCGGCTGCTCCCGGAGACCCGGACGGCGGCCGTCGACCTGCGGTGGCCGGTCGCGGCCGTGCCGGTCCCGGCTCGCTGAAGGGGGGTGCCCGTCCGGCCGGGAGGCGTCAGGTAGAGTCTTCTCCGGCGCCGCGAGGTGCCACCCATGGGGTATGGGGTAATTGGCAGCCCGACGGTTTCTGGTTCCGTTAGTCTAGGTTCGAGTCCTGGTACCCCAGCGAGGAAGCTGACGTCCTGGCAGCACGATTCCTCCGGCACCACCCGCACGGCCCCGTCGTCTAGCGGCCCAGGACGCCGCCCTCTCACGGCGGTAGCGAGGGTTCGAATCCCTTCGGGGCTACGCATCGAGAGCCCCCGGCCTCCACGGCCGGGGGCTCTCGGCGTCTCCGGGTCCGGCCCCGTGCACGCCCGCTCCCGGCAGCGTGGCAGACTGTGGGGGCACGGCCCCGTCGTCTAGCGGCCTAGGACGCCGCCCTCTCACGGCGGTAGCGAGGGTTCGAATCCCTTCGGGGCTACACCGTGCGCGAGCCCCCGACCTCACCGGTCGGGGGCTCTCGCCGTTTCCGGTGAACCCGTCACCCCGGAGTGGCCCGTGATCACCGGGCGGACTAGCGTCGATGCGGCCCCTCACGCTCGGTGATCCGGCCGACGAGGAGGGGTGGCGCCGCAGTGATCCGCACGAGCCGTCGTCTGGCCGACGGCCGGGAGATCCTGTACTTCGACCGCGAGCCGACCCAGCGCGAGGCCGTCGACACCCGCGACCTGCCCGCCGTCTCGAACCGCTCGCAGCTGCGCTACGACGCGCTGCTCGGCGAGTGGGTCGCCATCGCCTCGCACCGGCAGAGCCGCACCTACCTGCCCCCGGCCGACGAGTGCCCCCTGGACCCCTCGAGCCCGGGGCGGCCCACGGAGATCCCCGAGAGCAGCTACCAGGTCGTCGTCTTCGAGAACCGGTTCCCGTCGCTGGCGACGGGGGTCGAGCGGGACGTCCCGCCCACCGCGCCGGGAGCGCCGCTGGCGGAGCTGCGGCCGGGCTTCGGGCGGGCGGAGGTCGTGTGCTTCACCGACGACCACGACCGCGTGTTCGCCGACCTCGGCCACGACCGGGCCCGCCTGGTCGTCGACGTCTGGGCCGACCGCACGGAGGCGCTCAGCGCCATCGACGGCATCGAGTACGTCTTCCCGTTCGAGAACCACGGCGAGGAGATCGGGGTGACGCTGTCGCACCCCCACGGGCAGATCTACGCCTACCCGTACCTCCCGCCCCGCATCGAGCGGATCCAGGCATCCGTCCGCCGGCACCGCGAGGCGACCGGCGGCGACCTCTTCGCGGAGGTGGTCGGGTCGGAGCGGTCGGGTCCCCGCGTGGTCACCGCCAACGAGCACTGGACGGCGTTCGTCCCGGCGGCCACCCGCTGGCCGTACGAGGTGCAGCTGTTCCCGACCCGGCGGGTGCCCGACATCCCCTCGCTCACCGGCGAGGAACGCGACGCCTTCGTCGACGTCTACCTCGACGTCCTCGGCCGGTTCGCGCACCGCATGGACACGCCCATGCCCTACATCGCGTCCTGGAACCAGGCCCCGGTGCACGTCGGGCGCGAGGACTGGTGGCTTCACCTCCAGGTGTTCTCGTTCCGGCGGGCGCCCGGGAAACTGAAGTACCTCGCCGGCTCCGAGTCCGGGATGGGCGCCTTCATCACCGACACCGACCCCGAGGACGTCGCCGAGCAGCTGCGCGCCGTGGTGCTGCCGTGAGCTCCGACCAGGACGCCGCGCACCGCGCGCGGGAGGCCTTCACCGCGCGGTTCGGCGGGGAGCCCGAGGGGGTCTGGGCGGCGCCCGGCCGGGTCAACGTCATCGGCGAGCACACCGACTACAACGGCGGCTTCGTCCTCCCGATCGCCCTCGAGCACACCACGCGCGCGGCGGTCGCCCGGCGCGGCGACGGACGGTTCGCCGCGGCCTCCCTGCAGGACGACGGCGGGGCCGTGGAACTCGACCTCGCCGACCTGGCGCCCGGCAGCCCCGAGGGCTGGGCCGGGTACCCGGCGGGGGTCGTCACCGGCCTGCGCGACCGGCTCCCCGGCGGCATCAGCGTCCTGGTCGACAGCGAGGTCCCGGTCGGGGCGGGGCTGTCGTCCTCGGCAGCGCTGACCTGCTCGGTCGCCCTGGCCCTGCGCGACCTCGTCGCCCCGGAGCTGGACGGGCCCGACCTGGTGGAGATCGCCCGCGGTGCGGAGAACGACTTCGTCGGCGCCCCGACCGGGATCCTCGACCAGTCCGCCTCCGTGCTCTGCACCGCCGGTCACGCCCTGTTCCTCGACACCCGCGACCGGTCCAGCGAGCAGGTGCCCCTGGATCTCGCCGGCGCCGGCCTCGCGCTGCTCGTCGTCGACTCGGGCGTCACGCACGAGCACGCCGGCGGCGGCTACGGCGACCGGCGCCGGGAGTGCGAGGAGGCCGCCCGGCGGCTGGGCGTGGACCTCCTCCGCGAGGTCGAGGACGTCGACCGGCTCGCCGTGCTGTCCGACGGCACGGCCGAGGGCGAGCTGCTGCTGCGCCGGGCGCGGCACATCGTCACCGAGGACGCCCGCGTGCTCGAGGTGGTCTCCGCGCTGCGCGGGGACGCCGATCCCCGGACGATCGGACCCGTGCTGACGGCCGGCCACGAGTCGCTCCGGGACGACTTCGAGATCTCCGTCCCGCTGCTGGACGCGATCGTCGAGTCGGCCCTCGATGCGGGCGCGCACGGCGCCCGCATGGTGGGCGGCGGCTTCGGCGGCAGCGCGATCGCGCTGGTCGACGCCGACGCGGTCGACGCGGTCACCGCGGCCGTCACCACCCGTTTCGAGCGCGAGGGAGCCCCCGCGCCCCGCACCTTCGTCACCGTCCCGTCCGCCGGGGCGCGACGGCTCGCGTGACCGCATCCGAGAAGAGGATCTGAGATGGACGGCTCCCTGCAGCTCGACGCGAACGTCGTCGACTACGCGCTCGTCGCGGCCTACTTCGCCGTCGTCCTGGGCATCGGGTTCGCCGCCCGCCGGCGCGTGTCCGACAGCCTCGACTTCTTCCTCTCCGGGCGGTCGCTGCCGGCATGGGTGACCGGCCTGGCGTTCATCTCCGCGAACCTGGGCGCGGTCGAGATCGTCGGCATGTCGGCCAACGGGGCCCAGTTCGGCATGGCGACGATGCACTACTTCTGGATCGGCGCCGTCCCGGCCATGCTGTTCCTGGGCGTCGTGATGATGCCCTTCTACTACGGGTCGAAGGTCCGCAGCGTCCCCGAGTTCATGCGCCGCCGGTTCGGCACCGGGGCGCACCTGGTCAACGCGATCAGCTTCGCCGTCGCCCAGGTCCTCATCGCCGGCATCAACCTGTACCTGCTGGCGCACATCGTCGAGCTGCTGCTGGGCTGGCCGCTGTGGGTCTCGCTGATCGTGGCCGCCATCGTCGTGCTCAGCTACATCACGCTGGGCGGGTTGTCGGCCGCCATCTACAACGAGGTCCTGCAGTTCTTCGTCATCGTGGCGGCCCTGCTGCCCCTGACCCTGATCGGCCTGCACCGGGTGGGCGGGGTCGGCGGGCTGATCGACGAGATCACCGACGCCGGCAACGAGGACATGCTCTCGTCCTGGCCCGCGACCAACCTGACCGGCTTCGAGAGCCCGTTCTGGTCGGTCGTCGGCATCATCTTCGGCCTGGGGTTCGTGCTGTCCTTCGGCTACTGGACGACGAACTTCGTCGAGGTGCAGCGGGCGATGGCCACGCACTCGATCTCCGCCGCGCGGGCGACGCCGATCATCGGGTCGTTCCCGAAGATGTTCATCCCCTTCATCGTGGTCATCCCCGGCATGATCGCCACGGTCCTGGTGCCGGAGGTCGTGGAGGCCAAGGCGTCCGGGGATCCGGACTTCGACTACAACAATTCGATCCTCTACCTGATCAGCGACGTGCTGCCCAACGGCCTGCTGGGCGTCGCGCTGGCGGGCTTGCTGGCCGCCTTCATGGCCGGCATGGCCGCCAACATCTCGGCCTTCAACACCGTCTTCAGCTACGACCTGTGGCAGCAGTACGTGAAGAAGGACCGGCCGGACGGCTACTACCTGAAGGTCGGGCGCTGGGCGACGGTCGGCGCCACCGTGATCGCCATCGGCACCGCGCTGATCGCGTCGGGCTACACGAACCTGATGGACTACCTGCAGACGCTGTTCGGCTTCTTCAACGCGCCGCTGTTCGCCACGTTCATCCTCGGCATGTTCTGGAAGCGGATGACGCCGACCGCCGGTTGGACCGGTCTGGTGTCGGGCACCCTGGCGGCGGTGCTGGTCGCCGTGCTGAGCGAGGACTCGCTGGGCGCGCTGTCCACGGGCGTGATCCCGCTCAGCGGCCAGGGTGCGAGCTTCGTCGCCGCCGGCGCGGCCTTCGTCGTCGACATCGTCGTCAGCGTCCTGGTCACGCAGGTGACCGCGCCGAAGCCGGCCGCCGAGCTGGTCGGGCTCGTCTACTCCGAGACGCCGAAGGAGCAGCGCACCGACCCGGAGGCGAGCCGGCTGCCCTGGTACCGGTCGCCCACGAAGCTGGCCGGGATCTCGCTGGTCATGGTCATCGCCCTGAACCTGATCTTCCGCTGAGCCAGGAGGCACTCCGATGAGCAGCTCCCCGAACGGGTCCGGCGAGAAGCACGCCGCCGGTGCCTTCGACGTCCGCAACGTCATCGCCGCGCTGATCGGCTTCTACGGCGTCGTGCTGCTCGTCGTGGGACTGGTGGACGGCGACGAGGCGCTGGAGAAGACCGACGGCTTCGACGCCAACCTCTGGGTCGGCCTCGGCATGATCGTCTTCGCGCTGGCGTTCGCGCTGTGGTCGCGCCTGCGGCCGATCGTGGTCGCTTCGCCCGAGACCAGGGACGACGAGGAGAGCCGGCCCGCCTAGCCCACGGCCGCGCCCAGCACGGTGACCGGCACGCGCTGGACGAGGTTGTTCGCCATGCCCTGGCGGTTCCACTCCGGCTCGACCGGCTGGGCGCCCTGCTCGTCGGTGGCGCGGACGAGCAGCTCGGCCGGCCCCGGTGACGCCGACCAGTCGTACGTCCAGGCCCGCCAGGCGAACGGGTGCGCCGGGTCGGCGGCGGCGAGGGCCGCCTCGTGCCAGGACGAGCCGGCATCGGTGCTGACCTCGACCCGGGTGACCGGCGCCCGTCCCGACCAGGCCCGGCCCGACAGCGGCACGACGCCGGCACGGACGAAGCGCTCCCGGGTCATGAAGTCGGGCCAGCCGGGCGGGGCCACGAGCGCCCGGGGCCGGATGCGGGTCACCGGCTCGCCGGCGTCCTCGGCGTCGACCTTCAGCCGGTAGGCGGTCGCGTTCTGGTAGCCGGTGAAGGGCTCGGTCAGGACGTCGATCCGCGTCAGCCACTTCACGTGCGCCATGCCGTACCAGCCGGGGATCACCAGCCGCACCGGGGCGCCGTGCTGCGGCGGCAGCGGCTGCCCGTTCATCGCCCAGACCAGCAGGGCCTCGGGGCGCAGCGCCTCGGCCACCGGGAGCCCGCGCGCGTAGTCCTGCTCCACCCCGCGCTCGACGCCGTGGTCGGCGCCGGTGAACACGACGTCGACGGCGCCGGGGGAGAGGCCCGCCTCCTCCAGCAGCGGCGCCAGCGGGGTGCCGGTCCACTCCGCGGTGCCGACGGCCTCCAGCAGCCACGGCTGGCTCACCGGGCGCGGTTCGAGCCGGGCCCGCCCGTTGCCCGCGCACTCGAGCAGCACCCGGGCGGTGACCGCGGGCCGGGCGGTGAGGTCCGCCAGGTCCAGGGTGACCGGCCTGTCGACGGCCCCACCGATCTCCAGCCGCCACGACCCCGGATCGACGGCCGGGATGTCGAAGTGGGTGAGCACGTAGTGCAGCCCGGGCGGGGTCACCTCGTAGCGCAGCGCCTCCAGCGGGAGGCCGTGGTTGCGGGTGGCGAGGGCCAGCTCGTCCAGGCCGATGCCCTCGCCGGGCTCGGCGATCCGGGCGCTCCCGGCGTACCTGTCAACGACGGTCACCGGTGCAGTGTGGTCCGTCAGCGCGCCGAGCGGGAGATGGCTGCCGCCGCGTCGAGCACCGCGCCGATGACCTCGGGGCTGGGCCGCCGTCCCAGCCGCTCGACCGGCCCGGAGATGGAGACCGCTCCGAGGACCGCACCCGAGCTGTCGCGCACCGGCGCGGACAGCGAGGCGACGCCCGGCTCCCGCTCGGCCACGCTGTGCGCCCACCCGCGCCGGCGGACGTCGAGCAGCGTGCGGGCGGTGAAGCTGGCGTTGGGCAGCAGCCGGTTCACCTCGTCGGCGGGGGTGAAGGCCAGCAGCGCGTGCGCGGCCGAGCCGGCGGTCATGGGCAGCCGGGCCCCGACCGGCACGGTGTCGCGCAGCCCGCTGGTCCGCTCCGCGGCGGCCACGCACACACGGGTGGCGCCGTCGCGCACGTAGAACTGGGCGCTCTCCCCGCTGGCGTCGCGGAGGGTCACCAGGTGGCGGCCCGCCAGGTCCCCGAGGTCGGCACCGCCGCGGCCGAGTTCCGCGAGGGCGGGCCCCGGCGCCCAGGCGCCCTCCTGGTTCCGCCGGACCAGCCGGTGGCCCTCCAGCGCGACCGCCAGCCGGTGGGCGGTGGCCCGGGGCAGGCCGGTGCGGCTGACCAGCTCGGCGAGGGTGGCCGGCTCGTCGGCCACGGCGCGCAGGATGGTCACCGCTTTGTCCAAGACGGCGACGGGGTTAGGCTGTCCCATACAGCAATACTTGCATCCCACAGTGTGAGATCGCTACCGCGACGCACCGGGATGCCCCGGTGAGAGGACGGATCGTGCCGAAGACCCTGGCGGAGAAGGTCTACGAGGCCCACGTGGTGCGCAGCGCCGCGGGCGAGCCCGACCTGCTCTACATCGACCTGCACCTCGTGCACGAAGTGACCAGCCCCCAGGCGTTCGACGGCCTCCGCGCCGCCGGCCGCACGGTGCGCCGGCCCGACCTCACCATGGCGACGGAGGACCACAACGTCCCCACCCTCGACATCCTCGCGCCGATCGCCGACCCGGTGAGCCGCGCGCAGATCGAGGCGCTGCGCGCGAACGCCGCGGAGTTCGGGATCCGGCTGGCCCCGATGGGCGACCGCGACCAGGGCATCGTGCACGTCATCGGCCCCCAGCTCGGGCTCACCCAGCCCGGCATGACGATCGTCTGCGGCGACAGCCACACCTCCACGCACGGTGCGTTCGGTGCTCTGGCCTTCGGCATCGGCACCAGCGAGGTCGAGCACGTGCTCGCGACCCAGACGCTGCCGCAGTACAGGCCCAAGCAGATGGCCGTGACGGTGAACGGGGAGCTGCCGCCCGGCGTCTCGGCGAAGGACATCATCCTGGCCGTCATCGCGCAGATCGGCACCAACGGCGCACAGGGCCACGTCATCGAGTACCGCGGCAGCGCGATCGAGGCGCTGTCCATGGAGGCCCGGATGACGATCTGCAACATGTCGATCGAGGCCGGCGCCAAGGCGGGGCTGATCGCCCCCGACCAGACGACCACCGACTTCCTGAAGGGCCGCCCGCACGCCCCGCAGGGCGCGGACTGGGACGCCGCGGTCGAGTACTGGTCGACCCTGCGCACCGACGAGGGCGCGGTCTTCGACGCCGAGGTGGTCATCGACGCCGCGACGCTGAGCCCGTTCGTCACCTGGGGCACCAACCCCGGCCAGGGCCTGCCCATCGAGGGCGTCGTCCCGGACCCCGCCGACTTCGCCGACGAGGGCCAGCGCAAGGCGGCCGAGCAGGCGCTGGCCTACATGGGGCTCACGCCGGGCACGCCGCTGCGCGAGATCGAGGTCGACACCGTCTTCCTGGGCTCCTGCACGAACGGCCGGATCGAGGACCTGCGGGTCGCCGCCGAGCTGCTGCGCGGCAGGAAGATCGACCCGGGGACCCGCATGCTCGTCGTCCCCGGCTCCGTGGGGGTCAAGGCCCAGGCCGAGGCGGAGGGACTCGACACCGTCTTCCTCGAGGCCGGCGCCGAGTGGCGAGGTGCGGGGTGCTCGATGTGCCTGGGCATGAACCCCGACCAGCTCAAGCCGGGCGAGCGGTCGGCGTCGACCAGCAACCGCAACTTCCAGGGCCGGCAGGGCAAGGGCGGGCGCACCCACCTGGTGTCGCCGTCGGTCGCCGCCGCGACCGCCCTCACCGGCAAGCTGACCGCCCCCGCCGACCTCGAGATGGCTGGAGTCTGAGACCGATGGACGCCTTCACCACGCACACCGGCACGGCCGCGCCCCTGCGACGCTCCGCCGTCGACACCGACCAGATCATCCCGGCCGAGTACCTCAAGCGGATCACCCGCACCGGCTTCGAGGACGGCCTGTTCATCGCCTGGCGCACCAACGAGCCCGACTTCGTGCTCAACCAGCCGCAGTACGCCGCCGCGTCGATCCTCGTCGCCGGCCCCGACTTCGGCACCGGCTCCTCCCGCGAGCACGCCAACTGGGCGCTGCTCGACGGCGGCTTCCGGGTGGTCATCAGCTCCCGGTTCGCCGACATCTTCCGCAACAACTCGACCAAGTCCGGTCTGCTGACCGTCGTCCTCCCGCAGGACCAGGTCGAGGCGCTCTGGACGGCGGTCGAGGCGGACCCGGCGCTGCCGGTCACGGTCGACCTGCAGGCGAGGACCGTCGCCTACGGCGACACGGTGGTGCCCTTCGAGATCGACGACTACGTCCGCTGGCGGCTGCTGGAGGGCCTGGACGACGTCGGCCTCACCGAGCGCCACCTCGGCGACATCGAGGCCTTCGAGGCGAACCGGCCGGGTTTCCTGCCGAAGGCGCAGCCGGTCGCCTGACCCGGACGGTGCAGCAGCTCAGGCGGGCGCGTCCGGGTCGGCGTCGAGGTCGCGGTAGTAGTCCGCGCTCAGCCCGCCCGGGCGCCCGCCGAGCACCCAGACGCTGCCCTTCGCGGAGGGCGGGTAGAGCCTGACCCCCTCCACCCGCACCCCGAGCGCCATGAGCACCGACGGGATCGCCCCGCCCTGGCTGCAGACGACGGTGACGCCGGGGGCCGGCCGGGGGGCCATCAGCTGCTCGACGGCGGCCAGCCCGGCCTGCGGATCGGCGGCGAACTCCTCCTCGCCCAGCTCGTCGAGCGGCTCCACGGGCAGCCCCAGCCGCTCGGCCAGCGGGGCCACCGTCTCCTCGCACCGGGTGCGCCGGGCCGAGAGCACGGCGGTCGGCGCGAACGCCGGCAGCACCTCGGCGAGCCGGGCGGCCTCGCGGCGGCCGCGGCCGTCCAGCGGCCGGAGGTCGTCGGGCCCGTCCCAGTCGCGCCGGCTGCCGGCGTGCCCGTGCCGG
The DNA here is from genome assembly GCF_003075095.1 of Blastococcus litoris. Classification (GTDB taxonomy): domain Bacteria; phylum Actinomycetota; class Actinomycetes; order Mycobacteriales; family Geodermatophilaceae; genus Blastococcus_B; species Blastococcus_B litoris. The sequence continues at coordinate 35,239 of NZ_QCZF01000011.1, forward strand.
ACCAGGAGCAGGGTGGGCATCCGCGGGACGTCCTCGCGCAGGAGGTCGGCGACCACCGCGCGGTCGTGCTCGTGGGTGCACAGCGCAGCGGCCTCCCCGGGCGGGAGCCAGCGCAGCTCGTCGACCTCGTCGTTGGGCTCGAAGGCGCCCCCGACGGCCTGCATCACCCAGTAGTCGACACGCTTGACGCCCTCGACGACCGGATAGGTGGTGCGGATGCCGCGACGGCCGACCACCACCTCCAGGCCGGTCTCCTCCCGGACCTCGCGGACGGCGGCGCCGAGCGCGTGCTCCCCGCGGTCGAGCTTGCCCTTCGGCAGCGACCAGTCGTCGTAGCGCGGCCGGTGGGCGACGGCGACCTCGAGGCCACCGTCCGTGCCGGGGCGCCAGACCGCGCCACCGGCCGCGGCGACGGTCGGGGGTGCCTCAGCCAGCGTGCTCACCGACCGAGGCCAGGCGCTGCGCGTGGTAGTCGGCGTCCCCGGTGCGCGTCCACTCGCCGTCCCCGCCCAGCTGCCAGCTGCGGATGTCGGGCGCCATGGCGGAGTCGAACATGCCCGCCAGCTGCCGGCGTGCCGTCTCGTCGCACACGCGGAGCAGCACCTCGACGCGGCGGTCGAGGTTGCGGTGCATCAGGTCGGCGCTGCCGAGCCACCACTCCTCGTCCCCGTCGTTGAGGAAGGACATCACGCGGGAGTGCTCCAGGAAGCGGCCGACGATCGAGCGCACCTGGATGGTCTCCGAGAGCCCCGGTACCCCGGGACGCAGGGAGCAGATGCCGCGGATGAACAGCTCGACCGGGACGCCGGCCGCCGAGGCCTCGTAGAGGCCGTCGATGATCCGTTCGTCGACCAGGGAGTTGAGCTTGAACCGGATCCCCGACCGCTTGCCCTCGGCGGCGTTGCGGGCCTCCCGGCGGATCTTCTCCAGCAGCCCCGAGCGGATGCCGTGCGGGGCGACCATCAGCATCCGGTAGTTGGTCTGGCGCGAGTAGCCGGTCAGCGTGTTGAACAGGTCGGTGAGGTCGGCGCCCACGCGGGGGTCGGCCGTCAGGATGCCGAGGTCCTCGTAGATGCGCGCCGTCTTCGGGTTGTAGTTGCCGGTCCCGATGTGGCAGTACCGGCGGAGCACGCCGTGCTCGCGCCGGACGACCAGCGCGGTCTTGCAGTGCGTCTTGAGCCCGACCAGTCCGTAGACGACGTGGCAGCCGGCCTGCTCCAGCCGTCGTGCCCAGCTGATGTTGGCCTCCTCGTCGAAGCGCGCCTTGATCTCGACGAGGACGACGACCTGCTTGCCCGCCTCGGCCGCGTCGATGAGCGCGTTCACGATCGGGGAGTCGCCGGACGTGCGGTACAGCGTCTGCTTGATAGCCAGCACGTTCGGATCGGCGGCCGCCTGCTCGATGAACCGCTGCACGCTCGTGGCGAACGAGTCGTAGGGGTGGTGGACCAGGACGTCGCCCTCGCGCAGCGTGGCGAACACGCTCTTGGGGGTCTCGCCCTCCGACAGCCGCGGGTGCGTGGCCGGCACGAAGGTCTCGTCCTTGAGCTCGGGACGGTCCAGGTCGTAGAGGGCCATCAGCGCCGCGAGGTCCAGCGGGCCGGGCACGGTCACCACGTCCGCGGGGCTGATCTCCAGCTCGGAGAGCAGGACCTCGAGGATCTGCGGATCCATCGAGTCGGTGACCTCGAGGCGCACCGCCGGACCGAACCGGCGCCGGGCCAGCTCCCGCTCCAGGGCCTGCAGGAGGTCCTCGTCGCGGTCCTCCTCGACCTCCAGGTCCGCGTTGCGGGTCACCCGGAACAGGTGGTGGTCGAGCACGTCGAGGCCCGGGAAGAGCTGCGTGAGGTGGGCGGAGATGAGGTCCTCCAGCAGGAGGAACGTCGTCTCGTCGGCCGGCCCCACGGGGATGAAGCGCGGGACGTTGTTCGGCACCTTGAGCCGGGCGAACCGGGGTGCGCCGGTGTCGGGGTCGCGCACCGACACGGCCAGGTTCAGCGACAGCCCGCTGATGTAGGGGAACGGGTGCGCCGGGTCGACCGCCAGCGGGGTGAGCACGGGGAAGACCTGGTCGCGGAAGTACTCGCGCAGCCGCCGCGCGTCGTCGTCGGCCAGGTCGGTCCAGTGGACGATCCGTACGCCCTCGTCCTCGAGCCGTGGGGCGACGTCCTTGATGAACACGTCGGCGTGCCGCTGGACCAGCTCCTGGGTGCGGGCGGTGATCAGCTCCAGCTGCTCGCGGATGGTCAGGCCGTCGGGGGAGCGGACGGTGAGCCCGGTGGTCTGGCGGCGCTTGAGACCGGCGATCCGCACCATGAAGAACTCGTCGAGGTTGCTGGCGAAGATCGACAGGAACTTCACCCGCTCCAGCAGCGGCAGCTGCTCGTCCTCGGCGAGGTCCAGCACCCGCGCGTTGAAGTCCAGCCAGGAGAGCTCCCGGTTCAGGAAGCGATCGGCCGGCAGGGGACTGGTCCGCGACGGGCTCTCGGCAGGCACCGGTTCATCGTGCCGCACCCAGGTGAACGGCGAGTGATCAACTGCGCGGGTCCGGTGCGGCCAGCCGGGACGCCAGCGCGGTCGTCCGGGGCCCCGCCCCCAGCTGCACGGCCGCCCGCAGGTCGGCCTCCGTGTCCACGTCCCGCAGCAGCCCGGGCCAGGCGCCGGTCAACGCGACGGCGCCCCCGGCGAGGTGCGCCGCCGCCGAACCGGGGCCGAAGCGCGGGCGCAGGTCGGTGCCGACGGCGGTCAGCAGGGTGGTCCCGGTGCCCTGCGCGTCGGCGACGAAGGCGCGCGGAGCGGCGGCGGCGGCCGCGAGGGCGGCGCCGAGCTCCTCGGGGCGCAGCCCCGGCAGGTCCGACGACAGGGCCGCCACCGCCGGCCCGGGAGCGCTGCGCGCCCCGTGCTCCAGGGCGGCGTTGAGGCCGCGGTCGGGTGCGTCGGGGACGGTGCGCGCGCCCAGCTCGCGGACCAGCGACGCCGCGGCCGGCTCGTCGGTGACCACGACCACGGTGCCGACGGCGGGGCAGGCCGCCGCGGCGGCCACCGTGTCCGCGAGCAGCGCCAGCACGAGCTCCCGGTGGGCGGTCGCGGCGTCGTCCCGGCCGGCGGTGAGCGGCCGGAGGCGGGTCTTCGCGACGTCCAGCCGCTTCGCGGGGACGACGACCGACCAGCTGCGCACGCCCCCATGTGAGCACATGCGCGCGTGGGTGCCGCACGGACGGGGGACCCGGTGCGCGGCGGACGGGCGTGCAGGGTCGATCATGGGCAGGATCACACGGGACGAGGGGAGGCGGCCGATGGAGCAGACGTCCTCGGGCGGTGCAGGAGCCGGCAGCACGGCGGCGGTCGCCCGGCCGGGCGGGCGCCGACCGGCCAAGTGGCGTACCCGCGGCCGGCTGTCGTACGGGATGGTCGCCGCGGTGGCGGTCATCTACCCCGTCTCCTCGCTGATGTTCCGCCTGCGGTACCGGCACGGCGAGCGCATCCCCGTGACCGGGCCGGTCCTGCTGGTCGCCAACCACGTGTCGGTCCTCGATCCCCTCGCCTGCGCGCGGCTGGTCTTCGACAACGGCCGGCTCCCGCACTTCCTGGCCAAGCAGTCGGTCTTCAAGGGCTACGCGGGCACCCTGCTGCGCAGCGCGGGCCAGATCCCGGTGGCCCGGTACAGCGCCGAGGCGCACGGGGCCCTCGATGCGGCGAAGGCCGACCTGGACGCGGGCAACGTCGTCGTCATCTACCCCGAGGGGTCGGTGACCCGCGACCCGGACTGGTGGCCGATGCAGGCCCGGACCGGCGTCGCGCGGCTGGCGCTGACCACCGACGCCGTCGTCCTCCCGGTCGCCCAGTGGGGCCCGCAGGACGTGCACGACTACCACAGCAAGAAGCTGCACCTGCGGCTCCGGGCGCCGGCCGACTACCTGGTCGGGGAGCCGGTCGACCTGTCGGCCCAGCGGGCCGCGGTACAGGAAGGCAAGCCGTTGAGCGTGGATCTGCTGAGGGAGACGACCGACCTGATCATGACCCGGGTCCGCGACCAGCTGGCCGAGCTGCGCGGCGAGCCCGCACCCCTGACCTTCCACGCGCGCCCGCGGCGCGAGCTACCCGGCGACCTGTCCGGGAGCGCGGCGTGACGCGCGCGGCGGTCCTCGGGGCGGGCTCCTGGGGCACCACCTTCGCCAAGGTGCTCGCCGACGCCGGCTGCGACGTCATGCTGCACGCCCGCCGTCCCGAGCTGGCCAAGTCCATCACCGAGGACGGCGAGAACCGCGACTACCTCCCGGGCGTGCGGCTGCCCGGGGCGGTGCGGGCCACCGCCGACCCGGCCGAGGCGCTGCTCGACGCCGACGTGGTGGTGCTCGCGGTGCCGTCCCAGTCGCTCCGGGACAACCTGACCTCGTGGTCCTCCCTGCTGCCCGGCGACGCCACGCTGCTGTCGCTGATGAAGGGGATCGAGCTGGGCTCCACCAAGCGGATGAGCGAGGTCATCTGCGAGGTGACCGGCGCCGGCACCGACCGGGTCGCGGTGCTGTCGGGCCCGAACCTGGCCCGCGAGATCGCCGAGGAGCAGCCGGCGGCCACCGTCATCGCCTGCCCCGACACCGAGCGGGCACGGCGGCTCCAGGCGGCCTGCCACACCCCGTACTTCCGGCCCTACACGAACCCCGACATGGTCGGCTGCGAGCTCGGCGGGGCGGTCAAGAACGTCATCGCGCTGGCCTGCGGCGTCGCGGAGGGGCTGGGCTTCGGCGACAACACCCGCGCCTCGCTGATCACGCGCGGCCTGGCCGAGACCGCCCGGCTGGGCATGGCCCTCGGCGCCGAGCTGACGACCTTCGCCGGCCTGGCGGGTCTCGGCGACCTGGTGGCCACCTGCAGCTCGCCGCTGTCCCGCAACCGCACCTTCGGCGAGAAGCTGGGACGCGGCATGACCGTCGCCGAGGTGCAGGAGAGCACCCGGCAGACGGCCGAGGGCGTGAAGAGCTGCCGGTCGGTGCTCGACCTGGCCCGGGCGCACGGCATCGACGTCCCGATCACCGAGGCCGTCGTGCGCGTCTGCCACGAGGGCGAGGCGCCGGCGCAGATGGTGAAGGAGATCATGTCGCGCGAGGCCAAGCCGGAGTGAGCGACCACTCCTCGGGCGGTGACACGACCCCCGGGTCCTGGGGCGATGACACGACCCCCGGGTCCTGGGGCGATGACACGACCCCCGGGTCCTGGGGCGATGACACGACCCCCGGGTCCTGGGGCGATGGCACGCGGTCGGTCCGGGCGGGGGAGAGCAGCCCTGTCGCAGGCGCGCCCCTGCGCCCGTCCCCGGTCTTCGCCGCCCCCTTCCACCTCGCCGACCTGCCGCCGCGCGCGAACGGTGCCGACGCCTACGCCCGCACCGAGCAACCCACGCTGCGCGAGTTCGAGGCGGCGGTCGGCGAGCTCGACGGCGGCCGCTGCCTGTCCTTCGCGACCGGCATGGCCGCGCTCACCGCCGCCGTCCTGTCCTGCACGGCCTCCGGTGACCGCGTGGTGCTCCCCTCGGACGGCTACTACACGACCCGGCTGCTCGCGGCCGAGGAGCTGCAGCGGTTCGGCATCGCGGTCGAGTACGTGGCCACCACGGAGGTCGGCGCCTTCGCACGCGACGGCGGGCTGGACGGCGTCCGGCTGGTGCTCCTGGAGACGCCGAGCAACCCGCTGCTCGACGTCTGCGACATCGCGGCGGTCGCCCGTGCCGCGCGGGCCGGCGGCACGCTCGTCGCCGTCGACAACACGACGGCGACACCGCTGGGCCAGCGCCCGCTCGAGCTCGGCGCGCACATGACCGTCGGCAGCGACACCAAGGCGCTCACCGGGCACAGCGACCTGCTGCTCGGGCACGTGAGCACCGCCGACGACGAGCTGCATTCCCGGCTGAAGGGCTTCCGCGACCGGACGGGGGGCACGCCGGGCCCGTTCGAGGCCTGGCTGGGCCACCGCTCGATGAGCACCCTGGACCTGCGGCTGACCCGGCAGGCGGTCAACGCGGCGGCGGTCGCGGAGGTGCTGGCCTCCTCGCCGGCGGTCACCGGCGTCCGGTGGCCGTGGCGCCCCGACGACCCCTCCTTCGCCCTGGCGACGACGCAGATGCTCCGCCCGAACGGTGTGGTGTCCGCCGAGCTGGCCGACGAGGCGGCTGTCTCGCGCCTCCTGGCCGGCACCCGGCTCTGGACGGCGGCCACCAGTTTCGGCGGCGTGCACAGCACCATCGACCGGCGGGCGCAGTGGGGCGGTGACGCCGTCGCCCCGGGGTTCGTGCGGCTGTCGTGCGGCATCGAGGACACCGCCGACCTGGTGGCGGACCTGTCAGTCGCCCTGGCTGCCCTGGACTGACCGCCAGATCCGCCGGGCTCCGCCGCCGCGGGCGGTCAGCCAGATGCTCAGGCCCCAGTAGTAGGCCATGTAGCCGAGCGACACCGCGACCACCCACGGGTTCGGGTCGGGCAGCTGCACGACCAGCACGGCGTAGGTGACGAGCCAGACGAGCGTCAGCGTCAGCGTCAGCGCCTGCAGCGACCGCATCCGGGAGGGGTAGAGGTACCGGATCGGGACGAAGACCAGCACGGCGAAGACCAGGAGCACCACGGTCGTCCAGGCATGGCCGAGGTCGAGCACGATCACGTAGAACGCGAGGACGTTCCAGTAGCTCGGCCAGCCGAGGAAGAAGTGGTCGGCGGTCTTCGCGTCGACCCGGCAGAACTGGTAGCAGGACGCCAGGAGGGGGACGGCCGCGACCACCCAGCCCGGGGTGCCCTCCGGGAGGTAGCCGGCCGTCCACAGCAGCACGATCGGTGCGAACACGTAGGTGAGGTAGTCGACGATGTTGTCGAGCAGCGCGCCGTCGAACCAGGGGATCGTCTCCTTGACCCGGAAGCGGCGGGCCAGCATGCCGTCGGTGCCGTCGATGAAGAGCGTGGCCAGCCCGAGCCAGAGCGCCGTCTCCACCTCGCCCTCGAACGCCGCGAAGACGATGAGCAGGCCGAGGACCGAGCCGCTGGCGGTGTAGACGTGCACCGCCAGGCCCGCCAGCCGCATGCCCAGGGAGAACCGCTCGGCGGGGACCACGGCAGGCGTCGTCCCCGGGGTGGAGGGGACGGCCGCCGCGGCCGCGTCGTCGCGCACGCGGGAAAGGTTGTCACACCGGCTCCACTAGGGTCGCGGTGATGAGTGGGATGGCGGGCAGCGGGTCGGGCGGCCGGATTCGGATCGCGGTCGTGTTCGGGGGCCGCAGCGCCGAGCACGCCATCTCCTGCGTCTCGGCGGGCAGCGTGATCGCGGCGCTCGACCCCGACCGCTACGAGGTCGTGAAGGTCGGCATCGCCCCCGACGGCGGCTGGGTCCTCGCCGACCCGGACCAGCGGCTCGCGATCACCGACGGCAAGCTGCCGGAGGTCACCGGGGGCACCGCCGTCTCCCTCGTCGGTGACCCGGCGGGCCGCGGCCTCGCCGTGCTCGACCCCGGCGCCGCGATCGGGCCGGCGTTCACCCGTGTCGACGTGGTCTTCCCGGTGCTGCACGGCGCCTACGGCGAGGACGGCACGATCCAGGGGCTGCTCGAGATGGCCGGCCTGCCCTACGTCGGGTCCGGGGTGTTCGCCAGCGCCGCCTCCATGGACAAGGAGTTCACGAAGAAGCTCCTCGCCGCCGCGGGGCTCCCGCAGGGCGACCACGTCGTCCTCCGGGACGCCACCGGCGCGATCAGCGCCGACCCCGCCCTGCTGGACGAGGCAGCCCGTCAGCGGCTGGGGCTGCCGGTGTTCGTGAAGCCGTCGCGGGCCGGCTCCAGCATCGGCATCAGCAAGGTCACCGACTGGGCGCAGTTCCCCGAGGCGGTCGCCACCGCCGCGGCCGTCGACCCCAAGGTCGTCGTCGAGGCGTCCGTCCCGGGCCGGGAGATCGAGTGCGGCGTGCTGGCCCGCGCCGAGGGCGGCCGGCCCGACGCGAGCCTGCCGGCGGAGATCCGGCTGCGCCCCGGGGTCGACTGGTACGACTTCTCGGCGAAGTACCTCGACGACTCCGTCGACTTCGACGTCCCCGCCGACCTGACGCCCGAGCAGACCGCCGCCGTGCAGGCCGCGTCGCTGAAGGCCTACGAGGCCATGGACTGCCAGGGCCTGGCCCGGGTCGACTTCTTCCTCGCCACCGGCCCCGACGGCCGCGACCGGCTGGTGATCAACGAGGTGAACACGATGCCCGGCTTCACCCCGATCTCGATGTTCCCGCGCATGTGGGCCGCCAGCGGCGTCAGCTACCCGGAACTCGTCGACCGGCTGGTCCGGTCGGCACTGGACGGCGGCACCCGGATCGCTCGGTGAGCCGCGGACGGCGGCCCCGGCCGGACCGGGGAGCCGTCCTGCTCGCGCTGCTGCCGTGCCTGCTGGTCCTGACCGGCTGCACGCGGGCCGTCGACGGCACACCCACCGCCGCCGGTCCGGGACCGCTGCCGTCGTCGGCCGAGGAGCTCGGCGAGCTGGTCGTGACCGACGTCGCCTCCGGGCTGCCCCGGCTGCCCGACGACGAGCTGGAGCCGCCCGCGGGCCGCAAGGAGGCGGCCGACGTCGCCGCGTACGCCGACGACCCGGAACGCGAGCGGGAGGTCCTCGAGGACTACGGCTACCGGTTCGGCTGGGAGCGGTTCTGGGGCGAGGGGCCGGCCGCGATGACCGGCGTGTTCGTCGACCAGTTCGACACCCGCGCCGGGGCGGGCGCCTACGCCGCGGACCTCGCGCGCAACGACGCCGAGCACTACGGCGCAGATCTCGACGAGCAACCGCTCGACCTGCCCGGCGGGTGCCGGCTGCTGTCGGTCGAGGACCCCGGGCCCGGCAGCGGGCTGACCGGGCCGGCCGCCCTCGTCTGGTGCGGCTCCGGCGTCTTCAGCGTGGGGGTCACGGCCGTCGCGGCGTCGGTCGACGACGCCGAGGACGAGGTCCGCGCGGTCCTGGCCGAGCAGCTGGACCGGCTCCCACCCGCGTGAGCGGGGATCAGCCGGGCTGGGGCTCGCGGTAGGGCAGCGCCGCAGCGATCTGCGGGGTCAGCGCGGTGACGGGAGCGCTGTCGACCTCGGGCGGCAGGGTGATCTGCACGTACACCGGCCGGTCGACCGTCGTCCAGACGGTGGCGTCGGGATCGCTGGTGTCGACGTACCACTGCACGCCGTTGATCTGGATGGCCGAGACCCCGACGACGTAGCCGGCCGGGCGGTCGACGCCGCAGATCAGCACCGTGGCGGGATCCCCCCACGCGTACGCGTACGGGGTGTCCGAGTCGACCCGGCGGGACGGCTCGCCGGCCAGCTCCAGCGGCAGCGTGCCCATGAGGGCCGGGCAGGACGCGTCTGCCTCCGGGGTCGCCGGGGGCACCTCGACGGGGAGCACCGGGAGGTCCTCCCGCTGCGCCGGGGTGCTGCCGTCGACCGTGGCCGGGCCGTCCCCGTCGTCCGCGGGGTCGGACCCGCCGAGGACGTTCACCAGCACGACCAGCCCGACGACCAGCGGGACCAGGACGGCGGCCGCGATCAGGGCGATCCGCCGCAGGGGGTCCTCGGGTGGCCGGGCCGGTGCCGGGACGTCCTCGGTCAGGGCTGCCTCAGCGGGCACTCAGATGTTCACGACCGGGCAGGTCAGCGTGCGCGTGATGCCGTCGACCGACTGCACGCGCGCCACCACGAGGCGGCCGAGCTCGTCGACGGAGTCGGCCTCGGCCCGGACGATGACGTCGTAGGGGCCGGTGACATCCTCGGCCTTGGTCACCCCGTCGATCTCGCTGATCGTCGCTGCTACCTGGGCGGCCTTGCCGACTTCGGTCTGGATGAGGATGTAGGCGTGGACCACGGGAAACCTCTCTCGGGCAGCACTGCCGGTTCGTCGTCCCCGCCGGCTGGCGGTCAGTTCGCCGAACCTACCTCAGCACCGGAAGGGAACCGATGACTCGCCCCCGCCCGCTGGTCCCGCGAGGTGACCCGGCCGACACCGTCAAGGTGGTCGGCGAGTTCGGCGTCATCGGGCGGGTGCTGGCCCAGGCGGGCACGGCACGGGCCGCCCAGGTCGGGCCCGGGGACGACGCCGCCGTGCTGCGTGCGCCCGACCGGCGCGTCGTCGCGACGACCGACGTCCTCGTGGAGGGGCGGCACTTCCGCCGGGACTGGTCGTCGGCCGAGGACATCGGCCACAAGGCGGCGGCGGCGAACCTGGCCGACGTGGCGGCGATGGGCGGCGTGGCGACGGCCCTGCTGGTGGGTCTCGCCTGCCCGCCGACCACCCAGACGGCGTGGCTCGAGGGCGTCGCGGCGGGGCTCGCCGCCGAGTGCGCTCCGCTGGGCGCGGCGGTCGTGGGCGGGGACCTCGTCGCCGCGGCGGCCGACAGCGACTCCGTCGTCCTCTCGGTCACGGCGCTGGGCGACCTGGCCGGCCGCCCGCCGGTCCTGCGGTCGGGCGCCCGGCCGGGCGACGTCGTCGCGCTCGCCGGCCGTCTCGGCTGGTCGGCCTGCGGGCTCGCCGTCCTCCGGCGGGGGTTCAGCAGCCCGATCGCGGTGGTCGCCGCGCACCGTCGGCCCACGCCGCCCTACGCGGCCGGCCCGGGTGCGGCGGAGGCGGGCGCCACCGCGATGTGCGACGTGAGCGACGGGCTGCTCGCCGACCTCGGCCACATCGCCACCGGCAGCGGCGTGGTGGTCGACCTCGAGCGGGCCGCCGTCGAGCGCGCCTGCCTGGAGCCCGCAGGGCCGCTGCAGCAGGTCGGCTCGGCGCTGGGCGTGGATCCGATGGCGTGGGTGCTCACCGGGGGCGAGGACCATGCGCTGGTGGCGACCTTCCCGGCCCGCGCGGCCCTGCCCGTCGGGTGGACCCCCGTCGGCCGCGTGCGCAAGGGGCGGACGGCCGGCGTGCAGGTGGACGGGGAACCGGCGCCGGACGTCGTCCGGGCGATCGGCGCGGAGGGAGCGGGACATGTGCACTTCGGCTGACGGGCACCTCGGGGGCGTCCTGCGCGACGGGACGGTCGCGACCCTGCGCCCCCTGCCCTACGACGACCCGCTGGCGCAGTACCTCGTCGAGGCGGTCCAGCAGGAGTACGTCCAGCGGTACGGCGGCCGGGACGCCGCCGTCGTCGAGCCCGCCGAGTTCCTGCCGCCGCAGGGGCTGTTCCTGGTGGCCGAGGTCGACGGCGTGCCGGCCGGCTGCGGCGCCTGGCGGGCGATGCCCGACGGGGCGGCGGAGATCAAGCGCGTGTACGTGGAGCCGGGCTTCCGCCGACGGGGCGTGGCCCGGCTGGTGGTCGCGGCGCTCGAGCAGAGCGCGGCGGCCGCCGGGCACCCGGAGGTCGTGCTCAACTCCGGCCGGGAGCAGCCGGAGGCCCTGGCGCTGTACGCCGACATGGGGTACCGCCCCGTCGCCGGGTACGGCATCTACGCCTGCGCGCCCGGCGCGGTGTTCCTGGGGAAGCGGATCGGCGGACCGGAGGAGGAGTCGTCATGGGCGTCGTGACGATCTCGGCGGCCTACGGGGCCGCGGGCGCGGAGGTCGCGCCGGCCGTGGCGGAGCGGCTGGGTCTGCCCTTCCACGACCGGGCCATCCCCGCGCAGGTCGCCGGGCGGCTGGGCGTGCCGGTGGAGGAGGCGGAGGCCAACGACGAGACGGTCGTCCGAGGGCTGTGGCGGCTGGTGGCGTCGCTCGGCACGATGCCCGACCCGGTCGGCGGGGTGGTGCCGACCGCCGGGATCCCCGACGCGCGGGCCTACCGCGAGCAGACCGAGCGGATCCTCGGCGAGATCGCCGGCGCCGCCGGGGGAGTGGTCCTCGGCCGCGGGGGCGCCATGGTGCTGCGCGAGCGGCCCGACGTCCTGCACGTGCGCCTGGACGGGCCGCCCGAGCGGCGGCTCGCGGCGGCGGTCCGCAGGTCGGGACGGCCGGTCGAGGAGGTGCGGCGCGAGATGGAGGCCAGCGACCGCGCACGGGAGGCCTACGTGCGGCACTTCTACCGGTGCGATCCCGCGGCCGCCCGGCACTACCACCTGGTGGTCGACGCGACGGAGCTGCCGGTGGACACGATGGTGGACCTCGTGGTCACGGCGGCCAGGGCGCGGGGCATCGGCCGGGACTGATCCGGGGGTGGCGGCGGCCACGGTGCCGCCGTGACCGATCCCGCGCGCCCCTGGGAACCGCCGATCGCCGGCAGCGAGACCGCGCACCTGGTGGGTGCGCTCGAGCGGCTGCGGGCGACCTCCCGCCGGAAGGCCGACGACCTCGACGCGGCCGGGCCGAACGCGACGAACCCCGGAGGTCGGTGACCTCCGGGGTTCGTCGCGCAGTCAGGCGTGCGTCAGGCGCGGACGACCTTGCCGGCGCGGATGCACGAGGTGCACGCGTTGATCCGGCGACGGTTGCCGGGGGCGATCAGCGCCCGCACGGACTGGATGTTCGGGTTCCAACGGCGCGGCGTGCGGCGGTGCGAGTGCGACACCGACATACCGAAACCGGGCCCCTTGCCACACACATCGCACACGGCAGCCACGGTTGAATCACTCCCAGAGAATCGTTCACAGACGGCGGGGCAAGGCAGCACCCGCAGAAGACCGTCGGCCAGTCTAGCCGCTCCGCGCGCGTCGTGTCGCCGGACCCCCCGGAGAGGTGCCCGCCGCCGCGGACCACCGGTCCTGTCGGCTCCTCTGGGTACCCTCCGCCCGTGGTGGAGGCGCTGGACGACACCGCGGTCGGGCAGTGGTACCGGACCGCGGTCGAGGTCCTGTCCGAGTCCCGTGGGCGCCTCGACGACCTCAACGTCTTCCCCGTCCCCGACGGGGACACCGGCACGAACCTGCTGCTGACCGCCCAGGCCGCGGTCGCCGCGCTCGACGCCGAGGGCTCGCGCACCACCGAGCCGGCGTGGTCGGTCCTGGCCCGTGGCGCGGTGCTCGGCGCGCGCGGCAACTCCGGCACGATCCTCGCCCAGCTGCTGCGGGGTCTGGCCGACCAGCTCGCCGGTCAGCCACCCGCCGACGGGCCGGCCTTCGCGGCGGCGCTGCAGAAGGCCGCCGACGCCGCCTACGGCGCGGTCGCCGACCCGGAGGAGGGCACCTTCCTCACGGTCGCGCGGGCGGGCGCCGAAGCCGCGGGTGCGGCCGTCGACGAGGGGCGCACCGCGCTGGCCGACGTCGTCCGGGCGGCGGCGGACGGCGCCCGCGTCGCCCTCGAGGCCACGCCCGGTCAGCTCGCGGCGCTCCGCGAGGCCGGCGTCGTGGACGCCGGGGGTGCGGGGCTGTGCCTGGTCCTCGACGCCCTGGTGACGACGGTGACCGGCGTCGAGCCGGCGCGCCCCCCGCTGGCCCGCCGCGACGAGGGCCACAGGCACCACTCCGGCGAGCACCTGCCGCACCCGCCGCCGGCGGGGCCGGGCAGCGAGGTCCAGTACCTGCTGGCAGACACCGACGAGGAGTCGGTCGCCCGGCTGCAGGAGCGCCTGGCCGCGCTCGGCGACAGCCTGGTCGTGGTCGGCGTCGACACCCCGTCCGGCCGCGAGTGGAACGTGCACGTCCACGTGGCCGACGTCGGGGCCGCGATCGAGGCCGGCATCGAGGCCGGCCGGCCGTACCGCATCTCGGTCACCCCGCTGGCGCCGGTGGCGCCGAGCTCGCCCATGCCCGGCACCCGCGCGGTCGTCGCGGTCGTGTCGAGCGACGGTCTGGCCGAGCTGTTCAGCGGTGAGGGCGTCCGCGTGGTCACCTGCGGGCCCGAGGGCGTGGGGGAGGAGGACGTGCTGGAGGAGGTGCTGGCCTCCACCGCCCACGAGGTCGTCGTGCTGCCCAACGACGCGGCGCTGCTGCCGGTCGCCGGCCGGGCGGCCACCCGCGCCCGGGAGACGGGGCGCGACGTCGGCGTCGTCCCCACCCGGTCCCCGGTCCAGGGGCTGGCCGCCATCGCCGTGTCCGACCCCGCCCGCCGGTTCGGCGACGACGTCATCGCGATGGCGGAGGCGGCGGCGGCAACGCGGTGGGCAGAGGTGACCGTCGCCGACCAGGAGGCCCTCACCTCGGCCGGGCGGTGCCAGCCCGGCGACGCCCTGGGCTCGGCAGAGGGCGACGTCGTCGTGATCGGCTCCGACCTCGCGGCCGTCGCCTGCGAGCTGCTCGACCGGATGCTCTCGGCAGGTGGCGAGATGGCCACCCTGCTGGTGGGGGAGGACGACGAGCTGGGGGACACCGTCTGCCGGCACCTGGCGACGGCCCACCCCACGATCGAGGTGATCCGCTACGGCGGAGGGCCCAGCGGGATCCCGCTGCAGGTGGGGGTCGAGTGATCGCATGGCGGTGACCCTCGAGACGCCGCTGAGCCGGGTGCTCGGCCCGAAGACGGCGACGAGCATGGCCGAGCAGCTCTCGCTGCACACCGTGCGCGACCTGCTCCGGCACTACCCCCGCCGCTACGCCAGCCGCGGCGAGCAGGCCGACCTCGCCGACGTGCAGGTGGGCGACCGCGTCACGGTCCTGGCCCAGGTCCGCAGCGTCACCACCCGCCCGATGCGCAACCGCAGGGGCAGCCTCACCGAGGTGGTCGTCGGCGACGGCAGCGGCCGGATGAAGCTGGTGTTCTTCAACCACCGGCACACCGCGCTCAAGGTCAACGCGTGGGGGATGTTCGCCGGCACGGTCGGGGAGTACCGCGGCGAGAAGCAGTTCGCCCACCCCGACATGCACCTGCTGGACGGCGACACCGGCGACGACGACTGGGCGCGGGCGCTCATCCCGATCTACCCGGCGACCAAGGACGTCTCGAGCTGGGTCATCCAGAAGTCGCTCAAGCTGCTCCTGGGCCCGCAGGGCAACCTCGCCGGCCTGGTCGAGGACCCGCTGCCCGAGGACATGCGGACCAGGCACGGGATCCTGCCTCTGGCCGCCGCCCTGCTCGACATCCACCGGCCCACCACGATGGAGGACGTCGAGCGCGCGGCGCACCGGCTGAAGTGGGACGAGGCGCTGGTCCTGCAGCTCACCCTCGCCGCCCGCCGGCGGGCGGCGGCCCTGGAGCCGGGAACCGCGCGGCCGCGCCGTGGCGGTGCCCTCCTCGACGCCGTCGACGCGGCGCTGCCCTTCGCCCTGACCGAGGGCCAGCGCGCGGTGGGGGAGGAACTGGCTGCCGAGCTGGACCGCGACCAGCCGATGCACCGGCTGCTGCAGGGCGAGGTGGGCTCGGGCAAGACCGTGGTCGCGCTGCGCGCGATGGCCCAGGTCGTCGACGCGGGCGGCCAGGCCGCACTGCTCGCGCCGACCGAGGTGCTGGCCGCTCAGCACGCCCGTGGGATCCGCGACCTGCTCGGCCCGCTCGGCCGGGCGGGGGAGCTCGACGGCGACCCGGCCGGCACCCGCGTGACGTTGCTCACCGGCTCCCTCAAGGCCGCCGCCCGGCGCGAGGCCCGCGCCGAGGTCGCCGAGGGGCGCGCCGGGATCGTCGTCGGGACGCACGCCCTCCTGCAGGAGGGCGTCGACTTCGCCGACCTGGGGCTGGTCGTGGTCGACGAGCAGCACCGCTTCGGCGTCGAGCAGCGCGACGCGCTGCGCGCGAAGGGCAACCGCCCGCCGCACGTCCTCGTGATGACGGCCACCCCCATCCCCCGGACGGTCGCCATGACCGTCTACGGCGACCTCGAGGTGTCGACGCTGCGCCAGCTGCCCAGCGGTCGTGGCGGGGTGTCCAGCTCGGTCGTGCCGGTGGTCGAGAAGCGCGCCTGGCTCGACCGCGCCTGGGAGCGGCTGCGCGAGGAGGTGGCAGCCGGCCGGCAGGCCTACGTCGTCTGCCCGCGCATCGGCGACGAGACCGGCGCCGACGACGAGCCCGCGGACGTCGACGGCGCACCCGACGACGAGCCGCAGACCGACCGCCGACCGCCGCTCGCGGTCCTCGACGTGCTCGAGCTGCTGCGGAGCGGCCCGCTCGCCGGGCTGCGGCTCGAGGCCCTCCACGGGCGGCTCACCCCCGAGGAGAAGGACGCCCGCATGCGCGCCTTCGCCGCCCGGGAGATCGACGTCCTCGTGGCCACGACCGTCGTCGAGGTCGGCGTCGACGTGCCCAACGCCACCGTCATGGTCGTCATGGACGCCGACAGGTTCGGCGTGAGCCAGCTGCACCAGCTGCGCGGCCGGGTCGCGCGTGGCAAGCACCCAGGGCTGTGCCTGCTCGTCACCGAGGCGCCGTCGGCCTCGGCGACCGGCCAGCGGCTGGCCGCCGTGGCGTCCACGTCCGACGGCTTCGAGCTGGCACGCCTCGACCTCGAGACGCGGCGGGAGGGCGACGTCCTCGGCGCGGCCCAGTCCGGCAAGCGCTCCGGGGTCCGCCTGCTCTCCCTGCTCGAGGACGAGGAGCTCATCGCCGCCGCCCGTGGCGAGGCGACGGCGCTGCTCGAGACCGAGCGCGGCCTGGCCGACCACCCGGGCCTGGCCGCCGAGGTGGCCCGGCTGGCCACCGACGAGCGCGCGGACTACCTGGAGAAGGCATGACCCGGCTCATCTCGGGGAGCGCCGGAGGGCGCCGGCTCAAGGTCCCGAAGGCCGGCGTCCGGCCGACCGGTGACCGCGCCCGGGAAGCGCTGTTCAACGCGCTCACCCACCTGACCGACCTCCGCGGCGCGACGGTGCTCGACCTGTACGCCGGGACCGGCGCCCTGGGCCTGGAGGCGCTGTCGCGCGGCGCGTCCACCGTCGTCTTCGTCGAGTCGGGGCCTGCGGTGCTGCCGGTGCTGAAGGAGAACCTCGCCGCGGTCGGGCTCCCCGGCGGCCGGGTGGTCAAGGGGTCGGTGCCGACCGTCGTCGGCGGTGCGCCGCCGGCCCGCTTCGACCTCGTCCTGGCAGATCCGCCCTACGAGACGCCCGTAGACGAGGTGCTCACGGTGCTCGGGTCGCTGGTCCGCGGCGACTGGCTGGCGCCGGAGGCGGTCGTGGTCGTCGAGCGCAGCAGCCGCGAGGAGCCGTGGGAGTGGCCGACACCCCTCGTCGGGTTGCGCGACCGGCGCTACGGCGAGGCCCAGCTCCGGTACGGTCGCTCCCCGTGAGGCGTGCCGTCTGCCCGGGATCCTTCGACCCGGTGACCAACGGGCACGTCGACGTCATCACCCGGGCGGCCGGGCTCTACGACGAGCTCGTCGTCGCCGTCCTGGTCAACCCCGGGAAGGCCGGCCTCTTCACGGTCACCGAGCGCATGGAGCTGCTGCGCGAGTCGGTCGCCGACCTGCCCAACGTCACCGTCGACAGCTTCGAGGGGCTACTGGTCGACTACTGCCGCGCCCACGAGATCCCGGTGATCGTCAAGGGCCTGCGCGCGGTGAGCGACTTCGAGTACGAGCTGCAGATGGCGCAGATGAACCGCGAGCTGGCCGCGATCGAGACGCTCTTCGTGCCCACCGCGCCGCAGGTCGGCCACCTCTCCTCGAGCCTGGTCAAGCAGATCGCCACCTTCGGCGGGGACGTCTCCCGGCTGGTGCCGAAAGCCGTCGACGACCGGCTGCGGGAGCGCACGCGGCGGGACGCGTCGACGTGACCGAGCTTGCGAGGGCACGCAGGGACAGAGCACCGTCGGGCCCGTGGACGCCGAGCGCCAGCGAGGTGGACGCGTGACCGAGGTCGTCTACCGGCTGTACGAGACCGTCGACGAGCTGACGACGGTCATCGAGAACGCCCGCAGCGTGCCCATGTCGAGCTCCTGCATGGTTCCCCGCGACCACCTGCTGGACCTGCTCGACGACCTCCGCGAGTCGCTGCCCGAGGACGTCCAGGCGGCCGGTGCGATCGTGGAGCAGCGCACCGAGATCCTGCAGCAGGCGCAGGCCGAGGCGGAGCGGCTGACCGGCCGCACCCGCGGCGAGAGCGAGCAGCTGCTGTCGTCGGCGCGGCGCCAGCGCGAGGAGCTCCTCGGTACGGCCCGCCGCCAGCGCGACGACATGCTGGCCCAGGCGCAGGCCGACGCCGAGGACATGCTGGCCGAGGCGGAGGCCGAGGCGCAGCGCCTCGTGGCCGAGGCGGTCGCCCACCGCGAGGCCGTGATCGCCGACGCCCAGGCGCAGCACGCCGAGATCCTCGCGGCCGCGCAGGCGGAGCACGAGCGGCTGATCACCGAGACCGAGGTCTACCGGGGTGCGGTCTCCCGCGCCGACGAGCTCGGCGCCCAGGCGCACGCCGAGGCCGCGCACACGCGCGCGGAGGTCGACCAGTACGTCGACAGCCGGCTCGCCGACTTCGAGTCGACCCTGGAGAACATGCTGCACTCGGTCGAGAAGGCGCGGACGACGCTGCGGGAGACCTGAGGGAGCCCGGGGTCACCTCCGCTCCCCGCCGGCCGGTCGGGGGGATCGGGTAGTCTCGTCTCCTGGTCCGACCGCCGGTGGTGCCCCTGACGGGGTCGTCCCGGCCGGCCTCCCCCCACTGCCTACCGCGAGTACTGACATGTCTGCCGCTTCTCCGCTCCGCTCAGGTGCCGGGTCTTCTGGTCTCCGACCTCAAGACGCCCGGCGCCCCGCTGCCAACCCCTGGCGCGTGGACCTGCGGGAACTCGGCCGTCGCGCGGGATCGATGCAGGAGATCGACCGGTCCGCCCCGGCGCCCGACGACTGGCGCGTCGAGCTGATCGGCGTCCCGGCGGGCACCGAGGTGCACCTGCACCTGCGTCTGGAGTCGGTCATGGAGGGCGTGCTCGTCAGCGGCGAGATCGACGCCCCCGTGACGGGGTCGTGCGCCCGCTGCCTCGAGCCGATCGAGGACACCATCTCCCTGGACGTCCAGGAGCTGTACGCCTACGAGGGCAGCACCACCGAGGCGACCAGCGAGGAGGACGAGGTCCGCCGCATCGAAGGCGACTTCCTCGACCTCGAGCCGCTGGCCCGCGACAGCATCGTCCTCGCCCTGCCCCTGGCGCCGGTCTGCACCGAGGACTGCGCCGGTCTCTGCGCCGACTGCGGGCAGCGCCTCGACGACCTGCCGGCCGACCACGCGCACGAGGTCGTCGACGCCCGCTGGGCCGGCCTCGCGACCAAGTTCGGCACCCCTTCTTCCTCGCCGGGCGCCCCCGGCGAGAGCCCCACCACTGAGGAGAACTGACCGTGGCTGTCCCGAAGCGGAAGATGTCCCGCGCCAACACCCGTTCGCGCCGCTCGATGTGGAAGGCCTCCGCGCCGACCCTCGCGCCGTGCCCGAACCGCGCCTGCGGTGCCCTCAAGCCCCCGCACCAGGCGTGCCCGACCTGCGGTCAGTACGACGGCCGCCAGGTTCTCTCGGTCTGATCGCCGGATCGACGGTGGGCACGGTCGCCGGGGTGCGCTCCTCCGGGAGCGTGGCTGACGGCCGCCCACCGGGCGGTCCCGTGCACGCCGAGCGGTCCGCCGCCTGGCTCCGGGACGCCCTCGGGGTGGAGCTGCCCGACGGGCTGCTCGGCCTGGCGCTCACGCACCGGTCCTTCGCGTACGAGAACGGCGGTCTGCCGACCAACGAGCGCCTGGAGTTCCTCGGCGACTCCGTGCTCGGCCTGGTCGTCACCGACGAGCTCTACCGCAGCCAGCCGGACCTCCCCGAGGGCCAGCTGGCCAAGCTGCGTGCCTCGGTGGTCAACATGACCTCGCTCGCGGGCGTCGCCCGGCGGCTCGGCGACGGCGGGGTCGGCCCGCACCTCCTGCTCGGCAGGGGCGAGGAGACGACCGGCGGCCGGGAGAAGGACTCGATCCTCGCCGACGCCGTCGAGGCGCTCATCGGCGCGATCCACCTCGGCTGCGGTCTCGACACCGCCTCGTCGATCGTGCACCGGCTCTTCGACCCGATGCTGGTCGAGGCCGCGACCCGGGGCGCCGGCCTGGACTGGAAGACCAGCCTCCAGGAGCTCGGCGCCGCCCGCGGTCTGGGCGCACCCAGCTACCGCGTCGAGGACGAGGGCCCCGACCACGCCAAGACCTTCGCCGCCGAGGTCCTCCTCGCCGGGACGGTCTACGGCCGCGGCGGCGGGAAGACGAAGAAGGCCGCCGAGCAGGAAGCCGCCGAGGTCGCCTGGCGCACCTTGTCGCAGGACATCTCCTCCCAGGACGGCTGACGTGCCCGAGCTCCCCGAGGTCGAGGTCGTGCGCCGGGGCCTCGAGCAGTGGGTCGCGGGGCGCACCGTCGCCTCCGTCGAGGTGCACCACCCGCGCGCCGTCCGCCGGCACCTGGAGGGCACGGAGCACTTCGTCGCGGCCCTGACCGGCCGGACGCTCACCGCCGCGCACCGCCGCGGCAAGTACCTGTGGCTTCCGGTGGCCGAGCCCGACGGGGCGTCGTCGGGGCGGGCGCTGGTCGCCCACCTGGGCATGAGCGGGCAGCTGCTGGTCGAGAAGCCGAGCCAGCCCGACGAGACGCACCTGCGCGCCCGCTTCACCTTCGCCGACGGGGGGCGCGAGCTGCGCTTCGTCGACCAGCGGACGTTCGGCGGGCTCGCCGTCGAGGAGAGCGCGGGCGAGGACATCCCCTCCCGGCTGGCGCACATCGCGATCGACCCCCTCGATGCGACGTTCGACGAGGCGGCGTTCAGCGCCGCCCTGCGCCGGCGGCGCACCGAGGTCAAGCGGGCACTGCTGGACCAGACCCTGATCGGCGGCGTCGGCAACATCTACGCCGACGAGGCGCTGTGGCGGGCCCGGCTGCACGGCGCGCGGCCCACCGACAAGCTGACCCGCGCGCAGGTCGCCGATCTCCTCGACGGCGTCCGCGACGTGCTGGGGGAGGCGCTGGCCCAGGGCGGGACGTCGTTCGACTCGCTGTACGTGGACGTCAACGGGCAGAGCGGCTACTTCTCCCGCTTCCTCGCCGTGTACGGCCAGGCCGACCGGCCCTGCCCGCGCTGCGGCACGCCGATCCGGCGCGAGTCGTTCATGAACCGGTCCAGCTACAGCTGCCCGACGTGCCAGCCCCGCCCGCGCGCCCGCCGGTCGTGACGCGGCGGGTCGTGGCTCTGGTCTCCGGGCACGTGCAGGGCGTCGGCTACCGCTGGTTCGTGCGCGGCCTGGCGGAGGCCGCCGGCCTGGCCGGCCGCGCGCGCAACCTGGGCGACGGCCGGGTGGAGGTCGTGCTCGAAGGTGACGACGGCGCCGTGGCCGACGTGCTGGCCGCCCTCGACGGGCCGCGCGCGCCGGGCGCCGTGACCGCTGTCGACTCCCGCGACGAGCCCGCGCGAGGTGGGTCGACGTTCACCACAGAGTGACGAACGCGACATCACCCCGACACGGGGAGTAGGCATTCTTCGCGTTGACCTGCGTGACCCGGCCTGTCACCCTGGGGTTACCACACGCTCGCGCCGACCGGTATCCGGGGCGCCGGGCTCACCTCCTCGCTCGGAAAGGCCGTTGCAGTCATGGCCAAGGCCCTGTTCGGTCACGTCGTAGCCCCCTCGGAACTCCGAGTAGCCGAGGAGAACGCCGTCCTGCGGGCCAAGGTGCGCCGGCTGGAGGCCGAGCTCGCCGAGCTGCGCCACCAGCGTGACGCCGCGATCGCCCACGAGCTGCTGTCGATGGCCGGCGAGAACGCCGAGCCCGCGCTCGCCTGACCGAGCGGGCCGAACCCCTCCGTCACACCTGCACCAATACCCCGGAGATCCGGGATCCCGGGCCTTCCCTGGACTAGGGTCCCCGTTCTGTGCACCTCTCCAGCCTGACGCTCAAGGGCTTCAAGTCCTTCGCGTCCGCGACGACGCTCCGGCTGGAGCCCGGCATCACCGCCGTCGTCGGCCCCAACGGGTCGGGCAAGTCCAACGTCGTCGACGCGATCGCCTGGGTCCTGGGCGAGCAGGGCGCGAAGAGCCTGCGCGGCGGCAAGATGGAGGACGTCATCTTCGCCGGCACCGCCGGCCGCCCGGCCCTCGGCCGGGCCGAGGTGACCCTCACGATCGACAACTCCGACGGCGCGCTGCCGATCGAGTACACCGAGGTGTCGATCACCCGCCGCATGTACCGCTCCGGTGAGAGCGAGTACGAGATCAACGGCGACAAGGTCCGGCTGCTCGACGTCCAGGAGCTGCTGAGCGACTCGGGCATCGGCCGCGAGATGCACGTCATCGTCGGCCAGGGCCAGCTCGACGCCGTCCTCTCCGGTCGCCCCGAGGACCGCCGCGCGTTCATCGAGGAGGCCGCCGGCGTCCTCAAGCACCGCAAGCGCAAGGAGAAGGCGCTGCGGAAGCTCGAGGGGATGCAGCACAACCTCGACCGCCTGGCCGACCTCACCGTCGAGCTGCGCCGGCAGCTCAAGCCGCTGGGCCGCCAGGCCGAGGTGGCCCGCCGGGCGGCCGGTGTGCAGGCCGACCTCCGCGACGCCCGCCTCCGGCTGCTCGCCGACGACCTGGTCCAGCTCCGCGACTCCCTCGACAAGGACGTCGCCGACGAGACCGCCGCCCGCGAGCGGCGCGCCGTCGTCGAGCGCGACCTGTCCGTCGTCGCCCGGCGCGAGGCCGAGCTCGAGTCGGACCTGGCCGCCGGCGCTCCGCGGCTGCAGGCCGCGTCGGAGACCTGGTACCGGCTCTCGGCGCTCGGCGAGCGCTTCCGGGGCGTCGCCTCGCTCGCCGCCGAACGCCACCGCCACCTGTCCGCCGCGGCACCCGCCGCGGGCGCCGGGCGCGACCCCGACCAGCTCGACGCCGAGGCCGACCGCGTGGCGGCGACCGAGGCCGAGCTCGCCGCCGGGCTCGAGACCGAGCGCGGCCGGCTGGCCGCCGTCGTCGCGCAGCGCGCCGAGCTCGAGACCGCCCTGGCAGCGGAGGAGCGCGCATGGGTCGCCGCCGCCCGCGCGCTCGCCGACCGTCGCGAGGGGCTGGCCCGCCTCTCCGGCGAGGTCGCCGCCGCGCGCTCCCGCGTGGCGGCCGGCCAGGCCGAGATCGAGCGGCTCGCCCTCGCCGCCGGCGAGGCCGCCGACCGCGCCGAGGTGGCGGCCGAGCGGCTGGCCGAACGCCGCGAGACCGTCGCCGACCAGGAGGACGGCGACGTCGCCCTCGTCACCGCGCACCAGGACGCCGTCGCCGCCCACGCCGAGGCGGCCCGCCTGGTCGCGGAACTGATCGACGCCGAGCGCGCCGCCGAGCGCGACCGCGCCTCGTGGCAGGCCCGCCGTGACGCGCTGGCCCAGGGCCTCACCCCGGTCGACGGGGCCGCCGCCGTCCTGGCTGCCGGGCTGGCCGGTGTGCTCGGCCCGGTGGCCGACCGGCTGACCGTCCGGGCCGGTGACGAGGTCGCGGTGGCCGCCGCGCTGGGCGGGATGGCCGACGCGGTCGTCGTGGCCGGCGTGGCCGAGGCCGCCGCCGCGCTGGCGCACCTCAAGGGCGCCGACGGCGGTCGCGCGGGTCTGCTGGTCACCGGCGGCCTGCCGCCCGTCCCACGCGACGGCTGGCCCGTCCTGCCGGCCGGCGCGCGCTGGGCCCTCGACGCGGTCGGCGCTCCCGACGAGCTGCAGCCCGCCCTCGCCCGTGCGCTCGAGCGGGTCGCGCTGGTCGCCGACCTCGACGCGGCCGTCGCCCTGGTGACCACCCACCCGCGGGTCCGCGCCGTGACCGCCGCCGGCGACCTCGTGGGCGCCGACTGGGCGGTCGGCGGGCAGTCCGACGCACCGGCGAACCTCGTCGTCCGGGCGCGGGTGGAGGAGGCGGAGGCCGAGCTGGCCGCCGCCCTGTCCCGCGCCGCCGAGCTGGCCGACCGGCTGGCCGGGGCCCGGACGGAGGCGCAGGCCCGGTCCGCCGACGTCGACGCCGCCCTCGTGGCGCGGCAGGCGTCGGACCGCTCGCGGTCGGCCGTGGCGGCACAGCTGGCCGAGCTGGGGGCCGCCGCGCGGTCGGCGCAGGCGGAGGCGGAGCGCTCGCTCGCCGCACGCGTCCGCGCCGAGCAGGCCCTGGAGCAGGTGCTGAGCGCGCTGGCCGGCCTCGAGGAGCGGCTGGCCGAGGCAGAGGCGGCACCGGTCGAGGAGGAGCCCTCGACGGAGGCGCGGGACCGGCTGCGCGCGGAGGTGGCGGCGTCGCGGCAGGCCGAGACCGAGGCCCGGCTGGCGGTCCGCACCGCCGAGGAGCGCGCCCGCGCCCTGCACGGGCGGGCCGAGTCGCTGCGCCGGCAGGCGCGGCAGGAGCGCGCGGCGCGGGAACGGGCCGCCGCCGCGCGGATCGCCCGCGAACGCGGGGCGGCCGTGGCGGCCACCGTCCGGCGCGACGCGGACGCCGCCCTCGTCGCGCTCGGTGCTTCGCTGGCCCGGGCGGCGGCCGAGCGGGACGAGCTCGCCGCGTCGCGGGCCGCCGCCGAGGCCGAGCTGCTCGAGGTCCGGGCGCGGGTGCGGGCGGCGACCGCCGATCTCGACCGGCTCACCGACGAGGTGCACCGCGACGAGGTGGCTCGCGCCGAGCAGCGGTACCGCATCGAGGCGCTGGAGGTCCGCGCGGCCGAGGAGTACGGCGTCGACCTGCCGACCCTGGTGGCCGAGTACGGCCCGGCCGCCGACGTCCCGCCGACCCAGGAGCAGGTCGCCGCCGCCGATACAGCGGGCGAGCCGGAGCCCGAGCCGGTGCCCTACGACCGCGGCGTGCAGGAGCGGCGGGCCGCCAAGGCCGAGCGCGACCTGGCCACCCTCGGCAAGGTCAACCCGCTGGCGCTGGAGGAGTTCGCGGCGCTGGAGGAGCGGCACGGCTTCCTCGCCACGCAGCTGGAGGACCTGAAGAACACCCGTCGCGACCTGCTGACCGTCGTCCGCGAGGTCGACGAGCGCATCCACGACGTGTTCGCCACGGCCTACGCCGACGTCGCGCGGGAGTTCGAGACGGTCTTCGCCACGCTGTTCCCCGGCGGTCAGGGCCGGCTGGTGCTCACCGAGCCGGACTCCATGCTCACCACGGGCGTCGAGGTCGAGGCCCGCCCGCCGGGCAAGAAGGTGAAGCGGCTCTCGCTGCTGTCCGGCGGCGAGCGCTCCCTCACCGCGGTCGCCCTGCTGGTGGCGATCTTCCGGGCCCGCCCCTCCCCGTTCTACGTCCTCGACGAGGTCGAGGCCGCCCTCGACGACGTCAACCTGGGCCGGCTGCTCACCCTGGTCGAGCAGCTGCGGTCGACGTCGCAGCTGATCGTCATCACCCACCAGAAGCGGACGATGGAGATCGCCGACGCCCTGTACGGCGTGAGCATGCGCGGCGACGGCATCACCGGCGTGATCAGCCAGCGGCTCCGGGAGCTCGAGAGCGCGTGACGGGGCTCGACGAGCCGGGACGGCGTCGACGGGCCAGAGTGGGGGCGTGGGGATGAACGACGTCCACCCCGCCCGGCGTCCGCTGACGGCGACCGAGCGGGCGCTGCTGGACTCACTGCTCGACCACGACTTCGAGGGGGTCGAGGAGCTGCGCGTCCAGGCGCGGGAGGCGACGGCGTCGACGGGCTGCGAGTGCGGCTGCGTCACGATCGACCTGCACGTGCCCGACGGGGTGCCGGTGTCCACCGCGCCCAGCCCCGCGCCGGTCGAGGGCACCGTCGTCGACGCGGCCGGCGAGCCGATCGGCGGGGTGCTGCTGTTCGTGGCCGACGGGCGGCTGTCAGGCCTCGAGGTGCGCTCCCTCGACGAGCCCCTGGCGACGCTGCCGCCACCGGAGCGGATCGACTGGGAGACCGTGCCGGACCCGTCCGCGGAGCGGACGTCGTGGTGGCGCCGCGTGCGGTCGCGACCGCGGCGGGTCGCGACCTAGACCCCGGAGGTCACCCGCAGGTCGACCATCAGCGGGAGGTGGTCGGAGGCGCCGGCCGCGTCGAGCACCTGCGCCGAGGCCACCGCGACCCCGGGGGAGACCCAGGCCTGGTCGATGCGCCGGTGGGGGGCGTGCGCCGGGTGCGTGTGCCCCTCGTCGCGCTGCCAGAAGCGCCAGCCCGCCTGGTCGTCCCGGTCGGCGGCCAGCTCCCAGGCGTCGGTGAAGCGCTCGCGGAGCGGGGCGAGCTCGGGGGCGTCGGGCCGCGTGTTGAAGTCCCCGACCAGGACGCCGGCGGCCATGTCCTCGGTGTGCAGGCCGGCCAGCGCCGCCACCTGCTCGGCCCGTTCCTGCGGCGACCGCGTGGTCAGGTGCGTCGCGGTGACCCACAGCGTGCCGCCGTCCAGCTCGAGCATCGTGCGCAGCGCGATGCGCGGCTCACCGCCGCCGGGCAGCGGGTGCACGTCGCTGACCAGGATCGGCAGGCGGGAGAGCAGTGCGTTGCCGTACTGCCGCCGCGGCTGGTCGCCGGGGCGCGGTTCGTCGATGGCCGGGCCCCAGGCCAGCTGCATGTCCAGCGCGCGCGAGAGCAGCAGCGCCTGGTCGACGTCCTCGCTGCGGTCGCCGAAGTGACGGTCGACCTCCTGGAGGCAGATGACGTCGGCCTCGACCGAGGCCAGCACCTTGGCCAGGCGCGGCAGGTCGTGCCGGGCGTCCCCGCCGACCCCGTGGTGGGTGTTGAAGGTGACCAGCCGCACCGGGATGGGCGGCTGGTCGGGACCAGGGGCCGGCCGCACGCCGTCGTCACCCGTCATGTCCCCACCCTGTCAGGCGTCGGCCAGCGGCATGTCGAGGACCTCCCGCAGGTCGGGCCGGCCGAGCTCGGTGACCGACAGCAGGAAGCGGGCCGAGCGGCCGTGGAGCACCAGCTCGCCGATCTGGTTGCCGAAGAACGGCCCCGCCTGCTTCTCCCACAGGAGCCGGCTGGGCGTCGCGCGCGCGACGCGGGCGAGGGACTCGGTCAGCCGGCGCGCCCACCGGCTCCAGCCGATGCGGAACCCGACGCGGATCGGGTGCGGCGCCTGGTTGTGCAGCGGCGAGACCGTCAGCTGGTGCACGCGCGAGGTCAGGTCGTCCGGCCGGACCAGCTCCGCGGCGTAGGCGTGGTGGACGTCGCCGGAGAGGACCAGCGCGGTGGCCGGAGCCCGCCCGTGGTCGCCGCGCGCCACCGACGCGAGGGCCCGCCCGAGCCGCTCGAAGGAGTTCCCGAACGCCGCCCAGTGCTCGAGGTCGGCAGCCTGGCGCAGCTTCTCCGCGAGGCGCCCCCGCCAGCGGCCCTCGTGCCGCACGTTGAGCGTCTCGTTCCAGCGCTCCAGGGAGTGGATCGCGTGGGGGAGCAGCCATGGCAGCGACGTGCCGATGATCAGGTGCTCGACACCCTCGTCGACCGCGCGGCGCATCGCCGCCTCGATCCAGTCGAACTCGTCGTCGTCGACCATCTTGCGGTCCTGCTCGTCGAGCACCCGGCCGGCCCGGCTGTCGATCATGACCAGCCGCGCGTCGCCCCAGTGGCGGACGTAGCTCCACCGGATGGACGCCGGCTCGGCGTCGGCCCGCTCGGCCATCTCGCGGAGCATCGGTTCGGCGTCATCGGTGCCTTCGGCCATCCCCTGGATCGCCTGCCAGGTCTTGTTGTCGGCCAGCTCCTGCGGGCTCAGGTTGCCCAGGTGCTGGTAGACCCAGTAGCTGACCAGCCCGCCGCTGATCCGGCCGGCCCACCACGCCTGGCCGGTCACCTCGCGCCGCCAGGCGGCCGAGGTGTTCCAGTCGTCGATCATCTCGTGGTCGTCGAAGATCATCGACGACGGCACGGTGGACAGCAGCCACCGCACCTGCGGGTCGCTCCAGGACTCGGCGTAGAGCCGCGTGTACTCCTCGAAGTCGGCCACCTGCTCGTCGGGGGCCGACGGCGGGGGCGTCCCGTCGCGGCCGCGGCGCAGGTCCAGCCACGACTTCGTGTGCGTGGTCAGCTCGTCGGCGTACACCTGGTCGCCGAGCAGCACCAGCGCGTCGGGCCACTCCTCCTCCGGCTGCGCCGCGATCCGCGCCGCGTACGAGTCGAGGGCGTCCGGGGGGATCTGCTCGTCCATGCCCACGGTGCTCGGGGTGGCGTACCGGCACGAGCCGAAGGCGATCCGGAAGGCGCCGTCGCGGCCGGGCGTCCGGATCCGGCTGGCCGGGAACGTCGAGCTCGCCGATGGCCAGACCAGGACGCCGTCCAGGCGCACCTCGTACGGGGTCGTGCTGCCCGGCTGCAGGTCCTCCACGACCACGAGCGCGTAGTGGTGGCCACCGACGCAGAACGTCCGCGCGGTGCGCCCCAGCACGTCCACCGTGCACGGCCGGTCGGTCTCCACCCAGACGGTGGCCGAGACCGGGTCGACGTGCCGCAGCAGCGGGCCCAGCAGGAGGACCGGGTCCGGGGAGTGGGGGAGGGGCATCGGCACAGCCTCCACCACGAACCTGTGTCCCGCCTGCATCCCTGCTGCGAGCTGGGAGACTCGGGCCATGGAATTCGTCCTGATCGCCATCGCGATCCTCGTGGTCGCGCTCATCGCCGGGGTCGGCCTGCTGGTCGGCCGGGGTCGGCGCACCACGCGCCTGGACGACGACGCGGCGGCCGGGACGACGCTCACCCGGCCGCGGCCGCCGCAGCCCTCGCCCGCGGCGCCGCCGGTCGACCAGCCCGACGCCGTGCAGCCGGAGGCGCCGCCGGTCGAGCTGCCGCCCGCCGAGCCGGAGCCGGGCCTGGTCTTCGAGACGCCGCCGCCGTCGGCCGGCCGCCTGGTGCGGCTGAGGTCCCGGCTGGCCCGCTCGCAGTCGTCCCTCGGCCGCGGCCTGCTCACCGTCCTCGCCCGCGAGAAGCTGACCGAGGACGACTGGGAGGAGGTCGAGGAGACCCTCCTGGCCGCGGACGTGGGCATCGCCGCCACCACGCAGATCGTCGAGCGGCTGCGCACCCAGTCGATGGTGCTGGCCACCGCCTCGCCCGCGGAGCTGCGCGAGCTGCTGGTGCGCGAGCTGACCGGCGTCCTCGGGCCCGAGATGGACCGGACGCTCGGCACCAGCCGCCACGAGGGCCGGCCGGGCGTCGTCCTCGTCGTGGGAGTCAACGGGGCGGGCAAGACGACGACGGTCGGCAAGATCGCCCGCGTGCTGGTCGGCGACGGCAAGAGCGTCGTCCTCGGCGCGGCCGACACCTTCCGCGCGGCCGCCGCGGACCAGCTGGAGACCTGGGGCGAGCGCGTCGGCGTGCTGACCGTCCGCGGTCGCGAGGGCGGGGACCCGGCGTCGGTGGCGTTCGAGGCCGTCCGCACCGGCGTGGAGGGCGAGGTGGACGCCGTCCTGGTCGACACCGCCGGGCGGCTGCACACGAAGTCCGGCCTCATGGACGAGCTCGGCAAGGTCAAGCGCGTGGTCGAGAAGCAGTCACCGGTCACCGAGGTGCTGCTGGTGCTCGACGCCACGACGGGTCAGAACGGCGTCGTCCAGGCGCGCGTGTTCACCGAGGCGGTCACCGTCACCGGCATCGTCCTCACCAAGCTCGACGGAACGGCCAAGGGCGGCATCGTCGTCCGGGTGCAGCAGGAGCTGGGCATCCCGGTGAAGCTGATCGGCCTGGGGGAGGGGCCCGACGACCTGGCGCCCTTCGAGCCGCGCGCGTTCGCGGAGGGTCTGGTGGGTGGGGCCGACTGACCGGTCGTGGGGCCGCGGGGCACCGCCGCCCTCCTGCCGGCATCGTCACCAGGCGCGGTAGCGAGCCGGGGGCTCAGCTCTCGGCCGGCGCCGTCCAGCGCTCCTCGATGCGGCCGAAGCGCCACACCGCCAGCGCGAGGGCCCAGGCCAGCACGAACAGCCCGACGATGGCGAAGCCGACGTAGCCGAGATCCAGCGATGCCACCCACGCCAGCGGGCCTGAGTCGATGCCCAGCCGCTCGACGAGCAGGCCGGCGAGCACCAGCACCCCGATGACCAGCGCGACGGTCACCGACAGGAGGGTGACGGCGAGGTTGTAGAACACCTTGCGGATCGGCTTGAGGAACGCCCAGCCGTACGCCCGGGTCATCAGCACGCCGTCCGCGGTGTCGAACAGGCTCATCCCGGCGGCGAAGAGCACCGGGAGCACGAGGATGGCGTACCAGGGCAGGACGAAGGCAGCCGATCCCGCGGCGAGCACGAGCAGGGCCACCTGGGTCGCCGTGTCGAAGCCGAGCCCCATCAGCAGGCCGACCGGGTAGAGGTGCCACGGCTTGTCCACGCGCCGGACCACCCGCCCGAGCAGCCGGGTGAGGAAGCCGCGGTTGTGCAGGTGCCGCTCGAGTTCGGCCTCGTCGAAGGCGCCGCTGCGCATCCGGCGGAAGACCTTGACGATCCCGACGGCGGCCCCGAGGTTCATCAGGCCGATGACGAGCAGGAACGTGCCGGCGACCAGGGTCCCGACCAGCCCCAGCGTCTGGCCCACCTCGTTGTCCTCGTTCTGGACGACACCCGCCACGCCGCGGACGCCGGCCACCAGGAGCAGGCTCGCGGCGAAGACGACCGACGAGTGGCCGAGCGAGAACCAGAAGCCGGTGCTCACCGACGACCGCCCCTCGCCCACGAGCTTGCGCGTCGTGTTGTCGATCGACGCGATGTGGTCGGCGTCGAACGCGTGCCTGACGCCGAGCATGTACGCCGTCAGCCCCACGCCCACGCCGAGCACGCCGGTGCTGCCGAGCTGGTAGTCCTGCGGGGCGACGGCGAAGACCAGCACGCCCCACCCCACGACGTGCAGCAGGAGGACGAAGCCGGCCATCCCCGCGATCGACCGGCGCTCCTCCCGGCTGAAGCACGTGGACGAGGCCGACGGGCGCTCGAGCGGGGCCACCGCGCTGCGTGAGGTCACCGGACGACCCTACTGCGAACAGTTCGCAACAAGCGCGCCGGGCGGTGGGCCCGACGTGGCCGCCACCACCGGCTGGGACGCGCGCAACGTGGACGCAACGCGAGCCGGGGACACGCGCGCCGGAGTTCACCGTCCCGAAACAAGGCGACGTCGGCCCCGGAAACACGGCGACGGCACGGTGAACGCGACCAGTTCCCCGCTCGTTACGGCCGCCCGGCCGACGACCCACTCAGGAGGTTGCCGTGGTCAACACCGGCGACACCGCCTGGATCCTCACCAGCGCGGCGCTCGTGCTGCTGATGACCCCAGGCCTCGCGCTCTTCTACGGCGGCATGGTCCGCGCGAAGAGCGTGCTGAACATGATGATGATGAGCTTCGGCGCCCTGGCGCTGATCAGCGTGCTGTGGGTCCTCTACGGCTACTCCGTGGCCTTCGGCGACGACGTCGGCGCGGGCCTGCTGGGCGACCCGGGTGAGTTCTTCGGCCTCAAGGGCCTGATGGAGGACACCACCAGCGACGCCGGCGGCCTGCCGACCATGGCCTTCGTCGGTTTCCAGGCGGTCTTCGCGATCATCACGGTCGCGCTGATCTCCGGCGCCATCGCCGACCGCGCCAAGTTCGGCGCCTGGATGGTCTTCGCCGGTGTCTGGGCGACGATCGTCTACTTCCCGGTCGCGCACTGGGTCTTCGACTTCACCCTCACCGACGACGAGGGCACCGTCACGCACACCGGCGGCTGGATCGCCAACAACCTGGCGGCGATCGACTTCGCCGGTGGCACCGCGGTGCACATCAACGCCGGTGCGGCGGGCCTGGCCCTCGCGCTCGTCCTCGGCAAGCGCCGCGGCTTCGGCCGCGAGGCCATGCGGCCGCACAACCTGCCGCTGGTCATGATCGGCGCCGGCCTGCTGTGGTTCGGCTGGTTCGGCTTCAACGCCGGCTCCGCGCTGGCCGCCAACAACACCGCGTCGGTGGCCTGGGTGAACACGCTGGCCGCGACGGCCGCCGCCACGCTCGGCTGGCTGCTGGTGGAGAAGATCCGCGACGGCCACTCGACCTCGCTCGGCGCCGCGTCCGGTGTCGTCGCCGGTCTGGTCGCCATCACCCCGGCCTGTTCAGCGGTCTCGCCGGTCGGCGCGATCATCCTCGGCGTGATCGCCGGCGCGCTCTGCGCCCTGGCCGTCGGCCTGAAGTACAAGCTGGGCTACGACGACTCGCTCGACGTCGTCGGCGTCCACCTCGTCGGTGGCCTGTGGGGCACCATCGCCATCGGCTTCCTGGCCGACCCCGACGCCCCTGCCGGTGTGGAGAGCCTGCTCTTCGGCGGCAGCGCCGACCAGCTCTGGCGGCAGGTCGTCGGTGCGGTCGCCGTCCTGGCGTTCTCCTTCATCCTTACGCTGGTGATCGGCATCGCCATCCAGAAGACGATGGGCTTCCGCATCACCGAGGAGGACGAGGTCACCGGCATCGACAACGTCGTCCACGCGGAGTCGGGCTACGACTTCGCCTCACTGGGCAGCAGCGGCTCCACCGCCCCACTGGCCGGCCAGGCTCGCGCCGAGGCCCGCAACACCGAGAGGACCCTGGCATGAAGCTCGTCACCGCCATCGTCAAGCCGTTCAAGCTCGACGACGTCAAGAACGCCCTCGAGCTGATCGGCATCCAGGGCCTGACCGTCAGCGAGGTCCAGGGCTTCGGCCGCCAGCGGGGCCACACCGAGGTCTACCGCGGTGCGGAGTACCAGGTGGACTTCGTCCCGAAGGTCCGCATCGAGGTCGTCGTCAGCGAGCTCGACGCCGCCCGGGTGGTCGACGCGGTCGTCGAGGCCGCCTCGACCGGCCAGATCGGCGACGGCAAGGTGTGGGTGACGACGATCGACGAGATCGTCCGGGTCCGCACCGGCGAGCGCGGCGACGACGCGCTCTGAGCAGCTGAGCACTCCGTCGGCCGGGGTGGTGGGTCACCCCACCGCCCCGGCCGACGCTCTTCCCACGACGGCGCAGTTCTGCGAGGAGGACGACGTGCTGGACCCGTCGGCACTGCCCGGGCTGAGCCGGCCCGAGCGCGTCCGGACCGTCGACGCGTGGCTCGGTGACCTGCTCGCCGACGCGGTCGGGGGCACGCCCCCGCCGAGGCAGCGCCGGGGCGGCCCGCCCCCGCTGACCGGCACCGACGGCGTGGCCCTCGTCGCCGTCGGCAGTCTCGGCCGGCGCGAGCTGCCACCGCACGGCGACCTCGACCTGGTCCTCGTCCACGACGGCCGGCCGGAGATCGCCGCCGTCGCCGACGCCCTGTGGTACCCGGTCTGGGACGCCGGCCTGCGCCTGGACCACTCGGTGCGCTCGGTGCCCGAGGCCGTGTCGGTCGCCTCCACCGACGTCAAGGCGGGGCTGGGGCTGCTCGACGCCCGGCTGGTCGCCGGCGACGCCGAACTCGCCGCCCGGCTGCGCACCGCCACCCTGGCCAGCTGGCGCCAGGCGGCGTCCAGGCTGCTGCCGCAGCTGCGCGACCTGCGGCGCGACCGGGCCCGCCAGCTCGGTGAGCTCGCCTTCCTCCTCGAGCCCGACCTCAAGGAGGCCTACGGCGGTCTGCGGGAGGGGCAGGTGCTGCG
Organism: Blastococcus litoris; assembly: GCF_003075095.1. GTDB lineage: Bacteria > Actinomycetota > Actinomycetes > Mycobacteriales > Geodermatophilaceae > Blastococcus_B > Blastococcus_B litoris. The sequence continues at coordinate 68,507 of NZ_QCZF01000011.1, forward strand.
CGCCGTCGCCGCGGCGCAGCTCGGGGACGAGCCGGGGGAGGAGCTGGAGCAGGCGTACGGCTTCCTCCTCGACGTCCGTGACGAGCTGCGCCGTCGCACCGGGCGGCCGAGCGACGTCCTCGTGCGCCAGGAGCAGCGGCCGGTGGCGGCCGCTCTCGGTCTGGCCGACGAGGACGCGCTGCTGCGCGAGGTGAGCCTGGCCGGTCGTCGGCTGGCGTTCGTCGTGGACGAGACCTGGCGGCGCGTCGAGGCCGCGCTGGTCCGCCGCCCCCGGGGGCGCTACCGCCGCGTGCGCCGGGAACCGCTCGCCGAGGGCGTCGTCCGCCAGGGCGACGAGGTGGTCCTCGCGCAGGGCGCCAGGCCCGCCGCCGACCCCGGCCTCCTGCTGCGCGCCGCCGCGGCGGCCGCACGGGCCGACCTCCTGCTGTCGCCCTACACGCTCAAGGTGCTGGCCGTGCACACGCCGCCGGTGCCCGAGCCCTGGCCGGCCGAGGTCCGCTGGTCCTTCCTCCGCCTGCTGGCCAGCGGGCGGTCCGCCGTCCCGGTGCTGGAGCAGCTCGACCAGGAGGGACTCCTCACCCGGCTGATCCCCGAGTGGGACCGGGTCCGCTCCTTGCCGCAGCGCCACCCGTGGCACCGGTTCACCGTGGACCGGCACCTGATCGAGGCCGCGGCGGCCGCGTCCGAGCTCACCCGGGACGTCGACCGTCCCGACCTGCTGCTCGTCGCCGCACTGCTCCACGACATCGGCAAGGGGTGGCCCGGCGACCACAGCGAGGTCGGGGAACCCATCGCCGCGGGGATCGCCGCCCGGATGGGCTTCGGCGAGGCGGACGCCGGCACCGTGGCCACCCTGGTCCGGCACCACCTGCTGCTGCCGGCCACGGCGACCCGCCGCGACATCGACGACCCCGCCACCATCGACCGGGTCGCCGCGACGATCGGCTCCGATCCCGCCGTCCTCCAGCTCCTGCACGCGCTGGCCCAGGCCGACGGCGCGGCGACCAGTGCCTCGGCGTGGTCGCCGTGGAAGGCGCACCTCGTCGCTGCCCTGGTCGCGCGCGTCCAGGCCAAGCTCGGGGGCGCCCCCGCGGCCCCGCAGCCGGTGCTGACCCCGACGGAGCCGCAGGTCACCGCCCCCGCCCTCGACGGAGCGGTGGGCGCGGTGACGGTGGGGATCGAGGACGTCGCCGACGGCCAGCAGGTGACCATCGGCGCTCCCGACCGTCCCGGGCTGCTCAGCACGTGCGCGGGCGTGCTCGCGCTCAACCAGCTCGACGTCCGCGCCGCGAAGATGACCGTCGAGGACGGCTACGGGACGGGCGTGTTCGCCGTCCGCCCGCGGTTCGGCCGCGCGCCGGTGCCGGAGATCCTGGCCGACGCCGTGCGGGCCGCCCTGGAGGGGACGCTGCCGCTGGCCGACCGGCTGCGGCAGCGGGAGGCCGACTACCGCCAGGACGGGGGCCGGACCGCGCCGCCTCGCATCTCCTGGCACAACGGCGAGGCGAGCGGGGCCGCGACCGGCATCGTGGAGGTGCGGGCGGCCGACCGCGCGGGCCTGCTGTACCGGCTGACCGCAGCCATCACGGGGGAGGGGCTGGACGTGACGTCGGCGCTCATCGAGACCCTCGGCGCGGACGCGGTCGACTGCTTCTACGTCTGCAACCCGTCGGGTTCCCCGGTCGAGCCGGAGCAGCGCCGAAGGGTGGACGACGCCCTCGAGGCGGCGACGCTCGGTGCCGCGGCGGACCCCGTCGGCACAGCCGACACGCCGGGTCGCCTGCGCTGAACCGTCGGTAGGGCGTGCGAACGTCGGGGAACCGGGACGGAACGGTCCCGCGCCCGAGTGCCGTAGCCGAGAGGAGCCCCGTGGACACCCGACTCTGGCCCTGCACCCCGTGCGGGGAGATCACCGTGTTCGTCCAGCCGCCCTGCGCCGACGGTCACACCGACGACGGCGGCGAGTGCCCCGAGTGGGCCTGCGCCGACTGCGGCGCGGCCGTGGTCATGGGCGAGCCGGCCGTGGCGGCCGACGTCGTGCGCGCCCGCATCGCCGCGTAGCACCACTCGATACCCTGGGGTCAGGTGGTGCGGGTCTCCCGCGCCCGTGACTTCTCCTGAGGACGTGCTGTGTTCGAGACCCTCTCCGACCGCCTGGACAAGGTCTTCACCGGCCTGCGTGGCAAGGGCCGGCTCACCGACGCCGACATCGACGCCACCGCGCGCGAGATCCGCATCGCGCTGCTGGAGGCCGACGTCGCGCTGCCCGCCGTCCGGGCGTTCATCGACGCGGTCAAGGAGCGGGCGCGCGGCGCCGACGTCTCGCAGGCGCTGAACCCTGCGCAGCAGTTCATCAAGATCGTCAACGAGGAGCTCATCGGCATCCTCGGTGGTGAGACCCGGCGCATCCGGCTGGCCAAGCAGTCGCCGACGGTGATCATGCTCGCCGGTCTGCAGGGTGCCGGTAAGACGACCCTCGCCGGGAAGCTGGGCCGCTGGCTCAAGGAGCAGGGGCACACCCCGCTGCTGGTCGCCGCCGACCTCCAGCGCCCCAACGCGGTCAACCAGCTGTCGATCGTGGCCGGGCAGGCGGGCGTCGACGTCTACGCGCCCGAGCCGGGCAACGGCGTCGGCGACCCGATCCGCGTGGCTGCGGACTCCATCGAGCACGCCCGCCGGACCATGCACGACGTCGTGGTGGTCGACACCGCCGGCCGCCTCGGCATCGACGAGGAGCTGATGCGGCAGGCCGCCGGTATCCGCGACGTCGTCCAGCCCGACGAGACGCTGTTCGTCGTCGACGCCATGATCGGTCAGGACGCCGTCACCACGGCCGAGGCCTTCCGCGACGGCGTGGGCTTCACCGGCGTCGTCCTCACCAAGCTCGACGGCGACGCCCGCGGTGGTGCCGCCCTGTCGGTGCGGTACGTGACCGGGCAGCCGATCATGTTCGCCTCCACCGGCGAGAAGCTCACCGACTTCGACGTCTTCCACCCCGAGCGGATGGCCTCGCGCATCCTCGGGATGGGCGACGTGCTCACCCTCATCGAGCAGGCCGAGAAGACCTTCGACGCCGAGCAGGCCGAGCGCATGGCCGGCAAGCTCGCCTCCCGCGAGGGCTTCACGCTCGAGGACTTCCTCGAGCAGATGATGGCCATCCGCAAGATGGGCCCCATCGCCAACCTGCTCGGCATGCTGCCCGGAGCGGGCGCGATGAAGGAGCAGATCAAGAACATCGACGACCGCGACCTCGACCGGACGGCGGCGATCATCCGCTCGATGACGCCGGAGGAGCGGGTCAACTCCAAGATCATCAATGCGTCGCGCCGGGTGCGGATCGCCAACGGCTCCGGTGTCAGCGTCACCGACGTGAACCAGCTGCTGGAGCGGTTCGCCCAGGCCCAGAAGATGATGGGCCAGATGGCCGGCAGCATGGGCCTGCCGGGCATGGGCCCGATGTCGAAGAAGCAGCGCGGGCGCCAGATGCAGGCGCAGTCGAAGAAGGGCAAGAAGGGCAAGGGCGGCAAGGCCCGGGGCGGTCCCGCCCGCCGGCCCGCGGGTGCCCCCGGACTCCCGCCCGGTGCCGGCTTCCCGGGCGGCGGCCTGCCCGGCGGGATGCCGCAGCTCCCGCCCGGTATGGGGCAGGGTCTGCCGGACCTCACCAAGCTGAACTTCGACCAGTTCAAGGACGGCCGGCCCGGGCAGTGACCTCCTCCTTCCACCTGGCCGGCGTGGTCCTCCCCGAGGGGGAGCACCGCGACGTCTGGGTGCGCGAGGGGCGGTTCACCTTCGAGCGGGTGCCCGGCGCCGAGACGATCAGCCCCGGGGGCTGGCTGCTGCCGGGTCTGGTGGACGCGCACTGCCACGTCGGGATCGGCATGGGCGGTGCGCACGTGACCGACCTCGACGGCCTCCGCGAGCAGGCGCTCGCCGAGCGCGCGGCCGGGGTGCTGGCGCTGCGCGACTGCGGCTCGCCGGTCGACACCCGCGCCCTGGACGACGAGCCCGACCTGCCGCGGATCATCCGCGCCGGCCGGCACATCGCCCGCACGCGCCGCTACATCCCCGAGCTGGGGGTCGAGCTCGAGCCCGAGGACCTGCCGGCTGAGGTGCGCGTGCAGGCCGGCCGCGGCGACGGCTGGGTGAAGCTGGTCGGCGACTGGATCGACCGCGGCGTCGGCGACCTGGCCCCGGAGTGGCCCCGCGACGTGCTGGAGGCCGCGATCGCGGCGGCCCACGAGGCGGGCGCCCGGGTCACGGCGCACACCTTCGGCACCGACGCGCTGCCCGACCTCGTCGGCGCCGGCATCGACTGCATCGAGCACGGGACCGGGCTCACCGAGGACCTGATCGGCGAGATGGCCGCGCGGGGGACCGCCGTCGTCCCGACCCTGGTCAACGTCGAGAACTTCCCCGGGTTCGCGGCGGCGGGGGAGAAGAAGTTCCCTGCCTACGCCAGCACGATGCGGCGGCTGTACGCGAACTCGGGCGCCGTCGTCCGGGCGGCGTTCGAGGCGGGTGTGCCGGTGTTCGCCGGCACCGACGCAGGTGGCGGCATCGAGCACGGCCGCATCGCCGACGAGGTCCGGGCGCTGAACGAGGCGGGCCTGCCCCTGGAGGCGGCCCTGGCCGCGGCGTCGTGGTCCGCGCGGTCGTGGCTGGGCCTGCCGTGCATCGAGGAGGGGGCGCCGGCCGACCTGGTGGTGTTCGACGCCGACCCGCGGGCCGACCTCGACGCGCTCGCCCGCCCCGGCCTCACCCTGCTGCGGGGGCGCGTCGTCGGCTGATCACTGGTTGGCTGGGGTCATGGTCGCGCCGATACCGGAGCCGGATCCGTTGATCGACCCGGACGAGCCGGTGCCCGACGACCCGGGTGAGCTCATGCCCGACACCCCGGACACGCTGCCGCCCCCGCCGATCGAGCCGACGCCCGACGATCCCGGTGGCGACCCGGGCGGGGTGCCCGAGCCGGCCTGAGCCGGTCCGCGGCAGCTAGGCGGGCGGCCCGAGCACCATCGTGACGGAAGTCCCGGCGTCCGAGGCGTCGACCACGAGCCGGCCGCCGGAGCCCTCGGCGGTCCGCCGGGCGATGTCGAGGCCGAGTCCGGTGGAACCGGCGTCGCTGCGCCCGCGCTCGACGGCGTCGGTGCGCATCCCGGGCCCCGTGTCCGCGATGACGACGCGCGCCCCGCCGTCGGCATCCGGGCGGACCGCCACCGACAGCGCGGTGCCGTCGGGGGTGTGGGCGAAGACGTTGCCGAGCAGGGCGTCCACCGCGGCGGCCAGGTCGGCCGCCGGGACACGGACCGCCGCCGGGGCGACGGGGAGGTCGACGTCGAGCGGGCGCCCTTCCTCCTCGGCGAGCACGGACCAGAACCGCACCCGCTCGCCGACGACGGCGGTGGCGTCGCAGCCGGCCCCCAGCCCCTCGCGGACGCTGCGCCGCGCCTCGGAGATGACCTCGTCGATGCCGCGGCTGACGGCGTCCACGTCGTCGAGCAGCCGCTCGCGCTCCGCCGCGGGCAAGGCCTCCACGTCGAGCCGGAGCGCGGTCAGCGGCGTCCGCAGCCGGTGGGCCAGGTCGGCCGCCCCTTCGCGCTCGGCGTCCAGCAGCTCGCCGATCCGCTCCGCGAGCCGGTTGACCGCCACCGCCACGGAGCGCACCTCACCGGGGCCGGACGGGACGGCGCGGGCGGAGAGGTCGCCGGCACCGAGCCGGTCCGCGGTCTCCGCGAGGTCGGTGACCGGGCGGGTCATCGTCCGGGCCAGCCGGTCCGCGACGACGAGCGCGAGGCCCAGCAGGACCAGGCCCAACGCCGCCAGAACCAGCCAGGTGCCCGACACCCCGGCGCGCAGCATCCCGGCGGGCACGAACACCTCGACCAGGGTGGCGCCGTCGGGCCGGGTCACCGGCTGGAGCAGCAGGACGCCGTCGTCGGACTCGATCTCCGAGGCGCCGGAGGACGCCGGCACGTCCCGTCGCGCAGGATCACCGAGCCACGTCCCGTCCGTCCACCGCACGGCGGCCCGGAGACCGTCCGCCGTGCCGATGAGGTTGGCCGCCACCTGCTCGCGGGAGTCGAGGCCGACGGACGGCGTCAGGAACTGCACCTGCGCCTGGCCGGCGTCCAGCGCCCGGGCCTCCGCGACCCGGGCGACGAGCGAGGCGGCCGGCAGGAGGAAGGCGAGCAGGACGATCGACGTGGTCGCCGCCACCAGCAGCGTGATCTGCCGTCTCACGGCTCGGGCTCGGCCAGGCGGACGCCCACGCCACGCACGGTGTGCAGCAGCCGGGGCGCCGTCGCGGACTCGCCCAGCTTGCGGCGCAGCCACGAGAGGTGGACGTCGACGGTCTTGTCCGAGCCCCCGTAGGGCAGCTGCCAGACCTCGGTGAGCAACTCGCGCTTGGAGACCACCGTGCCGACGCGGGCGGCGAGGTGGGCGAGCAGGTCGAACTCCTTGGGGGACAGCTCGACCGTCGCCCCGGCGAGGGTCACCCGCCGGGTGCGGGGGTCGATCGTCAGGTCCGCCACGGTCACCGGTGAGGAGGCGGCGTCAGCGCCGGCCGAGGCCCGCCGCAGCACCGCCCGGATGCGGGCCTCGAGCTGGCCGGCCGCGAACGGCTTCACGACGTAGTCGTCGGCGCCCGCGTCGAGAGCCTGCACGACGCTCTCGTCGTCGTCCCGGGCGGTGGCGACGATGACCGGCACGGCGGAGACGGCCCGGAGCATCCGGAGCAGCTCGCGGCCGTCCAGGTCGGGCAGGCCCAGGTCGAGGACGACGAGATCGGGGCGCTCGTCGACGGCCTGGCGCAGACCGGCCAGGGCGGTCGCCGCCGAGCTCACGGCGTGCCCGCGATCACGGAGCGCGCGGATCAGCGCCGAACGGATCCGTTCGTCGTCCTCGACCACGAGCAGCTGGGCCACGGCGCGACGCTAACGCCGCCGCAGCCCGGTTCCGAGCGCGGCGACCCGATCGGGCGGCATCCAGGCACCGCCTTGACCTGGCCTTGGGGCGGCCTTAACCCTGCTCGCAGGAGGGTCTGCCGCATGAAGCGAACCATCGTGCTCGGAGCCGCGTGGACCGCGTCCGCGGCGGCAGCTGTCGGCCTGGGTTTCCTGGCCGTGTCCCTGGTCGACGCCTCGGCGTCCCCGGGAACCATCCCCGCGGCGGCGACGACCTCGCCCACGGTGTCCACCGCCGGTCCGTCGGCCGGGGACGTCCCGTTCTCCGCCCCGGCCGCCACCGGCCAGTTCGACACCGCCGGAGGCACGGTGTTCGCCGACTGCACGACGGGCGTGCCGGTCCTGGCCGGCGTGCCTGCCGCCGGCTGGCTCGTCGACGACTCGAACGACCCGGGTGAGCTGGAGTTCGATGCCGGCGACCAGCGGGTGGAGGTGCACGTGACCTGCGTCGGCGGCGCCCCGGTGTTCGCCCTCGACGACTCCTCGCACTCCGGGTCGCACCCGTCGTCGCCGTCCTCGACGTCCGGCCGCGACGACTCGGGCCACCACGGCTCGGGTGACGACTCCTCCGGCCGGGACGACTCCTCCGGCCGGGACGGCGGCGGGCACGGCTCCGACGACGGCCCCGGCGACGACTCCTCGGGCCGTGGTGGCGGCGGGCACGGCTCCGACGACTGAGACGGGCTCCCGGGCCCGGCGGGAGAAACGGCTCGCCGGGCCTGGGAGACTTCTCCCGTGCTGTTGCGGATGTCGACCCTGTTCCTGCGGACCCTGCGCGACGACCCGGCCGACGCCGAGGTCCCCAGCCACCGCCTGCTGGCCCGCGGTGGGTACATCCGCCGGGCCGCCCCCGGTGGGTTCACCTGGCTGCCGCTGGGCTTCCGCGTCTTCCGCAACGTCGAGCGGATCGTCCGCGAGGAGATGGACGCGATGGGCGCGCAGGAGGTGCACTTCCCCGCGCTGCTGCCGCGCGAGCCCTACGAGGCGACCAACCGCTGGACCGAGTACGGCCCCAACCTCTTCCGGCTCCAGGACCGGCGCGGGAACGACTTCCTGCTCGGCCCCACGCACGAGGAGATGTTCACGCTCCTGGTCAAGGACCTCTACGGCTCCTACAAGGACCTGCCGGTCTCGCTGTACCAGATCCAGACCAAGTACCGGGACGAGGCGCGGCCCCGCGCCGGCCTGTTCCGCGGCCGCGAGTTCACGATGAAGGACAGCTACTCCTTCGACGTCGACGACGCCGGCCTGGACCGCTCCTACGCCGCGCACCGCGCCGCCTACATCAAGATCTTCGACCGGCTCGGGCTCGACTACGTGATCGTGTCGGCGATGTCGGGGGCGATGGGCGGCTCGAAGAGCGAGGAGTTCCTGCACCCGACGTCGATCGGCGAGGACACCTTCGTCCGCTCGCCCGGTGGCTACGCGGCGAACGTCGAGGCCGTGTCCACCGTCGTCCCCGAGCCGGTCCCGTTCGACGGGTTGCCCGAGGCGCACGTCGAGGACACGCCCGACACCCCCACCATCGAGACGCTGGTCGCCGTCGCGCAGGAGATGTTCCCCGACGCGGGCTACACCGCGGCCGCCACGCTGAAGAACGTCGTCGTCACGCTGGTGCACCCCGACGGCTCGCGGGAGCCCCTGGTCATCGGCCTGCCCGGGGACCGCGAGGTCGACGCCAAGCGGCTGGAGGCGCAGGTCGCCCCGGCCGAGGTGGAGGCGTTCACCGACTTCGCCGGCAACCCGGCGCTGGTGAAGGGCTACATCGGCCCCCAGGTGCTCGGTGCCGAGAGCGAGTCGAAGATCCGCTACCTGGTCGACCCCCGCGTCGTGCCCGGCACCCGCTGGATCACCGGGGCCAACGAGCCCGGCAAGCACGTCTTCGACCTCGTTGCCGGCCGCGACTTCACCTGGGACGGCGTCATCGAGGCCGCCGAGGTGCTGGCCGGGGACCCCGCTCCCGACGGCTCCGGCCCCCTCGAGCTGGCCCGCGGCGTGGAGATGGGCCACATCTTCCAGCTGGGTCGCAAGTACGCCGAGGCGCTCGACCTCAAGGTCCTCGACGAGAACGGCAAGCTGGTCACGGTCACCATGGGGTCGTACGGCATCGGCGTCTCGCGCGCCGTGGCGGCGATCGCCGAGTCGACGCACGACGAGCTGGGCCTGGTCTGGCCCCGCTCCGTGGCTCCCGCGGACGTGCACCTCGTCGCCACGGGCAAGGACGCCGCCGTGTTCGAGGCCGCGGAGGCGCTGGCCGCCGAGCTGGTCGGCGCCGGCCTCACCGTCCTGTTCGACGACCGGCCCAAGGTCTCGCCCGGCGTGAAGTTCAAGGACGCCGAGCTGCTCGGGATGCCGACGATCGTCACGGTGGGGCGCGGCCTCGCCGAGGGGGTCATCGAGATCCGCGACCGGAGGTCCGGGGAGCGCGAGGAGGTGCCGGTCGCCGAGGCCGGCGCCCGCGTGCTGGCCGCCGTCCGCGGCTGACCGGTCCGGCCTCCCCGGAGACGGGCAGGTCGCGTGGTCCACTGCCGCCGTGCCGAACGACATCGATTCCCAGCTGCAGTCGACCGCCCAGCTGGTCGAGGTGAACCTCGGCTACGGCGACCAGGTGCACCGGCCCCGCCGGCTCGACCACCTGGCCGGCTTCCGGTCGCGGTCGGCCGCGCTCGCCGCCGCCGGTGAGCTCCAGGCGCTGGGCTACGAGATCGACGGCGTGCAGCGCCGCTGGTTCACCGTCTGGCTGGCGTTCGGCAAGGAGACGCCGGTCGACCACGGGACCGCCGAGGCGTTCACCCGCGAGGTCGTGGGCGTCGTCGACCGCTCCGGCGGCACCTACGACGGCTGGAGCGGGTTCCTCGTCACCGAGGACGCCTGACCGGCAGCACGTCAGGACCGCTCGACCACCAGCTCGACCTCGTAGCCATCGGCGTCCTCGAAGTAGCCCGCCATGTGGTCCGGCCCGCCCGCGAAGGGGTGCCGGTCGGCGAACATCAGCGCCCAGCCGTGGGCCGGCCCCTCCTCCACGATGACGTGGAGGTCGTCGGGGGAGCCGACCCGGAACGCGAGGTGGTTCAGCCCGGGGGAGCGGCGCTCGTGCCCGTCCCCGACGAGGGCGGGCGACTGCTCGACGACGACGTAGGTCCCCTCGGCGCCCCAGCGCCAGGAGCGGCCGTGCGCCCACGACTGGTACGGCTCGGCGCCGAGGCGGGTGAGCAGCCACCCCCACGAGCGCTCGGCGCGGGCGAGATCGGGCACCCACAGCTCGATGTGGTGCAGCGGACTCATCCTGGCCACGGTGCTCCTCCTGCGATCTGGCATCATGGTCGGTCGAACACGGCGGTGGCGGCCCTCTCACCGCTCCCGGTCGTGTCCATCGCTCCGCCCCCGGCGTAACCCCACACGTCGCCCGGGCGAGCAACCACACAGCGTTCGAGGAGTACACCACCCACCGTGGCCACCAAGATCAAGCTCATGCGCCTGGGCAAGATGCGCGCGCCGTACTACCGCATCGTCGTCGCCGACGCCCGGACCAAGCGTGACGGCCGCTCGATCGAGACGATCGGCAAGTACCACCCGAAGGAGGACCCCTCCTTCATCGAGGTCGACTCCGAGCGGGCGCAGTACTGGCTCGGCGTCGGCGCCCAGCCGACCGAGGCCGTCGCCGCCATCCTCCGGGTGACCGGCGACTGGCAGAAGTTCAAGGGCGAGCCGGCCCCCGCGCCGATGAAGGTCGCCGAGCCCAAGCCGGACAAGAAGGCCCTCTACGAGGCCGCCGTCCGCGCCGGCATGGACGAGCCGACCACCGAGGCGACCACCGCCAAGAAGAAGGCCGCCCCGAAGAAGGCCGCCGCCACCGAGGAGCCGGCCGAGGCCGTCGCCGAGGCTGCCGGTGCCGCGGGCGAGGGCGCCGCTGCCGGCGGCCCGTCCGAGACGCCTGCCGAGTAAGACGTGCTCGAAGACGCGCTCGAGCACCTGGTCAAGGGCATCGTCGACCACCCCGAAGAGGTGACCGTCGACCTGCTCACCAACCGCCGTGGCAAGACCCTCGAGATCCGGGTGCACCCCGACGACCTCGGCAAGGTCATCGGCCGCGGCGGGCGCACCGCCAAGGCGCTGCGCCAGGTGATGACCGGCGTCGGCGGGCGAGGCCTGCGGGTCGACGTCGTCGACACCGACGGGCGCTGAGCACACCTCCCTTGCCGGAGACCCCGCACGACACCGACACCGTGGTGGTCGGCCGCATCGGCCGGCCCCACGGTGTCCGTGGTCTGGCGACCGTCGAGGTGCGCACCGACGACCCCGACCACCGCTTCGCCCCGGGCGCGGTGCTGCTCACCGACCCCGCGCGCCGCGGTCCGCTGACGGTGGTCGACAAGCGCTGGCACAGCGGCACGCTGCTGCTGCAGGTCGCCGCGCCCTCCGGCGAGGTCTACGGCACCCGCGAGGACGTCGACGCGCTGCGCAACACCCTCCTGCTCGTCCCGGTCGCGGACCTGCCGGAGATCGAGGAGCCGGACTCCTACTACGACCACCAGCTGGTCGGCCTGACCGCGACGCTCCCCGACGGCTCCGTCGTCGGCGAGGTCACCGCCGTGCGCCACGAGGCCCAGGACCTGCTGGTCCTCCGCCGGCCCGAGGGCGGCGAGGCCCTGATCCCGTTCGTCTCGGCGATCGTGCCCACCGTGGACCTCGCGGGCGGCGTCGTCGTCGTGGACCCGCCCGAGGGGCTCCTGGAGCTGTGACGTTCCGGGTCGACGTCGTCACGATCTTCCCCGAGTACCTGGCCCCGCTGGGCCAGTCCCTGCTCGGCAAGGCCGCCGAGCGCGGCCTGGTGACCGTCGGCGTGCACGACCTGCGGCAGTGGACCGACGACGTGCACCGCACCGTGGACGACGCCCCGTACGGCGGCGGCCCCGGCATGGTCATGAAGCCCGAGCCCTGGGCGCTCGCGCTCGAGGCCGTCCGCCCGCCCGGCACCCGCCTGGTCGTCCCCACGCCGGCCGGCCGTCCCTTCACCCAGACCATGGCCGCCGAGTGGGCGACCGAGCCCGGGCTGGTCTTCGCCTGCGGCCGCTACGAGGGCATCGACCAGCGGGTCGCCGACTGGGCCGCCGAGGCCGGGCCGGTCTCCGAGGTCTCCATCGGCGACTACGTGCTGGCCGGTGGCGAGTCCGCCGTCCTCGTGATGGTCGAGGCCGTCACCCGCCTGATCCCGGGCGTGGTCGGCAACCGGGAGTCGGTCGAGTTCGACTCGCACGCCGACGGCCTGCTCGAGGGGCCGTCCTACACCCGCCCGGCGGACTGGCGCGGCCACGAGGTGCCGCCGGTGCTGCTGAGCGGCGACCACGCGGCGATCGCCCGCTGGCGGCGTGCGCAGTCGCTGCGCCGCACCGCGGCCCGCCGTCCCGACCTGCTGGCCGCGCTGCCGGAGGACGCCCTCGGCGACGCCGACCGGGCGGCCCTGGAGTCGTGACCCGGCCGTGGGTCCGGCCGACGGCGCGCGTCGTCGTCCTGGACCCGTCCGGCCGCGTGCTGCTGCTCGGCGCCCGGCTCACCGACCCGGCCGTGCCGCCCGGCGACGTCCTGTTCTGGTACACGCCCGGCGGAGGAGTGGAGGACGGCGAGGGCCTCCGGCAGGCCGCCGTCCGCGAGCTGGCCGAGGAGATCGGGCTGGACGTCGCACCGGGTGCGCTCGAAGGGCCGGTGTGGCTGCGCCGGCACGTCGGTCCCTTCGCCGGGGCCGAGATCGACTCGCGGGAGACGTTCTTCGTGCTGCGGGACGTCGTCCACGAGGTGGCGCCCCGCGGCCTGACGGAACTGGAGCTGCTCGGTGACGAGCCGCACCGCTGGTGGACCGTCCACGAGATCGCGGCGAGCGGCGAGAGCTTCGCCCCGAGCGACCTCGCCGACGCGCTGCGGACGGTGCTCGAGGGACCCTGGACAGGGCCGCCGCGCATCGTCGCGTGAAGATGTGGCACAGTAGAGAGCTGCTGCAGGCCGTCGGCGAGCGCTGACGGTGGCTCCTCACGGGAGCGCAGCCACCCCGGAACGGACGGCCGGCGCACGCTGCTGTCCGACCGCATCGAGCCGCTAGAACTGAGGACTGCCGAGATGAACACCCTGGACGCACTCGACGCCGATTCGTTGCGCGCCGACATCCCCGACTTCCGCCCCGGGGACACCGTGAAGGTGCACGTGCGGGTCGTCGAGGGCAACCGCTCGCGCATCCAGGTCTTCCAGGGCGTCATCATCCGCCGCCAGGGCGGTGGCATCCGCGAGACCTTCACCGTGCGCAAGGTGAGCTTCGGCGTGGGCGTCGAGCGCACCTTCCCGGTGCACACCCCGGTCGTCGAGAAGATCGAGGTCGTCACCCGCGGTGACGTGCGTCGCGCCAAGCTGTACTACCTCCGCGAGCTGCGCGGCAAGGCCGCCAAGATCAAGGAGAAGCGCGAGACCGTCGCTCGCTGAGCGTCGATGCGCTGACACGCCTGACGGCCGGTCATGACCGGCTGTGGTCGCGGCGGGTCTCCTGGGCCGTAGGCTGCTCCCGATGAGCAGCGACCGGCCCGGGGGGCCCGCCGACGTCGTTCCGGGCGATGACGGTGAGGACGTCCCCACCGCCACCAGGTCCGGCGGCGGCTTCCTGCGACGGGGCCGCCGCGACAAGACCGCGAAGAAGGGCTCGCTGCTGCGCGAGCTGCCGGTCCTGCTGCTGATCGCCTTCGTGCTCGCCGTCGTCGTCAAGACGTTCTTCGTGCAGGCGTTCTTCATCCCCTCGGGGTCGATGGAGCAGACCCTGCACGGCTGCACCGGGTGCACCGGTGACCGCGTGCTGGTCAACAAGATCCCGTACTGGTTCGGCGAACCCGAGCCCGGCGACATCGTCGTCTTCAAGGGCCCCGACACCTGGACGCCCGAGGTGGACGTCGCCGAGCCGACCAACTGGTTCTCCGGCGCCATGCTGTGGCTGGGGCGCACGGTCGGCGTCGCGCCGCCCAGCGAGGACGACTTCGTCAAGCGGGTGATCGCCACCGAGGGCCAGACGGTCCAGTGCTGCGACGCCGAGGGCCGGATCACGGTCGACGGCGAACCCCTCGACGAGCCCTACATCTTCGAGAACACCCCCGTCCAGGACCGCGCGTTCGGCCCGGTGACCGTGCCCGAAGGCCGGCTCTGGGTGATGGGCGACCACCGCTCGGCCTCGGCCGACTCGCGGTCGCACGTCAGCGACCGTTACGGCGGCACGATCGGGGTCGACGACGTCATCGGCAAGGCCTCGGTCATCGTCTGGCCGATCAGCCGCTTCGGCCTGCTCGACGACCCGGACATCCAGGAGCAGCAGGCAGCCGCCGCGGACCCCTCGGGCGTGACGGAGTCCCGGGTGACGTCGTCGGCGGTGGCCCCGTGGGCGATCGGGCTGACCGGCGCCCTGCCGATCACGGCCTGGCTGCGGCAGCGGCGTTCCTCCGCCGACTGATCCCGTCCCACCCCGACCGTGCCGCTGACCAGCACGGTCGCCCTCGCACGCCGCCGTCCGGGCTATTCCGCTGTTACGCGTGGGACGACGGAGCCGCGCATTCGAGCATTCGAAAAATTGTCGAGAAAGTATTCAAGTAACCGTTTCACCCTTCCGATGGAGACATTGCAAGTTCCCGGAGTCGAAACGGAGTCAGTTGTGTCTGCACCTATGGCGAGCAATGCCCGCGGGGTCACCCGCGTGCTCCTCCTCGCCGACGCGCCCGTCCTGCGTCGCGGTCTGGTCAGCATGATCAACGAGACGGCCGGCATGCAGTCGGTGGGTACGCCCGGCGAACTGCGTCGCGCCCTCACGCTGGTCGAGTCGGCCCGCCCGGACGCCGTCGTCGTCGAGCTCGGCTCCGGCCGCGCCGCGACCCTCAACGCCTGCCGCGACCTGCGGCGCCGCTTCCCCCGCGTGGCGATCGTCGCCCTCGCCACCTCCGAGGACCCCTCGGTCGTGAACGAGGCGCTCGCCGCCGGTGTCCGCGGCTACCTCATGATCAACACCTCGCCGACCCTGCTCGGCTGGGCGATCCTGGCCGCTCGCGCCGGCCGGACCGTGGTCGACCCGCAGATCCGCCGGGTCGAGCCGTCGGCCGTGCCCGCCGCCAAGCCCTTCACGCCGGAGGTGCCGCTCACCCGGCGCGAGTCCGACGTGCTGGACGAGCTGCTGCTGGGCCAGTCCAACCGGCAGATCGGCCGCAACCTGTTCATCAGCGAGGACACCGTCAAGTCCCACGTCAAGGCCATCCTGCGCAAGCTGGGTGCCCGCGACCGGGCCCACGCGGTCTCCCTCGTGCTGTCCAACCGCCAGCCCGGCTGCACCTGCGGCGCCCACGGCCACGCGGCTGCCGCGGCGTCGGACGCCGAGCTCGCCGAGATCTGATCTCGGGCACTTCTCCGGCTGGACGGGCCGGCCCCCTCGGGGGTCGGCCCGTTCTGCCGTTCCGGGCCGGTGTCGGTCGCGTCGTCGTCGCCGGGCCGTCGTAGTGTCGGACGGCGATGGCGCTGCGAACCACCCACCCGAGGTCGAGCCCGGCCGTGCGGTCGAGGCGGACGATCGCCGACGAGGACCGACCCGACTCGCTCTGGGACATGGAGCGCTCCCTGCGCCGGCGTGGCTTCGAGGTCGTCGCCGGTGCGGACGAGGCCGGTCGGGGCGCCTGCGCGGGTCCGCTGGTGGCCGCCGCGTGCGTCCTGCCGTCGGGACGCCGCGGCCGCGTGCCCGGGCTGGCGGACTCGAAGCTGCTCACCGCGGCCGCGCGCGAGCGGGTGTACGACGAGGTCGTCGCCCGGGCCCTGACCTGGTCGGTGGTCGTCATCCCGGTCGGGGAGCTGGACGAGCGGGGCATGCACGTCACCAACATCGAGGCGCTGCGCCGCGCGGTCAGCACGCTGGACCCCTCGCCGGACTACGTGCTCACCGACGGTTTCCCGGTGCCGGGGCTGACCCGTCCGGGCCTCGCCGTGTGGAAGGGGGACCGGGTCGCAGCGTGCGTCGCGGCGGCGTCGGTCCTGGCCAAGGTCACCCGCGACCGGATGATGCTCGAGCTGCACGAGAAGTGGCCGGAGTACGACTTCGCGGGCCACAAGGGCTACATCACCGACGTGCACAGCGCCGCCCTGGAGCGGCACGGGCCGTGTCCCGAGCACCGCATGCGCTTCGTGAACGTGCGCTCGGCACGCGACGCGTACGCCGCGCGGAGCCTCCAGGTAACCGCCGAGGTCGCCATGGTCGATGATGGCGTCATGAGCCCAGTGCCCGGAGACGTTCGATGAGCACAGAGGACCTCGAGAAGTACGAGACCGAGATGGAGCTGCAGCTCTATCGCGAGTACCGGGACATCGTCCGGCAGTTCACCTACGTGGTGGAGACCGAGCGCCGCTTCTACCTGGCCAACTCCGTCGACCTCCAGGTTCGCGAGGCCGGGGGGGAGGTCTACTTCGAGCTGAAGCTCTCCGACGCCTGGGTCTGGGACATGTACCGGCCGGCGCGCTTCGTCCGGAACGTGCGGGTGCTGACGTTCAAGGACGTGAACGTCGAGGAGCTCGACAAGCCCGACCTCGAGCTGCCCGACAACCCGCGGATGCCGTAGCCGCGTCCACAGGACCGAGGGCTCTCCACAGATCTCCCCGGGAACCCCCCGGACCGGCGTCCCCGGGTGACCGTTCTCCGGTGCCCACACGCAACGAGCTCGGATCCCACGGCGAGTCCCTCGCCGCCGCCTACCTGACGTCCGCCGGCCTGCGGGTGCTGGACCGCAACTGGCGCTGCCGCGAGGGCGAGCTCGACATCGTCGCGCGGGACGGCGACGCGCTCGTCTTCTGCGAGGTGAAGACCCGTCGCGGGCTGGGCTTCGGCGATCCGGTCGAGGCCGTGACGCCGGTGAAGCAGCGCCGGCTGCGCACCCTGGCGCAGCGCTGGCTGGCCGCGCACGACGAGCACGCGCCGGAGCTGCGGTTCGACGTGGTCGGCGTCCTGGTCCGCCCCTCCCGGCCGGCACTGGTCACGCACCTGCGGGCGGCGTTCCTGTGACGCTCGCCCGCACGTGGTCGGTGGGCCTGGCCGGCGTGCACGGCGCGATGGTCGAGGTCGAGGTGGACATGGCCAACGGGGTGCCGCACGTGGCCCTCGTCGGTCTCCCGGACGCGGTGGTGCGGCAGTCGGTGGACCGGGTGCGCGCCGCCGTCGCCAACGCCGGGGCGAGCTTCCCGCAGCGGCGGATCACGATCGGCCTGTCGCCCGCGTCCATGCCGAAGCAGGGGAGCGGCTTCGACCTGGCGCTGGCCGCGGCGGTCCTCGCGGCCTCGGGAACGGTCCCCACGGAATCGGTCGACCGGCTGGTGCTGCTGGGCGAGCTCGGGCTCGACGGGTCGGTCCGGGCCATCCGCGGTGTGCTCCCCGCCGTCCTGGCCGCGGCCCGTGCCGGTCACCCGCAGGTGGTCGTGCCGAAGGCGAACGCCGACGAGGCCGCGCTGGTGGAGGGGGTCGAGGTGCTCGCCGCCGCGTCGCTGACCCAGGTCCTCGCCCACCTGGCCGGACGGACGCGGCTGGCCGCCCACGCACGGGGGCCGGTGCCGGACCCGCCGCTCCCACCCGACCTGGGGGACGTCGTGGGCCAGGCGACGGGGCGCCGCGCCGTCGAGGTCGCCGCGGCCGGTGGTCACCACCTGTTCCTTGCCGGACCGCCGGGCGCGGGGAAGACGATGCTCGCGGAGCGGCTGCCGGGGCTGCTGCCGCCGCTGGACGAGCAGGCGGCACTCGAGGTCACGGCGATCCACTCGGTCGCGGGCACGTTGCCCGCCGGGGCGCCGCTGGTCACCCGGCCGACGTTCGAGGCGCCCCACCACTCCGCGTCGATGGCCTCGCTGATCGGTGGTGGTTCCGGGCAGATCCGCCCGGGGGCGGTGTGCCGGGCGCACCGCGGCGTCCTGTTCCTCGACGAGGCGCCGGAGTTCCCCCGGGCGGTGCTCGACACCCTGCGCCAGCCCCTGGAGCGCGGGCAGATCACCATCCACCGGGCAGCCGGGTCCGCGACCTTCCCCTGCCGCGCCCAGCTCGTTCTGGCCGCCAACCCGTGCCCGTGCGCCAGCGCGGCGGGCGACACGGCGTGCACCTGCAGCCCGCTGGAGCGCCGCCGCTACGGTTCCCGGCTCTCCGGGCCGCTGCTGGACCGCATCGACCTGCGGGTCGATCTCCCGCCGGTCACCCGGGCGGCGTGGCTGGACGCGGTGGCGGAGCCGGAGACGACGGCGCAGGTGGCCCGCCGGGTGGCAGTCGCGAGGGAGGCCGCGGCGGAGCGGCTGGCCGGGGCGGGGATCGCGGTGAACAGCCAGATCCCGGGCCGGCTGCTGCGGGAGCGCTGGACCGTGCCGCGCCCCTCCCTGCGGCTGGCCGAGCGGGCCCTGGAACGAGGGGCGCTGTCGGTGCGCGGCTTCGACCGGGTGCTCCGCGTCGCATGGACGCTGGCCGACCTCGCCGGCCGCACGATCCCCGGACCTGACGAGGTCGCCGAGGCCCTCGGCATGCGCCTGCAGCGGGCAGCGGCGTGAACCTCGACGAGGATCTCGAGGAGGCGGCTCCGGATCCTGGAGGACCACCCCTGCGCAGGGCCCGGGCCTGGCTCAGCCGGGCGGTCGAGCCCGGGACCATCGACTTCTGGCGGTACGTCGAGGACGTCGGGCCGGTCGAGGCGGTCCGGCGCCTGCGCTCGGGCCGGGCGCCGGAGCGCATCCGCGCCCTGGTGGGCGCTCGCGCCGACGAGGACGCAACTCTCGCCGACTTCGCACGCGCCGAGCGGTGCGGCGCACGGCTGGTCATCCCCGAGGACGACGAATGGCCGGCGCTACCGCTGCACGCGCTGACCGTCGCGGTCAGCGAGGAGCCGGAGAAGCCGGAGCACCAGTCCGACCGCACGAAGGCGCTGGTGCCGCCGCTGGGGCTCTGGGTGCGCGGGACCCATCGGCTCGACGAGCTGGTCGACCGCTCGGTGGCCGTCGTCGGTGCCCGGGCGGCCACCGCGTACGGCGAGCACGTCGCCGCCGAGCTGGGCCACCAGCTGGGCGAACGGGGGTGGACCGTCGTGTCCGGCGGCGCCCTCGGGATCGACGGAGCGGCCCACCGGGGTGCGCTCGCCGCCGAGGCGCCGACGCTCGCCGTTCTCTCCTGCGGCGTCGACCGGCCCTACCCTGCCGCCCACGGTGCGCTGTTCCACCGCATCGTCGACAACGGGCTGCTGGTGAGCGAGTGGGCGCCGGGCTGCGCGCCCCTCCGGCACCGCTTCCTGGTCCGCAATCGGCTGATCGCCGCCCTGACGCGGGGGACCGTCGTGGTGGAGGCCGCCGCCCGTTCCGGTGCGCAGGCGACGGCGCGCCGGGCGCAGGAGCTGGGGCGGCAGGTCATGGTGGTGCCCGGACCGGTGACCAGCGCGATGTCGGTCGGCTGCCACGAACTCCTGCGCGACGCGGAGCTGCAGGCGGTGCTGGTGACCTCGGCCGCCCACGTGATCGAGGCGGTGGGACGCCTCGGTGACGACCTGGCGCCGCAGGTGCAGGGCCCTTCCTCGCCGCGGGACGGGCTCTCGGACGTCGCCGTACGGGTGCTGGACGCGTGCCCCGTGCGCACGGGCGTGAGCCCCGAGCGGCTGGCGGCCGTCGCCGGCTGCGACGTCGTCGCCGTGCTGCGGGTGCTGCCCGCGCTCGAGCTCGCCGACCTCGTGGAGTGGACGGGCACCGGGTGGCGGATGGCCCCGCGACCGGCGCCGGGGTGACAGGCTCCCGACGTGCCCACACCCCGGGAGACGGCGGAGGCATTCTCCCGCCACCGGTTCCGCGACGCCTATGCCGCGCTGGCACCCGATGTCCGCTGGACACGGGTCGGCGAGGGGGTGGTCATCGGCCGGCAGGAGGTCGTGGACGCGTGCGAGTCCACGTTGGGGGCGTTGACCTCCACGACCACCCGATTCACCCGCTTCGTCCTCGTCGCGGACGCCGGAGGTGCAGCCGCCGCCGTCGACGTCGTCGCCCGCTACGTGGACGCCGACGGTGCCACGAGCGAGGTGTCCTCCTGCGACATCTACGAGTTCAGCGACGGGCTCCTCACGACGATCACCTCCTACGCCGTCGAACTGGACCAGACCGGGCCCTGACTCCCCGTTGCGCGGGCCCGGCGCGGCGCCTTGACGGGCAGGGAGCGCCGTCGGACCGTCGGCGGGTGGGATCGGGGACTGCGGACGTGCGAGCGGCCCTGCCGGCACCTCTCGCCGCGGCGCTGGAGGGCTACGAGGACCACCTGCGCACGCAGCGCGACGTCTCCGCGCACACCGTCCGCGGCTACGTCGCCGACGCCGTCGCGCTGCTCGACCACCTGGCGCGCCGCGGCGGTGGCCAGGTGCACGACCTGGACCTCTCCACCGTGCGCAGCTGGCTGGCGCAGGGCCGCACCCGCGGCCACAGCCGCGCCACCATCGCGCGGCACGCGGCCTCGGCCCGGTCGTTCACCGCCTGGCTCCGCCGTGCCGGGCTCACCCCGGAGGACGTCGGCCTGCGCCTCGTCAGCCCGAAGGCGCACCGCACGCTGCCCGGCGTCCTGGCGCCCGAGCAGGCGAAGGCGGTCCTGGAGTCGAAGGCCGGCGCGGACGAACCGGTCGGCCTCCGGGACGCCCTCGTGCTCGAGCTGCTGTACGCCAGCGGCATCCGGGTCAGCGAGCTCGTCGGCCTCGACGTCGACGACGTGGACCGCGGGCGCCGGCTGCTGCGGGTGCTCGGCAAGGGGAGCAAGGAGCGCAGCGTCCCCTTCGGCGTCCCGGCCGAGCGGGCGCTGGACGCGTGGCTGACCCGCGGCCGGCCGGCGCTGGCCACCCCGCACTCCGGGCCGGCTCTGCTGCTGGGGGCCCGCGGACGCCGGCTCGACCCCCGGGAGGTGCGCCGGACCGTGCACGCCGCGGTCGCGGGCACCGAGGGCGCCCCCGACATCGGCCCCCACGGGTTGCGGCACTCCGCGGCCACGCACGTGCTGGAGGGCGGCGCCGACCTGCGGTCGGTACAGGAACTGCTCGGCCACGCTAGCCTCGCGACAACCCAGATCTACACGCACGTGACGGTCGAACGGCTCCGTGCGGTCCACGCGCAAGCGCATCCCCGGGCTTGAGACGGCGCGCCCGTTGCCGATACGAAACGGCAGGGGCCACCGACGGGGTAGGACCGCAGGGGGAGGAACGACCATCAGCACCGAGGAGCGCGACCGTGCCTGAGGCCACCATCCACCGGCTCGACGAGTACGACGACGAGTCCCAGGAGGACACGGACGCGATGCTGGCCCAGCTGTGGGCCGACTACGTCGCCGGCCGCGAGCCCGAGCTGCGCGACCGGCTGATCCTGCACTACGCCCCCCTGGTCAAGTACGTCGCCGGCCGGGTCGGCAGCGGTCTGCCCGCGCACGTGGAGCAGGCCGACCTCGTCTCCTACGGCACGTTCGGGCTCATCGACGCGATCACCCGCTTCGAGCCCACCCGCGAGGTCAAGTTCGAGAGCTACGCGATGGCCCGCATCCGCGGCGCGATCATCGACGAGCTGCGCAACACCGACTGGATCCCGCGGTCGGTCCGAATGAAGGCCCGCCAGTTCGAGCGCACCGTCGCCGAGCTCGAGGCCCGTCTGCACCGGACGCCGACCGACGAAGAGGTCGCCGACGAGATGGACATGGACGTCGAGGAGATCCGCAAGTTCCTCGGCCAGCTGTCCCTGGTCAACGTGGTCGCGCTCGACGAGCTGCTCACCGACGACGACGGCGGTGGCGCCCCCAGCCTCGGCGACACGCTGCAGGACTCCAGCGCCCTCGACCCACAGGCGATGGCCGAGCACGGCGAGGCCCGCCAGCTCCTCGCCCGCGCCGTCGAGCAGCTGCCCGATCGCGAGAAGGTCGTGGTCAGCCTCTACTACTTCGAAGGCCTCACCCTCGCCGACATCGGGCGCGTCCTCGGCGTCACCGAGAGCCGCATCTGCCAGCTGCACACCAAGGCCGTGCTGCACCTGCGCACGAAGCTCGCCGACATCGCCTGACCGCCGTGTACGTCCCGCGGTCCAACGCCATGGACGACGGCGACGAGATCCGCCGGCTCGTGAGCGCGGTCGGCTCGGCGCAGCTGGTCACCGTCGCCGACGACGGCTTCCCGGCGGCAACCCTGCTGCCGGTGGTCTGGGACGGCGCCCGGCTCGTCATGCACATGGCGCGGGCCAACCCGCACTGGCGGTCGATCGGCGACGGGGCGCCGGCCCTTGCCGTGGTGAGCGGGCCGGAGGCCTACGTCTCGGCCGCCTGGTACCCGTCCAAGACCGAGCACGGGCGGGTCGTGCCCACCTGGAACTACTCGGCGGTGCACCTCACCGGCCGCGCGACGGTCACCCACGACCCGGACTGGCTGCTCGACGCCGTCACCCGGCTGACGGACGCGCACGAGCAGCGCCGAGACCGGCCCTGGCGGGTGGACGACGCGCCGGCGCGGTACGTCGAGAAGCAGCTCGCGGCCATCGTCGGCATCGAGGTCGCGATTGAGCGCGTCGAGGGCAAGGCGAAGCTCAGCCAGAACAGGGACGACGCGGACTTCGCCGGTGTGATCGCGGGCCTCCGGCGGGAGGGCGCCGGCCGGGAGCACCAGGTGGCCGACGCGATGGCCGTCCTGCGGCCTCAGGACGAGGGCACCCGCCGGCCCAGCTCGTAGGCCGCGGTGCCGTCCGCGAGCAGCTCCACCGTCTGGGCGCCGGGGCGGTCCAGGCTCAGGACGAGGTCGGCCACCGAGCAGTTGAGCACGCGGGACACCGCACCGTCCGGGCTCGCGTAGTCCCACTCGGCGAAGGCGTCCCGAGGGGCCGAGACCGTTGCGCCGACGACGACCCCGCGCGGCCCGGGGACGAGCACCGAGCACCGGTCGTCCGAGGCCTCGACACGGACACGGCGCCGGAGCCCGCCGAGCACGTACCGGTGCCCGCCGATGCTCAGGGCGCCGTTGGCCACCCAGGGCGACGTCAGCGGACCCAGACGCACCCGGCCGATGGCGACGTCGAGCCAGGTGTCCCGCCACGTGCCCGCGAAGCCGAGGCCCGAGAGCCAGATCCACTCCTCGGCGTGCTCCTCGCCCCAGTTGTGACCGACCATGCCGACCCAGCCGGAGACGTCGATGCGCCGCCCGTCCACCGCCACCTCGCCGTCGACCAGCGCCGAGGGGCTCGGGGACAGCAGCTTCGTCCGCGGGTGGCGCGAGGAGTACATCCAGTCGCGCGGCAGGTGGCGCAGCGGCGCCTCGGCGGAGGAGTGGCGCAGCGACCACGAGACGCGCCGCCCGTCGGCGGCGGCCGCTCCGACGACGTGCGCGGGCCCGAAGACGCTCTCGCCGAGCCGGATCCACGCGCCCTCGTCCGTCGCCGGCTCGGGCACGTCGACCCGCACCGCCCAGGGGCGGGGCGCCGTTTTGTCGAACAGCGTGAACCAGAGCTGGCCGCTGGGAGGCCCGTCCGGCGGCACGAGGACCGTGTACCGGATCCAGAGCCCGCGCGGCTCCTCCCGGTCGACCGCGCGCAGGTAGTAGCTCTCGTAGTGCCCGCGGCCCGCCGGCAGGAGCGGCCAGCGGGGAGCCGTGTCGTCCGGAACGACCATGGCGGGAGGGTAGTGGCGGCCGCGGAACGGCGAAGGCGTCGCCGGCGGACCGACCGGGCGGCAGCAGACGGACGCGCGGTGGGCGCAGCAGCGCCAGGGGGTCCAGGTAGATCTCGCCGCGACGCAGACCCCAGTGCAGGCATGCCGGGACCGGGCACCCGTCGTGGCCGGTCCGCAGCGTGCCGACGGGGGAGCCGCGGGCCACCTGCTGCCCCGCGGCCACGGACGCGTCCACCGGCTCGTACGTCGTCCGCAGGCCGCCCGCGTGGTCGATGCTCACCACCGGACGGCCGGCGACCATGCCGGCGAACACGACGACCCCGTCGCCCGCCGCCAGCACCCGGCCGGACGGCGTCCCCTGCAGGTCGACGCCGCGGTGCCCGGCCGCGTACGGGTGCGGCAGCCGGTCGAACGGGCGCGTCACCGTCACGGGGCCGTCGAGCGGTGGGCCCCAGAGGGTCCCGGGTCGCGCCGGGGGAGGCGACAGGACGGGCTCGGCCGAGGCGGACGCCGGCAGCAGGACGAGGACGGCCAGCAGCAGCGGCAGGAGGCGGGGGCGCACAGGAGGACCGTCGTCCGCGGAGCAGCCGGACGGGCCGCGCGGGCCGGAGCTGTGGACGGCCGGTCCCGCTGGGGAAAGGGCCCCGGATCCTCGCGTATGCTGTCCGGTGCGGCCCGTTCCGACGGGTCGACTTCGCGCGTCCTCTTCCCGCCGTATCAGGCGGGGCAGTCGCCACCTCGGTCCCGACGGGCAACCGCCGGGGGTGTGGCGCGGCCGGACGCCAGGGCGGTGCACCACCCGGTGCGCAGCGACAACCGAGAAGCGCGGCCACCGGCCGCGTGCGAACGAGAGAGGCTGCAATGGCAGTCGTCAGCATGAAGCAGCTGCTCGACAGCGGCGTGCACTTCGGTCACCAGACCCGCCGCTGGAACCCGAAGATGAAGCGGTTCATCTTCACCGAGCGCAACGGCATCTACATCATCGACCTGCAGCAGACGCTGGGGTACATCGACAACGCCTACGAGTTCGTCAAGCAGACGGTCGCCCACGGCGGCTCGATCCTGTTCGTCGGCACCAAGCGCCAGGCGCAGGAGGTCGTCGCCGAGCAGGCCACGCGCGTGGGCATGCCCTACGTCAACCAGCGCTGGCTGGGCGGCATGCTCACCAACTTCCAGACCGTGCACAAGCGCCTCCAGCGCCTCAAGGAGCTCGAGGACCTCGAGCAGACCGGCGCCCTGGTCAGCCTCTCCAAGAAGGAGCAGCTGGTCCTCAGCCGCGAGAAGGGCAAGCTGGAGCGCAGCCTCGGCGGTATCCGCGACATGCAGAAGGTGCCCAGCGCCATCTGGATCGTGGACACCAAGAAGGAGCACATCGCCGTCGGTGAGGCCCGCAAGCTGAACATCCCGGTGGTGGCGATCCTCGACACCAACTGCGACCCCGACGAGGTCGACTACAAGATCCCGGGCAACGACGACGCGATCCGCAGCATCACGGTGCTGACCCGGGTCATCGCCGACGCCGTCGCCGAGGGCCTCATGGCCCGCTCGGCCTCGCAGGCGAACGCCGGCCGCGAGGACGGCGCCGAGCCGGCCATCGGTGGCGGCGAGCCGCTGGCCGACTGGGAGCGCGAGCTCCTGACCGGTGGGGACGCCGCCGCGGCCCCGCTGCCGGAGACGCCGGCCCAGCCGGCCGAGGTCACCGCGAACGAGGTCGCCCCGGTCGAGGGCGTGCCCGCCACCGGCGACACCAGCACCGGCACCCAGGGCGCCGAAAACGGCTGATGCTCCGGCGCCGTCCTCCTGAGGGGGACGGCGCCGCGGCACGCCCGCACACACCCGGACCACAGAGGGAAGAGACATGGCTGACTTCACCGCCGCCGACGTCAAGCGTCTCCGCGACGCCACCGGCGCCGGCATGATGGACTGCAAGAAGGCGCTCACCGAGGCCGACGGCGACTTCGACAAGGCCGTCGAGCTCCTGCGCGTCAAGGGCGCCAAGGACGTCGGCAAGCGCCTCGAGCGCTCCACGACCAACGGCATCGTCGTCAGCAAGGACGGCGCGCTGCTGGAGCTCGACTGCGAGACCGACTTCGTCGCCAAGAACGCCGACTTCATCGCGCTGGCCGAGCGCCTGCTCGAGATCGGCCTGAAGAACCAGGCCACCGACGCCGAGTCCCTGCTGGGCAGCGACGTCGACGGTCAGACCGTCGCCGCGCTGGTCGAGGGCGAGTCCGCCCGCATCGGCGAGAAGCTGGTCCTCAGCCGGTTCGCCGCGTTCGAGGGCAGCACCGCCACCTACCTGCACAAGCGGGCCACCGACCTGCCCCCGGCCATCGGCGTCGCGGTGCAGTACTCCGGCGGTTCCGAGGACGCCGCGCGCAGCCTGGCGATGCACATCGCCGCCGCCCGCCCGCGCTTCCTCACCCGCGACGAGGTCCCGGCCGAGGCCGTCGAGACCGAGCGCCGGGTCGCCGAGCAGACCGCGAAGGAGGAGGGCAAGCCGGAGCAGGCGATCAGCAAGATCGTCGAGGGCCGGGTCAACGCCTTCTACAAGGACTTCGTCCTGCTCGAGCAGCCGTCGATCACCGAGCCCAAGCGCACGGTCAAGCAGATCGTCGACGAGGCCGGCCTGACCGTGGAGCGGTTCGCCCGCTTCGAGGTCGGCCAGGCCTGACAGGTCGCTGAACGGCCCCGCCCCCTGATCCGGGAGCGGGGCCGTTCGCATGTGCGGCAGGATCAACCAACCGACTGTCGAACGAGGGATGACGCGTTGACCGACACCACACCTCCGCTGTCCGCCCCCACCGCCTTCCAGCCCGCCGATGGCAGCGGCTACCAGCGGGTGCTGCTGAAGCTCTCCGGTGAGACCTTCGGCGGCGGCAAGGTCGGCGTCGACGCCGACATCGTGCGCGGCATCGCCGAGCAGCTGGCGGAGGTCGTCGCCAAGGGCACCCAGGTCGCGGTGGTCATGGGTGGGGGCAACTTCTTCCGGGGTGCGGAGCTGTCCCAGGCCGGCATGGACCGCACCAAGGCCGACTACATGGGCATGCTCGGCACGGTCATGAACTGCCTGGCCCTCCAGGACTTCTGCGAGAAGGCAGGTCTGGAGACCCGCGTCCAGTCCGCGATCACCATGGGCCAGGTCGCCGAGCCCTACATCCCGCGCAAGGCCATCCGGCACCTGGAGAAGGGCCGGCTGGTGATCTTCGGTGCCGGCGCCGGCATGCCGTACTTCTCGACCGACACGGTCGCGGCCCAGCGGGCGCTGGAGATCGAGTGCCAGGTCCTGCTCATGGGCAAGAACGGGGTCGACGGCGTCTACGACGACGACCCCCGGACCAACCCCGATGCCGTGATGTACGACGACCTCGACTACGCCACGGTGCTGGCCAAGCAGCTCAAGGTCGCCGACGCCACCGCGATCAGCCTGTGCATGGACAACCAGATGCCGATCGTCGTGTTCAACCTGCTGCGTGACGGCAACATCGCGCGGGCGACCGCAGGTGAGAAGATCGGCACGCTGATCAGCCAGCCCGCCTGAGCCGACCGGCACGAAGACGAGAACGACGGCGGACCGACGCCGCCGCCGATGGAGGGAAGACCCGTGATCGACGACACCCTGCTCGATGCCGAGGAGCGGATGGACAAGGCCCTGTCGGTCGCCCGCGAGGACCTCGGCTCGGTGCGCACCGGCCGCGCTGCCCCGTCGATGTTCAACAAGATCGCGGTCGACTACTACGGCGCCTACACCCCGGTGCCGCAGATGGCGTCCATCACCGTGCCCGAGGCTCGGATGGCCGTCATCAAGCCCTACGACATGAGCCAGCTGCAGGCGATCGAGCGGGCCATCCGGGACAGCGACCTCGGCGTCAACCCCACCAACGACGGCCAGATCCTGCGAGTGGTCTTCCCGCAGCTCACCGAGGAGCGCCGCCGCGACCTGGTGAAGCAGGCCCGCGCCAAGGGCGAGGACGCCAAGATCGCCATCCGGAACATCCGCCGCCGGGCGAAGGACGAGCTCGACCGCATCGCCAAGGACGGCGAGGCCGGTGAGGACGAGGTGCGCCGCGCGGAGAAGGAGCTCGACCACCTCACCGAGCAGCACGTCGCGCACGTCGACGAGGCGATGAAGAACAAGGAAGCCGAGCTGCTCGAGGTCTGATCAGCGCCGGCCCGTCGAGCTCATGACACCGCCCTCCGCCGCCGACCGTCCCGGGACCTCCGGGCCGGGCACCGAGCCGTTCGCGCGACACGGCGCCCGCGGTCAGCGGACGTCGGACACCCTCGGCCGCACGGGCCCGTCGTGGCCCGCGCGCTCGTCGTGGGGGGATCCCGAAGACGGCGACACGGGCCCGGTGCCGATCGTCGGCGACCGGCCGGCCCCACCGGCGCGGCCTGCCGACACCGCTCCGGAGACCGACCAGCTGCCCACCGCCGACGGGGCAGCCGTGGACGAGCCGCCGGACGAGGAGGTGCTCCCGGTGACCGAGCGCCCCGTGGGGGGCCGCGCCGGCCGTGACCTGCGGGCCGCGATCGGCGTCGGTGTCAGCCTGGTCGCGCTGATCCTGGCGTCGCTGTTCATCTGGCGGCCGGCCTTCCTCGCCGTCCTCGTCGCCGCCATCCTGGTCGCGGTCTGGGAGCTGACCACGGCGCTGGGCGCCGGCCGGTTCCACCCGCCACGGGTCCCCCTGCTGGTCGGGGCGCTGCTGATGGAGGGGCTCGCCTGGACGAGGGGCCCGACCGGGCTCGTCGTCGGGTTCCTGCTCACCGCCCTGGCGGTCGTGCTCTGGCGGCTCGGCCACGGCCCGGCCGGCTACCTCGCCGACGCCTCGTCCGGGGTCCTCGTCGCGCTGTACGTGCCGCTGCTGGCCGGCTTCGCCGTCCTGCTGCTGGTCCCCGATGACGGGGCCTGGCGGGTCATCGCCTTCATCGCCACCGTGATCGCGAGCGACGTCGGCGGCTACGCGGCCGGCGTCCTCGTCGGCAAGCACCCGATGGCGCCGAGCATCAGCCCGAAGAAGTCGTGGGAGGGCTTCGCCGGCTCCGTCGTCGCCTGCATGCTCGTCGCCAGCGCGTTCGTCGTCCTCGGCCTGGACGCGCCGTGGTGGGGCGGGCTCGTGTTCGGCGCCGCCCTGGCGGTGTCGGCCACGGTGGGCGACCTCGGGGAGTCGCTGATCAAGCGCGACCTGGGCATCAAGGACATGGGCAACCTGCTGCCCGGCCACGGCGGGATCATGGACCGCCTCGACTCGCTGCTGCCCTCGGCGGCGGTGGCCTACCTGCTCCTGTCGGTCCTCGCCCCGGTCTAGGGCTCACGCCGGGCGGTGGAGGCTCCACGTGGTGCCCACCGGTGCGAAGCCGCGCCGGGCGTACCAGTGCCGCGGCCAGTCCTGCGCGTCGGCCTCCAGCACCACCAGGTCGCAGCCGGCGTCGACGGCGAGCGCGAGGGCCTTCGCCAGGACGGCGTCCCCGTGGCCGCGCCCCCGGGCCGCGGGGTCGGTCATCACCGATTCGACCGCCGCGGTCGCCCCGTCGACCCGCAGCTGGGCGGCGGCCACGACCCGGCCGTCCTCCCGGACCACCACGTCGCTCACGGCCAGCACCCGGTCGTTGAGCTCCTCGCGTCCGACGAGCTGGGCGACCACCGCGTCCAGCCGCGGGCCCAGGCCGGCCAGGTCGCGCCGCCACGACCTGTCCCACAGCTCGTGCACCTCGCTCTGCGGGACCACCTCGGCCCGCGCGGCGCCGGGGAGCGATGCGGGTCGCCGTGCCATCAGCAGCAGCTCCTCGACCTCCCACCCGCGCCGTCCCAGCTCCGCAGCCACGTCGTCCGCGCCCGGCCAGAGCAGGCTCGCCGTGCGGCTCGGCCAGCCGGCGTTGCCGGCGACCTCGTCGGCGGCGGCCTCGATGGCGTCGGCGTCCACCGGGGAGGTGAGCACCAGCCGATTGTTGTCGCGCGAGTGGGCGACGTCCGGGTCGAGGACGGCGACCCCGCCGGGGACGTCACCCACGCCGACCGCGCGCCGCACCGGCAGCGACGCGTAGAACGACAGGGTCCGCCCCGGGACGTCGTCCGGTGCGGGGAGGACGGGCGCGACCGGCGGCCGGTAGGGGACGACGGCGACCACGGAGCTGGTCGGGAGGGGCCCGTAGAGGTGGGGGAACAGCGCGCCGTCCGGAGCTGCCGGCACACCGGGCTCGATCCGCACCTCGTCGGTCAGCCGGGCGGGGTCGACGACCAGCAGCAGCAGGTCGCGACGGCCCGGGAAGAGCGCCCGCGCCGGCACGTGCACCTGCTCGGGCGCCGAGAGGTGCACGAAACCGCGGGCGTCGAGGGAGGGCGGGCGCACCGCCCCGGAGGCCAGCGCGGCGCGCCAGTGCGCCGGCTCGACGAGGTGGACGAACAGGGTGCGGCCTCCGGTCAGGACAGCGGCGGGTCGGTGTCGATCCCGCGCGCCTCCAGCGCGGCCTCGATCGCGTGGCACACCGTACGGACCACCGCGACGCGCGCCCACCGCTTGTCGTCGCCGGCGATCACGTGCCACGGGCCGGCGGGGTGGTCGGTGCGCTCGAGCATGTCCTCGACGGCGGCTTCGTACGCGGGCCGCTTCTCGCGGTTGCGCCAGTCCTCGTCGGTCAGCTTCCAGGCGCGGTACGGATCGTCCCGCCGCGACTCGAACCGGCGCAGCTGCTCCTCGGGGGACAGGTGCATCCAGAACTTCACGATGATCGTGCCCTCGGCCGCCAAGGTGGTCTCGAGGTCCACGATCTCGGCATAGGCCCGCTGCCAGGCATCGTCGGCGGCGAAGCCCTCGACCCGCTCGACGAGGACCCGGCCGTACCAGGTGCGGTCGAGGACGGCCATGCCTCCCCAGCCGGGCAGCACCGGCCAGAACCGCCACAGGAAGTGGTGCCGCTTCTCGTCGGAGCTGGGCGCGGCGAACTGCGCGACCCGCACGTGCCGCGAGTCGAGCTCCTCCACGAGCCGCTGGATCGCCCCGCCCTTCCCGGAGGCGTCCCAGCCCTCGAACAGCACCAGCAGGGGCGGGCCGAGCTCGCCCGGGCCGATCTGGCCGCCGAGCAGCAGCCGCAGGTGGACCAGGCGCTCCTGCGCGGCCTTCAGCTCGGCCTTGCCCTCCTTCTTGGACAGGCTCAGCGAGAGGTCGACGTCGTCGAGGCGGCTCATGGCCGCCAGCCTGGCGGCGGGGCGGCCCGACCGCAGCCCGGAGCGCCGGTCACCCGGACCCCACGAGGCCGCACTCGTGCGCGAGCACGATCGCCTGCGGCCGGTCGCGCAGGTCCAGCTTCGCCAGGATGTGCCGCACGTGGCTCTTCACCGTCGCCAGGGAGATGAACAGCTCCGCGGCGATCTCGGGGTTGGAGCGCCCGGCGCCCATCAGCGCCAGGACGTCGCGTTCGCGCTCGCTCAGCGTGCCGAGGCGATCAGCGGTGGGCGCAGGTGGCCGGCGGACGTAGGCGGCGACCAGCCGCGCGACCACGGTGGGCGCGAGCGGCATCTCGCCGGCGGCCGCCGCCTCGACGGCCGCGACCAGCCGCTCGCCCCCGGCGTCCTTGAGCAGGTAGCCGGTGGCCCCGGCCTCCAGCGCGCGGTAGGTCAGCTCCTCGCCCTCGAAGGTGGTCAGCACCAGCACCCGGGTCCGGCTGCCGGACGCGACGATCCGCCGGGTCGCCTCGACGCCGTCCAGCTCCGGCATGCGGATGTCCACCAGCGCGACGTCGGGGGCGGTGTCGAGGACCAGCCGGACCCCCTCCGCCCCGTCCGCTGCCTCGCCCAGGACCTGGACCCCGGCCAGCTCGAGGATGAGCCGGAGGCCGTCGCGGATCAGCTGCTGGTCGTCGACCAGCACCACGGAGGTCATCGGGCTGCCGGGACGTCGACCGGGAGCCGGGCGCGCAGCCCGAAGCCGCCGTCGGACCGCGGTCCGGCGTCGAGCTCGCCGCCGAGGAGCCGCACCCGCTCCCGCATCCCGACCAGTCCGAAGCCCGATCCCGGGGAGCCGGCCGCGGTGCCGGCGTCGTTGACCACCTCGACCACCACGGCGGGGCCGTCGCCGTCGACGCACACCCGTACCGGCGAGCCCGGCGCGTGGCGCGAGGCGTTGGTGAGCGCCTCCTGCACCAGCCGGTAGCCGGCGAGCCCGACGCTGGCGTGCAGTGGCCGGGACGGCGGCCGGAAGGTGAGCTCGACCGGTCCGCCGGCGGCGCGGTGCTGCTCGACGAGGGCCGGGACGTCGGCCAGACCCGGCTGCGGCCGCAGCGCGCCGTCGCCGTCGTCGCGCAGCAGGCCGACGGCGCGGCGCATCTCGGTCAGCGCCTCGGCGGCCGACCGCCGGATGGCGGCGATCGGCGCGGCGGCCCGGTCGGGCGCCTTGGTCAGGGCCGCCGCGGCGGCGTCGGCCTGGAGCGCGATGACCGTCACCTCGTGCCCGAGGACGTCGTGCAGCTCCCGGGCGATGCGGGCCCGCTCCTCGGCGACGGCGGTGCGCTCGGCCAGCGCGCGCTCGCGCAGCAGCTGGCCGGTGAGCTCCCGCAGCCGCCGGTTCTGCTCGCGCTGGTGGGCGACCAGCCGCCCCGCGGCCGCGGGGCCGACCACCACGAGAGCCGCGCCGATGGCGGCGGTCGGGTGCTCCGGCCCCAGCAGGGTCAGGGCCACCCCGGCGACGAGTCCGACGGTGCAGACGCCGAGGATCCGCCACGTCCCCGTGGCGTAGGCGCCCACCGAGTAGAAGAGCAGCCCGGCGATGACGTAGCCGAGGAGCAGGAAGCCGTCCGCCGTCGGGATCGTCCAGACCGCCGTCATCACGAGAGCCGCGGTCGAGGGGAGGACCCGCCGCCACGCCAGGGGTGCGGTCGAGCCCACGGCGACCAGCGCCGACACCACCGGGGAGGCGATGGGGGCGACCGCGACCTGCACCAGCGAGAGGGCGCAGAGGACGGCGGCCAGGACGACGTCGGACCGCGGCGGCAGGACCGGACGGGGCTGCGACGGGGCCACGGAGCCGAAGGGTAGGGCGGCCGGGGCCCGGTGGCATCAGCCCTGGGGCTGAGCGGACAAGCCGCCTCCGGATCGATGCGGGCGGGGGGCGCCGGTTCCTAGCGTTCCCGGCGCCGAACCACCCCTCGTCCAGGAGAACGCCATGCCCACCACCACCGCACCCGCTCCCGTCGCCACCCCCTCCCGCGCCCGCGGCGCCCTGCTCCAGGGCACGCGGCTCCTGCTCGGAGCCTTCGGCGCCCTCAAGCTCGGCGGCACCGCCTACTTCCTCTTCTTCGCCACCGCCGAGCAGGGCGGGGACCCCGAGGGGCTGGGCGACTGGTCCGTCGGCGTGTGGTCGACCGTCCTCGCGGTCGCCTTCCTCGTCGCCGCCGTCCGGCTGGGCCGGGACGAGCGCGTCGTCCCGCTGCTCTGGGGCGTGCTGGCCCTCGACGTGGTGTTCAGCGCGGTGAAGCTGACCGTCTACGACGAGCCGGAGGCGGTGCTCTTCATGGCCGTCGACGTCGTGGTCATCGGGCTGCTGGCGCTCCTCCGCCGGCGTGCTGCCTGATCCACGCGTGCATGGCGATGCCCGCCGCGACACCGGCGTTGATCGACCGGGTCGAGCCGAACTGGGCGATGGAGAGCACGCCGTCGGCCGCGTCGCGGGCCTCGTCGGAGAGCCCGGTGCCCTCCTGCCCGAAGAGCAGGACGCACGCCCGAGGGAGCTCGGCCGTCTCCAGCGGCCGGGCTCCCGGCAGGTTGTCGACCGCCAGCAGCGGCAGGCCGGCCTCCCGTGCCCAGGCGACGAGCGCGCCCACGTCGGGGTGGTGGCGGACGTGCTGGTACCGGTCGGTGACCATCGCCCCCCGGCGGTTCCAGCGCTTCCTGCCCACGACGTGCACCGCCTCGGCGAGGAATGCGTTGGCGGTCCGGACCACGGTGCCGATGTTCAGGTCGTGCCGCCAGTTCTCGATGGCGACGTGGAAGGGGTGCCGGCGGCGGTCGAGGTCGGCGACGATCGCCTCGACGGTCCAGTAGCGGTACGCGTCGACCACGTTGCGGCGGTCGCCGTGCGCCAGGAGCTCGGGGTCGTAGCGCGGGTCGGCCGGCCACGGCCCCTCCCACGGGCCGACGCCGACGACGTCGAGCGGGGCCTCCGGCGGGGTGAGGTCTGTCTCGCGCTCGGCCATCCGGGCCACGCTAGTGGGACGATGGGCGGCGCCATGACTGCCCTTCCGCTCGTCTTCGACGCCCCGCGCCGCGGGATGCCCCCGCGCCACCTCGCCGACCTGTCGCCCGAGGAGGCCCGCACGGCGGTCACCGAACTCGGCCAGCCGGCGTTCCGGGCCGATCAGCTGGCCCGCCACTTCTTCCGCGGGGTGACCGACCCGGCGCAGATGACCGACCTGCCCGCCGCCTCCCGCGAGGCGCTGACCGAGGCGCTCCTGCCGGGACTGCTGACCGTCGTCCGCCACCAGACGGCCGACAACGGGCGCACCCGCAAGACGCTGTGGCGGCTGCACGACGGTGCCCTCGTCGAGAGCGTCCTCATGCGCTACCCCGACCGCGCCACCGTCTGCATCTCCAGCCAGGCCGGCTGCGGGATGGCCTGCCCCTTCTGCGCCACCGGCCAGCAGGGCCTGACCCGCAACCTGTCCGCCGCCGAGATCATCGGCCAGGCGGTGGCCGCGGCGGCCGCGATGGCGAACGGCGAGATCGACGGCGGGCCGGGGCGGCTCTCCAACGTCGTCTTCATGGGCATGGGGGAGCCGCTGGCCAACTACGCCCGGGTGCGCAAGACGCTCGACGCGCTGCTCACGCCTGCCCCGCACGGCCTCGGGCTGTCCCAGCGCTCGGTCACCGTGTCGACCGTGGGACTGGTGCCGGCGATCCGCCGGCTCACCGACGAGGGGCGCAACGTCACCCTCGCGGTGAGCCTGCACGCGCCCGACGACGAGCTGCGCAACACCCTCGTGCCGATCAACACCCGCTGGAAGGTCGCCGAGGTCATCGACGCCGCGGACGCCTACGCGCGCAAGACCGGCCGCCGGTACTCGATCGAGTACGCCCTGATCCGCGACGTGAACGACCAGCCGTTCCGGGCCGACCTGCTGGGGGAGCTGCTGGCCGGGAAGCTGGCGCACGTGAACCTGATCCCGCTCAACCCGACCCCGGGCAGCCCGTGGGACGCCAGCCCCCTGCCCGCGCAGCGCGAGTTCGTCGCCCGGCTGCGCGCCGCCGGTGTGGCGACGACCGTGCGCGACACCCGGGGCCAGGACATCGACGGCGCCTGCGGCCAGCTGGCCGCGGCCGACCGGGTCGAGGGCGTGCCGAGCCTGGCAGTGCCGGTGCCGTCGGTCGAGCCGCCCCTCGAGCTGGGCGCGGAGGGCGACGAGTGAGCTCGGCGCCGGCCGAGGCCGAGGCGCACGAGCACAGCCACGCCGACGTCTCCGGCGGCTGGCTGCGCGCCGCCGTCTTCGGGGCGATGGACGGCCTGGTCACGAACACGGCGCTGGTCGCCGGCGTGGGTGGGGGAGGCGCCGCCCCGCGGGCGATCGTCCTGGCCGGGACGGCGAGCCTGGTGGCCGGCGCGATCTCCATGGCGCTGGGCGAGTACACCTCGGTGAAGACGCAGAACGAGCAGCTCGACCTCGAGGTCGAGAAGGAGCGCCGGGAGCTCGAGCGCAACCCGGAGGGCGAGCTCGCCGAGCTGATCGAGATGCTGCGCGTCCGCGGCGTCGACGACCGCCTGGCCCGGAAGGTCGCCGTCCAGCTGTCCCAGGACCCCGAGACCGCCCTGCGGCTGCACGTCGTCGCGGAGATCGGGCTGAGCCCGGAGGACAAGCCCTCGCCGATGACGGCGGCGGTCTCGTCCTTCTTCACCTTCGGCACCGGTGCGCTGCTGCCCCTGCTGCCCTACCTCTTCGGGGCCTCGCTGCTCTGGGTGGCACTGCTGTGCGGCGGGCTCGGTCTGCTGGCCGCCGGGGCGCTGTCGTCGCGCTTCACCCCGCGGCCGTGGTGGTTCGCCGGCTTGCGGCAGCTGCTGTTCGGTGCGCTGGCCGCGGGCGTGACCTACGCGATCGGCTCGGCGATCGGCGTCGCCGTCACCTGACGGGGTTGCTCAGGGCGCGCAGGACATCCCGGCCGCCGCGACGGCGTCCCGCGTGGCCGCGGTGGGGAACCGGACCAGGGTCCCGCTCACCGGGTCGCCGACGGGCAGGACGGTCGCACCGTCGAGGCGGGCGTCCGCCAGGGTGAGCAGGTCGCGGGCGGAGGTGCCGGAGTCGACGGTCAGCGCCCCGGACAGCGCCCAGGCCAGGCCGTGCAGGCGCACGGGTCGGGTGGCCGACACCGTCACCGCCCGCGCCAGTGCCTCGGCGACCGCCGTCGCGTGCGACGCACGACCGTCCGGGTCGACGTCGGCGGACACCCACCGTCCGTCGACGAGTTCCTGGGGGGAACGCGAGCGCACCAGGGCCAGGGCCGTCGCGCCGTCGACGTGCCGGCGGCCCGCCTCGCGCAGCTCCAGGCCCGCCGCGGGGTCACGGACGGGAGCCGGGACGTCGACGGTCAGACCACCCGCCGCGTCCACGACGGCGGCGAAGCCCGCCAGGTCGATCGCGAGCAGGTGGTCGGCGGCGATGCCCAGCGCGCAGAGGGCGTCGACCGTCGACTGCGGGCCCTCCAGCCAGGTCAGCGCGAGCCGAGCGGCCGCCTGCGGGACCACGAGGTCGCGAGGGACGGAGAAGGCGGTGGTGCTCTCACCGGAACGGTGGACGACGAGGACGACGTCGGCGCGGCTCCCGGGCACCTCGTCGACCGAGCCGAAGTCGGCGACGGACGCGCCCTCGGGCAGCCGGGCGCGGGAGTCCTCGCCCACCAGCACCCAGGTCTCGCCCGGTCCCCGGGGTAGCTCGACGGCCAGCCGGTCGACGCGCCCGGTCACGACGGTGGCGTCGAGGGCCAGGACACCCAGCACCAGGAGCAGTACGCCGACGACGGTCGGCACGGTGGTGCGACGCGACGGACGCCGCCCCGGGGAACCCGGGGCGGCGTCCGCCGTGGAGCTGCTGGGCACGGTCAGGCCTGCGCCGCCCCCTGCGACCGCCGGCGCGCCACGACGAGCGCGCCCGCGCCGGCCAGCACGAGACCCCCACCGAGGACGAGCGGGACCGTCACGTCGGCGCCGGTGCTGGCCAGGCGCGGGCCGGCCTTCGCCACTGTGACCGGGTAGGTGACCGTCGTGCCGTCGGCCCGCGTCACGACCAGGTTGTGCGCACCGGCCGGCGTGCCCGCCGGGACGGTGAAGGCGACGGTGATGGTGCCGCTGGAGTCGGCGGTGAAGGTGCCGAGGTTCTGCGGGGTGGAGTGGAGCACCAGGGTGACGACCTCGTTCGGGAGGTAGCCGGACAGCCGCAGCATGCGCTTCTCGCCGGGAGCCACGCCCTTGTCGTCCGGCGTCAGCGTCGTGCCCGGCGCGACGGTCTGGCAGCCGGAGGCGCACTCGGCCGGGACCGGGACGGTGCCCAGCGTGACGGCGACGAGGGGGTACTTGCTCTGGGTCACGTAGTCGTCGCAGGTGACCTGGAGCCGGAACGTGCCCTGCGGGTGGCCCGCGGAGAACGTCTCCCGGAAGGACCACGTGCCGTCCGGGAGGACGAGCATCCCGTCGCCCATCTCCGGGGTGTCGGGCGAGGTGATCGTGACCCACGGCGCCGTCCCGCCGGGGCCGGCCACGCAGCCGCTGCCGGAGACGGTGAAGTACTCGTTCGCCTGGACGGACGTGTGGGAAACGGTCGGGCGGGGGAGGTCGGCGGCAGCGGCGGCGGGCGCGACGCTCACGGCGCCGGCGACCAGCGCGAGGCCGGCGAGCAGTCCGGTGGTGATCCGGCGGAGGGCGGGGCGGGACATCTGTACTCCGGGAGGCCAGCGGTCCGCAGCCTCGGACCGGTCACCGGATGTGTATCGGAACTCCCCCGTCCATCGACCTCGGAGAGTAGCGACACGCCGACGAAGAGTCGGGATCGTTGTGCCGACTGGTCACCGGACGGAGAAGGCCCGCTCCCCGGAGGGAGCGGGCCTTCTCTCGCGAGGTCTGCGCGCGGTCAGCGGCTGCGCCAGGCGTTCTTCCGGCGCCGCATGTCCCAGATCAGGATCAGCACCATCACCAGCGCGATGCCGACGATCCAGAGGTCCTCCATCCGGCCCTCGTGGTTGCCGAACAGGTAGGTCAGGAGGACGAGGACGGCGATCCAGGCGCCGATGCGCCCCTTGCCGCCCGTCTCGCCGTGCCAGCCCCAGTCCTCGGGGCGCTCGTGCTCGACCGGGTGGTCACCGACGCGGACGACGCCCTCTTCACGACCGGGCTGGTTGACCCGCTGGGTCTCGCTCACGCGCTGCTCCTCGATGGCACTCGTCGACCGGCTCGCCCCGCACGTTCGCGGGCACGGTCATTCTGGCAGGCCCCGGCGCCGGACACCGGGCGAGGTGGCGCGGCGACGGCGCGCCGCGGCCTCGGGAAGGATGCCACCCGTGAGTTCACCCCGTCAGGTCACGCTGCTCGGCTCCACCGGCTCGATCGGCCGGCAGGCCATCGCCGTCGCCGTCCAGAACCCCGACCGGCTGCAGATCACCGGTCTGGCCGCCGGGGGAGGGGACGTCGCCCGGCTCGCCGAGCAGGCGCTGGCCCTCGGCGTGCGCACCGTCGCCGTCGCCCGCGCGACCGCGGCGCAGGACCTCCAGCTGGCCTTCTACGCCGAGGCATCCCGGCGGGGCTGGGCCAAGGGGGAGTACTCGCTGCCCGAGATCCTGGCCGGTCCGCGGGCAGCGGAGGAGCTCGCCGCCCGCCCGGCAGACGTCGTCCTCAACGGGATCACCGGCTCCATCGGCCTCGGGCCCACCCTCTCGGCCCTGCGCGCCGGCCGCACCGTGGCGCTCGCGAACAAGGAGTCGCTCGTCGCCGGAGGCGTGCTCGTCACCGAGGCCGCGGCGCCGGGGCAGCTGGTGCCGGTGGACTCCGAGCACTCGGCGCTGGCCCAGTGCCTCCGGGGCGGTGCGCGCGACGAGGTCGCCCGCCTCGTCCTGACCGCGAGCGGCGGCCCGTTCCGCGGACGCACCGTCGACCAGCTCGCGGACGTCACCGTCGAGCAGGCCCTGGCCCACCCGACGTGGGACATGGGACCCGTCGTCACGATCAACTCCGCGACGCTGGTCAACAAGGGGCTCGAGCTGATCGAGGCGCACCTGCTCTTCGACGTCCCGTACGCCGACATCGACGTCGTGGTGCACCCGCAGTCGATCGTCCACTCGATGGTGACGTTCGCCGACGGCGCGACCATCGCGCAGGCGAGCCCGCCGGACATGCGGCTGCCGATCGCCCTCGCCCTCGCCTGGCCGGACCGGCTGCCCGTCGTCCAGCCGGCGCTGGACTGGTCCACGGCGAGCTCCTGGGAGTTCTTCCCGCTCGACGAGGCCGCCTTCCCCGCCGTCCGCCTGGCGCGAGCCGCCGGCGAGGCCGGCGGGGTCGTCCCGGCGCTCTACAACGCCTCGAACGAGGAGGCCGTGGCCGCCTTCGTGGCGGGTCGCCTGTCGTTCCGGGGCATCGTCGACCTCGTCGCGCGTACCCTCGACGACGCGCCGGACCTCGGCGTCCCCACCTGCGTCGAGGACGTCCTGGCGGCGGAGAAGTGGGCCCGGGAGCACGCCCGGGCGGTCATCGCCGGAGGCTGAACTGAGCGGGATCCTGCTGAGCGTCCTGGGGATCGTCGCCTTCGCGATCGGGCTGCTCTTCTCGATCGGCTTCCACGAGGCCGGGCACTTCTTCTGGGCGCGCAAGTTCGGCATGCGCGTGCCGCAGTTCATGGTCGGCTTCGGCCCGACGATCTTCTCGCGCAGGCGCGGCGAGACGGAGTACGGCATCAAGGCCGTCCCGCTGGGCGGTTACATCCGCATCGTCGGGATGATCCCGCCCGCCGAGGAGGGCGAGAGCAAGCGCGCCACCCGCATGCGCAGCTTCATCGCCGAGGTGCGCGGTCAGGCGCTCAACGACGTCCTGCCGACGGACGGCGACCGGGTCTTCTACAAGAAGCCCTGGTGGCAGCGGGTGGTCGTCATGTTCGCCGGGCCGTTCAACAACCTGGTCCTGGCGGTCCTCTTCTTCACCATCGTGCTCACCGCCTTCGGCGTGCCCGAGCCGTCGACGACCATCGAGCGGGTGCCCGGCTGCGTGCTGCCCGCCGGCGCGCAGAGCGCCGGCGCGGACGACCCCTGCTCGGTGCCGATCACCGCGGCGGGGCAGACCTGCGAGCTCGGTGACGCCGGGTGCGCGCTGCCCGAGCGGAGCCCCGCGGCCAAGGCCGGGCTCCTCCCGGGCGACACGATCGTGGCCATCGACGGCGATCCGGTCCCGCAGGAGACGGAGGTCGGCTGGGACCAGGTGCAGCGGACCATCCAGCAGAGCCCCGGCGAGCCGGTCGTCTTCACCGTCGAGCGCGACGGCGAGGAGCGGGAGCTCACCGTCACCCCGATCGAGAACACCGTGTACGCCTCCGCCGAGGGCACCGAGACCAGGGTCGTGGGCTACGTCGGCATCGGCCCGACGCAGCCCTACGTCCAGCAGTCGGTCACCGCGGTCCCCGGCTTCCTCGGCGACTACGTGGTCGCCTCGGTCGACCGGCTCGTCGAGATCCCGCAGAAGATCCCGGCCCTGTTCCGCGCCGCCTTCCTCGGCGAGGAGCGCGACCCGCAGGGCCCGATCGGAGTCGTCGGGGTGGGCAGGATCTCCGGCGAGATCTTCGCGCTGGAGGACTACACGACCACCGAGAAGATCAGCACGTTCTTCCAGCTGCTGGCCGGCGTGAACCTGGTGCTGTTCCTGTTCAACCTGCTGCCGATCTACCCGCTCGACGGCGGTCACGTGGCCGGGGCGCTCTACGAGAAGGCCCGCTCGACGGTCGCCCGGCTGCGCGGGCGGCCCGACCCCGGCCCGTTCGACATCGCCCGGCTGATGCCGGTCGCCTACGCCGTGGCCGGTGTCTTCCTGGCGCTGTCGGCGCTGCTGTTCGTCGCCGACATCGTCAACCCGATCACCCTGGGCTGAACCGGGCGGGAGGCGACGAGCACCCCGGCGACCACCAGGACGCCGGCGGCCAGCTCGACGGGGTCGAGCACCTCGCCGAAGGCCACCCACGACGCGAGCACGCCGACCACCGGCACGAGCATCGAGAACGGCGCCACGACGTTCGACGGGTGCCGGGACAGCAGCACGTTCCAGATGCTGTATCCGATCAGCGTCGCGACCACGACCACGTAGAGCAGGCCGAGCACCGAGGGCAGCGCGTCGACGGTGAGGACGCCGGCCAGCGACCGGCCGATGCGTCCGGGCCCCTCCACGACCAGCGCGAGGCCCAGCATGGGCAGCGGGGGCACCACGGCGGTCCAGAGCGTGAGGTGCAGCGCGTTAGGGGCCTCGGCCCGCCGGCTGCAGACGTTGCCGATCGCCCAGCCCAGGGCGCCGCACAGGGTCAGGACGACGGGGAGCCACGCCGCCGACTGCGCGCGGTGGACGGCGATGACCGCGAGCCCCGCGACGGCCACCGCGACGCCGGCGAACTGGCGCATCGACAGCTTCTCGTGCAGCCAGATGCCGGCGATCACGACGGTGAACGGGGCCGAGGCCTGGAGGACGAGCGAGGCCAGGCCGCTGGGCATCCCCGCGGCCATGCCGAGGTACAGGAAGGTGAACTGCAGGATCCCGATGCCGACCCCCACGCCGAGCAGCCAGCGAAGCGGCACGCGCGGACGCGGCACGAGCAGCAGGGTCGGCACGGCGACCAGCGCGTAGCGCAGCGCCACCATGAACAGCGGCGGGAAGTGCTCGAGCGCCAGGGCGGTCGCCGGGAAGTTCATTCCCCAGCAGACGGCGACGAGGCAGGCGAGGAGGCGGTCGCGGAGGGGCACGTGCTCGAGCCTCGGGGTCCGTGCGATGAAGGACAAGCACGATCTGACGAACCGACCTTGTAGCGTTGCTTCATGGTCGATCGCGCGTCCGGGCTGTGGGACCGGGTCGACGTCGCGCACCTCGCCGTCCTGCGGGAGGTCGCCGAGCAGGGCTCCGTCAGCGGGGCCGCGCGGGCGGCGGGCATGTCGCCGTCAGCGGTGTCCCAGCAGCTCAAGGTGCTCCAGCGCCGGCTCGGCCTCGTCCTCGTCGAGCGGGTCGGGCGCGGGGTGCGCCTCACCGATGCCGGGCGGGAGCTGGCCGGCATCGCCACGACGGTCTCGACCGCGCTGGCGGCCGCGGCGGCCGAGTGGCAGAGCTACCACGGTGCGGTCCGGGGCACGGTGCGGGTGGCGACGTTCCACTCCGCCGGAGAGCTGCTGGTGCCGGGCCTGCTGGAGCGGATGGCCGCGCACCCGGACGTGGCCGTGGAGACCGTCGACGAGGACGTCTCCCAGGACGACTTCGCCGGGCTGACCGCGGCGTACGACATCGTCATCGCGCACCGGTCCGACGACCTGGTACCGCCCGCACGAGGCGCCGTCTCGGTCCACCCGCTGCTCCGCGAGCCGCTCGACGTCGCGCTGCCGCTGGACCACCCGCTCGCGGGGCGGTCGAGGGTCACGCCGGCCGACGTGATCGACGAGGACTGGATCGCGCCACCGGCCGGGTTCCCCATCGACCGGGTGCTGACCGCCGTCGCGGCGCAGGCGCGGTCCCCGGTCCGCGTGGTGCGCCGCACGACGCACCTGCCGCTGATGGAGAAGCTGGTCGCCCGTGGTCACGGGGTCGCGCTGCTGCCGCGGCACACCACCCGCGAGCGAGCGGAGGGGCGGTTCGCGCTGGTGCCACTCGCCGACCTCCGAGCGGGGCGCGTCATCGAGTCGCTGGCGCGTCCTGACCGGGCCGCGCGCCGGGCCGTCCGGGTGGTGATCGACGCCCTGGTGGCGGAGGCCGCCCCGTACGCAGCGCCGTGAGTCCTCCGGCGCCCGACAGCGCACGTCACAGCCGCGCCACCGGCGCGGATGCCACGGCGGGGGATACTGGGTGTCATGGCGATCCCCGTCGGTCTCGGCATGCCCGCTGCCCCTCCTCCCGTCCTCGCCCCCCGGCGGAAGACCCGCCAGCTGATGGTGGGCGGTGTCGGGGTCGGCAGTGACTTCCCGGTGAGCGTCCAGTCGATGTGCACCACCAAGACGGCGGACATCAACGCGACCCTGCAGCAGATCGCGGAGCTCACCGCGTCCGGCTGCCAGATCGTGCGCGTCGCCGTGCCCGACACCGACGACGCCGAGGCGCTGCCGATCATCGCGAAGAAGTCGCAGATCCCGGTCATCGCCGACATCCACTTCCAGCCGCGGTACGTCTTCGCGGCCATCGACGCCGGGTGCGCCGCCGTCCGCGTGAACCCGGGCAACATCAAGAAGTTCGACGACAAGGTCGGCGAGATCGCCCGCGCCGCCAAGGACGCCGGCATCCCGATCCGGATCGGGGTGAACGCGGGCTCGCTCGACAAGCGGCTGCTCGCCAAGTACGGCAAGGCGACCCCGGAGGCGCTGGTCGAGTCCGCGCTCTGGGAGTGCTCGCTGTTCGAGGAGCACGACTTCCGCGACATCAAGATCTCGGTCAAGCACAACGACCCGGTCGTCATGGTGCGCGCCTACGAGCTGCTCGCCGCGCAGTGCGACTACCCGCTGCACCTGGGCGTCACCGAGGCGGGTCCGGCGTTCCAGGGCACGATCAAGTCCGCCGTCGCCTTCGGCGCCCTCCTGAGCCAGGGCATCGGGGACACGATCCGCGTCTCGCTGTCGGCACCTCCCGCCGAGGAGGTCAAGGTCGGCAACCAGATCCTCGAGTCGCTCAACCTGCGCCAGCGCGGGCTGGAGATCGTCAGCTGCCCGTCGTGCGGGCGGGCGCAGGTCGACGTCTACAAGCTCGCCGACGAGGTGACCGCCGGGCTCGAGGGCATGGAGGTCCCGCTGCGGGTCGCGGTCATGGGCTGCGTCGTGAACGGCCCGGGGGAGGCCCGCGAGGCCGACCTCGGCGTCGCCTCCGGCAACGGCAAGGGCCAGATCTTCGTCAAGGGCGAGGTCGTGAAGACCGTTCCCGAGTCGCAGATCGTGGAGACCCTCATCGAGGAGGCCATGCGCATCGCGGCGGAGCAGACGGCGGACGGGACGCCCTCCGGGCCTCCGGTCGTCAGCGTCAGCTGACCTCCCCGATGCTCCGCACGTCCGCCGCCCGCGTGCTCGACGAGGGCGACGAGCCGGCCGTCCACCGGCTGCTCGCGACCGACCCGGTGGCCGGGTGCGTCATCGCGGGCCGGGTGGAGTCGGCCGGGACGGCACCGACGTCGCTGGGCGCGCCCCTGTGGGGCTTCGGCGGAGGCCCGGACCTGGAGGCGATCTGCCTGGCCGGGGCCAACCTCATCCCGTTCGCGCTCCCCGGCGCGGAGATCGCCTCGGCGGCCGCTTTCGCCGAACGTGCCCGGCGGGCCGGTCGCCGCTGCTCGACGATCGTCGGCCCCGCCTCGTCCGTCGCGCCCCTGTGGGACCTCCTCGGACCGCACTGGGGTCCGGCCCGCGACCACCGCCCCCGGCAGCCGCTGCTGGCCATCGCCGGCCCCCCGGCGGTGCCGGCCGAACCCCGCGTCCGGCCGGTCCGGCCCGCGGAGCTCGACACGCTGCTGCCGGCGGCGATCGCCATGTTCACCGAGGAGGTCGGCGTCAGCCCGCTGCGGGTCGACGGCGGCGCCGGCTACCGCGCGCGGGTCGCGGAGCTGGTCCGCGCCGGTCAGTCCCTCGCCTGGATCGAGCACGGCGAGGTCGTCTTCAAGGCCGAGATCGGCGCGGTGTCGCGGGCCGCGTGCCAGGTGCAGGGCGTCTGGGTGGCCCCGGCGCACCGCGGCCGCGGCATCGGCACGGCGGGGACGGCGGCGGTCGTGGAGTACGCCCGCACGACGATCGCCCCGGTGGTGAGCCTGTACGTCAACGACTTCAACACCGCGGCCCGGGCCGCCTACGCCCGCGTCGGGTTCCACGAGGTCGGGCAGTACGCCAGCGTGCTGTTCTGAAAGGACCCCTCTGCCCCCCACGCCTCGCACGCTCGGCGCGGGACCCTGCAGAGCGGCCACCGTCTGAGATGGTGGGCGCCGTGCCGACACGGGGACCCGCTCTCGCCACCACCCTCCTGCTGC
Organism: Blastococcus litoris; assembly: GCF_003075095.1. Lineage (GTDB taxonomy): Bacteria > Actinomycetota > Actinomycetes > Mycobacteriales > Geodermatophilaceae > Blastococcus_B > Blastococcus_B litoris. The sequence continues at coordinate 113,330 of NZ_QCZF01000011.1, forward strand.
TGACCGCACCCGTCCTGGCGGCGTGCTCCGGCAACGCCGAGGACGACGTCCGGGACGCCGCGACGGCGTTCCTCGACGCCTGGGCCGACGGCGACCTGGCCGAGGCGGCCGGTGCCACGACCGATCCCGACGCCGCCACCGCGCTGCTGGAGCAGACCGCCACCGACCTCCCCGAGGCCACGCTGGGCGCCGACGTCGGTGCGGTGACCGTCGAGGACGGCACCGCCACCGTGGGCTGGACGGCCACCTGGGACCTGGTCGCCGCCCCGGAGTGGACCTACGAGTCGACGCTGCGCCTCGAGGAGGGCGACGACGAGTGGCAGGTCGTCGCCGAGCCGACGCTGGTGCACCCCGAGCTGGGGGAGGGCCAGCACCTGGAGCTCACCCGCTCGCTCCCGGACCGGGCGCCCATCACCGACGGGACCGGCGCGCCGCTGTTCGCGCCCACCGAGGTCGTCAACGTCGGCGTCGACACCGGCCAGGTCACCGACCTGGCCGCCCTCGCGGCGGGGCTCTCGGCGGCCACCGGGGTCGACGCGCAGACGATCACCAGCGACGTCCAGGCCGCCCCGCCGGGGCAGTTCGTCCCCGTCATCACCCTGCGCCGGCCGGACTTCGAGGCCATCCGGGCGCAGGTCTTCGACCTCCCCGGGGCCGTCTTCCCCACCTCCACCCGGCTCCTGGCGCCGAGCGCGCGCTTCGCCGAGGCGCTGCTGGGCCGGGTGGGCGACGCCACCGCCGAGGTGATCGAGGAGTCCCAGGACGAGGGGGAGCCGCGCTACGCGGCCGGCGACCAGCTGGGCCTCTCCGGCCTCCAGCGCGCCTTCCAGGAGCAGCTCGCCGGCACGCCGGGATTCACCGTGTCGGTCGTCAGCACGGACGAGGGCACCGCGGACGCGGGGGTGGAGGTCGGCGCGGTCGCACCCGAGCCCGGCACGCCGGTGCAGACGCCGCTGGTCCCGGCGATCCAGAACGCCGCGGACGCCGCCGTGGCCGGCCAGCCGTTGCCCACGCACCTCGTCGTCGTCCGGCCCGGCACGGGGGAGATCCTCGCCGTCAGCTCCAACGAGGTGGCCGACGCCGGCAACGCGCTCCGCGGACAGTTCCCGCCCGGGTCGAGCATGAAGACGATCACCGCGACGGCCCTGCTGTCGACCGGCGCCGTCACGCCCGCCACCCCGGTCGCCTGCCCGGGGACCACCGTGGTCGACGGGCGCGAGTTCGAGAACCAGGACCAGTTCGACCTCGGCACCGTGCCCTTCACGGAGGCATTCGCCGAGTCCTGCAACACCACCTTCATCCAGCTGGCCCTGGGCCTGCCCGACGGCGCGCTGGCGGAGGCCGCGGCGTCCTACGGCGTCGGCACGGAGTGGCAGCTGCCGGTCGGCATCTTCGGCGGCAGCGTGCCGTCGGACAGCACCGGCACGACCGAGGCGGCCGACGCCATCGGCCAGGGGCAGGTGCTGATGAGCCCCGCCCAGCTGGCGCTCGTCGCGGCGGGCGTCGCCAGTGGGACCCCGGCCGCACCCGTCGAGGTGATCGGGGGCGAGGCCGCCGGCCCGGCGCCGGCGGGCCCCGGCCAGGCGGTGCTGGACGCGCTGCGGCCGCTGATGCGCCAGGTGGTGCTCACCGGGACCGCCACGGCCCTGTCGGACCAGGGCGAGGTCTACGGCAAGACCGGGACGGCCGAGTTCGGGGACAAGACCCCGCCGGACTCGCACGGCTGGTTCATGGGCTACCAGCTCCAGGGGCCGCAGGGCGACATCGCCTTCGCCGTCCTGGTGGAGGCCGGCCAGTCCAGCAGCGTCGCGGTCGGCGTCGCCGACGCCTTCCTCGGCGCTCTCTGAACGGCCGGCCGGGTCAGCCGGCCGGGAGGCCGGGGAACGCGTTCGTCGTCGGCGTCCGGCCCGCAGCCGTCCGCCAGGCGACGGCCCGGACCTCGGTGGCCGAGAGGGCGGCGACGGCCAGCTCGCGGGTGCTGCGCTCGACCGACTGGTCCAGGACGCGCACCCACGCGGCGGCCACGCCGTCCTCCAGGACGACGGCGAGCGCTGCCGCGTCGGTGGCCGACAGCACGGGGAAGGGGAGCGCGTAGGCGCCCTCGGCGTCCACCGGGTCGACGTCGCGCCCGGCGAGCAGGACCACGACCCGGTCGCGGACGTCGCGGTGCGCGACCTCCGAGGTCGCCGCCGCGGCCTGCGCCCCCGCGTCGAGGGCCGCACCCACGACGCCGTAGCCCCACACCGCCGCGTGCTCGGCAGCCAGCGCCTCCGAGAGCGCGGTGTTCTCCGACGCCTCGTCCAAGGTGCCCTGGTCGGATCCGTCGTCAGCCATGTCGGACCTCCGTCACGCCAGTCGTCCGTCCTGCCCGGCGAGCCCCGCGGCGATCGACCCGAGCAGCGCCGCCCGGGCGCCGGACTGGTCGACGCAGGCCGCGGCGTGCGAGGCGGCGGCGGTGGCCACCTGGCCGCGGAGCCAGGCGCGGGTGCCGGGCGCCGGCGGGGCCTCCTGCGCAGGGGCGCCGGAGGAGGTCGGGGTGCCCGGGGCCGCCGCCCGCAGGCGCGCCAGCTGCTCGTCGGCCTGGCCGGCGAGGTCGGCCACCTCCGCAGCGAGGGCGGGGTCGGCCGCACCCGCGGCGGCGAAGGCGGACACGACCGCCTCCTGGACCGCGATCTGCGCGCTCAGCCCGTCGGCCTGCTCGCTCGTGACCTGCTCGCGCTCGTCGGCGGACGAGGACGTGCAGCCCGTCGCCAGGACGGCCAGCCCGGCCGCGGAGGCGGCGAGCAGGGTGCGCCGGGAGAAGCCCCGGGGGCCGGAGCGGAGGGGAGAGGACATCGCCGCCATTCTCGCAGCCGCTCACGCCCCGTGCCGGTAGTGCGACCAGGCGCGTCCGCCCGTCCGTCACGGCGGGACCGTGCGCCCCTCGGCTCCCACAGCGGGTCCCCGGTGCGCGGTCCGGCCGCCGTTCCCGGGGCGGTAGCCTGACCACTTCCCCTCCACCCGGGCCCGACCTGCGCCGAAGGCCGGTCGGCGCCGGGTCGGCGGGGTATGGCGTCCCGCACCAGGCGGCCGCTCGAGCCCGGAGGAGGAGACCGTGTCCACCTCTCACGGCACCCAGCGCACCGACCCCGCCACGGCCAGGCTGACCGGCTGGATCGAGCCGGTGGTGGGCGCGGCGGGCTACGACCTGGAGGAGCTCGTCGTGACCCCTGCCGGGCGGCGCAGCGTCGTCCGCGTGGTGGTCGACCGCGACCAGGGGGTGACCCTCGACGACATCGCCGAGGTCAGCCGGGCGGTGTCCGAGGTGCTGGACCGGAACGACGACGGCATGGGCCGCGCGCCGTACGTGCTGGAGGTGACCAGCCCCGGCGTCGACCGTCCCCTGACCGAGGAGCGGCACTGGCGGCGCAACACCGGCCGCCTCGTGACCGTGACCGTCGGACCGGCCGGCCGAACGCAGGAGGTCACCGGCCGCGTGACGGCGGTCGACGGGACGGGCGTGACCCTCGCCGTCGAGGTGCAGGGCAAGCCCGGCGCCAAGAAGCGGCCGCCGACACCGCGCGAGGTGCCGTGGGCGGAGCTGGGCGCCGGCCGGGTGCAGGTCGAGTTCGGGCGGGGTGGGTCGGCGGACGAGCCGGCCGACGACACGGACCTCGACGAGACGGACTTGGACGACGACATCGAGCCCGGCGACGTGCCGCAGGCGCGAGGAGGAGCACAGTGAACATCGACGTCACCGCGCTCAAGGCGGTCGAGCGGGAGAAGGGCATCCCCGCCGACACGGTGATCGAGGCCATCGAGACGGCGCTCGTCACGGCGTACCGGCACGCCGACGGCGCCGCCAAGCACGTCCGGGTGCACGTCGACCGCAAGAGCGGTGAGGTCGCCGTCCTGGCGCAGGAACTCGGTCCGGACGGCGAGGTCGTCCGCGAGTGGGACGACACCCCCACCGACTTCGGCCGGATCGCGGCGAGCACCGCCAAGCAGGTCATCGTCCAGCGGCTGCGCGACGCCGAGCACGAGCAGACCTTCGGCGAGTACGCCGGCAAGGAGGGCGACATCGTCAGCGGCATCGTGCAGGCGCACGACCGCCGCAACGTGCAGGGCACGGTGCTCATCGACATCGGCAAGGTCGAGGCGGTCCTGCCGCAGGCCGAGCAGGTACCCGGCGAGGAGTACACGCACGGCAGCCGGATCAAGGCCTACGTGGTCTCGGTCGCCCGCACCTTCCGCGGCCCCCAGGTCACCGTCTCCCGCACGCATCCGCACCTGGTGCGCAAGCTGTTCGCGCTTGAGGTACCCGAGATCGCCGACGGCAGCGTCGAGATCGTCGCGGTCGCCCGCGAGGCGGGGCACCGCTCGAAGATCGCCGTCCGCACCACGGTTCCGGGGCTGAACGCGAAGGGTGCCTGCATCGGGCCCATGGGGCAGCGCGTGCGCAACGTCATGAGCGAGCTGCACGGCGAGAAGATCGACATCGTCGACTGGTCGGACGACCCGGCGACCTTCGTGGCCTCGGCCCTGAGCCCGGCACGGGTCAACAGCGCCCGGGTGGTCGATCCGCAGGCCAAGGCGGTCCGCGTGATCGTGCCCGACTTCCAGCTGTCGCTGGCGATCGGCAAGGAAGGTCAGAACGCGCGGCTGGCCGCGCGGCTGACCGGCTGCCGGATCGACATCCGCAGCGACGCCCAGCCCGACGACGACGACGCGACCCCCTCGCCCGGGGTGGGCAGGCCCCCGCTGCGGTCCGGTGCGCCCGCCGGTGCGCAGGCGGGCCGCCCCCCTGCCCACCGGGGCTCACCCCGACGGGCGGAACATCCCGGCCCCGCCACGCGCTAGAGTGCAGGGTGGTCGAAACGTCCGAGCCGGTCCGCACCTGCGTGGGGTGCCGGCGACGCGCTCCGGCCAGTGATCTGCTGCGTGTCGTCCTCAGCTCCGGGACCCTGGTCCCGGATCCGCGGCGGCGGCTCCCCGGAAGGGGGGCGTCGGTGCACCCCACCCCGGAGTGCCTGCACGCGGCGGAGCGACGCCGGGCCTTCGCCCGGGCGCTGCGTCTCCCCGGAGGCAGCAGCGCGCCGGTGGAGGTCGGTCCGCTCCGGGACCACGTCCTCGGTACCTCGTCCTGAGGTGCCCGGGCGCGGGCGGAGCGGGCGACAGCAGTTCTCAGTCGGGCCGGCACCAGGCCGGTCCGCACGTCGACAGGACACCGTCGGATGACTCAGCCGTGAAGTTCTCACGATGACCATGCGCCACTAACGACGAGGTCGAGCGGGCAAGCCGCCGGCCTCACAAAGAGGAGACCCGTGCCAGGCAAAGCCCGCGTACACGAACTCGCCAAGGAGTTCGGTGTCGACAGCAAGACCGTGCTCGCCAAGCTCAAGGAGCAGGGCGAGTTCGTGAAGTCCGCGTCCTCCACCGTCGAGGCCCCCGTGGCCCGTCGGCTCCGGGAGGCGCTGGGAGCCAGCACCGGCGGCGGTAACGGCTCGGCGGCCCCCAAGCCCGCCGCCCGTCCGAGCGCCCCGGCTGCTCCCGCAGCACCCGCGCCCGCCGCCCCGGTGGCGGCCGCTCCCGCTGCCCCTGCGGCTCCGGTCGCCCGTCCGGCCGCGCCCGCTCCGGCCGCGCGCCCGGCAGCACCCGCGCCCCAGGCTCCCGCCGCGAGCGCCCCGACCCAGCAGCCGGCCGCCCGGCCGGCCGCACCCCGTCCGGCTCCCGCCGGTGGTTCGGCGCCGGCCGGTGCCGGCCCGCGTCCGGGGCCGCGCCCCGCGCCGCGACCGGGCAACAACCCGTTCAGCTCCCCGCGTCCGGCCGCCCCTCCGGCGGCCGCTCCGGGTGCCGGCGCCGGTCCCCGTCCGGGTCCGGCGGCTCCCGGCGCCCGTCCGGCGCCCGGTGGTCCGCGCCCCGGTCCGGGTGGGCCCCGTCCCGCTCCCGGTGCCGGCGGTCCGCGTCCCGCCCCCGGCGCGGGCGGTCCCCGTCCGGCCGCCGGTCCCGGCGGTCCGCGTCCCAACCCGGGGATGATGCCGCAGCGTCCCTCGCCCGGCATGATGCCCGGTCGCTCGGCCGGTGCCGGTCGTCCCGGTGGCGGTCCCGGTGGCCCCGGTGGCCGTGGCCGCCCGGGTGCTCCCGGTGGCGGCGGTGGCTTCCGCCCCGGCGGCGGTGGCGGCGCCCCGGGCGCCGGCGCGCCCGCCGGTGGTGGCTTCCGTGGTGGCGGCGGTGGCCGCGGCCGCGGCCGTGGCGGCTCGGGTGCCGGTACCGCCGGCGCCTTCGGCCGTCCCGGTGGCCGGGGTCCGGTCCGTGGCCGGAAGAGCAAGAAGCAGCGGCGTCAGGAATTCGACTCGATGGCCGCGCCCAGCATGGGCGGCGTCCAGCTGCCCCGCGGCAACGGGCAGACCGTCCGGCTGCCGCGCGGCGCGTCGCTGACCGACCTGGCCGAGCGCATCAACGCCCAGCCGGCCGCGCTGGTCACCGCCCTGTTCCACCTGGGCGAGATGGTCACCGCGACGCAGTCGGTGAACGACGAGACGCTGCAGCTGCTCGGTGCCGAGATCGGCTGGAACATCCAGGTCGTCAGCCCCGAGGACGAGGACCGCGAGCTGCTCGAGACCTTCGACCTCACCTTCGGTGACGAGGAGGGCGACGAGGACGACTGGTCCGCCCGTCCGCCGGTGGTCACCGTCATGGGTCACGTCGACCACGGCAAGACCAAGCTGCTGGACGCGATCCGCGACGCCAACGTCGTGGCCCGCGAGGCCGGCGGCATCACCCAGCACATCGGCGCCTACCAGGTCGTCACCGAGCTGGACGGCAACGAGCGGCCGATCACCTTCATCGACACCCCGGGTCACGAGTCGTTCACCGCGATGCGTGCCCGAGGCGCGAAGGTCACCGACATCGTCATCCTGGTCGTGGCGGCCGACGACGGCGTCATGCCGCAGACGGTCGAGGCGCTCAACCACGCCCAGGCGGCCGAGGTCCCGATCGTGGTCGCGGTGAACAAGGTGGACAAGGAGGGGGCCAACCCCGCCAAGATCCGCCAGCAGCTCACCGAGTACGGCCTGGTGGCCGAGGAGTACGGCGGCGACACGATGTTCGTCGACGTCTCGGCGATCACCCGCCAGGGCATCGACGACCTCCTCGCGGCGGTGCTCCTGACCGCCGACGCCTCGCTGGACCTGCGCGCCAACACCGAGCAGGACCCGCAGGGCGTGGTCATCGAGGGCAAGCTGGACAAGGGCCGCGGCCCCGTCGCCACGGTGCTCGTCCAGCGCGGCACGCTGCGCCAGGGCGACTCGATCGTGGCCGGCGACGCCTACGGGCGCGTCCGGTCGCTGCTCGACGAGCACGGCAACAAGCTGAAGGAGGCCCTGCCGGCCCGCCCCGTGCAGGTCGTGGGTCTCACCTCGGTGCCCCGTGCCGGCGACACCTTCCTCGTCGTCGAGGAGGACCGCGTCGCACGGCAGATCGCCGACCGTCGTCAGGCCCGCATCCGCAACGCGCAGAACGCCTCCATGCGCAAGCGGATCAGCCTCGAGGACCTCGACGCGGCGCTCAAGGAGAACCGCCAGCTCAACCTGATCATCAAGGGCGACAACTCGGGCACCGTCGAGGCGCTCGAAGAGGCGCTGATGAAGATCGAGGTGAGCGACGACATCTCGCTGCGGGTCATCCACCGCGGCGTCGGCGGCATCACCAAGAGCGACATCGACCTGGCGCTGGCCGACGACGTCATCGTCCTGGGCTTCAACGTCCGGGCCGAGGGTCAGGCCACCGAGCTCGCCAACCGCGAGGGCGTGGACGTCCGGTACTACACGGTCATCTACCAGGCGATCGACGAGATCGAGGCCGCGCTCAAGGGCATGCTCAAGCCCGAGTACGAGGAGGTCCAGCTCGGCACGGCGGAGGTCCGCGAGGTCTTCCGGGTGCCGCGCATCGGGAACGTCGCCGGTTCGCTGGTCCGCAGCGGGACCATCGTCCGGAACTCGAAGGCCCGCCTCATCCGCGACGGGGCCGTGGTCGCCGACAACCTGACCGTGGAGTCCCTCCGCCGGTTCAAGGACGACGCGACCGAGGTCCGCGAGGGGTACGAGTGCGGTATCGGCCTGGGGTCGTTCAACGACATCAAGGTCGACGACGTGATCGAGACCTTCGAGATGCGCGAGATCCCGCGCACCTAGGAGACGCGAGGTGGCCCCTGCAGGTGAGTCCGACGGCTCTCCTGCAGGGGCCCGCCGCGAGCGGGCGAGCGGTGGCGGGCAGGAGGGTCCTCATCTTCACGGGCACGCTCACCGCCGACCTCCTGCTGGGCGACGTCCACTCGCTCAAGGGCAAGCGCGCCGTGGTCCGGCCGATCGTGGCCGAGCTGCGGCGGCGGTTCGCCGTCGCAGCCGCCGAGGTCGGCGACCAGGACCTGCACCGCCGCGCGCAGGTCGCCGTCGCCACCGTCGCCGGGGACGCCGGTCAGGTGACCGACGTCCTCGACGCGTGCGAGCGGTTGCTGGCCGAGCGGCCGGAGGTGACGCTGCTGTCGACGCATCGTCAGCTCTTCGCCGACGAGGACTTCTGAGCCCGCGCCCGCCCGCACCACCCACCGGCGTCCCCCTGGACGCCCCGTCTGAGGAGGTCCGATGGCCGACCCGGCCCGCGCCCGCAAGCTGGCGGTGCGCATCCGTCAGATCGTCTCCGCCGCGATCGAGACGCAGATCAAGGACCCCCGCCTGGGCATGGTGACCGTCACCGACGCCCGCGTCACCGGCGACCTCCGCGAGGCCACGGTCTTCTACACCGTCTACGGCGACGAGACCCAGGTCGCGGACTCCGCCGCGGCGCTCACCAGCGCGACCGGCGTGCTCCGCTCCACGGTCGGGAAGCAGACCGGCATCAAGTTCGTGCCGACGCTGACCTTCGTCGCGGACATCGTCCCGGACACCGCGCGGGACCTCGAGGAGGCGCTCGAGCGTGCCCGGCACGCCGACGAGGAGCTGGCCCGGGCCCGGGAGGGTGCGCAGTACGCGGGCGAGCCCGATCCCTACCGGCGTCCGGCCGAGGACCACGAGGACGACGACGAGGACACGGTCGCGTCCGGATCTGCCGATGACAGTGCCGAGGACATCTCCGTGCAGAGCAGGAGCGCGTCGTGACCGAGAACGACCCGGATCCCCACGAGCCCGACGAGGGCCAGGGCACGTCCGTGCTGGGTGGGCAGGAGGTCCCCGGCACCGGTGACCCGACCGACGGCGGCAAGCGCGGCGAGCTGGGGGAGGCCCCGAGCATCGCGGCCGACGAGCCCGAGGACGGCTCGCGCTACCCGGTCGGTGGCGGGTCCGTGCAGGAGGAGCAGAACGCCCCTCCGGTCGCCGACCCCGGACCGGACAGCTGATCCGCGTGTCCCTCTCCTCGTCGCGTGCGGCGGCGTCCCCCCTCCGCACCGCGGCCTCGGTGCTGGCCGAGGCCGCCGACAACCGCGGCACCGTCGTGCTGTCCGGGCACGTGCAGCCCGACGCCGACGCGCTGGGCAGCACCCTCGCTCTCGGCGAGGGGCTGCGTCGTCGCGGGGCACGTGTCCTCGTCACCTTCCCGGACCCGTTCGCGCTCCCGGCCTCGCTCGGCTGGCTGCCGGGCGCCGAGGGCCTGGTGCCCTCGGCGACCGTGCCGTCCTCGCCGGACGTGTTCGTGAGCCTGGACGCCGCGTCGCCGGCACGCCTGGGCGAGCTGGCGCCGCTGCTGGACTCGGCGGGCACGTCGGTCGTCGTCGACCACCACGCCAGCAACCCCGGCTTCGGGGACGTGCGGCTGGTCGACGGCGGCGCGCCCGCCACCGTCACCCTGGTCGCGGGCCTGCTCGACGAGCTCGGGGTCACCGTGGACCCGCAGCTGGCCACCCTGCTCTACGCCGGGCTGGCCGCGGACACCGGTTCCTTCCGCTTCGGCAACACGCGCCCGGACACCCACGAGCTCGCGGCCCGTCTGCTGGCGACGGGCATCGACCACTCCGACATCAGCCGCCGGCTGTTCGACACCGCCCCGTTCGGCTGGCTGGGGCTGCTGTCGGTCGTCACCGGCCGGGCCGTCCTGGAGCCGGAGGTCGGTGCCGGTCTGGTCTGGACCTGGTCGAGCACCGCCGAGGCCGGCGAGCACGGGCTGCCCGGTGAGCAGCTCGAGGCCCTCGTCGACGTCGTCCGCTCCACCGAGGAGGCGGACGTGGCGTGCGTCCTCAAGGGGCAGGACGACGGTTCGTGGTCGGTGTCCCTGCGGTCCCGGGGCGCGACCGACGTCGCCCGCGTGGCCATGGCCCTCGGCGGCGGCGGGCACCGGCTGGCCGCCGGGTACAGCTCCTACCTCGACCGCGAGAAGACCGTCGAGGCGCTGCGCCGGGAGCTCGCCGCGGAGTGACGCGCGGTCCCTCCGTCCTCAGGCTCGCCGTCCCGGCGCTCGTCGTGCTGGCGGCCGAGCCGCTGTACCTGCTCGTCGACACGGCCGTGGTCGGCAACCTGGGCACCGTCCCCCTGGGTGGCCTCGCCGTGGGCGGCGGGCTGCTCGCCTGGGCCGCGGCCCTGCTCAACTTCCTGGCCTACGGCACGACCGCCCGGGCGGCCCGCCGGGCGGGCGCGGGTGACCGGGACGGCGCGGTGGCCGAGGGTGTCCAGGCCACCTGGCTCGCGCTCGCGCTGGGGTTCGGCGTGCTGGTCCTGTTCCAGCTGCTGGCCGGCCCGCTCACCCGGCTGCTGGCGGGCGGGGGCGGGGCCGTCGCGGAGGCGGGGGAGCAGTGGCTGCGGGTCGCCAGCCTCGGGGCGCCGTTGCTGCTCGTGTCGCTGGCGGGCAACGGCTGGCTGCGGGGTGTCCAGGAGCTGCAGCGCCCCGTCCGGTACGTGCTCGCCGGCAGCCTGCTCAGCCTGGTCCTCTGCCCGCTGCTGGTGCACCCGGCCGGGCTCGGCCTGGTCGGCTCCGCCGTCGCGAACGTCGCGGGTCAGACCCTGACCGCCGGGCTGTTCGTCCGGGCACTGGCGCGCGAGGGCGCCGGCTGGCGTCCCCGGCCGGCCGCCCTGCGCAACCAGCTCGTCATCGGCCGCGACCTGCTCGTCCGTGCCGCCGTCCTGCAGATCTCGTTCCTGGTCGCCGCCGGCGTGGCCGCCCGGGCGGGGACGGCGTCCCTCGCTGCGCACCAGATCGCCCTGCAGCTGTTCTTCTTCCTCGCCCTGGTGCTCGACGCCTACGCCATCGCGGCGCAGACCCTGGTCGGGCACGCGCTCGGGGCGCAGCGGCCGGCCGAGGCCCGCGCCACGGCGTCGCGGGTGGCCCTCTGGGGCCTGGGCACCGGCGTGCTGGTGGGCGCGGTGCTGCTGGCCGCCCGCGACGTCCTCCTCCCGCTCTTCACCGACGACCCCGCCGTGCTGGCGCAGGCCGAGGTGGTCTGGTGGTTCCTCGCGGGCATGCAGCCGCTGGCCGGGGTGGTGTTCGCCCTGGACGGCGTCCTCATGGGGGCCGGGGACGTCGGCTACCTGCGCACCGTGACGATCGGCTCGGCCGTCGTCGGCTTCCTCCCCCTCTCGCTGCTGTCCGGCCCGCTCGGCTGGGGCCTGGCCGGGGTGTGGACCGGGCTCTGCCTGTTCATCGGCCTGCGCCTGGTCGGCGTCCTCGTGCGGGTGGCGGGTGACCGCTGGCTGAGCGCGCCTGCAACGGTGGGGACGTGAGCCCCCGCAGACCCGACGCCGACGTACCACCCGGATTGCTGCTGGTCGACAAGCCCGGGGGGATGACCTCCCACGACGTCGTCGCCCGCGCCCGTCGCGTGCTGTCGGTGCGCAAGGTCGGCCATGCCGGCACCCTCGACCCCATGGCCACCGGCCTGCTCGTGCTCGGCGTGGGCGCCGCGACCCGCCTCCTCGGGTACGTCGGCGGGCACGACAAGACCTACGAGGCCACCATCCGGTTCGGGCAGTCGACGGTCACCGACGACCGCGAGGGCGACGTCGTGACGACCGCGTCGACGGCGCACCTGGACGACGCCGCGGTGCGGGACGCGCTCGCCGCGCAGACCGGGCCGCTGCAGCAGGTGCCGTCGGCGGTCAGCGCGGTCAAGGTCGAGGGCCGGCGCTCCTACGACCGGGTGCGCGCCGGCGAGGCGGTCGAGCTGGCCCCGCGTCCGGTGACCGTCCACCGGCTCGACGTCCACGGGATCCGGCGCCCGGAGCCGGACCTGCTCGACGTCGACGTCACCGTCTCCTGCACGGCCGGTACCTACATCCGGGCCATCGCCCGGGACGCCGGTGCGGCCCTCGGCGTGGGCGGCCACCTGACGGCGCTGCGCCGCACGGCCTCCGGGCCCTTCTCCGTCGAGCTGGCGGCGCCGGTCGAGGAGGCGGGCGCCGCGCTGGTCGCCGGGGGAGGGGACGGGTTCCTGCCCCTCGCGCAGGCGGCCACCCTGGTCTTCCCCACCCGGGCGGTCACCGACGAGGAGTCGCGGGCGCTGGGCTACGGGCAGCGGATCCCGGCCACCGGCGCGCCCGGCCCGCACGCCGCCGTCGACCCGGAGGGCCGGCTGGTCGCCCTGCTCGAGGACTCCGGGAGCACCGCCCGGGTGGCCGTCGGCTTCCCCGCGACGTGAGAACCTGCCTCCCGTGAGCTCCCTCGACGCCCGGATCGCGGCACTGGAGGCCGAGCTGCGCCCGCTGCCCGGCGTGCTCGTCGCCTTCTCGGGCGGCGTCGACTCCGGCGTCGTCCTGGCCGCCGCCGTGCGCGCCCTGGGGGCCGACCGCGTGGTCGCGGCGACCGCTGTCTCCCCGAGCCTGCCGGCGTCCGAGCGGGCGGGCGCACGGGAGTTCGCGGCGTCCCTGGGCGTGCGGCACGAGCTGCCGCGCACCGACGAGCTGTCCCGCGAGGGCTACCGGGCCAACGCCGGGGACCGCTGCGCGTTCTGCAAGACCGAGCTCGTCGAGGTGCTCGCGCCGCTCGCCGCCCGGCTGGGCATCGCCGACGTCGTCACCGGCACCAACGCCGACGACCTGAGGGCCGGGTTCCGGCCCGGCATCCGCGCCGCCGCCGAGCGGGGTGCCTGGGCGCCGCTGGCCCGTGCCGGCATGACCAAGGACGACGTCCGGGCCGCTGCCCGGCTCTGGGGGCTGCCGCTGGCCGACAAGCCCGCGGCCGCGTGCCTGGCCAGCCGGATCGCGTACGGCGTCCCGGTCACCGCCGAGGGCCTCGCCCGCGTGGAGGCGGCGGAGGCGGGCCTGCGGACGGCGATGGCCGATGCCGGGCTGACGGTCCAGGACCTGCGGGTGCGCGACCTGGGCGGGAACCGGGCTCGCGTGGAGGTCGACGTCGCACTGGCGCAGCGCCTGGCCGCGCGGGACGACCTGCTGGCCGCCGTCGCCGGCTTCGGCGAGGTCGAGGTCGACCCGCGCGGCTTCCGCTCCGGGTCGATGAACGAGCTGCTGCCCGACCCCGTCCGCTACCGCTGAGCGCTGCGCACGATCCGGGCAGCGGCCACGCCCGCGCCGAACCCGTTGTCGATGTTGACCACCAGCACGCCGGGCGCGCAGGCGGTGAGCATCGTCAGCAGCGCGGCGAGCCCCTCGAACGCCGCGCCGTAGCCGACGGAGGTCGGGACGGCGACCACCAGCCGGTCGGTCAGCCCGGCCACCACGCTCGGCAGGGCGCCGTCCATCCCGGCGACGACGACGACCGCATCGGCCGCCGCGATGCGCGGCGCGACGGCGAGCACCCGGTGCACGCCGGCCACCCCCACGTCGTCGACCCGGGTGCAGCCGACCCCGGACGCCCGCAGCGTCGCCACCACTTCCGCGGCGACCGCTCCGTCCGACGTCCCGGCCGTGAGCACGACGACGTTCCCCACGGGCTCCGGGAGCTCGCCGACGAAGGCGCAGCGGGCCCCGGTGTCGACGACCGCGTCGGGCCACCGCTCCAGGACCGCGGCCGCGGTCTCGTCGTCCACGCGGGTCGCCCAGGCCGGTGCGGCGCCGCCCTCGAGCAGGGCGGCGAGGCACTCGACCGTCTGGGCCGGCGTCTTGCCGGCCGCGTAGACGACCTCGGGCGTGCCGGTGCGGTCGGCCCGGTCCAGGTCGAGCTTCGCGAAGCCCAGGTCGGCGGTGCGCTGCGTGTCCACCCCGTCAGCATGCGCGATTGACCGGACCCCCGGTCGGGAAGGGGAGGGCCATGAGCGTCGTCAAGATCAACGCGATCACGGTCCCCAAGGACAAGCAGGAGCGGTTCGAGGAGCGGTTCCGCGGGCGCGCCGGAGCCGTCGAGAGCACTCCGGGCTTCGAGTGGTTCGAGCTGCTGCGCCCGGTCGAGGGCACCGACCAGTACCTCGTCTACACGCGCTGGACGAGCGTGGCGGACTACGAGGCGTGGCAGTCGAGCCAGGACTTCGACCGGGCCCACGACGGCGGCGGCGACACGCTGGCGTCGGCCGCCCCACACTCCGCGCACGTGTGGACCTACGAGGTGCTGGAGTACGCCGGCCCGAAGGCCAACCAGGACGGCCAGGCCTGAGCCCCGCCCTCGCGGGGATAGTGTGGCGGGCGTCCCGGCCGCCGCCGGGACGCCCGAACACGCGCACTCGCAGGTGGGAGCCATGACCGACACGCTCGCCGACAGCCGTACCTCCTCGCGGATGTTCACCGAGGGCGTGCCGCTCGTGGTGGAGGACGTGACGCGTCGCCCTGCGGCCGAGCGCGCGGCGCAGCTGGCCGACCCCGGCTTCGGCCGGTACTTCACCGACAGCATGTTCGTGGCGCGCTACCAGGCCGGGAAGGGCTGGTACGACGCGCGCCTGACGCAGTACGCGCCGCTGCAGCTGGACCCGTCGACCGCCGCCCTGCACTACGCGCAGTCGATCTTCGAGGGCCTCAAGGCCTACGCCCAGCCCGACGGCAGCGTGGCCACCTTCCGCCCGGAGGCCAACGCCGCCCGCTTCGCCCGCGGGGCGAAGCGGCTGGCGATGCCTCCGGTCCCCGAGGACGCCTTCCTCGCCGCCGTCGACGCCCTCGTCGACGCCGACCGCGACTGGGTGCCGACCGGCCCCGACCAGACCCTCTACATCCGGCCCTACCAGCTGGCCAGCGAGCCGTTCCTCGGCGTGCGCCCCGCGTCGGAGTACCTGTTCCTCGTCATCGCCAGCCCGGCCGGCGCCTACTTCCCGCGCGGGGTCCACCCGGTCTCGGTCTACCTCTCCGAGGACTACATCCGGGCCGCCCCGGGCGGCACCGGCGACGTCAAGTGCGCCGGCAACTACGCGGCGAGCCTGCTGGCGCAGGAGCAGGCCATCGCGGCTGGCTGCGACCAGGTCGTCTGGCTCGATGCGGTCGAGAAGCGCTACGTCGAGGAGATGGGCGGGATGAACCTGTTCTTCGTCCTCGGCTCCGGCGACGACGCCGAGCTGGTGACCCCCGAGCTCACCGGCACGCTGCTGCCCGGCATCACCCGCGACTCGCTCATCGAGGTCGCCCGCGCGACGGGCCACCGGGTGACCGAGCGCCGCTTCTCGGTCGACGAGTGGCGCCAGGGCGTGGCCGACGGCAGCGTCACCGAGACCTTCGCCTGCGGGACCGCCGCGGTGATCACGCCCGTCGGCGAGGTCAAGGCGCGCACCGGCGACTTCGTCGTCGGCGACGGGACCCCGGGACCGCTCACCATGCAGCTGCGCGAGTCGCTCCTGGACATCCAGCACGGGCGGGTGGCCGACACCCGCGGCTGGCTGCACCGGGTCGCCTGAGCCGGGCGGCGTTCGCGTGCTGCGCTGGCGGGGGCTGGACGCCATCCCGGGTGACCTCGGCCGGACCGTGGTCACCATCGGGATGTACGACGGCGTCCACCGGGGCCACCAGCAGCTGATCGGCACGGCGGTCGCCCGGGCGCAGGCGATGCGCCGTCCCTGCCTGCTGCTGACCTTCGACCCCCACCCCGCCGAGGTCATCCGGCCGGGCTCGCACCCGGCGATCCTCACGTCGCTGGACCGCAAGGCGGAGCTGGTGGCCGAGCTCGGCGTGGACGCCATGTGCGTGCTGCCGTTCACCACCGAGTTCATGCGGCTCTCCCCGGAGGGCTTCACCCACACGGTGCTGGTCGAGCACCTGCACTGCGCGCAGGTGGTCATCGGGCAGAACTTCACCTACGGGCACAAGGCGGCCGGCACCGTGGACTCCCTGGTCGCGGAGGGGCGGCGGTTCGGCTTCTCGGTCGAGGGCGTGCCGCTGGCGAACGTCGCGTCCGAGGCGGGGGAGGAGGAGGTCACGATCTCCTCCACCTACATCCGGGCCTGCGTCGCCGCGGGTGACATGGAGCCCGCCGCCCGCGCGCTCGGGCGACCGCACCGCGTGGACGGCGTCGTCGTCCGGGGTGACCGCCGGGGTCGCGACCTCGGGTACCCGACGGCCAACGTCGAGACGCCGCCGTTCACCGCCATCCCGGCCGACGGCGTCTACGCGGGGCACCTGGTCACCCGCGACCCGCGCAGCGGCGCCAGCAAGGAGCGGTTCCCGGCCGCCATCTCGGTGGGCACCAACCCGACCTTCCAGGGCAGCCGGCGCACGGTCGAGGCGTTCGTGCTCGACTACGAGGGCGACCTCTACGGGGAGCACGTCGGCGTGGAGTTCGTCCGGCGGCTGCGCCCGATGGCCGCCTTCCCCGACGTCTCGGCCCTGGTCGCCGCGATGGACAAGGACGTCGCGGACACGCGCACGGTCCTCGGCCTGCCCGGCGCACCCTGAACGTCCGCTCATCCGTCCTGGTCAGTGCGCCGACGGGCCATCGTCCGTGCGCTGGTAGCCTGGGAACCCGCCGGGGCGACCCGGCTGTGTGAGACCTGCCCCCGTGATTCAGACCGGGGGCCACACGTGACCCGCCCCGGAGGCGAACCATGGCGCTCGAGAGCGCAGTCAAGAAGCAGATCATGACCGAGTACGCCACGGTCGAGAACGACACCGGCTCGCCCGAGGTACAGGTCGCGATGCTGACCAAGCGGATCAGCGACCTCACCGAGCACCTCAAGCAGCACAAGCACGACCACCACAGCCGGCGGGGCCTGCTCCTGCTGGTCGGCCGTCGCCGCCGGCTGCTGAACTACCTGGCGAAGACGGACATCACCCGTTACCGCTCGCTCATCGAGCGGCTGGGTCTGCGCCGCTGAGCACGAGGGGGCCGTCCGGGACATCCCGGGCGGTCCCCTTCCTCGTTCGGCGCCCGCCGCGCGAGGGACAACCGGCCCGCCGCCGGACGCGTCCTGAGAAGGGCCGGTCCTCGGTAGTGGCTCCCGGGCACGCATCGGATCCCCGTTCCGGGGAACCAGGACCCGAGGGCTTCGATCGAGCACCGGTCACCCGGACGCAGGACGGCTCACCACAGAGAAGCGGGCCGTCAGAGGAGTCGCAGGTCGGCACGAGGCCGCTGCGACGAAGAAGAGAGAAGGACACGTGTCCACCATCACCGCAGAGTTCGACGCCGAGGACGGCGTCACCACCGCCACCGCGGTCATCGACAACGGCAGCTTCGGCAGCCGTTCCATCACCTTCGAGACCGGCCGCCTCGCCAAGCAGGCCGCCGGCTCCGTCGTCGTCACCCACGGCGACACCATGCTGCTGTCGGCCACCACGGCCGGCCGTCAGCCCAAGGAGCAGTTCGACTTCTTCCCGCTGACCGTCGACGTCGAGGAGCGGATGTACGCCGCCGGGCGCATCCCCGGTTCGTTCTTCCGCCGCGAGGGCCGGCCGTCCGAGGACGCGATCCTCACCTGCCGCCTGATCGACCGCCCGCTGCGCCCGACCTTCGCCAAGGGCCTGCGCAACGAGGTCCAGGTCGTCATCACGGTCATGGCCCTGGACCCGCAGCACCTCTACGACGTGCTGGCCATCAACGGCGCCTCGGCGTCCACCCAGCTCTCGGGCCTGCCGTTCTCCGGCCCGGTCGGCGGCACCCGCGTGGCGCTGATCAACGGGCAGTGGGTCGGCTTCCCGACCGAGTCCGAGCTCGAGGACGCCGTCTTCGACATGGTCGTGGCCGGCCGGGTCCTGCCCGACGGCGACGTCGCGATCATGATGGTCGAGGCCGAGGCCACCGAGAAGACCATCCAGCTCGTCGCCGGTGGCGCCCCCGCGCCCACCGAGGAGATCGTGGCCCAGGGCCTCGAGGCCGCCAAGCCCTTCATCAAGGCGCTGTGCGACGCGCAGTCCGCGCTCGCCGAGAAGGCCGCGAAGCCGGTCCAGGAGTTCCCGCGCTTCCTCGACTACCAGGACGACGTCTACGCCGCCGTCGAGGCCCAGGTCGGCGACAAGCTCGCGCAGGCGCAGCAGATCGCCGGCAAGGCCGAGCGCGAGGACGCCACCGACGCGCTCAAGGACGAGGTCAAGGCCGCGCTGGCCGGCCAGTTCGAGGGCCGCGAGAAGGAGATCTCCGGCGCCTTCCGCGCGCTGACCAAGAAGGTCGTCCGCCAGCGGATCCTGCGCGACAAGGTCCGCATCGACGGCCGCGGCCTGACCGACATCCGCCCGCTGTCGGCCGAGGTCGAGGTCGTCCCGCGCGTGCACGGCTCGGCGCTGTTCGAGCGCGGCGAGACCCAGATCCTGGGCATCACCACGCTGAACATGCTCCGGATGGAGCAGCAGCTGGACACCCTCTCGCCGGTGACCCGCAAGCGCTACATGCACAACTACAACTTCCCGCCCTACTCCACCGGCGAGACCGGCCGCGTGGGTTCGCCCAAGCGCCGCGAGATCGGCCACGGCGCGCTCGCCGAGCGGGCGCTCGTCCCGGTCCTGCCCGACCGCGAGGAGTTCCCCTACGCGATCCGCCAGGTGTCGGAGGCGCTGGGCTCCAACGGCTCGACGTCCATGGGTTCGGTCTGCGCCTCGACGCTGGCCCTGCTCAACGCCGGTGTGCCGCTGAAGGCGCCGGTCGCCGGCATCGCCATGGGCCTGGTCTCCGACGAGGTCGACGGCAAGACCGAGTACGTCGCGCTGACCGACATCCTCGGCGCCGAGGACGCGTTCGGTGACATGGACTTCAAGGTCGCCGGCACCAAGGACTTCGTCACGGCCCTCCAGCTGGACACGAAGCTCGACGGCATCCCCTCCGACGTCCTCGCCGGTGCGCTGACCCAGGCCCGCGCGGCCCGGCTGCACATCCTGGACGTCATGGGCGAGGCCATCGACGGCCCGGACGAGATGAGCCCGTACGCCCCGCGCGTGACCACGGTGCGCATCCCGGTCGACAAGATCGGCGCGGTCATCGGCCCCAAGGGCCAGATGATCAACGCGATCCAGGACGAGACCGGCGCCGACATCACCATCGAGGACGACGGCACGATCTACGTCGGCGCGTCCGACGGCCCCTCGGCCCAGGCCGCGGTGGACCGGATCAACGCCATCGCCAACCCGACGCTGCCCAAGGTCGGCGAGCGCTTCCTCGGCACGGTCGTCAAGACCACGCCGTTCGGCGCCTTCGTCTCCCTGCTGCCCGGCCGCGACGGCCTGGTGCACATCAGCAAGCTCGGTGGCGGCAAGCGCATCGGCAAGGTCGAGGACGTCGCGAACGTCGGCGACAAGATGCAGGTGGAGATCACCGACATCGACGCCCGCGGCAAGATCAGCCTCGTGCCGGTCGCCGCCGAGGGTGACGGCGCCGCGGCTCCGGCCGAGGCCGCCGCTGCTCCCGCGGGTGAGTGACCACGCCTGACGTGAACGGGGCCGGGGCGGGTGCGGATGCACCCGCCCCGGTTCCCGTCGGGGTGACCGAGCTGCTGGACCTCGACGAGGTCGGCGGCCGGGTGGAGCGGACCGAGCTGCCGGGGGGCCTCCGGGTCCTGACCGAGACGATGCCGGGCGTCCTCTCGGCCACGCTCGGCATCTGGGTCGGCGTGGGCTCGCGGGACGAGAGCCCGGCGGTCGCCGGGTCCTCGCACTTCCTCGAGCACCTGCTGTTCAAGGGGACGGCGACCCGCGGCGCGCTGGAGATCGCGACGGCCATGGACGCCGTCGGCGGTGAGATGAACGCCTTCACCGCCAAGGAGCACACCTGCTACTACGCCAACGTGCTCGCCAGTGACCTCCCGCTGGCCGTCACCCTGCTGTCGGACCTGGTGACCGAGGCGCGCAACACCGCCGCGGACCTGGAGTCCGAGCGCACGGTGGTGCTCGAGGAGATCGCCATGCGCGACGACGAGCCCTCCGACGCGGTGCACGACCTGTTCGCCGAGACGCTGTTCGGCGACACCCCCTTGGGCCGCTCGGTGCTCGGCACCGTCGAGTCGATCGAGGGGCTGACCCGGGACGACGTCGACGGCTGGTACCGCGGGCGCTACACGGTGCCCTCCATCGTCGTGACGGCGGCCGGCCGGGTGGAGCACCAGCAGGTCCTCGACCTGGTCACCGCCGCGTTCGGCGACCGGCTCGGCGGCGGCACCCGCCCGGCGCCGCTGCGCACGGGGGAGGGCACGGTCCACAAGCCCGCGCGGTCCGCAGGCCTCATCGCGCGCAAGACGGAGCAGACTCACCTGCTGCTGGGGACGCCGGCGATGGGCCGCCTCGACGACAGGCGCTACGCCGCGGCCGTCCTCGACGCGGCGGTGGGCGGCGGCATGAGCTCGCGGCTGTTCCAGGAGATCCGCGAGCAGCGCGGCCTGGTCTACAGCGTGGGTTCGGCGCTGTCGCACTACGCCGGGGCGGGGGCGTTCTCGGTCTACGCCGGCTGCTCGAAGAAGCGCGTGCCCGAGGTGCTGCGGCTCGTGCGGGCCGAGCTCGACCGGGTGGCGGCCGAGGGGATCACCTCCGAGGAGGTCGCCCGCAGCCGGGGCCAGCTCAAGGGCGGCATGGTGCTCGGCCTCGAGGACACGGGGTCCCGCATGAGCCGGCTGGGCAAGAGCGAGCTCTCCTACGGCGAGTACCTCCCGGTCCGCGAGGTCCTGGCCCGGCTGGACGCCGTCGACGAGGCGCAGGTGCGCGAGGTCGCCGCCGAGCTGTTCAGCCAGGACACGTGCCTGGCCGTCGTGGGGCCCTACCGCGAGTCCGACCTCGACCGGCTCTGATGCGCGACGCCCTCCAGGTGCACGGGGCCCTGTCCCGGGGGGTCTTCGCCGTCGTCGTGCTCGTCTCGCTGGCGGTGCTCTTCGCGCCGGCGTCGGACGTGCCGAGCGCGCCGCCCGGAGTCGACAAGGTGGTCCACGTCGCGCTGTTCGCCGCGCTCGCCGTCGCGGGGCGCTGGGCCGGCTGCGCGGCCGCCCCGCTCGGGTGGCTGCTCCTCGGCTACGCCGTCGTCAGCGAGCTCATCCAGGGGTTCACCCCCCTGGCGCGCAGCGCCTCGCTGGCCGACGGGGTCGCCGACCTGGCCGGCATCCTGCTCGGGCTCGGGCTCTGGGCGGCCCTCGCCCGCCGGTCGTCGCCCGCGCCCTGACCGGGGCGGCTTGCGCCCTGGGCGTGAGGCGGGAAGCCTGGCGGCGTGACCACGAGCACCTCCACCCCTGACCAGCAGGCCTCGCCGTCGGCCGCCGCCGAGGCACCGCTCATCAACGTGGGGGTGCTGGGCGCCCGGGGCCGCATGGGGACGGAGGTCGTCAAGGCGGTCAACGCCGCGGACGACCTCGAGCTCGTCGCCATGATCGACGACGGCGACTGGCTGTTCGACATCGCGAACGCCGGCGCCCAGGTGGTCGTCGACTTCACCCGCCCGGACGTCGTCATGGACAACATCCGGTTCTGCATCGACAACAACATCCACTGCGTCGTGGGGACGACGGGCTTCGACGAGGCCAAGCTCGCCACGATCGCCGAGTGGCTGGAGCCCAAGCCCGAGGTGGGCGTGGTGATCGCCCCGAACTTCGGCATCGGCGCGGTGCTGCTCATGAAGTTCGCGCAGGAGGCGGCCCGGTTCTTCCCGTCGGTCGAGGTGGTGGAACTGCACCACCCCAACAAGGTGGACGCCCCGTCCGGCACCGCGGTGCGGACGGCCCGGCTCGTGGCCGCCGCACGGCGCGCCGCCGGCCTGCCCGCCTCGCCGGACGCCACCACGGACTCGCTGCCCGGTGCCCGGGGCGCCGACGTCGAGGGCGTCGCCGTCCACGCCGTGCGGCTGACCGGTCTGGTGGCGCACCAGGAAGTCCTCATGGGAGCAGCGGGGGAGACGCTGACCCTGCGGCACGACTCGTTCGACCGAGCGTCCTTCATGCCGGGTGTGCTCCTCGCGGTCCGCGAGATCGCCCGCCGGCCCGGGCTGACCGTGGGGATCGAGAGCTTCCTCGGGCTGTGAGCGAGGGCCTCCGGGCCCTGCTCGACACCCCCCCGTGCACGGCCCCCGGAGGTCGTGTACTGTTCTCCATGCGCCGCGCGGACCGGGAGGTCCGCCGGACCGAGACCCCGGGTACGGGGTGCATCGGAAACCGGCGTAGTGTTGGACATCCAAGCCAGCAGGGAAGCCCGAGAGGGT
>NZ_QCZF01000012.1 GCF_003075095.1 Blastococcus litoris
GCGCGAGATGCAGGTGCTCACCGGCATGAGCCAGGGCAAGAGCAACGCCCAGATCGGCCGGGAGCTCTACCTGTCCGAGGACACCATCAAGACCCACGCCCGCCGGCTCTTCCGCAAGCTCGGTGCGAAGGATCGCGCCGAGGCCGTCGCGACGGGTTTCCGCCGCGGCATCATGACCTGACAGCAGGCGAGAACGCACCGAGGGCTGCCTCCCGATCACGGGAGGCAGCCCTCGGTGCGTGGTGACGTGCGCTCAGTCGTCGCGGGCGTGCCGGCCGCCGTGCTTTCCGGTCGGCTCCTCGTGCTCGGCCGTCGCCGCGACTCCGTCGGCGTACCCGCTGGCGTAGTCCCAGCTGACGTAGTCGTCGGGGTTCGGGTCGAACGGCGGCTCGTGGCGGCCGGTCTGCCCCTCGTCGAGGAGCTGGCGCAGGTTGGCCTGCATCAGCGCCCAGTCGACGTGGTGCTCCTCGTCGCAGTCGGGGCAGTCGACGACGATGCCCTTGATGCCCGTCGGCTCGAGCAGGGTGCGGAACACCTCGAGCTCGGCGAGGTCGTCCAGGACACCGGCGCGCTCCTCCATCGTCAGCGGAGGCTGACCCGGCGGGTCGAGGGGCCCGAAGTCGGGGCCGGAGGCGTCGTCGAACGGAGTCACGTCCTCCACCGTAACCGCCCCGGCAGGCAGCGCACCGCGCCTTCTGCGCCGCCGCCTACGATCGTGCACGGACTTCCTGCGCCCGGTGCGGAGTCCGGCCCCGATTCCTGGAGGGTGGCGGCACATGCAGGCCGACTACGTACCCGAGCTCCCGGCGAAGTTCGCCCCGCTCGGGCTGACCTACGACGACGTCCTGCTGATCCCGGGGGCGTCCGACATCGTCCCGACCGAGGTGGACACCAGCAGCCAGGTCACCCGCCGCATCCGGCTGGCCGTGCCGCTGCTGTCCAGCGCGATGGACACCGTCACCGAGGCGCGCATGGCGATCGCGATGGCCCGCGTCGGCGGCATGGGCGTCCTGCACCGCAACCTCGCCGCCGAGGACCAGGCGGGCCAGGTCGACCTGGTGAAGCGGTCCGAGGCCGGCATGGTCACCAACCCGGTCACCTGCTCGCCCGACAACACGCTCGCCGAGGTCGACGCGCTGTCGGCCCGCTACCGCATCTCCGGTGCCCCCGTGGTCGACGCCGACGGCGTCCTGCTCGGCATCGTGACCAACCGCGACATGCGCTTCGAGACCGACCACGACCGGCTGGTCCGCGACGTCATGACGCCGATGCCGCTGGTGACCGCGCCCGTGGGGGTGGACGCGGACACCGCGCTGACCCTGCTGTCGAAGCACAAGATCGAGAAGCTGCCGATCGTCGACGAGGGCGGCCGGCTGCGCGGGCTCATCACGGTCAAGGACTTCGTCAAGCGCGACCAGTACCCGAACTCCACCAAGGACGCCGACGGCCGCCTCGTGGTGGGCGCTGCCCTGGGCGTCGGCGAGGACGCCTACAAGCGCGCCGGCCTGCTCGTCGACGCGGGTGTCGACGTCCTCGTCGTCGACACCGCGCACGGCCACCAGCGCGCCGTCCTCGACATGGTCGCTCGCGTGAAGAAGGACTTCGGCGGCGACGGTGGCGTCGAGGTCGTCGGCGGCAACATCGCCACCCGCGACGGCGCCCAGGCCCTCGTCGACGCCGGGGTGGACGCGGTGAAGGTCGGCGTCGGGCCCGGCTCCATCTGCACCACCCGCGTGGTCGCCGGTGTCGGCGTCCCCCAGGTCAGCGCCATCTACGAGGCGTGGCTGGCGGCCGGCCCGGCCGGTGTGCCGGTGATCGCCGACGGCGGGCTCCAGTACTCCGGTGACATCGCCAAGGCCCTGGTCGCCGGCGCCGACACCGTGATGATCGGCGGGCTGTTCGCCGGCGTCGAGGAGGCGCCGGGCGAGCTGGTCTTCATGAACGGCAAGCAGTACAAGACCTACCGCGGCATGGGCTCGCTGGGCGCGATGCAGAAGCGCGGCAACCAGTCGTTCAGCCGCGACCGCTACTTCGCCGACGACGTCCTCTCCGACGACAAGCTCGTCCCCGAGGGCATCGAGGGCCAGGTGCCCTACCGCGGCGCGCTGCAGGGCGTCGCCCACCAGCTCGTCGGCGGGCTGCGCGCCTCGATGGGCTACGCGGGCGCGGCCACGGTCGCCGACCTCAAGGAGCGCGGCCGGCTGACCCGCATCACGTCGGCGGGCCTGGTCGAGAGCCACCCGCACGACATCCAGATGACCGTCGAGGCCCCCAACTACCGAGGTCGCTGAGCATGAGCGTGCGTGACACCGTCGAGATCGGGCTCAACCGCTTCGCCCGCCGGGGCTACGACCTGGACGAGGTCTCGATCGTCCCGTCCCGGCGCACGCGGGACGTCGACGACGTCTCGACCGCCTGGCAGATCGACGCCTTCCGGTTCGGCATCCCGCTGGTCACCAGCCCGTCGGACGCCGTGGTCAGCCCGGCGACGGCGATCGCGGTGGGCCAGGCCGGTGGCCTCGGCGTCCTGAACGCCGAGGGGCTCTGGACCCGGTACGAGGACCCGGAGCCGGTGTACCGCAAGCTCCGGGACGCTGCGGGCGCCGGGGCGCCGCCGGTGGCGCTGCTGCAGGACGTCTACTGCGAGCCGGTGAAACCCGGGCTCGTCGCCGAGCGGATCCGCGAGATGCGCGACGCCGGGGTGACGACGGCGGTGCGGGTCTCGCCGCAGCACACCGAGCAGCTCGCGCCCGCGGCGCTGAAGGCAGGCGTCGACCTGCTGGTCATCCAGGGGACGATCGTCTCGGCCGAGCACGTGACGACGCAGGGCGACGCCCTCAACCTCAAGCAGTTCATCGCCGACCTCGACGTCCCGGTGATCGTGGGCGGGGCGGCGAACTACACGACCGCCCTGCACCTGATGCGCACCGGCGCGGCGGGCGTCGTCGTCGGCGTGGGCGCCGACAGCTTCTCCACCAGCGACGACGTGCTCGGCATCCGCGTGCCGCTGGCCAGTGCCATCGCCGACGCCGCGGCCGCCCGCCGCGACTACCTCGACGAGACCGGTGGCCGGTACGTGCACGTCATCGCCAACGGCCGGATCGAGACCAGCGGCGCGATCGCCCGCGCCCTGGCCTGCGGCGCCGACGCGGTGCAGCTGGGGGAGTCGCTGCGGATCGCCACCGAGGCGCCCGCCGGCGGGATCTGGTGGGACTCGGTGGCCGCCCACCCGCGGCTGCCGCGCGGTGGCACCTCGGCCCCCGTGCAGCCGGTCGGCCCGCTCGAGCAGGTGCTGCTCGGCCCGGCGGCGAGCTCCGACGGCCGCACCAACCTGTTCGGCGCCCTGGCCCGCACGATGGCCAAGACCGGCTACCGGGACCTCAAGGAGTTCCAGCGGGTCGATCTCGTGATCGGCGGTCAGGCGGACTGATGGACTTCCCGACCGTCCTCGTCGTCGACTTCGGTGCCCAGTACGCGCAGCTGATCGCCCGGCGGATCCGCGAGGCGGGCGTCTACTCGGAGATCGTCCCCTCCGACGTGCCCGCCGAGGAGATCGTCGCCCGCAAGCCCGCGGCGATCGTGCTCTCGGGCGGCCCGTCGAGCGTCTACGCGCCCGGCGCCCCGCAGGTCGACCCGGCGCTGTTCGAGGCCGGCGTCCCGGCCTTCGGCATCTGCTACGGCTTCCAGGCGATGGCGCAGAGCCTCGGCGGCTCCGTCGCGCACACCGGTGACCGCGAGTACGGCGGAACGCCGCTGACCGTCACGACGGCCGGCCGGCTGTTCGGGGAGCTCCCGGTCCAGCAGGACGTCTGGATGAGCCACGGGGACGCCGTCTCGCAGGCGCCGCCCGGCTTCACCGTGACGGCGACGTCGACCGGCGCCCCGGTGGCCGCTTTCGAGGACGTGGACCGCAAGCTCGCCGGCGTGCAGTTCCACCCCGAGGTGCGGCACACCGCGCACGGGCAGACGGTGCTCGAGCACTTCCTGTTCGACATCGCCGGCCTCGAGCCGACCTGGACGATGGCCAACGTCGTCGAGGAGCAGGTCGAGCGGATCCGCGAGCAGGTCGGCGAGGGCCGGGCGCTGTGCGCGCTGTCCGGCGGGGTCGACTCCGCCGTCGCGGCCGCCCTGGTCCAGCGGGCGATCGGTGACCGGCTCACCTGCGTCTACGTCGACCACGGGCTGATGCGCGAGGGCGAGACCGAGCAGATCGAGCGCGACTTCGTCGCCGTCACCGGTGTGGACCTGCGGGTGGTCGACGCCCGCGAGCAGTTCCTCGGCGCGCTGGCCGGGGTCTCCGACCCCGAGGAGAAGCGGAAGATCATCGGCCGGGAGTTCATCCGGGTCTTCGAGCAGGCCGCGCTCGACGTCGTCGGCGACGCCAAGGAGCACGGCGACACCGTCGACTTCCTCGTGCAGGGGACGCTCTACCCCGACGTCGTCGAGTCCGGCGGCGGGTCCGGGACGGCGAACATCAAGAGCCACCACAACGTGGGCGGCCTGCCGGAGGACCTGCAGTTCACGCTGGTCGAGCCGCTGCGCACGCTGTTCAAGGACGAGGTCCGCGAGGTCGGCCTCCAGCTGGGCCTGCCCGAGGCCATGGTGTGGCGCCAGCCCTTCCCGGGTCCCGGCCTCGGCATCCGCATCGTCGGCGAGGTGACCCAGGAACGGCTGGACATCCTGCGCAAGGCCGACGCGATCGTCCGCGCCGAGCTCACTGCGGCGAAGCTGGACCGGGAGATCTGGCAGTGCCCCGTCGTGCTGCTGGCCGACGTCCGGTCGGTCGGCGTCCAGGGCGACGGGCGGACCTACGGGCACCCGATCGTGCTGCGGCCGGTGTCGAGCGAGGACGCGATGACCGCCGACTGGACGCGGCTGCCCTACGACGTGCTGGCGCGGATCTCGACCCGCATCACCAACGAGGTGCGCGAGGTCAACCGGGTCACCCTCGACGTCACCAGCAAGCCGCCGGGCACCATCGAGTGGGAGTAGTTCCTCAGCCCGCGTCCCGGTAGACGAGGCCCCGCCCGTCGTCGGCTGTGAGGGTGAGGCGGTCCTCGGTGACCTCGGTGGCCGGACTGCCGCCCAGCACCGAGGACACCGCTACGTCCTGCTGCGCGACCTCGGGCGGGCAGTCGATGCCGTCGGCCAGCAGGTCGTCGATCACCAGGGCGCCGTCCTCCAGCAGCCAGCGGCCGGTGATCGTGCGGCAGCCGGTCGTGGCCTCGGCGGTCCCGTCGCCGTCCAGCCGCAGGACCGCCGGTTCCCCGACGGTGGAGCTCGCGGTCGCCCCGTCCACGACCGTCTCGAGCACCCAGCGGGTGCCCTCGAGCGGGCTGTCGGGGACCGACGCCGCACGGGTGAAGCGCAGCTCGACCCCGTCGCCGGAGAGCAGCAGCCCGTCGTCGCCCGACGCCGCCGTGTCCACCGCGCCGAGGGCGGCCAGGAAGGCGCTCTCGGCGGCGAGCACATCGGGCGCGCAGCCCATCTCGGTGCTGCCCAGACCCGACACCGTGAACGACGACCCGTCGAGCCGGTAGGAGGCGAACCAGTGGTTGCAGAACGCGGTGCCGCGCAGCTCGTCCCCGTCCACCTCGAGGGTCGCCGCCGTGCCGTCGGGCCGGGGGAGGGCCGCGCCGTCCGCCGTCCCTCCGGTGAACTCCCACTCGCCGGCCAGGTCCGGCCCGCTGCCGGCGCCCCCGCCGCAGGCGGCGAGCGCCAGGACGGCGGCGAGCAGGAGGGCTGCGCGGTGCACGCTCACTCCGACGCCCCGCGGCGCATCTCGGTTCCCGCACGGCGGAGGGCCCGGGGAGCGATCGCTCCCCGGGCCCTCCCGACGTCCGCTCCGCCGGTCAGCTACGGCGCCGCCGGGACTTCTTCAGCTCCGACACCAGCAGCGCGATGCCGCCGCCGATCAGCAGGATCCAGACGAAGCCACCGTTCTCCCAGAACCCGAACGGCAGGTCGACGCCGGCCATCGCCACGACCGCCAGGGCGAGGAACAGCACGCCGGGCACCAGTGCGGTGAGGTCGACCGCCCGCTTGCGCGGCGGCTCGGGGTCCTCGGTCGACAGCGGCAGCACCGTCTGCCAGTCCTTGAGCTGCGCCTCCTGCCAGGCGGTCGGCGTGGTCGGGAACTCGCTGTAGTCAGCCACGGGACACCTCCACGTCTCCCACACCTGCGTTGACGGTGATCACGAACTCGGCCCGGCCGTCGTCGGACCATGACCGGCCCGCCCCGGGGAAGAAGCCGTCGGACTCGGAGCTGTCGAAGACGTCCATGTCGCCGAGGCCGTGGTTGCCCTCCAGCTGCACGTCCGCCGAGCGGGGCACGATGATCTCGAGGTCGCCCACGCCGTGGTCGATCTCCACCTCCAGTCCCCGTCCGGAGATCCCCTGGTCCAGCCGGCTCAGGTCGACGGTGACGTCGCCGATGCCCCCGCTGTAGACGTCCCGGAGCTCGGACACGGTGGCCGGCCGGTAGGTCCGGTCACCGACGCCGCCGTCCGTGTCGCCCACGGTCGAGACGGCGACCAGGGCCAGCGAGAGGACCACGCCGAGGGCGATGAGGCCGCCCCGCGCGGTCCGCCCGCCGCTGAACGCGGCGGCGACGAGACCGAGCCCCACCACGGCCAGCAGGCCGCCGAGGACGCCGCGCGGGCCGATGTCCCAGTCGCTGAGGTTCGTGACGGCGGCCATGAGCCCGGCGACGATCAGCAAGGCGGCAACGGTGATCCGCGGAACCGGCGACCGGGGCAGGGCCGGCTTCTGCGGCGCCGGGGCGACCGCGGAGCCGGGGGCGCCGGGCGGGCCGGCCGGCATGAGCACCCACAGCAGCAGGTAGACGATGACGCCGGTGCCGGCGGCGAGGGTCAGGGCGACGAACCCGACCCGCCAGAGCAGGGCGTCGATGCCGGTGTACTCGGCCAGGCCGCCGTTGACGCCGCCGAGGATCTTGTCGGTGCGGCTGCGGCGCAGCTGGGGACGAGCCGCCGGCGGCTCGGGAGGAGGCGGCGGCCAGGACGGGGGCTCCATCGCCGGGGGCAGGGGCGGCGGAGCTGCGGGGGGCGGAGCGGATGTCATGACCGGAAGCCTGCCCACCGCGGCGCCCGGATTCCATCAGGGAAGCCCCCCATCCGACCCTGGATCGGCCGCGCCTGCTCTTCCAGGGTGATCACCCGTGTCGGAGGCGTGGCCCGCGGTGCGACGATCGGGTATGTGACCACCACTGCGACCGGGGCGCCCCCCGCGACGACGGCGGACCGGCCGCCGCTGGTGCGCCCGCGGTCGGGACGCCTGCTGGCCGGCGTGGCCGTCGGCACCGCGTCCCACCTGAAGCAGGACCCCCTGGTGGTGCGCGTGGCGTTCGTCGTGCTCGCCAGCTTCGGCATCGGCATCGTCATGTACGGCCTGCTCTGGCTGACCATGCCCGTCGCCGCGCCGGGGGAGGACCCGACGCCGGCCGCGATCCGGCTCCAGCGCCCGACCGGCAAGCGCCAGGTGGTCACCCTCGTGCTGCTGGGGATCGCCGCCGTCACGGTGCTCGGGCAGGTTGCGAGGCTGAGCAACGGCGACCTGGTCGTGCCGCTGCTGGTGCTCGCCGTCGGCATGGCGGTGATCTGGCGTCAGCTCGACACCGACCGGACGCTCAACCTGCCCGGCGTCCGCTGGGCGCTGGCCGGAGGCGCGGCGCTGGCGGCCGGGGGCCTCATCCTGCTGCTGGCGACCACGGGCCAGCTGGCCAACGCCCGGAACGGCTTCGCCGCGACCCTCGTCATCCTCACCGGCCTGGTCCTCGCGACCGCGCCGATCTGGCGGCGGCTGCTGGCCTCCCGCGCGGAGGAGCGCACCGCGCGCGTGCGCTCGGAGGAGCGGGCCGCCGTCGCCGCCCACCTGCACGACTCGGTGCTGCAGACCCTGGCCCTCATCCAGCGCCACGCCGAGGACCCGCAGGCGGTGAGCCGGCTGGCCCGCGGCCAGGAGCGGGAACTGCGCGCCTGGCTGTACGACCCGAAGGTCGTGCGCGAGGGCGGCACCTGGGCCGGGCTGGTGGCGGCGGTGGTCGCCGAGGTCGAGGCCGACCACGCCCTGCTGGTCGACCCGGTCGTGGTCGGCGACGCGCCGGTCGACGAGGCGCTGGCCGGGCTCGGCGCGGCCGCCCGCGAGGCGCTGGTCAACGCGGCGAAGCACTCGGGCGCCACGGCGGCCGACCTCTACACCGAGGTGACGCCCGAGCGGGTGTCGGTCTACGTGCGCGACCGCGGCAAGGGGTTCGATCCGGCGGAGGTGTCCGACGACCGCCGCGGTCTGCGCGACTCGGTCAGCGGTCGGCTCACCCGGCTCGGCGGCACGGCCGTCGTCCGGTCGGCGCCCGGTGAGGGCACAGAGGTGGAGCTCGTGCTCCCGAGAGGAGCAGCCGCATGACCACCCCCCGCGTCTTCGTGGTCGACGACCACGCGATGGTCCGCGCCGGCGTGCGCGCGGAGCTCGGGGACGACGTCGCGTTCGTCGGCGAGGGTGCCGACGTCGCCTCGGCGGTCGAGGGCATCCGCGCGACGGAGCCGGACGTCGTCCTGCTCGACGTGCACATGCCGGGTGGTGGAGGCCGGGCGGTGCTCGAGACCCTGCGCGCCGAGCTGCCCGACGTGAAGTGGCTGGCCCTGTCGGTCTCCGACGCCGCCGAGGACGTCATCGCCGTCATCCGGGCCGGGGCCCGCGGCTACGTCACCAAGACGATCTCGGGGCCGGACCTGCTCGACGCCGTCCGGCGGGTGGCCGACGGCGACGTCGTCTTCAGCCCGCGGCTGGCCGGGTTCGTGCTGGACGCGTTCGCGGCCGGCGGACCGGTGGCCGCCGTGCAGCCGGAGGAGGAGGCGACCGACCCGGGGCTGGACCTGCTCAGCGCGCGCGAGCGCGAGGTGATGCAGCTGCTGGCCCGCGGCTACACCTACCGGGAGATCGGCTCGCGGCTGTTCATCTCGGTGAAGACGGTGGAGTCGCACGCCTCGAACGTGCTGCGCAAGCTCCAGCTGTCCAACCGCAACGAGCTGACCCGCTGGGCGGCGACCAACCGCCTGCTCTAGCGCTGGGACTCCACCCACGCACGGGCCTCGGCGACGACGGGATCCCACTCCGCGCCGTCGTGCAGCAGCGCCCAGCCGTTCATCGGGCGGCCCTCCATCGGCTCGAACTGCTCGGCCAGCCCGGCGTCGGCCAGCTGCCGGAACCGGTCGGCCGGCAGCTTCACGACGAGCTGCTCGTGCCACCAGATGGCGAAGAACTTCCTGCCGGTCCGCAGACCTGCCGAGCCGAACATGGTCCCGGGCGTGACGTCGCCCCCGCGGGTGCGCTCGACCAGGTCCTCCCAGGAGTCAGCCATGGCCTGACCTCATCACGCCGTGTGGACGACGTGGAAGGCCTCCGCGAGCCGGCCCTCGGGGAGGCCGAACCGCTGCGCCGTCTGCCGCATCCAGCCGGTGACGAACTGGTCGATGTCGGGGTTGTGGCTCACCTGCGTGACGTGGCAGTGCAGCGCGGCCAGCTTCCGGTCGAGCACGTCGGTGACGTCGACGGCGTGGTCGGCCCGCGGGCTCGCGCCCAGCCACACCTCGGGCACGGTCCAGGCCTCGAGCCCCTCGTCCTCGAGCAGCTCCGGGAAGGCGAACGGGTTGCGCGCGTCGGGGTAGACGGCGCGCAGGGTCGATTCGCCGACCGTCATGTGGTCGGGGTGGCTGGCGCCGATCCGCTCCCAGAACCGCTCGGGGGACGACGTCAGCACCCGCTGCGGCCGGACCTGGCGGATGACCCGGCTGATGTCGCGGCGCAGGTCGAGGGTCAGCTCCAGCCGCCCGTCGGGGTAGCCGAGGAAGCGGACGTCGGTGACGCCGACGGCGGCCGCGGCGGCGCGCTGCTCGGCCTGGCGGAGCGGACCCATCTGGTCGCGCGGCGTCTCGTCGAACCCGCCGGCGTCGCCGTCGGTGACGATGCAGTAGACGACCTCCGTGCCGGCCGCCGTCCACGTCGCGACGGTGCCCGCGCTCCCGAAGTCGACGTCGTCGGGGTGGGCGAGCACGCAGAGGACGCGCTCGACGGATGCGGCAGGTGCGCGGGGTGGCTGGGTCACCGCGCGAGCCTAGGAGCGCAGGGCGACGCCCCGCAGCTTGTCGGGGTTGCGCACCAGCAGCACCTGGCCGATCCGGCCGTCCTCGGCCAGCACCATCGACATGGAGAGGAACGGCTCGCCGCCCTGCCAGGCCACGATCGCCGGGGCTCCGTTGACGTCCGCGACCTCCACCCGGAGGTCGGGCACGGCCAGGCCCTGCGACGAGACCCCGGCGACGAAGCGGGCCACCTTGTCGGCGCCCTCGATGGGACGCAGCGCCGCCTTCGCCTTGCCGCCGCCGTCGCTCACCAGGACGACGTCCGGCGCGAGCACGGCCAGCAGCTGCTCGACGTCGCCGCCGGCGGCGGCGGCGAGGAAGCGCTCGGTCGCCTCGCGCTGGGCGCGGCGATCGGTGTCGAACCGGGGACGGCGGGCCTCCACGTGCTCGCGCGCCCGGTGCGCCGTCTGCCTGACCGCCGCCTCGCTGCGGCCGAGGGCGCCGGCCACCTCGGCGACCGGCATCCCGAACACCTCCCGGAGGACGAAGACCGCCCGCTCGGCGGGGGAGAGCGTCTCGAGGACGACGAGCAGCGCCAGCGACACCTGCTCGCCGAGCTCGGCCGCCTCGTCGGGCCCGGGGGCCGGCGGGGCACCTGCCACCCCACCGCCGGTGAGCAGCGGCTCGGGCAGCCACGGGCCGACGTAGGTCTCCCGCCGCGCCCGCGCCGATCCCAGGCGGTCCAGCGCCAGCCGGGTCGTGATCTGCACCAGGTAGGCCCGTGCGTCGACGACGTCGTCCCGCGGCGCCGCCGACCAGCGCAGCCAGGCGTCCTGGACGACGTCCTCGGCGTCGGCGACGCTGCCCAGCATCTGGTAGGCCACCGTGAACAGCAGCCGCCGGTGCCGGTCGAAGGGGGCGAGGGCGGCGGTCACGACGCCGGTACCTCGCAGCGGTCGCGGAACCCCTGGCTGGTCAGCCCGAGGGCGCTGTTGAACCGCGACCGCACGTTCTCCACGGCGATCATCATGGTCAGCTCGACCAGCTCGGCGTCGTCCAGCCGCTCCCGCAGGCCGTCGACCATCTCGTCGCTCACGGTCGGCGGGGTCGCCGTCGCCGCCTCGGCGTAGGCCATGACCTGCCGCTCGAGGTCGGTGAACACGTCGCTGTCACGCCACCGGGGGACGGCGCGGAGCTTCGCCGGGTCCACCCCGTCCTGGGTGCTGATCCAGTAGCCGAAGTCGACGCACCACGAGCAGCCGATCTCGACGGCCGAGGCCATGACGGCCAGCGCCTTGAGCGTCGGGTCCAGCCGGTTCCACTTCGCCAGGGAGGTCTCGAAGCGCGCGTCCGCGAGCAGCACCCGCGGGTGGTGCCCCATCGCCGCCAGCGGGTCGGGCATCACGCCGTAGGTGCGGCGGGCGTACCACTCGGCGAGGCGGTAGAGCCGGGTGCGGGGCGGGTCGAGCGGGATCCGTGCCATGTCGTCGTCCTCTCCGTGCCTGTGTGCGCATGGAGACGACGCAGCGGCCGCGGACGTGACAGGGCCGGCACCGGCCGGGTCCTCCCCCTTCCGACCCGACCGGCGCCGGCGACCGGACGGCACGTCCGGCCTCCGGCCCGGCCGTGGCTCCGCGAGGTCAGGGCGGGCCGGCCGGGCCGGACGTCGGGGGTGTCAGCAGCTGGAGTTCTCGACCGTGTGCTTGTGGCCGAAGGCGTCGACGACGACGACCGGGCCGCAGGTCTGGTCCCGCATCGCCTGGGCCTCGCCCGCCGGGACGGCGACGGTGAAGGCCGCGGCGAGGATGCCGGCGACCAGCACGACCGCGGCCATCGGGCGCCGGGGTGCGGTGGCCTGGATGCGGGCGGCCACCTCGGCGGGCAGGCGGTGGCGGAACGGCGGAACGGGGATCGACTCGGGCATCGTCATCACGTCCTCTCGGTGGGCCTGTGACCGGAGGAGGGAGGTGACGGAGGCGCCGGATACACGGCGGGCAGACTGCGGCGGTGGACACCTTCACGCTCTTCCTCGCGCTGCGCCCCGACGAGTCCCCGGACGACTCCGCCGTCGACGCGCTGACGACCGGCCTGCGCCCCGGGGACGACGCGCTGCGGGTGTGGCGCGAGGACGGGCGCGGGCTGCTCCGCGTGGCGACGGAGGAGCCGGCCGAGAGCCTCGAGGCGGCGCTGGGGCTGGCCCAGGACCTGGGGGCGGAGTTCGTGGCGCGGTGCCCGGGGACGCTGCTCGAGGTGTCGGCGATGGGGGACGAGGACTCGCTGGTCTGGCGCGCGGTCCCCTGACCGGTCGGAGCCGCTCCTACAGCCGGCCCCGGCCCTGGCGCAGCAGCAGCATCCCGAGCGCTGCGCCGTCCGGGCCGAGCGCGGTGCGGAAGCGGTCGAGCACCTGCTGCTCGCGGGAGAGGTTGAGCCGGGTGCCGCCGCTGGCCGACCGCAGCTCACCGATCTGCTGCGACACGGCCACGCGCTTCTGGACCAGCTCGATGATGGCGGCGTCGCAGGCGTCGATCTGGGCGCGCAGCTCGCCGATGCTCTCGACGTCGGTGCCGGTGACGGCGGTGGGAGTGCTCACGGGATGTCCTCCGGGGGTGGGTGGCCGTCAGGTCCCCGGAGACGAAGAACGCCCCGGGGCTCTTCGGGCCCGGGGCGTCTGTTGCGGCGGTTGCTCAGCCAGCGGTGACGGACACCGGATCCCGGTGGCCGTAGTAAAAGCTGACCGTGGCGAGCACGGATCGGAGTCTGCCACAGTCCGGGGCACCCCCGCCAGGACCGTCCTGGGACGGGAGTGGCGGGCGTGGACGGCGGCGGGGGAGTGTCCCCCGACCGGCTTACAGTGATGTGGTCATGAGCAGCGTCCAGGAAGCCCTCCCCGGCACAGCCGCACTCCAGCGCACGGCCAAGGGGTCCGTCGGGCGCGAGCTCGAGCGGATGCTCGCCGGGCTCAACGGCCCGCAGCGCCAGGCCGTCGTCCACGAGGGCGGCCCGTTGCTCATCGTCGCCGGTGCGGGCTCGGGCAAGACCCGGGTGCTGGCGCACCGGATCGCCTACCTCCTCGGGGCCCGGCACACCCAGCCGGGCGAGATCCTCGCGATCACGTTCACGAACAAGGCTGCCGGCGAGATGAAGGAGCGGGTGGCCCACCTGGTCGGCCCCCGCGCCCGCGCCATGTGGGTCTCCACGTTCCACTCGATGTGCGTCCGCATCCTGCGGGCCGAGGCGGCCAAGCTGGGCCTGAAGTCGTCGTTCACCATCTACGACCAGGGCGACTCGGTGCGGCTGATGACGATGGTCGCCCGCGACCTCGATCTCGACGCCAAGCGCTACCCCGGCCGCAGCCTGGCCGCGCAGGTCTCGAACCTGAAGAACGAGCTGGTCGACGAGGAGGCCTACGTCCCGCAGACGGCGCCGGAGAAGGTGCTGGCCGAGGCCTACAAGCTCTACCAGCAGCGGCTGCGCCAGGCGCACTCGATGGACTTCGACGACCTGATCATGAACACCGTGCACCTGCTGCAGGCGTTCCCCGACGTCGCCGAGCACTACCGGCGCCGGTTCCGCCACGTCCTGGTCGACGAGTACCAGGACACCAACCACGCGCAGTACATGCTGGTGCGCGAGCTGGTCGGGGACGGCGCGGGCCCGGTGCCGATGGCGGAGCTGTGCGTCGTCGGCGACGCCGACCAGTCGATCTACGCCTTCCGCGGCGCGACGATCCGCAACATCGACGAGTTCGAGCGCGACTACCCGCAGGCCACCACGATCCTGCTGGAGCAGAACTACCGCTCGACCCAGCGGATCCTCAAGGCGGCCAACCAGGTCATCTCGAAGAACACCGGCCGCCGTCCCAAGAACCTGTGGACCGACTCGGGCGACGGCGAGCTGATCGAGGGCTACGTCGCCGACAACGAGCACGACGAGGCGGCCTGGGTCGCCGAGCAGATCGACGCGCTCGTCGACGAGGGCACGGCCCAGCCCAAGGACATCGCGGTCTTCTACCGCACGAACAACGCCTCCCGTGTGTTCGAAGAGGTGTTCATCCGGGTCGGCATGCCCTACAAGGTCGTCGGCGGCGTGCGCTTCTACGAGCGCAAGGAGGTCCGCGACGCGCTGGCCTACCTCAAGGTGGTCGCCAACCCGGCCGACGTGGTGAGCCTGCGCCGGGTCATCAACACCCCGAAGCGCGGCATCGGCGACCGGGCCGAGGCGTGCATCGAGAACTTCGCCGACCGGGAGCGGATCGCTTTCGCCTCGGCGCTGCGCCGCTGTTCCGAGATCGGCGACCTGGCCACGCGCTCGCTCAAGGCGATCCAGGAGTTCGTCGCGCTGCTCGAGGAGTTCGAGCAGCTGGTGGAGACCGGTTCCGGCCCCGCCGCGCTGCTGGAGAGCATCCTCGACCGCACCGGCTACCTGGCCGAGCTGCAGGCCAGCACCGACCCGCAGGACGAGGGGCGCGTCGACAACCTCAACGAGCTCATCTCGGTCGCGGCGGAGTTCGAGGCGGCCAACCCGAACGGCACGGTCACCGATTTCCTCGAGCAGGTGTCCCTGGTCGCCGACGCCGACCAGATCCCGGTCACCGGTGACGACGCCGGCGTGGTGACGATGATGACGCTGCACACCGCCAAGGGGCTGGAGTTCCCGGTCGTCTTCCTGACCGGCCTCGAGGACGGCGTCTTCCCGCACCTGCGGGCGCTCGGCGACCCGCACGAGCTGGAGGAGGAGCGCCGGCTGGCCTACGTGGGCATCACCCGCGCCCAGCAGCGGCTGTTCCTGTCCCGGGCGCAGGTCCGCACGAGCTGGGGCCAGCCCTCGTACAACCCGCCGTCGCGCTTCCTCGACGAGCTGCCGGCCGACACGGTGCACTGGGCGCGGCTGGAGCCCGCCCCCGCGTCGACGGGCTACTCCTCGGCGCAGTCGCGCGTGGCCGCCACCGGGCTGTCCACCGGCGGGCTGCGCGGCGGCGCCGGCAACCGGCCGATCATCTCGGTGGACGTCGGCGACCGGGTGAGCCACGACGCTTTCGGCCTCGGCACGGTCGTCGAGGTCACCGGCGTCGGCGACAAGGCGCAGGCGACCGTGGACTTCGGCTCCGGCGGCACCAAGCGTCTCGTCCTGCGCTACGCCCCCCTCGTCAAGCTCTAGCCCGAGGAGTGGGGGCCCGGAGGGTTCCCCGACGAGCGGCTAGGGAGCCGCGAGCACAAGTGGGGACGGCTGGAGCTGCGGAACACGGGGCGGGCCGCCCCGCGAGGCGCCGTGAGGAGCGGGCCCGGAGGGTCCTCGACGAGCGAGCGGGATGGGCTCTACGCCGCAGGGGCACGGCACCTGGCCGCGGTCGATCAGGCGGAGCCCGATCGATCAGATGCTCACGCCGTGCTCGGCCAACCAGTCCTGCGGGTCGGTGGGGCGGCCGTCCATGCCGCCGCGGTGGATCTCGTAGTGCAGGTGCGGGCCGGTCGAGTAGCCCTCGTTGCCGACCTTCGCGATCTGGTCGCCGGCGTGCACGATGTCGCCCGCGGCCACGTTGTAGTAGCGCATGTGCCCGTAGATGTGGACGTTCCCGTCGGCGTCCTGGATGTAGACCGCGTTGCCGAAGCCCGACGCCCGGCCGGCCTTGAGCACCACGCCGTCGGCGGCCGCGTAGATCGGCGTCCCGAGGGGGGCGGCCAGGTCGAGGCCGTAGTGCATCTGGCCCCAGCGCATGCAGTAGCAGGTGGTGAGCCGGCCCTGGGTGGGCAGCACGGTCTTGGGGGCGCGGGCGGCGCGGGAGGCGGCCAGCTCGCCCAGGCGGGCCTGCGCCTCGGCCTCGGTGATGCTGCGGCGCACCCCGCTGTCGTCGATGCCGCCGCTGAGGGCGAGGTCGGCGGCGACGCCGAGGCCGTAGTCGGACGCGGTGCCGGTCAGTTCCTCACCGCTGCCGGTCAGACCGGGGACGGCGGCGATCAGCGCGCCGGCGATGAGCGCGGCCAGCCAGAGGTGCGCCCGTCGGCCGGGCGGGTGGGGGAGCCGGCGGCGGGAACGGGCCGGGACCGGCTCGGCCTCGAGGACCTCGGTGGTGGGGGGCGCGGTGGTGACCGCCGTGGCGGGGACGGGCGTCGCCGTGCGCTCGCGCTCGGTGCCGGGCCGTTCGAGGACCTGCGGTGCACTGCTGCGAGCCAAGGCGCACCTTCCCGGACGAGCGCTTCCCTGCCGAGCCGGTCGACGGCCCGTCGGGGGAGCGACGGCGGCTGGGACGACGGCTGTCCGGCGTCCGCCGGTGGTCACCGGCGCCGTGATCGAACCGTAACGACGCGTCAGGGCGCGACAAAGCACCGCACGGCACGTGTCGCGATGTGTGCGAGGTGTGACGGCTCTCAGGCGACGGCGCGGTGCAGGGGCCGCGCCTCGTCCCGCCGGCCGGCCAGCGTCGCGGCCACCTCGTCCACGACGTGGCGCTGCCGGGGCAGGCTCATGTGCCCGACACCGCGGACGAGCACGTTGCGTGCGCCGAGGTCCGGGTGGTCGCAGCGGCCGGAGTTGGTGGGCAGCACCATCTGGTCCAGGTCGCTGTAGATCGCGGTGATCCGTGTCCGGCAACCCGGCGCCGGCTCGGCGAGTTCCTGCAGCACGGGGGAGCCGGGCCGCAGCTGGCGGATCAGCGGGGTCGGCACCACGTGGGCGAGGACGGACCCCGAGTGCGGGGTGCCCAGGGTCACCAGCGAGGCGATGCGGCAGTCGCCGCCCTGCCGCTGCACGA
The DNA here is from genome assembly GCF_003075095.1 of Blastococcus litoris. Lineage (GTDB taxonomy): Bacteria > Actinomycetota > Actinomycetes > Mycobacteriales > Geodermatophilaceae > Blastococcus_B > Blastococcus_B litoris. Next base: position 16,849 of record NZ_QCZF01000012.1, read on the forward strand.
GGTGGCGGGCGATGAGGCCACCCAGGCTGTGCCCGACCACGTGCACGCGGTCGTGACCGGTCCGCTCGCAGATCCGCTCGACGTGCTCGCCGAGGTCCGCTGCGCCGCGGGCGATGTCGGTCAGCAGCGGGCTGTAGTTCCAGGTGCAGACGTGGGCGAACCCCCGCCGGCGCAGGCTGCGCTGCATCACCGAGAACACCGAGCGGTTGTCGACCAGGCCGTGCACGAGCAGGACCGGCGTGCGGGCCGCGAGCGGGTCGTCGGCGAAGAGCGCGCGCACCGCGGCCGGCTGCTCGCCCGTTCGGATCCGGGGGTCCAGCCGCAGCGCGGGCGTGCGCGTGCCCAGCGGGTACATGAGGACGTGGGCCCCGACCCAGGCGAGTTCGGCGAGACCGCCGGTCAGGGTGGCCGGCCGGCAGAGCGCCCGGACGCCGGTGGGGGCGGGCCCGGCCGACCCGCCCGTCTGCGACGCTGGGACCGCGCCGGGGACGACACCTGGACGCATGGTCGAACTCCCCCCGCTCCTGCTCACCGGCGGTGGCTCGGGTTTCGGCCCCGCAGGTGCACGGCTACTGCTCCGTTCACCGGACGGTAATGCGCACGTGTGTCCGTCGTCACACGCAACGCTCCCGTTCATCGGCCGATCGAGTCCGGTTCGTGACCGGATCGCGGCCATCCGTGACCCTCCGACCGCCGACCGCGGCCGCAGACTGGAACCGGCGTCGGGACTCCGACGAGCCGGCGACCGAAGGGGGAACCGTGTCCCGCGACGTCCGCTCCGGGTCTGCCGCCCGGCGCACCGCACCGACGGCCCGCCGGACCTCCGCCCGTCCGGCCGCGTCCGGCCGACGCGGGGCGCCGGGCGCCGGTCGGCCCGCGGACACCGTGGTCGTCGGCGCCGTACCCCCGGGTGCACGGGCCGCCGGCGCGCTGCTGGTGCTCGCCGCCCTGCTGGGGATCGCCGCCGCCTTCCCCACCTACCTCGTCGTCGGCGGCGAGGAGCTGTCGGCCGTCGACGGGCTGGGCAGCGCCCTCGTCGCGCTGCTCGTGCCGGTCGCCGGGCTGGCGGTCGGGAGCACGCTGCTGCGCGGGGCGGTGCCGAAGTTCGGTCTCGCCTACGCCGCGGTGGCCGGCGCCCTGGGCGTCGGGCAGCTGCTCATCGAGATCTACCGGGGGAGCAGTTCCACGGCACGGCCCGGAGTGGAGGTGCTCGCCGGCCAACGGGTTCTCACCACCGGTGTCGAGGCCGGCCCGGGCTGGGTCCTCGGCGTCGTCGCGCTCGTCGTCACGGTCGTGGCCGGCGTCGTCGCCGTCGCAACGTGGGGCAGGACCGTGATGGACGACGGGGGTGCGCTGGACGCCGTCCGGTCCGGGATCGCCGGGGCCGCCGTGCTGCTGGGCGTCGCGACGGTGCTCTGCCTCAGCCTGCCGGCCGCCGACGTGCCGGACAGGCTGGTCGTCGATCCCGCGACCGGGCTCGAGACCGTCGTGACCCAGGAGGGTCCGCAGGCACTGCTCGAACGCCCGGGCCTCGCGCTGATGGGTGGACTGCTGCTGGCCGGAGCGGTGGTGCTCTGCTCGGTCGTGGCGCCGTCCCTGCGCCCGCGCCTCGCCGTGGTGGGCGGGTTGCTCGCGATCGCCGTCGCCGTCCTGGCCGCCGCCCTCTCCGGGCTCCGGGACGCTGCGGCGTCCGACGAGCTCGAGTGGACCCTCCCCGGGGTGGGCCTGCTCGTCACCGGCGTCGGCTACGCGGTCCTCACCGCGCTGGCCTGGCGGCTGCGCCGGGGCTGACCGGCGACGGCCGTCTGCATAAGGTGCGGGGCGTGGACGAACGCATCCGGGTGGTCATCGCCAAGCCGGGCCTCGACGGGCACGACCGCGGCGCCAAGATCGTGGCGCGGGCGCTGCGCGACGCCGGCATGGAGGTCGTCTACACCGGCCTGCACCAGACCCCCGAGCAGATCGTCGAGACCGTCGTCCAGGAGGACGCCGACGCCGTCGGCCTGTCCGTCCTCTCGGGGGCGCACATGACGCTGTTCGCCCGGCTCCGGGAGCTGATGGACGAGCGCGGCATCGACGACGTCGTCGTCTTCGGCGGCGGGATCATCCCGGACGAGGACATTCCCGAGCTCGAGCGGCTGGGCGTCGGGCGCATCTTCACGCCCGGCGCCACCACCACCGAGATCGTCGACTGGGTCCAGCGCAACGTCGGCGCGGCCGCCTAACCCACCACGGGGACGGTCAGCTGCTGGCCCCGTCCCGGCCCGGTGGTCAGCGTGACCGGCTGGGGGAGCGTGGACCCGCGGTAGGCGAGGTCGCCACCGGCGAGGACGACGGCGAGCCGGTGCCCGCGCTCGAACCGGTGCACGATCCCCGGCAGCTCGATGGTGACCGGCTTCGTGACGTCGGCGACGCGGACCGGCGAGATCAGCCGGTTCGGCAGCTCGATCGCGCCGTCCGGGCCGATGTCGTAGACCTTCGCGTGGACGACGAGCTGGCCGGCCGGGCCACCCGCCTGGGTCGCCGCCACCGTCGGTGCGTCGAGCCGCACGGTCAGCCGCGGCGAGCCCACGACGTCCATAGCCCGGGTCAGCGGCGCGGTCGCGAAGCGGATCGCCGTCCCGGGCGGATCGGTCACCGGCCCGCTCTGGTCGAGCGCCGAGGTCTCGGTGTAGTTCGGCCCGACCGGCGCCACCCCGCTGTAGGCGCTCAGGCCCGGGACGACCTGCGTCGGGGAGGTGACCAGGGCGCCGTCCCGGCCGCCGGCGCTGGAACCGGACAGGTGGAAGGTCCGCTCGGTGCCGACCGGGTAGGACGGCGCGACGGCGTAGGACCGGGTGATGTCGCCGGTCGCCTCGTAGACCCAGTCGCGGTAGTAGGCGAAGCCCTGGGGCGGCTTGGGCCCGCGGTCACGGACGTAGTGGTCGAACCACGCCAGCGCCGCCTTGCCCTGCAGCGACTGCGCGGGGTGGCGCATGTCCAGCTCACCCGGCTTGGGGGTGGAGCTGCTGTGCCCCCACGATTGCCAGACGAGCGAGACCGGCGTCCCCTGCCGCCGGAGCGCGGTGTAGGTGGCCACGGACTCCTGGAGGTTGAACAGGGTGTCGGCCTGCCCCTGCCCGATGAGCGTCGGCACCCGCACGTCGCGCATGTAGCTGGCCACCGAGTTCGAGCGCAGGTAGTCGACCGACGCCTGGGTCGGGTAGCCGATCGTGGCGACCTCGGCGAGCGCCCGGCAGACCTCGGGCTCGAAGTTCGCGCAGTTCTCCGCCTGCGAGGCCTGCTGGAAGAAGGCGGTGAACGCCTCGGGGTCGGCGAGCGCCTGCAGGTCCTGCGCGCCGTTGATGACGCCGACGGTCGTGAACAGGGCCGCCCACTGGTACTTGAAGACGCCGCTGTTCCCCGAGCTCACCGAGCCGCTGCGCGCGGTGCCCTGCGGCAACCCGCTGTTGTCCGGTGCGAGGGAGTAGGAGAGGTCGTTCCAGGTGATCAGCGGGATGATCGCGTCGACCCGCGGGGTGCCGGCGGCCTTCTCGAAGCCCGCGGTCGCGAACTGGATCTGCCCGCCGTAGGAGCCACCGGTCATGCCGACCTGGGGGTCGTACCGCACGCCCGTCCTCGCGTCCTCGCGGACCACCTGGTCGATCCGCACCGGCTGCCCGGTGGCGTCGTCGACGGCGCTGATCGCGGGGTCCCCGCCGAGGAACCGGACCAGCTGGCCGGCCGCGTTCCCGTCGTGCTCGCGGTCGTCGAGGGTGATGGGGCAGTTGTCGCCGTCGACGAAGCCGAGGCCCGTGTAGGAGAGCGTCACGTAGCCCTGCTCGCCGAAGCCCTGCGCGAGGTCGGCCTGGTCGTCCTTGGTGCCCCCGAAGCCGTTGGTCGCCAGCAGCGCCGGGGCGGGGCGGGCCTTGCTGACCCCGGCCGGGACGTAGAGGTCGGCGTCGATCCGGCACGTCCGGTTCTCCGGCCCGAGACCCGTCACGGTGATCGTCAGGTCCCGCGGGGTGATCTCGGACGCGGACGCCGGTGGCGCGAGCGCGGCCATGCCCCCGGCGGTCAGCATGGTGGTGACCAGGACGGTCGTTGCTCGGCGCACGGGGACTCCTCGTCGTCGAGGTGCGTCGGTCAGGGCACGTGCAGGCGGAACTCCGGCCCGTTGGGGTGACGCATCCTGTGATGCGCCCCACCCGGCCCGCACCCCTACAACGCCCGGAGGCGCGAGGAGGTTACGGGCGGGCTACGGTGCCTGTTCGTGGATCTCTTCGAGTACCAGGCCCGTGACCTGTTGGCCTCGCACGGTGTCCCCGTGCTCCCCGGCGGCGTCGCCGACACCCCCGAGCAGGCGGAGGCGATCGCCCGCGAGATCGGGCAGACCGTCGTCGTCAAGGCGCAGGTGAAGGTGGGCGGCCGCGGCAAGGCCGGTGGCGTCAAGCTCGCCGACAACCCCGAGGACGCCAAGGCGCGCGCCCAGGACATCCTCGGGCTGGACATCAAGGGGCACATCACGCACCGCGTGATGGTGGCCCAGGCCAGCGACATCGCCGAGGAGTACTACTTCTCCTACCTGCTCGACCGCTCCAACCGCACCTTCCTGGCCATGGCCTCGAAGGAGGGCGGCATGGAGATCGAGCAGCTCGCGGTCGAGCGGCCCGAGGCCCTGGCCCGGATCCCCGTCGATGCGTCGAAGGGCGTCGACGAGGCCACGGCGGCCGAGATCGTCGACGCGGCGAACTTCCCGGCCGAGGTGCGCGACCAGGTGATCGCGATCGCCGTCCAGCTGTGGGACGTGTTCTCCAAGGAGGACGCCACGCTGGTCGAGGTCAACCCGCTGGCCAAGGCGCCCGACGGCACCGTGCTCGCGCTCGACGCGAAGGTGACCCTCGACGAGAACGCGTCCTTCCGCCAGGAGGGCCACGCCGCGCTCGAGGACACCGCCGCGGCCGACCCGCTCGAGGCGCGCGCCAAGGAGAAGGACCTCAACTACGTCAAGCTCGAGGGCGAGGTCGGGATCATCGGCAACGGTGCCGGCCTGGTCATGAGCACCCTCGACGTCGTGGCCTACGCCGGTGAGGAGTTCGGCGGCGTCAAGCCGGCCAACTTCCTCGACATCGGTGGCGGTGCCTCCGCGGAGGTCATGGCCAACGGCCTGGAGATCATCCTCTCCGACCCCGCCGTCAAGAGCGTCTTCGTCAACGTCTTCGGTGGCATCACCGCCTGCGACGCGGTGGCGAACGGCATCGTCAGCGCCCTGGGCATCCTCGGCGACGAGGCGACCAAGCCGCTCGTCGTCCGCCTGGACGGCAACAACGTCGACGAGGGCCGCCGCATCCTCGCCGAGGCCAACCACCCGCTGGTGACCGTGGTCGACACGATGGACGGCGCCGCGCGCCGGGCCGCCGAACTCGCCGCCTGATCGCCGCCCCCACTCCGGACAGGACACCAGAATGTCGATCTTCCTCAACGAGAACAGCAAGGTCATCGTCCAGGGCATGACCGGCTCCGAGGGCAGCAAGCACACCCAGCGCATGCTGGCCTCGGGCACCGCGATCGTCGGTGGCGTGAACCCGCGCAAGGCCGGCACGAGCGTCGACTTCGACGGCGCCAGCGTCCCGGTGTTCGGCGGCGTGGCGGAGGCGATGAAGGAGACCGGCGCCGACGTCAGCGTCATCTTCGTGCCCCCGCCGTTCGCCAAGGCCGCCGTCATCGAGGCCGTGGACGCGGGCATCGGGCTCGCCGTCGTCATCACCGAGGGCATCCCGGTGCACGACTCGACCTACTTCTGGGCGCACGCCCAGGGCAGCTCCACCCGCATCATCGGCCCGAACTGCCCGGGTCTGATCAGCCCCGGGCGCTCGAACGCCGGCATCATCCCGGCCAACATCACCAAGCAGGGCAGGATCGGCCTGGTCTCGAAGTCGGGCACGCTGACCTACCAGATGATGTACGAGCTCCGGGACATCGGTTTCTCCACCGCCGTCGGCATCGGCGGTGACCCGGTCATCGGCACCACGCACATCGACTGCCTCCAGGCGTTCCAGGACGACCCGGAGACCGAGGCCATCGTGATGATCGGCGAGATCGGCGGCGACGCCGAGGAGCGCGCCGCCGACTTCGTGAAGGCCAACGTCACGAAGCCGGTGGTCGGCTACGTCGCCGGCTTCACCGCGCCCGAGGGCAAGACCATGGGCCACGCCGGCGCGATCGTCTCCGGTTCGGCCGGCACCGCGCAGGCCAAGAAGGAGGCCCTCGAGGCCGCCGGTGTGCGCGTCGGGAAGACCCCGTCGGAGACCGCCCGCCTCATGCGGGAGATCGTCGGCGGCTGACGCCGCTCGCGCCGCTGCCCGGTGTCCCCAGACGGGGGACACCGGGCAGCGGCGTCTCCGGGGTCCTGCGAAGATCACGTTCGGACGACGACACGCGAGGCGCCGTTGCCCGGCCGCCGCGCGGCGGCCACGATGCGCCTCGCCCATCCCCACTGCGAGGAGCGCCCGACATGACCTCCAGCCAGCCGCCCCAGCCGCCCTCGGGCGAGCAGCCGGGGCCCGGGCACCCGCAGCAGCCCCCGCCGCCGGCGCAGCCGCCGTACGGGCAGCAGCCCCCGCAGGGCTACGGGAGCCCGCAGGGTCCGGGTCACCAGCCCCCGCCGGGCTACCAGCCGCCACCCGCCCAGCAGCCCCCACCGGGCTACGGCCAGCCGCCCCCGCCCGGCTACGGGCAGCCGCCCGGCTACGGCCCGCCTCCGGGTTACGGCCCGCCGCCCGGCTACGGGCCGCCGCAGGGCTACCAGCCCGGCTACGGCCAGCCGGGGTGGGGCCCGCCCCCCGGGTACCCGCCGGTCCGGCCCGCGGGCAGCGGCTTCTCCTTCGATCTGAAGCGGCTTCGGGTCGCCGACTACGTCATCGCCGCCGGGACGGTCCTCTACTTCGTCTGGGCGCTGTTCCCGTGGGAGACCTTCGGGGACGACTTCTTCAGCTTCAGCCGCAGCGGCTTCGACTTCAGCAACGTGACGTCGGCGTTCGTCCTGCTCGTCCTCGCCACGGCGTGGGCGCTGCTCCCGGCCTTCGTCGACCTGAAGCTCGGCTTCCCGCGGTCGTGGGTCACCGTCGCGCTCACGGCGCTGGCCTGGCTGCTCACCCTGTTCGCCTGGCTGGAGAGCATGGACACCGGGTTCACCGTGTGGCCCCTGCTCGGCTTCCTGACCTCGACCGCGGTGCTGGTGATCGCCGGGCTGTCCCTGATCCCCGAGATCCGCAACCGGCCGTCCCTGCCGAGCGGGCTGGCCGGTGCCGCCCAGTGGGCCAACCAGCCCGCCCCGGACTTCGGCCAGCGCCCGGGCGGCCCGCAGCAGGCCTACGGCCAGCAGGGACCGGGCCAGCACGGGCTCGGGCAGCAGGGGCACGGGCAGCAGGGGCACGGCCCGGGCTACGGGCAGCCCGGCCAGCAGTACGGGCAGCCGGCCCAGCCCTACTCGTCGGCCCCACCGCCGCCGCCTCCGCAGTCGGCCCCGGCCCCGCCTCCGGCGCCGCCGTCCGAGGGCGGCTCGACCGCGTCCGGTGAGGGCTCGGGCACTCCCGGTTCCGGCGAGCGGCCTCCCGCCTGATCGACGCGCCGGGACCGCCCGATATCGGGTCCGGTCCCGGCGCGTGCGGCCGCGTCGGCCCCCTCCTCTTGCGAGAGTGGGGACGTGGTCTCCCTGCTCGCGCGCCTGCCCCGGACCGGCCGTGCGGGCTCCGTACCGGTCGTCGCGCTGGCCGGCGCCGCGGCTCTGGCCGTCAGCGCCGCCGCCCTGGCAGGTCTCGCCCTCGCGCTGGTCGTCGTCCAGACCCTCGACCCGAGCGGCGGCCGGTCCGTCGGTGACTCGGTCGTGCTGGCCGGCCGGCTGTTGCTCCTCGCCCAGGGCGGGGAGCTCGGCCTCGACTCCGGCCCGCTGGTGCTCGCGCCGCTGCTGCTCACGCTCGGCCTCGCGTGGGGGCTGTCCCAGGCCGGCCGCGGGATCGCCCGCGTGCGACCGCCGTCGTCCGGAGCCGATGCGGCCCGGGCGGTGGGCACGGTCGTCGCCGTCCACGTGCTCCTCACCGTCGTCCTGGCTCTGGTCGTGGACGCGCCCGGCGCGCGGGTCGGGCTGCTCCGGACGGTGGCCGGTGCCGCCGTGCTGGCACTCGTGGCCACGGGCTGGGGCGTCGCGCGCGAGTCGGGCTCCCTCGACGCGGTGCTCGACCGCGGCTCCACCCGCGCGGTGCTGCGCGGGGTCGTGGCCGGGCTGCTGACGGCGCTCGCGCTGTGCACCGGTGTCGTGGCGGTCGCCCTGGTCTCCGACGCCGGCGGCTACGCGGCGCTGTCGGGCTCGCTGGGCGGCGCCGGCGCGGGTGCGGTCGGGCTCGCCGGGCTGGCCCTGCTCCTGCTGCCCAACGCGGCGGGAGCCGTGCTCGGGCTCGCCGCCGGGCCCGGCTTCCACGTCGGCTCCGGCACCTTCGTCTCGGTGCACGGTGTGACCCTCGACGCCGTCCCCGCCCTGCCGATGCTCGCCGCCCTGCCCGACACCCAGGCCGTCCCGCTGATCGCGTTCGTCTCCCAGGCGATCCCGGCGCTGGCCGGGCTGGTCGCCGGTACGGCGGTGGGCCGCTGGCTCGGCGACGAGCACGGTGGCTCGGTCGTGGCCGGGCTGAACGGTGTCCTGACCGGGGTGCTGCTCGGGGTGGCCGGCGGGGTGCTGGTCTGGATCGCGGGGGGATCCCTCGGCGACGGCGCCCTCGCCGAGGTGGGCGCCCCCCCGGTGGCCACGGGTATCGCGATCGCCGCCCAGAGCGGTATCGCGGCGGCGGTCGCCGCAGCCGTCGCCCGCTGGCGGGCCCACGGCTGACGGCGCCGACGGTCGCGCCCGGGCCCGCGGCTAGGGTTCCGTGCGTGCCCGCCACCGAGCCCGTCGAGCGGGCCCGTGTCGCCGTCCTGCTGTCCGGCACCGGCTCCCTGTGCGCCGCGCTGCTCGCCGCGGCCGACGACCCCGCCTACCCCGCGACGGTCGTGGTCGTGGGCGCCGACCGGGAGGCGGCCGGCCTGGAGCACGCCCGCCGGCGCGGTATCCCGACGTTCGTCCGCGCGCTGGGCGACCACCCCGACCGGGCCGCGTGGGACCGCGCGCTGGCCGCCGAGCTGGCCGCGCACCGGCCGGACCTCGTGGTGTCGGCCGGGTTCATGAAGCTGGTCGGTCCGGCGGTGCTGGACGCCTTCGGCGGACGGCTCGTCAACACCCACCCCGCGCTGCTGCCGGCCTTCCCCGGCGCGCACGCCGTGCGCGACGCGCTGGCCGCCGGGGCGACGGTGACCGGCGCGACCGTGCACGTCGTCGACGCCGGTCTCGACACGGGTCCCGTCCTCGCCCAGCGCGAGGTCGCCGTCCGGCCGGACGACGACGAGGACCAGTTGCACGAACGGATCAAGGAAGTGGAGCGAGAGCTCCTGGTGGAGACGGTGGCGCAGCTCGTCACCGCCGAGCTGACGAGGAAGAGCGACCGATGACCGACCGCACCCCGATCCGCCGTGCCCTGCTCGGCGTCTACGACAAGACCGGTGTGGAGGAGCTGGCCGCCGGACTGGCCGCCGCCGGCGTGGAACTGGTCAGCACCGGCGCGACCGCGCGCCGCATCGCCGAGGCGGGCATCCCCGTCACCCCGGTCGAGCAGGTCACCGGCTTCCCCGAGTGCCTCGACGGCCGGGTCAAGACCCTGCACCCGGCGGTGCACGCGGGCATCCTGGCCGACCGCCGCAAGCCCGAGCACGTGGCGCAGCTCGACGAGCTCGGCATCGCGCCCTTCGACCTGGTGGTCGTGAACCTCTACCCGTTCACCGAGACCGTCGCCTCCGGTGCCAGCGCCGACGAGTGCGTCGAGCAGATCGACATCGGCGGCCCCGCGATGGTGCGGGCGGCGGCGAAGAACCACCCGTCGGTCGCCGTCGTGGTCGACCCCGCCCGCTACGCAGACGTCCTGGCGGCCGTCGGCGCCGGCGGCTTCACGCTGGCCGAGCGGCAGAAGCTGGCCGCGGCCGCGTTCCGGCACACGGCCTCCTACGACATCGCCGTCGCGTCGTGGCTGGGCAACGTCGTCGCACCGGACGACGACAGCGGCTTCCCCGCCTGGGTGGGCGCGAGCTGGGAGCGGGCCGACGTCCTCCGCTACGGCGAGAACCCGCACCAGGGGGCGGCGCTCTACCGCGGCTGGCAGCCCGGGCTGGCGCACGCCGAGCAGCTGCACGGCAAGCAGATGTCCTACAACAACTACATCGACACCGACGCCGCCTGGCGGGCCGCGCACGACCACGACGACCCCTGCGTCGCGATCATCAAGCACGCCAACCCGTGCGGGATCGCCGTCGGCACCGACATCGCCTCGGCGCACCGCAAGGCGCACGCCTGCGACCCCGTGTCGGCCTTCGGCGGGGTGATCGCCGCCAACCGCGAGATCGACCTGACCATGGCCGAGCAGGTCGCGGAGGTGTTCACCGAGGTGGTCGTGGCGCCGTCGTTCACCGACGACGCGGTGCGCGTGCTGACCGGCAAGAAGAACATCCGGCTGCTGCGGCTCCCGCACCTGCCCGCGCCCGGCGCCGAGATGCGCCCGATCGGCGGGGGCCTGCTGCTCCAGGTGAAGGACCGGCTCGACGCCCCCGGTGACGACCCCACCACCTGGACGCTGGCGACCGGCGAGCCGCTCGACGCGGCCGGCCTCGACGACCTGGTGTTCGCCTGGCGCTCGGTCCGCGCGGTCAAGAGCAACGCGATCCTGCTCGCGCACGACCGGGCCACCGTCGGGGTGGGCATGGGCCAGGTCAACCGGGTCGACGCCGCGCGGCTGGCGGTGTCGCGCGCAGGGGAGCGGGTCGTGGGCTCCGTCGCCGCGTCCGATGCGTTCTTCCCGTTCGCCGACGGGCTGCAGGTGCTCCTGGAGGCAGGCGTCCGCGCCGTCGTCCAGCCCGGAGGGTCGGTGCGTGACGACGAGGTGGTCGCCGCGGCGGCCGCCGCCGGCGTGCCGCTGTACCTGACCGGCACGCGCCACTTCGCGCACTGATGCGCCACTCGTCCCGTCCCCACCTCGGCCCGCCCGAGGCGGGGGCCGAGGTCGAGGGCGAGGACTTCGCCCGGGTCGACTGGTGGGGCACGGAGCTGGAGGGCGTCACCTTCACCCGGTGCCGTTTCGACGACGCCGGCCTCGAGGAGCTGGTCACCCGGCGGTGCGTGTTCGACCAGTGCGTCCTCACCGGGGTCCGCCTGGGCGGCTCGCGGCACCTCGGCTCGGCGTTCCTGTCCTGCCGGTTCGACCGCGCCCGGCTCATCGACGTCACGTGGGAGGGCTGCAAGCTGACCGGCTCCCAGTTCCCCGGCGCCCACCTGCGGCCGATGACGGCGACCGAGTGCGACTGGAGCTACGTCTCGCTGCGGGGCGCCGACCTCGCCGAGCTCGACCTCTCGCGCCAGCGCTTCCGGGACGCCGACCTCACCGACGCCGACCTGCGCGGCACCGACCTGACCAACGCGGACCTGGACCGGGTGCGGCTGCAGGGCGCCAAGCTCCGCGGGGCGAACCTGTCCGGGGCATCGACGGACGAGGTCAACTGGCGGGCGTTCGAGCTGACCGGCGTCCGGCTCGACCTCGCGCAGGCCGTGCAGTTCGCCCGCGCGCACGGCGCCGTCGTCGGCAGCTAGCGCGCCACCTTCGGGCGCGTGAGCAGCGCCTTCACGCTGCCGAGCAGGCCGAGGACGGCGACGGCGATGCCGAGCCAGAAGCCGGGGCCGAAGAAACCGAGGTCCCAGTCCGCGTCCTGCAGCGGCACCAGCACGGCGGCGATGACCGCTCCGGTGACCAGCAGGCCGAGCAGCCCCAGGAAGCGGTGGCCGCGCATGGGCAGCCACATCAGGATGCCGAGCACGAAGAGGACGCCCCCGCCCAGCACGATCGCCAGCGGTTGCCACAACCCGGTGTCGAAGATGCCGCCCAGGTCGTCGAACCCGGCCCGGACCAGGGTCCAGCCCGAGACGTCGTCGCCCTCGAGCCAGTCCAGCAGCAGGCTGACCGCCGCAGCGATGCCGGCGAGGATCAGCAGCAGCCCACCGAGGCTCTCCGGCCCGCGGATCGCGACTGGCCTCGCGGAGTAGTCCGGCGCCGTGGAACCGGTGTCCGGCCCCTGCGCGGGCGGGTAGGCGGTCGCCCCGGTGGGCTGCACGGGCTCGCGCTCGGTCATCGGCGTACCTCCGGCGGTCGGCAGAGCGGGCGGGCGTGCCGAGCGTAGGACCGCGCCGTCGTCCGTGGGGGCTTCCGGCAGACTGTGCGACGTGCCCGCGACGATCCTGGACGGCAAGGCGACGGCGGCAGCCATCCGCGAGGAGCTCACCGAGCGGGTGGCGGCGCTGGCCGCGGCCGGGCACCGGCCCGGGCTGGGCACCCTGCTCGTCGGCGACGACCCGGGCAGCCGCTGGTACGTGAACGCGAAGCACTCCGACTGCGCGCAGGTCGGCATCGCCAGCATCCAGCGCGAGCTGCCCGCGACGGCCACCGAGGCCGACGTCCTGGGCGTCGTCGACGAGCTCAACGCCGACCCGCGGTGCACCGGGTACATCGTGCAGCTGCCCCTGCCGGCCGGGATCGAGGAGAGCCGGGTGCTCGAGGCGATGGACCCGGGCAAGGACGCCGACGGCCTGCACCCGGTGAACCTCGGCCGGCTCGTCCTCAACGTGCCCGGGCCCCTCCCGTGCACGCCGGTCGGCATCGTCGAGCTGCTCCGCCGGTACGACGTCCCGATCGCCGGCGCGGAGGTCGTCGTCGTCGGGCGCGGGATCACCGTCGGCCGGCCGCTCGGGTTGCTGCTCACCCGGCGCACGGAGAACGCCACCGTGACCCTGTGCCACACCGGCACCCGCGACCTGGTCGCGCACGTCCGGTCGGCCGACGTGGTGGTGGCCGCGGCCGGCGTCCCCGGGCTGATCGGCACGGACATGGTCAAGCCGGGTGCCGCCGTCCTCGACGTCGGCGTGAGCCGGGTCGACGGGAAGATCGCCGGCGACGTCGCCCCTGACGTCCTCGAGGTGGCCGGTCACGTGGCGCCGAACCCGGGCGGGGTGGGGCCGATGACGCGGGCGATGCTGCTGCAGAACGTCGTCCTCGCCGCCGAGCAGGCCGCGGCGCTCGAGGCGCTGTCGGCCTGAGCATGACGCGTCCGCCCCTCTACGTCCGCCGGCCCTTCCTGGCCGGGCTCCTGCGCCAGCTGCCGCTGCTCGCCGTGCTCGTGACCGTGGGCGTGGGGCTGCTGGTCGTGACCTTCGGCCACTGGCGCCGGGGCCTGGTCGTCATGGGCGTGACCCTGGTGGCCGCCGCGCTGCTCCGGCTCCTCCTGCCGGTGCGGCGGGTGGGCTTCCTCGCCGTCCGCAGCCGGCCGGTGGACGTCGTCCTGATGGCGGGGGCCGGGGTGGCCCTGACCGTGATCGCCCTGATGATCCCGTCGGTGTAGCCCTCCCGCGCCCCGCCCGCGCGGGGCGGCGCGCACGGCGATAGGTTCCTGGCCATGGCAGAGAAGTCCAGGAACGGCAAGGTCACCGTCGTCGGTGCCGGTTTCTACGGCTCCACCACTGCACTGCGTCTCGCGGAGTACGACATCTTCGAGACCGTCGTCCTCACCGACATCGTCGAGGGCAAGCCCGAGGGCATCGCGCTGGACATGAACCAGTCGCGGCCGATCGAGGGCTTCGAGACGAAGGTCGTCGGCGTCGGCGGGGGCTCCTACGAGGGCACCGAGGGCTCCGACGTCGTCGTCATCACCGCGGGCCTCCCGCGCAAGCCCGGCATGAGCCGGATGGACCTCATCGAGACCAACGCGAAGATCGTGCGCCAGGTCGCGGAGAACATCGCCTCGAGCTCGCCCGACGCCGTGATCATCGTCGTGTCGAACCCGCTCGACGAGATGACGGCGCTGGCGCAGCTGGCCACCCAGTTCCCGAAGAACCGGGTCATGGGGCAGGCCGGCATGCTCGACACGGCGCGCTTCAGCAACAACGTCGCTGAGGAGCTCGGCGTCCCGGTCTCCTCGGTGCAGACCCTGACGCTCGGGTCGCACGGCGACACCATGGTCCCGGTGCCCTCCCGCTGCACCGTCGACGGCAAGCCGCTCTCCGACGTGCTCGCGCAGGACCGCATCGACCACCTCGTGGACCGGACCCGGAACGGCGGCGCCGAGGTCGTGGCGCTGCTCAAGACCGGGTCGGCGTACTACGCGCCCTCGGCCGCGGCAGCCCGCATGGCCCGCGCGGTCATGGAGGACTCCGGCGCCGTGATGCCGGTGTGCGCCTGGGTCGACGGCGAGTACGGGATCAACGGCGTCTACCTGGGCGTCGAGGCCGAGATCGGGCGAGAAGGAGTGCGGAAGGTCGTCGAGGGCGACCTGTCCGACAGCGAGCTGGCCGGGCTGCGCGACGCGGCCGAGGCCGTGCGCGCCAAGCAGGCCGACGTGGCCGACCTCTGAGCGCATCGCTCAGAGCTGCAGAGAGGGACGTGCAAGTGGCAAAGATCAAGGTCGAGGGCACCGTCGTCGAGCTCGACGGCGACGAGATGACCCGGATCATCTGGCAGTTCATCAAGGACCAGCTGATCCTCCCGTACCTCGACGTCGACCTCGAGTACTACGACCTCGGCATCGAGAAGCGCGACGAGACCGACGACCAGATCACGGTCGACGCGGCGAAGGCGATCCAGAAGCACGGCGTCGGCGTCAAGTGCGCCACCATCACCCCCGACGAGGCGCGGGTCGAGGAGTTCGGCCTCAAGCGGATGTACCGGTCCCCGAACGGGACGATCCGCAACATCCTCGGCGGCGTCATCTTCCGCGAGCCGATCATCATGCAGAACGTGCCGCGGCTCGTGCCCGGCTGGACCAAGCCGATCGTCGTCGGCCGTCACGCCTTCGGTGACCAGTACCGCGCCACCGACTTCAGGTTCCCCGGCGAGGGCACGCTCACCATCAGCTTCCAGCCGGCCGACGGTTCCGCGCCGATCGAGCACGAGGTCTTCCAGTCGCCCGGTGGTGGCGTCGCGATGGCGATGTACAACCTCGACGACTCGATCCGCGACTTCGCGCGGGCCTCCATGAACTACGGCCTGCAGCGCGAGTACCCGGTCTACCTGTCGACCAAGAACACGATCCTCAAGGCCTACGACGGCCGCTTCAAGGACCTGTTCCAGGAGGTCTTCGAGGCCGAGTTCAAGGACAAGTTCGAGGCCGCCGGCATCACCTACGAGCACCGCCTGATCGACGACATGGTCGCGGCGTCGCTCAAGTGGGAGGGCGGCTACGTCTGGGCGTGCAAGAACTACGACGGCGACGTCCAGTCCGACACCGTCGCGCAGGGCTTCGGCTCGCTGGGTCTCATGACCTCCGTGCTGATGTCGCCCGACGGCCGCACCGTCGAGGCGGAGGCCGCGCACGGCACCGTCACCCGCCACTACCGCCAGCACCAGCAGGGCAAGGAGACGTCGACCAACCCGATCGCGTCGATCTTCGCCTGGACGCGGGGCCTCGCCCACCGCGGCAAGCTGGACGGCACTCCCGAGGTCACCCGGTTCGCCGAGACCCTCGAGCGCGTCTGCATCGAGACCGTCGAGAGCGGCCAGATGACCAAGGACCTGGCGCTGCTGATCTCCAAGGACAGCCCGTGGCTGACCACCCAGGACTTCCTGGCGGCCATCGACACCAACCTCCAGAAGGCCATGGCCTGACCCAGGTCATCGCCTCGCGGTGATCAACGCCCGTCAGGGGCCCTCTCGATCCGCTCGAGAGGGCCCCTGACGCGTTCTCGCCCGTGGATGGCCAGAAGGGCCGGAGCCGCCAGCGGGCAGGGTCGCGGGATGCCGATCGCCGCCCTGCGTCCCGAGCCGCTCCGCGGACGGGTGTTCCGAGGAACGACGGCGGTGCAGCAGGGGCTGCTGACCCGGAAGCAGTTGCGCAGCTCTGCCTGGCGCCGTCTGCGGCAGGATGTCCACGCCGATGCCGCGCTCGAGGTGACCCATCGACTGCTGGTCAGCGCGGTGGGGCTGGTCCTGCCGTACGGGGTGGGCTTCACCGGCCTCGGCGCGGCCGTGCTCCGAGGCGTGCCCGAGGTCGCCGGTCCCCGCGATCCCGTCGAGGTGGTCCTCCCCGGCGGGCAGCGGTGGCACCCCGGGGAGGGGCTCCTCGCGGCGGGCTCGACCGGCTCGACGCAGCGGGGTGGGAGGTCGTGCACGTGACGGTCGAGGACCTGCGCGACCCCCGCCGTCTGCTTGCCCGGGTGCGGGCCCTCCGGCCGGAGGGGCTGGCGATGATCAACGCCCGCTGAGCGCCCCCTCGTCGAGGTCGGAGAGGGCCACCGGTGGGCGTTGATCATCCCCTGTCACCGGGGCGGGCGGGTCAGCCGAAGAGCTGGGTCCACCAGGGGCCACCGCTGCCCTCGGCGACACCGACGCCGAGCCGGGTCAGGCTGCAGTTGAGGATGTTCGCGCGGTGACCGGGGCTGTTCATCCACGAGTCCATCACCTCGGCGGGCGACCGCTGACCCCAGGCGATGTTCTCGGCCCGCGCGCTGAGCCCGGCACGCTCGGCCCGGTCGAACGGGTCGAGGCCGTCGAGGTTGACGTGGTCGAAGAAGCCGCGGTCGCGCATGTCCGCGCTGTGCGCACGGGCGACGTTCGCCAGCCCCGCGTCGGCGGAGAGGGCGCCGCAGCCGGCGGCTGCCCGCTCGGCGTTCACGAGCGCGAGCACCTGGCCCTCGGTGGTGCCGTCGGACGGCGCAGGAGCAGCCGCCGGGGCGGGCGCGGGCGCGGGCGCGGGCTTCGGGGCGGGTGCCGGTGCCGGCTCGGGGGCGGGCGCCGGAGCGGGCTCCGGGACGACCGGCGCGGCCGTCGCCGGGTCGGGCACCACCGGTGCCGTCCCGCCCGGGAGCGAGCCGGTGGCGGAGGGCTCCGCGGTCACGTCGTCGGCGGTGGACGACCGCGGCGACGGGGCGGCGGCGGTCTCATCGGTGGCCGAGGAGTACGTCGCCGCGGAGGTGAGCCCGGCGAAGGTCTCCGACGACAGGGGCCCGCCGTCCTGCCCCAGGACGACGGGGGAGGAGGGGCTCGGCGTGGCCACCACCGGCATCGCGAGCACCAACGCGGTCACCACGGTGCTCAGGCAGACGCTCAGCGCGAGGCGTCCGCCCCGGTGGCCGAGGGCGCGGCGGACGGCCGGGAACCAGGAGGAGCCGGCGGAGGAGTGGTGCACGTCTTGAACCTCACGGAGTTGCTTGATCACGTTTCGTTACCGAGCCGAGACTAACGGTGCGCGCAAGGTCACCGATAGTGCCCGAGGGATTCGTCACGTCCGGAGCGCGACGGCACCCCGCTGAGGGAGCCCGGCGGTGCCGACCGCGACCGGGCGGGTCCGGAGCAGGCACCATGGGGGCGCCCCACGTCCCGACCCCCCTGAGGAGCACGCCGCCGGTGAGCGACGTCTGGCTCAACATCGTCATGGTCGTCGTCTTCGTCCTGATCGGCGGTGCCTTCTCCGGCGCGGAGATCGCCCTGGTCTCCCTGCGCGAGTCGCAGGTCCGCGCGATGGCGGAGACCGGCCGCCGCGGGCAGTCGGTGCAGAAGCTGCTCAGCGACCCCAACCGGTTCCTGGCCGCCGTGCAGGTCGGCGTCACCTTCGCCGGCTTCTTCTCCGCGGCGTTCGGCGCCAGCACGCTGTCCGAGCCCTTCGCCGGGTGGCTGCAGGAGCGGGGCGTCTCCGAGGGGGTCTCGGGCACCCTCGCCCTGGTGCTGGTCACGATCGCGATCAGCTACCTGTCGCTGGTGGTGGGGGAGCTGACCCCCAAGCGGCTGGCCCTGCAGCGGGCCGAGGGCTTCTCGCTGCTGGTGGCGGCGCCGCTCAACGCCCTGGCCACGCTGTCGCGGCCGATCATCTGGCTGCTCTCGAAGTCGACCAACGTCCTCGTCCGGCTCCTCGGCGGTGATCCGAAGCAGAGCGGCGAGGCGATCAGCCAGGAGGAGCTCCGCGACCTGGTGGCCGCCCACGAGTCCCTGAGCAGCGACGAGCGCCGGCTGATCGACGAGGTCTTCCGCGCCGGCGAGCGCGAGGTCCGCGAGGTCATGACGCCGCGCACCGAGGTCGGGTTCCTGGACGCCGGCACCACGGCCAGCCGCGCGGCCAAGCAGGTCGGCGACTCCAACTGGTCCCGTTTCCCGGTGGCCGGCCGCGACGAGGACGACGTCGTCGGCTTCGTGCACGTGCGCGACCTGTTCCTGCCCAACCACCCCGCCGGGCGCGCGGCCACCGTCGGCGACCTGGCCCGCGAGGTGAAGCGGCTGCCCGGCACCGCCGGCGTCCTCACCGCCCTCAGCGAGATGCGGCGGGAGAACCACCACCTCGCCATCGTCGTCGACGAGTACGGCGGCACCGACGGGATCGTCACCCTCGAGGACCTCATCGAGGAGGTCATCGGCGAGATCTACGACGAGTACGACGAGGAGGCGGCACCGGAGGACAGGCAGCCCGACGGCGGCCCGCGCGAGGTGGACGGCCTGCTGAACCTCGACGACTTCGCCGAGGTGACCGGTCTCCAGCTGCCCGACGGGCCGTACGAGACGGTCGCCGGCTACGTGCTCGCCGAGCTCGGCCGGCTGCCCGAGGTGGGCGACGCGGTCGAGGTCGAGGGCCGCAGCCTGTCGGTCGTCGAGCTCGACGGACGGCGGATCGCGCGCCTCCTGGTCGGCCCGCCGCCCGCCCCGGCGGACGACGAGGCCTCGACGGAGGAGCCCGCGGGTGCCTAGCGCGCTCGCGCCACGTCCCAGGCGTCGCGGACGATCCCGGCCAGGTCGGTGTGCCGAGGCGCCCAGCCGAGCTCGGCGCGGATGAGGTCGCTGGAGGCGACCAGCTGGGCGGGATCGCCGGCCCGCCGCTCGCCGACGACGACCGGCACCGGGTGGCCGGTGACCTCGCGGGCCGCGTCCACCACCTGCTGCACGGAGAAGCCGGTGCCGTTGCCCAGGTTGTAGATGCGGTGCTCGCCCGCGGCCGGCGCGGGCAGGGCGAGCAGGTGGGCGTCGGCGAGGTCCTCGACGTGCACGTAGTCGCGGATGCAGGTGCCGTCGGGCGTCGGGTAGTCGTCGCCGTAGACGGTGAGGGTCTCCCGCTCGCCCGCCGCCACCTGCAGCGCGATGGGGATCAGGTGCGTCTCCACCGCGTGCCGCTCGCCCAGGCCGTGCGCGGCGCCGGCCACGTTGAAGTAGCGGAGGCTGACCGCGGCGAACCCGTGCGCCACGGCGTACGAGGTCAGCATGTGGTCGACGGCGAGCTTCGAGGCGCCGTAGGTGTTGGTCGGCCGCGTCGGGGCGTCCTCGCGGATCGGCACGGACTCGGGCTCCCCGTAGGTCGCGGCCGTCGAGGAGAAGACGATCCGGCGGCAGTGATGAGCGCGCATCGCCTCGAGCAGCGCCAGCGAGCCGCCCACGTTCGTGTCCCAGTACTCGTGCGGGCGCTGCTGCGAGACGCCGACCAGCGACTTGGCCGCGAAGTGCAGCACCGCCTCGGGGCGGACGTCGGCCAGCACCGGCGCGGACTCGTGGAGGGAGACGGCCGCCAAGGTGGCGCCGGACGGGACGGCGTCGGCGTGGCCGGTCGACAGGTCGTCGAGGACCGTGACCTCGTGCCCGTCGGCCAGCAGGGCAGCCGTCACTACGCTGCCGATGTAGCCGGCTCCACCGGCGACGAGTACGCGCATGGCGGCCACCCTAGGAGGACCGCCGGGGAGAGGTGGTCCAGCAGTGGTCGAGCCGCGTCCGGTCGTGCAGGGGCTGCCCGCGTACAAGCCGGGGCGCAACCCCGCTGACCTGGCCCGCGAGATCGGCGTCGAGCGCGCCGTGAAGCTGGCCAGCAACGAGGTCGCGTTCCCGCCGCTGCCCGCGGTGGTGCAGGCGATCGCGCAGGTGGCGGGGGAGACCAACCGCTACCCCGACAACGGCGCCGTCGTCCTCACCCGGGCGCTGGCCGACCGCTACGACGTCGACCCCGCGCAGGTGGCGACCGGCTGCGGCGCGGTCACCCTGTGCCAGGAGCTGGCCCAGGCCTACTGCGAGCCCGGGACGAGCATCGCCTTCGCCTGGCGCTCGTTCGAGATGTACCCGCTGCTCGCCCGGGTCGCCGGGGCCCGCGCGATCCAGGTGCCGCTGGTCCCCGGCCGCCCCGGCGGCCCGGCCGACACCCACGACCTCGACGGGCTGCTCGCCGCGATCGACGACAGCACGCGCCTGGTCTTCGTCTGCAACCCCAACAACCCCACCGGGACGGCGGTCCGCCGGGCGGAGCTCGAGCGGTTCCTGGACGCCGTCCCCGCGAGCACCCTCGTCGTCCTGGACGAGGCGTACCGCGAGTTCGTCACCGACCCCGACGTCCCGGACGGCATCGAGCTCATGCGCGGGCGGCCGAACGTCGCCGTCCTGCGGACGTTCTCCAAGGCGTGGGGCCTGGCGGGGCTGCGCGTGGGCTACCTCGTCGCCGAGGACCCCGCGGTCGCCGAGGCGGTGCGCAAGACCCACGTCCCCTTCAGCGTCTCGATGCTCGCGCAGGCGGCCGCCGTCGCGGCGCTGTCGAGCGAGGACGAGGTGCGGGCGCGCTGCGCCGCCGTCACCGCCGAGCGCGAACGGCTCACCGGGGCCCTGCGCGAACGCGGCTTCGACGTCTCCGACAGCCAGGCCAACTTCGTCTGGCTGCCGCTCGGGGAGGAGTCGGCCGGCCTGGCCGCGGGGCTGGAGTCGCGCGCCGTCATCACCCGGCCGTTCGCCGGCGACGGCATCCGGGTGACCGTCGGCGCCCCCGAGGAGGACGACGTGTTCCTGGCCGCGCTCGACGAGGTCAGGGCCGCGAGCACGGTCGCCTAGCGCCACCGGAACGGGGGAGGCCGGAACGCGGAGCCCGCGCGGCTGGTTTGATGGCCGACGTGCCTCTTCCCCGTGTGCTCTCGGGCATCCAGCCGACGGCTGGGTCGTTCCACCTCGGCAACTACCTCGGTGCGCTGCGCCAGTGGGTCGCGCTGCAGGACTCCGCGGAAGCCTTCTACTGCGTCGTCGACCTGCACGCGATCACGCTCCCGCAGGACCCCGCCGAGCTCCGACGGAACACCCTGACCTCGGCCGCGCAGCTGCTGGCGCTGGGCGTCGACCCCGGTCGCAGCACGCTGTTCGTGCAGAGCCACGTCCCCGAGCACGTCCAGCTGTCGTGGGTGCTCGAGTGCCTCACCGGCTTCGGCGAGGCCAGCCGGATGACGCAGTTCAAGGACAAGAGCCAGCGCGAGGGCACCGCCGGCGCCTCGGTCGGGCTGTTCACCTACCCCGTCCTGCAGGCCGCCGACATCCTCGTCTACCAGGCCGACCAGGTGCCCGTGGGCGAGGACCAGCGCCAGCACCTCGAGCTGACCCGCGACCTCGCGACCCGGTTCAACAGCCGGTACGGGCCCACGCTCACGGTCCCGGTGGCTCAGATCCCGCCGGGTGCGGCGAAGATCCTCGACCTGCAGTCGCCGGACAAGAAGATGAGCAAGAGCCTGCCCCCGGCCGGGTGCGTGTTCCTGCTCGACGAGCCGGCCGTGACGGCGAAGAAGATCCGCTCGGCCGTCACCGACACCGGGCGCGAGGTGGTGGCCGACGCCGAGACCAAGCCCGGCGTGACCAACCTCCTGACGATCCACAGCGCGCTGTCGGGGACGACCGTGGCCGAGCTGGAGGACCACTTCGCCGGCCGCGGCTACGGGGACCTGAAGAAGGAGCTGGCCGAGGTCGTCACCGACTTCGTCACGCCCGTCCGGACGCGCACCCAGGAGCTGCTGGACGACCCGGCCGAGCTGGAGCGCATCCTCGCCGCCGGCGCCGACCGGGCGCGCGAGGTCGCCGGGGCCACGGTCGCGGCGGTCTACGACCGCACCGGTTTCCTCCCGCCGGCCGGGGCGCGGCGATGAACGACGACACCTTCGTCCCGCGCGGCAGCGCGCGGGACGAGAACACCGTGCTCGGCATCGTCGTCCCCGTCCCGGAGCCGTGGGCCCAGCTGCTGGTCGACTGGCGCGCCAAGGTGGGCGACCCGCAGGCCAGCCTCGTGCCGCCGCACGTCACGCTCCTCCCGCCGACCGAGGTCCCGGTCGCCGACCGGACGACGATCAGCGCCCACCTGGCCGAGGTGGCCCGCTGCCACCCGCCCTTCGACATGCACCTGTCCGGGACCGGCACCTTCCGGCCCGTGTCGGACGTCGTCTTCGTCGCCGTGGCGCGGGGGATCGGCAACTGCGAGCTGCTGTCCGACGACGTGCGCCGCGGTCCGCTCGCCCGCTCGCTGTCGTTCCCGTACCACCCGCACGTGACCGTGGCCCACGACGTCCCGGAGGACATGCTCGAGCTGGCCTACACGGGGCTGGCCGACCTCTCCGCCGAGTTCCGGGTCACCGCGTTCACCGAGTTCGAGCAGACGCCGACCGGTGCCTGGACCGTCGCCAGGGAGTACGCCCTCACCGGGCCCACGCACTGACGAGGCCGCAGACTCGGGCGGTGAGTTCTCCCGCGGAGCAGCCCGCAGGCCGCGAGCCGTGGTGGAACCGGCTCTACGCGTGGTTCGAGGACCGCATCGCCGCCCTGCGCCGGCGCTACCGCTGGTTCGACCACCTGGCGCGCGCGGGCGGCCGCTACCAGCGGGTCCAGGGCGACCTCATGGCGGCCGGCGTCACCTACTTCGTGTTCCTCGGCCTCTTCCCGGTCCTGCTGCTCGTCGCGTCCGTCATCGGGCTGGTGCTGTCGGGCAACGAACTGCTGCAGTCCGAGCTCTTCGCCGCCATCGAGGACGCCTTCCCCGGTGCGGTCGGCCGGGAGCTGGTCCGCCAGCTGCAGAGCGCCATCTCCGGCGCCGGCGTGCTCGGGCTGATCGGCCTGGTCGGCTCGCTCTACGCCGGGCTGCGCGCGATGGACAAGCTCCGGGTCGGCATGGAGCGCATCTGGAAGGGGCACGTCGACGAGCCGGAGTTCCTCCGCGACAACGTCCAGGACCTGCTCGCGCTCGTCGCCCTCGGCGCGGTCGGCCTGGCCAGCCTCGGGCTGACCGGCGGCGTCACCCAGGCCACCTCCTGGGTGCTCGACCTGCTCGGGCTCGCCGACGAGCCGGGCTACGGCGTCCTCACCTGGGTCCTCGGCATCGCGTTGGCCGTGGCCGCCGACGTCGTCGTCTTCCTGTGGCTGCTGCGGGTGGTGCCATCGGTCAACCACCCGCTGCGGCTGCTGCTGCCCGGGGCGCTGTTCGGCGCCGCCGGCGTCGAGGCGCTGAAGCTGATCGGCGGCTACTACCTGTCGCTGATCTCCGACAGCCTGACCGCGTCGGCGTTCGGCGGTGCGGTGGGTCTGCTGGTCTGGATCAACCTGGTGGCCCGCTTCGCGTTCTTCACGGCCGCGTGGACGTCGACCCTCCGTCGGATCGAGGCGCGCGACCCCCGCCGGGAGGAGTCCCCGGTCCTCGCCTGAGGACCGGCACGACCCGCACGGCCCGCCGCCGTCCCACGAGCGTCGCCGTCACGATCGCCAGCGCGCCGGCGCCCAGGGCCAGCGGCACCCACGGCGCGGTACTCGCCGGGCTGGGAACGGGGTCGGCCTGCAGGACCGTTGCCGGGCGGGGTGTCCGCCGCGCGGCGGTCGTCGGCGCCGGGAGCGGGGGGAGCCGGCCGGAGTCGACCAGGGTGCCGACGGCGTCGGCGTCCCCGGGGACGGCGAAGCCCCAGTCGAGCAGCAGCGCCGCCTGGTCGGCCGCGCGCAGCGGCACGTTCTCGGTGTCCATGACGCTGACCACGAGACGGCGCCCGTTGCGCTCCGCGGCGGTGACGAAGGTGTGCCGTGCGGCGTCGGTGAAGCCGGTCTTCCCGCCGAGGTTGCCCGGGGTGCCGGCCAGCGGGTTCTGGTTCTGGATCTGGTAGCCCGGCGACCGGCCTTCCACGGGCGGGATGTCGGCGGTCGGGGTGGTGAGGATCGCCGCCGTGCGGGGGTCGGCGATGAGCCTCCGGAAGATGAGCGCGAGGTCGTAGGGGGACGACGACTGCCCGGCGACGTCGAGCCCGGACGGCGTCCCGGCGACCGTGTCGTACGCGCCGATGTCCTCGGCCGTCTCGTTCATGGCCGCGACGGTCACGTCGACCCCGCCGGCCGCGCGGGCCAGCGCGTTGGCCGCGTCGTTGCCCGACTGCAGGATCAGGCCCTGGAGCAGCAGGGAGACCGGGTAGCGCCCGCCCTGCACGAGGCCGACCCGGCTGCCTTCGATGTTCTCGTCCTCGACGGTGCCCTCGACGACCGCGGCCGGGTCCAGGAGCGGGGCCAGGGTCAGCAGCGTCAGCGTCTTGAGCGTGCTCGCCGGGTAGTAGCGGCCGTGCGGGTCCCGGGCGGCCAGGACCTCGCCCGTGCCCGCGTCGGCCACCAGCCAGCCGCCGGCCGCCAGGCCGTCGGGGAGCGGCGGTGCCCCCTCGGCGACCACCAGACCCCGCGTGTCGAGGTCCTCGCCGCCCACGGTGCGGCCGTCGGGAGCCGACCCCTGGGGTGGCCCGCCGACGTACGGCGCGGTGGGTGTCGGGGCGCCGGGATCGACGGTCGGCCGCGCGTCGTCGGCCGCCGCGGGGCCCGCCCCCGGCAGGGCGACCACAGCCGCGACCAGCGCGGCGACCGGCCACCGCGCCCCCCGTGGGCGTCGCTCCATGGACGGCACGGTAGGCGCTCGTGCCCCTCGAGGTGACCCCGCCCACCCCTGTCCGGCGGTTCGCAACGATCGCATCTCAGTCCTGGGCGGGGTGGTGGTGTCCGTGCCCGGCGCAGTTAGCGTTCCTCAGTCCTAAGCGATCGAGTCCGGCCTGCGGGCCGGGGCCGATGGATCCTGACCCCACCGGGACGCGCACCGACGAACACGCGCGTCCCTCCAGAGAGGAGATCGTCTTGCGCCGAGCGCGGATGACGAAGGCCGCAGCGCTGCTGCTGGCCGGCGGCCTGGCCCTGTCGGCCTGTGCCAGCGACGAGGACGGCGGCGACGCCGCCGGCGGCAGCAGCAGCGGCGGCGGCGGCAGCGAGGACCTCAAGATCGGCGTCGCGTACGACACCGGTGGCCGTGGCGACCGCTCGTTCAACGACTCGGCCATCGCCGGCGTCGAGGCCGCGATCGAGGAGCACGGTGGCGAGGTCCGCGACCTGTCCCCGAACTCCGACGCCTCGAACCGCGTGGAGCTGCTCACCCAGCTCGCCGACGAGGGTTACAACCCGGTCATCGCCGTCGGCTTCGCCTACGGCGACGTGATCGGCGACGTGGTGGAGCAGTACCCGGACACCACCTTCGCGATCATCGACTCCTCGG
Source organism: Blastococcus litoris (assembly GCF_003075095.1). Lineage (GTDB taxonomy): Bacteria > Actinomycetota > Actinomycetes > Mycobacteriales > Geodermatophilaceae > Blastococcus_B > Blastococcus_B litoris. The sequence goes on from NZ_QCZF01000012.1 coordinate 42,253, forward strand.
TCGAGGAGATCGGCGCCGACAACCTCACCGGCCTGCTGTTCGCCGAGGAGCAGGGCTCGTTCCTCGCCGGCGTCGCCGCCGCCCTGAAGACCGAGACCGACCACATCGGTTTCGTCGGTGGTGTCGAGACGCCGCTGATCGAGAAGTTCGAGGCGGGCTACGTCGCCGGCGCCAAGGCCGTCAACGACGCGATCACGGTCGACGTCTCCTACATCTCGCCGGCCGGTGACTTCTCCGGCTTCAACGACCCGGCGAAGGGCCAGATCGTGGCGCAGGGCATGTTCGACGGCGGGGCGGACATCGTCTACCACGCAGCCGGTGGCTCGGGTCTGGGTGTCTTCCAGGCCGCCGCCGCCTCGAACGGCCGCGCGATCGGCGTCGACTCCGACCAGTACCAGACCGTCGACGACCCGGCCCTCCAGGCCGTGATCATGACCTCGATGCTCAAGCGTGTCGACAACGCCGTCCAGGCGTTCATCGACAGCTTCGTCGAGGGCAACGTCGAGGGCGGCACGGACGTCGTCAACGACCTCGAGTCCGAGGGCGTCGGCCTGGCCACCACCGGTGGGTTCATCGACGACATCCAGGGTGACATCGACGAGTACCGCCAGCAGATCATCGACGGTGAGATCGAGGTCCCCACGACCCCGTGACACCGGGCGCGGGCCCGTTCCGGCGGGCCCGCGCCGCTGATCCACCCCCGACGGCGGGTCCGGGCGCACCGCACCTCCGGTGCGCAGCCCGGGCCCGCCGTCGCGGTCGGGGCGCACCGCACGCCCCGCACCGCCCCCGGTCTCCCGCCGGTACGGCGAGGTGCGACATCATGCGGCGAGCCCGAACCGCAGCGCCGCGGGCGGACGACCCCGTCGCCGGCGCAGACGAGCACACCTGCGCCGCCCACCGGCGGCCGCACCCGAGGGAGAGGCCCACCATGGCCGCAACAGGAGGAACCGGCGACAGCGCCCCGGCGCCGGCGGCCGGTGAGGCCCCGTACGCCGTCGAGCTGCGCGGCATCACCAAGCGCTTCCCGGGCGTCGTCGCCAACCGCGACATCCGGCTGCGGGTCCGCCGCGGCGAGGTGCACGCGATCGTCGGCGAGAACGGCGCCGGGAAGTCGACGCTGATGAAGACCCTGTACGGCGAGCACCGGCCCGACGAGGGCAAGATCGTCGTCGACGGGCGCGAGGTCTCCTTCCGCAGCCCGGCCGACGCCATCGCTGCCGGCATCGGCATGGTCCACCAGCACTTCATGCTGGCCGACAACTTCACCGTCCTCGAGAACGTCGTCCTCGGCAGCGAGCCGACCAAGGGCGTGCGCCTCGACCGTACGGAGGCCCGCCGGCGCATCCTCGAGATCTCCGACCGGTACGCCCTCGGCCTCGACCCCGACGAGCTGGTCGAGAACCTCGGCGTGGGCGCGCGGCAGCGGGTCGAGATCGCCAAGGTGCTCTACCGCGACGCCCGCATCCTGATCCTGGACGAGCCGACCGCCGTCCTGGTGCCCCACGAGGTCGACGAGCTGTTCGGCAACCTCAAGCAGCTCACCCGCGAGGGCCTCACCGTCATCTTCATCTCGCACAAGCTCGACGAGGTCCGCCGGGTGTGCGACGCGATCACCGTCATCCGCCGCGGCACGACGGTCGGGGACGCCGACCCGCGGACGACGACGGTCAAGCAGCTCGCCGAGATGATGGTCGGCTCCGAGCTGCCCTCCCCGGAGACGCGGACGTCGACCGTCCGCGACGAGCCGGTCCTGGTGCTCGAGCACCTCACGGTGCGCACCCCCGAGGGCCGCGCGCTCATCGACGACGTGAGCCTGACCGTGCGGGCGGGCGAGGTCGTGGGGCTGGCCGGGGTCGAGGGCAACGGCCAGGCCGAGCTCGTGGACGCGATCATGGGCCTGCGCCCCCTGGCGACGGGCACCGTGCGGCTCGACGGGGGGACGAAGGGCGACGGCGGGGCGGACAGGGGCGGAGCCGCTCTGGAGGACATCACCGCCTGGAGCACGCGCGCCCGCCGCGAGGCCGGGCTCGGCTTCATCCCCGAGGACCGGCACCGGCAGGGCATCCTCCTCGACGCGCCGCTCTGGGAGAACCGGATCCTCGGCCACCAGACGCTGCCGCCCGCCGCGAAGGGCCTCTTCATCGACAAGAAGGCCGCCCGGACCGACACCGAGCGGATCATGAAGGACTACGACGTCCGCGCCCCGGGGCCGGACACCCTCGCCGTCGCGCTGTCGGGCGGCAACCAGCAGAAGCTCATCGTCGGCCGCGAGATGAGCTCGAACCCGCGTCTGCTCATCGCCGCGCACCCGACCCGCGGCGTCGACATCGGGGCCCAGGCGGCGATCTGGGAGCTGCTCAAGGACGCCCGAGCCGAAGGGATGGGGATCCTGCTGATCTCCGCCGACCTCGACGAGCTGATCGGCCTGTCGGACACGCTGCAGGTGATGCTGCGCGGCCGGCTGGTCGCCACCGTGGACCCCGCTCACGTCACGCCCGAGGAACTCGGCGGCTACATGACGGGCGCGCGCACCTCGGCGGGTGCGGCATGAGCGTGCTCCGCCGCATCGGGATGGCGCTGTTCGCGCCGGTCCTGGCCGTCGTCGTCGCCCTGGTCATCTCGTCGCTGGTCATGGCCGCGCTGCAGGTGAACCCCCTGCAGGTGTTCGAGGTGATGCTCGACTTCGGCGAGACGCCGGCCCAGCAGGTCACCGCGATCGTGGTGATCGTCAACCGGGCGATCCCGCTGTTCCTCGCCGGCCTGGCGGTCGCCGTCGCCTTCCGCATGGGCCTGTTCAACATCGGCGTCGAGGGCCAGTACCGGCTCGCGACCATCGTGGCCGCCGCCGTCGGGGCCGCCGTCGCGCTGCCCGGGCCGCTGCACGTCCTGCTGATCGTGGTGGTGGCCGTGGTCGTCGCGGCGTTCTGGGCGGGCATCGTCGCCGTCCTCAAGGTGACCCGCGGCGTCAGCGAGGTCATCAGCTCGATCATGCTGAACTTCATCGCGCTGGGGCTGGCGTCCTACCTGCTCACCGGACCGTTCCGGGGGAGCGAGGAGGGCGCCTCGATCATCAGCACCGCCGAGATCCCCGAGTCGGGTCAGCTCGGCGGCATCAACGCGATCTTCGGCGCGATCGGGCTGGCCAACCCGCCGCGGCAGCTCTACGGCTTCCTGCCGATCGCGATCGTCGTCGGCGTCGTCATCGCGATCCTGCTCAACCGCACGCGGTTCGGCTACGACCTCAAGATCAGCGGCCTGTCGCCCTCGGCGGCGAGCGCGAGCGGGGTCGACGCCCGCGGCATGGTCATCAAGACGATGCTGCTGTCCGGCGCGGTCGCGGGCCTGATCGGCCTGCCCGACCTGCTCGGGACGACGCACTCCTACACGACCGACTTCACCGCCGGCCTGGGCTTCCTCGGCATCGCGGTGGCGCTGCTGGGCCGCAACCGGCCGCTCGGCATCGCGTTCGCGGCCCTGCTCTTCGGGTTCCTCGACCGGTCGCTGGTGCCCCTGCAGATCGCGGACTTCCCCGCATCGGTCGTCACGATCATCCAGGGCACGATCGTGCTGGCGGTCGTCGTCGCGAACGAGATCGCCCGCCGCGTGGCCCGCCGGTCGGCCGAGCGGGGCAGCGGCCAGGCGCCCGCCCCGGTGGCCGGTGACGGCGGCACCGGACCCGACCAGACCCCGGGCGGCCCAGCCGGGCCCGCCGGGGATCTCGACCAGCGGCAGGGGGCCCGGGCATGAGCACCGTGGTGACGTCACCCGGGACCCGGCCCAGCCGCGGTCCGATCACCGACCTCCTGACCGGCGGTGGGCCGGTCCGCCGGGCGCTGTGGCTGGCCATGGCCGCCCTGGTCCTGTTCTCCGTCGTCCGCGCGATCAGCGGCGAGGAGGCGCTGACGTCGTCCTCGACGATGTCGGCCGCCCTGCTGCTGGCGGTGCCGATCGGTCTGGCCGCGCTGGGCGGGCTCTTCTCCGAGCGCGCGGGCGTGGTGAACATCGGCCTCGAGGGCATGATGATCCTCGGCACCTGGGGCGCGGGCTACGCCGGCTACCAGTGGGGCTGGGCGGCCGCGCTGATCGGCGGCGTCCTGTTCGGCGCCCTCGGCGGCCTCCTGCACGCGGTCGCGACAGTGACCTTCGGCGTCGACCACGTGGTGTCCGGTGTGGCCATCAACATCCTGGCCGCCGGCGTCGCCCGCTTCCTCTCCGAGCTGCTCTACACCGACAACCCGGCCGGCGGCGGCGTGACCCAGTCCCCGGCGCTGTCGAGCGACCCGCCGCGGCTGTCGCTGCCGGTGCTCTCGTCGGGCCCGGACCTGCTCGGCGACCTCGAGAACCAGCACTGGTTCCTGGTCAGCGACCTGGCCGGCGTCCTGCGCGGGTTCACCAGCGGCGTCGGCGTCCTGACGATCCTCGCCGTCCTGCTGGTGCCGGCGTCCTACCTGCTGCTCTGGCGGACGGCGTTCGGGCTGCGGCTGCGCTCGTGCGGTGAGAACCCGGCGGCCGCCGACTCCCTCGGCGTCGCGGTCTACCGGATGAAGTACATCGCCGTGATCATCTCCGGCGCGCTGGCCGGCATGGGCGGTGTCTTCCTGGTCTTCATCGCCGGCATCTACCGGGAGAACCAGACCAACGGCCGTGGCTTCATCGGTCTGGCCGCGCTGATCTTCGGCAACTGGCGGCCGGGCGGCCTGGCCGCGGGCGCCGGCCTCTTCGGGTTCGCCGACGCGCTCCAGCTGCGCAGCCGCACCGCGGTCGTGGCCCTCCTGCTGCTGGTGGCGGTCCTGCTCGCCGGCGTGGCGATCTGGCAGGCGACGCGACGCAAGCTGGTGCAGGCGATCCTGGCCGGCGCGTTCGCGGTCGCGTCGCTGACCGGCTTCCTGCTGATCGACGAGCTGCCCCCGGGCATCGTCTCCTTCACGCCGCACCTGACGACGCTGCTCGTCCTCTCGCTGGCCTCCCAGCGATTGCGCATGCCCCAGGCCGACGGCCTGGTCTACCGACGAGGAGAGCATTGATGGGCGGGCCGGGCCGGAGTGTCCAGGCGGACTGGGACGCCCTGCGGGCGGCCGCCCGCGAGGCGATGACCCACGCCTACGCGCCGTACTCGAAGTTCCCGGTCGGCGTCGCCGGTCTCGTGGACGACGGCCGCGTGGTCACCGGGTGCAACGTGGAGAACGCCTCCTACGGGCTGGGCCTGTGCGCCGAGTGCGGGATGGTCAGCGACCTCGCCCGCACCGGTGGCGGCCGGCTCGTCGCCGTGGCGTGCGTGGGCGGCGACGGGCAGCCGCTGATGCCGTGCGGGCGCTGCCGGCAGCTGCTCTGGGAGCACGGGGGAGCGGACATGCTCATCGAGACCGTCTCGCTCGGCATCGTGCCCATGCGCGAGGTGCTGCCCGACGCGTTCGGTCCCGAGGACCTGGTCGCCGCGGCGGAGCGGGGGCAGGGCTGATGGACGCGATCGACGTCCTCCGCACCAAGCGGGACGGCGGGCAGCTGACCCCGGAGCAGATCCGCTGGGTCATCGGCGCCTACACCGACGGCACCGTGCCCGACGAGCAGATGAGTGCGCTGCTCATGGCGGTGTTCTTCCGCGGGATGTCGCCGGACGAGCTCGCCGTGTGGACCCAGGCGATGATCGACTCGGGCGAGCGCAAGGACCTGTCCTCGCTCGGCCGGCCCACCGCCGACAAGCACTCCACCGGCGGCGTGGGCGACAAGATCACGCTGCCCCTGGCGCCGCTCGTGGCCGCCTGCGGGGTCGCGGTGCCGCAGCTGTCGGGGCGCGGGCTCGGGCACACCGGCGGCACGCTGGACAAGCTCGAGGCCATCCCGGGCTGGCGCGCCGACGTGCACGAGGAGGCCTACCTGGCGCAGCTGCGCGAGGTCGGCGCGGTGATCTGCGCGGCCGGCAACGACCTGGCGCCGGCCGACAAGAAGCTCTACGCGCTGCGCGACGTGACCGGCACGGTGGAGTCGATCCCGCTGATCGCCAGCTCGATCATGAGCAAGAAGATCGCCGAGGGCGCCGACGCGCTGGTGCTGGACGTGAAGACCGGCTCGGGTGCGTTCATGAAGGACCCGGAGCTCTCCCGCGAGCTGGCCCGCACGATGGTCGGCCTCGGCGAGGCGGCCGGCGTGAAGACGGTCGCGCTCGTCACCGCGATGGACCGCCCGCTCGGCCGCGCGGCGGGCAACGCCGTCGAGGTCGCGGAGTCGGTCGAGGTGCTCGCCGGCGGCGGGCCGGCCGACGTCGTCGAGCTGACCCTCGCGCTGGCCCGGGAGATGCTCGCCGGTGCGGGGCGGGCCGACGTCGACCCGGCCGACGCGCTGGCCGACGGCCGGGCCATGGACGTGTGGCGGCGGATGATCGCCGCCCAGGGCGGTGACCCGGACGCCGCGCTGCCGACGCCGGCCGAGACGCACGTCGTCACGGCACCGGCGACCGGCACCCTGACCCGCCTGGACGCGTTCTCCCTCGGTGTCGCCGCCTGGCGGCTCGGTGCCGGGCGGGCGCGCAAGGAGGACCCGGTGTCCGCCGCGGCGGGCGTCGTCTGGACCGCCCAGGTCGGGGAGCAGGTGACCGCCGGCCAGCCGCTCCTGGAGCTGCAGACCGACGACGCCTCGCGCATCCCGCGGGCACTGGAGGCGCTCGAGGGCGCCATCGGCGTCGACACCGGCGAGCAGCCGCTGCCGCTGGTCCTGGACCGCATCACCGGGTGATCTGCGCGATCCCGCGGCCACCTGGCCGCGGGATCGGCAGGTCGGAGGGGGACACTGTCTCCTCGTGACCAGCACTCCCGCGTCGGCAGCCGCCGTGCTGCCTCCCGTCGAGCCCCTCGACCCCGACGCAGCGATCTCCATCCGCGGTCTGGTGAAGCGCTACGGAACCTTCGCCGCCGTCGACGGGCTCGACCTCGACATCCGCCGTGGCGAGATCTTCGCGCTGCTCGGCCCCAACGGAGCCGGCAAGACGACGACCGTCGAGATCTGCGAGGGGTACCGCCGGCCGGACGCCGGCGAGGTCCGGGTGCTCGGCGAGGACCCGGCCGCGGGCGGTCGCCGCTGGAAGTCGCGGCTCGGCATCGTGCTGCAGTCCGGGGCGGGGGACAGCCAGCTGACCTGCCGGGAGCTGCTGCAGGCCCAGGCCTCCTACTTCCCCGACCCGCGCGACCCCGACGAGGTGCTCGAGCTGGTCGGGCTCACCGAGAAGGCGAAGTCGCGCGGGCGGACGCTGTCGGGTGGCCAGCGGCGGCGCCTCGACGTCGCCCTCGGCATCGTCGGCCGCCCCACGCTGCTGTTCCTCGACGAGCCGACCACCGGGTTCGACCCCGAGGCGCGCCGGCAGTTCTGGTCGCTGATCCGGTCGCTGCGCGAGCTGGGCACCACGATGCTGCTCACCACGCACTACCTCGACGAGGCCGAGGCGCTCGCCGACCGCGTCGGGGTCATCGCCCGCGGCCGGCTGGTCGAGGTCGCCGTCCCGGCGCACCTGGGCGGACGGGAGAACGCGCCCGCCGTCGTCAGCTGGAGCGAGGACGGCGTCCGGCGCACCGAGGCGACCGCGACGCCGACCGCCTTCGTGCGGGACCTGGCGAGCCGGTTCCCGGGCGAGGTCCCGGAGCTGGCCGTGACCCGGCCGACGCTCGAGGACGTCTACCTGCGGATGATCGGGGACCCGGCATGACCACCGTCCAGGACCGCTCGCAGGTCGCGCTGCCGTCGCTGGCGGCCGTCTACCGCACTCGGGCGTCCGTGGAGCTCAAGGAGTTCTTCCGGCAGCGGGAGTCGGTGGTCTTCACCCTCGCCTTCCCCGTGATCCTGCTGGTGGTGTTCGGTGCCGTCCTCGACTACGACATCGGCGGCGGCGTCACCTTCACGCAGTACTTCATGGCCGGGATCATCGCGGCGGGCATCCTGGGGGCCAGCCTGCAGAACATGGCCATCAGCATCGCCACCGAGCGCTCCGACGGGACGCTGAAGGGCCTCTACGGCACGCCGATGCCGAAGAGCGCCTACTTCGTCGGGAAGGTCGTCCAGGTCCTCGCCGTCACGGTGCTGATCGTGGCGATCCTGCTGGCAGTCGGGGTCCTCGTCTACGGCATCGACCTGCCGACGGGCAGCGACTGGGTCACCTTCGTCTGGGTGACGGCGCTCGGCTCGGCCGCCTGCACGCTGCTCGGCATCGCCGTGTCCAGCCTGGCGAAGAACGGGCGGTCGGCGTCGGCGATGGTCACCCCGATCGCGCTGGTGCTGCAGTTCATCTCCGGTGTCTTCTTCCAGTTCAGCCAGGTGCCGACCTGGATGCAGACGATCGCGTCGTTCTTCCCGCTCAAGTGGATGGCGCAGGGCCTCCGGTCGGTGTTCCTGCCCGACTTCCTGGCCGCGCAGGAGCCGGCCGGCACCTGGGAGCTCGGCCGGGTCGCGATCGTCCTGGGCGTGTGGTGCGTGGCCGGGCTCCTCCTGTGCGTGGCCACCTTCCGCTGGCAGGACCGCGGCTCGGACTAGCGCTCCGCAGCCTCGCCGGCCCTTCGCCGCACGGCAGGTAGCGTCGCTGCGTGCCTGCTCCGCTGAACGCCGAGAACATCCGCCGCGCCCCCAAGGTCCTCCTCCACGACCACCTGGACGGCGGCCTGCGCCCGGAGACGGTGCTCGAGCTGGCCGACGAGTTCGGCTACCGCGGGCTGCCCGCATCCGACCCGGAAGGGCTCGGCGCCTGGTTCCGGGAGGCGGCCGACTCGGGCTCGCTGGTGCAGTACCTGGAGACCTTCGCCCACACGGTCGGCGTGATGCAGCAGCCCGAGGCGATCCACCGGGTCGCCCGCGAGTGCGCGCTCGACCTCGCCGCCGACGGCGTCGTCTACGCCGAGGTGCGGTTCGCCCCGGAGCTGTCGACCGCCCAGGGCCTGCCGATCGAGGAGGTCGTCGAGGCGATGGTCGACGGCTTCGCCGTCGGCGGCCGGGAGGCCACCGAGGCGGGCTCGCCGATCCGGGTGGGCGCGCTGCTGTGCGCCATGCGCCAGGCCGACCGCTGGGACGAGGTCGCCGGCCTCGTCGTCCGCTTCCGGGACGCGGGTGTGGTCGGCTTCGACCTCGCCGGGCCGGAGATCGGCTTCCCGCCCGACCGGATCCCCTCGGCGATCGGCGTGCTGGACGGCGCCCGCGCCCACCGCACCATCCACGCGGGCGAGGCGGCCGGCATCGACAGCATCCGGGCGGCGCTGGACGGCGCCCACGCCGAGCGGCTCGGCCACGGCATCCGCATCGCCGACGAGGTGGGCGCCGACGGCACCCTGGGCCCGGTGGCGCAGCGCGTCCTCGACGAGCAGGTGGTCCTCGAGGTCGCGCCGTCGTCCAACGTGCAGACCGGCGCGTACCCGTCGCTGGCCGAGCACCCCGTCGACCGGCTGCACCGGCTGGGTTTCGCCGTCACGCTGAACACCGACAACCGGCTGATGAGCGGGGTCTCGGTGACCAGCGAGGTCGCGGCCGTCGCCGGCACTTTCGGCTGGTCGTGGGACGACGTCCGCACCGTCACCGAGCGGGCGCTGGCCGCCGCCTTCATCGGCGAGGGCGACCGGCAGCGGCTGCTCGACCAGCTGGTCCGGCCGGGGTACGCCGCCCTGCAGGGGTGACCGCCCCCACCCCCTTCTCGGGAATCGCCCGGCGGTCCCCGCTGCTAACCTGGGTGTACCGGCACAAGGCCGGTCATCCTCCCGGACGGTTTGTCCGGGCACGAGCGCATCCGTGCAGATCCGCGTTCCACACCTGGGCGCAAGCGATCGCCATGTGAGGACGCCGGTACCTGACGGTGCTCCTCCTCTCCCACGGGACGCGCTCCGAGCAGTATCGGAGCCCCACCCCGCATGACCTTGGTCCACCCTGTCTCGTTCGAGTCGAACGCTGTTCAGACCACTTCCGAAGACCTTTCCGTCGAGGCCCCCGCGGGTCCGACCTTCCACGAGCTGGGCCTGCCTCAGCTGCTGATCACCGCCTTGGAGCGGCGCGGCATCCACCGCCCGTTCGCCATCCAGACCTCCGCCCTGCCGGACGCCCTCGCCGGCCGTGACGTGCTCGGCAAGGCCGCCACCGGCTCGGGCAAGACCCTGGCCTTCGGCCTCCCGCTGCTCGCGCGCATCGGCGCCGAGGTGAAGCAGGGCCGCCGTGCCCCGCGTGGCCTGGTCCTCGTGCCGACCCGCGAGCTCGCCCAGCAGGTGCACGACAACCTGGCCCCGCTGGGTCAGGCGACCGGCGTCCAGCTGGCCACCGTCTACGGCGGTGCGCCCATGTACCGCCAGATCCAGCAGCTGCGCCGTGGCGTCGACGTCGTCATCGCCACCCCGGGCCGGCTCCAGGACCTGATCAACCAGGGCGAGGCCACCCTCGCCGAGGTCGTCATCACCGTCCTCGACGAGGCCGACTTCATGGCCGACCTGGGCTTCCTCCCGGTCGTCAAGGAGCTCCTCGACCAGACCGTCTCCGACGCCCAGCGGCTGCTCTTCTCGGCCACCCTGGACGGCGAGGTGGACGCCCTCGTGCGCCGCTACCTCAAGGACCCGGCCCGGCACGAGGTCAAGCGCGCCGGGGACGACGCCCCGCCGGCCGAGCACCTGGCGTTCAGCCTCGCCTTCCGCGACAAGCTGCAGGTGGCCACGGAGCTGGCCGGCCGCCCGGGCCGGACGATCGTCTTCGCCCGCACCCAGCTGGGCGTCGACCGGCTCGCCGAGAACCTGAAGGCCGCCGGCATCAAGGCCGAGGCCATCCACGGCGGGCTGCCGCAGTCGGCGCGCCGCCGGGCCCTCGAGGAGTTCACCGACGCGCGGTCGCCGGTGCTCGTCGCGACCGACGTCGCCGCCCGTGGCATCCACGTGGACGACGTCTCGCTGGTCCTGCACTACGACCCGCCGACGGACGCCAAGACCTACCTGCACCGTTCGGGCCGCACCGCCCGCGCCGGTGCCGCCGGTGTGGTCGTGTCGCTGCTCCTGCCCGACCAGGTCGGCCAGGCCAAGCGCCGCTTCCGGACGGCGAAGGTCGACCCGCGCGTCGACCGCATCCGCCCCGGTGACCAGGCGATCCTCGACCTGGTGGCGAAGGGCATCGCCGTGGAGCCCAAGGAGCGCACCCAGCGCGACATGCGCCGCGGCGGCGGCGGCCCCGGCGGCCGCCCGCGTCGCGACGGCGACCGGCCCACCGGCGGTCACCGTGGCGGTCCGCGTCGCTCGTTCGGCGACCGGCCCCGGCCGGCCGGCGAGCGGTCCGGCTCGGGTGAGCGCTCCTACGGGGACCGCGGTCAGCGGTCCGGCGGGCGGCCCGGCCGCCCGTCGCGCTACTCCAGCTGACGCGCAGCACCGGACGACGCAGCGGCCGGTCCCGGGATCTCCCGGGGCCGGCCGCTGCCGTTCCAGCTTCCTGTACCGACAGCGTTCTCAGTCGCGGAAGACCAGGGCGCCGCTGATCTCGCCGACGACCTCGTCCCACTGGCGGCGCAGCTCGCCGGCGTCCTCCTGGCGCAGCGGTGCCGTCGGGTGGCTCTCGCCGTGGACGACGGCGCGGCCGAGCGGCTCGCCGGGGGAGAGCAGGGCCTCCACCCGGCGGAGCCCCGCGTACTCGGCGAGGTCGCGCACGCCCTCCACCGGCTGGGCGAAGGCCTGGTGGTCGACCAGCCCCGCGGCGCCGTCCGCGACCTCGGCGAGCACCTCGGAGAGCTCCGTGAGGTCGTAGCGGTCCTGGTCGGCGGGCAGCGGCCGGACGTCGGTGTCGGCCACCTCCGGCCACGACGCGATCTCCGCCAGGTCGTGCTCCTCGTTGCCCTTGCAGAAGCGCGCCAGCTGCTCGGGGGTGTCGAAGAGGAACACCTCGCCGTCGCGGCCGAGGAACCGGGCGACGTCCTCGACGTAGCAGCGCAGGGTCACCCCGGCCCCGTCGGGCACCACGATCTCCACCGGCAGGATCCCGACCGCCTCCCAGAACGTCGCGGCCTGGGCCACCTCGGCGGCCGAGGCGTTGAGCCGGCCACCGCGGGCGATGCTGCTCACCGGCGTGGCACCGGCGGGCTCGTCGTCGTCGACCACGACGACGTCCTCCGGGAGGTCGTCGGGGTCGACGTCCTCCACCTCGGACGCGGCCGGGTAGTCGTCGAGGGTGGCCGAGCCGGCGCCGGTCCAGTCGAAGTGCTCGTCGAGCTCGGCGACGACGTCCTCCCACAGGTCGTCGAGCACCCCTCCCACACCGACCCAGGCGTCCTCGCCGGACCGGCCGACGAACGCGTCCACGCCGAGTCCCAGGGAGCCGATCTCCGGCTTGGCCGCCAGCTCGGCGACCGCCTCGAACTGCGTCTCGTCGTCGTCCTCGTCGTCCTCGTCGCCGGCGGTGTCCAGGCAGTCGGCCAGCCGGGTGACGATGTCGATGGTGGCCGCGAGCTCCTCGACCGCCCAGCGGTCGGGGTTCTCGGCGGCGATGTCGTAGACGCCGTCGAGGTCGTAGCGGTGGTCGTCGTCCGGGGTCAGGTCCTCGGGGCCGAGGCCGACGACGACCGGCCACACCGGGTGGTCGGCGAGGTCGTGGTCGGTGCTGGTGCGGCAGTACGCCGCCAGCGCCGCCGGGGTGGGGAAGAGGTGGACCTTCGCCGTGTCGCCCTCGGTGGTGCCGAGGAACGCCTGCCACTCCTCCCCGTCCTCCTCCCACGGAGGAGCCCACAGGGTGTAGCCGGTGCGGTCATCGAGGGTGAGTGCGATCGGGACGATGCTGGGCCTGGCCACGGGAACACCCTCTCAGGTCGCCCTGGGAACGCGCTGCCCGGTTCAGACCCCGATCGGGTGCCACACCGTCTTGGTCTCGAGGAACGGCGTCATCCGCGAGAGCCCCGGGTCGGCCGTCCAGTCCGGCTCCTGGGCCGGCGCGCGCAGGACGCGCTTCACCGTGCCGGCCGCCTCGCGCTCGAACTCCATGGCCCGGCGCGGGGACGCGCCGGTGAGGTCGATGGCGTCGACGTCGGCGTGCTCGGCGAGCCAGGGGCCCAGCTCGTCGGCGTCGCCGGTCAGCACGTTCACCACGCCGCCCGGGACGTCGCTGGTGGCCAGCACCTCGGCCAGGGTGACCGCCGGGAGCGGGCGCTCCTTCGACGTCACCACTACCGCGGTGTTGCCGCCGGCCAGGACGGGGGCCAGCACGCTGACCAGGCCGAGCAGGGACGACTGCTGCGGCGCCAGGACGGCGACGACGCCGGTCGGCTCCGGCATGGAGAAGTCGAAGTACGGGCCGGCCACCGGGTTGGCCCCGCCGAGGACGGCGGCGAGCTTGTCGGTCCAGCCGGCGTACCAGACCCAGCGGTCGATGGCCGCGTCCACGGCGGCGCGGGCCTTGGACGCGGACAGGCCCTCGCCCTCGGCGACCTCCGCGCAGAACTGGACGTGCCGGCCCTCCATCACCTCGGCGACGCGGTAGAGCACCTGGCCGCGGTTGTACGCCGTCATGGCTGACCACTTCCCGAAGGCGCCACGTGCGGCGACGACGGCGTCCCGGGCGTCCTTGCGCGACGCCCAGGCGGCGTTGGCGAGGAAGTGGCCCTTGGCGTCGGTGACCTCGTAGGTGCGCCCGGACTCCGACCGCGGGAAGGCCCCGCCGACGTAGAGCTTGTAGGTCTTCCGGACGGCGAGACGGTCCGAGCTCACTGGTCGTTCCCCTTCAGGTACGCGGCCAGGCCGTGGCGGCCGCCCTCGCGGCCGTAGCCGGACTGCTTGTAGCCGCCGAACGGCGACGTCGGGTCGAACTTGTTGAACGTGTTGGCCCACACGACGCCGGCCCGGAGCTGGTTCGCGATCTTGAGGATCCGCGAGCCCTTCTCGGTCCAGATGCCGGCCGAGAGCCCGTAGGTGCTGTTGTTCGCCTTCGCGACCGCCTCGTCGGGCGTGCGGAAGGTCAGCACGCTGAGCACGGGCCCGAACACCTCGTCGCGCGCGATGCGGTGCGCGGGGGAGACGTTGGTGAAGACCGTCGGCGGGAACCAGAACCCGCGGTCGGGCAGCTCGCACGCGGGCTGCCACCGCTGCGCGCCCTCGGCCTCGCCGTAGTCGGACAGCTCCTTGATGCGGGCGAGCTGCTCGGCGGAGTTGATGGCGCCGATGTCGGTGTTCTTGTCCAGCGGGTCGCCCACGCGCAGGGTGCCGATCCGGCGCTGCAGGCTGGCGATCACCTCGTCGTGGATCGACTCCTGCACCAGCAGCCGGGAGCCGGCGCAGCAGACGTGACCCTGGTTGAAGAAGATGCCCTGCACGATGCCCTCGACGGCCTGGTCGATGGGGGCGTCGTCGAAGACGATGTTGGCCGCCTTGCCGCCCAGCTCCAGCGTGAGCTTCTTGCGGGTGCCGGCGACCGCACGGGCGATCTGCTTGCCCACCTCGGTCGAGCCGGTGAACGCCACCTTGTCGACGTCGTCGTGCTCGACCACTGCGCGACCGGTGTCGCCGGCGCCGGTGACGATGTTGACCACGCCCGGGGGCAGGTCGGCCTGGCGGCAGACCTCGGCGAACAGCAGCGCGGTCAGCGGGGTGGTCTCGGCCGGCTTGAGGACGACGGTGTTGCCGGTGGCCAGCGCCGGGGCGACCTTCCACGCCAGCATCAGCAGCGGGAAGTTCCACGGGATGACCTGACCCGCGACGCCGAGCGGCCGCGGGGCCGGCCCGAGGCCCGCGAACTCGAGCTTGTCGGCCCAGCCCGCGTGGTAGAAGAAGTGCGCCGCGGCGAGGGGGACGTCGACGTCGCGGGACTCCCGGATCGGCTTGCCGTTGTCCAGGGACTCGAGGACGGCGAACTCGCGGGCGCGCTCCTGCAGCAGGCGCGCGATGCGGAACAGGTACTTGCCGCGGTCGGCCGGGCGCATCGGGCCCCAGACGCGGGTGAACGCCCGGCGGGCGGCGGCGACGGCGCGGTCGACGTCGGCCTCGCTCGCGGCGGAGACCTCGGTGAGGACCTCCTCGGTGGCCGGGTTGACGCTCTTGAACGACTCCCCGGTGCCGTCGACGAACTCGCCGTCGATGAACAGGCCGTAGGACGGCGCGATGTCGACGATCGACCGCGACTCGGGTGCCGGGGCGTACTCGAAGGGGGCGCGGGTGCTGGCGGGCTGGGCCGGGCTGGGCGGAGTGGTTGTCATCGTCGGTCAGTCCACCGTGACGTAGTCGGGGCCGGAGTAGTGGCCGGTGCGCAGCTTCTGCCGCTGCAGCAGGAGGTCGTTGAGCAGGCTGGAGGCGCCGAAGCGGAACCAGTCGGGGTCGAGCCAGTCGGCGCCGACGGTCTCGTTGATCAGCACGAGCTGCTTGATGGCGTCCTTCGTCGTCCGGATGCCGCCGGCGGGCTTGAAGCCGATCTGGCGGCCCGTCGCGGCGCGGAAGTCGCGGACCGCCTCGAGCATCACCAGGCTGACCGGCAGCGTCGCGGCCGGGTTCACCTTGCCGGTGCTGGTCTTGATGAAGTCGCCGCCGGCCAGCATGGCGATCCAGCTCGCCCGGCGGACGTTGTCGAGCGTGACCAGCTCGCCGGTCTCGAGGATGACCTTGAGGTGGGCGTCCCCGCAGGCCTCCTTGACCGCGACGATCTCCTCGTAGACGTCGAGGTAGCGGCCGGCGAGGAAGGCGCCGCGGTCGATGACCATGTCGATCTCGTCGGCGCCGTTCTCCACGGCGTCGCGGACGTCGGCGATCTTCACCGCTCGGGAGGCGCGGCCGCTGGGGAACGCGGTGGCGACCGCGGCGACGTGGATGCCGCTGTCGCCGAGCGCCTCGCGGGCCACGCCGGCGAGGTCGCCGTAGACGCAGACGGCCGCGACCTGGGGGCACGACGCGTCGCCCGGGTCGGGGCGGCGGGCCTTCGCGGCCAGGCTGCGGACCTTGCCGGGGGTGTCGGCGCCCTCGAGGGTGGTGAGGTCGACCATGGAGATGGCCATGTCGATGGCCCAGGCCTTCGACGTGGTCTTGATCGAGCGGGTGCCGAGCACGGCGACGCGGGACTCCGCGCCGACCTGGTCGACGCCCGGCAGGCCGTGCAGGAACGCGCGGAACGCCGAGTCGGAGCGGGTGACGTCGTCGTACGGCGGCAGCGGCGCCATCAACGCGCGCGCGTCGTCGGGCAGCGCGTCGGGATCCAGCAGGTGGGTCATGCAGCCATCATCCCCCGAGGGGCAATCGCCTCCGGTGCCGCACTCACCCGTCGGGAGCGGGAGCGTCGTCCCGCAGCCGGCCGGAACCGGCGCCGGAACGGCCGCCCGAGGGACATCGCTCCGGCTGTTCCCGGCTGCCGATACGGTGTCGCGCGTGCAGCTCACCGTCGTCGACCACCCGTTGGCCCGCGCCCGTCTGACGAAGATGCGTGACGAGCGGACGGACAACGCCATGTTCCGGGCCGCCCTGCGCGAGCTGACGCAGATGCTGGTCTACGAGGCCACCCGCGACCTGCAGATCGCCGAGGAGCCGATCCGGACGCCGGTGACCTCGACGACCGGGTACCGGCTGGCCGCGCCGCCGCTGATCGTGCCGGTGCTGCGCGCGGGCCTCGGCATGGCCGACACCGCGCACGGCATGCTGCCCGAGTCGCAGATGGGCTTCGTCGGCCTCGCCCGCAACGAGGAGACGTTCCAGCCCGAGGCGTACATGGCCTCGCTGCCGGAGTCGCTGGTCGACCGGGAGGTGTTCGTCCTCGACCCGATGCTGGCCACCGGCGGCTCGCTGGTGCACTGCTGCGGCCTGCTCACCGCCCGCGGCGCCACCTCGATCACCGTCCTGTGCGCCCTGGCCGCACCCGAGGGCATCCGCCGGCTCGAGGAGAGCGGCCTGCCGCTGCGGGTCTTCACCGCGAGCGTCGACGAGGGCCTCAACGACAAGGCCTACATCGTCCCCGGCCTCGGCGACGCCGGTGACCGCCAGTTCGGCGCGGTCTGACCATGCGGTTCGGCGTCCTCGGCACCGGCTTCTGGGCCAAGGAGGTCCACGCGACCGCCCTCGCCGACCACCCCGACGCCGAGCTGGTCGGCGTCTGGGGTCGCGACCTCGCGAAGGCCAAGGCCGTCGGCGCCGAGTTCGACGTCCCCGGCTTCTCCGAGGTCGACGAGCTGCTGGAGCAGGTCGACGCGGTCGCCATCGCCCTCCCGCCGCACGTGCAGGCGCCGCTGGCCGAGCAGGCTGCGGCGGCCGGCAAGCACCTGCTGCTGGAGAAGCCGATCGCCCTCGACGTCGCGGCCGCCGACCGCGTCGTCGCCGCCGTCCGGGACGCCGGCGTCGCGTCGGTCGTCTTCTTCACCTTCCGCTTCCGCCCGTCCACGGCCACCTGGCTGGAGCAGGCGACGCGGATGACGCTCGCGGGCGGGTCCGGCTCCTGGCTGTCCTCGCTCGCCGGGTCGCCGTTCGACTCCTCGCCCTGGCGCCAGGAGCACGGCGCGCTCTGGGACATCGGGCCGCACGCCCTGTCCCTGCTCGTCCCCGCGCTCGGGCCCGTGACCTCCGTCCAGGCGGGCGCGGGGCTGCGCGACACCGTGCACCTGGTGCTCACGCACGAATCCGGCGTCGCCTCGACGGTGACCGTCTCCCACACGGTGGCGCCGATGTCGACGGGCAACGAGTTCTTCGTCCACGGGGACGCCGGGCGGCTGGTCCTCCTGCCGGAGGACGGCGTCGCGCGGGAGGCGTTCGGAGTGGCGGTCGACGAGCTCACCGCCGCGGCGGTCGCCGGCGGGCAGCACCCGTGCGACGTCGCCTTCGGCAGGGACGTCGTCGCCGTGCTGGAGGCCGCGGCCAGGGCCCTGGCGAGCGGGTGCCGGGAGCCCGTCGCGGACTGAGGGCTCAGGCCGTCTGCGGCACGTTCGGACGGCGCACCATCACCGACAGCAGCATCGTCGTGTCGGTCTGCTGCACGTAGGAGAGGCCGCGCAGCCGGCTGATCACGCGCTCGAGGTGCGGGACGTCGCCGGCCACCACGCGCAGCATCGCGTCCGCCGCCCCCGCCACCGTGAAGGCCTCCACGACCTCCGGCACGTGGTCGAGGTCGCCGCGCATCGTCTCGAACGGCACGGTCCCGTTCGTGTAGAGCTGGACGACGGCCTCGATCTCCCAGCCCATCGCGTGCGGTTCCACGACGGCGGTGAAGCCGCGGATCGCCCCGTCGCGCACCAGCCGGTCGACCCGGCGCTTGGCGGCCGACGCCGACAGACCCACCTCGTCGCCGATGTCGGCGTAGGAGCGGCGACCGTCGCGGAGCAGCGCGCGCAGGATCCGGTGGTCCAGTTCGTCAGGAGAAGCCACGCCGGATGATTGCGTTTCAGCCGTGTGAACGCAATGAACCGGCGTGGAGGCGCTGCGTTTCGCAATGGTCCGGCGCGGTCGCTCGGCCCTACGGTGCCGGTACCCACCGAGCCCAGGAGAGCGCCCCATGCCCGAGCTGACCCGTGCCGAGGAGCGGGCCCTCGCCGTCGTCGACCGCCAGGCGATCGTGTCCTCCCTCGTCGAGCTGCTGGCGGTGCCCAGCATCAGCGGCAGCGACGCCGAGTGCGACGTGCAGCACCGGCTGGCCAAGGACGTGCAGTCGCTCGGTCTCGACGTCGACCTGTGGTCCATGGACATCGCCGAGCTGACCGCCGCCGAGGGCTTCCCGGGCACGGAGGCGCCGCGCTCGGAGGCGTGGGGGCTGGTCGGCACCCAGGCGGGGGAGTCGGAGATCCCGGCGCTGGTCCTGCAGGGGCACGTCGACGTCGTCCCGGCCGGCGACCTCGCGCACTGGCGGACGGCACCGTTCGAGCCCACGCTGCGGCAGGGGAGCATCCACGGCCGCGGCGCCTGCGACATGAAGGCCGGGGTGGTGGCCAACCTGGCGGCCGTGCGGGCCATCCGCGAGTCCGGCGTCCGCCTGCGCGGTGGCCTGGCCCTGCACTTGGTGATCGGCGAGGAGGACGGCGGGCTCGGCGCGTTCGGCACCCTGCGCCGCGGGCACACCGGTGAGGCCTGCGTCATCACCGAGCCGACCAGCGGCACCCTGATCACCGGCGCGGCGGGCGCCCTCACCTTCACCCTCGAGGTGCCCGGCGCGGCGACCCACGCGGCCACGCCCTACGCCGGCTCCAGCGCGATCGACTCCTACGTCCGGTTGCACATGGGCCTGCAGTCGCTGCAGGCCGAGCGCAACAGGATCGTCGAGCCGCTGATGCGCGAGTACCCCGTCCCGTACCCCCTGGTCATCGGGCGCGTGGAAGCAGGGGACTGGTCGAGCAGCGTGCCCGACCGGCTCGTCGCCGAAGGCCGGCTCGGGCTGCGCATCGACGAGGACCCGGCCGCCGCCCGCGCCGAGCTCGAGTACTGGGTCGGCGTCGTCGCCGAGGCCGACCCGTACCTGCGCGACCACCCGCCCGTCGTCACCTGGTCCGGCGGCCAGTTCGCCGGGGGCGCGTTCCCGAGCGGGCACCCGCTCGGCGCCGTGGTGGCGGCCGCGCACGCCGACGTGACCGGCGGGCCGGCACCGCGCGAGCGCGGCGCCCCGTACGGCAGCGACCTCCGGCTCTACGCCGGCAGCGGCATCCCGACGCTGCACTACGGGCCGGGTGACGTGCGGCTGGCGCACGGACCCGAGGAGGCGGTCGAGATCGACGAGGTGGTCCGCGTCGTCGAGACGCTCGTGCTGACCGCGATCCGGACCTGCGGGACCCTCGACTGACCTAGCCGCGGCGTCGGGCGTGGTGCAGCAGGACCACACCGCAGCCGAAGCGGCGGGTGCCCACCAGCTCGAGGTCGTCGGGGGCGTTCCCCGGCCCGAACAACGGCCGCCCCCGCCCGAGCAGCACCGGGTGGACGAAGAGCCGGTACTCGTCGATCAGGTCGTGCTTGCGGAAGGACTCGATCAGGTCGGCCCCGCCGATCGTCATGTCACCGCCCGGCTGCTGCTGCAGGGCCCGGATCTCGTCGGGGTCGACCTCGCGGTGCACGGAGGTGGCCCACTCGTCCTGCTGCATCGTGCGGGAGAAGACGATCCGCGGGACGCGACGGAAGATGTCGGGGAACTCCCGGTCCTGCTCGGAGGTGGCCCAGGCGTCGACCATGAGCCGGTGGGTCACCCGGCCGAAGAGGAACGCGCTGGTGGTCGCCAGGTACTCGTCGACGGACGCGAGCATCTCCTCGTCCATGCGGTGCCAGCTGATGTCCCGGTCGGGTCCCTCGAAGAACCCGTCGAGGGACACCCCCATGTGGACGACGATCTTGCGCACCCGTTCCTCCGTTCGTGGACGTCGCGGGGCTGACCGTCGCCGCCCGCAGAACTGATCGGTGTCAGAGCCCGAGCGCCGCCGACATCTCCGCCCGCAGCTGGTCCAGCTCGTCCTCGCCGCGGCCGCGGGCCGCGATCAGCCCGGCGTCCTCGTGCACCGGGACGACCGTCTCCAGGTACGCCTTCAGCTTCGGCTCGGTCCCGCTCGGCCGGACGATCACGCGCATGCCGTCCCCGAGCAGCCGGACGGCGTCCACCGGTGGGTCCTGGTGCGCGAGGTCGGTGACGGCGACCGGCCGGCCCAGCAGCGACGACGGCGGCTGCGCCCGCAGCCGGGCCATCGCGTCGGAGATCAGCGACAGGTCCTCGACCCGCACCGACAGCTGCCCGGTCACGAACAGGCCGTGCTCGTCGGCCAGCTCGTCGAGCCGGTCGGTCAGCGTCCGCCCGTCGGCCTTCAGCTCGGCGGCGAGCAGCGCCACGGCCAGCGACGCCGAGATGCCGTCCTTGTCCCGGGCGACGGACGGCGCGACGGCGTACCCCAGCGCCTCCTCGTAGCCGTAGACCAGCGGGGCGTCGTCCGAGCCGGCGCGGATGATCCACTTGAACCCGGTCGGCGTCTCCGCCGAGGGCTGCCCCGCCGCGGCGGCGATCACGTGCATGAGCGAGCCGCTCACCAGGGACGACGCGTACGTCCCGCGCACCCCCCGGCGCAGCAGCCAGTCGGCCAGCAGGGCGCCGACCTCGTCACCGGTCAGCTGCCGCCCGCCGCAGACGACGGCGCAGCGGTCGGCGTCGGGGTCCTCGGCGATCGCGACGTCGGCGCCGGTGCTCGCGGCCAGCGCCTTGAGCAGGTCGGTCGCCCCCGGTTCCTCCGGGTTCGGGAAGGCGACGGTCGGGAAGCGCCCGTCGGGGGTGTCCTGCTCGGCCACGCTCACCGGCTCGGCGAGCCCTGCCGCGGCGAACACCGCGCGCGTCGTCTCGGCGCCCACGCCGTGCATCGCGGTGTAGGCGACCACCAGCCCGTCGCGGCCGGTCACCTGCGCCGGGTCGAGGGCCCCGACCACCGCCGCCACGTAGTCGGCCCGGACGTCGTCACCGACGGTCAGCCAGTCGTCGGAGAGCGGGACCTCGCGGGCCGGCCCGACCGCCGCGATCGCGGCCTCGATCTGCCGGTCGGCCGGCGGGACCAGCTGGGCGCCGTCGCCGAGGTAGACCTTGTAGCCGTTGTCGTCGGGCGGGTTGTGGCTGGCGGTGACCATGATCCCGGCCACGCAGCCCAGGTGCCGGACGGCGAAGGACAGCACCGGGGTCGGCAGTGCCTTGGGCAGCACCTGCACCGCGAACCCGGCGCCGGCCAGCACGGCCGCGGACACGTGGGCGAACTCGTCGGACCGGCGTCGGGCGTCGTAACCGATCACTACGCCACCGCCCGCGTGCCCGGAGTCGGTCAGGTACCGCGCCAGCCCCGCGGCGGCGCGGGTGACGACGGCGGCGTTCATCCCGGCCGGCCCGGCGCGCAGCGGCCCGCGCAGCCCCGCCGTCCCGAAGGTCAGCGGCCCCGCGAAGCGCTGGGTCAGCTCCTCGACGTCACCGGCCCCCACGAGCGCCTCGATCTCGGCGCGGTCACCGGCGTGCGGATCGGCGTCGGCCCACGCGCGGGCGGTCGCGAGCAGGTCCCCGGTCACGGCCGCTGGAACTTCTCGGCGTCGAAGTCGGCGGTCGTGTACTCGCCGCCCACCCGCCCGTGCACGGGGTCGCCGAGGTCGGGCTCGCCGTGCGCCTCGACCAGCGCCTCGGCGTACACCTCGGCGTCGTCCTGGGGGTCGTACCCGAGGGCGCGGGCGGCGGTGAGGTCCCACCAGTTCCGGGTGTTGGCCGACACCCCCCACACCACGGAGAACCCCGGCGAGGGCGCCTGCAGGGCGGCGTCCACCAGCGACACGGTGTCGGCGGGGGAGAGCCAGGTCGACAGCTGCCGGGTGGTCGTCGGCTCGGCGAAGGCGCTGCCGATCCGCAGGCAGACGACCTCGAGCCCGTAGCGGTCGACGTAGAGGGAGCCGAGCGCCTCCATCGCCACCTTCGAGACGCCGTAGTACGTGTCCGGCCGCGGCGGCGCGTCCACCTCGCGCAGGAGCCCGCCGTCCGGCCGCGGCGTGTACCCCGTGGCGTGGTTGCTGCTGGCCAGGACGACGCGGCGCACGCCGGTCAGCCGGGCGGCCTCCAGGGCGCAGTACGTGCCCTCGATGTTGGCGTGCGAGATCGCCGGCCAGGTCGACTCCCCGGAGATGCCGGCCATGTGCACGACCGCCGAGGCGCCGCGGGTGGCGTCGACCATCGCGGCGAGGTCGGTGACGTCCACGACCAGCTGCTCCTCGCCCGGCCGCTCGTCGGGCACCGGGACGACGTCGAGGCTGCGCAGCGCCCAGCCGCGCTCGGGCAGGCCGCCGCGCAGGACCGTCCCGATCCGGCCGGCCGCCCCGGTGAGCAGGACGAGGCCGCTCACGGGAGACGGCCGATCAGCTCGACCAGGAACTGGCCCAGCCGGCCCGCGGCCGCCTTGCCCGCCGCGAGGACCTCCTCGTGGTCCAGCTTCTCGCCGGTGATGCCGGCCGCGGCGTTGGTGACCATCGAGAGGCCGAACACCTCGACGCCCGCGGCACGGGCGGCGATCGCCTCGAGCGCGGTGGACATGCCGACGAGGTCGGCGCCGAGGGTGCGCAGCATCCGGATCTCGGCCGGGGTCTCGTAGTGCGGGCCCGGCAGCTGCGCGTAGACGCCCTCGACCAGCGACGGGTCGAGCTCGTGGGCCAGCGCGCGGATCCGCGACGAGTAGAGGTCGGTGAGGTCGACGAAGTTCGCCCCGACCAGCGGCGAGCGCGCCGTCAGGTTCAGGTGGTCGCTGATGACCACGGCCTGCCCGACCCGGTGGTCGGGCGCCAGACCTCCGGCGGCGTTGGTGAGGACGACGGTCCGCACGCCGGCGGCGGCGGCGGTGCGCACGCCGTGCACCACCGGGTCGACGCCGCGCCCCTCGTAGTAGTGGGTGCGGCCGAGGAACAGCAGCACGCCGCGGTCGCCGACGCGCACCGACCGCACCTCACCGCCGTGCCCGACCGCGGTGGGGGCCGCGAAGCCGGGCAGCTCGCCGATCGCGACGGAGCCGAGAGCGGGGCCGAACGCGTCGGCGGCCGGCGCCCAGCCGGAGCCCATGACGACGGCCACCTCGTGCGGCCCGCCGAGCGCGGTGGTGAGTTCCCCGGCCGCCAGGGCGGCGAGGGCTGCGGGATCGGTCGTGGAGGTCGGCTGGCTCACGGTCGGACGCTAACGCAGGTGCGCGGCTGCGGACGTCCCGGCCGCCGGGAGACGGCGTCGGGACGTCCGGTGCCGGGACGCCGGGTCAGCGGGTGGCCAGGTCGGGGGCGCACTCGGGCTGCCGCGACAGGTAGCTGTCGTAGGCGTCGGAGACGAGCCGGTACTGGTGGTGGTGGGTGCCGAGCGTGCCGGGCCAGACGCCGGCCGCGGCGATGGCGACCGAGCAGGGGTCGCGGTCGAGGGCCGGCGGGTCCGCGGCGGCGATGCCGGCGGAGCCCGCCACCAGGGCGGCGGCGGCCAGCGGGATCAGGACGCGGCGGGGCAGACGGGTGGACATGAGCCGTACCTCCTGGGGGCTGAGGACCGGGCCGTCCGGGCTGCGCGGGGCGCAGGGCGGGTGGTCGAGGGGGCCTCGGGATGGGCGCCGGTGGCGGGTGTCTCCGCCCGGTGCGTGCCGGTGGGTTCCGACGTCGTGGAGAGGCCGGGCGGCCGAGGCGGGATACGGACCCGCACGCGCTCGTCACCGGCGCGGGTGATCGTGGTCCGCCGCCGGGTGGCGAGCGGTGATCGCTCCTAGACTTCCGACGTGCAGATCCCCTTCGAGTCCTCGTCGCGCGCCAGCCTCGGCGTGGAGTGGGAGCTGCAGCTGGTCGACCGCGAGACCCGCGAGCTGACCGCCGGCGCGGTGGAGATCCTCGAGGAGATCCGCCCGGAGGGCGCCGAGGAGCACCCCAAGGCCAAGCACGAGCTGCTCCAGTCGACCATCGAGATCATCACCGGCGTCTGCACGACGGTCGCGGAGGCCAAGGCCGACCTGGCCGGCACGCTGGCCGAGGTGAGCGCCGCCGCCGAGCGGCGCGGGCTGGGCCTGATGTGCGCCGGGACGCACCCGATCACCGACTGGCAGTCCCAGCAGATCTCGCCCAAGGAGCGCTACCTGCAGCTCGTGGAGCGCATGCAGTGGCTGGCCCGCCGGCTGCAGATCTTCGGGGTGCACGTGCACGTCGGCGTCCGCTCGCCGGAGAAGGCGATCCCCATCGTCAACGCGCTGTGCCAGTACGTCCCGCACTTCCTCGCGCTGTCGGCGTCGTCCCCGTTCTGGGTCGGCTGCGACACCGGGCTGGCGTCGTCCCGGACGAAGGTCTTCGAGAGCATGCCGACCGCCGGGCTGCCCTACCAGCTGTCGGGCTGGGACGAGTTCGAGGACTACATGGCCACGCTGATCTCCACGAACGCCATCGAGAGCGTGCGCGAGGTCTGGTGGGACATCCGCCCGCACCCCGGCTTCGGGACCGTCGAGCTGCGCATCTGCGACGGCCTGCCCACCCTCGACGAGATCGGCGCGGTCGCCGCGCTGTCGCAGTGCCTGGTCGAGCAGTTCGACGGCCAGCTCGACCGCGGCTACACCCTCCCGACCCCCGCGAGCTGGGTGCTGCGCGAGAACAAGTGGCGGGCCGCCCGCTACGGCCTCGACGCAGACATCGTCGTCGACGAGAAGGGCACGGTCCGGCCGGTCCGGCAGGCGATCCTGGACCTGCTCGAGGAGCTGGCGCCCACAGCGAGGCGTCTCGACTGCGAGGCCGAGCTCGCCGACGTCGAGCGGATCCTCGCCGTCGGCGCCTCCTACCAGCGGCAGCGAGCGGTGGCGCTGCAGTCCGGCGGCGACCTGAAGCCCGTCGTCGACAGCCTGCTCGCGGAGATGCGCGACGGCCTCCCCGCCCCGGGCCCGGCCGGTGCGCCGTCCGGTCCGGTCCCCGGTCCCGCCGACTGCGCGGGAGGGCATGCCGCATGACCCCGGTCGTCGAGAAGCTCGGTGCGGGGGTCGACGAGTGGGTGAGCGCGAACCAGGCCGCGCTCTCCGCCACCCGGCGGCACCTGCACGCCCACCCCGAGCTGGGCTACGCGGAGTTCGAGACCACGTCGTTCCTCGAGCAGCGGCTGCGCCACCACGGACTGGTGCCGCGCCGCCTCCCCACCGGCACCGGCCTGACCGTCGACGTCGGCTCGGGCAGCGGGCCGGTCGTCGTCCTGCGCGCCGACATCGACGCGCTGCCGCTGGCCGACCTCAAGGACGTGCCCTACGCCTCCACGCGCGAAGGCCTCTGCCACGCCTGCGGCCACGACGTGCACACCACCGTCGTCCTCGGCGTCGCGATCGCCCTCGCCTCGATGGACGGCCTGCCCGGCACGGTCCGCTGCGTGTTCCAGCCGGCGGAGGAGACGGTGCCCGGCGGGGCGACCGAGGTGGTGGCCTCCGGCGTCCTCGAGGGGGCCTCCCGGGCGTTCGCCCTGCACTGCGACCCCTCCGTCCCCGCGGGCAAGGTCGGCCTGCGGACGGGCGCGATCACCGCCGCCTGCGACCGGATGGACGTCACGCTGACCGGGCCCGGTGGGCACACCGCGCGGCCGCAGCTCACCGTCGACCTCGTCGACGCGCTCGGGCGGCTCATCACCGACCTCCCCGGGCTGCTGTCGCGGCAGGTCGACCCGCGTGCCGGGATGTCGCTGGTCTGGGGCGCGGTCAACGCCGGCGTCGCGGCCAACGCCATCCCGCAGCGCGGCCGGCTCAGCGGCACGGTGCGGGTCCTCGACCGGGACGCGTGGAAGGGTGCCGAGGAGCTGATGCGCGCCCTGGTCGAGCGGGTCGCCGCCACGACCGGCGCGGAGGTGGACGTCGACTACATCCGTGGCGTGCCGCCGGTCGTGAACGATCCCCGGTCGGTCGCCCTGCTGCGCAACGCCGCGATGGAGACCGTCGGCAGCGAGAACCTCCTCCTCTCGCCGCAGTCGATGGGCGGCGAGGACTTCGGCTGGTTCGCCGACGTGATGCCGATCGCCCTCGCCCGGCTGGGCACCCACGGCGGCGGCGCGCCCCTGGACCTGCACCGCGGCACGTTCGACGTGGACGAGCGGGCGATCGGCGTGGGCGTGCGGCTCCTGGCCCGCACCGCGCTGCACGCGCTGGAGGCCGATTCGGGACCCCCTCGCACCGGCCGGAGGGCTCCTGGGGACACTTCTGCCCGACGAGCCGAGGAGAGACGGGAACCCGACGATGAGTTCCACCGACCAACGGGCTGAGCCGCCGGCGGCCGCTGACGCCGAGGTGCCGGCCGAGCACGAGGTCCCCAGCGACCTGGCGCTGGCCGCGGAGTTCGAGGCGGCGACGCGCGACCAGTGGCGCGAGCTGGTGGCCGGCGTGCTGCGCAAGGCCGGCCGCGAGGAGCTGCCCGACCCGGTCGAGGACGCCCTGAGCCGCACGGTCGCCACGGGCGTCCGGGTGGCGCCGCTGTACACCGCCGAGGACGTCGCCGACCTGCCTGCCGCCGTCGGGGTCCCCGGGCTCGCGCCGTTCGTGCGCGGGTCCCGGGCCGGCGCCGATCCGGAGAGCGGGGTGCCCGGCGGCTGGGACGTCCGCCAGCGGCACGCGCACCCGGACGTCGCCGTGACGAAGGAGGCGATCGCCGCCGACCTCGAGAACGGCGTCACGTCGCTGTGGCTCGTCGTCGGCGAGGGCGCGGTGCCGGCGCAGGAGCTGGGCGCGGTGCTCTCCGACGTCTACCTCGACCTGGCACCCGTGGCCGTGACCGGTGGCCTGCCGGCCGCCGAGGCGTTCCTGGACCTGGTCGAGGGCCGCGACGACCTCGCGCCCGGCGGCTCGCTCGGCCTCGACCCGCTCGCCGTGCACGCGGCGACGGGGGAGCCGCAGGACCTGGCCGGTCTCGCCGACGTCGCCCGACGCGCGACCGCCCACCGGGGTCTGCGGGCAGTCGTCGTCGACGCGACCGTCTTCCACGACGCCGGCGCCTCGGTGGTCGAGGAGATCGGCTGCTCGCTCGCGGCCGGGGTCGCCTACCTGCGTGCGCTCACCGGGGGCGGTCTGGGCGTCGACGAGGCGTTCGGGCAGCTGGAGTTCCGCTACCCCGCGACCGCCGACCAGTTCACGACGATCGCGGGGCTGCGCGCGGCGCGCCGGCTCTGGGACCGCGTCGGCGAGGTCAGCGGGGCCGCGCCGGAGGCCCGCGCCCAGCGGCAGCACGCGGTCACGTCCTCGGTCATGACGACGAAGCGCGACCCGTGGGTGAACATGCTGCGCACGACCGTCGCCTGCTTCGCCGCGGGCGTCGGGGGCGCCGACGTCGTCACGGTGCAGCCGTTCGACGCCGCCCTCGGGCTGCCCGACTCCTTCTCCCGGCGGATCGCCCGGAACACCCAGAGCCTGCTCGTCGAGGAGGGCCACCTCGCCCGCGTCCTCGACCCGGCCGGCGGCTCCTGGTACGTCGAGTCGCTGACCGACCAGCTCGCGCAGGCGGCCTGGGACTGGTTCACCGAGATCGAGCGGGCCGGTGGCCTGGCGGCGGCACTCGACTCCGGCCTGGTGCGCGACCGCCTCGCCGCCGCCTGGGACGAGCGGGCGAAGCGCCTGGCCACCCGGGCGGAGGCCATCACCGGCGTCAGCGAGTTCCCCAACCTCGCCGAGAAGCTGCCGGCCCGCGAGCCCTACGCCTGGTCGGCGCCGGGCGGCGGGCTGCCGCGCGTCCGGGCCGCGCAGGAGTTCGAGGCCCTGCGCGACGCCGCCGACGCCGCGGAGACCCGCCCGGCGGTCTACCTCGCCACGATCGGACCGATCGCGAAGCACACGGCCCGGGCCACGTTCGCCGGCAACCTGTTCCAGGCCGGCGGCCTGGGGACGCCGTCCGGGGACGGCGCGTCCGGCCTCGCGGGGGCCGGGACGACGGTCGCCTGCATCTGCGGCACCGACGAGGACTACGCGGAGTCGGCCGCCGCGCTGGCGGCGGAGCTCCGGGCCGCCGGGGCGACGTCGGTCTGGCTGGCCGGCAAGCCCGACCTGGGGGTCGACGGGGTCGACGGCTACGTCTTCGCCGGGTGCGACGCGCTCGACGTGCTGCGCACCGCGCACGAGCAGCTGGGAGTCCAGGCATGAGCAGCATCCCCGACTTCGGCTCCGTCGAGCTGGGCCGTCCCACGGCGACCAGCACGGGCGACGACTGGGCGAAGGCGTTCACCGAGGCCACGGGCCGGGGCGTCGAGGAGGCGACCTGGGAGACCCCCGAGGGCATCGCCGTCCCGCCGCTGTACACGCCGGCCGACCTCGAGGGCCTGGACTTCCTCGGCACCTACCCGGGCATCGCCCCGTACCTGCGCGGGCCCTACCCGACCATGTACACGACGCAGCCGTGGACGGTCCGCCAGTACGCGGGGTTCTCCACCGCCGCGGAGTCCAACGCCTTCTACCGGCGCAACCTCGCGGCCGGGCAGAAGGGCCTGTCGGTCGCCTTCGACCTGCCCACCCACCGGGGCTACGACTCCGACCACCCGCGGGTGGTCGGCGACGTCGGCATGGCGGGCGTGGCGATCGACTCGATCCTCGACATGCGGCAGCTGTTCGACGGCATCCCGCTGGACCGGATGAGCGTCTCCATGACGATGAACGGCGCCGTCCTCCCGGTGCTCGCGCTCTACATCGTCGCGGCGGAGGAGCAGGGGGTGGAGCCGGCGAAGCTGACCGGCACCATCCAGAACGACATCCTCAAAGAGTTCATGGTCCGCAACACCTACATCTACCCGCCCAAGCCCTCGATGCAGATCATCAGCGACATCTTCGCGTTCACCTCGCAGGAGATGCCGCGGTTCAACTCCATCTCGATCTCCGGGTACCACATCCAGGAGGCCGGGGCGACGGCCGACCTGGAGCTGGCGTACACGCTGGCCGACGGCGTCGAGTACCTGAAGGCGGGCAAGGCCGCCGGCATGGACGTCGACGCGTTCGCGCCACGGCTGAGCTTCTTCTGGGCGATCGGCATGAACTTCTTCATGGAGGTCGCCAAGCTCCGCGCCGGGCGGCTGCTCTGGGCGAAGCTGGTCAAGGAGGCCGGGGCGCAGAACCCGAAGTCGCTGTCGCTGCGCACCCACTCGCAGACCTCGGGCTGGTCGCTGACCGCGCAGGACGTCTACAACAACGTCGTCCGCACCTGCCTGGAGGCGATGGCCGCCACGCAGGGGCACACCCAGTCGCTGCACACCAACGCCCTCGACGAGGCGCTGGCGCTGCCCACGGACTTCTCCGCCCGCATCGCCCGCAACACCCAGCTGCTGCTCCAGCAGGAGTCGGGGACCACGCGGGTCATCGACCCGTGGGGCGGCTCGGCGTACGTGGAGAGGCTGACCTACGACCTGGCCCGCCGCGCGTGGGCGCACATCCAGGAGGTCACCGAGCACGGCGGCATGGCGCAGGCCATCGACGACGGCATCCCGAAGCTGCGCATCGAGGAGGCCGCCGCCCGCACGCAGGCGCGGATCGACTCGGGCCGGCAGCCGGTGATCGGCGTGAACAAGTACCGGGTCGAGGCCGACGAGGCCATCGAGGTGCTGCGCGTGGACAACAAGGACGTGCTCGCCCAGCAGAAGGCCAAGCTCGAGGAGCTGCGGGCCTCCCGCGACGCCGGAGCGGTGGAGGAGTCGCTGCGCCGGCTCACCGACGCCGCCCGTGCCGCCGCCGAGCGGCGGCGGGGGAACGACCTCTCGGAGAACCTGCTCAAGCTCGCGGTCGACGCCGCCCGGGCCAAGGCGACCGTCGGGGAGATCTCCGACGCGCTCGAGGAGGTCTACGGGCGGCACGCCGGCCAGGTGCGCACCATCTCCGGTGTGTACCGCGACGAGGCGCTCGCGGGGGGCCGGGCGGGAGAGGACAGCCCCATGGAGGAGACCCGCCGCATGGCCGAGGCGTTCGAGGAGGCGGAGGGCCGCCGCCCCCGCATCCTCGTGGCCAAGATGGGCCAGGACGGCCATGACCGCGGCCAGAAGGTGATCGCCACCGCGTTCGCCGACCTCGGTTTCGACGTCGACGTGGGCCCGCTGTTCCAGACGCCGGAGGAGGTCGCCCGGCAGGCGGTCGAGGCCGACGTCCACGTCGTCGGGGTCTCCTCGCTGGCGGCCGGCCACCTGACGCTGGTCCCAGCGCTGCAGGAGGCGTTGGCCGAGCTCGGTGCCGACGACGTGCTGATCGTGGTCGGCGGCGTCATCCCGCCCGACGACGTGCCGACGCTCAAGGAGATGGGGGCCGCCGCGGTGTTCCTGCCCGGCACGGTCATCGCCGAGGCGGCGCAGGAGCTGCTCGGCACGCTGTCGTCCCGACTCGGTCACTGATGGGCCCGTCCGACCTCGCGGACGGCGTCCTCTCCGGCAACCGGCGCGCCGTGGCCCGGGCGATCACGCTGGTCGAGTCCCGCCGGGCCGACCACCGGGAGCTGGCGCAGGAACTGCTGGTCGAGCTGCTGCCGCACGCGGGGGGAGCCCGCCGCGTCGGCATCAGCGGCGTGCCCGGCGTGGGCAAGTCCACCTTCATCGACCAGCTCGGCGTCGACCTCACCGCGGCGGGCTCGAAGGTGGCGGTGCTCGCCGTCGACCCGTCCTCGGCGCGCTCGGGCGGGTCGATCCTGGGCGACAAGACCCGGATGGCCCGGCTGGCGGTCGACCCGAACGCCTTCATCCGCCCCTCGCCGACGTCGGGCACGCTCGGCGGCGTCGCCCAGGCCACCCGGGAGTCGATGGTCGTGGTCGAGGCCGCGGGCTACGACGTCGTCCTGGTCGAGACCGTGGGCGTCGGGCAGTCGGAGATCGCGGTCGCCGAGATGGTCGACTCGTTCCTCTTCCTCACCCTCGCCCGCACCGGCGACCAGCTGCAGGGGATCAAGCGCGGCATCCTCGAGATCGCCGACGTCATCGCCGTGAACAAGGCCGACGGCGAGAACGCGCCGGCCGCCCGGAAGGCCGCCCGCGAGCTCTCCGGTGCGATCCGGATGCTGCGCGGCCACGACGAGACCTGGGACGTCCCGGTGCTGACCTGCGCCGGGCTCACCGGCGAGGGCCTCGACGAGGTGTGGGCGAAGCTGGTCGAGCACCAGGACCGCATGACGGCCTCGGGCCGGTTCGACGAGCGCCGCCGCACCCAGCAGGTGCGCTGGACGTGGCAGCTGGTCCGCGACTCCCTCGAGCACCAGCTCCGGGCGCACCCCGGCGTGCGGTCCGCCGTCCCGGACCTGGAGAAGGCGGTGCTGGCGGGCGAGCTCACCCCGGCGCTGGCTGCCCGGCAGATCCTCGACACGTTCCTGGCGGCCCCGGCGGACGCTCCCCGCGAGCCGTGAGTCAGACGCCCGTGGAGCGGCAGTCCCGCGTCCGCAGGTCCATCACGTAGTCCTCCGGCGCCCCGGCCGCCTCGGCGGCGTCGGCCAGCGCGCCGAGGTAGCGCGCCGACGGCAGGCCGCCCTCGAACGCGTCGAGGACGTAGACGTAGGCGACGGCGTCGCCGCCCAGGGTGTGCACCCGCAGGTGCAGCTTCCGGTAGAGCCCGAGGTCGGCGCCCTCCCAGGCGTCGAGCGCGCGCTCGTCGGCCTCGGTGAGGTCGTACAGCGCGACGAACACCCCCGGCGACAGCGGCTCGGGGTCCTCCTCCGCGGGCACGAGCGTCGCCAGCGCGCCCTCCCAGCCGAGCTCCTCGGCGCCGAAGGTGAGCCGCCAGCCACGGATCCAGCCGGTGCCGGTGTGCGGGGAGGACGGGCACCGGCGCAGCATCTGCGCGGGATCCATGTTCGACCCGTAGGCGGCGTAGAGGCCCATCCCCGGCACCCTAACGACTCCGTGCGGCAGGCCGGAGGACGCCGGTCACAGCGCCCGGACCCGGCACCGGGGAGAATGGCGGCACCAGCAGGTGGAACCACACGTCCGTCGAGCACCGGAGAAGGCACACCATGACCCGCATCGTCATCATCGGCGGCGGACCGGCCGGCTACGAGGCCGCGCTGGTCGCCGCGCAGCTCGGTGCCGAGGTCACCGTCATCGAGCGCGACGGCATCGGTGGCGCCAGCGTGCTCACCGACTGCGTCCCGTCCAAGACGCTGATCGCCGCCGCCGGTGCGATGACCTCGGTCCGCGACTCCGCCGTCCTCGGTCTGCAGGGCGCCGAGCTCGCGACCGTCACCCTCGACCTGCCGTCGGTCAACCACCGGGTCAAGGGCCTGGCGATGGCCCAGTCGGCCGACATCCACGCGCGGCTGACCGGCGAGGGCGTGCGGATCCTCGCGGGGCAGGGCCGGCTCAGCGACGAGGTGCGCGGTCTCGCCGCCCACACGGTCGAGGTCGTGGACGCCGACGGCCGGGTGAGCGAGGAGCTCGAGAGCGACGTCGTCCTCATCGCCACCGGCGCCGACCCCCGCGTGCTGCCCGGCGCGGAGCCCGACGGCGAGCGGATCCTCGACTGGCGCGACGTGTACGACCTCGAGGAGATGCCCGAGCACCTCGTCGTGGTCGGCTCCGGTGTGACCGGCGCCGAGTTCGCCTCCGGCTACCTGGAGGCCGGCGTGCCGGTCACCCTCGTCTCCTCGCGCGATCAGGTGCTGCCGGGCGAGGACTCCGACGCGGCGGCCGTCGTCGAGGAGGTCTTCCAGTCCCGCGGCGGGCGGATCGCCGAGAAGGGCCGGGCCGCCGCGGTGAAGCGGACCGAGAAGGGCGTGCTGGTCGAGCTCACCGACGGCCGCACCGTCGAGGGCTCGCACGCGCTGATGACCGTCGGCACGGTGCCGAACACCGCCGGGCTGAACCTGGAGCAGTGCGGCGTCGAGGTGACGCAGTCCGGTCACGTCGTCGTCGACCGCGTCTCGCGCACCTCGGTGGCCGGCATCTACGCCGCCGGCGACGTCACGGGTGTCTTCCAGCTGGCCTCCGTCGCCGCCATGCAGGGCCGGATCGCCATGTGGCACGCCCTCGGCGAGGCGGTGGCGCCGATCCGGCTCAAGACCGTCGCGGCGAACGTCTTCACCCACCCGGAGATCGCCACCGTCGGCGTGCAGGAGAAGTCGCTGTCCTCGGACGACGACATCGACGTCGTCCGGCTGCCGCTGGCGACCAATGCCCGCGCCAAGATGGGCGACCTGCACGACGGCTTCGTGAAGCTGTTCGCCCGCCGCTCCACCGGGGTGATCATGGGTGGCGTCGTCGTCGCGCCCGGCGCCTCGGAGCTCGTGCTGCCGATCGCCCTCGCCGTCACCAAGGGGCTGACGGTGGCCGACCTGGCCCAGACGTTCGCGATCTACCCGTCGCTGTCGGGCTCGATCACCGAGGCCGGCCGCCGGCTGATGGGGGCCGACCACCTCGCCTGACGGGGCGGGCGGGGGCGGAGTTCCGCCTGCGCCCGATGTGACGGGAATTCCGCTCAACATCGCGGATCCGGTGCCGACAGGGCCGGGCACCGCCGATGTCACGGTGGATGCCTTCTCCCCGGATCGCCCCCGCCCGCTCGCTGGCCGTGGCCGTCGCCGTCCTCACCGGCGTGCTGGCGCCGCTCGTGCTGCCCGCCGCCGGCGCGTCTGCCGACGAGGTCGCCGGCCGCACGCTCGCCGGCGAGCTGGTGCAGGCCTGGGCGGAGGCCGAGCCCGGCGCTGCCCACGACCACGGTGACGACGGGCTCGTCAGCTGGGTCCAGCCCGCGGACGGCGACCCCGTGCTCGTCGACAGCGCCGGCGTCGAGGGCGTCCCGTCCGGCTCCTCCGTCGAGTTGACCGTCGGCGCGCCGTCCGGTGGCGAGCCGCTGCCCGTCGTCGACGCCACCGTGACCTCCGGGCCGGCCGCCGCGACGGCGCCGGTCACCAACGAGGTGACCGTCGCCATGGTCGCCCCCGCCGGCGCGGTGCCGACCGGGGACGGCACCACCCTGGCGCAGGTCGTCTCCGCCGTCGACGACCGCGTCGCGCCGTTCTGGTCCGAGCAGAGCGGCGGCGTGATCTCGCTGCACGTCACCGCGACCCACGACTGGGCGCCCGCGAGCGTCGGCTGCGCCAACCCGGCCCTGCTGTGGGACGAGGTCGCCGCGCGCGTGCGGTTCGTGCCCGGCCCCGGCAAGCACCTGCTCCTCTACGTCTCGCGCGACTCCGACTGCGCCTACGCCCTGGCCGAGGTCGGCAGCTCGCCGTCGTCGGGCGGGCGGCTCTACGTCCGCGACACGACGACGTCGGTGATCGCGCACGAGCTCGGGCACAACTTCGGCCTCGGGCACTCCTCGGGGGAGCAGTGCGACGGCACCGTGGAGGGCGGGTCCTGCCGCACCGTCGCCTACCGCGACTACTACGACGTCATGGGCGTCTCCTGGACGGAGACCGGGACGCTCAACGCCCCCCAGGCCGCGCGCCTCGGTGTGCTGCCCGCCGCGCAGCAGCAGGCGCTGTCGGTGTGGGGGAGCGCCACCACCGCGACCCTCTCGCCGCTGTCGGGCCGCACCGGTGTGCGGGCGCTGCAGCTGACCGACGCCGAGGGCGTCGCCTACTGGCTGGAGTACCGGACGCCCGCCGGTCAGGACACCTGGCTCGCGGGCAACCGGTTCGGGCTCGAGTCCGGCGTGCTGCTGCGCCGCGCGGGCGGGCTGCCCGACACGTCGGTGCTCCTCGACGGCACGCCGGGGACCGCGGCGGGCTGGGACCGCGACCTCGGCGCCGCCCTGCCCGTGGGTGCCGCCGTGCCCGTCTCGGGCGGGGACTTCTCCGTCGTCGTGCAGAGCGTCTCGCCGGCCGGCGCGGTCGTGAGCGTCACGCCGACCGCGCCGGCCGCCGTCTCCGCGACGGCGGCCGGCACCGCGACGGCGCCGCGACCCGGACCGCGTGGCGAGGTGATGCCCGGAGCCGGTGAGGCCGCGGTGACCGTCGCCCCCGCACCCCAGGCCGCGTTCTGGGCGCCGGGCTACGCCGGAGCCGCCCACCGCGCCGACACGCCCCTGCGCACCGCCGCCGACCACGGAGGCGGCAGCACCGTCCTGGTCGCCCTGGCCGGGGGGCTGCTGGCCGGCACCGCTCTCCTCGTCGTCCGCCGGCTGCGGGCCGCACGGCTGCGCTGACGTCGCGGGCCGCCTCGGCCCGGGCCGGTGCCGTCCGGGCCGCGGGACGCCGATGACCAGAGCGGTCCCTGGAAGCTGGAGTCGTCCGTGTCGGTTGCCCGCCGTCCGCGTGCCACGCGGTCGTCCCTCGTCGTCCTCGCGGCGGCGCTCGCCCTGCCCGTGCTGGCCGTCCCGGGTGTGGCGGCCGCCGACGGGCCGCGCGTCCTGCCGGACACCGTGGTCGGCGAGCTGGTGCAGGCGTGGCCCGAGCACGCCGACCAGGAGGAAGCGGCCGAGCACGGCGGGGAGGGGCCGTTGAGCTTCATCCGCACCGCGGACGGCGGCTCGGTGCGCGTCGACACCGGCGAGGTCGACCACCTCCCGCTGGGTTCCACCGTCGAGGTGACGGTCGGCCAGTCCTTCTCCGACGACGCGTCCCGCGACGAGGGCTTCGAGAAGGCCCGCGACGTGCTCGCCGCGGAGGTCGTGGCCCCGGTGGCGCCCGCCGTCTCGCCGGTCAACCACACCGTCAGCGTGGTCATGGCGGTGCCGGCCGGGGGAACCCGCGACTCCGCCACGCTGGGGCAGGTCGTCGCCGCGGTGGAGGGCCCGGTCGCCGAGTTCTGGTCGGCCGAGAGCAACGGCGTCGTCAACGTCGGCATCGGCGCCACCCGGGACTGGGTCGACCTGCCGGTGGGCTGCTCCGACCCGTACGCGCTGTGGAACGCCGCCGCCCAGACGGTGGGCTTCACCTCGGGCGCCGGCAAGCACCTCCTGGTCTACCTCCCGCAGACGGGCACGCTCCCCGGCTGCTCGGACGGCCTGGGAACCGTCGGCACGGGCCCGGGGTCCGGCGGCTACACCTACGTGCGGGGCAGCAAGCCCTCGATCATCGCCCACGAACTGGGGCACAACGTCGGGCTCGGGCACTCCTCCGCCGTCCAGTGCGACGGGGTGGTCCAGGGGAGGACGTGCCGGACGACGTCCTACTGGGACCTCTACGACGTGATGGGCGCGTCCTGGGACCAGATGGGCTCCCTGAACGTGGCCCAGGCGTCGCGGATCTACGACGTCGCGCCGAAGGTCTTCCCACCGCGCAGCACCCCCGAGACGGTGACCCTCGCCCCCGTGTCGCAGCGGTCCGGCGTCCGCGCGATCGTGCTGCGGGACTCCGCCGGCACCCAGTACTGGCTGGAGTTCCGGCCGGCGACCGGACGCGACGGGTGGCTCGGCACGTCGGACAACTGGTTCGGCCTGCAGCCGGGCGTCCTGCTCCGCAGGGCCGCGGCCGGCAACGACACGTCGCTGCTGCTCGACGCCACTCCGTCGCCGATCGCCGGCTGGGACGCCGACGACGAGGTGCGGCTCCCGGTCGGGACGACGATCCGGATCGACGACGCGGCGAGCGCGGGGACCGCGGCGTTCATGGTCAGGGTGCAGGAGGTCACCGACGCGCGAGCGATCGTCGAGGTGACCCCCGCGACCCCGATCGACATCGCCCACGACGCGGCCGGAGGGGATGCGGGGGTGCTCGGCCCGGCCACCGCGCCGGAGTCGTGCGTGACCCGCTCGGCGCGGACCTTCTGCGAGCGGCCGTTCCAGCGCGGCACCCTGTACTGGAGCCTGTCGTCGGGCGCCCACTACGTGACCGCTCCGGTCCTCCCGGCCTACGTCGCGGCCGGCGGCACGGCGAGCGACTGGGGCATGCCCACGACCGACACCGTCTGCGGCCGCGTCGGCGGCGGCTGCGTGCAGACGTTCGACGCCGGGGCCGACGAGTGGGCGTCCTCTCCCGGCACGGGTGGCTTCCTCATCAGGGGCCGCATCGCCGACGTGTGGCGGGCGAGCGGTCGCGAGGCGGGGGCTCTCGGCTATCCCCTCGCCGACCGGACCTGCGTCGACGGGCTGTGCCGGCAGCCCTTCGAGCGGGGGCTGGTGGCCGGCGGGACCGCGACGGGCACCTTCGCCGTCCGCGCCGACATCGCCGCGCCATGGGCGGCCCGCGGACACGAGGCCGGCCCGCTCGGCTGGCCGGTGTCGGCGCTCGTGTGCGGGCTGGCGAACGGCGGGTGCGGCCAGGTGTTCCAGGGCGGCCGGATCTACACCGCCCCGGGTGCCGGCGCCCACGCCGTCAGCGGTGCGATCCACGCGGCGTGGGTCGCGCAGGGCTACGAACGCGGTCCGCTGGGCTACGCCACCGGCGACGAGGTGTGCGGAACCGGAGGCGGCTGCACGCAGGCGTTCCAGGGCGGCCTCCTCTACGCGCACGCCTCCGTGGGGGTCCGCACCACGTCGGTCGCGGTGGCGACCGCTTGGGACGCGGCCGGCGGGGCCGGCGGGGTGCTGGGCCAGCCCACCAGCAACCTGATCTGCGGGCTCAAGGACGGCGGCTGCGGCCAGGTGTTCCAGGGCGGGATCGTCTACTCGACCGCGCGCACCGGCGCCCACGCCCTCAGCGGCGTCGTCAAGGACGCCTGGGTCGCCCAGGGCTACGAGAACGGCGAGCTGGGCTACCCGACGTCCGACCTGGTCTGCGGACTGCCCGGGAGCGCGTGCAAGCAGGGCTTCCAGGGCGGGACGCTCTACTCGCACCCGACGGCCGGGATGCGGACCGTCACCGGCGCCGTCCATGCGGTCTGGACAGCGGCCGGGAGCGAGGCGGGCCCGCTCGGGCACCCCACGAGCGGCCTGGTCTGCGGGCTCAGGGACGGCGGCTGCGGCCAGGTCTTCTCGGGCGGCATCGTCTACTCCACCGCGCGGACCGGCACCCACGCCGTGACCGGGGACGTCAAGGACGCCTGGGTCGCGCAGGGCTACGAGAACGGTCCGCTGGGCTACCCGGCGTCCGGCCTGATCTGCGGTCTGGCGGGCGGTGGTTGCGGGCAGGCGTTCCAGGGCGGGCGGATCTACGCCGGACCGGGCACCGGCGCGCACGCGCTCAGCGGGGCGGTGCAGTCCGCGTGGATCGCGCAGGGCTGGGAGGCCGGGCCGCTCGGCTACCCGACCGGTGATGTGGTCTGCGGCGTCGCGGGCGGCTGCTCGCAGGCCTTCCAGGGCGGCACCCTCTACTCCCACCCGGTAGCCGGGACCCGCACGGTTGCCGGTTCGCTCGCCGCCGCCTACGCGGCCGCCGGCGGGGCCGCCGGCACCCTCGGCTACCCGACCAGCGGGCTGATCTGCGGGCTCAAGGACGGCGGCTGCGGCCAGGTGTTCCAGGGCGGCACGATCTACGACAGCCCGGGCAACGGCGTGCACGCGCTGACCGGCCGGATCCGCGCCGCGTGGATGGCGCAGGGCTACGAGCTCGGCCCTCTCGGCTACCCGACGGGCGACCAGGTCTGCGGTCTGGCGGCGAGCGGGTGCTCGCAGACGTTCCAGGGTGGCACCGTCTGGTCGTCACCCGCCACGGGGGCTCAGGCCGTCACGGGGGCTGTCGCCACCGCCTACGCGGCGGCCGGGGGCGTGGGCGGCGCGCTCGGCTACCCGACCAGCGGGTTGATCTGCGGGCTCAAGGACGGCGGCTGCGGCCAGGTGTTCCAGGGCGGGCGGATCTACGACAGCCCGGGCAGCGGCGCGCACGCCGTCACCGGTGCGATCCACACCGCGTGGGTGGCGCAGCGCTGGGAGCTGGGGCCGCTCGGCTACGCCACCGCCGACCAGGTCTGCGGTCTCGCCGGCGGGGGCTGCGTGCAGCAGTTCCAGGGCGGCACCCTGTACGCCCACCCCACCGCCGGCACGTACCCGGTCTCCGGCGACGTCGCGGCCGCGTACGCGAGGGCCGGTGGCGAGAGCGGGGCCCTCGGCTACCCGACCAGCGGCCTGATCTGCGGGCTGAAGCAGACCGGGTGCGGCCAGGTGTTCCAGGGCGGGCGCATCTACACGACGCCCGGCACCGGAGCCCACGCCGTCAGCGGTGCCATCCACACCGCCTGGGTGGAGCGGGGGTACGAGACCGGAGTGCTCGGCTACGCCACGGAGGACCAGGTGTGCGGCCTGGCCGGTGGTGGCTGCAGCCAGCGGTTCCAGAGCGGCACGCTCTACTGGCATCCCGGCACCGGTGCCCACCGGTTGAGCGGACGGTTCCTGTCGGACTACGTCGCCGCCGGCGGCCCCGCCGTCCTGGGCTACCCCGCGTCGGACGTGCGGTCGGTCCGGGGTGAGGACTGGGACGGCTACGCCGTCGACCTGCGCAGCGGGCCGCCCGTCTACACGTGCGGGAGCGGTTTCGAGGGCCGCGCGATCTACTGGTCGCCGACGTCCGTCGGCTTCTCACCCGTCGTGCTCTCCGGCGACATCCTCGTGGCGTTCGAGGCGGACCTGGCAGGGGCGAGCAGCTGGGGACCCCCGACCGGGCAGTACCGCGCCACGGACGGGAACGGGAACACGTTCTGGATGGCGGCGTTCCACCACAAGCACGTCATCCAGGACCTCTGCGGTGGGCCGCTGAGCTAGGTGGACCGTGCAGCGGCGCCCGCCCCTGGCGCGGGCGCCGCGTCCGCGGCTACTCGGCGTCGGCGATGGTGCAGATGACCGCGCCGCTGGTGACCGCAGCGCCGACCTCGGCGGCGAGGCCGGAGATCGTCCCGGCCTTGTGCGCGGTGATCGGCTGCTCCATCTTCATCGCCTCGAGCACGACGACCAGGTCGCCGGCCTCGACGGTCGCCCCGTCCTCCACGGCGACCTTGACGATGGTGCCCTGCATGGGCGAGGTCAGGGAGTCGCCCGACGCCGCCGAGCCGCCGCTGCCGCCCCCGCGCTTGCGCGGCTTGGCGGCCGCACCCGGGGCCGCGCCGCCGCCCCCGGCCGCGAGACCGGCGGGCAGGGACACCTCGAGCCGCCGGCCACCCACCTCGACGACGACGGTCTGGCGCGGCGCCTGCTCGTCCTGCTCGGCCGGGGCGGCGTCGTAGGGGGCGACCTGGTTGTCCCACTCGGTCTCGATCCAGCGGGTGTGGACCGTGAACGGCTCGGTGGTGAACGCCTCGTCGCGGACCACCGCGCGGTGGAACGGGATCACCGTCGGCATGCCCTCGACGACCAGCTCGTCCAGGGCACGGCGGGCGCGCTCCAGCGCCTGCCCGCGGCTGGCGCCGGTGACGATCAGCTTGGCCAGCATGGAGTCGAACGCGCCGGCCACCTCGCCGCCGGTCTCGACGCCGGAGTCCCAGCGCACGCCGGGGCCCTGCGGGATCTCCAGGCGCGTCACCGGGCCGGGGGCCGGCATGAAGTTGCGGCCGGCGTCCTCGGCGTTGATCCGGAACTCGATGCTGTGCCCGCGCGGCTCCGGGTCCTCGGTGATCTCCAGCTCCTCGCCACGGGCGATGCGGAACTGCTGGCGGACCAGGTCGATGCCCGACGTCTCCTCCGACACCGGGTGCTCGACCTGCAGGCGGGTGTTGACCTCGAGGAAGGAGATGGACCCGTCGAGGCCGACCAGGTACTCGACCGTGCCGGCGCCGTGGTAGCCGGCCTCCCTGCAGATGGCCTTGGCCGACTCGTGGATGCGGATCCGCTGCTCCGGGCTGAGGAAGGGCGCGGGCGCCTCCTCGACCAGCTTCTGGTTGCGGCGCTGCAGCGAGCAGTCGCGGGTGCCGACGACGACGACGTTGCCGTGGGTGTCGGCCAGCACCTGCGCCTCGACGTGCCGGGGCTTGTCGAGGAACTTCTCGACGAAGCACTCGCCGCGGCCGAAGGCGGAGACCGCCTCGCGCACCGCCGAGTCGAACTGCTCGGGGATCTCCTTCTCGTCGCGGACCACCTTCAGGCCGCGGCCGCCGCCACCGAACGCCGCCTTGATGGCGATCGGCATCCCGTGCTCCTGCGCGAACGCCACGACCTCGTCGGCGTCCTTCACCGGCTCCTTGGTGCCGGGCACCAGGGGCGCGCCCACCGCGGTGGCGATGTGACGGGCCTGCACCTTGTCGCCGAGGGCGACGATCGCCTCGGGCGAGGGGCCGATCCAGGTGAGGCCGGCGTCGATGACCGCCCGCGCGAAGTCGGCGTTCTCGGAGAGGAATCCGTAGCCGGGGTGGATCGCGTC
Organism: Blastococcus litoris; assembly: GCF_003075095.1. Lineage (GTDB taxonomy): Bacteria > Actinomycetota > Actinomycetes > Mycobacteriales > Geodermatophilaceae > Blastococcus_B > Blastococcus_B litoris. Next base: position 83,730 of record NZ_QCZF01000012.1, read on the forward strand.
GGCGCCGGACTGCTTCGCCGCGTCGATGATCTTCTCGATGACGAGGTAGGAGTCGCCGGGCGTCGTCCCACCGAGGGCGAACGCCTCGTCGGCGACGCGCACGTGCAGGGCGTCGCGGTCGGGCTCGGCGTAGACGGCGACGCTGGTCAGGCCCTCGTCCTTGCAGGCGCGTGCCACGCGCACCGCGATCTCACCGCGGTTGGCGATCAGGACCTTCTGCACCGTCGGTACTCCTCTTCGGGTCGAGCGTTCGGACAGGGGTGGAGCCGCTGGTCAGCGGCGCCAGAGGTCGGTGATGGCCAGGCCGCGCTTGGCCAGCTGCGTGCGCAGGACGGTCAGGGAGAGCCCGACGACCGCGGCGGGGTCGCCCTCGACGCGGCGGACGAACGGGGCACCGAGGCCGTCGAGGGTGAAGGCGCCGGCCACGGCCAGCGGCTCACCGGTGGCCAGGTAGGCCTCGATCTCCTGCGGCGTGGGGGTCGCGAAGTACACGACCGTGGAGGCGACGGCGATGTCGCGGCCGACCACGGCGCCGTCCTGGACGTCGAACAGCGCCTGGCCGGTGTGCAGCACGCCGGACCGGCCGGCCATCCGCTGCCAGCGGTCGCGGGCGTCGGCGGCGTCGGCCGGCTTGCCCAGCGGCTTGCCGTGGAACTCCAGGAGGGAGTCGCAGCCGATGACCAGCGCGTCGGTCTCCTGCTTGGCGACCGCCGCGGCCTTGGCCGCGGCCAGCAGGGCGACCTGCTCGGCGACCCGCGGAGCGGTCACGGTCGACTCGTCGACGTTGCTGACGACGACCTCGGGGGCCAGGCCCGCCTGGCGCAGCAGGGAGAGCCGCGCGGGGGACGCGGAGGCGAGGACGAGCCGGCGGTCGCTGCTCACTGCGCGAACCTCCCGGACGCGCGCCAGCCCCCGTGCCCGGGGGCCAGGGGACGCCGGTGACCGTCGGCGTAGGACGCCCACGCGCCGACCGGGGCCGGCCGCCGGCGCTCGCGGCGCTGCGACAGCGCCGCGACGACGACGGTCAGCGCGGCGAGCTCCTCCGCCGTCGGCTCGCCCTTCACCACCCGCAGCAGGGGGCGGGTCGGCTCGCTCTGCTCGGCCGTCACAGCGGGATGTTGCCGTGCTTCTTGGGCGGCAGGGTCTGGCGCTTGTTGGCCAGCACCCGCAGCGCCTTGGTCACCTGGACGCGCGTGGTGGACGGCGGGATGACGGCGTCGACGTACCCGCGGTCGGCGGCGATGTAGGGGTTCGCGAGGGTGTCCTCGTACTCCGCGATCAGCTCGGCACGGCGGGCGTCGGGGTCCTTCGCCTCGGCGAGCTCCTTGCGGTAGAGGATCCCCACCGCGCCCTGGGCCCCGACGACGGCGATCTGCGCGCTCGGCCAGGCCAGGTTCACGTCGGCGCCCAGGTGCTTGGAGCCCATCACGTCGTACGCACCGCCGTAGGCCTTGCGGGTGATCACGGTGACCTTGGGGACGGTGGCCTCGGCGTAGGCGTAGATCAGCTTGGCGCCGCGCCGGATGATGCCCTCCCACTCCTGCGACGTGCCGGGCAGGAAGCCGGGGACGTCGACGAAGGTGATCACCGGGATGTTGAAGGCATCGCAGGTGCGGACGAACCGCGCGGCCTTCTCGCTGGCATCGATGTCGAGGGTGCCGGCGAACTGGGTGGGCTGGTTGGCCACGATGCCGACCGGGCGGCCCTCCACGCGGCCGAAGCCGATGAGGATGTTCGGCGCGAACAGCGGCTGGACCTCGAGGAACTCGCCGTCGTCGACGACGTGCTCGATGACGGTGTGCATGTCGTAGGGGGTGTTCGCCGAGTCCGGGATGAACGTGTCGAGCTCGAGGTCCTCGTCGGTCAGGGCGTCGGGCAGCACCGTCTCGACCGGCGGGACGTCGAGCGCCGGCAGGGGGTCGAGGTTGTTGCTCGGGAGGTAGGACAGCAGCGCCTTGACGTAGTCGAGGGCGTCGGCCTCGTCCTCCCCGAGGTAGTGGGCGACGCCGGACTTCGTGTTGTGCGTCCGGGCGCCGCCGAGCTCCTCGAGGGTGACGTCCTCGCCGGTCACCGTCTTCACGACGTCGGGCCCGGTGATGAACATCTGGCTGGTCTTGTCGACCATGACGACGAAGTCGGTGAGGGCGGGGGAGTAGACGTGCCCACCGGCCGCCGGTCCCATCACGAGGGAGATCTGTGGGATGACCCCGGAGGCGTGCACGTTGCGCTGGAAGATCTCGCCGTAGAGGCCGAGGGAGACCACGCCCTCCTGGATCCGCGCGCCGCCGCCCTCGTTGATCCCGATGATCGGGCAACCGTTCGTCATGGCGAAGTCGAGGATCTTGACGATCTTCTCGCCGTAGACCTCGCCCAGGCTGCCGCCGAAGACGGTGACGTCCTGGGAGAAGATCGCCACCGGCCGGCCGTCGACCGTGCCGTACCCGGTGACGACGCCGTCCCCGAAGGGCCGCTTGGCGTCCATGCCGAAGTTCGTCGACCGGTGCCGGGCGAACTCGTCGAACTCGGTGAAGGAGCCGGGATCGAGCAGGGCGTCGATCCGCTCGCGCGCGGTCATCTTGCCCGCGGCGTGCTGCTTCTCGACGGCGCGCTCGGAGCCCGCGTGGGTGGCTTCCTGCACGCGACGCTCGAAGTCGGCCAGCTTCCCGGCGGTCGTGTGGATGTCGATGTCGTCGGGGACGTTCTCCCCGGCGCTCTCCAGCTCGGCGGCGCTCACGGGCCGTAGCGTAAGGGACCCCCCGGAACGGCGTTGCCCGGCTCCGGCGTCGCGGGCCCCGGGCCCGGAGAGCCCTGGTTCAGCGGGCGCCCGCCGCGCTGAGCTGCCGCGTCTCGGCCGGCTGGTCCTCCTCGGGGGACTCGCCGGCCCCGGTGGACGGTGCGACCGCGTCCTCCGGGGCGGGGGCGCCCACGACCGTGTCCGGGCGGCGGCGGGCGATCAGCCAGTAGGCGAGGGCGACGAGCGCGGCACCGACGAGTCCCACCGCGATCGCGCGGCGGGACATCGGCCCCTCGGCGCCCAGCACCGCGGTGACCGTGCCGACCTGCACCCAGGACCCGTCGTAGGACATGAAGGGGACGTAGGTCAGCAGGCAGTGGACGACGCCGGCGGCGGTGACCAGCGCCGCGGCCCACGGGCGCCGGTCCGCGAGCCAGGCCATCGGCAGCGCGAGCGCGACGAGGATGACCACGTGGGTGCTGTGGTGCACCACGGTCGTCGACGGCCCGAACATGACCATCGCCCAGATGAGCACGCTGAGGACGCTGGCGCCCAGCAGCAGCACGACGCGCGCGGCGAAGCCGTCGCGCGGGCGGCCGCGGACGGCCCCGAGGACGACGGCGGCGATCACCGCGGCGACGGCCAGCCACCCGATCCCGATGGCGCCGGAGAACGTGAAGAACTCCGCCGCGCGGTGCGAACCCAGGTCGAGGTCGTGGAGGCCGATCCCGCGCCAGGGGCCCATGCTCAGGGGCATCGTCAGGTTCGCCCACTTGTTGGCGAGGACGGTGTCCCAGCCGGCGTCGGCGTAGGCGGCGGTCACCTGGTCGACCACACCGCCGTCCGCGGGGTCGGGGTAGCCGATGTTGGCCAGGTGCCAGAACAGCAGGCGGGTGCCCGGCGGGTCGTAGAACTTCTGGTAGAGCACCCAGGGCAGGTAGGCGGCACCGGAGATCGCGACGGCCGCGCCCGCCGCGCGGAGGGTCAGCGCGCGCCGGCGCCACAGCAGGACGACGAGGACGATCGGGACGGCGAAGAGGGCGGCGCCGTGGGAGAGCAGCCCGAGGACGACGAGCACGCCGGCCAGGCCGAGCCGCTGCCAGGAGAGCCGGCTCCCGGTGGACGAGTGCTCGACCAGCACCGCGAGCGCGGCCAGCACGAAGGCCGCGGAGATCAGCTTCGGCCACGTGAAGACCGTGTTCACCAGGACCGTGCCGGTCATCGCCGCGAACAGCATGCCGGTGAGCACGCCGCGGGCCCGCCCGCCGAGGGCACGGATCAGGATGGCGATGCCGGGGAGCCAGGCGAACTGGGCGACGACGCCGGCCGAGAACCCGGCGGCGCTGCGCGTCAGCCCCAGCCGGCCGGTGATGTCGTGCGCGAGCAGCATGAGCCCGGTCTGCAGGGGAGGCCGGTCGCTGCTCTGCCACCCGGCGAGGAAGGTCCGCGGGTCCTCGCCGGCGGCCAGCTTGTCGGCGAACAGCTGCGGGATCTCGTTGTCGATGGGCAGGGGGTGCGAGAAGCGCGAACGAGCCAGCTCGAAGGGGTCGCGAACGGTGTCCCAGAGGCCGATCAGGGCGACGGTGACGACGGAGATGCCGAGCAGCATCGCGACCGCGGGCAGCACCGAGACCAGCGCGCGCCGGGTCTCCGCGGAGCGCCGGCAGGAGATCGCGACCACGACGGCGGCACCCAGCAGCGCGGCCGAGCCCAGGAGGCGGCCCGCGAGGGGGGACAGCAGGTAGGCCCAGAAGACCGCCCAGCCCACGATGCCGAGCGTCGCGAGACCGAAGGCCGTCGCCAGCACGGGGCCGACCCTCGGGCGTCGCGCCGCGAGGCAGAAGCCGGCCGTGCCGATGAGGGCGTACGCGAGGCCGGCGACCAGCGCGCCCACCATCAGTCCGTTCACCACTGGACGTTCCCCCGTTGCTGCCGTGTGCCGAGTCGGGCGCGCGGGACCTCGTCACTCGCCGGACCTTCACCGAAACGGTATCGGGCCGATACACCTGCCGGCGTGCGTCGTGGGGGCGGAGGCGCGCGTGTGACGGGAGGAGCGGACGAGTCGTCCGTGGCCGTCCGGCGGGCGCCGTACGGTGAGGCCGTGTCCTCCTCCTCGTGGTCGGACCTGGAGCGCCCGGCGCTGGACGCCCGGGCGCTGACCGCTGCGCTGACCCGGGACGCCGGGCTGTGGCGGACGCTCGAGGTGGTGCCCGAGGTGGGGTCCACGAACGCCGAGCTCGTCGCCCTGGCCGCCGCGGGCGAGCCGGAGGGGGTGGTCCTCGTGGCGGAGCACCAGGTGGCCGGCCGCGGGCGGCTCGACCGCTCGTGGACCTCGCCTCCCCGCGCCGGGCTGACCGTCTCCGTCCTCCTCCGGCCGGACGTGCCGGCGGCGCGCCGGGGCTGGCTCCCGCTGCTGACGGGGGTCGCGCTGGGCGAGGCGGTCGGGGAGGCGAGCGGCGTCCGGGCGTCGCTGAAGTGGCCGAACGACCTGCTGGCCCTCGACGGGCGGAAGCTCGCGGGGATCCTGGCCGAGAGCAGCGGCACCGCGGTCGTCGTGGGGGTCGGCCTGAACGTGTCGACCACGGCGGCGGAGCTCCCGGACACGGGGACGTCCCTGTCCCGGGTGACCGGTGCGACGGTGGACCGGGCCCCCGTGCTCCTCGCCTTCCTGCGCGCGCTGGAGCGGCGCTACCGGCGCTGGACGGCGGCGCTCGGTGACCCGGTCTCCTCGGGCCTGGTGGCCGACTACCTCGCGTGGTCGGCCACGGTCGGCACGGAGGTCGCCGTCAGCCTTCCGGACGGCTCCGTCCTCGAGGGGACGGCGACCGCGGTCGACTGGGACGGGCGTCTGGTCGTGTCGACGCCTGAGGGCGTCGTGGAACTCGCGTCGGGGGACGTGCGGCACGTGCGGCAGGGGCGCGCCGGGGCGGGGTGACCCGCGAGGCGCCTGTGACTGACGGGGCGCAGCGTGCCCGAAGCGTGTCGTCGTCCCGCCAAATCACAACGCTGCAAGTAGCGTTACCGATCGGTCACAACCAGTGATAGTCGGTAGGCAGGGGCAGCACGTGAAGTCGAACGGCGAGACGGGCATCAGGAACGAGATCCGGCCCTTGACCGGTCTGCGCGCCGTCGCCGCGGCCTGGGTGGTCGTGTACCACTTCTGGCTGCTGACCCCGGGCGACGCCTGGGGGGGCGTCGTCGTCCACGTCCTCCCGCTGGTCCAGTCGGGCTGGCTCGGGGTGGACCTCTTCTTCGTCCTCAGCGGCTTCGTCCTCTGCCACACCTACTCGGCGAAGCTCGGCCCCCGGCCGGGACTCGGCGCGAGCCTCTCCTTCTGGTGGAACCGCCTGAGCCGGGTGTGGCCGCTCTGGGCCGTCGTGACGGTGCTCTTCACCGGCTGGCTCGTGGTCAAGCACCTCACCATCGGTGGCGACCACCTGCACGAGGTCTTCCAGCCCAGCGTGGGGGTGCTGCCGCTGATCGAGCAGCTCCTGATGGTCCAGGTCTGGAGCCAGCCGCAGTCGTGGGCCAGCGGCGCGGTCGGTCCCGGCTGGTCGCTGAGCGCCGAGTGGCTGGCCTACCTGGCCTTCCCCGTGCTCGTCCTCGGGTTGCACCGGGTGCGCCGGCTGCCCGCGGTGGTGCTGGGCTGCGGGGCCGTGCTGGCGATGACGCCCTACGCCGTCACCTCCCTCGTGTCGGACGACGGCCACGTGTTCGCGTGGAACTGGCTCTACCGGATCGCCGGCGCCTTCGTGGCCGGTGCCCTCGTCTCGCTGTGCGTGCGCACGATCGAACGGACCGAGCGCGTGCGTCGCGCGGCGTCGGTCCTGGCGGCCGCCGTGCTCGCCCCGGTGCTGGTCATCCTGTGGTGGGCCTCGATCCACGGTGGGGAGGTCGCCGTCGTCGTCGTCCTGTTCCCGGTGCTGATCGGCGCCCTCTCGCTCGCCGACGCCGGGCCCGCCCGCTTCCTGAGCAGCTCCTGGATCAACCTGGCCGGGCGCTTCTCCTTCGCGCTCTACCTCGTGCACCAGTGCGTGTTCGAGGTCTTCTGGACGGCCATGGACGAGGTGCCCGGTCTGGCGGCCGGCTCGGAGCTCGTCGCCCTCCTGCTCCCGCTGGTCCTGGTGCTTCCGGTCCCGGTCGCCTACCTCGCCTGGCGGTACGTCGAGGAGCCCGCGCGGCTCGCGATGCGCCGCATGGCCGAGCAGCGGCGCCGCAGGTCCGCGCCCGCCCGCTCGGACCGCGCGGCCGCCGCCTCGCGCCCCGTCGCGGAGCCGCTGCCCATGCAACGGCGCGGCACCGATTCCACGACGCACGACGCGGACACCGTCCTCGCGTCCCGCTGACGTCCATCCTCGGCGCATGGCCTATCCCGACAAGCTGCTCGTCGACGACGAAGAGGTCGTCCGGCACCTGCACCCGCACTGGACGACGCTCTTCTGGCCCGTCGTCCGCCTCCTGCTCCTCGTCGGCGCCACGACGTTCGGCCTGGCCGCGATCCCGGACGGGCGGCAGCAGGGCATCCTCCGGATGCTGGTCCTCGCCGTCGCGGTCGTGCTCCTGGTCCTGCTCCTGGTCCCGCTGCTCCGCTGGCGGACCACGCACTACGTCGTCACCACGCACCGGCTGCTGTTCCGGGAGGGGATCCTCGCCCGCCGCGGTCGCGACCTCGGCCTGTCCCGGATCACCGACGTCTCCTACCGGCAGACGCTGTGGGAACGGATCATCCGGTCCGGGACGCTGACCATCGAGTCGGCGGGCGACGGCGGGGCGACGGTGCTCCGCAAGATCCCTGACAGCGACGGCGTGCAGCAGCTCCTCAACCACATGATCGAGGAGGACGCCGACCGCCGGGCCCAGGAGAGCGCCGGCTACGTCGGTGACCACCGCGACGACCGCACGTGGCAGGCGCGGGACACCGCTCCCCAGCCGTACCTCTGACCCCGCCCGGTCCTGTGACCGGTCCGTCACGGCGCGCCTCGGCCGGTTCTGTCGGTGGCGCCGCCTACCTTCCGGCCATGCGCCTGCTGCACACCTCCGACTGGCACCTCGGCCGGACGTTGCACGGCACCGACCTGCTCGCCGAGCAGGAGGCGGTGCTGGGCGGGCTCGCCCGCGTGGTCGCGGAGGAGTCGGTGGACGTGGTGCTGGTCGCCGGTGACGTCTACGACCGGGCGGTGCCCTCCGCCGACGCGACGGCCGTCCTCGACCGCGTCGTCGGTCGCCTCCTCCGTGCCGGCGCCGCGGTGGTCATGACGCCCGGGAACCACGACTCCGCCCGGCGGCTCGGCACCTTCTCCGGTCTGCTGTCGGCGGCCGGGCTGCACGTGCAGGCGTCCACGACCCGGCTGGACGAGCCCGTCCTGCTGGCCGACGAGCACGGCGAGGTCGCCATCTACGGCCTGCCGTTCCTCGAGCCCGAGGTCGCCCGCCACGAGCTCGGCCTCGAGGGCGGCCGCAGCCACGAGGCCGTGCTCGGGGCGGCCATGGAGCGGGTCCGCGCCGACCTGTTCCTGCGGCCCGGAGCGCGCTCCGTCGTCCTGGCGCACGCGTTCGTGGGCGGGGGAGTGGCCAGCGACAGCGAGCGCGACATCTGCGTCGGTGGGGTGGACCTCGTCCCGTCATCGGTCTTCGCCGGGGTCGACTACGTGGCGCTGGGCCACCTGCACCGGCCGCAGACGCTGTCGCCGCGCATGCGGTACAGCGGCTCCCCGCTCGCGTACTCCTTCGGCGAGGCGGGCCAGCAGAAGCAGGCCTGGCTCGTCGACCTCGACGCCCACGGGCTGGGGGAGGTCCGCCCCGTCGTCCTCCCCACCCCGCGCGAGCTCAGCGTCCTGACCGGGACCCTCGAGGAGCTGCTCGCCGACCCGTCGCACTCGGCGGTGGAGGACCACTTCGTCTCCGCCCGGCTCACCGACGCCGTCCGTCCCGCGGACCCGATGCGCCGCCTGCGCACGCGGTTCCCGCACTGCGTCCACCTCGAGTGGGCCGGTGCCGGGGCCGTGGCCGACGGGCGCAGCTACCAGGAGCGGCTGCGCGGCCGCAGCGACCTCGACGTGGCCGCCGAGTTCGTCGGCCACGTGCGGGGCGTGGGCCCCACCGCGGCGGAGCGGGAGCTGCTGGCCCTCGCGCTGGGCGCCGCCGACCGTGCGGAGGTGCGCCGGTGAGGTTGCACCGGCTGTCCCTCACGGCCTTCGGCCCGTTCGCCGGCACGGAGGAGGTCGACCTCGACGAGGTGGGCCGCGACGGGCTCTTCCTCCTCTGGGGTCCCACCGGCGCGGGCAAGACGACGCTGCTCGACGCCGTGGTCTTCGCGCTGTACGGCACCGTCCCCGGCGCCCGGGGCGAGGAGAAGCGGCTGCGCAGCGACCACGCCGACGCGGCGGTCCGCACCGAGGTCGCGTGCGAGCTGACCCTCGGTGGGGAGCGGCTGCGCGTCACCCGGCGGCCGGAGCAGCAGCGGCCGAAGAAGCGTGGCGAGGGCATGACCACCGAGCAGGCCAGGCTGACCGTCCAGCGGCTCACCGACGGTGGCTGGGAGCCGGTCAGCACCCGCATCGACGAGGGGTCCGAGCACCTCCGGACCCGGCTGGGTCTCGACGTCCACCAGTTCTGCCAGGTCGTCCTCCTGCCGCAGGGCGACTTCGCGCGGTTCCTGCGTGCCGAACCCGAGCACCGCGGTGAGCTCCTGCGCACCCTGTTCGACGTCGGGCGCTTCGCCTCCGCCGAGGACTGGCTGGCCGAGGAGCGCGCGGCCGCCCGCGAACGGGTGACCACGCAGAAGGCGCGGGTCGGGGCCCTGCTGGCGCGGGTCGCCCAGGTGGCCGACGTGGACGTGCCGGAGGAACTCGCTCCCGAGCTGGTCGGCGGGGGTGGCGGCGCATCGATCGGCCCGTGGGTGGACACGGTGCGCGCGACGGCGGCCCAGCGGTTCGCGGCGGCCGTCACGGACGCCGAGCAGGCCGCCGAGGGGGCCGCCCACGCCGACGCGGACCTGACCGCGGCCCGTGCGCTGGCCGACCGGCACGACCGCCGGGACCGCTCGCTCGCCGAGCTGGCCGCCCTGACGGCGCGGGAGGCCGAGCTCGCCGCGGTGCGGGCCCAGCGGGATGCCGGACGACTGGCCGAGCCCCTCCGGGACTGCCTGGAATCCGCCGGCCGGACCGCGCAGGCGGCCGAGCTGGCGGCCACGGCCGTCGAGCGCGCGCGGGCGGCCTGGGACGAGGTCGCCGAGGGCAGGGAGGCCACCGACGACCTCGTCGGCGAGCTGCGGGACGCGGCGGCGCACGCGCGGGCGCTGCTGCCGGAGGTCGCCCGGGCCCGCGACCTGCGCCGCCGGATCACCGTCCTGGAGCGCCGGATCACCGAGCTGACCGACGGCTGCGACGAGGCGGCCCGGATCGCGGAGTCCTGGCCGCGGAGGCTCGCGGAGCAGGAGGACCGGGTGGCGTCGGCGCGGACCGCCGGTGTCCGTCTCCCGGCCGTCCGGGACGCGTGCGCGGTGGCGGCCGCGGCCCTCGAGGCGGCGCGGGCCGCCGAGGTGCTGGAGGCGGGGCTGGTCGCCCGGCGCCGGGACGTGCAGGATCATCGGGTCGCGTGGTCCGACGCCCGCGAGCACTGGCTGGATCTGCGCGCCCAGCGGCTCGACGGCATGGCCGCCGAGCTGGCCCTGCAGCTCGCCGACGGCGCGGACTGCCCGGTCTGCGGCGCCACCGAGCACCCGCGACCGGCCGCCCACACCGGGCCGGTGGTCACCGCCCAGGACGAGCAGGCCGCGCACACCGCCGCCGATGCCGCGGAGAAGGCGCTGGCAGCCGCGTCGGCGGAGCTCGACCACCGGGAGCGCGAGCTGGTCAGCCTGCGGGCGAAGGCCGGGACCGATCCGGTCGAGGAGCAGGCGGCGGCGCTCGACCGGCTGGCGTCGTCCGCCCGGGAGCTGGAGCAGCTCGCGGGGACCCTCGTCCCGGCGGAGGGGCGCCTCGCTGCGCTCGCGGCGGAGCGCGAGTCGTCCGCGGCACGCCTGGCAGCGGACCGGGAGGAGCTCACCGCCCGGACCGCCGAACGGGACTCGCTCGCCGCGGCGCTCGCGGAGCTGGAGCTGCGGCTCACGGCTGCCCGCGGGGGCGACGCGGATCTCGCCGCCCGGGTGGCCCGCCTGACCGATGCGGCTGCGCGCTGCGCGGCTCTGGTCACGGCCGTCGCCGAGGAGTCGCGGGCGCGGGACGCCGCGGCAGCCGCCCTGGAGGTCGCCGAGGAGCGCGCCGCGTCCGCCGGCTTCGACGACGTGCTGGACGCCGGGACGGCGCTGCTCGACGCCGGCCGGCTGGCCCGGCTCGACCGGGAGCTCGACGGGCACGACCGGCAGCTGGTGCTCGTGCGGGCCCGGCTGGCGGAGCCCGAGCTCACCGGCCTGGACGAACGGCCCGACCTCCCGGCCATGGACGAGCGCTGCGCCGCGACGACCCGACGGCGGGAGGTCGCGGTCGCGGAGCTCGAGCGGGCCCGCCGCTGCGCCGGGTCGCTCGAGGACCTGGCCGGCGACGTGACCGCGGCGGAGATGGAGCTCGCGGAGCTGCGCGCGTGGGCCGACCAGGTGACCGCGCTGGCCGACCTCGTCAACGGCAGGGGGTTTAACGCGCTCCGGATGCGCCTGCAGTCCTTCGTCCTCGCGGCGCGCCTGGAGCAGGTGGCCGAGGTCGCCAGCGCGCGCCTGCTGGAGATGTCCGGAGGGCGGTACACGTTCCTGCACAGCGACGCCCAGGGCCGCCACGGTGCACGGGGTGGGCTGGGCCTCGACGTCTTCGACGAGCACACCGGCGTCCGCCGCGCGACCAAGACGCTGTCGGGCGGGGAGAGCTTCATGGCCTCCCTCGCGCTGGCGCTCGGGCTGGCCGACGTGGTCACCTCCGAGAGCGGCGGCGTGCAGCTGGACACCCTCTTCGTCGACGAGGGCTTCGGCAGCCTCGACCCGCAGTCGCTCGACGCGGTCATGACGGTGCTGGACGAGCTGCGCCGCGGCGGGCGGACGGTCGGGGTGATCAGCCACGTCGAGGAGCTGCGCATGCGGATCCCGACGCGGCTCGAGGTCGTGAGCGAGCGGCACGGCTCGCGGCTCGCCGGGTGACGTGACCGGATCGAGGCGCCGAGCCCGCGGGTCAGACCTCCTGGCGCACGGGCGCCGCGGAACGGCGCACCGCCTGCTGCTCCCGGTAGGCGACCGCCGCGGGGGCGTCGTCGGCCACGAACACCCACCGCCGGTAGGCGAGGAAGCGGATCACCGTCCCGGTCGCGATCGCCCCCACGTTCACGGCCTGGAGGACCAGGGCGCTGTCCTGGCCCAGCACGTCGTGGGCGACGGCGACCGCGACGACCCCGACGGCGAGGGTCACGCCGTTGACGACGAAGAAGATCCCGTACTCGCGGCGCAGGCCGGTGTGCGCGCGGTGCGAGAACGACCACAGCCGGTGGCCGAAGTAGGCCACCGTCATCGACACGAGCGCGGAGACGGCCTTGGCCGCCACGGCGGCGGTGCCCGCCGCCGCGTACAGGAGCTGGAAGACCCCGACGTCGATGACGAAGCACACGGCGCCGACGACCCCGAACATGCCCATCTCCCGGACCAGCAGCCGCCAGTCGCGGCGGGCGCCGGCGGTCGTGCCACCCCGTGCAGGCATGCCGCGATGCTAGGCGGCCCGGGCCCGTCCCGGGACCCGTTCCAGCCGGCGCCAGGGGTCCCAGGTGGTTCCTGTGTGACGAATGGGTGCGGTGAGCCGAGGTCCCCCGAGCAGTCGCTCGCAGCGCTCCCGCGTGCATTAACGTGGCGCCCGTTGTGACTGTCGAATCCCCCGTGAGCGCCGGCCGGGACACCCCGGGGACGCTCGTCCGCTACGTCGCCGTGGGCGTCCTCAGCCTGGTCGTCGACGCCGGGACGCTGTGGCTCCTGTACGACGGCGCCGGCACCTCCCTGTGGCTGGCGACCACCGCGGGCTTCTGGCTGAGTTTCGCCGTCAACTTCCTGGCCAACAAGTACGTCACCTTCGGTGCCCGTGCCCACGGTGCGCGGCAGCTGATCCGCTACTGCGTCCTCGTCGGCCTGAACTACCTGGCCAACCTGGGCATCGTCGCCGGCCTGGTGGCCGTCGGCCTGCCGGCGGTGGTCGCGAAGGTCATCGCCGTCGCCGTGCTCAGCATCGTGAACTTCATCGCCTACAGACAGTGGGTCTTCCGTGAGTGATTACCGGGTCCATCCCACCGCGATCGTCGAGGACGGCGCGCAGATCGGGGCCGGTGCCTCCATCTGGCACCACGCGCACGTGCGCGCGGGTGCCGTGATCGGACCAGGCTCGGTCGTGGGCAAGAACGTCTACGTCGACGCCGGTGCGGTGGTCGGCGCCCGCTGCAAGATCCAGAACAACGTCTCGGTCTACTCGGGCGTCGTGCTCGAGGACGACGTCTTCGTCGGGCCCAGCGCGGTGTTCACCAACGACCGCTTCCCGCGGGCCTTCGGGGCCTGGGAGGAAGTGCGCACGCTCGTCCGGCGCGGGGCCTCCATCGGGGCCAACGCGACGCTGCGGTGCGGCATCGAGCTCGGGGAGCTCTGCACGATCGCCGCCGGCGCGGTCGTCACGCGCGACGTCCGGCCGAACGAGTTGGTCGCCGGGAACCCGGCCCGCACCCTGGGCTGGGTCGACGTGCATGGTGAAGTGGTCAGCCGGGATGCGGAGCGTCCGCCCTCGCTGCCTTTCGGGGGAATCGATCAGCAGGAGGAGCCTTCATGATCCCCATCTCCAGTGTCGCGATCGGCACCGAGGAGGAGGAGCTCGTCCTCCAGGTCCTCCGGTCCGGTCGCCTGGCGCAGGGACCGATGGTCGAGAAGCTGGAGTCCGAGTTCCGGGCGTGGTCCGACGCCGAGCACGTGATCGCCGTGTCCAACGGCACCGTCTCCCTCGTCGCCGCGCTGGAGGCCCTCCAGCTGCCCCGGGGCACGGAGGTCGTCACCAGCCCGTTCACCTTCGTGGCGACGGTCAACGCCATCCTCGAAGCCGGTCTCGTGGTCCGCTTCGGGGACATCGACCCCGCGGACTTCGCGCTCACCCCGGAGTCGGTCGAGGCCGCCGTGACCGAGCGCACCTCCGCCGTCATGCCGGTCCACCTCTACGGCCAGGCCGCGGACATGACCCGGTTGATGCCGCTCGCGGAGGCGCGCGGCCTCGCCGTCGTCGAGGACGCCGCCCAGGCGCACGGGGCGAAGATCGACGGCCGCCGCGTCGGCTCCTTCGGCGTCGGGTCCTTCTCCCTGTACGCGACGAAGAACCTCATGTCCGGTGAGGGTGGTCTGGTCACGACCAACGACGCCGCGGTCGCCGACCGGCTGCGGCTGATCCGCAACCAGGGCATGCGGGCCCGGTACCAGTACGAGCTGGCCGGCCACAACTTCCGCATGACCGAGCTCCAGGCCGCCGTCGCCCTCCCGCAGCTGTCCCGCCTCGAGGCCGGGACCAAGCGGCGGGTCGAGAACGCCCGGCGCCTGACCGAGGGCCTGGCCGGCATCCCCGGTCTCGTGCTCCCGGCCGTCGCCGAGGGGCGCGAGCACGTGTGGCACCAGTACACGGTGCGCATCACCGAGGAGTCGGGGACCACCCGCGAGAAGGTCGCGGACCGGCTCACCGAGAGCGGCGTCGGGTCGGGCTTCTACTACCCGCGCCCCGTCTACGACTACGACTGCTACCGCGACCACCCCGGCGTCATCGTCGAGGACCACCCGGTCACCGAGCGGGTCAGCCGCGAGGTCATCTCGCTGCCCGTCCACCCGGCGCTGAGCGACGGCGACGTCGACACCGTCGTCCGTGCCGTGCGGGGTGCGCTCGATGTCGACTGACAGCGGACGCCTGCGCCTCGGTGTCATCGGCTCCGGGATCATGGGCACCAACCACGCCCGTGTCGCGTCGGCGATGTCGGAGCTCGACCTGGTCGCCGTGTACGACGCCGACCGGAACCGCTCCGAGAACCTCGCGACCGGCTTCGGCGCCACGGCGGCGGCCGACATCGCCGAGCTCGCCGGCATGGTGGACGCGGCCGTGGTCGCCACCCCCACCGAGTTCCACGCGCCGATCGCCCACCAGCTGATCGAGGCCGGTGTCGACGTGCTCGTCGAGAAGCCGATCGCGCCCGACGTGGAGACCGCGCAGCGGCTGGTCGACGCCGCCGAGGCGGCGGGCCGGGTCCTCATGGTCGGGCACGTCGAGCGGTTCAACCCCGCGGTGCTGGAGCTCGGTTCGCTGCTCGACGACGTGATCCACATCGACGCGCGCCGGATCAGCTCCTACTCGCCGCGCATCCGGGACGACGTCGTCATCGACCTCATGATCCACGACCTCGACCTGGTCACGATGATCGCCGGCGGGGCCGCGGCGGAGGTCATGTCCGTCGTCCGGGCGCCCCGCTCGGCGTCGGCCGACATCGCCTCGGCACTCGTGGCCTTCGAGAACGGCATCACGGCGTCCCTGACCGCCAGCCGCGTCGGCCAGAACAAGATCCGCCAGATCGACCTCACCCAGGCGGAGAACTATGTGACGCTCGACCTGCTTCGCCAGGACGTGACCGTCCAGCGCGTGCAGCAGTCCGAGTTCTCCTCCGACCACGGCCGCCGGTACCGCCAGATGGGGGTCGTCGAGGTGCCGTTCCTCGAGCACCGCGGCGAGCCGCTGGCGCTGGAGCTGCGCCACTTCGCCGAGTGCGTCACGAACCGCGCGACCCCCCGGGTCACCGGCCAGGACGGTCTGCGGGCACTGGACCTCGCGCTGCGCGTGGCCGCGGCGCCGATCCGGTAGGACCGACGATGTACCGCAACCGCTCGATCGCCGCCGTGGTGCCCGCCTACAAGGAAGAGGCGCTGATCGGCACCGTCATCACGACGATGCCGGACTACGTCGACCACATCGTCGTCGTCGACGACTGCTCGCCCGACCGGACCTCCGAGGTCGCCCGCGCCGTGGGCGACCCCCGCGTGACGGTGATCCGGCACGAGGTGAACACCGGCGTGGGCGGCGCCATCATCACCGGCCACAAGAAGGCCGGAGAGCTCGGCGCCGACATCGACGTGGTCATGGCCGGCGACGCGCAGATGGACCCGAGGTACCTGCCGGACCTGCTCGAGCCGATCATCGAGGGCGGCCTGGGCTTCGCCAAGGCCAACCGGTTCTTCTCGCTGCAGTCGTTCCAGAGCATGCCGCGGTACCGGATCTTCGGGAACATCATCCTGTCGTTCCTGACCAAGCTGGCGTCGGGCTACTGGCACCTCTTCGACCCGCAGAACGGGTACACGGCGATCACGCAGGACACCCTGCGCCGCCTGCCGCTGGACCGGATCGCCTCGCGCTACTCGTTCGAGAACGACCTGCTGATCCACCTCAACATCCTGCGAATACCCGCCATCGACGTGCCGATCCCGGCCGTCTACGGCGAAGAGGTGTCGAGCATCAGCCTCAGACGGGTCATCCCCGAGCTGATGCGGCTGCTCATCTTCGGGTTCTGGCGCAGGTTCTTCTTCAAGTACGTGCTCTGGTCGTTCTCACCCATCGCGCTCTTCGTCCTGTCGGGGCTCTTCCTCAGCCTCTTCGGCACGGGGTGGGGCATCTTCGTCATCGTCAACACCCTCGGCCCGCCGGTGGCCTCGGCGGGATCGGTCCTGCTCTCCGTGGCCCCGCTGCTCGTCGGCGTGCAGATGCTGCTCTACGCACTGATGCTCGACATCCAGGAGAGCCCGGACAGCCCGATGACGATCGACTACCGGCGCATGGCGGAGGCCGCGGCCACCGCCACCGCGGAGGCGCGGGCTGCCGCGGAGCTGGAGTCGCGCACGGTGCTGAGCGGACCGGCGGCCGGCGGCACCGCCGCTCCCGAGCGGACCCAGGTCTCCGCGAACAGCACGGCCGGTGCCCACGGCGCCGGTCCGGCCCCGGGCGGCCCGGCGCCGGCGACGCCCGCACCTCCGCCCGCACCTCCGGCCGAGCCGGGGCAGCCGGACGGCTGACGGCGCCCGGCGCACTGCCGACCGCGACGCCCCTCCTCCCGTCCACGGACGGGGGAGGGGCGTCGTCGTCTCCCGGCGGCTCCATGGGGCATGGGGACCGGTGCCGTCGGGTGAGCTGCTCCGCCCGGGCCCGCCGGCGGGACGGGGGCGTGGGTCCCGGCGGCGCCGGTGGGAGCCGCGCCGGCCGGACCGGCGTCAGGCGGGGATCGACGCGGGGGTGTCGACCGAGCGCCGCGGCACGGGGAGCACCCGTCCGGTCGTCGTCGCCGGAGCGGGGCGCCTGCGGCCCAGCCGACGTCCCAGGCCGATCGAGGGCACCTCGACGAACCGGTAGGTCAGCTCGCTGACCGCGATCGTGAGCGCCACCCAGAGCAGCGCGGTGAGGACCGGACCGCCGAGCGGGGGGACGGCCGCCAGCACGAGCGCCTGCATGAGGTACACCGAGAAGCTGATGGTGCCCAGCCGGCGCAGCAGCGCCGGCACGGGCCGGTTCCGCAGCAGCATGCCGGCGACGACGACGGCGTAGGCGCCGAGCCAGGCCGTCAGCATCGCGAGGAAGGCGGGCGTCCCGGCCTGGGGGCTGCCCGGGATCGCGGCGGTGAGCAGGAGCGCCCCGGAGCCCATCGCGGCCACGACGCAGGTCGTCAGCGTCGCGAGCCCGACGTCGCCGCGGTGCCAGCGGTAGAAGACCGTCCCGGTGAACATGGTGGCCACGCAGAAGGCGCCGGTCGGCGGGGTGGCCGACAGCAGCGGTCCCGCACCCAGCGCGAGCGCGACGCACAGCGCGGACGCGGCCAGCGACAGCTCCGTGCTGCGCCGGTGTAGGCCGAGGAGGAAGAGCACCGAGAGGGCGGCGTAGAAGAGCAGCTCGAAGGCCAGCGTCCAGTAGGCGACCAGCACGTTCGGCACCCCGAGGAGCAGCTGGAACATCACGGTGTTGGCCAGCCACTGACCCGAGGACATCGGCACGGCCGGCGTGAAGACGCCGACGGCGGCGAGGACGGCGGCCGCCCCGAGGCTCAGCCAGTACAGCGGGAAGAGACGGAAGAACCGGCTGCGCCAGAACGAGGTGACTCCACGGAGGCGCCCGTCCCGGCCGCCGCGCTCCAGGCTGGCGGGGATGATGAACCCGCTGCACAGGAAGAAGACCATGACGCCCATCTGACCCAGCAGCAAGCGGGTCTGGGTGAACTCCCCGAACGCCGGGAACAGGCTCTCCCCGACGTGCTGCACCAGCACCAGGGCGACGGCGAGACCCCGGAGCCCGTCCAGGAAGCCCATCCGCTGCGCGGACGATCGCGCCGACGTCGAGGTCACGCTGAGTGTCGACACCGTCACCGCTGCAGGCTAGGTGTGACGGGGGAGTCCACCCCGGCAGGCGGGCGGAGCGGACCCAGGATCTAGCCTCAGGAACCACCATGACCACAACAGTCGACAGCCGCACCGGCCTGCCGGTCGTGGCCATGGTCGGCGGGGGCCAGCTGTCCCGCATGACCCACCAGGCCGCGATCGCCCTCGGGCAGTCGGTCCGGGTCCTCGCCGGCAGCGAGGCCGAGTCCGCCGCCCTGGTCGCCGCCGACGTGCAGATCGGTGCCCACGACGACCTCGCGGCGCTGCGCCGCCTGGCCGAGGGCGCCACGGTGCTGACCTTCGACCACGAGCACGTGCCCACCGAGCACCTGCACGCCCTGCAGGCCGAGGGGCACCGCATCGCCCCCGGTCCGGCCGCCCTCGTGCACGCCCAGGACAAGCTCGTGCTCCGGCGGGCGCTGGCCGACGCCGGCGAGCCGCAGCCGGCCTGGACCGAGGCGCACACCGTCCACCAGGTGACCGCGTTCGCCGACGAGGTGGGCTGGCCGGTGGTGCTGAAGACCCCGCGCGGCGGCTACGACGGCAAGGGCGTGTTCGTCGTCGACGGCCCCGACGAGGTGGCCGACCTCCTCGAGCGGCACGGCACCCTCCTGGTCGAGGAGCGGGTGGCGATGGTGCGCGAGCTGTCCGCCCAGGTGGCCCGGTCCCCGTTCGGCCAGGTCGCCGTGTGGCCGGTCGTCGAGACTGTGCAGCGCAGCGGGGTCTGCGCCGAGGTGCTCGCCCCCGCGCCGGATCTCCCGGAGGCGCTGGCCACGGCGGCCCAGGAGCTCGCCATCCGGATCGCCGACCGCCTGGGGGTCGTGGGCATGCTGGCCGTCGAGCTCTTCCAGACCGACGACGGCATCGTGGTCAACGAGCTGGCCATGCGTCCGCACAACTCCGGTCACTGGACCATCGAGGGTGCCCGGACCAGCCAGTTCGAGCAGCACCTGCGCGCCGTCCTCGACTACCCCCTCGGCTCGACGGAGATGACCGCACCGGTGGTTGTCATGGCCAACGTCCTCGGTGGGGTCGCGTCCGCACCCGACTGGGCCGGGCCGGCGCTCGACGAGCGGGTGCACCACTTCATGGCGCACTGGCCCGACGTCAAGCTGCACTGGTACGGCAAGGGCCAGCGCTCGGGACGGAAGCTGGGCCACGTCACGGCGCTGGGCAGCGACCTCGACGAGGTGCGGGCCCGGGCGGTCGCCGCCGCGCGCTACCTCGCCGACGGCGTCGTGGACCCGTCGTTCGCCTTCGACGAGCACCACTGAGGAGCAGCGTGACCGACCCGAGCGACACCCCGATCGTCGGCATCGTCATGGGCAGCGACTCCGACTGGCCGACGATGGAACCGGCAGCCCTCGCGCTGGAGGAGTTCGGCGTCGCGTACGAGGCGCACGTGGTGTCCGCCCACCGGACCCCGCGGCGGATGCTCGACTACGCCGAGTCGGCCGCCGGGCGCGGCCTGCGCGTGATCATCGCCGGTGCGGGCGGGGCGGCCCACCTGCCGGGGATGGTCGCCGCGGCCACGCCGTTGCCGGTGATCGGCGTCCCGCGGTCCCTGAGCAGGCTGGACGGGATGGACAGCCTGCTGTCCATCGTGCAGATGCCCGCCGGCGTGCCGGTCGCGACGGTGAGCATTGACGGCGGCCGCAACGCCGGCCTGCTCGCCGTCCGGATCCTGGCCGCCTCCGACGACGCCCTGCGCGGGGCGGTCGAGCGCTTCCAGGCCGAGCTGGCCGAGTCCGTGGTGGACCGCGACACCACCCTTCAGGAGCGGCTCGCCTCGGACGGGTAGGGGTTCCGGGCTTACGATCTACCCGTGGGTAACAACGCTGGGCTCTACGCCCTCACCGAGGAGCACGAGGCGATCCGCGAAGCGGTCCGGGACATCGCCGAACGGGAGATCGCGCCGCATGCCGCCGAGGTGGACGCCGAGTCGCGTTTCCCGGTCGAGGCGCAGAAAGCGCTCACGCAGGCCGGGTTCCACGCCACCCACATCCCCGAGCAGTACGGCGGCGAGGGCGCGGACGCCATCGCCACGTGCATCGTCATCGAGGAGGTCGCCCGCGTCGACGTCAGCGCCTCGCTCATCCCGGCGGTCAACAAGCTGGGCTCGATGCCGATCATCCTGTCCGCGTCCGAGGACGTGAAGCAGAAGGTGCTGCCCTCGATCGCCTCCGGCGAGGCGATGATCAGCTACGGGCTCTCCGAGCGGGAGGCCGGCTCCGACGCCGCCGCGATGAAGACCCGGGCCCGCCTCGACGGCGACTCCTGGGTGCTCGACGGCACCAAGGCCTGGATCACCAACTCCGGCGTCTCCGAGTGGTACACGGTCATGGCGGTCACCGACCCCGGGAAGGGCGCCAACGGCATCTCCGCCTTCGCCGTCCACCGCGACGACCCCGGCTTCGCCGTCGGCCCCAAGGAACGCAAGATGGGGATCAAGGGATCGCCCACCTGCGAGCTGTACTTCACCGGCTGCACGATCCCCGCCGACCGCATCATCGGGGCGCCCGGTACCGGCTTCAAGACCGCGCTGCGGACCCTCGACTTCACCCGGCCCACGATCGGCGCCCAGGCGGTCGGCGTGGCACAGGGCGCGCTGGACGCGTCGGTCGCCTACGTCAAGGAGCGCAAGCAGTTCGGCACCAGCATCGGCAGCTTCCAGGGCGTGCAGTTCATGCTCGCCGACATGGAGATGAAGATCGAGGCCGCGCGTCATCTCGTCTACGTCGCGGCCGCCGCGGGTGAGGCCGGCCGGCCCGACGTCACCCGGGTGTCGGCCTCGGCCAAGGCCTTCGCCTCCGACGTCGCGATGCAGGTGACCACGGACGCCGTCCAGCTGTTCGGCGGCGCCGGCTACACCCAGGACTTCCCCGTCGAGCGGATGATGCGCGACGCGAAGATCACCCAGATCTACGAGGGCACGAACCAGGTCCAGCGGTTGGTGATCGCGCGCAGCCTGCTGCGCTGACCGGTCCCGGTCCGCCTCAGGCGGCGCCGAGCACCCGGACGCCGTCGATCCGGACGCCGAGGCTCGCGGTGACCCGCTCCTCCTGGGCGCGGCCGGCCAGCCGCTCGGGCCGCGGGTCCCGGCAGAGCACGACGGAGGCCCCGGCCGCGAGCGGCATCAGCAGCCAGGCGACCGGTCCGGCCTCCTCCGCAGCCGCCCCGTCGACCAGCACCCGGTCGCCGGCGGCGAGGGCGCAGCGGCCGGCCAGTTCCTGCGCCGCGGCGACCAGGCTGCCCAGCGAGAGCTCGAGCCCGCCTGCCGCCAGACCCGGGGACCCCGGCTCGGGGGCGTCGTAGGGGGAGAAGTGGTCCCCGTGCGTCCGGACCTCCAGGGCGAAGTCGCGGGCGGGGCCGACGTAGCCGGCCATGCCGGCACCCAGGGGGTGCAGCGAGAGGCCCACCAGTTCCGGGGTGCCGTCCCCGGCCCCCTCGCCGAGGGCGTCGGTCACGGCCTCGAGGCGGTCCTGGGAGACGAGGACGACGTCCACGTCGGCCAGGGCCCCGACGTCCTCGCCGGCGGTGCTGACGACGCTGCCGCCGCAGCTCCACACGCCGAGCAGGACGGCGGCCGTCTGCCAGTGCGGGGGGAGGAGGACGGCGACCCGGCTGCCGCGGCCGACGTCGAACTCGTCCTGCAGGAGGTTCGCGGTCTTCGCGACCCAGTTGGCGAGGGTGGCCGCCGACAGCTCGACCCGCTCGCCGGCCGGGTCGTCGTACCACGTGAGCAGGGGTGCCGCGGGGGCGTCGCGCAGGGCAGCAGCGAGCAGGTCCGCGGGCGTCGAGGCGGCGGGAGGCACCCGTCCAGCCTGACATGCCGGTGCCCGCCCGCCGTCGGCGGACGGGCACCGGGCTGCGTCAGTTGATGCAGGTGACGTCGGCCGCCGTGCGGGCGTCCTCGCCCAGCACCGGCTCCACCGGCTCCGGGGCGGTGACCGGCTGGCCGACGCCGTTGAAGTTGGAGCCGATGACCAGCTCGAGGGTGCCGGGCGTGGGCTCGTCGGCCTGGGCCGTCGTCGCGCCGGGGATCGAGGCGGCCAGCGTGTTGGCCAGCGCCTGGTCGCCGGCGGCGTACCGGATCTCGGTGCCGGTGTACTGGCTGCTGTCGGCGTTCCCGGTGCTCGTGACCACGTACCCCTCGGCCTCGAGCGAGGCCGCGGTCGAGGAGGCCAGGCCGGAGATGCCCGACCCGTTGTAGACGGCGACCGAGACCTCGCTGGGGGCCACCGTCTCGGGTGCGGCCGGCTCCGACGGTGCGGCCGGGGCCTCGGGCTCGGCGGAGAGGTCGGCGAAGAACGCGTGCAGGGCGTCCTCGTCCTCGAGCCGGAGGATGTAGCGCCCGGCCTCGTCGGTGTCGTCGCCGACGTAGGGGACGGTCTGGAAGTCGACCGACCCCGCGGTCACCGACTGCATCTGCGTGGCGAGGCCCAGCAGGTCCATCGTCT
Source organism: Blastococcus litoris (assembly GCF_003075095.1). Classification (GTDB taxonomy): domain Bacteria; phylum Actinomycetota; class Actinomycetes; order Mycobacteriales; family Geodermatophilaceae; genus Blastococcus_B; species Blastococcus_B litoris. The sequence continues at coordinate 106,306 of NZ_QCZF01000012.1, forward strand.
GGTCCACCGTCAGCGCGTCCGCGGCGGCCTGGACGAGCTGGCGCTGCTTGCCCAGGTCGAGCAGCACGTTCTCGCTGAGCATCTTGCGGACCATGCCGCCGATGAAGGTCTGCTGGCGGATGATCCGGTCGAAGTCGCCGCGGGGGAGCCCGTGCCGCTGGCGGACGAACGCGAGCGCCTGCTCGCCGGTGATGGTCTGGACGCCGGCGGGGAGGTCGACCCCGGAGTAGCCGTCCTTCGCCGGGGCGCAGAGGTTGACCTCGACGCCGCCGACGACCTCGGAGAGCTGGAAGAAGCCGAGGAGGTCGACCTCGGCGTAGTGGTCGATCTGCAGACCGGTGAGGCCGCTGATCGTCTGGATCAGCAGCTGGGCGCCCGAGGACTGCCGCTCGGCGTCGGTCGCGTTGTCGGCAGCCTCGTACTGGTAGCCGTAGGCGTAGGCGGCGTTGAGCTTGTCCCAGCCGTACCCGGGGATCTCCACGTAGGAGTCGCGCGGGAAGGAGACGAACGACGCCTTCGACCCGTCCGCCGGGACGTGCACCAGGATCATCGTGTCGGTGTTGATCCCGTCGTGCGCCGTGGTGTTGAGCACGTCGAGCTCGTCCTCGGTGGCGCTGGCCCGGCTGTCGTTCCCGACGAGCAGCAGGTTCATGGCCTCGCCGTTGCCGATGCCCTCGTTGCCCTCGGTGGGGATGGCGTCGGTGCGGTTCACGCTCGCGTCGGCCACCTGACCGAGGTACCAGCCCCAGCCGCTCGCGGCGAGGACGGCGACGGCGACGAGCGCGCTGAGGGCGCGGGTGACGCCGGCCGCCCGGGCCCGTCCGCTGCGCCGCTGCGGCTCGCCGGTCGGGGCGTGCCCGCCGCCGTCCCCGCCGCCACGGCGGGCCGAGGGGCGACCGGCGCGCGGGTCGAGCCGGGCGGGCAGCGGGGGCCGCTCGGGGTCGTGCGGGTGGGAGCTGGTCACGTGCGGGTCCTCACGTAGGGCCGGCCTGCCCGGGCGGAGCGCGAGAGCTCGGCGTCCGGTGGCGGAGAGTCCTCACGACGATACGACGTGCAAGCGCCCGGTCCGTGGACGTCGGGCGAGGTCGACGGCACACGAATGCGGTTCCGTCACACCCTCCCCGCGCGTGCCCCGGCGGCCGGTGCCGGTCCCGTGCGGACCCGCCGGGACGGGTGGGACGCGTGGGACAGGAGACGTCGATGGTCACGATTCGTGCACAAGTCGATACCGGATGCGGCGTGGCGGGTGCGAGCATCACTGTGCGTTAGCGACCCTCGACGAGGCGTGGTCCTTCGCAAGGGGAACCACCATCGATCGGCAACGAAGGGCACTGACGTGTTGACGAGAAGGGCAGGCCTGCTGCTCGCCGGGACGGCCGCAGCCGCGGTCGCTGCGGTCGTGGCCTGGCAGGTGACCGGCGACGGCGGGACGGAGAACGGTGATCCGGCCGCGGCATCGACCAGCGCGGCTCCGATGCCCAGCGTGCCCAGCGACGCGGCCGGTGGGGCCGCCAGCGTGCTGACGCCGGACCCGATGTCGGGTCAGACCCTGGCGACCGACGACCCGGTGGTCGTCACGACCCGGGAGTCGCCGGTCAGCATCACCTTCTACGGCTGGGACCCGGTGACGCAGCAGGCCCAGGCCGGCGGTTACGTCGCCGGGGTCGTCGAGGACGGCGGCACGTGCACCCTCACCCTCCGCCTCGGGGGCCAGACCGTGACCGGCACCTCCACCGCGCGACCGGACGCCGCGTCGACCGCCTGCGGCGCCGTCGTCGTCCCGGGTTCGCAGCTCGGGAACGGCGCCTGGGAAGCCGTCCTGTCCTACGAGTCCCCGCAGCACGTCGGCTCGTCCGACCCCGTCACCATCGAGGTCGCCCGATGAGCCGCGTCCACCTGTCCCGTGTGCTGGTCGGGGGTCTGCTGGCGCTGGTTTGCGTCCTGACCGGTCTCGTCTCGCCCGTCGCGCCCGCCCCCGACGGGACGAGCCTCGGGACGCCGGAGCTCGAGGTCGCCGCGGACACGTCCATGTTCCGGGCCGGGAACATCATCAGCGACGCCGTCTTCTACGACAGCGCCTCGATGAGCGTCGGGCAGATCCAGTCCTTCCTGAACGCCAAGGGCGCGTCCTGCCGGCCGGCGGCCGACGGGACGGCGTGCCTCAAGGACTACGTGATCGCGACCCCCACCCGTGCGGCGGACCGCTTCTGCACGCGCCAGTACGACGGCTCCGGGGGCGAGTCCGCGGCGACGATCATCGCCAAGGTCGGCGTGGCCTGCGGGATCAACCCGCGCGTGCTCCTGGTGACGCTGCAGAAGGAGATGGGCCTGGTCACCACGTCGTCCCCGACGGCGAAGTCCTACACGCGGGCCATGGGCTACGGCTGCCCGGACACCACCGGCGGCACCTGCGACAGCACCTACAACGGGCTGTTCAACCAGCTCTACACGGCCGCGAAGCAGTTCCAGCGCTACGCCGCCAACCCCACGGGCTACGGCCACGCGCCGCGGATGAACAACTACGTGCGCTGGCACCCCAACTCCGCCTGCGGCAGCTCGGTCGTCTACATCGAGAACCAGGCCACGGCGAGCCTCTACAACTACACGCCGTACCAGCCGAACGCGGCCGCTCTCGCGGCCGGCTACGGCGCCGCCAGCGACGGCTGCTCCTCCTACGGCAACCGGAACTTCTGGAACTACTTCACCGACTGGTTCGGCAGCACCCAGACCCTGGGCCGCGACGTCGACGCCCCGGGCGGAACGCTGGACAGCGCCGTCGGCGGCCCCGGCAAGGTCACGGTCGGCGGCTGGACCTTCGACCCGAACGCGCTCACCACCCCGCTGGGCGTCCACTTCTACACCGACGGGGTCTTCGCCGGTGCCCTGACCGCGGACCAGTGGCGCCCCGACATCGGTGCCGCGTTCCCCACGGCAGGTGCGGCGCACGGCTACCTCGGCACCTTCCAGGCGCCGGAGGGGGTGCACACCATCTGCGCCTACGCGATCAACGTCGGGGCCGGCTACACGAACACCCTGCTGGGCTGCCAGACGATCAACGTGGGCCCGCCGCCGAACCCGGTCGGCAACATGGACGTCCTCAAGGTCTCCGGGCGCACCCTCACCGTGGGCGGCTGGACGTTCGACCCCGACGCCCTCGGCTCCCCGGTGGCCGTGCACCTCTACGTCAACGGCCAGTGGGGGACCGCCCTGACCGCCGACGCGTGGCGCCCGGACATCGCGGCCGCGTTCCCCGCAGCCGGCGGCGTGCACGGCTGGAACTGGTCGCTGGACCTCGGCGGACCGGGCAGCTACCAGGTGTGCGCCTACGCCATCAACCAGGGGGAGGGCACGACCAACCCGCAGGTCGGCTGCCTGACGGCGACCGTGGACGCGAGCAGCTGGAACCCGCTGGGCAGCATCGACTGGGCGGGCCTCAGCGGCCGCACGGTGACGCTGACCGGCTGGGCGCTCGACGCCGACACCCCCACGACGGCGACGGCCATCCACGCCTACGTCGACGGCAGGTGGGGCGGCGCCTACGAGGCCGGCACCTACCGGCCGGACGTCGGGGCGGCCTTCCCTGGTTTCGGTGACCAGCACGGCTTCCAGATCCCGATCGACCTGCCGGGCGGCACGCACCAGGTGTGCCTCTACCTGATCAACAGCGGGTACGGATCGATGAACCCGTCGCTCGGGTGCCGGACCGTCACCGTGGACCCGGCCGCCTGGAACCCGTTCGGCAACCTCGAGTGGGCGGCGTCCGACGGCACGACCGCCACGCTCGGCGGCTGGGTCATCGATCCCGACGTCCAGACCTCCGGCGTCATGCTCCACGTGTACGTCGACGGGATCTGGCGGACCGAGGTGCGGGCAACCGACTCCCGGCCCGACGTGGGGGCGGCCTTCCCGGCCGCGGGGGCCAACCACGGGTTCACCACGGGTGTCGTGGTCGGGCCGGGCCGGCACCAGGTGTGCGTCTACTCGATCAACGTCGGCCTCGGCACGACCAACCCCCTGATGGGCTGCCGCACCGTCGGCTGACCACTGGGGACGACGCCTCCGGGGCGCGGTGCCGAGAGGCGCCGCGCCCCGGAGTCGTTCCGGGGCCCGGTTGCCGGAGATGGCGTCGCAGCACAGCTCGCGTGCCAGTTCCACCATCTCTGGACCCGGGTGGGCCACTGCGTGATGTCGCCGAGGAAGTCCCCGACGTCCGGGGCGCAGGCAGTCAGCTGGGCCGGTCGCGCCGGTGGGAGCTCGTGGCCGGCGGCGAGGGCGCGGACGAGCTGGGCGGCCGAGGACCCCGATCGCGCTCCAGCTCTGCGAGCGCGACGAGGACCGCCCTGGGCAGTTCCTCGGCGACGGTGGCGAACACCGTCAGGAAGCCTGCCCGTACCGCGCGGGGTGCGTCGACGAAGACCGCGGTCAGCTGATCGAGTTCGCGGGCGAGAGCGAGGCGGCACTCTTCTGCGAGGTCCGACCCGGCGGTGCACCGGGGGGCGGTCGGACGGCCGGCCACCAGCGGGGCCGCGAGATCCCTCGCTGTCCAGGGAGCACGGACGAGTCCGCCGACGCGATGGACGCGAGGAGAGCGGCGACCTCGGCGCGCGATGCGTCATCCACATCAGGGGACGCGGCGATGTCGGCCAGGAACGGCACGGCGACAGGGGTGCAGCCGTAGACGGTGGCCCTGGTGCCACACCGTGCCCCACAGCACCGTGAGCGCGGCACGCCGGGTCGTTCGTCCAGGGGCAACGAGCGCTCGTAGGTGCCTCGGGCACCTGGACCGTCGAGCCGTACGCGTCGTCCAGCTCCGACCAGTCGATGTCTCCGACGGAACGGGACCACTCCACGGGCGTCATCAGGACCGGGCGCCTCGACGGCGTTCAGCGCCGGACGTGGCAACGCGCAGGCCGAGGGGTTCGACCCGGAGGACGACGGAGGCCGGCGGCGGTCGGAGGACGCGCCGCCGGCCTCGGCCGGACGGAGGTGGTGCTCGGCATCCGCTCGGGGATGTCGGGAGGTCAGCCCAGCAGGCGGACGGCGATCGCCGCGTACATCAGGACGCCGACGGCCACGACCGCGATCTGCATCGCCCGGGAGCGCAGGACGGTCCCACCGATGGCCAGCATCGCCGGGACGAGGGTGAGCCCGTAGCGCGCGGGGATGCTGAACTGGATGCCGAGCGACTGGTAGTTCATCAGCGTCAGGATGGGCGGGAAGGCGAGCGCGGCGACGGCGGTCGCGATGGCCAGCGCACGGACCGAGCTGCCCGGGGCCGAGCGCACCGCACCGACGATCGCGAGGGCGAGCACGGCCACGTTGATCAGTGCCCCGACACCCGAGCCGATGGTCCCCTGGAGCGCCGACTGCAGGAACTGCGGCTCCAGCGGGGTGACCACCTTGAGCAGGGAGCCCGGCAGCCAGCTCGGGTCGAACTCCGTCTGGGACTGCACGATCACCTGCGGGATCGCCCGCGGGTCGAGGGTGGCGCGGGCGTTCTCGAACATCGACCAGCCCAGGCCGACGACCGCCGAGGCGACGGCGAAGCCGCCGACCAGGACGATGCTGCGGCGGCTGAACGCCTGCCACCACGGCCTGGTGGTGAGGTCGGCGCGCTGCAGGCAGCGGACGAGCACGAAGACCGACGCCATGATCAGCACGAGCAGCGTGGTGGTCTTGAGCAGCAGGGCGACGACCGCGACGGTGAGCGCCAGCCAGGTGGATGCCCGGCGGGCGTCCCAGCGGAACGCGAGCAGCGTGACGGCGGCCCCCGCGGCGAGCCCGGTCGCGTCGTTGGTGACGGTGGCGTTGGCCATGAGCACGACCGGCGAGGCGACGAGCAGCAGCGCCAGCCCGGCCCGGGCCGCCCACGGCACGGACAGCTCGCGCCAGAGCAGCCACATGAACCCGAGGGCGACGGCGAGCCACAGCGCCCCGGTCGCCCGCATGACGCTGACCGAGTCGACGTCGATGGACAGCTGGTCGGCGATCCAGACGGCGGCGGCGGGGCCGGTGTAGTACAGCGGCGAGTGGATGAAGGCGGTCATCAGCCCCGAGTTGGGCAGGACCTCCTGGGTCGCCGGCCCGCCGCAGGGCGGGTAGGCCGACATCGGGTAGTCGATGGTGCGGCAGGCGACGGAGTCGATCGTCGGGGCGAGCCAGACGTCACCCGACTTCGGCACGGTGCCCTGGAGCAGGTGGTTCACGAAGTCGACGTGGTGCGGCTCGTCGTAGACGGAGAGCTGCTGGTAGGCCTGGATGTGCAGCGCGACGAGGCCCGCGCTGAGGGCGGTGACGATGATCAGCGCCAGCACCGAGGGCGACAGCAGCCGGCGCAGCCCGGTCCGGTGGGCGGGGCGGCGGACGTCGGCGGGGGTCTCGTCGGTCCGCGGCCCGCCGCTGCGGGGCGCCGGGATCGCGACGACACCGACACCGTCGGTACCGGGGTCCAGGTCGTCCGGGGTCCGGGAGATCGTGCTGGTCATGGTCGCGACCCTTTCGCGGTGCGTGGATGACTCGCGACGCCCGTGCCGGCGTCGCGCCCCCGGTCATCCGCGCGACTGCGTGGCGACCGACCTGTGCATCGACGCAGCTCCGCCCAGGGCCGCCCGCGTGGTGCTCAGGCCGGTCGGACGAGGGAGGAGGAGTGTCGAGGCGGTGCTGTGCACCGGTCCGTCACAAAGTTAGCACCGTTCTGCATCCGTATAGGCGCGGAGCGTAATCATCGCCGTGTTTTCCCAGGTGAAAGCCCGTGCGCGTTCCCGCCGGGCTACTCCAGCCCCATCCGCACCACCTGTCGCGGATGCGGAGAGCAGCGCGGCGGTGAGCGCATCGACGTCGCCGACCGGCACCCGCGTGGACAGCGCGCGGTCGGGACCGAGGACCTCCTCCACCACGGGCAGGTCCGACGCGATCACCGGCACGCCGCAGGCGAAGGCCTCGAGCGGTGGGAGGCCGAACCCCTCGTAGGACGAGGGGTAGACCAGCGCGACGGCCCCGGCCACCGCGGCGCGCAGCTCGGCGTCCGGGCGGTAGCCGAGGAACACCAGCCGGTCGTCGGGGATGCCGCCGCGGTCGAGGGCCGGGCCCCACCCGGGCGGTCCGACCAGGACCAGGGCGGGCGCGTCCGGCTCGCTCGCCAGGACGGCGCGGTAGGCCGCCAGGAGGACGGGCAGGTTCTTGCGCGGCTCCAGGTTCCCGGCGAAGAGGAAGTAGCGCTCCGGCAGGCCGAGCGCCCGCCGGAGCGCCGGGTCGGGTGCCGGCGTCGCGAACCAGTCCTCGTCCACACCGAGCGGCGTGACCCGCACGCGGTCGGCCGGCAGGCGGTAGGTGTCGACCAGCTCCTCCGCGACCGCTGCGCTGGGGGTCAGGACGGTCCTCGCCCGCTCGACGCTGCGCGGCACGAGGTGCCGGTAGGCCCGTGCCGCCGGCGTGACGGTCGCAGGGGTGCGCAGGAAGGACAGGTCGTGGACGGTGACGACACCGGCCGCGGCGCCCGGGGGCGGCAGGACGAAGTTCGTCGCGTGGAAGACGTCCACCCGCCCGCTGAACGCGGTCACCGGCGGGAGCTCCCACCGGCTCCAGACGCGGTGCAGCGCCCGGGCGGGAGCCGGTGGCCCGACCGCGCGGAACCCGGGTGGCAGCTCGCCGGGCAGGGAGCGACGTCCCCGCGCGGTGAAGGCGACGGCGCGCAGGTCGTCGGGCCGCTCGCCGTCGGGCAGGGCCCCGAGCGCCCGGGCGAGCCCGGCGACGTAGCGGCCCACGCCGGTGCGCGGACCGAGCAGCGGGGTCGCGTCCAGGGCTACCCGCACGGCCGGTCCAGCCCGTGGGCCAGCAGGGGCGCACGCCCCGCGAGAGGTAGGTTGGGCGGAGCAGCGGACGGGCTCGCGACACGCGCGCGCCTGCTCTGCGGACCGCTCATGCGCCGACACCTCAGGAGTCGTTGATCGTGACCTCGCCCACCGAAGGCCGTCCCCAGCCTACGGAGTCCGCCTCGTCGGGTCCGGACGAGGGGACGGGCCAGGTGGAGGCGCCGGCCGTCGCGCAGGACCCGATCGCCGACAGCGCGCCGCCGGCGCCGGCCTCCCCCCGGCCCCCGATCAAGGCCCGGGTCCGCGACGCCGTCCGCGACCGGCTTCCCGAGGGAAGCCGTCAGCGGGCCGTGGCCAGGGCCGGGCTGCAGACCTACCGGGACGTGCGGGAGACCGCGGGCCGGATCCGGTCGCACTGGGCGATCCCGGGGGTGGCGGAGCCGTCGGCCCCGTCCTACCGCTCCTGGCTGCGCGACCACGAGGTCACCCGCGAGCAGCTGGACGCCCAGCGGGACTACTCCCGTCGCGCGCCGCACCCCGTGTCGGTCCAGGTCGTCGTCCTGCCGGGCGAGGGGGACGCGCAGCGGACCCTCGCGTCGCTGCGCGAGCAGTCCTGGGGGCACTGGACGGCGGTGGTGTGCGAGCCCGGCCTCGGCCACGCGGCCGAGCCGAAGGTCGCCGGCCAGGTCGTCCAGGCCGAGGGGGACCCGGTCGAGGCCGCCAACACCCACGTCGCCCACGGGGAGGGCGGCCTCGTCGTCCTGCTGCAGGCCGGCGACCGCCTGCGCCCGGACTGCCTCTACCAGGTGGCGCTGGCCGCGCACCGGGACCCGCTCGTCGACATCATCACCTGGGACGACGACGTCTGGGCGGGGAGCCGCCCCACCGATCCGCTCTTCCGGCCGTCCTGGTCGCCGGAGCTCCTGCTCGGCACCGACTACGTCGGCCGGGCGTTCGCGATCCGCCGGGCCCGCTACCTGGCCGCGGGGGGTCTGCGCCACGAGGCCGGCGGCGCGCTCCACTGGGACCTGCTGCTCCGGTCGGACTGCGAGGCGGAGCGGGTCACCCGCGTGACCAGGGTCCTCAGCAGCGTCCCGGCGCGGACGGCCGTGCCCCCGGCCGACGCTGTGCACGTCGTCCAGCAGCACCTCGAGCGGACCGGCGTCGCGGCACGCGCGGAGTCCGCCGGCGACGGCCGGGTCCGGCTGCGCTGGACCCCGGAGTCGTGGCCGTCGGTCAGCATCGTGATCCCCACCCGGCACAACCGGTCGATGCTCTCCACCTGCCTGCCGTCGCTCGAGCGGACCGACTACCCCGACTTCGAGGTGGTCATCGTCGACAACGGCGGCCAGAGCCCGGAGAACGAGGAGTGGTACGCCACCCGCGGGCTCGGCTACCCGCTCGACGTGCTCTGGTGGCACGAGCAGCCGTTCAACTACTCCGCCGTCAACAACGCCGCCGCCCGGAAGGCCAGCGGCGACGTGCTGGTGTTCCTCAACGACGACACCGAGGTGCTCGACCCGGAGTGGCTCACGGAGCTCGTGGGCTGGGCCGTGCAGCCCGAGATCGGGGTGGCCGGCCTGCAGCTCACCGGCCCCGACGGGATGATCCAGCACGCCGGCGTCGTCCTCGGCATGGGTGGCTTCGCCGACCACGTGTTCGAGGGCATGGCTCCCGGCAGCGACTCGATCTTCGGCTCCTCGGACTGGTACCGGAACGTGCTGGCCGTGACCGGTGCCTGCTGCGCCGTGACCCGGGAGCTGTTCGAGCAGGTCGGCGGGTTCGACGAGCGGTTCATCCTCTGCGGGTCCGACGTCGCGCTCGGCCTGGACCTCACCCTGGACGGCAAGCGCAACATCTGCTCGCCGTTCGCCGGGATCCGGCACCTCGAGTCCGCGACGCGGGGCAGCACGGTTCCCACCGAGGACTTCTTCGCCAGCTACTGGCGGTACAACACCTGGCTGTTCGGCGGCGACCCGTACTTCAACCCGAACCTGTCCCTCGGCAGCCGCGAGCCCGTGCTCAAGGGGAAGTACGAGCCGACGCCGCAGGACCGCCTCAAGGACCCGCTCGGTCGCGACTTCACGGCGTTCCGCCAGCGCAGCGACGCCGCCGAGTCGCGGATGCTCGCCGACATGTGCCGGGCGCTGCCCAGCGACGTGGCGGCCGTCGACGCGCTGCACGCGGAGAACGCCGAGCCCTTCGAGATCCGCACGGTGAACTGGTTCATCCCGGACATCGACAGCCCGTTCTACGGCGGCATCAACTCCGCCCTGCGCATCGCCGACGAGCTGGCGCGCAACCACGGCGTCGAGAACCGCTTCGTCGTGTGGGGCAGCCCGCCGGACTACTTCGTCCGCTCGGCGCTGGCGGCCGCGTTCCCGTCGCTGGCCGACTCCCAGATCGTCTTCTACGACGGCTCCGCCGAGGGCCTGTCGGTCGTGCCGGAGGCCGACGCGGGCATCGCCACGCTGTGGGTCACGGCCTTCGCCCTGGCCAAGGCTCCCGGGATGAAGCGGAAGTTCTACCTCATCCAGGACTTCGAGCCGATGTTCTACCCGGCCAGCACCCTGTACGCCCTCGCCGAGGAGACCTACAAGCTCGGGCTGTACGGCCTCTGCAACACCGACAACCTGCGGCAGATCTACGCCGGGGACTACGGCGGCAAGGGCATGAGCTTCGCGCCGGCCGTGGCCGACTCCGTCTTCCACGCCCGCTGGCGGCACCAGCGCACGCCCGGCTCCCCGGTGACGGTCTTCGTCTACGCGCGGCCCGGCCACTGGCGCAACTGCTGGGAGATGGCGTCGCTCGCCCTGGAGGAGCTCAAGCGCCGCATGGGCGACGGCGTCCGCATCGTCACCGCGGGTGCCTGGGCGACCGGGCAGGGCGCCGACGAGGACATCAAGCCGCTGGGGCTGCTGGCCTACCGGGCGACCGGCGACCTCTACCGGAACAGCGACGTCGGTCTGGCGCTGACGGTGTCCAAGCACCCGTCCTACCTGCCGCTCGAGCTGATGGCCTGCGGGGTGCCGGTCGTGGCCTTCGACAACCCGTGGGGGCACTGGATCCTCGAGGACGAGGAGAACTGCCTGCTGTCGAAGCGGACCGCCGACCACCTCGCCGACCAGCTCGAGCGCCTGTGCCGCGACCAGCAGCTGCGCGAGCGGCTCTCGACCCGCGGCCTGCAGGACATCGCCGCGCGGCACTCGGACTGGGACAAGGCCCTCAGCGGCATCTACGGCTACCTGTGCGACCCGGAGGGGAGAGGCGCCTGACCACGTCCTCCGCCGGCCCGGCGGCGCCCGCGGTCCTCTTCGTCACGGCCGAGGCGCTGGCCGGGCGCATGGCGGGTCCCGCGATCCGCACGCTCGAGCTGGCGCGCGCGCTCGCGGCGGACGAGCGCACCGGGCCGGTCACCGTGGCCTCGCTGGCCGGTGCCGAGATCGAGGACCCGGCCGTGCGGCTGGTCGCGGCGCCGGGGCGCGCCGAGCTCGCCGCGCTCGTGGCGGCGTCCGGCTCGGTCGTCGTGCAGGGCGACGTGCTGGGGCTGCACCCGTGGCTGGTCGAGTCGGACGTGCCGGTCGTCGTCGACGTCTACGACCCGTTCCACCTCGAGCAGCTGGAACGGACCCGGGACCTCGCGGAGCCGGTCCGGTGGGCGGTCGTCCGCGACTGCGTGACGTCGCTGAACACCCAGCTCGCGCGCGCCGACTTCGTGCTGTGCGCGTCCGAGCGGCAGCGCGCGCTGTGGCTGGGCCACCTCGCCGCCCTCGGCCGGGTCAACCCCGTGACCTACGACGGCGCCGCCGACCTGTCGTCCCTGGTGGCCGTCGTCCCCTTCGGGACGCCGGGCCGGCCCCCCGCCCCCGGGGACCGCAGCCTGCTCGCCGGGACGGTGCCGGACCTCACCGATCAGCACGTCGTCGCCCTGTGGGGCGGCGGGATCTACGCGTGGCTGGACCCGGTCACCCTCGTGCGGGCCGTGGCCGCGGCGGGCCAGGAGGCACCCCAGCTGCGGCTGGTCTTCCTGGGCACCCGGCACCCGGTCCCCGGCGTGGACAGCTCGGCGGCGGAGGCGCGGCGCGTCGCCGCGGAGCTCGGCGTCCTGGACCGCACGGTGCACTTCCACGACGGCTGGGTGCCCTACGACGACCGCGACCGGTGGCTGCGCGCCGCGGACATCGCGGTCACGACGCACCGGCGCCACCTGGAGACCGAGTTCGCGTTCCGCACCCGCGTCGTCGACTACCTGTGGTGCGGGCTGCCCGTCGTCAGCACCGAGGGCGACGAGCTCGGCGACCTGGTCGCGCGGTCGGGCGCCGGGACCGTCGTCCCGGAGGGCGATGTCGACGCGCTGCGCGACGCCCTCGTCGCGCTGACCCTGTCCGCGCCGCTGCGGGCGGAGCAGGCAGCGGCGTCCCTCGCGCTCGGCGCCTCGCTGTCGTGGACGGCGGCGGCGCGACCGCTCGCCGACTTCTGCGCCGCACCGCACCGTGCCGCCGACCGCGCGCTCGACCCCGTCAGCCGTCTGCAGCTGGGGCTGGACCGGTCGCTGCGGGTGAGCGGGTCGCCGGTCCGGCGGGTGCGGATGGCGCTGCGCGAGGGTGGCGCCGGCCTGCTCGCCCGTCGGCTGCTGGACCGGGGGCGGGCACTCCGCCGCCGGTGACCCGGGTCAGCCCCGGCGGAGCTTGCCGAGCCTGTCGGCGGCCGACCGGGCCACGCCGCGGACCTGCTCCGCGGCCGTCGCGTTCGCCCGCGCGGTGAGCTCCGCGATGGTCTGCCGGTCCAGCGCCTGCTGGCGCCGGAGCTCGTCCCGCTCCGCCACCGCGGCGTCGCGACGAGCGGCCAGCTCGGTCACGTACTGCGCGGACAGGCGGGGGAGCAGGAGGAACTCGGCGTGGCCGACCTGCTCGGCGAAGGGTGCGAACCGCTGCTGCTTCTTGAGGACGACGATCGAGTCGTAGAAGGCGACGCTGGCCAGGGTGTCGGTCCAGGTCCGGTCGATCGGCCGGTCCTGGTGGTAGCCGTTGACGTCGTCGGCGCGCTCCTTGCACCACTCGATGAAGGTGCCCGCCCGGCCGCGGCCTCCCTGGTAGCCCTCCCAGTACGAGGTGTGGCAGTCCTCCGTGAGGAGCACGCCGCCGTCGGCGATCAGCGGGAAGAGCGTCTCCGCGGTGACGATCTGCTGCTGCATCTCGTGACCGCCGTCGTCGATGACGATGTCGAACGGGCCGTACTTCTCGGACAGGGACCGGAGGAACTCCGGGTCGGTCTGGTCGCCGATCTCGACGACGTGGTCGGGAGCGGCCACCTCGCGCGCCCGCTCGTCGATGTCGGCCCCGACGATGACGGCGTCGGGCCCGAAGTACCAGCGCCACATGTCGAGCGAGCCACCGCGGTAGACGCCGATCTCGAGGATGCGCACCGGGCGGCCGCGGAAGCGGGAGAAGTGCTCGGAGTAGACGGGGAAGTAGTGGATCCACTTGTCGAGGATCCGGCCGGTCCGCTTCGACGAGAAGAACCCGAACAGCGGGTCCTCGCGCACGTCGGCGATGCCGTCCCCGAGGTAGAACGCCGCCCGGTAGCACTCGTTCGAGAGGTAGTCGATGTTCCCGGCCGCGCGGACGGCGTCCCCGAGCGCCCGGGCCATGCCGGCCGCCGTGTCGGCGCTGTCCAGCGCCGTGCGGATCAGCTTCCGGTCGTCGTCGTCGAGGGCGTCGCTGTTGGTGATCGCGCGCTCGACGTCGTCGTCGGACCGCTCGGCGAGGGCGAGCAGGATGGCCTTGAGGGCCTCTTCGTTGATCATGCGATTCCTCGTTCGGTGGTCGGGTCAGCGCTCGGCCGGCGACGGGGTCGGCTGGTGCGTCCAGTGCCCGGGCAGGTGCACGAGCCCGGGCTCGGTCACCACGTCCTCGGCCCGCACCTTCAGCACGAAGGCGCGGTCGATGTAGTCGTACATGTGCCCCTTGTCGACCGCGGCGACCGAGAGCAGGTACTCGCCCGGCTGGAGCAGCAGCGAGTCGAGCGTGAAGTCCACGGTGCCCGTGCCGGCGGGGACGGCGAAGGCCGCCGGGCCGTAACCGGAGTTGGGGCCGGCTGCCTGGATCCCGGACTCGTGGACGAACGCCAGCCCGAAGGTGACGGCGGGCAGCTCGGCGGTCGACTCGTAGGAGATGCGCACGGTGCAGGACCGGCCGGAGCTGAGGAAGGGCCGTTCGGACCCGGTCTCGTCGAGGTAGCGGAGTCCGGTGACCCGCACCTCGCCGGATCCGCGCCGGGGCGTCTTCCCCTGGAACTCCACGGAGGGCGCGCGGTCGCCGTCCGCGGTGCCGGTCTGGTGGCTCCCGTCGGCCGCCGCCTCGCGCTCGTTCACGCTGGTCAGGTAGGCGTCGACGATCTCGCGGGCGGGGCCGACGCTGCGCAGGACGCCGTGGTCCAGCCACGCCGCCTCGTCGCAGAGGTCGGCGACCAGGGCGAGCGAGTGGGTGACGAGCACGATCGTGACGCCCTTGCGGCGCAGCTCGTAGAGGTGGTCGAAGCAGCGCCGCTGGAACGCCTCGTCTCCGACGGCGATGACCTCGTCGATGATGAGGATCTCGGGCTCGAGGTTCACGGCGATCGCGAAGCCCAGGCGCACGTACATGCCCGACGAGTAGACCTTCACCGGGGTGTCGATGAACTCGCCCAGCCCGCTGAAGTCGATGATGTCGTCCATCGCGGCGTCGATCTGCTTGCGGGTCATCCCCAGGATCGAGCCGTTCAGGTAGATGTTGTCCCGGCCCGACATCTCGGGGTGGAAACCGGCGCCGAGCTCGAGCATCGCCGAGACCCGGCCGTTGGCCGTCACGGTCCCCGACGACGGCCGGTGGATGCCGGCGACCATCTTCAGCAACGTGGACTTGCCCGATCCGTTGTGGCCGACCAGGCCGAAGGTCTTGCCGCGCGGGATGTCGAGCGAGACGCCCTTGAGGGCCCAGAACTCCTCGTGCCGGCTCTGCCTGCGGCGTGCGCTGAACAGCTCCTTGACGTTGGTCTTGCGGTCGTTGTGCAGGCGGAACTTCTTCGTGACGTCGCGGACGGAGATGGCCACCTCGGCCGGCTCCGCCTCGACCGCCACGTCGCGCTCGTCGGGGTGCAGGGTCGTCACAGCTCCTCGCTCACGTCCGCGGCCTTCCGCTGGAAGAAGGACCAGCCCACCGCCAGCACGATCGCGCTGACCAGGACCAGGTAGCCCAGCCGGCCCCAGCCCGGGAACTCCAGGTCCCACAGCACGTCGCGGAACGCCTCCACGAAGGCGGTGATCGGGTTGAACTCGTAGATCCGCAGCCACGGGTGCTCGTCGTACAGGTCGGTGACCAGCGTGATCGGGTAGATGATCGGCGAGGCGTAGAACAGCAGCCCGAGCAGCACGGTGACGATGTAGTTCACGTCGCGGAACCAGGCGTTGAAGATCGCCAGCAGCATCCCGAGCCCCAGCGCGAAGCCGCTGAGCAGGAGCAGGAGCACCGGGACGAGCAGGATCGTCCAGCTGATGTTCCACACGATCACGTAGACGACGAACAGCAGGCCGAACTCGATGGCGGTCTGCTGCAGCACGGCGATCGCCGACCCGAGGACCGGCGCGAACGGCGGGAAGTGGATCTTCCGCAGCAGCGGCCCGGCACCGACGAGCGCGCCGATCGAGCTCATCGTCACCGAGTGGAAGAAGTTCCAGACGACGAGAGCGGTGAACAGGTAGATCGGGAAGCTGGTGAGCGAGCCGTTGCCGGCGACCGGGGTGGGGAACCGGAGGATGAACCCGAACACCAGGCTGTAGGTGGCCAGGGTGGCCAGCGGGTTGATCAGCGACCACGCGGACCCGAGCAGGCTGCCCTTGTACTTGCCCTTGATCTCGCGCCGGGCGAAGTTCCCGATCAGTCCGCGGTACTGCCACACTTCCCGCAGGGACTGCGTCATTCTCCGGGCTCCACCTGTCTGTTCCACGAGGACCGGCCGGCGCCGGTCGGGGCGCCGAGAGGGCCCCTCGTCGGCGTGACGTCCGGAGGCCAGGCTGCCATCGCCGAACACGCTAACACTGCTGGCGGGGCGGACCCGTCCGTCCAGGAGCCCACCGGCCGTCCCCCGTCCCGTCCGTCGCTCCCGACCCGCGCGTCGCGGACGGGGTCGTTCCCGGGCGGCGTCAGGCGTCCCGCCCGGCCCACTCCCTGACCAGTCCGGCGGGGTCTGCGGTGGCACCGCGGAGGATGGCCCGGCGGCTGCGCAGGGCCCAGGGGAGGAGGCGCACCCAGGACGCCAGCACCCGGATGCGCAGGGGGACCCGGAAGGCGGGCACGTCGGGCACCGGGCGACCCGAGAGCCGGCGGGCGAGCAGCGAGCCCGTGGTCAGGAGGAACCTGCCGACGGCGCGGGCGGCGAGGCCCGCGGGCGCGCAGCGGCACAGCACCAGCAGCCGGTTGCGCTCGTTGTGGAAGGCGAACACCGTCGACTGCTGGTCCACCGTCGCCGAGTGCTGGTGCAGCACCACGGCGGCGGGCTCGTAGCGGACGGTCCACCCGCGCAGCCGCAGCCGCCACGAGAGGTCGGTGTCCTCGTAGTAGAGGAAGAAGGGCGCCGGGAACCCGCCCACCTCCCGCGCCGCCGCGGTGCGGAGGAGGGCTGCCCCGCCGCTGAAGCCGAAGACCTCGTCCGCCGCCGGGAACGCGGTGGCGGGTGCGCCGAGCCCGCGGTCGGCCCCGTGCCCGGAGCGCAGCAGCACCACGCCGGCGTTGTTCGTCGTCCCGGGCCGGTCGGCCAGGAGCATGCGGGAGGTGACGGCGGCGGCCTCGGGGTGCCGGTGCACGTGCTCCAGCAGGGCTGCCAGCCAGCCGGGATCGGCGGTGGCGTCGTTGTTGAGGAGCGCCACGAAGGGGGTGTCGACGGCCTCCAGGGCCCGGGCCATGCCCCCGGCGAACCCGGTGTTCTGCTCCAGGACGTGCACCCGGACCCCGGGGTGCTCGGCGGCGAGGAACTCCGCGGTCCCGTCGGTGGAGGCGTTGTCGACGACGAGCACCCGGTGGGCCGCCGTCTGGGCGCGCAGGCTGTCCAGGCACGGCCCGAGGAGGTGCCGGCCCTGCCACGTGACCACGACCACGGTCACGTCGTCGGCGGGGACTGCTGCGGGCACGAGTGGACGGTAGCGTCACGCCTCGTGACGGTTGCTGTCCCACGGTGCCCGCGCGACGAGCCGGGGGCGGCGTGACCCCGTCCGGGCCGCGGGTGGGGGTCGTGGTCGAGCAGTGCCTCGGTCCGGTGCCGGGCGGCACCGGCCGCTACGCGCTCGAGGTGGCGTCGGCGCTGGTGACCGAGGCCCCCGCCGGGGCGCGGGTCTCCGCCTGGTCCGCCTGGCACGCCGACGTGGCGGCGGCGCGGGTTCCGGGTGCCGGCGAGCCGCGGCGCCTCGCACTCCCGCGGCGGGCGCTGACGCTGGCGTGGGAGCACGGGGTCGGCCCGGCCCCGCGCGGCGTCGACCTGGTGCACGCGCCGACGCCGTTGTTCCCGCCGCGTCGGGGGCGGCCGCTGGTGGTGACTGTCCACGACGCCGTCCCCTGGACCCATCCGGAGACGCTGACCCCGCGCGGGGCGCGCTGGCACCGGGCCGTGATCGAGCGGGCGGGGAGGCTGGCCGACGCCGTCGTCGTGCCGACGTCGGCGGTGGCCGACGAGCTCGCGCGGCACGTGCCCCTGCGCCGGCCGCCCGTGGTGGTGGGGGAGGGTGTCAGCCGCGCGCTGGACGCGCCGCCGGATGCCGAGGAGCGAGCGGCCGCGCTGGGCCTCCCCGAGGGCGACTACGTCCTGACCCTCGCCACCATCGAGCCGCGCAAGGGTCTCGACGTCCTGCTGGCGGCGATGGCCGGCACCGGGGCCCCGCATGTCCCGCTGCTGGTCGCCGGGCAGCCCGGCTGGGGCGGCGTCGACGTGCACGAGCGCGCCGCGGCCCTCGGCCTGACCGGCCGGGTGCGGCTGCTGGGGCGGCTGTCCGACGCCGACCTCGCCGTCGTGCTCGGTCGTGCCGCGGTGCTCGCCGCGCCGAGTCGCGCCGAGGGCTTCGGGCTGCCGGTCCTCGAGGCCATGGCCGCGGGGGTGCCGGTGGTCAGCTCCGACGCGCCCGCGCTGGCCGAGGTCGGCGGCGGGGCGACCGTCACCGTCCCGGTGGGGGACGGCGCCGCCCTGGCGGGTGCCCTGGCCGAGGTGCTCGGGTCCCCGTCGCTGCGGGCCTCGCTGGCCGACGCCGGCCGTGCACGCGCCGGCGCGTTCAGCTGGGAGGGCGCCGCCCGCACGCTCTGGGAGACCTACGCCCGGCTTCTCTGACCGGGCCCGGCGGCGGTCAGCGGGACGGCGGGCCGTCGAGCAGCCGCAGCAGGTACTCCCCGTAGCCGCTCTTCTGCAGCGGCTCGGCGAGCGTGCGCAGCTGCTCGGAGTCGATGAACCCGCGGCGCCAGGCGATCTCCTCGATGCACCCGATCTTCCAGCCCTGGCGGTCCTCGACGACCTGGACGAACTCGGCCGCCTGCATCATCGAGACGTGCGTCCCGGTGTCGAGCCAGGCGGTACCGCGCGGGAGCACGGTCACGGTCAGCTCCCCCCGGCGCAGGTACTCGTCGTTCACCGCGGTGATCTCGAGCTCCCCGCGCGCGCTGGGGCGGACACCGGCGGCGATCTCCACGACGCGGTTGTCGTAGAAGTAGAGCCCCGGCACGGCGTAGGAGCTCTTCGGGCGGGCCGGCTTCTCCTCGATGGAGATGACCCGGCCGTCGTCGTCGAACTCCACCACGCCGTAGTCGGTGGGGTTGGCGACGTGGTAGGCGAACACGTGCCCGCCGACCGGGTCGGTGTTGGCCCGCAGGCTCTCGCCGAGGCCGGTGCCGTAGAAGATGTTGTCACCGAGGACGAGCGCCACGGGCTGGTCGCCGATGAAGTCGGCGCCGATGACGAAGGCCTGCGCGAGGCCCTCGGGGCGCGGCTGCACGGCGTAGGAGATCTCGATGCCGATGTCCGAGCCGTCCCCGAGCAGGCGCTGGAAGCCGCTCTGGTCCTCGGGGGTGGTGATCACCAGGACCTCGCGGATGCCCGCATTCATCAGCAGCGACAGCGGGTAGTACACCATCGGCTTGTCGTAGATGGGCATCAGCTGCTTGCTGATGGCCTTGGTGATGGGGAAGAGGCGGGTACCGCTGCCCCCGGCCAGGATGATGCCTCGCATCGGGACATCCTATCGGCGCACGTCGCCGGCACCCTCCGGGCCGGGAGGGCCCTCCGCTCCTAGCCCGTGCGCGCCAGGAGGGGCGCCGGTGCGTCGCGCCGGTCGAGCCGTACGACGAGCACCGCGGCGGCCGTCGCCGCCACGAGCATGGTGCCGATCAGCACGGGGACCGGGAGCGGCGGCGTCCACTGGTCCGGTGTCGCGGCGAACAGCTCGTCGGTCCCGCTCACGTTGCGGTTGAGGGCCCAGACCATGGCGGTGACGTGGACGAAGGCGATGGTGGCCGCCAGGCCGGCGAGCAGCCACCGGGTCGCACGTGCCCGCCCCGGTGCCGCGCTCGCCGCGAACAGCCCCAGGAGGAGGGGGACGCCGACGGCGAGCGGCATGCTGTACCGCCCCTGCCAGACGAACGCGCTCACCTTGTAGGCCTGCAGCTGGAGCAGCCCCGGGACGACCAGCAGGGCGAGGGCCACGAGCAGCACGGCGACCTTCTCCCGGCCGGTGGCGCGGGGGATCCCCAGGGCGGCGAGGACCACGAGCGCGATCGTCCACGCGGCGTAGGAGAAGCCCGGCGACGCGACGTCGAGCCAGCCGAACATGCCGATCATCTGGGTGAGCTGGTCGTTGACCCGCTCGAAGGAGAAGACGACCGCCTCCTGCAGGGGCATGTCCGCGTAGATCGTGACGTCCTGCTGGGCGAGCGCGTTCCGGAAGAGAATCCAGACGAGGGTCGATCCCGCCGTGACCGCCAGGACCGGGACGGCCCACAGGACCGCGGGCGCGGTGACGAGCCGCCGGAGCACCGCCTTGTCGGCCAGCGCGACGAGCAGGACGGCGACGATCAGGGCCAGCCACAGCAGCGACAGGGGCCGGATGAGGGTCAGGCCGACGGCGGCGAGCAGCGTCCGCCGGACCAGCGGGTCCCGCCACGACAGCGGCGACCGGGGGTCCTCGCGGAGCCGGAGGAGCAGGACGTAGCCGCTGGTCCACAGGCCGATCCCGGCGGCGATCTCCGGCGCCTGCGGGTTCACCGTCCCGGCGAAGAACAGCACGGTGGGCGTCACCGCGAGACCCAGCCCGGTCAGGGCCAGCGCGGGACGCGAGGTGCGCAGCGCGCTGCAGGCCGCCGAGGCCACGAAGGCCGCGACGAGGAACACGGTGAGCAGCCGCATGAGGTGGACCGCGGCCGCACCGTCGGCGACGTAGGTCGGGAGGCCCGCGTAGACGTAGTAGGCGGGGGGATAGCGGCCGGCCGACGTCTGGGTGACCGCGGTGCCGGACTCCCCGCCGTACTCCGGCGCGCACCCCGCGGCGACGTCGGGGTGGAAGGCGAAGCAGGGCGGGACGGCCGACGCCGTGGCGAAGTCGGCGGGCACCGTCACCTCGGTGAGCACGCCGGTCGTCTCCGCCCAGACCTGGCCGTGCGCCGCAGCCGCCGCGTAGACGGCGTGCGCCGGCTCGTCGGGCGAGCCGAACAAGGGGGTGGCGAACGCCCAGACGCCACCGAGGACGGAGACCAGCACCCACGCGACCAGCCAGCGCCCCAGCTCCGGGACGCGCTTGCCGATGAGGGTCACCCAGGTCTCCGTGATCGGTCGCCGTCCGCGGGACGCGGGGCGAGGGGGGTCCGCCTGTTCGCGGCGCCGGCGGGCTCGGCGCCGGACCTGCCAGCCTAGAGGGCGGCGTCGTGGGGCGCCCGCGACGGCGCTGCGTACCGTGAGACCGCCGTCGAGGAAAGGGGAGCCATGGCTGCCGGTCCGCGCACCCTCCTGGATGCCACCGCGGTTCCCGCCGACCGCGGCGGGGTGGGGCGCTACGTCGACCAGCTCGTCCCCGCGCTGGAGCAGCTGGGCGCCGACCTGGTCGTGGTCTGCCAGCCGCGCGACGTCGAGCACTACGGGCGGCTCGCGCCGGCCGCCGAGGTGGTCGCGGCCCCGGGGTGGATCACCGGCCGCCCCGCGCGCCTGGTCTGGGAGCAGGTGGGGCTGGCGCGGCTGGCCGAACAGGTGCGTGCGGACGTGCTGCACTGCCCGCACTACACGATGCCGCTGCGCAGCCGGGTGCCCGTCGTCACGACCCTGCACGACGCCACGTTCTTCAGCCATCCCGACGTGCACCAGCCGGTCAAGCGGGTCTTCTTCCGGTCCTGGACGCGGACCTCGCTGCGTCGTGCCGCGCGGTGCGTCGTCCCGTCCCGTGCCACGCGGGACGAGCTGGCCCGGCTGACCGGTGGGGTGCACGGTCAGGTGGACGTCGCCCACCACGGGGTGGACCCCGCGACCTTCCACGTCCCCGACGCCGACCAGGTCGCCGCGGCCCGGGCCCACCTCGGTCTCCGGTCGTCGCGGTACGTCGCCTTCCTGGGGACCATCGAGCCGCGCAAGAACGTGCCGCACCTCGTCGAGGGGTGGCGGTCGGCGGTCGCCGGCACCGAGGCGCCCCCGGCGCTGGTCGTCGCGGGCGGGCGGGGCTGGGACGACAGCGTGGACGCCGTCGTCGCGGCGGTGCCCCCGGAGCTCGAGGTGCTCCTCCCCGGCTACCTGCCGCTCGACCTGCTGACGGGCTTCCTCGGCGGCGCCGAGGTCGTGGCCTACCCGAGCTCCGCGGAGGGGTTCGGGCTCCCGGTGCTCGAGGCCATGGCGTGCGGCGCCCCCGTGCTGACCACCCGCGCCCTCGCGCTGCCCGAGGTCGGCGGCGACGCGGTGGAGTACGCCGAGCCGACGGCCGAGGGCATCGCCGCCGCCCTCCGGGGCCTGCTCGCCGATCCCGCGCGCCGCGCCGAGCTGTCCGCCGCCGCGGTGGAGCGCGCGGCGGAGTTCACGTGGACCGCGTGCGCGGAGCAGCACCTCCGCTCGTACTCCGCAGCCGTCGGGCGCTGACCGGCGTGCGGGCCGCGGGAACGTAGGGTCGGTGCCGTGACCACGGAGCCGTCCCCGCCCCTGCGGGTCGTCGTGGTGACGTACTCCCCGGGGGACTCGCTGCCCGGGTTCCTCTCCTCCCTGCGCGCGGCCACGACCCTGCCGCTGGACGTCGTCCTCGCGGACAACGGGTCGACCGACGGGGCTCCGGAACGGGCGGTGGCGGAGTTCCCCTTCGTGCGGCTGCTGCCCACGGGCGGGAACGTCGGTTACGGCGCCGCGGCCAACGCCGGCCTCGCCGACCGGACGTCGGGATGGGCGCTGGTGGCCAACCCCGACATCGAGTTCGAGCCGGGCTCGGTCGACGAGCTGCTGGCCGTGGCCGGTCGCTGGCCCCGGGCGGCGACCGTGGGGCCCGCGATCCGCAGCCCCGACGGCGTCCTCTACCCCTCCGCCCGCGACCTGCCGTCCCTGTCGACGGGGATCGGCCACGCCCTGCTGGGCTGGATCTGGCCGGCCAACCCGTGGACGGCCCGGTACCGCCGCGAGCGCGAGGCGCCCCGCGAGCGACCGGCCGGGTGGCTGTCGGGGTCCTGCTTCCTCGTCGACCTCGAGGCCTTCCACTCCGTCGGCGGCTTCGACCCGGGGTACTTCATGTACTTCGAGGACGTCGACCTGGGGGCCCGCCTCGGCGAGCGGGGCTGGCTGCAGGTCTACGCGCCCACGGCCGTGGTGCAGCACGAGGGCGGCCACGCGACCAGCCGTGACGCGCACCGCATGCAGCGGGTGCACCACACGAGCGCCCTCCGCTACCTCGCCCGCAGGCATCCCGGGCCCGCCCGGGCGCCGCTGCGGGCGGCCCTCCGCGCGGGCCTGGGCGCCCGCATGCTCGTGTCCTACGCCAGTGCGCGGGTGGGTGCCGGCGCGCGGCCCCAGCAGACGGCCGACGCCCTGCCGCGCCGGAGGCGGCGGTGGCGGCGCGACACCGGGGAGTCGGGCACGATGTCCGCCGGTCAGTGACGCCAGGGAGGAGGCCGACGTGCGCCACGCTGTGATCATGGCCGGCGGGTCGGGCACGCGGCTGTGGCCGTTGTCGCGCGCCGAGCGGCCCAAGCAGCTCCTCGACATCGTCTCGGGTGACGGCGGGACGGCGCACAGCCTGCTGGCCGAGGCCTTCGCCCGCCTCCGGGTGCTCCTGCCCGCGGAGCAGATCTGGGTGTGCACGGCCGCCCGCTACGGCGACGCCGTCCGGGCCGCGCTGCCGGACCTGCACGCCGACCGGCTGGTCCTCGAGCCGGTCGCTCGCGACACGGCCAACGCGGTCGGGCTCACGGCCGCCCTGGTCGCCGACGTCGACCCGGACGCCGAGCTTGCCGTGGTGAGCGCAGACCACGTGATCCGGCCCGTCGAGCGGTTCGCCGCCGTCCTCGGGACGGCCTACGGCGTCCTCGCTGAGCGGCCGCGGTCGCTGGTCACCCTCGGCATCACCCCGACCGCGCCGGCGACCGGGTTCGGGTACGTGCAGCGCGGCGCCCCGACCGGCGTGGCCGGGGTGAGCGAGGCCGCCGCGTTCCGCGAGAAGCCGGACCGGGCCACCGCCGAGCGGTACCTGGCCGGCGGCGACTACCTCTGGAACTCGGGCATGTTCGTGTGGCGGGCGCGGACCGTCCTCGACGCCCTCGCCGACCACCTCCCGCAGTCGGCCGACGGGCTGGCCCGTGTCGTGGCGGCGCCGGCCGGCCCGGAGCGCGACCGGGTCCTCGCCGAGGTGTTCCCGACGCTGCCGAAGATCAGCGTCGACTACGCGGTCCTCGAACCGGCGGCGGCCGAGCCCGGCCGGGTGCTGGTCGCGGACCTGGACGTCGACTGGCTCGACGTCGGCTCGTGGCCGGCGCTGGCCCGCACGCTGGGGTCCGACGGCGCCGGCAACGCGGTCCGCGGCCTGGCGGTGGTGCTCGACGGGTCCGGGAACGTCGTCCTCAGCGACGACCCCGACCACCTCGTCGCCCTGGTGGGCGTGCGCGACAGCGTCGTCGTCCACACGGCGGACGTGACCATGGTGTGCCCCGTCTCCGACGCCGAGCGGGTCAAGGAGCTGCTCGGGGCGGTCGAGCAGCGGTACGGGACCCGGTTCGGCTGATCGGAACTGCCGGGTTACTTTGCGGGCATGAAGAGCTTCGACGTCGCAGCCGTCGTCTCCGGAGGGGCCTCCGGGCTCGGCGAGGCGACCACCCGTGCCCTGGCCGCGAAGGGTGTGGCCGTCACCGTCCTGGACCTCCAGGAGGACCGGGGGCAGGCCCTGGCCACCGAGCTCGGCGGGGACACCACCTTCGTCCGCACCGACGTCACCGACGAGGCGTCGGTGCAGGCCGCGGTCGCCGAGGCGGCCGGCAAGGACCGCCCCCTGCGCATCGCGATCAACTGCGCGGGCATCGGCTGGGCGCAGCGCACCGTCGGCCGCGACGGCGAGCCGCACGACCTCGGTGCCTTCACGAGGACCGTCATGGTGAACCTCGTCGGCACCTTCAACGTGCTGCGGCTGGCCGCCGCCGAGATGGCGAGGACGGAGCCGGGCGAGGACGGCGAGCGCGGGGTCGTGGTGAACACCGCGTCGATCGCCGCGTACGACGGGCAGATCGGCCAGGTCGCCTACGCGGCGTCCAAGGGCGGGATCGTCGGGCTGACGCTGCCCGCCGCCCGCGACCTGTCCAGCGTGGGCGTCCGGGTGTGCACCATCGCCCCGGGGCTGGTCGACACGCCGCTGCTGGGCAGCCTGCCCGAGGAGGCGCGGACGGCGCTGTCGTCCGGCATACCCTTTCCGAAGCGACTCGGCCGCCCGTCGGACTTCGCCGAGCTGGCGCTCGCCATCGTCGAGCACGGCTACCTCAACGGCGAGGTGATCCGGATGGACGGGGCGCTGCGCATGGCGCCGCGCTGAGCGGGGCGCACGAGCACCTGACCGCACCACCCGGGGGAACGTCCTGACCAGCACGCTGCCGGCCGCCGCCGCGGAGACCGAGTTCCGTCCGGACTGGCCCCTCGACGTCGTCCGGAGCCTGTCGCCGAACCGTCGGGGAACCGGCGACCCGACCTTCCGGATCGCCGACGACGGGTTGTGGCGGACGACGACCACGCCGGCCGGGCCGGCCAGCGTGCGGATCGCGATGCGGCTCGGGACGGTGCACATCTCGGCGTGGGGACCCGGCGCCGCCTGGGCCGCGGACGTGGCGCCGGGGTGGCTGGGGGTGGCGGACCGCCCCGACGACTTCGACCCCGCCGGGCACCCGCTGGTCGTGGACCTGCACCGCCGGACGCCGTGGCTGCGGCTGTGCCGCACCGGCCGCACCTGGGACGCCCTCGTGCCGGCCGTCCTGGAGCAGAAGGTGACGACGGTCGAGGCCAACCGCGTGTGGCGCGAGCTGCTGCGACTGGCCGGCGAGCCTGCGCCCGGCCCCGCCCCCGACGGCATGCGAGTGCCGCCGTCGGCCGCGCGGGTCCTCGACGTCACCGACTGGGAATGGCACCGCTGCGGTCTCGACGGCGCCCGCCGGCGGGCGCTTCGGGCGGTGGCGTCGGTCGCCTCCCGGCTCGAGCCGGAGCTCGCCGGCGACTCCCCGGCGCTGCAGAAGCGGCTGTGCTCGATCCCCGGCATCGGCGTGTGGACGGCGGCCGAGGTGGTCCAGCGGACGCTGGGCTGCCCCGACACGGTCAGCGTCGGCGACTACCACCTGAAGAACATCGTGGGCTTCGCGCTCACCGGGCGGAGGAACACCGACGACGCCGGGATGCTCGAGCTCCTCGAACCCTGGCGGGGGCAGCGGCAGCGGGTGGTCCGGCTGCTGCTGGCGGGCGGGTCGCGACGGCCGCGTCACGGCCCGCGCTTCGCGCCGACGAACTACCGGTCGATCTAGGTGTACTGACCAGACACGTTGGTCAGCCGTGTGATCGGTGGGCGGCGTCCGATCGCGGTGTGGGGCCGGTGATGGTTGTACTCGTGTAGCCAGCCGGGTAGGGCCTGGCGGCGGGCGAGTTCGGTGAG
>NZ_QCZF01000013.1 GCF_003075095.1 Blastococcus litoris
CCCGCTGGCGCCGAAGCCGCGGGCGGTCAGCAGGGCGGCGACCTGCGCCGGGGTCCCGCCGTCCGACCCGAGGACGAGCAGCCGGCGACCGGGCTGCACGTGCGGGTGCAGCAGCTCGACGGGGCGGCCGACCAGGGTGACCACGGTGGTGTCCTCGACCGGCCAGCCCAGGCGCGCGCAGGCCAGCGACACCGACGACGGCGCCGGCAGCACCCGCACGCGGTCGGCGCCCAGCAGCCGGGTGAGCGTCGTGCCGATGCCCGACAGCATCGGGTCCCCGCTGGCCAGCACCACGACCGCGCGTCCGGCGAATCCCTCCACCAGCCCGGGCAGCGCCTCGCTCAGCGCGGACGGCCAGGGCACCCGCTCGGCGCCGACGGAGCCGGGCACGAGGCGCAGCTGGCGGGCGCTGCCCAGCAGCACCCCGGCGCGCTCGACCTCCGCGCGGGAGGCGGCCGCGAGCCCGTCCCAGCCGTCGGCGCCGATGCCGACGACGACGAGTCGCGACGAGCGGTCGGCAGGCACGGGCGCCGATCCTAGGGAGGCGCTCCGACGGCGGTCGGCATCATGTCCGCCGTGAGCACCAGCGGAACCCGTGGCGCGTTGCTCGTCGCGGGCACGACGTCCGACGCCGGCAAGTCGGTCGTGACCGCCGGCATCTGCCGCTGGCTGGTGCGCCAGGGCGTGTCCGTGGCGCCGTTCAAGGCGCAGAACATGAGCAACAACTCGATGGTCACCGCCGACGGCGCCGAGATCGGCCGGGCGCAGGTCATGCAGGCGGCGGCCGCCCGCGTCGAGCCCGAGGCCGCGATGAACCCGGTGCTGCTCAAGCCCGGCGGGGACGACGCCAGCCAGGTCGTGGTCATGGGCCGGCCGGTCGCCGACGTGACCGCGCTGTCCTACCGCCCGATGAAGGCCGCCCTCCTCGAGCAGGTGCTCGCCTCGCTGGCCGACCTGCGCTCGCGGTTCGACGTCGTCGTCTGCGAGGGCGCGGGCTCCCCCACCGAGATCAACCTGCGCGCCGACGACATCGCCAACATGGGGCTGGCCACCGCCGCGGACCTGCCGGTGCTCGTCGTCGGCGACATCGACCGGGGCGGCGTCTTCCCGGCGCTCTACGGCACGGTCGCCCTCATGCCGCCGGCCGACCAGCGGCTGGTCGCCGGCTTCCTGGTCAACAAGTTCCGCGGCGACGTCCGGCTGCTCCGTCCGGGCCTGGTCGAGCTGGAGCGGCTCACCGGGCGGCCGACGTTCGGCGTCCTGCCCTGGCTGCCCGGGGCCGCGGTCGACGTCGAGGACTCCCTCGACGTACCGGTGGCGTCGTCCGGCGGCAGCCCGCACGGCGAGGACGTGCTCCGGGTGTCGGTCGCCCGGCTCCCCCGGCTGTCCAACTTCACCGACCTCGACGCGCTCGCCGCCGAGCCCGGCGTGCTGGTCCGCTACGCCACCCGCCCCGAGGAGCTCGGCGACGCCGACCTGGTGGTGCTGCCGGGCACGCGCGCGACCGTCGCCGACCTCGGCTGGCTCCGCGAGAGCGGCCTGGCCGAGGCCGTCGCCCGGCACGCAGCCGGGGGCCGCCCGGTGCTGGGCATCTGCGGCGGCCACCAGATGCTCGCCCGCACCATCACCGACGAGGTCGAGTCACGGGCCGGCACGGTCGCAGGGCTCGGCCTGCTGCCCGGCGACGTGCGTTTCGCGCGGGAGAAGACCCTCGGCCGTCCGACCGGGACAGCGCTGGGCGAGGTGGTCCACGGCTACGAGATCCACCACGGCGTCGTCGCGGTCGACGACGAGGCGGAGCCGTTCCTGGACGGCGCCCGGTCCGGCTCGGTCTTCGGCACCACCTGGCACGGCGCCCTGGAGAACGACGGCTTCCGGCGGGCCTTCCTCACCGAGGTCGCGGCCGTCGCCGACCGCCGGTTCGTCGCGGCCCCGGACACCGACTTCGCCGCCGTCCGCGAGCAGCGGCTGGACCGGCTGGGCGACCTGATCGCCGAGCACGCCGACACCGACGCGCTGTGGCGGCTGATCGAGGGCGGCGCGCCCGCCGGGCTCCCGCTCCTCCCGCCGGGGTCGGCCGCCCGCTGACCCGAGGGGGCTGTCGGCGCCGGGACCGGCTGTGGTCTGATGACCGCGCCACACGCGACGGCAGTGGAGGAAGCCCGGTGAGAATCCGGCGCGGTCCCGCCACTGTGAGCCGGCCCCCGGGCCGGTGAGTCAGGAACTCCCGCCGTCGCGCTCCTGCCACCTCCGGGCGTGGACACCCGGGGAGAGGACTGCGCCATGCGCGGCTGCCCGGTCAGCGACTCGTGAACTTCCCCTTCGGCGCCGTCGTCGGCATGGACGACATGCGGCTGGCCCTCGTGCTCAACGCCGTCTCCCCGGCGGTCGGCGGCGTGCTGGTGCGCGGCGAGAAGGGCACCGCCAAGTCGACGGCGGTGCGGGCGCTCGCCGCCGTCCTGCCGCCGGTCGACGTCGTCGCCGGCTGCCGCTTCGCCTGCGACCCGGCCGCCCCCGACCCGGCGTGCCCGGACGGCCCGCACGACACCGGCGCCCCGGGCCTCACCCGCCCCGCGCGGCTGGTGGAGCTGCCGGTCGGCGCCTCGGAGGACCGCGTCGTCGGCGCGCTCGACCTCGAGCGGGCGCTCACCGAGGGCGTCAAGGCGTTCGAGCCGGGCCTGCTCGCGGCCGCTCACCGGGGCGTGCTCTACGTCGACGAGGTCAACCTTCTGCACGACCACCTGGTCGACCTGCTCCTGGACGCCGCCGCGATGGGCACCGCATACGTGGAGCGGGAGGGTGTGTCGGTGCGGCACGCCGCGCGGTTCCTGCTGGTCGGGACGATGAACCCCGAGGAGGGCGAGCTCCGGCCCCAGCTGCTGGACCGGTTCGGGCTCACCGTCCAGGTCGCCGCCCCACGGGATCCCGACCTGCGCGCCGAGGTCGTCCGCCGGCGCTTCGCCTTCGACGCCGACCCCGTGGGGTTCTCCGCTCGGTGGGCCGCCGAGGAGTCGGGGCTGTCCGAGCGCATCGCCGCAGCCCGGGCGCGCCTGCCGCACGTCGTGCTCCCCGACGACGCCCTCCGCCAGGTCACCGCCGTCTGCGCCGCGTTCGACGTCGACGGCCTGCGCGCCGACCTGGTCACCGCCCGCGCCGCGCTGGCCTACGCCGCCTGGTGCGGACGCGACGAGGTGACCGAGGAGGACGTCCGGGCCGCCGCCCGGCTCGCGCTCCCCCACCGGCGCCGGCGCAACCCGTTCGACGCCCCCGGGTTGGACGACTCCACGCTGGACCAGGCGCTCTCCGACGCGCGCCCGGACGACCCGACCGACCCCGACGACGACGGCCCGGGCACCGGCGGCACCCCCGAGGGCCCCGACGGCCGGAGTGACCACGATGGCCCCGACGGCGAGCCGACGACGGCACCGCGGGGTGAGGGGGGCGGGCACGCCGATGCCTCCCCCGCGCCGGACCGTGCGGCGGCCGCGCCCACCGACCCGTTCCGCACCCGCCGGCTCGAGGTGCCCGGCATCGGCGCGGGCGCGTCCGGCCGCCGGTCCCGCGCCCGCAGCGAGCGCGGCCGGGTCGTCGGCTCGGTCCGCCCGTCGGGCACCGTCACGAAGCTGCACCTGACCGGCACCGTGCTGGCCGCCGCGCCGCACCAGGTGGCCCGCGGCCGCACCGGTCCCGGCCTGCGGATCGCCCGCGAGGACCTGCGTCAGGCCACCCTCGAGGGCCGCGAGGGCAACCTCGTCCTGTTCGTCGTCGACGCCAGCGGGTCGATGGGCTCGCGCTCGCGGATGGGCGCGGTGAAGGGCGCCGTCCTCTCGCTGCTGCTGGACGCCTACCAGCGGCGGGACAAGGTCGGCCTGGTCACCTTCCGCGGCACCGACGCCGAGCTGGCGCTGCCGCCGACCTGGTCGGTGGAGGCCGCCGCCGCCCGCCTCGCGGACCTGCCCACCGGAGGCCGCACACCGCTGGCCGCCGGGCTGCTGCGGGCGCACGAGGTGCTGCGCGTCGAGCGGGTCCGCGACCCGCAGCGCCGCCCGTTGCTGGTCGTCGTCACCGACGGCCGCGCCACCGGCGCGCGAGGCGGCGGCTCGCTCGCCGACGCGCACGCCGCGGCCGGGCTGCTCGCCGCGAGCGGCACGGCGGCCGTCGTCGTGGACTGCGAGTCGGGGCCGGTGCGGCTCGGCCTGGCGGCCACGCTGGGCGCGCACCTCGGTGCGGAGACGCTCCGCCTCGAGGAGCTGGCCGCCGACTCGCTCGCCGCGACGGTGCGCAGCGCAAGGGCAGCCTGATGCCGCAGGGACAGGTCACCGCCGTCCCGGACGACGGGCTCACCACCCGCCAGCGCCGCAACCGCCCGCTGCTCGCCGTGCACACCGGCGAGATGAAGGGCAAGTCCACCGCCGCCTTCGGCATGGCCATGCGCGCCTGGAACCAGGGCTGGTCGATCGCGGTCTACCAGTTCGTCAAGAGCGCCAAGTGGAAGGTCGGCGAGGAGAACGCGCTGACCGCGCTGGGCCGCCTGCACGAGCAGAGCGGCGAGGGCGGCCCGGTGGTCTGGCACAAGATGGGCAGCGGCTGGAGCTGGTCGCGCCGGCAGGGCACCGAGGTCGACCACGCCGCCGACGCCGCCGAGGGCTGGGCGCAGATCAAGCGCGACCTGGCCGCGCAGGCGCACCGCTTCTACGTGCTCGACGAGTTCACCTACCCCCTGACGTGGGGCTGGGTCGACATCGAGGACGTCGTGGAGACGCTGACGAACCGGCCGGGCAGCCAGCACGTCGTGATCACCGGCCGCGACGCCCACCCCCGCCTCGTCGAGATCGCCGACCTGGTCGTCGAGATGACCAAGGTCAAGCACCCGATGGACGCGGGCCAGAAGGGTCAGCGGGGGATCGAGTGGTGAGCAGGGGCGGGCGGGGGATGGCACGGCTGGTCGTCGCCGCGCCGTCGAGCAACGCGGGCAAGACCTCGGTCGCCACCGGCCTGATCGCCGCGCTCACCCACCGCGGGCTCACCGTCTCCCCGCACAAGGTCGGCCCCGACTACATCGACCCCGGCTACCACGGGCTCGCCGCCGGGCGTCCCGGCCGCAACCTCGACCCCTGGCTGGTCGGCGAGGAGCGCGTCGCGCCGCTGTTCCTGCACGGGGCGCGCGGCTCCGACCTGGCCGTCGTCGAGGGGGTCATGGGCCTGTTCGACGGCGCCACGCACCCCTCGGTCGAGCCGGGCTTCGCCTCGACCGCGCACGTCGCAGCCCTTCTCCGGGCACCCGTGGTTCTGGTCGTCGACGCCTCGTCGCAGGCCCGCAGCGTCGCCGCGCTCGTGCACGGGTTCGCCACCTTCGACCCCGGGGTGCGGCTGGGCGGGGTGGTCCTCAACCGGGTCGGCACCGACCGGCACGAGGCGATCCTGCGCGGGGCGCTGGACGCCGCCGGGGTCCCGGTCCTCGGCGCGATCCGCCGGCTCGACCAGCTGCACACGCCGTCCCGGCACCTGGGGCTGGTCCCGGCGGCCGAGCGCTCCGCCGAGGCGGTCGCCACCGTCGACCGGCTGGCCCACGTGGTGGCCGACGGGGTCGACCTGGACGCCGTCCTCGCCCTGGCCCGCTCCGCTCCCCCGCTGACCGCGGCGCCGTGGGAACCGGCGGCCGAGGTGCCGGTGGTGGCCGGCCGGCCGCGGATCGCCGTCGCGGGCGGGCCGGCGTTCACCTTCGGCTACGCGGAGAACGCCGAGCTGCTGGAGGCGGCCGGTGCCGAGGTGGTGACGGTCGACCCGCTCCGCGACGAGGCCCTCCCGGAGGGGACGGCGGGGCTCGTCGTCGGCGGCGGCTTCCCCGAGGTCTACGCCGCGGAGCTGTCGGCCAACGAACCCCTGCGGGCCGACGTCGCCGCGCTCGCCGCCCGGGGAGCGCCGGTCGCGGCCGAGTGCGCGGGGCTGCTCTACCTCGCCCGCGAGCTCGACGGCGTCCCGATGTGCGGCGTCCTCGACGTCGCGGCCGCGATGTCGCCCCGGCTCACCCTCGGCTACCGGGCGGCGGTCGCGCCGGCCGATTCCGTGCTCGCCGCCGCTGGCACCCGGGTGCGCGGGCACGAGTTCCACCGCACGCACGCCGAGCCCGGTGCCGGCACGACGCCGGCCTGGCAGTGGTCGAGCGCCGGACCGGAGGGCTTCGTCACCGGTGGGGTCCACGCCTCCTACCTGCACCTGCACTGGGCCGGATCCCCGGGGCTGGCCGCCCGGTTCGCCGCCGCGGCCGCGCGGCTTCCGCAAGGGGTGCAGCATGCACATCGCTGAGGGGTTCCTGCCGGCACCGCACGCCGTCGGCTGGACGCTGGTCGCAGCGCCGTTCGTCGTCCACGGCGCCCGCGCGGTGGTGACAGAGGTGCGGGAGAACCCGGAGTCGACCCTGCTGCTCGGGGCGGCCGGCGCGTTCACCTTCGTGCTGAGCGCGATCAAGCTGCCCTCGGTCACCGGCAGCTCCAGCCACCCGACCGGCACCGGGGCCGGAGCGATCCTCTTCCGGCCACCGGTCATGGCGCTGCTGGGCACCGTCGTGCTGCTGTTCCAGGCGCTGCTGCTCGCCCACGGCGGGCTGACCACGCTCGGTGCCAACGCCTTCGCGTTCGCCGTCGTCGGCCCCTGGGCCGGGTACGGCGCCTACCGGCTCACCCGAGCGCTGGGCGGCGGGCTCCTGCCCGGGGTGTTCGCCGGCATGGTGCTCGCCGACCTCGCCACCTACGTCACGACGTCGCTGCAGCTGGCGCTCGCCTTCCCCGATGCGAGCAGCGGGCTCGCCGGTGCCGCGGCGAAGTTCCTCGGCGTCTTCGCCGTCACCCAGATCCCCCTCGCGATCGGTGAGGGCCTGCTCGGGGTCCTGCTGTTCCGGGTGCTCACCGTCAACGCGCGGCCCGAGCTGGAACGCCTCGGCCTGCTGCGGCCCGCACCCGCCGGAGACGCCGCGTGAACCGGCGGGTGGTGGTCAACGTGCTGCTGGTCGTCGCCGTCGTCGCGCTGTTCGCGGTCCCCCTGCTCGTCGACGGCGGCGCCTCCGAGTACGGCGGCACCGACGCCGCCGTCACCGAGGAGCTCGAGGCCGACGGCTACACGCCGTGGTTCGACTCGCTGTTCAGCCCGTCCGGCGAGGTGGAGTCGGGGCTCTTCGCGCTCCAGGCCGCCGTCGGCGGCGGGGTGCTCGGTTACGTCCTCGGGCGGCTGCGGGGACGGCGCCTGGCGCAGGAACCGGAGGCGTCGCCGTGACCGGCCTGGCGGTCGACGACGCCGCCTGGGCCAGCGCCTGGCGGCACCGCTCCCCCGGCGACAAGCTGCTGCTCTGCGGCGGACTCGTGGTGTGCGCACTGCTGCTCCCGACCTGGCCGGGCAGCCTGCTCGTCGGCCTGGCCGCGGTCGGGCTGGCGCTCGGGCCCGCCCGGGTGCCGGCGCGGACGTTCCTGCGGGCGGTGCGGCTGCCGGCCGCCTTCGTCGCCGTCGGCGCCGTGACCGCCGTGGTCTCGGTGTCCGGCGGCGGCCTGGGCTGGGCGCCCGACGCCGCGGCCCGCGCCGGGTCGCTGGCCGGCCACTCCCTCGCCGGCGGGGCCGCCGTCCTGCTCCTGGCCACGACGACGCCGATGTCGGACCTGCTGCCCGCACTGCGCCGGCTCCGCGTGCCCGCGGCCGTGGTCGAGGTGGCCGCGGTCGTCTACCGCCTGCTGTTCGTGCTGCTGGAGAGCCTGCGCACCATCCGCGAGGCGCAGACCGCCCGGATGGGCCACTCGTCGCTGCGCCGCTCCTACCGCTCGTCCGGGCTGCTGGCCGCCGCGGTGCTCACCCGCTCCTGGGACCGCGCCCGGCGGATGCAGGAGGGCCTCGCCGGCCGGGGCATGGAGGCGGGCCTGCGGGTGCTGCCCGAGGTCCTGCCGTCGTCCCGGGCCTTCCTGGCCTGCTCGCTCGCCGGGCTGGCCGCGCTCACCGCCACGAGCGTGGTGGTCGCGTGAGCCACCGGACGCTGACCGCCGCCGACCTCGTCGCCGGCTACGAGCGGGGCCACCCCGTGCTGGACGGCGCCTCGCTGACCGTCCCCGCCGGGCGCCGGCTCGCCGTGCTCGGCGCCAACGGCTCGGGCAAGACGACCCTGCTGCGCTGCCTCTCCGGGGCGCTGCGGCCCACGGGGGGCCGGGTCGCCGTCGACGGCGTGCCGCTGGTGCACTCCCGCTCCGGGCTACGCGCACACCGGCAGGAGGTGCAGCTCGTGCTCCAGGACCCCGACGACCAGCTGTTCAGCGCCTCCGTCGCGCAGGACGTGTCGTTCGGGCCGCTCAACCTGGGGCTCCCCGAGGACGACGTCCGGACGCGGGTGGCCGAGGCGCTGGAGCTGCTCGCCGTCGACGCCCTCGCCGGCCGGCCCACCCACCAGCTCTCGTACGGCGAGCGCAAGCGGGTCGCGATCGCCGGCGCCGTGGCGATGCGCCCCTGCGTCCTGCTGCTCGACGAGCCGACCGCCGGCCTGGACCCCTCGGCGGTCGCCGAGACCCTCGCCGCGCTCGCCCGCCTGCGGGAGCACGGTTCGACCGTCGTCATGAGCACCCACGACGTCGACCTGGCGCTGCGCTGGGCCGACGACGTCGCCGTCGTCGTGGACCGCAGGGTGGTGCAGGGCGCGCCCGGCGACCTGCTCGGCGACGACGCGCTGCTCGCCCGGGCCCGGCTGGAGCGACCGTGGGCGCTGACCCTCGGTGCCCGGCTGCGGGCGCTCGGCCTGCTCCCCGACGACGCCGCCCTGCCGCGCGACGTCCCCGGGCTGCTGTCCGCCCTGCCCGACCGCCCGGGGGTGCCGACGTGACCGTCGTGGGCATCGGCACCACCTCGGGCGTCGGAGCCGACGAGGTGCTCGCCGCGGTCGACGCCGTCCTCCCGCCCGGCAGCACCGACGTGCGGCTGGCGACGCTGGACGTCCGGGCGGCCGAGATCGGGGTGGTGGCGGCCGCAGCCACCCGAGGCTGGCCACTGACCGGGCACCCCGCGGCGGAGCTCGCCCGCGTCCCGGTGCCTT
Source organism: Blastococcus litoris (assembly GCF_003075095.1). GTDB lineage: Bacteria > Actinomycetota > Actinomycetes > Mycobacteriales > Geodermatophilaceae > Blastococcus_B > Blastococcus_B litoris. The sequence goes on from NZ_QCZF01000013.1 coordinate 9,059, forward strand.
CGCCGTCCGGACGGGTCGCCGCCCGGGTCGGGACGCCGTCGGTGGCCGAGGCCGCGGCTCTCCTCGGCGGCGGGACGCTCGTGGTGCCGAAGACGGTGCACGGCCGGGTGACGGTGGCGGTGGTCGTGGAGGGAACGCGGTGACCGATCTGCGTCACCACGGCGACGCCGAGGTCGGGCCCGGGCTCGTCGACCTCGCCGTGAACGTCCGCGCCGACGCGCCGCCCGCCTGGCTGCGCGCGGTCCTGCACGACGCGCTCGACCGGAGCGCGGCCTATCCGGACGCCGGTCCCGCCCGGGCCGCCGTCGCCGCAGCACACGGCCGTGACCCCGCCGAGGTGCTGCTGACCGCCGGGGCGGCGGAGACGTTCACCCTCGTGGCCCGGGCGCTCGCGCCGAGGCGCGCCGTCGTCGTCCACCCGTCCTTCACGGAGCCGGAGGCTGCGCTGCGCGCGGCCGGGCACCCGGTCCAGCGGCTGCTCCTGCGGGCCGAGGACGGGTACCGGCTCGACCCCGACGCCGTCCCGGACGACGCCGACCTCGTCGTCCTCGGCAACCCGACCAACCCCACCTCGGTCCTGCACCCTGCGGCGCTGGTCGCGAAGCTGGTTCGGCCCGGCCGCCTGGTGGTGGTCGACGAGGCGTTCGCCGACACGGTCCCGGGCGAACCCGAGTCGCTGGCCGGGCTGGCCGACCTCTCCGGCCTCCTCGTGGTGCGCAGCCTGACCAAGACCTGGGGGCTGGCCGGCCTGCGGGTCGGCTACGCCCTCGGGGCGCCCGACCTGGTCGCCGCGCTCGCGGCCCAGCAACCGCACTGGCCGGTGTCCACCCCGGCGCTGGCCGCCCTGACCGCCTGCTCCACGCCGGCCGCGCGGGCGGAGGCCGAGGCCGGCGCCCGGGACCTGGCTGCGGACCGGGCCGCCCTGCTGGCCGCGCTGCCCACCGGGGTCGTGGTCGAGGGGCGGCCGGAGTCGTCGTTCGTGCTGCTCCGCGTGCCCGGCGGCGCGCGGGTCCGGGAGCGGCTGCGCGACCTCGGGTGGGCGGTGCGCCGCGGGGACACCTTCCCCGGGCTGACGTCCGACCACCTCCGCGTCGCCGTCCGCGACCCGGGGACCTCGCGCGCCTTCGCGGCGGCGCTGACCGACGTGCTCGGTGGGCGACCCGGGTCCTCCGCGCCAGGACGACCCGGGCGGGTGGTGCTCGTCGGTGGCGGGCCGGGCGATCCGGGACTCCTCACCGTGCGGGGGCGGCAGGCGCTGGCCGAGGCCGACGTGGTCGTCGCCGACCACCTCGCGCCGCAGGAGGTGCTCTCGTGGCTGGCCCCGCACGTCGAGGTCGTCGACGCCTCGAAGCTGCCGCGGGGCCGGGCGATGGCGCAGGAACGGATCAACGGGCTCCTGGTCGAGCACGCCCGCGCCGGGCGGCGGGTCGTCCGCCTCAAGGGCGGCGACCCGTTCGTCTTCGGGCGTGGCATGGAGGAGGTCGAGGCGTGCACGGCCGCCGGCGTGCCGGTCGAGGTGGTGCCGGGGGTGACCAGCGCCGTCGCCGTCCCGGCGCTGGCCGGCGTGCCGGTGACGCACCGGGGGCTCACCCACGAGTTCGTCGTCGTGTCCGGCCACGTGCCGCCGGACCACCCCTCGTCGCTGGTCGACTGGGCAGCGCTGGGCCGGCTGCGCGGGACCCTCGTCGTCCTGATGGGCGTCGAGACCGCGCCGGCCATCGCCGCCGCGCTGGTCGCGCACGGCCGCGCGCCGGACACCCCGGTGGCCGTCGTCGTGGAGGGCGCGAGCGACCGGCAGCGGGTGCTCCGGACGACGCTCGACGGGCTGGCCGCCACCATGGCCCGCGAGGCGGTGCGGCCGCCGGCGGTGTGGGTGGTGGGCGACGTCGTGGACCTCACGGCCGCCTGAGCCGCCCGCGCCCCGGGGCGCTCCCGCGCCGGATGGGAGACTGCACGTCGTCCGACCGCCGCCCGAGGAGCACACCCGCGATGGCCCAGCACGTCGACCCGCCGGCCGACCGGATCCTCGAGGTCTCGGCACGCATCGCCGACCACCTGCTCGACGTGCAGCGCCAGGTGAACCGGCGGATCGACGAGATGCACGCGGAGCTGCTGCCGGGCGTCCGTGAGCAGCTCGGCCTGGCCGACACCCAGACGGTGGACGTGGCCGGGCTGATGAACGCCCGGATCGCCGGCCAGAGCCTCGTCGTCACCCCGGAGGCGGTGGCGTCGGTGGTCCCGCTGTCGGAGGAGTCGGCCGCCACCACCCGGGCCGGCCGGCGGGACATGACCGCGATCATCGGCGAGGAGGACGACCGGCTCGCCGTCATCGCCGGGCCCTGCTCCATCCACGACCCGGCGGCCACGATCGAGTACGCCGGCTTCCTGCGGGAGATGCGGGGCCGCTACGCCGACGACCTCGAGATCGTCATGCGGACCTACACCGAGAAGCCGCGCACCGAGGTGGACTGGAAGGGCTTCGCCTACGACCCCTACCTCGACGGGTCCAACCGGATCAGCGTCGGGCTGGTCGCCACCCGCATGCTGATGTGCCGGATCACCGGGCTCGGCGTCCCCGTGGCGGCCGAGCCGCTCAACGCGCTGACGCCGCAGTACGTCGACGGGCTGGTGACCTACAACGGCGTCGGCGCGCGGAACGTCACCGACCAGACCGCGCGCGAGCGGGTCTCCGGCTTCTCCGCCGTCGTCGGCTTCAAGAACTCGCCGGAGGGCAGCATCGACGCCGCGATCTCGGCGGTCATCGCGGCGCGCGCGGCGCACGAGTTCCTCGGCGTCGACCGGCACGGCATCTCCGCCCAGCTGTCGACGACGGGCAACGACACCGGTCACGTCATCCTGCGCGGCGACAAGGACGGCCCGAACTACTCCGCCGCGCACGTCGCCGACACCCGGGCCAAGCTGCGGGCGCGGGGCCTGCCCGAGGTCCTGGTCGTCGACGCCTCGCACGGCAACAGCCAGAAGAACCACCTGCGGCAGATCGACGTCGTGAAGGACCTCGCCGGCCAGATCGCGGGCGGCGAGACGGCGATCCGCGGCGTGATGATCGAGAGCAACCTCGTCGCCGGCCGGCAGGACCTCGACCAGGAGCACCCCGAGGCGCTGGTGTACGGCACGAGCGTCACCGACGCCTGCGTCGACCTCGACACCACCGCCGCCCTCTTCGAGGAGCTCGCGGGCGCGGCGCGGGTCCGCCGCGCCGGCTGACCGGTCAGCTCGTCAGGACGACCAGCCGCTGCGTCGCCCGCGTCATCGCGACGTAGCGGTCCACCGCACCCTCGATGCCGGTGCCGAACGACTCCGGGTCGACCAGCACGACGAGGTCGAACTCGAGGCCCTTCGCCAGCACGGGGGTCAGCGACCGGACGCGGGACGTCGGCCGGAACGCCGGGGCGCCGATGACGCAGGCGGTGCCCTCGGGGTGCTCGGCCAGCCAGCTGCCGACGACCACCTCCAGGTCGCCGGCCGCGCCGTGCGCGACGGGGATGCCGCTGCTGCGGATGGAGGTCGGCACGTTGGCGTCGGGCAGCGCGGCCCGGATGACCGGTTCCGCCTCCGCCATGACCTCCTCCGGCGTGCGGTAGTTGATCGTCAGGGACGCCACGTGGACCCGGTCGAGCCCGACCCGCGCCAGCCGCTCCTGCCACGACTCGGTGAACCCGTGCCGTGCCTGCGCGCGGTCGCCGACGATCGTGAAGCTCCGGGACGGGCAGCGCTGCAGCAGCATCTGCCACTCGGCGTCGGTGAGCTCCTGCGCCTCGTCCACCACGACGTGCGCGAACGGGCCGGCGAGCACGTCGGGGGCGGCGGTGGGCAGCGCGGCGTCGTCCACCAGGGCGCCCCGCAGGTCCTGCCCGCGCAGCATCGACATGATCATCATGTCGGAGTCGTCGGTCGCGATCAGGTCGGAGACGACGTCGGCCATCCTCAGCCGGTCGGCGGCCACGACGGCTTCCTGGCGTCGGCGGCGGCGGGACACCTCCGGGTCACCCAGCCGCAGCCGCGCCGCGTCCAGGAGGGGCAGGTCGGCGACCGTCCAGGCGGCCGGTTCGGCGCGCTGGAGCAGCGCGACCTCGCCGGCGGAGAGCCACGGTGCGCACCGCCGCAGGTACGCGGGCACCGACCAGAGGTCCGCGACGAGATCGGCGGGCTCGAGCAGCGGCCAGGCCCGGCCGAAGGCCCGCACGAGGTCGCGGTTGGCGGCCAGCGACCGCCGGTAGCCCGCGTCCGGGTCGTCCCGCGCGAGGCCGTAGGCGTCGAAGTCGTCGTCGGCCCCGGGGCCGTCGTCCTCGTCGTCCAGCTCGTGCCGGAGCTTGTCCACGAGGATGCGCAGCAGCGCCTCCCACACCTGGTCGCGGGCCTCGTTGTGCTGCGCGCCCGGATCGCGGGCGCCGAACGCCTCGGCCCAGTCGCCGGCGTCGAGCGGCACGGTGGCCCACGGCGTGACGACCTCCAGGCGTCCGGTCGGCGGCTCCTCGTAGAAGCGCACCGCCGCCTCGACCGCCTCCGGCCAGAGCGCGGACGACTTCAGCCGGGCGACGTCGGGGTCGGTCTCCGGCACGGCGACGGCGCCCTCGGGGACCAGGTCCCGCAGGGTGCACGTCGGCACCCCCTCCTCCCCGAGGCTGGGCAGGACGTCGGCGACGTAGGCCAGGTAGGGCTCGTGCGGGCCGACGAACAACACCCCGCCGCGGTGGTGCCCCAGGCGGGAGTCCGCGTAGAGCAGGTAGGCGGTGCGGTGCAGGGCGACGACGGTCTTCCCGGTCCCCGGGCCCCCGTCGACGACCAGGGCGCCGCCGGACCCCGCCCGGATGATCGCGTCCTGGTCGGACTGGATGGTGCCCAGGACGTCGCGCATCCGGGCCGACCTGGTGCTGCCCAGGCTGGCGATGAAGGCCGACTGGTCGTCGAGCGCGGCGGCGTGTCCGGCGAACCCCTCGGCCGTGAACACCTCGTCCCAGTAGTCGGTGACGCGTCCGCGGGTCCAGCGGTACCGGCGGCGGGCGGCCAGACCCATCGGGTCGGCGTGCGTGGCGCCGAAGAACGGCTCGGCAGCCGGGGAGCGCCAGTCCAGCAGCAGCCGCCGTCCGGCGCTGTCGGTGAGGCCGAGCCGCCCGACGAACACCGGCGCGGAGCCGTCCGCGGGGTCCATGCGGCCCAGGCACAGGTCGAGGCCGAACCGGCGGAGAGTGCGCAGGCGCCCGGTCAGCCGGTGGACCTCGAGGTCGCGGTCCAGCGCCTCCTGCCCGGTGCCGCCGGGCGCACGACGCTCCACGTCGAGGCGCTGGGACAGCTCGGCGATCGTCTCCTGCAGGCTCTCCGCGATGACGGCGAAGTGCTGCTCGTCGGCCGCGATCAGGGCCGGGTCGTCCTTGGCGGAGAGGTGGTCGGGAAGGGCGAAGACGCTGGTCAGACCGTTCACGACGAGCGAGTGTGCGGCCGGACCGGGGTCTTGCCGCAAGCCCCCGGCTGCGCTATACGTTGAAGTGGGAACGGAGGTGGGTGCTCCCCCGTCCCCATCCGCTGACCGACCGCGGCACGGCGCCCATCACCGACGAAGGCCCCCGACCGAGTTGCTACTGGTCGAGGGCCTGGATGGCTCCCCCGACTGGACTTGAACCAGTAACCCTGCGATTGTCTGGTCGCGTGCCTCCGCTGGTCACTCTGAATCGCCGAGTCTGCCCTCTGACCTGCCATTAGCCGTCGGAGTAAGGCACCTTTGGAGACCCTTCCACACCCTTGGTGACCCCGATTTCCTGGGGGTTAAATGGGGCTATGGTGCGGTGGCATGGGACGTCCCCCGCTGGCTCTGGGCACCGCCGGCGCCATCCGCTGCTACAAGACTGGCACCGGCTACCGCGCCCGCGTCCTCGTCCGTGACCTCGACGGCGCGGTGCGCGCCGTCGAACGGCGCGGACCCACCAAGGCCGCCGCGGAGCGGGCACTGAAGTCGGCCCTGCGTGATCGAGTGCCCGGTGGCGCTGGCGGCGACATTGCTGCCGACAGCCGCGTGTCGGCACTCGCCGAAACCTGGTACGCCGGGCTGGCCGACCTGTCACCGGTAACCATGCAGGCCTATCGCGACCGGCTCGATCGGCAGATTCTGCCCGGGCTGGGTCAGCTTCGGGTCCGTGAGCTCAGTGTCGGCGTCCTCGACCGACACCTGCGGCTCATCGCCGATAAGCACGGCACCGCCACCGCCCGAACCTGTCGCTCCGTGCTGTCCGGCATGTGCGCATTGGCCGCACGCCACGACGCCCTTGCCCACAATCCCGTGCGGGCCGTCGGCCCCGTCCGTGGCGGCCCGAGAAGGGCTCCGCGTGCGCTGTCACTCCCTGAACTGCGACAGCTTCGCGCCGCACTCACGTACGACGACAGGGCGATCGCTCGCGACCTGCCCGACCTGGTCGGCTTCCTCATGGCCACCGGGCTGCGCATCGGCGAGGCATGCGGTCTGGCGTGGAACGCCGTGGACCTGGAGGTCAGCGTGATAGAGGTCCGGGCGGCGGCGATCCGCGTTCGGGGACAAGGACTCGTCGTGAAGTCGACGAAGACCGACGCCGGCACGCGGAGCCTCCAACTACCGCGCTGGTGTGTGGCGAACCTGCGCGAACGCGCCTCGTCGCTTGACCTGCCGGTCAAGGACCTTGGCGCGCAACCGGTCTTTCCCGCTCCCTTGGGCGGCTGGCGCGATCCCTCAAACACTCAGGCCGACCTGAGGGATGCCTTCACCACCGCCGGATTCGACTGGGTCACGTCGCATGTCTTCCGGAAGACGGTTGCCACCCTGATGGACCACGCCGGCCTTTCTTCGCGCGCAGCGGCCGACCAACTGGGCCACGCCAACACGTCCATGACCAGCGACGTCTACTTCGGTCGGAAGATCGCAGCAACAGGCGCGGCGGCGGTTCTCGAGGCATTGGACGCATAGACGGTGGACGTTCCAGAAGGCGACCTGAGGGCGAGCTGCCGAGCCGCGGATCTTTCGCCTGAAGTCATTCGGAACCGGCGACCGTCGCAGCCGGGCTCGAAGTCCTTGAAGCCTGGTACACATCAGCGTGCCCCGTCCGGCCGGAGACAGAGGGTTCTCCGAACCTAGGGCGCTTCGACCGGACGGGGTCAGCCTGCAGGAACATTGCCGGTGAGGTCGCTCCCACGGGTGGATGATCCGGCCGCGCGCGGCCGCGAACACGACAACGGACCCCAGAGGCGACTCGAAGAAGCGGTGGGTGCGTCGCCTAAAAGGCGGCTTCAGGGACGCCAGCCGTTTCCCGGCTCGCCGATGTTCGGTGCCTCCCTCAGCTCGGGTTCCCGGCATGTCACCACCCGCCGAGACGGCCCCCCGCCCGGGGGGGCCATCGGGCCAAGCATCAGGGCCATCACTCGCACCGCGGGCTGGCCGTGGGTCCCCAGCGCTCACCCCGGTACGACGAGGGCCAACCAAACGCCCGCACCGACGCCGAGGAGCACTGAGACGAGTGCCGCTGCATGGAGGACGACAAGAGGGGCGGTGGCAGTCCGGCGGCGCAGCTTCGTCGCTCCCCCAGGCTCCCCCGGTTCTGCGGTGCCAGGCGACTCCAACTGGCCTGAGCTTGCAGCAGGCGCGATCCAGCGGAGGTAGTAGAAGAGGCTGGCCACGGTGTTCACCGCGGCGAGGACCACGAGCCAGATTAGTGCGCCGTCCCAGGCAGCACTGAACACCGCCAGCTTGCCGACGAAGACCGCTGTGGGGGGCGTGCCGACGAGGCCGAGGAGGCACACGACCAGGCTGACGACTGCCCACCGGTTCCGGCGGGCCGCTGCCGCCCACTCGCGGATCGAGCGGGCTTCGGGAAAGGCGGCGACTGCCGCGAAGGCGCCGAGGTTCGTGAGGGCGTAGCCGGCGAGGTAGATGGCCAACGCCGGAACGGCCAGGTCGGTACGTCCGGCGACCGCCACCACCATGAACAGGTACCCGACCTGGCTGACCGTCGAGTACGCGAGCAGGCGAAGGACGTCGGTCTGGTTGAAGGCGGCGAGGTTACCCAGCGTCATGCTCAGCGCGGCGATGACCGCCACCAGCAGAGACAGGTCGAGCGAGACGCCGGCGAACGGCTCGGCCAATAGCCGGAAGGCGGCGGCCACGGCGCCGACCTTGGGGATCGTGGTGATGTACGCGGCCATCGCCGGCGTGGTTCCGGCGGTGACGTCGGGAACCCAGAAGTGCACCGGGACGGCGCCTGCCTTGAAGCCGACGCCGGCAAGGACGCCGATGACGCCCATCGCGAGCAAGGCGACTGGGGCCTCCGGGAGAAGCGTGGCCAGATCGGGGTAGCCCGTGGTGCCGGTGGCCAGGACCAGAGACGTGACCCCGATCATCATGAGCACACCGACGAAGGCCCCCATGAGGTAGTACTTCAGCGTCGCCTCGGTGCCCGACGAGTCCTTGGCGAACCCGGCAAGGGCGTACAGCGGAATGCTGGCCAATAGGTAGGCGGCGACCAGGAGCAGCAGGTCGCCACTGGCCGCGAGCGCGATGGTGCCCAGGGCGCCCAAGACCATGAGGACGTAAGCCTCCGTCTCCCGAGGATGTCCTGCGAGCGACGAGGAGGAGAGGACGACGGCCACCGCCGCGGACAGCGCGACCACGATCCGGACGGTCTCGGTGGTGCCGTCGATGACCCAGGTCTCCTCGAACACCCGTGTCGCGGTGTCATCGAGCGCCAGGACCGCTACGGCCGCGCTCGCCACGCAGGAGAGGATGACAACCGCGCGCACCCGCCACTGCCGGTGCTGTGGGGTCCACAGCCCCAGCAGCAGCCCGCCGACCGCACCGAGGAGCAGCAGGAGCTCCGGCAGCAGTGCCAGCGCCTCCTCCCCCGCGCCGGTCATCCCGCCCATCGGGTCGTTCACCGGGCCACCAACTGCGCCACCGCCTCCGCGGCCGGCTCGATGACGTCCAACAATGCGCGCGGGAATAGTCCCAGCAGCACGGCCAGTACGAGAAGCGGGACGATGGCCGCCAGTTCGGAGCCGTCCACGTCACGCATTCCCGTGTCCGTGCGCGATCGCACGGCGGTCGCCGTCGCGCTGTCCGCGGTCGGGGAGGACGACCGCGCCGCGTCTGCTCCCTCGTCGTCCGGGCTGCTGTCGTCGAGGGCCGCCGGGACGACGGTCGGTCCGGTGAGCAGGCGCTGCAGTGCCACCAGGAACAGACCGGCCGTTACCAGGATGCCCGTCACGGCGAGCACGGCCCCGACCGGTGCAGCCTGCAGAGCTCCGGTGAAAATCTGGAACTCGGCGATGAAGCTGACGAAGCCCGGCAGTCCCAGAGAGCCGAACGCGGCCACCGCCAGCAGCGCCGCGAACACCGGCGCCGGCCGGCCGAGCCCGCCCCAGCGGTCGAAGGCGTAGGTCCGCCCGCGCGACCACAGCACCCCGCTGAGCAGGAAGAGCGCGCCGGTGAGCAGGCCGTGGCCGACCATCTGGTAGACGGCGCCCACCATGGCGACGGTGCGGGACTGCTCGTCGGCCGATCCGACCAGGCCGGCGGCCCCGAGCCCGAGGAGGACGTACCCCATGTGGTTGACCGAGGTGTAGGCGATCATCCGCTTGACGTTGGTCTGTGCCAGGGCGACGAAGGCGCCCCACAGCACGCTGAAGACTCCGACGACGACCACGACCATGGCCCAGCGCTGCCAGGCGTCAGGCAGGATCGGCATCGCGATGCGGACGAAACCGTAGGTGCCCAGCTTCAGCAGGATCCCGGCGAGGATGGCCGATCCGGCGGCAGGCGCGTCGGTGTGCGCGTCGGGCAGCCAGGTGTGAAACGGGACCAGCGGTGTCTTGACCGCCAGGCCCAGCCCGATGGCCAGAAGGACGAGACCGCCGGCCAGCGGGGAGTCGGTCAGCGGGGGGTTCTGGGCGAGCGCGACCATGTCGAACGTCCGCTCCTCGCTGCCGAGGAACAGCCCGATGAAGCCGACGAGCAGGGCGAGTGACCCCACGAAGGTGTAGAGGAAGAACTTCAACGCGCTGCGCCGGGCGTCACCGTGCCCCCACCCGGCGATGATGAAGTACATCCCGACGATCGTCAGGTCGAAGAAGACGAAGAACAGGATCAGATCCAGCGCCGCGAACGTGCCCATGCAGGCCGTCTGCAGGAAGAGGAAGAGCGCGGCCTGCGTGCGCGGGCGGTCCGGCTCGCGCAGCGACCAGATGGCACAGGCCAGGAAGAGCACGCCCGTCAGGGCCAACAGCGGCAGCGACAAGCCGTCGACGCCGATGTGAAACCCGGCGTCGACCGTCGGGATCCACCGAACGTCCACCTCGTAAGCGATATCGCCGACGACGCCGGTGGCGCCCTGACCGGGGTCGTACCGCCACCACATCCAGGCCACGAGAGCCAGGTCGGCGACCGAGGCCGCTATCCACAGCCGGACGGCCGCGCGACCGGTCAGCGCGGGAATCGCCAAGAGCACGACGGCGACAGCCAGGGGCAACAGGATTCCTACGGTCAGCAGCACGGTCACCTCACGATCAGGAGGAAGGCGAGCAGGACGCCAACGCCGGCGACCGCCTGGACGTAGTACTGGTGCAGCAGCCCGGTCTGCGGACGGCGGGCGGCTGCACCTGCCCGTCGGAAGGCGCGCGCCGTGCCGCGGACGGCGCCGTCGATCACGCCGGTGTCGGCCCGCGCGAATACGGCGGCGGCCCGGGTGACCCCTCGTGCGACGCCGCGCACGGCGCCGTCGATGACGCGGTCGTCCACGGCGGCGGCCGCTCGGGCCACCGCCATTGCCGGCGCCGGCGACAACAGTCGCCGCAGGCCGGCCCAGAAGCCGAGCGGGCCGCGCTCAAGGGCCCTGGCCACGCCGGGCCGCGCCCGGACCACGACAACCGACACCGCGAACGCGGCGACCGCCAGGACACCGCCCAACAGGAGGCCGGCGGGGTCCACCGGTTGCGCCTCGACACCGAGCACGTCCTCGAGCGCACCGGCCACCGCGGGCAACGCCAGCGCCCCGAGGCCGGCTGCCGCGATCGCGAACACGGCAGCTGTGGCGGTGGCCGGCATCCTGACCCGCCGGGTGCCGGGCTCCTCGTCGTCGAGCTGCTCCTCACCGGTGGACGGGGCGAGGACGATCGTGACGATCTTCGCGGCGTACACCGCCGAGAGGACTGCGGCCGCGAGGGCAACCAGGTACAGCGGTGCGCTGTCGACCCCCGCGAGCACGCCCTCCTTGGTCGCCCACAGGGACAGCGGGGGGACCCCGGCCAGCGCCAGCGCTGCCACGGTGGCCGCGGCGCCGACCCCCGGATAGCGTCGTGCGGCACCGCGCAGTCCGGGGAGCTGCTTGGTGCCGAGCGCGGTCAGCCACGATCCCGCGGCGACGAACAGGCCGGCCTTGACCGCAGCGTGCGCGACCAGCTGCCCTGTGCCCCCCGCGGTAGCGCCGACTCCGGCGGCGAGGACGACGAAGCCGATCTGCGCCGCGGTGCTGGCCGCGAGCAGTTGCTTGAGGTCCCGCTGGGCCACGGCGACCGCGCCGAGAACCAGCGCGGTGAGGGCGCCGGCCCAGGCAGCGGCAGTGGCCGCCCACCCGGCGTCCGCCAGGAGAGGCTGTGTCCGGAGCAGAAGGTAGCCGCCGGCCGCGACCATGGTGGCCGAGTGGAGCAGGGCACTCACCGGGCTGGGCCCCGACATCGCGCCGGAGATCCACGCCGAGAAGGGCAGCTGTGCGGACTTGCCCAGCGCTGCGAGCAGCACACCGGCGGCGGCCAGGTCGAGCCAGCCGCCGCCGGCGGCCCCCAGGTCCTCGAGGACCAGTCCTCCCGTCCCGGCGAGTGCCGCACCGGCTGCGACGTAGAGCCCGAGGTCGCCGGCGCGGGTGGTGAGGAATGCGCGGGTGCCGTCGTTGAGCTTGCCCGGGTCCCGCCACTGGTACCCGATCAGCGCGTACGAGGTCGCCCCCATCACCTCCCACGACAGAAGCAGCGCCGGGAAAGTGGTGGCGGTGACCGTGGCCAGCATCGCCGCGATGAAGAGCAGGAAGTATCCGAAGAAGCGGGCGCGGGCCGCCTTCGGCGGAAGGTCGACGACGGCGAAAACGGTGGTCAACAGCCCCACGGTGGCGACGAGGACCACGAGGACGGCGGACAGCCCGTCGACGGCGAGCCCCAGCTCCCCGCCCCTCACGATCCCCAGGAACGGGGCCGCGAGCCGGGGACGGGCAGCGGCGACGACCACCGCTGAGGCGAGGGCACCGGCGGTGACCAGCACGGCGGCCGGACCGGCAGCGCGATCGGCACGCCGGCCCATGAGGAGCAACAGCACCCCGAGCGTGGCCGGCAGGAGAACGAGAACCCCCAGCGCGCTCGTCGCCAGAGTTCCGCTCATCCGCGCAGGTCCGCGGCCATGTCGACCATGTCCACCTGACGTGCCCGGTAGATGGCCACGGTCACAGCGAATCCCATGGCCATCTCCACCGCCATGACGACGAGGGCGACGACGACCAGCATCTGCGCGTCCGGCAACTCCGGGGCCAGGAAGTACCAGGCCGCTCCCCCGGCGAGAAGGACGCCGTTGAGGAGGAGTTCGAGGCCCATCATGACCATCACGATCGACTGCTGTGACAGGGCTCCGAAGAGTCCGACCCCCATGAGGCCGGCGGCAACGGTGAGCACGATCTGGAGGACGACCTCGGCCGTCATCGCGGCAACCCTCCCGGCACCGGGTCGTCCGGCCGCTTCGCAGTGAGGTCCGCGCCGAAGCGGTCGTAGCGACCGCGCGCAGTGGCAAGGACGGTGCCGGCCAGGATCGTGGCGAACAGTCCGATGCCGATGACCAGCATGACCAGCATGTGACTGCCCATGATGGCTTCGCCCAGCTGACGGGTGCTGTCCTCCGGCCGCTCGGCCCGCCCGACCGGCCAGTCCACCGTCCAGATCCCCACCACCAGGACGACGAACGCGACGGCGCCTGTGATGGCCGAACCGCGGGCGTTGTGCACCATCGTCATCGGCATGAGCCCGGCAGGGTTCATCATGAACATGATCATGAAGACCGCCATGATCGCCATCTCGATGGTCATCATCAGCGCGGTGACCACGGCGAGATACACCAAGTCGAAGGCCAGCAGCACGCCGGCCACCGCCAGGAACGAGCCCAGAAGCGCGAACGTCGCCCGGGCCATGGAGTCCACGACGAAGACGGCGATCCCCGCTGCCACCGACAGCACGCCGAGCAGCACGATGGCCGCCAGAGCCCAGCTCGAGAGTTCCATCAGCACGCTTCCTCCTTCCCCATCAGGCCGCGTAGAAACCGGAGAGCAGGAGCACGGCGACGACGAGCGCCTGGAGCAGCGTCAGTGGCACCAGAACGGTCCACGCGACCTCGACCACTCGATCGGGGCGCAGCACCGGGAGTCGCCGGCCGACCCAGACGAGAGCGATAACGACCGCGACGGTCTTCAGGAGGTGCCACATCAGGCCAGGAAGCACGGGCCCGGACCCGCCGCCGAGGAAGAGCGCGGCCGCCATGGCAGCGGTAGCACCGAGGAAGATCGCGCGGCCGGCCTCGACGAGGAGTCGGTCGACGCCCGAAAGCTCCGAGGTCACCCCGCCGGCGATGTCGGATCCCGTCGGCGCGCCGAACGGCCCCCAGAACGCGAACGCGGCGGCACTGGCGAGGAACACCACGAACGCCACCGGCATCGACGCCACGAACCACAGCCCTTCCTGCGCGGAGACGATGTCCGCCGTCCGCAGGGACCCGGCCGCCACCCCGACTGCGATCAGCGAGAACATCAACGGGAGCTCGTACGCCAGTCCCTGAGCCAGGAACCGGTATCCGCCGTTCAGCGCGTGCACCGCGTTCGGTCCCCATCCGACCAACCAGACGGCGGCCCACAGCAGCGCTTCCATGGCGTTGAACCAGACGAGGTCCGCGTCGGTGGACCACAGCGTGCGGCCGCCGACCGGAACCACCGCCAACGACAGGACCGCCAGGACCGGGACGGCTGTGACGCCCAGCCGCCACAACAACGCGTCCGGGGCGAGTGTTGCGCGCCGCTGTTCCAGGAGCAGGCGGACGCTCGAGCGCGCCGGCTCGATGACCGCGCGCGCCCCCCTGCCAGAGAGCACCATCTGGTCCACCACGGCTACGACGAGGCCCAACGCCGGACCCGCCAGCGCGACGACGAGTACGGCGGGAAGGAGTCCCCACGCCGCGACAGCGGTCTCAGGCACGGACGGCCTCCGGCTCAGCGTGCGCCACCGACCGCTGTAGCTCGAGACTGGCGACGACGAGGCGTGCGGCGGCCACTTCCGCGCCCTGGAGCAGGGGTGCGGCCTCGTCGAGGGACAGCACGCGGAACCTCGTTTCGGTGACGCCGTCGGCGATGTCGCACCAGCGGAGCAGCCTGTCGACCACGTCGCTCGTCGTGCCGTCCGGGTCGGTCAGCTGGCCGATTCCTCGAAGGGACCACGCCAAGGTCCGTGACCGTCGCAGTCGCCGGAGCACACGCCGAGCCCGCCGCTCACCCGCAGCCCGCTCGCGGGGATCGGACGAGGCGAGGCCGTCCCGGGCCTGGCGGAGCTCCCGCGCAGCCGTCGGCCATCCCGCCACCGACAGCAGGGAGCCGAGGTGGTCGAGGGCCGCCGGGCGCAGGGCCACGCGCTCGTCGGAGCCGACGTCCTCGCCCGCATCGAGCCAGCTGAGCTCGGCGCGGGTGACGACGTCCCCCTGCAACTGCGCCCGCATCTGCAAGCCTGCGGGCCAGTCCGGGAGGATGGGTCCCAAGGAGACGCGCAGGAGGTCCAACTGCAGGCCGTCCCGGTCCGGCGCGGTGTCAGCCATGGGGAGGCCGGCGACTTCACCTCCGTGCTGCATGTGGTGACCACCGTTACCGCCACCCATGCCCGAGTGGTCCATGCCCCCGTGACCGGAGTGGTTCATGCCCCCGTGACCCGAGTCGTCCATCTCCCCGTGACCCGAGTGGTCCATCTCCCCGTGACCCGAGTGGTCCACGCCCCCGTGACCGGAGTGGTCCATCTCCCCGTGACCGGAGTGGTCCATGTCCCCGTGACCCGAATGGTTCGTCCCCGTCATCGCACCGTGGCCCGAGTCGTCCATCCCCTCGTGACCCGAGTGGTCCATGCCCCCGTGACCCGAATGGTTCGTCCCCGTCATCGCACCGTGGCCCGAGTCGTCCATCCCCTCGTGACTCGAGGGGTCCACGTTCCCGTGACCCGAGTGGTCCACGCCCCCGTGACCGGAGTGGTCCATCTCCCCGTGGCTCGAGTGGTCCATGTCCCCGTGACCCGAGTGGTCCATCTCCCCGTGACCCGAGTGGTCCATGTCCCCATGACCCGAGTGGTTCATCCCCGTCATCGCACCGTGGCCGGGGTGGTCCATCCCGGCCATCGCACCGTGGCCGGCGTGGTCCCTGCCCCCGGGAGGCGAGCCGTCCATCCCCGTCATCGCACCGTGACCCGAGCGATCCATCGGCACAGGTCCGTCCGGCCGCGGAGCTTCCTCGGCGGTGACGCTGCCCGACTCGGCCTCGTGCTGCGATGAAGTGGCGAGGTCGCGGACCGCCGCGGTCAGGCGTTCCCCGATGTCTTCTCCGGGCAGCAGGCTGACGCGGTGCCGAGGGCGGGGGATCTGCTTCCACACGGTGTCGACGGCGTCGGAGAGCTCGGGACCGGGCGCGCCGATCACCACGAGCACATCGGCGCCGGACGGCGAGAGAGCCTGCGTCCATCCCCGGCGATCGAGCTCCGCCTCCACCCTCCAACGCAACGCGCGATTACCAGGGGCGTCGATCAGCAGAACCCGCGGAGAGGCGAGAGACCAAGCGCGGAGCCGGCCGATCACGCCCACCGGAGGGCGCCTTCCCGCCAGACGTAGACCACACCGACGAGTAGCACGGCGAGGAAGCCGAACATCTCGACCACGGCTCCGGGCCCCATGTCGGCCACCACCACTGCCCAGGGGTACATGAAGATCATCTCCATGTCGAAGGCCAGGAACAGGATCGTGATCGCGTACCAGCGAGCGTGGTACCGGGACACCGCGTGCTGCTGCGGCGCAATCCCTGACTCGAACGGCATGAGACCCGTGACCAAGCGCGCCCTGCCCAACAGGGACGACAGGCCGTAGAGGGTGCCGACGAGTGCGACCAGCAGTGCGAGGAGCGCGAGTACAGCAGTCACGCCGCTCCTCCTCTCGGCTGTCGGTCACCACTCGGACGCTCGGGCCGTGAGGCGGCGGACGGGAAACATCCGCACTATCACACGGATATACGGGTGTCGCAGTGGACAGACGGTGACGGGAAGCCCGGGTACCCACGAGGGGCGGCACCAGACACGCCCGCCGGTCGGCTATCCGCGCGCGATGCCCAGGAAGTCAGGGAGCTCGGTGTCGCCGGGCTCCACGGTGTGGCTGCCGTCGGCTCGGACCAGAGTAGGGATCCATCGCCGGCCGTGCTGCAGCTCCCGGACGTAGGCCGTGGCGGCGGCGTCCTGTTCGACGTCGACGTACCGGTACGGCCGCCCGGGCCGCTCGAGCAGGACCCGGCTGCGGGGCACGTCCAGGCACCAGCCGCTCCCGTAGACCAGCAGCGTTACCCCGCCGGACTCCCCGTCGCCCGTCGGGGTCACGAGCGGACGGGACCTCCGGCCAGCGCCTGCTCCTCCACGGAGGCCGGGCCGCGGTCCACCGCCGCTCCCCCGTCGGTCCGGTTGGACGCCAGCGCCTTGAACCGCCGCAGCCGCAGGCTGTTCGAGACCACGAACACCGACGAGAAGGCCATCGCCGCACCCGCCAGCAGGGGGTTGAGCAGGCCGGCTGCGGCGAGCGGCAGCGCCGCGACGTTGTAGGCGAAGGCCCAGAAGAGGTTGCCCTTGATGGTGCTCAGGGTCTTCCGGGACAGCCGGATCGCATCCGCTGCGGCCCGCAGATCACCGCGGACCAGCGTCAGGTCGCTCGCCTCGATCGCGGCATCGGTTCCGGTCCCCATGGCCAGCCCCAGATCCGCCTGCGCGAGCGCGGCGGCGTCGTTGACGCCGTCCCCGACCATCGCGACGACCTTGCCCTCGGACTGAAGCCGCTTGACGACGTCGACCTTGTCCTGCGGCAAAACCTCGGCGATGACCTCGGTGATGCCCACCTGGGCGGCCACCGAGCGGGCCACGGCCTTGTTGTCGCCGGTCAGCAGCACCGGCGTCAGACCGAGGTCGCGGAGCTGACCGATGGCCTCGGACGACGTCTCCTTGATCGCGTCGGCCACGACGAGGATCCCGCGGGCCGCGCCGTCCCAGCCGGCCACGACCGCCGTCCGGCCCTCCGCCTCAGCGGCGGCCTTGGCGCTCTCGAGTTCGGCGGGCAGGTGCTGCGACCACTCGGCGAACAGCCGGGACCGGCCAACGATCACCGCGTGCCCCTCGACGACGCCCTGGACGCCCAGCCCCTCGACGTTCGTGAACCCGTCCACGGCAGGGAGGGCGCCCGTGCGCTCGGTGGCCCCCTTGGCGATCGCCTGGGCGATGGGGTGTTCGGAGGCGTCCTCCAACGCACCGGCCAGCCGCAGCAGCCGATCCACGTCCTCCCCGGCGGCGGGGATGACGTCGAGCAGGGTCATCCGCCCGGTGGTCACGGTGCCCGTCTTGTCCAGGACGACGGTGTCGACCTTGCGGGTGGACTCCAGGACCTCCGGGCCCTTGATGATGATGCCGAGCTGCGCGCCGCGACCGGTGCCGACCATCAGCGCGGTTGGCGTTGCCAGCCCGAGGGCGCACGGGCAGGCGATGATCAGGACGGCGACCGTGGCGGTGAACGCCGCCGCGATACCGGCTCCCGTGCCCAGCCAGAAGCCCAGGGTGGCGACGGCGAGGGCGATAACGATCGGCACGAAGATGCCCGACACCCGGTCGGCCAGCCGCTGGACCTCGGCCTTGCCGTTCTGGGCCTCCTCCACCAGCCGCGCCATCTGGGCGAGCTGGGTGTCGGAGCCGATGCGGGTCGCCCGGACGACGATGCGGCCACCGGCGTTCACGGTGGCACCGACCACGCTGTCCCCGGGACCGACCTCGACCGGGACGGACTCGCCCGTGAGCATCGAGGCGTCGACGGCCGAGGAACCCTCGGTGATCACGCCGTCGGTCGCGATCTTCTCCCCCGGGCGGACGACGAACAGGTCACCGACGGCGAGCCGGTCGACGGCGATCCGCTCCTCGCGCCCACCGCGCAGGACGGAGACCTCCTTGGCCCCCAGTTCCAGCAGTGCACGCAACGCCGCTCCGGCGCGGCGCTTGGACCGCGCCTCGAAATACCGGCCGGCGAGGATCGCCATGGTGACCCCGGCAGCGACCTCCAGGTAGATGTTGGCCGTGCCGTCGGTCTGCGCGATGGTCAGTTCGAACGGGTGCTTCATGCCCGGCATGCCGGCCGTACCGAAGAAGAGCGCGTACAGCGACCAGCCGAAGGCGGCCAGCGTGCCCATCGAGATGAGCGTGTCCATGGTGGAGGCGCCGTGGCGAAGGTTCGTCCACGCGGCCCGGTGGAAGGGAAGGGCACCCCAGACCACCACCGGGGCCGCGAGGGTCAGCGACAGCCACTGCCAGTAGTCGAACTGCAGCGCCGGGATCATCGCCATCGCGATGACGGGAACGGTCAGCGCGGTGGACACCAGGAGGCGCTGGCGCAGCGGCGCGACCGGATCGTTCCCGTCGGACTCCCCGCCGTCCGTGCCGGCCGTTTCCGGGCGCGGCGGCTCCGGCAGCCGGGCGCTGTAGCCGGCCTTCTCCACAGCCGCCACCAGGTCGTCGGGCGTGACGCCGTCGGCGAAGGTCACCTTCGCCTTCTCGGTGGCGTAGTTCACCGTGGCGGTGACCCCGTCGAGCTTGTTGAGCCGCTTTTCGATCCGCATGGCGCACGACGCACAGGTCATGCCGCCGATCGCGAGCTCGACCTGGTCACCGCCGTTCGGAGTCGGCGCTGTCGTGCTGTTCGTCGCGGAGCTCACTGGTTCTCCTCAAAATCGCTGTGGCGCTTCCTCCGGCGCGGGCCCCCGGAGGCCCGCCCGGACCAGGGCGCACACTCCGGGGGATCCGGTCAGCTGCCGGTGTCGCGGTCCATGTCCATGCCGTCGTGGCCTACGTCCGCCGGTGCCGGCGACTCGTTCCCGTCGGCTCTTGGCCCGACTGGGCCTACGGCACTCCCAACGCCGAGTGCGGCAACGAACACGACGGCCAGGCCGACTAGGTAGGCGCCGACCTTGGCGGCAGTGCTGTTCATGCCTACTCCTCCGCGATCGCGGTGCCAGGACGGCCGTTCGGTGTCCCGACCCGCCGTTTCGTCACTTGCAGCCGCAACCACAACCGGAGGACGTCGCCGCCGCGGGCTGCTCGACGGGGGTCTCGACCTCGTAGCCGGCCTCCTCGACGGCGGCCCGCACGGCGGCGTCGTCGACCGCGGCGTCACTCGTGACGGTGAGGCCGCCGGTGGCGAGGTCGACGTCTACGCCCGTGACACCGGGCACCTGCGTGACCTCCTCAGTCACGGAGCTGACGCAGTGCCCACAGGTCATGCCGACGACGGTGTAGGTGGAGGTGCTCATAGGGGTGTCCTCTCGGATCTCGTGTCGTTCTTGCTCTTCTTCTCGTACGCCGGGGCCGGTTCGGTCCCGGGAGTCCTCACGAACGCGGCGGGTGACTCAAGACCGGACGAGGCGAGCGATGGCCTCGGTGGCCTCGCGAAGCTTCGTCTCCGCCTCCGGCCCTCCCGCCGCGGCCGCCTCGACCACGCAGTGACTCATGTGCTCCTCGAGCAACCCGAGGGCGACCGACTGCAATGCCTTAGTCATGGCCGAGACCTGCGTGAGGATGTCGATGCAGTACTTCTCGTCCTCCACCATGCGCTGCAGCCCCCGAGCCTGGCCCTCGATGCGCCGCAGTCGCTTGAGGTAGTCGTCCTTGCGGTGGATGTAGCCGTGGGAGCCGACGCTCTCGATGTCTGCCATGACTTACCGCCTCGGTGTCTGCTTAGGTGTACCCGGTAGGGGTATGCCGCGACCAACATAGGCCGGCTTCTGCGTGGACGCAACCCGGGCTGAGGCCGGGAGGATGTCGGCGCCTGCTCGCCGCTGGGTGCCGGTCAGATGTCTCCTACTAAGAACGTTAGTCGCACAGTGACCCGGGTAGGCGCGCTAGGCAAGCCAGCGCGTCCACCACCGCAGGGATGCGCCACTACCGAGGGCAGCCGCATGGAATCCGTCAAGCGCGCGATAGCCGAGGTCACACCGTCCTCGGACGCAGCCGCCACGGAAGTGGGTGACCCGTCCACGACAATTGCCATGTCGGCGGCGATCCTGATTCCCACCATCGCAGCGGCATCGAGATGCTCGAGATGGCTGAGAGCAGTGCCGCGACCGCGGCGCTGCGGCACCTGACAGCTGGGCCCAGACCGATCAGGAGAAGGACCTTCCCGGCTCGAACAGATCATCAGCGCCACAGCGCGTCGGCCCATGCGCCTGGAGAGCCAGATTGAGCGCATGGAAACGCACCAGATGCAGACGCTGAGAGCGCGGCGTCGGCACGTGGTTCGAGCCGGTAGGGACGCACCTTCTCCATCGGGGATTCACCAGACCGCAAAGAAGCTGTGCACTATCCGCGTACTCGTACGGGTATGCGACCGAGATCGGCGCTTTTCGGCGGTGGAGATGGCCGCCCGCGCCGCCGTCGAGAGGAGTGAACGTCGTGAGCGTTGTTGCACAGATGCTGGAGACCTACCCGAAGGACCTGGGAGGGATCGACCGTCAGAAACTGCAGGAGTGCATCGAGGCCTGCTTCGAGTGCGCCCAGGCCTGCACGGCCTGCGCAGACGCCTGTCTCAGCGAGGACATGGTCGCCGAGCTCACCAAGTGCATCCGTAGCAACCTCGACTGTGCGGACGTCTGCGAGACAACGGGACGGGTCCTCTCCCGGCACACCGGCTACGACGCCAACCTCACCCGCGCCGTCCTGGAGGCCTGTGCCGCGGCATGCAAGGTCTGCGGCGACGAGTGCGACCGGCATGCCGGGATGCACGAGCACTGCCGCGTCTGCGCCGAGTCATGCCGCCGCTGTGAGGCGGCCTGCCGCGAGCTCATCAGTTCGCTCGGCTGAGACGTATCGCGAGGGCGTCCCCCGGCTCCGCACCGTCGTGGCGGTGGCGGGGGACGCACTGTAGTCAGGCTTGATCTTCCAGGCCTGTGGCGTCGGCACGGCCGAGGATCGTCGTCTCGCCGTGTTCTCGAGCGTAGGCCGCCAGCACCTCTTCGACGTCGCCGTCCGCCTGCACGAACTCCCGGCGCAGATGTTCAGCGAGGTCCTCCAGCGCACACGCTAGGTGTGTCGCCGCCAGGCGCACGTCGGCGCGGCCGCTGCGGCGACCGGCGGAGACCAGGTCCAGGGCGTACGGCAGGGTCGCCGGCATAGACGACCGGGCATCCTGGGATCGGAAGTAGTAGGTCTCCGCGTACTGGGTGAGGTCGACGCGCATCTGAGCCACCTGCCCGGCGAGGTCGGACAGCAGGATCGCCGCCATCGCGGAGTCCGCGTGCGGCAGGGCCTCGCGAAACCCGGACTGGTCCAGAGTCGTAAGCCGGGTGGCCAACGTTCGCCGGCGGTTGAGTGCGGGGTAGACCTGAAGCACCCATGTCACGGCGGCCGTCAGCAGCGAGAACCCAAGTAGGGCTTGGATCGGTGTCGCGACGCGGAGCCATCCCTCCGTCGGGACGAGGTCACCGAATCCCAGCGTGCTCGTAGTCGTCAACGACAGATAGAGGGCGTCCAGAAAGTCCGCACGCGCATCCGGGTTCAGCCCGGCGGAGTAGGAGAACTGGTCGATGTACGGCCAGTAGACCAGCGCGCCACCCAGGACCACTGCGCCGCCCCATGTGCCTATGACGGCCACCACGCCCAGGGGCCCGGCCAGCTCTGCGAGGCGCGTGGGTCCGCCAACCCACCGAGCCACCCGCCACGTCCCGGAGAGGATGAGCCGGCTGAGGCTCCCTTGACCCGCAGGATGGAAGAGCGTGTGGAACACGTCCCGGAGGACCAGCACCAGGAGCACGGCACCTAGAACGGGCGCCAGCATCACCATGGAGGACCTCCCGCTTCACACCGGTCGTGGCCATCCATCCTCGACGGGGCGCCGAGGGGTATGCGACGCAGGGCCGGCGCAGTCGGTGCTGCCGGCCGGGCCCGGCGCCAACCGGCTGGATCAGGCGTCTAACGGAGGCTGCCGCGAGAGCTCGATCAGTTGCCTGAGGCAGTGGTGTCTCAAAGGCTCGGGAAAGCCCTCGGCAAGGCGGTAATAGACGACCCGGCCCTCCTTACGACTGGACACGAATCCCGCCGTCCGCAGGAGTCGCAGCGCGTAGCTGACCGCATCCTCGCTGGCGTCGAGCGCCAGGGCCATGTCGCCCACGCACAGTTCGTCCACCTCGTCCAGCGCGTACAGGACCCGCGCCCGGGTCGGGTCGGCCAGCAAGCTGAGGACGCTCGTGAGCCGTGCGGCGTCCTCGCGGCCCGGAAGGCGACGACGCGCACGCGCCACCCGCTCCGGATCGACCGGATGCGCATGGGCGCTTCCCTCCGTCACACGGCGAGGCTAGGCCTTCGGACCGCGAGAGGCGTGTTCCTGAGGCGGGACGCCACACGGTTGTCCGCACATCCGTGCGGGTATCCGCGCGACATCGATCGGGAGGTAGACGACTTCACCGACGAACGGACCGGTATGGAAGGACGTTCATGTCGCATTCACGGAGTGCGCTTGGCCGACGTCGCGGAGCACGCAAGTCCAGGAACCTGTACCTGATTGCATTCGGGCTATTGCTCTCCACAGGAGTGCTGGTCGGATGCGGAGGCGACGACGGCGACTCGGCTAGTGCCTCGACGACGGCGTCCGACACATCAGGGTCTGAGTCCTCGGACGAGGAACCGGCCATGACCGACGCCATGTGGGCGGCCATGATGGTTCCTCACCACCGGATGGGCGTCGAGATGGCTCAGATGGCGGTCGAGAAGGCGGTCACGCCGGGAGTGCGCGAGGTCGCGCAACAGGCGGCCGAGGAACAGCGGGCGCAGATTCCGACGCTGCAGGAAATCGCCGACTCGGGTGGCCAGGAGGCGATGCCGCCCGAAGCCCCCTTGGAGGCTTTCAACCAGGAGCAGATGGCTCAACTGGAGGCGCTCTCCGGTGAGGAATTCGACCGCAAGTGGCTCGAGACATTCCGTAGCCACCACATGTCCGCGATCATGATGACGGACATCGCCATGTCGGGTACCGCAGGAGGCGAGGCCAAGACGCTCCAGCAGAAGATCCACGACGGCCAGCTGGAGCAGACGGAGACGATGAACGAACTCAGCCAGCAGCTGCAGTGAGCGATACAGCCGGGCCGCGCGTGTATTGCGGGCGGCCCGGCTCGCTTCGTTTGCGTTCCCAGCGGGGGCGCCAGGCCGCCACGAGGCGGTCGCGATCCGTCGCCGAATCTCCGGACAGGCAAGGCCGGCGAGCCTTCCACCACCGGCAGACCATGGTTACTAACGTGCTTAGTCGTGCGGCAACGCCAGGCGAAGCGCCCTCCCTGCAGCGGAGTCGAACACCAGGCCCCGAGGCCCGACGTGCTGCGGAGGGCGGTCCGATGGAGGGGATGACCCAGGTCCTGTCTCGGATCGCGGAGATTCGCGCACAGTTCCCCACACCAGTTCAGCCGACAGCTACCAGGTCCGTTTCCGCCTGGTCGTCCGCAGCCGCGGACGCGGGCCTGACGACCACCGGCGGGCAAGCGAACGGAGCGTCGGCAACATCCCTGGCGACGGACCCCGTCAGCGGGCTGGGTGCCGCTACCGACGGCTCCCCGGCAGGCCGGGCAGCGGCCGCAAAGGCCGCCGAGTACCTCGGCGTCCCCTATCTCTGGGGTGGGACGGACCCGACGAAGGGGCTCGATTGCTCGGGCTTCACCCAGCTGGTCTACAAGAGCCAGGGCGTCGACCTCCCCCGCGTGTCCGCCCAGCAGGCAACCGCGGGCCGAGCTGTCGCGTCGCTGAACGAAGCGCGCCCGGGCGACCTCCTGTTCTTCGACTACTCCCCCACTCGACCGGGGATCGATCACGTCGGCATCTACGTCGGCAACGGGGACATGATCGCCGCGCCACAGCCCGGCGACGTCGTCAAGGTGCAGCCCGTCGGCCAACCGACAGTCATCCGACGCGTTGTGCCAGACGGATCCGGCTAATGATCAGCCGACACCGCCTGCTCGACGGCTACACCCCGGGGGGACCGCGACGCAATCCTCGAAGAGGATGTTGTCGTGGCCTGCTGATCACCTCCCTGTGCTGACCCGCCGGCTACGCCGTCAGTGCTCCATGAGGACATCGAAGACCTGACCGCCGTCCACCGACTCCAGCAGCGCAGTGGTGGTGACAACGAGGATCCGCCAGGAGCCCTGTTCGAGACTGGCGGCGATGGCCTGAGGGGCAGCTCCGAGCCGGGGGCCCTCGTACCACGTGGCGCCCGCATCCGCACTCCTCCAGACCTGGCCGGAGGGATCGACCCCTACTACCGATATCGCGTCGGCCCAGTCGACGATCTGCAGCAGCGGTGCGCCGTCGACCGGATTCCACGACGCCCCTCCGTCCGGAGACCTGAGCAGGCCCTGCTGTGTGGTGGCCAGCACCGACCGTCCGTCCGGAGAAGCCGCCAGGGACGCCGGCTGGGCGGGGATCGTCAGCTCCTCCCACTCGTGGCCGTCGGCGCTCCGCACCAAGGTCCCGTCGTAGCCGAGGACGCCCGCCTCACCCACGGTCAGGGCGTGGAAGTCGGATTGCCCCTGTCGGGACAGCTCTCGCCAAGTACGCCCCCCGTCGGTGGACTCGATGAGTCCTACCGGCTGTGGAAGGTCCACGTCCGGTCCCGGGTGCCCTGACGCGACGAAGTGGTCGGGGCCGCGGACGGCGAATCCCATGAGATCGATGACGGGGCCGATGTGGGTGGTGTCCCCGTCGTCGCCGACTTCGAAGAGACCGTCGTGCGTGGCCAATAGGACCCGATCGCCCGAGGGATCGATCGCGACGCCGTGGATGTGCTCGAAGGCTGGGCCGTCGGCGTGCTCAGCTGCTTCGTGCTCCTCACTGGACGCGTCGGTGCAGGCGGCCAATGTCAAAGAGATCGCAGCAAGGCAACTCGTCCAGAGCAGGATTCGACGCTTGCGACGGGGCACGACAGGACTGAGGCGGCTCACATGGACCACTGTCCCCTTCCCCATTGATGCGAGTTGGGCGCGGAGCGAAGACAAGGGGCCTCCTCGAGACCGGCGACGATGATGGAAGGCGGGTGGCGCCGCCGACCCACGGCGACAGCGCCACCCGCCGGCGAAACGGGTGGCGCCGCCGACCCACGGCGACTGCGCCACCCGCTGACGGAGATCAGCCGCCGAGCTCGCTCAGCAGCGTCTCCATGTCCTCGATCTCGGCAGTCTGGGAGGCGACGATGTCCTCGGCCATCTGGACCGCATCGGGGTAGCTGCCGTCCTCGACCTCGGTCTGCGCCATCTCGACCGCGCCCCGGTGGTGCTCGATCATCATCTTGAGGAACATGCGGTCGAACTCGGCACCAGAGGCGGAGTCCAGGGCGGTCATGTCCTCTTCGGACATGCCCTCCATGTCCATGCCGCCGGAGCCGTGGTCCATGCCTCCCATGTCGTCCTCGGGCATGGGCTCACCCCACTCCTCGAGCCAGCCGGTCATGGTTGCGATCTCCGGTCCCTGCGCCGCCTCGATGCGGTCGGCCAGGTCCACGACCCTCTGGTCAGAGGCCCGGCCGTCCGCGAGCTGAGCCATGGCGACAGCGCCCTCGTGGTGCGGGAGCATCCCTTGGACGAACGTGACATCAGCGTCGTTGTGCTCGGCCGAGTCACTGGCCGAACTGCTGGCGTCTGCGCTGGAGGTCTCGCCGCCGTCGGAACAGCCGGCCAGAACAACGGCGCCTGCCAGGAGTCCACCGACGAGGCGGACGAGTCGTGCGGTTGTGCGGGTCATCAAAGTCTCCTGTGGTTGCGGTCTGAGGCGTGCGCTTACGACCCCGACCAGGCCCTTGGGCGGGCGGGGTGAAGGCGTTCGGCCTAGATCCGCAGGAGACAGAGAGCAGAGAGATCCGGTGGTCGCGGAAGTGTCGACCACGCTGCGCTCCACCGTGATGCGGGCGCTCGGGCCTGAACTGTGCGCGCCCAGGACGTGTTGATCATGGCGACGAGCCCCAGCAGGACCACACCGGTCAGCAGGACCGCGAGGCAGACGGCCCAGAAGGCGACGCCAGCCCCCGGCAGCGCGCCACCGTCCGCATCGGTGGCGACAACATCTGCCAGCGCCATCCCATGAAGAACGTTGCCGGCAACACCGAGGCCCACGTCCAGAGTGGCGGTCTCGGCAGGGGCGGCAACCCGCGCGTGCGCTGCCGCCGACATCCCGTGGCCGGAGTCGGCGTCGGCTGCTACGCACTGGACGCCGTGCATGGAGAACACGGCTGCGAGCAGCAGCAACGCCCACATGCGTCGCGCCAACGTGCCACCCCCTTCACGGCTGCACCCAGATTACTACGCCCCGTAGTACTGCATCGTCGGAAGCCGCCGGGCCGGGGCGGGCGCCCCTCCGCTCCCGTTCGTCGACGCGACCTTCGGTCAGACGATCCGCCGGGCCCCGGCGTATCCGGACATGTCGACCGACCCGACCTTCACTGGTTCGCCGAACGTCGACGCGTGCACCATCTGCCCGCCACCGATGTAGATGCCGATGTGGCTCACCGGGCTGTAGAAGTAGACGAGGTCACCGGGCTGCAGATCCGCCCTCGACACGGCCTGCCCCATGGCGGCCTGCAACCTGCTGGAGTGCGGGAGCGAGATGCCTGCGGCCGCGAAGGCGTACTGGGTCAGCCCCGAGCAGTCGAAAGAGTCCGGTCCCGCCGCGGCCCACACATAGGGATCCCCGAGCTGTGCCATGGCGGTGTCGACGGCGGTCTGTGCCGCGGCACTGTTGGCTACGACGACGCCGGGCGACGGGGCCGCTAGGGTCTGACCGCCATGCGCGGCGTCCGCCGCCTCCTGCTGGTCAGCGTTCAGTGCGGCGTACTGGGCCCGGTAGTCGGCAATTTCGGCCTGTAGCTCCGACTGCTGGGCCGCCACCTCGTCGACCTGCTGTTGGGCGTCTGCGGCAGCTCGCGCGGCCGTCGCCCGCGCTTCTTCAGCCGCAGCCTGAAGGGCGGACACCCGGTCGACCACGTCGCTGTGGTGACCGGCAACCGATTCGAGCAGAGCGACTCGGTCGACAAACTCCTCCGGCGATCCACTGGTCATGAACGCTTGGAGGGCGCTGAGTCCATCGCCGGCGTAAGCGGTTTGAGCGACAGTTGCCAGCTGGTCACTGAGCGCGGCCAGATCGGCCTCGGCGTTGGCGATGTCGGCCGTTGCCGCGGCAGCGGCGGCCTGCTGGATCTCCAGGTTCTCGCGCGCTTCGTTGAACGCCTCCGTCAGGACCTCGAGCTGGTGTCCGCGCTCGGCAACGAGCGACGCGGCGTCCTCTGCGGTGACGGGGTCGGCCGCTGCGGGGGCGGACGCGAGATCGACTCCGACCACGGCAACGACCGCCAGCAGCAGCGTCCGCTTCCTGAAGTGACGGGGCGACACGGACATGCGGATGCGATCGGTAGTCGCCACGGCGGGCGGCTCTCCTGTCTTCCAGTAGCCGCCTACCGAGTTAGCTGACGGGTTCGGGCTGGAAGACGCCCTACCTGCGGCCGTTGGCGCGCAGGATTCACCCCAGTACTCCGGTGGGTCCCCGGCCCCGGACGGTTACCCGTCGCGGGTTCGGCGGCGCCCGGACGGGCCCTCCTCTGGCGGGAGGGACGACTGCCGAACCGGACCACGCCAAACTAGGACCGTGACTCTCTCGTGACAACTATGTGGGACGGATAGTTGTCACGCGTTCGCGCCCCATCCCCAGCCGCCCCACAGGCCACAGGAGGCGAGCCGGCGCGGAGGCGCCCGTTAGTGTGCAGCGACCGAGCACCTGGGAAGTGCCCGCCCTAGCTTGGGAACCGGCGCACCGGTGGCGCTGCCATTGGGCGCGACTGCAGTCATAGAAGGAGAGCCCGTGCCACCGCTGGGCAAGCTCGAAGCGGCCGTCATGGGCCTTCTGTGGTCGGCGGGCCGCGCACTGACCGTTCGCGAGGTCCTGGAGCAGCTCCCCGCGCAGCGCAACCTCGCCTACACGACGATCATGACGGTGCTGAGCAATCTGCATCGCAAGGGCATGGTGGAGCGACAGCCGGTCGGCCGCGCGTACAGCTACTCCCCCGCGCTAAGTCGAGAAGCGGCCGCTGCGGCGTCCCTGCGCGAGATCCTCGACGCGTCGGAAGATCCGCGGTCCGTGCTGCTGCACTTCGCCGAGAATGCTTCGGACGAGGAATCCGAGGTGCTCCGGACCGGACTCAGCAAGCGGGATCCCGCGCCATGACGCCTCTCGTGGCGCTCAGTGTCGGCGGCATTCTGCTCGCCTGGCGCGGCCACCGGCTCCTGTCGTGGCTCGCGGGACGTCGCGTGGACCCGACGATCCTCCTCACTGGCTGGACAGCGTCGACTGTCGGCCTCGTCGCATCGCTGCTCGCCACGCTCAGCCTGGTGGCTCTCCCGGTCGGCGACCACCATTCGGGCGCTCTACGACTGGCCGGGGAGTGCTGGACAGCCATCTCTTCTGGCGTTGCGCCGGGCGCAGCCGCGACGATGGGTGGCATCGGCGTGATGACCGCCGCTGTCGTCGTCGTCAGGATCGCCTACGTCGTCCACGGCAGGTTCCGTCGTCGGCGTCGCAACGCCCCACACCTGCGACAACTACGAGCACTGGCCGCGGATTGCCGCGGGCAGGAGCCTCTGTGGATCGAGGACGAGCGCCCGATCGCGCTGTCCATCGGGGGGCGGGCCGGTCTGATCATCTTGAGCCGCGCGCTGCAGACCCATCTGACGCCGGCCGCCGTACGCGCGACTCTCGAGCACGAACGGGCGCACCTTCGGGGGCGCCACCACCTCATTCTGGCGGTCGTCGACACCTTGGCGACGGCGCTGCCCTGGTGCCCGCTCCTGCGAGCGGCGCCGGAAGCCGCGCGCGACCTCGTGGAACTGGCAGCGGATAGTCAGGCGGCGCGCCGCTGCGGAAAGCCTGCCGTGCGGGAAGCGCTGTCCCGGCTGACAGGCCATCCGATGCCCGCCGCAGCGCTTGCGATGGCCGGACGCCTGACGGAGGCGCGTCTCCAACGACTCTCTTCGGGGAGCCTGGGCGCCAGCGGGCTGAGCCGGCTAGCGGGCTGCTCGGCGATTGCGGCCGGCGCGCTCGTGTTGCCCGCCGCCACTGCCGGTCTGGCCGCCCGCATCGTGCTGTGCGCCTTCGGTTGACCCGTCCCGGCCCCACCGTGCGCATCCGGTGGCCTGAGCGCGCCCCTGACATTGAGCAGGCAGACCCGAGCGCACCGGCCACTCGGAAGGCGCGTTCGGGTTGGGCGTGGATTCGCCTCGGGGGGCTGACCGTCTTGCTGCTCGGCGCGGTGGTCGCGTCGACAGTCGCGGATCTTCCCAGCGTCCCGGTGATGCGGACGTGGCTGGAGGACGCCGGACCAGGGACGTGGCTCCTTCTGGCTCTGGGGCAGGCCCTTGCGCTGATGACCCCGATGCCGCGCTCGGCGATGTCCGTTCTGGTGGGCGCCGCGGCCGGATTCTGGGCCGGCCTTGCCCTGGTGGTCGCCGGTGGCTTGCTCGGTGGGTTTGGCGGCTTCGTTCTCAGCCGCGGGCTCGGGCGTGAGGCCGTTTCACGTGCGGGCAGCGAGCGTCTGCGCAGATTCGATGAGGCCCTCGATGAGCGCGGCTTCACCGCAGTGCTCCTCGCTCGCCTCATGCCGATGATCGCCTTTATGCTGGTGAGCTATGCCGCTGGGCTGAGTCGAATCCGACTGCTCCCCTACTTGCTCGGCACGGCGCTTGGCATCGTGCCCGGCTCCGTCATGTACGTGGCATTGGGAGCCTCGATGCCACTGTTCGTTTCGCGGGTTGGTCGCGAAGGAGTCGCAGGCTTCCTCGTCGCCGTTGTCGTCATAGCTCTCGGGTGCGCAGCCCTGAAACGTCGCGGCAGGCCGACAGGAGCTGGCGACAGAAAGCTCAGGACTGTGGGCGGAGTCCCGAGAGCGTAACTTCCACCAGTCGGTGGACGGCGTCCTCCGATGGGAGACCGCCTGCGGCCGTGAGGGCGTGAACGCAGAAGCTGGCGAGTTCCTCAGGGGATACGTCTCTCCTGAGTCGCCCGGCCTCAGCGACCTCGACGAGCAGGCCTTGGAACAGGCCGCCGATCTGCTGTTCCGCTCGGTCGACGATTTCATGCCGATGCAGAAGGGCGCCGAGCTCCTCGGTGCCGTGTTGTCCCCGGTGGTGACAGATGAGGGCGTACGCCGCCAGTACGGCCCTCAGTCGGCTCTCCGCCTCCCCTGGTTGATTCCCCAACTCGGCGAGATGACGAAGGTGCTCGGAGACGTGGCGCTCGTGGCGGGCGAACAGGATCGACTCGACGTCAGGGAAGTACTTGTACAGCGTCGCCCGGCCGATGCCGGACCTCTCGGCGATCTGGGACATGGTCACCGCCAGGAGCCCACGCTCGGTGACCAATCCCCACGTGGTGTCGAGGATCGTCTCCCGCACCACGTGGCGGTGCGCCTCGATCGTGTCTGTCCACAGCTTAGGCACCGGGAAAGCATACGGGTCGGCACGCCAGTGACACGATGTATCGAAATAGACAGATTGTCTCGATAAGGTCGCTCCGTCCGCTACCGAGCGGACATGACAGCGAAGGAAACGCAGATGACCGAGCCGACCCCTCTTTCCGACGCCGACCGCGGGACGCCGACACGCATGCCCCGCTGGGTGAGGGTCGCCGCCATCGTCGTTGGCCTCTTGATCCTGCTGTTCGTCGTCCTGCAGCTCACTGGCATCGGCGGGGAGCACGGTCCCGGCCGGCACATGTCGGGGTCCACGGCACCCGCGGTCCCGCTGTTGGCCGCCAGCTCCTCGGCCATCGGCACCGCGGTATGACTCTGGCCCCTCGCCCCCGCAAGGCGGTGTTGACGGCCCATGTCGCGTCGTCGGTGGGCTGGCTGGGCGCCGTCTTCGCCTACATAGCCCTCGATGTCACAGCTGTCCTCAGCCGTGACATCGAACGAGTTCGCTCGGCCTATCTCGCAATGGAGTTGACCGTCATCTACGCCATCGTTCCGCTGGCCCTCGCATCAGTGATCATCGGAATAGTCAACGCACTGGGCACGTCCTGGGGCTTGTTCCGTCACTACTGGGTGGTTGTGAAGCTCCTGCTCACCCTCGTGGCGACAACCGTCCTGTTGCTCGAGACCCGAACCATCCGCTCGTTGGCCGAAGCCGCGGGGACGGTTGCCGATCCTCGCGGACTGCCGGGCTCCCTCCCCCACTCCATCGGCGGTTCGGTGCTCCTCGTCGTCGTCACGATCCTCTCCCTCTACAAGCCGAGAGGGCTGACCCGGTACGGCTGGCGCAAGCAGCAAGACCAGAGGCGCAATCGGCGTGACCCAATTGATGCCGTGCCGGCGTAGAGCTCCATGCCCTGACTCGCCCAAGGTCGTGCAGACAGGCAGTGCTGACTCGTGGGGTCGCCGACTCTCCGGTGGCACAGATGGATGAGGACCCTGCGATCACATCGCGCCCGGGGCTCCCTACAGGCGGCTCGGGTCGCCAGGCCCCGACTGCGACTCCGTTGTGCACCCTGATCGCCTGAGCCAGCCGACACGAGGTGAGCATGGTGTTCGCACTCTGCCAACGGGGCGGGTCGATGGCGACGACATCTGGGCCGGGATGCACTGCAAGTTCCAGGCCGGTGGCACGTCATTGGCGACAGGCGCTGCCCATAGCCAAATGGCGCGGCTCAGCCCCGGTAGTTCACGTGCGGGTGGTCCATGTGATTGGCCGTGGCGTCCCCTCGGTCCTCCATGGACTTC
The DNA here is from genome assembly GCF_003075095.1 of Blastococcus litoris. Taxonomy (GTDB): domain Bacteria; phylum Actinomycetota; class Actinomycetes; order Mycobacteriales; family Geodermatophilaceae; genus Blastococcus_B; species Blastococcus_B litoris. The sequence continues at coordinate 41,154 of NZ_QCZF01000013.1, forward strand.
CACGCGCCACCCGGCGAGTTGAGGATCCGCTGGCGATAGATGATGTACTCCACGCCCAGCGCGTCCCAGTTGGCGATGTGGTACTCGACGATCGCATTGCCCAGCGGGACGTTGCTGGTTCCCACTATGTAGTCCAGGGCGAGACCCGAGGGGTGACCACCCGGGTCCGTCGCGCTGGCTCGGGTGCCGCCGATGGTGATGCCGGCCGTCCCCGGAACGTTCGAGACCACCGCGTTCGCGGCGTTCTGGGCCACAGCCTTGACGGCGCCGGCACTATTGCTGATCTTGGCGAGGACGCTGGCAGCCACGGACGCGGCCGGCGCAGCGGGCGCAGCAGCGGCCGACGCAGCCTGTGCCGCGGCCTCCGCAGCCGCGGCCTCCGCAGCCGCAGCCGCCTCGGCGGCGGCCTTCGCCTCGGCCTCCGCCTGAGCTTTGGCGGCGGCTGCGGCCTCCTCGGCCTGGGCCTGAGCGGCCACGGCAGCGGCCTGCTCGGCATCGCGCTCGGACCGGCTGGCGGCCAGCTGCTCGAGCAGGTGGGGCTCCTCCATGGCCGGCGTGTCGACGCCCGATCCGTCGATACCAAGGGCGGCTGCGACCGCCACCGACGGCGAGTCGGTGGCGTTGGCGGCGGGTTCGCCTGACAGGAGGTTCACCAGAGCCAGCGAGCAGACGGTCGCCACGCCGAGGGCGTACGCGACCCGAGAGCTCGGGGCGGACCGAAGCCCGATCCTGCGGCGCCTGCCGTGACGCGTGCGCGGGGAAACGAGGAGGACCTCAGTGTCGACGGACTCGTCGAGGGGCTGTGCAGTGTGCGTGTTCAGGGGCGCCACAGTGGGCGGCTCTCCGTTTCTTCCTCGCCGCCTACCGAGTTAGCTGACGGGTTCGGGCCGGAAGTTGCCCTACCCGCGCGCCGTCCGGCGCGCAGGATTCACCCCAGAGGAACCATGGGTCCCCGGTCTGCAGCGGCATCGGCCGCACGCAGTTCGGCGGTGTCCAGCGGGGTCCTCATGTTCGAGGAGCGGGGCCCGGCAGACAGGTCACGAAATTATCACGACACGCCCGCCAGAGAGGGACGCTTCGGTCACATTTCCACGAGCAACGGGTGTCGAGGCAGTGATGTCTGGCGGTCGCCGAGACTTCTGGGATGCGTGCCGCGCCCATCGTGATGCCATCCGCGCAGGTCTCGCCTCGTTTGACATCTGACACCGTTCGATGTCGCATGTCCTAGTGCGAGTAGTAGAGGACGTCGACCCCTGGATCCCAGCCTCCGATTCGGTGCTCGCTGTAGACGGCCTCGCCGTCATCGGGACCATCGGCTTCTTCGGACCTGCCGCCGCCCTCCTCGCCATCGTGACCGTCGCGGTCATCCGCGATCGCCGCCTGGTTGCCCGCGACAACGAGGAAGCCGAGCAGCGCGAGAACCCCCTCGACTGAAGATCTGCCGCGAGCCACCGTCGTCGATTCTTGGAGTCAGTTCATGCTTGCCTTGACCACGCGGTCCGGCCGTCTGCATGCCGCCCTTCTCATTGCGACCACCGTCGTGCTCACTGGCTGCGCCGGGACGGACGAGCCGGACGCGGGCGCCGAAAGCAGCGCCCGTTCCTCGACCAGCGCACCGACGAGTGCGCCCCCCTCGGCGACGTCGGCCAACCCCAGCAGCGCGGCGCCCGCGGGTACGAACATCGCGGTCACGTACACAGGCGGCCAGGCCACCGGGAACACCGGCCGGATTCCGGTCACCGCCGGCGAGCAGGTGAACATCACCGTCATCAGCGATGTGGCTGACGCGCTCCACCTGCACGGCTACGACCTCTCCGCCCCCGTCGGCCCAGAGGCTCCCGGCACGTTGACGTTCCAGGCCACGATCCCCGGGGTCTTCGAGGTGGAGCTGGAGCAGCTCGGCACGCTCCTGTTCACCGTCCAGGTCGGATGACACTCCTCGCCCACGGGGTCGGCTCGAGAACCGACCTGCCGATCCCACTAGGGCTCGCGCTGTACGGCGGCGGGGCCGCCGTCCTGATCAGCTTCGCGGCGCTCCTGCTCTTCTGGCGCAAGCCCACGTTGGGCGACTCGTCCTCCGGCCGACCACTGGCGGCCGCAGTGCAGCGCGCCGCGGAAAGCCCGGCCCTGCGCCCGGTGCTCCAGACCATCGCGCTGACCGTCGCCACCTTTGTCACGGTCGTCGCCTTCGCCGGCCCGGACGAGACTTCCCGCAACATCGCGCCGTGGGCCGTCTACGTCACCTTCTGGGTGGGTCTCGTGCCCGCCAGCCTCTTGCTCGGACCTGTGTGGCGGATCGTCAACCCGCTGCGACTCGTCCACCGGGTGCTTCGGGGCATCGCAGGTCCTCCCCGCGGAGCGCGGGCCCTGCCCCGGCTGGGCCTCTGGCCCGCTGCCGCGTTCCTGGCAATCTTCGTGTGGCTCGAACTGGTCCCGCCGCAGCGGGCCGAGCCATCAACGGTCGCCTGGTTCCTGGTGATGTATGCCGCGGTCCAAACGGCAGCCGCGCTCTGGTTCGGCGAGGGCTGGTTCGCCCGTGGTGACGGGTTCGAGGTGTACTCGACGCTGCTGGGCCGCCTCTCGCCGTTCGCACGACGGGAAGACGGGCGCCTGGTGTTCCGCAACCCGCTGACCAACGTCCTCACCACGCCCGCCGAGCCGGGCCTCGCCGCGGTCGTCGTCGTGCTGCTCGGCTCCACCGCCTTCGACGGCCTGTCCCGAACGGTCTACTGGCAGACCGGCCCGGGCGAAGCGAACGACGCCCTGTCCGGCACCCTGGGGCTGGTCGCGATGATCGCGCTCGTCGCCCTGCTCTACCTGGTGGGTACCCGCCTGTCCGGTCGCCTCAGTCACCTGCCCCTAGGACCGCAACCACGCCTCTTCGCCGCGACGGTGATCCCGATTGCTCTCGGCTACACGATCGCGCACTACTTCAGCCTCCTGCTTCTCGACGGTCAGACGACGTGGATCCTCGCAAGCAACCCGCTCGGCCTCGACGGGGTCGATCTGTTCGGGACCTACGACAACCGAGTTGACCTCACCGCCGTGTCCGCGGACACGATCGCCTACGTCCAGGTCGGCGGCGTGGTCACCGGACACGTCCTGGGCGTGACACTGGCACATGAGCAGGCTCTACGCGTGGCACCGCGAGCGCCGGCCTCCGACCAACTGCCATTGGTGGTCGTGATGGTGATGTTCACTTTCGGCGGCCTCGGGCTTCTCTTCGGCTTCTGACTCCCGGCGCGTACCATGCACCTGCACGAAGCTCCGGCCCCTTGGACTGCGGACGGCGAGTGCCGGGTCCGCCGCAGGTCGCCTGAGAGGCGGACCCAGTCGTTCCTCCTTGCGTGCCGACGTGGAGCGGGAGCTGATGGGGAGCCTCGCCTACCCAGCCGGCGATGCCGAGCACGAAGGCGGTGGCTCCTACCGGACGCTCCCGCAGCGCGCTATCAGCGGGATCGCCTGAGGCGCGCTGACGTCGATGGCACGGCGTGCGGGTGGTGGACGCGTGTCGGATCAGCCCTCCCGGTGAAACACCGACGTCATCCCCATGACCGCCAGCATCTGGTCGAAATAGGCGCTCTCGCCACGGATGACCGGGCGGCCTCCGGCTGCGAGGCTGCGCTTCGCCCATCGCTGTAACGGTGGGAAGGCCTGGGAGTCGATGTAGGTCAGGCCCCGGACGTCGATCGCCAGGACCGCCAGCTCCCGCAGGCGTCGCTGGAGCCCCATCCGATCGACGACTGACGCGTCCACCTCACCGCGAAGATGGAGGACCCAACCGCCCTCTTCCTCCACGGCGGAGATGGAGCCTTGCGCCGCGGGGCTGGTGGCGGCGGCTTCTTCGGTCCGCCCGACATGGGCCGGCAGCTGGGCCAACTCAACGTCCACGACTCCTTGCACCACGCGCTGCATCGCCTTCCGTCGAATCGCGTGCAGCAGCCGGTTGCCGCTCTTCGGCTCGTGCGTCACGGTCACCGTGACGTTTGTGCGACCTGTCTCCGCGTCGGCGAGTTCGATGCGGGTCTCCCACGTCTCCGGCCGCCATTCGAGCCGAGTCGCGACGCATCGCTGTTCGACCAACTCGACGATCTCCCCACGGACCGCATCGTCCGGCGGCGGCCCGCCGTTCAACTGTCCCCGGACACACACGAACACGGTCCCCTTGGACAGAACGGCGCCGGCCGGGGCATCCCGGTCCTCCGCGAAGACATAGGAGACGTCGCAGACGGGGCAGTACGGGGAGCGAGCGGTCAGGGCCTCCCACACCGCCTGCCGAGCGAATGGAACCTCGCGTGCACCTGAGGCGGTCGTCATCCCGTGCGCTCAACTCCAACGATCGTCCGACGTCCCGACGGCTTACTAGTGAGACTAGTAGGACCGGGTGCCGACCGAATCGGCATGCCAGCACGAGGCTGTGCCGCCCCGCAGTCGATGGAGACGTCAGCCCCCGCAGGCACCCAACTGGATACCCCGGGCGTTCAGCCACGGCACCGGATTCGCCGCTCCGCTGTACATCGCTCCGCTCGGATGGACCTCGAAGTGCACGTGCGGACCCGTCGAATTGCCCCGGTTTCCCACCTCCGCGATCTGCTGACCTGCTACGACACGCTCGCCGGCGCGGACGAAGTAGTCGTTGATGTGCCCGTACACGTACACGGCGCCGTCATCGCCCAGCAGGTAGACGGCCAGCCCGAAGCCGGTCGCTGATCCTGCGCGCTGGACGGTCCCGGAGATGGGCGCGTACAGCGGCGTGCCGATCGGAGACGCCACGTCCAGGCCGTTGTGCGAGGTGCCCCAGCGGGCACCGAAGCAACTCGTGATGCGTCCGGAGAAGGGCGCGACGTAGGCGGTCGACCGGCCGACTGCACCACCGTTGCTGTTGTTCCGCGCCGCCGCAGCCGCCTCGGCCGCCGCGGCGGCGGACCTCTGCGCTGCCGCCAGTGCAGCTGCCTCTTCGGCCTGCTTCTGCGCCATGTACTGCTCGTAGGCGTTGCGGGCGCCCTGCAGCTCGAGCAACTTGATCTGCGCGGCCTGCAGCTCCGCTTCGTGCGCAGCCTTCTGCTCGGCCACTGCGGCGTAGGCCGTCTCCTGGGCGGCCAGCTGAGCGTCGGCCTGCGCCTTGGCGACCCGCGCCACCTCCTCGGCTGCCACCGTCTCGTCGCGAGCCGCGCGCGCGGCGGAGTCGGCGTTGGCCTGAGCCACCTTGGCGACCTGGAGCTGACCGAGCACGTCCACCTCGTTGGCCGCGACGTAGTCCAGCAGCGCGGCCCGCTGGATCAGCTCCCCCGGGCCGTCGGCGTCCAGCAGCGCGGCCGTCGTGGAGAGCATCGACCCGTTCATGTAGCTGTCGCGGGAGAACTGTTCGATGCGAACCTTCGCAGCCGAGACCGCATTCGCGGCCTCCTGCAGTTCCGACGCGGTTCGCTCAGCCGCCGACTGCGCCTGCAGAAGGGCCTCCTCGGCCAGCAGGTAGGCGGTTCCGGCAGCCTCGGCCTCGATACCGACCCTCTCGAGCTCAGCCTCCGCGACCGCGACCAGGCCGGCGATGCGGCCGACTTCGGCGGCTGCGGACTGCTGCTCCGTTTGTGCGGCGCTGATCTGCCCATCTGTGGGGTTCGGAGGTGGAGGCGCGGCGAGCGTGGGCGCCGCGGACCCGACCTGGACAGCGCCGATCAGCACTGCGCTGGTCAGCGCACCGACCAGCGCGGTCCGCATTCGCAGGCGACGGGCAGGCCGACCCACCGTCGGCAAGTGTCGGCGGGGCCGGCCTGGGCTGCCGGAGGCAGCAGACCGGAACGCACGGCGGTGGGACATGGGGCTCCCTGGGGAAGAGGGCGGGCAGAAGAGCCCGTGCAGAGTCCCACTATCACCGGTAGTAGCAAAGGCAACACGCTGCACAACCGCCACACCGGGTTGGTCACGTTCTGATGCAGGCCCGTCTCCGGAGCGTCACCTTTCAGCTCCGTCGCGCACGGGTCGCTTCCTGTTCCCCACGCGCCTCAGCCGACGTTCAGCAGCCGCCACCGAGCGTGATTCCGCGAGCACTCAGCCAGGGCGCAGGGTTGACGCGGTTCTGGTACAGCCCGCCCTGGTGGGTCTCGAAGTGCAGGTGGGAGCCCGTCGACTGCCCTCGGTTGCCGACCTCGGCGACCTGCTGGCCTGCGGCCACCTGTTGGCCTGCACTCACGAAGTACTGGTTGATGTGGCCGTACAGGGTGATGGTCCCGTCGGCATGCTGGATGTACACGGCGAGGCCGAACCCGTTGGCCGGCCCCGCGTCCAGAACCACCCCGGAGGCAGGGGCGTAGATCGGGGTTCCGATGGGGGCGGCGATGTCCACACCGTTGTGCATGGCGCCCGATCGGCTGCCGTAGCAGGAGGTGACCCGACCGGCGACGAGGGCGGCGCTACCCGCGCGGGCCGCGGCGAGTTCCGCGCGCTGCTGCGCGTCCCGCACAGCCGACGGATCCGCTACTCCCTGCGCGGCCAGCAGACTGATCTCCGCGTCACGGAGTTGCTGGTCGAGGGCCGCCTTCTGGCCGGCGACGGCGTCGTAGGCCTGCTGCGATGCGACGAGCTGCGCCTGCGCCGCAGCCTCAGCCTCAGCTGTCGCCCGCGCGGCCGCATCGCGTTCGGTGACCGCAGTCCGCGCCACCTGCTCGGCCCGCTGCTGTCGACCCTCGATGACCTCGAACTCCTCGAGCCGCTGAGCTCGACTCTCGCCAAGGATGTCCAGCGTCGCGGCGCGATCCATCAACTCTTCGGGACCGCCGGCCGCCAAGAGCGCAGCTGCCTCCCCAAGGGGGTCGGCGCCCATGAAGGCTTCCCGACCCAGAGAGGCGACGTCCTCCTGAGCCGCGTCGACGGCCGCTCGCGCCGCATCAAGCTCGACTGCCGCGGTAGCCGCCTGCGTCTCCGCCTCCGAGAGAGCGGCCTGCGCGAGGCGGGATGCGTCGGCCGCGGCCTCCGCCTCGACGGTGAATCGCTCCAGGTCCCTCTCCGCCGCCGCCACCAACCCTGAGATCCGTTCGATCTCAACAGCCAGGACGTCCTGCTCGGATTGCCGAGTGGCCGGAGCAGACATCGCCGTCGCATCCGACAGACCGACGACCAGCAGTGTCGTGGCGACGACCAGGCAGGTACGCCGCTGATGAGTGCGGACGGTTCCGAACTCGAGGCGGCGCCTACGCCTCCTTCGCCGCGGGTCGGAGGCGTAGGCGGACGGGGCTTCGGGCGCGCCGACGGATGGGTTGAGCAGGGTCGCCAAGGCGGCGAATCTCCATTCTTCCTCGCCGCCTACCGAGTTAGCTGACGGGTTCGGGCGGGAAGGCGCCCTACTCGTGTGCGCCGTCTCCGGGTCACACGAGATTCACCCCAGGAACCATGGGTCCCCGGTCTGCACGGCCGCGTGGCGCGGGCAGTTCGGCGGTGTCCGACCGAGGCTCTCCGGTTGAGTCGCGCGGCTCGGTAGGACCGGACGAAACCGTAGTACGAAGCAGCTTAGTTGTCACGGCCCGATAACGGTGCCAGAGGAACCGGTTCGCACCCGTACCAGCGAGACAGATCCAGGCGAGATGGTTCGACGGGCTCGGAGTGAGGCTGAGGAGGGTCGGGCCGGCTGCCTGCTACCTGCGGCGAGAGCCCTCGGCCAGCCGCCGCAGATGAGCGTTGTAGGCCTCGAGGTCGGCGTCGACTCGACGATCACTCACCTTTGTCCGCGTCTCCTCCGAGCGGGTCCACTGCAGGTAGACGATGGCGAAGGCGATGATGCTGGGCACCTCGCCGAAGCCCCAGATGATGTTGCCGGCCGCCAGCTGGTCGGTCATGACGTCGACCCCCCAGCCCTGAGGCGGATTCGCAAAGGTCCGGACGACTGGACTGCTGGCCATCATGAGCGCCACCGCGAAAAAGGCGTGCAGCGGACCGGGCAGCACCAGCTCGACGATGCGGATGGGAGGCGAGGCGCGGTGCGGCCACGGACCGAGCGCGAAGGCTCCGCCGAAGGCCAGCAGTCCGGTGCCGAGGAAGAAGAGCAGCATGAGGACGTTCCCCCACCAGCTGCGCATCAGGTAGTCGAATGTGGGCGTGAAGTAGAAGCCGTAGAGGCTGCCCACGAAGATGACGGTCGTCACGACGGGATGGGCCAGCACGTGCGCCGTCCTGCTGCGCAGCGCCCGGTACAGGATTCCCCGAACGAAACCGCCCCAGCCGCGGCGCGGCAGAGCCCGGATCGCCAGGCTCAACGGGGCGCCCAGCATCAGGAGCATCGCCGCGAGGACAGTCAGCGCCATCTTCTGGAGCATGTGGATCGAGAACAACATCATCGCGTAGCCCATGACCTGGGTGGCGGTGACGAGGAGCACGGTCATGACCCCGGCGACGAATGCCGCGGTGCGATGCCACGGCCAAGGGAGTCCCCGGCGCCGCAGTGCCCGGACACCCAGCAGGTACGCGATGAGCGCGAGCACCGCCAGCCCGGGCACGATCGACGTTGCGTCGAACTGCGGAGTGAGTAGCCGCAGCAGGGTGGGCGGCTCGGTGGGCATCCGCATCAATCCGCCCGAGTGGGGATGACCTCCCACGGTTCCGCCCTCTCCTACGCGCTACGCCTCACAACGGTGCGCGGCAGACGGCTCGGCAACTGGCCGGCCGCGACGACGACGCCACACCTCTGTGGACAGGCGACGCAGAGGGAGCCGACACTTCCGAGCCGAACACCCGCTGGCGAGCCTCCTGTATCTTCTCCTATGCAGCTTCGTAGAGTAGGCCGTCCAGGCTAGGGGGCGGGAGCTGCCCCTTGGAAGCGGTCGCGCGTCGACCCGCCGGACGGATGATCGAGGAGAGCGGTTGAGCACCAACCTGAAGGTTTCCGCCGCACTGGTAGCCGCGTTCGTCGTGGCCGTCGCGGTGTTCCTCGGAGTGGCCAACCGTGGCGACGCTCCTGGGACCACATCAGACGGAGACTCGGTCGTCGTCCGTGAGAACAGCCACCGCCTGTCGACCGCGGCCGACGGGAAGGTGACGTTGGTCGAGTTCCTCGACTTCGAGTGCGAGAGCTGCCTGGCCGCTTACCCGTTCGTCGAGCAACTGCGCGAGGACTACGACGGCCGGGTGACCTTCGTCGCGCGGTACTTCCCGATGCCAGGGCACGCCAACGCCGAGAACGCGGCCGTCGCCGTCGAGGCCGCTGCGCAGCAGGGCCGGTTCGAGGACATGTACCAGCGGATGTACGAGACCCAGGCCGAGTGGGGCGAGCAGCAAGAGTCCAAGGCCACCCTCTTCCGCACGTTCGCCGAGGAGATGGGGCTCGACATGGACGAGTACGACTCCGCGGTCGAGGATCCCGCGACGCTCGAGCGAGTGCTGCAGGACCGCGAGGACGGTCTCGCGCTGGGGGTCGAGGGCACGCCGACGTTCTTCCTCAACGGGGAGAAGGTGGAGGTCGAGACCACCGACCAGTTCATCGAGCTGATCGATGCTGCGCTCGCCGGCTGAGCGGTTCGTAGCGGCGCCTGCAGCGAAGCTGCCGGCAGCCGAAGCGGACGCGCGACCACCGGATTCTCGCGGCCTGGCCTGGCTCCTCCTCGTGGCCGGTCTTCTAGGACTCGTGGCGTCGTTCGTCCTTGCCGTCGAGAAGTACGCACTCCTGGCCGATCCGGAGTACGTGCCGACGTGCAGCCTGAACCCGGTGCTGAGCTGCGGCCCGATCATGGCGAGCCCGCAGGCCGAGGCCTTCGGGTTCCCCAACCCCCTCCTCGGGATAGCCGGATTTGCGGTCGTGGCCGCCACGGGTGCCGCTCTGTTGGCAGGTGCCCGACTCGCCGGGTGGTACTGGGCGGGTCTTCAGCTCGGCGTCACCGCCGGCGTGATCTTCGTGCACTGGCTGATCTTCAGCAGCCTCTATCGCATCGGTGCGCTCTGCCCGTACTGCATGGTCGTGTGGGCCGTGACGATCCCCGTGTTCTGGTACGTCTCCCTACGCAACGCAACGGCAGCAAGCGGTCGGTGGCGTCCTGCAGCCGCGCGCACGGTGCACGGCGCTCGGAGCCTGCACGGCGTCGTGCTCACCCTCTGGTTCCTGCTGATCGCGGCCGCGATCCTGCAGCGGTTCTGGCTGTTCTGGAGCACCTCTCTTGGCTGACATCGCCTCACGCCGCCTGGCCCTCGTCCTCTGCGCCGCCGCCACAGCTGTGTCTCTGGCGGCATGCGGCGGGGAACCCGGGAGCAACGCCAGCACGGCGACCGAGAGCTCCGGCGACTTCGACTTCGAGGGCAGCACCCCGCTCGGGAAGGTGATCCCGATCGACGCCCGGGAATCGGCGCCCGCCTTCGAGGGCGAACTGCTCGACGGGACCGAGTTCACTTCTTCGAACCTGGCAGGGGATGTCACGGTCCTGAACTTTTGGGGCTCCTGGTGTGCGCCCTGCCGGATCGAAACCCCGGAGTTCCAGGCCGTCTACGCCGACGTCTTGGACTCCGGCGTGCGGTTTCTCGGTGTCGACGTCAAGGACGACCGACAGATGGCACAGGCGTTCGTCGACTCCGTCGGGGTCACCTACCCCTCGCTCTTCGACCCCCGCGGGGAAGTAGCCATGGCGTTCCGCGGCTTCCCCGCCAACGTCGTCCCCAGCACCATCCTCATCGACCGCGCCGGCCGAGTGGCCGCGGTGTACGTCGCCGTCGTCCCTGAGGAGGACCTGCGCGGGGCCCTTGACCAGCTGGCAGCCGAGGAGACGCCACGGTGAGCGAACTGGGCGACGCGTTCGCCGGCATCGTCACCGACGGCTCCCTGCTGCTGGCCGCGGCCGTGGCCGCGCTGGTGGGCCTGATCAGCTTCGCGTCGCCGTGCGTGCTCCCGCTGGTGCCCGGCTACCTGGCTTACGTCGCAGGGCTCACCGGCGCTCAGGCCGGCATACCCGGTTCGGGAGCCCGACAGGAGGCGTCGGGCGTTGCCGAACCCGGGACCACCCTCACGACGCCTCGTGATCAACGGCGGCGAGTAACCCTTGGCGCCTTGCTCTTCGTGCTGGGGTTCACCGTCGTGTTCGTGTCGTTCGGCGCACTCTTCGGCGGCCTCGGGCGACTTCTGTACGAATGGGCGCCGCTGCTGACGCGACTGATGGGCGTTGTCACCATCCTCATGGGGCTGGCCTTCCTCGGCGGCCTTCACTGGCTGCAGCGCGAGCGGCGCATCACCCGCCGACCACCGGCCGGCCTCGTCGGCGCACCCGTCCTCGGTGTCGTCTTCGGCCTCGGCTGGACTCCGTGCCTCGGCCCGACGTTGTCGGCGGTCAATTCGCTGGCCTACGCGGAGGCTTCAGCCGGTCGAGGCGCAATCCTGGGCCTCGCGTACTGCCTCGGTCTCGGCGTTCCATTCGTGCTCGTAGCCCTGGGCGCCCGGCGCGCGCTCACGCTGTCCGCCTGGGCCCGGCGCCATGCTCCAACCGTCATGCGGATCGGTGGCATCCTGCTCATCGTTCTCGGCGTCCTACTGGTCACCGGTGCCTGGGACTCGATCATGATGTGGCTCCGCTCCTGGCTGGCTGCCACGGGCTTCGGGACCTCGTCCTTCTGAGCCTCGTGGGACTTCTGTGACAGGACACGCGCACTACTAAGCAGCTTCGGGGACCGAGCGGTGACCATCTGCTGTCATTGGCTCGATACACAACGAGGACGACGCGAGTCACGGGAGTCAGCCGAGTGCGCATGCCGCGGCCTGCACGACTGGGGCGACGCCCCGCACCGGGGCTCCGGCAGCGACCCCGCTTGCTCCTGAGCACGGTCGTCGTCGGCGGTATCGCCGCGAGCCTCGTCGAGGGCAACTGGTGGCTCGACACGCCCGTCGCCCACGCGCACGACGCGCCCGCCAACACGATCCTCGGCAGTGACGGCACCGCGGACGTTCTCGCCGAGTTCGATGCCCGGCCCCAGATCGCTGCCGCGGAGGTCGCGGCACGCAGTCAAGAACTGGCGGCGTCCCGGGCGGCCCGCGAGGAAGCTGCCCGACCGAAGGCCGTCATGCCCGTCGAGGGGCGTCTCACCAGTGCCTACGGGCGTCGATGGGGCGGGATGCACTACGGACTCGACATCGCGGCACCGATGCTGACGCCGGAGTACGCGGCCGCCGACGGCGTGGTTCTGCGGGCCGGTTCGGCTTCGGGGTTCGGCCTGGCCGTCTACATTCTCCACGACAACGGAGACGTCACCGTCTACGGCCACATGGAGCGGATCCTGGTCGAGGCCGGCCAGACCGTCCGGGCCGGCGACACGATCGCCCTCCTGGGCAACCGGGGCCAGTCGACAGGGCCGCACCTGCATTTCGAGGTGTTCGAGGGGGGCCTGGACGGGCGTCGCGCCGATCCTGCGGCCTGGCTTGGCGAACGCGGTGTGGACATCTAGCCGACGGCTCGTCCACCACCCAGCCCGTCAGTTGCGGCGCTGGCGCAGCACCTGCTCGTTGAGCCCGGCGAGGTAGGCGTTGTAAGCAGCGAGGTCCGGATCCCCGGTCGTGTCGATGCGAGCCGGCCGATAGAGGACCAGCGACGATCCTGGCTCCTCAGCGTCCGGGTCGCGCTCGAGCTCCATCCGCATCATCTTCGTGTAGAACCACAGCCCCATCAGGCCGTAGACCGGCCACTGAAAGGCGTACGACGTGTTCTGCGCGTTCCACCCGCGGGCCGCCGACCGCTCCCACTGCCACCACCCCAGTTGCAGGGTGGCCACGAACAACAGCAGGACGACGGCGTGCATGAGCAGGTACCAAGGGCGCAGCAGGCGCGGCCAGTAGAGCGGCGAGCCGGTCGCAGTCTCCGACCCGTCGTCCCGCATCTCCGACTCGCCCATGATGATCATCTCCGTCAGCCGCTCACCGCCGTCGGCCCCTCGCCCTCGCCGAACCGGTCAGCACCTAGACTACTAACGTGCTTAGGCGACGCCCTCTCCGCGCAGTGCTCACCGGCCTCGCCACGGCGGCGATGGCCGCCGTACTGCTCGGCTGCAGCAGTACGGACGCCGCCGACCACGGCGAGGGGCACGTCGCGACGGTGTCCGGCGGAGGCGACGCCGGGCCGTACGCCGGCCGCGAGATCAGCGACCCGAAGCCCCGGCCGGAGTTCACGCTGACGGCCCAAGACGGCACGTCGTTCGACTTCGCCGCTCAGACCGCGGGTCGGCCCACGTTGCTCTTCTTCGGGTATGCGAACTGCCCGGACGTGTGCCCGACGACGATGGCGGATGTCGCCCTCGCCCTCCAGTCGGTCCCCATCGAGGTCGCCCAGCGCACGCAGGTGGTCTTCGTGACCACCGACCCGGCCCGGGACACGGCCGAGTTCCTCGGTGAATACCTCGCCCGGTTCGACCAGGGGCTGCCCAACCGCTTCATCGGCCTCACCGGCACACAGGCCGAGGTGGAGAACGCCCAGACCGTGGCCGACGTGCCGCTCGCCGAGGGCGACGGAACGATGCACGCGACGAGCCTCTACCTGTACGGCGCCGACGACCTGGCCCGCGTCATGTTCTCGGCCGGGGATACCCAGGACGAGATCGCACAGGACCTCGAGACGGTGGCCGCCGCCTGATGGGATGAGACAGGTCTTGCTGTATTCAGCCTCGGCTGTATTGTCGGCAACGTGATGCCAGTCCTGCATGCCGAAGTGCTCGCCCGCTTCGGTCACGCTCTCTCCGACCCGACACGCACCCGGCTGCTGCTAGCCCTGCGCGAAGGGCCCGGCTATCCCTCGGAACTCGCGGAACTGCTGGGTGTCACGCGGCAGAACCTCTCGAACCACTTGGCGTGCCTTCGCGGCTGCGGACTCGTCGTCACGATCCCGGAGGGCAGGCGCTCCCGCTACGAACTGGCGGACCCGCGGCTCGCCCACGCGCTCGGCGACCTGCTGGGCGTCGTACTCGCCGTCGACCCGGACGCCTGCAACACCCCTGAGACGGCGGAGGGCTGCTGATGAGCGCCAGCTCCCGCGGCGGCGGGGAGACACGTCCTGCTCCCCCGCCTCGGTGCTTCCCCGCTCCACCCGGAGCGGCGATGCCGACTGCTCACCGGCGTGCGACCGCTTCACGCACGGGAAGGCCGCGCGATGACCGTCATCGCCCTCATCGTCTATCTGGCCGGGCTCGCACTGGCGTTCGGGGTGCGCACCTGGCTGCAGATCCGCCGCACGGGCAGTTCGGGCTTCCACGGCATCTCCGGCACGCCCGGCTCTCTGCGTTGGTGGGCAGGCGTCCTCTTCGTCGTTTCGCTCATCCTGGGGGCGTCGGCACTTGTTCTGGCGGTCATGGACCTGGTTCCCGCGTCGGCTGAACTCGACGACTGGGCCATCGCCGGACTGGTCGTCGCGGTGACGGGCTCCCTCGGTGTGCTGGCAGCGCAGACCGGCATGGGGGCGTCGTGGCGGATCGGCGTGAAGGAGACCGAGCGCACCGACCTGGTGACCGATGGCTGGTTCGCTGTCGTCCGCAATCCGATCTTCACGGCCATGGTGGCCGTCCAGATCGGTCTCGCCCTGATGGTGCCCACCTGGCTTTCCCTCGCGGCGCTCGCCTGCCTGACCGTGGCCGTCGAACTGCAGGTCCGGCTCATCGAGGAGCCCTACCTGTTGCAGGTCCACGGCACCACCTACCGCGACTACGCGGGGAGGACTGGCCGGTTCGTACCCGGCATCGGGCGGCTCAGCCAGAAGAGGGTAGCGGCCCGATGAGCGGCGGGCACTCGCACGACCACGGTGGCGGCGGCGCGAAAACGGCCGACCACCGTCGGCGGCTCGTCATCGTCCTCGCACTGACGGGGACGGTGCTGGTCGTGGAGGTGATCGGCGCCCTGGTCTCCGGCAGCCTCGCGCTCCTCGCCGACGCGGGCCACATGCTCACCGACACCGCCGGCCTCGTGATCGCGCTGATTGCCGCAACGCTTGCGCTGCGACCGGCGACGCCGAGGCGCACCTGGGGCTATCGGAGGGCGGAAGTCCTGGGCGCCACGCTGCAGGCTGCGGCGCTCCTGGCGGTCGGCGCCTATGTACTGATCGAAGGCGTCCGCCGGCTGTTCGAGCCCGAGGAGATCGCGACCACGGCAGTTCTCATCTTTGGGGTCGTCGGCCTGGTGGCGAACGCAATCGGCATCTTCATCCTCACGCGGGGCGGCCGCAGCTCGAACGTCAACATGCGGGCCGCCTTCCTGGAGGTTCTCAACGACACGCTCGGCTCGGTCGCCGTCCTGGTCTCCGCCGTCGTCATCATGCTGAGCGGGTGGCAGCAGGCGGACGCGGTCGCATCCATCTTCATCGCGATCCTGATCATTCCGCGGACCCTCAAGCTGCTCAGGGAGACGGTGTCCGTCCTCCTCGAGTCCACACCGCCGGGGCTCGACCTCGGCAAGGTTCGCGACCACCTCCTGGGTGTGCCACACGTGCTCGACGTGCACGACCTGCACGCCTCGCAGATCACCAGCGAGCTGCCCGTGCTCACCGCGCACGTGGTCATCGAGGACTCCTGCTTCCAGGACGGGCACGCGCCCCAGGTCCTGGACCAGCTGCAGGCATGCCTGTCCGAGCACTTTCCGGTCAGCGTGGAGCACTCGACCTTCCAGCTGGAGACGTCGACCCACCTGTCACACGAGGCCGCCGCGCACCACTGAGCGTCGGCCAACGGCTGCGCCCGGCGCCGATCCGCCTCAGCGTGCCCACCACGGCTCGACGGCAGATGAAGATGCGGGTCGGCCCTCATGGCCATGGCGCTGCAACAGCACGCCCGTACTTCAGGCAGCGGTGACTGTCATCGTGCCGATCTGACCAAGGGCGACGTGGAACGAGCACTCGTACTGGTAGTCCCCGGGCTGCTCGACGGCGAACTCGACGGTCTCGCGCTCACCGGGCGCCACGATGGGGATCTCTTCCTCGATCTCCGCCGGCCCGCGGCCGGGTGTGAAACGGATGTTGTGCGTCAGCTCCTTGGCTTCGCTGGTCAACGTGAGCCGCACCCGGCCGGTCGTCACCGCGAAGGCGGACGGCCGGAAATCGTAGTCGTCCTGCACCAGGACGGTGATCTCCTGCGTCCCGTCGGGGGCCACCGTCACCTGGCCTGCGGATGCCGCGTCGTTGGTATCGCCCGATTCCTGCTCGGGATCGTCGCCACAGGCGGCCAGTGCCAGCGCGCCGGCTCCCGCGAGGCCGGTGAGCAGGACTGCTCGCCTACTCAGGTTGGAGGGACTAGATCCCAGCGCATTCCGCTGGCTCGTCACGTGATGTTGCAGAGGTCGCTGAGGGCGGCACAGAAGGCCGGATAGCCGGCGATCAGCAGAGGTGCTGCCACCACAGCCATGGCCCCGAAGACCGCAACGCGGTACCGCCAGGGCTCCAGAGGCGGCTGCGGCGAGAGAAGGCGGGCGATCCGGACGACGGCAGCGTCCTGCGCCATCGCCATGGCGGCGGCTGGCGCCTTCATCTCGGCCAGACTGACGATGGCGGATGCCAGGTCCACCCGGTTGACGCGACGCAGGGCGGCATCATCCGCGAGCAGTTCGATCAACTCGCGGGTCTCCTGGGTAGCCACTTGGAACAAGCGGATGCCCGGGAAGGCGCGGGCCAGGATCTGGGACAGGGCGACGGCCAGGTTGTGGTGCCCGCGGAGATGGGCTGCCTCGTGCGCCAGCACGCCGTTCAGCTCATCGCGCGACAGGTGGTCGAGCGCGCCGCGCGTGACCACGATCTGAGCTCGGCGTCCGGGAACGCAGAAGGCGGCAGGCGCCGCCGAGTCGAGCACACTGACGCCCAGCCCGGAGTCGGTTTCGGTGACGAGGCGCAGCGAGCGGTGGAGACGGCGGCGGGTTCGCCAGCTGCCCAGAAGCACGCGGGCGCCGGTGAGCCCGACCCAGAGCGGAACCGCCCCGGCGAGGAACGTGCCGAGCAGCTTGGTGGGCAAGAACTGTGAGCTGCCGTACGAGGTAGCGACACTCGTCGCGCAGGCCTGGATGAGTGCTCCGAGGTCACCGGCCAGGACAGTGATGGGGATCAGCAACGTCACACCGGCCAGGACAACGGCGGCCACCGCGCTGACCGTCATCGCCTGCCAGGCGATGATCGCCAGCCGCGGCGCCTGCTGCACCCAGGTCGCCGCCGCCAGCCGCGGGCCGACGACCAGGATCGCCGCCGCGACGGACAGCAGACCCAGGCTGGCGATCATGAGCGGCTGCCCCGTGCCTGACGACGCGCAGCTTCCACTGCGGATCGGAGCTGGGCAACACTGTCGGAGTCCAGATCGGCGACGAAGTGCATGAGCACTTCCTGGCGGTCCCCGGACTCGGCGAGCACGTCCTGCAGCAAGGCGGCGGCATGTTCGGCACGGGTACGGACCGGACGGTAGAGCCAGGCGCGCCCGCTCATCTCGCGGGTGAGCTGACCTTTGCGGTGAAGGTTGTCCATGACGGTCATGACGGTGGTGTAGGCGAGCTGTCGTGAAGCGCTGAGTGCGGCCAGTACGTCCCGGACGGTGGCCGGCTCTCCTCGCTCCCACAGCTCGCGCATGATGGCGGCCTCGAGGTCTCCGAACGGTCGCATGGGCCCTACTTTCTCTCGCCGCACGCCGTGCGCGGAAAGCGGCCCGGCGTCAGCTCGTGGCCATCGCTACTGCGGTCTACGAGCAAGTTTAGGAGATTCGCTCGCCGGGCCTTGCAGGCCGCCCGGCACAGAGCACGGGCGGAACGCGTCCCGCCTCACTTGACTCGACTGTCGCATCTGACCGCACGGTCCCGCGCTCGCCATGCAGGGTCGGCCGGCTCAACGTCCAACGCGTCCAGCACGCCTACGGTGTCGGGGTGGCATCGCGATCCGTCCGGGGTGTGCTCGCCCGCATCTCCTTGGTGGCGTCCGCCGTCGTCGCGCTGGCGCTGGCCGGGGCCGGGCCAGCGGCGGCCCACACCGACCGGGGCGTAGCCGGGAGCAACTACGCAGGCCGCGTGCTCACCATCTCGGAACCGATGCCGGGCGTCAGCGTGCAGGTCACGGAGTTCGGCGACAGCCTCGAACTGCTCAACGGGTCATCGGTGACGGTCACCGTGTACGGCTACTCCGACGAGGAGTACCTCCGCATCGGACCGGACGGCGTCTGGCGCAACGCCAACAGCCCGGCGACCTACATCAACCTTCGCCGGGACGGCGTCACGGACCTGCCCCCGAACGCCGACCCCCGGGCGACACCGGACTGGCAGCAGGTGTCCACGCAGCCCGAGTACTCCTGGCACGACCACCGCACGCACTGGATGTCATCCACCCTCCCGCCGCAGGTCGCCGCCGATCAGGACTCCCACCACACCGTCTTCGAGTGGCAGGTGCCGCTCGCCTACGGCGACGCGGCCGTACTCGTCGAGGGGGAACTGACCTGGTCACCACCGCCCAGCAAGGCGCTGTGGTGGCCCGTCTACCTGCTCATCCCGGTCGCGGGGCTGATGGCCGGGCTGCGCGGCCGCACGGCACGGCCGCTCGCCGCGCTACTGACCGCGTCCGCAGGAGCAGCTGTCTGGCACCTGCTGGCCACGCCTCAATCGGGTCTTACCGCGGTAGACCGGGCGCTGTCCCTGGGCGCCGCGTCACTTCCCGCAATAGTGCTCGTCGCCGTGACGGCCGTAGGCGTCCGCGCAGCCGTGAGCGGCAAGGACCTCCTGGCGGCGATGCTCTCGGGCCTGGTCGGCTTCATGCTGCTCGTCCAGGGCCTGCCCGACGTCGATGTCCTGTGGGGCGCCAACGTCATCACCGGCGGGCCCGTCGCGATAGCCCGTCTCAGCGCGGCCCTGCTCATCTTCGGTGGTGTGGGTCTGATGGCGGGCGCAACGGTGGCGGTCCGCAGGTTCCGTCCCGCCGTCCCCTCGAGCAGCGACCAACAGCAGGCCGAGCGGGCAAGGACTGCCTGAGCCCGGGTCAGGGTTCGAACAGGGCCCTGCCCCACCAGTCGTCGTCCTCACGGACCCCGGGCGGACAGGCGAAGACGGCGGACGACGTGTGCTGGATGAACCGGTTGAGCGCGTCGGCTGCCAGGTTGCGCTGCACCTGGACGAAGCCGCGCTCCGGGTTGCGCTGATAGGCGATGAAGAACAGGCCTGCGTCGAGACGACCGGCCGCGTCCGTGCCGTCGACGAAGCTGTATCCACGCCGCAGCATGGCCGTACCGGCGTTGGCGGGATGCGACAGGAAGACGTGCGAGTCCCGCGGGATGGCCGGGGCACCGCGCCGGACGGCGGCGAAGTCGGTCGGATCGAACTCTCCCCGCTGACCCAGCGGCGCGCCCGCGGTCTTCGTGCGTCCGATGACCGCCTCCTGGTGCGACGCGGGCACCTGGTCCCAGTCCTCGATCAGCATGCGGATCCGGCGGGTGACGAGATAGGAGCCGCCTGCCAGCCAGGCTGCGTCGTCCTCCCCCACCCACAGGAACTGATCGAGTGCGCTGCCGTTCTCGGCCTTCAGGTTGGCCGTGCCGTCCTTGAAGCCCAGGAGGTTGCGGGGCGTGGCCTGCGCCGTACTGGTGGACGATGTGCGACCAAATCCGAGCTGTGTCCAACGAACACGCACGACGCCGGCGCCCAGCCGCACCAGGTTGCGCACGGCGTGCACAGCGACCTGGGGGTCGTTGGCGCACGCCTGGACGCACAGGTCTCCCCCGCTGATGGCTGGATCGAGCACGTCGCCGGGGAAGATCGGCAACTCGGCGAGGGGTTCCGGGCGGCGACCCGCGAGTCCGAAACGATCGGCGCGGTCGGCCGTCATGAAAAGCGTTGGTCCGAAACCGACGGTCAGTGTGAGGCCGGATGGTGGGAGCCCCTGAGCCTCACCGGTGTCATGCGGGCCGACGTCCTCACCGGCGGTCAGTCGCCGGGCGGCCTCCGTCCACGCCATCAGCATGGCCACGAGTTCTTCACGGCTGTCAGTCACGACGTCAAACGCGACGAAGTGCAGCCGGTCCTGCGCTGGCGTCACGATGCCCGCCTGATGACGTCCGGTGAACTCGACCGGCGCGGTGGAGTCCGGAGCTGCCGATGACAACCCGACCGGCGACGACGGCACTGCAGCCGTCGCGCGACCGAGCACTCCCCCGACACCCCCGGATGCCAGGACTCCGGCGGTCCCGAGACCAGCCAGGCCGAACAGCCTTCGTCGCGACAGGCCCCGCTCCTGCTCCCCCGCCGGCTGGTCGGCCGGTTCAGGGTCGTCCGTCACGACAGATCCCAGGGGCGCAGAGAGCTCAGCGGTGGAGGACACATCTCTGCACAGGCTACTAGCCGAGATAGGAGGCATCGGCGCGCCGCACCGGACGGTTCCGCGGGGCGCACAGCGAGGCAGCAGGCGTCGTCCGGTCGGCGAGCACGCCGTTGGCGACGACGACGCCCTGGCGACCTCGTGCCGAGCACGCTGGACCGGGCAGGTCCTATTCGACGCCGCCGTAGGAGTGCAGGCCCGTCGAGACGAGGTTCACGAAGAGCAGGTTGAACACCAGGCTGGCGAAGGCTAGGAGGTTGATCCAGGCCGCCGGCTTACCGCGCCACCCGGCGGTCGTACGGGCATGCAGGTACACGGCGTACAGCACCCAGGAGATGAAGGCCCATGTCTCCTTGGGGTCCCAGCCCCAGAAGCGACCCCACGCGCTCTCGGCCCAGATTGCCCCGGCGATGACGGCGAATGTCCAGATCGGAAAGCCGAAGACGGCGGTGCGGTGCGCGACGCGGTCCAGCGCCGCCACCGTCGGCAGCCTGCCCGCGAGTCCTGTCCGAGGCCGGGCGTCGTCGTCCGGGTTCCGCTTCTCATGGCGGATCCGGACGAGATAGAGGGCGCTGGCTACCCCACTGACCATGAAGATCCCGAAGGAGATGATGGCCGCGGAGACGTGCACTGCGAGCCAGTCCGACCGAAGCGCTGCGATCAACGGACCGGCGGCGGCGTACAGGTAGAGACCGATCAACGCCAGGCCGAAAATCGCAAGGCCGAGGACGAAGGCGCCGATGCGGCGCACTCCAGGGACTCGTGTCGCTACCACGAGGTAGGCGACGACGCCGATGAGCACCGACGCCGTTCCGAACTCGTACATGTTGCCCCAGGGGACCCGGCCCGTGGCAGCGCTCCGGGTGACGAGCACCCCCGCGTGGAGCACTGCGCCCAACGCTGTCAGCGCCAGACCCGCCAGCCCCCACCGATGCGTCGACGCGCTCCTCGCGTTCGGCGGCGGGGACTCCTCACCGATCCGGCGCTCGGCCCTCGGCAACGAAGCGCCGACAGGCACCTCGACAGTGGCGGGGTGCCTGCTGGCCCGCACGCTGCCGTGGCGCCCGAAGGCCAGTTCGGCACTGAACATCAGCACCGCAATCGAATAGACGGCGATGGCGGCGCTGAACAGCGAGTCCGACATTGCGGACCACTCAGCGGGAGTCATGGCGGGCCTTTCCTTGCCGGGTGGCGCTACCTGTCGGTTTGCGAAGCGGGTGACCGAAGTCTGAGCGTGCGGCCGGTGCGGCGCCTGCAGTCACCGCCCAGGATCCCGGGTCACGCCCGCTGCTCGTAGCGGAGCAGCGGCCGGTCTGGCACTGTCTACTAGAGCAGCTAGTAGCGTGTCCAACCGGCCGTACTGGCCGGAGGCGACCACCGCTGGGTCGGGCGTCAACCACTGGAACCCGCCCGGGTGCGGAGTCGCGTGAAGGGGCCGCCGTGAGCAAGCACTCGCGGACCCGGCCGTGTCCGGCGGCGCCTGTTCGGAGCCAGGCCGCAGAGAGGATGCCGTGACCGACCTGCAGACGCGCGCGGTACGGCCGCCGATCACCTTTTCCCAAGGCCCGCTGCACCGGATGGGACGGTGGCTGCTGCGCCGTTGGCGGTGGTTGACGAGCATGCGGACGGCGGTGCTCCTGCTGTTCCTGCTGGCCTTGGCGGCTGTGCCCGGCTCGCTTTTTCCGCAACGATCTCTGACCCCCAGCGCGGTAGCGGGGTTCTTTCG
Organism: Blastococcus litoris; assembly: GCF_003075095.1. Lineage (GTDB taxonomy): Bacteria > Actinomycetota > Actinomycetes > Mycobacteriales > Geodermatophilaceae > Blastococcus_B > Blastococcus_B litoris. The sequence goes on from NZ_QCZF01000013.1 coordinate 63,132, forward strand.
AGAGAACCCTGACCTGGCGCCTGTCCTCGACACGATGGGGATGTTCGACGTCTTCTCCAGCCCGTGGTTCTCCGCGATCTACCTGCTGCTGTTCGTCTCGCTGATCGGCTGCCTGGTGCCGCGCTGCATCGAGCACCTGCAGGCCATGCGGGCCGATCCGCCGCCCGTGCCGCGGCATCTGCACCGGCTCCCGGTTCACACGGCCGACGAGGTGCGGCTGCCGATGGAGACTGCGGCCGAGCGGGTGGAGGCAGACCTGCGCTCGGCGCGGTTCCGGGTGTCCCGGCGCAGTACCGATGCGGGCGTGGAGATCTCGGCGGAGCGCGGCCGGGTGAAGGAGACCGGCAACCTGGTCTTCCACCTCTCGCTGCTGGCCCTGCTCGTCGCGCTGGCGGGGGGGAAGCTGTGGGGCTACGAGGGCAGCATCCTGGTCACCGAGGGGGATGGCTTCTGCAACTCCTTCCAGCAGTACGACCGGCACATCGCAGGGCCGTTGGTCGCCCCAGAATCCCTCTCGCCACTCTGCTTCGACCTGCAGGACTTCCGCGCCACGTACGAACTCAACGGAACGCCGGCCTCCTTCACCGCCGACATCGGGGTCCAGGCGGAACCGGGGGCGGCCACGAGGCAGACGACCATCGGGGTCAACGACCCGTTCCGCTCGGACGGCGACCGCCTCTACATCACCGGACATGGCTTCTCGCCCTCGTTCACCGTGACCCTCCCCGGCGGCCAGGTCTTCGAGCAGCTGTCGGCCCCATTCCTGCCCCGCGACAGCACCACGTTCGCCAGCGAGGGAGTGGTGAAGCTGCCCGATCTCGGCGACGGCTCCGGTGACGGATTCGCCCTCGAAGGCTTCTTCGCACCGACCGGCTTGATCCAGGGCGGCGTCCTGACCTCGGTGGACGCGCGGCCGCTGAACCCGCAGGTCGCCGTCATCGGCTATCGCGGCTATCTAGGACTGGAGAGCGGGGAGCCGCAATCCGTGTTCACCCTCGACCAGCGGCAGATCGAGCTCGGAGCGCTCGACCGGATCGGGGAGGCCAATCTGAGCGTCGGGGAAAGTGCGACGCTCGAGGACGGCACAGTGGTCCGGTTCGACGGGTTCCGGGAGTTCGCGGCCTTGCAGGTCTCTCACGATCCGGGGCAGATCGGAGTCCTCGTCAGCGCGATCACCATGCTGCTCGGACTCCTGGTCACCCTGCTGGTACGCCGAGAACGTGTCTTCGCCCGGATCACCGGCTCGCCCATCCCGCACTCCGGCGACGAGCCGTCCACGACGGTCACGCTCGCGGGACTGGCTCGCGGTGGCGGCGGCGACTTGCACCAACGACTCCGCGGACTCTCCACCAGCCTGATCGGTGACAGCCCGGCTGAGGCGAGTCCGCGGCAACTGTCATGCGAGGCCGGCCACCTGCGCCCATCTGCCACAGACCGGACCGGTGGCGATTCGAGAGGACGCTGACGGCCCGTATGCCCAGGCTGGCTCGATCGGCGCCCGCACGAGAGCTCCGACCAGTTCCACGGCGGGCGACAGGAACCTCAGGTCGCGAGGCCATCGCCAGGCGCCTGATCCCGCGCAGGCACCCCGGCGCCCTGTCCGCGACCCACGCGCGCGCTATGGACGAGGAGAAGGCACCGATGAGCGAGCTGGCTCAACCGGGGTCGCCGCTCACCCTCGCCGCTGCCGTTGACGACCGCGCCGCAGATCGGCAGATGCCAGCACAGCCTCCTTCTCAGCTCGATGAGGTCGCGTCCCGGCCGGCGGCCTGCGGGACCGGGTCATGAGCGAGGCGGAGTGGACTGCCCCGCCCGTCACCTGGCGTGCGCGCGAACGAGCTCCCGCCCTCGATGTGCGTGACGGGTGGCTGCCCGCCTGGCGGCGCGTGATCGCCGGGATGGCCGCCGGGGCGCTGCTGGCGGGCAGCATGCCCCCGCGGTCGGCGTGGTACCTGGCTCCGGCCGGTGTGGCCGTCCTCTCGTGGGCGGTGCTGGGCCTGCGGTGGCGGCAGCGGCTCGTCCTTGGGGCGGTTGCGGGGCTGAGCTTCTTCGGGCCGACCCTCTCCTGGCTCATCGACTTCCACCCTGCCGGCTTTGCCGCCCTCCTCGTGCTCGAGGTGGCGCTGTTCGCCGGCGCGATGCTGCTGGCCGATCCGGCTCGGCAACGCTGGTGGACGGTACCGGCGGCGCTCGTGGCTCTGGAGGCCGTCCGCAGCCGGTTTCCTTTCGGGGGCTTCCCGCTCCCGGGCATGGCTCTCGGGCAGCTCGACGGTCCCTTCGCCGCGGCCGCACCCCTCGGGGGCTCTCTCCTCGTCACGGGGCTGGCCGCCGGTGCCGGAGCGGCCGTGACCGCCCTGGTGGTGACCGAGCAACGAATCCGAACGCTCGTGCTCGTTGCGACACTGACCGCGGTCGGCGCGGCCGGGGTAACCCTCGCTGCGCCGGACGGTGCACCAGCTGGTCAACTGCGGGCTGCCGTAGTGCAGGGAGGCGGTCCGCGCGGCATCCCCGCTGTCAGGGCCGATGAGCAGGCGGTCACCGAGCGGCTGTTCGAGGTGAGCAACGACCTGCCACCCGGCCTCGACCTCGTTCTGTGGCCGGAGAGCAGCATCGGGGTCACCGGACCAGTGACCGACACCTCCGAGGCCGATCGCGTCGCGGCACTCGCTCGTCGCGTCGGAGCCACCGTCGTCGCCGGGGTCACCGAGTCGGAGTCGGCAACCTTCCGGAATGCCGCGGTCGCCTGGGGGCCGGACGGTCGCATCCTGGATCGATACGAGAAGGTGCACCGGGTGCCCTTCGGCGAATACATCCCCGCCCGCGGTCTATTTGAGCAGCTCTCCGACATGACGGCCCTCGTTCCGCGGGACGCCGTCCCCGGCCGCGGCCCAGGGTTGCTGGAGACGCCCGCGGGGCCGCTGGGCGTAGTGATCTCATTCGAGGTCTTCTTTTCGGACCGCGCCCGTGCCGCCGTCACCGCGGGCGGCCGGGTACTGCTCGTACCGACAAACGCCGCCTCGTACACGACCGAGGAGGTGCCGGCGACCGAAGTGGCCGCCGCGCGGATGCGAGCCCGGGAGCTGGACCGCGCCGTCCTGCAGGCCGCACCGACCGGCTACACCGCCATCGTGCTGCAAGACGGCAGCATTGCCGGCCAGGGGGACCTCAGTACGCCGGAGCTGCTCAGCGCCACGATCCCCCTTCGCACCGGCCTCACCCCCTACGCCCGAACCGGCGATCTCCCGGTTCTGCTCGTCGCCGCGTCCGCGCTCTGTGCCGTGCCCACGCGTCGCCTATTGCACCGCAGACACCGGCCGACCGAGGTGTGACCGGTCGGCCGGCCTCGTTGTCACGGCATGTCCGCTCATGTCGTCCATCGGCAGACTCGGCCGCCGCATCGTCCGGTGATTCCTGGTCTTGCATCAGTGAACCTGGGCCACCGCCGCCTGACTCTGCGGCGCGTTCCACGGCGGCCCAGCGGTCGCCCCCGACGACGACCCCCGGACATAACAACGTGTGTTCCGATGTCGTAACGTTGTGCAGGACGAAGCGCTAGACCCGGAGGAGTACCCGTGGGCCTTGACCACTGCGACCTGCTCTGCCTTGACCTGCAGCACGCCGAGGAGGTCCGCGAGGTACTGCCCGAGCTGGACGAGGCACAGTTCCACGCCGCCCGTTTCAAGGCGCTAGGAGACCCCGTTCGGCTGAGGATCGCGGCGGCGCTGCAGGCCGGCGAGGAACTGTGCGTCTGCGACTTGGCCTGGGTCTGCGGATCCAGCCAGAACCTCGTCTCCCACCATGTGCGCGTCCTCCGCTCAACCGGACTGGCCGCCTCGCGCCGGGAGGGCAAGCTGGTGATGTACCGGCTGACCGACTCCGGCCATCGGCTACTGGGCGCCGCCGGCTTCGAGCCGACCGGGGCGCCGGCGAGCCCCTCCGGCGCCGAGGAACCCGGCGACCAGTCCGCCGAGATCGTTCGCTCCGGCGGCCGTCACGGCGGCGCCGTCGACCTGCAGGAGGCCTGACATGTCCCACCTGTGCTGTGGTGGGGACGACGATCGCCGTCCGGCCGGCCGAACTGGCGGGAACACTCCGGTCACCCTCGGACTGCCGGCCAGCCCCGTGCCCGCCAGTGGGCCGGTCGTGTCCGAGGATGCCTGCGGGGACGGGTGCGCCTGCTGCGCCCCGACGGGACCCGCCGCGCAGACGCCGTCCACCATCGGGGATGGATGTGGCGATCCCACCTGCTCGTCCCCGGCCCCTGCCCAGGACGGCGAAGAGGAGCCGACCGCGCTGTGGCGGACGCGATCCGCGCAGCTCGCCGGACTGGCCGGGATGATGTGGCTCGCCTCGGGAATCATCGGCTGGCTGGCCGAGGGCGGCGTTGCCTCGACCGTCTCGACGGTGCTCGCCGGCGGCGCGGTTCTGGCCGGCGGCGCGACGTTCGTGCCGGGCACCCTGCGGGCGCTGCGGCGGGGCAAGATCGGTGTCGGCACCCTGATGACCGTCGCCATGCTGGGCGCGATCGCGCTTGGTGCCGTCGGCGAGGCCGCGATGCTGGCCTTCCTGTTCTCCCTGGCCGAGGCGCTCGAGGACTACGCCGTGACTCGCACCCGGCGCGGGCTGCGGGCACTGCTGGACCTCGTCCCCGCCCGAGCGACGGTTCTGCGCGGCGGGGCCGAGGTGGAGATCGACCCCGCCGAACTGGTCCCCGGCGACGTGCTGGTGGTGAAGCCCGGTGAGCGACTGGCCACCGACGGGCGGGTACAGAGCGGTCTCACCTCCCTCGACACCTCCGCCGTGACCGGAGAGTCGGTGCCGGTCGAGGTGGGTCCCGGAGCGGAGGTGTTCGCCGCCTCGGTCAATGGCGGCGGCGCTCTGGAGGTCGTGGTCACCGCCCGGGTGGCGGAGAACTCGCTGGCCCGGATCGTGCACATCGTCGAGGAGGCCCAGGAGCGCAAGGGGGCCGCCCAGCGGCTGGCCGCCCGCATCGCCCGCCCGCTGGTGCCTGCGGTGTTCATGGCGGCGGCGCTGATTGCGGTCCTCGGCAGCATCCTGGGTGATCCGCAGCTGTGGACCGAGCGGGCGCTGGTTGTACTGGTGGCCGCCTCGCCGTGCGCCTTCGCGATCGCGGTGCCGGTAACGGTGGTAGCAGCGGTCGGCGCCGGTACCCGCACCGGCGTGCTGATCAAGGGGGGCGCGGCCCTGGAGGCCCTCGGCGGGGTGCGCGCCCTGGCGCTGGACAAGACCGGCACGTTGACCCGCAACCGGCCCGCCGTGGTGGCCATCGAGACCCTGCCGACCAGCGATCAGAGCCATGTGCTGGCCGTGGCCGCCGCTCTCGAGGCCCGGAGCGAGCACCCGCTGGCCGGCGCCGTACTGGCCGCCTGGCCGGCCGACCAAGCACCGGTTGAACCCGCGGCCGATACCCAGGCGCTGGCCGGCCAGGGCGTGACCGGCCTGGTCGGCGGGCAGCCGGCGCGATTGGGCAAGCCGGGTTTCATCGATCCCGGTCCGCTGGCCGCGGTGGTGACCGCGCATCAGGAGGCCGGGGCCACCGTGGTGCTCGTCGAAGCCGGCGGCCAGCTGGTGGGCGCGCTGGCGATCCGCGACGAGCTCCGCCCCGAGGCCGCCGAGGCCGTCGCCGCGTTGCACCGCATGGGCATCAGTACCAGCATGCTCACCGGCGACAATCCGCGCACCGCCGCCCACCTGGCCGCCGCCGCCGGGATCGACGATGTGCACGCCGAGCTGCGGCCGGAGGACAAGGCGACGCTTGTCGAGCAGCTGGGCCGCCGCGGCCGGGTCGCGATGGTGGGCGACGGCATCAACGACGCCCCCGCGCTGGCCACCGCCGACGTCGGCATCGCGATGGGCGCGATGGGTACCGACGTGGCAATCGAGACCGCCGACGTCGCGCTCATGGGCGAGGACCTCCGGCAACTCCCTCGCACACTGGCACACGCCCGCCGGGCCCGGCGAATCATGCTGCAGAGCCTGCTGCTGTCCGGGGCGATCCTGGTCGTCCTCATCCCGCTGGCTGCCTTCGGCGGACTGGGACTGGGCACGGTCATCGTCACGCATGAACTGGCCGAGGTGCTCGTCATCGCCAACGGCGTCCGCGCCGGCCGGCTGCGCCCTACACAGCAGGCGACCGCACCCACCCAGGCGCAGCACGATGCCCAGCGTGAGTACGCCGCCGCGCTCCCCGGCGCCAGCAGCGACCGCTGACACAAGGCACCGGCCAAGCCAAGGCTTCTCTCGGATCGGTGCCGCCGTCATGTACGCGCGGTGGCCGGCCGCCCCTGACCGGACCGCCCGGCATGGTGCATGGCCGGCCTGAAAGCCGGGTGCAGTGACTCAGCGGGTCACCTGAGGGACAGGCGCTCAGGAGGTGAGTGTCTCGACCAGCTGCTGCAGCTCCTCGGCGTTGAGTTGGCCCACCGACCTCGCCACGATGCGTCCGCCCTCATCGATGGCAAGCGTGACGGGCAAACCGCGAACGCCCAGACTCGAGAGGAGCTCACCGTCGGGATCCAGCACATGGGGGTAGCCGATCTCGAGATCGGAGACGAATGACGCGGCGCCTTCGGGGCTGTCCTGGGTGTCCACGCCGAGGAGACGGATGTCCTCGCCGTAGCGGACGAAGGCCTCCTGCAGCAGGGGCATCTCCTCCCGGCACGGCAGACACCACGTAGCCCAGAGATTTAGCAGGGTCGGCCGTCCGGTCAGTCGGTTCAGTGAGACATCCGGACCGGGGCCAAGGCAAGCCAGTGTCAACGGAGGAAGCGCGTCGACGCTCGCTCCGGCGACCTCCTCAGGCAGGTCCTCGCAGCGCGGCGCCGTCGCTGCCGGCGTCACTGTGCGGTCGTCAGTCGACGTCGAGCCGATGTCGTCACGCGTGCTGGTAGTACAACCGGCGAGCACGGCGAGCGCCAACAGGCCGCCGAGGTAGGGCCGCGCCATCAGTCGCATCCACTTCCGTCGTTGGTGCTGGACCCGCCGTCGGCTGAGACGCGATCGCACCGCTTGCGGGGACCGTTTTCAGTGACCGGCCCGGCGTCGCCGATGCATCCGGCGATCGTCAACGCGACGGGGATGCCGGCGGCCACGAGTCCGGAGCAGCGCAGTGGGATGACACCTGCCATGCGCCGCGGCCGCGCCATGCTGTCAGTGCATAGGCGGCGGACAACGGGATCACCTCTCCAAGCAACGAGCCTTCGAACGACGTACGAAGGGCGATAGTAGTGGGTGGCTGGTAGGCGCACGCTGACACCATCGGATCCGGCGGGCGCGGTCGTGCGCGAGTCGCCGATACCCCTACCCGTAGAGCGAGGACAACGGACCGCGCTCGGTCCGGGGTCTCCGGCTTCTCTCCGGCTCCTCACCTATGGGCCGGGCGGCACAGCGCGGCGGAATCGCACGGATGACCCGTGGATGGCACTGCAGAAGTACTGGAGAAGGCAGTCCCGAAGTCAGACGCAGCCCCACACACCGGCGACGGGACCGGCATTCACCGCCCCAGCGACACACCCGCTGGTCCGGTCTCACGCGGTCGTCGATGTATGCGATGCGTGCCGACGCCTGCACCGGGGCGAGCGACGGCCGTGGTCGTCCAGCACTTCGTGTGTCCGGACGGCCGCGGCGGCTCCAACGCGACACTGACGTCAGGTCATGCCCAGGCGCACCCGGTTGGCGCTCGGCATGACTGGTCCTAACGCCTGGCTGGAGCGGTGTCGGAGCGCAAGAGAGCGAGGGCCACCGTAGCGGCGCCGAGGGTGATGAAGACGTCGGCGAGGTTGAACGTCGGCCACCATCCGGTGTGGAGGTAGTCGGTCACCAAGCCGTCCACGCTCCGGTCAGCCAGGTTGGCGACTGCGCCGGCCACGATCGCCGCGAGTCCCGCCAGCACGGGCCACCAAGCGTCGACGGCCGCTCGCCAAGCAAAAACCGCTACTCCGGCAGTGATGACGCCTGGTACGGCGATGACGAGCCAAGTTGGGAGCCCAGCGCCAAGGCTGAACGCTGCCCCTGAGTTGTAGGCCAACTGAAGGTCGATGACTCCTAGGTCGACCGTGCGGCCGCCGCCGAGGCTCTGCTGCGCCCAAGCCTTGAGGCCGAGATCGGTCGCCGCCAAGACGAGCGCTATACCGGCGAGCACCAGACGAATCGACCCGGTTCGCCGCCCCCCGGACCGATCGGTCGCGGGGGGCGAACCAGCCGAAGCTGCTTCAGTCATCGTCGTCGTCGTCTTCGACGAGCTCGCCTTCCCAGGCTTCCCGGCCCTCGTGGATGGCGAACAGAGCGATGACGAAGCCGGCGACCGGGTCGAGCCAAGTCCAGCCGACCAGGGCGTAGAGGACGAGGCCGATCAGCGTCGAGATGCTGAGCAGCACGCAGATCCTGGTCTCGGCGGCGTCGGCCAAGATCAGCTGGTCGCCGCCGAGCGCCAGGCCGACCCGGCGCTTGGCCCGAGCCAACAACGGCATGATGATCACCGAGGCGGCGAGCAAGACGATGCCGACGATGGAGTTCTCCGGCGCCTCGCCTTCGATCAGGCTGCGGGCCCCCTCGAAGACCACGTAGGCGGCCAGGACGAAGAAGGTGATCGCCACGGCCTTGAGGGCACGGCGCTCCTTGGCCTCGTCGGCTTCGCCGTTGCGCAGCCGGGCCGCCAGGCGCAAGCCAACGAGGACGGAGGCAGCCGACTCGATGCCCGAGTCAAAGCCGAAGCCGATCAGCGACACCAGGCCAGCGAGGATGCCGACGGTGATCGCGATGGCGCCCTCAGCCACGTTGTAGACAACTGTGAACTGCGCCAGGCGCAGGCCCCGCCTCGTGAGCCGCTCAGTCTCGGCCGGGCTAAGCGTCGTCTGCTCGCTCATCACTCCTCGTCCCCCGCGCGGCCCGTCGCACCGTACGTGGGGCACAGATCAACGGCGTCGCCGGTGAGAGCCAATAGGCGCTCAGCCGCACCCAGCAGGTCGAGCAGCTCGTCCCGAGTCGTCAACGAGAACATCGAGGCCCGACCGACAGGACGGGAGTCGATCAGCCCGCAGTCCCGAAGGCATGCCAGGTGCTTGGAGACCGTCGACTGGGCGAGGCCGAGGTGCGCCGTCAGCTCGACGACACGGTGCTCGCCGAGGCTTAGGTGCCGCAGGATCGCCAGGCGGGTGGGATCGGACAGGCTGTGGAACAGGGAGGCGGCCGGCGACAGGGCCGCCGTCTCGATCTGAGGGGCGTCTGGCGTGACACCCTCCTGGGCTTTCATCGTCATACGGCGATGATAGCACCCAGCGATCCGAGGGGGTTAGCTGCTGGAGCGGACCGTCGCTCCGTCAAGACGACGGTGGAGATACGAGAGCATCGAAAACAGATCGAGTGCATCTGCCTCGCTCACGGACCACTCGGTGCGCGGGGCATGGGCCGGCGGATTGCGGAACGTGCCGGCGATGCCCCGCAGCATGTTCGCAAAGCCAGCGTGCTCGCTGATTTCACTCTTGGTCACATGCGCGTTGATCCGGATGACGGGGTTCAGCCTGGAAAAGCAGGCGTCGACCAACTCCGCACCATCGAGCACACTGCCACTCAGCTGGCGGAGCCGTTGCGACAGGCCCTTCGTAGCCTCGAAGACGGCGTGAAAGATCGAGCGGCGCAACAGCTCCTCCTCGCAGTAGCGAGTCACCTCGGGGTGGACGCCTCGGCGATTCAGCTCGCCACGCAGGCGGCCCGCCAGCTCCGCCACCTCATCCAGCGTCCGGGCCTGCTTGGCTCTTGCCATCTGGCCCTGGTCGTTGACCCGCAGGCCGACCATCGACAGGACCTCGTTGACGCCCTGCTGGAGCGCGACGAAGCGGTTGGGGTCGCTGATGTACCGAGCGGGGTCGAGGGAGCGGACGACGAAGGTCACCAAGCGATGGCTCGATCGGTCCGACGTCTGCCTGTTGAGAAGGGCGTGCGCCAGGCGCTTGCGCTTCGTTATCCCCGGATAAGGGTCCTCGATACCGAGTTGGGCAAGCAGGGTCCCGATCTCTGGCCCGGTTAGCCCCGGCCACTCCGTCGACGCCAGCACACCGCTCAAGGTCTCGACAACGCCAACTGACCAAGGAGGCTTCGGTGTTGGCGCCATGGCGCCGGACCGTACTGCGACCCTCCCCCGGTCTGGCGCATGCTGCAGTAAATCCGACGGCCGACTGGACGACTCCGGAGATAGAGGACGTCCACGTTCTTCGAGACCGCCCTCGGCGAGATAGAAGGAACGGCAGCGAGCGCGTTCCGGCGACTGATGGACGAACGCATCTGGCCAATGTCCAGCCAGGACAGGGAGGCCATCGCCCTGTGGGCGGCAGCGCAACACCTTCGTTCACCAGCGTCCCGCCAGGCAAGTTCGGAAGTGCAGGACACCGTCTTCAAGCTGCACGTGGCGCTCGGCGGGAAGCGAGCACTGCGGGCGCAGATGGAGCGCGGTGGGAGAACGGTCAGCGACGAGGAACTGGATGAAGCCTGGGCAGAGATCAGCGACTTCGACAGCTACGCCGTGGAACGGCATCCCAATGATCATCTGCGCAGCATCCGGAATCTGATCGAGCGGGCGGCGACCTCGTTCCTCGCGCGGCGGTGGGACGTGTTCCACTTCCAACGCAAGACTCTCGCTACCAGCGACACGCCGGTCGTACTCGTGCCAGCGGAAGATCATGACCCCTGGCGAGGCATCGGATTCGTCACCGCCGGCTCCATCTTCGTCCCACTCTCTCGACGGACCGCCCTGCTCATGGGTGCCGTTGAACCCGGCGAGGACAACGTGGTGCCTCCGACGGCGTGGTTCGCCCGCCTGTTCAACCAGGCCACGACCTGGGGCGCCAGACGGGCACTGTTCCACCATCCGGACGACGACCCTCTGGCCGGTCTGCCGCTTCCGCCGCCGCGGGAACGCGAGACCGGGGGGCACGAGGCGATTCGCGACGCGGTCGGCCTCGGCGGCTGGCTACGGGACGGCGCTGGCCTCGCAGGCCCCCACGAGCGTCATCGTGGCGAGCAGGAGCGCCCGATAGCTGACGGGATAGCCGAGGGCTCAGGCGCCTCGGCGCACCCACCTCGCGACCATCTCTGACCTCAGCTCGTCCCTCGAGCCGGTACCTGGATTCCGAGGCTGACGCGTTGCGCGGAAAATGTCGGCAGCAGCGCGGCTCGACGACCTCCAGCCGTCCGTGATCATGTCGTTCCGGTCGACGCCCATTTCGCGAGCACGCTCGCGCTAAGTCGCTGCCCAAAGCGGAGGCGCTTACCGGCGTTGAGTTGCCTGGCAAGGTCCGCCAGTTCCAAGGGGCTAGTTCCGGGCCATCCATGGCGGATGGCTTCGACGGCAAGCTGGTCTGGGACAAGCGTGTGACCATGATCCCGCATGTAGGTGAGGGCCTGGACAGCCATGGATCGTTCCCGGGAATCGATGAGTCCCTGATTAAGCACCGGCAGCAGCGAGATGCCGTCGATCATGGCTTTGATGCCGGCACTTGCCTCTGGCACCCGCGGAACGGGCTCGCCGCCTAGAAGCTCTGCATCATGGGCGGTGATCCACGGCGCATGACCGTTGTGGCCACGGACGGCGGCGAGGCCGCTGAGTTCGGAGCGACGCTCGAGGTCCAAGATCTCGTCAACGTGGAGGCACCAAGCGATAACGATGCCGGTTCGGGCGTGTGCCGTGTACCGACTGTGGCGGTTACTGGTTGTACCGATGGGCAGCCCGGTCTGCGCCAACCAGGGCGAGGCTTCAATCGCACTCGTGCTCGGGCCAACGATGGTGACCCTTGGCTCGCTGCCCGCCCAGGCTTTGGCGAGGCCGAAGGACTCTCGCAGGTCAACATGGGGCGAGATGTAAGCGCGACGCATTAGATGAGCATAGGTACGAAGTCCGACACTGCAGTTGCGTCAGTGGCGTCGAACCTCGAGCCGAAGCTGCTTAACAGCAAGCTGTCGGTCTGTACTGGAGCCATGGCAGCGGAGGCGAGTTCCTTTCCCAAAGTAACCGGCGCCTGTTCGCTCCCGCCGGTTCGTGTGGACGGGCGAAGCGCCTCTCGCAACCGTTCTAACACCGCGGGCCAACGCCAGGTTCACTTACGGAACTAGATCGCACCAACGACAGCCGCGTGCGGCGCGACCAACTAGTCCCGGTCCAACTGAGCGCGGAATTGGTTCGTGGCACTGTCGGGGTCGTCGATCTCGGCATCGATGTCGGCTTGGATTGCCGCACGCAGGTCGGGGAGGTCCGGAGCTGCGTACGCGGGACTTTCCATGAAACTCACGACTTCCTTGATCGCTGCCTCCCACCACTTCTGCGTTCCGCGCTCGCCGCGCTGCGACTTTCGGTCATCTAGCAAGTCTTGCCAGACAGCGAGCTCCCAGATATTGCGGGCGGAATCGAGAGAGACGTCGCTGGCAAGAAGCTGGCGAAGACGGTCAGCCAGGCGTGTTGCCCGCACGGACGTGTGCTCGAAGGTATCGACGGTGAAGTTCCACCAGACCTTCCGACGTCGCTTGATGACCCGATGCGCGAGGCTCCGAGGCGAGTCGTCGTGGAGTGTCTCGACCATTTCCTGAAGATCGCGGACAAGACGCTGGACGTGCTCTACCTCGTAGGCAGCGGTGTCGGCAGCGGACGTGGCGGAGTCAGCCGCGTCGGCCGCAGAGCTGGCGGCATGGGCGGCCTCCTGTGTCGTCGCGGTCAGATTCTGGATCGGCTGAGCGATGTTCTTCTCGATGCCCTCGGCGATTTGATCCACCTGGTTGCCGACCACACCGACGGCCGACTGCAACTCTGTGGTCGTCTGCCGGAAGCGAGTCGCAAAGCTGCCGGCTTCACGATCGAGGTAGATGCGGAGCAGTTCGTCGTCGGTGAGCGCCCGAGTCGATCGTCCTTGGCGTGTTTGGCGTCTACCCTCATCGTCGAAGTGTGGTGGCATGGTGGGCCGAATTTCGATCCGAAGGAAAGGCGTTGTCGTGGAGACGCCCTCTTCGACGATGAAGACCTCAACGGGTATCGGCCGCGTCTTGCTCGCCATGTCTTGAATGCGGGCGACGCCCTTATCGAGGCCGTTGGGCAGTCCGAACGGTTGGCCGTAGACGAGTCCTGTATCTCCGTCCTCGGCCTCCTCGACGCCGACCAACAAGTAGGCGACTTCACGGGCAGGGTCCAGGGCCACCCAGTTCGCAAGGGCTGCAAGCAACTTGGGCGTGACGACGTTGACGTCGCGCTTGAACTCGTAGCGACCAGACTCCCCCAGCGCGAGGATGCGCCGCGCGGTCGAGCTCACCTCCTGATGCCTCGACGGTTCGGGCGCCTTCGTCATGGCCGAGTTGTAGCAGGGATCGCTGACGCGGAGCGCTCTCTCTCCAGGTCACCGCGCGAGATCGAGGCGTCACCGTCCGGCAACCACTCCCCCGGACACCGTCACGTGTCCGCCGATCGTCACGCGTCCGCCGATCGCGATGCCCCGCGAGGTTCCGCCGAGCTCTCGCATTCTGAGCTCACCAGAGATATCAAGATCATGAGCCGTCACACGTCTTGCATCTCTGGTGCCGAGACTTGTTGTGACGGAAAGGGCAAGCTGACGCGCGACCGACTTGAACGGGTAGTCCAACTGTCCCCGAGCGACCCACTCAGGGACACCGCGCCACTAGGAGGGCTCCCGCGGAAGCCCCATCCGTTCGCGGGCCTGGCGTTCCAGCCGTACCGCCAGGCGTTCTTCCATCGGCTTGAGCCAGTCCTTGATGCTGCCGCCAACGACGTGGCGTACGGCGCCAAGCACGAAGATCACAGCACCGCTCACAATGCCTGCAATGCCGATCCACGCGGGCCAGTGTGCACCTAGGTAAGGGAGGAGCAGCGCAAGGCCACCAAAGATGGCTAGTGCTCCCCCCACGAAGAGCAGAAACGCGATGCTCCAGAGGCGCGCACGCTTCTGCGCCTGAGCCCGCAGGCGCTGACTCTGTTCCCTGCGCTCCTCCTCCGCGCCCGCAAGGCGATTACGGAGGGACCTGACTTCGTCGGATACATGCTCGGCTGTCAGAGCGTGCCTGGCGGCCTCGGCCTGCTGGCGCTCGGCTATGGCTGCGGCTTTCTGTGCGGAGCGCAGTGCAGCGTCGCGCTCGGATTGCGTGCGATCGATAACGTCTCGGAGGGGAGCCTCTAGACTCTCGCGTACTCGCTCGACCACCGTATTGATCGACTCGGCGTCCATGCTCTCGGCTTCACCGAGGGTGACGTCCATGAGTGCACGCCGAGCCTCGGGGCGCGAACGGAGCACGAGTGCCTCGTCGTCGTTCACCGCGCCACGCTGCTGCAGGCGCTCGATCTCCTCGACGTACTTCAGCCAGAGGTGGCCGCCGGGCTGCATGCCCGAGTACACCGTCGCAAGAAGTTGTTCCCGCGGGAGATCCTCGGCTACAGCAGGACCGCGCACCCACAGAAGCGCGGCCACATCGCTGTCCAACATGGCCATCGGCCAGCGATGTCGCTCATCAACCCGCCGTGATGCGGCGACGAGTCCGGTGTTGTCGGTCATGAAGACGTATCCGCATCGCTCGAAAGACTCCGGGCTGGAGCCTCGACGCAGCCGGTGTACCGCCGAGATGCTCTGAACGTCGTAGCGCCGGGTTACCTCCTTCTGGCCCGGGAGGTGATCCCTCAACAGGTCGTCCAGTGCAGTCTCGTCCAGGCCGTAGGTGTAGTAGTCCTCGGGCCGGTTGACGACGCGCACACCAAGGCGTTGCAGGTTCGCCCGTAGGCCGCTCTGCTCTACAGCAATGTCTGCTGGCGTGGAGCCCGAGTCGAGGAAGTGGGCGTCGACGGCCCGAAGGGTGTTTGTTGCCTTCCCTCGACTTCGCAACACGGAAACGACGGACTCAAGGACACCGTCGATTTCCTTCTCTGTGTGCTCGAAACATGTCGTCGTGACGCCGAGAGCGTGTGCCAGGTCGAGCGTCTGGCGAACCGCTCGGCACTGGGCTTCGCCTTGGTAACCGAGTGCCTTCAGAAGGACCGGAGTGTCCAAGATGATGGTCAGGTCCCTGAGGTTCTGACGCAGGTCGCCGGGCCCGATGTCAAGGACGCCGGTGAGGATCGCTCCCTTGACTGCGTCTACGACGTAGCTGAACGTTTGGGCATCGCCCTCGACGAGGGTCGCAATGAAGGCCGCCACCAGGTAGTCCGGTCCCTGGAGGTCTTCCCAGTCGGTCTCTTCGCTACGGCGTCCCTTAACGGCCCGGCGGAGTAAGGGCACCGCCTGGTGCTCGATGAAGGCGTGCAGGTGCGCTTCGGGCTCGTCCTCGACCAGAGCGAGGCGTTGGGGGTGGCGTTCTCGAACGAAGGCCAGGAACTTCGCGAGCAACTCCGCTTGCTTGAGTTCGAACTCGGCGATGCTCGCTTCGAGACTCGCAACCCCCGCCAGCGCCTTCTCGCTCAAGGAGAAGTGCGTGCGGTCGACCGTCTCCGCCTTGCGCTCCTTGACGGCGCGCTTGAGTAGCAGTCCCGCCACCCGGTCGGGGATGGTGAGGCCGAATGTCTCCCGGACGGTCTGACCTACGGTTGCCTCGTCCACTGGCTCGGGATGCCGTTGAGCCAACACGTCGAGGACGAACCCAGTGAAGTTGTCGAGGTAGTTCGGCGCGTTGTGGTTGTAGTTGGCTCGCAGGACGGCGTACCCGAAGAGGGCGCTTCGGCCCGAGGTGCGCGGTGCGCCGTAAGGGGTCGACGTCATGCCCGGATTCCTGCGGGCGCGACCAACGAGTTGCTGAAGGTCTGGCCCGTCTGGTGCCTGGCCGGTCTGTGGTTGGAGCCGAGTGCGGTGTGGCTGCTTCGAACCCTATTCAGCAAGAGGAAGTTCTCCCCGATCCCCCGAGCATGGACTGGTCAACCGACGGCATCGGCAGCCTCGCCGACTTTCGGAGTAGACCGTAACGGTTGATGCCGACACTCCGAGGGACCAATCCGGACAGTGGTTGGCGAGTGTCTGTAAGGCCGCCTTCAAGGACACCGAGAAGCTCGGGGTTTCAGCCGGCTCTCCAGCGAGGCTTCCTCCGAACCCGGCTTCTCGGAGCGACCGCCCCGGGCCGAGCAGCGCTGGAGATTCCAAGATCACGAGGGCTCACACCTCATGCATCTGCGGTAATGAGGTGCTCCGTCACCCCTGGCGGGGCGCTCGCGGGCGTCACCGGCGAGGCTCCACCTCATGCTGCTGTTCGGATGGCTTCCGCAATGACTGCCCGCCGGTGA
>NZ_QCZF01000014.1 GCF_003075095.1 Blastococcus litoris
TGGTGTGGAAGGTCGCCGCCCCCCTCCACGGCCGGGTCGCCGCGGCCGACGGCCGCAGCCGGTGGATCACCGGCGAGCAGGCGCGCGCCGCGGTCCACCGGCTCCGCGCCGGCTGCGACGCCGTCGTCGTCGGCTCGGGGACGGCCCTGGCCGACGACCCCCAGCTCACCGTCCGCGACGCCGACGGCCGCAACGCCGATCGCCAGCCGCTGCGCGTCGTCGTCGACCGCCGCGGCCGGGTGCCGCAGACCGCCCGGGTGTTCGACGCGGCCGCGCCCACGTTCGTCAGCCGGGCCGGCTCTCCGGCGGAGCTGCTGGCCGAGCTCCACGTCCGCGACGTGCGCCGGGTGCTGCTCGAGGGCGGCCCGACGCTGGCCGCCGCGTTCCTCCGTGCGGGGGTCGTGGACGAGATCGTGATCCATCTCGCACCCAAGCTGCTCGGTGCGGGACCCTCGCTGGTCAGCGACCTGGGAATTCACGGGATCGGTGACGCGCTGGACCTGGCGGTCGTCGACGTCACCCGCTTGGGCGGGGACGTGGAGGTCCGGCTGCGCCCGACCCGGCACACTGGGGACGGGCAGTCCGCGGACGGGAGGAGCTGAGGTGTTCACCGGGATCGTCGA
Organism: Blastococcus litoris; assembly: GCF_003075095.1. Taxonomy (GTDB): domain Bacteria; phylum Actinomycetota; class Actinomycetes; order Mycobacteriales; family Geodermatophilaceae; genus Blastococcus_B; species Blastococcus_B litoris. The sequence continues at coordinate 624 of NZ_QCZF01000014.1, forward strand.
AGAGGTGGGCACCGTCGTCGTCCGTGAGGAGCAGTCGGACGCGGCAGTGCTCCGCATCCGGGCCACCCGCGTGCTCGAGGACGTCACGCTCGGCGACTCCATCGCCGTCAACGGCGTGTGCCTGACGGTCACCGGCGTGGACGGGGACGTCTGGAGCACCGACGTCATGGCCGAGACGCTCAGCCGCAGCAGCCTGGGCGCTGCCGGCGCCGGCCAGCCGGTGAACCTCGAGCGCGCCGTCACCCCGCACACCCGCCTGGGCGGCCACATGATGCAGGGCCACGTCGACGGCGTCGGCCGCGTCCTCGCCCGCACTCCGGGGGAGCACTGGGAGGTCGTGCGCGTCGCGCTGCCCTCCGGGCTCGCCCGCTACGTCGTCGAGAAGGGCTCGATCGCCGTCGACGGCGTCTCGCTCACCGTGAGCGCCGTCAGCGCGGCCGACGTCCACGAGCCCTGGTTCGAGGTCAGCCTCATCCCCACCACCCTCCGCGAGACCACGCTGGGCACCCGCGCCCCGGGGGAGCCCGTCAACCTGGAGGTCGACGTGATCGCCAAGTACGTGGAGCGACTGCTGGGAGGCGCGCGATGAGCGGCCCCCTCGGTCGGCTCGACACCATCGAGACGGCGATCGCCGCGATCAAGAGCGGCAAGCCGGTCGTCGTCATCGACGACGAGGACCGCGAGAACGAGGGCGACCTGATCTTCGCCTCCGAGCTCGCCACCCCCGAGCTCGTCGCGTTCATGGTCCGGTACACCTCGGGCTACATCTGCGTGGCAGTCACCGAGGAGGACGCCGACCGGCTCGACCTCCCGCCGATGTTCCGGGTCAACCAGGACCGCCACGGCACCGCCTACACGGTCACCGTCGACGCCCGCGAGGGCGTCACCACCGGCATCTCGGCCGCCGACCGGGCCACCACCATCCGGACGCTGGCCGCCGCCGGGACCACAGCGCAGGACCTGAGCCGGCCGGGCCACATCGTGCCGCTGCGCGCCAAGGACGGTGGCGTGCTGCGCCGTCCCGGCCACACCGAGGCGGCCGTCGACCTCGCGGTCCTCGCCGGCCTGCGGCCGTCGGGCACCCTGTGCGAGATCGTCAGCGAGAAGGACCCGACCGGGATGGCCCGTGGCGAGGAGCTGCGCGTCTTCGCCGACGAGCACGACCTCGTGATGGTCTCCATCGCCGACCTGATCGCCTATCGGAAGCGCTTCGACAAGCTGGTCGAGCGGGTCGCCGAGGCCACCGTCCCGCTGGCCCCCGGTGTGTTCACCGCCGTCGGCTACTCGAGCTCCTACGACGAGCGCGAGCACGTCGCCTTCGTCTACGGCGACATCGGCGACGGCGAGGACGTCCTGGTCCGGGTGCACTCCGAGTGCCTCACCGGTGACGTCTTCGGCTCGCTGCGCTGCGACTGCGGCCCCCAGCTGCAGGCCGCCCTGGCCGCCGTGGCCCAGGAGGGGCGCGGGATCGTGCTCTACATCCGCGGGCACGAGGGCCGGGGGATCGGCCTGCTGCACAAGCTGCAGGCCTACCAGTTGCAGGACCTCGGCGTGGACACTGTGGACGCCAACCTCGACCTCGGCCTGCCCGCCGACGCCCGCGACTACGGCACCGGCGCACAGATCCTGGTCGACCTCGGCGTGCACACGATGCGGCTGCTGACCAACAACCCGGCCAAGCGGGCCGGGCTGGAGGGCTACGGCCTGAGCGTGCTCGGCCGGGTGCCGCTGCCCAGCACGGTCACCGCCGAGAACCTGGCCTACCTGCGCACCAAGCGCGACCGGATGGGGCACCTGCTCGACATCATCGAGCCCGAGACCGAAGCCGGTCCCGCGGACACCCCCGCCGAGCCCGCTGCGTCGGCCGATCCGATCCCGGCGAACGTGCCCCTGCGGGTCGACGAGCAGCCCTCGTGAGCGGGGCTGGAGCGCCCGTCGTCGAGCCGGTCGACGCCGCGGGCCTGACCCTCGGCATCGTGGCGACCACCTGGCACGCCGAGATCACCGACCAGCTGCTCGCCCGCGCCGTCGAGGCGGCCAGGGCCAGCGGCATCGCCGACCCCACCGTGGTCCGGGCGCCTGGCGCGGTGGAGCTCCCCGTGGTCGCCCAGGCGCTGACCGAGCGGCACGACGCCGTCGTGGCACTGGGCGTGGTCGTCCGCGGGGGGACGCCGCACTTCGAGTACGTGTGCGACGCCGTGACCGCGGGCCTCACCCGCGTCGCCCTCGACGCCGGCAAGCCGGTCGGCAACGGTGTGCTCACCTGCGACACCGAGGAACAGGCACGGGACAGGGCGGGGCTGCCCGGCTCCGCCGAGGACAAGGGCTGGGAGGCCGCGATCGCCGCGCTCGCCACCGCGCTGACGCTGCGCGGGCTGCGCGCGCCGTCGCGCGCGACCGGGTTCGGTGCGTCGGCCACCGGCGTCATGCGGGACGGGATGCTGTGAAGACCTTCGACGAGCTGTTCGCCGAGCTGTCGGCCAAGGTGGCGGCCGCCGACCCGGCGTCCGGGACCGTCCAGGCGGTCCGTGACGGCGTGCACGCCGCGGGCAAGAAGGTCGTCGAGGAGGCGTCCGAGTCCTGGATGGCCGCCGAGCACGAGACGAACGAGCGGACGGCGGAGGAGATCAGCCAGCTCCTCTACCGGGTGCAGGTCCTCATGCTGACCAGGGGCCTCACGCTCGAGGACGTCTACGCTCACCTCTGATCCCGCCCGTCCGCTGAAAGGTCCTCCCTCGTGCTGCGCATCGCCGTGCCCAACAAGGGCGTCCTGAGCGAGCCCGCGGCCGAGATGCTCGCCGAGAGCGGCTACCGCCAGCGGCGCAGCACCAAGGACCTCGCGGTCTACGACCCGGACAACGACACCGAGTTCTTCTACCTCCGCCCGCGCGACATCGCCGTCTACGTCGCGGCCGGCACCCTGGACGTGGGCATCACCGGCCGCGACATGCTGCTGGAGACCGCCCCGGCCGACGGCGAGGGCGCCGCGGCGGTGGAGGTCATGCCCCTGGGCTTCGGCCGGTCCTCCTTCCGCTTCGCCGCCCCGGTGGAGTCCGGCATCGAGGCGATCGACCAGCTCGCCGGCAAGCGGATCGCCACCGCGTACCCGGTGCTGCTCCAGCGCTACCTGGAGGAGTCGGGGATCAAGGCCGACGTCGTCAAGCTCGACGGCGCGGTGGAGACCGCCTGCCGCCTCGGTGTGGCCGAGGCCGTCTGCGACGTCGTGGAGACCGGGACGACGCTGCGTGCCGCCGGCCTGCAGATCATCGGCGAGCCGGTGCTCGCCAGCGAGGCGATCCTCGTCCGCCGCGAGGGCGCCGAGGAGATCCCGGCGGTGGCCCAGCTGCGCCGCCGCCTGCGCGGGGTCCTGGTGGCCCGGCAGTACGTGATGCTCGACTACGACTGCCCCAACGACATCCTCGAGCGGGCCACCGCCGTCACCCCGGGCATCGAGGGTCCGACGGTCAGCCCGCTGCAGACGCCCGGCTGGTCGGCGGTCCGGGCGATGGTCGCCAAGGCGGAGACCAACCGGGTCATGGACGAGCTGTGGGAGCTGGGCGCCCGCGCCATCCTGGTCACGAGCATCCACGCCTCGCGCATATAGGAGCCCGCCGTGCGCAGATCCCTCCTGCTCGCGCTGACCTCCTTCGCCGTGCTGACGGCCTGTGGCACGGGCTCCGGTGACGTCGCAGCGGGCGGTGACCCGTCCGGCTCCACCGCTCCCGGCGACATCGCGCAGGCCGACGACGACCTGCAGGTGACCCTGGACCCGGGCGACGGCTCGCCGGTCCAGCAGTGGACGCTCAGCTGCCGGGAGACCCCCGAGGGCAGCCACCCCGACGCGGGCGCGGCCTGCGAGCACCTGCGCGGCATGCAGGACCCGTTCGCCCCGCTGGATGCGGACGTGGTCTGCACCGAGCAGTTCGGCGGGCCGGAGACGGCCCGGGTGGTCGGCCGCTGGGAGGGCGAGCCGGTCGACCTGGAGCTGTCACGTTCCGACGGCTGCCGGATCGCCCAGTGGGACGCCCTCGGCCCGTTGCTGGCCGTCGACCTCGACTGAGGTCAGCGGGGGCGGGCGGTCCGCTCCACCAGGTCGATGGCCGTCGAGAGCCCCAGGGCCAGCGCGCGGCCGCTGGTGGCACCCGTGGCGAGCAGCCCGGCCACCGCGGGCCCGAGCGGGCGCTCGCCCACCAGGCCGTAGAGCACCGCCGCGTACTCGGCGCTGACCCGCCCGCACGCGGCGTGCCGCAGCAGGGCCCGGGAGAGCTCGGTCGTCCGGCCGGCGGCCAGGGCGTAGACGCCGGCGGCGAAGCGCTCTGCCGCCGGGTGGCCCAGGAGCACCAGCCCGGCGATGGTGCCGGCCATGACGTCGTCGCCGGCCGGGGTGAGGCCGGGGCCGAGGCCGATCAGGCGGGTGGCCGTCCGCAGTGCGGCGTCGAGGTCGGCGCGGCGCACGGCGCCGCGGAGGGCGGCGAGCGGGCCACCGGGCCCGACGGGCAGGCCGGGGAGGGTGAAGGCGCTGTGCGGCACGCCCTCGCCGTAGAGCGCGTTGCGCAGCTGGCGCACGCCCTCCGGGAGCAGCGCCGGGCGCAGGCTCGGCAGCTTGGGCCGCGGGTTCCACCAGGCGGCGGCGCTGACGGCGAGGTCGCCGACGACGATCCGGCCGCCCCCGACCTCGGCCGGAGCACCCGCCGGGAGGGCGACCAGCGGCCGGCCGTTGCTGGGCCGGAACAGGACGCAGCCCAGCGGCAGCCGCGCGGCGTCGCTGGTCATCACGCCGACGACGTCCCCGCCGCGGTCGTTGGGGACGTGCACGTACACGGCGGCCGGGAGGCTGATGAGGACGCGTGCCGGCCGGACCGGCCCGCGCAGCAGCTCGGCGATACCGGTGCTCGCCGACGCCGGCACCGCGGTGGCCGCGCGTGCGGGCCGGGCGGTGCGGGCGGTGGCCTGAGCCGACTCGCGGGGGAGGGGGATCGTGGGGAATCCGGCGCGCGCCGCGCGGCCGCGCGTCTGCGCGTCCGACTGCGAGTGGCGATCCGGAGCGGTGGTCTCGTCGATCGTGCGCATGGCGGACCCTTCGGCGTGGGGCGACGGGAGGCGCCCAGTACCCCCCGCCCGGCCCGGACCACGTCCGTCCGTCGAGGGAGGGTCGGTGGTCACCGGGATCCGGCGACGGCCTACCATCCAGGCGAACGGGGTGGACCGGGTCTCGAACCTATTCGGCGCGTCGCACGCCGTCTTATGGCGGAACTCGCCAAGAATGGGCCCTGGCGTCCAGGGACTCCTGACAGGCACGAGCGGTATGGCAACCTGGACCGCGACAAGAGGGGGATGTGTCGTGACCCAGGGTGATGCTTCGCTGGTGGCGCCAACGCACCGTAACGGGTCGATCCCTTTCCGGCGTAACTGGGCCGTCGACGAGTCGCGGGTCGAGGTGACGCGCGACGACCGCACCAGCTGGCAGGAGCGGATGGGCCTCACCGTCGAGGAGGCGCTGCAGCTCCCTGGCCTGGCCGGCACGTCGGTGGCCGCCGGTGGCGCGGGGCTCGGCCGGGTGGTCCGGCACATGGTCGTCGACGACCCGGCGGACCCGCTCGCCGCGGCCGGCCCGGACGTGCTCGTCGTCCTCGGTGCCCGGCTGCCTCCTGCCGACCCGGCCAACTGCCGCGCGCTCGTGGAGCGGCTGGACTCGATGGGCACGGCCGCGCTGGCGTTCCGCAGGACCGAGGGCCCCGCCCCGGTGCCGGGCGAGGTGCTGGCCGAGGCCGAGCGCCGCGGGCTGCCGGTGCTCGCGCTGCCGGCGACCGTCCGGCTCGACGAGATCGTCTCCGAGGTGCTCGGGGCCGTCGTCACCAAGCAGGGCCAGGCGCTCGCGCTGTCCTCGCGCATGGACGACGAGTTCATGGAGGTCGCCCTCACCGGGGGCGGACTCGCCGAGGTCACCCAGCGGCTGGCCGTGATGCTCGAGGGCACCGCCGTCCTCGGCCTGGGACCCGACCGCGAGGTGGTCACCAGCGCCGGCCCCCGCGGCGACGTCGAGGAGATCAGCGACTGGCTGTGGCTGCTCGACGCCGCCGCCGACGACGCCCTCGCCGAGCTGACGCCGTCCCGGCGGCTCTCCGGCGTCCGCGCCGACCAGACGGTCGTCACCCCGGCGGACGTGCTCGCCGACGCCGACCTCTCACCGGCCGACGGCATCCTGCTCGTCCCCGGCCACCACGAGCTCCCCGGCGGCGTGGGCGAATACGCCGTCGCGCCGATCATGGCCGGTGACCAGCGGCACGGCTGGCTGGTGGCCGTCCACCGCAGCGGCGCGATGATGCTCGGCGCCGGCGGTGTCCTGGAGCGCGCCGCGGTCATCGCCGCCCTGTCGGTCATCCGGCTGCAGGCGGTCCACTCCGTCGAGCTGCGCTTCCAGGGCGACCTGGTCCGCCGGCTGGTCGGCGGCTCCGTCGGGCACACCGAGCGGACGCTGGCCTACACGCGCTCGTTCGGCTGGCGGCTCGACGGGCCGGTCGCGGTGCTCGTCACCGCCACCGAGACCGTCGCGGACGCCGCGGCCGACCCGACCAAGGCGCTCGACGTCCTGGAACGGCTGCCGACGGCTGGCGCGCCGCCCTGGAGCCGGAGGTCGCCGGCGCGGCGGTCGCGGGTCTGGCGACGGAGATCGTCACCCTGCTGCCGCTCGACGGCCGGACCATGGAGGAGCTGTCGGGGCTCGTCTCCGCCGTCACCTCGCGGGTGAACGGCCGGCTCCGCCGGGTCGGCCGGGTGCTCGGCACCGGTATCGGCCGGCCGGCGGACTCGCTGTCGGCCCTGGCGGAGGCCCACCGGCAGGCGCAGCGGGCACTGGGCGTCGGCCAGGAGATCCACGGCGGCTCGGCGGTGACGCACTTCGACCAGCTCGGGGTGTTCCGGCTGCTGTCGCTGATCCCCGACAGCACCGAGCTGCGGACCTACGTCGACGAGGTGCTCGGCCCGCTGGCCGACGCGACGGACCCCGATTCGGCCGACCTGCGGGAGACGCTCCGGGTGCTGCTGGAGACCAACCTGAACGTCGCGGAGTCCGCGCGCCGGCTGCACTTCCACTACAACACGATGCGCTACCGGATCGGGAAGCTGGAGCGGCTCCTCGGCCCGTTCACCACCGATCCGACCCTGCGGCTGAACCTCCTGCTGGCCCTGCACGCCGCGCGCATGCGCGGGCTGGACCAGCCGCACCGGCCGCCGATCGAGAGCGGGCTCGCCCTGCCGGCCGACGACGGCCTCGACTCGCTGCTCTGACGCCGCGACGAACCATCTGGGGACCGCGGCCGTGCCAGGGGACGTGGACGCGCTCGTCCTCCGCATGGAGCAGCTGCTGCGATCGCTGGAGGCCGCCGGCGACCCGGCGCGCTTCTTCCTCGGCACCTACCTGCGCACCACCCGGGCGGTCGGCGCCGCGCTGACGGCCGGGCGGTTCGAGGATCCCGCGTGGGTCGTGCGGTGGGACGTCGACTTCGCGGGCTTCTACCTCGACGCGCTCGAGCTGCACGGCAAACGCCCGGAGGCGGTCCCGGCGCCGTGGCGCCGCGCCCTCGGCGCCGACCCCGGGCTGCCCCCGGAGGCGCACGTGCTGCTCGGCATGAACGCGCACATCAACTTCGACCTGCCGCAGTCGCTGATCGCCGTCATCCCGCCGGAGGACTTCGCGTCGTCGTCCCTGCTCGACCGCCGCCGGCGCGACCACGAGCGGATCGACGACGTCCTGGCCGCCCGGGTGGGGGAGGAGGATCTCGCGCTGCAGCGCGCAGGAGGCCGCCGCACCCCGCTGGACCGGCTCCTCGCGCCGGTCAACCGGCAGGCCAGCCGGCTGTTCCTGCGCGAGGCGCGCCGGAAGGTCTGGGCGAACACCGCGGCGCTGCACGCCGCGCGGCTGCAGGGCGAGGCGGCCTACGTCGTCCGGCTGTCCGACCTGGAGGCGGTCAGCGCGGAGCGGGTCGCCGACCTGCTCCGGCCGGGGCCCGTGCTGGTGCGGCTGGCGATGCACGGCTTCGGCGTCACGCTCGACTAGCAGTACGACCAGCCGGGCGGAAAGTGCCTGGACCGGACGCGGCAGGGGCTCGTAGCCTGCCGTCGGCCGTCGAACCGAGGAGGTGGGACCCGTGACCGCAGAACCGATGCGGGCGCTCCCCGTCCCCGTCCCGGCCGGGCGATCGACGTAGGTGTCGCTCGGGAGCGCCTCCCCTCCGAGGTCTCCCGAGAGGCACGCCCGTGCACCCACCGCAGTCCACCGCCGCGCCGTACCCGTTCGACGTGATCATCGCCGGGTGCGGGCCGACCGGCGCCGTGCTGGCCGCCGAGCTCCGGCTCCACGACGTCCGCGTCCTCCTCCTCGAGAAGGACACCGAGCCCCCGTCCGCCGCCCGCATCGTGGGGCTGCACGTCCGCACCCTCGAGCTGATGGCGATGCGCGGGCTGCTGGACCGTCTGCTCGAGCACGGCAGGCGTCGTCCGGCCGCCGGGTTCTACGCCGCCATCCCGGCGCCCCCGCCGGAGGGGCTCGATCCCCGGTACGGCTTCCTGCTGGGCATCCCGCAACCCGTCGTCGTCCGTCTGCTGGAGGAGCACGCGGTCGCCCTGGGCGCCCGGACACGGCGCGGCCGGGCGGTGGTCGCCGTGGAGCAGGACGCCGACGGCGTGACCGTGCAGCTGACCGGCGGCGGACGGCTGCGTGCGCGCTACCTCGTCGGCTGCGACGGCGGCCGCAGCACCGTGCGGAAGCTGCTCGGCGTCGGCTTCCCCGGCGAGCCCGCCCGCACCGAGACGCTGATGGGCGAGATGGAGGTGGGTGTGCCGCAGGAGGAGGTCGCCGCCGGGGTGGCTGCCGTCCGCGAACCGCACCGGCCGTTCTGGCTCCGGCCCGCCGGCGGGGGCACCTACAGCGTCGTGGTCCCCGCCGCGGGGGTCGGCGACCGCGCGGGACCGCCGACCCTCGAGGACTTCCGGCACCGGTTGCGCGCCGTCGCGGGGACCGATTTCGGCGTGCACTCGCCGCGGTGGCTGTCCCGCTTCGGGGACGCCACCCGCCTGGCCGACCGCTACCGCGTGGGGCGGGTGCTGCTGGCCGGCGACGCGGCGCACATCCACCCACCCCTCGGCGGTCAGGGGCTGAACCTGGGTGTCCAGGACGCGGTCAACCTCGGCTGGAAGCTGGCGGCGCAGGTCCGCGGGTGGGCACCGGAGGCGCTGCTCGACACCTACGAGGCAGAACGCCGCCCCGTCGCCGCGGACGTGCTCGACAACACCCGGGCCCAGGCGCAGCTGCTCGCCCCGGAGCCGGGCCCGCAGGCCGTCCGCCGGCTGCTCACCGAGCTCGTGGACATCGAGGAGGTGAACCGCCGCCTGAGCGAGAAGATCACCGGGACCGGTATCCGCTACGAGCTCGGCGACGGTCCCGACCTGGTCGGCCGCCGCATGCCCGACATCCGCGTCTCGGGGGGCGACCTCTACGGGCTGCTGCGCCGCGGCCGCGGGCTGCTCCTGGACCGCACCGGACGCCTGACCGCCGCAGCCTGGTCGGACCGGGTGGACCAGCTCACCGATCAGACGGCCGAGATCGACCTGCCGTGCGTCCTGCTGCGCCCCGACGGCCACGTCGCCTGGGCCGGCGACGACCAGCGGGACCTCGACGGCCGGCTCGCCCGCTGGTTCGGCGCCCCGACCTGACGGGGCGCGGGCGGATCAGTCGTGGAAGACCTCGATGTGGGCGCCCATCTCCACCAGCCGCTCGTAGAGGTGCTCGTAGCCCCGGGCGATGATGTCGACGTTCCGCAGCACCGACGTGCCCTTCGCCGCGAGCATGGCCAGCAGGATGACCACCGCGGGGCGCAGCGCCGGCGGGCAGACGACCTCGGCGCTCGACCAGCGGGTCGGGCCGTTCACCAGGACGCGGTGCGGGTCCATGAGCCGCACGTCGGCACCGAGCCGGGTCAGGTCCGAGAGGTGGATGGCGCGGTTGTCGTACACCCAGTCGTGGATCAGCGTCGAGCCGCTCGCCTGCGCCGCGATCACGGCGAAGAACGGCAGGTTGTCGATGTTGAGCCCCGGGAACGGCATCGGGTGGATCTTGTCGATCGGCGCGTGGAGGACCGACGGCCGGATCGTGATGTCGGACAGCCGGGTGTGGCCGTTGTCGGCCAGGTACTCGGGGGAGAGGTCGTACTGCAGGCCCATCTCGGCCAGGACCGCCAGCTCGATCTCCAGGAAGTCGATCGGCGTCCGCTGGACCGTCAGCTCCGAGCCGGTGACGATCCCGGCGGTCAGCAGGCTCATCGCCTCGACCGGGTCCTCGCTGATCGTGTAGTCGACGTCGGCGTCGAGCACGGGCTTCCCGTGGACGACGAGCGTCGTCGTCCCGAGGCCCTCGATGCCGACGCCGAGCAGCTGCAGGTACAGGCACAGGTCCTGGACCATGTAGTTCGAGCTGGCGTTGCGGATGACCGTGGTGCCGTCGGTGCGCGCCGCGGCCAGCAGCGCGTTCTCGGTGACGGTGTCCCCGCGCTCGGTCAGCACGATCGCCCTCGCGGGGGCGCCGGAGTGCCGCACCGTCGCGTGGTACTCGCCGGCCCGTGCCTCGACCTCCAGCCCGAAGGGGCGCAGGGCGATCATGTGCGGCTGGACGGTGCGGGTGCCCAGGTCGCAGCCGCCGGCGTAGGGCAGCTCGAAGGTGTCCGCCCGGTGCAGCAGCGGGCCCAGGAACATGATGATGCTCCGGGTGCGCCGCGCGGCGTCGGCGTCGATGGCGGCCAGGTCCAGCTCGTCGGGGACGACGAGGGTGAGGTCGTGGCCCGAGGCGTCCCAGACGGCCGAGACGCCGATGGAGCGCAGCACGTCGAGGATGCGCTCGACCTCGACGATGCGGGCCACGTTGCGCAGCGTCGTCCGGCCGCGGTTGAGCAGGGAGGCGCAGAGCAGGGCGACGGCGGCATTCTTGGACGACTTCACCGCGACGCTGCCGCGCAGCGGGTGACCGCCGGCGACCCGCAGGTGGGTGGGCCCGGTCGGACCGAGGCTGATCAGCTCGCTCTCCAGCGCCGCCGACAGCCGACCGAGCAGCTCCAGGGTGAGGTTCTGGTTGCCCTGCTCGATCCGGGCGACCGCGCTCTGGCTCGTGCCCAGGCGCTCGGCGAGCTGCTGCTGGGTGAGGCCGTGGTGGCGGCGGGCGTCGCGGACCAGCGATCCGATGCGCCGCATGGCGGTGTCGGTCGTGGGATCGGTGAGCGTCACGGTCACAGACGTTATCTCTTGTGTGAGATAAGGCTGGGTCGCGACCCGCCGCGCCACCCGATCGGGCCAGACTGCTCGCCATGGACGTACTGGTGACCGGCGGGACGGGACGGCTCGGGCAGCGGCTGGCCGGACCGCTCCAGCAGGCGGGCCACGCGGTGAGGCTGATGTCGCGCCGGGGCACCGGACCGGGCGGGGTCCGCGGTGACCTCGCCACGGGCCAGGACCTCGACCTGGCGCTGGCCGGGGCCGAGGTCGTCGTGCACGCGGCGAGCGACCCGCAGGGCGACCCCTGGCAGGTCGACGTCGCCGGCACCCGCCGGCTCGTGCAGGCCGTCGACCGCGACCTGCTCCGGCACCTGGTGTACGTGTCCATCGTGGGCGTGGACCGCATCCCGTACGGCTACTACCGCGCGAAGTTCGCCGCCGAGCAGGTGCTCCTGGCCTCCGGGCTGCCCGTCACGCTGCTGCGGGTCACCCAGTTCCACGACTTCGTCGACTTCCTGCTCGACACCGCCCGTCGCGGCCCCGTGCTGCCCGTGCCCATGGGGTGGCGCGTGCAGCCGGTCGACGTGGGTGAGGTGGCGCAGCACATCGCCGACGTCGTGGGGCGCCCGCCGTCCGGCGGTGTGGTCGAGTACGGCGGTCCCGAGGACCTCTCCGCCGCCGACCTCGCCCGGGCCTGGGCCGCGGCACGCGCGCCCGGCGCGCACGTCGTGGCGACCCCGGTGCCCGGGAAGCTGGGGGCGGCGTTCCGCGACGGTGCGGCGGTGCCGAGCGGCGGCGAGCGGGGCACCCGGACCTACGGGCAGCACCTGCACGGCTGACGCCGCGACCGCGCCGTCCCTGCCAGTTCGCGCAACGGGACGGACGGGGGCACGCGGCGTCCGAAAACCGCCGGAGAACCGTCGTACCCAGGACCTACTGTCCCTCCGTGAGCATCCAGAGCCCCGTCCGTGCCGTGCCCGCGGCCACACCCGACGGCCGCACGATCGCCGCGGTCGTCGTCACCGTGCTGGCGTGGGCCTCGGCCTTCGTCGCGATCCGCGGGGTGGGGGAGGACCTCTCACCCGGAGCGCTCGCGCTCGGCCGTCTGCTGGTCGGCACGGCGGTGCTGGGTCTGCTGCTCCTCGGCCGCGGCTGGGTCCGCCCGCAGGGGCGCGAGTGGGTGCTGCTCGCCGTCTGCGGCATCGGCTGGTTCGGCATCTACAACGTCGCTCTCAACGCGGCCGAGCAGCACCTCGACGCCGGGACGACCGCGATGCTGGTCAACATCGGCCCGATCCTCATCGCCGTCTTCGCGGGCCTGCTGCTCGGTGAGGGGTTCCCCCGCTGGCTGGTCGCCGGCATCACGGTCGCCTTCGCCGGGGTGGTGCTCATCGGCCTGGCCACGCGCAGCGCGGAGACCGACCTGGTGGGTGTGGTGCTGTGCGTGGTGGCCGCGGTCACCTATGCCGCCGGCGTCGTCGCGCAGAAGCCGCTGCTGCGCCGGCTGCCCGGGCTGCAGGTGACCTTCATGGCCTGCGCGACCGGTGCCGTCTGCACGCTGCCCTGGGCGGGCGCCCTGGTCGACGACCTCGGGTCGGCGCCGGCCGGCTCCGTCCTCGGCATGGTCTACCTCGGCGCGGTTCCCACGGCCCTGGCGTTCAGCACGTGGGCCTACGCGCTCCGCCGGATGGACGCCGGGAAGCTCGGCGTCACCACCTACCTCGTCCCGCCTCTGGTGATCGTGCTGGGCTGGCTGCTGCTCGACGAGGTGCCGCCGGCGCTCGCGCTGGTCGGCGGAGCGGTCTGCCTCGCCGGCGTCGCCCTGTCGCGCCGCCGCGACCGGGTCCGCCCGCCGGTGCCGGTGGCCCACGAGGCCGGACCGACCGTCTGAGTCAGAGGTAGGCCCGGGGGTCGACGGCCGGCGGCAGCTCGCCGGGCACGATGCGGCGTCCGGAGACGTCGTGGGCGATCAACCGCAGCCAGCTGCCGTGCTCGCCGGGCGCCCACGGCTGCACCCCGGTCGCACGGGTGCGCTCGACCAGTTCCGCGCGGTGCTCGTCGCCGACCTCCTCGGCCTGCCCCCGCACGAGCACGCTCCAGCCACTGCGTGTCTCGCGGTCGATCTCGTCCACCTCGAACGTGACGTTGGCATGCGTGGCGGCGCGCAGGATCGTGCCCGGCCGCGTCCGGATGACCAGGGTCGTGCCGTCGACGGCGTAGTTGACCGGCAGGATCAGCGGATAGTGCTCGGCGTTGACGCCGATCCGCCCGATCTCGTGCGTGGCCAGGAGCCGGTAGCACTCGTCGGTCGGGATGGACTGCATCGTCGCGCCGGGCTGCCCGGGAGAGCTGCTCATGCCCCCATCCTGGCCAGGAGCCGCGATGTGCGCAGCGTCTCGGGCGCGGAACGGGACCGCGGTGCGTCCCGCACGGCGAGGATGGGGTAGGCAGGGACCACGTTCCGAACCGTGCAACGGGCACGGGCCGAGCCGGGAGGTCAGCGTGCAGGAGCAGGACTGGGCGCAGGTGGTCGCCGCCGCCACGCGGGCGCCGTCGATCCACAACACGCAGCCGTGGCGGTTCGTGGCGACGCCGGACCGGCTGGACGTCTTCCTGGACCCCGAGCGCGCCCTGCCGGTGCTCGACCCCACTCGCCGCCAGCAGGTGATCAGCTGCGGGAGCGCGGTCGAGTTCGCGGTCGTGGCGCTGTCGGCAGCCGGCTACGACGGCGAGGTCGACCTGCTCACCGACGACGCCGACCCCGACCACCTGGCCACCGTCACGGTGACCGGCACCCGCGAGCCGACGGCGGAGGACGGGGAGCTGGCGGGCGCGATCGAGCGGCGGCACACCGTGCGGGCCGCCTTCGAGCCCCGGGCCGTGCCTCCCGAGCTGGTGGACCGGCTGCAGCAGGAGGCCGAGTCCTACGACACCTGGGTCAAGCCCATCACCCGCTCCGAGGAGGAGGTGGCCACCGTCTTCCTCATCTCCCGCGCAGAGGAGATGGAGCAGGGGGACCCGGCCTACCGCGAGGAGCTGGATCGCTGGCTGCGCACCGACCCCGGGGCGGTCGACGGCGTGCCCGTCGAGGCGGTGCCCAGCGGCGACCCGCACGCGCGCCCCTCGAACTGGCTCATCCGCGACTTCGTCGTCGGCCAGCGCGAGCAGCACGACTTCCTCGAGCCGGGTGACCCGGACGCGCCGCCGCCGGACGTGGAGCGGCCCACCGTCGTCCTGCTCGGGACCGGCGGCGACGACCGCTACGCGTGGCTGCAGTCCGGGCGGGCGCTGGGGCGGCTGCTGCTGATCGCGACCGCCGGCGGCGTGGCGGCCTCCCCGCTGACCCAGGCGCTGGACTGGCCGGCCACCCGGAGGCGGCTGCAGTCCCGGCTCTCCCTGGTCGGGCACCCGCAGATGCTGCTCCGGATGGGTTTCCCGCCGGAGAGCGCGTCGACGGCGGTCAGCGGCCGCCGCCCGGTGGAGGACGTGCTCCGGTTCGAGCCGGCGGGCTGAGCGGGCGGGTCAGTCCCGACGGCCGTTGCCGGCCCAGGGGTCGTCGAGCTCGTCGTCCTGGGTCGAGGCCTGCCGGCGGGCGGCTGCCTCCAGAGCCGCGTCGCGCTCGGCGGCGCGCGCCGCCTTGTCGGCCCGGGCCAGCTCGCGCTCCTCGCGGCGGGAGAGCCGCTCCTCCTCGTCTGCGCCTTCGACGGCGCTCGGCGGCCCCATGCGCCAGAGGAGGGCGCCGGCCAGCGCCAGCCCCAGGGGCAGGGGGTAGGCGGCCACCCGTTCCGTACCGCCCTCGCCGAGGTACTGCGTGACACCGGTCGTGAAGAAGATCGTCGCGGCGGTGGCCACCACGCCCAGCAGGGCCAGCACCGTCCCGAGCGCCTCCGAGCGCGGCCGCACGGCGTAGGCCAGCGCGATCAGCCCTAGGCCGCCGCCGACCAGGTACAGGACGGCACCGATCGCGTGCAGGGTCGAGTCGCCGTCGGTGGGGAAGACGCCGACCAGCAGCACTCCGGCCGCGGCGGCTCCGAGCAGGGCGGGCGCCACCTGCGCGGCGCCCCGCACCAGTGCCGGTCGGAGCAGCACCGCGCCCGCCAGGACGAGGGCCGCCTGGACGACGAACGAGGTGTTCATCAGCGTGCGACCGGCGGAGTCGGCGGCTCCCAGTGCGCTGATGGTGTCGTCGACGCGGCTGTAGGCACCCTCGAAGCGGGCCTGCGCCAGCGCCTCCAGGACGAAGAACTGCAGGGTCAGCAGCCAGGCGATCGCGCCCCAGCGCAGGCGGTTCCGGTTCACGGCACCCATCGTCCCAGGCGCTCCCGACCCGTCCGGTCGAGGACGGCGGCGAACTGGGTCGCCGACAGCCACGAGGGGTTGCTCCCCGCCGGCATCCGCAGCACCTCGGCGTCGCGCATGCGGGCGTCGGCGAGCAGCTCCGCCCTCGGGACCGGCTGCGGCAGGAGGGCCAGCCGGACGTGGACGACGGGCCCGTCCGCCCGCTCCTCGACCCCGTCGGCGATCTCGCCCAGGGCGTGCACGCCGGGCCGGTCGGGGCCGCTGAGCCACAGCAGGCAGGGCTGGCCGGGAGCCACGAGCGTCAGCCGGTACGAACGGCGGACGCACCGGTCCAGCAGCCGCGCTTCCGGAGCGGCCCAGCCGGGCGCGATCCGCTCCGGCGGGCGGCTGGTCTTGAGCACCCAGCAGGCGACGTCACCGGCGGTCAGCCGCGCGCCGCGCCTGCTGGGCCGGTCCCGCGTCAGTCGGTCGCGGAGTGGAACTCGGCGCCGGCGGGGTCGGCGTCGTCGGAACCGACGGCCTGCCGCTCCTGCTCGGTGCGGTGCTCGAGCACCTCGTCGCTGGGGTGCGGGTCCTTGGCGTGCTGGGTGCGGTCCCGGGTCACGCTCTCCTCGGGCGTGATGACGTCGTCGAGGTTCGGGGTGTCGTGCGGGCCGGTCATCGGGTCTGCTCCATCCGGGAGGGATCGTCTGCCCCCGACCCATAGCCCCTCCCTGCGGCGGTTAACCCCGGTCAGCGCGGTTCGAGCCGGGCCGCGGGCAGCCAGGTCTCCACCAGAGCGGGGCCGTGCGGGCCGGTGACGGTGTAGGCGACGCGGCCCTGCCAGCCGCCGCCGCGCTGCCGCCACTCGACCAGCAGCCCCGGCCAGATGCCCGGGGTGTCGGGTGGGTCGTGGACCCAGCAGTGCCGGCCCTCGCCGCCGTCCCCGGCCGCGGCGTACGAGGCCGACGGCTCGGACGCGGGGGCGTCGGCGCGGACGCCGGAGGCCGCCGCCCGCTCGCCGAGCGAGCGCCCGCCGCGTCCTGGAGTCATGCCGCCGGCCACGTCGGAAGTCTCGCACGGACATCGAACGCATGTTCGATCACCGGCGTGTCGCCGCATGTCGTCACTGCGTGTCGCCCGCCATCACGGGCCATCCCAGATCGAGGCTTTTCTGTGACGTCCCCGTCACATACCGTCGCGCCGTCGTTCATCCGGCGCACCTAGCGTCGCCGCGTCCTCACTGTCCGTCCGAAAGGACCCCTGTGCTCGTACCACTCGGCGGCACGCGCGTTCTCGCGCGCCGCACTGCTCTCGGCACCCTCGCCGCCTCCGTGGCGGTCGTGGGCCTGCCCGCCCTCGCGCACGCCGACCCGCCGACCGCGCCGTTCATCTCCGAGATCCACTACGACGACGACGGCGCGGATGCCGGCGAGTTCGTCGAGGTGACGCTGCCGGCCGGGACGAGTTCCGCCGGGCTCTCGGTCGTCCTCTACAACGGGAACGGCGGCGGGACCTACACGCCTCTGGTCACGTTCCCGACGGTCACGGCTCCGGCCGACGCCCCGGTCGCGGTGTCGGGGACCGCGGTCGGCATGCAGAACGGCGCACCGGACGGGCTGGCGCTGGTCCAGGACGGCACGGTCCTGCAGTTCCTCTCCTACGAGGGCACGATCACCGCCACCAGCGGTCCCGCCGCCGGTCGGACCAGTGCCGACATCGGCGTCTCGGAGGCCGGCACCGAGCCGGACGGGCTCTCCCTGTCCCTCCGCTTCGACGCAGCCGGCAACGGGGCGTGGTACCCACCGGCACCGAACACCCGCGATCAGGTCAACCCGCTCTTCGAGGCCCCCGACTCCTGCGACGTCGAGCCGACGCACGAGATCGGCGACGTGCAGGGCAGCGGCTCGTCCACGCCCCTGGAGGGCGAGCAGGTGACCGTCCGCGGTGTCGTCGTCGGTGACACCCCCGGGTTGTCCGGGTTCTACCTGCAGGACCCGGACGGTGACGGGGATGCCGCGACGTCCGACGGCATCTTCGTGGAGTCCGGCATCGCCGTGGACCTCGGGGACACCGTCGCGGTCATCGGCGGCGTCCGGGAGAACTTCGGTCAGACGCAGATCACCTCGCGCGAGGACGTCGCGGTGTGCGAGGACGGTGACGCCGGCGACCTGCCCGAGCCGCTCCTCCTCGACCTCCCCGCCACCGCCGCCGAGCGGGAGCCGTTCGAGGGGATGCTCGTCACGCCCGACAGCAACCTCGTCGTCAGCGAGGTCTTCACGCTGACCCGGTTCGGCGAGCTGATGCTCGCCGCCGACCGTGTGCTGGTCCAGCCCACCGAGCTGGCGCGTCCGGGCACCGCTGAGGCGGCCGCGGTCGCGGAGGACAACGCCCTGCGGCAGATCGTCCTGGACGACGCGTCGAACGCCACCCTCTCGGTCACCAACCGTCCGTACCTGTCGCCGGCCACGCCCGTCCGGGTCGGTGACACCCTGACGTTCACCGAGCCGACGGTGCTGGGATTCGGCTACGGCGACTGGCGGCTGCAGCCGGCCGACGGCACCGCCGATGGCACCTTCGCGCCGCAGAACACCCGCCCCGAGGTCGCCGAGCCCGACGAGGTCGGGGGCGACGTCCAGCTCGCTGCCTTCAACGTGCTGAACTACTTCGTCTCGTTCGGCCCGGAGAGCCGGGGCGCGGCGAACCCGGCGGAGCTCGACCAGCAGGCGGCCAAGATCGTCCCGGCCATCCGGGCGCTGGACGCCGATGTCGTCACGCTCATGGAGATCGAGGACACCGACTCGACCGGTCACTCGCCCGGCGATGCCGACGGTGCGCTGGCCGACCTCGTGACGCGGCTCAACACCGCGGAGGGCTCGGACGTCTGGAGCTACGTGCCGCTCCCCGACGAGCTGTACGCAGTCGACCGGGACGTGATCCGCAGCGCGATCATCTACCGCGACGACGCCGTGCAGCCCGTCGGCGAGCCGGTGGGGCTGGCGGACGAGTCCGTCTGGTTCAACGCCCGCGAGCCGCAGGCGCAGACGTTCGTGAAAGACGGCGACGCCTTCACGGTCGTGGCCAACCACTTCAAGTCGAAGGGCAGCCCGCCGGAGGACGAGAACGGTGACCCGATCGAGGGTGACCCGAACAACGACTACGGCCAGGGCAACTGGAACGTCGCCCGAATCGCGCAGGCCGAGTCGCTCGCCGCTTTCGCCGACGAACTGCAGGACTCGACCGGCGACGACGACGTGGTGCTGATGGGCGACTTCAACGCCTACACGCAGGAGGACCCGATCGTCGAGCTGGCCGAAGCCGGCTACGGCGACCTGGGTGAAGAGTTCGACCCGGGCCGCTACAGCTACGTCTTCGACGCGCTGTCCGGCTCCCTCGACCACGCGCTCGCCACGCCGGAGCTCGAGGCCAAGGTGACCGGGCTGGCGCACTGGAACATCAACGCTGTCGAGTCCTCCGCCTACCAGTACGACGGCGACGAGTCGCTCTACGCGCCGGACCCGTACCGGTCCAGCGACCACGACCCGCTGGTGCTGGGCCTCGACCTCGACGAGCCGGCCCCGCCGGTGGCCACCTGCGGCGGTCAGGTCGTGACCGTCACCGGCACGCCCGGGAACGACGTGATCCTCACCGGTCTCGGCCGGGACGTCGTCGCGGCCGGGGACGGCAACGACCTGGTCATCGACCTGTTCGGCAACGACGTCATCTGCGGCAACGGGGGCAACGACACGCTGTTCGGGGGCCTCGGCGACGACACGCTCTACGGCGGCGCCGGCGACGACGTCCTCTCGGGCGACTTCGGCAAGGACACCCTCATCGGTGGCACCGGGCGGGACAGGCTCTACCAGGGCTTCGGCCGCGGCACGGAGCAGCAGGAGGGCGCCGACTCGTGATCTGAGTCCGCCGTGAACCGCACCGGCGCGGGCACCTCCTCACGAGGTGCCCGCGCCGGTCGCGTTCCGGGTCAGCCGCGCCCGGTCACACCCGCGGCGAGGGTGGCGGCGACCTTCTGCAGCAGCGGGTGACCGGCCAGCTCCTCCACCGGCACCGGCAGTGGCAGCGACCAGTTCGGCCGGTCCGTCGTCCCCGGCATGTTCGGCCGGCGGATCTCACCGAGCGCGTCGTCGAGGGTGGCCGAGAGCAGGGTCGACGGCGCCCGGGACAGCAGCTCGTGCGCTCGGGTGACGGCGTCCTCGGGTGACGCGCCGTCCGCCAGGCCCGGCAGGTGCTCCAGCAGCGAGGTCCGGCCCCGCTCCAGCTCCTCGTCGGTGCCCGTGCCGTGCTCGCGCTGCTCCTCGACGTCCTCGCCGGTCCACAGGCCCGCCACCGTCGGCAGGTCGTGCGTGGTGATCGCGGCCATCGCCTCGGCGGGCCACTCGGCGGGGTCGTCGTCCTCGAACCAGAGCAGCCGGTAGGAGAGGACGCCGTGCTCGGCCATGGCCTCCCGGACGCCGTCCTCGACCGTGCCGAGGTCCTCACCCACGACCAGGGCCTGCGCCCGGTGGCTCTCCAGCGCGACGATGTCGAGCAGGTCCTCGGCCGGGTAGCGCACGTAGGCGCCGTCGGCCGCGCTGCCGTCCGACGGCACCCACCACAGCCGGAACAGGCCCATCACGTGATCGATGCGCAGGCCACCGGCGCCGGCCATCGTCGCCCGGATGGACTGGATGAACGGCTCGTAGTCGGCGTCGCGCAACCGCCACGGGATCAGCGGCGGCGACCCCCAGTCCTGGCCCTGGCTGTTGAACGCGTCCGGCGGCGCGCCCACGCTGACGCCCTCGGCGAGCGCGTCCTGCCAGACCCACGCGTCGGCGCCGCCGCCGGCGAACCCGATCGGCAGGTCCTGGATGACGGTCATGTCGCCGGTCGCGGCGGTGAGCTGGAGGTCCAGCGCCCACTGCAGCCAGGCGTGGAAGGCGACGACGGCGCCGTGCTGCTGGACGTACTCGGCCAGCTCCGGGCTCTCCGGGCTGCGCAGCTCCTCGGGCCAGGTGTGCCAGTCGCCGCCGTGCTCCTCGACGATCGCCGCCCAGGTGGCCCAGTCCTGCAGCGTCCGCCCCTGCTCCTCCCGCCACCGGGCGAACGCCTCGCCGCCGCCGTGGGCGAAGAAGATCCGCATGAGGACCTCGCGCTTGCGCGCCCAGATCGCGTCGCGGTCGATGAGCGGGCCGTCGGACAGCGCGCGGCCCGCGTCCTCCTCGAGGTCGACGCCGTCGGCGCCCGGGACCTCGTCGACCCGGAGGTACAGCGGGTTGCGGAAGCGGCGCGTGGCCGGCAGGTAGGGGCTCGCCTCTTGGCCGGGCGTCGGTGCGACGGCGTGCAGCGGGTTGACCAGCAGGAAGCCGGCGCCCTGCTCGGCCGCCATCCGGCGGAGCGCCCGCAGGTCGGCCAGGTCGCCGATGCCCCAGCTGTCCCGGCTGCGCGTGGCGTACAGCTGCACCGCCCACCCCCAGCGGCGGTCCGCCGGCACCCAGCAGCGGCCGGGGGAGACGATGAGCCGGCGACGGCGCCCGTCCGGGGCGTGCAGCCAGTGGTAGCCGAGCGGGAAGTCCTCGGGCAGCTCGCCGTCCACGTGCCGCACCTCGCCGTCCTCGCAGACGACGTCGGCCTCGTCGACCTCCAGCACGTCGCCGGGCCGGGCGACGATGGGGGCGCGCTCCTCGAGGTCGGCCGGCGGCCGGCCGATGACCTCCCGCAGCCGGTCGATGGTCGCCTGCGCGACCTCGTGCTCCTCGTCCAGCGCGTCCAGCCAGCTGGCGTCGATGCCCCACTCGTCGGTGGTCGGTGTCGGTGTCACTTCGTGATCCTCGCCGGGCCGGGGGAACGCCGCAGTCTCAGGGGCGCGGCCGAGCCCGCTTCGTGGCCGATGCCACTGCCGGGTTCTCGGGCCAGGGATGACGGGGATAGCGGCCACGCATCTCGCTGCGCACCGCGGGATAGCCGGTGACCCAGAAGCCGGCGAGGTCCGCGGTGGTGGCCACGACCCGCTGGGCGGGGGAGAGGAGCTGGAGTCGGAGCGGCCGGCCCGCGACCTGCGGCGCCTGCGACCAGCCGAACACCTCCTGCACCCGCACCGAGGCGGTCGGCACGTCCGGGTCGCTGTAGTCGATCCGGATCTGCGAGCCGGTGGGGACGACGACCCGCTCGGGGACGACGTCGTCGAGCCGGCCGGCGACCTGCCACGGGATCGACGCCCGCAGGGCCGCGACGACGTCCAGGCGGGTGAGGTCGGCACGGCTGCGGGCGCCGGACACGTCGATCGCGGCGAGCAGCGCCTCGTCGTCCACGGCCGGCCACGGGGCGCCGAACCCGGAGTGCGCGGCGGCCATCCGGGCGCGCAGCTGCCGTGCCGCAGGCGTCCAGTTCAGCAGCCCGAGCCCTTCCTGGCGCAGACCTTCGGCGACCGCCGCGGCCAGATCCGCGGGAGCGGGATCGGGCAGCGGGCGCTCTGCCAGCACGATGGCCCCCAGCCGCTCCACGCGGGCGGCGTGCACGTCGCCGTCGCGCCAGGTCACCTCGTCGCGCTCGGTGTGCAGGGCCGCGCCCGCCTCCAGGGCGGTCGCCTCGTCGATCGGAGCCGCCACCCGCACGCGCGCGTCCCGGCGCCCGGCAGCGCGGTCGGCGACGGCGATCGCGAGCCAGGGGGCGCCGCTCAACCCGGTCCCCGCGGGCAGCTCGGCACCGGTACCGACGGCCATGAGGTAGGTGCCGGTCGTGCCCTCCCGGCGCCGGGCGAGCCGTTCGGGGTGCGCCAGGCCGACCACCAGGCCGGCTGCGGTGTCGTCCGGCAGGCGCGGTGGGGCGGCGTCGTCGACGGTGCGCTCCAGCCGGGCCACCTCGTCGCGCCACCGCGCGGTGGCACCGGGATCGGCGCCGGAGCGCAGGTTCCGCCAGGCGGCCCCGAGGTCGTCGCCGCGGAAGGAGGTGTCACCGGAGAGGAGCGCGACGACCTCGGCCGCCCGGCGCCGCCCGACCAGCGGCGAGCCGTCGAGCAGGGCGCGGGCGAGGCGGGGATGCACGCCGACCGCGGTCAGGGCACGGCCCCGGGGGGTGGCGCGCCCCAGGTCGTCCACCGCACCCAGCCCGTGCAGCGTCTGCTCAGCGATGGACAGGGCCGCCGACGGGGGAGCGTCGAGGAGAGCGAGGCCACGCCCGCCCGGCGCCCCCCAGCAGGCCAGTTCCAGCGCGAAGGCGGTGAGGTCGGCGGTCGACACCTCTGCCTCGTCGTGCTGGGGGAGGCGGTCCCCCTCGGCGGCGGTCCAGCAGTGGTAGACCACGCCCGGCCCCTCCCGTCCGGCCCGGCCGGCGCGCTGGGTGACGGCCGCGCGCGAGGCCCGGACGGTGACCAGGGTGCCCAGACCCCGGGCGAGGTCGGCCCGCGGCACCCGGGAGAGTCCCGCGTCGACGACGATCCGCACACCCGGCACGGTCAGGCTGCTCTCCGCGAGTGCGGTGGAGAGCACGACCCGGCGGCGGGGGCCGGTCCGCAGTGCGGCGTCCTGCGCGGCGGCCGGCAGCCGGCCGTGCAGCGGCAGGACGTCGGCGTCGACCCCGCTCAGCTGCCCGGCGACGGCGCCGATCTCGGCGGCACCGGGCAGGAAGACCAGCACGTCGCCCGCCCGCTCGGCCAGCGCCCGGCGCACCGTCGCGGCGACGTGCGCGAGCAGCCGCGGATCGACCCGGAGGCCGTGCGGTGGGTCCACCGGGACCGGTGGCGGAGCCCGGACGACGTCGACCTGGTGCAGGGCAGCGGCGGCCTCGACGACCGGGGCCGGCTCCGCGTCCGCCCCCATCAGCGCGGCCAGGCGTTGCGCCTGGGCCGTGGCCGACATGGCCAGGAGCCGCAGGTCGGGGCGCAGGGCGGCGCGGACGTCGAGGAGGAAGGCCAGCGCCAGGTCGGTGTCGAGGTGCCGTTCGTGGCACTCGTCGAGGACGACGACGTCCACGCCGCGCAGCTCCGGGTCGGTCTGCAACCGCCGGACGAGCAGGCCGGTCGTGACCACCTCGATGCGGGTGGCGGCGCTGCGCCGGCTGTCCCCGCGGACGCTGTAGCCGACCCGGCCGCCGACCTCCTCGCGGAGCAGGGCCGCCATGCGGCGTGCGGCCGCGCGGGCCGCGACCCGGCGGGGCTCGGCGACGAGGACCCGGCCGGGGACCCCGCCGGACAGGGCGAGCGGGACCAGCGTGGTCTTGCCGGTACCCGGCGGGGCCACCAGCACGGCGGCGCCCCGGGCCGACAGCGCGGCGGCGAGCTCCTGCAGCGCCGAGCGGACCGGGAGGTCGGTTCCCGGTGTCCCGGTCGGTGGCAGCACGCGACCAGTCTCCCGGAGGCCGGCCGGCCGCCTGCGCCAGAATGGCGAAGTGACCGTTCCCTCGGCGGTGCTGGGCTTCGCCGTCGTCGCGGGCGGGCTCACCGTGACGCCCGGGCTCGACACCGCGCTGGTGCTGCGTGCCGCGCTCACCCGCAGCCGGCGCGAGGCAGCCGCCACGGCAGCCGGGATCGTCGCCGGGCTGTTCGTCTGGGGCGCGGCCGCAGCGGTCGGCGTCTCCGCGCTCCTCACCGACATCCGAGCTCGCCTACGACGTCCTGCGCTGGGCGGGGGCCGCGTACCTGGTCTGGTTCGGCCTCCGGCTGCTCGCCCGCGCCGCGCGGTCGGTACCGGCCGCGGACGGGCGACCCGCCGGCGATGGCGGATCGACGTGGAGGGCCGTGCGCCTCGGGCTCACGACGAACCTGCTCAACCCCAAGGTCGGCGTGTTCTACGCGGCGCTGCTGCCGCAGTTCCTCCCGTACGGCAGCGACGCCCTCCTGGTCGGCCTGCTGCTCGCCACCGTCCACGCGGTGCTGTCGGTGGTCTGATTCGGGGTGCTGATCGGTCTCGCGTCGGCGTCCAGCCGGTGGCTCCGGCGCCGCTGGACGGTCCGCGCCATCGACGGGATCACCGGGACGGCGCTCGTCGGGTTCGGGCTGGAGCTGGCCGCCTCCGCCCGCTGACGGTCCGGGAGCCGAGGAGGCGGGTGGTGTCGTCGACACGCGCGGACACGCCGGGGCGGGCTCCCACGAACGCCTTCTCGACGCGGATCCGGCCCTCCGCGGTCCGCGTGGCCCGGAGCTCCCCTCCCCGGTAGGCATGGCGCATGCCGGTGATCGGATTCCACAACTCCCACGAGCAGGTCCACCCCGCGGCGCTCCTCACGGCCGTCCAGCACGCGGAGGACGTGGGCTTCACCGCGGCCATGTGCTCCGACCACCTGACGCCGTGGAACCCGCGGCAGGGCGAGTCGGGGTTCGCGTGGTCGTGGCTGGGCGCCGCGATGGCCACCACCGGCCTGCCCTTCGGCGCGGTCAACGCCCCGGGCCAGCGCTACCACCCGGTCATCGTCGCCCAGGCGGTCGCCACGCTCGGGGCGATGTTCCCCGGCCGGTTCTGGGTGGCGCTGGGCAGCGGCGAGGCGATGAACGAGCACGTGACCGGGGACAAGTGGCCGCCCAAGCAGGCCCGCGACGCGCGGCTGCGCGAGTGCGTCGACGTCATCCGGGCGCTGCTGGCCGGCGAGGAGGTCACCCACGACGGCCTGGTCCGGGTGGAGCGGGCGAAGATCTACACGCTCCCGGAGGTGCAGCCGGCCTTGATCGCGCCGGCGGTGAGCGTGGCCACCGCCCGCAACGGCGCCGACTGGGCCGACGGGCTGGTCACCATCAACCAGCCGCACGACAAGCTCCGCGAGATGATCGCCGCCTACCGGGACGCCGGGGGACAGGGCAAGCTCGTGCTGCAGGTGCACGTCTCCTGGGACCCCGACCCCGACCGGGCGCTCGGCATCGCGCACGACCAGTGGCGCAGCAACGTCTTCCCGCCGCCGCTGTGCTGGGACCTCGACAGCCCCGAGGCGTTCGAGCAGGCCAGCGCGCACGTCGCCCCCGAGCACGTGACCGACGCCGTCCGGGTGTCCGCGGACCTCGGGCAGCACACCGCCTGGCTGCAGGAGTACCTGGACCTCGGCTTCGACGAGATCTACCTGCACCACGTCGGCAAGGAGCAGCGGCCCTTCCTGGACGCGTTCGGCGAGCACGTGCTGCCCCAGCTCGGCGTGACGGCTGCGGCACCGGTCGCGGCGATCGACCCACCGGGCCCGGCGGAGAATCTCCGGCCCCGCGTCGACCCGGTTCCCGCGCCGTGAAGATCACCGACACGGCGGACCTGTGGTGGAAGAACGCCGTCGTCTACTGCCTCGACGTCGAGACGTTCATGGACTGGAACGGCGACGGGATCGGCGACTTCGCCGGCCTCGCGCAGCGGATCGACCACCTCGCCGACCTCGGCGTCACCTGCCTGTGGCTGATGCCCTTCTACCCGACCGCCGAGCGCGACGACGGCTACGACATCACCGACTTCTACGGCGTCGACCCGCGGCTGGGCACCCACGGCGACCTGGTGGAGGTCATCCGGACGGCGAAGGACCGCGGCATGCGGGTCATCGCCGACCTCGTGGTCAACCACACCTCGCGCAAGCACCCCTGGTTCCGGTCGGCCGAGCAGTCGAAGGACTCACCGTTCCGCGACTTCTACGTCTGGCGCTCCGACCCGCCCCCGGACACCTCCGACCAGGTCGTCTTCCCCGACCAGGAGGACAGCATCTGGACGCTGTCGGAGAAGACGGGGGAGTGGTATCTGCACCGCTTCTACAAGGAGCAGCCCGACCTCGACGTCACCAACCCGCGGGTGCGCGACGAGGTCGCCAAGATCATGGGCTTCTGGCTGCAGCTGGGCCTCGACGGCTTCCGCGTCGACGCCGTCCCGTTCTTCCTCGAGACCGCCGGCGGCGACGACGGTGCGTTCCCGGAGCCGCACGAGTACCTGCGCGCCCTGCGCTCGCTCGTCGGCCGGCGGTCGGGCAGCGGCGTCCTGCTCGGCGAGGTGAACCTGCCCTACGAGCAGCAGCTCGAGTTCTTCGGCGGCACCGACGGCGACGAGCTCACGATGCAGTTCGACTTCATCGGCATGCAGGCGCTCTACCTGTCCCTCGCCCGCGCCGACGCCGGGCCCCTGACGACGGCGCTCGAGGGCCGGCCGGCGCTGGACCCGGACTCGCAGTGGGCGACCTTCGTGCGCAACCACGACGAGCTCACGCTGGATAAGCTCGGCGACGAGGAGCGGCAGGAGGTGTTCGCCGCCTTCGGGCCCGAGGAGCGGATGCAGGTCTACGGTCGCGGGCTGCGGCGGCGGCTGCCACCGATGCTGGACGGCGACCCGCGGCGGGTGCGCATGGTCTACAGCCTGCTGTTCTCGCTGCCGGGCACGCCGGTCCTCTTCTACGGCGAGGAGATCGGGATGGGGGAGGACCTCGACGCCGAGGGCAGGCTCGCCGTCCGGACGCCGATGCAGTGGACGTCGGGCCGCAACGGTGGCTTCTCGCCCGCCGAGCCGCGCAGGCTCCCGGGTCCCGTCGTCAGCGGCGGCTTCGCCCCCGAGCACGTGAACGTCGCCGACCAGCGCAACGACCCCGACTCGCTGCTGTCGTTCATGAAGCTGCTGATCCGCCGCTACCGCGAGTCGCCGGAGCTGGGCTGGGGCGGTTTCCAGGTCCTCGACCAGCCGCACGCCGAGGTGCTGGCCCACCTGTGCACCTGGGACGACGGCGCGCTGGTGGCCCTGCACAACCTCGGGCCCGAACCGCGGACGGTGCCCATCTCCCTCGAGGGCTGCGACTCCTCGCACCGGCTGGTCGACCTGCTGGAGACCGCGAGCACCACGGTGTCCGACGCGGGCACCGTGCAGATCCCGCTGGGCGGCTACGGCTACCGGTGGCTGCGCGTCGTCGCCCAGGACAGCCGCCGCCTCGTCTGAGCGAGCGGCCTTCGTGGCCACAAAGGCCCTCCCGGGGGCCTGTCGGAGCGTGGATCCGTCGGTGGTCGCTCGTAGCGTCGGGGGGTGCGTCGTCCCGTCGTCCCCGTCCTGCTCGCGGTGCTGCTCGCGCTGACCGGGTGCCAGTTCGAGTGGCAGATCGAGTCCGGGCCGCCCTCGCCCGCGGCGTCCGTGGGCCAGGGCGACGTCCCCGCGGGAACGCTCGACCCGGCCGCCGCGGGGGCGGCGCTGGCCGCCCTCCCGGTCGCGGAGAAGACCTCGCTCGACGGCTACGAGCGCGGGTGCGGCGACGGGGAGGGCTGCGTGTTCGGGCCGGCGTGGTCCGACGTCGACCGCAACGGCTGCGACCAGCGCAACGACGTGCTGCACCGCGACCTGACCCGGATCGAGGTCCGCGAGGGGACGCAGGAGTGCGTCGTGGTCGCCGGCGTGCTCGACGATCCGTACACCGGTGAGGTCGTGCAGTTCCAGAAGGCGACAGCGGCCGAGGTGCCGATCGACCACGTCGTCCCGCTCGCCGCCGCCTGGGTTCAGGGTGCGGCCGCGTGGACCGACGAGCAGCGCGAGGCCTTCGCCAACGACCTCGCCAACCTGATCGCGACGACGCGCTCGGAGAACTCGTCGAAGGGCGACTCGACCGCCGACGAGTGGGCGCCCAGCGACCCGGCCTACGGCTGCTCCTACGCGACGGTAGTGGTGACGGTGAAGTCCACGTACGCCCTGTCGGTCACGCCCGCGGAGGCCGACGCGCTGGAGCAGCTGCTCGCTACCTGCTGAGGTCGCGCGCCATGAGGACGTCGTCGACGTAGCGCCCGCCCAGGAAGAACTCCTCGCGCAGCACCCCCTCGACGACGAAGCCGCAGGAGGCGTACAGCGCCCGCGCCCGCTCGTTCCCGCCGAGGACGCGCAGCCCGAGCTTGCGGGCGCCGCGCCGCCGGGCCTCGGCGACCGCGGCCTCGACCAGCTTCCTGGCCACTCCCTGGCGGTGGCAGGCGGGGTCGACGGCCAGCCCCTGGACGTGCAGCACGTGCCGGTTGCACTCCAGCGGCGTCGGGTGCCCGAGCCCGGCGTAGCCGACCGGCCGGCCGTCCCGCTCGGCGACGAGCACGTCGTCGGGGGAGCGGCGCTCGAAGAAGTCGGTGTCCTCCGCCCACCGCGGCACGACGGCGTTCTCCACCGACCAGGTGGCCCGGTCGAGGGCGACCAGGCGCGGTCCGTCGGCGGGCACTGCGGGCCGGATGCTGATCACCGGGCCAGTCTGCCCGGGTCGGTCGGCGGACGGCCCGCGTGGTACCCGGCGTGGCATCACGCAGCGTGCTCGGGCCGCCTGGGCGCCGTCCGGGGCGCGGGCGGTGGCTGCGCCTAGCGTGGCGGACGAGGTGATCAGCGATGAGTGAACGCAACGCAAGCACGTCCGTCGGGACCGGCACGGCCGAGATCCCGGTCGTCCGGCCGGCCGCCGAGGTGCCCCCGCCGCCGGCGGCAGAGCCCGGCCCGGCCCCGGAGACGCGTGAGGAGGAGGTCGTCCCGGGCCTGCAGCCGACCGCACCCGTGACGGTCCGGCCCCGGCCGCGGATGCCGCGTCGCGGCCCGCTCACGGTGATGGGCCCGTGGGCCCCCGTCGCCGGCGGCCTGCTCGGTCTGCTGCTCGGGGCGGTCGTCGTCCTGCTGCTCGCCGGGACGGCGGAGAGCTTCGAGGACCGCCTCGCGCTCGCGTTCGTGGTGCTGGGGCTCGGCATGCTGGGCAGCGCCGGTGTCCTGCTCGCCGACGAGGTGCGGATGATGCGCCAGCGCGCCCGCGACGCCACCGTCCGGCCGCAGTGGGTGGAGGCGACGGCGGGGCTGCTCAACGGGGCCACCCCCGCCCGGCTGCTGCTGCTCGCCAGCGGGTTCGTGCTCTTCCTGGCGGCCTACGTCACCCGCTGAACGCCTGGATCGCCAGGTGCACGGCGAGCCCCAGGCCGGCGATCGCGATCACCCGTCGCAGGCCGGCCTGGGGCGCCCGCCGCACCACCGCCGGCCCGATGCGGCCGCCCACCAGGCAGCCGATCGCGAGCGGGATGACCGCCGACCAGGCCACGGACGTGAACAGCACGTAGCCGGCCGCGGCGACGGCGTTGGCCACCCCGAGGATGACGTTCTTCATCGCGTTGCCGCGGGGGAGACCCTCGCCGGTGGCCAGCAGGTAGAGGGCCAGGAGCAGCACCCCCGCTGCCGCCCCGAAGTAGCCGCCGTAGATGGCCACGACGAACGTCCCGACCGGGAGCCACCGGGGGTCGTGGGCGCCGGGCCGGTGGTGCTGCGCACCCCGCGCGGCCAGGTCCCGCGGTGGCCGCTGCACGAGGATGGCCGCCGACGCCCCGGCGATGAGGAACGGGACGATCCGCTCGAACGCCTCCGACGGCGTGAGCAGCAGCAGGACGGCGCCGGCGATCCCCCCGAGGACGGCGGCGACCGCCAGGGGGAGCAGTCGTCGTGCCTGGCCCTTCAGCTCCGGCCGCGAGGCGCTGACCGAACCGACGCTGTTGAGGACGAGCGCCACGGTGTTGGAGACGTTCGCGGTGACCGGGGGGATACCGGTCGCCAGCAGCGCCGGGTAGCTGATCAGCGAGGCCAGGCCGGCGATGCTGCCGGTGAGGCCCGCGCCGATGCCCGCGAGGACGAGGAAGCCGAACTCCCAGACGCTCATCGGCGCACCAGCACCACGATGGCGACGACGCCCAGGACGACGATCGCTGTCCGGAGGACGCTTGCCGGCAGGCGGCGGCCGTAGCGGGAGCTGACCGCGCCCCCGGCGAGCGAGCCGGCGGCCAGCAGACCGGCGGCCGCCCAGTCGATCCGGTCGGTGGCGACGACGACGTAGGCGCCGGCCGCCACGGTGTTCACGGTGAGGGTCAGCACGTTCTTCAGCGCGTTGAGCCGCTGCAGCGACTCGCGCAGCAGGAAGCCGAAGATGCCGATCTGCAGCACTCCCTGGCTGGCGGCGAAGTAGCCGCCGTAGGTGCCCGTCGCGTACGCACCGGCGAAGAGGGCAGCGAGCCGGCCACCGCGCACGGGGGCGCCGTCCCCCTCGGGAACCCTGCGCTGCAGCACCGGCTGCACGGCGACCAGCACGACGGCGATCCCGATGAGCACCGGCACGACGGCCTCGAAGGTCGACGCGGGCAGGTGGAGCAGCAGGAAGGCGCCGGTCAGCGCGCCGAGGACCGACGCGGGCACGAGCCGCAGGAGCAGCCCCCGCTGGCCGCGCAGCTCGCGGCGGTAGCCGATCGAGCCGCT
This sequence comes from Blastococcus litoris, assembly GCF_003075095.1. Classification (GTDB taxonomy): domain Bacteria; phylum Actinomycetota; class Actinomycetes; order Mycobacteriales; family Geodermatophilaceae; genus Blastococcus_B; species Blastococcus_B litoris. The sequence continues at coordinate 31,325 of NZ_QCZF01000014.1, forward strand.
CACGTTGCCGGCGACCAGGCCCAGCGAGTTGCTGATGGTGGCCGGCACGGGGGGCAGGCCGACGGCCAGGAGCACCGGGAAGCTGACCAGCGTCCCCGAGCCGACGACGGCGTTGATGCCACCGGCTGCCACCCCGGCGGCCGCCACCGCGAGCATCTCCCAGCCGGTCATGCGGACATCGCCGTCGAGCCTGTCACGGCGGGCGTGGCAGCCGCCCGCGCTCGGCCGGTCGATCAGCTCACAGTCGCACCACCGGCCACCGTCACGTGCGGTGGCGTGAGCATGGCCTTGAGCGCCCCGAGCAGGCCGAGCACCGGGACGGCGACGGCACACCACATGCCCGGGCCGAAGCGGTCCGCCCGCCAGCCGGCCTCGGAGGCCAGGAGCAGCGCCGCCGCGGTCGCGGCGAGCGCGACGGCCAGGGCCAGCACCCCGAGCAGCCGGTGGGCGCGGGCGGGGACGAGCAGCGCGAACCCGAGCAGGACGAGCAGCCCGCCGCACAGCACGACGGTCAAGGGCTCCCACACGCCCCTGCGGGCGGACTCGGCGAGCCCCGCGTCGAGGGCCGCGCCGCCGCGCTGGACCAGCGTCAGCCCGGTCGAGCCCGCGCCGCGGGACCACGGGAGCAGGAGGCTGACGTTGGCCGCGACCCCGGCGAGCACCAGCGCCGCGGCGCCGAACGGCTCCGACCGGCGGACGACGGTGAGGCTCGGGATCCCGACGTCCCTCGGGACGTCCGGCGCGGCCTGGGTCGGTGCGGTGTCGCCTGCGCGCTCGGCCGGGAAGCCCAGGATCGTCGGCTCGCTGACGGGGGCCTCGACCCGTGGTGCCCGCCTGCGCGGCGCGCGCCGGCCGGAGCCGCTGGGCTGCTGCAGGCGCTGGGTCATCGGGTCCTCCGACGGCGCGACGCGGCGCGGGGAGACGGCCGCAGGAGCGAGACTAGAGCCGCCGCACCCCACCCGGTACGACACCGGACGCAATCGAGCGCGACACGCCGGACCGGTGTCCCCGCCGCCGCCCGCCGGTCGGGTCCCGGGAACGGGGAGCACCCGTTCGAGTCGAGGTGAGGATTCTCCGTCACCGGCCGTGTACGTTTCGCGACCGGCGCCACGGGGGCGCCCACTTCCTCGCCCGGGAGCCTGGACATGCCGTCCGTCCGTCGACCCTTCCGCCGTCCGGCGGTCGTCGCTCTCGCCGTCCTGGTGACCTCGGTCGCGCTGCTGCCGCGGTCCGCCGTCGCCGACGAGGTCCCCGAGTCGGTCGTCGGGGAGCTGGCGCGGACGTGGAGCGACCAGGATCCGGCTGGGGGAGGTGACTCCGGCCCGCTGAGCTGGGTGCGCACCGATGACGGCCGGACCGTGCGGATCCCCACGGAGGACGTCGTACGGCTCGAGGTGGGGTCGCGCGTGCAGGTGACGCTCGGCGGGGAGGTCGCGGACGAGCCGACCGTCTCGCAGGGCGTCGCGCCGGCCCGCGACGTCGTGGCGGCGGCGTCCCTGACCGCCCCCGTCGCCGCTGCGGCCACGGCCACCAACGAGGTCACGGTCGTCCGGGTCGTCCCTCGGGGCGGGCGGGCCGACGGTGCCCAGATCGCCGACGTCGTCGCCCAGGTGAACGGGCCGGTGCACGACTACTGGGCGGAGCAGACCGGCGGCGGGATCGAGCTGTCGGCCACCGGCTGGCCGGACTGGGTCACGGTCCCCGCGGGCTGCGACGACCCGTACGGGATCCTCGACCAGGCAGCGGCAGCGGTGGGCTTCTCGCCCGGACCAGGCCGTCACCTGCTGGTCTACCTGCCGTACTACTTCGCCGAGCTGACGAACTGCGGCCAGGGCCTCGGCGAGCAGGGCGAGGGTCCCGGCGCAGGTGGGATGGCCTACGTCAAGGGCAGCGAGACCGGCCGCATCGCGCACGAGCTCGGCCACAACTTCGGCCTCGGCGACTCGACGATCCTCAAGTGCACGACCTCGCCGTCGGTGCCCTCGGTCGACGAGGGGAACTGCTTCGCCGCCCGCAACCCGGTGACCGACTTCTACGACGTCATGGGTGGCAACCCCACCGAGGTGGGCTCGCTGGGTGCGGTTCACGCCCAGCTCCTGGGGTTCGTCGATCCCGACTCGGAGCGGGTCGTGGTCGCCGGGCGCGATCCGCTCGGGACCTACCGCCTCTCACCGCTCGGCGGTGGGACGGGGGTGCGCACGCTGCAGATCGCCGTGCCCGGCGGTGCGGGCCCCGACGTGTACTGGCTGGAGTACCGGGCGGCGACCGGCCAGGACGCCTGGCTCGGCGACGCCAGGAACTACTACGGCCTCGACGCCGGCGTCCTCCTGCGGCACGCGGGGCCGGACCTGGACCACACCTCGGTCCTGCTGGACGGGACACCTTCGACCGCCGGGGGTGTGGGCGACCTGCAGGTGGCGCTGCCCGTCGGTGCCCCGGTCCACCTGGCGCGGGCCGGGCTCTCGATCACCGTGCAGTCGCTCACCGCGGGGCAGGCCACCGTCCGGGTCGCCGCGGACCCGCCCGGGTCGCTCCCCCGGGACCGGACCGAGGACCTCGTCGCCGACGTGCTCGCCGCCGATCCGGCCGGTGGGCTCCAGCTCTACCCCGGTTCCGGGGGCGGCGGGTTCGCCCCACGGCGCACGGTCGGGTCGGGCTGGACCGGCCGCGACCAGCTGATGACGACGGGGGACTGGAACGGCGACGGCCACGACGACGTGCTGGCCCGGAACCCGGGCAACGGCGACCTGTGGCTCTACACGGGCGACGGCAGGGGCGGATTCTTCTTCGGGCGGGTCGTCGGGATCGGCTGGGGCGGTTTCGACGCCGTCTTCTCGCCCGGCGACTGGAACGGGGACGGCCCGGTCGACCTCCTGGCACGCCGGCGCGGCGACGGCGCGCTGCTGCTCTACCCGGGCAACGGGACGGGCGCCTTCGGCAGCCCCTCGGTCGTCGGCACCGGCTGGGGCGGCATGACCGACCTGTCCGCCGGGGGTGACTGGAACCGCGACGGCCTGCCCGACCTCGTAGCCCGGGACTGGGCCGGTTACCTGCACCTGTACTCCGGCAACGGGACAGGTGGCTTCTCCGGTCAGCGCACCATCGGTGTCGGCTGGCAGGGCTTCGCGCAGATCGTCGGACCCGGCGACTGGGACGGCGACGGGCGATCGGACCTGCTCGCCCAGGCGGGCAACGGGGCCCTGGTGCTCTACCCGGGCGACGGCGAGGGCGGTTTCCTGGCGAGCAGGCCGATCGGCAGCGGTTGGACGGGTTTCCGCCTGTTCGACTGACCGCTCCCGACGTCAGTCCTTGCGGCCCGCCTCGACGACGCGGAGCACCGCGGCGCCCTCCTCGTCCGAGGCCTCCAGGTCGACCTCGACGTCGATGCCCCAGTCGTGGTTGCCCTCGGGGTCGTCGAGGATCTGGCGCACCCGCCAGACGCCCGGCTCGTCCTCGTCGACGATGAGCAGCGCCGGGCCGCGGGCGTCGGCGCCGGTCAGCAGCTCGTCGTGCTCCTCGAAGTACCCCCGCACGACCTGCTCCCACCGGTCGGCGTCCCAGCCGGAGGAGGAGTCGAGCTCCCCGAGGTCGTACCAGCGACGGCGGGCGAACAGCTCGACGCGGCGGAACAGCGCATTGCGGACCATCGCGGTGAACGCCCGCCGGTTGCCGGTGAGCGGGCGGGGCCGCGCCGGGACGGCGACCTCGGCCACCGGCCCGTCGTCCGGATTGGTCAGCGCCTCCCACTCGTCGAGCAGCGAGGAGTCCACCTGGCGCACCAGCTCGCCGAGCCACTCGACCAGGTCGGTGACCTCCTCGGTCCGGGCGGAGGCAGGCACTCCCGACCGCAGCGCCTTGAAGGCGTCGGAGAGGTAGCGCAGCACCGCCCCCTCGGACCGCGTCAGCCCGTAGGTGTTCACGAACTCGCGGAAGGTGGACGCCTGCTCCCAGATCTCGCGCACGACCGACTTGGGCGACAGCTGCGCGTCGGCGGCCCACGGGTTGGTCTGGCGGTAGACGTCGTAGGCGTGGCCCAGCAGCTCCTCGAGCGGCTTGGGGTAGCTGACCTCCTCGAGCAGCTCCATCCGCTCCTCGTACTCGATGCCCTCGGCCTTCATCTGCGCGACGGCCTCGCCCTTGGCCTTGTTCAGCTGCGCCGCGAGGATCTGCCGCGGGTCGTCGAGGGTCGCCTCGATGACGCTCACGACGTCCATGGCGTACGTGTCCGACGCCGGGTCGAGCAGGTCGATGGCGGCCAGCGCGAAGGTCGACAGCGGCTGGTTGAGCGCGAAGTCCTCGGGCAGGTCGAGGGTCAGGTCGTAGCGGCGGCCGTCCGGCTCCGGCTCCGGCAACCGTTCCAGGACGCCGGCCTGCAGCAGCGACCGGGCGATGCCGATGGCCTCGCGGATGAGCCGCAGCTGCCGCTTGCGCGGCTCGTGGTTGTCGGTCAGCAGCCGGCGCATGGCCGCGACCGGGTCGCCCGGCCGGTCGACGACGTCGAGCAGCATCGCCGTCGTCACCCGCATGTGGCTGGTCAGCTTCTCCGGCTCGGACTCGATCAGCCGGTTCATGGTGGCCTCGCTCCAGGGCACCATGCCCTCGGGCGCCTTCTTGCGGACCAGTTTGCGGCGCTTCTTCGGGTCGTCCTCGACCTTCGCGAACATCTTGAGGTTCTCGACCTCGTGCTCGGGCGCCTGGACGACGACGGTGCCCGCCGTGTCGTAGCCGGCCCGCCCGGCCCGCCCGGCGATCTGGTGGAACTCGCGCACCTGCAGCAGCCGCATGCGGGTGCCGTCGTACTTGGACAGGGCCGAGAAGACGACGGTCCGGATGGGCACGTTGATGCCGACGCCGAGGGTGTCGGTGCCGCAGATGACCTTGAGCAGGCCGGCCTGGGCCAGCTGCTCCACCAGCCGCCGGTACTTGGGCAGCATCCCGGCGTGGTGGACGCCGATGCCGTGCCGGACCAGCCTGCTGAGCGTGGTGCCGAACGCCGAGGAGAACCGGAAGCCGCCGATCATCTCGGCGATCGCGGCCTTCTCCTCCTTCGTCGACACGTTGACGCTCATCAGTGCCTGCGCCCGCTCGAGTGCCGACGCCTGGGTGAAGTGCACGACGTAGACCGGCGCCTGCTTCGTGTCGAGCAGCTCCTGGATCGTCTCGTGCATCGGCGTCGTCGCGTAGTAGTGGTGCAGCGGCACCGGGCGCTCGGCATTGGCCACCAGCGCGGTGGGCCGGCCGGTGCGCCGGGTGAGGTCCTCGCGCAGGGACGTGACGTCGCCGAGCGTGGCGCTCATCAGCAGGAACTGCGCCCTCGGCAGCTCCAGCAGCGGCACCTGCCACGCCCAGCCGCGGTCGGGGTCGCCGTAGAAGTGGAACTCGTCCATGACGACGAGCCCGATGTCGGCGTCCGCGCCCTCGCGCAGCGCGATGTTGGCCAGCACCTCGGCGGTGCAGGCGATGATCGGGGCGCCGGGGTTCACGCTCGCGTCGCCGGTCAGCATCCCGACGTTCGCGGCGCCGAAGACCCCGCAGAGGGCGAAGAACTTCTCGCTGACCAGCGCCTTGATCGGCGCGGTGTAGTAGCTGCGCCGCCCACCCGCGAGTGCCGCGTACTGGGCGCCCGTCGCCACCAGCGACTTGCCCGACCCGGTGGGCGTGGCCAGGACGACGTTCGCGCCGCTGACCAGCTCGATCAGCGCCTCCTCCTGGGCGGGGTAGAGCACGGTGCCGCCCGCTTCGGCCCACGCGGCGAAGGTGGCGAACAGCTCGTCGGCGTCGCCGCCCTTCGCTCGGAGGGCGGTCAGGTCGGCGGCGTCGTCGAGCAGGGGAGGGGCGGTGGTCGTCATCAGGGGCACCAGCGTGCCCGATGCCCCGGGGCTTCCCGCGCAGCCGCCCGATCGGGGCGGGTTCGGTCACGAAGTGGTAACGGAACCTGAAGAGGGGCGTAGTGGACGCCGAAGTGGAGAGAAGGTGAACAACAGGTGAACGGAAGGTGGATGGACGATGCGTGATCTGGGATGCCCGGAGTGCCGGTGGGTTCCCGTCGTGGACGCCGACGGCAGGCGGCGGCTGGAGATGCGCTGGCAGCTGTCCGGCCCGGTCACGGCCGTGCGTGCCGCGGAGGTGTCGCGGGCGGCCTGAGCCGCCGGCGCAGGTTCCCCCTCGTCCTCGTCGGGTAGCGCGCGGGACAGTTCCGGGCCGCAGGGGTCCGGGCACCCGTGCACCCACCGGAGGACGCCCATGTCATCGCCCCGCCCCGAGAGCCAGCCCGCGCAGAAGCAGGACGTGCCGGGGGTGCTCGGGAAGATGGATCCCCGGCCGGACCACGGCGAGGAGAGCTACCGCGGGTCCGGGAAGCTGAGCGGCAAGGCCGCGGTGATCACCGGCGGCGACAGCGGCATCGGTCGCGCGGTCGCCATCGCCTTCGCCCGCGAGGGCGCCGACGTCCTGATCTCGTACCTGGACGAGCACGAGGACGCGCAGGACACCGCGAGGTACGTCGAGGAGGCGGGGCGGAAGTGCGTGCTGGTGCCCGGTGACCTCTCCGACCGCGCGCACTGCAGGACGATCATCCCGAAGGCGGTCGAGGAGTTCGGCAAGGTCGACATCCTGGTGAACAACGCCGCCTTCCAGATGAGCCACGACACCCTCGACGAGGTGTCGGACGACGAGTGGGACCACACCGTCGCCACCAACCTCACCGCCATGTTCGTCCTGACCAGGGACGCGATCCCGCACATGCCGGCCGGCGGAGCGATCATCAACTCGTCATCGGTCAACTCCGACATGCCGAGCCCGAACCTGGCGCCCTACGCGATGACCAAGGCCGGCATCGCCAACTTCACGGCGAGCATGGCGCAGATGTACGCCGACAAGGGCATCCGCGCCAACAGCGTCGCCCCGGGCCCGATCTGGACGCCGCTGATCCCGGCCACCATGCCCGAGGAGAAGGTGGAGAGCTTCGGCGAGCAGGTGCCGATGGGTCGTGCCGGGCAGCCGGCCGAGCTCGCGCCGGTCTACGTCCTGCTCGCCAGCGACGAGGCGTCCTACGTCTCGGGCGCGCGCGTGGCCGTCACCGGCGGCAACCCGATCCTCTGAGGGGCTCGAGAGGAGCCATTGTGGCCACGTCGGCCGCTCAGGCGCGCAGCGCTGCCGCGATCCGCCCGACGCCGGCCGGGCGGACGCGGCAGCAGCCGCCGACCAGCCGGGCCCCCGCGGCGGTCCACCCGGGGACGTCCTCCGGCGAGACCCCGGGGGGCCCGGTCCACCGCCGGCCGGCGGCGTCCCACGTCTCGCCGCTGTTCGGGTAGACGACGACCGGGCGGCCGGCGGTCGTGGCGGCGGCGAGCGCCGGCCCGACGGCCGCCGGCGCCGTGCAGTTGACCCCCACCGCGACCACGGCATCGACGTCGGCCGCCATCGCGAAGACGTCCGCGGCCCGCTCGCCGCGGCGGGTCCGGGCGACGCCGTCTCCGTCGACCACGGTGGTCAGCGACAGCCACACCGGGACGCCGAGGGCGTCGGCCTCGGCGAGCAGCGCCTCCGCCTCGGCCGCCGCGGGCACGGTCTCGCAGGCCAGCACGTCGGCGCCGGCGTCGGCGAGCAGGTGCATCCGCGGGCGGTGGAACGCGCGCAGGCCGGGCACTCCCACCTCGGCGACGTAGCCGCCGGTGTACTCCGATCCGTCGGCCAGCATCGCGCCGTAGGGCCCCACCGACCCGGCGACCCAGCCGGTTCCGCCCTGCCCCTCGCGGGCCAGCGCCACCGACGACGCGATCAGCCGCCGGGCCTCGTCCGCGTCCACCCCCGCCGCGCCGAAGCCCTCGACCGTCGCCTGGTAGCTCGCCGTCGTCGCCACCTGGGCGCCGGCAGCCGCGAACGCGGCGTGCGCGGCCACGACGGCCGCCGGGTCGTCGCGGAGCAGCCGGGCCGACCACAGGGCGGACGAGACGTCGTGCCCGCGTGCATCGAGCTCCGTGGACAGCCCGCCGTCGAGGACGAGCGGCCCGGTGGCGAGCGCAGCACGCAGCGAAGGCATGCCCGCGATCATCCCGCGGTACCGCCGCCCCGGCGCGACCCGCGGTGCCGAGCCCGTACCGGCGGGCGGTCCGCCGGAAACCGCGTGCGCGGGGACCGGTGGCCACCTACCGTCTCCCGGTGCGCACGGGGCAGGGAGGGACGACGGGGGCCGCCACCTGGCGCGACCCCGCGTGGCGCGCCGCGGCCCTGGACTGGGCGTCCGCGCACCTGGCCCGGGCGGGGCTCGTGCCGGCCGGCGAGGTGGAGCAGCCGCACGTGCGCGCCTGGTCGACGGCCTTCCGCCTGCCCGTCCGCGGCGGCGGATCGGTGTGGCTCAAGGCGGTGGGGCCCGGCTCCGCGCAGGAACCGGTCCTGGCCGAGGCGCTGGGGCGCTGGGTCCCCGACCGGGTGCTGGTGCCGCTGGCCGTCGACCCCGAGCGCCGCCTCGTCCTGCTGCCCGACGGTGGCCGCACGCTCCGGCAGAGCGGACCCGACCTCTCCTCGTGGGCGCGGATGCTCCAGGCGTACGCCGACCTGCAGGTCCGCCTCGTGCCGCACGCCGAGGCGATGGTCCACGCAGGGGTCCCCGACTGCCGGGCCGAGCGCCTCCCCGACCTGGTCGACGACCTGCTCGCCGACGACGAGGCGCTGCTCGCCGGCCGCCCGGACGGGTTGCGGGCCGCCGACCGGGCGGCCGTGCGCGCCTCGTCCGGCCGCTTCGCCGACGACTGCCGCAGGCTGGACGGCGGCGGCGTCCCGGCCACGCTGCAGCACGACGACCTGCACGACGCGAATGTGTTCGCCGACGGTGGGGCCTACCGCTTCTTCGACTGGGGCGACGCCTCGGTCGCGCACCCCTTCCTGAGCCTGCTCGTGACCCTCCGGATGGCCGCCCGGGCCCTGGACCTGCCCGACGGCGACCCCGCGCTGCGCCGGTTGCGCGACGCCTACCTCGAGCCCTGGTCCTCGTTCGGCACGCCCGCGCAGCTGCTCGAGCAGTGCGGTGCGGCGCTGCGGGTGGCTCCGCTGGCCCGCGCGCTGTCCTGGCGCCGGATCCTGCGCGGCGTGCACCCCGGGGAGCGCGCCGAGTGGGCCGCCAGCGTGCCGGGGTGGACGGCGGAGCACCTGCGCCCGGGGCCGCTCTCGGCGGTACCGGCGTGAGGGTCGGCCACACTGTGCGCATGCCGGTCACGGACGACGCCTCGGGGGACCTCCCCGTCACCGGCTCCCTCGTGGTGCCGGCCGGGTCGCTGAGCTGGCGGTTCTCGCGGTCGTCGGGTCCCGGCGGCCAGGGCGTGAACACCGCCGATTCCCGCGTGGAGCTGTCGGTCGTCCCGCTGGAGCTGCCGGGGCTGAGCGATCCGCAGCGCGCCCGGCTGGCGTCCCGCCTCGCCGCCCGGCTGGTCGACGGCGTGCTCACCGTCACCGCCAGCGAGCACCGGCAGCAGCTGCGCAACCGGCAGGCGGCCCGGGACCGGCTGGCCGCGGTGCTGCGTGCCGCGCTCGCGCCACCCCCGCCCAGCCGCCGGCGCACCAAGCCGACCCGGGGCTCGCAGGAACGTCGCATCGAGGCGAAGAAGCAGCGCGGGCAGCTGAAGAAGCAGCGCCGTTCCTGGGACTAGCCCAGCTCCGCCAGCCGACGGCGCAGGAACCGGCGCTCCGTCTCGTTCCCGCTCCGCGCGATCGCCGTCGTGTACGCCTCGGCCGCCTCCGGGGACCGCCCGAGCCTGCGGAGCAGGTCGGCGCGCACCGCGTGGAACACGTCGAGCCGGTCGAGGTCGAGGGCGTCGACCAGCGACAGCGCCGCCGCGGGGCCCCGCACCTCCGCGACGGCCACCGCCCGGTTGAGCGCGACCACGGGGCTCGGCGCCACGACCAGCAGCTGGTCGTAGAGCGCGAGGACCTGCCGCCAGTCGGTGGGCCCGGGGTCGCTGTGGACGGCGTTGATGGCGGCCTGCAGCTGGTACGGGCCGGGACGGTTGCGGCGCAGGCAGGCGCGCACGAGGTCCTGGCCCTCGGCGATCAGGGACCTGTCCCACAGCCCGCGGTCCTGGTCGGCCAGCAGCACGAGCTCGCCGTCCGGGCCGACGCGCGCGGGGCGCCGGGCGTCGGTGAGCAGCATCAGGGCGAGCAGCCCGGTGACCTCGGGCTCGTCGGGCATCAGCTCGGTCAGGAGGCGCCCGAGCCGGATGGCCTCGGCGCACAGGTCCTCGCGCACCAGACGGTCCCCGGACGAGGCGCTGTGCCCTTCGGTGAAGACCAGGTAGACCACGGCGAGCACCGGCGGCAGCCGGTCGGGCAGCTCCGCCTCGCGCGGCACCCGGTAGGGGATGCGGGCGTCGCGGATCTTCGCCTTCGCCCGGACCAGCCGCTGAGCCATCGTGGCCTCCGGCACGAGGAACGCGGCGGCGATCTCGGCGGTCGTCAGCCCGCCGAGCAGGCGCAGGGTGAGGGCGACCTGCGCGGGCGTGGACAGCGCCGGGTGGCAGCAGGTGAAGACCATCCGCAGCCGGTCGTCGGGCACGGGACCCTCCTCGTCGGCCGTCGGGGTGTCGTCGTGCAGCAGCGCCGCCTGGCGGTACCGGTCGGTGCGGGTGCTCTCCCGGCGGAGCCGGTCGACCGCCCGGTTGCGGGCGGTCGTCACGATCCAGCCGGCCGGGGACGGCGGCACGCCATTGGTGGGCCAGCGCGCGACGGCGGTCAGGAACGCGTCCTGCACCGCCTCCTCGGCGGCGTCGATGTCGCCGAGGAGGCGGGTGAGGACCGCGACCGCCCTGCCGTAGCTCTCACGGAAGGTCCGCTCGATCCCCGGTGCGTCCGGAGGACCCACCCGGTCAGCTCTCGGAGTCGTAGAACGGCCGGACCTCGATGGGGATCGTGGTCGCGGCGACCAGCTTGCGGCCCCATGCGAGCGCGGCGTCCAGGTCCGGCACGTCGATGATCGAGAAGCCCCCGGCGTGCTCCTTGCCCTCGGCGAACGGTCCGTCGACCACGAGGACGTCGTCGTCGGCGGGGCGGAGGGTGGTGGCGGTGTGCGGCGGGCGCAGCCCACCGCCGAACACCCAGACGCCGGCCTCGTGCATCTCGTGGTGGAGGGCGTCGACGTCCTTCATGATCTGCTCGAGCTGTCCCGGCTCCAGGCCGGGGCCGGTGCTCGGCTCGACCACGGTCATCAGGTACTGCGGCATGGCGTTCCTCCTCGGGTCGGCGCCGGCGTCCTGCCGTCGCTCACCCCCTGTACGAACGGCCCGGCCCGATCTCGACAGGGTCAGCCGGGAAATCGCCGCTGAGGTTGCCGGACGAGCACCCAGAGCGGAAGTTCGTCGTCCGTGGTCCGCAGCTCGGCGGTGACCTCGAACCCGAAGCCGCGCAGGAAGCGCACGTTCGCCCAGCCGAACACCGCGGTCGCGGCGAGCGTCCGGTCGGTGTCGCAGCGGACAAGCACCGGGGCGAGGACCGCCGCAGCCAGGCCGCGCCGGCGCGAGCTGGGGCGCACGCCCAGGTGCAGCAGCCACCAGTGCGGCTGCTCGGGGCGGTGGCTCGCGATGAGCGCCGCGGTGTCCCGGACGGCGCTGATGCGGTGCGCCGAGAGGTAGGGCAGCTCGCTCGCCAGAGCCGCCCGGACGTCGGCCGGGAGCGGGGTGGTGCCCTCGGCGCCCGGCGGGGGTTCCCACACGGCGACGGCGTCGACGTCCTCGGTCACCCAGGCGGTCCGCGTGCCGACGCCGCGGTGGCCGGCGTCGAGCTCGTGCAGCCGGGTCAGCCGCTGCATCCGGCCGTCGTCGGGCAGCGCCCAGCGCGTCCAGCGCGAGTCGGCGAGCGCGACGGTCAGGGTGGCCGCGATGCGCGGGACGTCGCGCTGCTCGGCGGGCCGGACGTCGGGCCCCTCGTCGTCCGGGGAGTCGATCCGCCGGATGGTGGGCCCCTGGGTCACCCCGGCATCCCACCACGTCCGCGGACGCGGACGGGGACCGCCCCGGGTGGGGCGGCCCCCGTGCGGTCAGGCCCCGTTCAGAGGCTCGCTGCGAGCTTGCGAGCGGTGAGGAGAACGGGGTCCTTCATCAGGCGTCGAAGCCCGCGCGGTCGACCTTGCGGTGGTACCTGTCGCCCAGCGTGCCGCCGAGGACGGCCCCTAGCAGCGTGACCAGCAGGACGGCGACCAGCGCGATGATGCCGCCGGTCGTCGCCGTGCCCTCGTCGATGGGGATGCGCGGCAGGTCGAGCTCCTGCAGCACGTTGTACTGCGAGCCGAAGACCAGCCCGAGCACCGCGAGCAGGACGACCACGAGCAGCCCGATGACCCAGACGGCGATGCCCTGCCGGGCGCCGTCGAACCGCGCCATCCGGCCGGCCACGTAGCCGCCGGCCAGGTAGGCGAGGAACAGGATCACCAGCAGCACGATGCCGCCGACGATGCTGATCGTGTCCGCCTGCTGGACCGCCTCGTCGGTCGAGGGCACGCCCTGCGTCAGCCCGATCGCGACGCCCGCCGCGCTGAGCAGCGCGACGAGCAGGACCGCCAGGCCGTTCGCCGACAGCCAGCCGAAGAACGCCGCGCCCCACGTGATCCCGCCGTAGCGGGACCGCTGGGCGTCGACCGCGTCGCGGGCCGCGCCCTTGGTGGAATGGGCGCCCTCGGACATCAGGACCGCCGGACGTCGGTGTCGGCGTCGAGCTCGACCTGCTCCTTGCGGACGGTGTCGGTCACCGTCTCCTGCGAGGTCACCGTCTCGGTGTCCAGACGTACGCGCTCGACCGGCACGGCCTCCTTGGCCACGACCGGCCGCTCGGCGTGCAGCACCACCTCGTGCTCCTCCTCCGAGATGGCGGGGCCGTCGAGGGCGGCGCCCGCGTCGGCGTCGGTGATCGGCTCGCGCTCGAGGCGGACCTCCTCGTGCGACACCGGCACCGTCTGCGTCACGTTCTCGGTGACGACGTACTTGCGCAGCCGGGCACGGCCGGCCTCCACCCGCCGGGTGCCGACGTTCAGGTGCTCCTCCGAGCGGGTCATCGCGTCGTCGGTGGTGGGGCCGCTGGTGTCGTGCCCGACGGTGCCCGTGGTGGTCGTCGTGCCGGTGAACTGCTCGCCGGTGCCCGACCCGACGCCGTAGTAGCGGTAGAGCTCGGCCTCCTCGGCGGGGGAGAGGTGGCCGTCGGTGTCGATCTTCGGCGCGTGCGACACCGTGTCCTTGTCGCAGGGCAGGCGGAGGTCGCTGCCGGACAGGTCGGCGTCGGCCAGCGGCACGAAGGACTCCTTCGTGCCGAACATGCCGGTGCGGACGGTGGCCCACTCGGGGCGGCCGGTCTCGTCGTCGAGGTAGACCTCGCCGACCGTGCCGAGCTTGCCGTCCGCGCCGTGGGCGGTGCTGCCGATGACGCTGCTGAGCTGCTGTTCGGTGATCACGTGCGCTCCTCGCGGGTTCAGGGCCGGGGTTGCGGTCTCGCCTCGGGGGTACGTGCTCCGCCGAGGGCCGGTCCAGGCCGTGCCCCTCGATTTACGTTGTAAACGAGACGCCCGCGTGTCGCGCCGGATCAGTCCCGCGGATCACCGCGGCGCGGCGTCCGTCCCTCCCGCAGCACCACCTCGAGGCGCTCGAGCAGGTTCTCGAGCGCCTCCTCGAACTCCGCGGCCGACTCGTCCAGGGAGAGCAGCGGCTCCAACCGGACGACGGTGGGGTACTCGCTCAGGTCGGTGCTCGCCGCCGCCTCCGGCACGCCGTCGGGCTGGTCCTCCGGGCTGATCTTCACGCCCTTCTGCGAGACCTCCAGCAGCAGGTGACCGAGCAGGAAGCTGGAGTACGCCCGGTACGCCGCCACCGCCGACTCCTGGGTGAAGCCGCTGCCGATGAGCGCGTCGAGGAAGGACTCCACCCACCGCAGGCTGCGCAGCGGCGGCCGAACCCACGGAGCAGCGGGCGGGCGGGTGGCGACCAGCGGGAACACCTCGGGGTGGGCGAGGGCGATTCGCCGCACGCCGTGCGCCAGCCGCTGCAGGTAGTCCTGCCAGCCGTGGGAGGCGGCCAGGTGCACGTCCGGATCGCCGTAGAGCTCGTCGATCACCGACTCGACCACGCCGTCGAGGAGGTTCTCCCGACCGGGCACGTAGCGGTACAGCGCCATCGCCTCGACCCCGAGGTGGGCGCCGAGGCGACGCATCGTCAGCGCGTCGAGGCCCTGCTGGTCGATGAACTCGATCGCCGCACCCAGGACGCGCCGGCGGTCGAGCCCGCCGCGGGCGGTGCCGGGCGAGGCGGCGGGGATGACCGCGGCAGCGCCGCCGCGGCCCTCGGGGGTGTCGGGATCGGCGCTCTCGTCGGGCAGCGTGCCCGGCGTCGTGTCCGGCCCGGTCATGACCAGCTCCCTCGTCTCGCGTTCGCCCCCTCGGCCCCATCCTGCGCCGGTGCGCAGCGCACACCGCGCCCCGCCCCCGTGTGAGGGAGCCGGAACGCAGCGTTGACGCCGGTGTCCACGGGGGGAAACGACGGCCACCCACGCTGGGGTCCATGCCCGCCGCCGCCTCGCCGTTCCCGTCGGCGGCCCGCCCGGGCACCGCGCGGACGACGCTCACGCACTGCCCGTACTGCTCCCTGCAGTGCGGGATGCAGGTGACCGCGGGCGACCGCCCGGCCACGCTGGTGCCCGCCGACTTCCCGACCAACCGGGGCGGTCTCTGCTCGAAGGGCTGGTCGTCCACCGAGCTCCTCGACCACCCCGAGCGGCTGCTCCGGCCGCTCGTCCGCAGCACCCCGGGCGACCGCACCAGCCCCCTGGTCGAGAGCACCTGGGACGACGCCCTCGGGCGGCTGGTCGCGGCGATCGAGCGCACGCAGGAGCAGCACGGCCGCGACGCCGTCGGCTGCTTCGGCGGTGGGTCGCTCACCAACGAGCAGGCCTACCAGTTCGGCAAGTTCGCCCGGGTCGCCCTGCGCACGAGCGCCGTCGACTACAACGGCCGCTTCTGCATGTCGTCGGCGGCGGGCGCCGCGAACCGGGCCTTCGGCATCGACCGGGGGCTGCCCTTCCCGCTCTCCGACATCGCCGAGGCCGACGTCGTGGTGCTGGTCGGCAGCAACCCGGCCGACACCATGCCGCCGGCGATGCAGTGGTTCGACGCCGGCCGCGAGCGCGGTGCCGAGCACGTCGTCGTCGACCCCCGGCGGACGGCGACCGCGCGCAACGCCGCCCTGCACCTCCAGCCGTTGCCCGGCACGGACCTGGCGCTGGCGAACGGGCTGCTGCACATCGCTGTGGCCGAGGGGCTGGTCGACGAGGAGTACGTCGCTGCGCGCACCACGGGCTTCGACGACGTCAGGGCCGGCGTCGCCGCCTACTGGCCCGACCGGGTGGAGCGGATCACCGGCGTGCCGGTCGCCGACCAGCGGCGCACGGTCTTCGCGCTGGCCCGGGCGGAGAAGGCGATCGTGCTGACCGCCCGCGGGGCCGAGCAGCACCGCAGCGGCACCGACACCGCGCAGGCGTGGATCAACCTCGCGCTCGCCCTCGGGCTGCCGGGCCGACCGGGCAGTGGGTGGGGGACCGTCACCGGCCAGGGGAACGGGCAGGGCGGCCGCGAGCACGGGCAGAAGGCCGACCAGCTGCCCGGGTACCGGAGGCTCGACGACCCCGCCGCGCGAGCCCACGTCGCCGCCGTCTGGGGCGTGGACCCCGACGACCTGCCGGCGCCCGGGCGGAGCGCCTTCGAGCTGCTCGACGCGCTCGGCACCGAGGGGGGAGTGCGCACACTGCTCGTCCTCGCCTCCAACGTCGCCGTCTCCGCGCCCGATGCGCGCCGGGTGGTGAGCCGGCTCGGCGACCTCGACTTCCTCGCCGTCAGCGACTTCTTCCTCTCCGAGACCGCCGAGCTCGCCGACGTCGTCCTGCCCAGCGCCATGTGGGCCGAGGAGGACGGCACGATGACCAACGTCGAGGGGCGGGTCATCCGGCGGCGGAAGTCGCTCGACCCGCCCGCCGGGGTGCCCGACGACCTCCAGCTGCTGGCCACGCTGGCCGACCGGCTCGGCGCGGGGCGGCACTTCAGCGGCGACCCCGAGACGGTCTTCGAGGAGCTCCGCCGGGCCAGCGCCGGGGGAGCGGCCGACTACGCCGGCATCAGCTACCGGCGGATCGACGACGAGCAGGGCGTCTTCTGGCCGTGCCCGTCGGAGACCCACCCGGGCACCCCGCGGCTGTTCACCGAGCGCTTCGCCACCCCGGACGGCCGGGCCCGGTTCGTGCGGGTCGAGCACGTCGACGCGCACGAGCGGCCGGACGCCGACCATCCCTACGTCCTCACCACCGGACGGGTGCTCGCCCAGTACCAGTCCGGCACGCAGACCCGCCGCACCCGCAGCCTCCAGCTGGTCGCGCCGACACCCCGCGCGGAGCTGCACCCCGACCTCGCCCGCCGGCTCGGGATCGCGCAGGACGACGTGGTCGAGCTGACCACCCGCCGGGGCCGGGCCCGCTTCCACGCGCTGGTCACCGACGCCGTGCGCCCCGACGTCGTCTTCGCGCCCTTCCACTGGGGCGGTGGCTCCAGTGCCAACGCCCTGACCGACGCCGACGCGCTCGACCCCACGTCGAAGATGCCCGCCTTCAAGGTGTGCGCCGTCGCCGTCGCCCGCGTCGGCGGGCCCGAGGAGCTCATCCCGCCGCCGCCCGCCGCGACCCAGCCGCAGCCGCAGCCCCATTCCGTCCCGACCGCCCCCCAGCCGCGCCACCCCACCCGGAAGAGGAGCACCCGCGTGAAGAGCACCCCACGCTTCCTGCAAGGCGTCTTCCCGATCAGCGGCGAGGGCCTGGCCAAGCCAGGTCCGGTCGACCCCGCCCTGCGCTACACGGTCCCGCAGGGCCGGTCCGCCCAGGCCCTGTACTTCCGCGGCGGCAACTCCACGGGGGAGCTGGTCTACGTGCTGCTCGTCCGCGACGGCGAGCCGATGCGCTGGTTCCCGGTCGGCGCCAAGGGCGAGGTGCACGTGCCGCTGCGCGTGGTCGAGGACCTCGTCGGCGGCACCGTCGTCGAGCTGCACGCGGCAGCGCCCGAGGGCGTCACCGGCGAGCTCGTGGTCGACCTCGGGCTGGTGGAGGTCTGATGACCACCGCCCCGACCCGTGGAGTCCTGGGTGGCCGCCCACGAGGCGTGACCGCGCTGCACGTGGACGACGAGCTGGACACCCGCGGCCGGCTGGTCGTCGTTGGCAACGGCATGGCCGGCGCCCGCTTCGTCGAGGAGGTGCTCGAGCGCGGCGGTGGCGACCAGTTCCGCATCACCGTCTTCGGCGACGAGCCGCACGGCAACTACAACCGGATCATGCTCTCGCCGGTGCTGGCCGGCGAGGAGCACGAGGACGACATCGTCCTCAACAGCCACGAGTGGTACGCCGACAACGGCGTCGACCTCCGTGCCGGTGTCCGCGTCACGCGGATCGACACGGCGGCGAAACTGGTGCACGCCGAGGACGGGTCGAGCACGCCCTACGACCACCTCGTGCTCGCGACGGGCAGCTACTCGTTCGTCCCGCCGATGACCGGCGTGCGCACCGACGCCGGTGACCTGCTGCCCGGCGTGTACGGCTTCCGCACCATCGACGAGACGCGGGCGCTCCTGGCCGAGGCGGGCAGCTGCCGCCGCGCCGTCGTCATGGGTGGGGGCCTGCTCGGCCTGGAGGCGGCCCGCGCGCTCCAGGGGCACGGTCTGCAGGTCGACCTCCTGCACGCGATGCCGCACCTGATGAACGCCCAGCTCGACCCCGAGGCGGGCGCCATCCTGAAGAAGAGCGTCGAGCAGCTCGGGATCACCGTGCACCTCGACGTCCTGGCCGCGGAGGTCGTGGGCACCGACCGGGTCGAGGCCGTCGTCCTCAAGGACGGCCGGCGCATCGACACCGACCTGCTCGTGGTCGCCGCCGGCGTGCGCCCGCACACCGACGTCGCCGTCCGCTCCGGGCTGGAGGTGGAGCGGGCGATCGTCGTCGACGACCAGCTGCGCACCGACGACCCCGACGTCTACGCGATCGGGGAGTGCGCCCAGCACCGCGGCGAGGTCTACGGCCTGGTGGCCCCGGCCTGGGAGCACGCGAAGGTCCTCGCCGACGTGCTCACCGGCACCGACCCGGACGCCGAGTACCACGGCAGCCGGACGGCGACGAAGCTCAAGGTCGCCGGCGTCGACGTCGCCGTCATGGGGATCAGCACGCCGGAACGGGACGACGACGAGTTCCTGGTGATCTCCGAGCCGAGGCGCGGTGTGCACCTGTCGGTGGTCATCCGCGACGACACGCTGGTGGGCGCGACCCTGCTCGGCGACACCCGCAAGGTCGCCTTCCTGACCCAGGCGTTCGACCGCGGCGCCCCGCTGCCGGAGGAGCGCATCCGCCTGCTGGTCGACCTCTCCGACGGCGCGGAGGAGGTAGGCGTCGCCGAGATGCCGGCCGACTCGCAGGTCTGCAACTGCAACGGGGTCTCGAAGGGCGACATCTGCGGGGCGGTGTCGGGCGGCTGCTCGAGCGTCGGCGAGGTCATGGACCGCACCCGCGCCGGCAAGGGCTGCGGCTCCTGCAAGTCGCTGGTCAAGCAGATCGTCGAGTGGGCCGCGGACGGCGACCTGGCGGAGGACCCTGCCGCGTCCTGGTACGTGCCCGGCATCCGGATGGCGAAGCCGGAGCTCATGGCCGCCATCCGGGAGCAGGACCTGCGCAGCGTCTCCGCCGTGTTCGCCGCCCTGGCGCCCGGCGGCAAGGAGGACGCGAAGTCGAAGATGGGCCTGACCTCGCTGCTGAAGATGCTCTGGGGGCACGACTTCGTCCCCGAGAAGGACGGCGAGTTCATCAACGACCGCGTGCACGGCAACATCCAGCGCGACGGCACGTTCTCCGTCGTCCCGCAGATGAAGGGCGGGGTGACCACCCCCGCCCAGCTGCGGAGGATCGCCGACGTCGCCGAGAAGTACGAGGTCCCGATGGTCAAGGTGACCGGCGGCCAGCGGATCGACCTGCTCGGCGTCCGCAAGGAGGACCTGCCGGCCATGTGGGACGACCTGGGCATGCCGTCCGGGTACGCCTACGGCAAGAGCTTCCGCACGGTGAAGACCTGCGTCGGCAGCGACTTCTGCCGGTTCGGCCTGGGCGACTCGACCCAGCTGGGCATCGACCTGGAGACCCGGTTCCAGGGCATCGAGAGCCCGGCGAAGATGAAGCTCGCCGTCGTCGGCTGCCCGCGCAACTGCGCCGAGGCCTACGTCAAGGACGTCGGCGTGGTCGCGATCGGCGGCGGGAAGTGGGAGGTCTACGTCGGCGGCGCCGCCGGTGCCTCGGTGCGCAAGGGCGACCTGCTGGCCACCGTCGACTCACCCGAGGCCGTGATCACCCTGGCCGGCCGGTTCATGCAGTACTACCGCGAGAACGCCAACTGGCTCGAGCGGACCTACGACTTCGTGCCGCGCATCGGTCTGGAGAAGATCCGGCACGTCCTCCTCGAGGACGGCGAGGGCATCTGCGCCGACCTCGACGCCGGGATCCAGCGGTCGATCGACGCCTACCGCGATCCCTGGGGCCAGGACGCGAAGGAACCGGCCACACCGGGCCAGTTCCGCTCCTCGCTGCCCCTGATCCCGCTCCCGAAGGTGCCCGTGCGATGAGCCTGACCGACGTCCGCACCACCACCGAGCACGTCCTCGGCCCGGTGGCGGAGATCCCGCCGGGGGAGGGGCGGGCCTTCGTCGCCGACGGCGTCCAGATCGCCGTGTTCCGGCTGCGGGACGGCTCGCTGCACGCGACGCAGGCCGCCTGCCCCCACGCAGGCGGCCCGCTGGCCGACGGGCAGACCGACGTCGACGTGCTGGTCTGCCCGCTGCACCTCTACGCGTACCGGTGGTCCGACGGCGCCGCGACGTCCGGAGCCCCGCCGATCCGGCTGTTCCCGGTGCGCGAGGTGGACGGGATGGTCGTCGTCGAGCTGTAGCGGCTCAGGCGAACTCGTAGGAGACGGCGCCGTCCTCGTCCACCGTCGCCACGACCTCGGCGGTGTCCGAGGCGTCGGCGGCGTTGTCGACGAAGCAGGGGATCGGCGTGCCGACCGCGTCGACGAGCACCGACCGACCGTCGGTGTCGCAGCTGCTGATGACGACCACGCCGGTCAGCTCACCCAGCTGCTCGTCCAGGGACGCCTCGACCGTCCCGACGTCGACGAAGGTGTTGTCGCTCTCGATCTGCACGTTGCCCTCGTCGTCGGTCTGCGTGACGGTGAAGGAGATCGGCTGCCCCTCCAGGGACGCGGTGCAGGTGAACGCGGCTCCCGACTCCGCCTCGACGTCGGCGGGGCAGGCGACGTCCTCGGGCGCGACGCCGGTCTGCTCGGCGGTCAGGCGCTGCACCTGGGTCTCGACGTCGGCGGTGTCCAGGGTCTTCGCGCCGAACAGGAGCAGCGCGCCGACGACGAGCCCGCCGATGACCACCACCGCCCCGACGACCGCGGCGACGACGGCCCCGGTGCGCCGGCGTCGCGGCGTCGGCGCGGGCGCGTAGCCGCCGGGCGGCGGGCCGTACTGCGGCACCGGCGAGCCGGAGGGCGGGGTGGGGTAGGTCTGCGAAGCCATCGGGGTTCTCCTCGTCGGGGGCGGTCGGGGGCGACCATGACGGGAGTCGCTTACGGGCGGCTTGGATGCACTTGCGCCGCACTTGAGGCGGCAGCGCGTCAGCCGGCGAGGTCGGCGTTGACGAACGGGACGGCCTCCACGGTCCCGCCGTCCGCCGTGGTCACCGCCACCCGGCCGACGTCC
The DNA here is from genome assembly GCF_003075095.1 of Blastococcus litoris. Taxonomy (GTDB): domain Bacteria; phylum Actinomycetota; class Actinomycetes; order Mycobacteriales; family Geodermatophilaceae; genus Blastococcus_B; species Blastococcus_B litoris. Next base: position 52,122 of record NZ_QCZF01000014.1, read on the forward strand.
CCGGGCGAGCGGACGACGACCACCCCGTCCGCCAACGGGTGCTCGCCGATCGCGGCCCCGGAGCCGTCGAGCACCTGCACCGACGTCGCCGTCCGCGGCGCGACGACGACCAGGAACCGGGAGATCTCCGCCCGCATGGAGAGGTCCCTGAAGTCGCAGCGCAGGACGACGACGCGCTCCCCCGGCGGCGGCCCGGCGGGCAGCACACCCGTGCCGCACCACGAGGTCACCGCCGGCCCGCCCGGGTCCGCCTCGTAGCCGTAGGGCGCGGTCACCACGAAGGCGCCGGACGGCTGCGCGACCGCCAGGACGCTCAGCCGGGTGGGGCTGCCCTCGGGCCCGGGCAGGTCCCCGGACCAGAGCTCCGTCACCGGGGTGTCGTCGGCGGGGAGGCCCAGCTGTCCGAGCACCGAGCGGAGCCGCGACCCCACGGCGACCTCCTGGACGGCAGGCGCCGGGGCCGGCCGCAGCCGGGTCAGCCGGACGTCGAGGTCGGGCTCGCCGGGGTCGGCGAGGACGGTCGGGGGGAGGAGGGGGAGGGGGCGGCCGTCCCGGACCACCCGGACGCGGACGGCGCCGATGCCGGTGCCGGGCAGCGGTGGGAGGCCGACGACGGCCAGGCCCTCCGGCGAGGGGACGCGGCGGTGGTCGCGGGTGACCGCGCCGTCGGCGGTCACCACCGGCCGCTCCGACACCTCGACGCGGTCGCCGGGGGCGCCGACCACGACCAGGGCGCCCGTCGCCGGGTCGGACGCCGAGACGGGGAGGGCCGGGTCGGGAGCCGTCCGGACCGAGCGCAGCACCATCCGGTCCGCAGCGCCACCGGCCGGACCGGTGAACCACGCGACGGCCGCCGGGCGTGACGGGGTACCGCCGGCGGCCACCAGCGCCCAGCGCCCGGCGGGGACGTCGCCCGCGAACACGACCCCCCGGTCCGGCGGTGCCCCCGGCCAGGACGCCTCCCGCATCCCCTGGAGGAATCCGTCGTCGCCGGCCAGCGAGCCGATCGTCGGTCCACCGAAGACCGCCGGCGGTGCGCCGGGCCCCCGGGGCAGCAGCGGCGTCAGCGCGAGGAGCAGGACGGCGGTGACCACGGCCGCGGCGGCTGCGCGCCGGCGGCGGCGACGGCTGCGCGCGGCGTCGCGGACCGCCGTGGTGATCGTGTCCAGGGCGGTCGGGGGCAGCGCGCGTCCCGCGGCGAGCCGGGAGAGCCGCTCGCGGAGCTCCGGACGTGGTCCTCCGGGCGACTGCGTCGTCCCCGGAGGTCGGAACGGCGCAGCAGCGAGGTCGCGTGCGCGCCGGTCGTCGTCGTCACGGCCCACCAGATCGGCACGCAGCAGCGCCACCGCCCGATCGCCCTCGCCGGCCGGCAGCGGGTCCGCGACCAGGTGCAGGACGGCCATCGCCCGGTCCCGGCCGGGGAGAGCGCGCAGGGCGGACGCCAGGGCGCCGTCCTCGTCGTCCGGCGGCGTGGTCGCCGACTCGACGACCTGCACCACCCGGCCCGGTGCCCGGGGCCCGGTCCGGACCAGTGCCCGGCGCGCGCTGTCCGGGTCGTCGAGGGCGCCGGGCGTGGCCAGCGCCGCGGCCAGGAGCGCGACCGCCTCGTCGGGGGAGTCGGTGAGGAGCACCGCGACCGGGACCAGCGGGGGCAGCAGTGCAGCCAGGGCGTCCCGCTGGTCCATCCGACGCTCCCTCCGCCGCCGCCACTGTCCTCCTGGAACCCCGGGGCAGCACCCGGGGCCCGGTCAGGGTGCTGGACGACGACCGTGGCAGCCTGCGGGCCCGCATTCTCCGTGCCACCCACCCGTCCGCCCCGAGCACCGTGACCGGCACCGACCCGGGTGGACATGTCGAGCCGAGGCTCTCCGGATCGCCGTGCCGGGTCCCCTGAAGGCCGCAGGAGATCGGGCAGACGGACCGTGCTCTCCGCCGGGAAGGCGGCGAGCGCCAGGCCGGTGGCCGGCAGGCATCCGCCGCGGCGGCTCCCATGCGGCCGGTTCAGCCGGCGGTGGAGTCCGGGCCGGGCCGGGCGGCCGGGAGCGGCGGCACGACCAGCGGACGGCGACGACGGCGCTTGAGGTCGGACAGCACACGGCGCCGGTGGGCGTCCTCGGCCAGCTGACGCGCGGCGATCACCGATGCGGTGTCCGCGGTGGTGCCGTGGTGCTCGAGCAACGCTGGCTCCCCTCGGTGGCCCCCTGGTACGTAAGACGCTCCGAGGGGGCGGAAAGGATGACACCCGGCGGCAACGAATCGGTAACGATTCGTGCCGCTGCTCAGCTGCGGGGGAGACCGAGGTCGGCCAAGGCGGTGGCGACGGCGTCGTCGTGCAGCAGGTCGAGCACCAGCAGCCGGTGCACGAGCACGCCCCGGCGGGTGAGCCGCAGGTCGGCCGCCCGGAGGCGGGGCAGCGTGGCGACCGGCCGCGCGGTGACGGGCGGCGGGTCGAGCAGTCCGGCCGACTGCAGGCCGGTGACGTCCTCGCGGGCGCCCCACGCCGACCATGCGCGCGGCTCGTCCTCGAGGGGGGCCATGGGCAGCGGCACGCGCTCCCGTCGGCCGACCCCGGCCAGCAGGGCGAGCTGCCGCCAGCTCAGCGACTCCACCAGCCGCAGCGCCCGCCCGGCGAGCGCGAGGTCGACGTCCGCGGACACGGCCACCTCCGCGAGCAGGTAGCCCAGGTGACGGACCCGGCGCTCGTCGGTCGAGCGGCGGGCCGCGCCGACCACCGCCTCGGCCAGTTCCTGGGCGGGCGGGCGACCGCCAGGGCGCTCGCCGAACCAGTCGTCTCGCGTCGGCCGGCCGTTGCGGCGCAGCGTCGCGGCGTACTCGACGGCGAAGGCGAGGGCGGCTCCGGCGCGCACCCGCTCCCGGGGGACCGGCACGCCGGCCGCCTCACCGGCGACGTCCCGCAGGCACGCGGCGAACCGGTCGTCGACCTGCACCACCGCGGCAGCCGGCTCGAAGACCACGGTCGCCGCGGCCCGGCACATCGACCCCGCCACGGGGCTGCCGGCCTCGATGAGGGCCCGGCCGGTCAGCCCGTCCTCGGCGTGGGTCTGCTCGGATGCGGTCACCCGGTGATCTTCGTCGGTTCCCCGGCCTGGCTGCACACCGGGAAGGGCGGCCCTCACCACAGCGGGTCAGCCGTGGTGAGCAGAACGGAACACGGGTTCAGCCTCGGGGCGACGCCCGGGAAACGCGCCGCTGCGACGGTCCTCGCATGGCCGCTCCCACCCGCCCTGCCCAGCCGACGCAGCACCCGGTCGCCGAGCCCCGCTCCGGCCGCAGGGGGAACTGGATCGATGACTGGCGGCCGGAGGATCCGCACTTCTGGGAGAGCACCGGGAGGAAGGTCGCCCGCCGCAACCTGTTCTTCTCCATCTTCTCCGAGCACGTCGGGTTCTCCGTCTGGAGCCTGTGGTCGGTGCTGGTGCTCTTCCTGCCCGAGCCGGTGTTCGGCATCGACCCCGCCGGCAAGTTCCTGCTCACCACCCTGCCGACTGCGCTGGGCGCCTTCGTGCGGCTGCCCTACACCTTCGCCGTGGCCCGGTTCGGCGGCCGCAACTGGACGATCGTGAGCGCGGCCCTCCTGCTGGTCCCGACGATCGCGACCGCGGTGGTGCTGGAGCCCGGCGTCTCGTTCGGCACGCTGCTGGTCGTCTCCTGCCTGGCCGGGGTGGGCGGCGGCAACTTCGCCAGCTCGATGGCCAACATCAACGCCTTCTACCCCGACCGGCTCAAGGGCTGGGCGCTCGGGCTCAACGCCGGGGGCGGCAACCTCGGCGTCCCGGTGGTCCAGCTCGTCGGGCTGCTCGTGCTGGCCACTGCCGGGGCAGCGCACCCGCGGCTGATCCTGTGGCTCTACATCCCGTTGATCGTGATCGCCGCCGTCGGCGCCGCGCTGCTGATGGACAACCTGACGACCGCCCGCAACCAGCCGCGTGCCATGCGGGAGGCGACCCGGGAGCCGCACACCTGGATCATGTCCTTCCTCTACATCGGGACGTTCGGCTCGTTCATCGGCTTCGGGTTCGCCTTCGGCCAGGTCCTCCAGAACCAGTTCGGCGGGTCGTTCGCGACGCCACTGGCCGCCGCCTCGCTGACCTGGCTCGGGCCGCTGCTGGGCTCGCTCATCCGGCCGGTCGGCGGCTCGCTGGCCGACCGGTTCGGCGGCGCGTGGATCACCTGCTGGAACTTCGTGGCCATGGCGGTCGGCGCGTCGGTGGTGTGGACGGCGAGCCGGCTGGAGTCGCTGCCGCTGTTCGTCGTCGGCTTCGTGGTGCTGTTCGTGCTCAGCGGCATCGGCAACGGCTCGACGTACAAGATGATCCCCGCGATCTTCCGCTCGCAGGCGCTCCAGCAGGTGGCCGAGGGCGGTGACGCCGAAGCCGCGGACCGGCGGGCGCTGCGGATGTCCGGTGCCCTCATCGGCATCGCGGGCGCGATCGGTGCCTTCGGCGGGGTGCTGGTCAACCTGGCGTTCCGGCAGTCGTTCATGACCACCGGCACCGGCGACTCCGCCTACCTCGCGTTCATCGGCTTCTACGTCGTCTGCGTCGCCCTGACGTGGGCGGTCTACCTGCGTCCCGGGACGGCGCTCGGCCGCGTGTGAACCGTCGGTGGGTGGTGCCACGATGCGGCCCATGGCGATCGAGGTGCGTCCGGCCACCGCGTTCGACGACCTCGCGGCGGTGGTCGGTCCCCAGCGGCCGGACTCCGACGTCTGCTGGTGCCTGAGCTACCGGCTCCCGTCGAAGGAGAACCTCGCCCTGCACCGGCAGGAGCGGGGCGAGCGCGCGCGGCAGCTGGTCGGGGAGGACCCGCCGCCGGGCGTGCTGGCCTACGACGGCGACGAGGTCGTGGGCTGGGCGGCCGTCCACCCGCGCCGCGACACCGCCTTCGCCACCAACCGCAGGATCCCGCACGTCGACGACCTCGACGTCTGGTCGCTGTGGTGCGTGCGGGTCCGGCCCGGCCACCGGGGCCAGGGCATCGCCCGCCACCTCGTCGCGGGGGCCGTCGCGTTCGCCCGCGAACGCGGCGCCCCGGCGGTCGAGGGCTATCCGGTCGACAACGGCGGGCGGAAGGTCGACCTGACCATGGCCTACGTGGGCACGCGGAAGCTGTTCGAAGGGGCCGGCTTCGCCAAGGCGGCCGACACCGCGTCGGTCATCAACGGCTTCCCGCGCGTCCTGATGCGGCTGGACCTGCGCTGACCGGTCCCCCGGTCGGGCCCGTGCCGGCCGTCAGCTGACGGGCGATCCCGTCGGCCAGACGTCGATCGCCGGCCGGTCGCGCACGTCGCCCGTGCGACCGCGCCGCATCCGGCAGCCGCCCGGCGCAGCTGGGGCAGGTCGGCGGCGCGCAGGGCGCCGCGGAGGTAGCGGTGCTTCCGTGCGGGGGCCGCACAGCCCCTCCGGCTCGCCGGCCCGGTCCGCCGACCAGGGTGCGGAGGTCAGACCTTCAGGCGGTACCCGCGCTTCACCACGGTCTCGACGACGGGCGCGCCGAGCGCCGCGCGCAGCCGGGTCACGGCCATCTCGACGGCGTGGCCGTCCCCGCCGCCCGGCAGCGACGCGACGAGGTCGGGCCGGGGGACGACGTGGCCGGGACGGCGCGCCAGCTCGCGGAGCACCGCCATGGGGCCCGGCGCGAGCTCCACGAGCCGCCCGTCGAGGACCGCGCCGTGCCCCCGCACCTGGAGCTCGTGCGGCCCCACCTGGAGCACCGGGTCGCGTTCGGGGAGGCGGGCCACGACCTCGCGGGCCAGCGCACCCAGCCGCGCGCGCCCGGGCTGGCGGGACGGGATCCCGGCGGCGTCCAGGGGGGCCGCGGTGACCGGTCCGACCGCGACGGCGAGGACCCGCTCGTTCATCGCGGCGACGAGGTCCGTGCGCAGGCCGAGCTCGTCGGCAACGCGGAGCAGGCTGGCCGCCGCCGGGGCGCTGGTGAACGTGACCGCGTCGACCGCGCCCGCGACGACCGCGCTCACCAGGCGGCGCACCGGCGTGACGTCCTCCGGCAGGACCCAGCGGTACACCGGCACCGTCAGCACGTCCGCACCGGCGTCGCGCAGGCCTGCCACCAGGTCGGGCAGCGGGTCGCCGTGCAGCTGGACGGCGATCCGGCGTCCCTCGAGCGGGCCCTCCGCGCCGGAGAGCAGGTGGGAGAGCACCTCGGCCGACGACTCGGACTCCGGTGACCACGCGTCGACCAGGCCGCCGCCGCGGATGGCACCGCGCGCCTTGGGGCCGCGCGCCAGCACACGGGCCTCCGCCAGGTGCTCGACCAGCGGCAGGTCCCAGGCCTCGGCGGCCTCCAGCCAGCCGCGGAAGCCGACCCCGGTGGTCGCGATGACGAGGTCGACCGGCCGGGCCAGCACCTCGCGGGTGGCGGCCACCAGTTCGGTGTCGTCGGCGAGGGGGACGATCCGGATCGCCGGGGCGTGCACCACCCGGGCGCCGCGCCGGTCCAGCAGTGCCCCGAGCTCCTCCTTGCGGCGGGCGGCCGTCACGGCGACCGTGTACCCCGCCAGGGGCGGGAGGCCGTCCTCGGGTTCTCCGGTCACGGCTCCATGGTGTCGCGCCGGTGTTCCGGGGATGTGTCGTGGCGGTGAGACGCGGCGCACGCCGCGCCGTCGACACGGACGTCGGCCCGGGCGCGGGTGTCCTGCCGGGCGAACTCCGCCGCCTCGGTCACCTGCCAGCGCCGCCACTCCGGTTCGAGCTCGACCCCGTCGCGCGCAAGCCCGCGGGCCAGGCGCAGGTCCGCCGGCGCCTCGACCCAGATGCGCAGCGTCGTCCACGGGTCCAGCACCCGGGGGCTGGAGCCGCAGCCCTCCACGAGCAGCACCGCGCGCACCGGCACCGGGACGACGTCCTCGCCGAACCGCCGCGTGGCCCAGTCGTAGCGGTGGTGCGCCCCGGGCCGGCCCTCGGACAGCGGGCGCAGCACCCCCGCCTGCAGCCGGCCCACGGCCCCGGTGGTCGTCCAGCCGGCGTAGAGGTCGTCGAGGTGGACCAGTGCGGCCGCCTCGCCGAGCGCCGTCGCGAGCGCGCCCGCGAGCGTCGTCTTCCCCGATCCGGCGGGACCGTCGACCGTGACCAGCCGGACGGCCCCGAGCCGGGCCGGGGCCGCGAGGACCCGTGCGGCCAGCTCGTGGGCGGTGCTCAGCGGACCGCCAGGGTCCACCGCGGCACCGGCCCGCCGTCGCTGGTGACCAGGCCGCGCGAGGCCAGCTGGCGCAGGTGCGCGTCGGTCTCCGTGACGGCGAAGATCCGCATCCGGCGCTCGTACTCCTCCCACGGCCGCGACCAGGTGAGGTGGGCCGCGAGCTGCCACGGCGTCGACCCCGGGTGCGCGCGGATGGCGGTGAGGAGCTCGGTGAGCCGGTGCTCGTGGTGGGCGGTCAGCGCGTCCACCCGGGCGTCGAGGCCGCGGAACCGCCACTCGTGCGCGGGCAGGACCTCGGCCGGGTCGAGGTCGCGGACGGCGGCCAGCGCCCGCAGGTAGTCCCCGAGCGGATCGGCCGAGCCGGCGAACGTGCTGGAGATGTTCGGGCTGATGCGGGGGAGGACGTGGTCGCCGGAGAAGAACAGCCGGGTGCCCTCCTCGGCGAAGCAGAGGTGACCGGGGGTGTGGCCCGGCGTGTGGACCGCGCGCATCCGCCAGCCCGGGAAGTCCGCGTGCTCGCCGTCCTCGAGGTGCCGGTCGGGGACCGCCATCCGCGTGAACGACGCCAGCCGGTCGGGCGGCCCCACGTCGGCGACGGCGTCCGCCCGGTCGGCACCGAGCCCGACGAGGAACTCCACCTCCGACGCCACGAAGGCGGCCGCACCGGCGGTGGTGATCCGGGCGACGGACGTCGCGTCCGCCGGGTGCATCGCGATCCAGGCGCCGCTGGCCTCCCGCACCCGCGAGGCCAGCCCCAGGTGGTCGAAGTGCAGGTGGGTGACCAGGGCGCCACGCACGTCGGCGATGCCCGCGCCGATCTGCGCCAGGCCGTCGACGAGGGCCGCCCAGCTCTCGTCGCTGCCCCAGCCGGTGTCGAGGAGGCCCAGCCCGCCGCCCTCCAGGGCGAAGGCGTGCACGCTCACGTAGCGCAGGGGGTTGTGGGGGATGGGCACGGGGATCGACCAGAGCCCGTCCCGCACCTGCTCGACCGGGGGGAGCGAGCGGGACGCCCACGCCTCGTGCTGGGCGGTTCCGGTGATCTCCACGTCCGGGCACTCTGCCAGCAGGGCTCCACCGTCCCCCGGGTGTGCTGCGACGATGGGGGCGTGACAGCACCTCCTCCCGGCCGGGTCACGGCCGTCCCGCGCCGGCTGCGCCAGCTGCTGGCCGTCGCCGGCGCGGTGGTCGTGGCCGTCATGGTCGTGGTCGCGCTGGGGCTCAAGGAGACGACGAACACCGTCGTCGAGTACCGGACCTCCGACCAGTTCGCCGTCGTCGGCCTGGGTGTGGTCCTCGCCGCGGGCCTGGTGTTCCTCGGCCGGTCGCGCGTGGACGCGGACGCCGCCGGGGTGCGCGTCCGCAACGTCGTCGTCGCGCACGAGCTGCCGTGGCAGGCGGTGAAGGCCGTGCGCTTCGAGCGGAAGTCGGCGTGGGCGTCGCTGCTGCTGGAGAACGGCGACGAGATCTCGCTGCTGGCCGTCCAGGCGGTCGACGCGGAGCGCGCGGTGCAGGCCGTCGAGGGGCTGCGGGCGCTGCGCGTGGCCGCCCGGGCGAGCGATCCCGTGCCGCCCCCGCTGCTCTACGACGACTGAGGTGCACCCGGGAATGACCTGGGCGGTGCCGACGCTGTAGAGTGGGCGTGCCTCCCCCCGCTACATGAGGCGCGCGAACCACCAGCGGCCCCGCCCCGGGCCGCTGATCCAAGAGGAGCCCGCTCCCACCTGACGCCGTCCAGGCGACCAGGTCCCGGATCGCGAGAGCCGGCTTCGGCCGGTTGTCGCGTCGGGCATGCGTCCTCCGACGTGTGCGCCGCCGGAGAACGGGCCCCGAGAGCTGATGCTCCCGGGGTCTTCGTCTTCCCGGCCCCGGACGGGCCAGCGACTCCTCACAGGCAAGAGCAGAGGAGAGGCCATCACCGAGCCCCGCATCAACGACCGCATCCGCGTCCCCGAGGTCCGCCTGGTCGGACCCGAGGGCGAGCAGGTCGGCGTCGTGTCCATCGGCGAAGCACTGCGCCTGGCACAGGACGCCGAGCTCGACCTGGTCGAGGTCGCGCCCATGGCGCGCCCCCCGGTCGCCAAGCTCATGGACTACGGGAAGTTCAAGTACGAGTCCGCCCAGAAGGCCCGCGAGGCCCGGCGGAACCAGGCGCTCACCGTCATCAAGGAGATGCGGCTGCGCCTGAAGATCGACCCGCACGACTACGAGACCAAGAAGGGCCACGTCGAGCGCTTCCTCAAGGGCGGCGACAAGGTCAAGATCACCGTGATGTTCCGCGGTCGCGAGCAGTCGCGCCCGGAGATGGGCTACCGCCTGCTGCAGCGGCTGGCCGCCGACGTCAGCGAGCTGGGCGTCGTCGAGTCCAACCCGAAGCAGGACGGCCGCAACATGGTCATGGTGATCGCCCCGCACCGGAACCAGGCAGCGACCGACGCCGCCCGCCGGACCGCGAAGGCGGAGAAGGCATCCGCGGCCGAGGAGCAGGCGCCCAGCGCCTGAACCGCCGCACACGCACCACCGAGACGGCCGGTGCCGTCCGGCAGCACCGCGCTGCCGGACGGGCACCGACAGAGACGAACAGGACGAGGACATGCCGAAGCAGAAGACCCACAAGGGCACGGCCAAGCGCGTGCGCGTGACGGGGTCCGGGAAGCTCGTGCGCGAGCACACGAACAACCAGCACAAGTTCGAGCACAAGTCGTCCTCGCGCAAGCGGCGGATCAAGGGCATCGGCGTGCTGTCGCCGGCCGACACCAGCCGGATGAAGAAGCTGCTCGGTCTCTGACCGCCCTTTTCCGCTAACGAACAGACAGGAGCTCTCACGTGGCACGCGTGAAGCGGGCGGTCAACGCCCAGAAGAAGCGCCGGACGACCCTCGAGGCCGCCAGCGGCTACCGCGGTCAGCGGTCGCGGCTCTACCGCAAGGCCAAGGAGCAGATCCTCCACTCGGCCACCTACAACTACCGCGACCGGAAGGTCCGCAAGGGCGACTTCCGCAAGCTGTGGATCACCCGGATCAACGCCGCGGCGCGCCTCAACGACATGACCTACAACCGGTTCATGCAGGGGCTCAAGCTCGCCGGCATCGAGCTGGACCGCCGCGTCCTCGCCGAGCTGGCCGTGAACGAGCCGGCCGCCTTCGCCGCGCTCGTCGAGTCCTCCCGGGCCGCGCTCGCCGCCAACCCGCAGGCGACCGGTCAGGCCGCCGCCTGATCCAGGCAGCACCCCCTCCGACGCCGTCGGTGACCGGCCCTCGCGGGCCGGCGCCGGCGGCGTCGGCGTCTGTCCGGGAGGACCAGTGACCCAGCCGCTCACCGAGCGCTCCGCCCGCATCGTGGCCGCGCGCAAGCTCACCCGCCGCGCCGGCCGGGACGCCGCCGGGCTCTTCCTCGCCGAGGGGCGGCAGGCGGTCGTCGAGGCCCTGGCTGACCCGGCCGGTGTCCGCGAGGTGCTGGTCACCGAGGCAGCCGCCGCGGCCCACCGCGACCTGCTGGCCGGCGCCGGCGTGCCGGTCCGGGTCATCACGGACAAGGCGGCCGCGGGGCTCTCGGAGACGGTCACCCCGCAGGGGCTGCTCGCCGTGTGCGCGCTCCGCGACGTCGACGCCGCCGCGCTGACCGCGCGCCCGCCCCGGTTGGCCGTGGCGCTGGCCGAGCTCGCGGACCCTGGCAACGCCGGCACCGTGCTGCGGACGGCGGACGCCTGCGGCGCGGGCGCCGTCGTCTTCGGCGCCGGTTCGGCCGACCCGTACGGCGGCAAGGCCGTCCGGGCGAGCGCCGGCAGCCTCTTCCACGTCGACGTCGTCCGCGGCGCGCCGCTGGAGCAGCTGCTGCCGGACCTGCGTGCCGCCGGGGTGACCGTCCTGGCGGCCGACGGCGGGGGAGAGGCGGCGCTCGACGGGCTCGGCGAGACGCTCTCCGGCCCGGTGCTCTGGTTGTTCGGCAACGAGGCCCGGGGCGTGCCGGACGAGCTGGCCGCCCTGGCCGACCACCGGGTGCGGATCCCGATGCGCGGGAGGGCCGAGAGCCTCAACCTCGCCGCGGCCGCCGCCATCTGCCTCTACGCGACCCAGCTCGCCCAGGGCTGACCGAGGGCGCTAGACGAGCTTCGCGCGCTTCCAGAGCAGCTCGGAGGGGCCGCCGACCAGGCCGACGTCCCGGAGGAACGCCACCAGGTTCGCCGACGCGCCCCGGAGCTTGCCCGCGTAGTGCTCGTTGGCCCGCGCCGCGGCCTTCGCCTCCGTCGGGTCCAGACCGACCGATGCGTACACCTCCGGCTGGACGAGGTTGTCGGCCACGATCGCCGCCACCGCGGCCACCGCCGTCCGGTGCGTGCGCAGCTGCCAGTTCGACAGCGCCGGGGTCCGCCGGGCGATCTCCTCGCGGGCGAACCGCATGTGCCGGGCCTCCTCCACGACGTGGATCTGGCTGGTGGCCCGCGTCAGCGGCTGGACCCGCTCGTCCTTCATCAGGTCGCGCTGGAAGATGTCGAGGATCTCCTCGGCCACCAGGATCGCGGCGTACGCGGCGGGCCCGTCGGCCTTCGCGGCGAACGCCTTGCCGAGCCGCAGGATCGACGCCGGCGGCTGGTAGGACGGCGCACCGAACCTCTCCGCCGTCCGGGCGAACATCACCGAGTGGCGGCACTCGTCGGCGATCTCGGTGAGCGCCCACTGCACGTGCGGCTGCGCCGGGTCCTCGCCGTAGACGTCGCGCAGGACCAGCTGCATGAGCAGGCACTCGAACCAGATGCCGACGCCGGAGATCGAGCAGTACTCGTGGATCGTGAGCGTGACGCGCTGCTCCTCGCTCAGTCCCTCCCACAGCGGCGTGGCGTACAGCGTCGACCACTCGGGTGACAGACCGTAGAGACGCTCAGGTATCGGCGCGGACCAGTCGATGTCGACGACGGGGTCGTAGGACTTCTTCGCCGCCGACCCGAGCAGGCGTGCCGAGAGCGCCTGGCGATCGACCGGTCGCCGACCGGAGTGACCGGTGCCCGCAGTGGGCACAGTGGAAGGGATGGTGGCGGTCATCGGCGAACTCCCCCGGGACGTCGAGCACAACTGTGGAGAAAGGTAGCTGTTACCGTGAAACACACGCAACAGGTGGCGGACGACCGGGGCGCTCCGCCAGCCACCGAGTCACCCACCGAGTCACCCACCGAGACGCCTGCAGTGCCCCCACCCGCCCCGCAGGACGGACGCCGGTCGCGCTGGACCGAGCACCGCCGGGCGCGGCGGGAGGACCTGGTCGGGGCGGCGGTCGAGGCGGTCCGGCGCACAGGTCCAGACTTCGCCGTGGACGACGTGGCACGTAGCGCCGGCGTCTCCAAAACGGTCATCTACCGGTACTTCACCGACAAGGACGAGCTCGTCGACGCCGTCCTCGAGCGGATCTCCGGCACCGTCCTGCTCCCGCGGCTGCTCGGCGAGATCGCGGGTGAGCACCGCGACGACCGCGCCGGGCTCCGGGCGGTCATCACCGCGTTCGTGTCCCTGATCGAGGACGAGCCCGAGCTCTACCGCTTCGCCTACGCCCAGACCGGCCGCTCCGGCCGCGCCGACCTCGTGGCGGCCACCGAGCACCAGATCGCGGACGCCCTGGCCGCGCTCTTCGCCGAGCGGCTCGAGGCCGCCGGCCGGCCGTCGACGGCGGCGACGACGTGGGCCTACGGGGTCGTCGGCATGGTGCAGCTGACCACGCACTGGTGGTCGATGTCGCGGCCGCTCCCGGCGGCCGACCTCGTCGAGCAGCTGGTCGACCTCGCCGACGGCGGCCTCAGCGCCCTGCTGCCCTGACCCGGCCTGGAGGAGAGCACGTGAGCGACCACGACGAGCCGGAGGGCTTCGACGGCGAGGTGACCGTCGAGGTGGCCGGGGAGCCGCCCCGCAGTGCCACCGCCGCGCTGGCGGCACGGTTCGACCCGCTCGCCGGGCACGTCGTGTGGTCCGGCCGGCTGGCCGCCGAGCTGCCGCTCCGGTCGTCGCTGGTCGTCACGACCCCGCACGGCAGCGCGGAGGCCGAGACGGTCGAACGCGACGCCTGGGGCAACACGCGGGTGACCGGCCGGGGCCGCCCGCCGTTCCCGGTCGAGCTCCTGGACGGTGACGGCGAGGGCGTGCCGCGCTGAGCCGTCAGCGCCGACCGGCGACCACCCCGCGCGCGGCGGTCTTCCGCGTGTACATGTCGACGTCGGCGCTGTGCAGGAGGGCGGCGAACTCCTCGCCGTCCCGGGGGTAGACGCCGATCCCGACACTCGCCCCCACGCGGACCTCGCGCCCGGCCAGCTCCACGGGCGCGCCGACGGCCGCCTCGAGCTCGTCGGCGACCCGGCGTGCCTCGGTCGCCGCCGTGTCGGGGGCCAGGCCGCTCAGGGCGACCAGGAACTCGTCGCCGCCGAGCCGGGCCAGCAGGTCGCCCCGGCGGAGGCGGCCGCGCAGCGTGCGTGCCACCGCCTGGAGCAGCTCGTCCCCGGTGGCGTGGCCGAGGCCGTCGTTGACCGCCTTGAAGCCGTCGAGATCGACGAACAGGAGCGCGATGGTGTCCGCGCCGCTGCGCGCGTCCCAGATGGCGTTCTCCACCTGCTCCTCGAGCCGGCGCCGGTTGGGCAGCCCGGTGAGGGGATCGGTGTAGGCCAGCTCCTCGATGCGCGTCAGGCAGGCGCGGTTGCGGTCGCGCTCCTGGATGAGCGCACGCTCGGCCTCCACCTGCGCGGTCACGTCGTGCTGGACGCCGATGTACTGGGCGACCTCGCCGTCGGCGTCGAGCACGGGGGCCAGGTGGATCTCGTTCCACCACGGCTGGCGGTCGGCCCCGCGCAGGTTGAGCACCCGCACCCGGCACTCCTCGCCGCGGTCGATGGCCGCGCGCATGCGCGCGACCGTCGCCGGGTCGGCGTCGGGTGACTGCAGGAAGCGGCAGTTGCGGCCGAGCACCAGCTCGCGCGGGATGCCGGCCAGCTGCTCGAAGGCCTCGTTCACGTAGATCAGGGGCTGGTCGGGCAGCCGCATGTCGACGATCGTCACGCCGCTGGTGGTCGCCGCCAGTGCGCTGCGCAGCAGCGCGTCCCCGTCGACCCCGATCGGTGCCGGCGCCACGGTGCCGGTGGTCCCGGCGTGAGCCGGGCGCGCGGCGACCGGCACCGGGACGGCGGTCCGCGGGGCCACGCGGGTGAGCAGGGCGTGGGCCGCCCGGACGACGGTCTCGCGGTCGTAGGTGAGCGCGTACTCGAAGGAGCGCTCCAGGTCCGGACCGTCGTCCCCGAGGTCACGGGCCAGCAGCGCGGCGCTGAAGTGCGGGCTGAGGATGACGACGTCCCACTCGCCGCGCACCGGGTCGGCGGGGTCGAGGTCGGCCCCGCGGACGCCCGGCAGCGGCTCGACGGGCAGGTCCTCCCCGAGCGCGCAGACGAAGCCGGTCCGCTCCACCAGGTCGCGGTAGCGCTGGATGGTCGACGGCGTGAAGTGGCGCGCCTCCTGGAAGGTCGCCGCCACCACGCACGTCTCACCCAGGCGCATGGCCTCCCGCTCCAGCTGCTTGCTCAGCTCGATCAGGAGCGACTTCTTCGACCGGCGCAGCGGCACGCTCGCCGGCAGGCAGGCGAACGGTGAGGCGTCGAGCTGGGCGGCGGCGATGCCGCCCGGCAGGGTGAGCTCCGCGGTGGGCAGTCCGGGGGCCGCTCCGGGGCCGGGCCGTCCGAAGAGCCACCCCTGGCCCAGGGTCGCGCCCAGTGCCCGGGCCGTGGCCAGGTGCTCCTCGGTCTCGATGCCCTCGGCGAGCACGACCGCCCCGGTCCGCTCTGCGTGCGCGTTGACCGCGTTCATGATCTCGGCGACGGCGGGACCCGGGCGCTCCTGCACCAGCCGGAGGTCGAGCTTGACGACGTCGGGCGACAGCAGCGGCAGGAAGGCCAGCGACATGGAGTCGGCGCCGACGTCGTCGACCGCGACCGCCCAGCCCAGGGCCCGGACCCGCTCGACGGTCCGCAGCAGCTCCGCCGGGCGGGCGGCCAGCGCCCGCTCGGTGATCTCCAGGACCACCCGCAGGTCGCGCGGGGCGCCCTCGGCGATGGCCAGCAGGTCGTCGAGCGGCGCGCTGTCGAGGACCTCGGGCTCGACGTTGACGAACACCGTCAGCGGGGCGAGCAGCCCTTGGTCCACCGCGCCGCGGAAGGCCGCGGCCCGGCAGATCTCGTCCAGCTCGGCGAGCCGGCCGGCGGAGCGCGCGGCCGCGAAGAGCAGATCGGGTCGCTCCAGGGGACCCACCGGTCCGCGGGCGAGGGCCTCGTAGGCCACGACCCGTCCGGTGTCGAGCTCGACGATCGGCTGGAAGACGCTGCGCACGCCGCCGGGAGCCAGCGCCGCGTCGAGCGCGCTCTCCGGGAAGTCGGGGGAGGAGTCCACGTCCTCCCATCGGCCGTGCGTGGCCCCCGGTTCAGCCCAGCCCGGCTGACCCCTCCCAAAGGGGGAGGTCAGGCCGGCAGGGTGATGAGGACGACCGCGGTGGCGGCCGCGAGCAGGCCCGCCACCTGGGCCCCGACCAGGCGCTCCCGGAGCACGATCTGGGCGAGGACGACGGTGCTGACCGGGTACAGCGAGGCGAGGACGCCGGTGATCGCGAGCTGGCCGTCGGCCTGGGTGGCGAGCAGGAAGAGCGCGTTCGCGGTCATGTCGCCCACCCCGGAGACCGCGACGAGGGGCAGCGCTGCCCGGGTGACGCGCAGCGGCTGCCGGCCGGCGAGCGCGATGACGACGACTAGGCCCACCGACGCCAGCCGCGCGGTGACCAGCGGGGTCAGCCCGGCGTCGGCGGAGGTCCGGTCCAGGAGGACGAAGAAGAGGCCGAACATCGACCCCGCCAGCAGAGCGGGAGCCAGCGCCGCGGGACGGGCGGCACGCAGCGCCGACAGCCCGCTCTCCGCCGAGACCAGGACGACGGCGACGAGGGCCAGCGCGATGCCGAGGGCGGCCGTCGTGCCGATGGTGTCGCCGCCCAGCAGCCCGACCAGCACCGGGACCGCGGCGGCGGTGACCGCGGTGACCGGCGCGACGACGCTCATCACCCCTCGGGCCAGGGTCCGGAAGAAGACCACGAGCCCCGCGGCGCCGGCCAGCCCCGAGGCAGCCCCCCACGCGAGGTCGGCGGCGGTGACCGGCCCGCCGAGCCAGGGCAGGAGCGCCAGCAGGGCCAGCCAGCCGATGATCTGCGAGGTCGCGACGACGCCGAAGACCGACGTCCGCCGGCTGGCCAGGCCGCCCAGGAAGTCCGACGCCCCGTAGACGACGGCCGACGCCAGGGCCAGGACCACTGCCACGTCGACCTCCGATGCCCGGTGCGCACCGTGCGCGACCCGGCCCGTTCTAGCACCGACCTCCGACGCGCCGGACCGACGGGCCGGAACCCAGGCGCGGACCTGGCGGCCCGGCGGGCAGAATGGACTCCCGTGTCTGGCGCCAACGATCCCTACGACCCCAAGCAGGTCGCCGCGCTCTCCCCGGAGGCCCTCGACGACGCGGTGACCTCCGCGCAGGAGGCCTTCGGCGACGCCGGTGACCTGGAGGCGCTCGCCGCCGTCCGGCCGGCCCACCTCGGCGACCGCGCACCGGTGCTGCTGGCCCGGCGCGAGCTGGGCGCGCTACCGCCCGCCGCCCGCAGCGATGCCGGCAAGCGGGTCAACGCCGCCCGCGTGGCGGTCCAGACGGCCTACGAGGAGCGGCTCGCCGAGCTCGAGGCCGAGCGCGACGCCCGCGTGCTCGCCGAGGAGCGGGTGGACGTCACGCTGCCCTGGGACCGCACCCCGCGGGGCGCGCGGCACCCGCTGACGACGCTCACCGACCGGATCGCCGACATCTTCGTCGGGATGGGGTACGAGGTCGCCGACGGGCCGGAGCTCGAGGCGGAGTGGCTGAACTTCGACGCGCTCAACATCGGCCGCGACCACCCGGCCCGCACGATGATGGACACCTTCTTCGTGGCGCCGGAGGACTCCGGCCTGGTGCTGCGCACGCACACCAGCCCGGTGCAGGCGCGCACCATGCTCGCGCGCACGCCGCCGATCTACGTCGTGGCGCCCGGGCGGGTCTACCGGACCGACGAGCTCGACGCGACGCACACCCCCGTCTTCCACCAGGTCGAGGGCCTGGCCGTCGACCGCGGCCTGACGATGGCGCACCTGCGCGGCACGCTGGACCACCTGGCCCGATCGCTGTTCGGCGCCGACGCCATCACCCGGTGGCGGCCGTCCTACTTCCCGTTCACCGAGCCGTCGGCGGAGTTCGACGTCTGGTTCCCGGAGCACCGCGACGGCCCGCGCTGGGTCGAGTGGGGCGGCTGCGGGATGGTCAACCCCCGGGTGCTGGTCGCCTGCGGCATCGACCCCGACGAGTACTCGGGCTTCGCGTTCGGCGTCGGCATCGAGCGCGCCCTGCAGTTCCGCTCCGGCGTCGGCGACATGCGCGACATCGTCGAGGGCGACGTCCGGTTCACTTCTGCGTTCGGGGTCGATCAGTAATGCGCGTTCCCATCGGCTGGCTGGCCGAGTACGTCGACGTCCCGGCCGGGACCACGGTCGAGGACCTCGACACGGCCTTCGTGCGCCTGGGTCTCGAGGTCGAGGAGATCCACCGCCCCGAGGAGGTCACCGGCCCGCTCGTCGTCGGCCGGGTGCTGCAGATCGAGGAGCTGACCGGCTTCAAGAAGCCGATCCGCTACTGCCAGGTGGACGTGGGGGAGGCGGCCCCGAGAGGGATCGTCTGCGGCGCGCGGAACTTCGCGGTCGGCGACACCGTGGTCGTCGCCCTGCCCGGTGCCGTGCTGCCGGGCGGCTTCGCGATCGCGGCGCGGACGACCTACGACCACGTGTCGGACGGGATGATCTGCTCGGTCCGCGAGCTGGGCGTCGGCGAGGACCACGCCGGCATCCTCGTGCTCGGCTCGGGCACCGACGACGTCCCGCCGCCCGGGACGCCCGCGGGCCCCGTCGTCGGTCTCGAGGACGTCGTCATCGAGCTCGCGGTGACCCCCGACCGCGGCTACTGCCTGGCGATGCGGGGCATCGCCCGGGAGATGGGCACCGGCCTGGCCGCGCCCTGGCGCGACCCGGGAGCCGGCACGCCGCCCGCCTGGTCCGGGGAGCCGGCGTGGCAGGTCTCGGTGGCCGACCCCGACCGCTGCGACCGCTTCTCCATGCTCGCGATGGAGGGCCTCGACCCCACCGCCCCGAGCCCCTGGTGGATGCGCCGGCGGCTCCAGCAGGCCGGCGTGCGCAGCATCTCCCTCGCCGTCGACGTCACGAACTACGTGATGCTCGAGCTCGGTCAGCCGATGCACGCCTTCGACCGGGGCGCCGTCACCGGGCCGATCACCGTCCGGCTGGCGCGCGAGGGCGAGAAGCTCACCACCCTCGACGGCACCGTCCGCAGCCTGTCCACCGACGACCTCCTGATCACCGACGACAGCGGCCCGATCGGGCTGGCCGCCGTCATGGGCGGGGCGTCGACGGAGATCGGCGACGGCACCACCGCCGTCCTGCTCGAGGCGGCCCACTGGGAGCCGACCGGGGTGGCCCGAACGGCCCGCCGGCACCGGCTCCCGAGCGAGGCGGCGAAGCGCTTCGAGCGCGGCGTCGACCCGGAGATGACCGTGGTCGCCCTCGCTCGCGCCGCGGAGCTGCTGGCCGCGCACGGCGGTGCGCGGGTGGTCGGCGGCGTCGTCGACATCGACACCCGCGCCCCGCGGCCGTCCATCGCCCTGGACGCGGCCAAGCCGGCCCAGGTGGCGGGCGTGCCCTACACCGCCGCCCAGGTCGTCGAGCTGCTCCAGGCGGTCGGCTGCGACGTCGACTCGAGCTCCAGCCCCTTGGCCGTCACGCCGCCGCCGTGGCGGCCCGACCTGACCGACCCGGCCGACCTGGTCGAGGAGGTCATCCGGCTCGCCGGCTACGACGACGTCCCCTCCGTGCTGCCCACCGCGCCGCCCGGGCACGGCCTCACCGACGTCCAGCGCCGCCGGCGCAGCGTCGGCCGGACCCTGGCCGAGGCCGGGTACGTCGAGGCGCCGTCCTACCCGTTCGTCGGGACCCCGGCGCTGGACGCCCTCGGCCTGCCCGGGGACGACGAGCGCCGCCAGGTGGTGCTGGTGCGCAACCCGCTCTCGGAGGAGGAGCCGGCACTGCGGACGACGCTGCTTCCGGGCCTGCTCGCCACGCTGGCCCGCAACCTCTCCCGCGGGCAACGCGATGTCGCGCTCTTCGAGCACGGTGCCGTCTTCCCCGGCGGGCGCCGCTCGCCCGCCCCGCTCCCGGGCGTCGACCGGCGGCCGGACGACGAGACGCTGGCCGCCCTGCTGGGCGCGGTGCCGCAGCAGCCCTGGCACGTCGCCGTGGCGCTGACCGGACACCGCGAGCCGCGCGGCTGGTGGGGTCCCGGCCGGCCGGCCGGGTGGGCCGACGCCGTGCAGGCCGCGCGCCTGGTGGCGGCCGCGGCCGGCGTGGAGCTGACCGTGCGGGCCGGTGACCGGGCGCCGTGGCACCCGGGCCGCTGCGCAGAGCTCGTCGTGGGCGAGGAGGTCGTCGGCCACGCCGGCGAGCTGCACCCGCGCGTGTGCGCGGCGCTCGAGCTGCCGGCTCGCACCTCCGTGATGGAGCTCGACCTCGACGCGCTGCCCGCCGCCGCGGTCCCGGTGCTCCCGCCCACCTCCGCATTCCCGCCCCTGCTGCTCGACCTCG
>NZ_QCZF01000015.1 GCF_003075095.1 Blastococcus litoris
GGCCACCGCCCCGGGCAAGACGGCGACCACCTGGGCCATGGCCGACGGCGCCCTGGCCGCGCTGCGGGCGAGCCGCCGGCCGGCGCCCCCGCCGTCGGTGCACACGCCGTGGCACGCGCTCGACCCCGACGAGGTGCTGCGCCGCGTGGCCGACCTCCCGGCGGCCGAGGACGACCGGCGCCGGCTGCCGGCCCCGGTCCGTGCGGTGGCCGCGCTGCCGGTGGTGCGCGGGCCGGCGCGCCTCGCCCGGACCGTCGCCGCCGAGCTCTCCGACCCGCTCACCCCGATCCTCGGGACCGGGGCGGCCGCGACCGCGGTCCTCGGCGAGTCGACCGACGCGATCCTCGTCGGCAGCGTGACCGTCGGCAACGCCCTGATCAGCGGGCTGCAGCGGCTGCGGGCCGAGACCGTGCTGGAGTCGCTGCTGCTCGAGCAGGACGTGACCGCGCACCGGGAGACCGGCGGCGGCACCGAGGACGTGACCGCCCGCGCGCTCCGGGTGGGCGACGTCGTGCAGGTGGCTGCCGGGGACGTCGTGGCCGCCGACGCACGGCTGCTGGAGGCGGTCGACCTGGAGGTGGACGAGTCCGACCTCACCGGTGAGTCGCTCGCGGCGTGCAAGGGCGTCGACGCCACGCCCGGCGCCGACGTCGGCGACCGCACCTGCATGCTCTTCGACGGCACCACGGTGGTCGCCGGCCGGGGGCGCGCGGTCGTCGTCGCCGTCGGGCCGGCGACCCAGGCGGGACGGGCGACCCGCGCCGCCGGGGGCGCCGCGCCGCCGGCGGGGGTGCAGGCCCGCCTCGGCGAGCTCACCCGCGCGGTGCTGCCGCTGACCCTCGCCGGCGGCGCCGCGGTCGCCCTGCTGGGTGTGCTGTGGGGGCGGCCCCTGCGCGAGGCCGTCGGGTCGGGGCTGGCCGTCGCCGTCGCCGCCGTCCCCGAGGGGTTGCCGCTGGTCGCGACGGTGGCCCAGCAGTCCGCGGCGCGGCGGCTGTCCCGCCGGGGCGCCGTGGTGCGCAGCGCCCGGGTGCTCGAGGCGCTCGGCCGGGTGGACACGGTCTGCTTCGACAAGACGGGCACGCTGACGGAGAACCGGCTCCGCGTGGTCCGGCTGGTCCCGGTCGAGGGCAGCGAGGAGGACGTCCTCCGGCTGGCCGCCGGGGCGGCCGCGGAGGGCGACGACCGCGCGCACGAGACCGACCGGGCCGTCGCCGAGGCCGCCCGCGAGCGGGGCGTGGACGGCGGCGCTCCGGAGTCCGCCCTGCCCTTCGCCGCCGAACGGGGCTTCTCGGTCGCGGTCCGCGACGGGCGGCTGGTGGTCAAGGGAGCGCCCGAGGTCGTGCTCGCCCGCTGCTCCGGAGCGGGCGGGGTGCAGGAGCGGGTCCGGGAGCTCGCCGCCGACGGGCTGCGGGTCCTCGCGGTCGCCGACCGGGCGGTGGACGGGCAGCCCGGCGACCTGGACGGGGCGGCGCGCGACCTGACGCTCCGCGGCTTCGTGGGCCTGGCCGACACGTTGCGCGGGTCCTCGGTGGCCGCCGTCGAGCAGCTGCTCGCCGCCGGCGTCCGCGTCGTCGTGGCCACCGGCGACCACCCGGGCACCGCCGGCGCGATCGCCGCGCAGGCCGGCGTCCCGCACGCCGACCGGGTGGTGACCGGCGCCGAGCTGGCGCGGGCCTCGGACACCGAGCGAGCGAAGCTCGTCCGCACGGCCGGGGTGTTCGCCCGGCTCTCGCCGGAGCAGAAGGTCACCCTGGTCGCGGCGCTGCGGCGGGCCGGGGCGACGCTGGCGATGACCGGCGACGGCGTGAACGACGCCGCCGCGATCCGGCTGGCCGACGTCGGGGTCGGGGTGTCCGGAGCCGAGTCGCCGGCCGCGCGCACGGCCGCCGACCTGGTGCTGACCGACCTCGACCTGACCCGCCTGGTCGACGCGATCGCCGAGGGGCGGGCGATGTGGGGCCGGGTGCGCGACGCCGTCTCGGTGCTGGTGGGCGGCAACGCCGGCGAGGTGGCCTTCACCGTGCTCGGCACCGTCTTCGGCGGGCGGGCGCCGCTCGGCACCCGTCAGCTGCTGCTGGTGAACCTGCTGACCGACATGTTCCCGGCGCTGGCCGTCGCCGTCGCCACGCCGCGGGCGGCCGCCGTCGAGGACGTCGAGGGCCCGTTGCGCGGGCACCCGCTGGCGCCGGTCCTCCTGGACGGGCCGCAGCGCGGCTTCACCGGCACGGTCCGGCGGATGGTCCTCGTGCGCGGCGCGGCCACCACCGTGGGCGCGACCGGCGCGTGGGCGACCGGTCGGCTCACCGGCACCTCCGGCCGGGCGAGCACGATGGGCCTGGCCGCCCTGATCACCACCCAGCTGGGGCAGACGGCGTGGGCCGGACGGCGGAGCCCACTGGTGCTGGCCACCGCGGCAGGGTCCCTGGCCGTGCTGGTCGCCGTCGTGCAGACCCCCGGGCTCAGCCGGTTCTTCGGCTGCCGGCCGCTGACGCCCCTGTCCTGGCTGACCGTGCTCGGCTGGGCGGCCGCGGGAACGGCGACGGCCGAGCTCGGGCCCGGCCTGGTCGCCCGGCTCAGCTGATCAGGACCACCACGAGCGTCCGCGGCCCGTGCACGCCCTCGACCCGCTGCAGCTCGATGTCGCTGGTGGCCGACGGGCCGCTGATCATCGTCAGCGGCGCCGGCGGGTCCAGCCGCGCCAGCCCCTCCGGGACGCTCCCCACGACCTGCGCCGCCTCGACCACGCACACCAGGCAGTCGGGCAGCAGGGAGAGCGCGCGGCGGCCGCACAGCGGGCTGCCGTCGAGGACCAGCGTCCCGGTCTCCGCGATCGCGACGGAGACACCGGTGACCGAGGCGGCGAAGCCGGCGAGCGCCACGGCGGGGCGGCCGTCGTCCTCGGCGACGCCGTCCGGCCGCCAGCCCGCCGGCACCCCCGGGGCGACGACGACGTCGGCGGGGGAGTGCTCGCCCAGCGCCGTCCCGAGCGCGCCGGCGACGGCCTCCGCGGCGTCCGGCGGCGCGCAGCGCACCACGGTCGCCTGGTAGTCCTCGAGCCGGTCGGTCAGGACGTCGAGCAGCTCCGTCGTCGGCCGGTCGTCCGACGTCCGGTAGCTGCGGGCGACGTCGGGCACCGCGGGCCGGTCAGGTCCGAGCGCCGTCCGGATGCGGCCCAGGATCTCCTCGCGAGCGTTCACCGGCCGTGCTCCTCGGCCCACTGCTGCGTGAAGGTCTTCGCCGGTGGCGTCGGCAGGTCGCGGGTCCGGGTCCACCGCGACGCCGGCGGTGGCAGGGCGGCGGGCAGGGTCGGCTTCCCGCGGGCGAGCAGGCGTGCGAGCCCGGCGGCGCGCTGCGCGAGCCGCCACAGCCGCGGGGTGGCCATGGCCCTCGCGAGGGCGCGGAACGCGACGGCCTCGGGCGTGGTGCGCTCCTGTGCCTCGACGTGCTCGCCCCGCAGGTGCACCAGGATCGAGGGGATGTCGATCGCCACCGGGCAGACGTCGTAGCAGGCGCCGCACAGCGACGAGGCGTACGGGAGCGAGGCGTTGTCCTCCACGCCGGTGAGCTGGGGCGACAGGACGGCACCGATCGGGCCGGGGTAGACCGAGCCGTAGGCGTGCCCGCCCGCGCGCTCGTACACCGGGCAGACGTTGAGGCAGGCCGAGCAGCGGATGCAGTGCAGCGCCTCGCGTCCCACCTCGTCGGCGAGCACCGCCGTCCGCCCGTTGTCGACCAGGACGAGGTGGAACTCCTGCGGGCCGTCCCCGGGCGTCACGCCGGCCCACAGCGACGTGTAGGGGTTCATCCGCTCGCCGGTGGAGCTGCGGGGGAGCAGCTGCAGGAACACCTCCAGGTCGCGCCACGTCGGGACGACCTTCTCGATGCCCATGACCGTGATCAGCGTCGGCGGCAGGGTCAGGCACATCCGCCCGTTGCCCTCGGACTCGACGACGGCGAGCGTGCCGGTCTCGGCGACGGCGAAGTTGGCGCCGCTGATCGCGACGCGGGCCCGCAGGAACCGCTCGCGCAGGTGCGCGCGGGCGGCCATCGCCAGCCGCCGCGGGTCGTCGGGCAGGTCCGGGTCGACGCCCGGCATGGTGCGCAGGAAGATCTCGCGGATCTCTGCCCGGTTCTTGTGGATCGCCGGAACCAGGATGTGGCTCGGCTGGTCCTCGCCCAGCTGGACGATCAGCTCGGCGAGGTCGGTCTCGTGCGCGGTGATGCCGGCGGCCCCGAGCGCCTCGTTGAGCCCGATCTCCTGGGTGGCCATCGACTTGACCTTGACGACCTCGTCGGCACCGGTCGCCTGCACGAGGCGGGTGACGATCTCGTTGGCCTCCGTGGCGTCGCGGGCCCAGTGCACCGTGCCGCCCCGGGCGCGGACCTGCTCCTCCAGCGCGACGAGGTGCTCGTCCAGCCGGGCCATGGTGGCCGCCTTGAGCGCCCGGCCGGCCTCGCGCAGCTCCGCCCAGTCGGGCACCTCGCCGACGACGGCGGCCCGCTTGGCACGGATCGTCGACGTCGCGTGGCCGAGGTTGGCGCGCAGCTGGCCGTCGCGCAGCGACTCGCGGGCGGCGTCGGGGAACGAGCGGTCGCCGCGGAGGTGGCCGACACCCCGGGGCGCGGTGGGCAGGCCGAGGAAGACCGCGGTCATGGCGTCACCGCCGGCGTCGTGGCCTGCCGGGGGGTGACCGCGTCCTCGGTCGAGGCGAGGATCTCGGCGAGGTGCACCGTGCGGGTGCCCGACCGCAGCCGGGACAGGCCGCCGCCGATGTGCATGAGGCAGGACGCGTCCCCTGCCGTGCACACCTCCGCGTGCGTCGAGAGCACGCCGGCCATCTTGTCGGTGAGCATCGCCGTCGACGTCTCGGCGTTCTTGACGGCGAAGGTCCCGCCGAAGCCGCAGCACTGGTCGGCCGCCGGCAGCTCGACCAGCTCCAGCCCGCGGACGGCGCGCAGCAGCTGCAGCGGCCGGTCGCCCACCCTCAGCATGCGCAGCGAGTGGCAGGTCGGGTGGTAGGTGACGCGGTGCGGGTAGTAGGCCCCGACGTCGGTGACGCCGAGCACGTCGACGAGGAACTGCGACAGCTCGTAGGTGCGGCCGGCCAGCGCCGCGGCGTCGTCGGCGAGGGCGTGCTCCCCGGCCCGCCGGGCGACCATGGCCTGCTGGTGGTGGATCGACGCCACGCACGACCCGGACGGCGCCACGATCGCCTCGACCCCGGAGGACAGGGCGCCGGCGAAGGCCCGCACGTGGTTGGCGACGATCGGCACGGCCTCGCGCCGGTACCCGGTGTTGACGTGCATCTGCCCGCAGCAGCTCTGCCCCGGCGGGACGACGACCTCGTGGCCCAGCCGCTCCAGCAGCACCGCGGTCGCCCGCGCCACCTGCGGCGCCACCGTGTCGACCAGGCAGGTGGCGAACAGGGCGACCTTCACGGCGCCTCCCTCACGACGCGTCGTCCCGGCGGACCATGCTCGACTCCCGGACGACCAGCTGCGGGCCGAAGACCTCGTGCTCGTGCCGGTGCCCCTCGCCGACGGCCTCGGCGAGCAGCAGCTCGGTGGCCCTCCGCCCCAGCTCGTGGCGCGGCTTCCGCACGGAGGTGAGCGGCACGGCCGCTGCCGCGGCGAAGTCGATGTCGTCGTAGCCGACGATGGCGAACTCGTCCGGGACGCGCACGCCGTGCGCGACCATGCCCTGCAGCAGCCCCAGCGCCAGCAGGTCGTTCGCGCAGATGGCCGCGGTGGGCCGGCGCGCGGCCGGGATGCCCACGATCCGGCCGGCGGCCTCCCGCCCGCCGGCGACGGTCAGCGCCTCGGGGGAGAGGACCGTCAGGGCGTCCACGGAGCCGAGCGCCTCGCGCACCGCGGCGGCCACGCCCTCGTGCCGCTCCTGGATCTGGGGCAGGCCCGACGCCCCGCCGATGAACGCGATGCGGCGGTGGCCCCGCTCGAGGAGGTGCTCGGCCGCGAGGCGACCGCCCAGGACGTCGTCCACCGAGACGGCGCACTGGTCGGGCCCGGACGGCCGGCGGTCGACGAGGACGACGGGCACGCCGCGGCCGCGCAGCGCGTCCAGGTGCGGGGAGAGCTCCGCCGTCGGCGTGATGAGGACGCCCTGCACCCGCTGCTCGGACAGCACGTCGAGGTGGGCGGCCTCCTTGTCCGGCTCGTCGTCGGAGTTGCAGAGGATGACCGAGAGCCCCTGCGCGTTGGCGACGTCCTCGACCCCGCGGGCGACGTCGGTGAAGAACGGGTTGGAGATGTCGAGGACCACCAGGCCGATCGTCCGGCTGCGGCCGGCCCGCAGCTGGCGGGCGGACTCGTTGCGCACGAAGCCGAGCGCGTCGATGGCGCCCAGGACGCGGTCGCGGGTCGCCTGACCGACGGTGTCGGGCCGGTTGAGGACGTTGCTCACCGTGCCCACGGAGACCCCGGCCCGCAGGGCGACGTCCCGGATGCTCGCGTTCACCTTCCCCCTCCTCGGCGATCCCGGGCCCTGCTCGGTGAACCGGTTCAGTGCGGTCCGCCGCACTCTGCCCGTGATCGTTGACACAGTCCTACCAGCTTCCCTATGGTCGGCGCCAGCATGGATTGAAACGTTTCACCACCATCGGAGACCGCATGCCCGACTTCCGCGCCGCTGCCCTCGAGGCGCTCGCGACCCAGACCATCGAGCTGCCCTCGTGGGCGTTCGGCAACTCCGGCACGCGGTTCAAGGTCTTCGGCCAGCCCGGTGTCGCCCGCGACCCGTTCGAGAAGCTCGAGGACGCCGCCCAGGTGCACGCGCACACCGGCGTCGCGCCACGGGTCTCCCTGCACATCCCGTGGGACCTGGTCGACGACTACGGCGATCTCGCCGCCTCCGCCCGCGACCTGGGCGTCTCGATCGGCGCGATCAACTCCAACCTCTTCCAGGACGACGAGTACAAGCTCGGCTCGCTGACGCACGCCGACCCCGCCGTCCGCCGGCGGGCGATCGACCACCACGCGCAGTGCATCGAGGTCATGCGGCGGACGGGGTCCACGGACCTGAAGATCTGGCTGCCGGACGGCACCAACTACCCGGGTCAGGACGACCTGCGCGAGCGGCAGGAGCGGCTGGCGGACTCGCTGCGGCAGATCTACGCGATGCTCGACCCCGGGCACCGGATCCTGCTCGAGTACAAGTTCTTCGAGCCCTACTTCTACGCGATGGACATCCCCGACTGGGGCACCTCGCTGGTGCACTGCCTCGAGCTCGGCGACCAGGCCACCGTCGTCCTGGACACCGGCCACCACGCCCCGGGCACCAACATCGAGTTCATCGTCATGCAGCTGCTGCGCCTCGGCCGGCTCGGTGCCTTCGACTTCAACTCGCGCAACTACGCCGACGACGACCTGATCGTCGGCTCGGCCGACCCGTTCCAGCTGTTCCGGATCATGGACGAGATCGTCGCCCAGGGCGCCCACCTCCCGGCGTCGGGCGTCACCTTCATGCTCGACCAGTGCCACAACCTGGAGAAGAAGATCCCCGGGCAGATCCGCTCGGTGATGAACGTCCAGGAGGCGACGGCGAAGGCGCTGCTGGTCGACCGCGAGGCGCTGCGGGCCGCCCAGCGGGCCGGTGAGGTGCTCGACGCCCACTCGGTGCTGATGGACGCCTTCAGCACCGACGTCCGCCCCCTGCTGGCCGAGCTCCGCGAGCAGCAGGGGCTCGACGCCGACCCCTACGCGGCCTACGCCCGCTCCGGCCACCAGCAGCGCATCGAGCGCGAGCGCGTCGGCGGTCGGCAGGCCGGCTGGGGCGCCTGAACCGATCTCCGCCTTCTGCACCGAACGCCGAACAGGACAGGACGACGACGTGACGAACCCCGTGGTCAGCGATCTGCTGGCCCGCAGCAACCGGCTGGGCGCGGACCCGCGCAACACCAACTACGCCGGCGGCAACACCTCCGCCACGGGCAGCGGGACCGACCCCGTCACCGGGCAGCCGGTCGAGCTGCTCTGGGTCAAGGGCAGCGGCGGCGACCTCGGCACCCTGACCGAGGGCGGCCTCGCCGTGCTGCGGCTGGACCGGCTCCGCTCGCTGGTCGACGTGTACCCCGGCGTCGACCGGGAGGACGAGATGGTCGCCGCCTTCGACTACTGCCTGCACGGGCGCGGGGGAGCGGCGCCCTCGATCGACACCGCGATGCACGGCCTCGTCGGCGCCGCGCACGTCGACCACCTGCACCCGGACTCGGGCATCGCGCTGGCCACCGCGGCCAACGGCGAGGCGCTGACCCGCGAATGCTTCGGCGACCGCGTCGTCTGGGTGCCCTGGCGCCGTCCCGGGTTCCAGCTCGGCCTCGACATCGCTGCCGTCGCGGAGAAGAACCCACGGGCGATCGGGTGCATCCTCGGCGGCCACGGCATCACCGCCTGGGGCGCGACCAGCGAGGAGGCCGAGGCCAACTCCCTGGACATCATCCGCACGGCCGAGCGGTTCCTCGCCGAGCGCGGGCGGCCGCAGCCGTTCGGGCCCGTGCTGCCCGGCTACGAGGCGCTCCCGCCGGCCGAGCGGCGGATCCGGGCGGCGGCCCTCGCGCCGGTCATCCGCGGCATCGCGAGCACCGACAAGCCCCAGGTCGGCCACGTCACCGACTCCGACGTCGTCCTCGACTTCCTCGCCTCGGCCGAGCACCCGCGCCTGGCGGCGCTGGGCACGTCCTGCCCCGATCACTTCCTGCGCACCAAGGTGCGGCCGCTGGTCGTCGACCTGCCGGCCACCGCTCCCGTCGAGGACGTCGTCGCGCGGCTGCGGGAGCTGCACGTGGAGTACCGCGAGGAGTACGCGGCCTACTACGCCCGCCACGCCACCCCCGACAGCCCGGCGATGCGCGGCGCCGACCCGGCGATCGTGCTGGTGCCCGGTGTCGGCATGTTCAGCTTCGGCGCCACCAAGCAGACCGCCCGGGTGGCCGGCGAGTTCTACGTCAACGCCATCAACGTCATGCGCGGCGCGGAGGCGGTGTCCACCTACGCGCCCATCGACGAGAGCGAGAAGTTCCGCATCGAGTACTGGTCGCTGGAGGAGGCCAAGCTCCAGCGGATGCCGAAGCCCAAGCCTCTCGCGAGCCGGGTCGCGCTCGTGACCGGCGCCGCGTCGGGCATCGGCAGGGCCGTCGCCCACCGGCTCGCGGCCGAGGGCGCCTGCGTCGTCGTCGCCGACCTCGACCTGCAGAAGGCGGCCGACGCCGCGGCCGAGATCGGCTCGTCGGACGTGGCGATCGGCGTCGCCGCCGACGTCAGCGACGGCGAGGCCGTCGCCGCCGCGTTCCGCGCGGCGGTGCTGGCCTTCGGCGGGGTGGACCTGGTCGTGAACAACGCGGGTCTGTCGATCTCCAAGCCGCTGCTCGAGACCACCGAGCAGGACTGGGACCTGCAGCACGACGTCATGGCCAAGGGCAGCTTCCTCGTGTCGCGCGAGGCGGCCCGCATCATGATCGAGCAGGGGCTGGGCGGCGACATCGTCTACATCAGCAGCAAGAACTCGCTGTTCGCCGGGCCGAACAACATCGCGTACGGCGCGACCAAGGCCGACCAGGCGCACCAGGTCCGGCTGCTGGCCGCCGAGCTCGGCCCGCACCAGATCCGGGTCAACGGCATCAACCCCGACGGCGTCGTCCGCGGCTCGGGCATCTTCGCCGGCGGCTGGGGCGCGTCGCGGGCCGCCGTCTACGGCGTCCCCGAGGAGGAGCTGGGCGAGTTCTACGCCCAGCGCACGCTGCTCAAGCGCGAGGTGCTGCCCGACCACGTGGCCGACGCCGTGTTCGCGCTGACCGGCGGCGACCTCACCCGGACCACGGGCCTGCACGTACCCGTCGACTCCGGCGTCGCGGCCGCGTTCCTGCGGTGACCGGGGGGACCTTCGCGGCCGTCGATCTCGGGGCGTCCAGCGGCCGGGTGATGGTCGCGAGGGTCGCTCCGGAGCGGCTGGACCTGCACGAGGTGCACCGCTTCCCCAACCGGCCGGTCCGGACGGCGGGAACCCTGCACTGGGACGTGCTCGGCCTCTACGCCGGGGTGCTCGACGGCCTGCGGGCCGCCGGGCGGGACGGCGGCCGGCTGGACGGCGTGGGCATCGACAGCTGGGCCGTCGACGTCGGGCTGCTCGACGACGACGGCGCCCTGCTGGGCAACCCGGTGCACTACCGGGACGCCCGGCACGCCACCGCGGTGCCCGAGGTGCACGCCGTCGTCCCCGCCGACGAGTTGTACCGGACCACCGGCCTGCAGCACCTGCCGTTCACCACGGTGTTCCAGCTGGCGGCCGCCCGCCGCACCGCCGGGTTCGCCGCGGCGCGGACGCTGCTGCTGGTGCCCGACCTGTTCGCCCACTGGCTGACCGGAGCGGTCGGGGCCGAGCTCACCAACGCGTCGACGACGGGGCTGCTCGACGTCGCCACCCGCGACTGGGCGTGGGACCTGGTCGACCGGTTGGAGCTGCCGCGCGGGCTGTTCCCGCCGATCCGGCGGCCCGGCGACCGGCTCGGCGAGCTGCTGCCCGACGTGCTGGCCGAGACGGGGCTGGCCGGCCCCGTGCCGGTGACGGCGGTCGGCTCGCACGACACCGCCTCGGCCGTCGTCGGCGTCCCGGCCTCCTCCGACAGGTTCGCCTACGTCTCGTGCGGCACGTGGTCGCTGGTGGGCGTCGAGCTGGAGGAGCCGGTGCTCACCGAGGCCGGCCGTGAGGCCGGGTTCACCAACGAGCTCGGCGTCGACGGCACGATCCGCTACCTGCGCAACGTCATGGGGCTGTGGCTCCTGCAGGAGTCGCAGCGCACCTGGGCGGCGGCCGGCCTGCCCGCCGACCTCCCCGACCTGCTGGCAGCGGCGGCGCGCGTGCCGGCGTTCACGGCCGTGGTCGACCCGGACGACGCCCGGTTCCTGCCGCCCGGCGACATGCCCGCCCGGATCGCCGAGGCGTGCGCGGAGACGGGGCAGGTGCCGCCGCAGAGCCAGGGGGAGACGGTGCGCTGCATCCTCGACAGCCTGGCGCTGGCCTACCGGCGTGCGGTCCGGCGGGCGGCCGAGCTCTCCGGCCGGGACGTCGAGGTCGTCCACCTGGTGGGCGGGGGTGCGCGCAACACCCTGCTGTGCCAGCTCACCGCCGACGCCTGCGGCCTGCCGGTCCTCGCCGGCCCGGTCGAGGCGGCGGCGCTCGGCAACGCCCTGGTGCAGGCCCGGGCCGGAGGGGTGCTGGCCGGCGGCCTGCCTGAGCTGCGCGCCCTGCTCCGCGCCACGAGCGACGTGCGGACCTACACCCCGTCGCCCGCGGCCGGGAGCGCGTGGGCGGCCGCGGAGGGCCGGCTCAGCCCAGGGAGGCGATGAGATCCCGGCAGGCCTGCTCGCACCTGCGGCAGGACTCGGCGCACACCCGGCAGTGCTCGTGCATGGACGCGTGGCTGCCGCACTCGTCGCCGCACGCCTGGCAGGCCGCCGCGCACGCCTCCAGAACCGCGCGGGTCAGGTTCGCGTCGTAGCCGGTGTGCCGCGACAGCACGCGGCCGGTCGCCTCGCACACGTCGGCGCAGTCGAGGTTGGTGCGGATGCACTTCCGGAGCTCGGCGACCATGTCCTCCCCGAGGCAGGCGTCCGCGCAGGCGGTGCACGCCTGCGCGCACTCGACGCACGCGTCGATGCACTCCTGCAGCTTCTGGCGGTCGATCCCGCCGAGATCCGCCGGGTACGTGTCGAGCATCTGGGCTGCGACGGTCATGGACCCTCCTCGTGCTTCCGGTGGGGACGACCCGCTGCCGTCCCGCCGTCACCGGTGCGCGAGCTCCTACCCGGCCGGTTCCGGTCCACCTGCGCTGTCACCCAACCGTCATGTCGCAGTGCGGCCGACGGGTGTCGCCACCGACCGGCCGGGGCAGGGGACCGGCCATGGTCGACGTGCTCATCCTCGCCGCGGGTGCGCTCGGGCTGGGCGTCGCGGCGCTCTCGGAGCGACTGCGCCGGCTGCCGGTGTCCGAGCCCGTCCTGGCCCTGCTGGCGGGCGTGCTGCTCGGGCCCGCGGTCACCGGCGTGCTGGACCTCCACCCGGTCACCGAGGACCACACCTGGCTGCACACCGCGACCCGCATCCTGCTGGCGGTCTCGGTCATGTCCGTGGCTCTGCGCTACCCGTTCGACGCGGCCCGTGCCCGGCTGCGGCCCGTCCTGCTCCTGCTCGCGGTCGCCATGCCCGTCATGGCCCTGGTCACCGCCGGGCTGGCGGCTCTGACGCTCGGTGTCGGGCTGGGGGCCGCCGCCCTCCTCGGTGCCGCACTGTGCCCGACCGACCCGGTGCTGGCGTCCAGCGTGGTCACCGGGGGGCCGGCGGAGGAGGACCTGCCCGCCCGCGACCGCCAGATCCTCTCGCTGGAATCAGGGGCCAACGACGGGCTGGCGCTCCCGCTGGTGCTGGTCGCCGTCGCGATCGCGGGCGCCCACCCGCTGGGCGCGGCGCTGCTCGAGTCGGTCTGGCAGGTGCTCGGTGCGCTCGCCGTGGGCGCCGGCACTGGCTGGCTGGGCGGACGCGCGCTGCGCGCGGGCGAGCAGCACGGCTCCACCGACGCCGGACCGCGGCTGCTGTTCACCGCGGTCCTCGCCCTGGCCGTGCTCGGGGTGTCCGGCCTCATCCACGTCGACGGCATCCTCGCGGTCTTCGTCTGCGGGCTCGTCTTCAACCTGGTGAGCACCGGATCGGACCGGACGGACGACGCGCCGATCGACGAGGCCGTGAACCGGTTCCTGGTGCTACCGCTGTTCCTCGGCCTCGGCGCCGTGCTGCCCTGGGACGAGTGGGCCGAGCTCGGCTGGCCCGGCGTCGCCCTCGTCGTCGGCGTCCTGGTGCTGCGCCGGCTCCCCGTCGTCTGGTTGCTCCGCCGCCCGCTGGGGCTCGGCCGGCCCGACGCGGTGTTCCTCGGCTGGTTCGGGCCGATCGGTGTCTCGGCCGTCTTCTACCTCGTGCTGGAGGCCGAGCGGCTGGGCGTCGATCCCGTCGTGCTGGCGGCGGGGACGCTCGTGGTGGCGTCCAGCACGGTCGTGCACGGCATGAGCTCGACGCCGGGGCGGCTGCTGTACCGCCGGGCCACGTCCTCCGGCGGACCCAGGACCGGTGCGGCTGCCCGTGCGGGCGAGAGCTAGGGGGAACGATCCATGTGGTTCGACTCGTGGGCGGATCTGGGGCGCGTGCTCGCCGTCGGGGCCGCCGCCTACCTCACCGTCGTCCTGGTCCTCCGGCTGTCGGGGAAGCGGACGCTGGCCAAGCTGAACGCCTTCGACCTCGTCGTCACCGTCGCGCTGGGCTCCACCCTCGCGACGATCCTGCTCAGCAGCGACGTCTCCTGGTCCGAGGGGGCGCTCGCCCTGGGGCTGCTGGCCCTCCTCCAGTTCGTGGTCGCCTGGCTGACGGTGCGGATCTCCGCGCTCCGGGACGTGGTGACCGCCCGGCCGACGCTCCTGCTGCTCGACGGCGAGGTCATCCCCGGGGCGCTGCGCGATCAGCGGGTCACCGACGACGAGATCCGCCAGGCCGCGCGCGCGTCCGGGCAGGGAGACCTCGCATCGCTGGGCGCCGTGGTGCTGGAGACCGACGGGACGCTCAGCGTCATCAGCTCGGGCGACCTCGGGAACCGGTCGGCGCTGACCGGGGTCCGGGGGTTCGACGGCTGACCCCTCAGGGCGCCGGCGCCCAACGCCCGGCCAGCGCCTCGCCCAGGTCCCGCTCCCAGCGCCCGATCTCGGCCTCGTCGACCGACGTCGTCTCCCGGGCCAGGTCGACCAGCCGCACGGCGTACTCCCGCAGGGCCGCCTCGACGCCGCCGTCCGGCGCCCGCCAGGCGACCTCGCGCAGGAGCCCGGCGATCCGCCGGAGCACCGCCGGCTGGCCGCCGGCGAACTGCAGCGGCTCCTCGAGGCCCACGCGGATCAGGGCCGGCACCTCCCACGGCGGAAGCACGAGGCGGACCACGCCCTCGTCGTCCCGGAAGACCCGCGGGACCGGGGGGCGGACGACCAGCTGACCCAGCAGGGCGGACACGTGCGACATCGCGTGGACGGCGGTGGTGGGGTCGTTCGTGCCGGGGGAGAGCGCGCGGACGGCGATGTCGACGACCTTGCGCAGGCTGTAGGCCACATCGTGCGCGGGGGAGCGCTCGAACCCCAGGTGCACCGCCGCCTGCAGGGCGTCGTCGAGCGCCGCCGTGTCCTCGCCGCCCCCTGCCCAGACGTGCGCCAGCGGGGTGCCGGCGACGACGGAGTCGCCCATGCGCGGGACCAGGAGCACCGTGGCCCCGGCGGCCCGTGCCGCCCGGACGACGGGCGGGTGCACGACGTCGACGACGAAGCCGCTCGACCGGGCGGTGAGGAGACGGGGCGGGCCCATGGGGAGGGAGCCTCGTTCCGGCTGCTCGCCCGGACGCGGCAGCTCCCGGTCGTAGGTCGCGGTGGCCTCGTCGTGGACGTCGCGGAGCATGGTCTCCACCCGCAGCGACGTGGCGAGGTGGCCCAGGAACAGCACGATGGCGACGACGCTGGCGAGCGTGAGCACGAAGCCGACCGTCACCGACAACCGGGGGACGACGGCGAAGCCGCCGCTGGCGGCGTCCTCGGTGCGGACCGTGCGCAGCACCGTGAGCGCGTAGACGAAGGTCCCGACCAGCTGGGCGAGGGTGAGCTGGACGACGCGGTCGGTGGCGAAGGTCTGCAGGAGCCGGGGCGAGTGCTGGCTGCTGCTCAGCTGCAGCGCGACCACGGTGAACGAGAAGGTCAGGCCGGTGACGGAGATCAGCGAGCCGGCGATGGCCGCCAGCAGATCGCGGGCGGCCGACGGCCCGCCCCCGAAGACGAAGATGAGCGGGTGCTCGCCACCGGGCTGCTCGAGCACCTCGTCCAGCGCGGGCAGCCCGATGCCGAGCGCGATCGCGACGACGATGGCCAGCACCGGCAGCGGCCAGAGCGACCCGCGCACACGGGACCAGAGCCGGGAGAGGGGTGCAGGTGGGCCGGTCATCGGGCACGCATACCCACCGGTGGCGGGAAGGCACGCGGGGAGGCGGTGCGCGAGCGCACCGGCGCGCAGCGGAGGATCGGGGCATGCAGCCTGACGACCGCCGCCCCGGGACCAACTGGGCCGGCAACCACCTTTACCGGGCGACCCGGTTGCACCGCCCGGCGAACCTGGACGAGCTGCGCGACGTCGTCACCGGCGCGTCCGCCGTGCACGTGCTGGGCTCCCGCCACTCGTTCAACGGCATCGCCGACGCCGAGGACCTGGTCTCCCTCGAGGTGCTGCACACCGAGGAGGCGCTGCCGCCCGGCGTCGCCGTCGACCGCGCGGCCGGCACCGTGTCCTTCGGCGCGGGGCTGAAGTACGGCGAGCTGGTCGGGCTGCTCCAGGACGAGGAGCTGGCCCTGCACAACCTCGCCTCGCTGCCGCACATCTCCGTCGCGGGAGCCGTGGCCACCGCCACGCACGGGTCCGGCGTCGGCAACGGGAACCTCGCGACCGCGGTCGCCGCCGTCGAGCTGCTCACCTCGGACGGCGAGCTGCGCACCTTCTCCCGGGACGACGCCGACTTCGAGGGCGTCGTCGTCGGCCTGGGTGCCCTCGGCGTCGTCACCCGCCTCACCCTCGACGTGCAGCCGGCCTTCCAGGTGCGGCAGCGGGTGTTCGAGCGGTTGCCCTTCGAGGCGCTGTGCGAGCACTTCGACGAGATCGTCTCGGCCGCCTACAGCGTCAGCGTCTTCACCCACTGGGAGGACGACGTCGAGCAGGTGTGGCTCAAGATCCGCGACGGCGAGCCGGAGCCCGACGAGCTGTTCGGTGCGACGCCGGCGACGGTGGACCGCCACGTCATCCGCGGCCTCGACGCCACCCCGTGCACGCCGCAGCTGGGCCGGCCGGGGCCTTGGTCGGACCGGCTGCCGCACTTCCGCATGGGGTTCACGCCGAGCGCGGGCGAGGAGCTCCAGTCCGAGTGGATGGTGCCCCGCGACCGTGCCGTCGAGGCGCTGCAGGCAGTCAGGTCCCTGTCGGACCGGATCCGGCCGCTGCTGCTCGTCTGCGAGATCCGCACCGTCGCCGCCGACCGGCTGTGGATGAGCATGAACCACGAGCGGGACTCGGTCGGCCTGCACTTCACCTGGGTGCGCGACCAGGAGGCGGTCGAGGAGCTGCTGCGCGACCTCGAGGCCGCGCTGGCCCCGTTCGGCGCGCGGCCGCACTGGGGCAAGGTGTTCACGGCCGACGCGTCCGCCATCGCGCCGCTCTACCCGCGGCACGCCGACTTCGTCGGCCTCGTCGAGCGGCTCGACCCGCGCGGGGTCTTCCGCAACGAGTGGCTCGAGCGCCGGGTGCTCGCCTCCGTCTAGGGCCGGCCCGCCTCCGGCTGCCGCTTCATCGCCGAGCGCCCGGCGCCGGGCGCAGCCTCGGACGCCAGCAGGGGCAGCGTGCGGAAGGGCACCAGCTGGGAGAGGGCCACCACGCTGGTCGAGCGGACGACGGCCGACGAGCGGTTGAGGTCGACGAGGATCTGCTGCAGCCCCTCGTGCGAGCTGGCCGCCACCCGGCACAGGACGTCGCCGCTGCCGGTGGTCGCGTGCGCCTCGAGCAGGCCGGGGATCGCCTCCAGGTCGCGCTGCACGTCCTCGATCGCTCCCTGGGCGATCTCCAGGGTGACGAAGGCCTGCACGCCGAAGCCGGCGGCGGTCACGTCGACGTCCGGGCCGTAGCCGGTGACGACGCCGGTGTCCTCGAGCCGCTGGAGCCGCGCCGACACCGTCGCGCGCGCCACGCCGGTGATGCGGGAGAGCTCGAGGGCGCCTGCCCGCGGCTGCCGGCGGAGGGTGTCGAGCAGGGCGACGTCCAAGGCATCGATGGGCACGTCGCAACTATGCAACCTGAGCAGCGCATGGCGCACCCAGGTAGCCCGATGGTGCAGCCCGGCCAGCAACAACAGCACCGTTTGCCGAGGGTAGGCCTGCGGGTGTGCACTGCCGCGCATGAGCCTCGAGCAGACCCTCAACGACGAGGAGCGGCTGGCCGACCTCGACCTCGGCCAGCTCAGGGAGTTGGTCGGCCTGGTGGAGTACGACGCCTCCGGCGACCCCTTCCCGGTGTCGGGCTGGGACGCCCTGGTGTGGGTCGTCGGCAACGCCGTCCAGTCCGCGCACTTCTTCCAGTCCGCGTTCGGCATGGAGCTGGTGGCCTACTCCGGCCCGGAGACGGGCAACCGCGACCACCACGCCTACGTGCTGCGCTCCGGCGCCGCCCGCTTCGTGATCACCGGCGCGTACGACCCCTCCAGCCCGCTGGCCGACCACCACCGCCGGCACGGCGACGGGATCGTCGACATCGCGCTCTCGGTGCCCGACGTGGACCGGTGCATCGCCCACGCCGAGGCGCAGGGGGCGACGGTCCTCGAGCGGCCGCACGACCTGACCGACGAGCACGGGACCGTGCGGATCGGCGCGATCGCCACGTACGGCGACACCCGGCACACCCTGGTCGACAGGTCGCGCTACACCGGTCCCTACCTGCCCGGGTTCGCGGCCCGGACCTCGACCATCGAGCGCGGCGCCGGTGCGCCGAAGCGGCTGTTCCAGGCCGTCGACCACGTCGTCGGCAACGTCGAGCTCGGCGCCATGGACGAGTGGGTGGCGTTCTACAACCGCGTCATGGGCTTCACCAACATGGCGGAGTTCATCGGCGAGGACATCGCCACCGACTACTCCGCGCTCATGAGCAAGGTCGTCGCCAACGGCAACCACCGGGTCAAGTTCCCGCTCAACGAGCCGGCGGTCGGCAAGAAGAAGTCCCAGATCGACGAGTACCTGGAGTTCTACGGCGGGCCGGGCGCGCAGCACGTGGCGCTCGCCACGAACGACATCATCGGCACCGTCGACGCGATGCGGGCCCGGGGCGTCGAGTTCCTGTCGACGCCGGACTCCTACTACGAG
Organism: Blastococcus litoris; assembly: GCF_003075095.1. Lineage (GTDB taxonomy): Bacteria > Actinomycetota > Actinomycetes > Mycobacteriales > Geodermatophilaceae > Blastococcus_B > Blastococcus_B litoris. The sequence continues at coordinate 17,974 of NZ_QCZF01000015.1, forward strand.
GACCCGGAGCTGCGGGCCCGCATCGGGCAGGTCCGTGCGCCGATCGAGGAGCTGCAGGCGCGCGGGATCCTGGTCGACCGCGACGAGGACGGCTACCTGCTGCAGATCTTCACCCGGCCGACCGGCGACCGGCCGACGGTCTTCTTCGAGCTGATCGAGCGGCACGGCTCGCTGGGGTTCGGCAAGGGCAACTTCAAGGCGCTCTTCGAGGCGATCGAGCGCGAGCAGGCCCGTCGCGGCAACTTCTGAGCTCCATCGCGACAGAGCACGGAGGAGGAGTTCGGATGGCGCACTACCGGCAGGTGGGGGAGATCCCGCCGAAGCGGCACACGCAGTTCCGCCGGCCCGACGGCCGGCTGTACTCCGAGGAGCTCATGGGGGAGGAGGGCTTCTCCTCCGACAGCTCGCTGCTCTACCACCGGGGCGTCCCGTCCTCGCTGGTCGACGCCCGCCCGTGGGAGCTGCCCGACCAGACGACGACGCCCAACAGCCCGCTGGTGCCCCGGCATCTGCAGCTGCACGACCTGTTCCCCGGTGAGCAGCACGAGGCGACCGACCCGGTGACCGGCCGGCGGCTGGTGCTGGGCAACGCCGACGTCCGGCTCTCCTACGCCGTGAGCAGCCTGCCCAGCCCGCTCTACCGCAACGCCGTCGGTGACGAGTGCGTCTTCGTCGAGCGGGGGACGGCGACGGTCGAGACGGTCTTCGGCGCGCTGGACGTCGGCCCGGGCGACTACGTCGTCCTGCCGCGGGCGACGACGCACCGCTGGCTGCCCACCGGGGACGAGCCGCTGCGCACCTACGCGATCGAAGCGAGCGGCCACATCGCCCCGCCGAAGCGCTACCTGTCGAGGTACGGCCAGTTCCTGGAGCACGCGCCCTACTGCGAGCGGGACCTGCGGGCACCGGCCGCGCCGCTGCTGGCCGAGGGCACGGACGTCGAGGTGTTCGTCAAGCACCGCGGCGAGGGGCCGGGCGGGCTGGCCGGCACCGTGCACGTGACGCCGGAGCACCCGTTCGACGTCGTCGGCTGGGACGGCTGCCTCTACCCGTACGCCTTCAGCGTGCACGACTTCGAGCCGATCACCGGGCGCGTGCACCAGCCGCCGCCGGTGCACCAGGTGTTCGAGGGGCCGAACTTCGTCGTCTGCAACTTCGTGCCCCGCACGGTCGACTACCACCCGCTGGCCGTGCCGGTGCCCTACTACCACTCCAACGTCGACTCCGACGAGATCATGTTCTACGTCGACGGCGACTACGAGGCGCGCAAGGGCTCCGGCATCGGCAAGGGTTCGGTCACCGTGCACCCCGGTGGGCACTCGCACGGGCCGCAGCCGGCCGCGGTCGAGGCGTCCCTGGGCGCGGAGCGGTTCGACGAGCTCGCCGTCATGGTCGACACCTTCCGGCCGCTCCAGCTCGGCGAGGGCGGCCGGGCGGTGGACGACGGCCGGTACGCCTGGTCCTGGTCGGGCCGCGGGCCCGCGTGACGTGGGTCGAGCTGCCGGACGGCACGGGATTCGGGATCGACAACCTGCCGCTGGGAGTCGTGCTCGGCGGCGGCCGTCCGGGGATCCGGCACGCGGTGCGCATCGGGGACTCGGTCCTCGACCTGCACGGCGTCACCGGGCTGCCGGTGCACGCGACGCGGACCCTCGACTCCTTCCTGGTCGCCGGCCCCGACGCCTGGCGCGACCTGCGCGAGCAGGTCACCGAGTGGCTCACCGACGAGCGGCACCGCGCCCGCGTCGAGCCGCACCTGCTCCCGCTGGCCGCGGTGCAGGCGCTGCGACCGATCGGGGTCGCCGACTACGTCGACTTCTACAGCTCGAGGGCGCACGCCGAGAACGTCGGCCGGCTCTTCCGGCCGGACGGCGACCCGCTGCCGCCGAACTGGCTGCACCTGCCGATCGGGTACCACGGCCGCGCCGGCACGGTGCAGGTCTCCGGGGCGCCGGTGGTCCGCCCCTGCGGCCAGATCGGCCCGCCCGGTGACGACGGGCTGCCGCCGTTCGGGCCCACGCGCCGGCTCGACCTGGAGGCCGAGCTCGGCTTCGTCGTCGGTGCGCCGTCCGAGCCGGGGGAGCGGGTGCCGGTCGAGGCCTTCGGCGAGCACGTGTTCGGGGTCTGCCTGGTCAACGACTGGTCGGCCCGCGACCTGCAGGCGTGGGAGTACCAGCCGCTGGGGCCGTTCCTCGGGAAGTCGTTCGCGACCTCGATGTCGCCCTGGATCGTGCCGCTGGCCGCGCTGGAGGCGGCTCGCGTCCCCCCGCCGCCGCGCGACGCCGCGCTGCTGCCCTACCTGCGGGACGACGCGGCGCCCTGGGGGCTGGACGTCGAGCTCGAGGTGCGGATCAACGGGGAGGTGGTCAGCCGGCCGCCGTTCCGGGACATGTACTGGACGGCCGCCCAGCAGCTGGCGCACCTGACGGTCAACGGCGCCCCGGTGCTGGCCGGCGAGCTGTTCGCCTCCGGCACCGTCAGCGGCGCCGCCCGCGAGCAGTGGGGCTCGCTGCTGGAGCTGACCGCGAACGGCACCCGGCCGCTGCCCCTCGCGGACGGGTCCACCCGCGCCTTCCTGGAGGACGGCGACACCGTCTGCATCACCGCGAGCGCTCCGGGGCCGCACGGCGCGCGGATCGGCTTCGGCGAGGTGACCGGCCGGGTGCTGCCCGCCCGGTGATCAGCCGACGACGACGTTCCAGGGCCTGATCGTCCAGCCGGTGACCAGGCCCCGGACGACGTACGGGTCGCGCGCGACGAAGTCCTCGACGACCTCGCGCGGGGCGGTCCACACCAGCAGCGCGCGGTCGTAGGGGTCGGGGAGTGCGCCGGCGAGCAGCAGCTCCCCGCGCTCGTGGGCCTCCCGCGCGAGGGCGAGGTGCTCGTCGCGCAGCGCGGCCCGGCGCTCCAGGTAGTCGTCGGCCAGCGCGTACTCGAGCACGAGGTGCATGCCGTCCAGTGTCATCCGGAACCCGGCCCGCGTCGCGGGAGGACGTGGCCGAGGAGCAGGGAGCCCAGCCCGGCGGCGACGACGGCGAGCAGGGCGACCCGCAGGCTGAACGCGTCGGCCAGGACGCCGATGAGCGGCGGCGAGAGCAGGAAGCCGATCCGGAGCAGCCAGTTGACCACCGCCAGCCCGGTGCCGCGGCGCAGCCCCGGGAGCTCGTCGGCGGCGTGGTAGACCGCCGGGATGAGGGTCGCGACGCCGAGCCCGGCGAGGGCGAAGCCGATCAGCGTGGTCGCGACCGAGGGGAAGGCCAGCGCCAGGCCCATGCCGGCCGCGATGACCGCTCCACCCACCTGGGCGACCCGGCGCTGCCCGAACCTGTCGACGACCCGGTCGCCGGTCAGCCGGCCCACGGTCATGGCGCCCTGCAGCGCGACGAACCCGAGCCCGGCCACGGCTGCGCCGGCGGCGAGCTCGGTGCGCAGGTACAGCGCGGCCCACGAGGCGCCGGCGTCCTCCACGATCGCGCCGCAGACGCCGAGCACGCCCAGCGCCGTCATAGCGAGCACGGCGGTGCGCATGCCGGCGCGGGCGGCGGAACCCGTGGGGCGCTCCGGCTCCGGTTCGCGGTCGGCGTCGTCGTCCCCGGGGAGCATCAGCCGGTAGGCGCCCACCGCGACGGCGCCGAAGACCACGGTGGAGAACGCGAGGTGCACCTCGAGGGGCACCGCCAGACCGGCCGCCGCCGACCCGAGCAGGCCGCCGCAGACCGCGCCGATGCTCCAGAAGGCGTGGAAGCCGTTGAGGATCGAGCGCCGGTAGAGCCGCTGCACCCGCAGGCCGTGCGCGTTCTGGGCGACGTCGATGACCGCGTCCAGCGCCCCGGCGACCAGCAGCGCCCCGGCGAGCGCCGGCCAGTTGGGCGCGAGGGCGATCCCGAACAGCACGACGCCGAGCAGGACCAGGCCCCACGTCGCCACCCGGGCCGAGGTGAACCGGCGGATCAGGGCGGCGGAGGACAGCGCGGCCAGCAGGGCGCCCAGGGGCATCGCCGCCAGCGCCGTCCCGAGCGAGGCGTTGCTCAGGCCGAGGTCGGCCTTGATCTCGGGCAGCCGGGGCACGACGTTGGAGTAGAAGACGGCGTTGAGGAAGAAGCACGCCGCGACGGCGAGGCGGGCACGGCGCAGCTCGCGGGTCGGGGCGAGCACCTGGTCGGTCGTCATCGGGCGAACCGGGCCAGCGCGTGCCGGATCTGGTCGGCGTCCATCGGGTCGGTCGACAGCGCGCTGTGCAGCACGAGCCCCTCCACGAGCGCGTCGAGCTCCCGCGCGGTCACCGGGTCGAAGTGCCGCTCGAGGCTGCGCCGGCTGCGGCCCATCCAGTCCTGGGTGACCGCGCGCAGCGCGGGGTTCCTGGCGGCGGCCACGTACAGCTCGACCATCAGCACGAGGTCGCGGGCGGAGTCGAGGAGATCGCCGGTGAGGTGCTCGACGAGGTAGTCGAGGACGGCGCCGGAGTCCTGCGCGGCCCGCATCCGCTCGTCGAACCGCGGCGCGACGGTGTCGACGTGCACGGTGAAGGCGGCGGTCAGCAGCTCGTCCAGGGAGGCGAAGTGGTACGTCAGGCTGCCCAGGGGCACGTCGGCGGCGCGGGCGATCGCCCGGTGGGTGGAGCCGGAGACGCCCTGCTCGGCGATGACCGCCAGCGCCGCCGCCAGGATCCGGTTGCGCCGCTCCGGGTCGAACCGCCGGGCGCGGCGGACGGGTGCTCCGGCCATCGTCACGCCTCGCCGTCCAGGGACCTGACCACGCGGGCGGGGTTGCCGACGGCCACGACGTCCGCCGGCAGGTCGCGGGTGACCACGGCGCCGGCGCCGACGACGGTGTTCGCGCCGATGGTCACCCCCGGCAGCACGATCACGCCCCCGCCCAGCCAGACGTTGTCGCCGATCACGATGGGTGCGGCGGCCTCCCACTTCTGCCGCCGCGGCTCCGGGGCGAGCGGGTGCGTCGGCGTCAGCAGCTGGACGTTGGGCCCGATCTGGACGTCGTCCCCGATGGTGATCGCGGCGACGTCGAGGGCGACCAGCCCGAAGTTCGCGAAGCAGCGGGCGCCGATCCGGATGTGGGAGCCGTAGTCGACGGAGAAGGGCGGCCGGATCTCGGTGCCCTCGCCGACGGCGCCGAGGAGCTGCTCCAGCAGCTGCCGCCGGAGCGGGCCCTGGCGCACGGACGTCGCGTTGTAGGCGGCCACCAGGTCCAGCGCGGCGGCGCTGCGCTCGGCCAGCTCGGGATCGTCGGCGATGTACAGGGCACCGGCGAGCATCCGCTCGCGCATGCTCCGGGGGTCGTCCACGGCGCGACCGTACAGGACGATAGGAACGGGCGTACACATCGGCGTCGGGCAGGATCGCGGGCATGCCCCGGCTGCTCGTCGTCCACCACACGCCCTCGCCCAACCTGCAGACGGTCCTGGAGGCGGTGCGCGAGGGCGCGGCCATGGTCGAGGAGGTCGATCTCGTCGTGCGGCCGGCCCTCTCGGCCGGCGCCGCCGACCTGCTGGAGGCCGACGGCGTCCTGCTGGGGACGCCGGCCAACATCGGCTACATGTCCGGTGCGCTCAAGCACTTCTTCGACACCGTCTACTACCCGTGCCTCGACGCGACCGTCGGCCTGCCGTACGGGGTCTACGTCCACGGAGGCGACGACACGGCCGGAGCCCTGACCGCGATCCAGAAGATCACCGGCGCCCTCCGCTGGCGGCAGGTCGCCGCGCCGCTGAGCCTGACCGGCCCGCCGTCCCCGGCCGACCTCGAGGCCGTCCGGGAGCTGGCCGCCACGGTCGCGGTCGGGCTCTAGCTGTCACTGCATCCAGCCTCACCAGGCGGTGGTCGCCTGGAGCACCGCCTCGGTCAGGGCGCGGGTGCGCAGCTCGGTGACCTGCTGGTACTCCGGGTCGGCCACCATCCGGCTGAAGGCCTCCCGAGACGGGTAGCGGACGAGGAGGACGGCGTCCCAGGCCTGCCCCTCCTCGGCGACGAGGGGCGTCGACCCCGAACCGGCGTAGAGCACCTCGCCGCCGTACCGCGGGAGGAAGGTGCTGCTCAGCGCCTCGGCGTACTGCGCGTACAGCTCCCGCCCGCCCTCGGCGTACCGGAGCAGGTTGAGCATCACGACCGGTCCGCCGGGGTCGTCCTGCAGGTAGCGCTTGAGATCGGCACCGCGCGGGTCGACAGCCACGGGACGACGCTAGCCGGTGGGAGGAAACCGGTTGACCGGTGCCCGACGCTGGACCGGTGCGACTGACCTTCACCCGCATGGCCGACCGGCGACCCGTCGAGTCGACGGTGGAGCGCGACGACGGCGTCGTCTTCGCCATCCGCGGCGCCGGCGGCGGTGCCGACCTGCCGCACGACCTCGTGCACGCGCTCGTCGAGGCGGAGCTGGGGATCAGCGACGGCATCTGGGGATGCGTCGCCGACGGCGTGGTGTGGAACAGCATGCGCCACGTATCGGGCCGGCAGCCGCCGCACGCGGCCGAGCGGTCGGCGCGCCTGAAGAAGGAGCGGGCAGCGGCGATCCAGCGCGCCGAGGGGGTGGCCGACCTGGTGTCCCGCCTGGCGCGCGGCGCCGAGGTGCTGCCGGGCGAGGCGGCGTCCGGGCTGCCGGCGGCGCGGCTGGAGGCGGCGGCCGGGGCGCTGCGCGCGGCCGGCGCCCGGTGGGCCGCGCTGCGGCCCGGCGCCACGGAGACGGTCGTCTGGACCCCGGTGCGCCGGCGCAGGTGATCTCCACCTCCTCGTCCCGGGCCTGACCTGCCCGGATCGCGGGCCCGTGGCACGCTCGATCCGTGACACGGGTGGGGCTGGTGCTCGGCGGCGGGGGAGTGGTCGGCCAGGCCTACCACTCGGGCGTGCTGGCGGTCCTGCAGAACGACTTCGGCTTCGACGCCCGCACCGCGGACGTCATCGTCGGCACGTCGGCCGGGTCGATCACCGGCACCCTGCTGCGGCTCGGCGTCTCGGCCGAGGACCTGGCCGCCTGGACGGTGAAGGCGCCGCTGTCCGGGGACGACGACGTCCTCCGGCAGATGGCCGAGGCGACGCTGCCCGAGCTGGCGCCCTTCCGGCCGCTGCAGCTGCTCCGCCGCCCGATGCGCCTGCCCGGCAGGCACATGGTCGCGCGCGCCCTCTCTCGGCCGCTGCAGTTCCGGCCGATGGCCGCCGGGCTGTCGCTGCTGGCGCCCGGGCGGCACGACATCCTCGAGCAGCTGTCCGCGCTGCGGGAGCTCGAGCGGCCCGAGTGGCCGGAGCCCGACCTGTGGATCTGCGCGGTGCGCCGCCGCGACGGGCGGCGGGTCGTCTTCGGTCGCCCCGGGTCACCGCCGGCGCCCATCCACCTCGCCATCGGGGCGTCCTGCGCGGTGCCCGGCTACTTCGCCCCGGTGCAGATCGGCCGGCACAGCTACCTCGACGGCGGCGTCCACTCGCCGACCAACGCCGCCGTCCTGCGGGGCCAGGGGCTCGACGTCGTGGTCGTCGTGGCGCCCATGAGCGGCCCTGCGGGCTGGCGACCCGGCGTCTTCCCGTCGGTGCGCCGGTACTCCGACCGGCTGCTGCGGCAGGAGGTGCGGGCGCTGGAGGCCGAGGGGATCAGGACCGTCGTCTTCACGCCCAGCCACGGCGAGCAGCAGGTGATGGGTACCGACATGATGTCTCGCGAGCGGCTGGACGAGGTCATCGCGCAGTCGTTCCTCACCGCCGGCGCCCACGCCGGGACCTCGGAGGTCGCCTCGCTGCTCCGCTCGATCGCGGGTCGCAGCGCCTGAGGCGTCAGCCGTTGAGCTCGAGGACCTGTGTGGTGTCGGTCCGCACCTGCTCCAGCAGCGCCGGCTCCTCCGAGAGCCGGTGGCCGTAGGACGGGATGGCCTCCTGCAGCGCCGGCCGCCAGGCGGCGACCCGGTCGGGGAAGCAGCGCTCGAGCAGGGTGAGCATCGCCGAGACGGCGGTCGAGGCGCCGGGGGAAGCGCCGAGCAGACCGGCGATCGAGCCCTCGCCGCCGACGACGAGCTCGGTGCCGAACTGCAGGACCCCGCGCCCGGTGGCCGGGTCGCGCTTGATGACCTGCACGCGCTGACCGGCGGTGATCATGTCCCAGTCGGCCTGGTCGGCGAGCGGCACGAACTCGGTCAGTGTCTCGTGCCGGGCCGAGCGCGACTTGAGCAGCTCGGTGACCAGGTACTTGGTGAGCCCCAGCTCGGTGCGGGCGACGCCGAGCATCGAGCCCAGGTTGTCCGGCTTGACGCTGAGCGGCAGGTCGAACATCGAGCCGGCCTTGAGGAACTTCGGCGAGAAGCCGGCGTAGGGACCGAACAGCAGCGAGTGGTCGCCGTCGATGAGGCGCAGGTCGAGGTGCGGCACCGACATCGGGGGCGCCCCGACGGCGGCCTGCCCGTACACCTTCGCCTGGTGCGTGCCCACGAGCTCGGGCGACGTCGTCCGGAGGAACATGCCGCTGACCGGGAAGCCGCCGAAGCCGCGGATCTCGGGGATCCCCGCCTTCTGCAGCAGCGGCAGGGCGCCACCGCCGGCGCCGACGAACACGAACCGGGTGCGCAGGGCGCGGCGCTCACCGGTGCGGGTGTCCTCGACGGTGACCTTCCAGCGGCCGTCGGGCTCGCGGTCGAGGTCCCGCACGCGCTGGTTCGTGTGCACCATGACGCCGCGGCTGTCGGCGTCGTCGAGCAGGAGGCGGGTGAGCGCCCCGAAGTTCACGTCGGTGCCGGCTCCCGAGCGGGTGGCGGCGACGACCTGCGACGGGTCGCGGCCGGCCATCATCAGCGGGATCCAGCGGGCCAGCTCCGCAGGGTCCTCGGTGTACTCGAGGCCCTGGAACAGCGGCTGCGCCGACAGCGCCTCGTGCCGCGCGCGCATGTAGCGGCGGCCGTCCTCGCCGGTGACGAAGCTCAGATGGGGGACCGGGGTGATGAACTCCTTGGGCGAGCCGGTCATCCCGCCGCGCACCAGGTGGGCCCAGAACTGGCGGGAGACCTGGAACTGCTCGTTGATCGTGACGGCCTTGGACGGGTCGACGCGGCCGTCCGGCCCGGCCGGCGTGTAGTTCAGCTCGCAGAGCGCCGAGTGCCCGGTGCCCGCGTTGTTCCACGGGCCGGAGCTCTCACCGGCGACCTCTGCGGCGGACTCGAACACCGTGACGCTCCACTGCGGGGCGACGACGTTGATCAGCGCGGCCAGCGTGGCGCTCATGATGCCGCCACCGACCAGCACGACGTCGGGGTTCGCGCTGTCGGGTACGCCGGCTGCTACGCCGCTCTCGGAAGTCACGTCTGCCTCTCCGGCCATGCAAGGGAAGGTGCGCCGCAGCGCCGTCCTTCTGATCGTCGGACGAAACGACCCGTTGCATGCAGTCCGGAAGGTGTGAGGAATCCCAAGCCCGTGAGCTTGACCATACTTGCGGCACGGGATCGGCCCGTTCACGCGAGGACGACGGCCTCCTCGTGGGTGTCGGCTGCGCCACGGCGACCCCCGACGGGGGGAGGTCAGCCGAGGGAGATGCCGTCCAGGTAGCGCCACCGGCCGCCCTCGCGCACGAACCGGCTGCGCTCGTGCTGCGCTCCCGAGCGGCCGTCCAGCCGGTGGTGCGCCCGGAACTCCACCGTGCCCTCGGCCTCGAGGAGGGCTCCGCCGGTCGTGGCGAGCACGTCCAGCCCCGTCCAGCGCACCGCCGGGTCGAGGTCGAGCGAGCGCGGCCGGGTGGTGGAGTGCCAGGTCTCGAGGAGATAGGCGGCGTCGCCCAGGGCGAAGGCGCTGTAGCGCGACCGCATCAGCTGCTCGGGCGTCGCGGCCGTCCGCACGCCGTCGTGCAGGGGGCCGCAGCACTCCGCGTACGGCAGGCCGGAACCGCAGGGGCAGGGTCGGGGACGCACCCGCCCAGTGTCCCCGGCCGGCGTGCGGCAGCATCCGGGGTGTGACCACGGAGCCCGGCTGGGTGCACGACGCGATCTGGTGGCACGTCTACCCGCTGGGCTTCGTCGGCGCGGAGCGGGAGTCGGCCCCCGGCCGGCCCGTCGTCCACCGGCTCGGTCACCTGGCCGGCTGGCTGGACCACGCCGTCGAGCTGGGCGCCTCCGGAGTGGCCCTCGGGCCGGTGTTCGCCTCCGAGACGCACGGCTACGACACCACCGACCACCTGCGGGTCGACCCCCGGCTGGGCGACGACGCCGACCTCGACGCACTCGTCGCCGCCTGCCGGGAGCGCGGGCTGCGGGTGCTGCTGGACGGGGTCTTCAACCACGTCGGCCGCGGCCACCCCGCCTTCCGGGCCGTCCTGGAGCAGGGGCCGTCCGCGCCGACCGCCTCGTGGTTCCGGCTGCGCTGGCCGTCCGGCGAGTGGGCCCCCGGTGTGGAGCCGGGGTACGACGACTTCGAGGGGCACTCCGCGCTCGTGGCGCTGGACCACCGGGAGCCGGCGGTCGCCGACCACGTCGTCGACGTCATGTGCCACTGGCTCGACCGCGGCGTCGACGGCTGGCGGCTGGACGCGGCCTACGCCGTCCCGGCGTCCTTCTGGGCCGGCGTCGCCGACCGGGTGCGCGAGCGGCACCCGGACGCGTACCTGATGGGCGAGGTCATCCACGGCGACTACGCGCGGTTCGTCGCCGAGGCGCACGTCGACGCGGTCACCCAGTACGAGCTGTGGAAGGCCGTCTGGAGCTCGCTGAACGACGCCAACTTCTTCGAGCTGGACGCCGCCCTGACCCGGCACAGCGGCTTCCTCGACTCCTTCGTGCCGTACACGTTCCTGGGCAACCACGACGTCACCCGCATCGCCAGCCGGCTCACCGACGAGCGCCACCTCGCGCACGCGCTGGTGGTGCTGCTGACCACCGGTGGCACGCCGGCGGTCTACGCCGGTGACGAGCACGCCTTCCGCGGGGTCAAGGAGGACCGTGCGGGTGGGGACGACGCGGTCCGGCCACCCTTCCCGGCCACACCGGGGGAGCTGTCGCCGCTGGGGCTGCCGACCTACGGGCTCCACCAGGAGCTGATCGGCCTGCGCCGCCGCCACCGGTGGCTGCACGCGGCCCGCACCCGGACGCTGCACCTGGCCAACGAGCAACTGGTCTACGAGGCGGTGGGTGAGGGGCAGCGGCTGGTGGTGGCGCTGTCGGTGGGGGAGCGGCCGGTCGAGGTGCCCGTGGAGGCAACCGGTGCCGTGCTGGCCGGGGCGGCGGAGGTCGCCGGCGGCCGGGTGCGGCTGGCGCCGCACGGCTGGGCGGTCCTGGAGGGCTGACACGTGCCCGAGAAGCCGCTGCCCGACGTCATCGCGCCGGACCTGGACGTGCTGTTCTGCGGGATCAACCCGTCCCTGATGTCTGCGGAGCGCGGGCACCACTTCGCGCGGCCGGGGAACCGGTTCTGGCCGGCGATCCACCTGGCCGGGTTCACGCCGCGGCTGTTCACCCCCGACGAGGACCGGCAGCTCCCCGAGCACGGCCTGGGCATCACGAACGTGGTGGCGCGGCCCACGCGCACCGCCGCCGAGCTCAGCCGGGAGGAGCTGCGCGAGGGCGCGGCGGCCCTGGCCGAGCTGGTCGCGGAGTACCGGCCACGCGTGCTCGCCGTCCTCGGCATCACCGCGTGGCGCACCGGCTTCGACCGGCCGACGGCGGTCACGGGCCTGCAGCCCGAGCGGATCGGTGGCGCAGCCACCTGGGTGGTGCCGAACCCGAGCGGCCTGAACGCGCACGTCCAGCTGCCGGACCTGGCCCGCATCTACCGGGAGCTGCGTCCGTGACGGTCGAGGTGCGGCCTGGCCACCGCCTGCGGCGCGAGATCTGTCCCGTCCGGGTGGTGTCCCCGGAGCGCCCGACCACGTACCTTAAGTGCAACCGGAACGTTATTGAGCAGCTTCGCCGTCCTCGGAGGTCGCCTTGAGCAGCACGACGCCCTCACCGCAGGAGGCCTTCGTGCACGGCCAGCTGATCAACCTGGTGCGCACGGGCAGGGCGGTCACCCGCCCGGGGCTGGAGCAGGAGACCGGCATCGGGCGCAAGGTCGTCACCCAGCGCGTCCAGCAGGCCATCGATGTCGGCCTGCTCGAGGACGGCGACCTGGCGCCGTCGGCAGGCGGCCGGCCGTCCAGGCTGCTCCGGTTCCGCTCGGAGGCCGGGCACGTCTTCGCCGGGATGATCGGCGCGACCGAGATGACGGCGGCGGTCGCGACGCTGGACGGCACCCTGATCGCCTCGCTGCACGAGGACTGGAACGCCGCGGAGCGGCCGGAGGAGACCCTCGAGCTCCTGGACGCGCTCTTCGTCCGGCTCGCCCGCCGGACGCGCACCGAGCCGTGGGCCTTCGGCATCGGCGTGGCCGGCCCGGTCGACTTCGCGACCGGCCGCCTCGTCGACCCGCCGATCATGCCCGGCTGGGACGGCTGCAGCGTGCGCGCCTGGCTGCGCGACAGGTACGACGCGCCGGTCTGGGTCGACAACGACGTCAACCTCATGGCGCTGGGCGAGTGGCACAAGGGCACACCGCAGGACGGCCGCGACCTGCTGTACGTCTTCGTCGACGAGGGCGTCGGGGCAGGTCTGGTGTCGAAGGGCACGGTCTTCCGCGGCGACACCGGCGCCGCCGGGGACATCGGCCACATCCAGGTCACCGACGACCCCGCCGTCGTCTGCCGGTGCGGGCAGATCGGCTGCCTCGAGGCAGTGACCGGTGGGTGGGGTCTGGTCCAGCGGCTGACCCCCCGCGCCGCCGAGAGCCCGGTCCTCTCCGCCCGCCTGGCCCAGCGCGGTCACCTGACCTCGCAGGACGTCGGCCTGGCCGCGCGGGACGGCGACCCGCTCGCCTCCGCCGAGACGCTCCGCGGCACCCGGCTCATCGGCACCACCGTGGCCGGGGTCGTCAACTTCCTCAACCCCGGGACGGTCGTCCTGGGCGGTGGCGCCCTCCGGATCGGGGACTCCGTCGTGCGGGCCTTCGAGGAGACCGTGCGGGGGCGCGCGACCAAGCTGGCGCAGCAGCGCCTGACCGTGCGGCCGGCGTCGCTGGAGTTCCGCGAGGGCGTGACCGGTGCCGCCATCCTCGCGATCGAGCAGCTGTTCGCGCCGGAATCCGTGGGTCTCTGGATCGAGAGCGGGTCGCCGATCGGGCACGCCGCGCCGCTCCAGCGCTCCGCTGCCATGTGAGGGTTGACATATGTGCCAACGGCACTAAAGTCGTCCCCACGGCGTGACCCGCCCCACAGCTCGATCTCCGCTCCTGACCCGGAGCGCCTGCTCTCTCCTCGCCACTGCGGCCGTCGGCCGCCCGGGACCGCAACCGGTCCTGACGTCTCTGGAGTTCACATGCGAAGGTCCCTCGTCGCGACCACGGTCGCGTCCGTCCTGCTGCTCGCCACCGCCTGCGGCGGTTCGTCCGACGGTGGCTCCGGCTCCTCGGGCAGCACCGACAGCCTGACCCTGGCCGCCATCACGCCGCCCACGTCCTTCGCCATCGGGGAGATGGCCAGCAGCGGTCCCGAGGACCACTACTACCAGGCCGTCTACGACAAGCTGCTGAACCTCGACGCCGACGGCCAGCCCGTTCCCAACCTCGTGACCGAGTGGAGCTACGACGAGACCGGGACCCGGCTGAGCCTCACGCTCCGGGACGACGTCACCTTCACCGACGGTGCGGCGTTCGACGCCGAGGCGGTCAAGGCCAACCTCGAGCTCGCGAAGACGAAGACCGGCGAGGCCGGATCCGCCCTCCGTGCCGTCGACAGCGTCGAGGTCGTCGACGCCACCCACGCCGATGTCGTCCTCAGCCGGCCGGACCCCTCGCTGCCGCAGGCGCTGGCGCGCAGCTCCGGCTACATGGCCAGCCCCGATGCCCTGGGCAACGCCGACCTGAGCACGAACCCCGTCGGCTCCGGCCCCTACGTCCTCGACCAGGACGCCTCGACCGCGGGCAGCACCTACGCCTACACCCGCAACGAGGACTACTGGAACGCCGACGAGTACCCGTACGACTCGGTCGAGATCCGCTTCCTCGACGACACCACCGCCACCCTCAACGGGCTGCGCTCCGGCGAGATCATGGGGGTCTACGCCTCGACCAGCGACCTGGTGGCCGGTGCCGAGCAGGCGGACCTGCCGGTGACGACCTACACCAACGGCGGCATCGAGGGCCTCTACCTCTGGGACCGCGACGGCGCCCTCGTCCCGGCCCTGGCCGACGTGCGCGTCCGCCAGGCCATCAACTACGCCATGGACCGGGAGACCATCGTCGACGTGGTCAAGGGCGGCCTCGGGGAGCCGACCGTCCAGATGTTCGGGCCCAGCTCGCCGGCCTACGACGAGTCGCTCGAGGGCACCTACGACTACGACGTCGAGAAGGCCGAGGAGCTCATGGCGGAGGCCGGCTACGCCGACGGCTTCACGATGAGCATGCCCGACGCCTCGCCGGTCTTCCCCGACGAGCAGGCCGCCCTCACCGAGGCGCTCGCGGCGATCGACATCACCGTGAACTACGAGCCCATCACCGGTGACCAGTTCGTCGGCAGCATCATCGGCGGCCAGTGGCCGGGCAACTACTTCAACCTCACGGCCGGCTCCCCGTTCGAGATGATCGGGCTGGCGCTCACCCAGCAGTCCCCGTTCAACCCGTTCAAGACGTCGGACCCGACGGTGGACGAGCTCATCGGCCGGGCCGGCAGCGCGACCGGTGACGAGCAGGACGCCGCCCTGCGGGAGCTCAACGCCTACCTGGTCGAGCAGGCCTGGTTCGCCCCGTGGGATGCGGCCGAGGCCGGGTACGTCAGCGCCAAGGGCGTCGAGGTGCAGCCGGTGCAGGGCGTGAGCGTGCCCCCGCTGGCCAACCTCGGCCCGTCGGGCAGCTGAACCTCCGGCCCGTGGCCGCGGGTGCCCGACCCGCGGCCACGGGCCACCGGTACCGATCCAGCACAACCGGAGGCCGACCGTGCTCCCCTTCCTTCTCCGCCGCACCGGCGCCGGTATCGCACTCGTGTGGGTCACGGCGACGCTGGCCTTCTTCCTCACGACGCTGACCGGCTCCGACCCGGCCCGGCGCATCCTCGGCCCGCAGGCCGGAGCCGCCGAGGTCGCGGCGAAGTCGCAGGAGCTCGGGCTGGACCGGCCGGTCGTGGAGCGCTACTGGGACTGGCTGACCGGCGCCCTCCGGGGCGACCTCGGGACGTCGTGGTTCACCAACCAGCCCGTGGGCCGGCTGGTGTCCGACGCCCTGCCGGTCTCCCTCTCGCTCGTCCTCGCGGCGACGGTGCTGACCGCCGTGGTCAGCGTCGTCCTCGGCGTCGTCGCGGCCGTCCGTGGCGGCTGGCTGGACAGCCTGCTGCAGGGCATCTCCACCGTCGCCTTCGCGGTCCCGAACTTCCTGATCGGCATGCTCCTGGCGCTGGTCTTCGCCGTCGAGCTCGGTCTCTTCCCCGCGCTGGGCTACACGCCCTTCGGCGAGGACCCCGGGAGGTGGCTGGCGTCGATCACGCTGCCCGCCGTCGCCCTGGCCATCGGCGCCATCGCGACGGTCGCCACCCAGACCCGCGGGTCCATGATCGACGTCCTCCAGCAGGACTACGTGCGCACCCTCCGCAGCCGCGGCCTCCCCGCCCGCAGCGTGCTTCTCAAGCACGCCCTCCGCAACGCCGCCCCCGCGTCGCTCACCGTTCTCTCCCTGCAGTTCATCGCCCTGATCAGCGGCGCCGTCGTCATCGAGAAGGTGTTCGGCCTCAACGGCCTCGGCGAGCGGGCGACCGCCGCCGCCGGGCAGGGCGACGTCCCCCTCGTCCTCGGCATCGTCGTCCTGGCCGTCGTCCTGGTCGTCGTGGTCAACCTGCTGGTCGACCTGGCGCTGGGGTGGCTCAACCCGAAGGTGCGTCTGGCATGAGCGTCCTGTCCGACGGCGGTCCGGCCGGCCCTCCGCCCGTCGACGCCGTCGACGCGGCTCCGCGCCGCGGCGCGTTCCGGCTCCTGCTGCGCCGACCGGTCGCGGTCGTGTGCCTCGCGTGGGTCCTCCTCGTCGCCGCCCTGGCGCTGCTCGCGCCCCTGCTCACGTCCGCCAGCCCCACGGCGTCGAAGATCACCGAGGCGCTGGCGCCCATGGGCGGAGCGCACCCGCTCGGCACCGACGGCGTGGGCCGCGACGTGCTGGCGCAGCTGCTCTACGGCGCCCGCACCAGCCTGGTCGGCGCGCTGATCGTCGTCGCCGTCTCGCTGGCCCTCGGGCTGCCCGCCGGCATCGTGGCCGGCTACTACCGCGGCCGCTTCGACGCCGTCGCGAGCTGGGTCGCCAACCTGCTGATGGCGCTGCCCGCGATCATCGTCCTGCTCGTCGTCCTGGCCCAGTTCGGCCGCAGCACCGAGCTCGCGATGGCGGTCTTCGGCGTGATCATCGCGCCGGCGGTGTTCCGGCTGGTGCGCTCGTCGGTGCTGTCGGTCCGCGAGGAGCTGTTCATCGACGCGGCGCGGGTCTCCGGCCTCGGCGACGGGCGGATCATGCGCCGGCACGTCGTCCCCGTGGTGATCGCCCCGACGGTCATCCAGACGTCGCAGCTGCTCGGTGTCGCCATCGTCGTCCAGGCGGGCCTGGAGTTCCTCGGTCTCGGCTCGGCGAACCAGGCCAGCTGGGGCGGGATGCTCAGCGACGCCTTCCAGAACATCTACGCCGAGCCGCGGCTGCTGCTGTGGCCGGGCCTGGCGATCGTCCTGACCGTGACGGCGTTCAGCCTGCTCGGCAACGCCCTGCGCGACGCCCTCGGCGTCGGGGATCGCGTGCCGCGCGTGCGCCGTCGCCGGGGCATCGAGCCGGCGGCTCCCGTGGGGACCGGCACACCGGCCGACCCGCCGCCCGCCGACGCGCTGCTGGCGGTGCAGGACCTGCGCGTCCTCTACCCCCAGGCCGACGGCACCGCGAAGGAGGTCGTGCGCGGGGTGTCGCTCACCGTCCGCCGCGGCGAGGTGCTGGGGCTCGTCGGGGAGTCCGGGTCGGGCAAGTCCCAGACCGCGTTCGCCGTCCTCGGCCTGCTCCCGCCCACGGCCCGCACCTCGGCCGTGCGCCTGGTCTTCGACGGCGCGGACCTGCCGGGTCTGTCGGCGGCCGAGCGCAACCTGCTGCGCGGCCGGCGCATCGGCTACATCCCGCAGGAGCCGATGTCCAACCTCGACCCGTCGTTCCGCATCGGCAGCCAGCTGACCGAGCCCATGCGCCACCACCTGCGGCTCTCGCGTGCCGAGGCGCGCGGCCGGGCCCTCGACCTGCTCGCCCGCGTCGGCATCAAGGACCCGCTGCGGGTCTTCGACTCCTACCCCCACGAGATCTCCGGCGGCATGGCCCAGCGGGTCCTCATCGCCGGCGCGGTGTCCTGCGACCCGGACCTGCTCATCGCCGACGAGCCGACCACGGCGCTCGACGTCACGGTCCAGGCCGAGGTGCTCGACCTGCTGCGCGGCCTGGTCGCGGAGCGGGAGCTCGGCGTGGTGCTGGTGACCCACGACTTCGGGGTGGTGGCCGACCTCTGCGACACCGTCGCGGTGATGCAGTCCGGGCGCATCGTCGAGGAGGCGCCGGTGGACCGGCTCTTCGCGGCCCCCCAGCACGACTACACCCGCATGCTCCTCGGCTCGACGCTCGAGGACACCCCGCCCCGCCAGGCGCTCGTCCCGGCCGCACTGCAGCCCGGCGACCCGCAGCCCCTGCCCTCGTCCGGAGGCATCCGATGACCGCCGTCCAGGAGCCGCTGCTCGTCGCCGACCGGGTGGTCGTCGACTACCCGGTCAAGGGGTGGCGGCAGGCGCCGATCCGGGTCCTCCGGGGTGTCTCGCTGGACATCCGCCCGGGCGAGACGGTCGGCCTCGTCGGCGAGTCCGGCTCGGGGAAGACGACGCTCGGCCGGGCCATCCTGGGGCTGGCCCCGGTCACCGGCGGGTCGATCCGCTTCGCCGGCCGGGAGATCTCCGGGCTGGCCAAGCGGCAGCGCCGGGCGCTCAGCGAGGACATCCAGGTGGTCTTCCAGGACCCCTACTCCTCGCTCAACCCGGCGAAGACCGTCGAGGACATCCTCACCGAGCCGCTGCTGGTCACCGGCACCGCCCGCGCGGAGGCCGGCCGTCGGGTGCGGGCGCTGCTCGACTCGGTCCACCTCCCGGCCGACGCCGGCCGGCGGCTGCCCCGCGAGTTCTCGGGCGGTCAGCGGCAGCGGATCGCCATCGCCCGCGCGCTGACCCGCGACCCGAAGCTCGTCGTCTGCGACGAGCCGGTGAGCGCCCTGGACCTGTCGACCCAGGCCCACGTGCTGGACCTCTTCATCGAGATCCAGGAGCGGACCGGCGTCGCCTACCTCTTCATCACCCACGACCTGTCCGTGGTGCGCCACGTCAGCCACCGGGTCGCCGTGATGCACCGCGGCGAGCTGGTCGAGACCGGCGACGCGGCGCGGGTGACGAGCACGCCCGACCACGCCTACACCCAGCGGTTGCTGCTCGCCGCACCCGTGCCCGACCCCCGTCGGCAGGCCGAACGGCGCGCCGAGCGCCACCGGTTCCTCGCCGCGCAGGCGGCCGGATCACCCGCCGCCTCCTGACCACCCGGGGTCCGCCCGTCAGCGGCCCCCCGCTCACCACGTCCACCACGAGAGGAGGACGCATGTCCGATCGCGTCCGTGCCGGCATCGTCGGCACCGGCTTCATGGGCACCGTGCACGCGCGCGCCGTCCGGCGCGCCGGGGGAGTGGTCGCCCGCGTCGTCGGGTCCTCCCCGGAGGCGTCCCGCGCCGGGGCGGAGCAGCTCGGCGCCGAGGGCGCCGCGGCCTCGCTCGCGGAGCTGCTCGCCGCCGACGACGTCGACGTCGTGCACGTCTGCACCCCGAACGCCACCCACGCCCCGCTGGTCCGCCAGGTCGTCGCGGCCGGCAAGCACGTCGTGTGCGAGAAGCCGCTGGCCGTCGACGCCGACGAGGCCCGCGAGCTCGTCCGGCTCGCCGCGGACGCCGGCGTGGTCGCCACGGTGCCCTTCGTCTACCGCTTCTACCCGATGGTCCGGGAGGCGCGGGCCCGGGTCGCCGACGGGACGGCAGGTCCGGTCCGCCTGCTGCACGGCTCGTACCTCCAGGACTGGCTGGCCGAGGACACCGACGACAACTGGCGGGTGGACGCCGCGGCGGGCGGATCGTCCCGGGCGTTCGCCGACATCGGCGTGCACTGGTGCGACCTGGTCGAGTTCGTCTCCGGCCACCGCATCAGCCGCGTCGCGGCGCGCACCGTCGTCGCGGTGCCCGAGCGCGGCGGCCGTCCCGTGACGACGGAGGACGCCGCCGTCGTCCTGTTCGAGACCGACGGGGGCGCGACGGGGAACCTGACGGTCAGCCAGGTGAGCCCGGGCCGCAAGAACCGGCTGTGGTTCTCGGTCGACGGTGCGGCCGAGTCCCTGTGCTTCGACCAGGAGAACCCCGACTCCCTGTGGATCGGTGGCCGCGAGGTCAACCAGCAGCTCCTCCGGGGGACCACCGAGCGCTCGACCGCCGCCCGGTACACCGTCGTGCCCGCCGGCCACCCGCAGGGCTACCAGGACTGCTTCGACGCCTTCGTCGCCGACACCTACGCCGCTCTCGCCGGCGACCGTCCCGACGGACTGCCCACGTTCACCGACGGCCTGCGGGCCGCCCGCATCACCGAGGCGGTCCTCGCCTCCTCCCGTTCCAGCGCCTGGGTCGACGTCGCCCCGTGAACGCCCCACCGCTCGCTTCGCACAGGCCGACCGCTCCGCACAGGAAGACAGCCACCTCATGACCAGGAACTTCCCCGACTCCGTCGACGTCGCCATCGTGGGCAGCGGTCCGTGCGGGGCCGCCTACGCCCGGATCCTCAGCGAGCGGTGCCCCGCGGCGACGATCGCGACGTTCGAGGTCGGCCCGCTGCTGGCCGACCCGCCCGGTGGGCACGTGAAGAACATCGTCGACCCGGCCGAGCGGGCACGGGCGCAGCGGCTCTCCGAGGGCCCTGCGCCGCTCGGTGCGGGGACGCCGACGGACACGATGGACGGC
Organism: Blastococcus litoris; assembly: GCF_003075095.1. Taxonomy (GTDB): domain Bacteria; phylum Actinomycetota; class Actinomycetes; order Mycobacteriales; family Geodermatophilaceae; genus Blastococcus_B; species Blastococcus_B litoris. Next base: position 37,999 of record NZ_QCZF01000015.1, read on the forward strand.
TACGCCGACGCGGCGCCGCGGCTGGTCCGCCCCGGCACCTTCCTGCTCGCGTCCGGCTACCGGCAGGACGGCGAGGACGGCCTTCCGGGCGCCGCGATGTCGAGCAACGTCGGTGGGATGGGCGCCCACTGGACCGGCGCCTGCCCGCGACCTGGGGACAGCGAGCGGATCTCGTTCGTCCCGGAGCTCGACGAGCTGCTGGCCGAGGGGGAGCGGCTGCTCGCCGTGGACGCGCACGCGTTCGACGACGCCCCCTTCGCCGACGAGGTCCGCAAGCGCCTGAGCGGCGCACTCGACAGCGGCCGGCACGACGACCGCCGGGTCGGCTCCATGCCGCTCGCCGTCGTCCGGCACGACGACGGCCGGGTCACGTGGTCGGGGTCCGACGTCGTGTTCGGCGAGCCGACCCGCGCCAACCCCCACTTCACGCTGGTGCCGGAGGCGCTGGTCACCGAGGTCGTCGTGTCCGGCGGCCGGGCCACCGGCGTCCGCGTCCGCGACCAGCGGGACGGGAGCGTCCACGAGGTCTCGGCCCGGTTCGTCGTGGTCGCCGCCGACAGCCTGCGCACGCCGCAGCTCCTGTGGGCCTCCGGCGTCCGGCCGCGCGCGCTGGGCCGGTACCTGAACGACCAGCCGCAGACCGTGTACGCCGTCCGGCTGCGCGACGTGGCACCGGTGCCCGACGCCGAGGTCGACCCCCGCGACGAGCCGGAGATCGTGCCGCAGAGCGGCGTCAGCTGGGTGCCCTACACCGACGAGGACCCGTTCCACGGCCAGGTCATGCAGCTGGACGCCTCCCCGGTGCCGCTGGCCGACGAGGACGAGCCCACGCCCGGCACGATCGTCGGGCTGGGCTGGTTCTGCGTCAAGGACCTCCAGGAGTCCGACCGGGTCGAGTTCGACGACACGGAGGTCGACCCGTACGGGATGCCGGCCATGCGCATCCACTACCGGCTGACCGACGCCGACCACGCCTCGATCGCCGCCTCCCGCGAGGCGGTCAGGCGCGCGGCCGCGGCGCTCGGCGATCCGTTGGACGACCGCGACCCGCTCACCTTCCCGCCCGGTGCCTCGCTGCACTACCAGGGCACCGTCCGCATGGGCGAGACCGACGACGGGACGTCGGTCTGCTCGCCGGCTTCCCGCGTCTGGGACGTCGACGGCCTGTACGTGGCCGGCAACGGCGTCATCCCGACCGCCATCGCCTGCAACCCGACGCTCACCTCCGTCGCGCTCGCCGTCGCCGGCGCCCGCGACATCGCCGCCCAGCTCACCACCACCGAGGAGTGACCGTGCTCGACCACAACGTGATCCAGGGGCGCGGGTTCCGCAACGTCGTCCAGGACGGCCGGGTGACCGGTTTCCAGTTCGTGCTGCGCCAGCCCAACTACCGGGGGACGGCGGGCAGCCTGCTCGACGGCGTGGGGGTGGTCGTCGACGGCGAGCGCATCCCCGACCACGTGCCGCTGTGGACCGTGCAGGGCCGCACCTACACCCTCGACGAGCTCCGGGCGTCGACCGACGTGCGCTGGCAGCTCGACGAGCCGGCCGTCATCACGGTGCCCAAGCCCGGCGGCCTCGCCACGGGCGTGCACCGGCTCGAGGTCGTCGTCTACCTGCGGCGGCCGTACTTCCCGCCGGCGGTGTCGCGGACCACGTTCACCGCCGCTGCCACAGGCGTCATCGTGCCGCCGGCGCCCGAGGGCGGCCTGAAGTTCGGTGTCTCGACCTACAGCTACACCGGCGACATCTACACGCTGATGACCCTGGAGGACGTGCTCGCCGACGTGGCCGACCTCGGTGCCACCGGCATCGAGATCCTCGGCGAGGGCAACATCCCGGGCTACCCCGCGCCGGACGCCGCCTGGGTCGACACCTGGCACGGGCTGCTGGACCGGTACGGGCTCACCGCCACCAACTACGGGTCCTGGATCGACACCACGATGTGGCGCGACCGCGACCTCACGGTCGACGAGGGCGCGGCCCAGCTCCAGCTCGACCTGCGACTGGCCGCGCAGCTCGGCTTCACCTCGGTCCGGCCGAAGTTCGGCGTCACCTCCTGGGAGCTCGACCCGCACCCCATCTGGGAGGGCGTGGTGGAGCGGTCCCTGGACCTCGCCGCCGACCTGGACGTCGTCATCTGCCCCGAGATCCACGCGCCGACGCCGATCAAGCACCGGGCCACCCAGGGCTACGTCGACTTCATCGAGCGCACCGGCACCAAGCACTTCAAGCTGCTGATCGACACCGGCATCTTCAACACCGAGCCCGTGCTCGAGCTGTCCGAGGAGATCGAGGTGGAGGACGGCGAGATCCCGATGCACCTCCGTCCGCTCGCCGTGCCGATGGCCGACCTGGTCGAGGTGCTGCCGCACGTGCACTTCATCCAGGCGAAGTTCGCCGAGGTGGACGACGACCTCAACGACCTGCACGTGCCGTGGGGGCAGATCATCCCGACCCTGCAGGAGGCGGGCTGGTCGGGCTGGCTGTCCAGCGAGTACGAGGGCCGGCGGGACCCCTACCGCGGCCGGGACCAGGTGCGCCGCCAGCACGCGCTGCTCCGCTCGCTCGCCACATCGCGGGGCTGAGGGCGCGGTGAGGTCCGGGGACGAGGAACGGGAGCGCCTCTGGCAGGGCTTCGTCTCGCCCCCGGACGATGCGCGGCCGCGCGCGTGGTGGCACTGGATGGACGGCAACGTCGACCCGGAGGGCATCCGGCTCGACCTCGAGTGGCTGCACCGCGTCGGCGTGCGCGGCGTCCAGCTCTTCGACGGCGGGATGGGCACGCCGCTCGTCGTCCCCGAGCGGGTGGCGCACGGCTCGGTGGCGTGGACGGACGCCGTGCGCCTCGCGTCGGACACCGCCCGGGAGCTCGGGCTGGAGTTCGCCGTCGCGACGTCGGCCGGCTGGAGTGCCGCCGGCGGCCCCTGGGTCGAGCCGGCCGACGCGATGAAGAAGGTCGTCTGGTCCTGGACCCCCGTCGAGGGCGGCCGGGCGGTCGAGCTGCCGCTGGCTCCCTTGCCCGACGTCACCGGCCCGTACCAGGACTGCCCGCGGTGGGGCGCCGACCCGGGGGTGCACAGGTACGTGCAGGAGTGGGCTGCCGTCGCCGTCCCCGCCGCCGACGTGCCGGACGCGCTGCCGCCCACGACGGTGACGGCCTCGGCGCCGATCGAGGACTGGGGGCCGCTGGTCGACGGGAGCTTCGGCGCCGCCGTGTCCCTGCCCCGGGACCCGGACGGCCCGTCCACGGCCTGGATCGAGCAGGTCTTCGACGAACCGGTGACCGTCACGGCCGTCACCGTCGGGCTGCCGGGGCCGCGCGGCTTCGGCGCCGCGCCGCCGCCGTCGGCGCGGTTGGAGGCATCCGACGACGGCAGTCGCTACCGCCCGGTGGCCGACGTGGAGGTCGTCGAGGACCCGACGGGCAAGGCAGTACCGGTGCGCACCGTGACCTTCCCGGCCGTCACCGCCCGCCGGTTCCGGCTGGTGCTCACGGGGGAGAGCGCGGCCGCGGCCCTGCCCCGCCTCGCGCAGGGGGTCCGGCCCCCGCCGGTCTTCCGCCGGGCGGCGGAGTTCCTGGTCTCGGAGTTCGCGCTGTACCCGGGGGGACGGGTGCACCAGGCGGAGGTCAAGGCCGGCTTCGCCGCAGCGCCGGACTACCACGCCCTCGACACCGCGACGACGACGTCGGCCATCGACCCGGAGGACGTCGTGGACGTGAGCGGCTTCGTCGGTGCCGACGGCGTCCTGCGGTGGGACGCGCCGCCCGGCACCTGGCGGGTGCTCCGCTTCGGCGCCTCCCTCACCGGCCAGACCAACGGCCCCGCGGCGGCCGACGCGACCGGGCTGGAGGTCGACAAGCTCGACGCCGCGAAGGTCCGCCGGTACCTCGCGACCTACCTCGGCCTCTTCGACGGAGTCGGGCTGGACGCGCTGCTCAGCGACAGCATCGAGTCGGGGCCGCAGAACCACACCGATCTCCTGCGCGAACGCTTCACCGAGCTGCGCGGTTACGACCCGGTGGCATGGCTGCCCGCGCTGGCCGGGCTCGTGGTGGGGGACGCCGGGCGGACCGACCGCTTCCTCTGGGACCACCGGCGGACGATCGCCGACCTGGTGGCGTCCGAGTACTACGGCACGGTGGCGGCGGAGGCGCACGCCCGCGGCCTGACGTACTACGCCGAGGCACTCGAGGACCACCGGCCCCAGCTCGGCGACGACCTCGCGATGCGCAGCCACGCCGACGTCCCGATGGGCGCCATGTGGACCTTCGACGCCGGGACCGAAGAGCCGGCACCGACCTACCTGGCCGATCTCAAGGGCGCCTCCTCCGTGGCCCACGTCCACGGCAAGGCGTTCACCGGCGCCGAGTCGATGACGGCCTTCCACCGGCCGTGGAGCTACACGCCGCGGCGGCTGAAGCACGTCGCGGACCTGGAACTGGCGCTGGGCGTCACCCGGTTCTGCATCCACACCTCGCCGCACCAGCCGGCCCGGGTGCCTCCGCCGGGGATCGGCCTGGCGCCGCACCTGGGGCAGGCGTTCGTCCGGACCGAACCGTGGGCCGACCTCGCCGGGCCCTGGATCGACTACCTGGCGCGGTGCTCGTGGCTGCTCAACCAGGGGGTGCCCGCCGTCGACGTCGCGGTGTTCGTCGGCGAGGAGGCGCCGGTGACCGCGCTGTTCGGCGAGGCGCCGGACGCGACCGTGCCGGCCGGCTTCGACTTCGACTACGTCGACCTGCCGGCGCTGGAGTCGCGGTTGACGGTCTCGGACGGCGAGCTGGTCGCGGGGGAGACCCGGTACCGGCTGCTCTTCCTCGGCGGCTCGAGCGCCCGCATGACCGTCCGGGCACTGCGCCGGCTCGCCGAGCTGGTGGAGGCGGGTGCGACGGTCGCCGGGGCGCGGCCGGTGGGCTCGCCGTCCCTGGCCGACGACGCGGCGGAGCACGCCCGGCTCTGCGACGCGCTGTGGGGACGGGACCGCGTGCTGGACGCCGACGTGCCGTCGGCGCTGCGGCACCTCGGCATGCGGCCCGCGCTCGCGGTGGACGGCGGGGAGCTGCTCCGCATCGGCCGGCGGACCGCGGTCGGCGAGATCACCTTCCTCGCCAACCCCGCGCCGGAGCCGGTGACGGTGACCCTGCGGCCGGCGGCCGGCGAGGGACCGCTGGTGTCCTGGGACCCCGTGACGCTGGTCCGCCGCGCCCTGCCTCGCCTCGACGGGGGCCACCGGCTCACGGTGCCCGCCCTCGGGTCGGTCGTCGTCCTCCCTGGCGGCGCCGTCGACGAGCCGCCGTCCGGGTCTGCCGCCGAGGTGGTGCTCGACGGCGAGTGGCGGCTGCGGCTGCCCGGCGTCCTCACCACGACCCTGACGGCCGGCCCGCTCCCGTGGACCGGGCTGGGACCGGCGGCCGCCGGCTTCGCCGGGGTCGGCACCTACGCCACGGAGCTCCACCTCGACGACGACCCCGGTGACGCCGCGGCCGTCCTGGACCTCGGCGACGACGTCGGGGACCTGGCACGGGTGCGGGTCAACGGCGCCGACTGCGGTGTGGCCTGGACAGCCCCCTGGCAGGTCGACGTCACCGGCGCGCTGCACCGCGGTGCCAACACCGTCGAGGTCGACGTGGCGAACGCGTGGATGAACCGGCTGATCGCTGAGGCGTCAGCACCGACGGGGGAGATCTTCGGCCCGGTCGCCGGGGTCTACGAGGCGGACGCGCCGGTGCGGGCGTCCGGGCTGAGCGGTCCGGTGGTCCTCCGGCTGTTCCGCTGATGCATGATCACCGGCCCTGGCGGAGGTCCCGCGCGACCGCGCGCCCTGCCGCGCGGGCGTCCAGACCGATCTGGAAGAGCAGCCCCTTCAGCGGATTCGAGATGCCGACGAAGCGGAGCCCGGGTGCCGAGGGAGCGGTGCGGGCGCCCCTGACCAGCGGCCGCCCGCGCTCGTCGAGGACGCCGAGGTGGCCGACGACCGGCTCGAGCCCGCAGGTGTAGCCGGTCGCCGCGATCACCACGTCGGGCCGCAACCGGGTCCCGTCGGCGAGCACCGCCTCGCCGTCCGCGAAGCACTCCAGCGCCGCGACGGGCGTCACCCGGCCGGCCTTCAGCGCCTCGATCAGGCCGACGTCGATGGTCGGGGTCACCCCGGTCGCCCGCTGCTGGGCGACCACGCCCTGCGGCGCCGCGGGCAGGCCGTAGCGCGTCAGGTCCCCGACGAACCGGCGCTGGAGCAGGCGGTTGAGCGGGTCGGCCAGCCGGGCCGGGGTGACGTCCAGCGAGACGCCCAGCAGCGTGATCGGCACCGGGCCCAGCTGGCGGGGGATGACGTTGGGCGGGGTGCGCACCGCCAGCCGCACGCGTGCCGCTCCGCCCTCGGCCAGGTCGGCGGCGATCTCCGCGCCCGTGTTCCCGGCGCCCACCACGAGCACGTCCCTGCCCCGGTACGGCGCGGCGTTGGCGTACTCCGACGCGTGCAGCAGCGTCCCGCCGAACGTCTCCGCGCCGGCCCAGGTGGTCCGCAGCGGCGCGGAGTTGTACCCCGACGCGACCACGACCTGGGCGGCCTGCAGGTCGCCGTCGTCCGTGCGCGCGGTCCAGCCGGGCCCCTCCCGGTCGAGGCGGCGCACGGTCGTGCGGAACCGCGGCTCGATGCCGTGGTGCGCCGCGTAGTCCTCGAGGTAGCGGACAACGTCGTCCCGGGCGACCCAGCGGCCGTACGCGCGGGGGATGCGCAGGCCGGGGAGCGCCGACTGGACGCGGGGGGTGTGCAGGTGCAGCCGGTCGTAGCGGGCGCGCCAGGAGTCGCCCACCGCACCGCCGCGGTCGACGACGAGGGGCTGCACACCGCGCTTGCGGAGCACCGCTGCGACCGCCAGACCCGCGGGGCCCGCACCCACCACCAGCACCTGCTCCGTCATGGCCGGTCACTCTGCCGGTGCGGGACGGCGGCGCGCCAGCCTCCGACAGTTCCCGGTCCGTGATCGGTTGCACGCGACAACCTCGGGTAGCACCGACCCGGCACGTGGTCGGTGAAGGGGTCTCGGTGGCAGGAACGCAGCAGCAGACGGACGCGCACGCCCGCGAGGGGGGTGACGAGCAGCCGGACCCACGGCGCTGGAGGGCGCTGGCGGTGTGCCTCGTCGGCGGCTTCATGGTGCTGCTCGACGTCTCGATCGTGAACGTCGCGCTGCCCTCGATCCGCGAGGGCCTGCAGGCCTCGGAGAGCGAGCTGCAGTGGGTGGTCTCGGGCTACGCGCTCACCTTCGGGCTGCTGCTCGTCCCGGCCGGCCGGGTCGGTGACGTCAGGGGCCGGCGGACGATGTTCGTCACGGCGTTGGGCCTGTTCTCCCTGGCCTCGTTGGCGTGCGGGTTGGCGCCGACCAGCCTGACGCTGGTCGTCGCCCGGCTCGTGCAGGGCCTGGCCGGCGGCCTGCTCACGCCGCAGATCAGCGCGCTGATCCAGCAGCTGTTCCGCGGCCGCGAGCGGGGGACGGCGTTCGGCCTGTTCGGCACGGTCATCGGGGTGTCGACGGCTGTCGGGCCGCTCCTCGGCGGCGCGCTGATCGCCTTCTTCGGTCCGGACGACGGCTGGCGGTGGGTCTTCTTCATCAACCTGCCGATCGGTCTGGCCGCCATCCCGCTCGCGTGGAAGCTGCTGCCGAAGCCCGACCCGTCGCGCCGGCGGCACGACTACGACCCGCTCGGCGTCGTCCTGCTGGGCGCGGGGATCGTCGCGCTGCTGCTCCCGCTGGTGCAGGAGCGGCAGTGGGAGGGCCCCGCGAAGTGGCTGCTCGTCCCGGTGGCCGTCCTGCTGCTCGGGGCGTTCGTCGCGTGGGAGTTCCGCTACACCCGCCGGGGCAAGGAGCCGCTGGTCGACCTGGCGCTGTTCCGGCTCCGGTCGTGGTCGTTCGGCGCCTCGATGATCACGCTGTTCTTCGCCGGCTTCACCCCGCTGTTCTTCGTCTTCACGCTGTACCTGCAGACCGGTCTCGGCTACAGCGCGCTGGAGGCCGGGCTGGCCATCACGCCGTTCGCGGTCGGGTCGGCGGCGGCTGCGGCCGCCGGCGGCCGGGTGGTGCACCGGTTCGGCCGCTCACTGGTGGCCGTCGGGCTGCTGCTCGCCGCGCTCGGCTTCCTGGGGACGCTGCTGGCCGTGCACCTGGTCCCGGACAGCGGGACGGGGTGGGCCACCCTCGCCCCGCTGCTGGTGGGCGGTCTCGGGGCGGGGCTGGTCATCTCCCCGAACCAGGCGCTCACCCTCTCGGAGGTCCCGGTCGAACGGGCCGGGACGGCGGGTGGCCTGCTGCAGGTCGGCCAGCGGATCGGCGCGGCCGTCGGGATCGCGGCCGTGGGCTCGGTCTTCTTCGCCCAGGTCGCCGCCTCCCAGGGCGACTTCGCCAGTGCCTTCACCCACGGCATCCTCGTGGCGACCGGCTTCCTCGTCGCCGCGCTGGTGCTGGCGGTGGTGGACGTCCTGGTGGACCGGCGGATCCAGGCCCGGGCCGCCTGATCGCCCGGAACCGTCAGTGGTCGAACGTATGTTCCATCCATGCAACGGGCGTCCGGTACCTCCAGCTTCGAGGGCCTTCTCCTCGACTGGGTGCTGACCCGGCCGGAGCCCGACCCCCGACCACCCGTGTGGTCGCTGGACGACGAGGGCGTCGCCGTGGAACTCGCGCGCCTCGAGCGCAACCGAGCCAAGGAGACCGCCCGGGAGGCCGAACTGATCCTGCGGCTCGCGGAGTTGCGCCCCGACACCGACGACCCGGCGCGGGGCGCCCGGGGTGCGCGCAGCGGCGCCTGGCGGCGGAGCGGTCCCGAGTTCCCCGGGGTGAGCGAGTTCTTCCCCGACGAGGTCGCGCACGCCCTCAACCTCGGCCGTGGCACGGCCGCGTTCCGCGCGCGGCGCGCCTGGACCTGGCGGGAGAGCGTGCCGGCGACCTTCGCCGCGCTCCGTCGAGGGGAGATCGACGAGCGTCGGGCCGGAGTCCTCGCCGACGCGCTGCAGCACACGGCACCCGAGACGGCCAGGGCGGTCGAGGCCGCGCTGCTGCCGGAGGCGAGCGCCCTGTCGCTGACCCGTCTCGGAGCGCGGGCCCTGGAACTGCTGGCGGAGCTGGACGCCGAGGCGATCGACGTGCGCCACGAGGAGGCGCAGCGGGCCGCCGACGTGCGCTGCCACGACGCGGGCGACGGCATGGCGACGCTGGCCACGGACATGAGCGCCGACGAGGCGGCGGCCTGCTACGCCATGATCGACCAGCTCGCCACGATGGCGAAGGCCGAGGGCGATCCGCGCCCCATCGGCGAGATCCGCTCGGCGATCCACTCGATGCTCGTCCTGCGACCGGCTGACCACGATCTTCCCGGCGTCACCGTGAACCTGGCGGTCACCGCTTCGCTCGAAGGGCTGGAGGGTGCGTCGGCGCACGGCGGCGACGTCAACGGGCTCCCGATCACCGCCGCCCACCTGCGCGAACTGCTCCGCCGGCTCGGCGCGCTCGGCCTGACCACGCCGGAGGGTGGCTCGCTGATGTTCGCGATCACGGATCCGGACGGGCGCCTGCGGGCGACCCTCACCGCGGCCCAACTGGCCCGCCGGGCCGCGCAGGGCTGCGTCGAGCACCCGCTGGCGGACTGCGGCTGCGCGGTGCTCGACGCGCCGCCGGCGACCGACGGCTACGCGCCCACGGCAGCGCAGCAGCGGTTCGTGCGGACGCGTGACCGCCGCTGCCGGATGCCCAACTGCGGGCAGCGGGTCGGCTGGGCCGACCTCGACCACGTGGTCGCCCACGCCCGGGGTGGCTCGACCGGGTGCGCCAACCTCTGCTGCCTGTGCCGCTCCCATCACCGGCTGAAGACCTTCGCCCGCGGCTGGGCGTTCCACATGGACGCCGACGGGGTCCTCCACGTGACCAGCCCGTCCGGGGTCACCCGCACCACGAGGCCCCCGGGCCTGCGGCCACCCGATCCCGAGCCGCCGCCGGACGTCCCGGCCGATGACCCCCCACCGTTCTGACCGGCGGGCCGCCCCCCGATTCGAGCGCCGGTCGACCGGGTCCGTCGTGAGCGGTCAGCCGCGGTCGGTCGCCGCGGCTTCGTAGAAGGACATCTGCGGCTGGCCCACCACGAGCCCCGGTGCGACGCGGAGGAACTCCAGCGTGTGCGCGTGCGTCATGTGCGCGTCGAGCGCGGCCTGGTCGGCCCAGATCTCGATGCCGAGGATCCGGTCCGGGTCCTCGAGATCTGCGGCGAACGAGTACGCGACACAGCCGGGGTCGGTGCGGGTCGCGGAGGCGACTGCCCGCGCCGCCGCGACGAGCTCGTCGCGGCGCCCGGGCGCCGCGGTGGCGCTGCCGAGGACGATCAGCACGTCAGTCCTCGATCAGCGCGAGCTGCTTGTTGATCTCGCGCGGGTTGGAGTCGCCCGCCACCTTCTGCAGGAACGGCGTGTGGTCGAACACGAAGTCGCGGATCGGCCGCAGCGGCGCGGGTGCGTGGTGGAAGACCTTGCCCAGCATCCAGGCCATCTGGACCTGCTTGGCGGTGTGCGGCTTGCGCGGGTCCTCGTAGGACTGCAGCGCCCGGCGCACGGCAGCGAGGTCGGTGAGGTCGACCCCGCGCAGCGCGACCCCGAGGAAGTAGCCGTCCTCGATGGACATGCCGGCCCCGTAGGCGGCGTACGGGGACGTGGGGTGGGCGGCGTCGCCGACCAGCGTGGCGCGGCCCTTCGACCACTGCTTCAGCGCCGGCCGGTCCCGCAGCACCCACCGCTGCACGTCCTGCGGCTCGGTCGCGGCGATCAGCCCGGGCAGGGGTGCCGGGAACCCCTCGGCCAGCCCGGCCGCCGACGCCTTGAGGTCGGCCGGCGCCGGGGCGTCGGGGTCGGTGGAGGTGAGCACCCACCACTGGTGGCCGTCGCGACCCTTGTGCCGGATCGACGTCCAGCTGCCCTGGATCGTGCGGCCGTGCGTCAGGACGCACTTGTTCGGCACCGTGCCGGCGACGTCGGCGAAGGTGAAGCCACCGAAGATGTGCAGCCGGTGCTCGCGCTTGGGGGCGTCTCCCCAGAGGGTACGGCGGAGGAGGGAGTCGATGCCGTCGGCGCCGATCAGGACGTCGTGCTCGGCGGTGCTGCCGTCGGCGAAGTGCAGGGTGACGGCGCGCTCGTCCTGCTCGATCCGGTCCACCTGGGAGTCGAAGCGGATGGTCCCGTCGGGGATGGCGGCGAGCATCCGCTCGTACAGCTCCGGCCGCAGCAGCCCGATGAAGCCACCGCCGAAGGCCGCCTTCACGTCCTCGTCGAGCTTGACGTCGACCCGGACCCTGCCCTGCAGGTTGCGGAACTCCGAGTGCGTGGGGGCGCCGAGGTCCTCGGTGTCCACCCCGAGCGCGCGCAGCGCCTTCAGCGGCGGCGGCCACAGGTTGAGGATGTTCCCGGCCGGACGCGCCTCGCGGTAGCGCTCGTAGACGACGACGTCGTGGCCTGCCTTGATCGCGCCCAGCGCGGCGGCCATGCCGGCCGGTCCCGCGCCGAGGACGGCGACGCGGCCGCGGGAGGAGGGTGAGGAAGGGGTCACGAGGGCACCTCGAACTCGTCGGAAGAACAGTAGTCGACACTACAGTTATGTCTGAACTGTAGTGCTCGTCACTGTTCTGTCAAGCGTCCGGGAGGATGGGCACGTGGATGCCGAACTCGAGGTGCGACCGCCCAAGCAGCAGCGGAGCCGGGAGGCCTGGAACCGCGTGCTCGACGCCGGCGTGGCGCTGCTGGAGGACGGCGGCTACGACGCCTTCACGATCGCTGCTCTGTGCGAGCGGGCCGCCGTCGCGCCGACAGCCATCTACGCCCGCACCACGAGCAAGGACGCCCTCTTCCTCGCCGTCTACGAGCACGGCATCGCCAGGCTGAGGGCCGAGCAGGCTGTCTTCGCCGACGACGCCCGGTGGGCCGGTCTGGCACCCGCGGAGCTCGTGCGCGCGGCGGTCGAGGAGATGGTCGGCATCTCCCTGCGTCACCAGCGGTTCCTGGGGGCGATCGTGCTGCTCTCCGCCGCCCACCAGGAGGTGCAGCGGCGGGGTGACCGCTACGCGCGCGAGCTGGGCGACGGGTTCACCGCCGTGGTCCTGGGGGCGGCGGACGCGATCACGCACGTCGATGCGGAGGCCGCCGTCCGCGCGTGCTTCGGCACCGTCTTCGCGGCAGCCATGATCCGCGTCGCGTACGGCCCGGCCTTCGCCACGCCCACCCCGGTGGACGACGACGCGTTCGCCGCCCACCTGGGCGAGACGGCGGTGCGCTACCTGCTCGCACGCCCCTGACCGGCGGCTATCAGTTGACGACGTGCAGCTGGTCCAACCAGAGGAGCTGCCAGACGTTGCCGTCCGGGTCGGCGAAGCTCCCCGTGTAGCGGGCGCCTTCGTCGCGGGGCGACGACGTCGTCCGCCCGCCGGCAGACGTCGCCTTCGCCAGCAGATCGTCGACCTCGTCGCGGCTCCCCACGGTCAGGCACGGCAGCGCCGTGGGGCGCGTCGGGTCACCGGCCTGCGCGCCGGCGACGTCGGCGAACCGCTCGCGGGTCTGCAGCGTCACGACGATGGCGTCCTCGACGACGACCGACGCCGTCCGGTCGTCCGACGAGTGCTCGTTGATCCGGAAGCCGAGCGCCTCGTAGAACGCTCGGGCTCTGGGCAGGTCGTCGACCGGCAGGCTCAGGAAGAGCATCCGGCCGGTCACCGCGCGAGCTCGGCGAAGGTGTCCGCGACCCAGTCGGCGACGAAGGTGCTGACGTGCGGCAGGTGGTCCAGGCCGATGTGCTCGGTGGCGCCCTCCTCGGGCGTGAAGACCCGCAGCTCGCGCTTGGGGGAGTTGACCGCCTGCTCGTAGGACCGGTGCGCCATCGCCAGCGGGATCTGCCGGTCGTTCTCCCCGTGGGCGATCAGGAACGGCACGGTGATCTGCTCGACGACCCCCTCGAGGTTCACGTCGTCGGCGAAGTCGAGGAATGCGTCCAGGTTGTTCTCGTCCCCGTCCTTGCCCCACACCCAGAGGACGTGCGACCAGTAGTGGGGGACCGGGCGCTCGCCCTCGCGCTCCTTGCGGCGGCGCTGCACGGCGCCCCAGTCGTGGTTGGCGCCCCAGGCCACGCAGAGGGCGAAGCGCTTCTCGAACGCGGCGGCGCGCGGGGCGTAGTAGCCGCCCAGCGACCAGCCGACGATGCCGATGCGGGAGGTGTCGACGTCGTCGCGGGTCTCCAGGTAGTCGACGGCCGCGCCTGCCCAGACCTCGGTGTCGATCCGCGCGGTGAGGCCCTGCAGCCGCAGCGCCTCACCGGTGCCGGGCTGGTCGAGCATGAGGCAGGAGATGCCGCGGGCGGCGAGCTCCTCCCAGTGGCTCGAGCTGTACATGTGCTCCTTGGTGGAGTCCAGGCCGTTCACCAGGACGATCACCGGGTGGGGGCCCTCGCCCGGCGCCTGGCTGAAGTAGGCCGGCAGCGTCGTCCCCTCGTAGGGGACCGCCACCCGGCTCACCCGCGGGCTGTGCGTGTCGAACGCCTTCTGCGCGATCTCCAGCATCCGGCGGTAGGTCGGGAGCCGGTCGGGGTCGGAGTGCGACAGCATCCGCTCGGCCTGGGAGAGGTAGTTGCTGGCGCGGAAGTACAGCTGGCCGGCGGTCCGGACGTGGCCGGCCTTCTCCGCGTCCTCGGCCTGGGCGACCAGCTGGTCGGTCAGGGCGGTCCAGGCACGCAGGAAGTCCGGCGTGCCGGCGTCCTCGCCCGCATTGGCGGCGTCCTTGATCGGGCGGCAGGCGCGGTCCACCTCGTCGATGAGCCCACCGCTGTTCAGCGTCGCGACGACGCCGAGGTTCCAGGTGTAGGGGCCGGTGGGGAAGTACTCGAACACGGGTGGTTCCTCTCGCAGGGTGTTCAGGAAGCGGCGCGGACGGCGTCGCTGATCGACTTCACGCCGCCGTGGGCGGTCATGCCGCCGTCGACGGGGATCTCCGCGCCGGAGATGAAGGAGGCCTCGTCGCTGACGAGGAACAGCACCAACGGCGCCACCTCGTCGACGGTGCCGGTGCGGCCCAGCGGCGTCTCGGCGACGTTCGCCTCGCGGAACGCCGGTGCGGCGGACGCCGTCATCGGCGTCTCGATGTAGCCCGGGTGCACGGCGTTGACCCGGATGCCCCGGGGCCCGAGCTCCAGGCAGGCGGCCTTGGCGAGCCCGCGCAGGGCCCACTTGGACGCCGTGTAGGCCACCGGGAAATGGCCGGTCAGCGCGGCCACGGAGCCGACGACGACGACCGATCCACCGCCGGTCATGAGCGGCGTCAGCGCCTGGACCCCGTGCAGGGTGCCCGCGACGTTGACCTCGTTCACCCGCGCGAGGTCCGCCGCGCCCAGCTCGTCCAGCCGTGCCCGCCAGGTCACGCCGGCGTTGGCGACCAGCCCGTGCACGACGCCGAAGCGGGCCCGCAGGTCCTGGGCGAGCAACCCCCAGCCGACGGCGTCGGTGACGTCGAGCTGCCGGTACTCGACACCCGGCAGCTCCTCGGCGGGTCCGGGCGTGAGGTCGCAGGCGATCACCGTCGCACCCTCGGCGGCCAGGAGGCGCGCTTCGGCGGCGCCCTGACCCTGGCCGGCACCGGTGACGACGACGACCTTCCCGGCGACCCGGTTCATCGGGAGCGCGCCCGGGACCGCTTCCGGGCCGGCGGCACGGGCGGCAGGTCGAGCCCCTCGACGACGCGGTTGCGGATGGTGCCGAGGCCCTCGACGGTCATCTCGACGACGTCGCCGATCTGCAGCGGCGGGGGAGCGGCCTCGCCCCGGATGCCCCACAGCTCGGCGAGGCAGCCGCCGTTGCCGCAGGTGCCCGAGCCGAGCACGTCGCCTGCCCGCACCTCCGTGCCCCGGGAGGCGTAGGAGACGAGCTCCTCGAACGGCCAGCCCATGTTGGACAGCAGGTCCTGGCCGATCTCGACGTCGTTGACCGAGACCCGCATGTCGAGGGCGAGGAAGCCGTCGTCGTCACGGTAGGGCTCCAGCTCGTCGGCGGTGACCAGCCACGGGCCGAGCGTGGTCGCCGAGTCCTTGCCCTTGGCCGGGCCCAGCTTCACCGCCATCTCGCGGAACTGCAGGTCGCGGGCGGACCAGTCGTTGAGGATCGTGTAGCCGAAGACGTGGTCGCGGGCCTGCTCGGGGGTCAGCGAGGCACCGTCCCGGCCGACGACGACGGCGACCTCCAGCTCGAAGTCGAACTTCTGCGACCCCGGGGGCACCGGGACGTCGTCGTGTGCGCCGACCAGCGCGTAGGGGTTCGTGAAGTAGAAGGTCGGCGCCTGGTACCACTCCGGCGCGACGGCCTCGCCGCTCGGCGCCACCATGCCCTCGACGTGCTCCTCGAACGCGACGAAGTCGCGGACGGTCGGTGCCTCCAGCGGGGGCAGCAGCCGCACCGAGTCCACCGGCACGGCCGGACCCTCGAGCGCGGCGGTACCGGCCTCGAGCGCCGCCGGCAGCCCGGCGCGGACCAGGTCGAGGATCGTGCGGTCGTCGGGGAGTGCGTGCAGGCCGGCGGCTGATGCCACACCGGCCTGCACGCGGCCTCCGGACTCCCAGGTCGCGAACCGCATCAGACCGGGGGTGCGACGAACAGACCCTTGTCGGGGTCGTTGAACGACTTCTGCGCCACGAACTCGTTCATCGCGTTCGCCGTGCCCCACTGGTCGCTGACCTCGGGGTTGCTGATGTCGTACAGGTGCGGGTGCCAGGTGTCCTCGTCGAGGGTCTCCAGCTCCGTCGTGTACTCGACGGTGTTGCCGTGGGGGTCGAGGAAGTAGCTGAAGGTGTTGTTGCCCGCGAGGTGCCGGCCCGGGCCCCAGACCTTCTCGACGCCCGCCCGCAGCAGCCGGCCGGTGCCGCGCATGTACTCGTCGAGGCCGCGCATCTCGAAGGAGGCGTGGTGCAGCGAGGCGTGCGGGCCGCGGGCGATCGCCATGCTGTGGTGCCAGGCGTTGGTGCGGAGGAAATACATCATGTTGCCCATCCGGGGGTGCATGAGCGTGTCCGACAGCGAGAAGCTCAGGTGCTTGTCGTAAAACGCGACGGTGCCCTCGGGGTCGGTGGAGTTGAGCACGACGTGGGAGAGGCGGACCGGGATCGACTCGCCCTCCTCGATCGTGCGGTGCTCCCGCACGGCGACGTCGGAGCTGACCTCGATGGTGCGGCCCTCGTTGTCGAAGAACCGGAAGCCGTAGCCGCCACCGGGGGTCTGCAGGTCGGTCGGCTCGTGCACCAGCTGGACGCCGTCCGCGGCCAGCTGCCCGGCCAGGGTGTCGACGTCGGCGCGGTTCGCGGCGCCGAAGGAGATGAGGTCGATCCGCTTGTCGGTCGCCTCGCGCAGCCGCACGATGTACTGCTCCGGCGACCCCTCGGCGGCCAGGAAGGCCAGCCCGGTGTCGGTGTGCTCGGGGGTCAGGCCCCAGATGCCGGAGTAGAAGTCGAGCTGCTTGGCGAAGTCGGGCACGGCGAGGTCGACGTGCCGCAGGTGCGTGATCAGGCGCTGGGTCATGGTTTCTCTGGCTTTCAGGCGGGCTGGCTGGTGAGCATGGCGATGGAGCGCATCATCGAGGGGATGTCGCCCTGGACGTGGTCGAGCTGCCACTGGGCGAGCTGGTTGGACGCGTCGACGACGGTCTTGGCGCGCTGGTAGCGGCGGGCCATGAAGGCGTCCCACAGGTCCTGGTCGAGCACGTCCCGCTCGACGAGCAGCTCGGCGAGGACGACGGCGTCCTCCAGGGCCATGGCACCGCCCTGGGCGATGGTGGGCGGGCAGGTGTGCGCGGCGTCCCCGATGAGGACGACGCGGCCGCGGTTCCACGGCTCGTCGAGGACGTGCGTCTCGAACCACGTGTAGTTGACCCGCGACGGGTCGGTGAGCGTCTCGCGGATCTCGTCCCACGGCCCGTGGTAGGCCTGCGACAGCTCCTTCATGACGGCGAGCTGCTCGTCGGGGCTGAG
Source organism: Blastococcus litoris (assembly GCF_003075095.1). Classification (GTDB taxonomy): domain Bacteria; phylum Actinomycetota; class Actinomycetes; order Mycobacteriales; family Geodermatophilaceae; genus Blastococcus_B; species Blastococcus_B litoris. The sequence continues at coordinate 55,028 of NZ_QCZF01000015.1, forward strand.
GGCGCTGCGGTCCTGCGCGTCCTCGACGATGTAGGCGTAGAGCGAGTCCTCGCCGGTGGGGCAGTAGCCGGCGATGTAGGAGGGCCCGCCGTAGTAGAGGTCGGTCCGCGTCACGCTGGCCGGGCGCGGACCGAAGGCGCGCCAGATGCCCATGCCGACCGACTTCGTCTCCAGGTTCACGCCGAGCGCCCGGCGGGTCCACGAGCGGATGCCGTCCGCGCCGACGACGAGGTCGTAGCGGCCGGTGGAGTGGTCGGAGAACGTGACGTCGACGCCGTCGGCGTCCTGGCGCAGCTCGTTGTGCGTCGTGCCGAACCGGACCTTGACGCCGACCTCGGTGGCGCGGTCGACCAGGATGCGGGCCAGCTCCCGCCGCGGCATCCCCATGGCGGCGGGGAGGTCCGGTCCGCCGGTCTTGGCGTCGGGGATCTCGGCGACGACCGTGCCGTTCGGGTCGGGGGCGCGGATGCCGGTGACGTCGAAGGCGTAGCCCGCCGCCTGCACCTGGTCCCACACCCCGAGGGAGCGGAGCTCGCGCAGGGCGTTGCCCTGGAGCGTGATCCCGGAGCCCAGGGCGGCGACGTCGGGCTTGATGTCGACCAGGTCGACGCCGACCCCGGCCTTCGCGAGGTGGATCGCGGTCGCGGCGCCGGCGAGGCCGCCCCCCACGACGAGGACGTTGCTGACGGCAGGCATCGGTGCCTCCTACTTGACGGCGATGGGGTTGACCGGGGAGCCGACGGCTCCGGTGATGGGAAGGGGAGCGGCGGTGAGCCAGAAGTCGTAGCGGCCGTCCGCGGCGCAGTCGGCGGCCAGGGCGTCGAGGTCCCACATCTCGCCGATGGACAGCCCGATGTTGGGGATGGCGACCTGGTGCAGCGGCTGGAAGGCCACGTCGAACTCGTTGGGCCGGACCTCGAAGCCCCAGGTGTCGGTGGCGATGCCGGCGATCTCGGTGCCGTGCAGCCAGTCGGCGGTGGTGAAGGAGAGGCCGGGGGCGGCGCCGCCTGCGTAGTCGCCCCAGCCGCGTCCCTCGGCGATGTCGCGGCGGGCACGGGTGAGGCGACCGGTCCGGACCACGACGAGGTCGCCGCGGCCGACGCGCGACGACTCGCCCTGCGCGGCGATCGTGGCCTCGAGGTGCTCGGTGGTGATGGCGAAGCCGTCGGGCAGCTCGCCGTCGGTGCCGAGGGCCCGGCCGACGTCGAGGAGCACGCCGCGGCCGGCGATCAGCGAGGCGACGTGCTCGATGCCGGTGACCAGGTCGCCCTCGCTGGTGACGACGTCACCCGCGCGGCGCCCGTTCCAGGCGAAGCCGTGGTCGAAGATGTGCCCGAGGCCGTCCCACTGGGTCGAGCACTGCAGGGGCATGGCGATGACGTCGTCGGCGCCGCCGATGCCGTGCGGGAAGCCCTGGTTCCCGCGTTCGGCGTCCGTGCCGGTGTCGGTCATGGTGTGCACCGGGTTCGTGCGTCGCCGCCAGCCCTTCTGCGGGCCGTCGGTGTCGAAGGACTGCGACAGCGAGAAGCTGGCGCCCCGGCGGACCAGGGCCGCGCCCTCCACCCGCTTGGCGTCGTCGAGGAAGTTCATCGTCCCGATGACGTCGTCGGCGCCCCACCGGCCCCAGTTCGAGCATCGCTTCGCAGCAGCGGCGATGGCGCTCTCCGGATCCGTGCGGTCGAGCGGCTCAGGGGTCTCCTGCATGCCCCGACGGTGGCGCAGCCCACAGGGGTGAGGGAAGACGGAATGCCTGATGACTGGCATCAGCCCCGTCGATACGGTGGGCCTCGTGAACATCGCGAGCCTGGATCTCAACCTGCTCGTGTCCCTCGACGCGCTGCTCCAGCAGCGCAGCGTCACCCGCGCCGCGGCGCAGATGGGGCTCAGCCAGCCGGCCCTGTCGGCGTCGCTGGCCCGGCTGCGCCGGCACTTCGACGACGAGCTGCTCACCCGCGTCGGCAACGAGTACCGCCTCACCCCGCTGGCCGTGCAGCTCAAGGAGCTCGCGCGGATCGCGCTGTCGGGCGTCGAGCGGGTGTTCACCGCCCAACCGGAGTTCGACCCGGCCTCCTCGACGCGTGAGTTCACCCTGCTCGTCAGCGACTACGTCACCGCGATCCTCGGCGACACGGTGGCGGCGCTGCTGGCCGAGGAGGCTCCGCACACGAGCCTGCGGCTGTCCACGCACTCACCGGCGGTCGTCGACCGTGCCGAGCAGGCGCTGCTGTCGGCCGACCTCCTGTTCCTGCCTCCGGGGTTCCTCACCGGCCTCTCCCGTCGCGACCTGTACCGCGACGAGTGGGTCTGCGTGGTGGCTGCGGACAACCCGGTGGCGGACGTGGGCCTCACGGTCGAGGACCTGGAGACCCTTCCGTGGGTGGCCACCTACCACGGGCCGACGGCGTCGACCCCGGCCGCGCGCCAGATGCGGATGCTCGGCATCGAACCCCGGGTGCAGGTCGTCAACGAGAACTTCCTGACCGTGCCCACGCTCATCGCCGGCAGCGACCGGATCGCGCTGCTGCAGCGCCGCCTGGTCGACCAGCTGCCGCTCAACGCGGGGATCCGCGCGCTCCCGGTCCCGTTCGACGCCGGTCCGCTCATCGAGTCGATGTGGTGGCACCCCGTCTACGACGACGATCCCGAGCACGCGTACCTCCGCGACCTCGTGGCCCGCGCCGCCGAGCTCGCCGTGGGGCGGCCGGAGGGTATCGACCTGGTTGATGAGGGCCAGTAGAAGAAGTGATTTCCGCTCGGCACTCTCCGTGCTGACACTTCACGGCCAGTGATGCCGGTCACCGGGACCGGCACGTCGCTGTCAACGGAGACGCCCGTGTCGGAGAACGTCCTGAGCCCTGAGCGACCGGCGGAGGAACCCCTCGCCGGTGAGGTCGCCGTCGACCCCGCCACCGGCCGGCCCGCCGGCCGCGCGCAGGCGCTGGTGCTGCTCTTCTCCAGCTGCCTCGCCGTCCTCGGGGCCGTGCTGCTCGCCCCCGTCCTGCCGCGCATCGAGGACGCCTTCGAGGGCACGCCCGGGGTCGAGGCGCTCACCCCGATCGTGCTCACCGCACCGGCCCTCGTGATCGGCCTGACCGCGATGGTGGCCGGTCGCATCGTCGACCGGCTGGGTCGCAAGCGGCTGCTGGTCGGGTCGCTCGTCGTCTACGCCTTCGTCGGCACGGCCCCGCTCTGGCTGCCCTCGCTGCAGCTCGTCGTCGCCAGCCGCGTGCTGCTCGGGCTCACCGAGGCCGCGATCATGACCTGCTGCACGACGCTCCTGGCCGACTACTTCCACGGCTCCCAGCGCGAGAAGTACTTCGGCCTGCAGGTCGTCTTCACCACCGTCGCGGCGACGATCTTCCTCGGGGTCGGCGGCGCCCTGGGCGCGCAGAACTGGCGCACCCCCTTCTGGCTGTACGTGGTCAGCCTCCCGCTCGCCTTCCTCGCGGCCCGCTACGTCTGGCAGCCCGCCCCGCGGGCGCAGGCCGCCGCCCGCACCCAGAAGCTCCCGCCCCTGCCGTGGTCGCGGATCGCCGCTCCGATCGGCGTCAGCCTCGTCGGCGGCCTGGTCTTCTACGTCCTCATCGTGGAGCTCTCGTTCAAGCTCGACGACATCGGTGTGGAGTCGACGGCGGTCATCGGCGCGGCCAGCGCCATCGCCTCCCTCGGCACCGCGGTCGGCGGGTTCCTCTTCGGGCGCCTGGCCAAGCAGGGCCCGGCCGTGCTGGTGCCGCTCGCGTTCGGCCTGTCCGGCGTGGGCATCGTCGGGATGGGGCTGGCGTCGGCGGTGCCGGTCGTGGTCGTCTTCGCCGTCGTCACCGGGTTCGGCAACGGCCTGCTGCTGCCCTCCCTGCTCACCTGGGCCCTGGGCTCGCTCAGCTTCGAGCAGCGCGGCCGCGGCACCGGCATCTGGACGTCGGCCTTCTTCGTCGGCCAGTTCTTCACCCCGCTGGTGGTCCTCGGGCTCACCGACGCCATCGGTGGCCTGGGGGCGGCCATGGTCGCCCTCGGCGTCGTCGGTGTGGTCGCCGCCGTCGTCGTCCGCGCCCTGCGTCCGACCCAGGACGCCGACCCGGCGCTCGCCCACTGAGCGGAGGCCGGGCCGGGACCCCGAGGTCCCGGCCCGGCCGTCAGGACCCGGCGAGCCAGGAGAGCAGGCGGCCGCGCGACCAGCAGCGGCCGAGCACCTCGATCCGCGGCGCCGGCCCGCCGAGCAGCGCCAGCCCGACGATGCTGTGCCCCGAGGCGGGGCGGTCACCGAGCGTCGGCACCGACGGCGCCACGCCGACACCCTCGGCCGACACCCACGCCACCGGTCGCTCCGCCGCCACCTCCTCGAGCCGGCGCAGGAAGCGCTGTCGTCCCTCCCGCGGGAGGGCCGACAGCGCCCACGTCGTGGTGACGACGGGGAGTGCGCCGGCAGGGACGCGGGCGACGGCCTCGGGAAGGACGTCGTCGACCTCGCCACGCACGATCACCGGAGGGGCCGACGCGGCCAGGGCGAGCTCGGCCGCCAGTCGCGCGGCCCGCTCCGCGTGGTCGGGTGGCACGCAGGCGCGCAGCCACCGGACGTCGTCCGGGTCGGTCACGTCCACCGGATGGGGACCGACGGCGATCCGGGCGACCAGGTGCGGCAGCGGCCCGGTGGGGACCGGGCGATCCCCGACCACCGTCGCCGCGATCTGCACGGCCGACGACGGGTCACCCACCGCCGGTCCGTCGCCGTACCTGATGGCGACCCGGTCGAGCTGCAGGTTCAGCCCGGGCGCCCCGCCGACGTCGACCAGCCCGACCGACGCGGCGCCCAGCCGGCGCGCGGCCTCGGCGACCGCCGGGTGGAGGACGGCGCAGCGCGCGGTGTCGACGGTCTGCGGCAGCCGCCGCGCGACGAGGGCCGCGACCGCACCCGCCATCCCCACCAGCGCGTCGACCCCGGCGCGGGCAGCGGCGTCGCCGTCCCCCTCCGCGAGGGCCGCGGCGAGCGCGGGTGCCGTCCCCCCGAGGGCGAGGTCGTGCAGCGCAGCGAGCACGACCGCCGGCTGCCGCCGACGCGCCGGCAGCGCACCGACCGCCCGCATCGCCGCCTCGGACCCGCTCAGGGCCGCCGCGACGCGGCCGGACAGCGGCGACCCACCGTCGGCCTGCTGCTCGGCGAAGCGGCGGTACGCCTCGGCCAGGGTTCGCACGCCCGAGTATCGCGTCTGGTCCGGCGCTGCCCGGGTACCGCCCGGGGCATGGATGCGAAGAGAGTGGGAGAGGCCGGTCTGCAGGGCTGGCGGGCGAAGGTCGCCGAAGCGGTGGCGACCCCGGTGGCCCGGCGGTCGGGGCTCGCCGACGACCAGGTGCGCGCGGCGATCGGGGCGCTGTTCCTGGCGCTGTCGGTCGTCTACGTCGTCAACGCGGTCAGGCAGCTGGCCGGCGGCCGCTGAGCCGGGCCCGACCGTCCCCCAGGAGGCGCCCGACGGCGCGCGTTTCGTGCAGCGAGGACAGCCCGAACGTGCAGGAAGCGTCCGTGTGCCCGGCCGCACACTCGGGTGGCCCGTGACCGGTCCTACCCGCAGGAGACGTCGTGCACCGTCGCACCTCCCCCTGGGGGCCCCTCCGGGGCCTCGCCCTCGCGTCAGCCGGCGTGCTCGCCCTCACCTCCTGCGGCGGGAGCCTCGGCGACGAGGACGACGGTGGTGGTGACGGCGGCGAGACCCTGGTCATCGGGTACGTGACCCCGCAGACCGGAGCGCTGGCGCCGTTCGGCGAGGCCGACGCGTTCGTCGTCGACCAGATGACCGACTACTTCGCGGAGAACCCCGTGGAGCTCGGCGGCACCAGCTACGACGTGGAGATCGTCGTCAAGGACACGCAGTCGGACTCCCGGCGGGCCGGTGAGGTGGCCGGCGAGCTGATCAACGACGACGGCGCCGACCTCATCCTCGCCGCGTCGACCCCGGACACCGTCAACCCGGTCGCCGACCAGTGCGAGGCCAACGGCGTCCCGTGCATCACCACCGTGGCGCCGTGGCAGCCCTTCTTCTTCGGCCGCGGCGGCACCGAGGACGAGGCCTTCGACTGGACCTACCACTTCTTCTGGGGGCTCGAGGACGTCGAGGCCGTCTACCAGGACATGTGGGGCCAGGTCACCACGAACCAGCAGGTCGGTGCCCTGTGGCCCAACGACCCGGACGGGAACGCCTGGAGCGGCGACTTCCCGACGGCGGTCGAGCCGAACGGGTACACCATCACCGACCCGGGGCTGTACGAGAACGGCACCCAGGACTTCTCCGCCCAGATCGCGGCCTTCCAGGGCGCCGGCGCGCAGATCCTCGCCGGAGTCCCCATCCCGCCGGACTTCGCCACCTTCTGGCAGCAGGCCCAGCAGCAGGGCTTCCGGCCCGTGATCGCCACCGTCGCCAAGGCCATCCTCTTCCCGTCCGCGGTGGAGGCGATCGGCCCGTCCGCCGACGGCCTGAGCACCGAGGTGTGGTGGAGCCCCCAGCACCCCTTCACCAGCTCGCTCACCGACCAGAGCGCCCAGGAGCTGGCCGACGCGTTCGAGGAGGAGACGGGGCAGCAGTGGACGCAGCCGATCGGTTTCGTGCACGCCCTCTTCGAGGTGGCCGTGGCGGCCCTCGACGAGGCGGGCAGCACCGACCCGCAGGCGGTCGCCGACGCGCTCGCCGGGCTGCAGGTCTCCACGATCGTCGGTGATCTCGACTGGACGTCCGGCCCGGTGCCGAACGTCGCCAAGACCCCGCTCGTGGGCGGGCAGTGGCGGGCGACCGAGGGCGGGGACCACCCCTTCGACCTGGTGATCGTCAGCAACAGCGAGGCCCCCGACATCCCGGCCGCCGGCACGGTGGAGCCGCTGGGCTGATGACCGCACCCCTGCTCGAGGTCGCCGGGGTCGGCAAGCGGTTCGGCCGTCTGTCGGTCCTGGACGACGTCTCCTTCTCCATCGCTCCGGGCGAGGCCTTCGGCATCGTCGGCCCGAACGGCGCAGGCAAGTCGACGCTGCTCAACGTGGTCAACGGCGTGCTCCGCCCGGACGCGGGCTCGGTGCGGTTCGACGGCGCGGACGTCACCCGGGCCGGCGCGGCGGCCCGCTGCCGCGCCGGCATCGGCCGCAGCTACCAGATCCCGCGGCCGTTCGGCGGGATGACGGTCTTCGAGAACGCGCTCGTCGCGGCCTCGTTCGGCGGTGGCCACACCGGGCGAGCCGCCGCCGAGTGCGCCTACCGGGCCCTCGAGACCGCCGGCCTGGCCGCGTCCGCCGACACCCCCGCGGGCTCCCTGCGGCTGCTGGACCGCAAGCGCCTGGAGCTCGCGCGGGCCCTGGCCACCGAGCCGCGGCTGGTGCTGCTCGACGAGATCGCCGGAGGGCTCAGCGAGGCGGAGCTGCCCGCACTCGTGGAGACCGTCCGGGGGCTGGGGGCCGCGGGTGTCGCAGTGGTCTGGATCGAGCACGTCGTGCACGCACTCGTCGCCGTCGTCACCCGGCTGATGTGCCTGACCTACGGGCGGGTGCTGGCGGTCGGCGATCCGCACGAGGTGCTCGCCGACCCCCAGGTGATCGAGGTCTACCTGGGCTCGACGATCGCCGGCGACGACCCCGTGGTGGAGGACGTGTGAGCGGCGCACCGCTCCTGGAGGTGGAGGACGCCGTCGTCGCCTACGGCGACGTGCCCGCCCTGCGCGGCCTCACCGTCCGGGTCGACGAGGGCGAGACGCTGGCGGTCATCGGCGCCAACGGGGCCGGCAAGTCCACGCTGCTCAAGACCGTGGCCGGCCTGCTCCGGCCGGTGTCCGGCGACGTCCGGCTGGACGGCGCCTCGCTGGCCGCGGTGCCGGCGCACGTGCGCGTCGCCCGGGGCATCGCGATGTCCCCGGAGGGCAGGCGGCTGTTCCCGAGCCTGACGGTCGAGGAGAACCTGAAGGTCGGGGCGCACGCCCGCCGGACGGGGCCCTGGGACCTCGCCGCGGTCTTCGCGCTGTTCCCCCTGGTGGAGGAGCGCCGTGCGCGGCCGGCCGCCAACCTCTCCGGCGGAGAGCAGCAGGCGGTCGCCATCGGCCGGGCACTCATGGCCAACCCCCGGCTCCTGCTGCTCGACGAGGTGTCCCTCGGCCTGGCACCGGTCGTGGTCGCGCAGCTGTACGCGGCCCTGCCCCGGATCACCGAGCAGGGCACGACCGTCCTCGTCGTCGAGCAGGACGTGCACCAGGCGCTCGCCGTCGCCGACCGCGTGCAGTGCCTGCTCGAGGGCCGCACCGCCCTCGAGGCGGCGGCGGACGAGGTCGACCGCGGCCGCCTGACGGCGGCCTACTTCGGGGTGGGGGAGCGATGAGCTGGCTGAACGCCGTCGTGCAGGGGGTGCTGCTCGGCGGGCTGTACGCGCTGGTCGCGGCGGGGCTGTCCCTCGTCTTCGGCGTCATGCGCATCGTCAACCTGGCGCACGGCGTGCTCGCGGTCGGCGCGGCCTACCTCTCCCTGCTGGTCACCGAGCAGCTGGGCTGGCACCCCTTCCTCACCCTCCTGCTCGTCGTGCCGGTGATGGCGCTGGTCGGCTACGCGCTGCAGCGGGGGCTGCTCGACCGGGCCCTGCAGGGCGGTGAGCTCGCCCCGCTGCTGGTGACCTTCGGCCTCGCCGTCGTGCTGCAGAACCTGCTCCTGGAGCAGTTCTCCGCCGACTCCCAGCGGCTGCCCGTGGGGGAGCTCGCCACCGCCAGCATCCGGATCACCGACGGGCTCTCGATCGGCTGGTTCCCCCTCCTCGCCGCGCTGGTGGGTGTCCTCGTCATCGCCGGCCTGGGGCAGTTCCTCGCCCGGACGCGCACCGGACGGGCGATGCGGGCCACCAGCGACGACCAGGAGGCGGCCCGCCTGATGGGCATCGACAACCGCCGCCTCTACGCCGTCGCCACGGCCATCGCGCTGGGGACGGTGGCGATCGCCGGCGTCTTCCTCGGCGCACGGACCACGTTCGACCCCGGGTCCGGGGCGACGACGCTGATCTTCGCCTTCGAGGCCGTGGTCATCGGCGGGCTCGGCTCGCTGTGGGGCACGCTGCTCGGCGGCGTCGTCCTCGGGGTGGCGCAGAACGTCGGCGCCGCCATCGATCCCGCCTACGGGATCCTGGCCGGCCACCTGGTCTTCCTGGTGATCCTGGCCAGCCGCCCTCGCGGCCTGCTGCCCGCGGCGGTGGCGCGGTGACCGCGCTCCGGCCCCGCGCGGCGGGGACCGCCGGCGACGACGGCGGCGCAGGGGGGCGGCTGCGGGTGCGGCGCAGCGGCCCGGCGGCCTGGATCGGCGGGGCGGTGCTGGTGCTCGTCGTGGGCGTGCTCGCCTACGTCCCCTTCCTCTCCTCGCGCGGCACGCAGATCGACCTGGTCGGGCTGTTCTCGCTCGTCGTGCTCGGGACCATGTGGAACCTGCTGGCCGGCTACGGCGGCATGGTGTCGATCGGCCAGCAGGCGTGGATCGGCCTCGGCGGCTACGGCCTCGTCCACCTCGCCCAGAACCTCGGGGTTGACCCCTTCCTCGCCATCCCGCTGGCCGCGCTCTTCTGCGGTCTGCTGGCCTGGGCGACGTCGTTCCTCGCGTTCCGGTTGTCCGGCGGGTACTTCGCGATCGGCACCTGGGTGATCGCCGAGGTCGTGCGGCTGGTGGTCACCCAGGTGGATGCCGTGGGTGCCGGCTCGGGGGCGTCGCTGACGGCGTTCAGCGGGATCGAGCCGGTGTACCGCATCGCGTACGTGTACTGGGTGGCGCTGGGGACCGCCGTGGTCGTCGTCCTGGCCGTCTACCTGCTCATGCGCTCCCGGCTCGGGCTGGCGCTGACCGCGATCCGGGACGAGCCCACCGCGGCGTCGTCGTCGGGCGTCCGGGTGACCGGCGCGAAGCGGCTCGTCTTCGTGCTCGCCGCCGTCGGCTGCGGTCTGGCCGGGGCCCTGGTGGTCGCCAACACGCTGCGCGTCCAGCCCGCGTCGATCTTCAGCGTCGACTACTCCGCCACGATGATCTTCGTCGTCGTCATCGGTGGGCTCGGCACGATCGAGGGACCCATCCTGGGGGCCGTCGTCTACTACCTCCTCCAGGACACCCTGGCCGACCTCGGCAACTGGTACCTGGTCGTCGTCGGCCTCGTCGCGATCGCGATCACGCTGCTGGCGCCCAAGGGGCTGTGGGGGCTGACGCGCGGCCGGGTGCAGGTCTTCCCGACCGGTCACCGGGTGGGCGGGTGAGCCCGTTCGGGCGACACCCGGACACGTTCGCCTGAATCGCACGCCGGATCGGGCCGGATCCGCCGGATACTCTGTGGTCCGCGTCACGCGAGCACCCCACCGGCTGCCCAGAGGAACTGTCCGTGTCGACTGAACTAGGGCTCCTGCACACCAACGGCATCCTGCGGCAGCCGTGGGTGACGCCGGAGCGGACCAGCGCCGGCCTCGGGTGGGACAAGCAGTACCTGTCGGTGCAGCGCGAGCGCCCCTACCGCGAGTCGTTCGCGGCTGCCGGCACGCACATGGTGATCCTGCACCTGGACGGACCGGTGACCGTCCGGCGCGGTCAGGGCCGGGCCAGCCGGTCGCGGGAGGTACCGGCCGGCGGCCTGTTCATCCAGCCGGCCGGCCGCGAGCTGACCGTCGAGCTCGGCGGCCCGCTGCACACGGTGCACCTCTACCTGAGCGACGAAGTGCTCCAGGACGCCGGTGGTGGAGACCGGCGGGTGGAGCTGGCGGAGGAGCTGGGCACCAGCGACGGGCTGCTGGAGCAGCTCGTGCTCTCCATGGACGAGACGCTGCGCGGCTGGGAGCCGACGGCCCGCACCTACGTGGACCAGCTGGGCAGCATGGTCGCCGCCCAGCTCGTGCGCCGGCACGGGGCCGGGAGATCCGGGTCCGACGACGGGGACGACCGCTCGGCCGGTGGCCTGGGCGACCGCCAGTTCGCCGCGGTGCGGGCGCTGATGCAGGAGCGCCTCGCCGAGCCGGTGCCCCTCGCCGAGCTCGCCGCGAGCGCCGGCCTGAGCGTCAGCCAGTTCAGCCGGCAGTTCAAGGCGCGCACGGGCCTGGCGCCGCACCGGTACCTCCTCGGCCTGCGCGTCGACCAGGCCTGCCGGCTGCTGCGCACCGACCCTGCGCCGATCGCCGAGGTGGCCGTGCGCTGCGGGTTCTCCCACCAGGAGCACCTCACCCGGGTGATGCGCGCCCACCTGGACACGACGCCCGGAGCTCTGCGGCGCGGCTCCTGACCGCACCGGCGCGCGTTTCGTGCAGCGAAGACGGCCGGAACATGCAGGAGCTCCACGCGTGCCACCGCGCACACTCGGGTCACTTGTGACCCGAGCACCAGGGAGAGCCACCTCATGGCAGACCTCGACACCGACGTCCTCGTCGTCGGCAGCGGACCGGCAGGGTCCTCGGCGGCGCTGGCGCTGGCGACCTACGGCGTCCGGACGACGGTCATCACCAAGTACGGCCGGCTGGCCGACACGCCGCGGGCGCACATCACCAACCAGCGCACGATGGAGGCGCTCCGCGACCTGGGGGTCGAGGAGGAGGTGATGGCCGAGGCCACGCCGCAGGAGCTCATGGGCAACCTCGTCTACTGCACGTCGATCGCCGGCGAGGAGCTCGGCCGGCTGCACAGCTGGGGCACCCGGCCCGACCGGTTCGCCGATTACTCGGCGGCCAGCCCGTCCCGGATGTGCGACATGCCGCAGGACCTGATGGAACCGGTGCTGCTGCACAACGCGCAGTCCCGCGGCGCGAAGGTCCGGTTCGACACCGAGTACCTCTCTCTCCAGCAGGACGACGACGGCGTCACCGTCCGGGTGCGCGACCGCCTGCGCGGCGACGAGTACGACATCCGGGCCCGGTACGTCGTCGGCGCCGACGGCGGCCGCAGCCAGATCGCCGAGGACATCGGCCTGCCGCTGCACGGGCAGATGGGGGTCGGCGGCAGCATCAACATCGTCTTCGAGGCCGACCTGTCCCACCTGGTCGCCGACCGGCCCTCGGTCCTGTACTGGGTGCTCCAGCCCGGCGCGGACGTCGGCGGCATCGGCGCCGGCCTGGTCCGCATGGTCCGGCCCTGGCACAAGTGGCTGATCGTCTGGGGCTACGACATCAACGGCCCGGCCCCCGACCTCACCGAGGAGTACGCGCTCTCCATCGTGCACAAGCTCGTCGGCGACGACTCGGTGAAGGTGTCGATCACCTCCAGCTCGGCCTGGACGGTCAACCACATGTCCGCCGAGCGCTACTCCGCCGGACGGGTCTTCTGCGCCGGCGACGCCGTCCACCGGCACCCGCCGTCGAACGGGCTGGGCTCCAACACCTCGATCCAGGACTCCTACAACCTGGCGTGGAAGCTGGCGATGGTGGTCAAGGGCCAGGCCGGTCCCGGCCTGCTCGAGAGCTACTCGGCCGAGCGCGCACCGGTGGGCAAGCAGATCGTCGACCGGGCCAACCAGAGCATCGGCGACACCGCCCGGATCTTCGACGCGCTCGGCCTGCTGAACACCGCCGACCCCGAGCTGATGGTCGAGCACATGGCCGCCCGCAAGGAGGCGACGCCCGAGGCGGAGAAGCAGCGGGCCGCCCTCCGCGAGGCGATCGCGTTCAAGGACTACGAGTTCAACTGCCACGGCGTGGAGATGGACCAGCGGTACGTGTCGACGGCGGTCGTGCCCGACGGCGCCCTGCCGGAGCAGCCGGAGCGCGACCCGGAGCTCTACTCGCACGCGACCTCGCGACCGGGCGCCAAGCTGCCGCACGCCTGGCTGACCACCGACCACCGCCGGCAGGTCTCCACGCTCGACCTCGGCGGGCAGGGGCGCTTCACCGTCCTCACCGGCATCGGCGGGGACGCGTGGGTCCGTGCCGCGTCGGTGGTGGGGGAGCGGCTGGGCGTCGACGTCGCCGCCGTCGTCATCGGTCCGGGCCAGGAGTACGAGGACCTGTACGGCGACTGGGCGCGGGTCCGCGGCATCTCCGACGGCGGCGTCCTGCTGGTGCGCCCGGACAACTACGTGGCCTTCCGCCAGGCCGGCCCCGCCTCGGCGGCCGACGCCGAGGCGCAGCTGGAGCAGGCCCTGCGCACGGTGCTGGACCGGGTGGGACGCGCGTGAGCGACCGCGAGCTGTTCACCGAGGAGCGTTCGGGCGAGGTCGTCGCCGCGAGCTTCGACGCCACCCCGGACCCGCGGCTCCGGCAGGTGCTGACCTCGCTGGTCGGCCACCTGCACGCGTTCGTCAAGGACGTGGAGCTGACCGAGGACGAGTGGGGCGTCGCGATCGACTTCCTCACCCGCACGGGGCACATGAGCGACGACGTCCGGCAGGAGTTCATCCTGCTGTCCGACGTCCTCGGCATCTCCATGCTCGTGGAGACGATCAACCACCGGACCGGGGGGACGTCGACGGAGTCGACGGTGCTCGGCCCGTTCCACATGGTGGAGTCGCCGCCGCGGGAGCTCGGCGACGACATCGCGCTGGACGGCAAGGGCACGCCGTGCCTGGTGTCGGGCCGCGTCACCGGTCCGGACGGCGAGCCGCTGGCCGGCGCGTCGGTCGACGTCTGGCAGACCAACGAGGACGGGTTCTACGACGTGCAGCAGCCCGGCATCCAGCCGCCGGGGAACCTGCGCGGGCTGTTCACCGCCGACGCCGACGGCCGGTTCTGGTTCCGGTCGGTGGTGCCGCGCTACTACCCGATCCCCGACGACGGCCCCGTCGGGCAGCTGCTGGCCGCCACCGGGCGGCACCCGAACCGGCCGGCGCACCTGCACTTCATCGTCGCGTCGCCGGGCTACCGGCCGGTGACCACGCACGTCTTCGTCGCCGACAGCCCGTACCTGGACTCCGACGCCGTCTTCGGGGTCAAGGAGAGCCTGATCCGTGACGTGCCCGAAATCGACGACCCCGCCCGGGCGGCCGAGGTGGGTCTGGCCAACCCGTTCCGGACGCTGACCTTCGACCTCTCCCTGCTGCGGCAGGACCAGGTCGCCTCGTGATCGTGCCGTTCACCTACCAGGCGCTGCCGATGCGCGTGGTCTTCGGCGCGGGCTCGGTGGCGAAACTGCCGGACGAGGTCGCCGCGCTCGGGCTGCACCGGGTGCTCGTCGTCTGCTCGCCGGAGCAGGAGGGCACCGGCCGGCAGGTGGCCGCTGCGCTAGGGGACACCGCCGCCGGGGTGCTCGCCGAGGCCCGCATGCACGTGCCGGTCGAGGTGGCGCACAGGGCCCGCGACGTCGCGCGGGAGTCCGGCGCCGACGGCGTGGTCGCCGTCGGCGGCGGGTCCGCGGTGGGGCTGGGCAAGGCGATCGCCCTCGAGCACGGGCTGCCGGTGATCGCGGTGCCGACCACCTACGCCGGCTCGGAGATGACCCCGGTGTGGGGCCTGACCGAGGGCGGGCAGAAGCGGACCGGCCGCGACGTGCGGGTGCTGCCGAGGAGCGTCGTGTACGACGCGGAGCTGACGCTCACCCTCCCGGGGCAGCTGTCGGCCACCAGCGGGATGAACGCGATCGCCCACGCCGTCGAGGGGCTCTACGCCCCGGACGCGACGCCGATCATCTCCCTCATGGCGGAGGAGGGGACCCGGGCACTCGCCGCTGCCCTCCCTCGGGTGGTCGCCGACGGGAGCGACCTCGAGGGCCGCGGCGAGGCGCAGTACGGCGCGTGGCTGTGCGGCGCCGTGCTGGCGGCGACGACGATGTCGCTGCACCACAAGCTGTGCCACACCCTCGGCGGCACCCTCGACCTGCCGCACGCGCCGACGCACACCGTCGTGCTGCCGCACGCCCTCGCCTACAACCAGCCGGCGGCGCCGGCCGCCGTCGCAGCTCTCTCCCGGGCCCTCGGCGGGGTCGACGACCCGGCCCGGGAGCTGTGGGAGCTGGCCGGCCGCCTCGGCGCCCCCCGGTCCCTGGCCGAGCTGGGCATGGCCGAGGCGGACATCCCGCGCATCGCCGAGCTCGCGGTGGCCAGTCCGTACGCCAACCCGCGGCCGGTCACCCGCGAGGGCGTCGAGGCCCTGCTGCGCGCCGCATGGGCGGGGGTGCCTCCGGGCGGAGGGACGCCCTGACCTCTGCTGCCGGTTCCGCGTGCCGCGGTCACCGTCCCGGGTAGGAGCACGGCGTGGCGCACCCCGAGAACCCCCGCGAGGGGAGCATCCGGCTGGCCGACGGCCGGACGCTGGCCTACGCCGAGCACGGCGACCCCGACGGGTGGCCGGTCCTCGGCTGCCACGGGTCGCCGAGCTCCCGGCTGGAGCGGCACGTCGAGGACCCGGCCGACTACCGGCGCTGGGGCGTGCGGCTCGTCGTCCCCGACCGGCCGGGCTTCGGGCTCTCCGACCCGCAGCCCGGCCGCCGGGTCATGGACTGGCCGGACGACGTCGCGCAGCTGCTCGACCACCTCGGGATCGACCGGTTCGCCGCCCTGAGCCTGTCCGGCGGCGCTGCCTACGCGCTGGCCTGCGCCCACGTCTTCGGCGACCGGGTGCGTGCTGTCGGCGTCCTGGGCGGAGCCCCGCCGCCCGACGTCCCGTGGCCGTGGCCGCGCTGGGTGCCCGACCGCGTCCGGTCGGCCGTCCACCGGCCCACCCGCGCGGCGGAGCTGCTGCAGCCGTTGCTCGCACCCGTCGCCCTGCGCCCGGCGCTGCTCCCGCGCTACCTGCAGCTGCGGCTCAACGCGGCCGACCGGCGGGTGCTCGGCCGGCCCGCGGTCCGCGAGGTCATGGGCGCGGCGTTCGAGGAGGGGCTGCGCAACGGGTCGTCGGCGCTGACCGTCGACCGGGCGCTGCTCTTCCGTCCCTGGGGGTTCCCGGTCTCCGCGGTGCGGCAGCGGGTGCACATCTGGCACGGCACGCAGGACTGGATGGTGCCGGTGTCCCTCGGCCAGGTGCTCAGCCGGATGCTCCCGGACTGCACGGCGCGGTGGTTCTCCGGGGAAGGGCACTTCCTCGTGTTCGACCACGCCGAGGAGGTGTACGCCACGCTCCGGCCCTGACGGCGTGTGCTTGGCTGACGGCCGCTCGCAGCCGGCCAGAAGGGATCCCCATGTCCATCCTCTCCAGCTTCGCCGAGGCGCTGTCCACCGGAGGGATCGAGGTGGTGGACCTGACGGCGCCGCTGTCGTCGGACACCCCGGTGATCGCCCTCCCGGAGCAGTTCGCCCAGACGGCCCCGTTCCAGCTGGAGGAGCTCAGCCGCTACGACGACCGCGGACCGGCCTGGTACTGGAACAACTTCCGGACCGGCGAGCACACCGGCACCCACTTCGACGCGCCCAACCACTGGGTCACCGGGCAGGACGGGGATGACGTCGCCTCGGTCCCGCCGGGGCGGTTCATCGCCCCCGCCGTCGTCCTCGACTTCTCGGCCGAGGCCGCCGAGGACCCCGACTTCCTCCTCGAGGTCGAGCACGTCCGTGCCTGGGAGGCCGAGCACGGCCCGCTGCCGGACGGCGGCTGGCTGCTGTTCCGCACCGGGTGGGCGGCCCGGTCGGCGTCGCAGCAGGAGTTCCTCAACGCCGAGCTCGTCGAGCCCCGCCTGCAGCGCCCGGCCACGCCGCGCGACCTCGCGGTAGGTCACGTCCCCGAGCGAGGGCGCCGGCTGGGTCGG
>NZ_QCZF01000016.1 GCF_003075095.1 Blastococcus litoris
TCTTCATGCTGGTCGCCTCGCTCACCGCGCCCCTCTGGCGGCCGTACGAGGTCGCCGCGCAGGACCTCGGCAACCGGCTCGCGCTGCCGTCGGCCGAGCACTGGCTGGGCACCGACCCGCTCGGGCGCGACCTGCTGAGCCGGATCTTCTCCGCCGGCGCCGAGCCGCTGCTGGCCGCCGCGGTGACCGTCCTGGTCGCCTTCGGCATCGGGCTGCCGCTGGCGCTCGTCGCCGCCGAGCGCGGCCGCCGCGTGGAACGCGTGATCAGCCGGGTCACCGAGGTCTTCCTCGCGCTGCCGGCCACGATCCTGCTGCTCGCGGTCATCGGCGTCATCGGCGTCCGGACCTACGTCATCATGGCGATCCTCGGCGCGCTGATCTCGGCAGCCGTCTACCGGGTGATGCTGGGTGTCGCCCAGTCGGTGCGCCGGCGGCTCTACGTCGACGCCGCCCGGGTCAACGGGCTCGGGTCGCTGCGGGTCAACCTCGTCCACGTCCTGCCGTCGATGGCGACGGTCGTGGCGGTGCAGGCCGCCCAGCTCTACGGCATCGGCCTGCTGATCATCGCCGGGCTCGCCTTCCTCGGCTTCGGGCCGGCCGAGCCCGCCCCCAGCTGGGGCTTCATGATCCAGGACGCCTCCTCCTACGTGTTCAACGCGCCCTGGCTGCTCGTGCCGACCGGTCTCGTCCTCGCGCTCACCGTGGTGGCCGCGAACGAGCTGGCCGACGCCATCGCGGGCAAGGCCTCGGTGGCGGCCGCCCCGCGGCGCCGCAAGCGGCCGCCGGCGCGCGCAGTCGTCGCCGCGGAGGCCCATGCCGCCCCGGCCGATCCGCGGGCCATCCTCGAGGTGCGCGACCTCGACGTCGCCGTGGACGACGGCCCCGCGCTCGTCACCGGCGTCTCCTTCTCCCTGCAGCCCGGCCGGGTGCTGGGCCTGGTGGGAGAGTCCGGCTGCGGCAAGACGATGACAGCCCGGTCGTTGATGGGCCTCCTGCCCGACGGCGTCTCGGTCTCCGGCGGCTCGATCCTCTGGCAGGGGCGCGAGCTCGTGGGCCTGACGGAGCGCGAGCTCGGCGCCGTCCGAGGCCGGGAGATCGCGATGATCTCGCAGGAGCCGATGGTGGCGCTGGACCCGATGTTCTCCATCGCCTACCAGCTGACCCAGCCGCTGCGCCGCATCCGCGGCGTCGGCCGGGCGGAGGCGCGGACGATCGCCGCCGAGCTGCTCCAGCAGGTCGGCATCGTCGACGCCGAGCGGGTGCTGGGGTCCTATCCGCACCAGCTGTCGGGCGGCATGGCCCAGCGGGTCGCGATCGCCCTCGCGCTCACCGGGCAGCCGGAGCTGCTCATCGCCGACGAGCCCACCACCGCCCTCGACGTCACGGTGCAGGCCGAGATCCTCAGCCTGCTGCGCGTGCTCGTCCGTGACACCGGCCTGTCGGTGATCCTCGTCAGCCACGACCTCGGCGTCGTCGCCGACATCTGCGACGACGTGGCCGTCATGTACGCGGGCCAGGTGGTCGAGTCCGGCACCGCCGAGCGGGTCCTCGACGACCCCACCCACCCGTACACGATGGCCCTGCTCGGGGCGAACCCGCACGTGCCCGACGGCGAGCCCGTCCCGCTGCGGCTGGCCTGCATCCCGGGCACCGTGCCGCCGCCCGGGTCCTGGCCCACCGGCTGCCGCTTCGCCGGCCGCTGCCAGTTCGCGCAGGAGACGTGCACGAGGCCGTTCGCGGCGCTGCCCGCCCACGGCGACGGCTCGGTCCTGTGCGTCCGCGTCGCCGAGGTCCACGACGCGGGCATCCGCTGGGGTGCGGAGCACGTCGGCGCCGAGACGGCGCCGGACGCCGGCGTGCCCGCCGAGCCGGTCGTCGAGCAGCCCGTCGCCACCACCGGAGGAACTCGATGACCGCGCCCGCCCCCAGCCGGCCGGCCACGGCCGTCGCCCCGGCCCTGGAGATCCGCGACCTCGTCGTCCGCTACGGCACGGGACGCAGGGCGCGTCAGGCGCCTCCCGCCATCGACGACGTCAGCTTCGACATCGCACCGGGCGAGACCGTCGGGCTGGTCGGCGAGTCCGGGTCGGGGAAGTCGACGATCGGCAAGGCCGTCCTCGGCCTGCAGCCGCCGGCGTCGGGCACCGTCAGGCTGCACGGGCAGGACATCACCACGATGTCGCTGCAGCAGCGCAGGACGACGGCCGCCGACCTGCGGGTCGTCTTCCAGGACCCCTACTCCTCCCTCAACCCGGCGCGGACGATCGGCCAGACGCTCGCCGAGCCGCTCCGGCTGATGGGCGTGGACGCGGCCGAGGCGCTGCGGAGGGCGCGGAGGGGTCTGGAGTCCGTGGGCCTGCCCGGCGATGCGGTGGACCGCTACCCCTCGCAGTTCTCCGGCGGCCAGCGGCAGCGCATCGCGATCGCGCGGGCCCTGGTGTGCGACCCCCGGGTGCTCGTCCTGGACGAGCCGGTCAGCGCCCTGGACCTGTCGACCCAGGCGCAGGTGCTGAACCTGCTGGCCGACCTGCGCGACCAGCACGGCCTCGCCTTCCTCTTCATCGCCCACGACCTCGGGGTGGTCCGGTTCCTGGCGCAGCGGGTCGTCGTGCTCTACCGCGGGCAGGTCATGGAGTCCGGGCCGGTCGAGTCGGTGACCCAGCAGCCGCGCCACCCGTACTCCGTGGCGCTCACCGCTGCCGCGCCGGTGCCGCGGCCGGGCGAGCAGGCGGCCCGCCGTGCCGCCCGCGAGGCGCTCGGTGTCGGCACGGCGGGCGCCGCGCAGCCCTCGGCGACCGGCTGCCCGTTCGTGCCGCGCTGCCCCCTGGCCACCGAGGTCTGCGTCGAGCAGCGTCCGCCGCTGCGGATGGTGGACGGCAACCTGACCGCCTGCCACCACGCCGAGCGCGTCCCGGCCCTGTGAAAGAGGACCCCCCTGCCCCCCACCACTCGCAGGCTCGCGGCGAGCCCCTGCACCGGGGCCGAGCGGCAGAAGCGATCCTGCCGGAGCTGACGTCCGCACCCCACGCACTGCGGGTGGAGCACCTCGACGAGGCGCTCGGCATCCGGACGCCGGCGCCTCGTCTGTCGTGGCGGCTGCCCGGCGGCGCCCGCGCGCAGGAGGCCTACCGGCTCACCACTGACAACGGCTGGGACACCGGGTGGGTGGACAGCGGGGAGAGCCTGCTGGTCCCGTACGCCGGGCCGCCGCTGGCCTCGTCGCAGCGGGTCGGGTGGACGGTCCGGGTGCGCACCGAGCTCGGGGAGAGCGAGCCGTCCGCACCGGGCCGGTTCGAGACCGGCCTGCTGTGGCCGGAGGACTGGACCGCCTCCTGGATCGAGCCCGGCACGATGCCCGGCGGGCCGAAGGGCGAGCGGCCCGCGGCGCTGCTCCGGTTCGAGTTCGACGTCGCGCGGCCGGTGGCCGCGGCCCGGTTGCACGCCACCGCGCAGGGCATCTACGAGGCGTTCCTCGACGGCGTGCGGGTGGGAGACGCCGAGCTCACGCCCGGGTGGACCCAGTACGACGCGCGCCTGCAGGTCCAGACCTTCGACGTCACGACGTCGGTCCGCGAAGGGCGCAACGCCCTCGCGGTGATCCTGGCCGACGGCTGGTTCCGCGGCCAGACCGGCATCACCCGGGCGGCCGACCAGTGGGGCGACCGGCTGGCGCTGCTGCTCCAGCTGCACCTGACGCACGACGACGGCACGGAGTCCGTCGTCGGCACGGGGCCGGGGTGGCGCAGTTCCGTGGGCCACGTGGTCGCCGCCGACCTCATCGCCGGCGAGCGCGTCGACCTGACCCGGCTGCCCCGCGGGTGGGAGCGCCCCGGGTTCGACGACGCGGGCTGGGACGACGCGGCGGTCGTCGAGCACGGGTATGCGGGTCTCGTGGACTCCCCGGCGCCGCCGGTGCGCCGGGTGGCGGAGATCGTCCCTGTCTCGGTCACGCGGATCGACGGCGACCGGCAGGTGGTCGACCTCGGGCAGAACATCAACGGATGGGTGCGGCTGACCGACCTCGGCCCGGCGGGCACGGCCCTCACGCTGACCCACGGCGAGTGGCTCGGCCCGGACGGCGACGTCACCACCGACCACCTGCGCCCGGCCGTGCCGTTCCTGCCCGAGCCGCTCCCGGCCGGCCAGGTCGACTCCGTCGTCTCGGCCGGCGTCCCCGGCGACGTCTTCGAGCCCCGGCGGGCGACCCACGGCTTCCGGTACGTCCGCATCGAGGGCCACCCCGGCGAGCTGAGCCCGGACGACGTCCGGGGCGTCGTGGTGCACACCGACATGCGGCGCACCGGCACCTTCTCGTGCAGCGACGAGCGGGTGAACCGGTTCCACGAGGCCGCGGTGTGGAGCCTGCGGGGGAACGCCTGCGACGTGCCCACCGACTGCCCGCACCGGGAGCGGGGGCCGTGGACGGGCGACTGGCAGCTGTACGTGCCCACCGCCGCCTTCCTCTACGACGTGGCCGGCTTCTCCACCAAGTGGCTGCGCGACGTCGCCCTCGACCAGTGGCCGGACGGCACCGTCGCGAACATGAGCCCCAGCACGCGGGGCGAGGGCCGGGAGAGCCCGGTCGCCTTCCTCAACGGCTCCGCCGGCTGGGGCGACGCCGCGGTCATCGTGCCGTGGGAGCTCTACCGCGCCTACGGGGACGTGCAGGTGCTGGAGGAGATGTGGCCGACGGTGGTCCGCTGGCTCGAGCGGACGGAGCGGATGGCCCGGGAGCAGCGGCACCCGTCGCGGGCCGCCGCGCGGCCGGACCCGGCGCCGCACGAGCGGTACCTGGTCGACACCGGCTTCCACTGGGGCGAGTGGCTGGTCCCCGGTGAGGAGATCGACGACTTCCCCGCCTGGGTGGCCGCCGACAAGGGCGACGTCGCCACGGCGTACTTCGCCCACAGCGCCCGGCTCGCCTCGCGGATCGCCGACGTCCTGGGCCGTCCGGGCGACGCGGCGCGGTACGCCGAGCTCGCCGACCGCGCCCGCGACGCCTGGCGGGCCGAGTACGTCGACGAGCGGGGCCGGCTCACGCCTGACACGCAGGCGAACCACGTCCGCGCGCTGGCCTTCGACCTCGTGCCGGACGCCCTGAGGCCGGCCGTCGCCGAGCGGCTGGTCGAGCTGATCCGCAAGGCCGACACCCACCTGGGCACCGGCTTCCTGGCCACACCGTTCCTCCTGCCGGTGCTGGCGGACAGCGGCCACCTCGACGTCGCCTACGAGCTGCTGCTCCAGGACAGCGAGCCGTCCTGGCTGGTGATGGTCGACCGCGGCGCCACCACCGTGTGGGAGCGCTGGAACGGGGTGTCGGCCGAGGGGGTGCCCCACGAGTCGCTCAACCACTACTCGAAGGGCGCGGTGATCTCCTTCCTGCACCGGTACACCGCCGGGATCGAGCTGGTCGAGCCCGCCTACCGGCGTTTCCGCGTCCGGCCGCGGCCTGGCGGCGGGCTCACCTCGGCCGAGGCCGCGCACGAGTCGCCGTACGGCCGCATCGAGTCCGCCTGGACGCTCGACGGCGACCGCTTCGCGCTGCGCGTCGTCGTCCCCGCCGGGACGACGGCGGAGATCGTCCTGCCCGACGGGTCCGTCGACGGCGCCGGCCCGGGCACGCACACCTACAACTGCACCCTCGAGGAGACACCGCGTTGACCCCCGAGACGACCGAGTGGGCCGGACCGGCCCGCTTCCTGCCGCCGCACCGGCCGACCCGGCGGGAGGACGGCGCGCTGCACTTCAGCGGGCTGACCTACGCGGTCGCCTTCGGGTACCGCCCGCTGCAGCTCGACGTCTGGGTGCCCCCGACCGACGAGCCCGCGCCCCTGGTGGTCTGGGTGCACGGCGGCGCATTCATGATGGGCGACCGCCGCTGGCTGCCCGAGACGCTGCGCCCGAACCAGGTGTTCGACGCGCTGCTCGACGCGGGGCTCGCGGTCGCGACGCTCGACTACCGGCACGCGCTCGAGGCGCCGTTCCCGGCGCAGCTGCACGACCTCAAGGCCGCGGTCCGCTACCTCCGGGCGCACGCGGACGACCTGGGCGTCAGCACCACCCGGATCGGTGCCTGGGGCGAGTCGGCCGGGGGGCACCTCGTCGCGCTGCTCGGCCTGACCGCCCACCGCGACGACCTGGAGGGGAGCCACGGCGTCGTCGGCCCCTCCAGCGCGGTCGACGTCGTCGTCGACTGGTACGGGCTGTCGGACCTGTCGACGATGCCGCGGACGGCGCCGCCGCCACCGGTGGCGGCGATGCTCCCCGTGGAGCTGCACGCGCCGCCGGAGGACCACCTCACGCGGGGGCTCGAGGGCAGGGACCTCGCCGACGCCAGCCCGATCACCCACGTCACGCCGAGCGCGCCGCCGTTCCTGCTGGTGCACGGCACGGCCGACTGGCTGGTGCCCTACGCGCAGAGCGAGCAGCTGCACGCCGCCCTGTCCGCCGCCGGCGTCCCCTCGACGCTGGTGCCGGTCGAGGGCGCCCAGCACATCTTCGACGGCCACGACGACGTCGACGGCCTCGTCCGCCTGTCCGTCGACCACCTGAAGGCAGCCCTCCGATGAGCGATCTGACAGTCCTCCCCGTCACCGTCGAGCACCACCGGGAGCCGCTCGGGATCGGTGAGACCGCACCGCGCCTGTCGTGGGTGACGCGCACCGACCTGCCGGACTGGCGGCAGGCCGCCTACGAGCTCGAGATCGCGCGCGAGGACGGCGAGGTGTGGTCGTCGGGCCGGGTGGTGTCCGCCGAGTCGGTGCTGGTGCCGTGGGGTGCCGCCCCGCTGACCAGCCGCGAGCGCCGCAGCGTCCGGGTGCGGGTCTGGGGGGACGGCGCTGCCCAGCCCTCGGCGTGGAGCGACGACGTCGTCGTCGAGGCCGGGCTGCTCGACCCGTCCGACTGGTCGGCGCGGCTCGCCCAGCCGGTGCTGCCCGGCGACGTCGAGGAGCCGGTCGCCCTGCTGCGGCGGGAGTTCGTCCTCGACAAGCCGGTGACCCGAGCGCGGCTGTACGCCACCGCGCACGGGGTGTTCGAGGCCGAGCTCAACGGCGCGAGCGTCGGGGACGAGGTGCTCGCACCCGGCTGGACCAGCTACCGGCACCGGCTGCGCTACCGGACGCACGACGTCACGGCGCTGGTCCGCGAGGGGGCCAACGCTCTGGGTGCGCAGCTGGCCGACGGCTGGTTCCGCGGCTACCTGGGTTTCACCGGCAAGCGGGCCATCTACGGCGAGCGCACCGGCGCCTTCCTGCAGCTGGAGGTCGAGCACCCCGACGGCACCCGCAGCGTGGTCACCACCGACGGCACGTGGCGGTCGACCACCTCGGGCCCCCTCATCAGCGCCGGTCTCTACCGGGGCGAGACGGCCGACCTCCGCCGGGAGCTGCCGGGGTGGTCGGCGCCCGGCTTCGACGACAGCGGCTGGACGGCGGTGGACGTCGGCGTGCTGGACCCGGCGACCCTCGTCGCGCCCACGGGACCGCCGGTGCGCCGGACCCGGACCCTGCCGGCCCAAGGGATCACGACCTCGCCGTCGGGGCGGACGCTGGTCGACTTCGGCCAGAACCTGGTCGGCCGGATCCGCCTCTCCCTGCCCGACGGTCCGTCCGGCACCGAGATCACGCTCCGGCACGCGGAGGTCCTCGAGGACGGCGAGCTGTGCACGAGGCCGCTGCGCAGGGCCGACGCGACCGACGTCGTCGTCCTCGACGGGAACGGGCCGCGCACGTGGGAGCCGCGGTTCACCTTCCACGGGTTCCGCTACGCGGAGGTCAGCGGCTGGCCGGGCGAGCTGACTGCCGCCGACCTCGAGGCGGTCGTCGTCCACACCGACCTGCGGCGCACCGGCACGTTCACCTGCTCGGACGCCGACGTCACCAAGCTGCACGAGAACGTCGTCTGGGGGATGCGGGGCAACTTCCTCGACGTCCCCACCGACTGCCCCCAGCGCGACGAGCGGCTGGGCTGGACCGGTGACCTGGAGGCCTTCGCGCCGACGGCGGCGTTCCTGTTCGACACCGCGGGCATGCTGCGGTCCTGGCTCGCCGACCTGGCGGTCGAGCAGCTCGAGGACCTCGGTGGGCTCGTGCCGCTGTACGTGCCCTGGATCCCGCTGCTGCCCTTCCCCGTCTCCGCCGAGGCCGGGTGGGGCGACGCCGCCGTCGTCGTGCCGTGGACGCTGTACGAGGGACACGGCGACGCCGGGCTGCTGGCCGACCAGTGGCCGAGCATGACCGCCTGGATCGACGCCTTCTCGCGCGCCGCGGGGGAGGAGCTGGACTTCGCCGGCGTGCCGTTCATGCTCGGGGACTGGCTGGACCCGGTCGCGCCGCCGGACCAGCCCGGTGCCGCCCGGACGCCCTGGCCGCTGGTGGCCACCGCCTACCTCGCCCGCTCGGCGCGGATCATGGCCCGCGCGGCCGCGGTGCTCGGACACGACGGGCGCCCCTACACCGCCCTGGCCGAGCGTGCGGCGGAGCGGTTCCGCGCCGAGTACGTGACGCCCACCGGGCGGGTCGCCTACCCCGCGCAGACCGCGTACGCCCTGGCGCTGGAGTGCGACCTGCTGCTGCCGGAGCAGCGCGAGCACGCCGGACGGCTGCTGGCCGAGCAGGTCGCCTCGGACGGCTGGCACATCGGCAGCGGCTTCCTCGGCACGCCCTTCGTCACCGACGCGCTGGTGGACGCCGGGGCCGTCGACGCGGCCTACGAGCTGCTGCTCCAGCGCGAGCACCCGTCCTGGCTCTACCCGGTGACCATGGGCGCGACGACGGTCTGGGAGCGGTGGGACTCGATGCTCCCCGACGGGTCGGTGAACCCCGGTGAGATGACGTCGTTCAACCACTACGCGTACGGCGCCGTGGCCGACTGGCTGCACCGCAGGGTGGCGGGCCTCGCCCAGGCCGCGCCCGGCTACCGGCGGCTCCGGGTGCAGCCCACGCCCGGACCGGGGATCACCTCCGCCGAGGCCGCCCACGAGACGCCCTACGGCGCCGCGTCGGTGTCCTGGACGCTCACCGACGGCACCGCCTTCGCCCTGGACGTCACGGTGCCGCCGAACACGACGGCGGAGGTCGTGCTGCCCGACGGGTCGGCGACGCGGGAGGTCGGCTCCGGCCGGCACACCTACCGCTGCACCATCGACGAGCCGCGGCCGGTCGAGAAGCCGCAGCTGCCCGACTTCTCCGCACCGGAGTGACGCCCCGACCGGTCGTCCCCGGCTTCCACCCCGACCCGAGCGTCTGCCGCGTGGGCGAGACCTACTGGATGGTCCACTCCAGCTTCGAGTACGCCCCCGGCGTGCCGCTGTACCGCTCCACCGATCTCGTGGCCTGGGAGCAGGTGGGCTCCGTGCTGAGCCGGCCCTCCCAGCTCGACGTCTCGGCCGCGCCCGGTTCCGGCGGCATCACCGCCTGCACGATCCGTCACCACGACGGCCGGTTCTGGATGGTGACCACCAACCTCGCCGACGGCGGCTGGCAGACCCTGGTGACCGCGGAGGACCCGCTGGGGGAGTGGTCGGAGCCGGTGCGGATGCCGGAGGTCCGCGGCATCGACCCCGACCTCGCGTGGGACGACGACGGCGCCCTGCTGGTCACCTACGCCGGCTTCGGCCCGGGCGGACCCGCGGGCCTGGTGCAGCAGGCCGTCGACCCGGCCACTGGGACCGCGCTCACCGAGCGGCGGCACGTCTGGCAGGGCACCGGCGGCCGGTTCCCCGAGGGACCGCACCTGTACCACGTCGACGGCCACTGGTACCTGCTCATCGCCGAGGGCGGCACGGAGCGCGGGCACGCCGTCACCGTCGCCCGGAGCACCTCGCCGTCGGGTCCGTTCGAGCCCTGCCCGTGGAACCCGCTGCTCACCCACCGCGGCGTCGAGTCGCCGGTGCAGAACACCGGGCACGCCGACCTGGTGCAGCGGCCCGACGGCAGCTGGGCGATCGTCTTCCACGGCGTGCGCCCGCGCGGGGCGAGCCCCCAGTTCCACGTGCTCGGCCGCGAGACCTTTGCGGCCGAGGTGGTGTGGGAGGACGGCTGGCCGCGGCTCGGGGAGTGGCTGACGCCGCCGGACGGCCCGGCCGAGGTCGAGGAGCTCGGCGGTCCGGGCCTGCCGGACACCTGGGTGTCGCCCCGGCGTTTCCCGGGCGAGGTCCTCACCCGGTCCGAGGGCGGCTGGCGGCTGACCGCCGTCGACGGCGACCCGGCGTCGGAGGAGCTCGCGTTCGCCGGCCGGCGGCAGGAGCACCTGGTCGCGAGCGCCCGAGCCGTCGTGGACGCGTCCGGCGGTGTGGGCGGGTTGTCGGTGCGGATGGACGCCCGGCACCACCTCGACCTCGAGGTCGCCGGCGACCGCGTGCGGGCGATCGCCCAGGTCGGACCGCTCCGGCAGGTGCTGGGAGAGACTGCGGTCCCCGCCGCGGGCGACGTCGTCCTGGAGATCCGCGCCGTCCCCGACGAGGGGCACTTCTCCTCGACGGCGCTCGGTCCCGACCAGCTGCTGGCCGGGGTGGTGCGGGACGGTGCCTTCGCCGAGCTCGGCCGGCTCGACGGCCGGTACGTCTCGACCGAGGTGGCCGGCGGCATGACCGGTCGGCTGCTCGGTCTCTGGTGCTCCGCCGGCTCGATCGTCGTCCGCTCGTTCCGCTATGCCGGCAGCGACGTTCCGGCCGCCCCCGCCACCACCGCCTGACTCCCGGAGGAAGCACGTGTCCTTGCGCATCACCCAACGCTGCCGCGTCGTCATCGACAACGACTGGGCCGGCGACCCCGACGGCCTGGTCGCCCTGGCGCACCACCTGCTCAGCCCCGCGAACCGGGTGGACGCGGTGACCAGTTCGCACCTGAGCCCGGTGTTCGGGCCACCGGAGGGCACCGCGGAGAGGGGCGCACGGTTCGCCCAGCAGCTCGTCGACCTCATCGACGGCCCGCGACCGGCGGTCGCCGCCGGCTGCGACGTGCTCCTGGACGGGGGCGGCACCGGTTCGGCTGCGGCGGACCTCATCGTCGCCGAGGCCCGGCGGGACGACCCGTTGCCGCTGCTGCTCGTCTGCGCCGGACCCCTGACCAACGTCGCGCAGGCGCTGCGGCAGGCGCCGGAGATCGCGTCGCGGCTGACGCTGGTCTGGGTCGGCGGGGCACTGGCCTCGGACGCCTTCGAGTACAACCGGGAGACCGACGCCGGAGCAGCGCGGGAGGTGCTGGCCCGCACCGACCTCGCCGTCACCCAGTTCCCGCTGGAGACCTACCGGCGGTGCGAGTACTCCGTCGCCGAGCTGGAGCACGACCTGGGTGGGGCGGGCCGGGTGGGGGCGTGGTTGTGGCAGCGGTACGTCGAGCTGCCGATCCCCTACTTCGTAGAGCAGGGGGAGACCTGGCCGCTGGGGGACACCCCGCCGTTGCTGCTGACCTCGCTCAGCGTTGCCTCCAGCACCTGGACCGAGACCGCGTCCGGGCCCGGAGGCGCGCCCCGGCGCGTGTTCACCGATGTCGACGTCCGGCTGCTCGTCGCCGACATGCTCGCCAAGCTGCGCCGCCACGAGCGGCAGGCAGCCAGGGCCTGAGGGCCGCAGTGACCGCCTGACCACCGGACGCCGCTGCGGCCGCCGCTGCGCCCGCGGCGTCCCGGTCCGCGTAGGCGACCCGCGCTCCCTCGACGACGAACCGATCGGCCACCGCCCGTCCGATCTCCGCCGCCGCCCCGGTCACCAACGCCGTCTTCCCTGCCAGTCGTCCGTCCACGTCCGGCAGCCTCGATGATCAAGTCCATGCCGATGGGTCGGTTCGCGACGGACTTCGGTCCGGTGATCCCGGCCGCCGAGCTCGAGCGGCTCATGGCCGTGGTCAGGGCGGCCCGCGAGGGCTGACCACGGTCCCCGGTTACCGTGCGGGCATGCCTTCCGCTCCCCGCACGGGTGCCCGTCTGCTGCTCGGTGCGGCCATGGTGGGGGCGGGGATCCTGCACCTGACCACCCAGCGGCAGGAGTTCCAGGCCCAGGTGCCCGAGTGGTTCCCCGTCGACGAGGACCTGACGGTGCTCGCCTCGGGTGTCGCGGAGATCGCTCTCGGTGCGGCGTTCGTGGCGCTGCCGCGCAAGCGACGGACCGTGGGGGCGCTGCTCGCGGCGTTCTTCGTCGTGATCTTCCCCGGCAACGTCGCGCAGTACCTCGAGGGGACCGACGCCTTCGGGCTGGACACCGACACCAAGCGGCTGGTCCGCCTGTTCTTCCAGCCCCTGCTGGTGCTGTGGGCGCTGTACGGCGGGGGATGGCTGCGCCGCCGCGGGGAGGTCGGCCGACGAGCAGGTTCGTCCACGACCCGGTGAGCACCGCGTGGGTTCCGTCGCGGTCGACGTCGCTGACCTCCGGGATCCCGGCGTCCTGCACGGCTGCCCGATCCGCGGCGGGGACGTAGGTCCGCTGGTCGAGCTACCTGCCCGGGCAGGCGTGGCTCGTGGTCCGGTCACACGGGGCGACCCCGGCCGAGGGGGGATACGGTCGGCGACGTGCGGCTCCCGGACGGCCTCGTCGCCGTCGTCAAGCGCGACTGCCCGACCTGCGTGCTGGTCGAGCCGGTGCTGCGGGAGCTCGGCGCCGCGGTCTGGTGCCAGGACGACGCCGGATGGTTCGACGGCGACGACACCGAGCTCGAGCTCTCCTACCGGCTCGGCATCGAGACCGTCCCGACCCTGATGCGGGTGGAGGGCGGCTCGGAGGCGTCCCGGGTCGTCGGCTGGAGCCGCGAGCAGTGGGAGGGCCTCACCGGGGTGGCCGGCCTCGGTCCGGGGCTGCCGGACCACCGCCCGGGCTGCGGGTCGCTGTCGGTGGACCCCTTCCGGATCGACGCCCTGGAGGCGCGGTACGGAGGAAGCGGCCTCAGCAGCCGGCGGGTGGACCTCGCCGACCTGGAGGACGAGCACGAGGCGATGTTCGACCGCGGCTGGACCGACGGGCTGCCCGTCGTCCCCCCGACGCCGGAGCGGGTGCTGCGGATGCTGCGCGGGACTCCGCGCGACCCCGCCGAGGTGGTCGCGATCGTGCCACCCGATCTGGTCGGGTGCACGGTCGAGAAGGTCGCCGTCAACGCCGTGATGGCCGGCTGCCTGCCGGAGCACCTCCCGGTGGTGCTCGCGGCCCTGGAGGCGGCGTGCACGGAGGAGTTCGCGCTCCACGGGCTCCTGGCGACGACGTACTTCTCCGGCCCGGTGATCGTCGTGAACGGTCCGGTCACCCGCCGGATCGGGATGAACAGCGGGGTCAACGCGCTGGGGCAGGGCAACCGCGCCAACGCCACGATCGGCCGGGCGCTGCAGCTCGTCGTGCGCAACGTGGGGGGCGGCCGTCCCGGGGGGATCGACCGGGCCACGCTGGGCAACCCGGGCAAGGTCAGCTTCTGCTTCGCCGAGCGCGAGGAGGGCAGCCCGTTCGCCCCGCTGGCCGCCGAGCGCGGCGTGCCCGGTGACGCGGTCACCCTGTTCGCCGGAGGGGGCCTGCAACCCGTCGTCGACCAGCTCAGCCGGACGCCGGAGTCGCTGGCCCGCACGTTCGCGGCGTGCCTGCGGGTCAACGGGCACCCGAAGCTGCCGATGGCGTTCGACGCCATGCTCGTCGTCTCCCCGGAGCACGGCCGGGTGTTCCGCGAGGGCGGCTGGGACCGCGGCCGGCTCGTCGCCGAGCTGGAGGTCCTGCTCACGCTGCCCTCCGACGAGCTGCTGCGGGGTGTCGCCGGGATCGCCGAGGGCATCCCCGAGGAGCTGGCCGGGATCGAGCTGCCCAAGTTCCGCCCCGGCGGCCTGCTGGTGGCGCACGCCGGCGGCGACGCCGGCCTGTTCAGCGCCGTCGTCGGCGGCTGGGTGTCCGGGGAGACCGGGAGCGCCCCGGTGACCAGAGAGGTGCGCGCATGAGAACCGTCCTGGACCCGACCGGCGAGCAGCGTCCCACGTCCCGGGAGCTGCTGCCCCGTCCCACGTCGCTGCGGGGCCGCCGGGTGGGACTGCTCGACATCAGCAAGGCCCGCGGCGACGTCGTCCTCGACCGGCTCGAGGAGCTGCTCGCCGCCGACGGGGTGGTGGTGAGCCGGTACCGGAAGCCCACGTTCGCCCGGACCGCCCCGGTCGACCTGCGCCACGAGATCAGCGAGCAGTGCGAGGTGGTCATCGAGGCGCTGGCCGACTAGGGCTCCTGCACGTCGTGCAGTGTGCACGACATCGCCGATCTCGAGCGCCGCGGCGTGGTGGGGCTCTTCCTCGCCAGCGAGGCCTTCGCCGATGCCGCGCGGCTCCAGGGCGAGGCGCTCGGCTTCCCCGCGCCGTTCGTCCTGGTGCCGCACCCGGTGCAGGACCGGACGGACGCGGAGCTGCGCGCCACCGCCGAGCACGTCTACCCGGAGGTGGTCGCCGCGCTCACGACCTGAGGGCGCGCGGGTCGGACCTCACCCCGGGACGACGACGGCGCGGCCGCGGACCTTGCCCTCGTGCAGACGGCGGTAGGCAGCGGGCGCCTCGTCGAGCGAGTACCGCTCCACCTCGACGTGCACGGCGCCGATCCGGGCGAGGTCCAGCACCTCCATCAGCTCCGACCGCGTGCCCCAGTACGGCGCCCGCACCGACGCACCCATCGGGGTCGAGAAGAAGCCGGTGGGCATCAGCCCGCCGCCGATCCCGACGATCTGCACGACGCCGTCCGGGGCCACTGCCTGCCGGGCGATCTCGAGGGTCGGGGGCGCACCGACGAAGTCGAACACGGCCTGGGCGCCGCTCCCCCCGGTCAGGGAGCGGATCGCGGCCACGGCCGCCCCGTCGGAGGGCAGGGCGTGGTGCGCTCCCACGTCGCGGGCCAGCATCAGCTTCTCCTGGCTCACGTCGAGCGCGACGACGGTGGCGCCGGTGATCGCCCGCAGGATCTGGACGCCCACGTGCCCGAGCCCGCCGACGCCGATGACCACGGCCGTGCTGCCGGCCGGGAGGGCGCCGAGGCTCGAGACGATCGCGTGGTACGGCGTGAGCCCGGCGTCGGTGAGCGAGACGTTCACGACCGGGTCCAGGTCGCCGAGCGGCACGAGGTGCCGCACGTCGTCGACGATCATGTACTCGGCCATGGCGCCGGGGGCGCCGAGTCCGGGCGGTGCGATGCCGAGATCCGCGGCCCGAGGACAGTAGTTCTCCGCCCCACGGGCGCACGCGTGGCAGGCCCGCAGCCCCACGGGCCGTACACGGCGACGGACTCGCCCACCGTGACTCCGCGGACGCCGTCCCCGAGCGCGTCCACGACCCCCGCACCCTCGTGCCCGAGGGTGAGCGGGAGACCGTAGACGTACTGGTCCTCGGGCAGGCTCATGACGAAGGAGTCGGAGTGGCACAGGCCGGCGGCGGTGACCCGCAGCCGGATCTGTCCCGGGCCGGGCTCGGGGGTGGGGACCTCCACGACCTCGGGCTCGGCTCCGATGGTCCGGTACTGGACGGCGCGCATGGCCGGGCGCATACCCAGCCGGCGGCGGTCTACCTCGCGTCGAGCAGTACTCCGGCCAGGAAATCGGCGAGCTCCTCGCGCGCGTCCAGTGGCAGCACCTGCGCCACGTGCTGGTCGGGCCGGACGAGCACCATGCAGCCCTGCCCGCGGTCGATCCCGCGTAGGTCGAAGAGGTCGCTCGCCGGATCGGGGCAGAAGGCCTTCTCGTAGTCGACCAGCCCGAACGCGCCCTTCCGCGGCAGCAGGACCGGCGGCAGCGCGTCGACGGCGAGGTCCCGGTGACCCTGCTGGAACACCGCGCGCACGTCGACGACCGAGTCCGGCTCCGCCGCCGCCGGTGTGTGGCGGGCGACCGGGGACTCCTCGGAGCCGAGGAAGACGCACAGGTCGGCGAACCGGCTGCCGTGCCGGTCCGCGAAGACGTACAGCCGCCAGGCGCCGTCGGCCCGGGCGGCGTGCCCGAGCTGGTCGGGCTTGGCGTCGGCCAGCCGGATGACCGGCGCCGAGTGGAAGCGCATGCCGACCGGGAAGCCGGGGGCGAGGTGCTGGTGCCGCGTGTCCCCGGTGGCGACCGACGGCTCGTAGCGGGTGGCGACGCCCGCGGTGAACCTGCCCTGCCGCACGAAGTAGCGCTGGAACTCCTCCGGGTCCACCCCCTCCTCGGCCGACCCGCCGGCCCCGGGCTCCGCGTCCTGGGGGGCGGCGCTGAACATGCGGGCGAACTCGCGGTCGAAGTCGATCAGCTCCTGCGCCACGGCCTGCCGCTCCGCGGAGTAGGTGTCCAGCAGCTCGGGGCGGGCGGTGCCGCGCAGCACGGCGGCCAGCTTCCAGCCGAGGTTCCAGGCGTCGGCCATCGAGACGTTCATGCCCTGGCCGGCCTTGGCGCTGTGCGTGTGGCAGGCGTCCCCGGCGATGAAGACGCGCGGGGTCCGCGTCCCGGTCTCCCCGGCGGGCACGTCGTCGAACTTCCGGCACAGCCGCTGGCCGATCTCGTAGACCGACCACCAGCCGACGTCCTTCACGTCGAGGGTGTACGGCGCCATGATCCGGTTGGCGACGGCGGCCAGCTTCTCCGGCGTGACGCTGCGGTTCTCCAGCATGTCCCGGTCGCTGACGGCGTCGAGCTCGATGTAGAGCCGGACCAGGTAGCCGCCCTCGCGCGGGATGATGAGCACGTTGCCCTGGTTGGCCGAGTGGATGGCGCACTTGAGCCGGATGTCGGGGAAGTCGGTGACGGCGAGGACGTCCATGACGCCCCACGACTGGTTCATCGGGTCGCCGACCAGCTCCTGGCCGATGGACCGGCGGACGGCGCTGCGCGCCCCGTCGCAGCCGACCACGTACCGGGCGCGGACGGTCGAGGTCTCGCCGGTCTCCTGCCCGCCCCGCACGTGGTGCAGGGTCACCGTGACGGGGCCGTCGTCGGCGGCGAGCTGCACGTCGGCGGCCTGCAGCCCGAAGTGCGGCTCCAGGCGGGACGCCGACCGGGCCATGTGCTCGCGCAGGTAGGTCTGCATGCGCGCCTGGTTCACGATGACGTGCGGGAACTCCGAGAGCCCGTCCTCGACGTCCTGGACCCGTCCGGTGCGGGTGATCCGGCGGCGGTCGGTGGCGTCGGGGCGCCAGAAGGACACCTCGTTGACCCAGTACGCCTCGGCCACCAGCTGGTCGGCCAGGCCGAACGCCTCGAACATCTCCACCGTCCGGCAGGCCACGCCGTCGGCCTGTCCCACCTCGAGCGGCCCGTCCCGGCGGTCGACGACCGCGGTGCGGATGTCGGGGAACTGGGCCAGCTGGGCGGCGAGGACCATGCCGGCCGGGCCGGTGCCGACGACCAGGACGTCGACCTCCTCGGGCAGCCCTGCGGGGCGGTCGGCGACGGAGGGGTGTGCGGGTGCCACCAGAGGATCGCCGGGGCGGTAGCCGTCGAGGTAGAACTGCATGGGACGACGGTCCCAACCTTCCGCATCGCGGGATAGAGTTTTCTGCAGTGAAGAACAAGCCTGCGTACGCCATCGGATCGGTCGACTCCGCGCTGCTGCTCGCCAGCCTGCTGCAGCAGGAAGGGGCGATGCGCGTGACGGACGTGGCCGCCCGCCTGGGGGTCTCGGTCTCCACCGCGCACCGGCTGCTCGGCATGCTCGTCTACCGGGACTTCGCCGAGCAGCTCCCCGACCGCAGGTACGCCGCCGGACCCGTGCTGCGCCGCGGGCCGGTGCAGCAGGCGTCGGTGGCGACGCTGCGGGAGGTCGCCCTGCCGCACCTGCGCCGGCTGGTCGAGGTCGTGGGGGAGACGGCGAACGCGATGGTCCTGGCAGGGTCGGAGGTGCGGTTCGTCGCCACCGTCGAGAGCGACCAGGTCCTCCGCGTGGGCGACCGCGCGGGCCGGACGCTGCCGGCGTACCTGAGCTCGGGCGGCAAGGCGGTGCTCGCGACGCTGGACGACGGTGCCGTCGCGGCAGCGCTCGACGGTCTGGACGGCAGCGCGATCGCTCGCGTGGAGCGGGAGCTGCGGACGGTCCGGCGCCGGGGCTTCGCCGTCAACGACCAGGACACCGAGGCGGGCCTGACCGCCGTCGGTGTCGCGGTGCCGCCAGCGGGCGGGTTCTCGGGTGCAGCGCTCTCCGTCGCCGCCCCCACCGCGCGGTATTCCCGCGACCGGGCCCCCGTCTGGGCGGCCGCGCTGACCGGTGCAGCTGCCGCCATCGCGCGCGACCTCGACGCCGGCTGACCGGTCCACCTCAGCCTCGCCGGCGCCTCCGCCACCAGAGCCAGGTCAGCCGGGTGACGAGGACGAGCAGGACCAACCCCGTGATCCAGCCGGCCGGCTCGGCGCCCGCCTCGCCGGCGATCGCGCTCCACAGCCCGTGGCCCAGGACGTAGCCCAGCACCACGACGAGCAGTGCCGGGACGACGACGAGGAGAGGGGACACCGACCCCCCTTCGTCGTCGACCGGCTCGGCGGATGCGCCCCGTCACACGCGGGCGGGCGCCTCGCGCGGGTCGTCGTCCCGCTGCCCGTCGCCGTCGTCCTCGAGGACCACGACCTCCTCGACGTCCGCCGGCGCCGAGAGCGCGGCCAGTTCCTCCTCGGAGTTCACGGCCTCGCCGCGGGCGACCATCCCGGCGTGCTCGGAGAGCGGGATCTCCTTGAGCAGGAACGCCAGCACGAGCGCGACCGCGAGGATCGGCACCAGGTACCAGAACACCGGCGCCAGGCTGTGGGCGTAGGCGTCGACGATCGCCGACCGCAGCGGGTCACCGGCCGCATCGACCGCCGAGGGCACGAGCGTGTCCGGCGACGTGATGCCCGCCTGCACGGCCTGCTCGGCGTTGCCCGCCAGCGCGCCGGTGAGGTTCTCGGCCAGCCGGCTGGTGAACAGCGTCCCGAAGATCGCGACCCCGAGGGTGGCGCCGACCTCCCGGAAGTAGTTGTTCGTCGAGGTGGCGGTGCCGATCTGGGTCGCCGGCACCGCGTTCTGCGCGGCCAGGACGACGTTCTGCATGATCAGGCCGAGGCCGGCGCCGAGCAGGAAGAACATCGCGCCGATCGTCCAGAGCGAGGTGTCGCCGGCGAGGGTGGTCATCCAGACCATCGCGGCCATGATCACGGCGACGCCGGCGATGGTGAAGACCTTGTACCGGCCGGTCCGCATGATGAAGGTGGCCGAGCTCTGGATGGTCAGGATGATGCCGGCGGTCATCGGCAGCATCAGCAGCCCGGAGTTCGCCGCCGACAGCCCCGACGCCATCTGCAGGAACGTCGGCATGAAGGCGATGGCGGAGAACATGCCGAGGCCGACGGCCATGCCGAGCGCGGTGGCGACGACGAAGGTGGGGTTCCGGAAGAGCGTCATCGGGATGATCGGCTCGGCCGCGCGCAGCTCGATCGCGACGAAGGCGACGGCGGACACCACGAGCGCCGCCAGCAGCGCCAGCGCCTGCCACGAGCCCCAGCCGTCCCGGCCGCCGACGTCGGTGAACAGCACCAGCGACGTCGTCGCGGCCGACAGCGCGACGATGCCGGCGACGTCGATCGGGGTGGTGCTGCGCTTGCGCGGCAGGCTCAGCGCGAACCAGCCGATGGCCAGGACGGCGGCGCCGACCGGCACGTTGATCCAGAAGGCCCACTCCCAGCCGAGGGAGTCGTGGTCGGTGAAGAAGCCGCCGACCAGCGGCCCGACGATCGCCGAGAGACCGAACAGGGCGCCGATCGGGCCCATGTACTTCGCCCGCTCCCGGGCCGGGACGATGTCGGCGATGATCGCCTGGGACAGGATCATCAGCCCGCCGCCGCCGAGCCCCTGCACGCCGCGCCAGAACACCAGCCAGCCGAAGTCGGGGGAGAGGGCGGCGCCGATGCTCGCGACGGTGAACAGCCCGATGGCGACGAGGAACAGCGTGCGCCGTCCCCAGAGGTCGCCGAACTTGCCGTAGATCGGCATGACCAGCGTGGTGGCCAGCAGGTAGGCGGTCGTCATCCACGCCATGTGGGCGACGCCGCCGAGCTCGCCGACGATCGTCGGCATCGCCGTGGAGACGATCGTCTGGTCGAGGGCGGCCATGAGCATGCCCGCGAGCAGGGCCGAGAAGATCAGGTTGATCCGGCGCCTCGTGAGCACGATGGGGGGCGCGGCGTCGGTGGGCGGGGCGTGCACGAGATCTCCTGGGGTCGAGCGGTGGTGCGCGCGGGCGCGCGGCACCAGGGAGAGCGGACGACGCCGGCCGCTCGGGTGGGGCGGGGTCAGCGGGGCTCGGGGAGTCCGGCGGTCAGCAGGTCCCAGGCCTCGTCGACGAGATCGGGGAGGGCGGCGGTGAACTCGCCGGCCAGCCAGCGCTGGAGCGACGAGCGCATCGCCGCGGCGGCCACCCCCGCCAGCAGGGTGGGGTAGGCGTCGACGCCGACGCGGGTGCCGGTCCGCTGCGCGATCGCGCCGGCGAGCACCTGCTCGGCCTCGCCGAAGGCGGCGGCGAGCCGCCCGAGGACCGCCGGGTGGGCGTCGATCACCGTCAGCCGCAGCGGCCACAGCTCGGTGTCGCCGGCCATCTCCGTGGCCTGGGCCCGGGCAACAGCGCGCATCGCCTGCACCGGCGACTCGCCCGCGGGCCGGCCCAGGAACGCCTCCACCTGCTGCCGGGAGGTGTCGGGATCCAGGCCGATGATCGCGTCGACCTTCGAGGGGAAGTAGTTGAAGAAGGTCCTCGGGGAGACCTCTGCGCGGTCGGCGATGTCGTCGACCGACACGTCCTCCAGCCCGCGTTCGGCCACGAGCTGCAGCGCGGCGAGGTGCAGCGCCTGTCGCGTGGCGAGCTTCTTGCGCTCGCGCAGGCCGGTCGTCACCGGTTCATGATCACCGTTTCTTGCACTCTGCGCAAGTTTGCACGTGCTGCACGGCGCGTCGGCATCGCCACCCCAGACGCCTCGGACGCCAGGTTGCGGAACGGCGCAGGGTCGGCGATGCTCGGCCCGGGCGGGGCCCCGGGAGTCCTCGGGTTGCGCCCCGCCCGCCAAACGTGGCCGATGACCGGCAGATGGTTTCGCGCGCAACCGTCCGGGGCACGGGGTCCCACACCGGCCCCGGCGTGGTCGTGAAGTCCCCGCGCCTGGGCCGTGTCCCTCCGCCGGGGTCCCGCCCGATCAGGTGGCGGCGCCCAGCGTCCGCTGCGCCCACGCCCCCACGTCGCCGCGCTCGAGCGCCACCGCGAGCAGGTCGGGGAACGCGTCAGGAGTGCACGCGAACGCGGGGACACCCAGTGCGGCGAGCGCGGCCGCGTTCTCCCGGTCGAACGCCGGGGCGCCCTCGTCGCTGAGCGCCAGCAGCACCACGACCTGCACGCCTGCGGCGGTCATGTCGGCGACCCGCTTGATCATCTCGTCGCGGATCCCGCCCTCGTAGAGGTCGCTGATGAGCACGAACAGCGAATCGCCGGGCCGGGTGATCAGGGACTGGCTGTAGGCGATGGCGCGGTTGATGTCGGTCCCGCCGCCGAGCTGGGTCCCGAACAGCACCTCCACCGGGTCGGCCAGGTGCTCGGTGAGGTCCACGACCGCGGTGTCGAAGACGACGAGCGAGGTCCGGAGGCTGCGCATGCTGGCCAGCACGGCGCCGAAGACGCCGGCGAAGACGACCGACGCCGCCATCGACCCCGACTGGTCGATCGCCACGACCACGTCCCGGGCGACCACCTGCTGCCGCCGTCCGTACCCGACCAGCCGCTCCGGGACGACGGTGCGGTGCTCGGGCAGGTAGTGCGCCAGGTTGGCCGCGATCGTCCGGTTCCAGTCGATGTCGCGCAGCTTCGGCCGGCGGGTGCGGGTCGCCCGGTTCAGCGCGCCCGACACCGCGGCCTTCGTCCGCTGGGCCACCCGGCGCTCGATCTCGGCGACGACCTTCGCCACCACCTGCCGCGCGGTGGCCCTGGTGTGCTCGGGCATGACGTGGTTGAGGCTCAGCAGCGTGCCGACGAGGTGCACGTCGGCCTCGACGGACTCCAGCAGCTCCGGCTCGAGGAGCAGCTGGGTGAGGCGCAGCCGCTCGATCGCGTCCTTCTGCATGACCTGGACGACGGTGGACGGGAAGTAGCTGCGGATGTCGCCGAGCCAGCGGGCCACCCGGGGCGCTGAGCCGTTCAGCCCGGCCGACCGCTGCCCGGGCTCGGTCCGCTCGGTGTCGTAGACGGCGGCGAGCGCGCCGTCCATCCCCGCGTCCGCACCGCCGAGGGCGACGCCGAGCGCGTCGGCCGACGGCTCGCCCAGGAGCAGCCGCCACCGCCGGAGCCGTTCGGTCCCGTCGTCGGTCATGCGGGGATCCCGAGCAGCAGCCGGACCGCGGGCAGGGTCGCGGTGGCCAGGTCGGCGTCGACGTCGTCGTCCGGGTCAGCGGTCTGCTCGCGGGCGGGACCGCGCCGGACCCGCTCGGCGATGCTGCGGCGCTCGGGCGGCTCGAACGACCCGAAGGTGCGCCGCAGCAGGGGCAGGACGTCGGGGAAGGCGTCGCCGGGCAGGTCGCTCACCCATGCGTCGAGCAGCCCCAGCAGCTCCGCGTCGTGGACCAGCAGCGTGCCGCCCCCGGAGAGGAAGCCCTCCACCCAGGCCGCCGCGGCGGCCGGCGCGGTCCCGACCGACAGCGCCCGGGACAGGCGCGCACCGGCTGCGGCCGTGTCGAGCCGGCGGCCGTCCAGCAGCAGCCGGACCAGCCGGCCGGTGACCAGGCCGTGGACGTCCGTGCGGTCCGCCAGGCCCGCCAGGGTGGCCATCCACCGGTCGCCGGCCGGGCCGTCGTCCCACAGCCGGACGGCGGCGTGCACGGCGTCGATCCGCGCGCGCAGCACCGCCGCGGCGTCGTCGTCCAGGCCCGTGAGGGCCGGCGGCAGGCCGGCGCAGATCCGGACGAGGAGCGCGGCGGCGACCGTCGCCAGCGCGGAGGTGCCGGTGCCGCGGACGTCGCCGTAGCGCAGCGAGCGGACCAGCGCCGGGAGCGCCTCCATCAGGTGCACCACGTCGGTGTCGACGGCGGCCCGGGCGTCGAGTGCCCCCAGGAGTCCGGGCAGGGCGTCGGGCAGGTCGGCGAGCAGGCACGCCTCCACCGCGGAGGTGAGGTGCGACAGCGGCGAGTCCCCGCTCCGCGCCTCCTGGGTGATGCGCGCCGTGGCGGCCGCCGCGATCGTCGTCCCCCACACCGAGGCCTCGGCGAGGGCGACCGAGAGCTCGGGCTCCCAGACGAGCGACCACGCCTCCCGGAAGGTGCCGAGGTTCCGGGAGGCGCCCCGTGCCGGGACGCCCCAGGGGACGCCGAGCAGCCGCAGGCGGTGCAGCAACCGGCTGCGCTCGAGGTCGTTCGTGCGGCGCAGGTCGAGCTCGACGGTCTTCGCGGCGGCGTCCCGCTTCAGCCGCAGGGTCGTGGCCTGCCGCCGCAGGTCGGCCTCCAGGGGCACGGCGGGAGCGCTGTCGGGGACCTCGCCGAGCGCTTCGCCGACGACGACCCGCCGGGTGACGAGGTCCAGCGCCACCTCGTCGCCCTCCACGAGGACGGCACGGGTCGCCTCGGTGACCTCCTCCAGCCCGGCGAGTGGCCGGCCCCGCAGCACCGCGAGGGTCTCGGCCAGCCGCACGGCCTCGATGACGTGGGCGCTGGACACCGGCAGGTCCTCACCGCGCAGCACCCCGGCGACGCCGGTCAGCCAACGGTGCACCGGCAGGTCCGGCGCCGTGAACAGGTGGTGGTACCAGCCGGGGCTGGCCACGCCGGCCCCGTATCCGGAGGCTGCCGCCAGCCGGCCGTGCGTCCACGGCACCCAGGTCAGCGTGACCTTCCGGCGCGGAGCGCCGCGGAGCACCGCGGCGTCGGCGTTCGCCGGGGGGAGCGGGGCCGCCAGCGCCGGTGTGTGCCACGCGCCGCAGACGACCGCCACGCGGGTGCGGCCCTCCTTGAGGACACCGCGCAGCACGGAGCGCATGTGCGCCTCCCGGCGCTGCTCCCGGGCCTGCTCGCGCGGCGCGGCCTCGGGGGCGCTCGCCCGCAGCTCCGCCATGGCCTCGTGGATGGCCTCGAACGGGCCCTCGCCGGTCAGCCGGGACTCGACCACGTCGTCCCACCAGCGCTCGGGGTCGTCGAAGCCGGCCGCCTCGGCGAGCAGCGCGATCGGGTCGCTGCGGACCTGCTGCTCGATCGCGTCGGTCGACGACTCCGCGTCGTCGCCGAGCATCGACTCCCGGTCGGCCAGCGACGTGCTCGCGGGCAGGTCGCAGAACCTGACCGGCACGCCGTGCGCCGCGGCCCACTCGAGCGCCTGCCACTCGGGGCTGAACACCGCGAACGGCCAGAACGACGCAACCCCCGGGTCGTCGGTCGCGTAGGCCAGCAGCGCCACGGGCGGGCGCATCCCCTCCTCGGCGACGAGGGGGACCAGGGCGTCGGCGTCGGCCGGTCCCTCGACCAGGACGACGTCGGGCCCGAACTCCTCGAGCGCCGCACGGACCGTCCGGGCCGAGCCCGGGCCGTGGTGGCGCACGCCGAACAGCCGGACCTCCGGCGCCTCCGTGCCGGTCGCTGCGGTCACCCGGAGACCTCGCGGCAGGCGCGGTAGAAGTCGCCCCAGCCCTCGCGCTCGCGGGCGACCGCCTCCAGGTACTCGGTCCAGGCGACGGTGTCGGCGACCGGGTCCTTCACCACGGCGCCGACGATGCCGGCCGCGACGTCGGCGGGCCGCAGCACGCCGTCGCCGAAGTGCGCCGACAGCGTGAGCCCGGCGGTCACGACGCTGATGGCCTCGGCCGTCGACAGCGTCCCCGACGGCGGCTTGAGCTTGGTGCGGCCGTCGCCGGTCAGGCCGGACCGCAGCTCGCGGAAGACGGTGACGACGCGGCGGATCTCCTCCAGCGCCGCGGGCGTCTCGGGGAGCTCCAGCGACCGGCCCAGCGACTCGACCCGGCGCGCCACGATGTCGACCTCGTCGTCGAAGGACGCCGGCAGCGGCAGGACGACGGTGTTGAACCGGCGGCGCAGCGCCGAGGACAGCTCGTTGACGCCCCGGTCGCGGT
Source organism: Blastococcus litoris (assembly GCF_003075095.1). GTDB lineage: Bacteria > Actinomycetota > Actinomycetes > Mycobacteriales > Geodermatophilaceae > Blastococcus_B > Blastococcus_B litoris. The sequence goes on from NZ_QCZF01000016.1 coordinate 25,011, forward strand.
CGTTGGCGGTGGCGATGACGTTGAAGCCCTTGGCCGCCTGCACCTCGGTCGACAGCTCGGGGACGGGCAACGTCTTCTCGCTGAGCACGGTGATCAGCGCGTCCTGCACGTCGCTCGGGATGCGGGTGAGCTCCTCGACCCGGGCGATCCGGCCCTCGCGCATCGCGGTCATGATCGGCGAGGGGACGAGGGCCGCGTCGCTGGGGCCCTCGGCGAGCAGGCGCGCGTAGTTCCACCCGTAGCGGATGGTCTCCTCGGCGGTGCCGGACGTGCCCTGCACCAGCAGCGTCGAGTCGCCGGAGACCGCGGCGGCCAGGTGCTCGCTGACCCAGGTCTTCGCCGTGCCGGGGACGCCGAGGAGCAGGAGCGCCCGGTCCGTGGCCAGCGTCGCGACGGCGACCTCCACCAGCCGGCGCGGGCCCACGTACTTGGGCGTGATCACCGTGCCGTCGTCCAGGGTCCCGCCGAGCAGGTAGGTGACGACGGCCCACGGGGACATCTGCCAGTGCGGCGGCCGCGGCCGGTCGTCGGCCGCCCGCAGCGCCGCGAGCTCGTGCTCGGTGGCCTGCTCCGCGTGCGGGCGCAGCAGCGCGGCGCCGGTCGGGTCGACGGTGGGGGAGGCGGTCAACGGAGCTCCTCGAGCATGTCGTGGCGGAAGGACAGGGTGTCGGAGAGGGCGGAGAGGGCGGCCCGCCAGGGCGAGTCGCCGGCCTGCCGGGCGGCCGCGGCGGACAGCGCCGCCGCGTGGTGCACCGGCAGCCGGTGGGCGGCCAGGCGCAGCCGCTCCCGGACCGTCCAGTCGTCGGCCGGCCCCGCCGGCCGGACGAGCCAGGCGGCCACCCGGTCCGCCAGGACGTCGGGCCACGGACCCGGGCAGGCGGCCAGCAGGTCGGTCGTGGCGTGCGAGGGCCGGTGCAGGTGGTCGCCGACCGCCGCCGCGACGTAGCCGGCGCGGTCGCCGCGGTCCAGCACGCGGACCAGCCGCGGGCCGTCTGGACCGAACGCAGCCACGCCCAGGAGCGCGCGGGCCCAGGCGCGGTCCCGCTGGGCGACGGCGGCGTCGGTCCACGCGCCGAGCAGGACGTCGCGCCAGCCGTCGGCCACCTCGCTGCGCACGAGCCGCTCGACCGGCAGGCCGGTCAGCGCCGGCCAGAGGGACAGCGGCGCCGCGGCGACGACCTGGCGCGCCCACCACGCCCGCTCACCGGTGCCCAGCGGTGGCTTCACGCGCACGCCGTCGCGCACGGCGGCCCTGTCCACAGCGGCGGGCGGCGCCACGGCCAGCGTCGTCCCGGAGCGCTCCGTCCGGGCCAGGACGACCGGCCGCGCGCGCTCGGCGGCCCGCCGGGCGTAGGCCGATCCGGGGAGGCGCTGCAGCAGCGGGACGGCGCGTTCGCGCACGCTCGTGCGCCGGTCGTCCAGTGCCGTCTCCAGCAGCGGTTCGTCGGCGGGGGAGAGCGTGGGCGCCAGGGCGTCGAGGAAGGCCTCCCGGTCCTCCACCGTCTCCCGGCCCCACGAGCCGGTGAGCAGCTCCCGGGCCAGGTCGGGATCGGCCGTGCGCAGGCGGGCGAACAGCGTGCGCCGCTCCCCGGTCACCCCGGTCGCCCAGAGCGCCGCCGGGTCGGCCGGCACGCCGTCGCCGGGCGCCGGGTCGCCGGCCGTCAGCAGGCGCGCCCAGTCGGGCCGGTACGCGGCCAGCCACCGGCCCCGTGAGCCGAGGACGGGGCCCAGCGTCGCCGCCACCCCCGCGTCGCGCGTTGCGAGGTCGAGCAGGACCGGGAGCGCCCGGGGCGGGAGACCACGACCGGCAGCGGCTGCGGCGCCGAGCCACTCGACGAGGAGCAGTCGCTCCGTCGGCCCCTGCGGCACCGAGGTGAGGGAGGCCAGCCGTGCGCTCGCCGCGGGGCCGATCTCGGGGACGTCGTCGTCGGGAGCCGCCTCGCCCGGGGTCACCGCCGGGACCGCCGGCCGGCGCCCCGCGCGCCGGTAGGGGACGGCGAGCGCGGCGGCGTCGAGCAGGGTCGTCGCCGGGTCGCGGTCGCCCGGCGCGCCGGCCGCCACGGCGACCGGCTCGGGGAGGCCGGTGAGGTCGACCGCCCGCCGCGCCGTCCCCAGCAGCGCCGTCGCGGTGAGGTCCTCCCAGCCGGTCACAGCTGCACCTGCCGGTCGCCGTCCAGGACGGCGAGGGGGCGGAGGCCGGCGGGGGTGTGCTCGGCCGCGAGCACCACCGGTCGGCCGGCCGAGACGGCCAGCAGGCGCCACAGGTCGGCGTCGGGGAGCAGCGGCGCCCGGTCCCCGCGGGCGTCGATCCCGGTCCAGCCGGCCTCGCCGGGGACGACGGTCAGGTCCCGGACGACGACGGGCCAGGACCTCGTCCACGGGTCGGCGGCCACAGCGGCGGCGAATGCACGGGCAGCGTCGCGGAGGGTGCCGCCGGCCGGCCAGGCAGGGGGCCGCGGCTCCCCGGACCGCTCGCCCACGAGCGCCCGCAGCGGTGCCGCGCCCGGGTAGAAGTGGAGATCGGCCTCCACCGACGTGCCGGGGACCAGCGAGGCGTCCAGCGGCTGCCCGGGCGGGGCGAAGGACAGCACGAGCGCCACCCGGCCGCTGGCCGAGCCGTGCAGCCACACCCGGCGGGCGGTGAGCCGGTCCTCCTCGCGGTCGCGCACGGCCAGCACCTGCCACTGGTCGCGCACCGGGGCCGACGCCAGCACGTCGTCCTTGGCGACGGGGTAGCCGACCTCCCGCCGGACGCAGGCGGCCAGCTCCTCCGGGAGCTCCCCGAGCCGGCGGTGACCGGCGACGGCGAGGTGCAGCAGCGCCAGCTCCTCGAGCAGCCGGCCGGGCCACCCGTCCCCGGCGGCGACGACGCCGGGCAGGGCCCGCAGCCGCGAGGCGAGCCCCGGGGCCTGGGCGTCGACCATGCGGGCGGCCACCGTCTCGAACGGCCGGTAGCCCGCCCGCTCCAGCCCGGCGAGCCCGCCGCGCACCTGGTCGGCGAGCCAGGTGCCGAGCTCCTCCACGCCGGCGGCGACCCGGGCGGTGCGCTGCTCCGCCCGCCGGGCGGCGGCCTCCGGATCCGGGGTCGCCGCCGCGTCGGCGGTGCGCCCGGCGGCCCGCTCGGCGCGCTCGGCCCGGCCAGCCAGCCACGGCTGCGCCCAGTCCGGCGGCGATCCGGTCCCGATCCCGCCGGCGGCCCACAGCAGCAGCAGCCCCAGCGCGTGCTTGCACGGGAACTTCCGGGAGGGGCAGGAGCACGTGTACGCGGGCCCGGTCAGGTCGACGACGGTCTGGTACGGGGTCTTCCCGCTGCCGGCGCACAGACCCCAGACGGCGGCGGGCTCCTCGGCAGCGCCGGTGCCCGACCAGGGCCCTCCGCCGGAGAGCTTGCGCGCGGCGGCCACCGAGCTGCTGTCGGGCGCGAGCGCGAGCACCTGGTCGGCGCTCCAGGCGGTCGGCACGACCCGGAACACTAGGGGGGTCGCGGTACCGCGTGGTTCCGTGGGGCCGGATCGGGTGAACGCGGTCACCGGTCCGTGTCGGCGGGCGCTCGCGTCGCACCGGGGGGACGGACCCGGGAGGCCGGCGTAGCGTCCGCGGCACAGCCGTTCCAGGGGACGCCGATGGCACTGCGACGCCGCATCGAGGCCGCCGCACGGGCGGCCCTGACCGGTGCGGCGCTCGCGGCGACGCCCGCCGTCCTCACCGCGGGGCTGCTCGCCGAGCCGTCCCGCGCCGCCGCCCGCGTCGCCCGCACCGTCGCGCAGACCGGGACCCGGGCCGTGGGCACGCTGGTGACCGGCGCGGACCCCATCCCGGACGGGCACGTCCGCAGCCTCGCCCGCGTCGCGCGGGGCATGTTCGAGCCGCCCGGCGCCCGGCACACCCGCCGGCTCTCCGCCGACCACCGGCACGTGCAGGTGGAGGTCGCCGTCCCGGAGGCGGGGGACCGCTCGGAGATCCGCAGCGCCCTGCGCCGGAACCTGGAACGGCTGGACGGCGTCGAGTGGGCCACCGTGAACGACGTCGTGGGACGGGTGCTGGTCGGCATCGACGACCGCCGCGTCTCCGCCGAGGAGGTCGTCGGCGTCGTCACGGCGATCGAGCAGGGCCGGGGCGCGGCACGCGTCTTCCCCCACCGGCAGGACCACCCCGCCGACCTCGAGCCGCTGCTCGCCGCCGTGCTGGACGCCGCCGTCGACACCGCCGCCGTCGGCGTCGCGTTCGCCGCCAGGGTGCTGCCGGTGCCGGCGCTCACCCGCCACGTGACGCTGGCGATCGCGCTCCTGGACTCCCAGCAGTGGATCAAGGACGGCCTCGAGGCGCGGATCGGCGCCGTCGGCACCGATCTGGCGTTCACCGGGACCAGCGCGCTGCTGCACGCGCTGACGCAGAGCCCCACGATCCCGGCGATCAACGCCGCCGCGGCGCTGCAGCAGGCCCTGGCGGTCCGCGCCCGCCGCCAGGTGTGGCGCCGGCGCGAGGCGGAGCTGTGCCGCCCCGAACCCGAGGCCGACGTCGCGGCACCGCTCGCCCCGCCCGGGGACCGGCCGGCACCCCTGCCGACGGGGCCGATCGAGACCTACCGCGGGCGGCTGGGCCCCGCCGCCCTCGGTGGCGCCGTCGGCCTGCTGCCGCTGACCCGGAGCCCCGGGCGGTCCGCCGACCTGCTCAAGGCGCTCACGCCGAAGGCCGCCGTCCTCGGTCGGGAGTCCTTCGCCGCGGTGACCGACCTGCTGATGTGCCGGCGTGACGTGCTGCCCCTGGACGGCTCGGCCTACCGCCGGCTCGACCGGGTCGACACGGTGGTCGTGGACGCCGACGTCCTGTGCACCGGCCCGCCCGTGGTCGTCGACGCGCAGGCCGACGCCGACGGCTGGGACGACAGCGCGGTCTGGACGGCGGCCGCGCGGTTGCTGGGCACGGTGGACGGCGATCGTCGGGACGGCGGCCGGCTCCGGCTCGGCCCCGCGCGCTCCGCCCCGGACCAGCCCGGAGGGCAGCTGCGCACCCTCCTGCAGGGGCGGCGCCGCGTCGGGCAGGTCACCGTCGCGCCCGAGCTCGACCCGCACGCGGAGGCGCTCCTCGCGATGGCCGGAGGAGCCGGTCACCGGCTGGTGCTCACGCCGCACGTCGGCACGCGCGAGATCGCCGCGGCCGCCGACGAGACGATCTCGGCGGAGGAACCCCTCGTCGACACGGTGCGACGGCTCCAGGCACAGGGCCGGGGCGTGCTGGTCGTGTCGGCGTCCGACGGGCCGGCCCTGCTGGCGGCCGACGTCGGCATCGCCCCGGTGCGGGAGGGCCGGGCGCCGGCCTGGGGCGCCGACCTGGTGGCGCCACCCGGGCTGGCCGACGCCTGCCGGCTGGTGGCCGCGACCGCCGCCGCGCACGGGGTGGGCTCGGGCGCGGCCGGGACCGCCCTGACCGGCAACGTCCTGGGCGCGCGCGAGCTCACCC
>NZ_QCZF01000017.1 GCF_003075095.1 Blastococcus litoris
CTCACCGTGCTCGGCGACCTCGGCAGCGCGGACGAGTCGGTGACCCGCGGAGCTGCGGCGAGCTGGTCGGGGGCGTCGCCCGCCCTCGCCGTGACCGCCGTCGAGTGCGTCGCCGACCCCGGGACCACGCCGCTGCCGACGACACCCGGGCTGCCCGACGACGCCTACGAGAACGACGGCCAGCTCACGAAGTCCGACGTCCGGGCGGTGACGCTGGCCCGGCTCGCGCCGGTGCCGGGCACGCTGCTCTGGGACGTCGGGGCCGGCGCCGGTTCGATCGGCATCGAGTGGATGCGCGTCCACCCGGCGTCGCGGGCGGTGGCGGTGGAGTCCTCGCCGGAGCGGGCCGCGCGGATCGGCCGCAACGCCTCCCGGCTCGGCGTCCCGCACCTGCAGGTCGTCACCGGACGCGCGCCCGACGCCCTGGCGGGGCTGCCCGCACCCGACGCGGTCTTCATCGGCGGCGGGGTGACGGCCGACGGCCTGGTCGACGCCTGCTGGGACGCGCTGCCGTCGGGCGGCCGGCTCGTGGCGAACGCGGTCACCGTCGAGAGCGAGGCCGTGCTGGCCGCGTGGTTCGCGCGGGTCGGGGGCGACCTGGTGCGGATCGGCGTGCAGCACGCCGAGCCCGTGGGCCGGTTCACCGGCTGGAAGCCGGCGATGCCGGTGACGATCTGGAGCGTGGGGAAGCCGTGACCGTGCACTTCATCGGCGCGGGGCCAGGCGCCGCGGACCTGATCACCGTCCGGGCCGCGCGGCTCATCGCGAGCGCGCCGGTGTGCCTCTACGCGGGGGCGCTGGTGCCGCGGGAGCTGCTCGACACCGCTCCGGCAGGGGCGCGGCTCGTGGACACCGCCGACCTCGACCTCGACCGGATCACCGCCGAGCTGCTCGCCGCGCACGAGGCCGGGCTCGACGTGGCGCGGCTGCACTCGGGCGACCCGTCGGTCTACAGCGCGATGGCCGAGCAGATGCGCCGCCTCGACGCGCTGGGCGTGCCCTACGACGTCGTCCCGGGCGTGCCGGCGTTCGCCGCCGCGGCCGCGTCGCTCAAGCGCGAGCTGACCGTGCCGGGCGTGGGCCAGACGGTGATCCTCACCCGCACGTCGGCCCGGTCGACACCGATGCCGCCGGGGGAGGACCTCGCCACCCTCGGCGCCTCGCGCGCGACCCTCGTGCTGCACCTCGCCGTCCAGCGGATCGCCGAGCTCGTCCCGGAGCTGACCCCGCACTACGGGGTGGACTGCCCGGTCGCCGTGGTGGCGCGCGCCAGCCGGGACGACGAGCTGGTCCTCCGTGGGACGCTGGCCGACATCGCGGCGCAGGTCGAGGAGGCCGGGGTGAAGCGGACGGCGGTGGTGATCGTGGGCGCGGTGCTGACCGCGGGCCAGTTCCCCGACAGCCACCTCTACTCGACGAGTCGATGCCGCTAGGCGCGGCCGACCACCGTCCCGCCGCGGTCGATGACGACGACGTCGACCTCGACCGCGGCGCCGAGCAGCACGCCGAGCGCGGTCTGCCTGGCGCCCGCGGCCACCAGGTCGCCGAGCGGGAGGCCCTCCGCCTGGCACTGCTGCAGGGCGTCGAGCGCGGTGTTGGCGTGGCGCACCCCCTCGACCAGGGCGGGGGAGCCGCCGGCCGCCAGGACCCGCGCGGCCAGCGACTCGGTCGAAACCTGCGAGCGGCCCGAGTGCAGGTCGAGGTGACCGTCGGCGAGCTTCGCGAGCTTGCCGATGCCCCCGGCGATCGTCAGCCGCGGGACCGGGTGCCGGCGCAGGTACTTGAGCACCGCGCCGGCGAAGTCGCCCATGTCGAGCAGCGCGTCCTCGGGCAGGCCGTAGAGCTCGGTCACGACGCGCTCGCTGGTGCTGCCCGTGCAGCCGGCGACGTGCTGGTGACCGGCCGCGCGGGCGACGTCGATGCCGCGGCGGATCGAGTCGATCCACGACGAGCACGAGTACGGGACGACGACGCCGGTGGTGCCCAGGATCGAGAGCCCGCCCAGGATGCCCAGCCGCGGGTTCCAGGTCTTCCGCGCCAGCTCGTCGCCGTGCTCCACGGCGATCTCGACCACGACGTCGCCGCTGCCACCGTGCCGGGCGGCGACCGCGGCGACGTGCTCGCGCATGAACTGCCGGGGCATCGGGTTGATCGCCGGCTCGCCGACGGCCAGCGGGAGCCCGGGCTTGGTCACCGTGCCGACGCCGTGGCCGGCGCGGAAGGTGACGCCGGTGCCGGGCGCGCCGAGGGTGACTCGTGCCGAGACGAGCGCGCCGTGGGTGACGTCGGGGTCGTCGCCGGCGTCCTTGACGATGCCGACGGTGGCGGCGCTCGCCTCGAGGGCCTCGGTGGCCAGCGCGAAGGACGGGTGCTTGTCGTTGGGGAGGTCGATCCGGACCGGGTCGGGGAACTCGCCGGTGAGCAGCGCCGTGTACGCCGCGGTGGTGGCCGCGGTCGCGCAGGCGCCCGTCGTCCAGCCGTAACGCAGCCCCGCGGCGCCGTCCCTGCTCACGCGATCAGCATGCACGGGTGCGTGCGGTGACGGGCCGGGTGCTGCTGCTGGGCGGCACGGGCGAGGCGCGCGGGCTGGCGGAAGCGCTCGCGGCCGAGGGCGTCGACGTGCTCAGCTCTCTGGCCGGGCGCACCGCCGACCCGGTGCTGCCGCCGGGCGAGGTCCGCATCGGCGGGTTCGGCGGCACCGAGGGCCTCGCCGACTGGCTGCGGGCCAACCCGGTGCGGGCACTGGTCGACGCCACGCACCCCTTCGCGCGCGAGATGACCGAGCACGCCGCGCGGGCGGCCGCGCGCACCGGGACCCCGCACCTGCGTCTGCAGCGGCCGGGCTGGCGCGAGCAGCCGGGGGACGACTGGCGCCGGGTCGGTTCGCTGGAGGAGGCCGCCGGGGCGGTGGCCGGCTTCGCGCACGTGTTCGTCACGACCGGGCGGACCGGCCTGGGCGCGTTCGCCGGGCTGACGCAGGAGGTGCTGGTCCGCGCGGTCGACCCGCCGGAGCCGCCGCTGCCCCCGCGCACCACCGTCGTCCTCGAACGGGGACCGTTCAGCGTCGACGACGAGCTCGCGCTGATGCGCGAGCACGCGGTCGACGTCGTCGTCACCAAGGACTCGGGCGGGCACCTGACCGAGGCCAAGCTGACCGCCGCCCGGCAGCTCGGGATCCCGGTCGTGATGGTGCACCGCCCTCCGCTGCCGCCCGGCATGACCGTCGTCGAGACGGTCGAGGACGCCCTGGCCTGGTTGCGGGCTCAGGCCGGGTAGGTCCGCGGGGTCCAGACCGCGCCGCCGGGGCCGACGCGGGTGCGCGAGGACCCGATGATCAGCAGGCAGCGCATGTCGACGGATTCGGGGTCGAGCTCGGCCAGCGTCGTGACGGTGAGCCGCTCCTCGGGGCCGCCGACGTCCCGGCCGACGACCACGACGGTGTCGGCGGACCGGGTCTCCAGCAGCACCTTCTGCGCCTCGCCGAGCTGGTGCGGCCGGTGCTTCGAGCGCGGGTTGTAGAGGGCGATCACCAGGTCGGCCGCGGCGGCGTGCCGCAGCCGGTCGACGACGACGTCCCACGGCTTGAGCACGTCGGACAGCGACATCACGCAGAAGTCGTGGCCCAGCGGCGCGCCCACCCTGGCGGCCACCGCCTGGGCGGCGGTCAGCCCGGGGACGACGCGGACCGGGACGTCGGCGAACTCGGGCCGGTCGGCCACCTCGAGCACCGCGGCGGCCATGGCGAAGACACCGGGGTCGCCGCTGGAGACGACGGCGACGCGGCGCCCGGAGCGGGCGAGCTCCAGCGCGGAGGCGGCGCGCTCGGCCTCGACCCGGTTGTCGCTGGGGTGGCGCACCTGGCGCGGGTTGACCGCGACCCGGTCGAGGTAGGGGCCGTAGCCGACGAGGTCGTCGGCGGCGTCGAGCGCGGCCGCTGCCTCGGGCGTGGTCCAGGCGCGCGAGCCGGGGCCGAGCCCGACCACGACGACCTCGCCCCGGTGCTGGTCCTCGGCGGCCGGCCGCTCGGGCGCGGGCATGTCTCCGGTGAGCAGGCTGGGCAGCAGGGCGAGGGAGAAGTACGGGACGCTCGCCGGGTCGACGTCGGCCAGCGGCAGGGTGCGCTGCCGGTCGGTGGTCGCGCGCTCGACGTAGAGGGCGCGGTCGAGGACGCCGGCGCGGTCGAAGGCTTCGCGCACCTCGGGGAAGGTGCGGCCGAGCTTCATGACGGCCGCGGAGTCCGTCGTCGACAGCCACTCCGCGAGCTCGTCGGCGCCGAGCGTGCCGGGCAGGACGGTGAGCACCTCGTCGCGCTCGACCAGCGGCCGGCCGACCGCCGCGGCCGCGCCGCTGACGCTGGTCACGCCGGGGACGACCTCGGTCGGGTACCGGTGCGAGAGCCGCTTGTGCATGTGCATGTACGAGCCGTAGAAGAACGGGTCGCCCTCGGCCAGGACGACGACGTCGCGGCCGGCGTCGAGGTGCGCGGCCAGGCGGGCGGCGGCCGCTTCGTAGAACTCGTCGATGGCGCCCTGGTACCCACCGGGGTGGTCGGTCGTCTCGGTGGTGACCGGGTAGACGAGGAGCTCCTCGATCTGGCCCTCGCGCAGGTAGGGCTCGGCCAGCGCGCGGGCCACCGAGCGCCCGTGCCGGGCGGCGTGGAAGGCCACGACGTCGGCCGCGCCGATCAGCCGCGCGGCCTTCACGGTCACGAGTTCGGGGTCGCCGGGGCCGAGGCCGACGCCGTAGAGCCGCCCGGAGCTCATTCGACGTCGCTCGCGATCGCGTTGACCGCTGCCGCCGTCATCGCACTGCCCCCACGACGGCCCCGGACGACGAGGAAGTCCAGGTCGGAGGCGGCGAGGGCGTCCTTGGACTCGGCGGCGCCGATGAAGCCGACCGGGACGCCGAGCACGGCGGCGGGGCGGGGCGCGCCGGCCGCGACCATCTCCAGCAGGTGGAAGAGGGCGGTCGGGGCGTTGCCGATGGCGACGACCGCGCCGTCGAGGCGGTCACCCCACAGCTCGAGGGCGGCCGCGGTCCGCGTGGTGCCCAGCTCGGCGGCGAGTGCCGGCGTGCGCGGGTCGTTCAGCGTGCAGACGACGTCGTTGTCCTTGGGCAGCCGGCGCCGGGTGACGCCGGAGGCGACCATCTCGGCGTCGCACAGCACCGGGGCGCCGGCGTCGAGCGCCTGGCGCGCCCGCTCGACGACGGGGGGTGAGTAGGCGAGGTCCCGCACCAGGTCGACCTGCCCGCAGGCGTGGATCATCCGGACCGCGACCCGTGCGACGTCCTCGGGCAGCCCGGTGAGGTCGGCCTCGGCGCGGATGGTGGCGAACGACTGCCGGTAGATCTCGGCGCCGTCCTTCTCGTACTCGTACATCGGCTGAGCGGGTCTCCGTCGACTCGGTGCCGGCGCGGGGCAGCGCCGTGCGGGGGCGAGGCTACGTCCCCGCGGGTGACGCCCACACAGGACCGCGTCACAGCAGGAGCGGTGTGCCGATCAGGATCTCGGTGCCGTCGGGCCGCCAGGTGCGCCATCGGCCGTCGGGTTGTCGAACGACGGAGAAACCGTGGTGGACCTTGGTGTGGTGCCGTTCGCAGAGCAGCGCGCTGTTGTCCAGCGAGGTGTCTCCGCCGTGGATCCAGTGCACGAGGTGGTGGACGTCGCACCAGTGGGAGGGGGCGTCGCAGCCGGTGAACACGCAGGTCCGGTCGCGGTGCTCGACCGCGCGCCGCAGGTGCGGCGGGACGACCCGCTTGGTCCGGCCGACGCCCAGCGGCTGGCCCTCGGGGCCGATGACGATGCGGCTGATGCTGCCGTCGCAGGCCAGCCAGCGGGCGCGGGCGGCGGAGATGGTGGCGCCGAAGCCGGTGGTGGCCGTGGCCGGGCCGGTCGCGGGGTCCGCCAGGTCGTCGAGCGGGATGGTGACCACGACGTGCGGCTTCACCGTGCGCAGCACGGGCAGGCCGCCGGAGGCCAGCGCGGTGTCGGCCAGCTGCACCAGCGCGTCGCCCTGCTGCTGCGACCGGTTCCGCACGTCGCCCTTGGGCCGGGAGGCCTGCACGATCGATTCGAGGGCGGCGCAGAACGTCTCCCCGCCGACCGGGTCCAGCTCGAACCGACCGGTGACCGATCCGTCGTCGTGGCGGGCGATCGACAGCCGCCGCCCCTCGGTGGGGTCGGGCTCAGGGCCGTCGGGGTCGAGCCGGGACAGGACGTGGCGCACCACCCGGCCCAGGTCGGCGTGCGGCTGGGCGGCGGCGACACCGGCCAGCAGCCGGTCGAGTTCGGCCAGGTCGATCCCCTGGCCCACGACTTCGGCCTGCACGTGCACGGACGCCAGCGGGGCGATCACCGCCACCTGCTCGGCGGACACCTGACCGGCCGCGGCGGCCGCGGCGACCGCCGGCATCCGCTCCAGCGTCCGGCCGTTGCCCACCACGCGGGCCGCCTCCCGCACCGAGAACCGCAGGCGCCCGCGCAGCCACGAGCGCATCGAGGCCTGCCCGTCCCGCTCTGGGGCCTGCACGTTCTCGGCCCGGCGGACGGTGGTGGCCAGTTCGGCGTCGACGGCGTTGCGCACCGCCACCAGCAGCGCGGTCCGCTCCAGAACCTGGTCGGCGGTCGCCAGCTCCTCGAGGGGCTCGGCGTCCAGCAGCGACCGCAGCAGCTCCCGCACGACACCTCCCACCCGTTCGATCAGGTGTTCGAAGACTACCGCTGATCCGCCCGTCCCGCACTACGAATCCCCAGGTCAAAGGGCTGTCCACAGGTTTGCCCGCCGCCTTACGCGTCGTTCACGCTGTCCGACACGACGTTCCACCTCGTCGGGTGGCGAGCCGGCCGCGGTGTTCGACCAGGCGAGGGAGGCGGCGCAGGGCAAGGACGTCCGGCTCGGTGGCGGGGCCTCCGTCGTCCGGGAGTTCCTCGACGCGGATCTGGTGGACACCCTGCACGTGGCGGTCGCACCCCTCGAGCTGAGCGCGGGACCCGGCTCTGGGAGTCACCGGACGAGCTGCGCGACCGCTGCCACGTCGACGTCGTGCCCAGCCCGAGCGGCGTGGGCCACCACCTGTTCTGGCGGAGGTGACGGCTCAGCCGATCCGGTAGCCCGATCCCGTCGCGACGACGTCGACGACGTCGCCCGACGGACGGCCGCACCGCCGCTCGCAGCCGACCCAGTGCTGGCGTACGCCCTCCGCAGGGAGGGAGCCCGTCGCGACGGCCCGGACGACGTCGCCCCGGACGTCGGCCAGCGATTTCGCGCAGCCCGGCCGTCCGGCGCAGGCCGTGACCCGCAACCACGGGCTCCCGGGCTCCAGGACGAGACCGGCCGCGGACAGCTCGTCGAGCGCGGACGCGTCCGGCAGGTCCGGCACCACGATGCTGCGCCACGGCGTCAGCTGCAGGTCGGTGGCGGCGGTGTCGGCGAGCAGCCCGGCCTGGTCGACGGTCACCCGGCCCAAAGGGACGACGGCGACGAGGGCCGTCCGGCCGTCGTCCTGGCGCACGACGCCCGCGGGCCCGGCGGCCGGCGGGGGAGGAACGGACAGGAGCGGGCCCGGAGCGCTGCCGAGCGCCGCGGCGATCCGCGCCGGGCCGTCGGCCAGCTCGGCCACCCGCCAGGCGGTCCCACCCTGCTCGGCGCGCTCGGCCAGGAAGGCGCCGGTTGCGGCCAGGGCGAGCGGGACGGCGTCCGCGGCTCCGCACCGCAGCCCGGTGTCGGCCCCGGCGAGCAGCAGCGCAACGGTGGAGCCGTCGACCGCGAGCAGTCCGACGTCCGCCCCCAGACCGGCGACGTCACCGCGGCCGTCGTCGAACGCCGCCAGGTAGCGGCCCGGCAGGGCGGCGAGCGCAGGGTCGGCGCACATCGCGGCGTCGAACGCCGACACCCACGGACGGACGTCGACGAAGCCCTCGGCGCGTCCGCTCAGGACGCTGGCCAGCACGTTGCGCGCCGTCTCGTGGGTCGCACTCGGGAGCAGACCCGCGGCGGCGAGGCGGTCGCCCAGCTCGCCCTCCGCGCCGCTGCGCACCCCACGCAGCTGGACGTTCCCCCGGCTGGTCAGCTCCAGCGCGCCGTCGCCCAGCTCCTGGGCGGCGTCGGACAGGACGAGGAGCTGGTCGACGGTCAGTGCGCCACCCGGTACCCGCACGCGCGCCAGGGCTCCGTCGGCCGCGGGATGGGTCTGCAGCGCGCCGGGGCAGGCGTCGGCGCGCTCACGGGTCGGGAAGGCGGTCATGGCGCTGCCGAGGTTAGGCGTCACCCCATCGGTCGTTGACCGCCGGCGCGGCGCCGCGCAGTGGGCGCGTGATCGGCGCTCCCGCCGTGATGACCTGCGGGCGTTCCGCACGCTCGGCGCGGAGGCGAGGGGGCGCGGGCACCCGCTACCGCCCGTCGCCGCGGCCCTCGCCGTTCCCGTGCTGGCCCTCGAGCACGCCCACCGACCTCGCCGACGGTCGTGGTCCACTGGGTGCACCGCCCGTGCCGACCCAGGAGACCCATGTCCCGCCGCACCACCCCGCGCCTGCTCGCCGTCCCCGCCGCCGTGATCGCGGTCGTCCTCTCCCTCACCGCCTGCGCCGACGACAGCGCCGGCAACGCGGCGGAGGAGACGACCGCGCAGGAGACGTCCGCGCAAGCGTGCGAGACCCGCGCGGACACGGCCGGCGCACCGGAGGAGATCTCCACCGACCTGGCGGAGAAGCCGGAGGTCCCGGCGACCGACGCCGCGCCGCCCTGCGGCCTGGAGATCAGCGACGTCGTCGTCGGCGAGGGCCCGGAAGCGGTCGCCGGCGCGTCGGTCGACGTCAAGTACGTCGGCGCCTTCTACGGCACCGGCGAGGAGTTCGACTCCTCGTGGAGCCGCGGCGAGGAGGAGACCCTGCCGGTGACCGTCGGTGCCGGTCAGGTCATCCCCGGCTTCGAGCAGGCGATCGAGGGCATGCACGTGGGTGGCCGCCGGATGGTCGTCATCCCGAGCGAGCTCGGCTACGGCTCGACCGCCCGGGGACCCATCCCCGCGGACTCGACCCTCGTCTTCGTCCTCGACCTGGTGCAGGTCGCCTGACCGCAGGCCCCTGGACGGCGCGCGGTAGCGTCCCGGCCACATCACGGCAGTCAGCGAGGAAGCCGGTGCGATTCCGGCGCGGTCCCGCCACTGTGAGCCTTCGGGTGAGCCAGACACTCCGGCTGCCGTGCCCTTCGACCCGGGGCGCGGACCCCGAGTGAGGCAGTGCGCGTGTTCACGTTGCTCTCCACCAGCGACACCGACCTCCTCTCGGCCCGGGCCAGCGGGGCCGGCTGGCGCCTCGGGAACCCGGCCCGGCTCGACTCCGCCGGCATCGCCGCGCTCGTCGACGGCAGCGAGCTGGTCGTCGTCCGCATCCTCGGCGTCCGCCGCCAGTACGAGGAGCTGCTCGCGCCCCTGGTCGCCGGACCGGCGCCGGTCGTCGTCCTCGGCGGGGAGCAGGTGCCCGACGCCGAGCTGATGGAGCTGTCCACCGTGCCGATGGGCGTGGCGACCGAGGCGCACGGCTACCTCGCGCAGGGCGGCCCCGACAACCTGACCCAGCTGCACCGGTTCCTGTCCGACACCGTGCTGCTGACCGGCGAGGGGTTCGAGCCGCCGTCCGTGGCGCCCGACTGGGGTGTGCTGGAGCGAGCGTCGCGGGGCAGCGGCCCCACCGTCGCCGTGCTCTACTACCGCGCGCACCACCTCGCCGGGAACACCGCCTTCGTCGAGTCGCTCTGCACCGCGGTCGAGGACGCCGGCGGCCGTGCCCTGCCGGTCTTCGTGAGCTCGCTGCGCTCGGTGCCGCCCGAGCTCCTCGACGTCCTCCGCACCGCCGACGCCCTGGTCGTCACCGTGCTGGCGGCCGGCGGGTCGCGCCCGGCCACGGCCCAGGCCGGTGGGGACGACGGCGCCTGGGACGTCGGGCAGCTCGCCGAGCTGGACGTGCCGGTGATCCAGGGCCTGTGCCTCACCCGCTCCCGCGCCGACTGGCTCGCCGACGACGACGGTCTCTCGCCGCTCGACGTCGGCAACCAGGTGGCGATCCCCGAGTTCGACGGCCGCCTGATCAGCGTGCCGTTCTCGTTCAAGGAGACCGACGCCGACGGCCTGACGCACTACGTCGCGGATCCCGAGCGGGCCGCCCGCGTGGCCGGCACCGCCGTCGCGCACGCCCGGCTGCGGCACACGCCGCCGGCGCAGCGGCGCATCGTCGTGATGCTGAGCGCGTACCCGACCAAGCACGCCCGCATCGGCAACGCCGTCGGCCTGGACACCCCTGCGTCGGTCGTGCGCCTGCTCGCGGCGATGGCCGGCCAGGGGTACGACATCGGCCCGTTCGACGGGCCCGGCGCTCTGCCCGGTGTCGCCGACCTCGACGGCGACGCCCTCGTGCACGCGCTGATCGCCGCCGGCGGCCAGGACGCCGACTGGCTCACCGAGGAGCAGCTCTCCGGCAACCCGGTCCGCATCCCGGCCGCCCGCTACCGCGCATTCTTCGACACCCTCCCCGAGGACCTGCGGTCGCAGGTGGTGGAGCACTGGGGCGAGGCCCCGGGGTCGCTGTTCGTGGACGGCGGCGACGTCGTCTTCGCCGCCCTGCGCGCCGGCAACGTCGTCGTCATGGTGCAGCCGCCGCGCGGCTTCGGCGAGAACCCGATCGCGATCTACCACGACCCCGACCTGCCGCCGTCCCACCACTACCTGGCCGCCTACTGGTGGCTGCGGTCGGAGTTCGGGGCGCACGCGCTCGTGCACGTGGGCAAGCACGGCAACCTGGAGTGGCTGCCCGGCAAGACCGTCGGGTTGTCGGCGAGCTGCGGGCCGGACGCCGCGATCGGCGACCTTCCGCTGGTCTACCCGTTCCTGGTCAACGACCCGGGGGAGGGCTCGCAGGCCAAGCGCCGGGCGCACGCCACCCTGGTCGACCACATGGTCCCGCCCATGGCCCGGGCCGACTCCTACGGCGACATCGCCCGCCTGGAGCAACTGCTCGACGAGCACGCCAACGTCGCGGCGATGGACCCGGCGAAGCTGCCCGCCGTCCGGGCGCAGATCTGGACGCTGCTGCAGGCCGCCAAGCTCGACCACGACCTCGGGCTGGCCGAGCGGCCGGAGGACGACCACTTCGACGAGATGATCCTGCACGTCGACGGGTGGCTCTGCGAGATCAAGGACTCCCAGATCCGCGACGGCCTGCACGTGCTCGGCTCACCGCCGACCGGGCAGGACCGGGTCGACCTGGTGCTCGCGATGCTCCGCGCCCGGCAGATCTGGGGCGGGTCCGTCGCGCTGCCCGGGCTGCGCCAGGCGCTCGGCCTGGCCGAGGACGGGACGGCGGGGCTGAAGGAGACCGACCGGGTCGAGGCGCTGGCCGAGGCCCTGGTCTCGCGCATGGAGGCGGCCGGCTGGACCGCGGGCGCCGTGGACGGCGTCGTGCGGGGGGTGCTGGACAGGGACGACGAGCAGGTCGGTGCGGTCCTGCGGTTCGCCGTCGACGAGATCGTGCCGCGGCTGGAGCGCACCACCGACGAGCTCGACGCCACCCTGCACGCGCTCGAGGGCGGGTACGTGCCGGCCGGGCCGTCCGGCTCGCCGCTGCGCGGGCTGGTCAACGTGCTGCCGACCGGCCGCAACTTCTACTCGGTCGACCCGCGCGCGGTGCCCTCGCGGCTGGCCTGGGAGACCGGCCAGGCGCTGGCCGAGTCGCTGGTCGAGCGGTACCGCGACGACACGGGGGAGTACCCGCGCTCGGTCGGGCTGTCGGTCTGGGGGACGTCGGCGATGCGCACCTCCGGGGACGACGTCGCCGAGGTGCTCGCGCTGCTCGGCGTCCGCCCGGTGTGGGACGACGCATCGCGGCGGGTGACGGGCCTCGAACCCGTCCCGCTGGACGAGCTGGGCCGGCCGCGGATCGACGTCACCGTGCGGATCAGCGGCTTCTTCCGCGACGCGTTCCCGCACGTGGTCACGATGCTCGACGACGCCGTCACCCTCGCCGCCTCGCTCGACGAGCCCGCGGAGCAGAACTTCGTGCGGGCGCACGTGGACGCCGACCTCGCCGAGCACGGCGACCGCCGCCGGGCGACCACCCGGGTGTTCGGCTCCAAGCCCGGCGCCTACGGGGCCGGCCTGCTCTCGCTGATCGACAGCCGGAACTGGCGCGGCGACGCCGACCTCGCCGAGGTCTACGCCGTGTGGGGTGGCTACGCCTACGGCCGCGGCCTCGACGGCGTGCAGGCGCGACCGGACATGGAGACCGCCTACCGGCGCATCGCCGTCGCGGCCAAGAACGTCGACACCCGGGAGCACGACATCGCCGACTCCGACGACTACTTCCAGTACCACGGCGGGATGGTGGCCACGGTCCGCGCGCTGACCGGGGCCGCCCCCGCCGCCTACGTCGGCGACTCGACCCGGCCCGAACAGGTGCGCACCCGCTCGCTCGTGGAGGAGACCTCCCGCGTCTTCCGCGCCCGCGTGGTGAACCCGAAGTGGCTCGAGGCGATGCGCCGGCACGGCTACAAGGGCGCCTTCGAGCTGGCAGCGACCGTCGACTACCTGTTCGGCTACGACGCCACGACCGGCGTCGTCGCCGACTGGATGTACGAGAAGCTCGCGCAGACCTACGTGCTCGACCCGGAGAACCGCGAGTTCATGGAGAAGAGCAACCCGTGGGCGCTGCACGGCATCGCCGAGCGGTTGCTGGAGGCGGTCGACCGCGAGATGTGGGCCGAGCCCGACCCGGCGCTGCTGGCCGAGCTGCAGCAGGCCTACCTCGACACGGAGGGCGACCTGGAAGGCGGGGAGACGCCGGCCCAGCAACCGGTCTGAGTCACCCGACGGGGGTGGCGGCGTCCTCGGCCTCGATGGCGGCGTTCCACTCGCGCTTGCCGGCCTGCCAGCGGTCCTCGGTGTCGCCGCGCCGCCAGTAGCCGGAGATCGAGGTGAACTCCGGGTCCAGCCCGCGTTCGGCGCGCAGGTGCCGGCGCAGGTCGCGGACGGCGTTCGCCTCGCCGTGCACGAACACGTGCCCGGTCCCCGCCGGGAGCGGCGTCGCCTCGACGGCCTGCACGAGGGCCACGCCGGGCAGCGCGTCCCCGCGGTGCAGCCAGCGCAGCTCGACGCCGGGGGAGAGGACCAGGTCGGTCTGCTCCTCCTCGGGGCCGCTGACCTCGACGAAGACGAGGGCCGGCACCCCGGCCGGGAGTCGTTCCAGGGTGGCGGCGATCGCGGGCAGCGCGGCCTCGTCACCGGCCATCAGGTGCCAGTCGGCCTCGGGGTGCGGGGCGTAGGCGCCGCCCGGGCCCATCAGCTGGATGACGTCGCCCGGCTTCGCGGCAGCGGCCCACGGGCCGGCCAGCCCCTCTTCGCCGTGGTGCACGAAGTCGATGGTCAGCTCGCCGGTCGCCGCGTCCCAGGCGCGCACGGTGTAGGTCCGCGTGACCGGCCAGAGCTCGCGGGGCAGGTCGGCCTGCAACTGCTCGACGTCGAACGGTGCGGAGTAGGACGCCCCGGCGGGCGCGAAGAAGAGCTTGACGTAGTGATCGGTGAACTCGCCCGCCGGGAAGCCGGCCAGCCCGTCGCCGCCCAGGACGACCCGGATCATGTGGGGGGTGATCCGCTCGGTCCGGAGCACCGTCCCCACGCGCGGCGCTCGACGGCGGCGTCCGCCGTCCGGCGCGGGAGCGGGACGTGCCGGGGACTGCTCGGTCATGCGGATCCTCCAGGGACCTGCGCGACGGACTGCCGCGGCCAGGTAAGGGGAACCTTAGTCGCCGATCCCGGGCATGGGGTGTGACGTCGGTCAGCCCCGGCTCGCCGGTCGTGCGCGGACGTGGATCCGCTCGCCCTGGGGGCCGAACAGGCCGAGGGCCTCGGCGGGCCGGGGCTCCGGGTTGGTGATCGCGTGCGGAGTGCGGGTGTCGAACTCGGCGACCTCGCCGGCGGTCAGCGTGACGTCGTGCTCGCCGAGCAGGAGGCGGAGCCGGCCCGACAGCACGTAGAGCCACTCGTAGCCCTCGTGGCTCTGCTGCTCGAGCGGGCCGCCGGGCCACCGTGCCGGGTAGATGATCTTGTAGGCCTGGAGTCCGCCCGGCCGGCGGGTCAGCGGGATCATCGTCAGCCCGTGCCGCTGGATGGCCCGCTGGTGGATCCGCGGGTCGCCGGTCTCGGGCGCGTCGACCAGCTCGTCGAGCGGCACCTGGTGGGCGCGCGCCAGCGGCAGCAGGAGCTCCAGCGTCGGCTTGCGCTGCCCCGATTCCAGGCGCGACAGGGTGCTCACCGAGATGCCGGTGTCCGCCGACAGCTGGCCGAGCGTCCCGCCGCGCTCCACCCGCATCGCACGCAGCCGCGGCCCGACCGCCGACAGCACACCGCTGAACCCGGTCTCGTCATCCTTTGCCATACCGGCAACGATAGTTGTCATTCCGGCGCAATGGGGCGGACAGTCGCCAGGACGACCCCGAGCGGAGGAGACAAGTGATGGACGAGCGGTACGACGTGGTGGTGGTCGGCGGCGGCGCGGCCGGGCTGAGCGGGGCGCTGTCCCTGTCCCGGGCGCGACGGAAGGTGCTGGTGATCGATGCGGGCGCTCCGCGGAACGCGCCGGCCGGGCACGTGCACAACTACCTGGGGCGCGAGGGCACCCCGCCGGCGGAGCTGCTGGCCATCGGCCGGGACGAGGTGGCCGGTTACGGCGGGCAGGTCGTCGCCGGAGAGGTCGTCGGCGCCGAGCGCCTGGACGACGGCTTCCGCGTCGACCTCGCCGACGGGAGCCGCGTGCACGCGCGGCGGCTGCTGGTCACCACCGGCCTGACCGACGAGCTGCCCGACGTGACGGGCCTGCGCGAGCTGTGGGGGAGCGACGTCCTGCACTGCCCCTACTGCCACGGCTGGGAGGTGCGCGACCAGGCGATCGGCATCATCGGCGGCCCCATGGGCGTGCACGCCGGGCTGCTGTGGCGGCAGTGGAGTGCCGACGTGACGCTCTTCCGGCACACCGGCCCCGAGCCGACCGAGGAGGAGCGGGCCCAGCTGTCGGCCCTGGGCGTGCGGATCGTCGAGGGCGAGGTCGCGGCGGTCGAGACCACCGGCGGGCGGCTGTCCGGCGTCCGGATGGCGTCCGGCGAGGTCGTGGCCCGGGAGGTCGTGGTGGCGCCGCCGCGGATGGATGCCAACTCTTCCGTGCTGGATTCCCTCGGCCTCCGGGCCGAGGAGTTCGAGATGAACGGCACCGTCGTCGGCACCTACATCCCCTCGGAGCCGATGGGCGCCACGAGCGTTCCCGGGGTGTGGGTCGCGGGCAACGTGGCCAACCTGCAGGCGCAGGTCATCTCGGCGGCGGCCGCCGGGCTGAACGCCGCGGCGCACATCAACATGGACCTGATCACCGAGGACGCCCGGCTCGCCGTGGCCGCGGCGCAGCGGCCGCACCACGTGCACGACTGGGAGGCGCAGTACCGGTCGCACGGGGTGCCGCACGGCGGCGGGCCGAATGCCTCGCTGGTCGCCGCCGCGACCGACCTGCCGGCCGGCTCCGCGCTCGACGTCGGGTGCGGCGAGGGCGCGGACGCGATCTGGCTCGCGGCACGGGGCTGGCGGGTGACGGCGGTCGACGTCTCCCCGACGGCGCTGGAGCGGGCCGCCGGCCGGGCCGCGGCGGTCGGCGTCGAGGTCGACTGGCGCCGGGCCGACGTCGCGGCGGGGCTGCCGGACGTGTCCGGGTACGACCTGGTGACGTCGCACTTCCTGCACTCGCACGGGGAAGCGCGCCAGAAGGTCTTCGCGCAGCTGGCCGCAGCGGTCGCGCCCGGCGGGACCCTGCTCCTCGTCGGGCACGACACGTCCGACCTCGCGATCGGCGCCCACCGGTCGCACGACCCGGACATGTGCTGGAGCGCTGAGGACGTCGCCGCCTCCCTCGACCCGGCGGAGTGGGAGGTCGTCGTCGCCGAGGCCAGGCCGCGGGACGCGATGCCGAACGAGGGCGACGTGGTGACGGTCCACGACGCCGTCGTCGTGGCCCGCCGCAGGTGACCGCCGGCCGCCGGGTCGCCGTCCCTCGACGACGACCCGGCGGCCCCGGTCAGCGCTGGCCGAGGTAGGCCGACGCGGTCGCCCGCAGCCGGTCGTGCACGCCGTCGGCGACGACGGCGTCCGCGCCCAGGTACCTCTTCGCGAGCTTCGCGACCATCGTGTAGTTGGTGTCCACGACGTTGCCCGCCGGAGCGAGGCCCGCCTGGCTGACCAGCTGGTAGGCGTCGAGCTGGTCCCACCCGGTGAGCTCGGCGGCCCAGGTGACCAGGTCGTGCTGGCTGACCCGGTAGGCGTCCTCCAGGGGCCGGGTGGACCCGGTCGACATCAGGAAGTCGTCGCTCTCGATCCGCGGCCAGGCGGGGCCCCCGCCCTTGACCAGGTCGACGACGACGACGGTGCGCATCGCCGCCTCGACCGCGGTGCCGCAGACCTCGCCCTCGCCCTGCCGGCAGTGCCCGTCACCGAGCGACAGCAGCCCGCCGGGCACGTTCACGCCGAAGTAGGCAGTGGTGCCGGCGCGCATCTCCGGGGTGTCCATGTTCCCGCCGTGCGCGCCGGGGGTGATGCTGGCGAAGACCTCGCCGCCGGCCGGGGCGACGCCGATGGTCCCGTGCATGGGGTCCAGCGGGAGCTCGACCTCGGGACCGCCCTTCCGCGGGCGGAAGAGGCAAGTGCCCTTCTCGCGGTCGACCTCGTAGACCCACACGATCTCCTCGAGCGGGTCGTGCAGCATCGCCGTGCTGTGGGTGGCGGTCAGCGCCCCGAAGTGCGGGAACGTGGCCGACACCGCCCAGTCGCGGGCCGGCGCGATGTCGACCAGGTGCACCGCCAGCGTGTCGCCGGGTTCGGCCCCCTCCACCGCGATCGGGCCGGTCACCGGGTTGAGGTAGGGGAACTCGCAGACCTGGCTCGGCAGGTCGTCGCTGCTGCGCACCCGCCCGCCGAAGCAGTCCTCGGTCGCGAGCTCGACGACCGTCCCGGGCCGGACGGTGATCGGCGGCTCGCCGCCACCGAAGGTGTACCGCAGCTGCTCCGGCGTGGGGGTCAGCTGGACGACGTCCAGAGCGGTCACAGCTTCTCCTCCGAGGTCAGCTCGGCCTCGCGGCCGGTCACCAGCAGCGCGACGAGCAGCACGATGCCGGCGCCCAGCCAGATCAGGCCGAGGGTCTGCGCGGCCAGCTTCGCGTTGATCAGCACGTACAGCAGGATGGCGAACCCGATGACCGGGACGACGAGGTGCAGCCACCAGTTGCGGCTCTTGAGCCGGCCGATGAAGTGCACGACGACCGACACGTGCAGCAGCAGGAAGGCAGTCAGCGCGCCGAAGTTGACCAGGGTGGACAGCGTCCCGATGCCGTAGTCGTCCTTGGTGGTCATGTAGAGCCCGAGCGCGAGGGAGATGGCCGCGACCACGAGGGTGGCGTTGACCGGCACGCGCCGGGTCGGGTGGATCCTCGCGAGGAAGCCCGGCAGCTGCTTGTCGCGGGCCATGGCGAACAGGAGCCGCGACGTCGCGGCCTGGGCCACGAGGGAGTTCGCGAAGCCCCAGGCGATGGCGGTGGCGATCGCGGTCAGGGTGGCCAGCCACGCGCCGCCGGCGACGTCGGCCGCGTCGTAGAACGCCGTGCCCGCGGCGTCGCCCTCGGCGATCAGCGTGTCGGGGTCGGGGACGAGCAGGGCCGCGATCCAGGTCTGGACGATGAACAGCGTCCCGGCCAGCGCCAGGGCGGCGATCATCGCCTTGCCGATCGAGCGGGCGGACTCGCGGTTCTCCTCCGCCAGCGTCGAGATGCCGTCGAAGCCGAGGAAGCTCAGCACGGCGATGGAGACCGCGCCGAAGACCAGCTCCAGCGAGAACGTGTCGCTGTTGTAGACGGGGGAGAAGTCGAAGCCCCGGCCCTCACCGGACGCCAGCGCGACGACGCCGATGACCAGGAAGATCGCCAGCACGATCAGCTCGCCGATGAGCATGATGCGGTTGACCCGCGCCGTGAACTCGATGCCGAAGTAGTTGACGACGGTGTTGAGGACGACGAACGCGATCAGCCACGCCCACACCGGGATGCCGCCGAGGCCGGAGATCGAGTTCATCGCGATCGAGGCGATCAGGTACAGCAGGCCGGGGACCAGCACGTAGTCGAGCAGGATCATCCAGCCGGCGATGAAGCCCACGGGCTGTGCGATGCCGCGACCGGCGTAGGTGTAGACCGAGCCGGCCATCGGGAACGCCCGCGACATCTGCGAGTACGACGCCGCGGTGAAGGCCATGGCCAGGCCGCCGATCGCGTAGACCAGCGCGACCATGCCGCCCGACGCCTGGAAGACGCTGCCGAAGATGCCGAACGGTGCGATCGGCACCATGAAGATGAGGCCGTAGACGAGCAGGTCGGTGAAGCTGAGGGAGCGCTTGAGCTCCTGCTGGTACCCGAAGGCCTCGACGCCCGGGTCGCCGGTGGCCGGGACGGTGCCCCGGGCTGCGCCGGCCACCGGGCCGGCGGGGTCGGTGGTGCGGTGTTCGCTCATCGCGGGCTCCTACGTCTCTACCCTCCGGCGCTCGGCCGGGCCGGGTGGAGAGTAAGACCAACTGCTTCCATGTGGAAGTAACGATTTAGCTGCGCGCGGCCCCGGCCAGCTCGCGGAAGGTGAGCCCGTCGGCCTGGGCCAGCCGGGGCGCGGCCCGTCGCCACCGCGCGGACCGCCCGTCCGCCAGCGCGGCGGCCCGCCGGACGCCGTCGTAGACCCCGCGCGCGTAGGCGCAGACGACCGGGGCGCCGGGGCCCGACCGGCGGGCGTGGCGCTCCTCCAGGGCGAGCTGCCCCTCGTCGGCGCCGCCGTCGGCCGCGGCGAAGGAGGGCATGCAGGCGAACAGGCCGCCGGTGCTGTCGCCGCCGAGCGCGTAGAGCCCGTTCTCCTCGAGCGCTCCGGAGAGGCGGACGACGCGGCGGTCCAGGCCGGCCCGGGTGAACTCGCGGTTGAACGCGACCAGGTCGCGGCCCACGAGGCTGATCAGCACGGCGTCGGCCCGGGCGCGGGAGACCAGGTCCAGGAGCGCGCCCACGTCGGACGGGCCGAAGGGCACCAGGGCCTCCCCGACGACCTCGCCACCGACCTCGGCCAGGACGTGCTGCGCGGCGCGGTGAACCGCCCTCGGCCACACGTAGTCGGTGCCGAGCAGCACCCACCGGCGGGCCCGGCGGTTGCGCACCAGCCAGGCGACCGCGCCGGCGTGCTGCTCCAGCGGCGAGGCGCCGATCCGGACCACCCCGGGACGACGGCGGCCGCCCTCGTGCGGCGGGGTGAACACGTAGCGGACGTCCGGCGGGAGCGCGGACTCCAGGGCGCGGTGCACGTCGCTGGTGTGGAAGCCGACGAGCAGGTCGAAGGCGCCGGCGCAGTGCAGCATCGCGGCCTCGGCGGCGACGACCTCCGGCGAACGGCCCGAGTCCATCGCCACCAGCTCGACCTGCCGCCCGCCGACACCGCCGCCGGCGTTCAGCTCGTCCGCGGCCAGGCCGGCCAGGTCGAGGGCCGAGGGGGCGGTCATGGCCAGGGGGCCGGTCAGCGGCACCGCGAGGCCGACGCGGACGGTGTCCGGGGCGGGGCCGGACAGCAGGACCTCCCACGGGTCCAGGAGTCCGGTCGATCGGGGCACCTGATGAGTATGGTGCCGCCATGGGTCCAGCAGCGGGCGCGGCAGCCGAGGCGTCGCCCGGCCGGGTGTCCGACGACCTCGTCGAGCTGCTGACGGTGACCCAGCGGCGGGTGGCGCGCGGTGTCGCCGCCGTGCTCGCCGAGGACGGCGCCACCCTGGACGGCTACCGGCTGCTCCGCTCGCTGGCCGGCAGCGCCGGCCGCTCGATGGGCGAGCTGGTGTCCGCGCTGCACCTGCCGGCGCCGACGCTGACCCGCCTGGTCGACGGCGCCGTCGACGCGGCGCTGGCCTACCGGCTGCCCGATCCGCAGGACGGCCGCAAGGTCGTCGTCCACCTGTCCGAGCCCGGTCGGGTACGCCTGACCCGGCTGGAGGCGCTGGTCGGCGCGCACGAGTCGGCGCTCGCGGCGTCGCTCGGCACCGAGCGGGTCGCTGCGCTGGTGCGCGCCCTCACGGAGCTGGCCGCCGAGGAGCGCTGAGCCCCGCGCTCAGCTCTCGGGCGGGAAGAGGGCGCCGACCCCGAACCGGGTGGGCCGCTCGAACGGCCGCCAGTCGTGCCGCGGCTGGGCCAGCCGGTCGGCGACCACCCAGAGGACGGCGGGGTCGTGGCCCATCCCGAGGTGGCTGCTGCGCACGGCGACGTTCTCGCTGGTCGGCCCGGTCTGCTGGCGGCACGCCTGCCAGTCGACGACGCCGTCCCACCGGGAGTAGACGGCGGTGCTCGGGACCGGCAGGGGACGGGACAGGGTCGTCCGCGGTCGATGCCGGGGCCCGGCGAGCCACGGCTGGTGCGAGGCGAAGGGGGAGCCCAGCGAGACGACCTGCCGCACCTGGCGGGGGCTCTGCCGCGCCAGCCTGCGTGCGTAGATCCCGCCCAGGCTCCAGCCGACGATGCTCACCGCTGTCCGGTGCTCGGCGGCCAGGCGGTCGAGCAGGCGGGTCAGGCCCTCGTCGATCTCCCGGCCCGGGCGGTTGCGGCCCAGGTCCCAGCCGACCACCGGGTAGCCGAGGCGCCGCAGCCACGTGCGCAGCACCCGCGTCGACACGTCGGAGGCGAGGAAGCCGGGGAGCACCAGCACCGGGTGCGGCTCGCCGCGCGGCGCCCACCGGAGGAGGGGCAGCGCGGACGCCGCGGCACCCCCGGCGCTCACCAGCGTCCGGGCAGGCTCCGTCGCGGCCAGGAGCAGGGCACGACGACGGGCGGACCGGGGGTCGCTCACCGGCGCCTCAGCCGCCCTGGAGGGCGGCCGGGCCCTCCGGCGCCTCGGACCGCGCGACCGGCGGCCCGGTCAGCACGGCGTGGACGATCATGCGCTGGGCCGCGGAGAACTTGGGGTGGCAGGTCGTCAGCGTCAGGTAGGAGCCGGCGGCCGCGGCGCCCGGCTGCCCTGGGACGGGGGCGATCACGTCGACGGCGGAGGGGTCGACGATCTGCCGCCCCGGCACGCCGTCGACGGCCACCGAGAGGTCGCCGGTCTGCTGGTCGCCCAGGACGCGGTACTCGTACCAGGCGTCGGCGGTCTCGACGACGATCGCGTCGCCCGGCTGGAGCTGGTCGAGGTCGAGGAACGGCGAGCCCTTGCCGACGCGGTGCCCGGCGACGGCGAAGTTCCCCGCCTCCCCGGGCATGGCGGTGTCGACGTAGTGCCCCGGCCCCTGGGCGAGCTCGTCCTGGCTGGTGCCCTCGACGATCGCCCGGGCGTAGTCGTCCCCGAGCCGCGGGATGTGCAGGAAGGCGAACGCCTGGCCGACGGGCACGTCGCCGATCGGTGCCGGGGGAGCGGCCGGCACGGGTGGGGCCGCTTCCCACTCGTCGCGCAGCTCGTGCGTCAGGTCGTCCTGCGCGCGGTCGCTGAGCAGGTCGGTGACGTAGAGCTCGTAGACCACGAACAGGAGCAGGACGGCGCCCGCGGTGACCATCAGTTCCCCGAGGGCCCGCATGAAGGTGCCGACCGGGTCCCGCTGCACCGGGGGAGGCGGCCTGCGCTCGATCGGCTCGGCCGTGGCGACGTCGTCCATGCGCCGGCTCAGCCGTCCGTCGGCGGGAGCAGGCGGGGAGCGAACACCTCGTCGATGGGCCGGGGGCCCACGTACTGGCGGCAGGTGCACGGCACCCATGCGACGCCTGCCCAGCGCCCGCGCTTGTCGTACGTGTCGCGGCGGAGCTCGGCGTAGCAGGTGTCGGTCGAGCGGTCGTGCTGGCTCAGCGTGTGCCCGCAGCCGCACACCGGGGTCACCGGAGGCGGCGCAGCGGTCCTGCGGCGGCCCACCCGGCCGGCCACGAAGCCCGCGACCAGCAAGGCGCCGCCGACCAGCAGGCTGACCGGATCCATCCCCCGCACTCCCTCCGCTCGGCGGTCCCACGACGGTAACGCGCGCCGAGCCGGAACGGTCCCCGGGAGGTCCCAGGTGGAGACGGCACGGGACCGTCCGGAATCGCCCGATCGGGGGGATTGATCGACTGTGAGGCGGGGCACAGGAAGATCGTGGACACGTACGCCGTGGGATTCGCGCGACCCGATCGCTGGTCGCACGGCCACCAGCCGGAGCAGACCCATCCCTGGCACGCGGTCGAGGCCCACCGCCCCTCGTCCGAGCTCGACGGCGAGGTCGAGCTCGCCGTCTGCGGTGCGATCGTCCAGGTGTGGGGGTCGCAGAGGTGGGAGCGCGTGGGCAGCGGCCGCACCGCCTGCCCCGAGTGCCGGCGGGTCACCGCTGCCGCCAAGCCGCTGACGTCGGCCCGCTGAGCCGCCGGATCAGCCGGTGGATCAGCCGGTGGGCTTCCGCCCGCTGATCGCCGACAGGCCGGTGATCTCCCGGCCCACGATGAGCGCCTGCACCGAGTCGGTGCCCTCGAACGTGAAGACCGCCTCCATGTCGGCGTGGTGCCGGGCGACGTGGTGGTCGATCAGGATCCCGTCGCCGCCCAGGATGTCGCGGGCGTCGGCCACGATCGCCCGGGCCTTGGCGGCGTGGTTCATCTTCGCCAGCGACGCCATGGCCGCGGTCATCCGGCCGGCGTCGGCCAGCTTCGACAGCCGCCAGCACATGAGCTGCATGGACGTGATCTCGGCGAGCATCCGCGCGAGCTTGTCCTGCACCAGCTGGAACCCGGCGATCGGCTGGCCGAACTGCACCCGCTGGAGCGCGTGGGCGAGCGCCAGCTCGTAGGAGGCGGTCGCCAGCCCCAGCGCCCGCCAGGCGACGGTGTACCGCGTGCGGTCGAGGACCTGCGAGACGTCCTTGAAGGAGTGGCAGTTGGCGAGCTTGTTCTCCACCGGCACGCGGACGTCGTCCAGGCCGATCTCGGCCTGCCACACCGCGCGCAGCGCCGTCTTGCCGGTCATGACGGTCGCCGAGAAGCCGGGCGTGCCCTTCTCGACGACGTAGCCCCCGACCGCGCCGTCCTCGCCGCGCGCCCAGATGATCACGTAGTCGGCGATGGAGCCGTTGCCGATCCACTTCTTCTGGCCGTTCAGGACGTAGGCGTCACCGTCCCGGCGCGCCGAGGTCTCCAGGCCGACGGCGTCGGAGCCGTGCTGGGGCTCGGTGAGCCCGAACGCGCCGATCTTCTCCAGCCGCGCCATCTCCGGCAGCCAGCGCTCGCGCTGCTCCTCGTCGCCGAGCAGGGCGATCGACTGCATGGCGAGGAAGCTGTGCACGCCGTTGAAGGTGCCGACGCTGCCGTCGGCCCGGGCGAGCTCGGCGGCGACCAGCCCGGCCGAGACCGCGCTCATGCCCGGGCAGCCGTAGCCCTCGATGGTGCCCCCCACGATGCCGACCTCGGCCAGGCGCGGCACCAGCTCGAAGGGGAACTCGGCCTTCTCCCAGTACTCGTTGATCCTCGGGGTCACCTCCGTGTCGCAGAAGGCGCGGACCCGGTCGCGGATCTCGATCTCCTCGGGCTCGAGGAGATCCTCGAGGGCGTAGAAGTCGGGGCTGAGGTCGCTCACCCGTCGGACGGTACGGCCGCGGGCGCCATGCCGCGCGCGGTAGCTTGCGCTGACCTGCCGGCCGACGGGGGAGGGCGTGTGCCGTTCCTGATCCAGCGCCTGTCGCGGTACCTGCGGCTGCGCCTGACGGGCTGGCGGCTGCCCCTGGCCGTCGCGCTGTTCGTGTTCCTGACCAGCTGGCTCGGCATGGCGCTGCTCGAGACCGCCGGCAGCGGCGTCGCCGACCCCGGCACCTACTGGTGGTACTTCCTGGTCACGTCGGCGACGGTCGGCTACGGCGACGTCTTCCCGGCGACGGTCGGCGGCCGCATCATCGGCGCCTACGTGATCGTCGGCGGCATCGTCACCCTCACGCTCCTGTTCACCCAGCTGGCCGGCGCCCTGCAGTCGATCCGGGGCCGGCGTCTGAGAGGTGTGGTTCCCCTGGACCTGTCCGGTCACGTCGTCCTCCTCGGCTACTGGCCGGGGCGCACCGAGCGGATCGTCGAGGAGCTGACGGCGGAGGGGCGGTTCCAGGTGGCGCTGTGCGCCTGGGACGACGTCCCGGAGAACCCGCTGCCCGACCAGCCGGCAGTGCACTTCGTCCGCGGTGACCTGACCCACGAGGACGTGATGACGCGGGCCTGCGTCCAGCGCGCCCGGACGGCGGTCATCGACGGCCGCGACGACAACGAGACGCTGGCGGTCGCGGTCGCGATCGACCACGCCAACCCGGACATCCACCTGGTGGCTGCCCTGCGCGACCTCGGCCGCCGGGAGAACCTGCGGTACGTGAACCCGGGTGTGCAGGCGGTGCAGTGGCACATGCCGTTCCTGCTGTCCGAGGAGGCGACCGACCCCGGCATCACCCAGGTCTACAACGACCTGATGAGCAGCCGCGGGCACGGCAACACCTACTCGATGCGGGTCCCGGCCGGCTTCCCGCACCCCTCGTTCGGTGACTGCCAGACCTGGTTCGGGCGGACCTTCGGGGCGACCGTGCTGGCCGCCCGCGGGGACGACGGCCTCGTCGTCAGCCCGTCCTGGGACACGCCGGTCCCGCCGGGGACGACGCTGTACTACGTCGCGTCCGAGCGGATCGACGACGGCCGCCTCGCCGCCGGGCGCTGACTCTCAGAGCAGCCCGAACACCGCCGCGAGGGCGAGCCCGGCGCCGACGAGCAGCAGCAGGACGACGGTGACGGTCAGCAGGACCGGGACGACGACCCAGCGGCGCTTGAACCGGCGCCGGCGGGGTGGCGGGGGAGGGGCGGCCGGTCGCCGCTCGGCCTCCTTGCGCTCGCGCCGCTTGTCGGCGAGGTGCCTGGCCTGGTCGCGGGCGTCGCGGGCCACCGAGCCCAGCAGCGCCCTCGACGCCGACGCGAGCGCCCGCAGGTCCTCGCCCTCGATCCGTTCCATCGAGCTGCCGGGCAGCCGGCGGGGGACCGGGGG
>NZ_QCZF01000018.1 GCF_003075095.1 Blastococcus litoris
GCACGTTGGTCGACAGGCTGTCGTCGACGAAGTCCACGCCGTCCACCCGGCCGACCGGGCGCAGCCGGCTGCCGAGGCCGGCGAAGTCGTGCGCGGCCGCCGCGACGCGCTCGTCGTCGTCGGCGCCGGGCACGCCGAGCTCCACCAGTGCGGCACGGGCGACCAGGGCGTTGCGCACGTTGTGCTCGCCCAGCAGCCCGAGCCCGGCCGTCCAGGCGGAGTCGCCGCCGGCGGAGATCCAGCGCACCGAGGGCCCGAGCTGTTCGGCGTGCTCGCGCAGCAGGGGGCTGTCGCCGTCGGCGACCACCGTCCGCACGCCCGGGCGGCGGCAGAGCGAGAGCTTGTCGCGGTAGTAGCTCTCGACGCCGCCGTGCCAGTCGAGGTGGTCCTGGCTCAGCGAGGTGACGGCGACGACGGCCGGGCCGAGCGTCACGTCGGTGGCCTGGTAGCTGGAGGTCTCCACCACCCACCAGTCGACGTCCTGGGGCGCCTCGGGGTCCCACGGGGCGGTGCCGAAGTTGCCGCCCAGCAGCACGCGCTGGCCCAGACCGGTCGCCAGGTGACCGGCGATCGCGGTGGTCGTGCTCTTGCCCTTGGTCCCGGTGATGCAGACGACGCGGTCCCGGTCGGCCTCGGCCAGCCACAACCCGAGGCCACCGGCGACCGGGACCCCGCCGTCCTCCAGCGACCGGAGGTCCTCCCGCGTCCGGGAGATGCCCGGGGACTTCACGACGACGTCGCACCCGGCCAGGGCCTCGAGCCCGCCGGCCGCCGTGCCGACGACGTCGTCGTCCGCCGGGCGGTCGTCGACCAGCACCTGCGGCGTCAGTCCGAGCGCGGCGAGCTTGCGCAGGTTGGCCCGGCCCTCGACGCCGAGACCCCAGACGCCGACCCTGCGGTCGCGCAGGTCAGACCAGGAGATCGTCGGCGGCATACGGCGCTTCGATGAAGTGCTCGCCCATCGGGGCGAACCAGCGGGCGGTGGGGCCGGGCGCCGGCAGCTGCTCGGCGCGCAGCTGGGCGAGGACGGCGTTGCCGGCGCGGTCGGGGCGGGCGGCGGCGAGCTCGAGGGCGACGCGGCACTCCCCGACGTCGCCGACGCACTCGAACGGCTTGGTGGCGGCGGTGTCGCCGAGCAGCCCGCGGAACCTCGGCAGCATCTCCGTGCGGTCGAGGGGCTCGCGGCCGCCGAAGACCGCGCGCAGCTGCTCGGCGGACATGAACGGCGCGAGGATCAGGTCGATGAAGGCGCACTTGTCGCACTCGCCGCACCAGGCCGACGCCCGCAGGGCCGGGTCGACGTGGAAGGCGCGGTTGCAGCTGCGGAACACCGGGTGGTACTCGGTCAGCTGCGCGAACCGCTCGGCCACCCACAGCTCGGAGTAGGGCCGCAGCGCGGAGAAGTAGCGGAACCCGGGCAGGACCGCGTCCAGCAACCGGCGGAACCCCGCCTCGAAGTCCAGCGACTTCGAGTACTGGTGGTTGATCCCGCGGCCGTCGACCTCGACGGTGGGCGAGGACGCCGACCACTCGTTGCTCATGATCACCGCGGTGCGGTGGTCGAGGACGGCGGCCAGCACGGCGATCGCCGACAGGACCCCGGTCACCGGGACGTGGCCGTTGAGGAAGCCGAGCTCCCTGCTGCGCAGCACCTGGGGGTCGAGCGTCCGGCCGGCGCGCACGATCGGCAGCTTCGTGACCGCGGCGGCGTCCTCGATCGGGTCGAACCGGCCGACGATGAACAGGCTGCTGTCGGGGTGCTGCTGCTTGGTCTCCTCGACGACGACCACCGAGTCGATCCCGCCACCGAACGGGATCAGCGGACGCTCGGCCGGCAGCTGCCACGGCACGGGCGCGGCGAGGTCGGGACGCCCGCCGACGATCTGCAGGTCGTCGATCGGGAGGTCGTTGACGTAGCTGAACTCGCCGAGGCCGTGGACGTAGAAGTCGCGGAGGAAGGCGATCTCGTCCTCGGTGACCGGGGTGTCGCCGAGGTCGATCACCGGCGGCGCCGCGGTCTTGTAGTACGAGATTCCGCTCAGGAGGAACAGGATCCGCGCCGCCGCGGCCACCCCCGGCTGGTCCCAGTCCAGGTCGCCGGGGAGCTGCACGACCTCGGTGAACTGCCGGCCGTCGAGCGAGTACCGGGAGGTGACCTCGCCGGTGGCGGGGGAGATGTCCACGCCCTCGTAGGTGAACCGTTCGCCCCGGCGGCTGTCGTTCGTCATCGCCCGCGAGACTACCCGCCGGCCGCCACCGGCCCGGCCGCCTCGCAGGTCAGCGCCGGGCCCGGAGCGTCCCGGCGAGGACGGCGAGCCCGGCAAGGGCGACCGTGGGGCGGACGGCCCAGGACCCCCTGCTCCGCGAGCCGAGGACGCCCAGCAGCGAACGCTCGGAGAGCACCGACCCGACCGACAGCCAGGACAGCGTGGAGGCGGCGGAGAAGGCGGAGCCGGTCGACGCGATCGACGCGAAGGAGCCGAGGCTCCCGATGGAGAGGAACGACCCGACGCTGCCGATCGAGAGGGCCGAGCCGGTGCAGCCGATGCAGAGGAACGAGTCGGTCGACCAGAGGGACCACAGCGACCGGGTCGGCGTCTCCATGCGCGCAGTGTGGCCCGGTCAGCCCGCCAGATGGGCCCTCAGCGCCGCGACCACCATGCGGTGGTCGTCGACCTGCGGCAGGCCCGACACCACGACCGCACCGATCGGGCCGACGTCCCGGACCAGGACGGGGAAGGCGCCGCCGTGCGCCGCGTACTCCGCCGGGTCCAGACCGAACTCCGCCTCGAAGGTCGTCCCGCGCTCGATGCTGGACTGCCGGACGTAGAGGCTGCTGTGACCGAACCTGTCGACCACCGCCGTCTTGCGCCGGATCCAGGAGTCGTTGTCCGGCGTCGCCCCGGGGAGGGCCGCGTGGAAGAGCTGGTGCCGGTTGCGGGTGATGTCCACGGCGATCGGCAGCCCCTGCTCGCGGCCGGCGGCCACCAGCCGTGACCCGATGGCCCACGCGTCGTCGGCGGTGAACCGGGTGAACTGGAGTTCCTCCTCCTCGGCCGCGAGCTCGGCCAGGGGTACGGCATCGGTCATGCCGTCTTCCTACCGCGACCGGCGTATCCCCGTCCGCCCCGGCCTCTCTTCCCTGCGACGGCCGCGCAACGGTGCCGGCCCCCGCAGCGAGAGGAGATGACCATGGTCGGGACGACGCAGTCGACGGCCCTGATGGAGCGGACGGCGGAGGTGTCGCCGGCCGAGGACGTCGCCGCGCCGACGCGCGTGCCCGGTGCGGCCCTGGTGGACCGCGCGGTGGAGGTGAACCAGCGCGTCGCCCCGACGCTGCTGCGCCTGGCCCTCGCCGTGGTGTTCGTGTGGTTCGGCGCGCTCAAGCTGGTCGGTTCCAGCCCCGTGCACGACCTGATCGCCCAGACCCTTCCCTTCGTGGACGCCGATCTCGCGGTGCCGGTCCTCGGTGCCGTCGAGATCGTGATCGGCCTGGCGCTGGCCGCCGGTGTGCTGCCCCGCATCACGCTGCTCGTCCTCTGCGGGCACCTCGCGGGCACGTTCCTCACCTTCGTGACGGCGTCCGAGCTGATGTGGACGTCGAACCCGCTGGAGCTCACCGCGGACGGCGAGTTCGTCGTCAAGAACCTGGTGCTCATCACCGCGGCGCTGGTGCTGATCGGCATCCACAGCCGGCGGGACGGGGATCGCACCGCCTGACACCTCCGGACGGCGCCGGCACCCGGGCGGGTGCCGGCGCCGCCGCGCGTCCGGGGCGAAAAGTCGCTGGCGACCGATCACTTCGGGGCGCACCCTGCGTCTCAACACCGAGACGCGCGCCCGCGGCACGAGTGAGGAGTCCGATGTCGACGCACGCACCCCTGGCCATCGAGGCCACGGGACTGGAGAAGTCGTTCGGGGACACCCGCGCCGTCCAGGGCGTCGACCTGGCCGTGCCCGAGGGCTCGATCTACGGGGTGCTCGGCCCGAACGGGGCGGGCAAGACGACGACGATCCGCATGCTGGCCACCCTCATCCCGCCCGACGCCGGCACCGCGCGCGTCCTGGGCCACGACATCCGCACCGAGGGCGACGCCGTCCGCAGCGAGGTCAGCCTGACGGGGCAGCTGGCGTCGGTGGACGAGGAGCTGACCGGTCGCGAGAACCTGATCCTGCTCGGCCGCCTGCTCGGGCTCTCCCGCGCCGGTGCGCGGGGCCGCGCCGACGAGCTGCTCGAGGCCTTCGGCATCGCGGAGGCGTCCGGCCGGCTGGTCAAGCACTTCTCGGGCGGGATGCGCCGCCGGCTGGACATCGCGGCGAGCATCGTCGTCACCCCCCGGCTGATGTTCCTCGACGAGCCGACCACCGGCCTGGACCCGCGCTCGCGCGGGCAGGTCTGGGAGATCGCCCGGGCGCTGCAGGCGGGCGGGACGACGATCCTGCTCTGCACCCAGTACCTGGAGGAGGCCGACCAGCTCGCCGACGGGATCGCCGTCATCGACCGCGGCCGGGTGATCGCCGAGGGCACGCCCGGCCAGCTCAAGGCGTCGGTCGGGACCGGCGGGCTGCACGTGCGCCTGCTGGAGGCCGAGCGGCGCGGCGAGGCGGCGACGATCCTCGAGCGCGCCGTCGGCACCGTGGCCCTGGAACCCGACCCGGCCGCGCTGTCGGTGTCCTGCGCCGATGCGGCGCGGGCGGCGGACGGCGTCTCGGCGCTGACCCGCGCCGGCATCGGGATCGCCGAGTTCGCCCTCGGCCAGCCCAGCCTCGACGAGGTGTTCCTGGCCCTGACCGGCCACGCCGCGGACGAGACCGAGCCGACCCTCGAGGAGCAGCCGTCATGACCACCACGACCCCGGTCACCGACGGCGCGGACACCGCGGCCGTCCGCCAGGCCATCGCCACGACCGCGCGCCCGCCGCGGCCCGGGCCGCTGTCGACCGCGCTCACCTTCGGCTGGCGCGGGATGCTCAAGGTCAAGCACGTGCCGGAGCAGCTGCTCGACGTCACGGTCACGCCCGTGATGTTCCTGCTGATGTTCACGTACCTGTTCGGCGGCGCCATCGCCGGTTCGACCAGCGCGTACCTCGACTACACGCTGCCGGGGCTGCTGGTCATGTCGGTGCTGTTCACGACCGTCTACTCCGGTGTCGCGCTGAACACCGACCTCACCAAGGGCGTGGTGGACCGCTTCCGGTCGCTGCCGATCTGGCGGCCGGCCCCGCTGCTCGGCTCGCTGCTGGGCGACAGCGTCCGCTACGTCATCGCCGGGACGGTGATCATCGTCGTCGGCGTGCTGCTCGGCTACCGGCCGGACGCGGGGGTCGCCGGCGCGCTGGCGGCGCTGGCGCTGGTCGTCGTCTTCTCGTTCGGCCTGTCGTGGGTGTTCTCGGTGCTCGGCCTGCTGCTGCGCTCGCCGAACGCGGTCATGAACGCGGGCTTCATGGGCATTTTCCCGCTGACGTTCCTGTCGAACGTGTTCGTCGACCCGGCGACGCTGCCCGGGCCGCTCGAGGCCTTCGTGAACGTCAACCCGATCTCGATCCTGTCGACGGCGTGCCGCTCGCTGATGGACGGCGAGCCCGACGGGGAGGCGATCGTGATCTCGCTGCTCGTGGCCGCGGCCCTCGCCGCGATCTTCCTGCCGATCACCACGCGGCTGTACCGGAGCCGCTGACGGGTCAGCCGCGGGGCACCGGGGTGGAGGCGTAGGCGACCAGCCGCCATCGGCCGTCGGTGCGGGTCCACATCGCCAGGGCGAGGACGTCGAGGCTCTTGGGCGCCCCGTCCACGGTGAGGTCGGCGGTCATGCGGCCGACGACGACGGCGCTGTCGCCGAGGAGCTCCACCCGCTCGACGGGGTGGTCGATGCGCGCGTAGTCGTAGTAGCCGCGCTCGATCTTCGCGAGGTACTCGGCCTTGGTGTCGCGGACGCCGCTGGAGTGGGCGTAGCTCAGCCGCTCGTCGAAGAGCTCGTCCAGGGCAGCAAGGTCGGGGCCCAGCAGTGCCTCGTAGCGGCGGTCCTCCGCGGCCAGCACCTCGGCGATGTCGTCGTCCTCGCTCATGGGCGCACCGTAGTCGGCAGCCGCCGTCACGTCCGCGTCACCGCGGTCCGCCGCTGCGCAGTGGGCCGCACCCCGTGGGTCACGGAACGCCGTGCGCCGTCCTGCGCAGCGTGACCTGCGCGCGACCCTCTGGCACCGCCGCGCGGCGGCGAGAAGCCTTTCCCCGTGCCGAGCGGAACCGCCGGTGGGAACTGAGGGGGAACAGTGATCGATCCGCGCTTCTCGTCAGAGTCAGGATTCCTCGGGGACGGCCGCGTGGGTGCCGTCACCCCGCCGCAGACCACCGGGCGGCAGATCGTCGTCCTGGCCGACGACGGCGACGACGCCGGGGTCGACTGGGGCCGCGCCGGCATCAGCGCGGTCGCGGACTCCCGCGACTTCAGCTCGGGCGTCACGCCCGACGCGCTCCAGGACTCGCAGGCCACCGTCTTCTCGCAGCTGGGCATCGCCGTGGTGTCCGCCGACCCGTCGCAGATGGCCCTCCTCCAGGCGGCGGACGCCCCCGGCCGGCGCGTCCTCTCGGTGTCGCCGGAGCTGGTGCACCACGTGCTGCAGGACGTCCTCGAGTACACCCGCGCCTACCGGGACGGCGTCGACGACCTCGCCGAGCGGGTGCTGCACGCGGCCGAGGGTGACGGCCACGCCGCCGGGGTGATGGCCGCCCCGCTGTTCGAGGACAACGCGCAGGCGACGTGGGGCATCCAGGCGGTCCACGCGGACTCCTCGCCGCACTCGGGCCGGGGCGTCGGTGTCGCCGTCCTCGACACCGGCTTCGACCTCGAGCACCCCGACTTCGCCGGCCGCACGGTCACCGCGCAGTCCTTCGTGCCCGGTGAGCAGGCGCAGGACGGGCACGGGCACGGCACGCACTGCATCGGCACCTCGTGCGGGCCCCGCTCGCCGTCGACCGGCCCGCGCTACGGCATCGCCTACGAGGCGGACATCTTCGTGGGCAAGGTGCTGAGCAACGCCGGGAGCGGCACGGACGGCGGCATCCTGGCCGGCATCGACTGGGCGGTCGCCAACGGTTGCCCGGTGATCTCGATGTCGCTGGGTGCCGACGTGATGCAGGCGCACCCGCCGTACTCGGCCGCCGGCGCCCGGGCCCTGGAGAAGGGGTCGCTGATCATCGCGGCCGCGGGCAACAACGCCGACCGGCGGGCGGGCCGCATGGGCTTCGTCGGCGCGCCGGCCAACAGCCCGGAGATCATGGCGGTCGGGGCTCTGGACCAGCAGCTGGAGATGGCCTTCTTCTCCGCCCGCAGCCTGCCGGCCCGGGGCGGCCAGGTCGACATCGCCGGCCCGGGGTTCCAGGTCACGTCGTCCTGGCCGATGCCGACCCGCTACCGCAGCATCAGTGGCACGAGCATGGCGACGCCGCACGTGGCCGGTGTGGCCGCGCTGTGGTGCGAGGCGACGGGCCGCCGGGGGCTGGAACTGTGGGCCACCCTCTGCCAGGAGGCCGACCGGCTGATGCAGCCGTCGGTCGACGTCGGCAGCGGCCTGTGCCTGGCGCCGCAGTGATCCCGGCGTAGGTTCTGCGGCCATGACGCAGGTCAGCGTGACGGTCGGCGACGACCACCGCGACAGTCTCGACGGCGTCGTGGAGAACCTGCGCGCCTCGGGGCTGCAGGTCGACCAGGTCCTCGGCACGCTCGGGATCGTGACCGGCTCCGCGCCCGACGACGCCCTCGACGCCCTGCGGGGTGTCGAGGGCGTCGCCTCCGTCGACGCGCAGCTGACCCACCGGCTGCCGCCGCCGGACGCGCCCGTCCAGTAGGGGTCAGATCAGGCCGTTGCGGCGGGCCACCTCGCCGAGCCAGGCGAGGCTGGGCTTCGCCGTGCGTGCGAACGTCTCGCGGTCGACGGCTACCAGACCGAACGTGGGCGCGTAGCCGAGCATCCACTCGAAGTTGTCGAGCAGGCTCCAGTGGACGTACCCGCGGACGTCGGCGCCGTCGGCGATGGCCGCCGCGAGGCCGCGCAGGGCGTCCTCGGTGAAGCGGATGCGGTCGTCGTCGTCCGCCGTCGCGATGCCGTTCTCCGTGACCAGCAGCGGCACGCCCGGGAGGACCCCCGCCGCGTACCGGACGGCCGCACCCAGGGCCTCGGGACGTCGCTCCATGCCGTGGGCCAGCGTCTGCTGGTCCACCGGAGGGGCGACGAGCCCGTCGGGGCCGAAGCGCTGGGCGGTGTAGATCTGCAGGCCGACGAAGTCGTCGCCCTCGGCGGCGACCAGGAACTGGTCCATCATCGCGGCCCGCGCCGCCCGGAGCGGCTCGCTGCCGCCGCCCTCGTCGATGTACTCCAGCCCGACCAGCGTCATGCCGGCCGGGCGCGACCCGGCGCCGCGGAGGACCTCCATGGTGCGGCCGTGCAGACCGATGAGCGCCTCGGCGACCTCCTGGTCGGGGACCGGGAGGCCCGTGATCTGCTCCCCCCGGCGCGCCATCGCTCCGATGACGGGCTGGACGGCCATCAGGTTGGGCTCGTTGATCGTGGCGACGTACTCGGCGTCGGTCAGCGCGGGGGCCGCGAACTCGGCGAACCGGGCGATGCGGTCGCCGGTCTTCGGGCCGGTCCAGCCGCCGTCGTGCATCAGCCAGCGGGGCATCGTGAAGTGGACGAGCGTGACCAGCGGGTTCAGCCCCCGGTCGCGGCAGCCGTCGACGATGCGGCGGTAGTGGTCGAGGGCGGCGCGGGAGAATTCGCCCTCCGCCGGCTCGATCCGGCTCCACTCC
Source organism: Blastococcus litoris (assembly GCF_003075095.1). Lineage (GTDB taxonomy): Bacteria > Actinomycetota > Actinomycetes > Mycobacteriales > Geodermatophilaceae > Blastococcus_B > Blastococcus_B litoris. Next base: position 8,807 of record NZ_QCZF01000018.1, read on the forward strand.
AGGCTGAACCGGTACGTGTCCAGACCGGCGCCGGCCACGAGGTCGAGGTCCTCGGCCCACCGGTGCCAGGAGTCGCAGGCGTCGCCGCTGGGCTCGACGAAGGGGGAGTGCTCGGCGTGCTCCATCTCCCAGTGGTCGTTGTTGACGTTGCCGCCCTCCACCTGGTGGGCCGCGGTCGCGGTGCCCCAGAGGAAGCCGTCGGGGAAGGTGGTCATCGGTTGATCTCCTCGAACCGGTTGAGGGCGGGGACCGTCACGTGGCCGACCACCGTGCGGAGCAGGTCGTCGGGGCGGTCGGCGGCGGACCCGCGCCAGGCGACGTGCTGGTCGGGGCGGACGAGGACGAGGTCGGCCCCGTACAGCGGGCGCAGCTCCGGCAGGTCGACCACGGCGAGCGGCACCCGGGCGTCCACGGCGGCCGCGGCCAGCGGGCCCGCGTCGGCGTGCGCCTCGAGCCGCAGGAGGGTGAACCCGTCGCCGAGCCGGTCGTAGACGGAGGACCCGTCCGCGAGCCAGGCGTGCGGCAGCCGGGCGCCCGGGTGCGCGGACGGCGTGTACGTCGCCAGCTCCGGTGCCGGCACCGGCCGGCCGTCGGGGACGACGACGGGGGAGTCGGGGTAGTCGTAGCCGAGCACCAGGCCGAGGCTGTGGAACTCGGCGTCCTTGACCTCGAGCCGGCGGGCCAGGTCGGTGCGCAGCAGGCGACCGGCGGTGCCGTCGTCGTCGAGGTCGACGTCGGCGAAGGAGGGGGCGAGGAAGGCCTCCTGGCTGCCGGCGGCGCCGATGGTCCGGTACGCGACGGGACGGCGCTCGGGCTCGTAGCTGTCCAGCAGGGAGGGCGGCGCCCAGCCCTGGAGCACCGCGGCCAGCTTCCAGCCGAGGTTGACCGCGTCACCGACGCAGGTGTTGAAGCCGTGGCCGCCCCACGGGGGGTTGAGGTGGGCGGCGTCGCCGACGAGGAAGACGCGCTCGCCGCGGTAGCGGTCGACCAGCAGCATCCGTGCCGACCACGGGTCGGTCGCCAGCACGTCGACGTCGACCTCGTCCCCGGCCAGCGCCTGCACGAGCGCGACCGCGTCGACGTCCTCGCTGTCGATGCCCTGGACGATCGCCCACCAGGTGCCGTCCAGGTCGAGGCGTCCCATCAGGCCGCCGTACCGCGCGCCGATGACCCAGTAGTGGATGCCGCGCGCGCACAGCGGCCGTTCCTCGAGCGCGCGGCTGCGGAACGTGATCGACAGGTTCGGCAGGCTGCCGGACGAGCCCTCGTAGCGGGCGCCGATCGCCGCGCGGGTGATCCCGCTGCTGCCGTCGCAGCCCAGCAGGTACTCCGCGCTCACCTCGTGCGTGCCGCCGTCCGGGTCCTCGAGGGTGGCGCGGGCGGCCTCGACGCCGTCGGTGACCTCGGTGGCGCGCCAGCCGACGAGCAGCGTCACCGTGGGCAGCGCGGCGGCGGCCTCGCGGAGCACCTCCTCGACCAGTGGCTGCGGCGCCTGCTGGCCGGCCTCGGCTGCGACGGCCTGCGGCTCGGTCCAGAGACCGAAGGCGTTCTCGAAGCGGGTGATCTCGTGGCCGAACAGACCGGTCACGAAGACGACGTCCTGCGCGTGGGCCACCGGCAGCGGTGCCTCGGCGCGCAGCCGGTCGGCGATGCCCCAGCGGCGCAGGTGCTCCATCGTCCGGACGCTGGTCGTCTTCGCGCGCGGCCGCAGCGGGTCGAGCCCAGTGCGCGGCTCGACGACCAGCACCTCGACGCCGCGGCGCCCGAGCTCGATCGCGGCGGCCAGGCCGCTGGGGCCGCCGCCGACGACCAGCACCGGTACGCGTTCGGGCACGCGGGTCATCGGTTCTCCTGTCGTGGTGCTCGCCCCTCGGGACGACGAGGCGTGGCGGTTGCGGAGGGCTGGGGTACGTCGGCCCGTCCGGCTCGGGATCCAGGATCCGTGGCGGAGGTCACGTCCTCGTAGGGCGTTGCCATTGAGCGGCAGTGCGGTACGGGCGAGTTCGGAACCGGGGCGTCGCCGGCTGCCTGGTCCGGTCGTCCGTGCTGGTCAGGCCCGTTTTCTGTCGTACCCCCGGCCTAGCGTGCAGGCATGTTCCCACCGCACGTGTTCGGCGTCGGCGTGACCGTCGCCGAACTGCGGCCGGCGCCGATCGACGGCGAGGTGTTGCCGCCGGGCGTCGTGGCGCGGCCGTCCCGGCTCGGGGAACTGCTGCAGGTGGACCTGATGACGCCGGCGCAGAAGGCGGAGCAGCTGCAGCGCGTGGAGCAGGCCGAGGCGGTCCTCGCCGCGTATCGGGCGGAGCTCGTCGTCGGGCTGGCCGCCGACCGCCCGGCGCGCGACGACCGGCGGTGCGGGCAGGGGGGCGCGGCGTCGGGGGAGTGGACCGCCCAGCTGATGGACGAGGGCGTCTCCGAGTTCTTCCCCGACGAGCTGGCCCTGGTCCTCAACTGTTCGCGGGCGTCGGCGACGCAGATGTGGGAGCGGTCGACGACGCTGCGCCGCCGTCTGCCGGCGACCTGGGCAGCGCTGGCCGACGGCCGGCTCGACTGGCCACGGGCGCGGGCGATCGCCGCCGAGCTGGGCTGGCCCGCCCGTGAGACGCCCGACGACGTGCTCTCCGCGGTCGAGGCGGTGGTGCTCCCGCAGGCGACCGACCTCTCGATCACCCGTCTGCGCGCCGTGGTGCGCGCGGAGCTGGTCCGGGCCGACCCGGCTGCCGCCGACCGGCGCAGGAAGAAGGCCGAACGCGACGCCGATGTCACCGTGCGCGGCCTCGGCGACGGCATGAGCGAGTTCCGGGCGACGATGCCCTCACCCGAGGCGGCGGAGACCCGTGCGCGCGTGGACGCGCACGCCCGTGCGCTGAAGGAGGCGGGCGACGAGCGGTCGATCGGCCGACTGCGGAGTGCGGTGCTGCACGACCTCGTGACCCGTCCGGAGCAGGAGCGGCCGGTGGTGAGCGCCCACGTCGAGGTCGTGGCCGCGCTCGACACGCTGGAGTCCGCTGCCGCGGGGTCGCCGGGCGCGGGTCGTGATCCGGTGCTCGTCGACGGCGAGCCGGTCACCGCGGCGCTCGCCCGGGAGCTGCTCGAACGGCTCGACGCGCTCTGCCCGGGAGGCTTGCAGGCGCCGACCGGCGGCACCCTCTCCCTCGCGGTCACCGACGCCGGCGGGCGGTTGCTGGCCTCGGTCACCCGCCGGGCGCTCGAGTCCGCGGTCCGGCACGGTCGGGGGCTGGGGCTGCCGCCCCCGGTCGACAGGTACGCGCCGAGCCCGGCGCAGCGGCGGTTCGCCCTCACCCGCGACCGCACGTGCCGGCACCCCGGCTGCGGCAACCGCGCCGGGTGGGCTGATCTCGACCACGTCGTCGCCCACGCCGACGGCGGCGCGACCGACTGCGCCAACCTCTGCTGCCTGTGCCGCCGCCACCACCGGCTGAAGACCCATGCCCGCGGCTGGCGCCAGGTCATGACCCCCGACGGCGTCCTGACAGTGACCACACCCACCGGGGTCACCCGGGTCAGCCGGCCGCCGGGAACGATCCCCGCGGGAGTCTCGCTGCTGCGGGTGGGCGCCGACCGGCTGCCGCCGGCCGACCCCGACCCGCCGCCCTTCTGAGGTCAGCCGCCTGCGTGTCGCTCCTGCCACTGCCGGACCCACGCGCGGCCGTAGTCGTTGCCGTGCGGCGTGCGCAGGACGGTGTGGACGTGGAAGGGCTGCGGGGTGTCGTAGTCGAGGAAGACGCCGCAGTGGTGGTCGAGCTCCGCGACGAGGACGGGCGACTGGAGCCGGTAGTAGAAGACGTCGCCCGGCTGCGATCCGCCGATCCAGCAGAACCACGTCTCGTCGAGGTGGGCCTCGATCTCGCGCATCCGCGCCCGGCGCGGTCCCTCGGGCAGCAGGCGGGCGAACGACGCGGCGATCGCCAGCGCCGCCCGCTGGGCGTCGACGGGCATGTCCGCCACCCGGACGCCCTCGACGGGGATGACCCGGTTGTCCTGGAACGCGCCCGCCAGGTGCCGCTCGTCGCCCGGGTGCACCCGGCCCGGTGGCATGGCCGGGTCGACCATCTGCTCGTAGACCGTCACGGCCCGGCGCTGCTCCTCGGGGAGGGCAGCCATGAGCGCGGTGCCCAGCTCGATGCGGTCGGCGAAGACGTCGCGCAGCCCCGCCCGCGGCCCGGCGTCGATCTCGTCCGGCTCGGCGCCGAGGAAGACCGGCGAGACGACCATCCGGCCCTCGACGACCAGGCAGTTGACCGCGCAGTGGTGGCCGAACAGCTGCCAGCCCCAGGGCGCCCGAAGATCCGGCTCGCCGTAGAGCGCGACGTTGTAGCTGAACTCGTTGAGCACCGTCTCCAGGCCCACGACCTCGCCGAGGAACCCGTTGATCAGCATCATCGCGTGGGCCAGCTCGTAGCCCTCGGGGGAGAGCGACGCACGCATCAGCGCCAGCGCCCGCTCGCGGACCTCCACCGGCTGCAGGTCCAGCCGCAGACCGGTGTCGAACTGCATGAACTCCGGGTTGGCCCACGTCTGCCACTCGACGTCGTCGGCGTCGTACGAGATCCGCTTCCGGCCCTCGTCGTCGAGCGCCCCGAGCAGCTCGTGCGCGGCGGCGACCATGGCCTCGACCGGCGCCTCCTCGCCCGGCTCGGCCGGCGCCAGGTCGTGCAGCCCCGGGCGCAAGGTCCCGTCCTCGGTGACGCCGCGGAACTCCTCGCGGTACAGCGGCGTCCAGCCCTCGACCAGCCCGCCGGTGAAGGTGCCGGGCGTCCGGGCGTGCTCCCGGTAGGCGTACGGGTCCAGGCCGCGCACCCCGGCCAGCCGCGGGTGGTCGTGCGGGAAGAGGTACTGGCGGTACTCGCCGGACATCAGGCCTTCTCCTCCCGAAGCTCGTTGCCGACGACCGTGTTGGTCAGGACGCCGAGCCGCTCGACCTCGACCTCAACCACGTCCCCCGGCTGCAGCAGCCACGGCGGTGTGCGCGCGTAGCCGACGCCCGACGGCGTGCCGGTCGCCAGCAGATCCCCGGGACGCAGGGTGAACGTGTGCGAGATCAGCGAGAGCGTGTCGCCGACGGTGTAGACCATCTCGTCGGTACGACCGTCCTGCACGGTCTCGCCGTTCACCCGGGTCCGCACCCGCAGGCCGTCGCGCAGGTCGCCGACCTCGGCCGCGGGCACCATCGGACCGAGCGGGCCGGACCGGTCGCCGTTCTTGCCGAGGATCCACTGCGACGTGAGCTTCTGCGCCCGGCGCGAGGTGAGGTCGTTGAAGGTCGAGTAGCCGACGACGGCGGCGAGCGCCTCCTCGGGAGACGCGTCCACGAGGGTGGAGCCGACGTAGGCCATGACCTCGCCCTCCCAGTCGAGGCCGTCCTCGTTCGACGGCACCGGCACCTCGGCGCCGCCCACGGTCAGCGACTGCGTCCAGCGGGCGAACAGCGTCGGGTGCGGCGGGATCTCCTGGTCGCGGAAGCTGCCCTCGGCCACGTGCTTGAGGTAGTTCAGCCCGATGCAGACGACCCGCGCGCCGGGCAGCACCGGCGGCACGAAGTCCACGTCGGAGGCGGCGAGCGTCTCCCCGCCGGCCGGGCGGGAGAGGTGGCCGGCCGCGGCGGCCCAGAAGTCCTCCAGCCCGGCGACCACGGTCACCTGCGCGCCGTCCTCCGACAGCGCCGCCACCTGCACGCCGCCGTCCCGGCGGATGCCCACGATCCTCATCGGTCCACTTCCTCGTCGTCGCGCCGGGCGTGGAGGCGGCGGCGGAGTCCGTCGACCGTGCGCTCGAGGGCCTCCTCCGCGGCGTGCGGTGCGCCCAGCCACATGTGGTTCGCGTCGTCGTACAGCACGAGCTCGGCGGTCACGCCGGCGTCGACCAGCGCCTCCAGCAGGCGCTCGCTCTGCGCGGGCGGGATGAACTGGTCCGCCGCGCCGTGCATCAGCAGGAACGGCGGGGCAGCCGGATGGACATGCGCGATCGGGCTCGCCTGCGCCGCCAGCTCCGGGACGTCCGGCGCCGGGTCGCCGAGCAACTGCGCTTCCCGGGTGGTGGGGTCCATCGGGTCGGCGCCCAGGTCGGTGCTGATCGCGGCGACGTCGCTCGGCGCGTACCAGGCGACGACGGCGGACACCGCGCTGGACGGGCCGGCGACCCCGACGTCCCCCTCCAGCGCGGGGTCGGTCACCAGGCCGAGCAGCTCGGCGAGGTGGCCGCCGGCCGACTCGCCCCAGGCGGCGATCCGGTCCGGGTCGATGCCCAGCTCACCGGCCCGGGCGCGCAGCCACCGCACGGCGGCCTTGGCGTCGTGCAGCTGCGCGGGGAACGTCGCCTCTCCCGAGAGCCGGTAGTCGACGCTCGCCACGGCGATCCCCGCCCGCGCCACCCGCTCGAAGGGGGAGACGTCCCGGTACATCGGGCCCGCGGTGCGGCGGCTGCCGACCCGCCACCCGCCGCCGTGCAGGAACACGGCCACCGGGTGCGGGCCGTCCCCGGGCGGCAGGTGCAGGTCGAGCTCCAGCGGCCGGACGCCGGGGATCGCGGCGTACGGGACGCCGAGCAGCAGCCGGGTGCCGCCGGGTCCCGGCAGCACCGGGGGCAGCGGCTGCTCGTGCGCGGGCGGGGGGAGCGGTAGGGCGGGGGGAGTCACCCCTGGGCCGGCCACGTGTAGTCCGGCATGAACTGCATGTTGTGCTGCTGCGCGGCCGCCTGCATGCGCGGGAAGTCGGGGATGAACGGCGGCTGCTCCGTCGTCGCGTGGTCGGTCGGCGTGCCCATGTGCTGGAAGAACCGCTCGAAGCCGCCGGAGAGCGTGCCCATCATCCGGGCGTCCTCGACGATCTGGTAGGCGTGCGCGAAGCCGGCCGGCACGTAGCCGAAGTCGCCGGGCGCGAGCAGCGAGGACTGCTTCTGGCCCTCGGCGTCCTCGTAGAACAGCCGCACCGTGCCCTCGATGACGTAGAAGGTCTCGTGCGTCTCGTTGTGCGAGTGGGTCGGGATGACGTCACCGGCGGGGGAGTCGGCCGTGATGATCCCGAACTGGTTCTCGGTCTCGTCGCCCGAGAGCAGCACCGTGAACAGGTCGCGGAAGAGCATGGCGGTCTCGCCCTCGCCCTTGCGCAGCACGTAGGGCACCGGCTTGCCGGGCAGCCGGCCCTTCCACTGCGGGCCCTTCGACGGGTCGATCAGGTACTCGAAGCTCATGAGGTTCTCCCGGCTGGTCGGCGATGACGGGTCGAGCATCGGTGACCGGCATCACCCGGCCCCAGCGCCTTGCCATTCAATGGCACCGTCGTCGTCCGGGCCTGCCGCGGGACGTCCGTCACTGGCGTGGTGCCCCGCCCGGCACCCACGCTGCGTCATGGCCGTGACCCGCCTGCGCATGGACGAGCTGGTCAACGCGTGGGTCGCCGACAGCGCCACCCCCTTCCAGATCGCCCTGGTGGGCAGGCTGGATGCCGCGCCCTTCCGCCTCCACGACGGAGCACTCGACGTGCGGCGGATACGCCGGGAGCTCGCCGCCCGCGCCCGCCGCGTCGAGGACCTGCGCCGACGGGTGGTCTGGACCCGTTGCGGCGAGGGGATGCCGGTCTGGGCGCCCGACCCGGCGTTCGACCCGGACCGGCACATCGCCGTGGCCACCCTCCCACCCGGCCGCGACCTCGCCTCGTGGGCGGCCGGGCGGATCGTGCGCCCTCTCCCGATGGACCGGCCGTTGTGGCGGGCCGAGGTCGTGGACGGGTTGCCGGGGGCCCGTTTCGGGCTGGTCGTCGTCGTGCACCACGTCGCGGCGGACGGGCTCGCCGGCGTCAGGCTCGCCGGATCGCTCCTCGACGGCGCGCCCGGCGTCGATGTGCCGGCGCCCCCTCCGCACCTGGCGCCACCCCTGCCGTCGCACCGGGAGCTCCGGGCGGCCCACGTGCAGGAGCTCGCCCGCGCGCTGCGACGCGTCCGTGTCCCGACGCGGCCGCGCCCCGGCAGGGTCCGCGAGCTGGTCCGGGAGCTCCGTTCGGTCTCCGCCGAACTGCGGACGCCGACGTCGGCCACCTCGCTGCCCCGCCGGGTGGGGCCGACCAGGCAGCTCGCCGTCGTCAGGGAGCCGCTCGCCGACCTGCGACGGAGCGGCCACGCCCTGGGGGTGACGGTCAACGACCTCCTGCTCGCCGCCGTGACCGGCGGGCTCCGCGCGCTCCTGACCAGCCGCGGGGAGGCGGTGTCGGGGATGACCCTCCGCGCCTCGGTGCCGGTCGTCACCGGTCGTGGCGTCCAGGCGAGCGGCGTCCTGCTGGTGGACCTGCCGGTCGGCGACGCCGACCCGCTGCGACGGCTGGCGTCGATCCGCGCCGCCACGACCCGTGCCAAGCGACGGCACCACACCGGGCCAGCAGGTGTCGCGAGTCTCGTCCACCTGCCGATCCCATTGGCCCGCCTCGTCATGCGGTGGATGCGCCGCTTCGGCGCCAGCAGGGTGACGCTCTTCGTTACCGACGTGCCCGGCCCCGCAGCGCCGCTCTGGCTGGCCGGAGCCCGGCTCCTCGACGCCGTGCCGGTAGCGCCGCTGGTCCAGCGCGTGGGTCTGGGAGTCGCGGCGCTCTCCTAAGCGGGCGAGCTCGCCGTCTCCGTCCACGCGGAGGGCAGCGTCACCGACGTCGCCGTGATGGCCGACGCCATGAGGGAGACCTTCGCCGCCTACCGAGCGGCCACCGAACCGACGAGCGCGCCTGCCGCGACGGCCGATGCCTGAGGCGGGGCCGACCGCGCCTCGCCGACGACCTCGGCCATGAGGTCGAGGGCGCGGTCGACCGGCTCGATGCCCGCATCCAGGTTGAGGAAGCCGTGCAGCATGCCCGGGGCCAGCACCTGGCGGACGTCGACGCCGGCGACGGCGAGCTGACCGGCGAAGACCTCGGCCGACGCCCGCAGGTCGTCGTACTCGGAGTTGAGCAGCAGCACGGGGCACAACCCCTCGAGCACCGCGTTCGCCGGCATCGCGTAGCCGTCGGCGCTGCTCGCCGGCCCGCCGAGGTAGTTCTCGGTGATGCTGCGCCGGTTCTCCGGCAGGAAGCGCAGCAGCGTCGGGATCTCCTCGAGCAGCGGCGCCAGGGACGGCGAGGGCGGCGGGACGACGGCGTGCAGCGTCGTGTACGCCAGCAGCAGGGCCGCAGGCACCCAGCCGTCCTGGTCGCGCAGCTTGAGCGCGGCGCCGGTGGCGAGGTTGCCGCCGGCGCTGGCGCCGCCGAGGGAGATGCGGTCGGCGTCGACACCGAGGGCCGCCGCGTTCGACCGCACCCAGCGGACGGCGGCGACGGTGTCGTCATGGGGCACCGGGTAGGTGACGCCACCGACGCAGAGCCGGTAGTCGACGCTCACGACGACCGCGTCGGCACGGGCGCAGACCTCGCGGGCGGTCCGGTCGGCCTCGGGCATGCCCAGGTCGCCCATGCGGAAGGCGCCGCCGTGCAACCACACCAGGCAGGGCCGGTCGGAGGCGCCGCGGGGGCTGTAGATGCGGACCGGCACGCGCCCGTTCGGTCCGCAGGCGACGTCGTCGCGGACGTCGACCCGCGGCGGCGCGGGCGCGTCGGTGATCGACATGAACGCGTCGAGCCGGGCCCTGGTCTCCGGGTCGGCCATGGCCTCCTCGAAGGACTCGATGCCCTCGAGCAGGTGGAACTTCGACGCCTGGCTGGGGTGGATGGGCACGCGCGCTCCTCGCTGAGGCGGACGGTCGGGACGCGAGCCTCGCCCGCGCCGTGCCCCGCATCACACCCTCGTGCCATTGAGCGGCACGTCAGGCGGGCGGCACCCCGATCGCCCGCCGGGCCCCGAGCCCGCGGGAGATGGCGCGCGCAGCGGTGCGCACGGCCGGTCCGAGCAGCCGCGGCTCCGCGTTCTCCTGCGGCACCACCACCGACAGGGCGGCCGCCACGCGGTCGTCGGCACCGAAGATCGGCGCGGCGACGCTGACCAGCGGCTGCGGCGCCCGACGGCGCAGGGTTGCCGTTCCGTCGCGGCGGATCTCGGCCAGCGTGCGCCGCAGCGCCGCGGGGGAGACCGGCACGTTCTCCGGGAGGTGCACCAGCGGCTGGTCCAGGACCGACTCCTGGAACGCGGTCTCGGCGAACGCGAGGAGGATCAGCCCGACCCCGGTCGAGTGGAGAGGAAGCCGGCCGCCGACCCGGTAGAGGACGTCCATCGCCTGGTGGGCGGAGAGCCGCTCGACCAGGAGCGCGTCGGTGCCCTCCCGGACGGCGAGCAGCACGTGCTGGCGGGTGACCTCCTCGAGGTCGCCCATGAACGGCAGCGCCACCTGCTTGAGCCCCTGGCCCCGCGGCGCGAGCGAAGCGACCTCCCAGAGCCGCAGGCCGATGGTGAACCGGCCGTCGGACCCGCGCTCGAGCGCGCCCCAGGCCATCAGCCGGCCCGCCAGCCGCAGCGTGCTGCTGGTCGGGATGCCGCTGCGGCGGCTCAGCTCGCCGAGCGAGAGCGACCGGTGCCCGGCGTCGAACGCGGCCAGCAGCGCGAACGCGCGGTCCACCACCGGATCGCCCTGGGGCGGGCGACGGCCGCGCACCCGGACCGGCTCGGGCGATCCGTCGGTCACGGTTCGGTCACCTGGCGTTCGCGGTGAGGCGCGCACCACAGTTGTTTTCCATTGAGCGGCATTGTGCCTGACGTCTCATCGCCGCCGCACACATCGTTGGCGCCCAAGCCGAGCGATCGCTCCGGCCGGGCCGGCGGATCGGCCATCCACGACCCCTCCGTTGTTCGAGGCGAAGGAGCCAGAAGCATGAATCGATTCACGACCCGGACCGGCCCCGCGCTGGTCGCGGCCGCGTCCCTGGCGGCCCTGACCGCCTGCGGCGGCGGCGACGGCGGCAGCGGGAGCGGCAGCCAGAGCGCCGGCGACACCCTGACCTTCGCCTACGACGCCGACGCGGCGCCCACCGGCTACGACCCGCTGCTCTACTCGTCGGGCCAGTTCACCTTCTTCGCAGCCCTGTACGACGCGCTGTTCGCCACCGCGGCCGACGGCTCGATCGAGCCCAGCCTGGCCGAGAGCTTCGAGAACAACGCCGAGAACACGCAGACCACGCTCACCCTGCGCGAGGGCGTCACCTTCGCCGACGGTTCCGAGCTGACCGCCGACCTGGTCAAGGCCAACCTCGACCGCCGCACGGACGAGACCCTCGAGGCCTACGGCGCGCTCGCCCCGGGCGGCGCCAGCGAGATCACCGACGTCCAGGCCCCCGACCCGCGGACCGTCGTCATCACCTGGGCCGCTCCCCAGGCGGAGCCGGACAAGAACCTGGTCGACACCGCCGGGATCATCGTCGGGCCCGACGGGATCGCCGACCCCGACTCCCTCGAGACGACCCCCGACGGTTCGGGCGCCTACACGCTGAACGAGGGCGAGACGACCCGCGCCAGCACGTACACGCTGGACAAGAACGACGAGGCGTGGAACGCCGACCAGTGGACCTTCGACACCATCGTCTTCAACGTCATCACCGACGCGCAGGCACTGGCCAACGCGGTCGTCTCCGGCCAGGCCGACGTCGCCACCATCCTCGACCCGCAGACGATCGACCTCGTCGAGTCGCGCCAGAGCATCGTGAGCGCCGGCGGGACGATCGTCGGCTTCCCGGTGATCGACAAGACCGGGGCCAACAACCCCGCGTTCGCCAGCGAGCAGGCCCGCCTGGCGATCGGCTACGCGATCGACCGCGAGGCCCTCGTCGAGGACCTGCACCCGGGCGCCCGCGCCACGACGCAGCTGTTCCCCGAGGGCTCGACCGGCTTCGACGAGTCCCTCGACGAGGAGTTCGGCTACGACCCGGAGAAGGCCGAGGAGCTGCTCGCCGAGGCCGGCCTGCCCGACGGCTTCGAGTTCGACTACACCGTGCTCGGCCAGCCGGACGAGGACGCGGTCGCCATCCAGGGCCAGCTGGCCGAGGTCGGCATCACGATGAACTTCGTGACGGCGACGTCCACCGACCAGGTCTTCGCGGCGGTCCGCACCGACCCGGTGATCTTCGGGCCCTTCGCGGTCGGCGCCAACCCGGCCGGCTTCATCGCCGGCGTGGTCTACGGCGGCTTCATGAACATGCAGGGCGCCAAGGAGGCCGACATCGACGCGTCGCTGGGTGCGGCCCTCGGTGCCACCGGTGACGCGCAGGAGCAGGCGCTCACCGACCTCAACCGGGCGCTGACCGCGCACGGCTGGTACGTCCCGGTCTACGAGGACTTCACCTACACCGGCTACAACGCCTCGAAGGTGGCCGAGCCCTCCTACGCGGGGACGAACAACTACCTCGTCCTCTCCGAGATCCAGCCCGCCAGCTGATCCACGGCCGGTGGCCGCGGGGCACCCCGCGGCCACCGGCTCCCAGCTCCTCCGACGAAGGACGACGAGATGCTCGGCTACGTCGCACGACGCCTCGCCATGGCCGTGGGCACGGTGCTCGCCGCGGTGGTGATCAGCTTCCTGCTGGTCCACGTCAGCGACTCCACCCCCGGTGCCGTCCGGCTGGGGCCCGGTGCCACCGCGGCGCAGGTCGCGGCGGAGAACGAGGCGCTGGGCTGGAACCGCCCCCTGGTGGTCCAGTTCTTCGACTACCTCGGCGACCTGGTGCGGGGCGACCTGGGGACGTCGCTCATCGACGGCCGCTCCATCGGCGCCGACCTGGCCGACCGCGTGCCGGTCACCGCCTCCATCGCGCTGTTCGCGACGATCCTCTCGGGCGTCGTGGGCGTGCTGATCGGCGTCACCGCCGCTGTCCGCGGCGGGCGGGTGAGCCGCGTCCTCATGACCGGCAGCGGCGTCGCGCTCTCCCTGCCGGCCTTCTGGGTCGGCGTCCTCCTCGTCTACGTGCTCGCCATCCAGACCGGCTGGTTCCCGGCGACCGGGTACGTCGAGTTCGCGCAGGACCCGGGCGGCTGGTTCACCAGCCTGGCGATCCCGGTGCTCACCCTGACCGTCGGCGGGGCGGCGATCATCGCCCGCACCGCCAACGCCGGCATGCGCGAGGCCCTCGCCCAGGAGCACATCCGCACCCTCCGCGCGATGGGCACCCCCGAGTGGCGGATCCGCTACGTGCACGCCCTCCGCTTCGCGAGCCTCCCCGTCGTCTCCGTCCTGGGCATCCAGTTCATCGCCCTGTTCGGCGGCTCGGTGATCATCGAGAACCTCTTCGCCCTCCCGGGCCTCGGCCAGGCCGGCCAGTTCGCGGCGGCCTCGAGCGACATCCCCGCTCTGATCGGCGTGGTGGTCGTCGCCACCGTCGTCGTCGTCATCACGAACCTGCTGCTCGACCTGCTGGTCGCGGCCCTGGACCCGAAGGTGCGCACGGCATGAGCGTCCTCCCGCTGGACGCGGCCGACGAGGTCGCGACCGAGCCCGTCCCCCCGGCGCAGCGCCGTCGCGGACTGCCCTACTTCCTCCGCCGCCCCGGCGGGATCTTCGGCGCCACGTGGCTGCTCTTCATGCT
>NZ_QCZF01000019.1 GCF_003075095.1 Blastococcus litoris
CGGTTGCCCGCGCCGAGCGTGGCCCAGCCGTCGAGCACGCAGGTCGTCCCGCGGGCGGCCCGGACCGACAGCGCGCCGACCGACGCGTCCTCGGCCAGCGCCCACAGCTCCGGCGTCCCCTCGGGGTCGAGGTCGCTCCAGGTGAGCCCGGGGACGCCGACGACGAGGACGCTGTCGGCGGCGGTCGCCGCGGCAGCGTCCTCGGCTGCGCCCGCCGGGGCCAGGAGCCCGAGGAGGAGCGCGAGGAGGGCGGCCAGCAGGACCGCTGCGCGGCCGGCGGCGCTCATGGGGCCCCGAGGAGCTCGCGGTAGACGGCGACCAGCTGCCGCCCCGCGGCCTGCTCGTCGGGCCAGCCGGCGGCCTGCCGCGGACCGGCGGCGGCCAGCGCGGCGGCACGCGCGGGATCGCCGAGCACCTCGACGACGGCGTCGGCCAGGGCGGCCGGGTCGCCCACGGGGACGAAGGCCGCGGCGTCGCCGAACAGGTCGGGCATGCCCCCGGCACGGGTGGCCACCAGCGGGGTGCCGGCGCGCAGGGCCTCCTGCCCGGTGAAGGGGCTGCCCTCCCACCGCGAGGGCAGCACGCAGAGGTCTGCGGCGCCCAGCAGGTCGGCGACGTCGGAGCGGCGGCCCAGCAGCAGCACGGGCAGGCGCTGCGCGCGGATCCGCGCGGCGAGCTCGTCCTCGAGGGGGCCGTCGCCGGCGATGGCCACCAGCGGCGCCGGGCTCAGCCGTCCGTCGGTCTCCCAGCGGGCCACGGCGTCGAGCAGGACGTCGTAGCCCTTCTGCGGGTGGAGGCGTCCGACGGCGACGACGAGCGGGCGGCCGGCGTCGAGGCCGAGCTCCTCCCGCACCTCCTGGCGCGACCGCTGGGCGGGCGGCAGCGGCGGCGCCAGGGCGGGGACGACGCGCACGTCGCGGGCGCCGAGCCGGCGCGCGTTGTCGGCCAGGTCGCCGGAGACGGCCAGGACCATGTCGGCGGCGCGGATCGTCGTGCCCTCCAGGGCGCGCAGGAGCCGCTGCTTGGCGCCGGAGCCCTCCTGCAGCGCGTTGTGCAGCGTGAGCACCAGCGGCCGGGCCCGGTCGTCGGAGAGGCGGCGGGCGGTCGCCGCGACCAGCCCGGCCCGCAGCCCGTGGGCGTGCACGAGGTCGGCGCCCTCGACAGCCGCCCGCAGCTGGAGCACGGCCCGCCCGTCAGCGACCGGTGCGAGGCCCGCGGAGATGCCCACGGGGCGGAACTCGGCACCGGTGGCGGTGAAGCGGAAGAGCTCCTCGGTGGCCGGCGCACCGCAGACCCGGACCGTGGCGCCGGCGTCGCGGACCGCCGGGGCGATCGTCCGGATGTGGCTGCCCACGCCGCCGGCGCTGGTGGCGAGGGCCTCCACGATGCGGCGGCCGTGCAGGGGCGACCGCTCAGTCACCGTGCACCTCCTGTCGCTCCCGCTCCTCGGCCGGACGGTCGGCCGTCCGCAGCGCCCGCCACGACTGCGTGAGGGGTCGTCGCGCCGTCCCCATCATGACGCTCAGTGCGATCACCAGCACGATCCCCGCCCCGAGGAGGCCCGCGCCGACGGCGGCGAGCAGCCCGGAGGGAACCGGGTCGGCGTCCAGCGCCCGGACGGCGAGCAGTCCGCCGGCGGCAGCCAGCACCGCACCGGCGAGAGCCGGCCCGCCCACGCGGCCGACACCGGTCAGCGCTCCCGGGCCGGCCGCCCGCGACACGGCGACCAGCAGGCTGAGGCCGGCGACGGTGACGCCCAGGCTGTGCCCGGCACCCAGCGCGAGCCCGCGATCGGCCTCGGGCAGCAGCTGCGCGAGTGCGACGTCGGCGACCACCGCGAGCAGCCAGCCGCCGACGACGCAGACCGTCGGCGCCTTCCACAGTCCGCGGGCGTACAGCGCCCGGGTGAGGACGGCGACCAGCGCGTAGCCGACGAGACCGGGGGCGAAGGCGATGATCGTGTCGCGCAGCGCAGCGACCTGGGACGCCGGCGCGCTGGCCAGGAAGACCCGCGCCATGGGACCCGACACCGCCACCAGCAGCGCCGCCGCGACGGCGGCCGCGGCCACCACCAGGGTGCTGACCGGCGCCAGGGCCCGGCGGTAGCCCGGCTCGTCCCGGGCGTCGGCCCGCTCGGCGAGGCCCGGGTAGGCCGAGGTGGCCAGCGGGACGGCGAGGGCGGCCCACGGCACGAGGAAGAGGGTGAGCCCGGCCGCGTAGACCACCTGGGTGCCGTCGGGCCCGCCTGCGGCCAGCCGGATCGCGACGGCGGCGACCAGCTGCTGCCCGGCCAGCGTGAGGACGCCCGCGACGGCCAGCCGCCGGACCCGCGGCGCGGCCCCGACCGGGAAGCGCAACGCCGGGCGCAGACCCAGCCGCAGCCCCCGCAGCGGGACGAAGAGGCTCAGGCTCAGCGCCACCACGCCCAGCGTCGTCCCCACGCCGAGCACCAGTTCCGCCGGGCGGGAGAGGTCCTCGACGTCCTGGGCGCCGCCCATGGCGGCGAAGGTCAGGTAGGCGCCCGCCACCACCAGGCTCGACAGCAGCGGCGCGATGGCCGGCCCGGCGAACCGCCGGTGCGCCTGGAGGACGCCGGTGAGGACGATGCCGATGCCGTACAGGACGACCTGCGGCGCGAACACGAGCAGGAACCGGGCGGCGAGGGCGATCTCGGCCTCGTCGCTGGGTCCCAGCAGCAGCCGGGCGATCGGCTCGGCGAGCACGGCGATCGCCACGGCCAGCGGGGTGAGCACCAGGAGGGTCCAGCCCAGCAGCGCCGACGCCGTCCGCCGCACCTGCTCGCGGTCGCCGGTGGCGATGCCGCCGGCCAGCATCGGGACGACCAGGCTGGCCAGCGCGCCGCCGGCGACCACCTCGAACACGATGTTCGGGACGGTGTTCGCCGCCTGGTAGGTGTCGCCGGTGCTGCCGGCGCCGACCGTGTTGGTGAACACCAGCGTGCGGCCGAAGCCGGCGACGCGGGCCAGCAGGGTGAGGACGGCGATCAGGGCCGCCGCGCCGGCGACTCCCTGGGCGACCGTGCGGCGGTTCACGACGGGCGGCGGCCGAGGCGGTCCAGTTCGCGCAGGCCCGGCGTGGCCTCGATGACCTTCGTGAAGCTGACCTTCTCGCTGGCCAGGGTCAGCGCCACCACGCCGGCCAGCAGGCCCGCACGGGCGCCCCGGCCGGGGATGGCGGCCAGCCGGAGCCCGAGCAGCGCGCCGAGGGCGTTGGCCCCGGCGTCACCCAGCATGACCTTCTCCCCCAGGTCGTCGGGCAGCGTGGCCGCGGTGGCCCCCAGCGGGCCGGCGACCATCGTGCCGGCGGGACCGCCCAGCCCGGCCGCTGCGACGAGGGCACCGGCCTTGCCGGCGCGGCCGGGGCGCAGGTCGAGGAGGTTGACCAGGTTCGCGGTGCCGGCGACCAGCCCGGTGGTGATCACGCCGTCGACGAGCCCGCTCGCGCCGGGCCGGCGGGTGAGGACGGCCGCGACGGCGGCGGCCGCGCCGATCCCGGCGACCTTGACCGCGCCGGCGGACACCCGCCCTGCCCGCAGGGCGGCGAGGTGGCCGGCCAGGCCCTTGTCCCGGGCCTGCTCGGGCCGGGCGCCGGCCAGGTCGTCGTAGGCACCGACCGCCCCGGAGACGGTGCCGACGAGGGCGGCGGCGGCCCGCGTGCCCGCGGGTGCGCCGAGGACGGCGGTCGTCGTGGCGGCGGCCGCCAGTGCCGGGCCGCCCAGCAGGGTGACCGGCCGTCCGGCGTAGTTCATCCGGCGCCAGGAGGCGCCGGCGGGGCGGTCGGTGAGGGCGGTGGCGCCGGCGAGCGCCGCACGGGCGGCCGCCGCCCCTGCGAGCGCCAGCCCCATCTTCCGCGCGGTGCTCACGGCGTGGTCGCGGGCACCGGCGGCACCGGCTGGGTGTCCTCGCCGATGCCGTACTTGCCGGACGTGCCCTCGCTCTCGGAGCCCAGCGCCAGGACCGTGCCGATCCGGCCGGCAGCGGCCCCCACGTTGTCCACCGTCGAGATGGCCCCGGACAGGGTGGGGTCGGCGCGGATGACGCCGACCAGGCCGTTCTCGCCGGCCGACGGCGGGTTGCCGGCCACGACGGCGCCGGAGCCCGCCGAGTCCAGGGCCGAGACGAGCTCCACCAGGGTGGTGTTGCGCTCGTCGGCGCCCTCGCCGCTGAACGTGCCGGCGGTCAGGACGACGGCGTAGTCGGCGGGCGAGACGGTGTCGGTGTCCTGGGACAGCAAGTCGAGCGCCGTGAGCCCGGAGAGCACCGACGACACCGCGGCGGCGTCCGGCGCGGTGCCACCCGGAGGCGTCATGAGCACCTGGCCGAGCAGTCCGCCGATCAGCTGACCGGCGTCGTCGGTGGCGGGCAGCTCCAGGCCGGCGGGCAGCCCGCCGCCGGTCGCGTAGCTCTGCAGGCTGGAGGCGGTCGACGGGTCGCTGTACTCCGGGCGCAGCGTGAGGGCGCCGCTGACGGAGCCGCCGGCCTCGCCGATCAGCGCCGTGAGCTGCTCGACGACCTCGGGGGCGACGTCCTCGTTGGTGCTGACCAGCAGGACGCTCTGCCCGGTGAGGGTCCCGTCGACCAGGGCGGGGGCGACGGCCTCCTCGAAGGCGTCGGAGGTGTCCAGCAGCGTCTGGAGCCGCTGGGTCTGGTCCTCGAGGGCCCGCTTGTCCTGCTCGAGGTCGGCGACCTGGTTCTCGATGTCGGCGAGGATCGGCTCGTTGAGGGCCGTCGTGCCGATCACGATGCCGAGCGCGACCGCGAGGAAGACGGCGATCAGCGACACCAGGTGGTAGCGGAAGTCGATCACGAGAAGAGGTTCTCCAACCAGAACACGAAGCTGTTCCATTGGTCGAGCAGGAGGTCGAGGTAGACGCGACCGGCCGCGGAGACCGCCAGCGCGGAGCCGATCGCGAGGAACGCCGCGAGGACGAGCACCACCAGGGCGGCGGTGGAGATGCGGCTGCGGTAGAGGCGGCTCACCCCCTTGGCGTCGACGAGCTTGCCGCCCAGCCGCAGCCTGGTGAGGAAGGTGGAGGCCATGCCGCCGCGGCCCTTGTCGAGGAATTCGACGAGCGTGGCGTGGGTGCCGACGGCGACGATGAGCGTCGCGCCCTTCTCGTCGGCGAGCAGCATCGCGATGTCCTCGCTGGTGGCCGAGGCCGGGAAGGTGATCGCCTCGACACCGAGGTCCTGCACGCGCTCGAGCCCGGGTGCGCGGCCGTCGGCGTACGCGTGCACGACCACCTCGGCGCCGCAGGTCAGCGAGTCGTCGCTCACCGAGTCCATGTCGCCGACGATCATGTCCGGCTGGTAGCCCATCTCGCGCAGCGCGTCGGCGCCGCCGTCGACGCCGATGAGCACCGGCCGGTAGTCGCGGATGTAGGGCCGGAGGGCCTGCAGGTCCTCCTTGTAGTCGTAGCCCCGGACGACGACCAGCACGTGCCGGCCCTCGATCTGGGTGGCCACGTCGGGCACGCCGACGCCGTCGAGCAGGAGCGCGCGCTCCCGCTTCATGTACTCCATGGTGTTGGTGGCGAACGCCTCGAGCTGGGTGGAGAGCCCCGCCTTGGCCTCGGTCATGGCCATGGCCACCGAGGGCCGGTCGTGCACCCGGCCCTCCGCGAGGACCTCGCCGTCCTCGCCGAGCAGCTGGTTGCCGTCGAGGCGGACGTGCGCACCCTCCTTGACCCGGGCGAAGACGTCCTTGCCGACCGAGTCCAGCAGGGGGATGCCCGCGTTGATCAGGACCTCGGGGCCGAGGTTGGGATAGCGGCCGGAGATGCTCGCGCCGGCGTTGACGACGGCGGCGACCCGGCTGGCGACCAGGGCGTCAGCGGCGACCCGGTCGATGTCGACGTGGTCGATGACGGCGATGTCGCCGGGCTGGAGCCGCTTGGTGAGGTTCTTCGTGCGGCGGTCCAACCGGACGGTGCCGGAGACACCGGGGCCGGTGTCCTGTCCCCGGCCGCGCCGCAGGGTGCCGATGCGCATGAGCCCGATGCTTTCACGGCGCCGTGAGGGGTCGTCCGTCCGACGCGCCCTCCGCGACCCGTCAGTCACTCACCGTGTCCGACACCACGGCGCCAGCGACACGCCCGCTCCGTCCGCTCCGGCGCGCCCCCGGAATCGTTACCTCGCCGTGACTAGCGTTGCGGGTGTGACTGGAGTGGCCCACGCCCTGCCCCGAACCGCCCCCCTGCCCGCCGGTGAGACGACGCCGGACCAGGCTCCCACCGGCGCGCTGATCAGGGCGGTTCCCTCCGTCGACCCGGCGCCGGCGGCTCCCGGGGCGGCACCGCGGCCGGCCGGCCGGCGCGGCCGGAAGGCGGCCGGGGAGCCCGGCGCGCGGGAGCGCAAGCGGCAGGAGACGCGGGCGCGGATCGTCGACGCCGCGGCCGACCTGTTCGCCGAACGGGGCTTCGACGCCGTGAGCGTGATGGAGATCGCGAAGCGGGCCGGCGTGGTGGAGAAGACGGTCTTCAACCACTTCCCGGTCAAGGAGGGGCTGGTCTTCGACGCCGACCCGCCGATGCGCGCGGCGCTGCTGGACGCGGTGCGCCGCCGGCCGGCCGGTGAGTCGGTGTCGGCCGCCGCGGGGAGCTTCGTCGTCGGTGCGGTCAGCCTGCTGGGCGCACCGGAGGTGTCCGGTGGGGTGGCCCGCATGGCGCGCGTCATCCGGGGCAGCCGGACCCTGCAGGTGCGGGAGCGGGAGATCCTCGGCGAGCTGACCGACGCGCTGGCCGGGCTGATCGCCGAGGAGACCGGGGCGCTGCCGCACGCCGTGGAGCCGTGGCTGGCCGCGCACGCCGTCCTCGGGCTCTACGCCTCGTTGCTGGACCTGGCTCGCGACCGCGTGCTCTCGGGGGTCACCGGGCCGGAGCTCGGGGCGGAGCTGCGCCGGCAGGGGCGGCGGGGGCTGTCGCTGCTGCAGTTCGGCCTCGCCGGCTACGCGAAGCGCCGCTGACTAGACCTGCAGCGCCCGCAGCAGCTGGTCGCCCCGGTCCCCGGGGAGGTCGGGGTCTCGCGTGAACAGCGCGATGGCCACCATGTAGCCGTCGTCCCCGGCCCAGCCACGCCCCTCGGCGCACAGCCGGCGGATGTGGTCGCGGACCTTCGGTTCGCTGCTGTAGGTGCCGTAGTCCAGCCCCATGGCGAGGAAGTTGACCACGCGGTAGCCGAGGTCGCCGGCCGTGCGCACCGTCTCGAGGGGGTCGGAGTAGCTGGCGACGGCTGCGACCACGTTGTCGTAGCCGGCCTTGAACAGCCGCAGCACCAGGTCGTTGCCGTGGACGCCGCCCCACAGCTCCGGCATGAGGATGTCGCCGTCCGGTGCCGGGATGTAGGGCGGGTTCGAGATCACCGTCGACACCGGCGGCCCGAAGGCGGAGTCGGCCTGGTCGAAGAAGTCCCCCAGCTCGACGGTGTACCGGTCGGCCACCCCGCGGGCGGCGATGTTCGCGCGGGCGGTCTCGACCGAGGGTGCGCTGATGTCGAAGCTGCGCACCCGGAGGCCGGGCAGGGCGGCGACGACGTCGGCGATGGCGGTCGCGTCCCCGGTGCCCAGCTCGACCACGCCCTGCTCCTCCCAGCGCAGCTGGGTGCGGTACTGCTCCAGGAGCATGCAGACCGAGAAGCCGTAGTGCGCCGACTCGTCGGCCGAGGAGAAGCAGGTCACGCTCGCCGCCTACCCCGCCGGTCGGCTCCGCACTCGCACCGTCACCCTTCCGTGGCCGAGCGTGGTCAGCCTCGGGCGGTCGCGGCGACGGCCAGCAGCTCGCGGGCGTGCGCCTGGCCCGTGTCGCTGTCGCTGAGACCCGACAGCATCCGCGCCAGCTCGCGGACGCGGTCCTCGTCCTCGACCGCGCGGATGTCGGTCGCCGTCACCCCCGCGTCGGTGTCGGGCGACTTGTCGACGACGAGGTGCGTGTCGGCGAAGGCGGCCACCTGCGCCAGGTGGGTGACGACGACGACCTGGTGGTCGCGCGCCAGCCGGGCCAGCCGCCGGCCGATCTCCCCGGCCGCCTGGCCGCCGACCCCGGCGTCGACCTCGTCGAAGACCATGACCGGCACCGGGTCGGCGCCCGCGAAGACCACCTCGATGGCCAGCATGACCCGCGAGAGCTCACCACCGGAGGCGCCCTTGTGCACCGGTCGCGGAGGGGCGCCGGGGTGCGGGGCCAGCAGCAGCACGACGTCGTCGATGCCGTCGGGGCCCGGGTCGTCGGGGTGGCTGTCGATCGAGAAGGAGACCGACGCGCTCTTCATCGCCAGCCCGGCGAGCTCGGCGCCGACTTCGGCGGCGAAGCCCTCGGCCGCGGCGCGGCGCCCGGCGGACAGCTGCGCGGCGAGGTCGTCGACGTCCGCTCGGGCGGCGTCGCGGGCGGCGGCCAACGCCTCCAGCGCCTCGTCGGAGACGTCGAGCTCGGCGAGCCGGCCGGCGGCGTCCTCCGCCCAGGCGAGCACCCCGGCCAGGCCCTCCCCCGGGCCGGCGAACTTGCGGACCAGCGCGGTGATCGCGGCGCGCCGGTCGAGGACCTCGGCCAGGCGCGCGGGGTCGGCGTCGAGGTCGGCCACGTAGCCGGCCAGCTGACCGGCCACGTCCGAGACGACGGCGACGGCGTCGGCGAGGTCCTGGGCGAGGAGGACCAGCGTGGGGTCGTCGGAGCCGGCGAGGGCCCGCTCGGCGATCGCCAGCGCCGCGGTGGCGTCCTGCGGCGCCTCCTCGCCGCCGAGGTCGCCGGTCACGTCGCCCACCAGCGCCATGCGGGCCTCGTCGGCGGCGGCCCGGAGGGCGTCGGCGTCGGAGAGGCGCTTGGCCTGGGTGTCGAGGGACTCGTCCTCGCCCGGCTCGGGACCCACCGCCTCGATCTCCTCGAGCCCGTGCCGCAGGACGTCGGCCGCCTGGGCCAGCTCTCGGGCCTGGGTGTGCCGGCGCTCGAGGTCGGCGGCCAGCTCCCGCCAGCGGCCGTGGGCCTCGCGGTAGCGGTCGAGCAGCGCGAGGTGGGCCGGGCCGGCGTACCTGTCGAGGGCCCGGCGCTGCTCGGCCGGGCGGGAGAGCCGCAGCTGGTCGGTCTGCCCGTGGACGGCGAGCAGCCCCTCCGACAGCTCGGCGACGACGCCGACCGGCACGCTCCGCCCGCCGAGGAAGGCGCGGGAGCGGCCCTCGGCGCTGACGGTGCGGGCGAGGATGAGGCTGCCGTCGTCGTCCGGGTCGGCACCCGCGTCGGCGGCCCGCTCCCAGGCAGGGGACTCCGGCGGGAGGACCAGCCGGCCCTCCACACCGGCCTTGCCGCTGGCCCGCACGCGGCCCGGGTCGGCCCTGCCGCCGAAGAGAAGCGTCAGCCCGGTGACCACCATGGTCTTGCCGGCGCCGGTCTCCCCCGTGACGACGGTGAGCCCGCTGCCGAGCTCGAGGGTCGCGTCGTCGATGGACCCCAGCCCGCGGATCCGCAGCTCGGTGAGCCGGCCGGGGTGCCCGTCGACGACCGGGTCGGGCGCCGGGGCCGGCCGGTCAGGACTCGTCGTGCGAGCCGGCACCGGCCACCTCCGCTCCGCCGTCCCCGGTGACGATGTCGCGGGCCAGCACGTTGCGGCTGGTGAACAGCTCATGACCGGGCCCGGGGTGGTGGCGCGCGTCCCGGAAGCCACGGACCGGGAGGCCGAACTTGGCCACGAGGCGGTCGCCGAACGTGGACGCGTGCACGCGCGCGATGCGCACCGGCCGGTCGGCGCGGCGGACGTCGACGCTGCCGCCGTCGGGCACCTCGACGAAGCGGCGGCCGTCGGCCGACACCCGCGACCGGTTGCCGTCGGCCGGGACCGAGACGGTCAGGATCGAGTTCGGCGAGGTCACCAGCGGGCGGGCGAAGAGCGCGTGGGCGTTGCTGGGCACCAGCAGGAGCGCCTCCACGTCGGGCCAGACGACCGGGCCGCCCGCGGAGAAGGCGTAGGCGGTGGAGCCGGTGGGCGTGGCGCAGAGGACGCCGTCGCAGCCGAAGCTGGTCAACGGGCGGCCGTCGATGGCGAGGACGACGTCGAGCACGCGGGAGCGCTGCGCCTTCTCGACGGACACCTCGTTGAGCGCCCAGGTGCTGCCGACCACCGCACCGTGGCCGTCGAGCACGTCGACCTGGAGGGCCAGCCGCTCCTCGACGGAGTACTCGCACTGCTCGATGGCGACGAGGGTCTCCTCGACCGCCTCGGGCTCGGTCTCGGCGAGGAAGCCGACCCGGCCGAGGTTGACGCCCATCAGGGCCGCGTCGGTGAAGTGCGCGAGCTCGGCGGCGCGCAGGAAGGTGCCGTCACCGCCGAAGACCATGACGATCTCCGCGCCGTCGGCGGCGGTGGAGTCGGCCGGGACGACCTCGGCGGCCGGGATGTCGAGGTCCTCGGCCTCCTCGGCGAGCACCCGCACGACGATGCCCGCGGCGGTCAGCCGCGCGGCCGAGCTGCGGGCGAGGTCGACGATGTCGCCGCGCCCGGTGTGGACGGTGAGGAGGACCCGACGGGGTTCCTCCTGCGCCGTGGACGTGCCCTCGCTGGGCTGGGTCACTGAGGCCCCTCCTGCACTGCTCGACGGACGTCGTCCTCCTGCGGCGGCGGCGCGTCCCGGCGCAGCCACAGGAAGAACTCCACGTTGCCCGCCGGGCCGGGCAACGGGCTGGCCACCACCCCGGCGGTGCCCCAGCCGAGGGCCGCCGCGGCGGCGCCCACCTCCAGGACGGCCCCCACCCGGTGCTCGGGGTCGCGCACGACCCCACCGGCACCCAGGCGCTCGCGGCCCACCTCGAACTGCGGCTTGACCATGGGCAGCAGGTCGGCGCCGTCGCGGGCGCAGGCGGTGAGTGCGGGCAGCACCAGGCGCAGCGAGATGAAGGAGAGGTCGGCGACCACCAGGTCCACCGGTCCGTCGATCGCCTCCGGCGTGAGCGTGCGCACGTTGGTGCGCTCGTGCACCCGCACCCGCTCGTCGGTGCGCAGCGACCAGGCGAGCTCTCCGTACCCGACGTCGACGGCGACCACCTCCGCCGCACCTCGGCCGAGCAGCACCTCGGTGAAGCCGCCGGTCGAGGCTCCGGCGTCGAGGGCCCGGCGGCCCTCGACCTGCACGGGGAAGGCCTCGAGGGCGCCGAGAAGCTTGTGCGCGCCGCGGGAGACCCAGCTCGGCTGATCGGGATCGGTGCGGACGACGACGGGGGTGGCCGCGTCGACCCCCGTCGCCGGCTTGGTCGCGGCCTGGCCACCGACGGCGACGCGGCCGTCGGCGATCAGGGCGACGGCGTGCTCGCGGGAGCGGGCCAGGCCCCGCCGCACGAGCTCCGCGTCGAGCCGGCTGCGGCGGGCCATCAGAGCTGGTCGATCGTGCCGAGCTCGCGCTCGAGCCGGGCGTGCTCGGCCTCGTAGACGGCGACGTGCTCGGCGATCGGACGCTCCGGAAGCTCGGCGAACGGGTCCTCCGCCCGTTCCGAGGCGTCGGCCGCCGGCGGCGGGGCAGGGGTCTCGTCGCCGTGATGCGGGCCGGGGCGCGGCGGGCCCGGGACCGGGCGTGACGCGCTGGGCTCGGTCATGTGCTCCCTCCGCGTGGCGTGGCGACGGCGGGCGGGCAGGCTGCCCCCGTCGGGTGGTCCGGTTCGCCCGCGAGATTACCGGCCGGGGCCGACGGGCACGGGGGCACGAGCGGGAGCGATAGCGTCCCTCGTCCGGATCGGCACCGTGTCAGCGTTGGAGGCCCGCCCGCGTGGCGACGATGGAACAGTGCATGAAGGCCCTGCAGGGCATCCTCGGGGACCTCGCTGCGAACCCCGCCGCCGAGGGGCTGGACCGCAGCCTGTCGTGCCGGCTGACCGATCTCGACGAGGTCGTCCTCGGCCGGCTCAGCGCCGGGGCGGTGCGCGACCTGCACGTGCAGCCGCACGGCCCGGCGCTGCCGAAGGCCGACATCCGCCTGACGATGGCCAGCGACGACCTGGTCGCCCTGACCGACGGCCGGCTGGCCTTCGGACCCGCGTGGGCGAGCGGCCGGGTCAAGCTGGAAGCGGGCCTGCGCGATCTGCTGCGGCTGCGCAAGCTGCTCTAGCCCGGCCACCGCTCCTCCCCCGGCGGCGCCTCGAGCCCCCAGCGGTCGACCGCCGCCCGGGCCTGGGCGCCGGACGCGACCACGCGGGCCTGTGCTCCTCCGTCGGGGTGCCGGGCCCAGTGCGCGGCGCACAGCGCGCGGAGACCGTCCAGGCCGTCGCCGGCCGCGTCCTCCGCCGTCGCTGCCACCTCCAGCGCGAGGACGTCCTCGCCTTCACCCGCGTGCGCCGTCCAGGCGCCGCACCGCCACGAGCCGCGCACGAGGGTGACCGCGGAGTGGCGGCTGAGCAGCCCGGCGGCGTCAGCGGCGAGCAGGTCGGGTCGGTGCTCGGGGGGCGCGGCGAGCAGCAGCGCCGGATCGGTGACCCCGGTCAGGACCAGCAGGCTGGCCGCGCCGGCTCGGCGGGCGCCCTCGATGTCGGTGTCCAGCCGGTCGCCGACGACCAGCGGCCGGCGCGCACCGGTGCGGCGGACGCACTCGGCGTGCATCGCGGGGTCGGGCTTGCCGGTGACGAGCGGCGGCTGGCCCGTCACCTCGCGGACCACGCTCACCATGGCCCCGTTGCCCGGGAGCGGGCCGCGCGGCGAGGGGATCGTGGCGTCGGCGTTCGTCGCGACGTGCCGGGCGCCGTTGCGGACGGCGACCACGGCCTCGGCGAGCTGGGTCCAGCCGACCTCGCGGCCGTACCCCTGCACGACGGCCACCGGCCCGTCCTCCGCGCGTGCGACGACGGTCAGCCCGGCCGCCGTGAGCGCCGCAGCGACGCCCGGCCCGCCGACGGGGAGCACCCGCGCACCGGCGCCGAAGGACTCCGCGACCACCGTGGCCGCCGCCTGGGAGCTGGTGATCACGTCGTCCGGCGCGGCGCTGACCCCGAGCTCGGTCAGGTGCTCGGCGACCTGCTCCGGGGTCCGGGCGGCGTTGTTGGTGACGAAGCCCAGGCGCATGCCTGCCGACCGGGCGGACGCCAGGGCATCGGGCACACCCGGCACGGCGTCGGGCCCGACGTAGACGACGCCGTCGAGATCGAGCAGCGCGACGTCGTAGATCTCGGCAGGCGGTGCCGTCGTGCCGGCGAGGAGCGGGGTGGGTTCGGGGACGCTCATGCTCTCTCGGCCGCCTGCCGGGCGCGGACGCCGCGCAGGGCCCGCGCGTAGTGCCCGACGTCGGGCCGCATCGCCACGGCGAGGGCCAGGTGCTCGGCGGCGAGCCGGAGCTCGCCGGCCTTGCTGGCGGCCAGTCCCAGGCCGAAGTGGGCGTAGTCGTCGGTGGGGCTCAGCCCGGTCAGCGCGGTGAAGCTGGCGACCGCCTCGCCGTAGCGGCCGGCGTCGTACTGGGCCCGAGCCAGGGCCTCGAGGATGCTCCGCGAGCCCGGCTCCGCGGCGACCGCCCGGCCCAGCAGCGTGGCCGCGGCCGCGGGATCCCCGTTGCGCAACAGCGCGACGCCCCGGTGGTACCACTCGTAGACGTCGCCGTCGGGAGGAGTCCCGCCGGTGGAAGCGTCGGCCACCCCGTCCCCCTTCCCGTCGGGCCGGGCCGGACCGCGGGCTCCGGACGTGAGCCGGCCGCTCCTACGATCGACCTCGTGCCCGAGTCGTCGTCCCGAACGTCTGCAGCGACGACGGGGCTCGACGTCCGTCCGTTCCGCGCCCTGACCTACCGGCAGCAGGACCCCGAGCACCTCGCCCGGGTGAGCTCGCCAGCCTACGACCTGGTCACGCCCGCCGGCCGGGACCGACTGGCCGGAACCGACCCGCACAACGTCGTCCGGCTCATCCTGCCGTCGGCCGAGGGCCGCTCGGGCTCGGCCGAGACCGCCGCCCGGACGCTGCGGCAGTGGCAGGAGGAGGCGGTGCTCGTCCGCGACGCCGAGCCGGCCCTCTGGCTCTACGAACTGCGCCCGGGCGGTCCCGGACCGGCCACCGCGGGTTGGTTGGGCGCGGTCGCGCTGCCGCCGGCCGGGTCGACGGCCGTCCTCCCCCACGAGGACACCTTCGCGCCGGCCGTGGAGGGCAGGCGTGCGCTTCTGGCCGCGACGGCGACCGACCTGGAGCCGATCGTCCTCGCCCACGACCCCGACCCCGAGGTCGCCGCCCTGACCGACGAGATCCGCGTGGGCCCGCCGACGCTCGCGGTGCAGGACGCCGACGGGGTGGAGCACCGCCTCTGGCGGGTGACCGCCCCGGCGGTGCTCGACCGGCTGACCGGTGCCCTCGGCCGCACGCAGGCGGTCATCGCCGACGGGCACCACCGGTTCGCCGCCGCGCGCGCTCACCACCGGAGCGCGCCCGACCAGCCGGGGAGCGACCGCGTGCTCGCCCTCGTGACGCCCATGGGTCCGGGCGGCCTGCGCGTCGACCCGATCCACCGGGTGGTGCCCGACCTGGACCTCGACACCGCCGTCCGCGCCGCAGCCCGCGGCTTCACGGTGTCCGAGCCGGCCGCCGGGGACGCCGCGCGGGAGGCCCGGGCCTGGATCGCCGATCCCGGGCAGAGCGGCTTCCTGGTCACCGACGGGCACCGGGTGGTGCGTCTGTCCGGGCCCTCGCCCGAGGTGTGCGCCTCGGTGCCGCCGGAGGCGCCGACGGCCTGGCGGAACCTGGACGTCGTCCTGGCGCACCACGGGCTCATCGACCGGCTCTGGCACCGGTCGGACGATCCCACATCGGTCCTCATCGGGCACAGCGTCGACGAGGCGCTGCGCCTGGCCGCCGACCGATCGGGCGTGGCACTGCTGCTGCGCGCTCCGTCCCCGAGCGACGTGGCCGCGGTCGCCCGGGCGGGCGCCCGCATGCCGCGCAAGTCCACGCTCTTCGTCCCCAAGCCCCGTACCGGGCTGGTGTTCCGCCCCCTCGCGGACTGACGACCCGACCGGACTCACGCCGTCCGCTCGGCGGAGCCGTCGGCCGTCCTCGGCACCTTCCGGCCCCTGCGGCAGTTCACCTCGCACACCGAGGCGGTCCCGCTGCCGGTCCGCCAGAACCGCCGTTGCAGCGCACCCTCGACCTCGACGACGTCGCCCGGCTGCCACAGGGCGGCGCGGCGCTGCAGCCCCCGGTCGTAGGTGATGCAGGTCAGGACGTCGACCGACTGGCCGCGCGCCCGGGGTTCCGGGCGCCGCACCACCAGGCGGAAGGTCACCAGCGCGTCCCCGCTGGGAAGGGTCCGCAGCTCAGCGGGAGCGGACAGCCGCCCGCGGAGCACCACGTCGTTCCGGTCGATCACAGCCACGCTCATGCAGCGAGCCTGCTGCGCCGCCGGGCGCCGTCCCAGCGCCCGGCGGCATCTGTGGACGCCGCCGGGCGATGTGGACGACGAGACGTGCTCTGTCGGACGTCAGTGCGTGCCGGTGCCGCCCTCCGCCGGCGGATCGCTCTCACCGAGCAGCTCGGCGACCTCGGCCTCGACCTCCTCGTCGAAGCTCCGGCCGAGCTCGTGGTCGTCCTCCGGCAGCGGCTCGACGACCTCGGGCGGGGTGGCCGCGCCGTCGTCCAGCGGCTGCACGTCGACCAGCTCGTCCTCGAGGTCGGTGAACTCGATGCCCAGGCGGTCGACGGCCCCTGTGACGTCGTCGGTGTCGGCACCCGCGATGGCGATCAGCCAGTCGGAGGACCGCTCGTGCTCGCCCTGCAGCTCCAGCAGGTCCGCGTAGGCCGAGGCCAGTCGGAGCCGGGCGGTGTCGCCGGGCTGGAGCGATGCGGGGTCGAGCCGGTTGCCGAGCGCGCTCTCCAGCACCAGGCGGGCGGCCGCGTCCTCGCCCAGGTCCCGGCGGGCACCGGACTCGACGATCCGCAGCTCGGCGGTCTCCACCGCGTCCGGCGCCTCCGCCAGGGCCTCGGCGACCAGCCGGAGGGCGACCTCGGGCCGCCCGAGTGCTCGCTCGCAGTCGGCCAGCACCGCTCGGTAGCTCTCGTCGCCGCTCATCCGGCGGTAGGCACGGAGCTCGCGGGCGGCCTCGGCGTAGTCCTCGGCGTGGTATGCGGCGACACCCACGGCCTCGCGGACGACCGCCACGCGGGACGCCCGGTCACGCGCGGCCCGCGCGTGGGCGAGCGCCTCGGCCGGGTCCTCCTCGAGCAGCGTGCCGGCGGCGACGAGGTGGGACGCCACCCGCTCGACGTTGCGCGGGTCGAGCCCGCGCAGCGCCGTCCGCACCCCCGCGTCCAGGTCCCGCACGTCGACCCAGTCCGGGATCGCGGGCCCCGGGGGCAGTGGCGGTCGGCGCTCCTCGCCGGCCACAGCCGGGCGACCGCCGTGCCCACCCCGGCGGTCGTCGGACGGGCGGCGGTCACGCCAGCCTCCTCCGCCACCACGAGGCACGGCGGCGCGCTGCGAGCGGTCCCCTCCTGCTCGACCACGGTCCTGCCACTGCGGCCGGTCGCCCTGCGCCTGCGAGCGCTCCGCCCGCTGCTGCCACTGCCCCGGCGCGTTGCGCGAACCCCCTTCGACCGGCGGGTTCCCGGCCCGGGGGCTGCGCTCCTGCCACTGCGGGCGGTCGGTCGAGGGGCGACCGTCGCGGGGGCCGCCACGATCCAGCCGTGCGCCACCGGTAGGCCGCTCGCCGCCAGGACGACGGTCCTGCCACTCAGGGCGGTCACCTGCCGGTCGCTCGCCCTGGGGACGCCGGTCCCGCCACTGCGGCCGATCACCCTGAGGACGGCCCGACCGTCCAGCACCGGAAGCCTGCGGCCTGCCGCCGCCGGCCGGTCGCTCGCCCTGGGGACGCCGGTCCTGCCACTGCGGCCGATCACCCTGGGATCGATCCGAACCGGATCCTTGCGGTCTACCGCCGCGCGCGGGCCGGTCGCCCTGGGGGCGCCGGTCCTGCCACTGCGGCCGATCCCCCTGGGAGCGATCCGGACCGGATCCCTGCGGACTATCGCTGCGCGCGGGCCGGTCGCCCTGGGGGCGCCGATCCTGCCACTGCGGCCGATCACCCTGAGGACGGCCCGACCGTCCAGCACCGGACGCCTGCGGCCTGCCGCCGCCGGCCGGTCGCTCGCCCTGCGGACGCCGGTCCTGCCACTGCGGCCGGTCGCCCGTCGGACGGTCCGCGCCGGGACGGCGCTGCTGCCAGCTCGGGGTTTCGTCACGCGACGAACCCGTGCCACGAGCCCCGCCGCTACGGCCGCCCTGTGCTCCTCCGCCGGCGCCGCGCGGGTAGCCCCCACCGCCACGACGTGCACCGCCGGCCGGCGGCCCATCGCCACGGCCGGCCGAGCCGCCCCGCGGCGCCCCGCCGTGGCTCCTGCCGGCAGCGCCTCGGCCTGCCCCGGAGCCGCGGTCGTCGCGCGCTCCTCCGGATCCGCGTCGCGGTGATGTCATGACTGCGGAATACCTCTTCGATATCGACGGCACGCGTCGGCACACCGCCGACGTCGATCACCGGAACAAGACAAACGAACGGGGGTCAGAGCACGTGGCTCTGACCCCCGTTCGGTAATGGTTGTCCGGCGGCGTCCTACTCTCCCACCCCGTCTCCAGGGCAGTACCATCGGCGCTGAGAGGCTTAGCTTCCGGGTTCGGAATGTTGCCGGGCGTTTCCCTCTCGCCATGGCCGCCGTAACT
>NZ_QCZF01000020.1 GCF_003075095.1 Blastococcus litoris
CGCGAGCTGACACTCGCGATATCAATCAACCAAAGGAATCCCAGCCAGAATCCGAAGACCCTGGCACGGGGTATTACTTGGCACTGACTTTCGGCACGCTGTTGAGTTCTCAAAGAGCGGACGCGCAGGAACTCCACCCTCGCGGGCTTCGTTCGAGACGGCTTCTCGTTGTGGCGCCGCACAACGGTCTGCCCCCGCAGGAGCGTCCCGCTGGCCCCAGACGGGGTCCGCGCGGCGCAGAGAGAAAGTTACGTGCGTCGGCGGGCGGTGTCAAACCCGGTGGCGGGTGACGCCGGACACCTGTCCGTCACGGCGCCGTCCCCTCGACGACACACGCCTCCGGGCGCCGGTCAGACCTGCCGCTGCACCCCGGCGATCGACCGCTTCCCACGGCGCAGGACCAGCCAGCCACCGGGCAGCCAGTCCCCCTCGGCGGGCACGGCGTCGG
Organism: Blastococcus litoris; assembly: GCF_003075095.1. Lineage (GTDB taxonomy): Bacteria > Actinomycetota > Actinomycetes > Mycobacteriales > Geodermatophilaceae > Blastococcus_B > Blastococcus_B litoris. The sequence goes on from NZ_QCZF01000020.1 coordinate 449, forward strand.
CGTCGGTGACGCGCTCGTTGTTCACGTACGCACCGCCCTCCTTCACCGTGCGGCGGGCCTCCGACAAGCTGCCCACGAGACCGGTCAGCTGGAACAGCTGGGCGTACGAGGGCGCCTCGCCGTCGACCGTGACGCTGCCGGCCTCCCGCAGCGCCGCGGCGAGGGTCTCCTCCCCCAGCGCGGAGAGCTCGTCACGACCGAACAGCGCCCGGCCGGCGGCCTCCGCCTGCTGGAGCTGCTCGCTGCCGTGCACCAGGACGGTCAGCTCCTCGGCCAGCGCGCGCTGCGCCGTCCGGGCCGCCGGGCGCTCGATGCTCTCGGCGATGAGCGCCTCCACCTCCTCCGCGGGGCGCTCGGAGTAGAGCGGCAACCAGGCACGGGCGTCGGAGTCGTCGGCGTTGAGCCAGAACTGGAAGAAGGCGTAGGGCGAGGTGAGCGACGGGTCGAGCCACACCGCCCCGCCCTCGGACTTGCCGAACTTGGTGCCGTCGGACTTCGTCACCAGCGGGGTGGACAACGCGTGCACCCGGGCGCCCTCCGTCCGCCGCACCAGGTCGATGCCGGCGGTGAGGTTGCCCCACTGGTCCGACCCGCCGGTCTGAAGCGTGACCCCGTGCCGCCGGTGCAGCTCCCGGAAGTCGTTGGCCTGCAGGATCTGGTAGCTGAACTCGGTGTAGCTGATGCCCGCCTCGGAGTTCAGCCGGGCCGACACCGCCTCCTTCGCCAGCATCTGGCTGACCCGGAAGTGCTTGCCGATGTCCCGGAGGAGGTCGATCGCCGAGATCGGCGCCGTCCAGTCGAGATTGTCGACGTAGATCGGGCCCTTGAGGCCCTCGGTCTCGGCCGGAACGTCGAGGAAGGGCGCCACCTGCTCGCGGATGCGCTCCACCCAGGAGGCGACGGTCTCCCGATCGTTGAGCTGGCGCTCCGACGACGGCCGCGGGTCGCCGATCAGGCCGGTCGCACCGCCGACCAGCACCACCGGCTGGTGACCGGCCCGCTGCAGGGCGCGCAGCACCATGAACTGCAGCAGGTGCCCGACGTGCAAGCTCTGCGCCGTCGGGTCGAACCCGGCGTAGTAGGCGACCGGCCCCTCGGCGAGGTGGGTCCGCAGCGCGGCCTCGTCGGTGCTCTGGGCGATGAGGCCCCGGCGGTGCAGGTCGTCGATCACGTCGTTCACGGGAGCCCATCCTGCCCGGCCCGCGCGCTCTGCCTGCGCCCGACCCGCCCCTTGCCACCCGCCCGGAACGCGCTGACCGACGGTGCCCCGGTCTCCCAGAAGCGCCACGGCAACTCGGTTGCGACGCTGATCCCCACCCGGGGACCGGCCGAGACGGAGGCGGGCGGCGAGCCGCGGTGCAGGCGCACGGGCGAGCCCGGATCGAGCACGTCGGTGCCGAGGTCGTCCCGTCCGATGGCGAGGGCCTGGGTCAGGCGGGCCGGCCCACCCGCCAGGTCGCGCGCGTTCCGAGCGGCGGGGCGCCGGGAACGGGCGATCTCCTCCCCCACCACCAGCTCCCCCGCCCGCAGGAGCACCGCCTCGCCGTCCCCTTCGGCGCCGACGACGACGTTGGCGCACCAGTGCACGCCGTAGGAGAAGTAGACGTACAGGCGGCCCGGGGGGCCGAACATGATCGCCGCGCGCGGGGTCGGCCCGCGGTGCGAGTGCGCCGCCGGGTCCACGCCCGACCCCGAGTAGGCCTCGACCTCCGTCAGCCGCAGCGCCGCCGTGCCCTCGGGTCGCTCGGTGACCACCCAGCAGCCGAGCAGCGACCGCGCGACGACGTCGACCGGCCCGATCAGCTCGTCGGCGGAGACGAGGGGCCCGGGGTGCAGAGGGCTCAGAGGGCGCCCGCCACCGGTGAGGACGCGGCCCAGTCGGCGTGGACGACCGCCAGGTCCTTGAGCACCGCCAGCTGCTCGGCCACCCGCTCGGGCGCCGTCCCGCCGCGGGCCTTGCGGGCGGCCAGGGCTCCGGGGACCGACAGGACCGAGCGGACGTCGGGGGTGAGCCGCTCGTCGATGCCGGCGAGCTGGTCGTCGTCGAGCTGGTCGAGCTCCAGGCCGGCCTCCTCGCAGAAGGCGACCATCGCGCCGGAGATCTCGTGCGCCGAGCGGAACGGCACCCCGGCCGACACCAGCCACTCGGCGACGTCGGTCGCCAGCGCGAAGCCCTGCGGGGCCGCGGCCTCGAGGACCTCCGGCCGGAGCGTCAGGGTCGCGATCATCCCGGTGACCGCGGGCAGCAGGAGCATCAGCTGCTCCAGGGAGTCGAAGACCGGCTCCTTGTCCTCCTGCAGGTCGCGGTCGTAGGCCAGGGGCAGGCCCTTGAGCATGGTGAGCAGGCCGGTCAGGTTGCCCACGAACCGGCCGGACTTCCCGCGGGCGAGCTCGGCGATGTCGGGGTTCTTCTTCTGCGGCATGATCGACGACCCGGTGGCCCAGGCGTCGTCGAGACGGGCCCAGCCGAACTCGGTCGACGTCCAGAGGACGACCTCCTCTCCCAGGCGGGAGAGGTGGACGCCCAGCAGCGCCGCGGCGAAGCAGAACTCGGCGGCGAAGTCGCGGTCGCTGACGGCGTCGATCGAGTTGTCGGCCGCGCGGTCGAAGCCGAGCTCGGCGGCGACCGCGTCGGGGTCCAGGCGCAGCGACGAGCCGGCCAGCGCGCCGGCGCCGAGCGGGCTGACCGCCGTCCGCCGGTCCCAGTCCTGGAACCGGTCGACGTCCCGGGCGATGGAGTGCGCGTGCGCCAGGAGCTGGTGGGCGATGAGCACCGGCTGGGCGTGCTGCAGGTGGGTCATCCCGGGCGCCGCGACGTCCTGGTAGCGCTCGGCCAGCCCCAGCAGCGCGAACTCCAGCGACGACAGCTCGGCGACGAGCGCGCGCACGTTGTGCCGGAGGTAGAGGCGCAGGTCGGTGGCGACCTGGTCGTTGCGGCTGCGGCCGGCCCGCAGCTTGCCGCCCAGGGTGCCGAGCTTCTCGGTGAGGCCCCGCTCGAGCGCCTCGTGCACGTCCTCGTCGGACTCGACGGGCGCGAAGGTGCCGGCGGCGACCTCGGCGGACAGCTCGGTCAGTGCCCCGACCATGGCCTGCAGCTCGTCGTCGGTCAGCAGCCCCGCACGGTGCAGCACCCGCGCGTGAGCACGGGAGGAGGCGAGGTCGTAGGGGGCCAGCCGCCAGTCGACGTCGGTCGACTTGGACAGTGCCGCCATCGCCGGCGAGGGGCCGCCGCCGAACCGGCCGCCCCAGAGCCGGGTCTGCGAGGGGGCGCCACTCATGGGGTTCAGCTCTCTTCCAGGTCGTTCTTCAGCTCGGGGTACACGGCCGGGGTGCGCTCGGCGAGCGCCCGCAGGCGCTCGGCCACCGCCGGGCCGCCCTCCGGCTCGCGGGAGATGACCAGGACAGTGTCGTCTCCGGCGATCGTGCCGAGCACGTCGGGGAGGCCGACCTTGTCCATCGCCGAGGCGAGGAACTGGGCCGCGCCCGGCGGAGTCCGGAGGACGGCGAGGTTGGCGCTGCCCTCCGCGTTGACCAGCAGGTCGGCGAGAAGGCGGATCAGCCGGGCCGGCGCGGCCTGCGCGGGTCGCAGCGGCGCGTTCTCCGGCGGCAGCACGTAGCTGGCCGGCGCGCCGTCGGACCCGCGCAGCTTCACCGCGCCGAGCTCCTCCAGGTCGCGCGACAGCGTGGCCTGCGTGACCTCGACGCCCGACTCGGCGAGCAGGGCCGCGAGCTGGGTCTGCGAGGTCACCGGCTGGGCCTCGATGAGCGCGACGATCCGCGCCTGCCGGGCCGAGCGGGTGACCCCGGCGGTCATCGGGATCGCTCCAGGAGCCAGGACAACAGCGCCTTCTGGGCGTGCAGGCGGTTCTCCGCCTCGTCCCAGACGATGCTCTGCGGCCCGTCGATGACCGCGGCGGCGATCTCCTTGCCCCGGTAGGCCGGCAGGCAGTGCAGGACGACGGCGTCGTCCGCGGCCCGGGCCAGCGCGGTCTCGTCCACCGCGTAAGGGAGGAAGGGGGCGATCCGTGCGTCGTACTCCTCCTCCTGCCCCATCGACACCCAGGTGTCGGTGGCGAGGACGTCGACACCGTCCGCGGCCTCGGCCGCGTCGGCGGTCCAGCCCACGGAGCCGCCGGTCTCGGCCGCGATCTCCGCCGCCCGCTTCAGGACCCCGGGGTCGGGCTGGAACTCCTCGGGCGAGCCGATCCGCACGTGCATGCCGGCGGCGGCTCCCCCGAGCAGGTAGGAGTGCGCCATGTTGTTCGCGCCGTCGCCCAGGTAGGTCAGCGAGCGGCCGGCCAGCGAGCCCTTGTGCTCGATCACCGTCTGCAGGTCGGCCAGGATCTGGCAGGGGTGGTACTCGTCGGTGAGCGCGTTGACCACCGGCACCCGGCTGACCGCGGCCATGGCCTCGATGCGGTCCTGGCCGAAGGTCCGCCAGACGATCGCAGCGGCCTGCCGGTCCAGGACGCGGGTGGTGTCCTCGATCGGCTCGCCGCGCCCGAGCTGGCTGCTGCCGGCGTCGATGACGAGCGGGTAGCCGCCCAGCTCGGCGACACCGACCGAGAAGGACACCCGGGTGCGGGTCGAGGGCTTGTCGAACAGGACGGCGACCGCCCGGGGGCCGGCCAGGGGCATCGGCGCCTCGGCGGTGTGCCGGGTGCGCTTGAGCTCGGCGGCCAGCGCGAGCACCTCGGCCTGCTCGGCCGGGGTGAGGTCGTCGTCCTTGAGGAAGTGCCGGGTCATGGCTGGGTCTCCAGGGCAGCGTCGAGGGCCGCAGGGAGAGCCGCCACGAAGGCGTCGACCTGGGCGTCGGTCAGGACGAGGGGCGGGGCGAGCCGCAGCACGCCGGGGGCCACCGCGTTGGTGAGGAAGCCGGCGGCGCGCAGCCGCTCCTCCAGCGCGGGGGCCACGTCGGCGGTCAGGACGATGCCGAGCAGCGCCCCCCTCCCCCGGACGGCGCTGACCCCGGGGTGGCCGAGGCCTTCGAGGGCGGCGGTGAACCGGTGCTCGAGCTCCTTGGCCCGCTCGAGCAGGCCCTCGTCGCGGATCGTGTCGATCACCGCCAGCGCGGCCGCCGCGGCGATCGGGTTCCCACCGAACGTCGAGCCGTGCGCACCTGCGGTCAGCAGCTCCGCGGCGTCCCCGAAGGCGAGCAGGGCGCCCATCGGGAGGCCGCCCCCGAGCGCCTTGGCCAGGGTGATCACATCGGGCTGGAGGCCGTCGGCCTGGTGCGCGAACCAGTGGCCGGTCCGGCCCATCCCGGTCTGCACCTCGTCGAGCGCGAACAGCGCGCCGACCCCCGTGGCCGCGGACGCGGCGGCGGCGAGGTAACCGGCGGGCGCGGGCAGCACGCCGCCCTCCCCCAGCATCGGCTCGAGCAGCACCATGGCGGTCTGCTCGGACACGGACGAGGTCAGCGCCTCGGCGTCGCCGTACGGCACGTACCGCACGCCGCCCGGGAGCGGCGCGAAGGCCGCCGCCTTCGTGGGCTGGCCGGTGAGCGCCAGGGCGCCCATGGTCCGGCCGTGGAAGGCCCCCTCGGCGGTGATCACCTGGGGACGCCCGGTCAGCCGGCTGATCTTGAACGCCGCCTCGTTGGCCTCGGTGCCGGAGTTGCAGAAGAAGACCCGTCCCGGGCGGCCCACGAGGTCCAGCAGGCGCTCGGCGAGCGCCAGCCCCGGCTCGTGCATGGCCAGGTTGGACACGTGCCCGAGCTTCTGCGCCTGGGCGGTGATCGCCTCGACCACCTTCGGGTGCGCGTGGCCCAGGATCGTGGTCGCGATGCCACCGAGCAGGTCGGTGTACTCGTTCCCGTCGACGTCGCGGACGGTGGCGCCGGAGCCGGACTCCAGCGCCACCGGCGGCGTCCGGTAGTTGCTCATCATCACGGCCGACCAGCGGCGGGCCAGCTCCTCCGTGTGCGTCATGGTGCCGTGCCCTCCTTCGGTGTCGGCGGGGCCGGCACGACCATCGTGCCGGTGCCCTCGGTGGTGAACGTCTCGAGCAGCAGTGCGTGCGGGGTCCGCCCGTCGACGACCGTCGCGCGGCGCACGCCGCCCTCGACGGCGCGCAGGCACGCGGTCATCTTGGGGATCATCCCGGCGTCCAGGTGCGGCAGGATCTCGGCCAGCTCGCGGGCGTCGATCTGCTGGACGAGCGAGTCGCGGTGGGGCCAGTCGGCGTAGAGCCCCTCGACGTCGGTGAGGACGACGAGCTTCACCGCGCCCAGTGCGGCGGCCAGCGCGGCCGCCGCCGTGTCGGCGTTGACGTTGTGCACCACGCCGTCCGCGGCGGGGGCCACGCTCGCCACGACCGGGATGTGCCCGGCCTTGAGCAGCGCGGTGACCGGTGCGGTGTCGACGGCGACGACGTCCCCCACCAGCCCGATGTCGACCGGCTCCCCGTCGACGACCGCCTGCGTGCGCGCCGCGGTGAACAGGCCGCCGTCCTCGCCCGACAGGTGCACGGCCATCGGCCCGTGCTGGTTGATCAGGCCGACGATGTCCGGGCCGACCTGACCGGTCAGCACCATCCGGACGACGTCGATCGTCTCCGGCGTGGTCACCCGCAGGCCGCCGCGGAACTCGCTCTCGATGCCCAGCCGGCCGAGCATCTCGGTGATCTGCGGGCCGCCGCCGTGGACGACGACGGGCAGGATGCCGCAGGTCCGCAGGAACACCATGTCCTCGGCGAACGCCCGCCGGCACTCGTCGTCGACCATGGCGTGGCCGCCGTACTTGATGACCACGACGTTGCCGTGGAACTCCTTGAGCCACGGCAGCGCCCCGGTCAGGACGGCGACCTTCAGCCGGTCGCCCTCGGGGTCGTTCCTCCGCATGACCCGGCGGGTGCCGACCGTGCGCGGCAGCCGCGGCTGCGGGGCGGGCTCGTCGATGCGGACGTCGGGCGGCGTGGGGTCTTGGGCGTTGCCCACGTGCGCCGGGTCCTGCGCCTCGGGGTCGTGGTGGCCGGTCACGTCGAGTACGCCGAGTTCTCGTGCACGTACGCGATCGACAGGTCGTTGGTCCAGATCGTCGCCTGCGCGGCCCCGGCCTTCAGGTCGACGTCGATCGTGATGGCCCGGCCGGTGAGGTCGACGCCCTCGCGCGGGTCGCCGATCGCGCCGCCGCGGCACACGGTGACGCCGTTGATCGTCACGTCGACCTGGTCGGCCTGGAAGGCGGCGTCGGTCGTGCCGATCGCCGCGAGCACCCGGCCCCAGTTGGGGTCGTTGCCGAACAGCGCCGTCTTCAGCAGGTTGTTGCGCGCGCAGGCCCGGCCGGCGGTCAACGCGTCGTCGACGCTGGCGGCGTTGCGGACGGTGATCGCGATGTCCTTGGTGGAGCCCTCCGCGTCGGCGAGCAGCTGCATCGCCAGATCGGTCGCCGCGGCGGTCAGCGCCTCGGTGAAGTCCTCGGCGCTCGGGGTGACGCCGCTGGCGCCGCTGGACATGACGATCACGGTGTCGTTGGTCGACAGGCACCCGTCGGAGTCGACCCGCTCGAAGGACTCGCTCGTGGCCTTCTTCAGCGCCGTCGACAGGGTCGCCGGCGGGACGACGGCGTCCGTGGTGAGGACGACGAGCATCGTGGCGAGGCTCGGGGCGAGCATGCCCGCGCCCTTCGCCATGCCGCCGACCGTCCACCCGTCGCGGGCCTGGACCGTCGTCTTCGGAACGCTGTCGGTGGTCATGATCGCGCGGGCGGCGTCGGGACCGCCGTCCTCGGAGAGCGCCTTCACGGCGTCGGTGACCCCGGTGGTCAGCTTGTCCATCGGCAGCCGGACGCCGATCAGCCCGGTGCTGGCCACCGCGACGTCGATGGCGCCGACGCCCAGTTCGGCGGCCGCGTGCTCGGCGGTGGCGTGGGTGTCCTGGAAGCCCTCCGGGCCGGTGCAGGCGTTGGCGCCCCCGGAGTTGAGGACGACGGCGCGCGCCCGCTCACCGGCCAGCACCTGCCGGCTCCAGAGCACCGGGGCGGCCGGGAAGCGGTTCGTGGTGAAGACGGCCGCGGCGGCGTCGTCCGGGCCGTGGTTGAGGACGACGGCGACGTCGGGGTCGCCGCTGGACTTGAGCCCGGCCGCGACGCCCGCCGCGGAGAACCCCTTCGGGGCGGTGACGCTCACGGTGCGACCCCCACGACCGGCAGGCCCGCGGTCTCGGGCAGGCCGAGGGCGAGGTTGGCGCACTGGATCGCCGCTCCCCCGGTGCCCTTGGTCAGGTTGTCGACGGCGGCGACGACGACCAGCCGACCTGCGTCGGGGTCGACGGCGACCTGCAGCGCGACGGTGTTGGCGCCCAGCACCTGCGCGGTCGTGGGCCACTGGCCTTCCGGGAGCAGGTGCACGAACGGCTCGTCCGCGTAGGCCTCCGCGTAGGCGGCCCGCGCGGCGTCGGCGTCGACGCCGGGCCGCAGCTTCGCCGAGCAGGTGGCGAGGATGCCCCTGCTCATGGGCACCAGCGTCGGGGTGAAGCTGACGCCCACCGGCGCCCCGGCCGCCTGCGAGAGGTTCTGCACCATCTCCGGCGTGTGCCGGTGCACACCGCCCACGCCGTAGGCGCTGACGGAGCCCATGACCTCGCTGCCGAGCAGGTGCGGCTTCGCGGACTTGCCGGCGCCGGACGTGCCGCTCGCGGCGACCACCACCACCTCGGGCTCGACCAGCCCTGCCGAGAGCGCCGGGGCCATCGCCAGGGTCACCGAGGTCGGGTAGCAGCCGGGGACGGCGATCCGCCGGGCCCCGGAGAGCTTCTCCCGCTGACCGGGGAGCTCCGGCAGCCCGTACGGCCAGGAGCCGGCGTGCTCTCCTCCGTACCAGCGGGCCCAGGCGTCCGCGTCCTCGAGCCGGTGGTCGGCGCCGCAGTCGACGACCAGGGTGTCGGGCGGGAGCTGCGCGGCGATCTCGGCCGACTCCCCGTGCGGGAGGGCGAGCACGACGACGTCGTACCCCGCGAGGTCGCCGGCACCGCTGGGCCGGACCTCCATGTCGGCGAAGGGCAGCAGGTGCGGCTGGAGCTCACCCAGGCGTCGGCCGGCGCTCGAGTTGGCATGCACCCCGGCGAGGCGGAGGTTCGGGTGCCCGGCCAGCAGCCGGCACACCTCCCCACCTGCGTATCCGGTGGCGCCGGTGACCCCGACCGTCCACGTCTGCGCTGTGCTCACAATGCATGACCATACACGGGCGTGCATGAACGTTCACCGGGATGTCGAGGCGCCGCCCGGGACGCGGAGCCGGGCGAACAGCAGCGCGCTGGCGACGGCCAGGACGGCGGGCGCGGTCCAGGCGACGGACGGCGTTCCGGTGCCCGCGTCCGGCACCCCGGTCGTGGCCGCCGCGACCAGCAGCACCACGGCGGTGCCGATCGCCGTCCCCAGCTGCGCGCTCGTGTTGATGACCCCGGACGAGGTCGCCCGCAGGGACGCGTCCACGTCCGTGCCCAGGGACGTCGTCGCCACCGCGGCCAGGCCGAGCCCCACCCCGGCGACGGCCATGCCCGCGCCGACGAGGACCGCGGACGTCGGCGCGAGCAGCGGGGCCGCGATGCCCGCGCCGATGAGGGCGAGCCCCACCGCGGTGACGCGCTCCCGCGGCCTGCGGACGATCAGCCGCCCCGCCACCGCCGCGCCGGCGATCACCGAGGCGCTCAGCGGCAGCAGCGTGGCCGCGGCCTCGAGGGGGGTGCGTCCGAGCGTGCTCTGCAGGTAGAGGGTGATCAGCGTCGCCACGCTCGTGGTCGCGGTGTTGACGAAGGAGCCGGTCGTCCCGCGGAGGACGTTCGGGGTCCGCAGCAGCGAGGCGGGCAGCACCGGCGCCCCCGAGCGCCGGTCGGCCGCCACGAAGGCGCTGCCCACGACGACGGCCCCGCCCACGAGCAGCGCCCCGGGGAGTCGGCCGCCGTCCTCGCCCAGCAACGTCGCCCCGACCACCAGCAGCATCACGGCACCGGTCAGGAGCGCGGAACCGACCGCGTTGAGCGGCGTCCGCTCGTGCGACCGCGGATCGCGCGGGACGAGGGCGACCACCGCGACCGCCTGGGCGGCGGCCATCACGAGCAGCCCCCAAAAGATGACCCGCCACGTGGTCACCGCCGACACCAGGCCCCCGACGACGAAGCCCGATGCCCCGGCCGCCGCACCGGCGGCGCTCCACGCGGCCACCGCCCTGGCGCGGGCCGCACCGTCCTCGGTGACCGTCGTCAGGAGCTTGAGCGCCGACGGCACCGCCGCGGCGGCGGCGGCGCCCTGGACGCACCGGCCCGCGGTCAGGACGACGACCGAGCCGGCCGCCGCGCACAGCAGGGACCCGACGGCGAAGACCACCAGGCTCGCGAGGATCGTGCGCCGGTGACCGACGCGGTCACCCAGGCGGGCGCCGAACATGAGCAGGCCGCCGAAGAACATCGCGTACCAGGCTGCCGTCGGCGGGCGCACCGCCGACGTCGGCCAGCATGTCGGGCAGCGCCGTGACGACCACCGTGACGCCGAGGACGTCGACGAACTGGACCAGGCACAGCCCGGCGACGACGCTCCCCACGCGGGTGGTGGCAGGCGGTGGGCTCACGGCCGGGCACTGTGCCCGAACGAACCGACAGTCTCAGGCCGTGCCACTCCTCCGACCCCACGTCGCTTAGCCGAGGCGACGAACTACATGACCAGAACCGATTCCTCAGGCTCGTCTCCGTCATCGACTCTTCGCACGACATCGAATTGATCCACCGGGATATGCGCACGCTGGCCCATAGCGGCCGCCGCCTCAAACCCGAGAGCACGGTAGGCATCGAATTGTTCCCCAGAGAACAATTGATGCGCTGTCGGATGCTGGGGGAACTGGTGATCCTTTTCTCTGAACACCCGCAGGTCCATTGGCACCCCTTCCCAGAGAACGCAGCGCACATAGTAGATTGCACCGACACTCCCGTCCGGATACGTCACACTGCCAACCGCGAACGGAAGCTGAGCCAACCTTGCGTCGCCGGCAGGCAAGGTGGCCTCAGGGTCCAGGCGGATCTCTGCGCCCAGATCTGCCCTCGCCAAGGCTGCCGCACGTGCGATGTCTTGAAGCGGACTTCGCCCTCCGGCGCTCGCATCGACCACCACGATATGGGTGCAGCGCCGTCGGATGAGCTCCACCAACCCCAGGTTCTCCCAGTGACCGCCATCGGATACATGGATGAATCGGCCCTTGATACCCGCCAGACCCAATGCCTCTCGCATGACGTAGTAGCCACCCGGTTCCCGCCAGCCAGCCACAACTGCTTCCCACGTCCGACGCGTAGCCGAGACGTGGGCGCCTGTCTCGGTCCTGGTCAAATCGACTCGGAAGGGGTTCGCGATCCAGACCCCAAGCCTCAGGTTCAACAGCGCCATGAGCAGCCTCAGAGCCGGGAGCGTGAATCTGCCCATGGTGGGCGAGATGGCCGCCCCGGAGATGGCCATCATCGATGGCAGGGTTAGGTCACTACCTCCGCTCCCCGGCGCCGCCTCCAATCGCGTCGTCGGGATTCGAGGTGCCAAGTCGATGCTCCCAGAGCATGTTGCGTCGAACGTGAAAGATGCCGCCCAACTCTTGTTCGGGACGTCTCCCTCGCGCGCAGCCACCGCGGCACAGACGACCAGTTCCGGAAAGGCCAGGCCGACTCGACGCTTCGCGTCAATCTCGGCCCCCAACTCACTGAGCCTGACTGCCTCATCGTAAGGAACGGGCTCTACCCGAACGTCACCCGCAACGCTCCGCCGCTTCAGAACGAAAGCATTACTCAGCCTTTCGCGGTAGTAGAGGTGCATGGAATACATGCGGTTATGTACGAAGATCCCGCACACGATCAGTAATGCCGTGGCGCCCAGCGCCACGAGCACGTCAGTCGGAAAGTTCCAGCCTCTCCGCGCCTCGCCTTCCGCCGCCAGCAAGAACGGGATGGCCAGGATCCCCCATCCACCAAGGAAGGCGAGCAGACCTTGAGTTCGTCGCGCCTTGCCGACTTGCATGAGAAGAACCGCTACGGCGCCGAGGATCATGACAAACAGGACCATCACGACCGCCGCGAGGATGCGCCTCAGGACCAGCCCGTTCGCTTGCCCGATCCAAAAAGGTATTCGAGCGAGGGACACTCCGAGGATGTGCACCAGAAGCGGCAACAAGACGAGCAGACCGAGTGCACCAACGGATAGCGCCAGGAGGACGATGGCGCCAGTTCTCAGCCATCCATCTCGGGGGCCGCCCGCGTGGCTCCTGTCTATGAATCGTCGCACGCCGACTAGGACGATCGACCCCAGGAAGAAGGCTGACGTCAGACCCAGCGCAAATGGGATTCTATGCCCGAGGGCTGCGACACTAGTTCCGATCCCAGGTATTGCCAGTCCGTAAGCGAGCCCAATCAGCCGCCCGGCAAGATAGGAGCCGGCGATCAGCGGAAGGAGATTCAGGAGGAGCCCGTACACGAAGTTCACTACAAGCCAGAGGCGCCCCTTCAGACCGGGCGCCAGGTAACTCAGGTGCGTGCGCAGGTAGTGCTCTTCAGGACTCCCCCGCGACCACGGGGCGGCTTCCCCGCTGAGCGCCGCAACATCCGATTTGCCTTGAGCCACGGTCAAGGCTGCGGCGATGTAACTGCCCCCCGACACGGCTGAGAGGTATCGAGCCTTCTGGAAGAGTCCAGCCCCCGAAAGCGCTTGGTATGCGCCCAGGCAGAAGGCGGCTGATCGAATGCCTCCACCTGAGAACGAAACCCCTAAGGCGCTCGTTCCGGGGGAACGGTCGTCGATGTACGCCCATCGGCCGGCCCTAGTCATAATCGATTTGACCGAGATCGGAGCCGTAGGGATACACCGGGAGACGGGACTGCTCACGGAGGCGCCTGATACCGCCTCTGTCAAACAAGCGAAACATGAAGAGCGGGTGAATGCAGACTGCGTCCGAATCTTCCACGGGTCGAAGCGTCTCTGCGAAGGTGTACGCGAAACGACCGATGGTGTAGCGCGAGGTGCCGCGCTCGACGATGCCCAGAACGCCTACGTCCAGGGCACCTTCTAGAAAATCATTGTAGTCCACTCCGGCTCTCGCAACGCCCGCCGCATTGAACGCCTTATGCAGCTCACTACAGGTCAGCGTGTTCGGAATGTGGTTCTTGAGGTATCCCAAGGCGGTCGCCATGTATGGATAGTCGTGCGAATAGCTGGACAGAACACCATCAACTATTCGCAACTCGGCGTCGCGAACGCCCTCCAGGACATCCCTGGGCGTCGCCACAGGCAGACTGTCGCTGCGCCGTGCCGGCCTTGAGAGGATCTCGTTCAAGAGTTGTATGAGGTGGCGCGGGAGAAGTTGAGTGTGCCGCATGACGTATGCGACCGGATCCTCTTCGAGGGCGAGCCCTGTTCGAATCGGATCTGAGGGCAGCAGTGCGCGGAGTGTCATCTCCGCCATGTGCTGGTCACGTTCGTCATGCTGCCGAGGAAGGCCTAGGCGCCGTAGCTCACCCTCATGATAAAGATCCAGGAAGCGACGCAATCGGTTTCCGACGACCGTCATGAGTTCCGGGGCTGACCACCTAATCACGAGATAGTCGAGGAAGTCCTTCTCTGGGTTCGAAGTCAGATCCCGCAGACGTCGGAGGAGTTCCGCCGGAAAGGCGAACCTGACCTTGAAGGGCATCGGGGCTGTTGGACTGGTGAAGTCGCGCGCTGTTCTGAAAAGCGCCGACAGCGTCGTTCGCAGATTGTCCACATGGACGTGCAGATCCTCAAGGTTGTCGACGACAACGTACAGGCGAGCCGAGGTTCTCACCGACAAGCGCGAGAAGGCGTTTCGTGCGTCTTCGTACGTCGCCACATCCGTGCGCAACGACCCGCACATCTCGGCTACCGTCAAGCCAGGCGGAGAGGTCACGAGGGCATCCGACAGAGCGCTCCCAACCCGGGCTAGCAGCACCTCTGGGTCGAGGCTGGACGGGTTGCCGTACGCACTCAGATATGCTGCGACGAGGCGTCCCTCGTCAGTCTGCCGCAGGCGCGCGACTCGGCACGACAGCAGCATTGCCGCATGCATCAAGAGAACCTTCCACACCTGGGAGAGATTCTCTGCGAAGAGCGGCCCTACCTCGCGGACGTATCTTGTCCTCAACCGCTCGATCTCGTGATAGATGTCTTCTGACTTTATCAGGATGACCTTCGCACCATTGACAAAAGCGGTGCCCACAAGAAACGCGGTCTTTCCCGAGCCCTTACGGCCAACGACATAAGTGGGGTCTTCTCGTTCCGCAGTGCCGTGCACCCCATTGGTGCGGTCGTACAACTGCTCGAAGATGCCGTGCGGACTCCTAAGAAGTTCCTCCGTATACGGCGGGCCCAGCGGCTTCTCCCTCGTGAGGATTCTCTTGAGGTCTGCAGGTTCTGAGCCCACGTGTACCCCCCGGTTTCGTTACGGTCCGTTCCGCCCGCATCGTCCACGCGAGGCGCACGCTTCGGGGATGCTCGCGATGCTCGCTGGGCTGGCCGCTGCGAGCCACCGCGGACAGTGCTCGCGCGCATACCTCTCGTGTGGGGCGCCGGGGGTCAGGTCAGCCCAGCGGGTCGCCGTCCCCGAAGGGGCGCAGCCGCAGCTGCCGGGCGGCGTCCTCCGGCGTGGTCGAGCGCAGGGTGGCCAGGTCGTCGGCGCCGGCGCGCACGAACCGCCCCGACCACTGGTCGAGCTCCCCCGCCGCGATCGCGGCGACCACCTCGACCACCCGCTCGGCCGGCGTCCAGTCCTCGAAGCCGCGCCAGATGTGCATCGAGCGGGTCATCGGGGTGTCGACGACGCCCGGCGAGACGTCGAAGGCCCGCACGTCGCTGCCCTCCAGGGCGCCGGCCAGCGCCTCGGTCATCCGCATCAGCCCGGTCTTGGCGACGGAGTACGCCGAGTACTCGGGACGGGCGCGCAGGCTCATGCCGCTGGCGATGTTGACCACCCGGCCCCGGTTGCGCAGCACCATCCACGGGACGACCACGCGGGCCAGCAGGAAGCTGCCCTTGACGTGGCTGGTGACGACGTCCCACCACTGGTCCGGGTCGGCCTCCCACAGCGGGACCTCGAGCTCGTCGATCACCCCGGCGTTGTTCACCAGCAGGTCGATCTGGCCGAGCTCGCCGACGGCGGCCTCGACCGCGGCCTCGACCGACGCGCGGTCGGTGACGTCGGCGACCACGGCGAACGTGTGCGCCCCCGTCGCCCCGGCGACGTCGGCCATCGCCGCCCGCAGCCGGTCCTCGGTGCGGGCGACGCCGGCCACCGCCATGCCGCGCGCCGCCAGCCCTTCGGCCAGCGCCCGACCGATGCCGGTGGAGGCGCCGGTGACCAGCGCGACCTGACCGCTGAGGTCAGCCACGGAGCTCCGCGCCCGTCCGGGAGGCCGCGGCGGCCACCGCCGCGTCGCGCACCGCCGTCGCCTCCTCGCTCGTGAGCGTCCGGTCGGGCGCCCGAAGCGTGAGCGCGAACGCCAGCGACCGGGAACCGGCCGGCACCGGAGCACCGGTGTAGACGTCGAACAGCCGCAGGCCCTCCAGCAGCTCCCCCGCCCCGCTGCGCAGCGCCTCGGCCACGTCGGCCGATGCCACGTCGTCGCGCACCACGAGCGCGAGGTCGAGCAGCACCGGCGGGAACGCGGAGATGGGC
>NZ_QCZF01000021.1 GCF_003075095.1 Blastococcus litoris
AATGGTTGTCCGGCGGCGTCCTACTCTCCCACCCCGTCTCCAGGGCAGTACCATCGGCGCTGAGAGGCTTAGCTTCCGGGTTCGGAATGTTGCCGGGCGTTTCCCTCTCGCCATGGCCGCCGTAACTCTGTGAACATGTGCAACCCGCCAGGGATGGCTGGTTGGGTGTTCAGAACCGCACAGTGGACGCGACATGCTTTATGAGTTGACTCTGACCAGTGTTCCCGCACCCGATGGGTGTGTGTGGTCAAGTCCTCGGCCTGTTAGTACCGGTCAGCTCCACACCTTGCGGTGCTTCCACTTCCGGCCTATCAACCCGCTGGTCTGGGCGGGGGCCTTACCCGGTTGACCCGGTGAGAGACCTCATCTTGAAGCGAGCTTCCCGCTTAGATGCTTTCAGCGGTTATCCCTGCCGAACGTAGCCAACCAGCAGTGCACCTGGCGGTACAACTGGCACACCAGAGGTTCGTCCGTCCCGGTCCTCTCGTACTAGGGACAGCTCTTCTCAAGTCTCTTACGCGCACGGCGGATAGGGACCGAACTGTCTCACGACGTTCTAAACCCAGCTCGCGTACCGCTTTAATGGGCGAACAGCCCAACCCTTGGGACCTACTCCAGCCCCAGGATGCGACGAGCCGACATCGAGGTGCCAAACCATCCCGTCGATATGGACTCTTGGGGAAGATCAGCCTGTTATCCCCGGGGTACCTTTTATCCGTTGAGCGACACCGCTTCCACATGCCGGTGCCGGGTCACTAGTCCCAGCTTTCGCTCCTGCTCGACCCGTCGGTCTCACAGTCAAGCTCCCTTGTGCACTTGCACTCGACACCTGATTGCCAACCAGGCTGAGGGAACCTTTGGGCGCCTCCGTTACATTTTGGGAGGCAACCGCCCCAGTTAAACTACCCACCTGACACTGTCCCTGATCCGGATCACGGACCGAGGTTAGACATCCAATTCGACCAGAGTGGTATTTCAACGGCGACTCCACGAACACTGGCGTGCCCGCTTCACAGTCTCCCACCTATCCTACACAAGCCGAACCGAACACCAATATCAAGCTATAGTAAAGGTCCCGGGGTCTTTCCGTCCTGCCGCGCGTAACGAGCATCTTTACTCGTAGTGCAATTTCGCCGAGCCTGTGGTTGAGACAGCTGAGAAGTCGTTACGCCATTCGTGCAGGTCGGAACTTACCCGACAAGGAATTTCGCTACCTTAGGATGGTTATAGTTACCACCGCCGTTTACTGGCGCTTGAGTTCTGAGCTTCGCCTTGCGGCTAACCCGTCCCCTTAACGTTCCAGCACCGGGCAGGCGTCAGTCCGTATACATCGTCTTACGACTTCGCACGGACCTGTGTTTTTAGTAAACAGTCGCTTCTCACTGGTCTCTGCGACCCCCCTCCGCTACCGGCCGCGAGGGCCTTGACGGGAAGGGGTCCCCCTTCTCCCGAAGTTACGGGGGCATTTTGCCGAGTTCCTTAACCACAGTTCGCTCGATCGCCTCGGTATTCTCTACCTGACCACCTGAGTTGGTTTGGGGTACGGGCCGCTCGGAACTCGCTAGAGGCTTTTCTCGGCAGCATAGGATCATCCAATTCGCCTCATTCGGCTATGCGTCAGGCCTCACCCTGTATGCGGAACGGATTTACCTGCTCCGCGGGCCACACCCTTGCACCGGTACTACCACTCACCGGTAGGACTACCTTCCTGCGTCACCCCATCGCTTGCCTACTACCAGTCCGGGTCCCGCGCTAGAACCCGAGTCGACCCTCGAAAGAGCCGATCACGGGCGTTCGGGCGGTTAGCATCGCTGGGTTCAGCATGGGCGTTCCTTCGCGGGTACGGGAATATCAACCCGTTGTCCATCGACTACGCCTGTCGGCCTCGCCTTAGGTCCCGACTCACCCTGGGCGGATTAGCCTGGCCCAGGAACCCTTGGTCTTCCGGCGGGGGAGGTTCTCACTCCCCTCTCGCTACTCATGCCTGCATTCTCACTCGCGTGGCGTCCACGGCTGGATCACTCCGCCGCTTCGACCGCCACACGACGCTCCCCTACCCATCCACACCCCTGGCCGGCCCCTCAAGGAGGTCGACGGGGACATGTGTGAATGCCACGGCTTCGGCGGTGTGCTTGAGCCCCGCTACATTGTCGGCGCGGAATCACTTGACCAGTGAGCTATTACGCACTCTTTCAAGGGTGGCTGCTTCTAAGCCAACCTCCTGGTTGTCTCTGCGACTCCACATCCTTTTCCACTTAGCACACGCTTAGGGGCCTTAGCCGATGATCTGGGCTGTTTCCCTCTCGACTACGAACCTTATCGCCCGCAGTCTCACTGCCACGCTCTCACTTACCGGCATTCGGAGTTTGGTTGACGTCAGTAACCTTGTGGGGCCCATTAGCCATCCAGTGCTCTACCTCCGGCAAGAAACACGTGACGCTGCACCTAAATGCATTTCGGGGAGAACCAGCTATCACCGAGTTTGATTGGCCTTTCACCCCTACCCACAGCTCATCCCCCAGGTTTTCAACCCTGGTGGGTTCGGTCCTCCACGCGGTCTTACCCGCGCTTCAACCTGGCCATGGGTAGATCACTCGGCTTCGGGTCTAGGGCACGCGACTGACTCGCCCTGTTCGGACTCGCTTTCGCTACGGCTACCCCACACGGGTTAACCTCGCCACGTACCACTAACTCGCAGGCTCATTCTTCAAAAGGCACGCAATCACCCCGGACCGAAATCCTAAGGCTCTCACGGCTTGTAGGCACACGGTTTCAGGTACTATTTCACTCCCCTCCCGGGGTACTTTTCACCTTTCCCTCACGGTACTTGTCCGCTATCGGTCACCAGGGAGTATTCAGGCTTAGCGGGTGGTCCCGCCAGATTCACACCGAATTTCACGGGCTCGGTGCTACTTGGGAAACATGCTCGGGAGGCAACGCGTTTTCGTGTACGGGGCTCTCACCCTCTACGGCGACCCCTTCCAGAGGCCTTCCACTAACGACGCTGCTTTCTCACTCCCCGTCAGTCCGGCAGAACTGACCGAGCCGTCCCACGACCCCGCCCCCACAACCCCTGCCGGGTATCACATGGAAACGGTTTAGCCTCATCCGCTTTCGCTCGCCACTACTCACGGAATCACGGTTGTTTTCTCTTCCTGTGGGTACTGAGATGTTTCACTTCCCCACGTTCCCTCCACACGCCCTATGTGTTCAAGCGCGGGTCACACCACATGACTGGTGCGGGGTTCCCCCATTCGGAAATCCTCGGATCAACGCTCGGTTGACAGCTCCCCGAGGCTTATCGCAGCCTCCTACGTCCTTCATCGGCTCCTGGTGCCAAGGCATCCACCGTGCGCCCTTAACAACTTGGCCACACAAAAACACCGCACAACACGCGCCCGGAAGGACACACATCGTGCGGGCCTACAAGAACTCTGCAAAACAGAGTCAAAAAGATGCTCGCGTCCACTGTGCAGTTCTCAACGTCCAACCAGACACCACCCACCCGACCCCGCCGAACCCACCACCCCGCAGGGCATGTGGTGGTACGAGATGCAGGACGGCCCTGACACAAGAGCAACGTCCACGACCCGGGGATCACCCCCCGACCGGTCCGCTCCCTCAGGACCCAACAGCGTGCCTACGACCAGACCACCCACCCCCACCCCGTTCCCCACCCACCGAAGCGGGCCGTACTAGGAGCAGCAGCAGCTGCCGGCCGAACTGGTCAGCGTTCCACCCTCGAGCACCACCCAGACAACCCGCAGCAGATCGAAGATGACCTGCCGTCTCGTTCTGGCGTGGCTCTGCACCGACCACAACGAGGTGGCCGGCGAGTGCTCCTTAGAAAGGAGGTGATCCAGCCGCACCTTCCGGTACGGCTACCTTGTTACGACTTCGTCCCAATCGCCGATCCCGCCTTCGACGGCTCCCTCCACAAGGGTTGGGCCACCGGCTTCGGGCGTTACCGACTTTCGTGACGTGACGGGCGGTGTGTACAAGGCCCGGGAACGTATTCACCGCAGCGTTGCTGATCTGCGATTACTAGCGACTCCAACTTCATGGGGTCGAGTTGCAGACCCCAATCCGAACTGAGACCGGCTTTTTGGGATTCGCTCCACCTCACGGTATCGCAGCCCTTTGTACCGGCCATTGTAGCATGTTTGCAGCCCTAGACATAAGGGGCATGATGATTTGACGTCATCCCCACCTTCCTCCGAGTTGACCCCGGCAGTCTCCTATGAGTCCCCACCATCACGTGCTGGCAACATAGGACGAGGGTTGCGCTCGTTGCGGGACTTAACCCAACATCTCACGACACGAGCTGACGACAACCATGCACCACCTGTGCACGGCCCTTACGGACCCCCCATCTCTGGGAGATTTCCGTGCATGTCAAGCCTAGGTAAGGTTCTTCGCGTTGCATCGAATTAAGCAACATGCTCCGCCGCTTGTGCGGGCCCCCGTCAATTCCTTTGAGTTTTAGCCTTGCGGCCGTACTCCCCAGGCGGGGCGCTTAATGCGTTAGCTGCGGCACGGAACTCGTGGAATGAGCCCCACACCTAGCGCCCAACGTTTACGGCGTGGACTACCAGGGTATCTAATCCTGTTCGCTCCCCACGCTTTCGCTCCTCAGCGTCAGTTGTTGCCCAGAGACCCGCCTTCGCCACCGGTGTTCCTCCTGATATCTGCGCATTTCACCGCTACACCAGGAATTCCAGTCTCCCCTGCAACACTCTAGTTTGCTCGTATCGACTGCAGACCCGAGGTTGAGCCTCGGGATTTCACAGCCGACGCAACAAACCGCCTACGAGCTCTTTACGCCCAATAATTCCGGACAACGCTTGCACCCTACGTATTACCGCGGCTGCTGGCACGTAGTTGGCCGGTGCTTCTTCTGCAGGTACCGTCACTCTCGCTTCGTCCCTGCTGAAAGAGGTTTACAACCCGAAGGCCGTCATCCCCCACGCGGCGTCGCTGCGTCAGGCTTTCGCCCATTGCGCAATATTCCCCACTGCTGCCTCCCGTAGGAGTCTGGGCCGTGTCTCAGTCCCAGTGTGGCCGGTCACCCTCTCAGGCCGGCTACCCGTCGTCGCCTTGGTAGGCCACTACCCCACCAACAAGCTGATAGGCCGCGGGCCCATCCCCAGCCGATAAATCTTTCCACCACCAGACCATGCGGTCAGCGGTCATATCCGGTATTAGCCCCAATTTCTTGGAGTTATCCCAGAGCCAGGGGCAGGTTGCCCACGTGTTACTCACCCGTTCGCCACTGATCCCCCACCGAAGCGAGTTCACCGTTCGACTTGCATGTGTTAAGCACGCCGCCAGCGTTCGTCCTGAGCCAGGATCAAACTCTCCGTAGATGAATTTGAACCGGCTGAGAACCGCGAGCTGACACTCGCGATATCAATCAACCAAAGGAATCCCAGCCAGAATCCGAAGACCCTGGCACGGGGTATTACTTGGCACTGACTTTCGGCACGCTGTTGAGTTCTCAAAGAGCGGACGCGCA
>NZ_QCZF01000022.1 GCF_003075095.1 Blastococcus litoris
CACACCTCATGCATCTGCGGTAATGAGGTGCTCCGTCACCCCTGGCGGGGCGCTCGCGGGCGTCACCGGCGAGGCTCCACCTCATGCTGCTGTTCGGATGGCTTCCGCAATGACTGCCCGCCGGTGACGTCTTCGGTGTTCGGGGCGATCGACGCCTGATAGGAGCATGGGCACCAGCGGCCCGCAGATGCATGCGCTGCGCCCCGGACACCGTCTTCGCGAGACCACGCCCGTCGCGGAGGAGTCGGCGTGCTCGCCGGAATCGACACCCACAAAGACACCCTGGCCGTCGCGGTGATCGACCCCGGCGGCCGACCGCTGGTCGTCACCAACCTGGCCAACACCGAAGCCGGCTTCGACGAGCTCGAGGCGCTGCTCGCCGAACACCACGTCGACCGGATCGGCATCGAGGGCTCGGGCAACTACGGCCGCGGCGCCGCCGTCCGGCTCGTGCTGGCCGGCGGCATCGACGTGGTGGAGGTGCCGCCATCGCTCACTTCTCGGGAACGCTCGAGTCGGCCCGGGCAGGGCAAGACCGACCCGGTCGACGCACTCTCGATCGCCCGGATCACCGCCCGGGAGACCAGCCTGCCGCCGGTGCGACTGGCGGTCGGGCAGGCCGCGGACCTGCGCGCGCTGGTCGACTACCGCGGCCAGCTCGTGCACGAGCGCACCGGACTGGCCAACCGCACCCACGCCGAACTTCACGGTCTGCTGCCCGGCTATCAGGCCACCGTCCCCCGCCTGACCGCGCCGGCATTCATCAACAGCGCCCAGCAGCTTCTGCTCGACGACACCCGAGTCCGGGCGCAGCTGACCCGCCGC
The DNA here is from genome assembly GCF_003075095.1 of Blastococcus litoris. Lineage (GTDB taxonomy): Bacteria > Actinomycetota > Actinomycetes > Mycobacteriales > Geodermatophilaceae > Blastococcus_B > Blastococcus_B litoris. Next base: position 826 of record NZ_QCZF01000022.1, read on the forward strand.
CGGCTGGACCGGCTCGCCGAGCTGACCACCGAGATCAAAGAACTCACCGCCGTCATCACCGCCGCGATGGACACCGTCGACACCGGCCTCACCGACCTCTACGGCGTCGGCCCGGTCGGTGCAGCCACGATCCTCGGCGAGGTCGCCGACATCCGCCGCTACCGCTCCCGGCACGCCTTCGCCGCCGCCAACGGCACCGCCCCGATCCCGGCCTCCTCCGGGCGCACGAGCCGCCACCGGCTCAACCGGGCGGGCAACCGCACGCTGAACCGGGTGCTCTACACGATGGCGATCACCCAGATCCGCGCCGACACCGAAGGACGGGCCTACTACCAGCGCAAACGCGCCGAGGGGAAGACCAGCCGGGAAGCGCTGCGCTGCCTGAAACGGCGTCTCTCGGACCTGATCTACAAGACCATGCACGCCGACCTCGCCGGCGCTCAGAGGGCGGCCACGGGAGCGAGCGAGACGGTGAACGCGGCCACGGCACCGGACACGACTAACGGCCAAGGCCAGCTGCGTGACAGGGCTTCCAGTCCCAACCCCGCTCTTCGCTCAAGCCAGAAGACCGCGCCCACCGCCGGCAGAAACGCTACGCCCGACCGGCGTTGACACATAGGAGCTCATCCAGG
>NZ_QCZF01000023.1 GCF_003075095.1 Blastococcus litoris
TGTACTGACCAGACACGTTGGTCAGCCGTGTGATCGGTGGGCGGCGTCCGATCGCGGTGTGGGGCCGGTGATGGTTGTACTCGTGTAGCCAGCCGGGTAGGGCCTGGCGGCGGGCGAGTTCGGTGAGGAACATCCGGCGGAAGGCCCAGCCGTCGGCCATGGTGCGGTGGAAGCGTTCGATCTTGCCGTTGGTCTGCGGTCGGTAGGGCCGGGTCCGTTTGGGCTTGATGCCGAGCTCGAGGCAGGCGTCGCGCCAGGCGTGGGAGCGGTAGGCCGAGCCGTTGTCGGAGAGCACGCGCTCGACGGTGACTCCTCGGGCGGCGAACCAGGCCACCGCCCGGCGGAGGACCCCGATGGCGGTGGCGGCGGTCTCGTCGTCGTGGACCTCGGCGTAGGCGACCCGGCTGTGGTCGTCGAGCACGGTGTGCACGAACGCGGTGCCCATCTTGGGATCGCGCTGCGCGCTGCGCGGCTTGCCAGGCGTCGCGGCGCGGTGGCGTTGGCCTTGTTGGCGGCCCACGTAGCGCCAGCCGCCGCCGTCGGGGATGTTGCCCAGCTTCTTGACGTCGACGTGCAGCAGCGAGCCGGGGCGCTCGTGCTCGTAGCGGCGGATCGGCTCGCCGGTGCGCCGGTCGATGTGGGAGAGCCGGTTGATCCGGCAACGGCGCAGCACCGCGTAGACAGTCGAGGCCGGCAGTCCGAGTCGGTCGGCGATGTCCACCGGTCCCAGCCGCTGCTTCCAGCGCAGGTGCACGATCCGCCGGACCAGCGGCCGGGGAGTGCGCCGCGGGCAGTGGTGCGGGCGGGAGCAGCGGTCGACCATGCCGGCCGGGCCGGCCTGGCGGTAGCGCTCCGCCCAGCGCTTGGCCGTCGGGTAGGCGACCTGGAACACCGCCGCTGCGTAGGAGACCGTCCAACCGTCCTCGACCACGGCGCGGGCCAGACGCAGGCGCATGCGAGGAGTCAGAGCGGCATTAGCGTGGGCCACGAGGACCTCCGGGTTCGTGTCGTGGGTGCCTTCAGCAGCTCCACTCCACGTCCGGAGGTCCTCCCTTCACAAGACCGCTCAATCAGATCTCGTGGTCACACGCCCTCAACCAACGTCGCTGGGCAGTACA
>NZ_QCZF01000024.1 GCF_003075095.1 Blastococcus litoris
CGGCCCTCACCCCGCGGGGTGAGGGCCGCTGTCGTAGCCCGTTCGTGTCGATCAAGGTGGGTTCTGGACGCAGCGGTTCCGGTGGGGATCCACCCCCGGGACGTGCGTCACCGGCGGGGTGTTCCCCGACCCGGGAGGGCCCGGCGACGCCGTCGGGGGGAGCGAGGAGCACGACGTGATCGAGGACAGGATGCGGGCGCCGGTCAACGGCGCCACGGTGTGGGTGTACGACGAGCGCCGGCGGGTCCGGGACGACGTCGCCTCGCGCCTGGTCGCGCTGCCCTTCGTCGGCCGGGTCGAGGTCGTGGCCGACGCCGCCTCGCTGATGTCCCGGCTGGCCACCCGGTCGCCCGACGTGCTGATCGTCGGCACCCAGCGGGCGGTCGACACCGGGCTGAGCGCGGCCACCCAGGCGCTGCGCGCCTACCCCGGTCTGCCGGTCCTGGTGCTCGGTGCCCCTGACGACGCCGAGAGCGTCCGCGCCGCCGTCGCCTTCGGTGCCCGCGGGTACCTGCGCTGGGACGCCAGCCCGATCGAGATGGGCCTGGGCCTGTCCCGCGTCGGGCTGCGCGCCGACGGCGGGCGGATCCCGCAGCAGGTCGCGTCCGCCCAGTCGAACGGAGTCCCCGCGTGGAGCGGTGCCGCTCCGCTGGCCGGCTCCGCCCCGACCACGGTCCGCTCGACGGTCCGCGAGGCGGCGCCGCAGGCGAGCCTGTCCATGCGCGAGATGCAGGTGCTCACCGGCATGAGCCAGGGCAAGAGCAACGCCCAGATCGGCCGGGAGCTCTACCTGTCCGAGGACACCATCAAGACCCACGCCCGCCGGCTCTTCCGCAAGCTCGGTGCG
>NZ_QCZF01000025.1 GCF_003075095.1 Blastococcus litoris
GTCCTGCTCGGCATAGGCGGCGACGCGATCGACGTCGAAGGCGTCATAGGCCGCGCGGAACCCCTCGCGCTTCTTCAGGATGGTTTCCCAGCTCAGGCCAGCCTGGTTGATCTCCAGCAGCAGGCGCTCGAACAGCTCGCGCTCATCGCGCTGCGGGAAACCATATTCGTTGGCGTGGTAGTACTCGTGCACCGGGTGGCCCGGGGCGCGGCGGCCGTATCCGCTCATTGCTTTTCCTTCATCCTGCCGAAGTCATGGGAGTGGTGGATGTCAGCCGGTTGGTCGCCCAGCGAAAGATCGGGCCAACGGCTGGGCGCAATGCGTAGCTGGCCGTCGCGAAGCGCCTGGTTTGCCGCCTTGCCATCGTCTTCGCGGAAGTTTACCTCGGCCGCCTCCCGCCACTGGGCGTCCTGCCAGACATGCAGCGCGCACTCCGGCCCCCGGCTGCGGCCCTCCTTGCACAGCAGCACCTCCTGCTGGCCATCGCCATCCAGATCGCGCTGCAGGGCGATGCAGCCGTTGTCTTCCTTCACGCAGTCGCTTGCATCCATATGCTCCAGCACGCTCGTCCACCAGGTGTCCGGCGGCGATGCGCTGCCCTTGGCCAGGGTGATGCGCTGCTTCAGCGTCGGAAGGTCGTAGACACCCGCCTCCACGTAG
>NZ_QCZF01000026.1 GCF_003075095.1 Blastococcus litoris
TGCACACCCAGTCCGGGCTGATGAACGAGCTGGGCAAGATCCGCCGCGTGCTCGGCAAGATCGACGAAAACGCGCCGCACGAAGTGCTGATGGTGATCGACGGCACTACCGGCCAGAACGCGCTTTCGCAGCTGCGCCAGTTCAATGCCGCAGTCAAGGTGACTGGCCTGGTGGTGACCAAGCTGGACGGCACCGCAAAGGGCGGCGTGGTGTTCGCACTGGCCCGTGAGTTCGGCATTCCGATCCGTTTCGCCGGCATCGGCGAGCGCCCGGAAGACCTGCGCGTGTTCGATCCGGAAGCGTTCGTCGACGCCCTGTTGCCCGAAGCGCTGGGCGCCTGATACACCGTGCAGCCACGCATGGCGTGGCTCTACTGCCGGGTCCTTCCTGCAGCACGATGGATGAGTGCCGACCAACGGTCGGCCTCCACCTTCTGGCAGCAACGCCCTGCCATGCCTGGATGGCGCCTGCTACGCAGCCTGCAGCATCGGTTCCATCAACTGCAGGCAGTCACGCAGATGCGCATCCACCGATGCGTCTTCGGCAACCACACCGATGGCGCGCTCGCGCAGGGGTTCGGCCACGGCCATGGACAGCACCAGACGCGCCATCCGTTCTGGATCACCGGCACGCAGCAGGCCGCGTTGC
>NZ_QCZF01000027.1 GCF_003075095.1 Blastococcus litoris
GCCTGCAGGTTGCCGGTACCCGATGCCACGTTCACGCCGATATTGCCGTACGCGCCGGAGAACGCGCTGCCGGACAGTGCCGAGGTGTTGGTCGCCTTGACGTTCACCCAGCGGGTGGTGCTGACCGTGCCACTGAGGCTGGCATACAGGTCGGCCACGCCCAGCTCGACGAACTGGCTGGTGCCGCTTTCACGCGTATCGAAGCCCAGGCCACCCACGCCCGGCCGGTTCGGGTTCATCGTTGCGGTCTGGATCTCGTTGTCCAGATCGATGTGCCCGGTCGCGTTGCCACCCGGATGCGGCAGATCGCCACTCCACGTATCGAGGTAGTAGTTGGCCATCTGGTAGGCATTGCCGGTGCCGCGATAGGTACCGGCACCCACGGCCAGGGTACCGCCAGCGACGCGACCGCTCAGGCCGACCTGCACCGTATCGGTGTAGGACTGCACGAAGCCGGCGTTGGACACGGTGTTGCCGGTGGACACCTGGTTGGAGCTGATGCTCGACGGCGCCATCGCACTGGTGGCTACCGATGCAGCGAGCGCGTTCTTCTGCTCGTTGTTGTTGCCCGAGGCGATGTTCACACCGATGTTGCCCGATGCACCAC
>NZ_QCZF01000028.1 GCF_003075095.1 Blastococcus litoris
GCCCCGGCCCCGGCCCCCGCCCCGGCCCCGGCGGTCAGCGTGTCCAGCGGAGCGAGCACGGTCAGGTGGGCGGTGACCGGCGGCCGGCTGTCATCCCAGGGGCGGGTGACGAGGTCGAACAGCACCCCGACCCGCAGCTGCCCGAGGGTGTGCGCGTCGCCGTCGGCCTTGGCGATGCGGGCGTGCCCCTCCACGGTGGCGCTGATCGTCGCGGCCATGTCCTGCGGGCAGAAGATGGACAGCTCGGCCATGCCGTCGCGGGCCGGCCGCAGCACCACGTCGGCGCCGCGGGCAGCGGTGCGACGGCGCCGGTCGGCCGCGGCCGGGTCGTGGCGGAGCAGTTCGGCGCGGACGGCGGCCTGCAGCCCGCGGATCGACAACCGGGCCGCCCGCGGCAGCACCGCCGCCTCGATCGAGGCCAGCACGGCCGGCTCCAGGTCGCGGGCCGGGTCGGACAGCTCGGCGGCCAGCGCCCGGGCCCGCGGCCAGTCCACCTCCCCGTCGGCCAGCGCCGCCCACGTCGCGGGCAGCCGGTCGCGCAGCAGCAGCGCGCAGTCGGCCAGCTTCGTCGCCGCCGTCCGGGAGCAGCCCAGGA
>NZ_QCZF01000029.1 GCF_003075095.1 Blastococcus litoris
ACTTTAGCCCTACTATTAAGATCTACGTAGATTTTAATATTATTTCTAATAGTGATTAGTATATAAAAATAAGTTCTAGTCCCTATAATAGGGGAAGGAGATAGGGTTATAGGGTCTACTCTATCTCTTTGATTTTTCCTTATTATACTATTTATACTACTACCGACTTAGAAGGTTAATTCTTATAGTAATTAGGCGCGTAGTACTCTTCGCTTCTATATTTATAGTATTAGTTTTATTTCCTATTTCTCCTAATATAGTTTAAACCTTTATAGGGAGATAGTTCTATATCCTTGTCGTCACGGTCCTCTTTTCGCTAGGTATTTTCGTTGTTATTTCCTTTGTGAAATCCCGAGGAAGTAAAACGTTTTCGTAAGGGCTTCGTTAGTTTATCGGTACGCTTTCTTTTGCGTGCTTGTTCGGTTTTTTCAAGGTCCCAGAAATGGTAGGCAAGGTCAATCATCTCTTCCCGGATCTCTGGCAATTTAATCACGTGTCGCCGAATCGCTGACTGCAGGTCATACTGTAGCTTAGCGAAGTAGGAAAGTGCTCTCTCCTTTTCCGCCGACCGTGGGAAGTG
>NZ_QCZF01000030.1 GCF_003075095.1 Blastococcus litoris
ATCCTGCAGTGAATACATAGCTGCTGGAAGCGAACCTGGTGAACTGAAATATCTAAGTAACCAGAGGAAAAGAAATCAACCGAGATTCCGTAAGTAGCGACGAGCGAACGCGGACTAGCCCTTAAGCTGATTTGGTTCTAGGAAAACGCTCTGGAAAGAGCGGCCATAGAAGGTGATAGCCCTGTATCTGAAAGGGCCATTTCAGTGAAGACGAGTAGGGCGGGGCACGTGAAACCCTGTCTGAACATGGGGGGACCATCCTCCAAGGCTAAATACTACTGACCGACCGATAGTGAACCAGTACCGTGAGGGAAAGGCGAAAAGAACCCCTGTGAGGGGAGTGAAATAGAACCTGAAACCGTGTACGTACAAGCAGTGGAAGCCCTTCGAGGGTGACTGCGTACCTTTTGTATAATGGGTCAGCGACTTACTTTTAGTAGCAAGGTTAACCGTATAGGGGAGCCGTAGGGAAACCGAGTCTTAACTGGGCGACGAGTTGCTAGGAGTAGACCCGAAACCCGGTGATCTAGCCATGAGCAGGTTGAAGGTTGAGTAACATCAACTGGAGGAC
>NZ_QCZF01000031.1 GCF_003075095.1 Blastococcus litoris
GGGTGCAACCGGCGATCACCTTGCCCGGGGTGCCGCAACGGGCGACGTCGCCGTCCATGAAGGACGGGCCGACGGCGTTCTGCACATTCGGGATGAACAGGTTGCCGGTACCGGTCTTGACGCCCTTGTTCTGGTTGTAGACGTAACCCACGTCCCAGTCCCAGCACTTGTCAGCGAACTCGAACGAACCTTCCAGGCCGGCCGAGAAGCGGAAGGTTTCCTGCTCGGAGTCGGGCTGGCGCGGGAACTCGGAGGTGCGACGGATGAAGTTCGCGTCCTTGCCCAGCGGGTTGTAGATGCTGTCGGCCGACAGCGGGGTGCCGTAGACCTCGGACTGGTACGGGTAGCCGGCAATCTGCGAGGTCGCGGTGCGCTTGGTGTACAGCACGTTCGCGGTGGCGCGGATGTTGTCGGTCAGGTCGTAGTTGCCGTTGGCGAACACCGAGCGACGGGTCAGCTTGTTCTGCAGCCACATTTCACGGCTGGCATTGGTGTAATCACCGGTGCCGAACTCGCGGAAGTCGCCGATGCCGTTGCCGGCACCGGTATTGGCGCGGGTGTACCAGATG
>NZ_QCZF01000032.1 GCF_003075095.1 Blastococcus litoris
GTGCTGGCAACCAGCACGCCATCACGGGTGAAGAACTGGCCGCGGGCCAGCCCGCGCGAGTCCTGCGCGCTGGGGCTGTCCAGCGCGTACAGCAGCCAGTCGTCGGCGCGGAATGGGCGGTGGAACCAGATTGCGTGGTCCAGCGAGGCCATCTGCACGTGCGGATGGTAGTAGCTGATGCCGTGCGGGAAGGTCGCCGTGCCCAGCAGGTGGAAGTCCGACGCGTAGGCCCACAGCGCCTGGTGCAGCCCGGGAGCATCGCCAACACGCTCGCTCAGGCGCAGCCAGACCTGGTGGTAGGGCGGGCGCTTGGGCGGGTTCAGTTCATCGCGCGGATAGACATGGCGGAACTCGAACGGACCACCGCGCGACAACCAGCGCTGCACCTTGATCGGCAGGCGTTCAAGCACTTCCGCCGGCAGCGGGCGGTTCGGTTCGATGTCTTCCGGCTGCGGCACTTCGGGCATCTTGTGCTGGTGCTCGGCACCGGATTCGGCCTGCTGGAACGAGGCCGCGCAGAAGAAGATCACCTTGCCGTGCTGGATCGCGGTCACCCGGCGTACCG
>NZ_QCZF01000033.1 GCF_003075095.1 Blastococcus litoris
TTCGGCGACGCAGTCACCGCCGCCCTCCTCCCCACCCCCGCCGTGGCACGCCCCCCCCCCGCGCCCTGCCCCCCGCCCCCCCCCCCACCCCCCCCCCCCCCCCCCCCCCCCCGCCCGCCCCCCCCCCCCCCCCCGCCCCCCCCCCCCCCGCCCCCCCCCCCCCCGCCCCCCCCCCCCCCGCCCCCCCCCCCCCCCCCCCCACCCCCCCCCCCCCCCCCCCCCCCACCCCCCCCCGCCCCACCCCCCCCCCCCCCCCCCCCCCCCCCCCCCCCCACCCCCCCCCGCCCCACCCCCCCCCCCCCCCCCCCCGCCCCCCCCCCCCCCCCCCCCCTCCCCCCGCCCCCCCCCTCCCCCCCCCCCCCCCCCCCCCGCCCCGCCGCCCCCCACCCCCCGCCCCACCCCCCCCCCCCTCCCGCCCCCCCCCCCCCGCCGCCCGCCCACCCCACCCCCCCCTCCCCCGCCGCGCCCACCGCCCCCCCGCACCCCCCCCCACCCCGCCCCCGCCCCCCCCCCACTCTCATGCTCCCCCCCCTCCCCGACACC
>NZ_QCZF01000034.1 GCF_003075095.1 Blastococcus litoris
GTGATGCACCGCATGCAGCCGCCACAACCAGCCGATGCGATGGCTGGCGTAGTGGACCAGGGTGATGCCAAGGTCAGCCGCGATGATCGCCACCGGCACCTGCAGCGCGAATGGCCACTGCATCGGCCAGATGTGCCAGGGCACGATCACCGCCAGCAGCGGCACCGTGGCGATCGACAGCAGGTTCAGGCTTTCATTGACCAGCGCATGCAGGACGTCGCGCAGGCGGTCGCCATGGTCGTGGTTGAACGCCGGGTCGTATGGCCACATCCGCTCGGCAGCGAACGAGACTGCGATGGCGACAGCCAGCAGGGCAAGCAGCCACAACGGGTCACCGTGATGGTGACCGACCCATACGATGGCGGCAGTGACAAAACCCAGCAGGAACAATGGGGCATACAGGCGGAGCATCCAGTGCTTCATGGGCAACCCGGGAAGTGAGGGGCCTGCATGTTGGCGGGGCGTACAGGTGGTCGGCTTGAACAAACGGCGCAACACCTCGCGTCGTCCATCCACGCATGACGTGGATCTAC
>NZ_QCZF01000035.1 GCF_003075095.1 Blastococcus litoris
GTACTGACGCTTGCTGCGCAAGACACGCCTACGCCACCATCGTCGCGCGCCTGGATTCCGCATTTCCTTCCGGAAACTTCCGATTGAAATCCAAGCGCAGGCGTAAACACCATGCTGCGCCACCGACAACGGGTGGCACCGGGCCTGCAAGCCCGCGATGAACCGATGCAAGTTGTTTACGCTTGCCCGTCGGCACCGTCCTGAACCGGTGCCGGCGGGCAATCCGTCGGCCTTTATGGCGGGCGGTGCGTGGGGGTCTGCGGACCCGCCGGTCAATGCATCTGTTCATCCCGGCTTGCAGACACGCACCGTCCGCCACCCGCTCTGCGCGGTGGCATTCCCATCCCAGAGCCGAGGAAGCCGAGATGACTGAACGTCCGTCCTATGCCTCATATGCCGCCAGCATCAACGACGACGATGACAACCCCATACCCGAACTGAGCACGTTCCTGGGCTGCCTCGAACGCATCCGAGCGGGCGAAGGTGCAGACGGCCAGCCCTGGCCTGATACCAGCCTTCCCTCAGGGC
>NZ_QCZF01000036.1 GCF_003075095.1 Blastococcus litoris
TGGGGGGACGCCGCATGTGCGTCCCGTGAGGCGTGGCAGCCGCATCCAGGCGGCTGGCACCCCGCACGCCGACACCGCCCCACCTTCGACAGTTTCCTGATGTCTGGTAGATCCACGCCATGCGTGGATGACTCCATCGAAATCGAATATTTCGATATCGGAACGAATTGAGCCGAGCATTGCTCGGCTCTACAGAAATGCCGGCAGATCGCGGAAATCTGTCGAAGGCGGGGTGGGTCCGGTTGCGGGGGTGTCCGCGGCATGGATGCCGCGGCCAAGCCTACAGGGCCGTATTTACGGCGTCCCCCGCAACCGGACCCACCCCGCCATCCCACGGAATGCCCGCTGTTGCTTTGGCTGTCGCCATTGCCCTGGCATCGGCGGGTGCAGGGCGCAGCCCTGCAGAAGAGCCCCCTCAGTGCGCAGCAGGCCTGGACGACGGCAACCATGCCGCCACGATGCCCAGCAACGGCAGGAACGCGGTGAGCTGGTAGACGAATTCGATGCTGGTCTTGTCGGCCAACAGCC
>NZ_QCZF01000037.1 GCF_003075095.1 Blastococcus litoris
GTTCAACACGGCCACCGTGCTCATGGCTCAGCCCCGTGCCGCAGCGACGTTGGCGCGCATCTGCGCGATCACGTCCTGGTAGCTGGTCTTGGCGTTGAAGATGGCCGAGCCGGCGACAAAGGTATCGGCACCAGCGGCAGCGATCTCACCGATGTTGTCGGCCTTCACCCCGCCGTCGATCTCCAGGCGGATGTCACGGCCGCTGGCATCGATCTTCTTGCGCACCACGCGCAGCTTGTCCAATGCCGACGGGATGAACGCCTGGCCGCCGAAGCCCGGGTTGACCGACATCAGCAGCACCAGGTCGAGGTCGTCCAGCACCCAGTCGAGGATATCCACCGGGGTGGCCGGGTTCAGCACGATGCCCGGCTTGCAGCCCAGCGAGCGGATCAGCTGGATGGTGCGGTGCACGTGGCGGCTGGCCTCCGGGTGGAAGCTGATGTAGGTGGCGCCGGCCTCGGCGAAGTCCGGGATGATGCGGTCCACCGGCTCGACCATCAGGTGCACGTCGATCGGTGCGGTGA
>NZ_QCZF01000038.1 GCF_003075095.1 Blastococcus litoris
GTCTGCAACTCTTAAAGGATACAAGCAATGAAATAACATATATAATATGATAGCTCAGCCTACTACTAATTATGTGCAATCAGTTAATTAGTGAACATTGCTACTATAAAGTTACATTTCATGGGCTCATATTGATATCATTAGTTTTGTATATTACAAAGATTGTAAGTTGTGTGTCAAAAACGTCAACCAAGGAAAGTTGGCATGCAGTTATAATAACAGCTTATGAGCTTGTATGTGTAATAAGTAAAATTCTATAAGTATTTATATATTACTATGATACTATGATGTATTTATACTGCGGATAGTCTATAGCGTTGTGCTTAATGTATATTCGTATCATAATAAATCAAGTGCATATGTAGCAAACGCTTGTATTTATACCTGAGCTTTACTCTTGTACTCCTGTTGTTATTCAAAGTGCGTGAGCAAGTAAAAAAGAACAAGTTGCCTCCAACGATACTTTGAGTGTTACTCTTATATGCACATAACTACAAACAGGCTCTAC
>NZ_QCZF01000039.1 GCF_003075095.1 Blastococcus litoris
ACCGGAGACGTCATGTGGGTCAGCGCGAGAAACCGGGAACCGGATCGCGGCTGATCGGGCCAAGCAGCCACGCGCCCCATTCGGGCATGTTCGGCTTGGCTTCGCGATCGCCGGGCAGCGGCAGTTCGGTATTGCGGGCAATCGGCTGTACCAACCGCGGCGTGACGATGATCACCAGTTCCTTGTCCTGGCGCTTGTAGTCGAAGTTGCGGAAGAACGTACCGATGATCGGCAGGTCACCGAGCAGGGGAATATTGTTGACCGTCGATGCCACGGTGGAACTGACCAGGCCACCGATGGCGAAGCTCTCGCCATCGCCAAGCGCGACGGTGGTATCGGGGCGGCGGGTGGTGATCGACGGGATCTGCACGCCGTTGAGCGCGATCGCGTTGGTGTAGTCCAGGTCGCTGGCTTCCGGCGCGACCTTCAACGCAATGCGGTTCGGTGAGAGCACGGTGGGGGTGACGGTCAGGCCGATGCCGAAGGGCTTGTAGGTGACCGTGGT
>NZ_QCZF01000040.1 GCF_003075095.1 Blastococcus litoris
TTGCCGGACTGGCCAGCGCCGAGGCCGGCGTAGTCGTCCTCGCTGAGTTCATCCATGCCGCTGGCGGCGCCACCGCTGCCGAGTGCAGCGGCGATCTCATGTTGCGGTTTCGGATCGGCGATCAATGCCACCCCGGGCGGCGCCATGCGGTAGGCCGGGCGCGTGGCAACGTCGCGCAGCAGGACGATCTCACCCGGCTGCGCCTTCACCCCCTGGCGGGCACCCGAGGCCGCAGCCGCCAGCGGAACGATCAGCACCAGCAGCAGCGCCAGCTGCCGGCCAGAAACAGTGAAAAGGGTGGTGCTGCCGTCCATGCCGCTCTCCCGTTGCCTATGCGCAGGGAGTGAGCAGCTTTCGTGCCAACTCCGGGAGGCTGTCGCAGCAGGGGTTTGACCGGCAACAGCACGACGGCATGACGCCGCAGTGTTACAACTTCGTTCGGATTTCGTTGGCCTTAACGCGCAGGAAACACCACTGCGCAAGGCGCCATCGGGGCTGTATC
>NZ_QCZF01000041.1 GCF_003075095.1 Blastococcus litoris
GTACGTGGCCGGCATCCTCAGTGCGCTGGTGATGTCGTGGGTGATGAAGAAGTGGCGCCGCGACAAGAGCGAGCACCCGCTGATGCTGGAGCTGCCGTCGTACCGCATTCCGCATCCGCGCGACCTCGCTGTCGGCCTGTACGAGCGCGGCATGATCTTCCTCAAGCGCGTCGGCGGCATCATCCTGGCGCTGACCATCCTGTTGTGGTTCCTGCTGTCGTTCCCGGGCGCGCCCGCCGACGCGACGATGCCGGCCATCGATTACAGCTATGCCGGCCAGATCGGCCACGCGATGACCGCGATCTTCGCGCCGCTGGGCTTCAACTGGCAGATCTGCATCGCGCTGATTCCGGGCCTTGCCGCGCGCGAAGTAGCGGTGGCCTCGCTGGCGACGGTGTACGCGCTGTCGGCTGCCGATGACGATGCGGCGATCTCCGCGCTGTCGCCGGTGGTGGCTGATGGCTGGTCGCTGGCCACCGGTCTGGCCCTGCTGGTGTGGTT
>NZ_QCZF01000042.1 GCF_003075095.1 Blastococcus litoris
ACCCTGCGCGGTTCGGCGCGTTCGATCGCCGGCCTGCATATCCGTGATGCGCTCGCGCTGGTGGATGCACGCCATCCCGGCTTGATCGAGCGCTTCGGCGGTCACGCGATGGCTGCCGGCTTGAGCATGCGTCTGGATCATCTGGCCGACTTCGAAGCCGCCTTCGTCGCCACCGTGCTGGAAATGCTCGGCCCGGCGGCACTGCAGCAGCAGGTGCTCAGCGACGGCGAGCTGGCAGCGGACGAACTCGATCATCGCCATGCCGATGCGCTGCGCCTGGCCGGACCGTGGGGACAAGGCTTCCCCGAGCCGTTGTTCGACGGGCACTTCGAAGTGGCCAACTGGCGCGTGCTGAAGGAGCGGCACCTGAAGCTGGAGCTGCGCCTGCCCGGCGTACCGGGCACGATCAACGCGATCCATTTCGGTGGCTGGCACGGCAATGCGCCTGGCAAGCATGTCCACCTGGCCTACCGGCTGGTCTGCGATGACTATCGAGG
>NZ_QCZF01000043.1 GCF_003075095.1 Blastococcus litoris
GATTCACATACGGCGCCCCGTGGATGACGATGGCGCGCTCGCGTGCACGATCGTTGAAACCCGGCTCCAACCCTGCCAGGCGCAGCGAATAGCCGTTGCCGCCCATGTAGGTTTCCTGCGCGGTGAACGCGCCGAGACTGGACATGAAGCTGCCATCGCGGTTGGAAAAATGCTCGGTGCGGTTTTCGCCGCTGTTGCGGCCGTTCGCCACCCATTCCTCGAACAACAACCGCTGGCGAGCCAGGTCGAAGACCCACATCCGCGGCTCGGTGGACGGCCGCGAGTAGTCGATCACGCTCAGGCGCTCACCGCTGACACCCAGTTCCGGCCGCTGCAGCGCGCAGCGCATGGCGTGGGCGGCCAACTGCAGCACCCGGCGGTCAGCCTTGGGCGCGCTGCGGGCCAGCTGCGCAGCGAGATCATCGGCGCTGATCGCGGCAACAGGCGTCTGTGCCCCGGCCGGGGCGCTGGCAGTGGTCGCCAGCAGGCCAAGGG
>NZ_QCZF01000044.1 GCF_003075095.1 Blastococcus litoris
TCGCTGCAGATGAGCGTGGCGTTCCTGAGCCGGCTCCACGGCACGACCCAGCCCCTCCAGCTCGTCGACTCCCGGCTCCCCCTGATCCTCCGCCACGGCCTCACGCCGCCCCACGCGACGCCCTTCCGCCCGCCCCCCCCCCCCCCCCGCCCGCCCCCCCCCCCCCCCCCCCTCCCCCCCCCCCCCCCCCCCCCCCCCCCCCCCCCCCCCCCCACCCCCCCCCCCCCCACCCCCCCCCCCCCCCCCCCCCCCCCCCCCCCCCCCCCCCCCCACCCCCCCCCCCCCCCCCCCCCCCCCCCCCCCCCACCCCCCCCCCCCCCCCCCCCCCCCCCCCCCGCCCCCCCCCCCCCCCCCCGCCGCCCCCCCCCCCCCCCCCCCCCCACCCCCCCCCCCCCGCTCCCCCACCCCCTGACCGCACCCCCCCCCCCCCCCCCCGCCCCCTCCCCCCCCCCCCCACCCACCCCCCCACCGCCCCCGCCCCCGCCACCCCCC
>NZ_QCZF01000045.1 GCF_003075095.1 Blastococcus litoris
GGCAGACACTCCGTCACCGCACTCGGCTACATGGTCGATGTCCGCATCACCGTGCAGCAGGCGCGTCACCGCGCGCCGGGCGATCGGCTCGTCGTCCACCACCAGCACGCTCAGGCTCATGCGGCACTACCGTGCACGACAAACTCGGGAGCGTCATCGGCATCGTCCAGCATCCGCAGTGGCAACCGCACCCTGCAGGCCACACCGTGCGGCCAGAGCAGGTCCAGGCGCACCTCGGCCGCATCGCCGTACAGCTCGCGCAGGCGCAGCCGCGTATTGGACAGGCCGATGCCATGACCACCGGGCGCCCCGGGCTGCTGCAGCGTGCTGTTCTGGTTGCGCACCTCGATGCACAGCATGTCACCGTCGCGGCGGCCCTCGATCTCGATGGTGTCCTCGCCGAGGTTGCGGCCGATGCCATGGCGCAGCGCGTTTTCCACCAGCGGCTGCAGGATCAGGCTTGGAACCGCGCCATCCAGCAGTTCC
>NZ_QCZF01000046.1 GCF_003075095.1 Blastococcus litoris
CCATGGATGGTTCGAAGGTATTTGGTGTGATAGCACTTACGAAATGGCCTACGTTTGGTATTGCCAGAACAAGCATATTCCACTGTCACGAAATCATAACCGATTTTCCTACGTTGATGCCAACGGCCGAACCAGATATTACATTCCAGACTTCATAGTCGACGGTAAATATGTCGAAATCAAAGGATGGATGCGACCAGAAGATTACTTCAAAATTTCTCAGTTTCCCCATGACATTGATCTGGTCTCAGGCACTGAGATCAAAAAGATCGTTTGCCTCGCTCAGGAACATTTCCAAACCAAACATTTAGCAACATTATTTTCCGAACGGTCGGAGATAAAGCAATGCGGATATTGTGGCCGATCATGGAAAGTAGTTTCTGAAAATCGCAAGAAAAAATTCTGTAACAATTCATGCAGTAGCAAATTTCGTTGGCAATCAATGGATGGCGGCCCCACGGAGGATTGAACTCACGACTTATAGCT
>NZ_QCZF01000047.1 GCF_003075095.1 Blastococcus litoris
ATCTTCACCAGCCCGGCATCCCGGGTCGCAATCCGTGGAGAGACAATGCCGAAGAAAGGCGTGGAACCGGTCCGCCGCGAGCAGCTGATCCGGGCCACTTTCCAGACCATCGACGAGATCGGCATGGCCGATGCCACCGTCGCTACCATCGCCAGGAAGGCCGGCCTGTCCAGCGGCATCGTCGCCCACTACTCCGGCGACAAGGACGGCCTGCTCAATGCCGCGATGCGGCAGATCCTGCGCGAGCTGAAGGCCGCCGTCGCCCGCTATCGCGACGCGGCCGCCGACGACGCACGTTCACAGCTTCGCGCCATCGTCGATGGCAACTTCGACGACAGCCAGACCAACGGGACCGCCATGCGTGTATGGCTGACGTTCTGGGCCGCGAGCATGCACCAGCCGGAACTGACCCGGCTGCAGCGTGCCAACGACCAGCGACTGTTCTCCAACCTCTGCCACCAGTGCAACCGCCAGTTGCCGCATGC
>NZ_QCZF01000048.1 GCF_003075095.1 Blastococcus litoris
GTCAGCTACCACATGATGGGCGTGCCGACCGCGATGTTCACCCCGTTGTTCGTGATCGCCCGCACCGCCGGCTGGAGCGCGCACATCGTCGAGCAGCGCATCGACGGCAAGATCATCCGCCCGAGCGCCAACTACATCGGTCCGGAAGATCGCGAGTTCGTGGCCATCGACAAGCGTTCCTGATCATCGCCACCGTTCCACTGCTGCATGCATCCGGCCGGCCCCGTGCCGGCCGGATGTTTTCGCCGCCGCATCGCCGGCACCCGGCCCGCCTCAAGCATTCCGCCAGCCCATGAATATCGACTATCGCAAGAACCTCCCCGGCGCCTCGCTGGACTACTTCGACGCGCGCGCCGCGGTCGATGCCATCCAGCCCGGTGCCTATGCCACGCTGCCGTACGTTTCGCGCGTGCTGGCCGAAAACCTGGTGCGTCGCTGCGACCCGGCCACGCTGACCGACTCGTTGAAACAGCTGATC
>NZ_QCZF01000049.1 GCF_003075095.1 Blastococcus litoris
GATCCCCAATACATGGCCAAGATCGTTGTGACCGGCGGCGCTGCGCTGCACGGTGAAGTAAGCATCTCCGGCGCCAAGAACGCCGTCCTCCCCATCCTGTGCGCGACCCTGCTGGCCGACGCGCCGGTGGAGATCACCAACGTGCCGCATCTGCATGACGTGGTGACCACGGTGAAGCTGCTGGGCGAACTGGGCGCGAAAGTGACCATCGACCAGGGCACGCTGTCGCGCGGCAGCGCGATCGTGGTCGACCCGCGTCCGGTCAACCAGCATGTGGCGCCGTATGAGCTGGTCAGGACCATGCGCGCCTCGATCCTGGTGCTGGGCCCGCTGCTGGCCCGCTTCGGCGCGGCCGAAGTGTCGCTGCCCGGCGGCTGCGCGATCGGCTCGCGCCCGGTCGACCAGCACATCAAGGGCCTGCAGGCGCTGGGTGCCGAGATCGTGGTCGAGAATGGCTTCATCAAGGCCACCGCCA
>NZ_QCZF01000050.1 GCF_003075095.1 Blastococcus litoris
CTGCAGGCCGATGGCGAAGCCGCACAGCGCGTCGCTGCACAGTTCGCCGACCTGCTGGCGCGCAGTGGTGGGCCGCGCCTGGCGGTGGCCAACGGCAAGGCCGCGGCCAAGGCGGGCAACATCCGCTTCCAGATCGTGCCGACCTTCCGCGACAGCGGCGAGGGCTACACGCTGGAAAGCACCGCGCCGGGCGTGCTGGTGCAGGCCGGCAACGAGACCGGCCTGTTCTACGGCGCCACCACCCTGGTCCAGCTCGCCACCGGCGGCAGCAACGGCGTGCTGCCGGCCGTGCAGATCCGGGATGCGCCGCGTTTCAGCTGGCGTGGCTTCATGCTCGACTCGGCGCGGCACTTCCAGAGCCTGGACGAAATCAAGCGCGTGCTCGATGCGATGGCCGCGCACAAGCTCAACACCTTCCACTGGCACCTGACCGACGACCAGGGCTGGCGCATGGAGATCAAGCGCTACCCGAAGC
>NZ_QCZF01000051.1 GCF_003075095.1 Blastococcus litoris
ATCATGTGCATCGATTCGGGCATCAGCGAGACGAAATCCCAGAACGTGTCGTGCGCGCTGGCGGCCTGCGGGAACGCGCGGTCCGGTTCCATCTTCACCGCATGGATCAGGTCGGGGAACTTGATCGCATCCTGGATGAAGAACACCGGGATGTTGTTGCCGACCAGGTCCCAGTTGCCTTCCTTCGTGTAGAACTTCACCGCGAAGCCGCGCACGTCGCGCGGGGTGTCGACCGAACCGGCGCCGCCGGCGACGGTGGAGAAGCGGGTGAACACCGGCGTCTTCAGCCCGACTTCGGTGAGGATCTTGGCCCGCGTCACCTTGCCCAGCGACGTGGTCAGTTCGAAGAAGCCATGGGCGGCCGAACCGCGCGCGTGGACGATGCGCTCGGGAATGCGCTCGTGGTCGAAGTGGGTGATCTTCTCGCGCAGCAGGAAGTCTTCCAGCAGGGTCGGTCCACGCGCGCGGTTCGGC
>NZ_QCZF01000052.1 GCF_003075095.1 Blastococcus litoris
CCTTGCCGCCTCGACCGTGCTGATTGCTGCCGCGATCGGTGCGCAGGCCGCCCCTTCGATCTCCGGTCGTGAACTGGCGGTCGGCGCCAGCGACGTGCAGCAGTACCTGGACGGCAGCTTCCCGCGCACCCAGGACGCACTGGGCGGCCTGATCGCACTGACCATGAGCCACCCGCAGCTGAGCCTGCCGGCAGGCGAACGATTGAACCTGGGCATGGACGTGGCGCTGGCCACTGCGGGCGGCAACCCGGCCAAGCTGGGTACGGTGAAGCTCAGCAGCGGCCTGCGCTATGACGCGCAGACCCAGGGCTTCCACCTGCAGCAGCCGAGCGTGGACGACTTCACCCCGGCCAGCCAGGGCGGCCGCCTTGACTCGCGTACCCGCGGCCTGCTGAACGCATGGCTGAGCGACTACGCCCAGCGCGAACCGATCTACAAGCTGGACCCGGCCGTGGCCGGCCTGCTCGGTGCCC
>NZ_QCZF01000053.1 GCF_003075095.1 Blastococcus litoris
TACCAAGACTTTTGTATTGAAGGTAGATCAAAGAAGATCTCAAGAAAGAGAAGCTTCAGTCAGTTGCCTAGAGACGATCTCTTACGGAAGCAAGATTCTGTTCGTGGAAGTTGGAATCCACCTCGCACCTCCAAGACTCCTCCTCCTCTTCCTCCTCCAAAAAACTTATTTGGCAGCTCCAAATAATGTATATATTTTCTTACGAGTTTTACGCCCCTAAGTGAAGGCCAATTTTACCGTAGCGTAGCGTAGGTCCAAAATTGTCCGTAACGGGGTCGTGTAGAAAACTTCTCTTCATGTATATAATAAATAAAGAAAAAGTAAACAATAGCTTTTATTTGCTGTGAAAGTATTGGCAATGCCCCTGGTTATGTATATGATTGTAGTACGATAGGCATGGCAAGCGCGTACTTTAAAGATTACTAAAAAAGATACAATGCAAAGATACTTCAGATATTACTGATACCAATAG
>NZ_QCZF01000054.1 GCF_003075095.1 Blastococcus litoris
GCCACAGGTACAGATCGGGATTCTCGTCGTACAGCGCGCCATTGTCTTCTTCTGCGGCCGCGATCGGCGTGGTGGTAGCGCCCTGATGCTCGCCCGGGCCGACGAACTGGACACCGACGCCCAGCGCGATCACCAGCGAACAGGCGCTGGCCAGCCACCAGCGCCAGCGACCGGCGTGCGCCCTGCTGGCGCTGTGACGGGCATTACGCAGGCGTGCCAGCGTGGCCGGCGACAGCGCCTGCAACGACTGCGCGTGCAGGCTGCGCAGGGCGTCATCGGAAGGCAGGGGGCGGTTCACGGGTGCAGCTCCAGTTGATTCTGCAGCGCCTGTCGGGCGCGCGCCAGATGGGTCTTTACCGCGCCCTCGCTGCAGCCCATGGCGCGGGCGGTGGTGGCGCCGTCCAGATCCTGCAGCACGCGCAGGGTGAAGGCTTCGCGCTGGCGGGCGGGCAGCTCGCGCAGGGCCTGCAC
>NZ_QCZF01000055.1 GCF_003075095.1 Blastococcus litoris
GCCCACGCTCCTTCAGGATCTCGGCGATATGCCAGCTGATCGCTTCACCCTCGCGATCCGGGTCGGTCGCCAGCAGGATGTCGTCGGCGCCCTTTGCGGCCTTGGCGATCGCATCGACATGCTTTTCGTTCTTCTCGATCACGTCGTAATGCATGGCGAACCCGTTGTCCGGGTCAACCGCGCCTTCCTTCGGGATCAGGTCACGCCCGTGCCCATACGAGGCCAGGACCGTGTAGTCCTTGCCGAGGTATTTGTTGGTCGTCTTGGCTTTGGCCGGCGATTCAACGATGAGCAGGTGCTTGGGCATGGCAGCAGGGTCTGTGGGTAAGCCGCGGGGAAGGGCCGCTAGGGTGGAGCAAACGGCCGCATTAGTGAAGCGGCCACGGGCAAATCAATAAACTGAACGCCCGGGACTGTGCCGGGCGTTCAGGTTTCACCTTATTAGAGGAATCACGCCCGGCCTGCCAT
>NZ_QCZF01000056.1 GCF_003075095.1 Blastococcus litoris
CCCCCAGCACCGCCCAGATCGCGGTGATCTTCGCCACGTCCTGCACCACCGGCGCGGCGCTGCCCATGATCGACGGTATGAAGCTGTGCTCGCTGCCGTACCAGTGCGGCATGCCCAGGGTGAACAGCTTGTTGGAGACGAACACCAGCAGCAGCGGCAGTACGGCAATACCCGCATGTGCCAGGTGGGTGCCGGCGAACGGTGTGGGCTCGTTCACCAGGGTGGCCGGATCGCCGTAGCCTTCGCCGTTGCGCAACGCGACGCGGCGGCGCCACTCGAGGTAGACCAGGCCGACCGCCAACACGAAAATGCCGCCAAGCGTGCCCAGCACCGGCGCCGCCCAGGTATCGGTGCCGAAGAACGTGGTGGGAATGATGTTCTGGATCTGCGGCGTCCCCGGCAGCGCGTCCATGGTGAAGCTGAAGCCGCCCACCGCCAGCGTGGCCGGAATCAGGCGCTTGGGGAT
>NZ_QCZF01000057.1 GCF_003075095.1 Blastococcus litoris
CCTACGGGAGGCAGCAGTGGGGAATATTGCACAATGGGCGCAAGCCTGATGCAGCCATGCCGCGTGTATGAAGAAGGCCTTCGGGTTGTAAAGTACTTTCAGCGGGGAGGAAGGGAGTAAAGTTAATACCTTTGCTCATTGACGTTACCCGCAGAAGAAGCACCGGCTAACTCCGTGCCAGCAGCCGCGGTAATACGGAGGGTGCAAGCGTTAATCGGAATTACTGGGCGTAAAGCGCACGCAGGCGGTTTGTTAAGTCAGATGTGAAATCCCCGGGCTCAACCTGGGAACTGCATCTGATACTGGCAAGCTTGAGTCTCGTAGAGGGGGGTAGAATTCCAGGTGTAGCGGTGAAATGCGTAGAGA
Source organism: Blastococcus litoris (assembly GCF_003075095.1). Lineage (GTDB taxonomy): Bacteria > Actinomycetota > Actinomycetes > Mycobacteriales > Geodermatophilaceae > Blastococcus_B > Blastococcus_B litoris. The sequence continues at coordinate 367 of NZ_QCZF01000057.1, forward strand.
TCTGGAGGAATACCGGTGGCGAAGGCGGCCCCCTGGACGAAGACTGACGCTCAGGTGCGAAAGCGTGGGGAGCAAACAGGATTAGATACCCGTGTAGTC
>NZ_QCZF01000058.1 GCF_003075095.1 Blastococcus litoris
CACCCAGGCCGGCGTGCTCGACATCGTGTTCAAGCTGGCCGATGACCGCGGCCTGCTGCTGCTGGACATGGACGACCTGCGCGCCCTGCTCGGCCTGGTGGCCGAGGAGCGCAAGGACATTTCCACCGAGTACGGCCTGGTCAGTGCGCAGTCGGTGGCCGCCATCCAGCGCGCCCTGCTGCGCCTGGGGCAGGACGGGGGCGAGAATTTGTTCGGCGAACCGGCGCTGGAACTGGCCGACATCATGCGGGTCAACCATGATGGCCGCGGTGTCATCGGCATCCTTGCCGCCGACCAGCTGGTCCTCAAGCCCAAGCTGTACTCCACCTTCCTGCTGTGGCTGCTGTCGGAGCTGTTCGAGCAGCTGCCGGAAGTGGGCGACCTCGACAAGCCGAAGCTGGTCTTCATTTTCGACGAAGCACACCTGCTGTTCGACGATGCGCCCCCCGCACTGGTACAGCG
>NZ_QCZF01000059.1 GCF_003075095.1 Blastococcus litoris
GTGAGGTTGGGTGCGGTGATGCCATCGATGGTCTGCGACGCACCGGTGGAAAAGCCTTCGAAGCCGGCGCGGTAGCGGAAGAAATTGTTCCAGCTCAAGCCCAGAGCGGGAATTTCGGTGCGGGTGCTCAGGCGTGCACTCCACGGGCGCAGGAACTGCGTGGCGGGCAGCTCGTAGCGGTACATCAGCTTGCCGTCCAGGCGTACCAGCTCGAACATGTCGTCGCTGTCTTCGTAGCTGTTGTAGTTGCGCTTGACGTCGGTGTAGTCAGCCGAAAGCTGGAAGCTGTTGCGCGTGCCCAGCACCTCCCAGGGCCGCTGCGAAGCGACCGACAGGGTCCAGATCTCCGCATCGCTGCGGCCTTCGTTGGTGTATTCGAAGGTGTTGAGGTTGTAGAGGGTGCGATCGGGACCGTCGACCTTGCGGCGCAGGATGTCTTTGCGTGTGGCACGGTTGACGT
>NZ_QCZF01000060.1 GCF_003075095.1 Blastococcus litoris
ACATGTGCATCCATCAGCGTCACCCACCCACCGCCATTGGTGCTTTCCTGCAGCGTGTAGCGGTCAGCACCGCCAACTCCGTTCCAGCCGATGCCAATGCTGCCCTGTGCCGAACGGGCCGGCGCTGATACTCCCGGAACACTCGCAGGCGGGTAGACCACCGCCACCGCAGCGCTACCGCTGTAGCTGGTACACCCCACCGGATTACACGCGCGGACACGGTAGTTGAAGCTGCCTCCCGGTTTGCCGGTGAACCCCTTGGATTGGCCCACCGCATTGTGGACCTGGGTCCAGGCACCACCATTGGCACTCTCGTCGAGCTCAAAGCGCTCTGCACCGGCAGAGGCCGACCAACTGACGCTGTAGCTGCCGTTGAAGGCGGTTGCCGGTACGGTCAGCACAGGCACCGTAGCCGGCGGCAGTTCGACGGCAACCGAAGCGGTGTTGCTCCACTCACCAC
>NZ_QCZF01000061.1 GCF_003075095.1 Blastococcus litoris
GTTCACCGCAGCACGCTGCGGATCATTCCGATTCCCACCACATCCAGAAGCTGTCCCACAGGCGCTTGAAGAAGCCGGCCTGCTCGACGGCGGCCACCGCCACCAGCGGCGCTTCGGCCACCAGCTTGCCATCCAGGGTGACCTTGACGGTGCCGATCTGCTGGCCGGCGGTGAACGGTGCTTCCAGGGTCTTGGGCACGTCGATGCTCGGCTTCAGGTCGTTGTAGCGACCGCGCGGCACGCTGACCAGCATCGGCTGGGCCACGCCCAGCTGCACCTTGTCGGTGGTGCCCTTCCAGACCTTGTGCTCGGCCACGGCCTTGCCCGGCTCGTACAGGCGGTGGGTTTCGAAGAAGCGGAAGCCCCAGTTCAACAGGGCCAGGCTGTCATCGGCGCGCTGCTTTTCCGACGCGCCGCCCAGCACCACGGCGACCAGACGCTGGTCACCGCGCTGGGC
>NZ_QCZF01000062.1 GCF_003075095.1 Blastococcus litoris
CTACGGGAGGCAGCAGTGGGGAATATTGGACAATGGGCGCAAGCCTGATCCAGCCATACCGCGTGGGTGAAGAAGGCCTTCGGGTTGTAAAGCCCTTTTGTTGGGAAAGAAATCCAGCCGGCTAATACCTGGTTGGGATGACGGTACCCAAAGAATAAGCACCGGCTAACTTCGTGCCAGCAGCCGCGGTAATACGAAGGGTGCAAGCGTTACTCGGAATTACTGGGCGTAAAGCGTGCGTAGGTGGGTGTTTAAGTCTGTTGTGAAAGCCCTGGGCTCAACCTGGGAACTGCAGTGGAAACTGGACAACTAGAGTGTGGTAGAGGGTAGCGGAATTCCCGGTGTAGCAGTGAAATGCGTAGAGATCGGGAGGAACATCCATGGCGAAGGCAGCTACCTGGACCAACACTGACACTGAGGCACGAAAGCGTGGGGAGCAAACAGGATCAGATACCC
>NZ_QCZF01000063.1 GCF_003075095.1 Blastococcus litoris
GCCTGGAAGTGGGCAGCAAGTGGCATGCGCAGGATGGAAGGCAGCTCGATGTGAGCGTGTTCCGCGCAGATACCGACGATGAGCTGGCCGTTGCCAGCAACACCAACGGTCGCAGCACTTACCGCAACATCGGCCGCACCCGCCGCCAGGGTGTGGAGCTGCAGTACCGGCAGCCGCTGGCCGGGCAGCTGGAGCTGCAGCTGGCCTGGACCTGGCTGCAGGCGCAGGTGCGCTCGCCCGACCGGGCCTGTGCGGGCAGCAACGGCGCCGGGCCCGACACCGTGGTTGCCGCCGGCAGCCGCCTGCCCGGCGTGCCCCGGCAGCAGGCGCATGCCCGCCTGCAGTGGTCGCCGGGGGACTGGCAGTGGGCGCTGGAAGCTTCGGCCAGCAGCGACATGGTGGTGAACGACATCGCCACCGAGCGCGCGCCGGGATACGCGCTGCTGAACCTGGAAG
>NZ_QCZF01000064.1 GCF_003075095.1 Blastococcus litoris
CGACTACGCATACTGGTTGCTGGAGCACGGTGCAGATCCCACCATTCCCGAGCACGTATCGGAAAGTTCGGGAAGATCTGCTCGGCAATTGATGGTTGAGGACATCTACTGGGAGATCACCACGCCGGACAACCTGCCGTGGCAGAAGAAATGCCAGCAGTGGCTGATCGAACGCAACATTCCCCGCCCGCCGATGCCTGAGCACATCCGCAGGAAGCGCGAGGCCTTCAAATTCCCGAGCAAGGAAGAAGATATTCCGCTGCTGTAGGGAGATCAGACATGGACGTTCACCTCCGACGCTTCTTTATGCATCACGCCCTTCTGGCGGCAGCGCTGCTCCTGCTTTCGGGCTGCACACCACAGTCAACGCATGGTGCCAGCGGTTACTTCAAGGGAAGGGCACTTGAGCTGGCCGTTGCCAGCGAGCAAGGGGATGCCGAGACGATCACGCGCAT
>NZ_QCZF01000065.1 GCF_003075095.1 Blastococcus litoris
GACATCTTGCGCGCCGCCCAGCAGGCGAGTGCATAGAGCAGCGCCAGCGCCACTCCCTCGGGGCTGACCCGGATTCTCACCAGCAGTCCATCTTTCCACCACTGCATCCACGCGCCCCTTTGTTCCTGGACCAATTATGCAAACAAAGTGCAGCGGCGGATCAAGTCCCAGGGTTGCCAACGGGTTGGCTACCACAACGCATCGCGCAGCTTGTACCACGACCTCGCCGCCACCAGCAGCGGCATGCGCAGCAGCCGTCCGCCGGGGAAGGGCGCGTGCTGCAGGCGCTGGAACACGTCCAGACGCTCGCTCTGGCCCGCAATCGCGGCGGCAATGACCTCGCCGGCCAGCCCGGCCGCTGCCACACCGTGGCCGGAGAACCCCTGCGCGAAGTACAGGTTCCCATCCAGCCGCCCCCAGTGCGGGGCACGGTTGCGGGTGATATCCACAT
>NZ_QCZF01000066.1 GCF_003075095.1 Blastococcus litoris
TAGCCCAGCACCGGCAGCCACGCGTAGACCTTCACCCCGGCGCGGGTTTTCAGCTGCCAGGCGACGCGGTTGAACAGGTCCGCGCGCATCGGCAGGTGCCGGTTCGGGAAGTACAGCGCATCGGCGGTGTTGTTGCCGTCCGGGTCGGCGAAGGCCTGCAGGTAGACGTGGGTCGGGCCGATCCGCTTCACGCGCTCGATCAGGGCATCCAGGTTGCGTGCCTGCTGTGCAGGGTCGCTGTCGTAGACCGAGTCCATATCGATCTGCAGTGCACGGGTACCGTCCAGGTTGACGTTGCGACGCAGCTCGAAGGCCAGCGAGGTGACGTTCGGATTGCTGGTCACCAGCAGGCGTGCCAGGCCGTGCAGGTCGGCAGTCACCGGCGTGCTGCGTCCTTCCAGGTCGAAGGAAACCGGCATGCCCAGCTGCTCGGCGATGTCATTGCTCAAC
>NZ_QCZF01000067.1 GCF_003075095.1 Blastococcus litoris
CTGCAGTCTGATCTGCGGGCAGCCGCCACGGCCATACAGCGATACCTGCGTCCCGGTATCCAGAGCCAGTCGCTGCAGCAGTTCGATATAGGCCATGGCGTGCGAATCACCGGCCACGAATACCTGCCCCGGCACGCCTGCAACCACCGGGCGGCTGCCTTGGCCGCGGGCGAAGCTGCGTGCACTGCCCCCTTCGCAACGGTGCTTGCCGACGTCCACCGCGCAGTCCGGGTAGTCGTGGGCCACGCTCTTGCCATTGGGGTACCAATCGGCGGGATGTCGACTCACCGTGCTCAACGAAAGCAGCGGCGCCTGCGCGTACAGCAGCATCTGCATGCCACCTGCAAGCAGCAGCACCACTCCACCGGTGCCTACCCAGCGTGCGGACGTCAGGCGCTGCGCGAGCGGTCCACGGAACGGTCGTTCCACCCAGCGCCAGGACAGCC
>NZ_QCZF01000068.1 GCF_003075095.1 Blastococcus litoris
CCCTCACCGGGAAACTGCCATGTCGCCCCTTTCTTCCTTCGCCCGTACTGCCCTCGCCTGCGCCGTGGCTGCCCTGCTCGGGGGCTGCGTGATCGCTGGCGACGTGCGCCCCTATCCGACGATGGCGCCGCTGCAGCCGATGATGCCGCCGCAGGCCGAACCGACCGCCGGCGCGATCTACGCCGCCGGCCCGACGCTGCAGCTGTATTCGGACCGCCGTGCGCGCGATGTCGGCGACCTGCTGACCATCACCCTGCTGGAAAACACCACCGCGCAGACCAGCGCCAACACCGCCACCAACAAGGAATCGAACCTGAGCCTCGGCACGCCGTCGATTCTCGGTGCACCGGTCACCCTGGGCGGCAAGGACATCCTGAGTGCGACGGCCAAGGGCGCGCGCGACTTCACCGGCAAGGGCAACAGCGCGCAGAGCAACCGCCTGCAG
>NZ_QCZF01000069.1 GCF_003075095.1 Blastococcus litoris
TGCAGGGCCTGGCCCAGCGACGCCAGCACAGTGGTCACGCCGGTGCCACCATGCACGCCCTGCAGGGACAGCACCGTACTCATGGCTGCTGCTCCAGTTCGGCCAGCAACGGCCAGCGTGCCAACGCCTGCGCGCGCTCGTTCTGCGCCGAGAAGTCCACATAGGGCATCTCCGGCATGTTCAGGCTGCGCCGCAGCAGGTCGATGTCGTCTTCCTCGACCGACAGCGTGGTGGGCACCGCGAGGATGTCGGCGGCCATCAGCGTTTGTCCTCGGGGTAAGGGCTCCAGGTCTGGCTGCCCTGCAGCTGCAGCCATGGCTTGCCGTCGTAGTCGATGACCTTGGCACCCTCGTTCTCGGACACCGACGGCGTCTGTGGCAGCCCCTTGAGCAGGCTGTTCCAGTCGCGGTCGGCCGGCGGCGACTGTGCGTTGAGCGCGTACAC
>NZ_QCZF01000070.1 GCF_003075095.1 Blastococcus litoris
GCGAAGCCGCACGCGGCAAGCAGGGCGGCCGCACGCTGGAGATCCAGCGCCTGATCGGCCGCAGCCTGCGCGCCTGCGTGGACCGCAACGCACTGGGCGAACGCACCATCACCCTGGACTGCGACGTGCTGCAGGCCGACGGCGGCACCCGCACCGCTGCCATCACCGGCGCCTATGTGGCCCTGGTCGACGCGGTGAACGTGCTGATGAAGCGCGGTGACATCAAGCGCAACCCGATCCTCGGCGCGGTGGCGGCGGTGTCGGTCGGCGTCTACCGCGGCACCCCGGTGCTGGACCTGGATTACGCCGAAGACAGCGACTGCGACACCGACATGAACGTGGTGATGAACGACGGCGGCGGTTTCATCGAACTGCAGGGCACTGCCGAAGGCCATGCCTTCCGCCGTGACGAACTGGATGCGCTGCTGGGCCTGGCCGAAAAG
>NZ_QCZF01000071.1 GCF_003075095.1 Blastococcus litoris
GACTACAGGGGTATCTAATCCTGTTCGCTCCCCCAGCTTTCGCGCCTCAGCGTCGGTCTCGGCCCAGAGGGCCGCCTTCGCCACCGGTGTTCCACCCGATATCTGCGCATTCCACCGCTACACCGGGTGTTCCACCCTCCCCTACCGGACCCAAGCCGCGGAGGTTCCGAGGGCTTCGGGGGGTTGAGCCCCCCGCTTCGACCCCCGGCCTGCCGGGCCGCCTACGCGCGCTTTACGCCCAATGAATCCGGATAACGCTCGCCCCCTACGTATTACCGCGGCTGCTGGCACGTAGTTAGCCGGGGCTTCTTCTGCAGGTACAGTCTTGACTCTTCCCTGCTGAAAGCGGTTTACGACCCGAAGGCCTCCGTCCCGCACGCGGCGTCGCTGCGTCAGGGTTCCCCCCATTGCGCAAGATTCCCCACTGCTGCCCCCCGTAGG
>NZ_QCZF01000072.1 GCF_003075095.1 Blastococcus litoris
TGCCCGCCTGGCCGCCGGCCGTGGCCAGGCGGGCATGATCGGCTGCACGCAGCCGCGACGGATCGCCGCGCGTGCGGTGGCCAGTCGCGTCGCGCAGGAACTGCACAGCGAGCTGGGCCAGCTGGTGGGCTACCAGGTGCGCTTCAATGACAAGGTCGGCGAAGACAGCCGCATCAAGTTCATGACCGACGGCATCCTGCTGGCGGAGATCGCCAGCGACAGCTGGCTGTCGAACTACGACACGATCATCGTCGACGAAGCGCACGAACGCAGCCTCAACATCGACTTCCTGCTGGGCTATCTCAAGCAGCTGCTGCGCAAGCGCCCGGACCTCAAGCTGATCGTCACGTCGGCGACCATCGACACCGAGCGTTTCGCCCAGCATTTCGACAACGCGCCGGTGATCAGTGTCGAAGGCCGCACCTATCCGGTGGAGGTG
>NZ_QCZF01000073.1 GCF_003075095.1 Blastococcus litoris
GGGGGGGGGGGGGAGGGGTGGGGGGGGTGGGGCGGGGGGGGGGTGGCGGGGGGGGGGGGGGGGGGGGGGGGGGGGGGGGGGGGGTGGGGGGGGTGGGGGGGGGGGGGGGGGGTGGGGTGGGGGGGGGGGGGGGGGGGGAGGGGGGGGGGGGGGGGGGGGGGGGGGGGGGGCGGGGGGGGGGGGGGGGGGGGGGGGCGGGGGGGGGGGGGGGGGGGGGGGGGGGGGGGGGGCGGGGGGCGGCGGGTGGACGTGGGCGGAGGCGTGGACGGGGGTGTCGGGGGCGGCGGGGAGGGTGGGGGGGGGGGGGGGGGGAGCGGGGGGGGGGGGGGGGGGGGGGGGGGCGGGCGGACGGGGGGCGCCGAGGGGGCCGGAGGGAGGGGGGGGCGTGGGGGTCGGGCTGATGGGGTGTCCTGCTCGCCGGGGGGAGCGGCGTGTCAC
>NZ_QCZF01000074.1 GCF_003075095.1 Blastococcus litoris
GTTCAACCCGTCGGCCTGGTCGGCGTGAAGCGCCTGTTCCTGTGGCTGTGGTTCGTTACCGGTGCCTGCCTGCTGGTGTCGGTGTTCAGCCTCAACCAGCTGCTGGACCGCACCTACACGCCCCTGCAGGAACGCGTTTTCGTCGAGCAGGTCCGCGGCCAGGTGTACGCGCTGCGCAGTGGGCTGGCCGGCCTGGACCACCCGCAGCAACAACAGCGCCTGGCGCAGTGGCAGCCACACTACGGCATAGCACTGTCGCTGCTGGATGCACCGCCGGTACTGGATGACAAAGAGCGCAGTGCCCTGCGCGGGGACGGCTTCATCGTCCGCGACCGCTACCAGCAGGTGCTGCTGCCCATCGAGGGTGCTGACGGACGCTGGCTGCAACTGCGCTTTCCCGGCGAAGTGCAGATGACCCTGTACATGACCATCGCCG
>NZ_QCZF01000075.1 GCF_003075095.1 Blastococcus litoris
GATCAAATATGGTTCGACGGAGCGAGCCCAGAGTGAACCTGTGAGCCAAATTAGGGCGCTAGTGAGTACGCCCGCCAATACGCCAGTGAATATCTCATACTGCATAAATCCCCCTTTGTTCATTCGTTTGCTTATGCAGTGCCGCCCTCCCTCTGCATCAATGCTAGTTGTCCTGATCCTTCTGTAGCCGAACGGCAATCGGCAATCGGCAATCGGCAATCGGCGATTTTTATAATTTCTCTGATATTTCTTCCACTAGTTGCGACATGGTGTTTCCGGCGAACGATTTATCATTGCGCCAGCCTTTGCCAGTATCTTTCGGGACATGGAAATTCTCGCCATTTCCCAGGACCCGATAGCTGTGGTTGCCAAGCCTGCTAGGCAAGCCATCAATAACTCGCCAGTCTTGAGTCGTATGGCGCAACCCGTGCAGCTT
>NZ_QCZF01000076.1 GCF_003075095.1 Blastococcus litoris
GCCGCCTGCAGCACCGCCTGCAGAAGGTCGAGCGTCGCCTGCACCTGTTGGAAGGCCTGCTGGTGGCGTTCCTCAACCTGGACGAGGTGATCCACATCATCCGTACCGAGGACGAACCGAAGGCGGCGCTGATCGCGCGCTTCGGCCTGTCCGAAGACCAGGCCGAGTACATCCTGGAAACCAAGCTGAAGCAGCTGGCCCGCCTGGAAGAGATGAAGATCCGTGGCGAGCAGGACGAGCTGGCCAAGGAACGCGACAAGATCCTGAGCATCCTCGACAGCAAGGCCAAGCTGAAGAAGCTGATCCGCGACGAGCTGCAGGCCGATGCCAAGAAGTTCGGTGACGCGCGCCGTTCGCCGCTGGTGCAGCGCCAGGCGGCGCAGGCCATCGACGAGACCGAGCTGGTGCCGAGCGAGCCGATGACGGTGGTGATGTC
>NZ_QCZF01000077.1 GCF_003075095.1 Blastococcus litoris
CGTAACCAACCATCAATGAGAATTGCATCTCTAGTACCATCAAAAGTGTTTGGTTCCTTAGCACGGCCTTGAGTTTGTTTTTCCGTCATAATTTCTGTGAGCTTTCTTAACACCGTCAGAGTATCTTGTTCTGATACAACCTCGCCAGGGGTCTTGTCGTTACCAGCCATTTTTCTTGATCTTAAATGCTGATGCTACCAAATGTCTGTTTGCCAGGGGTTCAATAATCCTTCTTTTTAAGCCACTGCTTTGAAATCTTGAATATCAACTCCTGCGTTACCCATTACTGTTTTGACCCAGTTTGCCACTGTAGATGGTCTAACTGATGAGGTAGGTTTGTTGTCAGAGTCAATGTAGGTTAAAAATAATGTGTGATCTTCGGGCAGATGTTGACGTAAGTGAGTAGTTTTGGTGACAAATTGGTAAGTAGTCCTA
>NZ_QCZF01000078.1 GCF_003075095.1 Blastococcus litoris
GCATCGGCGCAACCGACGAGGGGGCTGGCAGATGGAAACCGAACCGGTATTCCTGCATATCCGCGTGGTGATGGGGATCATCCTCGGCCTGTCCATCACCACCCTGCTGAAGGGGTTGGCGCAGATCATCGAGCACCCGCAGCGGCGTGGCTGTTCGGAGCTGCAACTGTGCTGGGTGCTGTGGACGCTGGTGTCGCTGGTCACCTTCTGGTGGTGGGAATTCCGTCTCGTCGAAGTGCACCGCTGGACGTTTGAAACCTATCTGTTCGTGATCACCTACAGCGCGACCTGGTTCCTGCTGTGCGCGCTGCTGTTTCCCGACGATCTGCGCGACTACGGCAGTTACGGCCACTACCTGATGCAGCGGCGGCGCTGGATCTTCGGGGTGATCGCGATATTGACGCTACTGGACCTTGTGGACACCGCGATCAAGGG
>NZ_QCZF01000079.1 GCF_003075095.1 Blastococcus litoris
GCATGCGTACCGCCGCGCTGGATGGCGCACACGTGGAGTACCTGCGTGGCGTGCGCAATCCGATCGCGATCAAGGTGGGCCCGTCGGTGACGCCGGACCAGCTGCTGCGCCTGATCGATGTGCTCAATCCGGATGACGAGCCGGGCCGCCTGAGCTTCATCCACCGCATGGGTGCGGCGCAGATCGCGCAGAAGCTGCCGCCGTTGCTGGATGCGGTCAAGCGCGACGGTCGTCGGGTGCTGTGGGTGTGCGATGCGATGCACGGCAACACCGAAAGCACCGCCAACGGCTTCAAGACGCGGCGCTTCGACAATGTACGTGGTGAGGTCGAGATGTCGTTCGACCTGCACGCGGCTGCGGGTACGCGTCTGGGTGGCGTGCATCTGGAGCTGACCGGTGAGGATGTGACCGAATGCACCGGCGGTGCGCGCGAG
>NZ_QCZF01000080.1 GCF_003075095.1 Blastococcus litoris
CGCTCAACCGGATCGGCGTCGGCCAGCAGCGCCAGGGCCTGGTCGCTGTGGCAGGCCAGGATCACTTCATCAAAGCCTTCGATGCCGTTGGCCGTGTGCACGCGCGCCCCCCAGGGCATGCGCTCGACGGCGTGCACGGGGCATTCCAGCCGCTCGTGTACCCGCCAGCGCGCACGCAGCGCATCGACGTAGCGGGCCGAGCCGCCCTTGACCACGCGCCAGGACGCGCGCCCAGTCATCTGCAGCATCTGGTGGTTGGCCATGAACTGCACCAGGTAGCGCGCCGGAAAGTCCAGCACCTGTGCGGTCGGTGATGACCATAGCGCCGAGGCCATCGGCAGCAGATGCTCCTGCACGAACGCCTCGCCATAGCGCTGGCTGTGCAGGTACTGGCCCAGCGTAGGTCCCTGCTCCTCGCCGAGCAGCAGGGGGG
>NZ_QCZF01000081.1 GCF_003075095.1 Blastococcus litoris
GTCATTGACCGGGTGTTTCCGTTCCAGGACACCCAAGGCGCGTTGGCTTATGTGGAGAGCGGGCGGGCAAAGGGCAAGGTTGTTGTCGAGTTGCCGTAGATTCTGACGAAGTCAGGCATCGCGGGTGGGTGGACACTCGATACCCTTGAAAGCGCGTTGCCCCCGCGCGTGTGCGACTCCGGCCGGAAGCGGACATCCGAGTGGTACTGGCTTCGCAACTAATCCGCCCGCATGGCGACGTAGGTGCTGTTCCCGCGCTTCAGCGAAAAGCTGCCTGGCCTCGTGCTGCCTGCCTGCTGGAATTCGACCGTCATGTCCTGTGCGGTCATGAAGAACCGGGTCTTTGACTCCGCAAACAGCTGCATCGGCCGCTTGCTGAACAGTTCGCTCTGGAGATACAGGCGGTCTCCTTCGGCAATGATCTGCGCAGGCT
>NZ_QCZF01000082.1 GCF_003075095.1 Blastococcus litoris
GGTCACTTCCACCTTCATGTTCAGCGCCAGCATGCGGTTGGCCAGGCGCGAGTAGCGCGAGATCTCGTGCTGCTGGGTGCCGTGCACCTTCACTTCCTGCTGCGCGGCCAGCGACTGCTCGGCGGTCTGCGCCATGGTGCCCATGCCGTCCTGGATGCCGCGGCTGATGCGCCGGTAGCGCTTGCCCACGTAGGAGACGATCACGCCGATCAGCGGCACCACCACCAGCATCGCCAAGGTCACTTTGACGCTCATCTGCAGCATCACCGCCAGCATGGCGATGATGGTCAGGGTGTCGGCCACCACGGTCTTGAGCGCATCGGCGCTGGCCTGGGTGACCTGTTCGGTATCGAAGTTCAGGCGGCTGACCATCACCGGCGTCGCTTCGGCGTCGAAGTGCGAGGACGGCAGGTGCAGGTACTTCTGCAGCACC
>NZ_QCZF01000083.1 GCF_003075095.1 Blastococcus litoris
CAGCGTGCCGGTGCAGTTGCTGGTGTCCGGTTCGGACTTCGTGGTGCATCGCGGCCCGCAGGACCGTTTCTACGAACGCCTGTCCAGCCCGATCAAGCAGCGCGTGCACCTGCCGGGCTTCTTCCACGACACCCTGGGCGAGCGCGACCGTGCACCGGCGCTGGCTCGCGTCCGCAGCATCATCCAGGCCCGCTTTGCCGAGCCGCTGCAGGAACTGTCGCGGGGCGATGCGCATCGGCATGGCCCGACCTTCGAAGAATCGGAGATCCTGTCGTGGCCGCCGGAGCGCAACAGCCTGGCCGACCTGCGCTGGCGCGTGGTGCGCGGTGGCCTGCGTTTCGGCGGCACGCTGTCCGAAGGCATCGCGCTGGGCCTGCAGACCGGTTTCGACTCGGGCAGCACGCTGGACTACATCTACCGTGATGAGGCGC
>NZ_QCZF01000084.1 GCF_003075095.1 Blastococcus litoris
CCTCGGGGCGCTGCCCACCGCCGCGCCCACCCCGTCCCCGGCCACCGCCCCGCGCCGCCTCCTCCCCCCCGCCATCCGGCCCCTCCCGCCCCGCCGCCGCCCGACGCCGCCGACCCCCACGCCGGTCGCCCCCCCCCCCCCCTCCGCCCCGCCCCCCGTCTCCCCCCCCCCCCGCCCCCCCTCCCCCTTCCCACCCCTCCTCCCGCCCCCCCGTCTGCCCACCCCGCCCCCCCCCCCCCCCCCCCCCCCACCCCACCCCCCCCCCCCCCCCCCCCCTCACCCCCCCCCCCCCCCCCCCCCTCACCCCCCGTTACTACCCCCTCTCACACACCCCCCGCCCCGCCCCTCCTCCCACCGCCCCCCCCTCCTACCCCCCCCCCCCACTCCTCTCCCCACCCCACCACCTCCCCACCCACACCACCCCCCACC
>NZ_QCZF01000085.1 GCF_003075095.1 Blastococcus litoris
AGGCGGCGCTGCTCGGCGGGCTCGACCACCCGCACCTCGTGCGGTTGATCGAGGTCGTGCACCAGCCCCAGCGCGGCGGGGCGGCGAGCCGGTCGCGGTGAAGGTGCTGGTGGCCGGTGATCCCGAGCGGCAGGCGCGGTAGGCGGCGCTGCTCGGCGGGCTCGACCACCCGCACCTCGTGCGGTTGATCGAGGTCGTGCACCAGCCCCAGCGCGGCGGGGCGGCGAGCCGGTCGCGGTGAAGGTGCTGGTGGCCGGTGATCCCGAG
>NZ_QCZF01000086.1 GCF_003075095.1 Blastococcus litoris
GCGCGAGATGCAGGTGCTCACCGGCATGAGCCAGGGCAAGAGCAACGCCCAGATCGGCCGGGAGCTCTACCTGTCCGAGGACACCATCAAGACCCACGCCCGCCGGCTCTTCCGCAAGCTCGGTGCGTGGTGACGTGCGCTCAGTCGTCGCGGGCGTGCCGGCCGCCGTGCTTTCCGGTCGGCTCCTCGTGCTCGGCCGTCGCCGCGACTCCGTCGGCGTACCCGCTGGCGTAGTCCCAGCTGAC
>NZ_QCZF01000087.1 GCF_003075095.1 Blastococcus litoris
GAGGACCGAGCGGCCGAGCGAGGCGCCCCGCGCCACCAGGTCGATCCACGCGACCGAGTAGGTGTACTCGTCGTCGTTCGCCTGGAGGCGGGCCATCAGGTCGTCGAGGTCCTTGGTGCGCTCGGTGCTCGAGGACTCGACGAAGACGTGGAGGACGTTCGCCGACACCGTCGACGGTCTCCTGGGCGGCCCGGCGGTGGCGGCGTGAGCCCCACGGTGACGCGGCAGGCCGAGGACTACCTCG